>CAVQQF010000007.1:0-340445 GCA_963714825.1 uncultured Bacteroidales bacterium | reverse complement strand
ACACGTACATGGACAGCTACTGATGATTGTGGTAACAGTTCCACAGCTTCACAAACCATAAACGTACAGGATATTACTGCTCCTGTGATTGATGCTCTGCCTGCAACTACAACTATCGATTGTCCTGCTGCTCCATCATTTGCAGTAGCAACAGCAACTGATAATTGTGGAAGTGCATTTACTCTTACTTACTTTGATGTTACAACACCTGGTGCATGTGCAGGTTCATACAGCATTACACGTACATGGACAGCTACTGATGATTGTGGTAACAGTTCCACAGCTTCACAAACCATAAACGTACAGGATATTACTGCTCCTGTGATTGATGCCCTGCCTGCAACTACAACTATCGATTGTCCTGCTGCTCCAATATTTGCAATAGCAACAGCAACTGATAATTGTGGAAGTGCATTCACACTTACTTCAACTGATCTTACTACTGCTGGCGCTTGTGCAGGTTCATACAGTATAACCCGTACATGGACAGCTACTGATGATTGTGGAAACAGTTCCACAGCTTCACAAACCATAAATGTTCAGGACATTACAGCTCCGGTAATCGATGCATTACCTGCAGTTTCAACTATAGATTGTCCTGCAGTTCCTGCATTTGCAATAGCTACAGCAACTGATAATTGTGGAAGTGCATTCACACTTACTTCAACTGATCTTACTACTGCTGGCGCTTGTGCAGGTTCATACAGTATAACCCGTACATGGACAGCTACTGATGATTGTGGAAACAGCTCCACTGCATCACAGACCATAAATGTTCAGGACATTACAGCTCCGGTAATCGATGCATTACCTGCAGTTTCAACTATAGATTGTCCTGCAGTTCCTGCATTTGCAATAGCTACAGCAACTGATAATTGTGGAAGTGCATTCACTCTTACCTCAACTGATGTTACTACTCCCGGAGCTTGTTCAGGTTCATACAGCATTACCCGTACATGGACTGCTACTGATGATTGCGGTAACAGTTCCACAGCCTCACAAACCATAAACGTACAGGATATTGCAGCTCCTGCAATAATTTGTCCTGCTTCAATCGTAGTTCAAACGGATCCAAGTCTCAATACAGCAGCTGTAACAGTTGGTCAACCTATTGTATCTGATGATTGTGGTACAGTTACTTTCACCAATGACTATAATAATACAAATAATGCCAGCGGTATTTACAACCTGGGAGTTACCAGTATAACATGGACAGCAACGGATGAATGCGGAAATACGGCTACATGCCAAATGACCGTGACGGTAGCAGACAACGAAGGTCCAACAATGAATTGTCCACCGACCATAAGCGTTAACTGTATTGAAGAAGTACCTGCTGCATATACTACGCTTGTCGAGTTTATAGCTGCTGGCGGAGTCGCTGATGACAATAGTGGCATAGATGCAGCAACCTTTATGCTGGTTAGCCAGGTAAGCGATAACCTTAGCTGTCCTGAGACGATTTCGCGTGTTTACAGCATTGCAGATATTTCTGGAAATGTTAGTACCTGTACACAAATAGCTATTGTACATGATATAATTTCACCAGTAATTGCTGCCTTACCGTCAGTAACAACAATTGACTGCCCTGCAACCCCATTGTTTGCAGTCGCAACAGCAACTGATAATTGCACAATTGCTCTTACCCTGACTTTTAATGATATTACAACTGCTGGCACTTGTGCTGGTTCATACAGCGTTACCCGCACATGGACAGCTACCGATGCTTGTGGAAACAGTTCAACTTCTTCACAAACTATAAATGTTCAGGATATCACCGCCCCTGTTATCACTACTATCGCTTCGGACCTCACTGTTGAATGCGACGGTGCCGGAAACATAGCTGAACTGAATGCATGGCTCGCTGCCAACGGTGGCGCTGTGGCTTCGGATATCTGCTCGGGAAGCGTGGTCTGGACCAACAACTTTACAACCCTCAGCGACCTCTGTGGTGCTACCGGTTCCGCTTTGGTGGTATTTACCGCTACCGATGACTGTGGAAATACTTCCACTACCTCGGCTACCTTCACCATTGAAGATACTACCGCTCCTGACATCACAACACTTGCTTCGGACCTCACTGTTGAATGCGACGGTGCCGGAAACGCAGCTGAACTGAATGCATGGCTCGCTGCCAACGGTGGTGCTGTGGCTTCGGATATCTGCTCGGGATCTGTGGTATGGACCAACAACTTCACAACACTCAGCGACCTTTGTGGTGCTACCGGATCGGCCTTGGTGGTATTTACCGCTACCGATGACTGTGGAAATACTTCTACTACCTCGGCTACCTTCACCATTGAAGATACTACTGCTCCTGATATCACAACCCTGGCTTCGGATCTGACTGTTGAATGCGACGGTGCCGGAAACGTAGCTGAACTGAATGCATGGCTCGCTGCCAACGGTGGTGCTGTGGCTTCGGATATCTGCTCGGGAAGCGTGGTATGGACCAACAACTTCACAACCCTCAGCGACCTTTGTGGTGCTACCGGATCGGCCTTGGTGGTATTTACCGCTACCGATGACTGTGGAAATACTTCTACCACTTCGGCTACCTTCACCATCGAAGATACTACTGCTCCTGATATCACAACACTTGCTTCGGATCTGACTGTTGAATGCGACGGTGCCGGAAACGTAGCTGAACTGAATGCATGGCTCGCTGCCAACGGTGGCGCTGTGGCTTCGGATATCTGCTCGGGATCTGTGGTATGGACCAATAACTTTACAACCCTCAGCGACCTTTGTGGTGCTACCGGATCGGCTTTGGTGGTATTTACTGCTACCGATGACTGTGGAAATACTTCCACTACCTCGGCTACCTTCACCATTGAAGATACTACTGCTCCTGATATCACAACACTTGCTTCGGATCTGACTGTTGAATGCGACGGTGCCGGAAACGTAGCTGAACTGAATGCATGGCTCGCTGCCAACGGTGGCGCTGTGGCTTCGGATATCTGCTCGGGATCTGTGGTCTGGACCAACAACTTTACAACACTCAGCGACCTCTGTGGTGCTACCGGATCGGCCTTGGTAGTATTTACTGCTACCGATGACTGTGGAAATACTTCTACCACTTCGGCTACCTTCACCATTGAAGATACTACCGCTCCTGATATCACAACCCTGGCTTCGGATCTGACTGTTGAATGCGACGGTGCCGGAAACGTAGCTGAACTGAATGCATGGCTCGCTGCCAACGGTGGCGCTGTGGCTTCGGATATCTGCTCGGGATCGGTGGTTTGGACCAATAACTTTACAACACTCAGCGACCTTTGTGGTGCTACCGGATCGGCATTGGTGGTATTTACCGCTACCGATGACTGTGGAAATACTTCCACCACTTCGGCTACCTTCACCATTGAAGATACTACCGCTCCTGATATCACAACACTTGCTTCGGATCTGACTGTTGAATGCGACGGTGCCGGAAACGCAGCTGAACTGAATGCATGGCTCGCTGCCAACGGTGGCGCTGTGGCTTCGGATATCTGCTCGGGATCTGTGGTCTGGACCAACAACTTCACAACACTCAGCGACCTTTGTGGTGCTACCGGATCGGCCTTGGTGGTATTTACCGCTACCGATGACTGTGGAAATACTTCCACCACTTCGGCTACCTTCACCATTGAAGATACTACTGCTCCTGATATCACAACACTTGCTTCGGATCTGACTGTTGAATGCGACGGTGCCGGAAACGCAGCTGAACTGAATGCATGGCTCGCTGCCAACGGTGGCGCTGTGGCTTCGGATATCTGCTCGGGATCTGTGGTATGGACCAATAACTTTACAACCCTCAGCGACCTTTGTGGTGCTACCGGATCAGCCTTGGTGGTATTTACTGCTACCGATGACTGTGGAAATACGTCTACCACTTCGGCTACCTTCACCATTGAAGATACTACTGCTCCTGACATCACAACCCTGGCTTCGGATCTCACTGTTGAATGCGACGGTGCAGGAAACGTAGCTGAACTGAATGCATGGCTCGCTGCCAACGGTGGTGCTGTGGCTTCGGATATCTGCTCGGGATCGCGTGGTTTGGACCAATAACTTTACAACCCTCAGCGACCTCTGTGGTGCTACCGGATCAGCATTGGTGGTATTTACTGCTACCGATGACTGTGGAAATACTTCTACCACTTCGGCTACCTTCACCATCGAAGATACTACCGCTCCTGATATCACAACCCTGGCTTCGGATCTCACTGTTGAATGCGACGGTGCCGGAAACGCAGCTGAACTGAATGCATGGCTCGCTGCCAACGGTGGCGCTGTGGCTTCGGATATCTGCTCGGGATCTGTGGTTTGGACCAACGACTTTACAACCCTCAGCGACCTTTGTGGTGCTACCGGATCAGCCTTGGTGGTATTTACCGCTACCGATGACTGTGGAAATACTTCCACTACCTCGGCTACCTTCACCATCGAAGATACTACTGCTCCTGATATCACAACCCTGGCTTCGGATCTGACTGTTGAATGCGACGGTGCAGGAAACGCAGCTGAACTGAATGCATGGCTCGCTGCCAACGGTGGCGCTGTGGCTTCGGATATCTGCTCGGGATCTGTGGTTTGGACAAACAACTTTACAACACTCAGCGACCTTTGTGGTGCTACCGGATCGGCCTTGGTGGTATTTACCGCTACCGATGACTGTGGAAATACTTCTACTACCTCGGCTACCTTCACCATTGAAGATACTACTGCTCCTGATATCACAACCCTGGCTTCGGATCTGACTGTTGAATGCGACGGTGCCGGAAACGCAGCTGAACTGAATGCATGGCTCGCTGCCAACGGTGGCGCTGTGGCTTCGGATATCTGCTCGGGATCTGTGGTTTGGACAAACAACTTTACAACCCTCAGCGACCTCTGTGGTGCTACCGGATCGGCTTTGGTGGTATTTACTGCTACCGATGACTGTGGAAATACTTCTACTACCTCGGCTACCTTCACCATTGAAGATACTACTGCTCCTGACATCACAACCCTTGCTTCGGATCTGACTGTTGAATGCGACGGTGCCGGAAACGTAGCTGAACTGAATGCATGGCTCGCTGCCAACGGTGGTGCTGTGGCTTCGGATATCTGCTCGGGATCTGTGGTTTGGACCAATGACTTTACAACCCTCAGCGACCTTTGTGGTGCTACCGGATCGGCCTTGGTGGTATTTACCGCTACCGATGACTGTGGAAATACTTCCACCACTTCGGCTACCTTCACCATCGAAGATACTACCGCTCCTGATATCACAACCCTGGCTTCGGATCTCACTGTTGAATGCGACGGTGCCGGAAACATAGCTGAACTGAATGCATGGCTCGCTGCCAACGGTGGCGCTGTGGCTTCGGATATCTGCTCGGGATCTGTGGTTTGGACCAATAACTTTACAACCCTCAGCGACCTCTGTGGTGCTACCGGATCGGCATTGGTGGTATTTACCGCTACCGATGACTGTGGAAATACTTCCACCACCTCGGCTACCTTCACCATCGAAGATACTACTGCTCCTGATATCACAACACTTGCTTCGGATCTCACTGTTGAATGCGACGGTGCCGGAAACGTAGCTGAACTGAATGCATGGCTCGCTGCCAACGGTGGCGCTGTGGCTTCGGATATCTGCTCGGGATCTGTGGTTTGGACCAATGACTTTACAACCCTCAGCGACCTTTGTGGTGCTACCGGATCGGCCTTGGTGGTATTTACCGCTACCGATGACTGTGGAAATACTTCCACTACCTCGGCTACCTTCACCATCGAAGATACTACTGCTCCTGACATCACAACACTTGCTTCGGATCTCACTGTTGAATGCGACGGTGCCGGAAACGTAGCTGAACTGAATGCATGGCTCGCTGCCAACGGTGGCGCTGTGGCTTCGGATATCTGCTCGGGATCTGTGGTATGGACAAACAACTTTACAACCCTCAGCGACCTCTGTGGTGCTACCGGATCGGCATTGGTGGTATTTACCGCTACCGATGACTGTGGAAATACTTCTACTACTTCGGCTACCTTCACCATTGAAGATACTACTGCTCCTGATATCACAACACTTGCTTCGGATCTCACTGTTGAATGCGACGGTGCCGGAAACGCAGCTGAACTGAATGCATGGCTCGCTGCCAACGGTGGTGCTGTGGCTTCGGATATCTGCTCGGGATCTGTGGTATGGACCAACAACTTTACAACCCTCAGCGACCTTTGTGGTGCTACCGGATCAGCCTTGGTGGTATTTACCGCTACCGATGACTGTGGAAATACTTCTACTACTTCGGCTACCTTCACCATTGAAGATACTACTGCTCCTGACATCACAACCCTGGCTTCGGATCTGACTGTTGAATGCGACGGTGCCGGAAACGTAGCTGAACTGAATGCATGGCTCGCTGCCAACGGTGGTGCTGTGGCTTCGGATATCTGCTCGGGATCTGTGGTCTGGACAAATAACTTTACAACCCTCAGCGACCTCTGTGGTGCTACCGGATCGGCCTTGGTGGTATTTACTGCTACCGATGACTGTGGAAATACTTCTACTACTTCGGCTACCTTCACCATTGAAGATACTACTGCTCCTGATATCACAACCCTGGCTTCGGATCTGACTGTTGAATGCGACGGTGCCGGAAACGTGGCTGAACTGAATGCATGGCTCGCTGCCAACGGTGGCGCTGTGGCTTCGGATATCTGCTCGGGATCGGTGGTCTGGACAAACAACTTTACAACACTCAGCGACCTTTGTGGTGCTACCGGATCGGCCTTGGTGGTATTTACCGCTACCGATGACTGTGGAAATACTTCCACCACTTCGGCTACCTTCACCATCGAAGATACTACCGCTCCTGATATCACAACACTTGCTTCGGATCTGACTGTTGAATGCGACGGTGCCGGAAACGCAGCTGAACTGAATGCATGGCTCGCTGCCAACGGTGGCGCTGTGGCTTCGGATATCTGCTCGGGATCTGTGGTCTGGACCAACAACTTTACAACCCTCAGCGACCTTTGTGGTGCTACCGGATCGGCCTTGGTGGTATTTACCGCTACCGATGACTGTGGAAATACTTCTACTACCTCGGCTACCTTTACCATTGAAGATACTACTGCTCCTGATATCACAACACTTGCTTCGGATCTGACCGTAGAATGCGACGGTGCCGGAAACGCAGCTGAACTGAATGCATGGCTCGCTGCCAACGGTGGCGCTGTGGCTTCGGATATCTGCTCGGGATCTGTGGTTTGGACCAATGACTTTACTACCCTCAGCGACCTTTGTGGTGCTACCGGATCGGCTTTGGTGGTATTTACTGCTACCGATGACTGTGGAAATACTTCTACTACCTCGGCTACCTTCACCATTGAAGATACTACTGCTCCTGATATCACAACACTTGCTTCGGATCTGACCGTAGAATGCGACGGTGCCGGAAACGCAGCTGAACTGAATGCATGGCTCGCTGCCAACGGTGGTGCTGTGGCTTCGGATATCTGCTCGGGATCGGTGGTTTGGACCAACAACTTCACAACCCTCAGCGACCTTTGTGGTGCTACCGGATCGGCATTGGTGGTATTTACCGCTACCGATGACTGTGGAAATACTTCCACCACTTCGGCTACCTTCACCATTGAAGATACTACTGCTCCTGATATCACAACACTTGCTTCGGATCTTACTGTTGAATGCGACGGTGCCGGAAACGCAGCTGAACTGAATGCATGGCTCGCTGCCAACGGTGGCGCTGTGGCTTCGGATATCTGCTCGGGAAGCTGTGGTATGGACCAATGACTTTACAACACTCAGCGACCTTTGTGGTGCTACCGGATCAGCCTTGGTGGTATTTACCGCTACCGATGACTGTGGAAATACTTCTACTACTTCGGCTACCTTCACCATCGAAGATACTACTGCTCCTGATATCACAACACTGGCTTCGGATCTGACTGTTGAATGCGACGGTGCCGGAAACGTAGCTGAACTGAATGCATGGCTCGCTGCCAACGGTGGTGCTGTGGCTTCGGATATCTGCTCGGGATCTGTGGTTTGGACCAACAACTTTACAACCCTCAGCGACCTCTGTGGTGCTACCGGATCAGCATTGGTGGTATTTACCGCTACCGATGACTGTGGAAATACTTCTACTACTTCGGCTACCTTCACCATCGAAGATACTACTGCTCCTGATATCACAACACTTGCTTCGGATCTCACTGTTGAATGCGACGGTGCCGGAAACGTAGCTGAACTGAATGCATGGCTCGCTGCCAACGGTGGCGCTGTGGCTTCGGATATCTGCTCGGGATCTGTGGTTTGGACCAATGACTTTACAACCCTCAGCGACCTCTGTGGTGCTACCGGATCGGCCTTGGTGGTATTTACTGCTACCGATGACTGTGGAAATACTTCTACTACCTCGGCTACCTTCACCATCGAAGATACTACTGCTCCTGATATCACAACCCTTGCTTCGGATCTGACTGTTGAATGCGACGGTGCCGGAAACGCAGCTCAACTGAATGCATGGCTCGCTGCCAACGGTGGCGCTGTGGCTTCGGATATCTGCTCGGGATCTGTGGTCTGGACAAACAACTTTACAACACTCAGCGACCTTTGTGGTGCTACCGGATCGGCCTTGGTGGTATTTACCGCTACCGATGACTGTGGAAATACTTCTACTACCTCGGCTACCTTCACCATTGAAGATACTACTGCTCCTGACATCACAACACTTGCTTCGGATCTGACTGTTGAATGCGACGGTGCCGGAAACGTAGCTGAACTGAATGCATGGCTCGCTGCCAACGGTGGCGCTGTGGCTTCGGATATCTGCTCGGGATCTGTGGTCTGGACCAACAACTTTACAACACTCAGCGACCTTTGTGGTGCTACCGGATCAGCATTGGTGGTATTTACTGCTACCGATGACTGTGGAAATACTTCCACCACCTCGGCTACCTTCACCATTGAAGATACTACTGCTCCTGACATCACAACACTTGCTTCGGACCTCACTGTTGAATGCGACGGTGCCGGAAACGCAGCTCAACTGAACGCATGGCTCGCTGCCAACGGTGGTGCTGTGGCTTCGGATATCTGCTCGGGAAGCGTGGTATGGACCAACAACTTCACAACACTCAGCGACCTCTGTGGTTCTACCGGATCCGCCTTGGTGGTATTTACCGCTACCGATGACTGTGGAAATACGTCTACCACTTCGGCTACCTTCACCATCGAAGATACTACTGCTCCTGATATCACAACCCTTGCTTCGGATCTGACCGTTGAATGCGACGGTGCAGGAAACGTAGCTGAACTGAATGCATGGCTCGCTGCCAACGGTGGCGCTGTGGCTTCGGATATCTGCTCGGGATCCGTGGTATGGACCAACAACTTCACAACACTCAGCGACCTTTGTGGTGCTACCGGATCGGCCTTGGTGGTATTTACCGCTACCGATGACTGTGGAAATACTTCCACCACTTCGGCTACCTTCACCATCGAAGATACAACTGCTCCTGTAATTATATGTCCGGTTGATATAACCATATTTAATGATCCCGGCAAATGTGGCGCTACCATTGTATTAATACAACCAACATATATCGAAGACTGCAGCGCAGTTACAATTACCAACAGTTTAAATCTGCCTGAAAATGCATCAGCATTCTATCCTGTGGGAACAACAACCATTGAATGGACTATTGTAGATGAATGCGGAAACATTTCGACCTGTTCGATGACCGTTACAGTTATTGACAATGAACTTCCGGTTATTAATTGTCCTTCGGATATTATAGCCTGCTCAACAGAAACCATTATTCTGGAGCCAGCTACCGGCAGCGATAATTGCGGAGATGTGATAATCACAAACAATGCTCCTGCAACATTTGATCCTGGCGTAACATTGATTACCTGGACAGCAACAACCCAGCTGGGAGTTTCGGTTTCGTGTACTCAAACAGTAACTGTTATAGCAGAACCAACTGCATATGCCGGTCAGGACGAAATTACCTGCGAAGGCTTACCGTTTACTATAACTACAGCTACCGCTTCAGGTTATTCATCATTGATATGGACAACAAATGGTCAAGGCACAATATTAAATGACACGACTTTAACCCCGACCTATGTTCCTGCCAATAATGAAACAGGTTTTGTTTATCTGATTCTCACTGCTAATGGTATTGGACCATGTGGTATAAAACGGAATCAGATGAGGCTTACCATTACACCTGCACCTTTAGCATATACAGGACCTAACGACAGTATTTGCGAAGGACAGAGTTATACAACAGTAAATGCAGGCGTAAAATTCACCAGCAATGTAATGTGGACAACAAATGGAGACGGGATATTTGCGGATCCAAAACTGGTAATAACAACATACGCCCCTGGTTCGAATGATATTATAAACGGATCAGTAATCCTCACCCTCACCAGCACAGGATTAGTGCCTTGCGGTAATGCCAGCGCCTCAATGGTACTGACTATTAACCAAAAGTCAATTGCAGATGCCGGCAGTGATGATGAAATCTGCGAGAATATGCCTTACACGGTAACTGATGCATCTGCCCAGAACTATACTTCCATTATTTGGACACACAATGGTGCAGGTACACTGGTAAATACAAATACCCTCACTCCTACTTATACACCTGCTCTGAACGAAACCGGCACCATAAGTCTGAAATTGTTAGTAACCGGGTTAACTCATTGCAGTAATGCACTTGATGTTAAATTGTTAACTATCAATAATACGAACCAGGTTTATGCAGGTTCTGACATCGAAAGCTGCGATCTTACACCAATCAGCCTGTCGTCAGCAACCGTTACAGGAACAACGAGTATAAAATGGACCACTTCGGGAAGCGGTATTTTTGAGAATGATACACTTATAAATGCTACTTATCTGCCAAGCCAGCAGGATGTTGATAATGGGACTGTTACATTAACGATTTCATCGACCAGCATTACACTTTGTGGTATTTCGAGCGATGAATTGCTGGTAACACTTATAAAAGGCAGCAGGGTATTTGCCGGCCACAGTGCCACAGTATGCATGAATCAATCCTATACCATTACCGATGCAACCATTAGCAGTGCAACATCGGTTAGCTGGACACACGACGGACTTGGCACACTCGAAAACGCCAATACAATTACACCAACCTATGTGCCGGCACTTGATGAAACAGGTTTGATACATTTGTTTGTAACAGCTATTGGAGATGCACCTTGCGGATCGGCAACTGACAGCCTGACCTTGATGATAGTTCCGGGTGCAAACGCCTATGCAGGATCGGATATAGAATCGTGCTTAGCTGAGCCCGTGTTGTTAAGTTCTGCTGCAGCAACTAACTATGCATCCCTGCAATGGACAACTTCCGGAACAGGTTCATTTGACAATAACACCCTTGTTAATCCGGTTTATACCCCGGGCACGAGTGATATAAATAATGGTTTTGTTGATCTTATGATAACGGCAGATGGATCCTCCGGTTGTGGCAATGCAGTTGACACGATACGGATTGATTTCTCAAAAGCTCCGTTAGCATTCGCAGGAAATGATGAAGCCATATGTTCGGCAGGGCCTTACACGCTTCAAGCTGCGACAGCTGCCAATTATTCGTCAATTAAGTGGACACATAACGGCAATGGAACTCTATCTGATCCATCCATTCTGAACCCGATTTACACGCCAGCAACCAACGAAAAAGTGGCAGTTGAATTTATTCTCACTGTTTATGGATCATCAACTTGCGGTAATATGGTTATTTCAGACATGGTAACACTCACCTTCGTACCTGAGATGGCTGTAAATGCCGGTATTGATCAATCGATTATCGAAGGCACAGCTACAACCCTGAATGGGATAGTTGCAGGTGGTTCGGGACTGTATTCATTTAACTGGTCACCAGTTGAACTGCTGCTGGATAACTCAGTATTGAAACCAAAAACAACGGTACTGAATACTGAGACTTTATTCACATTAACTGTGGTGGATATGCTATGCGGAAGTGTACAAACGGATGAAATTCTGATCACCCTGAATGACATACAAAGACCTCTTGCTGTGAATGATTACGACACCACAGGCCTGAATTCGCCTACGCTGGTAAATATACTTATCAACGATTCCGACCCCATTGGTCTCGGACTGAATGTAAGCATTACCAGCTACCCGACACACGGAGTGGTAACTCTTAACGAAGATGGCTCCATTCAATACACACCGGAATTTAACTATACCGGCAACGACACTCTTACCTATGTAATTTGTGATAATGGATCACCATCGAAATGCAGTTCAGCGCAGGTAGTGATAACCATATTCCCATACCGCGAATACCTCGACGTTTATCACCTGGTTACACCTGACAATGATGGTAAAAACGACTACTGGCACATTGGCGGAATCGATGAATTCCCTGATAATGAAATAGTTATTTTCAACCGTTGGGGCGACAAAGTCAGAGATTTCAGGGGGTATAATAACCTGTATAATAACTGGAATGGTAAGAATGAAAAGGATGCCCTGCTTCCCGATGGTGTTTACTACTACATAATAAAACTGGCCGATGTGAAAACCTATACCGGTTGGGTATATGTAAGAGGAAACTGGATAAAATAAACCGTAGCATCAACAGAGCATCATTTTGAAGATGAATAATAATGAATCAAATAGTAAATAATGATAACAATCAACTAATTCACAGATTGATGCATTAAACTGGGATTAACATCATCTTGCAGCAAAAATAAAGTAGCTTGCTAATCAGAATTCAGTTTCGGATAGCAAGCTGCTTTTTTTTAACAAAGTTAGCTTCACAATAGATAACATTTACCTATCAGCTTCCAATAGATGTGAACATACAATTTCACGCTTTTGCAGTATTGACAATTGATAAGATGCTATCCTTCAGCACCCTTGTTTATCATATGATTCAGCAACAGGCAACCATCGTGGGATACGAACCTGAATTACCAGTTTTTTTGCCCGGGAAATTATTATCATTTACTGGAAATACTGAATACAAACCCATGAAAGGTGAAACACATACTATCCAAAAAACAATTGAGGTTTTTGATGCCGGATATTTAAACCAGAAGCATTAATAATGCCGGGCAGTGCATAAAACTGACGTTCCGCACAAGTGATGTATTCTGATAATCGTTAACTATTTATGCAATGTTTATACGAAGTGAAAGTTTATTTCTGAAATATCTTCTTTTTACCCCAACAATTCGTTAATTTTGTAAAAAGAAGGCATGTGCTTTTTAGTAAAATTTGAATTATTATAATACCCCGTCTATTATGGAAAACACTAACCACTTGTCATCACCCGATGTACCAAAAGAAATTCCTCAGCTTACTGATGTTTCAGTTTCGTTTATACTTAAAGCCGCTAAATGGGGGAAATTTCTGGCTATACTAGGCTTTATTGTTAATGGGCTAATGCTTATAGCAGGAATTATTATGGGCTTTGTATTAAATATTTTGCCCGACGAAATGATTCCGCTTAACCTGCCTTTTTCGCCCGGAGTGCTATCAGCGATTTATGTGCTGATTGCTGTTATTTACATAATCCCCGTTATTTTCCTTAACAATTTCTGCAACCAGGCTATAAAAGCGGTACAACTTTCGAGCACCGAAAGCATGAGCAGTTCATTGAAAAACCTGAAAAATCTATTCGTTTTTGCCGGCATTTCGACCATTGTAGTTCTAACGCTCTATACATTAATGCTTATTGTTTTAGGCTCAGCAGCACTAATTAGTTTTTGGTTTTAATAATCAATTCAAATTTAAAAGCGAACATTTTCAACTTTATTTTGTTTTCCCGCAGTCAGCGGCTGAATGATTATTAATTATTTCAGCAGTTGTAAACATGCTTCTTATTTTTTATTCAGCCGTGCAAACGGCAGTAAATATAAGCAGCTGATTATGAATAACATACATATGTCTTCGAAATCAATATTAATAAAATACGAAAAATTATTAGCAAAACGGCACATTTCTTTGTACTTTAGCATAAAGAAAATCGCACCCCTGGTGAGATTGATTTGAATACAACATAGTTGTTTCTTATGTTTATAGCAACCGGGATGGTTGATTTTAAATAAGGAAATTCAGAGATAAATAAACGATAAATAAATTTGATAAAACTAAAAATTAAACCTTTCCATTACTTATTAACCATTTATTAACCTAAATTCAAGTCCTATGAAAATGAAACCTCTACCAATTTTTGTAATGCTTGCCCTGATTTATGCAATCTCCGTTTCTTCTTGTAAAAAGGATGATGCAAACGGCAATCCTACTATTTCCTCAGTTGCAATAAATCCTGCCAGCGTTAATGCAAACGGCATTGTATCAGTAACTGTTACTGCCACCGACCCTGACAACGATCCTTTAACTTATGCATATACCGTCACTGGTGGAGCTATTTCGGGCAGTGGATCCTCTGTTTCCTGGACAGCACCTTCAGCCGCCGGAGCTCATTCCTTAACGGTTACGGTATCTGATGGCAAAGGAGGCTCATCAACAGGCAACGGTGCACTTACAGTAATGCCTGCCGTTACGCAGATTACCGGTACTGCCAAATTCCCTGCGGGTACATCAGGCGACCTGTCCAACTCAAAAGTGAGTATTTATACCTCATGGGATAACTGGGTGAATAATCAACCAATTAAATTCGGCGCGGTAACAGGTTCGGGTGCAAGTGTATCGTTCACACTCACCAATGTTAATCCTGGAAACTACTACCTTGATGTATGGAAAGACATTGACAATAGCGGCACATGGTCGGTTCCCGATTATGTTGGCTGGTATGGTTCAGGTGGACTTGGTTCACCAAGCCTCACCGAATTCCAGATCGCAGACGGACAGACATTTAGCTGTTCGGTCGACATGTACATACTTTTTAAGAAATCTGGATTTCCGGGACTTAAATATTAATTTCACATTATAGCAAAAAAGCTGCTTTGTACTTGCAAAGCAGCTTTTTTTTATGAATTGTGATTCAATAAACATAAACTGAAATAAACATTATAAATGTATTAAAGATATCGCATAAAGCGAATCGAAAGTCTGACAGGAAATTTATCCGGTAACGAATCGTGATTTTGATTAATTCACGTTGATTATCAGTTCTTTCATGTGTGATTGATATTTCCCAAAAAATTGTAAAATAAAAAACAATAATTGACTTTTAAAAGTATAATATTTTATTGAAAACCTATAGAGCAATGCTGCAAATGAGCAGCTTAAGTAAACCATTTATCCCTGAAGATCCATTTATCCTGATCATACTCTTAAGTTAAACTAATCAAATTCTTAATTGATATCATTTTGCAGGCTTATAAAATGAAGATATCCCTATCTTTGTGCAGTTAAAACCGAAAGTTACTTTTGATAATTCATCAAACTAAATTTATCAGTCAAAAATATAAATAAAAAATTATGAAAATTGCAATTGTGGGCTCAGGGTATGTCGGGCTCGTTACCGGAACTTGTTTTGCAGAAGTGGGAATTGATGTGGTATGCGTTGATATTGATACCCTTAAAATTGAAAATCTGAAGAAAGGAATTTCGCCTATCTATGAACCTGGACTCGACGAAATGATTGCCCGTAATGTCGAAAAAGAAAAACTTTCGTTCGATACTGACCTGGCTTCAAATCTTGCCGACACGGAAGTGGTTTTTATTGCCGTAGGAACCCCTCCCGATGAGGATGGAAGCGCCGATCTGAAATATGTACTCGATGTGGCAAGTACTATTGGTAAGAATATGACGGATTACATCCTGGTTGTAACCAAAAGCACGGTACCTGTTGGAACGGCTTTAAAGGTGCGTGAAACTATCGCCAGGGAATTAAAACTCCGTAACCTGGATATCGATTTCGATGTGGCTTCGAACCCTGAATTCCTGAAGGAAGGTGCCGCCATCGACGATTTTATGCGCCCCGACCGTATTGTGGTAGGTGTAGAATCCGAAAAAGCTGAGGATATCATGAAAAGGCTTTATAAACCTTTCACACTGAATGGTCACCCGGTAATTATCATGAATGTACCTTCGGCCGAAATGACAAAATATGCTGCCAACAGCATGCTGGCAACCCGGATCAGTTTTATGAACGATATTGCCAACCTGTGCGAAATTATGGGTGCCGATGTAAATATGGTACGCAAAGGTATAGGCAGCGATACACGTATTGGCAGCAAGTTTCTGTACCCGGGAATCGGTTACGGAGGTTCGTGTTTCCCTAAGGACGTAAAAGCACTTATTCATACTGCTGATAAAAATGGATACAATATGCGTGTTCTGAAAGCCGTTGAAGAAGTTAACGATGATCAGAAAACCGTTCTGTTCGATAAATTCAAAAATCACTTTAAAGGCGACATCAGCGGGAAAACCATAGCCATGTGGGGTTTATCATTTAAACCACAAACCGACGATATGCGCGAAGCCCCGGCCCTGGAACTTATCAAATTACTGAAAGCGGCCGGCTGCAAAGTGCAGGCCTACGACCCGGTAGCTACCCACGAAGCCAAACGCCGCATTGGCGACACCATCGAATACATGCAAAGCCAGTACGATGCTTTGGTGGGCGCCGACTGCCTGTTCCTGGTAACCGAATGGACTGAATTCCGATTCCCTGATACCGATAAAATAAAAGAATTACTGAAATACCCGCTGGTATTCGACGGAAGGAATATTTACGATGTAAACGAAATGAAAGCCGCCGGAGTACAGTGCTATTGTATCGGGATTAAATCATAAAAAACATTTCATTTTACAGAGGAATAACAAACAATTTTCTGTCTGTTATTTTGCAAATAACCAATAACCATTACCTTAGTGTTATTAATAATTCTGGTTATTGACAACTAATTTAGGAATTATGCGTAAACGTATATTAATTACAGGTGGAGCGGGTTTCCTGGGTTCGCACCTTGCCGAACGACTGCTGAATGAAGGTAACGAAGTAATTTGCCTCGATAATTTTTTTACCGGTCAGAAACAGAATATCGTTCACCTGCTTTCGAATCCTTATTTCGAATTGATACGGCACGATGTTACCATGCCGTTTTTTATCGAAGTCGACCAGATTTACAACCTGGCATGTCCGGCCTCGCCTATCCATTACCAGTACAATCCTATAAAAACCGTTAAAACTTCGGTAATGGGAGCCATTAATATGCTGGGGCTGGCCAAACGAATTAAGGCAAAAATACTACAGGCGAGCACCAGCGAGGTGTATGGCGATCCGCTCGAACATCCTCAAACCGAAAGCTACTGGGGTCATGTTAACCCGATCGGTATCAGGGCTTGTTACGACGAAGGAAAACGTGTGGCCGAAACCCTGTTTATGAGTTATCATACCCAGAATAATGTGAGGATCAAGATCATACGTATTTTCAACACTTACGGACCACGCATGCATCCCGAAGACGGACGTGTGGTTTCCAACTTCATTGTTCAGGCGCTGAAAGGCAACGATATTACCATTTACGGCGACGGCAGCCAGACACGGAGTTTCTGCTATGTCGACGACCTGGTTAGTGGTATGATAAGTATGATGAATACACCTGATAACATCATTGGACCAATAAACATTGGCAACCCGAATGAATTTACCATAAAGGAACTTGCCGAGAAGGTGATTAAACTCACCGGATCATCGTCCAAAATCATTTATCAGCCACTTCCTGCCGACGATCCATTGCAGCGTAAACCCGATATCACCAAGGCGAAGCAAATCCTTAAATGGGAACCTAATATTCAGCTTGAAGCCGGATTGATTAAAACGATTGATTTCTTTCGTTCTTCTATTTAAATTGACTATTTAAAGTAGAATAAGAAGGTCATTAACCTAAATTTGAATTCGAGTAAGATGCTTATTCATTTAAGGGTAATTAAAAAGTACAATCAATCTTTCATTCAGCTTTAAACAATGAATAAGGCTTAAGTTGAGCTACTTCCGACTTCCCTGCCTGCAGCAGGCAGGCGACTCCCGACTCCCGACTTCCGTCCCAATAGCAATCGGGATCCGACAAATATTAATGCACCAGCGACCAGCTTTAAACCTAATTACCTAATTGAATTTCTTCCCTTTAAACCCTTTCAATGCAAACCATACTAATTACCGGCAGTAACGGCCAACTCGGCAACGAATTCAGGATTCTTGAAAAGAAATACACTGAATATCATTTTATTTTTACCGATGTTGCCGAACTCGATATCACGAGCAGCCGGGCCGTAAATGAATTCCTGGAATCGAATCCGGCTGAATTTATAATTAATTGCGCTGCCTTTACCAATGTGGATAAAGCAGAAACAGATCGTGACCTGGCATGGAATATAAATGTTACAGGTCCCAAAAACCTGGCAGATGCCGCTTTCGAAAAAAATGCTTTGTTGGTTCATGTGTCGACTGATTATGTTTTTGATGGAACAAAGCATTCGCCTTACACCGAAGACGAGCCGGTAAATCCACAGGGATATTACGGTATTACCAAACTTAAAGGTGAAAAAGCTGTTATGGATTCGAAAGCGCGGGCGATAATCATACGCACCTCATGGCTGTATTCATCATTCGGGCATAATTTTGTTAAAACCATGCGTAAGTATGGCGCCGAGCGCGGTGAACTCCGTGTGGTTGCCGATCAGCAAGGCACTCCCACTTATGCTGCCGACCTGGCCGAAGCTATTATGGTGATGATAGCAAAATATAAAGGAAAGCAGGCTGAAATTTATCATTATTCAAATATGGGTCAAACTACCTGGCATGGTTTTGCCAGCGAAATTATCAGGCTATCGGGTATTGAATGCAAGGTTTTGCCCATTACCACCGCCGAATACCCGCTTCCGGCACCACGACCGGCGTACAGTGTGCTGAACAAGAGCAAAATACAAAACGATTTTGCGCTGAAAATTCCCGAATGGCAGCATAGTCTTGCACGCTGTATTCAACAGTTAAAATAAATTTCTTAGGTTTGTACTGGTAAAACTTACAATCAAAAAAAATATAAATCATTCATATTATGGCAAATACAACAATTGATCCTGCAATTCTAAAAAAGGCACAAGCCTGGCTTAGTGATAACAATATTGATGAAGATACCAAGTCGCGCATCAATAACCTGATAGCAAACGATACAGCCGAACTGGCCGAAAGTTTCTACTGCAACCTCGAGTTTGGCACCGGCGGCCTGCGTGGTATTATGGGCGATGGCACCAACCGAATGAATAAATATACGGTAGGAATGACCACCCAGGGCCTTGCCAATTACCTGAAAAAAGTGTTTGCTGGTGAAAACGAAATCAGGATTGCAATTGCTTACGATTGCAGGAATAACAGCAGTTATTTTGCAAAAATTGCTGCCGATGTTCTTTCGGCCAACGGAATAGTTGTTTACCTGTTCGAAGAATTGCGCCCCACGCCAGAGCTTTCGTTTGCTGTACGCTACCTGCACTGCCACAGTGGAATTGTGATCACCGCTTCGCATAATCCAAAGGAATACAACGGTTATAAAGTTTACTGGAACGATGGCGCCCAGCTGGTGCCTCCTCACGATAAAAATGTGATTGCCGAAGTGATGAAAATTGCAACGGTTGGCGATGTTAATTTCGTTGGCAACGACATGAATATTAATATGATAGGCGAAACCATCGATAAGGAATTCCTGAAAGTGTCGAAGAGTTATATGCTGGCTCCTGAAGTGATTCCGCCAAACAAGAACATGAAGATCGTTTTTACCGCCCTGCATGGTACAGGCATAACGCTGGTACCCAAAGCATTGGAAAATTACGGCTTCGAGAGCGTTCATATTGTTGAAGAACAAGCCGTTACCGACGGCAATTTCCCGACCATCGTTTCACCAAATCCCGAAGAAAAAGCTGCCATGAAAATGGCACTCGAAAAAGCCAAAGCTATTGATGCTGATCTTATTTTAGCAACTGATCCTGATGCTGACCGCATTGGCGTAGGCGTTAAGGATCTGGATGGAAATTATATACTATTAAACGGCAATCAGACAGCTGTTTTAATTACGTATTACCTTATAAAACAATGGCAGGCAAAAGGCAAACTCACAGGCAAAGAGTATATTGTAAAAACCATTGTTACCTCCGAACTTATGAGCGACATAGCAAAAGGTGCCGGGGTTGAGTATTATGATGTTCTGACCGGGTTTAAATGGATTGCCGAAATTATCCGTAACAACGAAGGCAAGAAAACATTTATTGGCGGCGGCGAAGAAAGCTATGGCTTTATGATTGGTGAATTTGTCCGCGATAAGGATGCCATCACTGCCTGTTCAATATTTGCCGAATGCGCTGCATGGGCTGCCACCAAAGGGAAGAGCCTTTATGAATTACTGCTCGATATTTACCTCGAATACGGTTTATACAAGGAAAACCTCGTAAATGTTGTACGTAAAGGCATGAGCGGACAAGCCGAAATAAAAGCTATGATGGAAGGCTTCCGAGCCAATCCTCCTAAGGAAATTGCCGGCTCGAAAGTTGTTAAAATGAATGATTTCAAACTGAGCCAGGCAACGGATATCACCACCGGCAAGGTAACACCTATTGATCTGACCAAGAGCGATGTACTGCAGTTTTTCCTGGCCGATGGCAGCAAAATTTCCATGCGCCCTTCGGGAACGGAACCGAAAATAAAATTCTACTTCAGTGTACGTGCCGATCTCAAAGCTGTAGCCGATTTCAAAAATACGGAAGCGAAACTCGATAGCCGGATTGAAGAGATTATTGTGGGGCTGGGGTTGAGGTAAATGATGTGGGATGTGGGATGTGGGATGTCGGAAGTCGCCTGCCTGCTGCAAGCAGGGAAGACAGGTGACGGGTGTAATGAGCAGCGAAGTTGAAATAAGAAAAAGAAAATAATAACTGCGAAGTTGTTAATTCCTCAATCTTCCAACTTCTCACAACCAACTTCGAACTCCCGTCTTCCAATTTCGTGCTCCCGTCTTCCGTCTTCGGACTTCGGACTCCCGCTGCCGGCTGCAGGCAGGCGACTTCCGACTCCCGACTCCCGTACTCCCGACTCCCGACTCCCGACTTCCGACTCCCGACTCCCGACTCCCGACTCCCGACTCCCGACTCCCGACTCCCAACTCCCGACTCCCGACTCCCAACTCCCGACTCCCAGCCAATTTAACACATAAACTACCTGCTTACGCACATCTCCCCTAACCCAATACTATGCTCATCACCGAACAAGTTGAAATACAATCCATTGCCGTTCATTATGTGGGTAACAAATTAAATGAGGAAGGCACACGCTTTTCGAAATCAGGTTTGTTTACCGACGAAAATATCCAAAGCCTGCTGCTGACGTATTTCTTCTCGCCATTTAAATCGAACGAGTATCACAATCTTTTTCACGAATCGGATCTGAAACTGAACGAGGTATTTTCGTATGTTTCGGATATTTTCGATAACCCGGAAACGTTATTTGAACACTCTGTTAGCCTGGCAAAACACCTGTACGAACAATCCGTTCATCCCAAAATTAAAGGGGGCGAATTGTACATTGCATATTTCCGCGATTGCATTGTGGATGGCGAAACCCTTGATGCTGTAGGATTGTTTAAGTCGGAAACAAAGGAGACTTTCCTGAAAGTACAATCACAAAACGAAGGCTTTTCGATTGAAAGCGAAGCCGGAATCAATATTCATAAACTGGATAAGGGCTGCCTGATTTTCAACACCGAGCGCGAAAAAGGATACAAGGTTTCGGTGGTTGATAACCTGAATAAAGGCGCTGAAGCACAATACTGGATCGATCATTTTCTGCATGTATGCCCGCGCAACGACGAGTATTTTCAAACCAAAAATGTACTGAACCTGTGTAAAAACTTCGTAGTCGAAAAACTACCTGCACATTTCGAGGTATCGAAAGCCGACCAGGCCGATATGCTCAATAAATCGGTAAAATTCTTTAAAGAAAACGACAACTTCGATATGGATGATTTTGCCAACGAAGTAATTCAGGCGCCTGATGTGATCAGCAGTTTTAAATCGTATAAAACTGAATTTGAGGTGGATAATAACCTGGAACTAACTAATAACTTTGCTATTTCAAACGCGGCAGTTAAGAAACAATCCAGGGTTTTTAAAAGTGTGATAAAGCTCGATAAGAACTTCCATATCTATGTGCATGGCGATCATCAGCAGATTGTAAAAGGCTTTGACCCGGTTACAGGAATGAATTATTACCAGCTGTTTTTTAAGGAAGAGAGTTAGGGATAAAATTCCAGATCAAGGGAATTTCCACGAAAATTATCGGATATTACAAAGTTCACTTAGGCTTCACCAGATTAGTATTATCTTTTCGAAGATTGTTTTGAATATACTCTTTCAATTGCTCTAAAGTCATGTTTCTGTGTTTCTGCACTAATCTGTGGCTATCATCCATATTTCCGTATCATTTTTACAACTCAAATGTCCATTTATTTCTTTTAGACACTCACGCGAATCAGCTTATTATAAACTTTTGGGTTCTGTTTCAAAAATGCGGTATCAAGGTCTTTTAAGTTAAAGTGCCGGGTTCCGGGTTCCGGGTTCGTCGGGTTTACGGGTTCCGTGTGACGGGTGCCAGGTGCTACTAACCTTTATTGTCCTGACTTTGACAATGCGCCACCCTACAAAAAATCAAGAAGTTGGTCTTCACATAATACTGCTATAGATTTTTGATTAGGTGTAAAGAGAAATACATTTGTCATGATATTCCCTTCCGTGGAATCTGTTCAGCTTAATCACTGACTGCACAATTAAAACAATCTCCTAACTGCCAACACGTTATCCGACAGTATGAACTATCTTAGCACGTCCTCCCCCGGATTTCAGGGGGAGTCAGAGGGGGTACCCGAACTTGAAACAACTACAAAAAAACTGATTATTCGTTTGTTCAATATTTAATTGTACCCAGCCCCGACCCTCCCTGAAATCAGGGAGGGAGCAGCTTGTGCCAGCCTCAATTTTCTCCATTTTGATATGATTCGCATTTCAGTTTTAAATTGATACAAATATAGTTAATAATGTGTGTAAATCTTCTATTTTGAAACATACTAAGCAATTAAACTTTCGCCTATAACACATTGATTGAACAATATCTTTTACCTTTTTAAATGAGTCAGACAAGCTAAATTACAAAATGAAAAGTATTAAAACATGGGGCATTTAATCCTAATGTTATCATTCGTAAACAAATAATTATTTTTTTCTCCTAATTGATTCCAAAAACTATCCTGTAAATCAGCCAATTATAAATTATTTGTAATTATATCATTACTTTTTGTAACTTATACTTGCTTTTATGTAAAGTATGCATTACTTTTGTGATAATAATTTTAAAATCCTATAGCTATGAAAACAAAACTGCTTTTCCCAAATCAATTTAAACGGATTGGTTGGATTTTATTAATTCCTTCCACCCTTCTCGGAATTTTAATCATTTTCTTTGATTTTAAATTCAATTTTCTTGATTCCAGCGTGTTCACAATCTATTCTAAGGAATTGTTCACCGAAACACCCGTTATTTTCGGATTTATTCCCGGTAACTACAGCAGTACTCTTGCTGGAATACTTTTCCTGCTTGGTGCTATTTTTGTTGCATTTTCGAAAGAAAAACAAGAAGATGAATTTATTGCCAAAACCCGCCTCGAATCCTTGGTATGGGCTATTTATATTAACTATGCTGTGCTAGCCTTCTGTTTCCTGTTCTTCTTCAATTTTGAGTTTTTGTATGTTATGATTTTTAATATGTTTACGGTTCTTATTTTCTTCATTATCCGATTTTACTATATCCTTTACAAAACGAATAAATCGCTGAGCCATGAAGAATAACCTGAAAGTGGAACGGGCCATTAAAAACATTACCCAGGAGGAACTGGCCATACAGGTTGGCGTTAGCAGGCAGGCCATTAATTCGGTTGAACTGAATAAATATGTGCCGTCCACCATCCTGGCACTGAAAATCGCTCGCTATTTCGGTAAAACCGTAAACGAAATTTTTACGCTTGAGGAAACTGACTGAAGCGTTATTGGCCTGATAAAAACCTATAATAATGTCCCTGTAGCTTTCGCGGAGCTGAATTAAAAGCATTTTTCAGTTTTTATTTCTCTTCATTGTTGTCCGGGTAAAAGATATTCGTCCCTGACGGGACTTTATATTATTCCAATATGCTCTCTACCAATATATTGTCCCTAACGGGACAGTCCGCCCGAGGCGGACGCGATATATCAAGCGTTACGGTATTTAATAAACAATTTAACCGGACAACAATGATTTCTCTTTAAATGAATAGATTTTAAACCCAATTCCTGCATTGTACCTTAGATGAGTATAGTAATATGTCCCCGAACTGCTAAGTTTGCTTTCCCAGCCATAACCAAAGGAATGAAAAAGATACGCGTTCTTTTTCTTCGAAAGGTACAACTGAACTCCATAACCGATGTAGTGGTTCAGGTTGGTGATGTTCCAGTCGTGCGTACCGTATAACTTGCCCATGTGCAATATATTCAGTCTCTTCACCTGACCACCTGACCAGTTGAAGTTTGTATTGCAAGATAAACTGCAGCAAACGCGGATCTTTCAATATATGGTAATTAAAACCGGCTAGTAGCCCGGGAGTGATAATGAGTTGTCGAAGTAATAGGAGCGTTCCCTTTTGGCTCCAGAGCGGCCCCAGCATAAATTCCGACCGGTTTATTTTCACCGATGGCGCCAGGAAAAAACTTGAAGTAGAGCCATCCGAGTAGTTCGGATCACTAACACCGAGGCTTAAGGTTCCGGCATTTAAATTAATAGATACAGATTTTGATTTCTGTGCAGATAGCGCGTTGGCCTGAATTACAAGCCAGAATAAGAGGAAAAGGAATTTTAAGATAAACACTCCGGCTTTGTTTTTCATTTGAGTAGAGTTGATTGAATGATATTAATTAAGACTGATAATTAGATCAAATTTATGCCTTATTTTCATATTTCAATGTTACACTTTTAATCGCCAGGTCAATTCTTCATCATATAGGAGCAATCGCATGTATCTTGAAAATAATCCTCAAACAAGCGAAGGTTCAACTTCAATTTCCCTGAAGCTTTTCAAGCTTTTGCCTTATATCAGGATTTTCCTTAATCGACAAGGCTTTCGAAAACATTTTTATCGCATTTGATTTATCATCAATTGCAACATAGTAATCACCATATGAATCATAAACTATAAAGCTTTCAGGGTGGTTTTTAATATTAAGTTTGAAAAAATATTCTGCCAGAACATAATTTTTAAGAAACAATGAACTAAAGCCCAATGCATAAATAGTATTTTCGGAAGGAGATACACTATATCCCATTTTTTCTGAAACATTTTTATAATGATTCTCAATTTTATAGGCTAATAACAGGGTAGTATCTGCGTAATCTTTTTTCGTCAATGGTAAATTATAAAAGTTAAAAATAAAATGCAGAGCATCATATAAAGCAATCAGTGGAATAGTACCATGATTTTCGTTACTGTAAAATTTATATCGATAATTTAATGCGGTATGATTACGGTTATTTAATTGATCAGACAGCTCTAATAAGGAACGAATAGCTAAGGTCTTTCTCGTTGTGTCTTTTTTAACGTTTATGGTGTCCATGCCTGGCTCCATTGTATTTGCTATGCCCAAAAATAAACTGACATTATCAAATTTCTTCTCCGATAAAGCCTTTTCTGTTTCTCTTAAAGAGCTTTGCTTATTCCACCACATACTTGGATCAATGGCAACATATGCATTGAACAGCTTCGTGTGATTTACCAGCGTATTCATTACTGTTAACCCGCCTAAGGAATGTCCGATCAACATTCGATATGGCTCTACCGGATACACAGAATCAATATATGGCATTAATTCTTTTTCGATAAAGGAAATAAATTTTTCATTTCCGCCGGAATTCGCGCTATACATACTGTCGCAGGTAGGAGTTAAGTTTTTGAACCTGTCAGCACATGGTATTCCAACAACGATCATCTCAGGGCAAATGGTATTGCCATTAATATAACTCAAATGTTGCATAGTGCCCACAACAGAATAAAAGTACCAATCTCCGTCTAACAGGTACATAACAGGGTAACGCATTTGAGAAAATGCACTTTCGACTCCCTGATTCGGCACGTGAACCCAAATTGCACGTTTTTCGTTGAGTATTTTTGAATTAACGGTGTCGATAGAACCAATTTCAATTTTATTGGATTGGGCTGATGTTAAGAGGCAAAATGCGATAAAGGCGATGGCTAAAGAAAGTTTTTTCATAATTGGTTGATTTTATCAAAAAACGATAGGTTACCCGGAGAGTTTCGGCAGGTGAAATTTATGGTTATTTTATTTCCAGAAGGAACATATAAGCAGTTCCAAAATCCATAATGCCATGTAAAACAGCGAAGTAAACGAAAAGCGAAGGCCGGTAGTAAAGTGAAATCCCGATCAGTGCAGCGAAAGGTAAAAACACCAGGGCACGATACATGATAAAATGAATATCGGGGATAAATGGTAAGGTACAATGCTGAACCGAAAGAAACAGCACAGGCAGAAATACTGCTACCCATTTCCTTTTCAATTGCTTTTGCAGCTTTGGCATGATGTATGCAAAATAAGTGGCTAATTCGGCAAAGGCGATGGTTACCGGGAAAGCGATCAACAAAACGTAAACCAGCCAGGTTTCAATTGTGCCAAACATCATTTCGGTCGGAACATCCGGATTATCCCATATCATGATGCTTAAAAAATAGCCGGGCGCAAAAATCAAAGGGATTGAAATAAGGGTTAAACCCAGGAAAATCAGGATATCCTTTTTAAAAGCGGGTTTGTTAATACGGAAAATATCCAGGTATCTTTTCCCTTCTCTTTTGTATAAAAAATAGAGTAGAGCGATACTCACGATATTTGTGAGCGTAGCAGTAAGCAACCAGTATTTTTCGGAAATTAACCACGATCGGGCAACTAAAGCAATCAATACCTGGAAAAACAGGAACAAAACAAGCCGGCTTGCAAGCATGGCAAGGCTTATTGATTTTGAGAGACTCATAGTTATAGCATTTTAAATTCTTTATCACTACTAAACGGCAAAACGAGTTAAAAGATTGAATTCCAAGTAATACCTCACCCCTAACCCCTCTCCTTGAGGAGAGGGGCTACAGCACTCGTAAACTGTACCTTTCAGCAGAATTCTGACTTTTTAGTCGTACACTAGTGATTCTTTATAATAAGCGTTGTTTCACTTTTTTCATCATTTATTTTTTGTCATAAGTCAGGCTTACAACTCCTGTATTGAATTGTTCAACTTTCGACAAGGTCCAACTGCTTTCTTTGGGTTTGTTTGGAAACAAGGGAATCCCTTCGCCTAAAACAGTAGGAATAAGTGTCAGTATCATTCTGTCTAAAAGATCGTGGTTAAGAAAGTAAGTAATAAGTTGTCCGCCACCAATCAACCAGATATCTTTATCCGTTTTCTGTTTGAGTCCGGTAATAAATTTATTCAGGTCAGCGTGCAGCGCAAACGTAGCAGGGCTTGACACTTTAAATTCGGTGTCGCTGGTAACTACATAAGAATCAAGGCCTGGATATGGCCACTCAACACCAAATCCTATAATTTCGTTATAGGTGTTTTTGCCCATTATGGTTGACCCTATGCTGCTTAAAAAGTCAGCATAACCGTAGTCAATCTGGTCGGGATTTGGCAAAGCATTGAGCCAGTCTAAATTCCCGTCGGGCCTGGCAATAAATCCGTCGAGACTTGCGGCAATGTATAGGACTACTTTGTTCATTATTTATTCTGATTTGTTAGTAATTGTCTGGTTGTCAGTTTTTAATACAGTTTGCGTATTGGCGGTATGGAGGAATTGGAACACTGAGCTTACTGCCCAAACTAATTTTTATTAGTTGCACAAAGTTTCTATCCAAACTTCCTCCGCCATTATAGCCAGAGTGCTTTGACAGGCCGGGTTTATTCAGCTTTGTTCTTTACAAAAAATATACGCGTTATAAATATGCCTTTACCATCCTCTTTTCCTGAGTCCGACTCAACACCACTTGTGATAAATGCAACCGACCAGCCTTCTTTTACAACTTCATTTATTTTAGCAGCAATTACGGCGTCGTTCGAAGCAATGTTGCCGAAATTTATTCCAACCATGCTATAAAAGTTTAACAGCTTGGTTTCCTTCAGATTCTGCCCTGCTTCTTTGATATCGTCTCTATCAACCTGGTCCTGTTTCGATTTATTACCCTCGCGAACCGTTGTAAGGGCATTAACATCAGCTGTACCTTGTGCATCAACAATCCGCGAACGGCCTGCACCCATAGGTACAATGGACTCAATTATCGTCACCACTTTGTACTCCTGGGCAAAAACGCTTATGCTTGTCATTAAGGCAATTAGAAACACTAGTTTTTTCATGATTCATATTTTATTTATGGTCCTACTCTTTTGGATTTTCGGCTGCTCCCCGTTTTTATTGGTTTCTGGACTCCTATGATAATTGTTTAGTGTTTTCTATTCTGAATGGTTAAAGGATGGGTATTTATTGGCTTGAAATATATTACACAATAAATTGATTATTGCCTTTGTTTTATTATTTCAAGAAATTCTGTTTCATAAATCAATACTATATTTGAACCAGTATTATTGTACTCACCAATTTTCTTTAGTTTGGCAGGACCAGCTCCAGTTCCAATAATTACAATATTTGTCTTTTTAGATATGCTTGTATCAATGTCCGCGCCCATTTTCTTAACAATTTTAGCTGCTTCTTCCCGACCAATTTTACTGAGAATTCCAGTGAAAACAATTTTTTTGTTGTAAAAAGGTGAATTTGAATCCGCTTGTTCTAAATCTGGTTTTAAGACTTTCCCACATAGTTTCTCGTGACCTTCAAATAAGGACTTTGATTCTTTTTTGGTTACTTTTTGCAAATTAGGTTTGAGCCCTTTTTTTAGTTTTATATATGACTCAGCACACATGAGAGAGTCATTCAGAGCATTGTGATGGGGCATTAATTGAATTTCCAATGATTCCGCTAAGTCAATCAAACTAAGTCCTGTAAGTTTGTAGGTGCATTCATTTTCGATGCAAGGGAACTCAAGACCATAAAATTCAAGTGTTTTGAAAAGACAGTCTAGGTCAAAGTCTGTATTATGTGCAACAATAAGTTGATTTTCAAAATAGTGTTTGATTTTACTCCATACTTCTGGAAATAAAGGTTCTTTTTGAGTTATATCTGGACTAATTCCATGAATTCCGACATTCCAATGTGAATACTCATTTTCTGGCGGTTGAACTAAAAATGATTCAGCAAATATTGCTACCCCATGTTCTACTCTACAGATACCAATTTGGCAAATACTATTTCTCAAGCTATTTGCTGTTTCAAAATCTATTGCTGTGAAATTAAAGTTATTCATGGTTTTGTGGTTTATTAAAATGGACTAGAACAGTCTCGGCTATGAATGGTTGGGTGGTTTAGTACTTAACTTTGCAAGTACACACCAAGTTGGAAATTCCGTAGGAATTTCCAAAGTAGGCGGGAACAAGCAATTACTTATAACCATTATTGTAGCAAGTTATTTATTCACAAATTCCGATATTGTAGCATTTAGAGAATTAATATCCTTTTTCTTGTTCAAATACTTATCGATTTCACTATCTCCCATACTTTGGATTTTGTACTCTGGTAATTTTTCCTTGAACATAAGATAAACGAAAGTGTCTACAATTCTCTCTTTCAATCCGTGAGTAACGCTGTATTTCCGTATAACTGAATATTCCATTCCAATATGTGTAATTTCGTGAATTATTGTGTTGGCAGGGTTCTCATAATTCATAAAATCTCCTTTCTTATTAGTCAATAATGTGATAGTTCCCTCATCAGGGTCGTAACTTCCTCCTGTTCCATATAAAGTAATTATAATTCTGTATTTGTCAAACATATTGAACTTCCAATCCCATTCGCTTTTAGAAGAATCTATTACATAAATTAGATTATTGATAAGTCCAGTTTGATTTGTGACTTTTTGTATTGCCAATTCATAATTCTTTTTGTCAAAAATTTCAGTTTCTACTAGTGTGTAAATACCCGCAAAATCTTCATTTCCAAAAGTCCCATTCTTTGATTTAGTTATCAATGAGTCGATTAACGAATGTTTCGGCAGATTAATATTATATCCTTGCTTTTTAAAAAAAGTAATGTCATTGATTGTTCGCCAAATTGATGTAGCCTCTTGTTCAATATTCGGTTGAACTATTTCAATTCGAGATACTGATGTTTGTGATTCACAACTTAAGCAAATCATTGAAATGATAACTGTAATGATTAATTTGGATAAATTCATTTCGTTTTAATTTGCTACAACATGTTTAAACCATCAACTCCACCTACTTTTCCAAAAAAAAATACCATCCAAATACAAAAAGCCCTGCTATTTCGGGTGCTTTAAAATTACAAAATATTTTATGTATGCAGGTTTTATATGTATTTATTTATTGACTTCACTAAAAAACAAAAAAAAGACCGCCCGAAAGCAGCCTTTTTGCTTTTTTAGGTTTTGTAAAATCTATTTTTGAATCACGATTTTAGAAGTTCCTTGTCCTGCTGCGTTTTCTAAACTAATATAATATACGCCAGACTCAACATTTGATAAATCGAATGAGTATGCATTTAATTGTTCGGGCGATTTGAAATAATAAGCTTTTATTAATTTCCCTGAAACAGTTTGAATAAGCAGTCGCGCATCAGCAGTTAAGCCGGTTGTAGCTATTGAGAACATGCCTGACGTTGGATTTGGATACACATTTATATCGTATTTTAAGGTATTATCATTTTTTTTGATACCAGTAGTAACTGGCAACAATGGTGTATTGCTGAAATTTATAAGATGTGCATCAACCTGATAAGTAGGGTTATAGGTATCGTTGCAATCAGTACATGTAACGCCGGTAACACAGTCAGGATTGTTTGGGTTGCAATAGTCAACATAGGTTGGATCGAAACGATATGTAAGATCAATCATAGGTGTAGTAATGTTCGACGTCATGTCAATAATATTTGGAGGTGCAATAGATCCCGGGCACCAGCCAGCTCTATTATATGACCATGTTCCTTGCTGACCTGTGCAATTATCAGGATTTGGGTTACAAGTATTCCACAAATCCTGAACATAATATTGAGAACCATTCAAATCAATATAGTTGGTAGCATGGTAAAACTCAGCTGCATTTTGCGAATTAAGGGATCCCCAGGCGTGTCCGGTTGTTGATAAACGCAGATGCGATTTTAAACAATTTGAATTGTAGGTATAGTTAACTGTGTCAACTGGTTGAAGATTTGACAGGTTGCCTAAATCCCATGCGCCATCCCAAATTTCATCAACTTGAGAATACAAATACTCTGGTGTTCCTTGTTGAAAATCAAAATCAAGGCTAATTTGCCAACCTCCGGTTCCCCATGTATCTATAAATATTCTGAATTCAACTTCGCCTTGTAACAATGAAGCATAATCGGTTAGTTCAATTTCATGATTGCAAGCTACGCCATAAGGAGTAATATAACGAATAATTTGTATCCAATTTCCGTCGGGACCTAAAATATCAATATAAGCCAAACGATCCCAATCATCACAAGCATTTGCTATTGCGGGACAACCTACCGTTAGGTTTGCAAAAATTTTATCGTAACTGCCCGCGTGTTGCGGCATGTTGTATTTCCCATAGTACCACCTGCTATTTGTTCCTCCATATATAATGTCAACATTTTTAATTGTTTCCACATTTTGTGATACAACTGTGTTAGTAACCGTAATGTTTTTGGTTATTACGTTTTCATTTCCATTGGAACCAACAGCCTTAATATTTATGATATAATCGCCAGTTGCAGCTGGAGTCCATAAGTAATAATAGTAACTGCCATATTTGGTTGCCTGATAGGTTGTTCCTCCAATTTCCACTTCCATACGATCAATTGAAAGGAAACCCGGTTCAACAATAGTTGCATTCATGTATATATGGTAGGCAACTAAGTTAGGCATTTCTAATGGAAAATCTTCAGTAAGTCTGGTTGTAGCTACCGGATAATATGTTGATATGTCAATAACCTGAAATACCCGGTTTATTTCAGCCATATAATACGTTGAATCACCTGCTTGAGTTGCTTTTATTATAACAGTTCCAGGAGTTCCGGTTAGGGTTACCATGTTGCCACTTACTGTTGCCGGACCAGAAACAATACTATAAGTCATAGGTAATCCCGAACTCGCAGTTGCACTAACAGCAAACGATGGATCTGAAACATCTTTTTTAGGAATTGAATTGAAATTAATAATTTGGTTGATTTGGCCAGTGGCAGCAACATCACTTTCGTAAAAAAAGAGTTCACTCGTTAATATATTACCTGAAACGTGAGAACTTGTTGTGTACACCATTTTTACATATCGTGCTGTAATAGCACCAAAAAATATATCTTGTATCGAATTATCAGCAGCACTTAACCAAGGAAAATCCCCGGCTTTTTCTGGAGTTCCCCATGTTATTCCATCAGAACTCAAATAAATCTCGAATCCAATTGCTTTTGAATTTGCACCTGCTGTTGTAGCCATTGGAGCATAGCTGAAACCGCTTACATCATAATTAGCACCTAAATCAACTTCTACAATTCCGGGTAGTGTAAATCCGGTGCTTGATAAGGCCCACCATGTGCTTGCATTACCGTCAAATGCCCGCCCCACAACGTTTGTAGCATTTTGACTGCTTACGTATGTTACTACATAATTAGACTGGGGAATAGGAGTTGATGTGGCCATACTCATTTGAGTGCACCAAATTAGAAATAGTGTGAAAAAAATAGTCTTCATTTTCATAAAATTACAGTGTTTTTAATGATATTTTTGAGGTGTTTATTTAACTACTTATTTAATCATCTGAAACTCCCGGTAAATCGGGATAATGTGTCCAAGTCAATTTTCCAGTCACAGACCGGAAAATTTGATATTTCAAATATAACTGTCACATTAAGTGAACATTAATTTGCTAAATCCCTTTCCAAATCTATACTTAAGGATTTTTCCTAAAATTGTCAACTTTGTAATCAATATTTTAATCAAAAATACAAAATCAAATCGGGATTGCCAAGTTGTTAGTTGAATGCTATTAAAATGTCCTATAACGGTTACGATATGACAAGTGGCGGCCTGCGGAGCACTTTTCTGTCTACCAGACAGAAAACTGCCTGCGGGCACAAAGTTAACTAGTTTTCAACTCAACCCGCCATATATCGTGTGTTAGCAACTGCTTGTTTATCTTTTCAGGTAATTTCTCTTTGGCTGAGACATCGGGCATAATCAGGGCAAAGAACGAAATAATAGACTACCTCACCAAAGTTACCATCCCCCTCAGCACCCTTTCCTTCTTATTTAAAGTAGCCGATTTACTTCCATATTTCACCACATACGTATAAGTACCAGCCGGACAAGGGGCGCCGCTGCAGTGCCCGTCCCAGCCTTTGGAAGGATTATGCGATTCGAAAATAAGCCCGCCCCAGCGATTGTAAATGTACATGCTGTAAGCTGTAAGCTGGTCGGGATTGGTAACAGGGCGGAAACTGTCGTTCAGCCCGTCGGCATCGGGCGTAAAAGCGTTGGGAAGGAAAAGCGGTGCGTATGGAGTTGTAATATACGTAGAATCCGTTGCCGAGCATTTTCCATCTTTCAAAGTAACTGCATACCAGCCTTCTTCACCGGTGCGGATTATTTGGGTACTGTCGCCTGTATTCCAGGCATAGGTATCAAACCCTTCGCCTGCATCGAGGTTGCTGCCGGGATCGAGGTACAAGGTGTCCTGCCCGGCAAATGATGGTTTGGGAGTTGGAACAATTAATGCTTCAGCGCTTATTATACTGGTGCAGTGGTTCGTATCGCTCAGCGTAAGAGTATAAGTTCCCGACTGATCCACTGTGGTTACCGGAAAATAAACCAACTGTTTGTCGCTGTTAAATCCGCCCGGGCCTGTCCATGACCAGGTGATGGTTCCGTTGCCAGTACCAGGCTGATAGGTGGGCATGATCAATAGATCATTACCTTCACAAACGGGTTTCGGATTGCTCACACTTGCTTTGGGAATACTGTAAACTTTCACCTGGCCGGGTAGCAAAGTTGCGGGTATGCTGCTTCCGAGGCTGTCAATAAACCGGCATATGCCGGGGGCTGGTTCCCAACTAACATTGCTCTGGCCTGTAAGTACGGAAGCAAAACTCAGTTCGGTTAAAACAGAGCCGTTGGTTAAGGAAACAGCCTTGTTTTCCTTCCACGAAATATTCACCTGACCAAGGGCAGGGATAAGATCCACGTTGAGCGAATCGCGCAGCAAAGGATCGGTATTCAATGTATTCTGGCAGGTAACAACGGCAGGATCGTAATACAGTGTGGCGCTGAACGACTGCACCCCGTCGAAATTATTGGCCAGCAAAGGAACCACTGCCACATTGCCCAGGCAGGCGCTGCCGTCGCCGGCAATGGCTTCGAGGTGTATCAGCGGCAGGTCGGTAACGGTAACCGTAAAAGTGGTATCGCAGCCAAAAGCATCAGCTACTGTGAAGTGAATAACTTCCTGCTGACAGATTACGAACAATCCGTCGTTCGGCTGTGCTGAGCCGCCGTTGATCGAATACCAAACGGTATCGCCTGCTGAAGTAGCAGTAATGCTGATGCTTCCGTTACTTTGTCCGCCGGTTTCGGGTGTAACCATAGGTGGTTGCACAACTGGGCCCTGGAATATTTGAAATCACTACAGGGTTGCCATCGTACACTTTTTTGCATCCCAGCGAATCTTTTACCCACACCTGGTAGCTGCCGGGAGCCACCTGGCTGAATAAGCCTCCATTTGAAAACCAGTCGGTGCCGTTAAGCGAATACTGCAGCATATCCGTAAGCCCCGAAGTGGCGTTTATTTGTATGCTTCCATCGGGCTGAGCGCAATGAGCAGCTGAATTATCAACCGAAAGAATAAGTGTATCGCCCACGTTATGAATGGTAAAGGCTTTAACGAGTGTATTGCAGCCTGCCGAATCGTTTACCCACAAGGTATAATTATCCACAGGCAGGTGGTACAGGTCGGGTGTTGTTCCAAGAATGGCGCCGCTGCCATTTTTCCAGGTAAGGGTATAGGGTTGCAAGGCGTTTACCTGTAAGCCGGTAATGGCGCCGGTGCTTTGGTTGCAAGTAGTAGGCGAAATGGTAAGGTTGGTTTCATCAAGGCTGGGTTGTGGAAACCACTGCAATTGAAGCGTATCGCGGTTTATGCAGCCGGTATCGTTAACCACTTCAACCCAGTATTGACCGGTATCGGCAACGGTAATAGTTTGCCCTACAACTCCATTGCTCCAGGTATAAGAAGCAAAACTGCCGGGATTAAACGTTACGCTTGTGCCTTTGCAAACGGTAATATCCGGGCCAAGGTTTGGTGAAGGTAAACCAGCCACGGTTACATTGCGCGAGGTTTGCTCGGTGCGCCCATCCGGGTAGCGCACAAATACGCTAACTGTATAACTGCCACCCTGCGCGAACACATGCACGGGGCTAAGCTGGGTGGTGGTATCGTTTATACCGCTTGCCGGATCACCAAAGTTCCAGTGGATACTGTCGGGCACAGGGTTAAAATTGGGTGTAAAAGTAAAAGGGGAACCAGCACAAGCACCGATGTAATCGAAACGGAGGAAGTAGGATTGGATGAAAGCGGGCAAGGCAGATAAACAATTTCTGCCTAATAAATCAACCGCATAAGTTTGGACATTACAGGCAGCCCCCCGCTCATTGGGATTGTTAATTGCAGTAAGGAATGGCTCCTCATTCTGACCACAGTATATTTTCCCGTCAGGGCCTAATTGCATCAAACCACTGCCTGTACTTTGCCCATATTTACCTACACTAGTTTTTGACTGAATAAAAGCGGTTTTTTCGATAATTGAAAAATCATATTGAACAATGCTGTCAATATATAAATTTTGAGCGTACATCAGATGATCATCCGGCGAAAACTCAACAGGGGAACCTGATCCATTAGACGGTAAAGGAAATGAGTACATGTAAGAAACCTCCCCTGAGGTAGTGTTAAAATAACTGCGCTCATTCCCATAACTGTGGGTACAGACTAACTGCTTCCCATCATTTGTTATTTTAATACAACCGGCAGGGTTCCAAGCAATCGGAAGATACTGCCCTGTGGATGATAACACAGGGTCATTAATGCCCTGTGGAGTAACCAGGTAGGATGCGTATTTATCATCATCATACAAACGGGTAATTACCCAGAAATCCCTGCCATTGGCATGTCTCACTGCAGTAACCTTCGAACAGGCATTCGCCCCATAAGGGAGGCTGATATTATAGCTTGTAACATCGCCAAGGCCACCGTTTTTCGACATATCAACAACAGCATATCGGAGACCTCGCTTTATATATCCTCCGGCGCTCAGGTTATCAATACAAAAGATATAATACTTACCCTGATTCTCGGGCCGGGGCACTATTAAGCCCGTCTGATAGCATGGGCCTGTAAAGGTGGGATCAGGCACAATGCTTGTGCCGTTTGGCATCAATACATGGTTGGGGTTCCATACCTGGACACCGTTAGTATAAAACAATAAATTACCTGCTGTATCGCTCATTACACCGCTTCCAAAGTTAGCATAAATTGCAGAGTTAGATACAGCAACAGGTATGCCAGTGTTGAAGTTAACACCGGCATGATCCCCAAAGTACCAGTTCCATGTTTCCTTTTGTCCTAATAGCAAACTACTTTGGAATAAAAGAAAAATAAAAATCCAAGATTTTGCACGTTTAGAACAAGAAACTACAGGAGAAGCAAGAAAATCTAAAAACCAATTTAGTCGCATGAGCAGTTTACGTAAATATCCTCTAGTTGATACAAGTCATAGCATGTCATTACCGATCTATATTCTCCCTGTCCAATAACCTGATTATTTCGCATCAAACGCACCATTGCAATTACAAGATATTGTGCCTGGCTATCATAACAGGAGCAACTTTCGTCAAATGATTAATACCTGAATTCTCATTTTAAACTGGATATGCTTGAAGAGGGCAAAACACCGTAAGGCTGGGATAATTCAATATTACTAGCGAAACATTCCAAATATCGGCTGTGTATAAAGGATTACAATTTTGGTTAGTACTCCAATGTACATTAATATTGCCTATATCTATTGCCATTGTTTTCAGAGAAATACAAGTTATTATTATCAAAAAAAATGTCAACCGGATTAGATTTGTTTTCATTGTTTCTATAATTTAAGGATTGAAGTAAAAATTGATTTGTAAGAGTTTACTATACTCATAAATTGATTGGAAACTTCAATACTATATCCAATATAAGGTGGGTGGTCATCCTCCCGGTGCCGATAGCTATCGGCATCAAATTTAAATCCGTTCGTTTTAGTGTCAGTTTTAGAATACATTTTGTCAGACTTTCATCAACACAAATAAGTAAATTCATAGGTACAAATATACGATATAAAAAGGGGGAATGGGAAAAAATAAAGGCTGTAAAGAAAGATGAGCTGTTACAGCACCTAACCACAATAATATTTTCACCTCTCTAAAACAGGGATATTACAAACTTTAGATACTTGCTTTGTTAAAGTAAGGAACATCAGCTCAGATGTGGTTAGCTCCAGATAGAATTGTCATTTGTTAAGTATTTAGCATTGGATATTTCTGGAAAAAGTCCCTGCCCGGATTTAATAAACTGCCTGGTGTCTAAATGCCTTGGCCGATGATAAATCTTCTTCCCTCTTTTCTACTCGAAGCATTTTTTAAGATTCACTGTCAATTCAGGGTCATTCAACTTTCTTTTTGCAACAAAATCCAAATCATTTCAACCTGCTTAAAATATCTCAAACCCAGCTCTCGCCGCGGTTTTTTACAACTAGTTGCTAACGGCCGACGATATGACAAGTGGCGGCCTGCGTAGCACTTTTCTGTCTACCAGACAGAAAACTGCCTGCGGGCACTAAGTTAACTAGTTTTCACCTTAACCCGCCATTTGTTATATCGTTTGTTATGCCATCGTGCTTTATTTTCCTAAAGTTCAAGACTCAGTTTAAGGTGTCCACCAAGCCCTTCACGAATTATTCTCTTTAGTGTAGAAAGTCGAATGTCGCTGGCATTATTCTCAATTCTGGAAATATAGTTTTTTGTTGTCCCACATTTTAGGGCAAGTTCTTCCTGTGTTAGGTTTTGTTGTTTCCTGGCTTCTTGAATAAGCACGCCTATTTTGAAATTCTCGAAATCCTCTTCGTATTTATCTCTTGTTGGAGTGCCAATAATTCCATATTTCTTGTCTATGTGATCATCCCAGGAAACAAGGTTATTTTCTTGATTTTTCTTCATAATATCTCTTCTTTAAACGTTCTGCTTTTTCGATTTCATTTTTCGGGGTTTTATCAGTCTTTTTCTGAAAACCATTAAGTAGGATTATCAAATTTCCTTCATCAAAGAAGCAGAAAATTCGAAAAATGTCGCTGCCTAGTTTGATTCTGATTTCAAAAAGTCCTTCAGTCCCTTCTAGGTGCTTGAAAAATTTTTCTGGAATCATTCTCAACGTTCGGACTAAACCAATTACCCAGTCAATTTTATCCTGAACTTCTGGTCTTTGAGAGTAATAGAAGTCCCAGAATTCAGTTCCGTATACATAAGTTTTCCGCATAAATTTTTCAATAACAGCACAAAGTTACCTATTTAGACAACTAATTCCAAATTTTGATGAAATTTTCTAAAAAAAGCACGATTTTTTTTAGCATGTGGCATAACATGTTTATAGCATCAACTCCATCCTTCTTTTCCGATAAAAATACCATCCAAATACAAAAAGCCCTGCTATTTCGGGTGCATTAAAATTACAAAATATTTTATGTATGCAAGTTTTATATGTATTTATTTATTGACAATAGCAAAAAACAAAAAAAAGACCGCCCGAAAGCAGTCTTTTTTTAAAATTAAATACGCGCTTAGCTTCCCAGCGTAGCAACCATAACTGCTTTAATGGTATGCAGGCGGTTTTCGGCTTCGTCGAAAACAATCGACATTTCCGATTCGAAAACATCATCGGTAACTTCGAGGCCATCGAGCCCGAATTTCTGGTATATCTCCTCTCCTATCGTGGTTTCGCGGTTATGGAAAGCAGGCAGGCAATGCAGGAATTTCACATTGGGGTTACCGGTAAGCTTTACCATTTCCATATTTACCTGGTAAGGTTTCAGCAGGTTTATACGCTCAGCCCATACCGAATCGGGCTCGCCCATGCTTACCCATACATCGGTATAAAGGAAATCGCAGCCTTTTACGCCTTCGGCCACCTTATCGGTAACCGTGATTTTTGCGCCGGTTTCTTTGGCTATTTCGCGGCACTGTGCTACAAGATCAGCATCGGGCTGGCAGCTAACAGGAGCCACAGCACGGAAATCCATACCCATTTTTGCAGCACCAACCATAAGCGAATTACCAACATTATTTTTGGCATCGCCCAGGAAGGCGAATGTTACCTGGCTCAATGGCTTGTCGGTATGCTCCATCATGGTCAGGAAGTCGGCAAGCATTTGCGTGGGATGAAATTCGTTGGTTAAACCATTCCAAACAGGTACGCCCGAATATTCGGCCAATGCTTCCACTTTTTCCTGTCCGTAGCCACGGTATTCGATGCCATCGTACATACGGCCCAAAACGCGGGCAGTATCTTTCATGGATTCTTTTTTACCGATCTGCGATCCCGAAGGTCCCAGGTAGGTAACATGAGCACCCTGGTCGAGCGCTGCCACTTCGAAAGCACAGCGTGTGCGGGTTGAGTCCTTTTCGAAAATCAGGGCAATATTTTTGCCTTTTAAACGGGCTTGTTCGGTTCCTGCATACTTCGATTTTTTAAGTTCGAGCGACAGGTCGAGCAGGAATTTAATCTCCTGAGGAGTAAAGTCAAGTTCCTTCAGGAAATGACGGTTTTTAAGATTGAAAGCCATATTATTTTAGGTTTTAGGTTTTAGGTCCCGATAGCTATCGGGATGGGGGTTAGGGGTTAGGTCCCGATAGCTATCGGGATGGGGGATTGAGGGCTTGCCTGCTGCAGGCAGGGATTGATGGGATTGACCTGCATCTTTACTTTGACCTTGCTCCCGATAATTATCGGGATTGCATTTTGCATTTTGAACTACATTATATTTTTCATAGCACAAAACAACCATGTACTTCGATCTGAAAATTAAGTCCTTACCTTATACAATCGAAATCCGTGTACCTCCGTTGTCCACACCCAGCAGGTTCGACGATGTGATGATGGCATCGCGGCTGGTATGTTTCACAAAGTGGATGGCAGCACGTATTTTGGGCGCCATGCTGCCTTCGGCAAACTGTCCTTCGGCAAGGTATTGTTTAGCCTGCCGCACGCTCATGCGGTCGATGGCTATTTCCTGGGGCGTATTAAAGTTTATACACACCTTAGGAACATCGGTAAGGATAAAAAGTTTATCGGCATTCACGTTTCCGGCAAGTAAGGCCGAAGCCAGGTCCTTGTCGATTACGGCATCAATGCCCTGCAGTTTGTTTTCGGCAACATAAAATGAAGGTATTCCACCACCGCCAACGGCAATAACAATTTGTCCGTCGCGTGCTATGCGGTCGATCGATCGCTGGTTGCTGATAACCAGCGGCTTCGGCGAGGCGACAACTTTACGCCATCCACGTCCGCGGGCATCTTCCTTGTAAACGCTCCCGGTTTCCACTGCCATCTGATCCGCTACTTCTTTGGTATAATAAGGACCTATGGGTTTTGTCGGATTTTCGAAAGCCGGATCATCCCTGTCAACCAGCACCTGTGTGATGATGGTAATAACATCGCGGTCGAGATCGTGCGAACGCAATACATTACGCAACTGCTGCTCGAGCATATAACCTATAAAGCCCTGCGAATAAGCCACGCAAATATCGAGAGGCATTTCGGGAAGGTTATAAACCTGTTTTCCGGCCGCATTCGACAGCAAAATATTGCCCACCTGGGGACCGTTGCCGTGGGTAAGAATAACGTTGTATCCGCGATCAATAAGCGTGATAAGCCGTTCACAGGTATCCTTGGCATTTTGTTCCTGTTCTTCGATGGTTCCCACCTGGTCGCCACGAAGGAGCGCATTTCCACCAAATGCAACTACTGCAAGTTTTTTCATATAGATTCGTTTATTAATAAAATGGTCATTCCTGATTAATACCGCTTCAATTTTTAAAGTTAAGAAGCTGAAAACCTTCGCTTCATTGAATCGGTATTTCAAATTTGAGGGGCAAAATTAGTGATTTAAACTTCCTGTGCAAGTACTTTAAAACAACATTATTTTACTTTTAAACATATTGAATATTAAATATTTAAATGATTTTTCAGTACTTTTTACCATGCCTGCCGATAACAAAAATGAGGCTATGATTGTTGAAATATACCTTGTACTTTTACAGCGGAATGATTCATTGCATTTAAACTGATTTGCCGATGCACAACCAATCAAAGGCTTATATACTGGCGCTTGTATCAGTCGCTTTCTGGTCGACGATGGGTACTGCATTTAAGCTGACGCTCAATCACTTAAATCCCGGAATGCTGCTGTTGATTGCTACTTTTACCGCATTTATTTTCCTGGGAGTGAGTGGTTGTAGTTAAAGGTAAAATCAGTATTCTGAAAAAGATTAACCTTAAACAAGCCCTGAACTCAGCCCTGATGGGCCTGTTTAATCCATTCCTGTATTACCTGGTTTTGTTTGAGGCTTATAACCGTATTCCGGCGCAGGAAGGGGTTGCGCTCAACTACATCTGGCCGGTGGTGCTGGTCATATTTTCCATTATTTTCCTGAAACAGAAGATAAACATGCTCAGCATTTTTGCTATACTGATCAGTTTTTCGGGAACGGTGGTTATCGCGATGCACGGAAATTTCACAGAACTTCAGTTTTCGGACACCACCGGGGTTTTGCTGGCCATAGGGAGTGCTTTTTTCTGGGCATCCTTCTGGATCATTAATATGAAAGATCCGCGCGAAGCCATCGTGAAGATGTTCGTGAATTTTGCATTCGGGGCAGTTTACATTCTTACCTGGAACATCTACACTCAAAACATCACTATGCCATCAATCAATGGTTTGCTTGGTTCGGTATATATCGGAATTTTCGAAATGGGGCTCACTTTCGTACTCTGGCTCACAGCCCTGAAGCTATCTACGCATACGGCCCGGGTTTCGAACCTGGTATTTATTTCACCGTTTATTTCCTTGCTCCTTGTCTCGTTTTTTGTGGGTGAAAAAATCCTTCCTTCCACCATAATCGGTCTTGCCATTATTGTTTCCGGAATTGTGATACAGCAATACAGCCAGTGGCGCGAAAACAGGGTGATGGTGATGAGGAAGTAGGGGTGGGTTGGCTTCTTGTTGCTGGCTTACTGTCTCTTGTTCATTGTTCATGTTCATGTGTTCATTGTTCTATTGTTCTATTGTTCTCTGTCTGTTCTTTTGTTCTAGTTCTGTTCTATTGTTCTGAGTTCTTGTTCTATTGTTCTATTGTTCTTTTGTTCTATTGTTCTTTTGTTCTATTGTTCAAAAGCCTTCGGCGTTCAGGGTTCAAGGGGAAGTTGGTTATTTTGTTCCTTGTTAATTGAAAATTAATTGTTATTGATTGTTCATTGTTTATTGTAGTTCGACAAACGCTCAATGTCAAATTTTCAATGTTCAATGTTCAGCATATACCCTTAGAAACCAATTAATTGATTATTGTATGTAGGCTGTTCTTAAACGAGTTGCAGGTTCCAGATTCAAAAGGCAGATGGTTCTGATACAATATGTTTATTGTTTATGAACCTCTTCAAACGGTGGTTCGGCTCCGCTCACCCCTCTTATAACTTTTCAACTATGAAACGCTGTAACCTTTCAAACTCTTCAAACCCTATCCCGATAGCTATCGGGACTAAACCCTAAACCCTAAAACCTAAACCCTATATTTCCTACCTTTGCCCCATGACTCCCAAAAAGCGCATTGCATTTCAAACCTTAGGCTGTAAGCTGAATTTTTCAGAAACAAGTACCATTTCGCGGCAGTTTGGTATTGACGATTTCGAAGTGGTTGATTTCGGCGAACAAGCTGATTTTTACGTAGTTCATACTTGTTCGGTAACAGCAGTAGCCGAAAAAAAATGCAAAACGGCCATCAAACAGGCGCATCGCCGCAATCCGGATGCACAGGTGGCTGTGATTGGATGCGCCGTGCAGGCAAATCCCGAAATGTTCAGCAGCATGGAGGGAGTAAGCTGGGTGTTGGGCAACCAGGACAAATTCAAACTTGGCGAGATCGTTTCATCGGCAAGTCTTACACACTCAACATCACCTGACGAACCAGGCATTAGCCTGGTTTCGGAAATCAACAAAACCCGGGAGTTTATCCCATCCTATTCCATGGGCGATCGTACGCGTTCGTTTTTCAAGGTACAGGATGGATGCGATTATTTCTGCACCTACTGCAGCATTCCGTTTATGCGTGGTCGCAGCCGCAGCGAAAGTGTTGAAAACACCATGAAAGTTGCCCGCGAAATTGCAGCCACCGAATTAAAGGAAATCATTTTAACAGGTGTAAATATCGGGGATTTCGGGCAGCAGAGCAACGAGACTTTCCTGGATTTATTGAAGCAACTTGCTGTGCTCGAGGGTATTGATCGCATTCGCATATCTTCGATCGAGCCCGAATTGCTGAACGATCAGATCATCGAAATGGTTGCTGTTTCCGAAAAACTGCTTCCTCATTTCCATATACCTCTGCAGAGTGGTTCTGATAAAATCCTTCAGCTGATGAAACGCAAATACCTGCGCGAAGTGTTTGCCGGACGCGTGAAACGAATCAAGGAACTGATGCCCGAAGCATGCATTGCTGCTGATGTTATTGTTGGTTTTCCGGGCGAAACGGAAGAGGATTTCGATGATGCTTATAATTTTATTAAAAGCCTCGATATCAGCTACCTTCATGTATTCAGCTATTCCGGTCGCCCCGGCACCAAAGCCCTGCAAATGGAAGGGCAGGTCGACGAACGCGAAAAACGCCGCCGTAGTCAGCTTCTGCATACGCTATCAGAAACAAAAAAGAACAACTTCTATACTAACCAAATTGGCAAATCAGCAGACGTACTCTGGGAATCGGACAATATCAACGGCTTTATGCACGGATTTACAGGCAATTACGTAAAAGTCCGCACAGCATTTGACCTAACCCTGATCAACCAGGTTAAAACCGTAAAGATTATCGCTGTAAATGACGACGATACCTGCAGTGTTGAATTTTAGTGCCCGTTGATTAGTGGGTGATGTAACCTCTCACTTTATAAAATTTCGTAAAAAGCCATAAAATAATTGAAGATTCACTACAAGAGATTCACAAATAGTGTCAAACTTTGCATTTTGAATTTTGAATTTTGACCTTTGACTTTGACCTTCTTCAACCCCTAACCCCCATCCCGATAGCTATCGGGACCTAAACCCTTATCCAAAAATGTTCCCCAAACTATCCGACCTTATAAATTACCTTTTCGGGAGCCATATCGACCTTCCCATTCAAACCTATGGTTTTTTTATGGCATTAGGATTTGTAATAGGTGGAATAGTGCTAAGGGCCGAACTTAAACGCAAAGAAAAAGAAGGCCTGCTTCTGGCACGGAAAAAGAGGCTTGATCCCGGAAAGCCTGCCGGATTTCTTGAGATTCTGCCTGGCACTCTGATATCATCGGTAATCGGCTGGAAGTTGGTTGGAATAATTTTCAATTATTCCGATTTTGCAGCAAATCCCCAACACTACATCGCATCAGGAAAAGGGAGTATAGCAGCCCTGTTTATTATTGCCGCAGCTTCGGTTGCCTATTATTTTTATAAGAAACAAACAACGAAAGCTAAACCATCAAAGCCAAAAGAAATAATCATCCACCCCTATCAGAACACCTGGAACATATTGATCGTAGCTATGATTTCGGCGATTATAGGCTCCAAGCTATTCGATATTGTCGATAATTTCGGTTCATTTCTGCAAAACCCTGTTCACAGCCTGCTTTCGTTCAGGGGATTAACATTTTACGGTGGATTTATCGTAACCGTTATCGTACTGCTGTTTTACATGAAAGTGATAAAACTCGACTGGAAGCATGTAATCGACAGCACGGCACCCGTAATCATGATTGGCTATGCCATAGGACGGCTGGGTTGCCACTTTTCGGGCGACGGGTGCTGGGGCATAGTTAATACCATGGCGCAGCCCGATTGGCTGGTATGGCTGCCCGACTGGCTCTGGGCGTCAACCTATCCGCACAATGTTATCAACCAGGGAATACCGATACCGGGTTGCCACGGCCCCCATTGCCTGGTGCTTGATCAACCGGTTTTCCCGACATCGTTATACGAATCCATCATCTCTTTTTTCTCTTTCGGCATACTATGGCTTATGCGCACAAGGTTAAAAGCACCGGTTGTATTGTTCGGATTGTTTATGGTACTCAACGGATGCGAGCGCTTTTTTATCGAAAAGATAAGGATCAACCACCGCTACGATATCCTCGGTGTAAGCCTCACCCAGGCCGAAATAATCTCAGCACTGCTTATCATCTCAGGAATCGCCATCATGATCTACTATACCAACCGCCACAAAGCCACCGTACAGACCCAGTAAAGACGCAGTAAGACGCAATGCCTTGCGTCTCCACCAACACCAACACCCAACCCTAAAGACGTCAATGCCTTGCGTCTCCACCAACACCAACACCGCACCCTATAGAAGCAATGCCTTGCGTCTCCACCAACACCAACACCGCACCCTATAGAAGCAATGCCTTGCGTCTCCACCAACACCAACACCCAACCCTATAGACTCAATGCCTTGCGTCTCCACCAACACCAACACCCAACCCTATAGACTCAATGCCATGCGTCTCCACCAACACCAACACCCACCCTATAGAAGCAATGCCTTGCGTCTCCACCAACACCAACACCGCACCCTATAGAAGCAATGCCTTGCATCTCCACCAACACCAACACCCCACCCTATAGACGCAATGCCTTGCGTCTCCACCAACACCAACACCCCACCCTATAGACGCAGCACCTTGCGTCTCTGCCAACACCTCATATAAAAACAAAAATCCCAACGCCTCCAATAAAAAAAACATGATCCCCTACAAAGAAATCTGCATCGAAGTAATAGCCCTGGCCAAAGAAACCGGCCATTTTTTCCTTACCGAGATCAACCAGGTAAAATCAACTGATATTGAAGTGAAAGGCCTGCATGATTTCGTGAGTTATGTTGATAAAACCGCAGAAGAACGTATTGTTAAAAGACTGGCAGAGCTTTTGCCCGAATCCGGTTTTATTACCGAAGAGCAAACTGCTACTCATCGCGGCGATCGCTACAACTGGATTGTAGATCCACTGGATGGTACCACCAACTTCCTGCATCACATTCCTTTATATTCGGTAAGTATAGCATTGATGGAAAATGATGAAATAGTTATGGGAGTAGTGTACGAACCCAACCTCGACGAATGTTTTTATGCATGGAAAGGCGGCTCGGCCTATCTAAATGAAAATATAATACACGTTTCGGATCAGAATGATTTAAAAAGCACCCTGCTGGCCACCGGGTTTCCTTACTATGATTATGGTAAACTGAAAGAATATATGGAGCTTTTCACCTGGTTTGCCCGTAATACATCAGGATTGCGAAGGTTGGGCTCAGCAGCGGTTGATCTTGCTTATACAGCCTGCGGTCGGTTCGAGGGATTCTACGAATATGGTTTGAATGCCTGGGATGTAGCAGCAGGCGTGTTTATAGTACAGCAGGCAGGCGGCACCGTTACTGACTTTAAAGGCGGCACCGACTATGTTTTCGGCAAAGAATTGCTGGCCTCAAACACAGTGCTTCACAAGCCATTACTCGACGCTATACAAACTCATTTTGGCAATTAACCAACAGAATCATGTAAATGTAAAATATATCTATATTTTTGCAAAAGAAACATGTTGCTATGAATAAATCAGAAAACCCTAATCAATCCATACCTGAGGTAGAAACGATATTTCGCGACAGCCCGACCCGCAGCCTTCTGAAAACCATTACATACAGGCTTTTTGCTTCAGCAGCCATGTTTGTTGCTGTTTTCATTTATTCGCACGAATATCAGAGCCTTTCGTTTGTCGAAAGTATGGGCAACGCAGGATTTATCGCTGTAATTGAATTCGTGATTAAGCTTTTTATCTACTACGTCCACGAACGTATATGGTCGGGAATAAGATGGGGTAAATACTGGCGCAGGCATTATTGGGCGCGCCGTGCATGGAAACGAGCTTACAGGAAAGCTCATAAATAACATTTTCCATCTGGCCTGATTACGACTAAGTCAGGCAATACATTACGACATTTACTTTAACAGGGTAAATGTCTTTTTTATTTTTGCACGACACTCGCTTTTTAGCCGGATTTATCTCAAAATAAATATAAATTATGTTCTTAAAACCTGGTTTCACGACGATTTGATAAAATAATCCATTTTAATGTCATTAACTTCTTAATTTTGTGACTATCTAAAAACAGATAAAACCATGACCCGATTTTTTTACCTCCGGATAATTGTACTCCTTATTTTCGCCTTCGCATTTACTCATAGCCCGCTCAGCGCCCAGGTTCCTACTGCAAAGAAGAAACTGGTTTATACATTCAGGATCAGCGACGAAATTGCAAAACCTGTTTGGTTAAGAACACAAAAAGCCATTACCGAGGCAACGGAAATGAAAGCCGATGTTATATTAATTCATATGAATACGTATGGCGGCCTGCTCGAAATGGCCGATTCCATACGCACAGCCATTTTAAATATTAAAATTCCGGTATGGGTTTTTATCGACAACAACGCAGCTTCGGCAGGAGCCCTTATTTCGATTGCCTGCGACAGCATTTATATGCGCGAAGGAGCTAATATAGGTGCTGCCACGGTTGTAAATCAAACCGGAGAGCAACTGCCTGATAAATACCAGTCGTATATGCGCTCGATGATGCGAAGCACCGCCGAGGCCACGGGCCGCAACCCGGATATTGCACAGGCAATGGTCGATCCGCGTATACATGTTGAAGGAGTAAACGATTCAGGACAGGTGGTGACTTTTACAGCCCACGAAGCTATGAAACACGGGTATTGTAATGCTATAGCGGAAAACATTCCTGAACTTCTTAAAAATGCCGGTTTTGTAAACTATGAAATTCACGAACAGCAACTCACTGCTACCGATAAAATGATAGGTTTCCTTACAAAACCAGCTGTTGCGGGTATACTTATCATGTTGATTATTGGCGGTATTTACTTCGAATTTCAGACACCCGGAGTCGGATTCCCTATTATTGTTTCGATACTTGCAGCAACCTTCTACTTTGCCCCCCATTATATCGAAGGACTGGCAGCAAACTGGGAAATTATCGTTTTCGTGCTCGGGGTAGTGCTGCTTGCAGTCGAAATATTCGCAATACCAGGATTTGGGGTTGCAGGTATTCTGGGTATTTTTATGATGGTAACAGGTCTCACTTTAGCCATGATCGATAACCTCTATTTCGAATTTAGTCCCGGTTCGGGTTCAAAAATTGTAGAAGCATTTTTTATAGTGGTAATTGCATTCTTTGTTTCCATCACGGGTTCTCTGTATGTTACCCGGAAACTTTTTACCGGCAGAACCTTTTTAGGTGACCTGGCTCTTGTTGCCACACAAAAAACTGACGAAGGATTTACTTCGGCCGACAATACCTATAAGGATTTTAAAGGCAAAACCGGGATTGCATATTCCATGCTAAGGCCTGCAGGCAAAGTTATGATTGAGGGTATGCTGTACGATGCAACTGCACTCACAGGTTATATTGATAAAGACGAACCGATTGAGGTAATAAAATACGAAACTGCACAACTGGTTGTCAGGAAACTCAAAAAAGAAGCCTAAAACATTATGACAGCAATTGAACTTATTCAGGCGGATATCACACAGCTTGATGCGGATGCTATTGTTAACGCGGCAAACACTTCCCTGCTTGGTGGCGGAGGCGTTGACGGAGCCATACACCGGGCCGCAGGTCCTCAGTTGCTTGCCGAATGCATAACTTTACATGGTTGCGATACAGGCGATGCCAGGATTACCGGAGGATACAAGCTGAAGGCCAGGCATGTAATACATACCGTAGGGCCGGTTTGGCATGGCGGTGATACTAACGAAAAGGCTTTATTAGCAAGCTGTTATCAGAAAAGCCTGGCACTGGCTGTTGAAAATGGCTGTAAAACTATCGCATTCCCTAATATCAGCACAGGCGTGTATGGTTTCCCGAAACAAGCTGCTGCCGAAATTGCAGTATATGAAGTCAGGAGATTCCTGCAATCAAACAAATCCCTCACCAAGGTGTTGTTTTGTTGTTTCGGTTACGAAAACTATTCCATCTATAAAAAGCTGCTTTGAATTCTAATCCCATCAACAAAAACAAATGGCTCAACACCGCTAAATGGCTGAGTATTATAACAATTGTTTATAATATTGCTGAAGGCCTGGTGTCGGTGTATTTCGGCAGTACCGACGACACTTTGGTACTTCTGGGTTTTGGCATCGATAGTTTTGTGGAAGTGATTTCAGGGATTGGAATCCTGCATATGGTTCTGCGTATGCAACATCACGAAATTAAGGATCATGATAAATTCGAAAGGCAGGCGCTTCGTATAACGGGTGTATCATTTTACCTTCTGGCGATAGGGTTGATAGCCGGAAGTATTCTGAACCTGGTAAATAAATCAGCACCCGAAACCACGCAGGCCGGAATTGTTATCTCGGTTCTTTCGATAGCCACTATGTATTTCCTGATGCATTATAAACTTAAAACCGGCAAAGCCCTGAACTCAGAGGCTATTATTGCTGATGCACATTGCACAAAAACCTGCCTATATCTCAGCTTTATCCTCCTGGCTTCAAGTTTATTATACGAATTTTTACATATTAACTACATCGATATTGCCGGCTCATTAGGCATTGCATGGTTTGCCTTTACCGAAGGGCGCGAAAGTCTTGAAAAGGCAAAGAAAAATCAGCTTTCGTGCAATTGCCAGGATAATTGTCATTAAATTTGACTTTTAATCTGAAATTATGTCGCCCTCAGTTCGTCAGATAAATGATAAAAGTTACCGCTTGATCGGCACAATAACAATCATTATTGTGGCAAGTGTATTGATATTCAGGTTTATATCGTTTAAAATCAGCGAACGCAAAGCAAGCGAGGAAAACAATATTATTTTCGGAAAATTGCGTAGTACAGCCAAACTGGTAATATGGGAGCAGGATTTCAGGCTGATGAATATTACTAAAATGGAGAAAAAATATTTTGGCTCTGAGTTGCTGAAATTCTCCGAAAAAGTATCAACCACTGCCAAGGGCCGAATTGGTTTTCATATCGACCTTGGCGATACGATAAATACTACCTTTACCCTTACCGAAAAAGCCATCGAAATTCATGCACCCCTACAGCTGACCTACGTAACCATCGATAACAGTACCATTCAGCAGATAAAGGAAGCCTCCTACGATCCCACTGTGGAAGTAAGCAAGGAGGAAATTGTAAAGCGACTCAACGAGATGGCTTTGCGTGAGCAACTCGAACCCGCCCTGGCTAAAGCGAAAAAGCTGCGGCTTACCAAACAGGAAAAAAGCCTCACGGCCATGGCCGGTCGACCGGTGAAAATTATAATTACCGATATGCCTACCCTGCAAAACAGCCTGAACTGGCTGCAAAAAAACTAGCTGATGAATTTTCAGTTTGCCGGTCAACTCACGAACAGTACCACCCTAAAATAAGCGTATTATGATAGTTCCCTTAATGATTGTATTCAGCCTGTTGGCTGTATTAATGTGGATGTACAACAAACTCATAGCGCGTAAGAATGATGTGCTTAAAGCATTTGCTTATATGGATGTACAGTTGAAGAAGCGATTTGATCTGATACCGAATCTGGTTGAAACGGTAAAGGCTTATATGGGATACGAAAAAGGACTTTTGAGGGATGTTACCGAGCTACGATCAAAAGCCATGTCGGCCGGTTTCAGCGATAACGATCGTGTAGCCTATGAGAATCAGCTTACACAAAAGCTTGGAAATATAATGGTAGCAGCCGAAAACTACCCCGACCTGAAGGCAAACCAAAGCTTTATGCAACTGCAAACAACCTGGAAAGAGCTGGAAGACCAGATAGCCATCGCCCGGCAGTCATATAATGTACAGGTTACCTATTACAACAATACAGTCGAGATGTTTCCCACCAACCTGATGGCGGCTATGATTGATTATAAAACAAAGCCTTTGTTCGAAGCTGCTGTTCCCGAAAGAGAGAATATTAAAGGGAAAGAGCTTTTCCATTAAACTTATGGTCAGCAGAATCGGGGAGATTAATAAACTGTATTTAATAATGACTGCCTGATTTTAAAACACTTTTGGGAGCTAGGCTGTCAGATGCTCAATGAGTATTTTCAATCCTATCAAAATAAGCATTAAACCTCCTATAATTTCCATTCGCTGCCCGAGGCGTGCGCCTATTTTCTTTCCGAAAAGCATACCGAGCATGGCAACCACGTAAGTAACAAATCCGATGATAGCTACTGAAACAAATATTTTGTAATTCAATAAGGCAAAACTGAATCCTACTACAAGCGCATCAATGCTGGTTGCTAGGGCCATCAAGAGTAAAACCTTAATGTCGAGTGGATTGAAATTGCGTTTTTCGGGTTGTGAAGTAAAACTCTCGTAAATCATTCTTCCGCCGAGCAGGGCAAGCATACCAAAGGCAATCCAGTGGTCATAATCCTGCGCATAATCTTTAATTTCGGAACCTGCCAGCCATCCTATCAACGGCATGGCACCCTGAAAAAAAGCCAGAGTTACTGCAATTTTTGTAGCATTAATAAAATCTATCTTCCTTAAAACCAGTCCACTCGAAACCGAAACGGCAAAAGTATCGAACGATAAGCCGATCGCAATAAGGAATATGGTAAGTAGCTCCATGAAAATAATGGTAAACGGCAAAAGTAGATAAACCAAACAAATTTTAAAAATTTCCTTTAAGTTTCCATGCTGATTCAACCCCCATGTTACAACACTGGAGACTTTATATCTGTTATGTCTGAAAAAATATTTTAGCAATAATCATATTTAATCGCAATATATATCACGAGAAATCGTTATTGAACTTAATACACAGTATACCGTTTAATTCTATATCCTACCATTAAAATGAACAAATATCTTTGTCAGATAGCCCTTACAGGTTTTATCCTGTTATTTAACCTCCCTTTAAACGCTCAGAAAGGTGGTAAAACTGAGTTAAAAGCAACTATTTCATCAATCAGCAGTGGCGATATGTCTAAAGAAATTCTCCTGGAAACCGGGTTGATTGAGTGTTCGAATACCAGCTATGAGATCGTTTACTTTAATTTTTCAATACTTCGCGAAAATGGAGATCTTATCGCCTACTATGGCAGAGGCAATACACTTACCGAATCAATGAAAGCCGAGATAAAATCACTTAAACCAGGCACCAAAGTTGTGTTTGACGAAATCGGCGCTAAATCAGGAGTGAATAAAACCATTAAACTTCCTGCTATTGTATTGATCTTAAAGTAATTATCACTTTTTTCAGAACGAATACCAGTTGTTTTACGCCACTCCAAACCTACCTGACTTCATGCATTTGCAAATTATTCCTGCCGGGTACGAAATGTATGCGATCATTAATTTCATTATCTTTATCACTTGCTTTCGCTGCATTTAACAGGAGATTTGGTCTCTTTCCATGCACTTAGCGTAACAACAAGAACTAATTGGTATAATTATTCGCATCCATGGATTTATTAACTCTTAAAAAACTTATTCCGCAGGTCGATACTGATTTATTGCAATTTATAGCCGGTGAGTCTGACGAAATAAGAGTTCCGGCTGATACTCCGCTTCTAAAGGCCGGTAATTATGTACAATCGGTTCCTTTTGTTGTTGACGGCTTAATTAAAGTAAGCCGCATGGATGAAGAAAAAGAGTTGTTGTTATACTATATTCATCCTGCAGAAATGTGCATTATGTCATTTACAGCCTGTTGCAACAATACAGCCAGTATTATTGAAGCTGTCACACTCGAGGAAACGCATATTTTGCTTATCCCATCAGCTAAATTGAGAAATTGGCTTACTGAATACCCCTCGTTTAATTTCTACATCTACGATATGTTCAACAAGAGGTATCTCGATCTGATTGATACCATCGACCAGTTAATTTTTAACCGACTCGACGAGAGACTTTTTAACTACCTGATTGAAAAATGCCAGCTTTCGGGAAATAATACAGCAACCATCACCCATCAGCAGATTGCAACCGATATGGGAACTGCGCGCGAAGTTATCAGCCGTTTGCTTAAAAAACTTGAGCGCGAGGAAAAGATACTTACAGGGCGAAACCAGGTTACGATACTTACAGAATGATTAACTTTACAATCCTGTTCGGGCAATGGTGTGAAAATTAATTGATTTGTGACCAATATCACAATATTAAACATAAGCTTAAACTAATTTTACTACATTCATTTTAACCTAAAATCCAATCGAATTATGAAATCAAACATGGGAAGTACCGACAAAATTATCCGCATTGCAATTGCAGTTCTGATTGCTGCACTTTACTTTTTTACCGACTATATATCAGGAACACTTGGCATTATTCTACTGATTTTTGCCGGAGTATTTGTGCTTACCAGCCTTGTTAGTTTCTGCCCGCTTTACCCACTTTTGGGAATGAATACCAAGGAGAAAAAGAAATAATTCTGTTTCTTTATATAAAATTAGTACAAGTCTGTTTATCAATCTGTGTTCGTATTGAAAACTTCATGATTCAATATTTACAGACTGGAAGCAACGTAAATAGTACGGATCCACTTCATCATACGGAGTGGATTTTTTTTGTTGGCACAATTATTGTACTAAAATAAGTACTATTTCAAAAATAAATCATTAACTTTGAAATATTGTAAACCGAACCACTTTAATAATTAAATCAAAAAAAATCATGGGAAAATTTGTAATCTCTACACGTAAAAATGGTGAATTCCAATTTAACTTATTAGCAACTAACGGCCAGGTAATACTCTCGAGCGAAGGCTATACAACAAAAGCAGCCTGCATGAACGGGGTTGAATCAGTAAAGAAAAATTCGCAGGCCGACCGTTTCGAAGCCAAAACAGCTGCCAATGGCAAATTCCATTTCAATCTGAAAGCTACCAACGGACAGATAATCGGCACAAGCCAGATGTATGCTGCCGAAGCCAGTTGTACCAACGGTATTGAATCAGTTAAGAATAACGCTGCTGATGCAAGCATCGACGATCAGACTGTTTAAGAAAGTCGTTTGTTACGATCCTGAGCCTTGCTATTTGATATAGTGAGGCTTTTTTTTGCTTTTTCGATTCTGTTTACCTGTTTTCAGAAATAATACCCGGCCGAAAAGCTGATCCTGGTATTAGTAACTTCCGACAGGTCATACTACTTTTAGGTGTGAATCGGGGATACCGTATGCCGCAGTTGTAAATTCGACCTCGGTAGCCAGGTGCAGTTTTCCATTTATGTATGATAGCATTGGAGCCAATCGGTACACATAACCAATATCAGCATTTCGTGCATATACAGGTCCGGTAATAGCATCAGCGGCACCCATTCCTTTGGTGTACCCGGCAAAAACCGATCCCTGCCACCTCTCCCCTGTTGTTTGAATTGTCAGCCAGCCCGAAATATAATTTAATGGCGAATACGAGTGCTCATCGGTTAAAACATCGGTTTGGCTTACGCCGTAGCCACCCATCACCAGGTGATCATTTAAGCCCTGTCCGTAAATCCATTGCATTTTTACAACAATTGGTTTCGTTTTAAGCATCAAAAAAGCAGTGTACGACATGCAATTTACGGATGCTGATGTAGCGATAAGGCTGTCGGTTACCAGCCTGGGAGTTAAGCGTTTATAATCAATTGCAGCTCCGCCAAATACTTTATTATCCCTGAACTGAATCTGTCCATGAAGATTCGGAATAATACTGTTTCGCAGGTATGTTGATGATCCACCCAGAGGCCCCGTATTTACATAATCGCGTTGGGAAACAACTGCAAGAACGGTGTTAAATTTACCTTTCGAAGCATCGAGGCGAAACTGTGGCTGACGGCTGAAAGGGTGAAAAGGAGCACCGGTATTAAGCGATAGCACATTAGGAATCATTTCGGGTATGTTAAGCGGATGCCAATACTGTCCGGCCATAACGGCTGCATGATCCCATTTCAGTTTAAGCCATGCATGCCGCAAGCGGAAACTGTTGTTTTCGGCATTTGAAGCTCCCGTAAAATCACCCTCAATCGAAGCCGAGGCTTTTGCTCCCAATACATCAGGTCCTGTGGCTATTGCGATCAGGCGGGCTGTCATGGCGAACTGGTTGAAGCTTCCATGAGCATTTATATCCTTCCCGTTTTTATCCAACACAACTTTTTTAGGATATAACAAAAGGTATCCTTCACGGGCTTCGACCACCTGCCGTGTATCGAACATAGCATCCGATTTAACAAAGCCGCTCCAGGTGAGCGTTGGTTTATCAGGCTCAGAAGTTTGTGTTGCATCCTGCGAAAAAGCAGGATTAAAAAAGAAAACAAGGGCAACAAGGATAAAAGAAATAATTTTCATGATGTGGGATTTCATGGTACAAACTATGCTAGCAGTTGAAAACAAATATCAAATCCTACCCGGACCTGGTCTTTTGTAAGCCGGCAAATGTATGGAAAAATGAATGCAGGCAAGGAAAGTATTAGAGAGATTTCGTGTATTTTTTTTGAATAATCCTTTTTGTAGCAAAGTTCCGGGTGCCGGGTGCCGCGAGCCATTTAATGCTGCCACTTACTATAATTGAAAATTTATTCCGTAAAGAAAACACATAAATTTTCAACCGGGGTTGCACCCTGCACATTGCACCCGGAACCCGGAACCCGGCACCTGGCACCCGGCACCTGGCACCTGGAACCCGGCACCCGGCATCCGACACCCTAAACCCTCCCAATACCCTCAATATCCAAAATCCGCCCCACCCTACGCTGTCGATTATTAATCCGTTTATACCGATAACATAAGAGCACTTATCGAATAACTTTTTATCACAGCATAAGTATTAATACTTTTACATGAATTTTAACGTAAAATCAATTCCCAATAATCACAACACTTCTTATGAATTTACTCATTAAACCATCACTTATGACTGCTGCCGGAATAATAGCATTAGCGCTGAGTACAGGCGGATGTGGCGATACCGGATCAGGTAAAAATGCCATACCGGCTCTGAGCGCCTCAAACATGGATACTACTGTTAAACCTGGCGACGATTTTTATAAATATGCAAATGGAAGCTGGCTTAAAAACAATCCCATTCCCGCCGAATACAGCCGTTACGGAGCATTCGAAACCTTACAGGAAGAAAATTACATTCAGCTTAAAACAATTCTTACCGAAGCTTCGGAAGACAAAAATGCTGCTGTAGGATCAGTAAATCAGAAAATCCGTGATTTTTACAATTCGGGTATGGATACCCTGAAAATCGAAAAAGACGGCATCAGCCCTCTTAAAGCGGAACTCGATCAGATCAATGCTTTTGCCACAGCTGCCGATGTACAGAAAATGCTTATCCAGCAGCATGCTTCGGGTAATTATCCTTTATTTTACATTTTCAGCAGCCAGGACGAGAAAAATTCGAACCAGGTAATTGCCATGACCTACCAGGGAGGCCTCGGCTTACCCGACCGCGATTATTACCTGAGCGACGACATGCGTTCGAAGGAAATACGAACAAGCTACATTAAGCATATGACAAAAATGTTTGTTCTGGCAGGCTCAACTCCCGAACAGGCAGCAAAGGATGCTGATATCGTGATGAAAATAGAAACTGACCTGGCTAAAATATCATCCACACGCCTCGAACTCCGCAACCCGGTTGCAAATTATAATAAAACCGATCTTGCCGGTTTGCAGAAAATGGCACCGGGCATCGATTGGCAAGCTTACTGTACAGGGATTAAACTACAGGCAACAAACGAAATAAACGTAGGGCAGCCTAAATTTATAAGCGGCATGGCCAAAATGATAACTACCGTTCCGGTTGCCGATTGGAAAGTATATTTCCGCTGGGACCTGATAAATTCAGCTGCAGCGTCGCTTTCGTCGGAATTCGATAAGGAACATTTTGCCTTTTACGGAACCGTATTATCGGGTATAAAAGAGCAGCGTCCCCGCTGGAAACGTATGATAGATCAAACAAGCAGCTCGCTTGGCGAAGCTGTCGGACAATTGTATGTGCAGAAATTCTTCCCGCCTGAAGCAAAAAAACGCATGATCGAATTGGTTGACAACCTCAAAATTTCGCTGGGCGAACGTATTCAAAGCCTTGAATGGATGTCGGAAGTAACAAAGAAGGAAGCAGAAGCTAAACTTGCAAAAATTAATGTTAAAATCGGATATCCTGATAAATGGATCGATTATAGCAGCATGTCAATCGGAACTGAATCCTATTATGCCAACAAGAAAAATGCACGGCAGTTTGAGGTAAACCGCGATATGGCAAAAATCGGCAAACCTGTTGACCGCAGCGAGTGGGGCATGACGCCACAAACTATAAATGCGTATTACAGCCCGAATATGAACGAAATAGTATTTCCGGCAGCCATACTACAACCGCCTTTCTTCTTTATGGATGGCGACGATGCTGTAAACTACGGAGCTATCGGAATGGTTATTGCGCACGAAATGACACACGGTTTCGACGATCAGGGTCGCCAATACGACAAGGATGGCAACCTCCACGACTGGTGGCAGGCTGAGGATTCGAAGAATTTTGAGGCTAAAACAAAAGTACTGGTCGATCAATTCGACAACTACAAAATGCTTGATTCACTGAGGGTTGACGGCAAACTCACTTTAGGTGAAAACATTGCTGACCTTGGCGGTATGAGCGTGGCTTACAATGGCTTACAAAAAGCACTCGAAGGCAAAAATAAAGAAGCAAAAATTGATGGCTTTACGCCCGATCAACGCTTTTTCCTTTCGTATGCACAGGTATGGCGCGCCAATATCCGCGACGAAGAAACCATGCGCCGCCTGAAGGAAGATGTTCATTCACCCGGCGAAGCGCGTGTAAATGGTATTGTTTACAACATACCGGCATTTTACACAGCCTTTAACATTCAACCCACAGACGCAAGGTATATCGCAATGGAAAACAGGGCGGATATATGGTAAAATTTTTCAGGATTGTATAGACGCCCGATCGGGCGTCTATACGTATCCTGAAATATAAATTCTATAAAATGAAAAACAGGTATAAAATCCTTATTCACGTCCTGTTCTGGATTTACATTATAAACCAGGCGCTGTTTCCGGTTTACCTGAATAAAATCGACACGAAATACCTTCAGGATAATATATACCTGAAGGATATTTTTATTACTACCCTGCTCAACATTTTCGTTTTTTATACCATTTACTACGTTATTCCTAATTTCCTGAAATTCAGGCGAAAATGGTTTGTTTTCCCTTTTGTAATTTTACTGGCAATCGTATTATCTGCCATCAGGCTGCCTCTCGAAATCGCGTATTGGAAATATATCGTACAGCTGCCGGCAAGCGAACTGCAGTTTCAGTACGAATGGATATGGGCAACACTTAAAATACACGCTTATCATCAGTATTTACGCCATGCTTATACGTTTCAGCATCGACTGGTTTGAATCGCAGAAGTATAAAGATGAACTGATAAAAGAACGGCAGGCCGGTGAAATAGCGTTGTTGCGTTCGCAGGTAAATCCACATTTCCTTTTCAATACATTAAACAATATTTACTCGCTGGTTTATAACAAATCGGACGAAGCACCTGAAGCAGTAATGAAACTCTCGAGCATTATGCGTTATATGCTTTACGATTCGAATACCGATTTTGTGCCCGTAGCCAATGAAATTGAATACCTTAACAGCTTTATTGAATTGCAGCAATTAAGGATCACGCAAAGAAAATATGTCGACATCAAAGTGCTGGGAGCTATGGAAAACCGTACTATTGCTCCTATGTTGCTGATACCTTTCGTCGAAAATGCTTTTAAGCATGGGGATAAAAATCGTGAACCCGGAATAATTATCCGTTTAAACCTGTTAGATGACCGCTTGATTTTTACTGTCGAAAATTTCCTGAGGAAGAATAACACTAATACTCCTGAAGATTCCGGTGGTTTCGGACTCGAAAACATCAAACGCCGGCTTGGATTGTTATATCCTGATAAACATGAGCTGAAAATCAATTTAACTGACGAAACATTTAAAATTGAATTAACAATCCTGAATTAGTATGCAGATCAACTGTATAGCCATCGACGATGAACCTTTAGCCCTTGATATTATTAAGGCTTATTGTGCAAAAGTTCCGTTTCTGAACCTGGCAGGAACTTTTAGCAATGCAATCGATACTCTTGAATACCTGCGTCATAATACCGTCGACCTGATGTTCCTCGATATTCAGATGGACGAACTTACAGGCATACAATTACTTAACTCCCTTAAAAACAAACCCCTGGTAATTTTCACTACCGCATACGATCATTATGCTTTACAGGGTTTCGACCTCGATGTGCTTGATTACCTGCTGAAACCTATTCCGTTCGAACGCTTTGTAAAAGGCGCCAATAAGGCCCTGGAACAGATTCAGAAACAGACTGCTACAGCAACTCCTCACAAGGAGGAAAGAACGCTTAAAACAAGCAGTCCTGCATTTTTCTTTGTGAAAACCGAAACCAGGATGGAGAAAGTAAATGCTTCGGAAGTATTATATGTTGAAGGCATGGGCGACTACTGGCGCATTGTAACCACTAACCGCCGCATTATGACACTGATGAATGCCAGGGGAATTGAGGAAATTCTGCGTGAACCGGACTTTTGCCGGGTACACAAATCCTTTTTTGTTTCTATCGATAAAATTGAATTCGTTGAACGCAAACAAATTAAAATCGGTGAAATCATGATACCTATCAGCGATACTTACCAGAAGAATTTCTTCGAGTTGATTGAGAAGCATAAAATGATGTGAAGAATGAGGGGTTGGGGTTTTGGGGTTAGGTTTTGGGGGTTAAGAAGTATGAGTTAATTTAGCAGGTTGGGTTATTTTGAGTGGTTTCGGTCCCGATAGCTATCGGGATCGGGTTAACCCTTCAAACTCTTCAAACACATTTAAGTTTCGTGCTTCGGGCAATAACTGAGCTCTGCAGCGTAGCCGAAGTGCGGGTTTCTGGTCAACCCTTCAAACTCTTCAAACATTTCTAAACATTTCAAACCTCTATTGCCTTCGCAACAAGAAATCCTGTCGAAAAAGCCGCCTGCAGATTATACCCTCCCGTATCGCCATCAATATCCAGAACTTCGCCGGCAAAATAAAGTCCGGGAACAAGTTTTGATTCCATGGTTTTGGGATTTACTTCGTCGAGGCTGACACCTCCTGCCGTTACCATGGCAGTATTAAAACCTCCAACTTTTTCAACTGTAAACGGGAATTCGCAAAAAGCAGTCACCAACAGGTTCCTATTCTCCTTGGTTAAATCGGCTAACCGCTTATCAGGTTCAATATGAATTGATTGCAGGATCAGCATTACCAGGCTGCGTGGCAGGTCGAACTTTTTCAGGTAGGTTTGTATGGCGGTCTTCCCTCCTGCTGCTGAAACTTCAATAATTTCATTTCTGAATTCATCGGCTTTTAAATCAATGAAATTTACTTTTAGAATGTCGCCACCAAGTATATGCCTCGAAAAATCAAGAATCCCCGGGCCACTGAGTCCTTTATGCGTAAAACCAATATCACCGCTGTGTTCCGCTATCTTTTTATTGCCACGGTAAAGGTAAATCGTTTTATTTTGAACGGAAACGCCTGAAATAGTTGCCATGGCATAATCGCGGATAAAAACCGGGCTGAGCGATGGTTTGGGAGGAATAACGGAATGACCAAGTTGTTTTGCAAAGTGATACCCATCGCCTGTTGAACCGGTTGCAGGATAGGACATTCCACCAGTTGTGATTACTAAAAATGTACTCTGGAATAAGCCTGAATCCGTTTTTACTTCAAATCCGTTTTCAATTTTCCTTACGCTTTCAACTTTCTGGTTGCAGGCAATTTCAACGTTCTTTTTACCACAGGCTTTAAGCAGAACCTGCAGTACATCCTGCGCTTTCTGCGATGCAGGGAAAACTTTGCCGTTTTTATCCACAACAGTTTCCAGCCCATGGTCATTAAAAAAACGGATCAGGTCGGTATTGGTAAAGTTATGTAAAGCTGTTTTCAGAAAGCGGTGATTTCCGCCATAATGAGTAAAGAAGTCGCTGAGTTTACAATCGTGAGTAAGGTTGCAGCGGCCTGTGCCGGAAATAAGGAGTTTTTTACCGGGCGTGGGATTTTTCTCCAACACAATAGTCCTGAGACTTTTGCAATGGATGGCAGTGAAAAGTCCGGCCGGACCGGCACCAATAATAAGTACGTCAGATTGTTTCAAGTATTAGTCTTGCTCCGGTTAAGTGAAAATTGAATTGAGCTGGTAAAATTAAGAAAGATTGAGACTTTGTGCATTCTATTTCTCAGTAAAGCCGGTTTTTGAACAGGCTGCTTATTAAAATCCGGTTTCTGAGTACAAAAAAGGTTGACCTTCCGATCAACCTTTGTAATACTGATGATAAAGCATGATTAATATCGAAAATACCTGATTCGTTAATAATATTAAAAAGAGCAAGCTAAATATTACTTCGGGCTGATAGCATAAGTTGCTTTAACCCAATTGTGATAAGCTACCCCTGAACAGCTTGCCGCATCACCATCGGATGTATAACCCAGCACTACCCTGTTTCCGGAATCCATTATTGGATGTATGCAATTTAGCGGAGCCCATAACAGTGTGTCGTCGCAGAAAAACTTTACATGCCTTGTCGGCGTTACTTCAAATCGCAGTACATACCAGTTATTGATGTAATTGTCGGCCGGAATATATCCTGAGGAGACAACTGTTTCATTTTCAGCAAGGAACTCCATTAAAAACCAGGTATGGTTTCGTAATTTTGCCGGAAACCAGGTGGCTTTGTTACCCATATAAATGATGCGCATCGAAATACCCGTTGGCAGTTCACCATTTATCGATGTTGGGCCTGAGCGTTTCGTAAGAGCAATGCCCGGGCACACACAGCTTCCTGCCGGGTTATTGATTTTTAACATTATCTCCGATTCAACAATATAGCCATATCCTCTCCCGATCAGCGAATCGGAAACGGCATAATTTTTAGTCGGTGAAGGGCCGTTATTGTCGAAAAGGCCGTTTCGGTTATACGCATTTGCAACCCAGTGCGGAGGCGGATTTCCATACAGCATCCAGTTATCATTAAGAGAAAACGGGGTATCGAAATTATCAACCCATATTATGCACATGCCTTTGCTTGCATCAGGAATTGATATTGCCTGCACAGACTTTTGCTGAGAAGTTCCAATATTTTCATCAGCATACTTCTCACTTTTTTCGCATCCGTAAAAGGTAAAACTGAGTGCAAAGGATAACAATATTAAATTTAAAGTTTTCATGGCTTTTAGTTTTGGTTTTTACCTTGTTTGTTTTTGCAAAGCATTGAAAGCTAATAGTTCATGTTATTACTCCATATACTGCAGGTGATATTCAAAAATCTTCATAATGCGATTCAACGAATTATCCCCTGCACTCATTTTACCTCATTGTTACTTTACTTTTGATAACTTAACACTATTCCGGTTTGTGCCCTGGGTAACCACTGCAACATAGATTCCCGGTTTCAAATCTTCACCAACCGTAATAATAATATCAGGCGATAATGAATTATATTCCTGCGCTAACCTGCCCGATAAATCATAAATTTGGATTTTGACAGCTTGCGTGCTATCAGATTTTAGCAAGAAATTGAATGAAGTGTTGGATGGGTTCGGATAAACTGTCAATTCTTCACTATTGGTGGAACTGAGGATTTCTGTTTCATCCGACTTGAACGCCGTTGATGAAACAGCTGCCTTTAATGTATAACAGCTGCCAGGGTTATAGACTCCGCCAACACCATATACCCAAACATAATACGTTCCGGCTTTGTTGTAATTATAAATGATGGTTTCCGAAGTTGTTCCTGGGTTCAGGGAACTTCCGATGTGGGTTCCGTCGGACTTGTAAAGTCTGACATTATAATCCGCAGGAAGGTCTGTAAGTGTAATTTTAATGTTTTTACCTGCATTTGTAGTGCTGAACTTAAACCAGTCGTAATCGCCATTAGTTCCGATCAGTGCAGCGATATCCGTATTTACCGGGATGGTTGCTGCAGTGGCCATTGTTTCATTGGGTTCATAATTATCGATACAACCACCACCCTGAGTAATAAATTCACCGGAATAAGAGTAATTGCTGTAACAATCGGTTTTCACCTGGAATTCGTAAGCTGTTAAAGGGGAAAGCCCGGTGATTGACAAATTTGAACTGCTGACAATACCAGGTATTTCAATCCAATCTGACCCAACTTCCCTATATCTTACATAATAGCCACCAGCACCCGAAACCGCACCCCAGCCAAGGTTAGCGGCGGCTGTTGTAATATTAGTGGCTGTAAGGTTAATAGGAACCGGACAATCGTAGCTTACGGTTGTATTCAGTTTTAAAACAAACATATCATAGCTGTTGACAGCAGTTAAGTTAAAAGTTTCGTTTCCGGAAGGGTTAAAATCAGTTGTTTGTGAGAAAACACCCGTCATATAAATATTTTCGGCACCATCAAGGGTAATACCAATGTTTCCATCATGACCTGCACCTCCCATCATAGCTGCCCAAACGAAATTTCCATCAGCATCCGATTTATAAATAAATAAATCGTCAGCACCATTTGCTGTTAAATAATAGGTGCCAACCGGATCAGGATTAAAATCAGCTGTAGCATATGAAAAACCTGAAATGTAAATATTTCCCGCTGCGTCAGTTGTGACTCCGTTGCCGGAATTCCAATTGCTACCACCAATTTGTTTTGCCCAAATAAAGTTCCCTGCAAGACTCAACTTTAACAAAAAGATATCAGATTCTCCGAAAGAAGTAAGGTTATAGGTTCCACTTCCCGGATCAAAATCGGCAGTGCCAAAAAACTGGCCGGTGACGTAAATATAACCATCAGATGAAATAGCCAATGAATATCCATAATTACCCTCTGTTCCACCAGCTTGTTTTGCCCACACAAAATTTCCATTGGCATCTAATTTTTCAATATAAATGTCAGAACTTCCAAAAGCAGTTAAATTATAAACTGCTTTTTTGGCAGGATCAGGATTGAAGTCAACTGTGCCGGAAAAAGAGCCAGTTACATAAATATTGCCTGATGCATCTGTTTTGATAGATTGACTTGTACTGTTACCTTTTAATTGTTTTGCCCAAACAAAATTGCCTGATGGATCAAGTTTCTGGATAAATGTATCCATGTTTTGTGCAGTCATGTTAAAAACACCGGAACCCGGATTAAAATCTAAAAGTCCTACAAATGAACCTGTTGTTATCACGTTTTGGTCAGCATCCAATGCTATCCCATAACCATATGCCCAACCTGGGTCTTGTGGTGACCCCATTTGTTTTGCCCAGACTAAATTTCCGCCTCCATTCAGTTTCAGGACAAATACAGCCTGTTTCTGACTTGTGAGAAGGAATGTTCCAGTTCCCGGATCTGCATCCATGCTATAATTGAACCAACCGGTAACATAAATATTACCTGTAGCGTCAGTAACCAGGGACCAGCCCCAATCGGCAGCAGTGCTACCCATACTGGTGGCCCATAATAAATTACCATTCACATCTAACTTTTGAATAAAGATGTCAGCATCGCCATTTGAAGTGAGGTTGTATACACCGGCACCCGGATCAAAATCTACGGTGCCAAAAAAGTGGCCGGTTGTAATTACATTACCTGAAGGGTCTGTCGAAATAGAATAACCCCATGATTCGGTTTCCCCGGTAGCTTGTGTTGCCCATTCAAAACCCGGGGTTTGTGCCTGAACATTAAATAAAGCTAAGATGCTGAATACAATCAGCAACAGAAAAGTTTTTGTTGTTTTCATAATAAAAATATTTTCTTGTTAATATTTTGGATTTAATTGATATAAAATTAAGAACCGTAAAAAAGCATAATACAGTTCTAATGTATAAACGGTATATATAATTGAATAAAAGGTTATTAGGAGGGGATAAAAGGGAGAATGCGACTAAGAGGCTATAGAGGAAAAGAACAGAAACTGAACCCTCAATTTATAAAAGAGGCTGCTCAGTTTTGGCAGCCTCCTTCATTGTAATTCGTAAAATTTAGTACTTAATCACTTTTCGGGTCAGAACTTCATTGCTTGTGGTAATCTTAACAAGATAGGTACCGTCAATACAATCCGGGAAATCAATTTCACCCTGGTTTGTATATTTATCGAAGCTGGCAATTATTCTGCCGAAAATATCAAAAATCTCGAAATGAATTCGTTGGTTATCATTTGAACCCGCTAACTCATAATTCAAATTATAGCTGAATGGGTTAGGGTATAGTTTTACTTCGCCAAGCTGCACATCTACTTTTTTACTTACAAACGAACAATCCAACGCATAGGCCAGCACTTCATCAATACCTGCCCTTATCCCGGGAATAGTGGCGTGAACTTCGATATCAGGGACAATACCAACACGCTGTGTTTGAGTATAATCAGGATAAAAAGTACCCAATCCTGTGAAGTAGCTATATATGTTACCCGGCATATAAACTTTCGAAACATTGCCATCGGCACCCGCGGTGGTACTTCCTATTTTAATTGCCCCGGGAAATTGCTCCAGACCCATGCACGTATATTCGGCCTGGCTTTGAGTTCGTTCATCAAAAAGTATAATAATATTCCCTCCATAAGGATTTGCTGTTCCTGATCCGATAGAAGTTGGTAACCAATATAAACGGCCAGGATAATATGTGTCGGGTACTGTGAAATTTGCAATATGCACATTTCCAGGAAAAAGATAATTTACGATGGTCCACAGGGTTCCCTGGGGATAATTTCGGACATCGAAAATTATCGCGTCGGTTTCCCACAGATCAGAAAACATGCTGTCAACCATTGCTGGAGTTAGCCTGCCCAAATCCACGACCCCAAAATTGCAAACGCCGTTAATAATAGTGTCAACCCAAATTGGATTCGTTTTGAGATTAAGGTTTGTATAATTTGATGCATCCCGGGTAAATGAAGCAGAAATAATATTTGTTCCATTATCCAATTCAATTTGAGAATTACCGGAAGGGCCCCAGAGTATCATTGAATTTAATTCTCTTTCAACAACCACATTATTGGATCCTTGCGCATAAGGCCTCAAACTGTCCCTCAAAATGTAAATATCTGCGCCATCAATTTTCTTTATCACATCGCCGGCCGAAATATCTGGATTGCCCGGCAATACTTTAGTAACAACCATTTCATTATCAATATACCTTGCCAGGAATGGAGGATAGTTTGTCCCATTCCACGCCTGGTATGTCGGGCTGTAGAAGAATGCATGTGTGTCGTTGATTCGGGTTGTGAGTTCCTTAAAATCAAGGTTATACGTAAGTGCATCTGCAGACTCCACAATTTTGGGTATAAATTCTACAAGTGTAGTATCCCAGTCCTGATCGATAATATTTTTATACGGGTAAAAGTAATTTACCATATTCCAATACCTGAACAGCGCTAAAATCCTCTTTTCTTCGTTTGGATAACCCGCATCATTATAATACAACTGATCACTTTCGAAAACCGGGCTCGTGCTTGTTTGATTCACATAAACATTAGGTTGCGGCCTGAACCTGCTTCTGATTGTATCGAGCAAAGCTTTCACTGTGTCCGAAAAAATGTCATTCTGTATCCACGACATATCCAGGTTATTATTCAGGCTGTCGGGCACAACCGGCAGGGTTGTTGAGCTGCATCCCATAGTACCTGCATTATTAAGTATCATCTGCAGTGAGTCGTTAAACCCTGCGTTGGTAAGGGAAAGTTTAGCCCCATGAATGGCTTTGAATAACTCATCATCCCAGTTAATACTTCCGCTGGCAATTTCGGTATGATAATATTTTGCATGCCCCCAGGCTTTACACAGGTAAAAAAGCCTGTTGTAATAGACACTATCAGGTAAAGGAATAAATCGTTTATAATACACTTCAATATTGCCATCCCGTGAGTCGTTCCAAACTACATTAACCTTTGATCCGGCTGAACTCACTGATGCAGATTGAGATATACCGTTGCTATTGGTGAGGCGTGTTTCAGTCCCTAACCAGCTAACACCTGCATCCGGAGAATACTGGTAGTAAATTTCTTTTTGTCCATCGCGCATATCTTCCCATACAATATGAACATTTGAACCTGAAATCGCGATATTAGGAAATTCCGATGCAGCTGTATTATTGGTAATTCTTTTTTGAGGTTCCCAACTCATTCCTCCATTAGTTGATCGTTTGTAAAAAATCTCGTAACCACCAGGGTTTACATCTTCCATCCAAACTACATGTACAAATGCACCGTTAACTGCAATACAAGGGTCCCACGAAGCGAGGGCATTGTTGGTTAGCCGTGTATCGAATCCCCAGTTTATCCCACCATTTACCGAACGTTTGTAATAGATCTCGCCATGCCCATCGCGGTCATCTTCCCAAACAACATGAACTGCAGAGCCTGATGACGCAACCGAAGGTAATCCGGAATACGCTACATTATTTGTAAGCCTTGTATCAGCATCCCAGGTTAATCCACCATCGCCTGAACGCTTGTAGTAAATCTCATAGTCCCCGTTACCATCACGCAAATCAGTCCAAACAACATGTAATACAGAACCTGAGACTGCCAATGATGGGAATTCTGACCACTGCACCGCATTTGTAAGCCTGGTATCCGCGCCCCAACTTGACCCACCATCAACTGAACGTTTATAATATATTTCTCCCGCCCCGTCTCTATCGTCATACCATACAATATGAACCACGGATCCAGATACCCCAATGGAGAGATCCCACATACCTGAAGTATTAAATGTAAGCCGTGTATCTGGCCCCCAGGTTGTGCCATCATCCGTTGACCGTTTATAGTATAATTCATTGTTGCCATAACGGTTATCATACCAGGCAACATGTAAGGTGTCTCCGCTGCCTGCAATACACCAGGCACTATTCATAGAGGTCCATGAACTTCCTAAATTATTGGTTAAACGAATATCAGGTCCCCAATGGGCCATGGAAGATAATGCAAAACACAAAATTGTGCTAATGAGTAATATCTTTTTCATATCAAAGTGGTTTGAATGATTAAAAATAGTGAACATATCAAAAGTAGCGAAGGCAATTAACAGCAGCAGGGCAAATGAACCAACGGTCTATTCTATTGAATAAAAGGCAGATAAAGAAGGGCAAGTGGCAATCTATATATGTAAACAAGGTATTTACTTATTCGCAGGGGGAGAGCAGAAAACGGTCTGCTTTTTTCAGATCTCAGCCTTCCCATAACTCACCGGCACAAAAATAACAACACGTGTGCCGGGATTTGCAGTGCCCGGAGAGGCCTCAGAAATAGCTACAGATGTTTGAATATTCATTCGTCGACCAATAATTTCGAGGCGCTTACGGGTCATTGCCATGCCCATATGTAAATGGTTTTCGCTGCGCGATGAGTATGCATCGGCCTGTTTTATACCAATACCATTATCTTCGACAGATATTTTTAAGGATTTCGGCGATTGCATAGCAAAAGAAATACGGATGATTCCATTTCCCTCAAGTGCCGAAATTCCATGCCATACTGCATTTTCGACAAAGGGTTGAATAATCATGGATGGAATCATCACATCATCTTCTTCTATTCCATCTTCATATTCAATAGTGTAATCAAACTTATTTTCCATACGCAGGCGTTCGAGATCGAGGTAATTCTTAAACCTATCCACTTCTTCTTCGAGATTGATCATAGCCGAATTAATGGCGCTCAGGTTTTGCCTGATCAGCCTGGCAAACTGCGAAAGGTACAAACCTGCTTCGCTTGATTTATTCTGCAAAAGAAAATTTTGAATTGAGCCCAGGGCATTAAAAATAAAGTGCGGGTTCATCATCGACTGCAGGGCTTTTTGTTCAAGAGTTATCATCTGGTGGTCGGTTTCCCTGCGTTTTAGTTGAAGGTTTCTTCTCCAAGCAACAATTAACATGATCGTTGTAAGAAGTATCAAGAGTACACCTATTGTCCCGGCTATAATTACATTTAATCGTATGGCGTTTTGTTTCTTCAAAAACTTTAGCTCTTTCTGCTTCAGGTCAATCTCATAATTATAGGCAAAAACGTCCATTCTGCTGGCATTAGTTGATTCTATAAATGATAACCATTTTTCATTATAAAGTTCAAGTGATGAAAGCGCCTGGTCAATACGCCCATGACTTTTCTGAACTTCATATAATTGATAATATCCTTGTGCTGTAAACCAGAGGCTACCGTATTCTTCTGCGTATGCAATGCATCGTTTATAACATTCTTCTGCTTGTCCTTTATCATTTAAAGTGGATGTGTGATTCTTTTCTTTCTCGAAATAAATATTGCCCGTATAATAATAATGTATTGCAAGTTTAAAGTTTTGTTGCAATCTTAAGAATATTGGGAGTGCCAGTTCCCTGAAAAACAGGGCTGAATCATAATCTTTTTTATTTTTAAATGTTTCATAATATTCTGCCTTCATTAAATAAAAATAGGCAAGATCTCTTTCGCTTTTTGATGATTTACATAGTTGCTGGTACTGAAACCCGAGAATAGCAGTTGAATCCCTTTCATGGGAATTGCTGATGGATACTATCCAACCGAGATTTCTAATTCGCCAATCAGTATCTTTAGATTTAATCCAACATGATTTTGCTTTCTTGTAGTATTCTAATCCTTTTTGCTTGTCGACCTCGTTAACCGAAATCGATAGTAAACAGTATATGGCACATAACCTGTCATAATCATTCATATCTATAAAGACTCGCTCTGCTTCCAATGCATTTTTCAATAAAAGATGGAATTTTGACTGATAAAAATAATTTCGTGCCAAAGAAAGTTTGGATATAGCAATTCCATAATCAAATTTGAGCTTTTCAGCTAAGTTTAGCGATTGTTTTCCAGCTTCTATTCCCTTATCCAAATCGCAATAAGATAATTCGAGACTCAGTAGAGAAAGTGTTTTCACCTTGTTAGTGTCATCGGATAACTTTGGCAATTCCGCTTTCAATGAATCAATAAAAGCTATGCCTTCTTTCTGGGCATTGCCAGTATGAAAGGAAAAGATAAGCAACAGTATCATCATACTTGAATTAAATCTCTTCTTCATACTAGTCATAATTAAGGGATTCTGTGCACTATTTTTATGCTTTGTGAAAACTTAGAGACTGTCTAAATTTCGTAACAAGCTTTTTTAATGGATTTCAGCTTGTACTTCTGTCAGGCTGAGCGGAGTCGAAGCCCAACTAAATCTACTATTATTGCTCGTTTTTGAGTTAAACAAGTGCATTTCGTTCCGATAGCTATCGGAATCGCTTAATGTGACAGAATACAAGCAATTCGTGCAATTAAACAGCTTCTTTATATTTTTTAGCTAGTTTCTTATAATCCTTTCGGTTTTCTTTTAAAGTAAATTTCATAGTTCCCATCGCGTTTGTCGCGCCAGGCAATATGTAAAACCTTACCCGATCCGCTAATTGAAGAATACAAAGAATAAGAAGAATCATTTGTAAGCCGGACTTCAGGTTCCCAATCTGAGCCTCCATTTGTTGATCGCCTATAAAAAATGTCACCATGTAGATCGCTGAAATCATAATATACCATTTGAACCATTGACCCTGAAACAATGATGCAGGGATTAAAGCTGCCTCCGGGCCAGTTGGTCAACCGGATATCTGCATCCCAGTTATTTCCTCCATCGGATGACTTTCTGTAATAGATTTCCGGATTCCCGTCGCGAGAATCTCTCCATGCTACATGCACTGTAGCACCTGCAGCTGTTATCGAAGGAGAATCAGCCAGGCCCATAACAATAAGGGTTGCATTTCCCCATGTTAGACCGGCATCGACAGATCGCTTAAAATAAATCTCTAAATTTTCATCGCGATCATCGGTCCATACCACATAAATTGTATCACCGGAAGATGCGACTGAATGTGCTCCGGGTGAATACCCTGTTCTTAATACCGAAGGATCATTCGTAAGCTGTAAATCAGGTCCCCATTTGGTACGCGAACATTGTATCAAAAACAAAACAGAAAAGAATAAAAAAACTTTTTTCATTATCGTCGTGGTTGAGTCATATTAAGAATAAACCATGTAAGCAATAAACTAATTGTTAATCAGCATTTTGGTTGTATTTAAATGGCAGCACAATCTCGACCTTCGTTCCGGGATTATCGTTGCCTGGAAAAGCTTCAGAGAAATCAATGCGTGTAGCCACCTTAAACTTTAAGCCAAGCAATTGCAAACGTTTTCGAGTCATTTCGAGACTCAACCTCAAATGTTCCTCCTTCCTTTTTGGTGTAAATACCGCTGATTTTTTCATCCCGATTCCATTGTCCAATACTGTAATTTTCAATGCATATTCCGATTCCTTTTGTATCAGTACCTTAACATGACCAATCTCTTCCATAGGAGAAATACCATGCCATATCGAGTTTTCGATAAATGGCTGCACGATCATGGAGGGAATATACGTTTCATCACTTTCAATGGCTTCGTCAATTACAATAGTATAGTCAAACCTATCCGGTAGCCTCAATTTTTCTAGATCAAGGTAATTTTTCATCCTGTCAGTTTCTTCGTCGAGGTTTATCATAGCTGCGTTTATGGCATTGAGATTTTGCCTGATAAGCCTGGCAAACTGCGAAAGGTACAGACCGGCTTCACTCGTCTTTTTCTGAAGAAGATAATTCTGTATCGATCCAAGTGAATTAAATATAAAGTGCGGGTTCATCATCGATTGAAGGGCTTTTTGTTCGAGGGTTATTATCTGGTGGTCGGTTTCCCTGCGTTTTAGCTGAAGGTTCTTCCGCCTGATAATAATAATGATAACAATGCCGGCAATAACTAATGCTAAAAAAGCATAAAACAAGGGATGCTGCCAAAAAGTTGCTTTAATAATAATATGATAACCAACTGGTTCGCTCCAGGGAGAGGTAGGTTTACGTACCCTAAGCTTAAATTTATATTCACCCTTCGGAAGATTCTGGTACACAACATTGGTACCCTTACCTTCGGTCCATGTTTCGTCTTCGCCTTCAAGCTTGTAGGAGTATATTACCGGACTCGAAGAATAGTTGATACTGCCGAAGACGATATGAATACGGTTACGGCCGGTTAATGTGATAGACTTTGCATTTGAAGCCTCTTGCTCATCGTTAATTTGTATAGATTGAAAATAAGGGATCGGCGATTTGGTTGGTTGCGTATTGATTGCCTTGTAAGGAATTGCTGTAAGACCATCATCACTGGCTATATAAAGTTTATTATTGTCGAATAATATGTTATGAATATTCCTGAAATTAATATCGAGGGGTATAATTTTAACAGGTTTATTTTGCAGAATGTTAAGGGGCGATTCGCAGAGGAAAATAGTGCCGGTTGTTGCCAGTAATAAAGTTGGCTCATGGTAAACCATGTATTTTATTTGTTGTCCCATGGGATATCCTGATGCACTGCTCAGATTAAATATTTTCCCTTTACTAAAAATGAAGAGGCTATCACCTTCAATATTTAATAATTCGGTTGAATCATTCAGTTTCAGATGCCCGCGAATGATACGATTATCAAAATAAGATAAATCGGTATAGTGTTCCAGGCTATCCTTGAGAAAAAGGTAATTCCTCTTTGCATTTACAACCAGATCATTGTTTGAGTTATAAAAAACATTAAAAATCCGTTCACCGATATTAATGATTGAATAATCAGAGAATAACTTATCAGGATTTAAAAATAACAGGTTAAAATAAGCAAATGAAACAATTGTATCCCTGTTCCGGCTCATGGTGATCCATTTGAGTGCTTTTGGTGATTTTATTATTTTACTAAAATGAATTTTTGTTAATGGTTCATCCTGAAAATTGCCGGATAATGCATATTGCATGGTACCCATTTCACCGGCAATTAATGAATTAAAAGAAACCTGGGTGATTTGATTGATCAAAGCATCACTTTGTTGAAAAACTGAAGTAATTATTCTGTTGTTCTGTAAAAGATAAATTGTTTTTCCATTAGTACACCAGATACCCTTGTTTTGGTGCTTACACATGGCCAGTATTCCGCTGTTTTGAAAATTTTGGATATCATAATTAATATGCTGGTTTAAATAAGGACTTATTCTATATACGCCATCTTTCATTGATGTTATCCAGATGTTATTTTCATGGTCCTGCATAACCGACTGGGCCTCCCTTATATCCAGATGCCTGATTAACTTATTGTCTTTATAACAGAAAACACCCTGGTCGAAGGTTGATACCCATATAATTCCATCCCTGTCTTCATAAACTGATGATCTGAATAAAGAAGTAAGCCTTATCGGAATAAATGAAGGAATAGGTTTGAAATCCAATCCATATTTATAAACTTCACAATACCTGTTTTTATAATAAGGATTACTAAGGATCAATAAATTATTATTTCTCCCCGGATAAACATCCCGAACGCTAAATGAATCAATTTGAATTGTTTTGCCCGAAACTCCCGCCCATTTGTAAAGGCCTGAGTATGTCCAAAGAAAGAAATCCCCGTCGTTGCTCCTGCTCAGATATCTTACAGTCATTCCTTCCAGTTCGAGATCACCCGGCCTGAATATTCTTGGATAGGATGGAAGTTTGTATTTCTTTACTCTATTTAATGAATCAAGCGAGTATATGTCACGCTGGTCATTGTTATAAAAATAAATTGTTTTATCCGAGTCTTCAAAAAAATCGCGGAAAAACTCCCTGCTCTTTAATGAGTCAAGAAAAGGAGCGTTCTTACTATTATAAATTTTATCGTTATAAAAATAATTTAAGGTTGCATTCAGGTTAACGAACCAGATACGACCCTGTGAATCTTCTTTAATCCTTACCACTTCATTGCTGCATAATCCATCCTGTTTCCGGTAAAAAGTAAAATCAGAGCCATCAAACCTGGCAACACCCGCATCGGTAGCAAACCATATAAACTTATGGCTGTCCTGGTAAGCCTGGTACACCATATTTGATGGCAGGCCATCAGCCGCCGTATATTGTTGAATATAAGGATTCTGGGCCTGGATATTAAAGCAGGCAAAAAACAAGAGTGTACAAAAAACAAGCAGTGTCTTAGTCAACTTATTCTACTGTTTTCGAAAAATGCTTTACCGCTTCCCTGAAATCACCCAGTTTTCTTCGGGATATACTGAGCTTTGTGCCATCTTTAAGCTCAGCAAAATTGCCTTCGTAACTGGAGTATGCTGTCAGAAAATTCATATTTATTATGGTGGACTTATGTATACGAAAAAACATGGGACCTTCCAGTATTTTCTCAAACTCACCGAGTGAGCGGGATGCAACTATTTTATCCAGGCCTGATAAGTGTAAAATGGTATAATTGCTGTCGGCCTGCAGGTACATAAGGTCGGCGACTTTCACCATTCGAAACCCGAACTGTTCGGCTATAGTAATTTTTTCGATTTGCTTATTTTCCGAATGTACATTATCATGCAGGTTATCGAGCGATTCGTGGTAAATGGACCGGATTTCGGCTTTAGCTTTCCTCAATTCATGGTATTGAATGGCTTTCGTAACGGCTTCGCGGAGTTCAGTATAATTTACAGGTTTAAGCAGGTAGTCGATGGCACTGGCTTTTAAGGCACGCAGAGCATATTCTTCGTATGCGGTAACAAAAATGATCCCGTAATTATCTTTTGGAATTGATTGGAGAAATGCAAAACCGTCCTCTTTCGGCATGGAAATATCGAGAAAAATAAAATCGATATCTTCTGTTTTCAGCAATGCCCGGCCTTCTTCGGCTGAGGCCGCCGAACCGACAACCTGGATTTCAGGGCAATGTTCGGTCAATAAAAGTCCCAATGCCTGCCTGACATTTTTTTCATCATCGACTATGATTGCACGATACTGCTTCATGAAACCAAAATTACCCAGCTAAAGATACAAAAACTCAGTAAATGTGTGAAGTGATACAGGTGTTTATTAAAAGGTACTTTCCAGGGGTTAACCGGGAGGTTTAACAATTAAAAAAATCGTAACTAAACAGCCTGAATAAAAGGTTTTAGCCACAGATTTCGCAGATTTCGCAGATTTAAACAGATTTCAAAAGATTTTATAGATTAATTTATCATAAGCTGTAAATATCTGTCTGTGTAATCTGCGTAATCTGTGGCATTTATCAGTATGTGAATGACTTAAACGAACTGATTAGTTACAAAAAATCAAAAGAGGTATATTATTGCACTCAATCAGGCCAGATCATTTCTTCACATTCCCGCAATCCATCGCCACCTTTTCAGTTGACCCGTCGTATTTTAAAGGTTGAAATTTACCACTTACATAATCTTCCTGGAAAGTTACCTGGTAATACGCACAATTGCCATCTTTTAATTTCACGGCAATAGCAGCGCGGATATAGCGGTGAAGAATGGCCCCTGTTAGTTCGTTGCGCCTGATATACCAATCGGAATCAACAATGCTGATGCGAAGCACTTCGCTGGCATCGAACCTGCCTGTTTTATAGTGGTTGCTGTTTTTAAATGCTGTAATCATGCGGCCTTCGAGGGCAGCATCGGTCTTTTTGGCTACAGGCATTACTGCATTTTGTGCTCCTATGTTCTGAGCTACTCCGTTTAATTCTTCCGAAAGCTTTTTATACATGCCGAAATCGCTTCCCGAGAGGGTAAATAAACCCGAAGCAGCTTCGCTGTAATTACATTTAACCATAATTTTCATTTCATGCTTCCCCGCTTCGAGTGTCGAGAGGCTTTCGGCATAATTCACAGGGCCATCGAATTTCTTACCGAATTCTTTAAATATTATATCAGGATTACCGTAAGCTGTGGTTTGAGCCGGATCGGGCGTAATGTCGATAAGCAGGAATTTATTTTGTAACATACTGCCTTTCAACCGCATATTAGCAAAAGTCAGTTGATTCTCCGAAGGTTGCTGGTAATCGTAAAGTGGTGGCTTGATTTCGTATATAAATATTTCGACATCAACTTTGGATGTAGATTGGGCATTATACAATTCCTGTATAGTTTTCGGGAAGTATGCCACCGCATAAATTGCATCACCCGCCTCGAAATTCGTAACGGAAGTTCCGGGCTGCTCAGGGTTAATACTTGTTTTCGAAAAAATAACTTCTCCTGCGTTTTGCGCTGAAGCATTAAGCATTACCGATAAGAGAAAGACTGATAAAAGGCTGAAACGTTTCATTTTATTAGTTTTAGTTATTGATATAGTTGAATTTTATTATTGGGATTTCGTTATTGGCAACGAAAATAATTTGTGACTGATAATACTGAAGCATGATATTTTGGTCTGAAATACATATAAACCGAAGAACAGAACCGAAAATCAACAGCTAAAATTTATACAAGAATGCAGATAATGTATGCCGAGATTAACAAAGTTACGGTACAAATACTAAAATGCTACTTGAAAAGATGAAATATTTTGGTGAAAGCTTAGATCACGCAGGAAAACTGTCCGGTTAATTTTGCTGTATTACAATATGAGAAACGTGGAATTCTAAAGGCTGTCATTGACGATTTTGTATTTCAACAATTCTTCGTAAGGATCACCCTTGAGATTTAATAAGTGGCCAAAGGCAGGTTCAGTTTTGTATCCCTGCTTTTTGAGTTCTATAACTTGTTGCCTGAATTTTTCGCCTTTAATTTTCAAAATTTCATGCTCGATAATCATGTGCTGATAGGCACGTTGCTGGCGTGAGGGGATATTTTGTCCGAAAATTTCAATTTCAAAGTCTCCGATTACACATTTCGCAATCACGGTTTCATGTTCGAACTTGTTTGTTTCCTTGATGCTGAAGGATTTTTCGTGTGAAAAAGCTGCAATAACCGTTTTGATAAAATCGTCCTTCACAGTCCAATAACAGATTACATCGAGGTCACTGCTCTCAATATCAATATCGATGGGGATGGTACCAACCAATAGCGGGTCAAACAGCCTGAGCTTATCAAAAACCTTGTTTCCGGTTAAGACGGAATATGCAAGTTTTTGCCGTTCGTTGCCAGCTTCCAGGTAACTGATTGTATCAAAAACCATTTTCTCCAATTGCATTATATTTAAAAATCCTTTTGTATTAAGGTTATTGTTGCGGTATCGGAATCAGACTAAAAAAGACGCAAGCTCTTCAGATTTCTTTCTTTAAAGATAATGACGTTCTGTCATCAACTGATTATGTGTGTGAATCTCTCTCAAAAATACTGATCATTACCCTGTTTATCAAAAATAAATCATTTTATATTTCAATTTTAACCAATAAATGGATTAATTTCAGGAATAAGCAAAAAAAAATTGCCACCAATCGACTGACTGATGACAATTGGAGCGGAAAACGGGGATTGAACCCGCGACCTTCAGTTTGGGAAACTGACGCTCTACCACTGAGCTATTTCCGCATATGCCTGCAAAAATAAGAAATGATTGGTTTTACAAACGACATTTTTTTACAAAATCTATTGCCCAAGCAAAACTTTATATTCCCATGGCCCGAGGGAGTAACAGGGGGTATCGCCGATAATCATATGCATTTCACTTATTACATCCAGGTAGCGCCCCTGGTATCCTGAACCGCTTAGCTGGAATTCAACATCTTGCGGACTCAGATTGATTATCACCAGAACCCTGCTTCCGGGCACACGGCGAATAAAACTAAAGACTTTATCATCGTGATCGGTTTCGATCAATTGAAAACTGTTTTTAGGCTGCTGGCTCCAGAGTGCGGGATTATGGATCCGCAAATGTGCAAGTTTCGAATAAAGAACTTCCATTTTATCCGTTTTCCACAAAATAATATCCTTATCGAAAAACTTCAACCTCCTGTAATTCCCGGCCTCCATACCCGAGTAAAGCAATGGCATTCCGGGAATAGTAAATATAAGAACAGCAAAGGCTTCGAGCGCATAGTTTAAGCGTTCAATTTCCGAACCGTTCCAGGAGTTTTCATCGTGATTGCTGATAAACATCAGGTTGTCGGCTCCTTCAGGAAAATCAGTAATCTCGGAAGGGATACGCCAGCGTATTTCTTCGGCATTGTATTTACCCTTTGCAATATCGTTCCACACATGCATGAGGTTCCAGTTGTAAAGCACATCGAAGGCTTCTTCGAGCAGGTCGCGGGTTTCGGCTTCGGCCAGCATAAATACGGGTTTAACTGATTCCAGGGCAGCACGGGCTTTGTTCCAGAATGTGGTTGGTACCAGGTGAGCCATATCGCAGCGGAAGCCATCCATTCCTGTGGTTTCGATCCAGAATTTCATACTGTCGATCATTTCGGCAACCAAATCAGGGTTCGAATAGTCGAGGCCGATTACATCTTCCCATTCGGGAAAGGGTGGAAATACTTCTCCGGCCTCATTACGACGGTAAAAAGCCGGGTGTTCATCCACCCAATGATGATCCCACGCAGTATGGTTTGCAACCCAATCGAGGATCACATACATTCCCATAGCATGAATTTCGGATACCAGTTCGATAAACTCAGCCATGCTGCCGTAAGCAGGATCTACCTCCCGGTAATTTCGGATGGAATAATAACTGCCAAGGCTTCCCTTGCGGTTTTCGATACCTACCGGTTGCAGGGGCATAAACCACAATATGCCGGCACCTAGCTCCTTTAAGCGTGGCAAATGCTGCCTGAATTCTTTGATGGTTCCTCCGGGCGTATATTGCCGCAGGTTTACTTCATAAACGGTAAGATTGCGGGCCCATTCGGGGAATTTATATTTTTTACTCATTTTTTTCTGAGGGTTTGGAGGCTTGCCTGCTGCAAGCAGGGTTTGAAATGTTTGAAGGGTTTAAAGAGTTTGAAGAGTTTCAGGGTTTCAGAGTTTCAGAGTCGCCCGGGCACCTAGCGGAGCTGATATCGGGATGGCCTTTTTTACCTTTGCCCTTCGAATGCTGAGCGGAGGATGCTGAGCGTAGCCGAAGCATGCCCTTTGCCCTTTGAGTATACAAGTAACCCCCTACCCCGGAGGGGCCAACGTGGACGAGAGTTTCACCGTTCCCGATATCGATCGGAGTCACTTTGCCCTTTAGCCTATCACATTAGACCATTTACAAGATGAAAAATCTCCCCTGCCGTATCGAAATCGATATAAAAATCAGCGAAACCCTTCAATGATTGCACCGCTTTATGTTCCTGTTCGAGGACCTTTTTCCTGAAATCGTCGAGAACTTCTTTACGTGTTAAAAGCTGTTCATCCCAGGTATCTTCGTAGGTCAGTTCGATGAAAACTCTCAAATCGCTCTGGTTTATTTTTATAGAATAAAGGCCTTCGATAATCAGCATATCAATACCCTGAAAATCAGAATGTAACTGATCAACTGTTTGAGTAAAAAGATCAACAGTGGGCAAAACCGATCTTTTGTTCATCCTGAAATCGTCGATATTCTGGTTAATTGTTTTCCAGTCGTACTCTTCGTATCCGATTTTATCGAGTCCATGTTTTATGCGCCATTCCTGCCTTTCACGGGGAGGTATATGGTAATAATTATCCATATGCAGCAGTTTCACGCTGATACCTTCTTCGAGGAGTTTACGGCCCAGTTCATGTGCAATCTCGCATTTGCCTGTTCCTACTTCGCCCGAAATGGTAACTATGAATTTCGGTTTGCGGTCGCGTATCACACGGTCGAATAAGGTGGTAGCGGCATTGGTATGTTTAGTTTCTATGGTTACTACATCGTTTAGCATACTATTTTGTTTTAAATTCTTATTTTATTCCTGTTCGTTTCAAGCAAAACGTTAATAATTTTGTATCTTAAACCGAAAGATGCAAATTTACAATGAAAATATGATTTCTGCTTGTAATGTTATAGCAACTATTGATTTGGTAATTGTTAAAACACAACTTAACAAACACTTAGCATGAATATAAAGAATTAAGGAAGTTCTGAAAGTATTATATGAAACAATCGAAAAACATAAAACTATTTCTTCGCCTGATCATTATTCCAGGCAGCCTGTTGTTGCTAACCATATTGATAATTAAGGCACCAACGTGGCTTGACGGAAACGGTAAGACTGAACGAATTCCGACACCGCCTGTAAAATCGTTTGGCATAATAATGCCTGTGCCTTATAAGGTTCATGGCATTGATGTTTCGAAACACCAGGGCGAAATCGACTGGAAAAGAGTGAGCATGATGAGGGATAACGGTATTCGAATTTCATTTGCTTTTATAAAAGCTTCGGAAGGCATTACCCGACAGGATAAAAGATTCAACGAAAACTGGAAACAATCCTCCCGTAATGGCATTATCAGGGGGGCGTACCATTTTTACTATCCATCGCGCGATCCTCACAAGCAGGCTGATAATTTCATAAAAGTTGTGAAACTGCGTAAAGGCGACCTGCCTCCGGTTGTTGATATTGAGGTCAGCAACGGCCGATCAGCAAAAAACATTTGCGGAAACTTACAAATTTTTGTCGACCGGCTCGAGAAAAGATACGGTGTTAAACCGATTATTTACACTAATATTAATTTTTACAATACCTATTTGAAAGGCTCATTCGAAAAATACCCTTTATGGATTGCCGGATACTTCGATCACGATCGCTTTTACAATGAATTTACCACTCCCTGGATTTTCTGGCAACACAGCGAGAAAGGTAAGGTGGATGGAATCAGGGGACATGTTGATTTTAATGTGTTTACAGGAAGCCAGGGGCAGCTGAATAGCATGAGGATGAGGTAGGGGAAGGTGTTTGAAGAGTTTCAACGTTTCAGAGTTTCAGGGTTTCAGGGTTTCACGAGCACCGAGCAGATTGTCCCGCCCGTTTTGGAGGGAAAGCCAAGGTGCGGCGTTCAAGGATTCTTATGTTCGACTGTTCTATTGTTCAAAAAGTTCAAATGTTCAAATGTTCTATTGTTCTATTGTTCTATTGTTCAAAAAGTTCAAATGTTCAAATGTTCCCTTTCTGCTGACTCAGTCGGGCAGGAATGTTCTATTGTTCATTTATTCTATTGTTATAAAATTTCAGATTACGTTCATGACCTAATGATTCACCTGAAACCAGGCATAAAAAAAAGGAGCCGGAGCTCCTTCATAAATCTCATTTAACGAATTACTTACGTGGATCTATTACAATATCTTTTACCTCGTCAACTGTAATGTAGCCTCCATCGTTTCCAAAGCTGTTAAGCACATAATTGATAACCGCAACTGCTTCCTCATGTGTGCCAACCTGCTGAAGCATTTCGCCACTGTACTTTTCGCCATTCACAACAATTTCGTGATGCGATCCATTAAGTACCTGTTCTACAGCGCGTTTTTTGTCTGCTAGCAGGTAATCGGATTGCGCCAAAGGAGGAAAAGCAGGTTTGATTCCTGCGCCATCCGGACGGTGGCAAACAACACATTTTGTATCGTAAATACTTTTGCCCAGGGCCATTTGCTCGGCATTTGCTGCCGGTTGAGCAGGCTGCTCGGTAACCGTGGTTTCGTCGGTGGTGGTTTGATCAGTGGTTTTTCCTCCTCCACACGAAGTAATCATTGCAAGTCCGAAAAAACCTGCCATTGCATAAGTAATAAAATTCCTGGTTTTCATAGTTTGTAAGTTTATTTGATAAACAAAAAATTGAGTGTTTGATTAAAATTATCCTATAAAATTATAAGATATTTTCCACATAGCAACTATCGCAGTCGATGTTTTTATCAGTAAAAACAATGTTTCTGTTTTTGGGATTAAATTTACAAGCTTCGCTTTCTTAAATAAAGCATGTTTCATCAATAATCCCAACACATCTATATTACCCGTTAATAAACAAAAAAAGCTCCTTGTCAGAAGCTTTTGTGATATTTTTGTTTTGAAATGTGCTTATTCGGCAAGTGCAATAGTGTCGTCGCCAAAGCTGATACCGAGTCCGCGGGCTGTTTTCATCAGTGCCGTATCGAGGGTTACCAGGTTCGGTTTCTGAATGGCATCAACCAGCGAAACACTTGAAATATAGGGGTGGTTGTACGAAACCATGCGACCAAATTCACCAGCCAGCACCATTTCGAAAGCTTTAACACCAAATTGCGAAGCAAGCACACGGTCGTAAGCAATAGGAATTCCTCCACGCTGCAGATGGCCTAACACGGTAACCCTGATGTCGTGTTCGCAACCCAGGTTTTTAAGATCATCCTGCAATTTAAAACCAATACCGCCAAGGCGCATGTTTTCGTATCCTATCTCTTTGCTTTGTTTCCCGACAACGGTACCGTCTTTTTGTTTGGCTCCCTCGGCAACAACAATTATAGCAAAACCACGTCCTTTGTGAAAACGGGCATTGATCTTTGATAATACCTCGTTGGTATCGTAAGGAATTTCAGGAAGCAGGCATATTTCGGCACCACCGGCAACGGCAGCATTCAGCGCTATCCAACCAGCATCGCGCCCCATCACTTCGAGAATAAACACACGGTTGTGACTGGCAGCTGTTGTAACAAGTTTATCAACCGCATCGGTTGCCACTTCAATGGCTGTCTGGAATCCGAAAGTTGAATCGGTGGCCGAGAGGTCGTTATCAATAGTTTTAGGAACACCAATAATGTTAAGACCCTGCTCGAACAGTTTCTGAGAGATACGCTGCGATCCGTCGCCACCAATACTGATAACGGCATCAATACCAAGGTACGAGAGTTTACGAATCATTTCATCCGAACGATCAACGTAATCCCATTCCCCTTTTTTATTTTTTACAGGCCAGGCATAAGGGCCGCCTTTATTGGTTGTTTGCAGTATAGTACCACCCTGGTAATGAATACCGGCAACTTTTTCAGAATCCAGAACCATAAGTTCGGTAGGCTCATTCAAAATCCCGTCGAAAGCCTTGATACTTCCTAAAACTTCCCAACCGGTTTCGCGCGATGCACGCTTCACAATTGCCCTTATTACTGCATTTAAACCGGGACAATCGCCACCACCGGTCAGAACCATTACTCTCTTCATATTTTTATATTGTTGAATACCAATGTATTATGGTATTGTTTTACATTTTTCAAAAATCGGTGCAAAGGTACACTAATTATTATTTCCAATACAATTTCTTAGGATGCATTTTTTTTGAACGTTTTTTATTGAAGGTAATGGATACCAGTATGTTACAATAATATCTAAAATATGGATTGTAACCTTGTAAATTCGCGCTATCACAAAGTACTGATATTATGTTAGTTAACTTAGCAATAAGTAAAATACTGAATTTTAAATGATTAATTATGGCAGAAAACATGATACTCATCTATACACAGACTAACACTTTATCCGACAACCCGTATCCTGAATATTTGAAATTTAGGATGAGAAAACTCAAGATTTGCTGGTTTTTAATTCTTTTTCAAACATTTATTCCGGATATTTGAATCGATTCCCTAATTTTGACGCTGGAAAAACTGTTTTCCCGGCAGATACTAAACTATGGTATTGATTTTTGATATGGACGGCGTAATCGTCGATAACCACTCATGGCATTTAAAGGCGTTTCAGGAATTTGGGCGGCGGCATGGATTGAATATCACGAATGAAGCTTTTGGTAAGCATTTCGGTTCGACCAACCATGTAATTATGAAGTCGCTTTTTGGAGATCATATAACTGAACAGGAAATTACTGCATTTGCGAATGAGAAAGAGGAAATATATCGTGAGATATACAAACCGACAATAAAAGCCGTTGCGGGGCTTGAATTTTTCCTGCAATTTGCATACAGAACGGGTATTCCTGTTGCTCTTGCCACCTCGGCACCTACCGAAAATGTAACATTCACCCTGAAAGAAACTGGCCTTGAAAAGTATTTCGGCATTATTACCGATTCGTCGATGGTGAAACATGGAAAACCAGATCCCGAAATCTACCTTCAAACAGCTTCTAAACTTGGAGTGCAACCTTCAGAGTGTATTGTTTTTGAGGATTCAATTCCCGGAATTGTATCAGCTCAAAAAGCCGGCATGGAAGTTATCGGTGTAGCAACAACTCATAATTATAGGGAATTAATAACGTATGTTAACGAAATTATTATGAACTTTGAGGCCGCGGATCAGTTAATTTTAAATAGGTTAAAGTCTAAATAAATTACAGATACTTATGAAAAAGTACATTATTCTAATCATTTCAGTTTTATTAGTATTTATGAATCAGCAGATTATTGCACAAACTCAAACCAAAGAAAAAGTGAATATTATCCGGAATACAACTATGAATTACTTGCTTTGGTTTCCGGCTGATTATCAAAAAGATAAGACTAAAACATTTCCTTTACTCATTTTCCTGCATGGTTCAGGCGAACGGGGCACCGACATAGAGCTTGTTAAAAAGCACGGGCCTCCTTCGTTTGTCGATGCCAGGCCTGATTTTCCGTTCATAACTGTGTCACCTCAATGCCCTAAGGACACCTGGTGGTCAACGGAAGATCTTCAACAAATGCTCGAACAATTGCGTGCCAAATACAGAATCGATACAACAAGAATTTACCTTACCGGCCTGAGTATGGGAGGCTTCGGCACCTGGGCCTGGGCCAGTCAGTATCCGGCACAGTTTGCAGCCATAGCGCCTGTTTGCGGTGGTGGCGACATACAGTTTGCCGATGAACTCAAAAACACTCCTGTATGGGCATTCCATGGTGAAACCGACCCTGTAGTTCCTGTAAAACGTACCATCGAAATGGTAGAGGCAGTTAATGCCAACGGAGGCTCAGCACGCATGACAATTTACCCGGGTGTAGGCCACGATTCGTGGGTAAATGCTTATAAGGATGAAGATTTGTATAAATGGCTTCTCGGGAATAGCAGGAAATAAAAGTAAAAATTCCTTCATCGTTCTTTGAAATTTATTGGGTGGAAAATGTTTCGGGTTCAAATGGCTTCGCCGTTCAAATGCCTTCGGCGTTCAAAAGGGAATAGATCAATTGTTCATTGTTAGTTGTTTGTTGAAAATTGTTAATTGTTTAATTTTTGTTCAAAGGGTTCCGGGTTCAAATGCCTTCGGCGTTTAAAAGGGAGTTGGTTCATTTGTTCATTGTCGGTTGTTTGTTGAAAATTGTTAATTCTTCAAAAAGCTCTAACATGGTTTCATTTACACACATGTCACATAAAACCCCACAATCCGCCTCCATTCTTTGCTCGTGCAACCTTTGAACTCATTTAACCCTTTGAACCCTTGAACGGCACACTTCGTTCAGATAGCTATCAGAACAGCTCAATGCTCATACTACTCAATAACCCTGTATCCCTTGAACGCCGCAGGCAGGGAACTCTGAACGCCGCAGGCATTTGAACCTCTTAAACCCATCAATCCCTGCCTGCAGCAGGCTAGCCTTCAATCCCCCATCCCGATAGCTATCGGGACCTAAAACCTAAACCCAAAATCCTATCATACATTACTAATCAAATAACCAAAAACAGATTTTATGAAAATCAAAACACTACTTCTGTTGCTTGCCATTTTCCCGTTTATGGGCTCAATGGCACAGCAGGGCAGCATCAAATTCACCGAATATGATCTGCCAAACGGCTTGCATGTTATTCTGCACCAGGATAATACAACGCCTATTGTCGCAGTTTCAATCCTGTATCATGTGGGATCGAAAAACGAAGTTGCCGGCCGTACTGGTTTTGCGCATTTCTTCGAGCACCTGATGTTCGAAGGTTCCGATAACATTCCGCGCGGCGATTACGACAAAATAACCCTCACAGCCGGAGGAACTCTTAATGCCAACACTTCGCAGGACCGCACCTTTTATTATGAAATTCTGCCAAGCAACCAGCTCGAATTAGGCCTGTGGCTCGAATCGGAAAGATTGTTACACCTTCGTATCGACAGCACCGGCGTTGAAACACAGCGCGCGGTTGTTAAAGAGGAACGCAAACAATCGTACGACAACCGTCCTTACGGCTCAATCATCGAAAAAACAATGCAGAATGCGTATAAGGAACATCCTTACAAATGGACTCCGATAGGTTATCCCGAAGACCTGAATAAGGCTACACTGCAGGAGTTTATGGACTTCCACAGTGTTTATTATGTTCCGAATAACGCCACATTATCTATTGCAGGCGACCTGGATATTGAAAACACAAAAAAATTGATCGAAAAATATTTTGGCGATATCCCTCGCGGAACCAAAGACATTTACAGGCCTTCGATAGTTGAACCCGAAAAAACGGCTGAGGTCCGCGAAACGGTTTACGACAACATACAACTGCCTGCCGTTATTCTTTCGTATCATATGCCGGCACAGGGTACTCCCGATTCGTATGCCCTCTCGATGCTCACCACATTGTTATCGGACGGACAAAGTTCGCGTATGTACAAATCCATCGTCGACCAGCAGCAAAAGGCACTACAGGTAATGTCGTTCCCCTTTGCACTCGAAGATCCGGGCTTATTCCTTATTTTCGGACTGGTAAACATGGGTGTCGAAACCACTGATCTTGAAAAAGCCATTGAAGCCGAAATCGAAAAAGTTAAAACAACCGAGATTTCGGATGCTGAATTCCAGAAACTCCGTAATAAAGTTGAAAACGATTTTGTTACCGGAAACAGTACCATGGCAGGTATTGCCGAAAACCTGGCCAATTATCATGTATATTTTAAAGAAGCCAATCTTATCAATACCGAAATTGAGCGGTATATGAAAGTAACTCCTGCCGACCTTCAGCGGGTTGCGAAAAAATACCTTACGCCTGAAAACAGGGTGGTTCTGACTTATTTACCCAAACCTAACGAAAAAAACTAAAGGAGGAGCCATACTATGAAAAACAGAATTTTATCAATTATAGCAGCCCTTATCATAACACTTCCGCTGGCTGCACAGGTTAAAACAACCAAAACTACCAAACCCGCCGAGGCTCCGCCGAAGGAAATACTCGATCGCAGTATTCAGCCACAGGCAGGGCCTGCCCCGGTTATTAAAATCGGCGATTACCAGTCGTTCGAGTTAGCTAACGGGCTAAAAGTATTCGTGGTCGAGAATCATAAAATCCCACGTCTCTCCTATTCCCTTGTGCTGGATTACGATCCTGTTTTCGAAGGCGATATGGCTGGTTATACCGAAATTACCGGTCAGTTGCTGCGTACAGGCACTACAACCCGCACCAAGGATGAGATTGACGAAGCCGTTGATATGATTGGTGCAAGCCTGAACACTTCAGCAGGAGGCATTTATGCAAACTGCCTGAGCAGGCATAACGAAACGCTGCTTACTATTATGTCGGACGTATTGCTGAATGCAAGCTTTAAGACCGAAGAACTTGAAAAAATACGTACACAGTATCTTTCGGGTCTCGAAGCTGAGAAAAATGACCCGAAAGCCATTTCGCAGCGTGTTAACTCGGTTCTTGTTTATGGTACTAACCATCCTTATGGTTTAAATACTTCAGAAGAGTCGGTTAAAAAAATCACGCTCGAAAAATGCAACGATTTTTATAAAACATTTTTCAGACCCAATATCGCCTACCTTGCTATTGTTGGTGATATAACACTGGCTGAAGCAAAGCCCCTGGTTGAGAAATATTTCGGAAACTGGCAGCGTGGGGAAGTGCCTAAGGCAAATTATGCATGCACCCAAAGCGCCTGCAAAAACAACTGTTGCCATAGTCGACAGGCCTAATGCAGTTCAATCGACCATTAACGTCACCTACCCGGTCGACCTTAAGCCTGGTTCGCCCGACGACATTAAAGCAAAACTGACTAACAGCATCTTAGGTGGAGGCACTTTCAGGCTTTTCAATAACCTTCGCGAGAAACACGGATGGACTTACGGAGCTTATTCGAGTCTTCAATCGGACAAACTTATTGGGCGTTTCAACGCATCTGCCGAAGTACGCAACCCGGTTACCGACAGTTCGTTTACCGAAATACTGGCCGAAATGGGCCGTATGCGCACCGAGCCTGTACCTGACGATGAACTGAATATGGTTCGCAATTATATGATGGGTAACTTTGGCCGTTCGCTCGAAAACCCTTCGACTGTTGCCAATTTCGCTATTAACACTGCCCGCTACAACCTGCCGGCCGATTATTATGCAACCTACCTTACCAAGCTCGAAGCACTTAATTCGGCAGATGTTCAGCTTACGGCTCAGAAATATTTCAGGCCTGATAACTCGTACCTGCTTGTGGTAGGAAAAGCCGAGGAACTGGCTCCGAAACTGAAAAAATTTGCCAGGAGTGGAGAGGTCCTTTATTATGACATAGAAGGTAAAATATACGACCCTTCCAAAAAACTGAAACCGGCACCAGCCGGAGTTACAACCGAACAGATTATCAATACGTATATCACGACCATCAGTGGCAACGATAATCTTAAAAAAGCGCTCAAACTGCTTGCCAAGGTAAAAGATGTCACCATCAATGCCGGTGCTACCATGCAGAACATGCCTATTTCATTGGATTTATACTACAAATCCCCTGATAAAATGTTGCTGCAGGTTGGCTCGGGTGCCATGGTATTTGCAAAACAGGTGTATAATGCAGGCAAGGGCGTTTCATCATCACCCATGAGTGGCGAAAGCAAAGCTATTGAAGGCGACCAACTGGCAGGAATGAAAGAAGCTGCCATGATTTTCCCTGAAATGCATTATTCAACATTAGGGTTTACTACCGAACTGCTCGGCATTGAGGAGCAAAAGGACGGGAATTCATATTATAAAGTCCAGGTAAACAAAGGAAGCGATCGTAAGGATATGGATTACTACGATGTGAAAACCGGGCTGAAAATGCGTACCGAAAGCAAAGAAGGTTTAACTGAATTTGCTGACTATAAAGCTGTTGACGGTATCATGTTTCCTCATTCCATGACTCAGAATATGGGTCCGCAAACTATTAACTTTGTTGTTTCAGCAGTAAAAATGAATACTAAACTGAACGACGCACTTTTCGAAATTAAATAATTTTCAGGATTCAAACACTTAAAAGAGCAGGGCCATGAGTCCTGCTTTTTTTGTGTGCCGGTTCTATACTTTCGAGAAAGCAACAGCCACTATAGCAACTAATGCCAGCACAATCCCGATTATGTTAACCCTCGAAAGCTTTTCGTTGAAAATGAAATACCCTAAAACACCGGCAATAAATACCAGGGCAGCGTTAAATACAGGTATAAACAAAGAGATAGGAAGCACAAAAAGTCCTTTGATAAAGAAATAGGTCGAATACCAGTTTACAACACCCAGAAATATCCCAACTGCAATATCTTTCCAGGTGATTTTCAGTGTATGACGTATTACCCGGTAAACCAATATTCCGAGTCCAATAACGAAAGAAGTAAAAAAGGTAACGATCAGGAATTGTATTTCGTCGCGCCCGGCATAATACACGCCCGATAATTTCATTAAAATATCATTGGCAGCTGTTCCCAGGAAAATTAATGCCGGAAGATACAGATATTTTAACTCAAAGCGTTCGTCCCTTCTGCTAATGTTGGTGAGAAAAAAGGCAAACAAAGCTGCTACAATTCCCAGAATCTTCATCCATCCATAAGGTTCGGATAAAAGTATAAAACCGACGGCCACCGATAGAACGATCGACATTTTACTCGAAACCACGGTCATGGCAGCACCCACTTTTTGGGTCGAAACGGCATACACAACAAAAGTGAGTATAAAGGTAATACCGGTAATTACAGCCATCAATATCCATGGCTGGCGAACCATATAATAAATTGTGGTTGATTCACTGCTGCTCACATATCCCAATGCAACAGCTACAATATAATTAACCGTGATTGCCGGTAAAATACTGATACCAAACCTGTTGAAATATTTAAAAGCAATAAAAATGCAACTCGAAAAGAAAAGGGCAAATAGAAGGAAGTGCATGGTGACAGGAATATGGCGGCAAAGATAGGGATAGATGTGGGATGTTGGATATCGCCTGCCTGCTGCAGGCAGGGATGTGGGATTTTTCACTTTCTTGCCTGCTGCGCAGCAAGCAGGGACTTTTGAATTTCTTTTACCACGGAGGCACGGAGAGCACAGAGAACCACAGAGGTTATTTTCTTCTCAATTTTCTCTTTTCACTTTGCCTTTTGCTCCCGATAATTATCGGGATTGCATTTTGCATTTCTTTTACCACGGAGGCACGGAGAGCACAGAGAACCACAGAGGTTATATTCATCTCAATTTTCTCTTTTCACTTTGCCTTTTGCTCCCGATAATTATCGGGATTGCCCTTTGAATTTTGCACTTTTAAAAGTTGGATGTGGAATGTCGAAAGTCGGTAGTTGGAGATTAATAATTAATTTTACCTCATAAATCTTTTACACCATGAAAGCCATCATCCTACTATTTACCATTTCCCTTTTTACTTTATTCGCATACAGTCAACAACAACCTTCCACCAGTCTCGGCAGCCTGACGAAAATGGAACAGACCGATAACGGACTGCTAATCGAAACAAATTCCGGTAAAGCGCAGGTTATCGTTTACAATTCAGGTATTGTACGTATCAGGATTGTAAAAGAAGTTTTTGAACCCGATTTCTCCTATGCCGTAGTGGCTAATCCCGAAAAAACAGATTTCAGAATTTTAGAAACCGAAGGGCTTATCACACTGATAACCGATGCGTTGAGGCTTGATATTTCGACAAACCCTGTCCGTTTCAGGTTCCTGACCACTGATAATCAACTGATAAACCAGGACGATGCTGCCTTTGGAACCAACTGGGTTGGCGATGAAGTTACTACTTACAAAACCTTGCAGGAAGGGGAAAAGTTTATCGGCCTCGGCGAAAAAACCGGCAACCTCGACCGGCGCGGCGAAGCACATGTAAACTGGAATACCGACAACCCCGGTTACCAGGTCGACGACGATGACATCTATTCAACCTTTCCTTTCTATATCGGGATTCATCATGGGCTGAGTTATGGCATTTTTTTGGATAACACCTATAAGAGCCATTTTAACTTCGGCGCATCCAACGACAGGTTTTCCTCATTCGGAGCCGATGGCGGCGAAATGAATTACTATTTTATGTATGGCAGCAACATAAGGCAAATCCTTTACCAGTATACATTCCTCACCGGACGTATTACCATTCCACCTATCTGGGCTTTGGGTTTTCACCAGAGTCGCTGGAGCTATTACCCCGATAGTGAAGTATTAAATCTTGCCCAAACGTTTCGCGAAAAGAAAATGCCCCTCGATGTAATACACCTCGATATTCATTTTATGGATGCGTATAAAATTTTCACCTGGCATCCTGAGCGTTTCCCTAATCCATCGGAAACACTGGGAAAACTTAAAGCGATGAACGTACACACCACTGTTATCGTTGATCCGGGTATAAAAGTGGAGAAAGGCTATAAAGCTTATGAAGAAGGCGTTAAAGAGAATTATTTCATTAAATATCCTGACGGACAGGACTATACCGCACAGGTATGGCCGGGATGGTGCCATTTTCCTGATTTCACAAAGCCGTCGGTCCGCAAGTGGTGGGGCGATAATTTTGAACCTATGGTTAAAGACGGTGTCGAAGGTTTCTGGACCGATATGAATGAGATAGCATCCTGGGGCGGTGGCTTTACGCCTTCGTTAGTTAAACTCGACTGGGAAGGCAGGTTTGCAAGCTACAGGCAGGCTAAAAATGCATATGGAATGCAGATGTCGCGCAGCACCTACGAAGGCACGCGCAAGCTGATGAACGGACGCAGACCGTTTATGCTGACCCGGGCTTCGTATGCAGGAGCGCAGCGATACACAGCCATCTGGACGGGCGATAACCTGGCCAGCGATGCACATATGATGCTTGGCTGCCGCCTCGTTAATTCACTCGGAATCACAGGAATGGCATTTGCCGGAGTAGATGTGGGTGGTTTTATTGGCACTGCAACACCGGCGCTTTTCGCACGCTGGCTTACGATCGGTGCATTTACACCATTTTTCAGGGTGCATAAAGCCAGCAACGAAAACCAGTCGGAGCCATGGACATACGGCGAAAATGTTGAAAATATTTCACGTAATTATATTTCACTCCGCTATCGCCTGATGCCATACCTGTATTCAGCATTCGCCGAAGCGCACAAAACAGGTATCCCGGTTAACCGCACCCTGGTTATTGATAATACTTTCGACGAAAAATGCTGGTATTATGCTTATCAGCAGCAATTTATGTTCGGACCATCCATACTGGTTGCACCTGTCGAAAGCACAAAAGAAATTACAAAAGTATATTTACCCAAAGGCCAGTGGTACGATTTTTTTACCGGGCAGAAGTATAATGGCGAACAGGAAATAATGATAGAATGTCCGCTGGATAAGCTTCCGGTATTTGCAAAAGGTGGAAGTATTATACCCATGCAGTCAATTGTTCAGAGCACTTCCGAAAAGCCATCGGATACACTTTTTGTACATGTTTATTATGGCTCAGAATCTTCAGTTTATACTTATTACGAGGACGACGGCCATACCTACGCCTATGAGAACGGAAACTTTATTGATTCTAAAATAAGCTTTCATTCAACCGATAAAAAAATCAGTATTGAACCTCTTACATCGGGCGCATTCACAAGTAAATTTAAAAGCATTGCAGTGATCCTTCACGGGTTTGAAAACCTGGCAAACCAGGTAAAAGTTAACGGAAAGTCAGTTTCACCAAAACAAGGTACGATTGATCTTTTCAATTCAATAAAGCCCAATGATCCGCTATGGTTCGACAGCCGGAAAATGGAGCAGAAAGTTATGATTATTGACGATTTAAAGGCTGGTGTTAAAAATGAAATCAGCTGGTAAAAATGTTTCCAGGCAAACATTATTATGAAGTATTTCAGTAAGAGCAGAGGTGAATAAATATGAAATTTTACTTACTTCCTTTCTTCAACTCGTTAATTTTTAAGTACTTGATAAAAACGGCATACCCTGATAATGCACATATCACAAAACCATAATACCCATCAAGAAAACCGAGTTTGAAAAAATAATCGCGTTTAAACTTCCAGATTCCTTTAAATGCTGCTATAAAAAGTGAAGTCTTCTTTCCTTTTGCGTGGCCTTCAGCTGCAGCTATCTCGGTAAACTTATTGATCTGATCGAGGTGCTGCTTGATGGAATAATATGAAAAGTGAAGTAAATCGCCTTTTAGTTTAGCCTGGCTTGCATTGGCCTGCATTTTAACACTTTCGTGAAGATTGATACCGCTCCATGCGCCTTTACGCCGGTCCCACAAGCGGAGTTTTGCATCAGGATACCAGCCGCAATGCCTGATCCACTTTCCGATATAGTTCGTTAAGCGATTAAATGAATATCCGTCAGCTTTCCAGTTATTTTTAGCTTCAAGTATGGAATCGCGTAACTCGTCCGATAGCTGCTCATCAGCATCGAGCGATAGTATATAATCAAAAACCGCTTGCTCTGTTGCCCACGATTTCTGTTGCATATACCCTAAAAAAGGATGCTGTAAATACCTTACATTAAAGGGCTTGCACAACAATTCCGTATTATCCGTCGAATAAGAATCAACCACTACAATTTCGTCGGCAATGCCTTCGAGTGAGCGGAGGCAGCGTTCAATATTTCGTTCTTCGTTATAGGTGATAATAACCGCGGATATCTGTACCATTTTAACCAGGTTGATACTGCAAATATCATGTTTTTTTGAGATAATGTGTGTAAATATTTTGGAAATCAGTAGCAACCGCTGAAACTTTTCCCTTAAATTAAAAAGTTATGGTTAAAACGTTTTAGGAATATGCTTTTCAGCTATAAGTGCCGGGTACCGGGTGCCGGGTGCCTGGAGCTAATGACCTGTATTGTGTAAATATTTAAATTGTCTCGTTTCTAAAAAAAATGAATGGAATGGAATAGAATCAATAACACACCCGGAACACGGCACCCGCAACACGGCACCCGGAACACGGCACCTGGAACACGGCACCCGAAACACGGCACCTGGAACACGGCACCCGCAACACGGCACCCGTAACACGGCACCTGGCACCTGGCACCCGGAACCAGATAAAACTCAAGTAAGGTATCCTGAACTTATGTCTCCGTTTTTTGTTACAATTTACGAAACCTAATACTATGCAACGAATCACTTTAATACTAATAGCAATGCTGTTTTTTGCAGGATGCAAAAGCAATACAATTAATACTACAACTCAAATGGATGTGATCCCAACAGGAATTGAAACGGATACAGCTACCTTTGCGGCAGGCTGTTTCTGGTGTGTAGAAGCAATTTTCCAGGAACTTAAAGGCGTACACTCGGTTACTTCGGGTTATACCGGTGGAAAAATTAAAAACCCAACTTACCGCGAAGTTTGCTCCGGTCTTACCGGTCATGCCGAAGCCTGCAATATTGTTTACGATCCTGCGGTTATTTCGTACGACGAATTGCTCGAAGCTTTCTGGAGCAGCCACGATCCTACAACTCTCAACCAACAAGGGGCCGACAAAGGCACACAATACCGTTCGGCCATATATTATCACGACGAAAAGCAGAAACAACTGGCAGAGGCATATAAAGCCAGGCTTAATTCCGAAAAAGTATTCACAAATCCGATTGTAACCGAAATAAGCCCTGCTGAAACATTTTATATTGCCGAAGACAATCACCAGAACTATTTCAACGAAAACGGTAATGCTCCCTATTGTACTTTTGTTATTGTTCCAAAACTCGAAAAGTTCCGGAAGGTTTTTAAGGATAAGTTAAAGTAATTTCTCCATTTTTTAAAAAACAGAAGCCCTCGAATTTACTTTTAAGGGAGTCTTACTTTTTGAGCAAGCCAGAAGAACTGTCTAGACTCATTTACATTTGGATAATCTTGATCCAATGGCTACATATTAATACTGATGTTGAGGCAATTAACAGAAATACAGACCATTACTTCAGTGCATTTATTTTGTTGTAACCTTTACCTATCGAACTACGTCACATATAAGTTATTATAAGGCGAACTCTTAATCATTTACACATATGAAAAACAGACTCTTTACATTTTGTTTAGTTCTCGCTTCGGTTTTTATTATCAGAACCGCTAATGCACAGAAGGCTCCCGCTTATAAAGCACGAATTGACAGCCTGCTTACGGCCCTGGAATCGAACAACAAAGCCATGGTATCCTTAACCATCACCAACAACGGACAGGTGGTTTACAGCCGGGCTACAGGGTTTATCGATAATTCAGGTACAAATCCCGTAATGGCTACCCCCGAAACGCGCTACCGTATCGGTTCTATCAGTAAAATGTTTACTTCAGTAATGATACTTCAACTTATTGAAGAAAAGAAACTTAAACCCGATACTCCGCTTTCCGATTTTTTCGGCAACCTACCCAACGCCAAATCGATAACCATTGAGAATTTACTCAATCATCACAGTGGCCTGTTTAATTTTACAAATAGTCCCGAATACCTGGCTTGGATGACCGAAAACAAAACGCCCGAGCAGTTGCTTGCTGTGTTCGAAAGCCAGGACCCAGTTTTTAACCCCGGAGAGAAAGGTGAATACAGCAACACCAATTATGTTTTGTTGGGATATATTATTGAAAAAATTAGCGGGAAATCCTTACCACAAAACCTTGCTGAACGCATCACTTCACGCATAGGGTTAAAAAACACATTGTATGGTGTTAGCATAAACCACCCGGCAAACGAAGCCTCATCCTTCGAATACACTGACAATAAATGGGTTATGCAACCCGAAACCGATATGAGCATTCCGGGAGGAGCCGGTGCTGTAATATCGACAAGCGCCGATTTGACACTCTTCATCTCTGCACTTTTCGATGGCAAACTTATCAGCGAAAGCTCCCTTAAAACCATGACGACCTTAAAAGATGGTTTTGGACTGGGAATATTTAAAATACCGTTTTACGAAAGAGCCGCATTTGGTCATAACGGAGGGATTGACGGGTTTTCGTCGTCGCTGGCCTATTTCCCTGACGATAATGTTGCGGTTGCCTTTTGCTCCAATGGATTAAACTATTCGATGAACGATGCACTCATAGGGTTGTTAAGCTGCTATTTCGATAAACCGTATAAAATTCCTGATTTTAAAACAGTTAACTTGCCAAACGAAAAATTATCGGCATACGAAGGCGAATATACATCGGAGCAACTGCCGCTTAAAATCACTGTAAAACTGGCAGATGATAAGCTTACAGCTCAGGCAAGCGGGCAAGCTGCATTCCCTCTTGATGCAATTTCAGCCACTGAATTCCGCTTCGACCAGGCTGGTATTGTAATGCTTTTTAACATCTCAGCCGCTGGTTCGGTTGATGGGTTTACCCTGAAACAGGGAAAAGACTATATTTATACGAGAGCTGTAAAGTAATTGTTTTTCAGCCTGGTTATTAAATCATGTAAAGTATTCGCTACGAATGTTTACAGCCTGAAAACCGAGGGTTTGTTGCCTGTTTTGTAAAAAAGCACATGAGCATCCTCTATGGTCACCAGGCAGCCATACCGGATTTTATCAAGGTACGGCTTAATAACTTCGAAAAATGCTTCAATCTTGGCACTTTCGTCAATAATTTCGACTATTACCGGGAGTTTATCGTTAGTTTCCCAGAATTTGGCTGTATGAACCACGCTGCTGCTCCCATAACCCATCACGCCTTTATGCACGGTAGCTCCTGCCAGCCCGTTGCGTCGTGCGGCAAATACAAGCATTTCGTACAAGGGTGTGTGTTTCAGTTTATCCGTCGAACTGGTGTACACCCTCAAAATCTTTACATTATCATGAGTTTGCATGGCTACAATAATTTTATGAGCATGATTCCTGCATAGGTTGCAAGCAATCCGATAAAAATACTGCTACCGGTATACAGAAAAAAGTTAAATATTTCGTTGTCGCGCAGCATGGCCATATTTTCGGCTGCAAATGCTGAAAAAGTTGTAAATCCGCCACAAAATCCAACGGTTAAAAACATACGCCATTCGGTGCTTAAAAAGTTTCCTTTCTCAGATATACCATATAAAACACCAATCAGGAAACAACCAACCACATTTACCACAAAAGTTCCGTATGGAAACGACGAAGGAAAATATGCAGCAAAATAACGGCTGGTCAGAAACCGCAAAACTGTTCCCAGGAATCCACCTGTACCAACCAATAAAATTAATCGAAGCATAGTTCCATTCTTATATTTCTAAATCCAAAACATCATATACCAGCAACTTAGGCCTTATTTTGTTTTACTGATATGTGGTGGTTCAAAAGTAAGGGTTATTCTTCAAATATACGGTAAAGTTTACAGGATTGAAGGGTTAAATTGTTCGTTTGTTCTATTGTTCTATTGTTCAAATGTTCTATTGTTCTATTGTTCTATTGTTCTATTGTTCTATTGTTCTATTGTTCTATTGTTCTATTGTTCTGTCTGCTGCACGCAGTCAGGCAGGAAATGCCTGCGGCGTTCAAGGTTCAAGGGGTAGTTGGTACAATTTCCCCTTCTTATTTGTTTATTGAAAATTGGTGGTTGTTCGTTGTTTGTTGATCATTGTTTGATATTCACTGTCATCCTGAGCTGTCATTGAGAGTGGTCATTGCGAGTGAACCGAAGCAAAACGAAGCAAAGCAGAAGGACGTTATTCACTATTCATTTTTCACTATTCACTATTCGTTATTCACTATTCACTAAAAAAAAACGCCAACCCGGTTTTTCAACCCGGTGGCGCTTTTCTTCATCATTATGAAAACAGCTTTTTTATTGCATCATATTCAAACAATGCTCAATACGCTCCCATGTGTGTTCAATATTATGATCGAGGCCCACGCTGAAACGAACCAGTCCTGCCGACATTCCCATATCGTGCTGAACATCTTCAGGAACCTCACTCGAAGTACTTTTGCCTGAATTACTGAAAAGTGTTTTGAAATAGCCAAGGCTTACTGCAAGGTATCCTACATCGTGACTTTCCATCAGTTCCATAAACTGTGATGCCTTTTCACTGGTACCCAGGTCAATCGAAAGCATTCCGCCATATCCAAAATCAGGATTCATCTGGCTCTTCATTAATTCGTGGCCTTTGTGTTCGGGCAATCCCGGGTAGCTGACTTTTAAACCGGCTTCTTTCATCTTAATTGCCAGGTACATCGCATTTTTACTGTGCTGCTGCATACGTATATGAAGAGTGTGCAGGTTTTTTAATATACTCGACGAGCGCAGGGGATCAAGCACCGGACCCAGCAACATGGCTGTCCCGCTGTTTACATCAATAAGTGAATTTATAAATTCGGACGATGCACAGATAGCACCAGCTACACAGTCGTTTTTACCATTAATAAATTTGGTCATGCTATACACAACAATATGTGCTCCCAGGGCTGCCGGAGCTATTATCATTGGAGTGAATGTATTATCAACCATCAGATTGATATTATGCTCGTTAGCAATGGCCGCCAGTGCAGGGATATCCGAAATCTGAAGCATGGGATTGGTCATCGACTCCGTATAAATAAGCTTTGTTTCGGGCGTAATAGCCTTGCGCACTGCCTCCAGGTCGGTGATATCAACGAAAGTGGTACGGATATTGAATTTTGGAAGGTAATTCTGAAGAAATGCAAAAGTACCTCCGTAAGTGGTAACACTCGAAACAATATGATCGCCTGCATTGCAGCACTGAAGTATTGCCGAAGTTATAGCGCCCATACCTGAAGCAGTTACCCAGCCTTCTTCGGTTCCTTCCATAGCAGCCAGCACATCCGAAAGGTATTTATTGCTCGGGTTCCAATGCCTCGAATAAAGGAAGCAGCCCTCCTGTTCTCCCTGGAAAACATCGGACATGGTATTGGCTTGCATAAAGGTGTAGGTGGCCGAATCGGTAATGGATGGATTTACATCGCCAAATTCGCCAAATTGTTTCATGTCGTAAATTGCGCGTGAAGGATCGTGTTTCATAATGTATTTTTTTTTTGTGAAGTTACAGCTTTTTATGGACTAAGTACACGGAAAATCAGTCAGCAAAACTATCATATCTTTAAGTAATCATCAATATATTTAACATTTTGAAATCAAATGTTCAATAATATTTTAATTTTGCATTAATATTGCTCCTTTTACTTTCAATATTAATTAATCCTGAATTTATCATGCACAATAACTTTCATCTTGATGCACTCGACAAACGAATAGTAGAGCAGCTAATGAAGGATGCCCGTATGTCGTACGTTGAAGTGGCCCGTAACTGCAAGGTTACTCATACCGCCGTGCATCAGCGGGTACGCAAAATGAAGGAAGCCGGTATTATTTCAGGCTCGCAGCTTATTTTTAATCATAAGAGCATGGGATACCTTACCTGTGCTTTTATCGGCATACAGGTTAATCTTACTTCGACAAGTACACATAACGAAGTTTTTAACAAAATCAGCCAGATACCCGAAATAGTTGAATGCCATCATATATCAGGGAAATATTCCTTGCTTGTTAAAATTGTGACGCGTAACAACGAGCATCTGAAACAGGTAATAGTCGAAAATATCCAGGCAATCCCCGAAATTTCGTTTACCGAAACTTTTATATCGTTACAGGAAGGGTTTTCGCGGCAGTTGCCGATTGGAGGATGAGAGGGTTGAGAGGGTTGAGTGAATGAGGGAATGAGTGAATGAGTGAATGTGAGAATGAGTGAATGTGAGAATGAGTGAATGTGAGAATGAGGGAATGAGAGAATGAGTGGATGAGTGAATGGGAGAATGGGAGAATGGGGGGATGGTATTAATAAGAGAGAAATTTTCGACGAAATGTTAATTCAGGTTAGCTTATTGGTTAATTTCGTGAACCAAATATCTTTGTGTTAATGAAATCTGCACCGGAAGTTAGGCCCAGGCTGGAATTAAAATTCACATCAACTGATTACATGCTCGAGTTTGTTGCCATCGCAGGATTACTGGCCAGTTGGATACTTCCATTAGTGACTTACCCAGGTCATGCCCGAAACCATTCCGATTCACTTCAATATAAAGGGTGACATTGATGGATGGGGAAACAAGGCATCGGTTTTTATTGTCCCCGCCATTAGCCTGTTGCTGGTGTTAGGCCTGAGTGTTTTAAACAGGTTCCCACATATTTTCAATTACCCTGTTAAAGTTACTGCTGAGAATGCATTGCGGCTGTATTCCAGATCAACATTAATTATCAGAATCGCTAAAGTGCTTATTGTTTCTTTGTTTTTAGTTATCGAATGGCAAATATGCAAGGTAAACGAACATTCAAAATTACCTGACTGGTTCCTGCCAGTTGTAATATCAATACCTGTTGTTCTGCCGGTAATCATGGCGTTTTCGCTGACAAAGAAAGCAGGCAGGCGAAAAGCTGACTGAAAAACCAATAAGTTTTCTACACATAGCCAGACACTTGTGCGATATTTTAACGAAATTGATAAAATGTACAAGTAATCCTATTTTTAGTACTTTTGCCAAAAATTCAATAAACAAATTATACGAATATGAAGAAATTGGTAATCCTGGTACAGCTTATTGGCCTTACCCTCTTAATGGCCTGTAATTCAGGTGGTGCTGGAAGTAAAAGCGGCAATCCCGATCAACCATACGGCGAAAAAAGTGGAATTATAACTTACAAACCAATGGATATGATGGGTGTAAAAGTAACCCAGACATTATACTTCGATGATTACGGCAGCAAGGAATTGCGCGAAACCAAGGTTGAAGGAAACATGATGGGTATGGAAATGCGCCAGCATACTTTCGACATCAGGGATGGCAGCACCGTGTATCACTATGAACTCGAAAATGTTTCAGGCGGACAGGACAGGGCAACTAAAGATGCTTATAAATCGACGGTAACTGCTGATATATTCGAGCAAATGAATATTGAAACCCTGAGCGATAAATTCAAAACCAAACTCGATTACAAAGACGAAGGGACTGAAACTGTAGCAGGTTTTAAAGGTGTTAAATATTCCATAGCCCCCGACAGTTCAAACCGCGACAACCGTATCGTAGGGGTTCATTACAAAAACATCCCTTTAAAAATTTCCCTGGGCGAAATGGAAATCATAGCCGATAAAGTTGATTTCGGAGCCAAAATTCCCGCTGACAAATTTAAAGTCCCTGCCGGTTTTACGGTAGTTGACGAAGCAGCAAACCCAATGCAGGGAATGCCCGAAATGTCGGAAGAAGATCCTCAATAATTTTAAAAGAAATAGTTTTAAACTCTTTACAAGAAACAGAACGGCCTGCTTATTGCGGGCCTTTTGTTTTTAAGCGTTTTTGTTTGTCAGCATTTATTTTTTTACCTTGAAAAATCCAACAAAAAGCCCTTTAACTTTGTTTTGAAAGAGATAATCAAAGTAAAACAGGCAATTTCCCGTTAAAAATTGGTAATTTTGCCGCACATTTTAAAATTCATCCTATATGCATTATGACGTTATAGTAATTGGCAGTGGACCAGGAGGTTATGTTGCAGCCATTAGAGCAGCACAACTTGGATTAAAAACAGCAGTTGTCGAAAAATCGGAACTCGGAGGTGTTTGTCTCAACTGGGGCTGTATTCCAACCAAAGCCTTGCTCAAAAGTGCTCAGGTATTCAATTACCTGAAACATGCAGCCGATTATGGCATTGCCATCGAAGGAACTGCCACCCCCGACCTGCCTGCCATGGTTAAGCGTAGCCGCGATGTGGCCGATGGCATGAGCAAAGGAATTCAATATCTCTTAAAAAAGAATAAAATCGATCATATACAGGGTTTCGGAAAGCTTAAACCCGGTAAAAAGGTTGATGTAGCTGATGCCGACAATAAGGTTACCGAATATACCGCATCGCATATCATTATTGCCACAGGAGCGCGTTCGCGCGAGCTCCCGAACCTGAAACAGGACGGTAAAAAAATAATCGGGTACCGCGAAGCCATGACACTGTCTGCAAAACCTGAAAGTATGGTGGTTGTGGGTTCAGGTGCCATAGGATCAGAATTTGCCCATTTCTATAACAGCATTGGCGTAAAGGTTACACTTGTTGAATTTTTACCAAATGTTGTTCCTGTTGAGGATGAGGATGTATCAAAACAACTTGAACGCAGCTTTAAGAAAGCCGGCATGAAGGTAATGACCTCATCATCAGTTGAATCAGTCGAAATAAACGGCGATGTATGCAAAGTAAGCATTAAAACGCCAAAAGCAACGGAAGTTGTTGAATGTGATATTGTACTTTCCGCTGTTGGTATTGCCACCAACCTCGAAGGCATAGGTCTTGAAGAAACAGGCATCAAACACGACAAGGGAAAAGTACTGGTTGATGAGTTTTACCGTACCAATGTCGAAGGATATTATGCTATCGGAGATATTGTCAGCGGTCCTGCTCTTGCGCACGTGGCATCGCACGAAGGTATAACCTGCGTCGAAAAAATTGCCGGCATGCATGTTGAAGCCATCGATTACGGAAATATTCCGGGATGCACCTATACTTCACCCGAAATTGCTTCGGTGGGCATGACCGAAAAAGCGGCAAAGGAAGCCGGTTACGAGGTAAAAGTGGGTAAATTCCCGTTTTCAGCCTCAGGCAAAGCCAGTGCAGCCGGATCGAAGGACGGTTTTGTTAAAGTAGTTTTCGATGCCAAATACGGCGAATGGCTTGGCGCTCATTTTATAGGCGATAATGTTACCGAGTTAATTGCCGAAGTGGTTGTTGCCCGCAAACTCGAAACTACAGGCCACGAAATCATTAAATCCGTTCACCCGCATCCAACCATGAGCGAAGCAATTATGGAAGCCGTTGCCGCAGCCTATGGCGAAGTGATTCATTTGTAAAAAATACTTGCCAACTTTTATGGAACTAATTCCAACTGCAATACCCGAAGTAATAATAATTAAACCAGATGTGTTTGGCGATTCGCGGGGTTATTTTTTCGAATCATTTCATATTGAGAAATTTGCAGCCTTCGGCATTACTGAACCCTTTGTTCAGGATAACGAATCGAAATCACAGAAAAATGTCCTCCGTGGCCTTCACTACCAGCTCGAACCCTATGCACAGGGCAAACTGGTGAGGGTAATAAGGGGCGCAGTACTCGATATTGCTGTGGATATCAGGCGTAATTCACCAACTTTCGGGAAATGGGTTTCGATGAAACTCTCTGCCGAAAACAAATGGATTTGCTGGATACCCAAAGGCTTTGCACATGGATTTCTGACACTTGAGGATGATACCATTTTTACCTATAAATGCTCCGGAATGTATAACAAAGCATCCGAAGCAAGTATTCGCTGGAACGACCCTCAACTGAACATCGATTGGCAGATATCCGATCCATTATTGTCAGAAAAAGACAAGTTGGCACCATTATTGAGCGATGCCATCATGTTTTGATGATAAGAAACTGGAATACCGGCAGTTAAAATAGCTTCCGGCTGAACTAAAACAAAATTATGAGTAAGAGAGTCATATTTATTATTGCACTTGTAGCTTTTGCAGCATTCGAAGGGTTTTATTATTCGAATAACCTGAAAAAAACTGCCGGTGATATTGATTACCAGAAAGCCTTCCGTCACAGTAACAAAATATTTTCGCTGGTATTGCCCGACAAAGCTGAACTGGCAGGCGAAGAAGCGCCACTCGGACTGTATTATGTGCGCGAAGGCCTCGACCGCGAACTCATGGTGAATACCTACTGGCATTCGTCAACCATGCTGATGCTGAAACGATCGAACAGGTATTTTCACATCATTACCCCAATACTTAAAAAGCATAATATACCCGAAGATTTCAAATACCTTGCACTGATTGAGAGTGGCCTTGCCAATGTTCAGTCGCCTGCAGGTGCATCCGGATTCTGGCAGTTTATGTCGGCCACCGGCAAGCACTATGGACTTGAAATCAGCAGCGAAGTGGACGAACGCTACCATCTCGAAAAAGCTACCGAAGCAGCATGCAAACTTCTGCGCAACTCATACAATATGTTTGGCAGCTGGACACTGGCTGCGGCAGCTTATAACGTAGGCGAAGGACGCATAGCAAAAGAACTTGAAGCGGCAGAATGCCGAAAGCTATTACGATCTTTACCTTCCCGACGAGACTATGAGGTATGTGTACCGTATTATAGCACTGAAACTGCTTTACGAACATCCTTCCGAATATGGTTATTATATCCGGAACAAGGATCTATACCCCCCTATTCCGACCTATAACGTAACCATCGATTCGAGTATTACCAATTTGCCGGTTTTCGCCAAATCAATGAACATAAATTACAGGGTGCTCAAGGACTTTAACCCCTGGTTACGTTCGGATAAACTTATGAATCCCGGAAAGAAAAAATACCAGATCACATTGCCTAAAAAAGGATTTGAAGATTTCGATAGCCTGCTTCTGGAGATTGACAATGCTGAAATGATTTTCAACGATACCATCAATGCCAGGTCATTACCAAAATAATAATGACATTATCAACACGGCATCAACTACTTAACTCTAATGAATCAGGGCAGCATGAATCCTATACCTTCTGAAGAATCCAATACTGAACCGCAGGAATATCTCGAAGTATATGGAGCCCGGGTCCACAACCTGCAAAATATTGATGTTCAGATACCCCGCGACAAACTGGTGGTTATCACCGGCTTAAGCGGAAGCGGAAAATCATCACTTGCATTCGATACTATTTATGCCGAAGGGCAGCGCCGTTACATGGAAACATTTTCGGCTTATGCCCGGCAGTTTATGGGCGATATTGAGCGCCCCGATGTGGATAAAATCACCGGCTTAAGTCCTGTCATTTCCATTGAACAGAAAACTACCAACCGAAATCCACGTTCAACAGTAGGAACCATCACCGAAATTTACGATTTCCTGCGACTGCTGTTTGCCAGGGCCGGCGAGGCATATTCATTTGCCTCAGGCCAGAAAATGGTTCGGTATACCGACAGCCAGATTATTGAACTGATACTCGAAAATTATTCCGATAAAACAATCTATATACTTGCGCCCCTGGTTCGAGGCCGCAAGGGGCATTACCGCGAACTGTTCGAACAGGTTCGGAAACAAGGCTTTTTAAAGGTCCGCATCGATGGCGAAGTAAGTGAAATTACTTTCGGAATGCAGGTCGACAGGTACAAAATACATGATATTGAGGCTGTTATCGATACCATAAAAGTAAATGAAAAATCGCTGACCCGCCTTACTTCTTCTATACAAACTGCCCTGCGGCAAGGCAAAGGCGCACTTATGGTGATGGAAACTATCGGCAGCGATGCCCGTTTTTTCAGTCGCTTGCTGATGGATCCCGAAACAGGCCTGGCATACGATGAGCCCGAACCCAATACATTTTCGTACAATTCGCCCTATGGCTATTGTCCGCGCTGCAAAGGCCTGGGATATATCTCCGAAATCGACCTTAACAAAATCATCCCCGACCCATCGAAAAGCATCCGCAAAGGCGGAATAGCACCGGTAGGCGAATACAAAGCCAACTGGATATTCAGGCAGCTCGAAGCCATATCGCATAAGTACCATTTTACCCTCGATACTCCGCTCAAGGATATTCCCGAAGCTGCCACCGAAACCATTTTATATGGATCGGAAGAAGTAATAAAGGTTAAAAACGAATACCTGGGTGTAACATCCTCGTATTCGCTTAATTTTGAAGGTATTGTACAACATATTCTAAACCAGAATGAAGCCGGAAATCCTGAAGGACTGAAGAAGTGGGCAGGTGGATTTATGAATTCAATAAGTTGCCCCGAGTGCGAAGGTACCCGATTGAAGAAGGAATCATTGTTTTACAGGATCAACGGTAAAAACATTGCGGAGCTTTCGCAGATGGACCTGGTTAACCTAAACGATTGGTTCAGCAATGTGGAAGAAGGACTCGATGAGAAGCAAAAACTGATAGCACACGAAATTATCAGGGAGATACAGAGCCGTTTATCGTTTCTGCTTAATGTAGGGCTCGATTATCTTTCGTTAAACCGGCCTTCGGGAAGTCTTTCGGGAGGCGAATCGCAGCGTATACGCCTCGCCACCCAGATAGGGTCGCAGCTGGTAGGTGTACTCTATATCCTCGACGAGCCCAGTATCGGGCTTCACCAGCGCGACAACCACAGGCTGATAGCATCCCTGAAGAACCTTCGTGACACCGGTAACTCAGTGATAGTAGTAGAGCACGACCAGGATATGATTATGGCGGCTGATCATGTTATTGATATGGGCCCGGGAGCCGGAACGCATGGCGGACATGTGGTGGGCCAGGGTTCGCCCTTGTCGCTGCACGATTGCAAAAGCATTACCTGCCAATACCTCTCGGGTCGGAAGAGCATTGCCCTTCCCGAAAAAAGGAGGAAGCCGAACAGTCATTTTCTTTCACTAACAGGAGCTACAGGCAACAACCTGAAAAATGTGGATATTAAAATCCCGCTTGGCATATTTACCTGTATAACCGGGGTTTCGGGAAGCGGCAAGTCCAGTCTTATCAACGAAACGCTGTATCCTATTCTGAGCAGGCATTTTTATCGTTCCGAAAAGAAACCCCTCGCCTATCAAAACATCGACGGGCTTAAAAATATCGACAAGGTAATCGAAATTAACCAGTCGCCAATTGGCCGAACACCCCGCTCCAACCCGGCTACCTATACCGGCGTTTTCGATGATATCCGTAAATTATTTGCTGCTTTGCCCGAATCGAAAATAAGGGGTTATAAGCCGGGGCGTTTCTCGTTTAATGTAAAAGGCGGACGCTGCGAAACATGCCAGGGCGCCGGCATCAGGGTTATTGAAATGAATTTTTTGCCCGATGTGCATGTACCCTGCGAGGTGTGCGACGGCAAGCGCTATAACCGCGAAACTCTTGAAGTACGCTACAAAGGCAAGTCGATTACGGATGTTTTAAATATGACCATCGAATATGCGGTTGAGTTTTTCGGGAATATACCTTCGATCCTTCAAAAAATCAGTACACTGAACCAGGTAGGACTGGGATATATAACACTCGGCCAGCGATCGACTACTTTGTCGGGAGGTGAAGCACAGCGTGTAAAGCTTGCAACCGAACTATCGAAACGCGATACAGGCCGCACTCTCTATATCCTCGACGAACCGACTACCGGGCTTCATTTCGAAGATGTGAATATACTGCTGAAAGTACTTAACAAACTGGTCGACCGTGGTAATTCGGTGCTAGTTATCGAACATAACCTTGAAGTTATTAAAGTTGCCGACTATATAATCGACCTCGGTCCCGAGGGAGGAGCCCGGGGAGGATATATCATAGCTGAAGGCACTCCCGAACAGCTTGCAAAAAACAAGGAAAGCTACACAGCCGGTTACCTGAAAGAAATTTTGCTTAAGTAGGCCTTTCGATCGGATTTCATCACAAATCCCGGATTTTACTATTTCTTTACATTCAAGGATATCAATAAGGATTTACGTATTTTTGGGAATCGGATTAACAATAAACAGGGTTAAAATTCAGTTATAATAGTGGTTCTGTTTATTATGATTTCAGAAAAGGAAATAATTTATGACCTAAAAAACTGATAGTTTCGGACACCCGGCACCCTTCACCCGGCACCCGGCACCCGGCACACGGCACCTGGCACCCGGAACAAGGTACCCGGCACCCGGCACCTGGCACACGGCACACAAAAAAAAAACTAATTCGCATTCCCACAACTTGTTAGCACAAAATCTTATAGAAAATATCAGATAAAATTCACAATTAAATTCAGAATAATATGCACATTGAGGACGATCTTTTAAGTATGAGCGAAGCCGAAAGAATTCGCGAAGCCATTACACCCAAGGACTGGAACGAGATAAAATCGCACGATTCGTGGTCGGTTTTTAAAATCATGTCGGAACTGGTCGAAGGTTTTGAAAAAATGGCCCGCATAGGCCCTTGTGCCACTATTTTCGGTTCAGCCCGGTCGAAACCCGGAAGCCAGTATTACAAACTCGCCGAAGAAATTGCATACAATCTTACCAAAAAAGGTTTCGGGGTTATCTCCGGTGGTGGTCCCGGAATTATGGAAGCTGCCAACAAAGGAGCACATTTCGGAGGGGGTAAATCCGTGGGATTAAATATTGTATTGCCTCATGAGCAATTCTCAAATCCGTTTATTGACCCTGATAAACTAATCACTTTCGACTATTTCTTTGTTCGTAAACTCATGTTTATGAAATACTCGCAGGGATACATTGTGCTCCCCGGCGGATTTGGCACCCTCGACGAATTGTTCGAAGCCATCACACTTATCCAAACCCATAAACTTGTCAGGTTCCCGATTGTACTGGTTGGAACCGATTACTGGACTGGATTGGTGGACTGGATAAAAGCCCGCATGCTTGAAGCCAAAAATATCAGTCCCGACGATATGGCAATTTTCTCCCTGGTGGATGACGCACAAAGCGCTGTAAATGTGATTGAAGAATACTATAACAAATATGCACTGAAGCCGAATTTCTAATCCTGATTTTTTCAATCAACATAACAGGAGTGAATGTTCACCAAGGAATGAACTGTGAGTTTTTCCGATTGAGAGAAATAATACAAAATCAGTTTCATTTTTACAGTAACTTTTACTGCCCTGGTCAATTAATATATAATCGGACACCTGTATCTGATTACAAAAAACAGCATCTCAAAAAACATTAGCATACCTGCATGAATAAAACTATTGCCATACACTGCGTAAACTCAGGAACTACAAAAACTGTGAGCAAAGGCACTTCGCTGAACGAGGTGCTGTCCGAATTCGGGGTAAAAATGAAAAACCCCGTTCTGGGTGCTATGGTCAACAATGTACTCGAAGAACTCACTTTTGAAATTTTTCACCCTATTTCGGTACAATTTATTGATATAACCCATCCCGACGGTATGCGGATGTACCTCAGAGGACTATCTTTTGTGCTTTACAAGGCAGTTCATGAGATATTCCCCAAATCGAAGCTTCGCATCAACCATTCCATTTCAAAAGGTATTTACTGGAAAATCACCCGTCTGGAAAATGAACTTACCGACAAGAATATAGCCGATATTAAAAAGCGGATGTACGAAATTGTGGAGGCCAACCTTCCCTTTATCCGTATGGAAGAAGAAACCGACGAGGTAATCCGCAAATTTGAATCACATGGATTGTTCGATAAAGTTAACCTGCTGAAGCATAAGGGACAGAATTTTTCGACCTACTATAAAATGGACGGTCACATCGATGCCTATTACGGGCATATGATTCCTTCGACCGGCTACCTCAAGGTTTTCGATCTGAACAGGTATTATAACGGCATATTGCTGCAGATTCCACAGAAAGAAAATCCGCAAAAGGTCGAAAAACTCGTGGTTCAGAATAAACTGTTTGAGATATTCCAGGAGTATTCGGAATGGAATAAAATCCTTGAAGTTCCTTATATCGGCGACCTTAACAATTCGTGTTCGAACGGCAAATCGGAAGTGCTGATAAAAGTTTCAGAAGCCCTGCACGAAAAAAAAATCGGGCATATTGCCGATAACATAAGGTCGAGGAACAACCTCGTAAAAATAATACTGATCAGCGGACCCTCGTCGAGCGGAAAAACAACTTTTGCCAAACGCCTGGCGATACACCTGCTGGTTAACGGAATGAAACCCTTAAACCTTTCGCTTGACAACTACTTTGTGAATCGCGATAATACACCCCTCGACGAAGACGGAAACCACGACTACGAAGCTGTTGAAGCCCTCGACCTGGATTTGTTCAATCAAAACCTGCTTTCACTACTTGAAGGTGAAATGATAAAGGTCCCTCACTTCTCCTTCGAATCAGGGGAACGTTTCTACAACGGTGAAACCATGCAGATGCAGCCTGATAATGTTTTGATTATTGAGGGAATTCACGGATTGAACCCGCAGTTAACAAGTTCCATTCCGGCAGAAGCCAAATTTAAAATTTATGTTTCGGCACTTACGTCAATAAATATTGATGATCACAGCCGTGTAAGTACCACCGACAGCAGGCTTATCCGCCGCATTGTTCGCGATTACCGTTACCGTAAATATTCGGCACGCGATACCATTTCGCGCTGGCCGAGTGTACGTTCGGGTGAAGAAAAACATATTTTCCCTTACCAGGAAGAAGCCGATACCATGTTTAACTCGGCCTTGCTTTACGAGCTTTCGGTACTTAAACCCTTTGCCGAACCTATTTTACTTGAGGTACAGCCTAATCAGACCGAATATTCAGAAGCCCGCAGGCTGCTTGAGTTTTTCAGTTATTTTAAGCCACTAAAACCTAATGAAATACCACCTACATCCATTTTGAGGGAGTTTTTGGGTGGAAGTAGTTTTATTTATTAGGTCATATGGTATTTTGTCAACAAGTATCTGTAGCGGTATTTTTTTTTATTAGGAAACCTAACCTGATAGTAACAGGACTCAATACAGGCTGCAAATCACAGTGAGGTAAATGAACCGCCTAACTCATACAAGGCTATAAAATCAGTTACTTCCAAGTTAGATTCGACACAATAGACATTGGAACCTTTCTAACAAAAAAAATCTTACTACCTTTGATAAAAACTTTTGCATGCCAAATTTGTATATTATTGCGGGATGCAATGGAGCAGGAAAAACTACTGCTTCGTTTACTGTATTACCCGAAATGCTTAATTGCAAGGAGTTTGTGAATGCAGATGAAATAGCCAGGGGGATATCTCCGTTTCAACCGGAAAAAGCTGCAATCGATGCCGGTAAAATAATGTTGACAAGGATAAATGAGTTTATCAAATTGCAAGTGGATTTTTCATTTGAAACAACTCTGGCTCCAAAATATTTTATTAACCTGATTAACGAAGCACAACAAAAAGGGTATTTCGTAACTTTGGTTTTTTTCTGGCTCAATACTGTTGATCTGGCAATTCAACGAGTTAAGATGCGCGTAAGCGAAGGAGGGCACAATATTCCCGAAGATACAATTCGCAGGAGATATAAATCTGGGATAAGGAATCTGGTAAAAAAGTATATCCCGGTTAGTGACTACTGGATAATTATCAACAATTCGGAAGGTCCTTTTAACGTTGTAGCAGAAGGTTTGAAAAGCACTGAAATTGAAATAAAAGACAATTCTGTTTGGGATAAGATAAATACACAAGCTTATGAATAACGAGAAAATACTTGAATTACGCGGTAAAATTTTAAAAGGAATCGAGTTATCCTTCGAAAAATTAGTTTTGGATAAACAAAAAAACGATGGTCAGTTTGTTTATTCAAAAGGAGGTAAAATATTCTTTATCAAAGCTTCCGAATTTGCTAAATAAGTTTTAGCTGTTGCAATAGCATCGCTCTTCCAGGTCTTAACCGGATTTCATTAATCAGTGTTTTTTTTGTTATGGCCGGTATACGCTACAGGCTAAAGTCTTATCCCAAGTCCCAAACTCCAGCCTCTAAAACTCGCACAGTATAGTCTCTCGCCGCATCACCCTTCGCCCATCTCTTCTCACCTCACCACCATCAATATCCCGCTTACAATCTCATTTCCGAAATACAGTGAAACGAGGTAAATACCATTTGCATAATCTTTTATATCAATTAATTGCGGCAATTCAATCTTATTTTTTTGCCATACTATCTTACCATCCATTCTGCTGATTAGAAGGCTTACATTTTTATCATTCAATCCGGCAATATCAATTGACACTTTGTTTTGAGCCGGGTTGGGAGTTATGTTTACCTTTAGACTTTGCGTGAAAGCAGGCTGCCCGATTCCAAATATTTGTTCCTCTTTTCCAAAAAACAACCCCAATCCTCCGGAGTAATTGCCAACAAGCATATCTGCAAGTGTGTCATTATTAAGATTACCTAAAGCAAGGCTGCTGCGCCAGCCTTCATTAATCCCCGGCAAAGTCCCTAAAAGCCTGAAATTGCCTTCCAGGTTATTTTTCACCTGGTCGTAAACATAAATAGCTCCGAATTCTGATCCAGCAAATAATACTGTTTCGCCCGATTTATCCTGGTAAAAACAAGGTACACTGTATCCATAGTTCGATAATTGAGGATTGGTTACATCAACACCTCCAAAAGATTCGGTAACGAGCGAAAAAACCGGTACCTGGGGTGTTCCCGTATTATTATAATAGCTCAGCGCTCCGTTTCGCTTGCCACATATCAGGTCGGTTAAGCCATCGCCATCCATATCAATCAGTTGAGGTGCGGAAAAATCACCCACATCTATCCCATGCCAGGCAGGATCAGTCATAATGAAATTGGCAGGCTGACCCGGCAGGGCAATGTTTTCGCAATATACCAGCTTGCCTTTCGAATTGCCGCAAACCAGGTCGGCATCGCCATCGGCATCCATATCGGCAAGAGCCGGAATAAGCGATTGCATTTGAAGTGTATCGAGGTGCGCAATATTCCGGTCAACAAGTGTAAACTGAGGTTTTGAAGATGTTCCGGTATTCAGCATCAATGCAAGCTGCGACTTATAGGTACAGCTAAGGCCCGAAAGCGGGTTGTAAATACAGGTATCCAGGTATCCGTAGTTCCCTATCAGCAAATCCATCAGCCCGTCGGCATTATAATCGAAAAATACAGGATATGCTCCTGAGCCGAGGTCGAGCATTTGTTCCTGTAAAAAACTTTTTGTAACCAGATCGTAAACCGGTTGTTGGTTTGTGCCTTCATTTATATATAGGCTTACACTTTTATAATTTTCGCTTTTCACCAGCGCGGGATCAAAAGGCGACACAAGCAGGTCTTTCACACCGTCATTATTTACATCCACAAGCATGGCAGCAGGAAAAGAATTCATACTAACCGGATTAGTTGCATTGGGAAACAAGGTGGTTTGAGAAACCATTTTTGCTTCAGCTAAAGTTCCGCCATTTGTAAGATGAATCAATGTACTGAAATCGACATCACCCAGGGTTATATCGGGCAATCCATCGGCATTAAAATCATGAAGCAGCATGGTTGAACCGGTGTGTTTCGGATCATTAAGGCCAGTACCAGGCACACGGCTGAATCCGTTTTTGTTCGAACAGGTATCAAGTATGATGGTATTGTCTTCGTTTCCTTCGGCAAAATGCCCCCAGCAGGAGGATACTTTCTCGAAAGTAAGAGAATCGGGATTTCCGAATCTTTCAACCGAGGTATTCAGGTGCAGATCAACAAACGAACCCAGGCCTCGAAAAGTAAGAATATCCAGGTCACCATCGTTATCAACATCAGCAATAGCGGGATAATCGGCATAGGTAACCAGGATATTGGTAAGAGTTGTTCCTTGCTGCGAAAGCAGGAACGGATGCGTTACTTGTGTGAATTTGAGGGTGCTTTGCGAATCGTTCCTGTAAACTTTTACACCACCGGTGGTGTAAGTAAAAATATCCATCCGGCCATCGTGGTTATAATCCAAAGCCTGCATCCATTGCTCTATTGGCGGAAATAAAGATGACAGTTCGGGTGCAAACTGATATTTTACAGAGGAAGCCGAGGAAACTATAAAAGGTAAAATCCGGTTTCCATGCCTGTCGAAAACTACTATATCTTCAACCCCATCAAAGTTCACGTCCATATTCATAAACTGGCAGTTATTGAGGCCACCGGCAAAGGGATAAAGAAGGGTATCAGAGTTTTCGCTGATCAGTAATACGTTATCATTTCGTTTGTAATCATGTATTGCGGATAACTGCGCTGAACCATTCAGGTTCATCATACCCGCCAATATCAAGAGTAAAAAAAAATATTTTCCGTAATTTATCACTGATTTTATTTTTAAAAATTTTAGCAACAAAATAATTGATTATCAGGTATTTATCGAAGTTTAAAGCAGGGAGATTAAATTAAGCTCTAACTTCCTACATCCCACATCCCTTCCTTCAGCAGGCAGGCGACATCCGACATCCGACATCATTTCAACCACAACCCCACGTTAACTGGTAGATGATCCGAGGGGTAGAATTCGCCATTATTTGCCGGATTTACTTTATAATATTCTATATTGCTGATGTTCTTCACAAAAACATAGTCGATCCTGCCACCAGGCTCTTCAGCTACGGCGAAACCAGTAAATGTATATTCAGGACCATCCAATACGGTGCTTTTCAGTCGGCTGTCATTAAGGTGCTTAGTGTTGGTGTAATCAGTAATTATCATGTAAGGTTCCGACCCGGGTAGTGCATTAAAATCGCCAAGTACCACCACAGCTTCGTTTCCGGCTAATGAATCGACTGCATGCACAAGCAATTTAGCCGAATTCCGCCTTGCCATCTCACCCATATGATCGAAATGCGTACAAAAAACGAAGAAATCTTTCTTTGATAATTTATCTTTCAGCTGTATCCAGGTAACTACACGGTTGCATGCAGCATCCCATCCCCTGCTGCCGGGTACATCGGGTGTTTCTGATAGCCAGAATGTGCCTGATGCTAACAAGATGAATTTTTCAGGATTAAAAAACAAGGGCGAAAATTCGCCTGCATCCCTGCCATCATCCCTTGCCACACCAACGCGTTGAAACTCCGGGAAGGCTTTCTCCAAATCATCAAGCTGTTCCTTTAATACCTCCTGCAGGCCAAAAACATCGGGTTTAGCCTCGCGTATGAGCAAAAAAACATTTTCCTTGCGGTTAGTCCAGGTATTGGGAGCATCGCTATCGACAGCAAGGCGGATATTGTACGAAAGTACCTGCAATGAAACTTCCTGGGCGCCGGCTTTGTGAGTAAAACCCGAAATACCAATTATAAAGAAGAGCGTAAAAAAACCTAAGGCCGATATTTTTTTCATATTCATTCGTGTCTATCTTTCTGCATCTATGCATTAGCTATGCTGCCAAAAACAACAAAGATCGTAATTATACAGTTGCAACAATTACGATTGTAAAGGAATTTTCGGGCGACCTTAAATTTCAAACATACTTCTCGTACCAAACACTGTAAAGCATTTTGTTAATAACAAGGTGATAAATGAGCACATTTCTTTACTAAGCCACGTTTGTTATTTGCCAATAGATTTCTATCTTTGCAGGCTCAAAAATATGAAGATAATCTAACTACCTAAATTCTAATCACATGCAGAATAAAGGCGCAATACGTTTCTTTGCAATAGCATTTGCATTGGTGTGTGCTTTCCAGCTTTCATTCACTTTGGTAACCACAATTACCGAAAATAAAGCCGAGAAATATGCCACCAACGGACAAGCAGTTGCAATAGCTAAACAATTAGCTAAAGACGATGCCAAAATTGAAGCCAGGCTTACCGATTCCATTCAAAAAGCCCGCACACGTTATTTCCTCGATTCAGTTGCCAACCAACCTGTTTACAACATACTTCTTCGTAAGTATACGTACAAGGAATGTCTCGATCGCGAGATAAACCTGGGTCTTGACCTCAAGGGTGGTATGAACGTTACCATGGAAGTTTCTGTTGCGGATGTTGTTAACGGAATGTCGGGTAACAGTACCAATCCTGTTTTTACCAAGGCTATGGCATTGGCTAACGAAAAGCAAAAGAACAGTCAGAAGGACTTTGTTACTTTATTTGGTGAATCATTTTCTGAAATAGACCCTAACGCTAAACTTTCAGCCATTTTCGGCCGTATGGAGATGCGTGAGAAAATCAGGCCTAATTCAACCAACGATGAAGTTCTGAAAGTAATACGCCAGGAGGCTACCGATGCTTTCGACCGTACCTTTAATATTCTGCGTAACCGTATCGACCGTTTCGGCGTTACCCAGCCTAACATCAGTAAACTGGCCACCAGCGACCGTATTCTCATCGAATTACCTGGTATCAAAGATCCTGAACGTGTACGTAAACTTCTGCAGGGATCAGCAAAACTTGAATTCTGGGAAACCTACAGGTTCGACGAGCTGGCTGGTATTTTCAACGAAGCAAACAAACGCTTAGCTTCAATGAGCGGTGTTATGGACTCAACCGACATGGTAAGCGATTCGCTTGCTGTGAAAGCCGAAACTGCTGCCGCCACGGCTGATACCACAAAAAAATCGAGCCTTGCTGATAAACTGAAACAGGATACCACTGCAGCCGGTCAGGATCAGCAATTAGCAACATATAAAAAAGAAAATCCATTATTCGCATACCTGCAACCTGCTTACCAGCAGCAAGATGGTCAGATGTTCGCTACCAACAGGGCAACCGTTGGATATGCAGCCATTAAAGATACTGCCCGCATCAATTCGATGATGAAGAAGGTTAAGGGAATGTTCCCCCGTAACTGCCAGTTTGCATGGACCTTTAAACCCGAAAAAAATGCCCCTGAAGTTCTTGAACTTATGGCTCTGCGTTCGACCAACCGCGAGAACACTGCCGCATTATTCGGTGATGTGATTGTTGATGCACGCCAGGATTTTGATCAGAATGGCCGCGTTGAAGTTTCGATGGGAATGAATAATGTAGGTGCCAAAGTATGGCGTAACCTTACCCGCGATAATGTGGGCAAACAGGTTGCTATCGTTCTCGACGGATATGTATATTCAGCTCCTAACGTAAATGATGAAATTCCTAACGGACGTTCATCCATTTCAGGGTCCTATTCAGTGGAAGAAGCACAGGATTTAGCCAACGTACTTAAAGCCGGTAAACTACCTGCTCCTGCACGTATTGTTCAGGAAGAAATTGTTGGACCTTCATTAGGTAAGGAATCTATCGATTCAGGATTGTTTTCATTTGTCATAGCATTTATCCTTGTACTTATATACATGCAATTGTACTATGCAAAAGCAGGTATGGTTGCAAATATCGCTTTGTTGTCGAACGTATTCTTCCTTATTGGTGTACTCGCCAGCCTGGGTGCTGTATTAACATTACCTGGTATTGCCGGTATTGTGCTTACCCTTGGTATGGCTGTTGATGCCAACGTTATTATTTATGAACGTATCCGGGAGGAACTCAGGGCAGGTAAAGGCTTACGACTTGCCATCCACGATGGTTTCCAGAATGCCTATTCAGCTATCATCGACGGTAACGTTACCACACTCATTACGGGTATAGTACTTTATGTTTTTGGTTCAGGTCCTATTCAGGGTTTTGCAACCACACTTATCATTGGTATTCTTACCTCGCTCTTCACAGCTATTTTTGTTTCGCGTCTTGTATTCGAAGCATTGCTCAGCCGGAATGTGAATGTTACTTTTGGTAATAAATACACCATCGATGCATTTACCAAAGTGAATATCAATTTTATCAGCCTCAGGAAGAAACTTTATATTGTTTCGGGAGTAATCATTTTAATCGGTATGATATCGCTTGCTACACGCGGGCTAAACTATGGTGTCGATTTTACCGGCGGACGTTCCTATATTGTTAAATTCGATCAGGATGTTAACACTAAGGAGATACGTTCCTCACTTGCTAAATATTTTGGTGAAGCCCCCGAGGTAAAAACAATTGGTGTTAACAAAAACAGGCTGAAGATCACAACCAAATTTATGGTTGACGATAAGTCGGAAAAAGCTGACTCTATTGTTGAGAGTACACTTTTCCAAGGGCTACAGAGTTCTTTTAAAGCGAAGCTCACCTCAAAGGATTTCAGTACATATAACGAAGAAATCGGAATACAGACTTCACAAAAAGTTGACCCGGCCATTTCGGATGATATACAACAATCGGCTATTTACGCCCTTTTCTTTGCTCTTTTAGCGATATTTATCTACATCGCTATCCGCTTCCGCAAATGGCAGTATGGATTAGGCGGTGTGGTATCCTTAACCCACGATGCGCTCATCACTATATCGATGTATTCGTTGTTCTGGGGTGTATTGCCATTCAGTCTCGAAGTTGACCAGGCATTTATTGCTGCGATTTTAACAATCATTGGTTATTCAATCAACGACTCGGTAATTATCTTCGACAGGTTGCGCGAATGGATTGCACTTTATCCGAAACGCGATCTGCAAACCAATATGAACGGTGGTATGAACAGTACATTGGGTCGTACCTTTAACACTGCTGGTACAACCATTGTTACACTGCTCGCGATATTTATCTTTGGCGGGGATGTAATCCGCGGATTTATCCTAGCTCTTATGATAGGTATTGTTGTTGGTACGTATTCATCCATTTTCAATGCTACTCCTGTTGCTTACGATTTAATCATGTGGTCGAACCGTCGGAAAGAGAAAAAACTGAAAGCAGCCGCGAAGAAATAATCTTCAAAAACATTCTTTTTACAAAAGCCCCGGATTTTCCGGGGTTTTTTGTTTTATTCAAAACAGCCATAAATTTCTCAGACACTTCACCACCCAAAGTCAGATACCATTTTAAAGTAGCATAAGGGCAAGCATAATTCGCAGCAACCATATTTGAAAAGATATTATTCAATTAAGTGCTGCTAGTTTATTACTTTTGTGAGTTAAAATTAAAAATACAATCTATGTCCGGATTACCGGTTCTATTATTTCTTGATATCAGCGGAGGAGAATTACTGGTTATTCTGCTGGTAGTATTCCTTGTTTTCGGTCCCGAAAAAATGCCTGAAATGGCCCGTAAAGCCGGACGCATGATGAACCAGATGAAAAAAGCCTCCAGCGACCTTACTCGTGAATTCAAAAAAGAGACTTCCGTTATTCAGAATGAGATCAATGCAGTGCATAAGCAGGTAAACGATAAAGTTGAAAGCGTTAGCCGCGAAATAAACAGCACCCGGTCAGAGATTAAGAAAGACCTGAATGTGGATTTAAAAACTGAAACTGTACCGCTTAATAATTCCGATGCAGTTATCGCACCCGTCCCAATCACATCGCAGGAAACTGAAGGCACAACTGTTGATGAACCATCGAAAACTTCAGGAAAAATAAAAGAGAAAAACAAATCAGATAAAACACCTGCACAAACCCAGAAGGATAGTAAGCCCGAATAATAAAAACACCGATACACCGTTTTATTAGCTGCGATTTCAACATCATTTCAGCCTAGTCCCTATAGTTCAATATGAGAATACAATTCCTGCTTTTCACTTTCATTTTCAGCCTGGCTGCTTTTCCGGTAGTAGCACAAAACCGTTCGCTTCGTGCTGCCGACGATGCATTTAACAATATGCAATACAACGTAGCGCTGAATAAATACAAAAAAGCGCTTTCGAAAGCCAAAACCAAGCCCGACAAAGAGAAAATTTCCTTTCAAATGGCGGAGTGTTACCGTATTACCAATAATGTAAGGAGAGCCGAAGGTGCTTACAAGCGCCTTGTAAAGACAAAATTTGCTGAATCCAACCCCCTGGTATTCCTTTACCTGGCCCAGGTTATGAAATCGAATGAAAAATATAAGGATGCAAAAGTTTATTTCGATAAATACACCGAGATGGTTCCTGATGACCCGCGTGGTCCTAACGGCTCCATTTCATGCACCTTAGCCGAGGAGTGGCTCAGTAACCCGACCAAATACCAGATATCGGTCGAAAAACAATTAAACTCGAAAGAATCGGACTTTTCGGCTACTTATGCCGATAAATTGTATAATACCATTATTTTCACTTCTACGCGCGATGCTGCCGAAGGCAAGGATAAGGATAACTGGACAGGGCAGAATTTCAGCGACCTTTTTATCTCAAAACTTGACCCGAAAGGGCAATGGTCGACACCCGTGCAGCTCGAAACAGGGCAGGTTATAAACACCGAAGCCAACGAAGGCAACCCTTCTGTTAACAGCAAATTCAACCAGATGTATTTTACCCGTTGCTCAAACGACAAAGGCACTCTGCAGGGATGCAAAATCATGGTGTCGAGGCGTGCCGGCCGCAACTGGGGCGAGCCCAAAGCCTTGGACCTCGGTGGCGACAGTACCACGGTTTTTGGAAATCCTTCCATCAGTCCCGACGAACTTAAGCTTTTCTTTTCGAGCGATTTACCTAACGGGCAAGGAGGGAAAGATATATGGATGGCAACGCGTAAAACTCCAAACGATAATTTCGGCAGGGCTGTAAACCTGGGTCCGGTCATTAATACGCCCGGCGATGAAATGTTTCCATTTATGCGAAACGACACCAGCCTTTATTTTTCGTCAAACGGGCATCCGGGTATGGGTGGCCTCGATATTTTCCGGTCGACCTTATCCGATGGCAAGTGGACCACACCTGCAAATCTTCAATCGCCCATGAACTCTTCCGGCGACGATTTCGGCATTGTTTTCAATCCTGAGGAGGACAAAGGATTTTATGCATCCAACCGCAAAGGCGGGCGTGGAAGCGACGATATTTATTCATTCGTAAATCCACCGGTATTGTTCACTTTATCAGGAGTGGTTAAGGACGATAAAACACTGCAGTTTATACAGGGAGCCGTGGTGAAACTTACCGGTTCGAATGGCACTTCGGTTGAATCGCGTACCGATGCCAACGGGCGGTACAGCTTTAATAAAGCACAGATAAAACCCAATACCACCTACGAACTCATTTGCCTGAAGGATAATTATTTCAACAAAAAAGCCAAGGAAACCACCGTAGGTCTCGAAAGCAGTAAAGATTTTGTGATCGACTTCAGGCTCGAGCCCATTCCGGATAAACCGGTTGTGCTACCTGATATCTTATACGACCTGGCCAAATGGGATCTGAAGCCACAATACCAGGATTCGTTGCAGGGACTTATCAGAACGCTCGACGAAAATGAAACCATCATCATCGAACTCGCTTCGCATACCGACTCACGGGGCAGCGACGAAAGCAACGATGTGCTCTCGCAAAAACGTGCCGAATCGGTTGTTAATTACCTGATCGACCGCGGCATTGATCCCAACAGGCTCGTTGCTAAAGGATACGGCGAACGCGTTCCCCGTCGCCTTGTAAAGGATGTAACAAAGGATGGATTCCTCTTTACAAACGGCACATTACTTTCGCAATCGTTTATCGATTCGCTGGCAACAAAACCGGCCCAGGAAGCAGCATATGCTTTAAACCGCCGTTCCGAATTCAGGATCATAAGCAAGGATTTTGTCCCGAAAAATCAAAATAAAGCCATCACCAGCCAAACGCAAAAGGTAAATATTCAGATCAATCCCGAAGATAATGTAATACCTTATACTACAAACGCTGATAATACATTCACTATCAGTGCAGTAGTAAATGGTTTAACCACCCAGATTACCATAGGTGACGAAGGGCCCGGGTTGAGTTTTTCGGTAGAAGAAACATTGAAACTTTTGAAATCAGGAGCTATCGGCAAAACCGATTTTGATGGCGATCCCGAAAAAATACTTGGAAATAACTCAGTAGCCGACAAATCAATATTTTATGTTGGCGAAATAACCATCGTTACCAAATCAGCATTCGATCTCGAAGCCACAGTTCTTCAAAAGCAAAAAACCGGCATACTGATGAGCGAAAAAGTGCTGAAGAAATTCGGAGACTACACCATCGATAAATCGAAAAAGCAAATCATTTTTCAGTAAGGCTGAATAGTCAATTGCTAACTGTTTCCTGCAAATAATTGGTAACCTATAGCCCCCGGAACCCGGAACCTGCAACCCGGCACCCGGCACATTTAACTTTCACAAACCCATTCACCCCATCACCCCACATGACCGACAGGTATTCACAACGAGGAGTTTCGGCAACAAAAGACGATGTTCATAATGCCATTAAAAACATGGACAAAGGCCTGTACCCGAATGCGTTCTGCAAAGTTGTGCCCGACCTGCTTGGAAACGATCCCGAATATTGCTGCGTAATGCATGCCGATGGTGCCGGCACCAAATCGTCGCTGGCCTACATATACTGGCGCGAAACCGGCGATTTATCCGTTTGGAAAGGAATTGCCCAGGATGCAGTGGTAATGAATACCGACGATTTGCTTTGTGTTGGAATAACGGATAATATTCTGCTTTCGTCAACCATCGGACGCAATAAAAACCTTATTCCGGGCGAAGTGATAAGTGCCATTATCGAAGGTACCGAAGATTGCCTTGCCACGATGCGCGAAAATGGTATCGGAATTCACTCCACAGGTGGCGAAACAGCAGATGTAGGCGACCTGGTACGAACCATTATTGTGGATAGCACAGTAACCGCAAGGGTGCGAAGAAGCGAAATCATAGAGAACTACCATTCAGCCCGGCGATGTGATTGTCGGACTTGCATCATTCGGACAAGCTACTTACGAAACCGGGTATAACGGAGGCATGGGCAGCAATGGACTGACCTCGGCAAGGCACGATGTGTTTGCTCATGACTATACACTGAAATATCCCGAAAGTTTTGACCGGGCCATCAATAAGAAATTTGTTTATTCCGGGAATTTCCTGGTAACTGATCCTACCGATGTACCGGGTATTAACGCAGGCAAACTTGTGCTCTCCCCTACCCGCACTTATGCTCCTGTAATCAGGGAGATACTTAAAAAATATCGTTCAGCTATAAATGGCATGATACATTGCAGTGGTGGTGCACAAACCAAGGTTTTGCATTTTGTAAACAACCTGCATATCATAAAAGATAATCTTTTCCCTATCCCTCCCCTTTTCAGGATGATACAGGAACAATCGGGGACCTCGCTGCGCGAAATGTACCAGGTTTTTAATATGGGCCATCGTATGGAACTTTATGTTCCTGAAGAAATTGCATCCGAAATCATCGCCATATCTGAAAGTTTTGGCATTCAGGCCCAGGTTGTAGGCCGATGTGAATCATGGAACGGGAAAAAACTCACTATCAAAACAGGTACCGAATCGTTCGAATATTAGCTTTTATTTTTTGTCAGCAACGCTGTTATATTTAACTTCAACAGACTCATAATGTTGTGTAAAGGACAAACTCCCGCTTCAAGCTGAAGCCTTTTAGCGTTTCATTTCCAAACCAATCCTCTTTTCACGTACCTTTGCACCCGCAAATATCAGATACCCATATGTTAGACAAGCTTACCTTAATACACGAACGCTACCTCGGAATTGAAAAACAAATCAATGATCCTGACGTGATGCAGGACATGAAAGTATATATTAAACTCAGCAAGGATTACAAAGAACTTCAGCCAATTATCGAAGGATACAAAAAATATAAAAATATTATTGAAGGCATCGAAGCCGGTCATGCTATTCTCAAAGAAGAAAAAGATGAGGAAATGCGTGCTTTTGCCCGCGAAGAGATAGAAACACTTACCGAAGACCGCGATAAACTGGAAGATGAAATCCGCCTGATGCTTATCCCTTCCGATCCACAGGATGGTAAAAATGCCGTTGTCGAAATACGCGCCGGTTCGGGTGGCGACGAGGCCAGTATTTTTGCCGGTGACCTGTATCGCATGTATATGCGTTACTGCGAACGTAAAAACTGGAAAATTGAGCCGGTAAGCATGACCGAAGGTACCATGGGTGGCTTCAAAGAGGTTATTATTGAAGTAAAAGGCGATGGCGTTTACGGTTTACTGAAATACGAATCGGGTGTGCACCGCGTTCAGCGTGTTCCTGATACCGAAACCCAGGGACGTATTCATACCTCGGCTGCATCGGTAGCTGTTTTGCCCGAAGCTGATGAATTTGATGTGGATATTAAACCAAGCGATATCCGAAAGGATACATATTGTTCATCCGGCCCCGGAGGACAAAGTGTTAATACAACTTACTCGGCAGTCCGTCTTACGCATGCTCCTACAGGAATTGTGGTTGCCATACAGGACGAGAAATCGCAGATGAAGAATTTCGAAAAGGCCATGACCGTGCTTCGTACACGTATTTTCGAGCGCGAATATCAAAAGTACCTCGACGAAATTTCGAAAAAACGTAAAACCATGGTTTCCACCGGCGACCGCTCAGCCAAAATCCGCACCTACAACTACCCGCAAAGCCGTGTAACTGATCATCGCATCAATTTAACCATGTATAACCTCCCTGTTTTTATGGACGGTGAAATACAGGATTTTATTGATTCACTTCAATTGGCTGAAAATGCTGAAAGGCTGAAAGAGGTTACGGAGTAAGGTCGGAAGTCGGATTTTCTGGTCCACTAATTTTCACGAATATTGCACGAATCCACACCAATAATTTGTGTTAAATTGCAGAACTATTTTCCAGCATGTGACTCATTACGAAAAATCCGAACAATATGAACCGCACCGACCTTTTCAACCTTATCAGTAATAAAAAATCCTTCCTTTGTGTTGGCCTCGACAGCGACCTGAATAAAATACCGAAACACCTTCACAACACAGAAGACCCTGTTTATGAATTCAATAAGCAGATAATTGACGCTACTTTACCCTTTGCTGTTGCCTACAAACCGAACCTGGCTTTTTACGAAAGCCGCGGTACAAAAGGCATGATAAGCCTCGAGAAAACCATGAATTACCTGGAGCAATTCAGCAATGAAGTTTTTACCATAGCTGATGCCAAACGGGGAGATATTGGAAATACTTCAACTCAATATGCTGTTTCGGTGTTCGATAAACAGGCCTCAGGTTTCAGTTTCGATGCCATAACCGTGGCTCCGTATATGGGTGAAGATTCCGTGAAACCTTTCCTGGCATTTCCCGGGAAATGGGCCATAGTTCTGGCACTTACTTCCAATAAAGGATCCGATGATTTTCAGTTGTTTACTGATGTGAATGAAAAAAGGCTTTTCGAACAGGTTCTCGAACGTTCCTCCAAATGGGGAACTCCGGATAATATGATGTATGTGGTTGGAGCCACCAAAGCTGAAATGCTCGGAGATATCCGCAAAATTGTTCCCGATCATTTCCTGCTTGTTCCCGGTGTGGGTGCACAGGGTGGTGACCTGCATGCAGTTGCAAAGTACGGGCTTAACGATCATTGCGGTTTGCTGGTTAATGCTTCAAGAAGTATTCTTTTTGCTTCGGATGGTACTGATTTTGCTGAAAAAGCTGCTTTGGAAGCGCAGAGCATGCAGAAGGAGATGGAAGCGGTGTTGGTTGCTAAAGGGCTGGTGTGAGAAAAAATGCAAAGTGCAATCCCGATAATTATCGGGAGCAAAATGCAAAGGGCAAAATGCAAAATGAAGAATATATAAGACATTGATCCTCTATGTGTTAAAAAAAGAAAATCTTTAGTATTTTTCAAGTTGAGTCACTTTTTGAACTTTGAATTTTGAGTTTTGAATTTTGAATTGTAATTATTGAATTCCTTCAAATCACTCCAACCATGAAAAAACTTAGCCGGATATTTTTCATACTGCTTTCAACCCTCATCCTGGTATGGCTTCTGGCCCCGGTTCACCTTCGCAGAGCTATCATATACGGTCATGCCAATATCGATGATTATAAAATTTTTGAGAACAGGCTGGTACAAAATGCTGAACCCATTCCCTGGCAGCAGGATTCGATTTACAACATTCAACAAATAAACCCGGCTCAGCTGTCAGTTTTCGATACTTTCGGAACTACGGCGTTTGTGGTTATCCGCAACAATAAAATCCTTCACGAACAATACTGGGACGATGGCAGCGATACCACCCGAAGCAACTCCTTTTCAGCTGCAAAAAGCATAATTTCCCTGCTAATCGGCTGCCTGCTCGACGAAGGTAAAATCACAAGCCTCGACCAGCCCATTACCGATTTCATTCCTGGTTTTAAAAACACCAATGGCTTCAATTTGCGGATAAAAGACTTGCTCACCATGAGTTCGGGCCTCGATTGGGACGAAGGGTATTCGAGCTTGTTTTCGGTTACCACAAAAGCATATTATGGCAAACACCTTGCCGAACTGGTTACCGCATTACATATAAAAAGTGAGCCGGGAAAAATATTTGAATACCAGAGTTGTGATACTCAATTACTTGCTGTTATTATTGAAAAATTATCCGGCAAATCGGTTTCAGAATACGCCTCCGAAAAATTGTGGAAACCCTTAGGCGCCGAGCATCCGGCTTTTTGGAGCATCGACGAAGCTGGTGGCATCGAAAAAGCATATTGCTGCTTTAACAGCACCGCCAGTGATTTTGCACGTATTGGCCAAATGGTGCTCGACAGCGGACAGTTCAATAATAAACAGATAGTTTCGAAAGCATACCTCCTACAGGCAACTGCTCCTGCCGCATGGCTTAAGGGAAAAGATGGAGTGAAAGTTTATTATTACGGCTACCAGTTCTGGATAGTTCCATACAAGGGCCACAAGGTTGTATATGCCCGCGGAATCCTGGGCCAGTACATTTTTGTTATTCCGTCGCTGAATGCAGTAGTTGTAAGGCTTGGCACAGAGCGCAGTAAGGAATACCTGAACCATGCTCCAAAGGATGTATATACCTACCTGGATGCTGCATTTGATCTTCTGGAAAATTGATTTTGCTATTCATCAACGCCTGAATAAAAACCATGCTCTGTATAGGCATAAAAAAAACGCCTGAAAAATCTTCCGGCGTTTTTTTTATTTTGTTGCTTGCTATTTTTACAAATCAACAAGTGTTGTCCATCCAAATGTATCCTCAGCATCACCGTATTGAATATCGAGCAATCGCTGGTACAACTGCGACGAAATTTTACCGGCATTGCCATCGAGGCAGTAATTCCACTCGGTACCCATCTCCAGATCCACAATCCGGCGAATCGGCGAAATAACGGCTGCGGTACCGCATGCTCCCACTTCATCGAAATCAGCTAATTCTTCAAGAGCAACTTTTCTTCTCTCAATTTTCATGCCCATATCCTCAGCCAGTGTCATAAGGCTGCGGTTGGTAATGGATGGAAGTATCGATTCCGAAAGCGGAGTAATATAGGTATTTCCTTTTATTGCAAAAAAGTTTGCTGGACCAGCTTCGTCGATGTATTTCTTTTCGCGTGCATCAAGGAAAAGTGCTGAAGCAAATCCTTCTTTATGTGCAATTTCACCTGCTGTAAGGCTGGCAGCATAGTTACCGCCTACTTTATAACAGCCTGTGCCTTTGGGAGCAGCACGGTCGTATCCTCGGGCAACCATGATACTTACAGGGTTAAATCCTTCTTTAAAATAAGGTCCTACCGGCGAAACAAACACCATAAACAGGTATTCGTCAGCAGGCTTCACTCCTACCCTTGGCCCTGAACCAAATAATAAAGGACGAATATAAAGTGAAGCACCGGTTCCATGTGGTGGAACAAAGCTCTTGTTCAGACGAACTGCATTAAAAACAGCTTCTTTAAAAAGCTCTGTAGGCGGCACTGCCATCATAATTCCGTTTGCCGAATCCTGCATACGTTTGGCATTTTCTTCCCAGCGGAACAAACGGATTTTACCATCCTTGCCCATATACGCTTTTAAGCCTTCGAAAGCTTCCTGGCCATAATGCAGCCCGGTAGCAGCCATATGCACCGAAATAAATTCGGAATTAGTAATTTCCAGTTTACCCCATTCGCCCTCACGGTAATAGGAACGTACATTGTAATCAGTTTTCTGATAAGCAAAGGGCAAGCTACCCCATTCTATTGGATCCATATATTTTGAATTTATAAGTTAATATATTGTTTGTCAATCAAATAACAAGGATAATTATTGCTAATTATTCCGTGTTTTACTTAATAGTGCGAAGGTAGAAAATAATAATGTAGAATGATAAAAGATTGCAAAATATTATTAAAATTTTGTTTGTTTGAAACCGATCGAATACCAAACAACATGTTCATGCATTGTAATGGCCCAATACCTCGCGTCACAATGCGTTTAAAATGTTGTAACAACAAAAAGTTGTTACAACAAACCACACAGCCAGCATTGTAATGACGCGATGCCTCGCGTCACAATGCGTAAAATAAAACCCCAATCCCAATTATAAGTGCCAAATTGACAGTTATCCACCCATGGCACATCCTTTGATTACCATGAGGAAAAATATTAAAAATCGAATAATTATGCAAACCGGAAAAATCAACGTACAGACTGAGAACATTTTCCCCATCATTAAAAAATTCCTTTATTCCGACCACGAAATATTCCTGCGCGAACTTATCGCAAATGCAGTTGATGCTACCACCAAGCTTAAAACACTTTCGTCGCTGGGTAAGGTGAAGGACGAACTTGGCGATATGACCATCGAAGTGGTCCTCGACAAGGAAAAGAAAACCCTGACCATTAAAGACCGTGGTATTGGAATGACTGCCGAGGAAATTGATAAATACATCAACCAGATCGCTTTTTCGAGTGCCGAAGAATTTGTAAAAAAATTCAAAAACAAATCCGAAGCTGAACAAGGCGGATTGATCGGACATTTTGGCCTTGGATTTTATTCATCGTTTATGGTTTCCGAAAAAGTTGAAATCAAAACCAAAACATATAAAAAAGGCGCAGGTACAAAAGCCGTTCACTGGGAATGCGATGGCTGACCTGAATATACGATCGAAGAGATAGAAAAATCTGATCGCGGAACCGAAATAATTCTGAATATTAATGAAGAGTCGAAAGAATTTCTCGAAGAACACCGCATCCTTGAATTGCTCAATAAATACTGCAAATTCTTGCCGGTTCCTATTCGTTTCGGAAACGAAAAAACATGGGAAGCTTCAGAAACTGAAAAGGACGAAAAAGGTGAACCCAAACAGGTGAGGTTGAAAAACCACGGATTATCAACAATACCAACCCCTTGTGGAAACAAAAACCAGCCGATCTGAAGGATGAGGATTACAAAACCTTTTACCGCGAATTGTATCCTATGACTTTTGAGGATCCTCTGTTCAACATTCATCTTAATGTTGATTATCCTTTTAACCTTACCGGGATTATATTTTCCCGAAAGTGAAAAAAAACTTCGAAATGCAGCGAGATAAAATCCAGTTGTATTGCAACCAGGTTTTTGTAACCGATTCGGTCGAAGGTATTGTTCCTGACTTCCTAACTTTGTTACATGGAGTGATTGATTCGCCTGATATTCCGCTTAACGTTTCGCGCTCTTACCTGCAAAGCGATTCGAATGTGAAGAAAATCTCAGGTCATATCATGAAAAAAGTGGCTGATAAATTGGAGGATATCTTCAAGAATAACCGCGAAGAATTCGAAAAGAAATGGGACGATATTAAGGTGTTTATTGAATACGGAATGATTTCGGAAACCAAATTCTACGATAGAGCCGAAAAATTCTGCCTGCTGAAAAATACCGAAGGCAAGTATTTTACTTTCGATGAATACAAAAACTTTATCAAGGACAATCAGACCGACAAAGATGGCAACCTGATTTACCTGTACACCTCCAATGTCGAAGAGCAGCACAGTTACGTACAAAGCACCCGCGAACGAGGATACGATGTACTGGTAATGGATGGCCCTATCGACAATCATTTTGTGAATACGCTGGAGCAGAAATTCGAGAAAAGCCATTTCGTAAGGGTTGATGCCGAGGTTACCGATAAACTTATCAATAAATCAGACTCACTTCCATCAAAACTCAGCGAAGATCAAACCAAACAGCTTACCGAAATATTTGAGCAGCAGGTAAATAAAACTACCTATCATATCTCGGTCGAAAACCTGGGCGAGAACGATCTGCCTGTTACTGTAACCCAGCCCGAATTTATGCGTCGTATGAAGGATATGTCGGCAATGGGTGGCGGAGGCCAATATGCTTTTATGGGGAATATGCCTGACAGCTATAACCTGGTGCTCAACTCGAACCATAAACTGATGAGCGAATTGCTTGCAACCGAAGATGAGGAGGCCAAAGTAAAAACGATCAAACAACTGGTCGACCTGGCATTACTATCGCAAAACCTGCTGAAAGGAGAAGCGCTTACTGGGTTTATTAAGAGGAGTGTGGATATTATTAAGTAGAGAGAAGGTTGAGTTTTTTGAGTTGGTGGGAGGAGACGAGGGACGGAAGTCGGGAGTCGGAAGACGGAAGTAAGGAAGACGGAAGTTGGGAGACGGGAGTCGAATGTCGGATGTCGGATGTCGGATGTCTGCCGCATGCAGGGACGTCGGATGTTGGGAAAATTAACTAACAATGACAAACAAACAATGACCAATGAACAAGATGCTGTAAATCAGTTAAATAGAATTGAACATTGTACATTGATTATTTGATATTGGGCATTATTGGTTGGAAATCGGAAGTCGGGTGATAAAAACAGGGTAACGAATGTCAGAAGTTGTGAATTGTGAGCTGGAAATATGAAAAGATGAATAATCGTCCCTCTTCCGACTCCCGACTTCTGACTTCCGACCAAATCTCAACTAAATCTTCCAAACCATCAACCTTTCTCAAAAACAACTACCTTTGATCATAACAACAAAAACCAAACAAACAAAAACCAAATCATGAAAAAATCGTGGATTATTATTGGCGGAGTTATACTCTTGGGAGTAATTCTGTTGCTTTCGATACCCGGCATTTACAATAAACTCGTAAGTTCCGAAGAAAATGTAAATAAAAAATGGGCCGACGTACAAGGCGCATACCAGCGCAGGGCCGACCTTATTCCTAACCTTGTTAGCACCGTAAAAGGATATGCTGATTTCGAGCAGGAAACACTTATTAAGGTTATTGAACAACGTGCCAATGCCACAAAACCAACCATAAATGTGGATGCAACTAAACTCGATGCCAACACCCTGGCTCAGTTTCAGAAAGCTCAGGATGAGTTAGGCTCAGCCCTCAGCCGCCTGTTGGTCACAGTTGAGAAATACCCCGACCTGAAAGCTAACCAGAATTTTTTGCAGCTGCAGGCTCAGCTCGAAGGTACCGAAAACCGCATTAATGTCGAAAGGCGAAATTTTAATGAAGCCGTACAGATTTTTAACAGCCAGTTAAGGCGCTTTCCGACTAATATGCTGGCCGGCATATTTGGATTCTCGCAAAAACCCTACTTCCAGGCTGATGCAGGAGCCGAAACTGCACCTAAGGTGGAGTTCTAGTTATCAGCTCAAAATCCTGGTTTCAGGATTTTTCAGACTTTCTCCAACAACGGAATAGAATAATTTTAAAGAAGTCGGATGCAATGAAAAGATTTATTCATGAATAGGATAATCCTAAACAGTTGAATACACGCTGCATCTGACTTCTTGCTTATTTTAACTACAGGCTGAAACAACAGTTTGTTTAAATAGAATGAATATGCCCGCAACTGCAAGTACTTTTTTCACCGCTGAGCAACAGGAAGAAATCCACCAGGCCATTCTGAATGCCGAACTCGATACCTCCGGTGAAATTCGGGTACATATCGAAAATACCTGCAAAGGTGATGCTTTGGATCGCGCCCTGGTAGTATTCAATAAACTGGGAATGGAGAAAACCGAAAGTCGTAACGGAGTGCTGTTTTACCTGGCAGTTAAGAACCGCAAATTTGCGATTATCGGCGACAAAGCCATTCACGAACAGGTAACCGACTCATTCTGGGATGCACTTAAAAACAAGATGCTGAACCAATTCAGGGAAAACAAATTTACCGATGGCCTGGTTGATGCTATTTCAGAAACGGGTACGCATCTGAAAAAATATTTCCCGTACAAAAAAGAGGATGAAAATGAATTGCCTGACGATATTTCATTCAGTTAACCTGCTCTTATCAAACGTACTAAAGCCATAACCGCTCTATGCCGAACTTAAAATCCGGAAAATACTTCAGAATATTTCTACTGCTAACACTGATGTTCCTGCAGGCCGGCATAGTCATTGCCCAGGGAGGCATACCCGAACGCCCGGACCCTCCAAGGCTGGTAAATGATTTTGCACAGATTTTGAGTCCTGATCAGTTGCAAAGCCTTGAATCGAAACTGGTGGCATTTAACGATTCAACCACCGTACAGATTACAGTGGTTATCATTCCCACACTCGATGGTTACGATAAATCGGATTATGCCCAGCAACTCGGACAGAAATGGGGCGTGGGAGGCAGTAAATTCGACAACGGTTTTGTTGTGCTGATAAAGCCAAAAACTGCTTCCGAAAACGGCGAAGCCTTTATTGCCACAGGTTATGGAGTCGAGCAGTTTGTGCCCGATGCTACAGCATTTGATGTGGTAAATAACGAAATGATTCCGTTCTTTAAACAAAACGATTATTACGGCGGAATTAATGCAGCAGCCGATGCCCTGATGAAATTCGTGAGCGGCGAATACAAGGCCGAAAGCTATGGCAAATCATCGAAAGAGGGATCATCAGTGATTACTATCATAATTATAATTATTGTTATCATTTTTCTTTTTTCGCGCAACAACAAAAACAATCGTACTATCAACCGCTCAGGAACCGGTGGAGCCGTGTTCTTCCCATGGATGATGGGTGGCGGTGGATTTGGCGGAGGCAGAAGTGGCGGAGGATTCGGCGGTGGCGGCAGCGGTGGATTTGGCGGTTTTGGAGGAGGAAGTTTTGGAGGTGGGGGAGCTGGGGGGAGTTGGTAGTGAATAGAGAATAGTGAATAGTGAATAGTGCCCTTCGGCTTTGCTTCGTTTTACTCTCAATGAGAGCTCAGGGTAAAAATAGAGAATAAATAAAAGATGCCTGGAATTTTCAATGAAGATTTCGGGCAGTTTTTTTTTAAAATCTGTTTAAATCTGTAAAATCTGTGTTATCCCTGTCTGCCGCCAGGCAGGCGCGTTCTAAATTGCTTTGGAAGATAGTGAATAATGCTACGACTAAACTCCGAAAGCAGCAAAAGACATCTTTGCTCTTTGACAAATAAATTGTACTTTTGACTTATGAAAACACTTCGCGAAATAGAACTAACATTAGGGGAGCATAAACAGCATCTGTTTTCCGAATACCCGATTAAATCGTTAGCAATTTTCGGTTCATATGCCCGAAAAGAGCAGAAAGAAGAAAGCGATCTTGATTTATTAGTTGAATTTAACGAAAAGATAGGATTGCGATTTATTGACCTGGCCGAAGAACTTGAAAAGCTCATTGGATTTAAAGTCGATCTGGTTTCACGAAAAGGGATTAAAGATAAATACTTTCAAAAAATTCAAGCAGATTTAACTTATGTCTAGTCGCGATCTTATATTACTTCTTGAGGATATGCTTGATTCAGCATTGAAAATTAAGCGATACACAACAAATCTGAACTACGATTCATTCTTGAACGACGATAAAACAATTGACGCTGTTGTCAGGAATTTTGAAATTATTGGTGAAGCAGCCAATAGAATAGATCCTGATTTCAGGATAATGAATCCAGAAATCGAATGGAACAGAATCAGGGGCTTCAGAAACAGAATTGTGCATGATTATTTCGGGATAGACTATGAAATTGTTTGGACAATTATCGAAAATAACCTGGATAATCTAATTGAACAAATTGAATTTGTGATTTCGAATTCCCAGACAGAATAGTGCACGCCCCCTAAACTATCAGAACCACGACTTAGCATAGCCCTGGCCTATGCGGATATTAAGAAGCGTTGTTAACTGATCATTGTTTGTTTGGCATTGAAAAATTCGCATTAATAATAACTGAGCTTCTTTTCTTTTACTTTAATCAGCGGAATATAATTCGATTAATCTCATTTTTATCTTCAATTACAACCCTACCCTTCTTCTCCAGGTTTCGGTGCCCAATTACATACATTTTTCATCGAAAACTAACAATAATCAGAAAAATCGACTCCACTTAATAGTGCATATATTTTGAGTTAAAGCCAAAAATTATTATTATATAATATCTTTATTAAAGTATTTCCATACCTAAATCTTAAAATAAGCTTTTTAATTTGGACAAATACAGCAAACCATATATACATGTATTACAGTATTTTAAATGCCACTATTCTGAATAAAATATTATTTAGAATTATTCCAAATTAACGAAATGTTAAAAAATCTAAAAAATGCTATTGTATTAAGAAAGCTAATTACCTAAATTCGCTGTGCTTTGTACCTAATACAAAACGCATTCTAAAGCATGATAAAACTTCTACATTTTACACTACTTCCCTGCTCATTTTACCAATAATCGTCATACAGGCGCAATGCTATGCATTGAGTCCATATTGTCATTTTTTATACCTTATTAATCAGTAAATACGTATGCACCTAAAAGCATTCAACAAGCAGAAACTGATACCTTTTAAACTAACAGCGCCATTGATCCTGCTCATGGCCGGCATGCTGTTCAGTTCAGTTTCCATAGCACAGGACAAAGGCAAGGAGATTTATGAGAAAAACTGCGCCATATGTCATAAACTCAGCGAGGAGAAACTGGTTGGCCCGGGGCTGAAAGGCATGTCGGAAAGACATGACAATGCCTGGCTCAAAAAGTTTATCACCGCTTCGCAGGATATGGTAAAAGCCGGCGATGCAAAAGCCGTTCAGATATTTAACGAAAACGGTAAAATTCCGATGCCGGATCATAAATCCTTATCCGACGATGATCTGAACCAGCTCATTTCCTATATCGACACCTACAAGCCTGCTGAAGCTCGGAAGGTAACCGTCGATATCACCAAAAAAGATGGCTTTACCCGCGACGAAATCCTCAGGGGCGAAAGATTGTTTTACGGCGTTCTGCCTTTCGAAAAAGGCACCACACTTAATTGTGTTGGCTGTCATGCCACTATTGCAACCGATACACTGAACTTCAACCCTTCGGCAGCCGACCTGTCCAAAGCATGGCAGGAGCCCAACGGCACCAACCTTTACCAGGTGCTTAACGAGCCTACCTCGGCTAAAATGGCTGAAGTACACAAAGGCCTGCAACTGAGCGACAACGAAATTTATGATATTTCAGCATTCCTTTCGGATGTTGGCAAAAAAGGAATTGAATGGGAGAAAATATTTCCGGGCAGGCTACTGCTTTTCCTCTTCCTCGGATTACTTATGGCGCTGGCACTGGCTGATCTGATCTGGTTTAAAAAAGTTAAATACCGCGTTATTCATGTTATGGTTATACTGATTGGACTGGGGGTTCATGGCACATTGGTTATACAGGAAGGCATAAACCTTGGCCGCACACAGGATTATATGCCCGATCAGCCTATAAAATTCTCACACGAAGTGCATGCCGGTCAAAACCAGATCGACTGCAAATATTGCCATTCCATCTCAACACAAAGCAAATCAGCTGGCTTTCCTTCGGCCGACCTGTGTATGAACTGTCATAATGTGGTAACCCAGGGTTCACGATCAGGCAAATTCGAAATCAATAAAATAAAGAGAGCCATTGAATCAGGAACACCTATCGAATGGGTACGTGTGCATAAACTTCCCGATCACGTTTATTTCAACCATGCCCAGCATGTTGAGGTCGGTAAGGTAGCTTGCCAAACCTGTCATGGCGAAGTCGAAAAAATGGACCTTGTTAAACAATTTTCGGACCTTTCGATGGGCTGGTGTGTAAACTGCCACCGCAGCAGCGAGGTGCAGGCAACTACCAACAAGTATTACGAATCGTTTAAAGCATTACACAACGATGCTAAAGCCGGTAAAAAGATCACCGCCGAACGCCTGGGTGGAATTGATTGCTCAAAATGTCACTATTAATCAATCATTTCAATCCCTGCTTGCTTCGCGCAGGTAAACAGCAGGCAAGCTATCAATCCTATCAATCTAAAAAAAACCTTTTATACTACCCTATATAAATGGAAAAGAAATATTGGAAAAGCCTTGAAGAACAGGCAAATATGCCGGTAACGAATCCTGGCCTGAAAGATGCGGATGCATCGCGTTCGCTTCTTGACCTTATTGACGATGAAATTGACAGTAAGCCATCCTCAAGGCGGAATTTTTTGAAATTCTGCGGTTTTAGTTTTGCCACTGCCGCCATAGCCACGAGTTGTAAAAACCCGGTTCAAACCGCTATTCCTTACCTCAGTAAACCGGAGGAAGTTACTCCCGGCATGGCAAACCATTATGCTTCCACCTATTTCGATGGGCACGATTATAATGGCATACTTGTAAAAGTACGCGATGGCCGGCCTATTAAAATTGAGGGTAACGATTTGTCAGCAATCAGCAACGGTGCAACAAGTGCAAGGGTACAAGGCTCAGTTTTAAGCCTTTACGACGATGGCGCACGTTTTAAAACACCTGTGATAGGTGGTAAAGCCGCCGGCTGGCCTACTATCGATGCCGAAGTTAAAGCAAAACTGGCCGCAGCTTCAGCATCAGGTAAATCCATAGCGCTGGTAACTTCTACTATTATCAGTCCTTCAACACTTTCGGTAATTGCTGAATTTCAGAAAAAATACCCAACTACCAGACATATAACTTATGATGCAGTTTCGGCTTCGGCACTGCTGCAGGCTAATAAGCTTACTTTCGATTCACAAACCATTCCTGATTACTATTTCGACAAAGCGGACGTGATTGTCAGTTTCGGAGCTGATTTCCTGGGCACCTGGCTTATGCCGGTTGAGTTTACCCGCCGTTTTGCTGATAGCCGCAGGCTGAATAAAGAAAAACGCACCCTCTCGCAACTCACTGTTTTTGAATCGGGTATGTCGCTTACCGGCGCCAATGCCGATTACCGTTTCCCGGTAAAACCAAGCCAGCAGGCAGCTATTATTTTAAGTCTTTATAACGAAATTGCCAAAGCTACAGGCGGAACTGCCTATACAGCACCTGCACCGGCTGTTGACGTGAGCAAGCTTGCCCTGAAACTGATTGGAGCCAAAGGTAAATCAATAGTTGTCTGCGGATTGAACGACACTGCCTTGCAGGTTGTTGTAAATGCCATCAACCAGATGTTGCAGAGCTATGGCAGCACCATCGATTTTTCGGCTTCTCTCAATATCCGCAAAGGATTGGATGAGGATATGACAAGTTTAATTGCTGAAATGAACGAAGGCAAAACAGGAGTCGTTATCTTTTACAATGTAAATCCCGTTTATAACTACAGTGATCCCAAATTGCTGGTGGAAGCTCTTCAAAAAGTTGACCTGAGCGTCTCCACTTCAACGGCAATGGACGAAACAGCCGATATCTGCAAAATTGTTGCTCCTGATCATCATTTCCTGGAGTCGTGGAACGATGCTGAACCTAAGAAAGGAATGTTCAGCCTTCAGCAGCCAACCATCCGCAATATATACGATACGCGCCAGGTACAGGACAGTTTGCTGAAATGGGCAGGCAGCACCACACTTTTCAGTGCTTATGTGAAAGAATACTGGCAGCAGAATTTCACTTCAAAACAATCGGAATACAAATCAAATGCAGAATTCTGGAATTACACCTTGCAAAAAGGTGTTTTCGGGGAAGTTGTTCCTGCTTCGCAACCTGCATTTATTTCATCAGCGCTTGCTGATGCAGCCGGCAAGGCCGCCGAAGTAAAATCAGCCGATACCGAAGTGGTTTTTTACGAAACCATAGCCCTGGGAAATGGAATTCACGCCAACAATCCCTGGATGATGGAGATGCCTGATCCGGTGTCGAAAGTTTGCTGGGATAATTTTGCCGCTATTTCGCCGGCAATGGCCGAAAAACTTGGTGTTGTCACAGGCGATGTTTTAAAACTTGCCGATGGCCTCGAAATTGCAGCCTATGTACAACCGGGGCAGGCTGATAATACCCTGGCAGTAGCTTATGGTTACGGGCATTTAAAATCCGGAAAAGTTGCTGATGGCATAGGTGTTAATGTTTTTCCTTTCATGAAAATGGAAGGCGACAACCGTGTAGCTCACATGGCAGTAGCATCCGTTACCAAAACCGGTAAGAAATACAATATCGTTTCGTCGCAGATGCATCATTCGATGGAAGGCCGCGAGATAGTCCGCGAAACCACCCTGGCCGAATGGCAGGAGAAACCCAATGCCGGAAACGAAATCCACGAAGAAATCGAGAAGAAACACCTTACTTTATATGAAGATATAACATACGAAGGTCACCACTGGGGGATGTCGATCGACCTGAATGCCTGCACAGGCTGCAGCGCATGTGTAATTGGTTGCCAGGCCGAAAATAACGTTCCGGTTATTGGCAAAACAGAGGTTGCTAAATCGCGTATCATGCACTGGATACGTATCGACAGGTATTATTCAGAAGAAACTGCCAATCCATCGGTATATTTCCAGCCGGTAATGTGCCAGCATTGCGATAATGCACCCTGCGAAAACGTTTGCCCTGTTTCGGCAACCAACCACAGCAGCGAAGGTCTCAACCAGATGGCGTATAACCGTTGCATAGGAACCAAATACTGCATTAACAACTGTCCGTATAAAGTTCGTCGTTTTAACTGGTTCCGTTATGCCACCAACGATGCTTTCGATTACAATATGAACAGCGATATGGGCCGTATGGTTCTCAATCCTGATGTAACCGTGCGCGAGCGTGGAGTGGTCGAAAAATGCACATTCTGCGTACAGCGCATACAGGAGAAAAAGCTTTTGGCCAAACTCGAAAACCGCCCTCTTGCCGATGGCGAAATAAAGACCGCCTGTATGCAGGTTTGCCCGGCAGGTGCCATTATTTTTGGCGACAAAAACAATACTGAGGCCAAACTCACCGATTTATTCGCCGACCAGCGTAATTACAACCTGATTGAGGAAATACATACACTGCCGGCAGTGGGATACCTTACAAAAGTCAGGAACAAGGATGCAAACAGCGAAAAAGCATAATTTTAACAGAAAAAGCATCGTTGAAATCAACAAACAAAGAATTTTAAAATAACCCGCAATACCTTTAAAATATGTATAAAGCTGAAGTACGAGGTCCGCTTATCCTGGGTAACAAGGATTACCGGCAGATAACCAGCGACATTATTGCGCCTATCGATAATAAAACACCGGGCTGGTGGAAAGCAGCTATGGCAGTAAGTGTTGTGCTGTCAGGTATAGGATTTGTTGCCATGTTCGTTACCGTGCGCTACGGACTGGGAACATGGGCGGTAAATAACTCAGTTGCCTGGGGATGGGAAATCATCAACTTTGTATGGTGGATCGGTATCGGGCATGCCGGTACTGCCTTTTCGATATTCCTGCTTATACTCAGGCAGAAATGGCGTACTTCTATCAACCGTGCGGCCGAGGCTATGACTGTATTTGCTGTAGGATGTGCCGCCATATTCCCTGCCATTCACATGGGTCGTGTATGGCTCGCTTTCTTTATTTTCCCTTACCCCAACACCCGCGGCCCACTCTGGGTAAACTTTAACTCCCCGCTTTTCTGGGACTTTATAGCTATCAGCGCTTACCTGCTTATTTCGGCTTCGTTCTGGTATTTCGGAATGGTTCCTGATTTTGCATCCATACGCGACAGGGCTCAAACAAAACTTAAAAAAGCTATTTACGGATTCCTTTCGTTTGGCTGGACCGGTTCCACCAAAGAATGGCTGCAGTACGAAGGACTCAGTTATGTACTTGGAGGTATTGCCGCTGTGCTGGTTGTTTCGGTTCACTCTATTGTATCAACCGACTTTGCAAGTTCGGTAATCCCTGGATGGCACACCACCCTGTTTCCTCCTTATTTTGTGGTTGGAGCTATTTTTTCGGGTTTTGCCATGGTTATGACACTCATGATCGTTATTCGCAAATACTATCATCTCGAAGATTATGTTACCGATTCGCATTTGAATGCCATCGCCAAAATCCTGGTATTTATTTCGCTTATTATGGGAACGGCCTATACTACAGAGGTATTTATGGCCTGGTACAGCGGTAATCCTTACGAAATGTTTACCTTTTTCCATAACCGTATCACGGGCGATTATACTTTTATGTTCTGGGCAATGGTAGTGTGTAATGCAGTGATACCACAGGTTATGTGGTCGAAGAAAGTGAGGAGTAATATCACCGCTTTGTTTATCATTTCACTTATTATAAACGTAGGTATGTGGTACGAAAGGTTTAACATCGTTGTTACTTCACTTTCGAAAGATTACCTGCCATCAGCCTGGACAACCTACTCCCCTACCTGGGTGGAAGTCGGGCTTTTTATAGGAACCATCGGCATTTTCACCATCGGAGTACTGTTCTTCTTCCGCTTTGTACCTATGATAGCTATCAGCGAAGTAAAAAGTGTTTTGAAACCAACGGAAATCTCAGAAAAACATTAATACCGTATCAAAATGAGTAAGACACATATAATAGGTGTATTCGACAGCAAAACTGAATTGTTGTCAGGCATCGAAGGGGCAAAAAGCAAGAATTTCCATATCGAGGAAATTTTTACGCCCTACCCGGTAATGGAGGCAATTGATGCATTGAAGCGGAAATCGAAATTCGCTACAGTAGCTTTTATTTATGGAGCGGCAGCCGTGGTGGGTGTGCTAAGCTTCCTGTATTACACTTCGGTCATCGACTGGCCTATTAATTACGGCGGCAAACCAACCAATGCGTTCCCCTCGTTTATCATTATCACGCTGGTACTCACCATCCTCACCATAACAATTATGAGTTTGTTCACCTTTTCGGTAACGGCGCGTATTTTCCCTGGTAAAAAGTATGTTGAGGCTGATATACGTGCTACCGACGATAAATTCATCATGCTTTTTGATAAAAAAACTGCCGGCGCTGAATTTGAAGCTATTTCGGCAACTCTAAAAGCGAGCGGTGCCTCCGAGGTTTACGAAAAGGAACTTTAACCTGATACGAAAAAAAATATTTATATGCGTAATTCTATCAAAATCCCTGTAAGGTTAACTGCGGTTCTTGCGCTTTCGGCTTTGCTGTTTGCATCCTGCGATCGTACACGTATTCAGAAAGGATACGAGTATTTCCCCGACATGGCGCATTCGCTCGCTTACGAAACCTATGCTTCCGACTCAATAATGCAAAATGGCATTGTCATGCAACTGCCGGCACCCGGTTCCATTCCGCGCGAAATGATTCCTTACCAGTACCCTGCAACTCCCGAAGGCCGTTTGCTGGCTGGCCAGGAACTCAGCAGCAAATTGGAGGCTAACGAGGCAAACCTTACCCGTGGCAAGGATATGTATGCCATATATTGTAAGAATTGTCATGGAGAATCAGGCAAAGGAGACGGGCATCTGTTTACAAGTGGAAAATTCACCATTCAACCTGCGTCGTTAATCTCGGAACGGATGTTGGCGGCTCCCATTGGCGAAGTTTATCATGTGATAACCGCCGGGTGGAATACCATGGGACCTCATGGCCCGCAGATAAGGCCCGACGACAGATGGATGATTTCCATGTATGTTAAGAACACACTTCAAAATAACAATAAATAAGCTCCCTGTATGGATACCAAAGTTATTTTTACGAAGAAATTTTATTACATAACCTATGGGCTTATGGCTCTTGGGGTTATTGGACTGGTATATGGTTTCCTTACCGATACGCACCGTACCTGGGCCAACCTGCTGATGAATAACTACTATTTTCTGTCGCTGGCAATAGGAGCAGCATTCTTTTTCAGTATGCAGTACATCACGCAGTCGGGTTGGTCGGCCATGTTCCGCAGGATTCCGGAAGCCTTGATGGCATACATTCCTTATGCAGCCATACTTATGCTGGTTCTCTTTTTCGGTTTGCACGATATTTACCACTGGTCGCATTCCGATGTGGTGGCTAACGACAAATTGATTGCCCACAAAGCTCCGTATCTGAACATCCCGTTTTTTATGATACGCATAGTGATATTTTTTACCGGGTGGATACTGCTTACCCGCTACCTGCGGAAACTCTCACTGCAGGAAGACAGCCTTGGCGGGATAGAAACCTTCGAAAAAATGGAGTTCTGGTCGAAAATATTCATCTTTTTCCTGGCTTTATCATTTTCGATGGCTTCGTTCGACTGGATTATGTCGATTGATGCACACTGGTTCAGCACCATTTTTGCTTTTAAAAATTTCGCGGCTGCCTTTTATCATGGCACTTCGCTTGTAGCACTCATCGCGATTATTCTGCATAAAAAAGGCTATTTCAAGGACATGAACGAGTATCATCTGCTTGATTTCTCGCGCTATATGTTCGGACTCAGCATTATATGGGGTTACCTGTACTTTTCGCAGTTCGCCCTTATCTGGTTCGGAAATATCCCTGAAGAAACCATTTACTATGCCAAACGATGGGATAACGGCTGGATGATATTTTTCATCCTGAATTTTGTTCTCAACTGGTTAATACCTTTTATCGGGCTGCTGCCGCAGAAACTGGACAAAAACATCAACTTCGTGTATTTTATCTGCATCGTGCTGCTTGTTGGTTTGTACACCGATATTTACGAGCAGGTTATGCCCGATATTACCATAACACCACATTTCGGAATAATTGAAATAGGTATTTTTGCCGGACTGGCAGGCTTGTTCCTTTTCGCATTCAGCAAAGCACTTGCAAAAGCTCCTTTGATTGCAAAAAACCATCCCTACCTCGAAGAGAGTGTTCATCATCACATTCATTAAGTTTAATTACCTGATGAGGGTTTTAATACACCAGAAGTACAGAAAATTCAACCAATTAAATTGATGTTTGCCTGAATTTGAATTAACAGTACCTAAAAAAAACTGCAAACAAAAAGGGTCAGCCCGAAAATAAGTGTTAATGTAAAAAATGTAAATCTGTCAGCATAATCATTCGGATCCCTGAATTCAGTGTTGCACAAAACTATAGTACCTTTATAAAAATTTTGAGTATGAAAAAAATCATTCAACTGCTGGCTTTACCATTTTTAATGGTACTGTTTCTGATGTATTCAGGCAATATATGCGCTGAAAACGAAAAAGACTTTGAGGTTGGAATAACTGAGCACCTCGACGAATATCTGCCAGGCGATATTATGCTGACTGACCATAACGGCAACCTGGTGAACCTGAAGCAAATGATCGACAAACCAACTGTTATATGCCTGGTGTATTATCGTTGTCCGGGGATATGCAGCCCTCTGATGAATGGCTTTGCCGAAGTTATGGGAGGAACAGACCTTGCACTTGGAAAAGATTACCAGGCTTTTACTATTAGTTTCGATCAAACCGAAACCTACGATCTGGGTGCAAAAAAACGGGATACTTATCTTAAACAGATCAAAGATCAGGATGGAGCAGGATGGACATTTTTTACCGGCGACAGTGCCAACATTGCCCGCATAACCGGTGCAGTTGGGTTTGGGTACAAACTGGTTAACAACGAATTTATGCACGAAGGAGCACTGATACTGCTTAGCCCCGAAGGAAAAATTACCCGTTACCTGAAAGGTATCAGTTTCCAGCCTTTCGAGTTTAAACTTGCGGTATACGAAGCAGCCAAAGGCAAGTCGGCACCCACTTTAATAAAAGTATTGCAGTATTGCTATTCGTACGACACTAAAGCGGAGCGCTATTCGCTGGATATAACACGTATAACGGCTACCTTCACAATCATATTTGCTGTAACCCTGCTGCTTATCCTGCTGATCAGGGGACGCAGAAATAAATCAAAAAAAGTTAACCAATAATTACACATCTATACATGACCGGAAATTTCAATACACATCGGATGCCCAGTTACCTTGAATACCAGGGTAAATACACCGGAATCCGTGCCTGGATCTTATCAACCGATCACAAACGAATAGCCTTGCTCTATTTGTATTCGCAGATATTTTTCTTCCTGGCCGGGGTGGTAATGGGCTTATTTATGAAACTCGAACTCATTGCTCCGGGTGAACAAATTATGGGTGCTCAAACCTATAATGCACTGTTTACCGTGCACGGGTTGACCATGATATTCCTTTTTATCATACCCGGATTGGCGGCCTCATTTGGTAACTTCATGATTCCGATTATGATAGGAGCCAAAGACGTTGCATTTCCGAAATTAAACCTGTTCTCGTGGTACCTCTTTGTTGCCGGTGCTATTATCATCCTGATTGGTGTATTTTCGGGTGACGGCCCTCCCGATACCGGATGGACATTTTATGCTCCCTACAGTCTGAAAACAAATACCAACGTAGTATTATCGGTATTCGGAGCTTTTGTACTCGGGTTTTCGTCCATACTCACCGGTCTCAACTTTATCGTTACCATTCACCGCATGCGTGCTCCCGGTATGGGTTTCTTCCGTATGCCGCTGTTTATCTGGTCGTTGTACGGTACTGCCTGGATTCAGCTACTGGCAACCCCGGTAGTAGGTATTACTTTTTTAATGGTAATGGCCGATCGTGTGCTGGATATCGGATTTTTTGACCCTGCCAAAGGCGGTGATCCTGTATTATACCAGCATCTGTTCTGGATTTACTCGCATCCTGCTGTTTACATTATGATTTTGCCTGCCATGGGTGCTATTACCGAAATTATAACAACATTTTCGCACCGGGTGGTATTTGGCTATAAAGCCATAGCATTATCGAGTCTTGCCATTGCTTTTGTTGGTTACCTGGTATGGGGCCATCATATGTTTACTTCGGGAATGAGCGAAACAGCACGGCTTGTATTTTCGTTTCTCACATTCCTTGTCGCTATTCCCAGTGCCATTAAGGTGTTTAACTGGACCGCTACCATGTATAAAGGTTCTATCTCCTTCGAGCCTCCTTTCTGGTGGGCCATGGCATTTATTTTCATTTTTATGATTGGTGGTCTCACCGGTCTGATGTTAGGAAGTGTTTCGACCGATGTGCATGTTCATGATACTGTGTTTGTGGTGGCTCACTTCCATTATATTGTATTTGGAGGCGCGGGATTAGCGTTTTTTGCCGCCCTGCATTACTGGTATCCGAAAATGTATGGCAAAATGTATAATAAAAAGGTAGCCAACCGCAGTCTTTTATTACTCTTCATCGGGTTTAACATATTGTATATGCCGATGTTTTTCCTGGGTTACCTTGGCATGCCACGTCGTTATTATGATTACCTGCCACAATTTGCCGATCTGAACCTGTTGTCAACCATAGGTTCATGGGTACTTGCCATAGCACTCACCATAGTGATTGTGAATCTGCTCAGAGCCCGCAAAGCGACACCCGAAGAAATTGATGATCCATGGGGTGGCCGCACATTGGAATGGAAAATACAATCGCCTCCATCGCTCGAAAATTTCGAGGAAATACCTGAAGTCGATCACGAACCGTATGAATTAATGCCTAAATAAACAGCGTATGGAACAGAATCATGTAGCACATACTGATCATTTCGATCCGGTTGCATCAAAAATTGGAATGTGGCTGTTTATATTTACCGAAATACTGTTATTCGGCGGATTATTTATAGTTTATTCCGTTTACCGGTATAACCATCCCGTCGAATTTCACCTGGCACACCAGGAACTGGATGTAACCATAGGATTTATAAACACAGTTATTTTGCTGATAAGCAGCATGACAGTAGCCATGTCGATTACGGCCCTGCAAACCAACAATAAGAAGCTGACGCTGATTTTACTGGCTGTAACTATACTATTGGCGTTGGTTTTCCTGGTAAACAAATATTTCGAATGGGGAGCCAAATTTCACCACGGTATCTATCCGGGAAGCGAATTCCTGGCAAGCCTGAGCAAAGGAGATATGATGTTCTTCGGACTGTATTTCTTTATGACCGGGCTTCATGCACTGCATATTGTTGTCGGACTGGTTTTATTGGCTGTTGTTTATGCTAAAGTGAGAAACGGTTCGGTTAACAAGGACCGCGTTTCGCTTCTCGAAAACGGAGGCCTGTACTGGCACCTGGTCGATCTGATCTGGATATTCCTGTTCCCATTGTTCTACTTAATACACTAAGCCCTATGAGCGAACATAAAAACCATATTTCAACCTATAAGGCACAGATAGTTGTATTACTGAGTCTTATTATACTCACGGTGCTTACAGTAGTTATTACAAGTGTGCATCTCGGCCCTTACAATACTGCCGCTGCCATGGTTATTGCTTCTGTTAAGGCAGCTATCGTGCTTTTGTACTTTATGCACCTGAAATTCGACGAAAAAATATACCGCTTTATGGTAACACTTGTACTTGCCATATATGCAGTGGTGGTCATCATTACGTTTTTTGATTACTTATACCGATAAAAACTATGTTTACAGGATTTTCAAATTTTTCGGGGGGAGTAGATATGGCTTTTGCCATTATCCTGGGTATCTCCCTTTTCTTCTTAATCGGAATTACTGCAGTCATTATTTATTTCCTTTTCAAATATAACAGGAAGAAAAACCCTGTTGCTTCCGAAATTGAAGGAAGTAATAAACTGGAAATTATATGGACGATAATTCCGCTCGTACTCGTATTGTATATGTTCTGGCTGGGTTGGAGTTCGTATATCCCGCAAAGGGAAGTCCCTGCCGATGCCATGAAAGTAAAAGTAACCGCGCAGATGTGGAGCTGGCGCTTTGAATACGAAAACGGGAAGATTGACGATACCCTTTTTGTACCGGTTAACAAAGCGGTTCTGCTGAATATGGAATCGACCGATGTTATCCACAGTTTATATGTTCCTGCTTTCAGGATCAAGGAAGATGTGGTTCCCGGAAAGGATAATTATATGTGGTTCAGGTCGCTGGTGGTAGGCTCGTACGACCTGTTCTGTGCCGAATACTGCGGATTAAGGCATTCGTATATGGGTACTATCGTTGAGGTGGTTAACCAGGAGGATTTTGATAAATGGTATGCTTCGGCACCTGTTAAAATGGATTCGACTATGGCTGCAAAACCTGGTGCTGCCGGTAAACTTATTGTTGATCAGAAAGGCTGTAATGCCTGCCATACCATTGATGGCACCAAACTGGTAGGACCCTCGTATAAAGGTATTTTCGGGCACAAGGTTACCGTTTCGACCGACGGAAAGGAACGCGAAATTACGGTTGATGGTGACTATATCAAGAAATCGATACTTGAACCTGATGCCGATATCGTTAAAGGATATTCGAAAGGTTCCATGGTTTCCTATAAAGGCCAGCTTACCGACGAAGAACTAGACCAGATTATCGAATACATTATGACACTGAGTGGAAAAACTGACTAAAAGCCGCGAACTGCTGCGGATCATCAGCGAACTGGGGAAAGTCCGCATATCGGTGGCAGTTGCATTTACAACCTTTACAGGCTATATACTTAGCCACGGCGAGTTCGACCGTGGCTTTGTTTTACCTTTTATCGGCATTTTCCTGCTTGCCTGCGGTGCATCGGCACTCAACCAGGTTCAGGAAATGGAAACCGACCGCATAATGAAACGTACGGCCGAAAGACCACTGCCTTCGGGCCGTATCAGCAAAACAGGAGCTACGGTTATTGCTTTGGTTTATTTTATTTCGGGCGCTTTGGTGCTGTATTTTGGTCCGGGATGGCTAACCCTTCTGGTTGGGATATCAACCTTTGTATGGTATAACCTGATTTATACGCCACTGAAAAAAGTGACTGCCTTTGCCGCTGTACCCGGTTCGATGGTAGGAGCCCTTCCGCCTCTTGCTGGATGGGTGGCTGGAGGAGGCAGTCTACTGGACCCCGGAGCCCTGGCGATAGGTTTTTTCTTTTTTATGGGACAAATACCCCATTTCTGGCTTTTGCTGCTGAAACTGGGTAAACAATACGAGAGTGCCGGACTTCCATCACTTACACAACTTCTAACCACCGAACAAATTAAACGATTAACCTTTACCTGGATTGCTGCTACTGCCATATCGGCTCTTACCTTACCCCTTTTCGGACTCCAGGACAAGATATGGAGCATTGCTCTCATCATTATACTATCCGCTCTTCTAATTATTATTTTCATTCCGCTGCTTAACCGCAACAAGCCGTTTAGCGTTGGAAAATCATTTGTACTGATCAACGTGTATTACCTGTTTATTATGCTGGTAATGATTGCTGACAGGTTGGTGTAAGAATATTTGACGAAACAATTTGGCTGCATTTGCAATTGATGTTGCAAAAATTACTTTCAAGACTCCACATCCCTTCCCTTCTCGAGAGGGAAGTGTGAGGTGATTAAATCTGATTCAGCCAGCAGCAATAATTCCACCTTCTCAAAAACTTTTCACCCCTCTAAATTGTTTATTTTAAACACATTCCGATTTACAAAATGTGTTTCTGCCTGAATTTGACAGGTATAAATTGAGTATCTTTAGCATTAATCAATACCTATAGCAATTTAAAAAACAGTTATTATGAGCAAAACTGAAGCCGGATTAAACAATATGTACTATCCTTCGAAAGAGGTTATAAAAAAAGCCATTATTAAAAATTACGATACGCTATATGCCGAGTCGATAGTAAACAGGGAGGATTTCTGGGCAAAGGAAGCCAAACGCCTGGTATGGTTCAAGAAATGGGATAAAGTTCTCGACGACAGCGAAAAGCCTTTTTATAAATGGTTTACCGGTGGGCAGATCAATATTATTCACAATGCACTCGACCGGCATCAGAAAGATGAAACACGTAACAAACTTGCCATTATCTGGGAAGGCGAACCGGGAGATGTACGAACATTTTCGTACCACGCGCTGAACCGTGAAGTCACCAAGTTCTCAAATGTTCTTCGTGCCATGGGAGCCAAAAAAGGTGAAATAATAACCATTTACATGCCCCAGGTTCCTGAACTGGTTGTTGCTATGCTGGCTTGCGCAAAAATAGGCGCTGTACATAGCGTTGTTTACGGTGGTTACAGTGTTGAAGCCCTTGCCGAGCGGATTGAAGATGCCAAAAGCCGCATTCTGATTACTGCCGACGGAGGATTCAGACGAGGTAAACCTACCAAACTTAAGACTATTGCTAACGAAGCCATGCAACGTTCGGCAACTATTGAGGTCTGCATTACCGTGAAACGTACCGGTGAAGAATGTTATATGGAAAATGACAGGGACTTTTGGTACAACGATCTTATGGGTATGCCCCTGGCAAATACCAACTGTTGCACCGAAAAAACCGATGCCGAAGATCCTCTTTTTATTTTATACACTTCAGGAACCACCGGTAAACCCAAAGGACTGGTTCATACGCATGGTGGCTATTCGGTATACACTGCCACCACCCACAGGTATGTTTTCGATATTAAACCGTCAGACCGCTGGTGGTGTGCTGCCGATCCCGGCTGGATAACAGGCCACAGCTACATAGTTTATGGGCCATTAATTAACGGTGCAACCATAATGATGTACGAAGGAGCTCCCAATCACCCCTACCCGAACCGATGGTGGCAAATGATTGAGCGCTACGGCATTAACATTCTGTACACCTCTCCTACTGCCATACGCGGATTAATGCGCTTCGGATCATCCTGGGCCGATCGTCACGACCTGAGCTCACTCAGGCTACTGGGATCCGTTGGCGAACCTATTAATCCTGAAGCCTGGAAATGGTATTACGAGGTGATTGGCAAAAGTCGGTGCCCGATTATGGATACCTGGTGGCAAACCGAAACCGGGGGATTTATGATCACTCCCTTACCTATAACCCCGCTTAAACCAGGCTCTGCCACCAAACCTTTTTTCGGGAATGAGGTAGCCATTGTGAACGAGACAGGTGTTGAAGTAAAAGCAGGTGAAGAAGGTAACCTTGTGATTAAAAATCCATGGCCGGGAATGGCACGGACCATATTGGGCGACCCCGAAAGGTATATAGAAAAATACTGGGAAAAATATGCAAAACAAGGATGGTACCTGGCCGGCGATTCGGCCCGGAAGGATGAAGACGGGTATTATTGGATCATTGGCCGGATTGATGATGTTATAAAAGTAAGCGGATACCGGCTTGGATCGGCCGAGATTGAAAGTGCGCTGGTAAGCCATGATATGGTTTCCGAAGCAGCAGCAGTTGCCTTGCCCGATGATTTACGCGGCAACATCATACATACAACGGTGATTTTACGCCAGGGAGCTACTGCCAGCCCTGCACTTGCCGAAGAACTTAAAACACATGTCGAACGGGAAATTGGTCCCATCGCCAGGCCGGCTTTTGTTGAATTTGCCGACGCACTGCCTAAAACCCGCTCCGGTAAAATTATGCGAAGAGTTATAAAAGCCAGGGTCTTAGGACAGGACACGGGCGACCTGACAGCTCTCGAAGAATAGTTGAAAGGTGGGTTTTAAGTATTTTTTTTATACTTAATAAAAAAAATGCTTATTATTAACAAACTTACCATTTTGCAACATTAAATACTTTAATTTTGGATTTTAAAACCTCTGATTTTATGAAAAACTTACTTGCCATCATTTTAATTGCCGCTTTTATGGGTGGTTGTGCCGGAAAATCAACACAAACTGACGATGCTGCACAAACTGCAACCGCTGTAGCAAATAAAACCTGCACTCTTGCCGTCGAAGGAATGACATGCTCGGGTTGCGAAAACTCCGTACAGGAGGCTGTAACTAAAATTGCCGGAGTTACCGAAATAACAGCATCACACCTCGACTCAACGGCTGTTGTGAGCTTCGACTCAACCATCACGAGCATTTCGGCTATTGGTGCCGTTATTGCTGAATCGGGCTACGATTTTAAAGGAGAAAAGAAACTTGCTGTTAAAGCGGAATAAAATCTGCTCATATTTACTCCTATCGCCACACTTTCTCTTCATCTTACGATTTCCGGGAAACAGCAAAACGTAAGCAAATTCACCGCAATATCTGCGGATGATTCTGCTACGTTCTGAATACTAATAAAAATCATTTTTCAATTTCACACATACACCCTTACCATGAAAAAGGCATTGCTCCTTCTACCCGTTATATTATTATTAACAGCTTTTACCCGCTTATCGGCTCAGTCAACTACTGTTGTGGCCGATACGTCTGAGTATCCGTATTGGATATCGATGATGCAGGATCCTGATGTTAATTTCTACCAGGTTCAAAGCGCATTTAACAAATACTGGGAAAACCGCGAAATCACCAAAGGATGTGGCTGGAAGCCATTCAAACGATGGGAAAGCATGATGGAGAGCCGCATCAGTCCTGATGGCCGCATGCCGGCAGCTGACGAGGTCAGGAATGCTTATCTCACGTACATGACCGAGCACGACAACTCAACCTCTTTATCCGGGCAATGGATCAGCCAGGGGCCATTTGAAACTACAGGAGGCTACAGGGGGCTGGGACGTATCAATGCAATTGCTTTCCATCCTACCAATCCGGATATAATTTATGTAGGTGCTCCTTCGGGCGGTTTTTGGTTTACCACCACCGGTGGCAACACCTGGACCACAACTACTGATAATCTGCCAACCCTCGGAGTATCAGCCATAGCAGTTGATCCTGTAAACCCCAGCACCATATATATCGGCACCGGCGATCGCGATGCCGGTGATGCACCCGGAATAGGTGTGATGAAAAGCACTGATAGCGGATCGACCTGGCAACTATCAAACACCGGAATGGGTAACCGGACCGTAGGCGATATGCTTATCGACTACACTAACCCGCAGATACTTTATGCCGGAACAACTTCCGGTATTTTTAAAACCACCGATGGAGGAGCCACATGGGTTCAAAAAAACAGCGGAGCATTTAAAGACCTGGCATTTAAACCCGGAAGTACCACCATTATTTATGGTGCCCAGGGAGGTAGTTTCTACCGCTCAACTGATGCAGGCGAAAACTGGAACCTGATTACTGCCGGTATTGCAAGCGGCGCAAGGGGCGTTATTGCTGTATCAGCAGCCGATCCCGAAATAGTATATTTCCTGCTGGCAAAGAGTGATAACGGGTTCAGGGGATTATACCGCTCGACAAATTCGGGGCTTACCTTTACCGAAATGTCGAGTTCACCTAATATTATGGACTGGTCGTGCACCGGATCAGGTTCAGGCGGTCAGGCCTGGTACGATCTTGCTCTAACTGCGGATCCTGTAAACGCAAATATTATTTTTGCCGGAGGTGTAAATGTTTGGAAATCAATCAACGGAGGTGCCAGCTGGCAAATAAGCGGTCACTGGTACGGTGGATGTGGTGTTCCGGCAGTACATGCCGATCAGCATATTTATGAAGTTAACCCGCTTGACAATAAAATATACATAGGCAATGATGGTGGCGTATACAGTACTGCCAACTTAGGCTCACAGTGGACTGACCTGAGCAATGGCTTAGCTATCAGCCAGGCATACAAAATCGGACAGAGTGCAACCGTCGACGACCTTGTAGCCAACGGCTACCAGGATAACGGAACTTCGTTGTTCGATCTCAACACCTGGATTCCGATAGGTGGAGGCGATGGAATGGAATGTGCTATCGACCATACAAATCCACAGTATCGCTATACTACAGTGTATTATGGCGCTATCAACAGGGTAATTGGTACCAATGCACAACAGATTGCCGGCAATGGCGTGAACGGAATTACCGAAGAAGGCGCCTGGGTTACACCCTTTATTATTGATGAAACCAACCCGAACATCATGTTTATAGGTTACAAAAATGTTTGGCGGAGCGTAAACATTAAAAATCCATCATCGTCGGGTGTTCAATGGAAAAAAATATCAACTATCAATACAAGTAACCTGGCTGTTCTGGAGCAATCGCCTGTAAATACCAATATTTTATATGCTTCGAGCGGAAACGGTTTTTATATCAGCACCAATGCCCTGGCCGACAATCCAACATTTACTAAATTGTCGACACTGCCCACAGGCTATACCATCTCCGATATTGAGGCCAGTCCTTTTGATGAAAACACTGTTTATATAATCCAGGACAAGCAAATTTTTAAATCAACCGACCAGGGCTATACCTGGACTGAAATAACAGGCAGTTTACCTGATATTCATTTTTCGGGTATTGTATATTACAAAAACAGCCAGGAAGGCCTTTATGCATGTTCGGATGCAGGGGTTTATTACAGGGATAAATCATTAACCGACTGGATTCCTTTTAACAACGGCATGCCGGCGGCTATTAAGGCTACCGAACTCGAAATATACTACGATCCTGCATCACCTGCAGGCGACAGGATAAAAGCCGGCACCTATGGCCGCGGTATGTGGAAATCGGATATGTACTATACGGTTCCTGAAGCCGATTTTACTGCCGACCGGACTATAATACCGGCAGGATGCCAGGTTAATTTCAAGGATCTTTCGCTGGGTGTACCTTTTCAGTGGCAGTGGAGTTTCCCCGGTGGTACGCCTGCAACCTCAACGGATAAAAACCCGGCGGGCATTACTTACAATACAATAGGAACGTATGAAGTACAACTTATAGCTACCAATACTGCCGGGACAAACACTGTTGTAAAAACCGCTTTTATTACTGTTAGTGATACCGTTAAACCAGCGCCAGGCTTTACGGCTACCCCAATTGCTTTCTGCGATATGAGCCAGGTGGTTCAGTTTACTGATACTACCGTTTACTGCCCCTATGCATGGAACTGGACCTTCGAGCCTAATACGGTAGTTTTTGTAAACGGCACTAATGCTACCTCGCAAAATCCACAGGTAACTTTTTCGCAGACAGGCGTTTACTCTGTAAGCTTACAGGCAGGCAACAGCAATGGCTCACGCACAATTACCAAAACCGATTACATTACTGCAGGCGGATTTTATACGCCTTTTATCGAGGACTTCGAAAGTAACAACTTCGATCAGAAAGGATGGACAGTCGAAAATCCGGATAATCTTGTAACCTGGGGAATAACAGATGTTAGCGGGAATACTCCCGGCGACAAAGCAGCCTGGATGAATTTTTATAATTACTCCATCCCGCCGGGACGCCGCGACAGGATGATATCGCCACCGCTGAACCTTACCGGAACCAATCCTGTATTTATGACCTTCGATCATGCCTATGCCAACAGGTATTCGACGGTATCGGATTCGTTGATTGTACTTGTTTCCGACGATTGTGGCGCAACCTGGACCCGTGTTTTTGCCGAAGGCGAAAGAGATAACGGTGCATTAGCCACAGTTCCCAAACAATCGGAGGAATTTTTCCCTGCTGTGGCCGACGACTGGTGTGGTGGTGGCTGGGGAAGTTCGTGCAATGTAATTGATCTTACTGCATGGGCCAACAAACCCAACATTAAAGTTGCCTTCGAAACCTATAACCGCTATGGCAACAATCTATTCATCGATAATGTTGTTATTTCGAGTACTACTGCAACAAATGAGCTGCCGGCAAATACGCGAAAAGTGCATATTTATCCGAATCCGACCTCAGGTATGGTTACACTGTATTCGAACCAACAGCTTGAAGATATGACTGTTAACATTTACAATGCGCAGGGATCGCAGGTTTATAATTACAAAATAAACCAGAGCCCGCAACTTTCGCAGACTCTGAACCTGGGTTGGCTTGCAAAGGGTGTGTACCTTGTTAAAATTACGGGTAGCAACACGCTTGAGCAGCAGAAACTCATCATCCGCTAAGGTGTATCCTGCAACGTTAAAAAAGCCTGCCTTGTTGCAGGCTTTTTTTTTGCCGTTTTGAATGATTTCATAAAGCATTGACATGGAAAAAGCTTCTGAGAAAACGGTAAACCAAAACTACAACTGGTATTTTCATACAGTTGTCAAACAACAACTTGCCCTCTTTTTAAAACGGGAAGGAGGAAAACAAACTACCCATAGAAATCTGGCTTTGTCCCCTATTTCATAATTTTGAGCTTATTACTCCTGCACATTTTAAAATTTAATATATTTGATAAAAATATATCTGACGGAAATCAGACATAGCCCACCGGAAATGGGTGGATAGCACTGACAACGTCAGGGGTATAAACAATTAATAGGGCATTGTAAAAACGACAGGACTAAAAAGAAATAAATGGCAAAAACAACATTTTGGGACGTTATAGAAAAGACGATTGAAAAAGTCGGGACACCACTTTCTGCAAAAGAAATTTGGGACAAGGCGAATGAACTTGGAACGCTTGGTGACTTTTCAACTACCGGCAAGACACCCTGGGCGACAATAGCAGCATATTGCTACACGGACATTAACAACAATGCCGACAATTCAACTGTAATTCAGACAAGTGAACGACCTGCACAATTCTTTTTAAGACGACTAGCAAGCCAAATAGACTTACAAAAAGTTCAGAAGCAGAAGGACACTGAAATTGCAAAAAAGGATAAAATTGAGACTAAAAAATTCAATGAAAGAGACCTTCATTCTTTGTTGGTTGCTTATGCTTTCGGTGACAGTCATTTCAAAGCTAACCTAAAGACAGTTTTTCACGAGAACTCTTCTAAGGCGACAAAAGGACAAAATGAATGGTTGCACCCTGACTTGGTTGGTGTTTATTTCCCATTTCGTGACTACAAATCGGAAACACTTGAAATCCAAAACCATTTGTCAATCACCTCAATAAAGCTGTTCTCATTTGAGATGAAAATTTCTTTGAATTTCGGCAATCTACGACAATCGTATTTTCAAGCCGTTTCAAATTCTAGTTGGGCAAATGAAGGATACTTAGTGACATTAAATATTGATGATGACCCAACTTTCAAAGATGAAGTAAGACGACTTAACAATGCTTTTGGAATCGGAATTATCAAACTAAATCCTGAGAATATTTTTGAAAGTGAAATACTTTTCCCGTCAAGAATAAATCAAGAAATAGACTGGGACACAGTAAATCGACTTACTAACGAAAATGCAGACTTCAGCGACTTTTTAAAATTGATTACAGAAGACTGTAAACTAGGAAAAGTAAAAAGTCAGTATGACAAGGTTATGAAAATGGACGAACTAACAAAGTATATAAAAGACAAAGGGATAAACAACGCCCTATAACAGCACCTACCCAAAAGTAGCGGTTCAGTGGTTAAATCAAGCTTTGTGCTTCTATCAAAGTTTGTGCTTGGTTGACAGTGAATCGCTTCGAAATCGCCACCTTCGGGTAGCTGCAAAACGTTAACGCCTAGCAAAAAAATATATTGCACATTTGATTGAGCATTTTTATTAATTAAGTGTTGAATAGGTTGTGCATTTTTGTATCTTTGTGAAAATAGTTCAGAAAAATTATGAAAACATTATATCAGAAATTTGAAACGCTTTTACAAAGTACGACAACGGATTTTAAACGATATTTATACGATGAAGTTTCGTGGGAAAGTCGAATGATTGGGATTATTGGTGCTCGTGGAGTTGGTAAAACGACAATGATTTTGCAACATATAAAGGAAAGTTTAAATAGCAAAAAGACGTTATATGTTTCCGCAGACGATATGTATTTTGGCGAAAATAGACTTTTTGATTTAGCGGGTGATTTTTATAAAAATGCAGGAGAATATTTATTTATTGACGAAATTCATAAGTACACTGACTGGTCTCGAGAACTAAAAAATATTTACGATTCATTTCCTACATTGAAAGTTGTTTTTACCGGTTCTTCTGTACTTGATATACTGAAAGGTTCCGCTGATTTAAGTCGTCGAGCAATAATTTACAAATTACAAGGACTTTCATTTCCGTGAATATTTGAAATTCTTTCATAACTATGAAACAGAAGTTTATTCCTTAGAACAAATTATAAATAATGAAGTGAAACTTGAGAATATTCAACATCCATTACCACTATTTAATGACTATTTAAAACGAGGATACTATCCTTTTGGAATTGAAAATGAAATGAATTTACGTTTAGGTCAAATTATTGTACAAACATTAGAATCCGATATTCCGCAATATGCAAACCTAAATGTTGGAACAAGTCGAAAACTAAAACGATTGCTTTCCATTATTGCTGAAAGCGTACCATTTAAACCCAATTTTTCCAAAATATCAGAAATGATTAGTGTAAGTCGAAATTCCTTAGATGATTATTTTTCATATATGGAAAAGGCAGGACTAATTGGGCAGTTACGAAATGAAACAAGTGGTATTCGAGGATTAGGAAAAGTTGATAAGGTATATTTAGATAATACAAATATCATATTCAATTTGGTTGGAGAAAAATCAAATATTGGCAATTTACGAGAAACATTCTTTTTCAATCAAATGCGAGTTGAAAAATGAAGTAATATCTTCAAATAAAGCAGATTTTATAATTGACAATTATACGTTTGAAGTTGGAGGTAAAAACAAACAGCAAAACCAAATAGAAAAAGACGGTAAATCATTTGTTGTAAAAGACGATATAGAATATGGTTATCGCAATGTGATTCCGCTTTGGGCTTTTGGATTGAATTACTAAAAAGACTAAAATGAACAATGCCAGGCATTAATAAATAGGAATATGAGCGGCATGCAACGACCAGCGATTATTAGCTTACGCTGAGCTCGTCCTGCGGCCTCGGTTCCCGGTTGAATTACATCACGCTTAGATTCTGAAGAAAATAGTTGGTTTTTTTTCTCTATGTACTTTCCGCCAGTTTTAGAATGCTATGCATTGAATAACAGAAAGTTAACATATATAGAATTTAAATAAAAACAGTAGAAAATATTGGCAGGCAAATATAAGAATAATGGTAAAAAAAAATCTGATAAACCGAAAACTCAAAACAGACCTACAATGGTTTGTTTTTAAAGCTATCCCGCAGGGATTTAGTTCAACAATGTATAAAAATAATAGCCGGTTTAGTAGTAAATTCAAGGGTTGTAGCCAGCTATAACTTTTTTTGTAACTTGACAGGAAATCGCCCGCAATCGGCAACTTTTCATACCGCCACCGTTGGCAGCAAGCAAAACTAACAGATACAACAGATGGACACAGATCATTTATCAAGAGAATCTTATGAAGGAATTCTAATCGAGGCAGAGAAATTGTCACACGATTTGACTTTGCGATTTGGAGTTTTATCGGGTGATTGTAAAAATGAGACCGAATACCTTGATAAAGCTGAAAAATTGACTAGAGAAGTAATGAAAGCGGAGGATTGGGAGATTGACGATTTGTTTTGGGGAAATCCTCCCGAAAGAGAGAAATTGGAATTAACATGTAAAAAAATATTAGAGAATATTCGGAAAGTAAAATCGATTCCGATTGAGAAACGTAAATTTGATTTTTAATCATCAATATGACTTTATGATTATATATTTAGTTGGTATAAGCTGTATTGGAAAAACGACAATTGGAAAAATGTTAGCAGATAAGATTGGTTATTCTTTCTTTGACTTGGATGAAGAAATACAGGATTATTATAAAAAACCAATTGAACGGATTCAGGATGAATGTTTAACAATGAACGGATACAGAGAAAAAGCCAGCATTGTTTTAGATAAATTATTCTCAAAAAATATTGATTCCGTAATTTCTGGGACACCATCGGGATTGAAATTTTCATATCTGCAAGTGTATAAACGACATAAGAACAAAAAGTTAATTTCTATTTGTTTAAATGATTCATTTGAGAACGTATTGGACAGATTAACTTTTTTTGACAAGGACTCAAATCCGATAACGGAAAGACTGGATGAATCGAAGAAAAAGAGATATTTAAAGGAGATCCGAGCGGATTATAATTTTTTCAATGAATCGTACAAACGAGCAGATTTTCAGATAAACATAGAAGATGTGAGTTTAGATAATATCTCTGAATTGATTATGAAAACCATAGGAATGAATGAACTAATGCCAGCTGCCAACAATGTACATACAAAATAGGCGTGATAGTATTAAATACAAGGGTTGTAGCCCGCTTCAACTTTCGTGTAACTTGACAGGAAAGTGCTACGCAGTCGGCTACTATTCTTATACTAAACGTTGCCAACAATACTAAAAAATTTGCAACTGATTCATATTTGGTGTATTTTTGCATCATAAATACAAAAAAACAAAGCCATGCCAAGACAAAGTATATCTTTCTCGAAACCCAATGATGAATGGTTAAAAGCTCAGGTAGATAACGAGGAATATTCCAGTAAAAGTGAACTTGTTAATGATTTGATTAGACAGGCACGAAAACAGCATGCTCATATTGACTGGATTAGGGCAAAACTAGAAAAATCCGAAAGAAGTGGATTTACTAATGACACCAAAGAGCAAATTTTAAAACAGTCAAAGTCTTTACTTAATGGCTGAATATAGATTAAGTAATGTAGCAAAAGAGGACTTGATTCGCATTCATCAATTTGGAGTTAAAAAGTTTGGAATAACTCAAGCAGACAAATACTTTTATTCTTTTTTTGATTATTTTGAAATAATTGCCCAAAGGCCATTTTCATTCGAATCAGTGGACTATATAAAAGAAGGCTATAGAAGATGCCCATGTGGTTCTGACACTATATATTACAGAATTAATGATTCTATGGTTGAGATTATGGCTATTATTGGAATGCAGGATTTGAAAAATATATTTTGATTTCTATAGATTAAAAGTACTGTTGGCAATAAAAAGGAATATGAGCGGCACGCAGCGCCAAGCGATTATAAGCTTACGCTGAGCTCGTCCTTCGGCCTCGGTTCCCGGTTGAACTGCATCCCAGCAGGCTATTTACTTAAAGCCGGTTTTTGGAGTTTTTATTTAATATATGCTGGCGCTATTGGCGGAGAAAAATGCTGTTGATACCGGCTTTAGTACCGGAATATAAAACAATGTATAGCAGTCGGCGTTGGGTTTTGCATTGTTTTCCGGCTGTCAGGCATAGCCTTAGCGGCACTTAGAAACGTAATGTTTTATTCAACGGAAAGTGCCATGGCAGGGGCAGGAAAAGCAAAGCTATATCCTGGTGAGCGAATGCTGGGCAGTTGGCGTACTCTTATTATTTTGCCTTTTTTGCATACCGGGCACAGACAAGGATTTACTCCGGTAAGCCTTTCAAAACGCTGCAGCTTGGTTTCTTTACATATATTTGTGCTGGCAGCAAAATGCAGCGCATTTGAGGCCCGCACTTGATATATCGCAACCGTTGGCGACTATTTTTTAAAAAATCTCACGAACTTACAATATTTCAATATTTGTACTTATATTTGTACTCTGAAACGTACAAAATAAACAATATCATGCTAACAACAACAATTTCCGATTTTAGAAAAGATATTAAACACTATCTTGACCGAGTGACTGAAAACTTTGAAACCTTGATAATTAACAGAGGCAAAGACAGAGGCGTGGTTATAATGTCATTAGACGAATATAATTCACTTAATGCAACTTATCATGAGTTGTCATCTAAGACAAATGAAAAAAGATTAGATTCGGCCGTTGAAAAGCTCAAAACAGGTTCATCATTTCAGAAAGATCTTTTAGAGCTATGAGATACATATTTGTAGATGAGTCTTGGGAAGATTATTTATATTGGCAACACATAGATAAGAAAATGTTGTCTAAGATAAATGACTTGTTGAAAGACATTTCTCGAACTCCTTTTTCAGGCATAGGTAAACCAGAGCCTTTGAAGCATAAGTATAAAGGATTTTGGTCACGCAGAATTGATGGCGAACATAGATTGATTTATAAAGTGAAAGACGATGAAATACTAATAGCGAAATGCAGATTTCATTATGACTGAAGAATAAAAAATACTTGCCAATAAATAGGAATATGAGCAGCGCGCAGCGCCCAGCGATTAATAGCTTACGCTGAGCTCGTCCTTCGGCCTCGGTTCCCGGTTGAACTGCATCCCGCTCAGATTTTTAATAAACAATTGTTTGTTCCAATAGATATAACTGTTAAGTTATACGATGCACAGGGATCACAGGTTTATCATTAAAAAATAAACCCTAGCCCGCAACTTTCGCAAACCCTGAACCTGGGTTGGCTTGCAAAGGGTGTGTACCTTGTTAAAATTACGGGTAGCAACACGCTTGAGCAGCAGAAACTCATCATCCGCTAGCGAATACTGAATTTAAAAGAGCCTGCCTTGTTGCAGGCTTTTTTTGCCTTTTCAACTGATTTCAGAAAGCATTAAACCATATAAGCAATAGCGAAAATGATAAACAAATCTGTTGCTGTTTTAAGCAGGTATTTAACAGGCAACGACTTGCAAGCCCTTTCGAAAGCGGAATCGTATAAAAAATCTACCGAAAACAATACAACTTCGTCTCCTGTTGCGGAATTTAAGATAATAAAACTTTCACATTTCAAAAATTAATATATTTGATAAAGATATCACTGATTGTTATCCGACCTCTCATACCATTGTATAGGGGGGTAGGACTAGCACCCTGAGGGGTATATGCAAGTTAGCGGGTATTAATGCAATTGACAGTGAAAGGGATATTTAAGAATTATAAAACGAATAAAGTCATATAGCCATGAGAATGAAAATAAGACCTATAGTTTTGAATATGCTTTCAATAGCAATTTTTGTGTTTTTAACAATTCCAAAATTAGCCGGGCAAAATTCCGACTCCCTGACTTTAACAAAAGAAAGTCAGCATTTCGCCTTCTATTCAACCAAAGGTGACATTGGAGTTTTAGATTCACTTGCAATCATTTTGGAAAATAATTACGCCAGAATCACGAATCGATTAGGGATACAAATCAAAAAAAATATTAACGTGAACGTATTTCCAGATATTAAGTCTTTTCATGTCGCAATAAATTATCCTGATGCACCTGACTGGGTTGTTGGCTCATGTATTGGAGATGAATTATTGATGGTATCACCATTGAATCCGGGAAGTGTTCATAACTATGAATCCCTTATGCAGGTGATTGTCCATGAATTTGTACATATTGCTGTGTATTATGCAATTGGGGATAAAGCCGTTACCGCATTACCAAAATGGCTTAACGAAGGATATGCACAATACGAAGCAGGCCAGATAAATGAACATATTCGAAAATCTGTAGAATCCAGTTTGCGTGAAAAGGTGCCGCCTACCTGGACACAACTTAATACCGCATCGGCTATGGAATTTGGCCACATGAATGGTTATGGGCTTTCTGTTACTATTGTCGAATTCCTTGTTGTTACTTATGGTATTGACAAATTGGTTTTACTGATAAAAGAGCCTGAAAATATTGAAACCATATATGGTTTGCCAGAATACACCCTTGAAAAACAATGGATTCAGTACATAAAACATAAAAAGACAGAATAACACCCGCTAACATCACTTATGCCCAATAGCCTATGAAAGGCAAATTGAAATACCATTAAATATGAAAAATATGAAATTTGAAAAAGCAAAAATAATTCCCGCCATGCGATATAAAGACGCTAAGGCAGCAATTGACTGGCTATGTAAAACATTTGGATTTAAGAGGCATCTTATAGTCGAAGGAGAAAATGATTCCATTGAACATGCTCAATTGGTTCTGGGTGACTGCATGATTATGCTAAGTTCCATGAATAACAATGAGTATGGAAAATATTTTAAAACTCCTGAGAGTATTGATGGAATAAATACGCAAGCTCCATATATCGTTATAGACCAAATCAATGAGCATTACGAAAAAGCAGTTGCTGAAAAAGCTGAAATCATAATCACACTGAGAGAAGAAGATTATGGAGGAAAATCATATTCATGCAGAGATATGGAAGGACATATTTGGAATTTTGGCTCATATAACCCTTGGGAAGAGACAAAAAAATGATAAACAGCACACAACATTTTGTATTAGTAACGGCAGGCAATGTATTAAATATCAAGTCTTGTAGCCCGCTCAAACTGTGTAGCGTTTTGAACGGTAATCACCACGCTATCTGCCAGTACTCATACAACTTACCGTATATGCTGACAAAAAAAACCATTGTATAAGCCTGATAAAATGCAAAAAACAGTTCTTAGTGTAAATTCAATTAGTAAGGCTTTTACGAATGTTAAAGCTGTGAACAATATCTCGTTTTCTGTTGAGCAGGGAGATATTTTTGCTTTTCTGGGGCCAAATGGTGCAGGAAAAACAACAACACTGCGAATATTGCTTGATATTATTAAACCGGATAGCGGACAAATAGAATGGAATCTGAACGGCAAATCGAATAAGTTACCTGATGCTGAACGTATTGGCTATTTACCCGAAGAGAGAGGACTCTATCTGGATATTCCGATATTGAAATCGTTGATTTATCTTGCATCCATCAGGGGAATGGATAAGGCGGATGCAAAAAGAACTGCATTGCAGTGGCTTGAAAGGCTTGACCTGGCTGATAGGGCAAAAGAAAAACTGCAGGTACTTTCGAAAGGAAATCAACAAAAGATTCAGTTTGTAGCTTCCATACTTCATAAACCTGCTTTTGCTGTTCTCGACGAACCATTTTCAGGATTTGATCCGCTTAACCAGGAAAAATTTATTGATTTTATCAGGGAAATAAATAAACAGGGCACTACAATTTTATTAAGTGCACATCAAATGCCATTGGTTGAAAAAATAGCCAATAAAGTATTCCTGATTAACAAGGGTATGGAGCTATATAATGGCTCATTATCAGGAATTTACCAAACATTTGGCAAAAAACAAATCATCGAATTGCAACTTGAATCACCCGTTAATGAATCCACCTTTCAACAACTGAGCGGTATTGAAAATGTAAGCATCATTGATGATTTACGTGTAAAACTTACATTCGGGCAAACAACCGACATGAAAAGTGTATTGAATCAATTGGCCAAGGTTGAAGGCATTTGTGATATAAGGAGTCACAAGCCCGACCTTCATGAAATTTTTCTGCAACTTGTTAAAGCGCATTGATAATGAAATATTGGAAACAAGTAATTACTGTAACACGCTGGGAGTTCAGCCGTTTTTTCAAACCCAAAAATGAAGCTATCGGAATAGTTATGATGCTTGTTGTGTCATCAGTTTTTTACTTTGGGGGGAAACTCGCTTTTTCCGATTCCGGTAAGAAACCGGAAATATCAGTCATTAACAATATTGACTCCTCTTTAACAGACATCCTGAAAAATGACTATACACTAAACCGGATTCCGGCACAGCAAAAAACAAAGTTTCTGGAGACTTTAAAAAATGAAAAAGAAGGAGTTTTAATTGAACAAGATGGAGAAACACTTACTTTATCCGCATATAAGAACACACGAGCCATTAAAAAGCTAAAGAAGTATTTAACTGAATACCACAAGCAACGGGAAATGCGAAAAATCGGGTTAAGCCCCGATCAACTCTCCGCAGTATTGTCAGCAGCACCTGTAGTTGAATCGTTTCTATATACCAATAATTCAAAGAAAAGATTAGTGCTTGCCTATTTTTTTGCCGCTCTTATGATTCTGGCTGTATTTCTTAGCTTTGCCTATCAGTTCACCGCTATAACAGGCGAAAAGCAGTTAAAAATAACCGAACAAATTGTTTCAGCCATCAGTCCGCAGGTGTGGATGGATGGGAAAATATTTGGTATTACCTTAACAGGTATTTCATCAATGCTCACCTATTCGGTACTGAGTATTATTGGCGGAATGCTTTTTTTCCAATTCACGGGTATGCCCATATCCGGTATTCTCGACTATTTATATTTACCTTCAATAATCTTGTATCTGCCTTTTGCCTTAGCCGGAATTTTAATCTGGAATGCTATACTTGCTACCATTGCATCTATAATCACCGACCCAAATAATTCGGGAAAAAGTTCGCTTATGATGTTGCCGATTGTATTTGTAATTGCTTCATTTATAGTAACACGCGACCCCGATAGCGCATTGTCAGTATTTCTTTCTTGGTTTCCTTTAACTTCAGCAACATCAATGCCAATGAGATGGGCCATCACTGAGGTTGGATTTTGGCAACTCGCAGGTTCATTTTTGGTACTGCTGCTTACATTTTATTTTTTACGCAAACTTGCAGCAAAAATTTTCAGAGTATCAATCCTTATAACCGGAAAAGAGCCGACATGGCGCGAAGTATATAAGCTTTCAAAACAGTCATAAAAAAAACACGAAACGTCAACAAATGATATAGTGCATCAGGGTTTCAAGGGGGGGGCGATAGTTCGTGGCTCGTAAAATATATAAGTGTAAACTAAAAAGTTGTCGCCTCGCAATCCTACACGACACTATGCCTAAACCGTTTTTTTTGTTTTGATAAAAAAAATCAGGCATAATGGATTTTTCGTATAACAAAAATTACTATATTTGAATTAAATGCTATCTATTATTAGCATAATAAATTAATAATCAGCGCCTTCTATTCATGGTAACAAATGGGTTTTAACAAGCCCGGGTTAATAAAGAAGACAAGTTGATAAAGAATCTGGGAAATTAAATTCATGGAAATAATAAATAAATTTCATCCTTATGAAATACCACTTTATCTTTACCTTAATAATTGACGTTGATTATCAGCATTGTTAGTTTCAATGACTTTGCAATGGATAATTTTTAAAGTTTTGGATTAACATATAGATTACCTAACTAAATAGCATACTAACATAATGACTACAGAAAATATATTATTTGCACTTGGATTAACAGTTTTTGCAGGCTTAGCTACGGGTATTGGTAGTGTAATGTCGTTTATGTCAAAAAAATTCAATCCAAAATTTTTAGCTGGTTCCTTGGGGTTTTCCGCAGGTGTTATGATTTATGTTTCATTTGTTGAAATCTTTGTGAAAGCAAAGGACTCATTATCAGCTGCTCATGGCCTTAAAACAGGGTATATTTATACTGTTATTGCCTTTTTTGCAGGGATTGCTTTAATAGCCATAATTGATAAGCTTATTCCTTCATTTGAAAACCCTCATGAAATAAAAAACATTGAAGAAAAAAATTTAGACCCGGCTAATAATAAAAAGTTGCTTAGAATGGGGATGTTTTCGGCACTGGCAATAGCAATTCATAATTTCCCTGAAGGATTAGCTACGTTTATGAGTGCGTTAAACGACCCAACCCTTGGAATCAGCATTGCAGTGGCAATTGCCATTCACAATATTCCGGAAGGTATTGCAGTATCGGTACCAATATATTATGCAACAAAAAACCGCAAAAAAGCATTTTGGTTATCCTTTTTATCCGGACTGGCAGAGCCAGTTGGAGCATTATTAGGTTATTTTATTTTGCGAAACTTTTTCAATGATTCAACCTTTGGGGTGATATTTGCCGGAGTTGCGGGAATAATGGTTTACATATCCCTCGACGAATTATTGCCCACAGCAGAGGAGTATGGAGAACATCACATTGCGATAGGAGGTTTGATTGCCGGTATGGCGGTGATGGCGGTAAGTTTGTTATTATTTATTTGAAATTCCTGATTTTCCCTGTAGCAATACCAGGTTTGATGAGCATCTTCAAACTTGTTCTATCCGGATTAATACCCGGATGAAAGAAATCGGAGTACCTGAATAGTATAATGAGAATAAAGACAAACCGAGATACTAACTAATACAATAACAGGCCGTTATAATGCCAAAAACAACGGCCCAAATGCTTGTAAACCAGAGAGCATTAGCCTGCTCCCTGAGTCTTGCAAACTGATTGGGAAGTGACACACAGTCAGCTTCTGCACATTTGCTAACTGTTAGTTTGTATTTATTACGGATCAATAAAATTCCATATACCAGAATAAAGATATAAATTTGGCAAAAAAAAACATGTTAACACTTTTAGCCTATTTATTTCTTGCGTTGTTTGTTTCGTTTCTGTGTTCAATTATGGAATCAGTATTGCTTTCAACGCCCCAATCGTTCCTGATTGTTAAATATGAAAAGGGAGATCTTTGGGCGAAAACATTTATTGATTTAAAAACCAGCATCGACAAGCCTTTATCCGCAATTTTATCGCTTAATACCGTTGCACATACTGTCGGTGCGGCAGGCGTTGGAGCCCAGGCAGTTAAACTGTTCGGAGAAGCATCATTTGGAATTGTTTCGGCAGTACTAACCATTTTAATATTAGTTTTAACTGAAATTATCCCAAAGACTATTGGTGCCAGATATTGGAGAGGCCTTGCCCGGATTACATCTCATATTATTAAAGGCATGATTGTTATAACCTATCCTTTGGTTGTAATATCAGTATTAATTACGAAAATGATTTCAAGAAACCATCAGGAACAAACAACCAGCAGGGAAGAGATAGCCGCTTTAGCAAATATTGGAACCGACGAAGGTGTTTTCACCGAAAAAGAGCATAAAATCATTCAGAATTTACTCAGGCTCAAAAATGTGAAAGTAACGGAAATAATGACTCCAAGAGTTGTTGTAGCTGTTGCCGACGAAAACCTGTCATTGGAAGAATTCCTGAAAAACAAAGACTATCTGAAATTTTCAAGGATACCAATATATTCAGAGGATGATGAAAATATTACCGGATATGTTTTTCGGCAGACCGTTTTCGAAAAACTTGCCGAAGACCAGCATCAGTTAAAACTGAAAGACATTAAACGCGACATTGTTATAGTTCCAAATTCAATTGTATTGTACACGTTATGGGAAAAACTTTTGGAAGAAAAAGAGCATATTGCCCTCATCGTTGACGAATATGGTGGCCTGGATGGAATTGCAACCATGGAAGATATTATTGAAACCTTGCTGGGACTGGAAATAGTGGATGAAAAAGATACCACAACCGACATGCAAAAACTAGCGCGTGACAGGTGGAAAGAAAGACAAACGAAATACAATATATTGGCCGAATTAAATAAAAAGGTCGAGTAAAAACCCTTCTGAAAAGGCATAAGTCGACATAAAAAATTTAATTTCAGGAAGCACCAGCCATACAAGCCGGAAATATACTGTTTTCATCAGCAGTACATCAATAAGGTATTGCACGATTCATTTTGCAGTAAAGTTCGACAGTAACATGATTCATTCCCTTTAACACCTGCTCAACTCCTTTACTGGCTCCAACCGTAAGTTGACTTTACCGTTTGCAGCAAAAGCATTTTCACTCCAGCTTCCTCTTGTTTCGTATATTTGCAACGATATTATTTTTTATGCAGCTCTATTTTATAGCCCCGGTCCTGAATACGATTCCATGCCAGATCACTCTAAACAGTGACGAATCGTACCATTGTATTAAAGTGCTCCGGATGCAGGTAGGCGATACCCTTCATTTAACGGATGGAATGGGTAATCTGTTCGAAGGGCATATCATGGCGAAGGACATAAAAAACTGCCCGGTAATGCTGCAAAAAGTAACAAGCGGTTACGGGAAGCGGTCCTTCCACCTGCACCTGGCTGTTGCTCCTACCAAAAACATTGCACGTTTCGAATGGTTTCTCGAAAAAGCCACCGAGATTGGAATTGATGAAATTACACCCCTCATTTGCGAGCATTCCGAAAGGGTACATATTCGGGTCGACCGCCTGCAGAAAATAATTCTGTCAGCAGCCAAACAATCGCAAAAGGCTTATCTCCCGGTTTTGAATGAACCCGTGAAATTTAACGACTTCCTTAAACTGAACCTTCCCCCTGCCCGGTTTGTTGCTTATGTTGAAGAAAAACAACCTGTTCATTTAAAAACGGCCTATCAAAAGGGCGACTGCACCATACTGATCGGACCTGAAGGCGATTTCAGCACAAACGAAATGGAGGCCGCAATTCAAAATGATTATAAACCTGTAAGCCTTGGCCCGTCGAGGCTGCGTACCGAAACGGCAGCCATTGTTGCATGCCATATCATTAATATTACGAACGAATAAAAATGAAGAAATACAAACTGATTTTAGTTCTTGTTTTCAGCCTTTCAGTGCCTGGGTTTACGCAGGGCACTTACCAGCTGGCCCTTATAAAATATAATGGCGGAGGCGACTGGTATGCCAATCCGACCTCACTTACCAACCTTATCACTTTTTGCAATAAAAACCTGAAAACCAGTCTTAAAACTGAATATGCCACCATCGACGTGGGAAGCGCCGAAATTTTCAACTTCCCGCTGGTGCATCTTACAGGGCATGGGAATGTTATTTTTAAGGACCAGGAAGCATTAAACCTGCGCAACTACCTTATTGCAGGAGGCTTTCTGCATATTTCGGATAATTACGGTATCGATCAATATATCAGGCCCCAGATGAAAAAGGTTTTCCCTGAACTTGATTTTGTTGAACTACCCTACGACTATCCTATTTACCATCAGAAATTCAATTTTCAGAACGGCCTTCCAAAAATCCATGAACACGAAGGCAAACCACCACAGGGTTTCGGACTGTTGTGGGAAGGACGACTGGTTTGTTTCTACGATTTCGAATGCGACCTGGGCGATGGATGGGAAGACCCGGATGTACATCACGACTCTCCGGAAAAACGGCTGAAAGCGCTGCAGATGGGGGCTAATATTGTGCAGTATGTGTTTACGAGGTGATTTGACGAAGGGCGATGGGGTGATGGGCGAGAGGCGAAGGGTGAAGGGTGATGGGCGAAGGGGCGAAGGGTGAAGGGCGATTGGGCGAGAGGCGAAGGGGAGATGAGCGATGGGGTGATTGGCGATGGGGCGATGGGTGATGGGCGATGGGGCGATGGGTCCGGAGATCGATAGAAAGAAAAGGGATACAGACTTGCGAATAAAAACAAGCAAATAAAGTCCTACAACCAGCAACCAGAACCTAGACCAGCAACCAGCAACCAGCAACCATAAATGATCGACACCACAACTTTTCGCAAAATTGCCCTTTCATTCGAAGAAGCTATAGAAATGCCTCATTTCGAGAAGGCTTCGTTCAGGGTGAACAAGAAAATTTTTGCAACGCTGGATGAAAAAGCGGGAACGGCAGTAGTGAAACTTACGGAAATTGATCAATCAGTTTTTTGCGGTTACGACCACTCCGTTATGTACCCTGTTAATGGTGGTTGGGGAAAACAAGGCTGGACTGTCATAAAACTGAATGCAGCTAGTCGTGAATTAGTATCGGATGCCTTAACCACAGCCTTTTGCAACGTAGCACCGCAAAGACTTTCGGAGAAATACAGAATCTTTTAATATGGATCCCGTTTATTTTAAATCTGCCGCCGATTTCAGGAAATGGCTCGAAAAAAACCATTCTACGGAACAGGAAATTTTTGTAGCCTATTATAAAAAAGGCAGCAAAAAATCAGGAATCACTTATACCCAGGCTGTAGAGCAGGCGCTGTGTTTTGGCTGGATCGACGGAGTGGCACGATCACTTGATCAGGATAGCTATTGCAACCGCTACACTCCCCGGAGGAAAAACAGCAACTGGAGTGCAATAAATATCAAAAAAGCAGAATTACTAATTGAACAGGGACTTATGCATGCCTCGGGGCTCGTAGCCTTCGAAAAAAGAAAGGAAGTACTGTCGGGCGCATACAGCTACGAAAATAAGCCTGCGAATCTTTCGGTGGAACTTGAGAGTATGCTCCGGTCAAACCAGAAAGCATGGGAGTTTTTCTCATCACAATCACCATCACACCAAAAAACTGTCTTTTACTGGATTATGAGTGCGAAACAGGAAAAAACCCGGATCAGCCGCTTACAGAAACTGATAAGATCCTGCGAAGAAGGCAAAAGACTTTAACCCTAATTTATCATAATGAAAATATTAAAATTCGGCGGAACATCAGTGGGTTCTCCTCAACGTATGCATGCACTCGTGAGCATGGTATCGGATGATGACCCAAAAATAGTCGTGCTTTCAGCCATGAGTGGCACTACCAATGCATTGGTTGAGATCAGTCATTTGCTCTACCGTAACGAAAACGAAAAGGCTGCAGGCCTGATTAATGACCTGGAACGGGAATACAGGAATGTTGTAACACAATTATTTCATTCTCCGGAAGCTTTACATAAAGGGAATGAACTTATTTCGACTCATTTCGATTACCTGCGCTCTTTCACCCGCGATCTGTTCACCGTTAATGAAGAAAAAGCTGTCCTGGCACAGGGAGAACTTATTTCTACAGCACTTTTCCAGTTCCTGCTCGAAGAAAAAGGTATCCACTCTGTATTGCTTCCCGCGCTGAACTTCATGCGCTTGAACGTAAATGCCGAACCTGATATGGAGTTTATCTCCACAAACCTGAAACTGGAACTTAACAATTACCCAAACGACAAACTGTTTATAACCCAGGGGTATATTTCGCGAAACGATTATGGCGAAATCGACAACCTGAAACGGGGTGGAAGCGATTATACGGCAACCATTCTGGGTGCTGCCATCGGAGCAAATGAAATACAGATATGGACCGATATTGACGGTATGCATAACAACGATCCTCGATTTGTTGACAAGACTTTCCCCATTGCTAAACTTACCTTCGACGAAGCTGCCGAGCTGGCTTATTTCGGCGCAAAAATACTGCACCCCACCTGTATACTGCCTGCAAAAAACAAAAACATTCCCGTTCGTTTGCTTAACACATTATTTCCGGATGCGCCCGGAACACTCATATCAGCAGAAAACCAGGCCGAAGGTGTAAGAGCTGTTGCAGCTAAGGATGGAATTATTGCTATCAACATTAAATCGGGGCGAATGCTGATGGCTTATGGTTTCCTTCGGGCGGTTTTCGAGGTTTTCGAACGGTATCGGAAGCCAATCGACATGATCACCACTTCGGAGGTTGCTGTGTCGGTTACCATTGATACACCTGATGAACTCGATAAAATTGTCGACGAATTGAAATCATTCGGCCGGGTAATTGTTGACCATAACCTGAGTATAGTAAGCATTGTAGGTTTTTTCCCGGCAGAGAAACCAGGCTATGCAGCCGCTATTTTTGATTCCCTGAGGGATATTCCGGTGCGCATGATTTCCTACGGCGGCAGCGAAAACAATATTTCGATCCTTGTAGAAACTGACCTGAAGAAACAAACGCTCATGGCGCTGAATAAAGGGCTGTTTGGGTATAGGGAGGTATAGGAAGGATGTTTATGCTGGATGTTGAATGCCTGCCGCAGGCAGGGATATACTGATCAACCTTTTAGAATCTAAAAAGTAAACTTAAAAGCACAAAATCAACACTCATTTCAATAATGAAAGCATAGAACCTTTGGAGCTATTAAAGAACCCGGCTTCCGATTCCCGACTCCCGTCTCCAGTCCTTTAAAACCAATATTCCTGCCAACAAAAGTATTCCACACATGACAACCTTCTCGAAAGAGCTTATACATAAATTCACCCTCACTCCTACTCCATTTTATTATTACGACCTGGAGTTACTGGATCGTACCCTGCAGAGCCTGAAAAAGGAAGCTGGCCGATATGGTTTTGAGGTTCACTATGCACTTAAGGCCAATGCCAATAACTTAATCGTCAACAAGATAAGATCATATGGTTTCGGTGCCGACTGTGTCAGCGGAAATGAAGTTTCGAAAGCGCTTGAAACAGGATTTACTCCCGATAGCATTGTTTTTGCAGGTGTTGGTAAAAATGATAAAGAGATTATTACAGCGCTGAATGCTGATATTCATAGCTTTAACTGCGAAAGCATGCAGGAACTTGAGGTAATTGATCAACTGTCTGCTGCCATGCACAAAATAGCCCCTGTAGCTTTACGGCTGAATCCGAATGTAAGTGCCAATACCCATAAATACATTACAACCGGGCTCGAAGAAAATAAATTTGGTATCAATCAATGGGAATTGGAAGAGATTATTGAGAAACTTCAAAACTTAAAAAATATCCGCCTTGTCGGACTTCATTTTCATATCGGTTCGCAGATCACTGACCTGGGTGCATTCAAATCATTGTGTCTGAAAATCAATGAATTTCAGCAGTGGTTTCAGCAACGGCGAATTGATATTCCTCATCTGAATGTTGGCGGCGGACTGGGTATTGATTACCACCATCCCGAACAGCATCCCGTTGTTGATTTCGCTTCTTTTTTCAGCCTGTTTGATGAATTCCTGGATAAATATCCCGGCCAGCAAGTGCATTTTGAACTTGGACGAGCAGTGGTTGCACAGTGCGGAAGCCTGATATCGAAGGTGTTATATATTAAAAACGGGGTAAATACCAATTTTATGATACTGGATGCCGGTATGACCGAACTGATTCGTCCGGCGCTTTACCAGGCCTACCATAAAATTGAAAACATCACAAATCCAAATGGCGAAGTGGAACGCTATGATGTAGTGGGTCCCATCTGCGAAAGCTCTGATTGCTTTGGGAAAGCTCTTATTCTTCCTCTTACATCACGTGGCGATCTGATAGCAATACGCTCGACAGGAGCTTATGGAGAAGTTATGTCGTCGAATTATAACCTGAGGGACAAGGTAAAAGCATACTATTCTGAGAGTTTTTAAAAATCTTTCTGAAAAAGACCTTCAGTAATAAAATCCCTCAGTGTTCCTCCGTGTCCTCTGTGCCTCCGTGGTAAAAAGACATCCATAAATCTCAGCTTATTTCTTCAGCAACTTAATCTGCTCCTCAAGTGTATTGATTTTTAATTCGGCATCAGCCATTTTACGGCGCTCAACATCAACCACTTCGGGTTTTGCATTGGCTACAAACCTTTCGTTCGAGAGTTTTACCAGGACACTTTTCAAAAATCCGCGTGCATAATCAAGTTCCTGTGTAAGTTTTTCTATTTCAGCTTCCGTATCGATTTTATCGCCAAGAGGCACATAAAATTCGGTTCCCTTAATCAGAAACGAGGATGCCCCGGAAACCTTTTCGTTTACATAACTTATAGGTGTGAGGTTACAGAGTTTTTCGATCAGGGGGATAAAGAGCAGTTCCTGGGCCTCAGGGTTTTTAAGAATGATCAGATCCAGTTTATCCTTTATCGGGATGTTTTTATCTTTACGGATGGTTCGCATCGACATTACAACCTCCGTAGTCACGGCAAACTGAGCAATCATATCCTCATCAAATGCTTTTACTTCCGGCATTTTGGAAACCATTATACTTCCGGCAGAGTTTTCGTGCAGCAAATGCCATATTTCCTCGGTGATAAATGGCATAAACGGATGCAAAACCTGCATCAGGTCCGAGAATATGCTTACGGTTGCTTTATAGGTTACCGCATCGATAGGCTGCTGGTAAGCAGGCTTTATCATTTCGAGGTACCAGGAGCAGAAATCGTCCCACACCAGTTTGTAAACACCCATCAGCGCATCGCTGAGGCGGTATTTATCGTAATGCTCATTGATACTGGCAAGTGCTTCGTTAAACCTTGCCCTGAACCAGGCAACAGATAATTCGGCATATACGGGTTGTTGCAGGTTTTCGTCAACATCCCAGCCTTTTACAAGCCGAAGTGCATTCCACACCTTATTCGAGAAATTACGACCCTGCTCACATAAGGATTCATCAAAGGCAGATCGTTACCGGCAGGGGAAGTAAGCAACATGCCTACACGTACACCATCGGCCCCGTATTGCTCAATAAGATCGATAGGATCTGGCGAATTACCAAGCGATTTCGACATTTTGCGGCCAAGTTTATCGCGCACAATACCAGTGAGATATACATTTTTAAAAGGGATATCCTGTCGGTACTCGTTACCGGCCATAATCATTCGTGCTACCCAGAAGAAAAGTATTTCAGGAGCCGTTACCAGGTCGTTGGTAGGATAGTAATATTTTATATCGTCATTTTCAGGATTCCGTATTCCGTCGAAAACCGAAATCGGCCAAAGCCAGGAGGAAAACCAGGTATCCAGCACATCCTCATCCTGTCGCAGATCAGAAGCCTTAATATCCGGAAACTTCAATTGCGCTTTTTTCAATGCTTCTTCGTCGATTGTGCAACTACAATGCTTCCATCGGGCAGATAGTAAGCCGGTATGCGTTGTCCCCACCATAACTGACGGCTGATACACCAGTCGCGCACATTTTCCATCCAATGGCGGTAGGTATTTTTAAATTTTTCGGGATGAAATTGAATGGTATCATTCATCACCACATCGAGTGCAGGTTTTGCCAGGTCAGGCATTTTCAGGAACCACTGCATCGAAAGTTTGGGTTCAATGGCAGCACTTGTCCGTTCGCTGAAACCTACTTTATTCATATAATCTTCAATCTTCACAAGGTTTCCGGCAGTATCGAGGTCTTTAACAATATCATCACGTACTGCAAAACGGTCCTTACCGACATACAATGAGGCTTTCTCACTTAGGGTTCCATTGGCATTGAAAATATCAATGGTTTCGAGGTTATATTTCTGCCCGATCATATAATCGTTCATATCATGGGCAGGAGTAATTTTCAGGCAACCGGTTCCAAATTCCCGGTCAACATATTCGTCGCTGATCATGGGGATTGAACGGTTCAGCAAGGGAACAAGCACACTCTTTCCTGCCAGGTGTTTGAATCTCTCATCTTCGGGATGTAACACACAGCTGTATCGCCCAAAATTGTTTCAGGGCGGGTGGTGGCAATGGTTACCCATTCATTTTCAGTACCTTCAACTTTATAGCGCAGGTAATACAGTTTGCTCTGTACCTCGTGGAAAATCACTTCTTCGTCCGAAAGAGCGGTAAGCGCCTGTGGATCCCAGTTTACCATCCGCACGCCGCGGTAAATCAGTCCTTTTTCGTATAAATCGATAAACACCTCAATCACTGATTCATAGCGAGCTTCGTCCATGGTAAAACACGTACGGTCCCAATCGCAGGAAGCACCCAGTTTTTTGAGTTGTTCAAGGATGATTCCACCATGTTTTTCTTTCCATTCCCAGGCATGTTCCAGGAAATCTTCGCGTGTAAGTGTGGACTTTTCAATACCTTCCTCTTTCAATTTGGCAACAACCTTTGCTTCGGTTGCAATGGAAGCATGATCAGTTCCGGGAACCCAGCAGGCATTTTTGCCGTTCATTCGGGCACGGCGAACCAACACATCCTGAATGGTATTATTGAGCATATGGCCCATATGCAACACACCGGTAACATTAGGAGGCGGAATTACAATGGTGTAAGGTTCCCTTTCATCGGGTTCGGAATGGAAATATTTATTTTCGATCCAGAAGCTATACCATTTATCTTCAATTGATCGGGGATCGTATTTGCTGGGTATTTCCATAAAAGTGTTGAATTCGGTTTTGAGGGTGCAAAGGTAGGCAAAGCGGTTGAAATTATTAAGTTGAAAATCCGGGAAATTGCTCGGGTCGAACCGGGAACCGCAAACTGTAATATTGAAGCAATTTTAAAAAGGTATGCCATCGTAAAAGAAGGGAAAGGAATTTATGTAGCGAAACTATTTATACCCTTACAATTCCTATCTTTGAAAACAAACACAAGTTATAAATTCAACAAAGTTCATGTGCTATGATAAAATTTAGCCTGGTTCTTTTCAGCTTTTTCACTCTTTCAACAGCGATGGGTCAAACCGGTTACGACACATTATTCAATGGCAAAAACCTGAACGGCTGGACCAATCACGGCACCGAAAAATGGTATGTCGAAAACGGGGAACTGCTGTGCGAAAGCGGCCCCGATAAACAATACGGATACCTCTCAACTGATAAAGAGTATTACAATTTTGAGCTCACGCTGCAGTTTAAGCTGGAATCCAATGGCAACAGCGGTGTATTTATCCGCTCAGGAATCGAAGGCACCAAAATCAGCGGCTGGCAGGTAGAAGTAGCACCTCCCGGGCAACACACCGGTGGAATTTACGAATCGTATGGCCGGGGCTGGCTGGTTTTACCAAAACCTGAGGACGAAGCGATGCTGAATGCCAACGACTGGAACACCATGATTATACGTGTTTTCAATAACGAAATTACTTCCTGGCTGAATGGCAAACAAATGGTGAACCTTACAGATGAGAAAATAGGCGCGGGAAAGGGATTTATTGCCCTTCAGATTCACGATGGAGGCGGGATAAAGGTAAGGTGGAAAAATATTAAAATCAAAGAGTTATAATAGTCGTGGATGATTTTATAATTGATTCAAGAGAAATATTGGGCTAGAGTTTGAGACTGAACTAAATATGCCTTGGTTTGTTATTTTTAAAATCGATAGTGATTTATTTTTTACCTGGACGTATCACCCCTGATTATCGATGAATGTATTACACGGCGGCAACATCTGAACTGATACCATCATTACATTTTTGTTTCATGCAATAAGCAGACCACATATAAATAAATTCTTCAACCTAAAATTATCGCTATGAACGGAGATCAGAATGACAAAATGAGATGGATTCTTTTCTGGATATTCATCGGCTTTTACATAGTAATTACGATACTTACCATACTTGCCCTGTTTTTTGGCCTGGGCAGCCTGGCAGAAGAATACAAAAAAACGCTTTTTACAACTTTTATTATCGAAACCGGGGTTGGTGTAACTGTTTTATTTTATGCTCTTTTTGGACTTAAAAAAGGAGCGGACGATACAAATCGGCCAATTCAAAATATTGAATCCGACGAAATAAGAGATGTGAATGTTGTGGACGATTTACCTTATAAGGGTAAAATAAATCTGAATGAAAGCATCAACCTGCTTGATTCCTATTCCGATAATTTTCAATCTTTCCTCGATAACAACGACTTTAGAAATCATTTTAAACCAAGCATGTACATGTTTGTTTCGCCTGACGAAAAATACGAATTATTCAGGCCAAACCTGGTAATTCAAATTGGCAAGAACGAACTTACCGAATTTAATATTACGTTGGCCGACTATATGGAAAATGTATTTTCCGAGTCTTCGAAAATGCTTTCAATAGTTGGAAAAAGATATATACGGCTGGGTACAAACAGCGCTACGCAATGGTATAAGGCCAGCGCGGTAAAAATAATGGGCGTTGATACTACTTCAGAAATAACTTTTCAACAGGTTCAAAAAGTCGTGGTATCAGATGATCTTATGGGAATAATCACAATTTCGTATAATGAGGATACTTCACCAAAAGACCAGATGATCCTTCAGCAACTTATCGAAAACTTTGGAATATAATTACCTGGTTTACAAACACTACTACTTCGTACTATTTTTTATTTTTGTATAAACTGCTGCAAAACATTCCGGCAGGCTTAGAGTCTGTTTAAAATTTACTTTTTGCTTTTTTACCCCCTCTGTCTCTCCCTGTTGCTTCGCTTCGTTCGCAATAACGCAGGGAGGGTCGGCTTGCCTGCACCAGGCAGGAGAGGGTACATTATTAAATGTTTAAACAGACTCTAAATTCATACTTATTTATTCCTGCCACTATCAAACATTTTCTTAAGTTTATGCTTGTATAAGAATTCACTTTCACTTGATGGCAAATTCGGATCAAAAAACAAGGATAAAAGAAGTTTTCACGGTAATAAAGCAGGCAATACGCGGTGTTGAGCAGGACTATACCCAGGGAAGCATCCGAAAAGCCGTATTTCTGCTTGCTATTCCCATGATACTCGAATTAAGCCTCGAGAGTGTATTTGCCATTGTGGATATGTTCTTCGTAGGCAAACTTGGTCCAAACGCCATTGCCACAGTCGGCCTTACCGAATCGGTTATTTCCATTGTTTATTCACTTGCCATTGGTCTGAGTACTGCCGTAACAGCTATTGTGGCCCGCCGTATAGGTGAAAAAAATCCGGAAGCAGCAGCACATGCCGGAGCCCAATCGCTGATTATTGCTATCATAGGCACGATTTTTATCAGTGTGGCAGGTGCATATTACGCCGGTGATATTTTATCGCTGATGGGTGCAAGCCCCGAAGTAGTTGCCGAAGGAACCATTTTTACCCGCATCATGTTTGGTGGTAGCGCAGCCATTATGTTCCTGTTTCTGATCAACGGGATATTCCGTGGTGCAGGCGATGCAGCCATGGCCATGCGAAGCCTGTGGATCGCCAGCCTGGTGAATATTATACTCTGCCCTATCCTGATCCATTATTTCGGACTGAAGGGTGCCGCAATAGCAACCGTAACCGGCCGTAGTTCGGGTTTGCTGTATCAGTGCTATCACCTGTTTAAAGGGAGCGGCATCATACGTTTCAAAAAGCATCATTTCGTACCCGATACGGCTGTTATAAAATCGATAATCAACATAGGCTGGCCGGCTACACTACAATTTATTATTGCAAGCGGAAGCTGGATATTACTGGCACGGCTGGTGGCCGAAACCGGAGGCACAAATGCATTGGCAGGATACCAGATTGCCATACGTAATGTGGTTTTCTTTATTCTGCCGGCCTGGGGACTGAGTAATGCTGCGGCAACACTGGTAGGACAAAACCTGGGGGCAAAACAAATGCTCAGGGCCGAGCAAAGCGTGATGCTGACTGCAAAATATAATGCTGTATTTATGACCCTGGTAATGGGAGCATTCCTGTTTTTTGCCTATCCCATGATTGGTTTTTTCTCCCACGATGAAGAAGTGGTGGCATACGGCGTTCAGGCCTTGCATATAATCGGGGCAGGTTTTGTATTTTATGGCATCGGCATGGTAATGACTCAGGCGCTCAACGGTGCAGGCGATACACGAACACCAACCATTATTAATTTCGTGTGCTTCTGGTTGTTCCAGATTCCATTAGCCTATTTTCTGGCAAACAGCCTGAACCTGGGTGCTACAGGTGCATTTATTGCCATTCCGGCAGCCGAAACCCTGATTGCTCTGCTTGCCTGGTATTATTTTAAACGGGGGAGATGGAAGACGATTAAAGTTTAGTATGATGTGATTTTTTTTCTGTGAACAGAGAATCATATTCTATTATTTTCATTTCTCGATGGAACATTTACCATCCCGGAATTTTATCAATCTGATCCCCAAACCCGGATTATTGCTTAAATTTGTTCATACTCCTGAATTCTGGGTAAAGAATCGTGAAAACTCTTTAACTCTTTTTATAAGACTGGTATCGAATCCATTGGAAGAGTTTCGGAAACAAGCTGTTCGGATTACCAGTATTCGAAATACAAATTTATGCATAAGCGAAGGTTAAAAACGGGTCTGCTCCTACTCTACTTCCTGGTACTTATTGTATCGTGCATACAGCCCTTGTATCCCCGCGAAATGTACCTTCAGCATTCGGTAACACTGCTGGTGGCAATTTTCCTGGTTTATGTCACAATTAAAAATTCACTCAGCAACAGCTCATTCATATTCATTGTATTGTTTATGATTTTCCATATGATAGGTGCCCGCTGGATCTACTCAAACACACCCTACGATCAATGGATCAACAGTTTAACAGGGTTCAGCATCGACAGTTTTTTCGGATTCCAACGCAACCAGTACGACAGGATGATTCATTTCCTGTTTGGATTTCTGATTGTGATTCCGCTGAGTGAAATAAATATACGATGGTTCAGTTTCCCGCCTAAAAAAGCATTATTTGTAGCTCTCCTATTAATCCTCTCGATGAGTTCAATTTACGAAATATTCGAATGGGTAATTTCCATCGTATTATCTCCTTACGATGCCGAAGCATATAACGGTCAGCAGGGCGACTTTTGGGATTCGCAAAAGGATATGGCACTGGCTATGGCTGGCGCGTTGGTGATGAGTGGTATTTTTTACCTGAAAGGGTGGATAAGTGGTATCTACAGGAAATAATGTGATAAGGAATAGACTTGAATCTCAGATAGCAGAAAGTTAAATTTTGTATACCCGACACCCGCACTATAATAATCAAAGCTTTTAAACTAAAAAGGAGTTATACTTTTCAGCATAACTCCCTTTTTGAATGTAGTTGTACGAGTTTATTGAGATTTATTTTCTACCACCTTCGCTCGATTTGGTTTTCGATGTTTTCGAACTCCGGCTCGGTTTGCTAACTGCCTGTTTAGTTGCAGGCTTGCTGACCGATGTTTTGGCTGCCGGCTGTTTCGACGAGCGACTCTGAGGTTTCGTTACTTCAGTTTTCCGGGTTGATGTGTTTGCATCAGGCCTTGCTGCAGGTTTGGTTACTTCTGTTCTTTTAGTCGACCTTTCGGGGCGGGCTGCAGGCTGAGTGCGGGTAGTTTTTTCCGCTGGCCGGCTTACATTGGTGTTGCCCGAAGGTTTTGCCTGGTTACGATTGGTATTAACATTCGTTCCGGTTCGTGTATCCTTGCCACGGCTGTTGGTAACTGTGCCTGGTTTTGACTGCTCACGACCGGTATTAGCATCGCCACGTTTGGTTTCTGCTCCACGACTTACATTGGTATTAGTGCGGGGTGTGGCATCCTTCCTTCCTGAAATGGTGCTTGAACTGCGTGTTGCACCCGAACGCTGGTTGTTTTCATCATACCTCCTTTTGTATTCAGCTGAGCCTTCTTTACGCGTATCGGGACGCGAATAAGTGCTTACATAGGCACCGCTGTTACGGCGCTGGTATACTGTATTTGAGTACGACCTGTGGCTGTGGTAGTAGTGATCGTTCCAATGTGCATAACGGTGACGGTGACTTGGCCTGTAATAACCATAATAATAGTGATTCCAGTGCGAATGGTATCCGTAATAGTAATCCCAGTAGAAAGGAGTCCAGGCATGCCAGTAGTGCGGGTAATACCCCCAGTACCAGGGTGAGCGCCATACCACGTAGGTTGGCATATAAATATACCTTACCACAGGCCAGGCAGCAACCTCATAAACGGTTGTTTGCTTAACAATCACGGTTTCGCCTTCTACGGTGCGGGTATTACCGGTATAACCTGGATTGGGTGTTTCGCCATTCAATCCGTTGTCGGCGTAGTTGGGTTCGATAATGTAATCCTTACCATATAAGGCTTCATCACCAATAAGCTGAACCTGAACCTGGTTATTGGCATCCTGCTGAACGGTAAAAACTGCAACATCCTGGTTTTCCTTTTCATTCACGGCAACCTGCAGTACAATGGTGTGAGCCGTGCCATTAACATAGTCGAGAACCTTGATGTAATCAATGTAGTTATCGCCGTTGAGGTCCAGGTTATTGATTTTCGAATCTTCGGCATTCAGGCTTCTTTCAAAACCTTCGAGTGTTTCCGATTCCTGGAACAGTTTCATAACAGCAAAAAGATTCAGGTTATCACCCGGAAGATTTAGCCTCTCCTGGTTAGTATTTACGGCCGAAACTGTGAAGGCCATAAAAGCAAGGAGAATTGAAATGCTGAAAAATTTTATTCTTTTCATGACGCTGTGTTTATTGTTAAGGTATGATAAATCCGACCTTAAGTGGTTTGATATAAATATTTGCAATAATCATACCATTTCAAACTTTTCGTTATTGCATTTCAATAGTCATATAAGTAAATATATGCATACAGTAACAACCATAATGGCTTGGACTTATTCGATTGTTTCAATATTCCCGATGATTTTCGAAAGAGCTTCGCTCAGCTTAGCTTCGGGGGCTATCACGTTATAATCGCCCCAGAATGTTTCATCGTTAATATAGTTTGCATCCGAGAAAACAATATTCGGTTTAAGTACCTCCTGCCGCGGGAATTTCGAAACATTTACAGTATCAATATTACAGGTAGCCAGTTCGAGGAAAGTATTAAAATTATCGGATGAGAAGTGGCGTCGCAGCCTGGTTTTCAATTGAATATCGCAGCGGGCATGGTTCAGGTAATACCTGCCGTTAAAAGGAGTATAGGTGATGGAGTAATTGATTTTTTCGAGCCGCACGATCAGTTTCCTGCTTTTTTTCAGCACAAGATCATCGGCAGCCTTATCGATAAAATCCGGATTTATTTCGAAATCAGCACCCAGTATCGCATAATTCTCCTTATCGATATATAAAGTGCCGGTATATAAAGCATCTTTCACATCTTCGCGTTGAACGAAGGTGATGGCATACGCATCGCGTGCATGGTACGAAACCAGGTTCGAATACGAATACGTATAAGGCGACGGGGGCGTAAGATCAAGAAACCCGGGAACATTCTTAACCACATCGAGCAATAAAGCAGTAAGCACGCCGGCTTTAAGCTTCAGGTACACCGTATCGCGGGGATTCGAATTTTCAATTTTCCGCGATTTGAGGAGTTTTACCTGGTCGGAATGCTCGCTGAGGGCATATGACGATTTATAAATTTTGATAACCGCTTCGGAATAACTGATGTATCGTTTATTTTTCTCCACACCTTCGCGGTAGAAGGAAGTCATATAAACCGGTTCGCGACTGTAATTATGGTCGCGCCTCTCCATGGCATTCTGAAGTATGACATACGGATCGGTATAACGGATTATGACTTCCTGAATGGAGATGATCCGCCGCTCGAGGTATATATCAACCTTCTGCTCTTTGATCAGCTGAACCGGGATACGCTGGCTCATATATCCCATATGCGAAACCGACAGGGATGTGCCTGTGAATGTTGAAGGAACTTTCAGCGTAAAATAGCCTTCGGTATTGGTAACAGTACCAATGTTCTGTTCAGGAATCCCAATAGTGGCATAGGGTATTGCCGATTTGTTCTCATTGTCGAAAATGTGCCCGCGGATCAAAATATTGTAAACACTATCTGTCTCGACCGTGATAAGAGGCTGATTAACAGCAGGAACCTTATCTTTTTGCCCGGATTTATAGATAAGGATATGCTGCCCAATAACTTTAAATGATAACTCAGGATTATTCAGGATTTTTTCAAGAACTTCCTTTAACGGCTCATTGCTGGCTGACAGCTTCAGCCTTTTATCACTTTCAACCACCTGGCTGTCGTATATAAAAAAGCAGTCGGCACTGCGGCTTATCAGGTCGAGTGCTTTATAAAGACTGATGTTTTGTTTCGGAATGCTGATAGGTTTCTCCAATAGAGGTACCTGTGCATACGATGTATTGGCCGAAAACAGGAAAAAGCCTGTACACATTATACAGGCTGCAATAAAGAAGGACAAACTGCTGGTATTTGCGCAATCAGTGCTACTTTGTGTTTTCCTTATTTTGAGATAATACAACAGACCCATTTACATTTTGGCTTTTCAGGTTCAGGGTCACACAAATGAGTTCAGTCATTGTTTCGACAGTTTCGTTATGGAAGGTAACTGTCAGTTTCCGGTTCCCCGTTTCCTTATCGTTGATAACAAATGTAGTACTGAAATTCCGATTCAGCACATTTATAATATTTTGAAGCGTTTCGTCTTTAAAATGCATGCGCTGCCTGTACCAGCGATTGTCAGGATTTGCAATATATTTCGATTTCAGGAGGCTTTTTTTATGTGCGGTTATTTTTTCGCCGGCAACAACCATTTGTGTTTGCGAAGGATCGTTTTTAAGACTGACTTTTACTTTGCCACGATCGACAAAGAGTTCAAAATCAGTTCCGTCTTTCGTTTTTACATTAAAAGCGGTACCCAGCACCTGTATCAGTGCTTCGTCGGTTTCGATAATAAAAGGCTTACCTGGATCGGGTGTAATATCAAAAAAGGCTTCTCCCTGCAGTGCCACGTTTCGCGAATTACCATCAAACTCTTTCGGGAACGAAAACAGCGAATTCTGAGCTATATAAATAACCGAGCCATCGGTAAGCGTTTTTATCAGCGTATTCGCTTCGCTTTTGGTATCAAGGCTTACCATCTCGGTTGCGGGTTTACGATCGGACGCAAAGTAAATAACGGCCCCAACACCCATCAGAATCAGGATAACAGCTGCCGCCCTTAAAAGCCGTGGCATCAGCCTGCTTTTAACAACCACAGTTTCGGCAGGGATAAGATTTTCGCTCTCCAGGCGGTTGTGAAGTTTAGTCCATGCTTTGCGGGTATCAGGTGTATTTGTTTCACTTAAGCTTTCTATCGCTTTCCATTGTTTTTTCATTTTCTGTATTATAATTTTATCCTCTTCCGAAGCCATCATTTCATTCTCAAAATCCTGCAACTCGCCCCCACTCATTTCACCACCCAGGTATCTGGCAAGAGTTTCGGCATATTGGTTATATTCATCTGTTTTCATGGCAGGGTCGGTATTAGGTATTATTCCTTGTAAAAATTCTCATCGCATCATTTACTATCGCTGCTAATCCTCAGGCCTTCGCGTGAATATTCTTCCAGCGATTTCCTGAACATCTGCAATGCCTTGCCCATATCAGCCTCCACTGTTTTAACCGATATAGATAGGATTTCGGCAATTTCACGGTATTTTTTCCCCTCGAAACGGTTCATCCTGAAAACCTGCGAACATCGTTCGGGCATTTGCTGCAAGGTTGCATTTATGGCTTTTTTCAGATCCGACATTTCAACATTTTCGGGCACATCAGCAAACTCCGTTTCGCTGACACCGCTTAAAACATGCTCAGTATAGGTTCTTCTTATGGCCATGTGTTCGCGGTGGCGGAGGGCATTGTTGGTTATGGAGCGGTACAGGTATGCGTTGAGCGATAATTTCGGTGTAAACGATTCCCTGTTCTTCCAGAAATTATAGAAAAACTCCTGCACGGTATCTTCCGCCGTATCCAGGTCATTCAGTATTTTATCAGCATGCCGCACCAAGGGCTCGTAATATTTCACAAAAAGCCGCTCAAATTCCACAATGTCGCCACCTTGGATTTTTCTCTGAATAAGGATGTCAGACAGGCTCATTGGAAAGGATTTGGGGTTTGGGGGTTGGGGTTTAGGGGATGAGGAATGAGAGGTACAAGGTGGGGAGATAAGAGGAGTTAAGGAATTCAAAATTCAAAGTGCAAAATGCAAAATGCAAAGGTAAAATGTCGTGCTATGTGATTGATCGAAGCAAGGTATAAAACTTGTTACTGTTTTTCAAAGATTGGGACGTATTTACATCTTTCTGTAGATTAGGACTTTAACTAAACCAGGCATTTCAACAAGTAGGTTCCTTAACTTTGAATTTTGCACTTTGAATTTTGCACTTTGCATTATTATTATGTCGATCACTGATCCGGAAATTTCACACTAAAACCCTAATTAGACTAATCACACCAATTTTTATACATCCGTCCGGATAGCTATTGGGTTAGGGGTTAGGGGTTACGAGTATTTTGAGTTGTGGTTGGAGGATTTAGAGAATTCAAAATTCAAAGTGCAAAATGCAAAATGCAAAGGTAAAATGTCGTGCTATGTGATTGATCGAAGCAAGGTATAAAACTTGTTACTGTTTTTCAAAGATTGGGACGTATTTACATCTTTCTGTAGATTAGGACTTTAACTAAACCAGGCATTTCAACAAGTAGGTTCCTTAACTTTGAATTTTGCACTTTGAATTATGCACTTTGCATTATTATTATGTCGATCACTGATCCGGAAATTTCACACTAAAACCCTAATTAGACTAATCACACCAATTTTTATACATCCGCCCCGATAGCTACCGGGATAGGATTCAGGGGTTAGGGGTTAGGGGTTACGAGTATTTTGAGTTGTGGTTGGAGGATTTAGAGAATTCAAAATTCAAAGTGCAAAATGCAAAATGCAAAGGTAAAATGTCGTGCTATGTGATTGATCGAAGCAAGGTATAAAACTTGTTACTGTTTTTCAAAGATTGGGACGTATTTACATCTTTCTGTAGATTAGGACTTTAACTAAACCAGGCATTTCAACAAGTAGGTTCCTTAACTTTGAATTTTGCACTTTGAATTATGCACTTTGCATTATTATTATGTCGATCACTGATCCGGAAATTTCACACTAAAACCCTAATTAGACTAATCACACCAATTTTTATACATCCGCCCCGATAGCTACCGGGATAGGATTCAGGGGTTTGGGGTTAGGGGTTACGAGTATTTTGAGTTGTGGTTGGAGGATTTAGAGAATTCAAAATTCAAAGTGCAAAATGCAAAATGCAAAGGTAAAATGTCGTGCTATGTGATTGATCGAAGCAAGGTATAAAACTTGTTACTGTTTTTCAAAGATTGGGACGTATTTACATCTTTCTGTAGATTAGGACTTTAACTAAACCAGGCATTTCAACAAGTAGGTTCCTTAACTTTGAATTTTGCACTTTGAATTTTGCACTTTGCATTATTGTTGTGTCGATTAATGATCTGGAGATTTCAGACTAAAACTCTAACTAGGCTAATCAGACCAATTTTCCCACATCCCACCCCCCATCCCACATCACTCCTTTTTCATACTTTTCGACAGCTTCTTAATCGCACTTTGAATGGATTCCTCAGGTTCGATGATATTGTATTCGCCCCAGAAATCGACATCGGTAAAATTTTGAACCTTTTCGGCAAACACCATATTCGATCTGAATAAATCCTGGTTAGCAAATTTAACAACATTTTCTTCGTTGCGGTCGGTTATTGCCACTTCCGACATTACGGAATAGTAATTTTTGAAAAGGCGGCGTTTCCAGTCGCAGCGGAATTTCAAATCAACACGCACATAGTTAAGGTAGTATTTACCTTTCTGTTCTTTGTAAGTAACAAGGTAACTGGTCGACGTTGGCAAAAATACCAGTCCGAAAGGTTTTTTCTGAATAAATACCTGCGATGCCTTATACTCATCCTTCAAATCGAGGCTGAATTCAGCCCGGGTAATGGCCATATTATCCTGTTCGATATACAGTTTACCGAAATAAAGCGGATCTTCTTTCACCACATTGGGTTCGAAACTGATCACCCAGTTGGCTTTGTCGTCGATATTTACGATTCCTGCAAATTCAAAATGGTAATTATCGAGGTTGTCGAGTGCAATGCTGAGGTCGGTATTTTTTACAATATCGAGCAGCATAGCGATATTGGGCCCGCCCTGTAGCTGAACCATCAGTGTATCAGCCCGTTTTACATTAGTTCCCTTGCGACCCTTATAAATTTTAACCTGGTCCATTTGCATGGAAGTGTAGGGAGCTTTGTAAATATCAACAACGGCTTCGGAAATCGAAATGTAGTCGCGGCGCTGTTTTATTGTCTCGCGGTAAAACCCTGTCATACTGTTCGGGACTTCACTATAATTTTTTCGTACGCTCCCCAGGGCAAATTCAACCACACCGCGGGCATCGCGTGGAATAATAGAAACACCCTGCAACATAACGAAATGAGGCTCCAGTATAAACGTTTTATCTTTTCCTGTCGACTCGCTTACCTCGAAGCGGGCTGTGGCATAACTCAGGTGCGATACTTCGAAAACATCGGCATTAAGCGATTTGCTGACCTTCAATGTAAACTCACCATCAGAGTTGGAAACAGTCCCTATCCCTGTTCCGGGAATGGTAATGGTTGCATACATAATTCTGTCGCCGGTTTTGGCATCCTTCAGTTTCCCGGTAACGGTTATAAATGAGTCGGCGTTTACCTGTGCGTATGTGGCTCCAAAACAGGACATAAACAGTATAATCATCCCGACCCGCATGGCATTCTGAACAATAGTTTTCATGGCTTTATGGTTTTAGAAATTCGTTTTTTAATGATAGGCTTACATCTATAAGATACCTCAGGATGAAAATACCCTATGAATTTAGTGATATTTTTTGAGTTATGGGCGTATTTTGATGGGAACTTTTTTTAAAGGGACGGGGGACGAGGGGCGATGGGCGATGGGGCGAAGGGCGAAGGGCGAGGGGCGAAGGGCGAGGGGCGAGTGGCGAGGGGTGATGGGCTGTGATACAATACGATGATTGTGTAATGTTGATGATTTTATATAATTTATTGAATGAGTTATCGATAAATATTATTTAGCACAAGGAACCTGGCACCGGGAACCCGGCACTGGGAACCTGGCAAACGGAACCCGGCAAAAGGAACCCGCCACACTGAACCCGGCACAAAGCGCTTTATTTTACATTTTGGGAACACCGTATTATAATTTCACTTAACTTTGAATTATAAACTAAAATACAAACTATATGAAACGATCCCTTAGCATGATAGCCATGGTTGCAGCCGCGATGATGATCACCTTCAGCGCATGCAAAAAAAATGAGGACCTGAAAAGCAGCAGTGTCGAAAGTGATCTGAAAAGCCTCGAAGCTGACTTCTCAGTGAAAGGCGACGGCGAGTTAACAAAAATCATTACCAAGCGCCTTGTTAAAACAGACGACTGCCGCTACATAGTTTCCGGAACCATCGAATACTATAAAAACCGCGTTTTAGTGTGTACAATCGATTTTGGAGATGGCCGCTGCGATAATATTGCAACAAAAACCGTTGACGGAAATACCACCCGCTTCAGCCTCGACAAACGAGGAAAGGGCGATAAAGATTCAGATTTCACCAAGATAATCGTTGAGCCGCTGGTAACCACCGATGACTGCGATTTCATAGTTTCCGGGATCATTAAATTTTACAAAGGCGACAAGTGGATAGCCACCATCGACTACGGCGACGGCACATGCGACGATTTAGCCACCAAAACATGGGATGGCGGAAGTAAGGTTTTCAGCCTTACAGGAAAGCATTAATCTGTTATAAATACGAGTTTCAAATAAACATTGGTGTTGTTTTAAAGGCAATTCCGGTGTTTTTTTTGTGGGCTTTATAATCCGAAATAGTCTTTTTTGAGTTAAACGAGCTGCACTTCAATTGCTATCAATCCTACAGGAATAAGGCTTAATAAGATATTCGTATTTTGTTTTCTCTTAAATTCGCTAATTTAAAATACTAAAATGTATAAACAAAAGCCACGGGTTTCCGTTTATACTCAAAACAATATTTAATGAGCACTTTATACACCCTTTCACTTTATGTACACTCCTGGAACCGCTGGCTGATTCTTATTGCAGCTATTATAGTAATTGCAGCTGCCATCAAAGGCCTCCGATCGAAATCGATGTACAGCCCTTTTCAAAAACGCTGGTCGCTGGTATTTATCAGTAGCCTTCACATTCAGTTGCTGGTTGGCCTGTTGCTTTATTTTGTCCTGAGCCCTTTTACCTTACAGGCATTAGGCGATTTTGGCGCTGCCATGAAAGATTCAACGCTTCGTTACTGGGCAGTGGAACACTCCTTTGTAAATATTATTGCCATTGCTTTAGCGCAAACAGGAAGTATACTGGTAAAACGCAGGGTTGATCCTGCAGGCAAGCACAAACGTACCCTTATCTGGACAAGCATTGCCTTATTCCTGATACTTGTAATGATTCCGATGGGAATGATGGGACCCGAAAGGCCGTGGTTCAGGTTTTAAAAGACCAATCCCTTCCAAAATAAAATGATATTGCTTAAAATAAAAATAGCCACGGCAAAGTCGCCATGGCTATTTTTTTCATTTGACCGGTTATAAACCAATTCTAAAATCAGGATTTTCCGGCTTAAGCTTCTTTTGTTGCTTTCAGTTTGATAACAAGTTCGAATTCATCGTTAATAAAATCATCTTTCAGATCATCAAAGAATTTTTTCGATTTAAACTGTATATCATAAGCAGTACGGTCGATGGTAAAGGCGGGTGTTGTGCCTGTAACATTATCACCATCGGCCACTATATCCACCATAAAGCCAATATTTTTGGTAATGCCTTTAATGGTTAAGTTACCGGATAAAGTGTAAGCGGTGCTGCTTTCCTTCGAGCGTACAATCTGTGTTACCACAAAGTTAGCCTCGGGATGATTTTCCACATCGAAAAAATCGGGCGAACTCAGGTGACCTGTCAGTTTTCCATTGTATTCAGGATCTTCCAGATCAAGAACTTTCAGGCTTTGCATATCAATCACAAAGTCACCTCCAACCGGGGTATTCTCGCTCATATATAGCGTTCCCGACTTAATCTGAAGCGTTCCGAAATGCTCGCCTGTAGGTTTAAATCCTTTCCACTCCACAACGCCGTCGGATGGAATGATTGCATATTTATCAGCACCTTCGGTGTTTGCAATAATGGTGTCGGCTTCGCTTATGCTGGCCTTTTTCCCTTCTGAACCAGCACAGGAATAAAGTATTGACATGCTGATAATTGCGGAATAAAAAAGTAGTCTCTTCATTTATTTATTGTTTTAAAGTTTGTACTAATTAAAACCATTAATGTTTAATATTGTTCATTTTCGGTTAAACAATTTTCAGAATTCCTGCCGATCTCGGAATTTTCAAAAAGCCATAAGCCACGGAATCCTTACCTTCGCGGCGTATTAGTATTAAAACATTATGTCAGTCCCGCAATGGCTTAGCCGCACCGAACTTTTGATCGGTCCCGAAAAAATCACCACCCTCCGCGAAAAGCATGTGCTGGTTGCCGGATTGGGTGGTGTGGGTGCTATGGCAGCCGAGCAGCTATGCCGCGCCGGTATTGGCCGCATGACGATTATCGACGGCGATACCGTGCATACCAGCAACCGCAACCGTCAACTTCCGGCCTTAAAAAGCACCGAAGGAATTGCCAAAACCGAAGTTATGGCGAAGCGCCTGCTCGATATCAATCCCGACCTCAAACTCACCGTGCTTTACGAATACATCAAGGACGAACGCACCCTTGAAATCCTCCAACAAGGCTACGATTATGTGGTTGATGCTATCGACACACTTTCGCCCAAGGTATTCCTGCTGGTTACCTGTGTGCAACTGGGTTTGCCGGTGGTAAGCTCGATGGGTGCCGGAGGTAAATACGATCCCATGCAGGTTATTGTTGCCGATATTGACGAATCGTACAATTGCAAACTGGCGTATTATATCCGTAAGCGGTTGCATACAAAGGGTGTTTGGAAAGGCATCAAGGTAGTATTTTCACCCGAAGTGGTCGACCGCAGTTCGGTAGTTCTGCAGGAAGGCGAATCGAATAAAAAATCGAACGTAGGCACTATTTCCTATATGCCGGCGGTTTTCGGGTGTTTCTGCGCTTCGGTCGTTATCCGCGACTTAGTGTCTGCACACCCGCAGGGTGTCTGACACTGAAGGAGCCGGATTTAGAACGCGGATGTACGCGGAAAAGAACGGATTAAAACGGATTAAAAAAAAACTGCCCGAAATCTTCATTGAAAATTCCAGGCAGCCTCTCAATTACTAATGCAATGTGCTAAATTAAACGTTCAATTATTTTTTGATTATTTTCTGCTTTTGAACTGAATTACCCGAAATCGTTTCAACTGTATATAAGCCTGATTTTAATCCGCTTATATCAATTTGGTGATTACCATTACTATAATTCTGTTGTAACATCAGTTTTCCCTGCATATCAGTAATACGAACGGATGCATTTTGGGGCAGTTCGAGGAATAAAACATCAGCTGCCGGATTAGGGAATATGCGTATTACGGAAACCAGTTCATCCATACCAGTTATCAGGGTTGTATAGGTTACGGTACCGGAAATCACGCCCAGGCTATCAACCGTAAATACAAGGTTAGGACCTGTAATCAGCCATATGCCGGTTGCTGTTCCGTCGTCTTCGATGGCTCCCCATTCGTAAGTTCCGGGTGCTACGGTGAGTGTATGGGTCCAGGTATGGTTGTTGTTTGTCATACTTACGGTATCCCAATCGGTCATCTGGCCTTTCAGCTTGATATTTGTATTGTTGAGCGTACCATCAATAATGGTAAAAAGAACCGGGAAAGTACCTACAGGAGCAGATACTGTAAGCACTCCTGAAACATTGTTTGTTCCGTCCCAAAATCCACCTCCCGTGGCTGAATATCCGCCGTAATAATAGTCGCCGCTGTTTAACCTGAACCTGCTGGCATAATAATACGTTCCGGCAGTGCTGATCTGAGCGCCTATATTGGCAATGAATTCGTCGTTATTACCTGCGGCTGCACTATAAGGAGCTACTACCCAGTTTGTCCATGTGGCAGGGTTCGAGTTGGTGGTGCTGTAGCCTATCCACGATGTAACTCCCGGAGCAGCTGTAGCTTGCCCTGTAACACCCTGTATGTATGCCTGTGCATAAACCAGGAATTCCTGAGATGGTTCAATACTTCCATTGGCCGGGTGTTGCAGGTTAACCCAATCGAAATCAGGAACCGGGATAGGATCAGTTACAGTAAGCGTACCGCTAATATTGGAAGTGCCATTCCAGAAACCTCCGTCGAAGCCTCCATAAACATAGGGATCGGTATTTAGCTGAAAACGTGTGGCGTAATAATAGGTTCCGGGCGCTGTGATTGCTGTGCCCAGGTTAGCCGAAAACTCATCGTTGTTACCGGCAGCGGCATAATACGGAGCGGGTATCCAGTTTGTCCAGGTGTCGGGATTGGTGTTGGAAGTGCTATACCCAACCCATGCAACCAAACCCGGCGTTACCGTAGCCTGTCCGCTTACGCCGGGAATATAAGCCTGCCCGAAAACCATAAAGTCGTCACCGGTTTCAATGGCTCCGCTTGCCGGGTACTGTAAATTGGCCCATGTAATGGCAGGCGGTGGCGGTGCTACAGTATAGGAATAGTTTAAATCGCCGTTATTATTCAGTTTTAGTGTGTACAAATCAAAATCGGCTGCTAAATCAGCAACTGTTGACGAAAACGCATAATACGAAACCACTGTACCTGCTGCCTGCCCGGGAATAACAACTGTTCCGCTTGTACCGGTAAAGTTGGTAACAAGGGCTGTTGATGTAGCCCAATCGTCGGTTGTATAGCGGGTATAAATTATTTCTTCGGCGCTTTTGGATTGAGAAAGCGTAACATTAATTGTAGCAGGGGAATTGGCACTAACCGCTGAAGGCACCGAAACCGCAGAAATACTTACCGGCTGAGCACTTGTAGGCATAAAAACAGCACGACAGTCGACATAGCCAAGGTCTTCCCAATTAACCGTATACCATTTACCATCTACAAGGGTAACGGAGTTGTTGTTAGCGCCTTCCTTGGTATAGGTTTGTAAAGTATTCATGGCAACGGTTACGTTAGCCCATTTATTGCCGAAAGCATTGGTTGAAGGACCGCTGGTAAAAAGCCATTCGTAGGTTCCGCCGATTAGATCAGCACCTGTAGCTGCTACGCTGAAGCTGCTTTGCCAGCGTGTTGTACCTACGGCAATTTTCACGATGCGTCCGCCAGTAACCTGAGTGCTGCTGGCTAAGGCTAGATTGTTGACCGGAGGATTGGTCCAGCTGTTCCAGGCACCAGGCATATTAAGCCCTTCGGGTTCATAAATTTGTGCATTCACTTCAGAGCCGAAGTAGGATTGACTCAAAAAAACAAGGGAGAGGAACAGGAATCCCTTTACAGTATTACGGCAAATTGATTGTAAAGCTTTTTTCATACGTTGGGAGTTTTTACTTACTTCTGAGAAAAATATTTTTGAGCATTCCGAAAAAATATACTTTTTAAAAACATTGAAAAACAGGACCTGTTTATTTCCGGAACGAAAGACCAAATGTATTCGTACTAAAATCCTCGCAATTCATTACAAAACTATGCATTCAAAATATATTTTCATAATCCTATCGTACTATTTTTTAAGCATTTCCGGATTTTTTTTCGTGAAATCGTTACCGCAAACGTTTGCACTTATCAACAGGTATTATAAAAATTCAGTTATTTTTCGATTTCAAACCATCTGAACAGTAGTTTGGTACAACTTTTATTGCAATTCAAACCTAAACCGTTCAAGTAAAAAGAATTTTCTATAATCTGTCAGAATGCTGGTATTAATTCTAAATTTAATACTAAAAATTGTATTTTTGAGTCCGTCTATGAATGCGTATGCTGAGATAGTGCAGAAACAAGCGGATTCAGGAGAAGTATGCTGATCCTGTTAAAATCGCAGCACAGGAATAACACAATAATATTCTGAAAAATGATTCGAATTTTTACCCTTTCGGCCGTCATGATACTTTCATACAGCCTTTTTGCACAAACCACACAAACCCTGCCTGCCAACAGCCTCACAGCTAAGGAGAAAAAGCAGGGCTGGCAGTTATTGTTCGATGGCGAAACGCTCAGCGGCTGGAAAGGCTTTAACAGCGATGAGGTATTCAGTTGCTGGAGTGTTAGCAATGGCGAATTACTTTGCCTTGGAGAAGGAGGAAGCGAAACAGCCGGCGATATCATAACTGTTGCCGAATATGACAACTTCGAACTCTCACTCGAATGGAACATAAGCGCTGCCGGTAACAGCGGAATATTTTACCATGTGCTCGAAGGAGCACAATACCATGCTGCCTATGAAACCGGTCCTGAGTACCAGCTGATTGATGATGCAGGCTGGCCGGGCGGACTTGAGGACTGGCAGCAGACTGCCGCCGATTACGGCATGTACCCTGCAGCAGCGAATAAAAAACTATTGCCTGCCGGCGAATGGAACCACAGCCGGATAGTTTATAACAAGGGACATGTGGAATACTGGCTGAACGGTATAAAAACAGTTGAATTCCAGGCCTATTCACCCGAATGGGAACAAAAGAAAGCAGAAAGCAAATGGAAAGATTTTCCGGGCTATGCCATTTCGAAAAGCGGTCATATCGGCCTGCAAAACCATGGAAGCGGGGTGAAATTCAGGAATATTAAGGTGAGGAAACTGTAATGAAGTGAATAGTGCCCTTCGTTCCGATAGCTATCGGAACCGCTCAGGGTGAAAAAAGTGCCCTTCGTCCGATAGCTACGGAACCGCTCAGGGTGAAAAAAGTGAAAAGTGATCCCGATAACTATCGGGAGTGAATATTTCATTGATAATTAATGAATTAACAATGACAAACAAACAATTTTCAATGAGCAAGGAATAAAAGGCCAATTATACTGCGAACCCACTGAACGGCGAAGCCATTTCCTGCCTGACTGCCTCAGCAGGCAGGGAACAATTGAATAACAGAACAATCGAACATTTGAACATCCGAACTCCCAAAACTCTGAAACACTGAAACCCTGAAACTCTGTAACCCTGAAACTCTTCCCATGAACGGCGATCCCAACCTATACCAAGTCCTCTCCGACCTCGGCATTGCATTCGAATACCACGAGCATCCCCCCGCTCCTACCATCGACGAAGCCATGAAATACTGGAAGGACCTGGATGCAACCCACTGTAAAAACCTCTTTTTCAGGAACCATAAAGGGAATAAGCACTACCTTGTGATATTGAAACATACGCAGCAGATGGGAATCCATGAGCTGGAAAAGCAGTTGAAACAGGGCAAACTCAGCTTTGCTTCCGATAAAAGAATGATGAAGTATCTGGGCTTAACACCGGGATCGGTTACGCCTTTCGGACTTATTAATGATACCGGACATCATGTTCATGTATTCCTCGATCAGAACCTGCTTCAGAGCAAAACTATCAGCTTTCACCCTTGTATTAACACTGCATCTATAATTGTAAAGTGGGACGATTTTCTAAAATTTATTAACTGGACAGGTAATCCATATGAATTTATCAGCCTTTATAACCACTGATTTTAACAGTAATATTAACAAAGCAAATAATTGAATATCAATAAATTAGTATAAGATTAAAAATCAGATACTTATTAACTATTCAGGTGTAATAATCCTTTCACAGCAAGGGGCAAATCTAAATATCAAAAACACTTCCATCCTCAGCCAGTTCAGTTTCAGGAAACACAAACCGGGCTTCGTCGAGCAAGGGCTCAAGATTGTCGTAACGCGCTGAATAGTGTCCGATTACTAGTTTTTTCACACAAGCCTTTTTAGCAATTGTTGCAGCCTGGCCGGTAGTGGAATGAAATTTATCGGCAGCATTTGCGGCTCTGTCGTTCATAAAAGTAGCTTCGTGGTAAAGCAAATCGGCATCCTTTACAATCGGAATTATGTCTTCAAAATAGGCTGTATCGGAACAAAAAGCGTAAGTTCGTGCCAGCGGAGGATCAATGGTAATATGTTCGTTGGTGTGTAATGTGCCATCAGGAGACAGGTAATCGCTTCCGGCCTTTATAACCGGCATAAGGTGTACCGGAATTTTAAGCAATTCAGCCATTTCCTTATTTATTTTGCGCTCGTAAGGCTTTTCTCTGAAAAGGAACCCTGTTGTCGGAATCCTGTGCATCATAGGGAAACTACTTATGGTCAGGTGCTCATCTTCAAATATAATCTCGGGTTTTTCGGCCTGGGTAGTATGGAATTCGATCTGGTACAGCAAAGTGGTAAGCGATGCACGTAATTGAATATCAATAATCTCCTTCAGATCCGGGGGCCCATAAACATGCAACGTTTTGGTTCGACCCAGTAAATGCATGGTTGATATAAGGCCGATCAGTCCATAAAAATGGTCGCCATGCAAATGACTGATAAATATATGATTGATCCTCCTGAAATGCACATGCATCCGCCTGAGCGTAACCTGTGTACCTTCGGCACAATCGATCAGGAATAACTTCTCGCCATGATTAAGCAACTGAGCCGTCGGGTTACGCTGTGAGGTGGGTGTGGCTGAACTGCTGCCGAGGATGGTGAGGGAGAAGGGAAGCATTTGTTGAAGGTTTTGGGGGTTAGGTTTTAGATGGGTTGGGGATTAGGGGTGAGCAGATTATTGCTTATAAAGCACGATATTGAGTATAGATGTTCAAATACATAACAAACCGAGGATAGAAAACGGTTTAATAAATCAGAATAAAACGTTGCTGGTGATAACTATCCATCCCTGCAAATATAAAAAAAACAAGCCGGAAAGAGTTAACCTTTCCGGCTTGAAGTGTATTAAGATATCAGAAAATTATTTTTTATTTTCTTCTTCTTTCTTTTCCATCGAAGCTTTCAGGTTAGCAAGAGCATCGAGGTCGCCGAGGGTTGTTTTTTCAAGGTTTTCCTTGATTTTCTTCACGGCGCGTTTGGTAGTCATTTCAGCGTTTTCCTCCTTCTTGTCCTCTTTTGCACGTTCTGCTGATTTAGCATCCTGGTACATTTTAGCATGCGAAAGAATGATCTTTTTGTTCTCTTTCGAGAATTCGATCACTTTGAAATCTTCCGATTCGTCGACCTGCAGGCCTGAACCATCTTCTTTCAATGCATGACGTGTAGGAGCGAAACCTTCGACACCGTATGGCAGTGCTACAACCACGCCCTTATCGGAAGTGCTTACAACCGTACCTTTATGAGTCGATCCGTTGGTGAAAATGCTTTCGAAAACATCCCAAGGATTTTCTTCGAGTTGTTTGTGGCCTAAGCTCAAACGACGATTTTCAACATCAACATCAAGAACTACTACTTCAATAGTTTCACCGATTTTGGTGAATTCGGCAGGATGTTTGATTTTCTTGCTCCACGACAGGTCGCTGATATGGATAAGTCCGTCAACACCTTCTTCGAGTTCAACAAAAATACCGAAATTGGTAAAGTTACGAACAGTAGCTGTGTGGCGTGAGTTAACAGGATATTTGGTAACAATGTCAGTCCATGGATCAGGAATCAATTGTTTGATACCGAGCGACATTTTGCGGTCTTCGCGATCGAGTGTAAGCACAACTGCTTCAACTTCATCGTTTACATTCAGGAAGTCCTGAGCTGTACGCAGATGCTGGCTCCACGACATTTCCGAAACGTGAATCAAACCTTCAACGCCAGGTGCAATTTCAACAAATGCGCCATAATCAGCGATCACAACTACGCGGCCTTTGATTTTGTCACCCACTTTAAGGTCTTCGCGGAGCGAATCCCATGGATGTGCACTAAGTTGTTTAAGACCGAGGGCGATACGTTTTTTGTTTTCGTCGAAATCGAGAATAACAACATTGATCTTCTGATCAAGCTGAACGATTTCTTCAGGATGATTGATACGTCCCCACGAAAGGTCGGTGATATGGATAAGTCCGTCAACACCGCCAAGGTCGATAAATACACCGTATGAAGTGATATTTTTAACGATTCCTTCGAGTACCTGTCCTTTTTCGAGTTTGGAGATAATTTCAATTTTTTGTGCTTCAAGTTCGTCTTCGATAAGCGCTTTATGCGAAACAACCACATTTTTGTATTCGTGATTGATCTTAACGATTTTGAATTCCATAACCTTCTCAACATACTGATCGTAATCGCGGATAGGCTTAACATCAATTTGTGATCCGGGAAGGAAGGCTTCGATACCGAAAATATCAACGATAAGTCCGCCTTTGGTACGGCATTTTACAAAACCGTTAATAATTTCCTGTGTTTCGAAAGCGGTATTTACGCGCTCCCACGAACGAAGGATACGGGCTTTTTTGTGTGAAAGCTGAAGCTGTCCACCCATATCTTCCTGGTTCTCAACATAAACCTCAATTTTATCACCAATGCGGAGATCGGGGTTGTAACGGGTTTCCGAAACAGCAATAACGCCATCCGATTTAAAACCAATGTTAACAACTACCTCGCGGCTGGTGAGTCCAACAACGGTACCTTCGAGTACTTCGTGGTCGCCGATTGAACTAAGGGTTTTGTCGTAAATGTCTTCTAAACGCTTGCGGTCGGCAGGTTTATATGATTCATGTTTTTTTCCGAATGAATCCCAGTCGAATTCTACTGGTGCAACAGGAATTGCAGGAACTTCCTCAACAACTTCTACTGCTGCAGGAACTTCTGCAACTACTTCTTCTGCTGCAGGAACCTCTGCAACTACTTCTTCTGCTGCAGGAACTTCTGCAACTACTTCTTCTACTGCTGTTTCAACCTCAGCAACTACTTCTTCTGCTGCAGGACTTCTGCAACTACTTCTTCCACTGCGGGAGCTTCTTCAACTGTAGTTTCTACTTCAGCTACCATTTCTTCTGTTGCGGGAACTTCTGCAACAACTTCTTCAACTGATTCGTTTACAGTCTCTTCTGCAGCGTTTTCAACGTTTTTCAATTCGTCGTTAGCTTTAACGTCGTCACTCATAATAATAATCTAAATGTGGCCTTCCGGTTCGGCCGGTTTAACATTAAGTTGATTTATAGACAGATACGATGAAAAGCATACCGGAAAAGCCACTCATAGTCCTGCTAAATGGGGTGCAAAGGTAATGATTTATCTTCAAACATAAAGTCAGATATTTAAAATATTTGAAGATACTTTTTTATAGTATTTTCTTTAATTTCGCCTCCATGAAACCCATCCGAATTACAGCCGTTTCCTATTATAATACTCTTCCCTTTATTTACGGGATAAAACACTCAGGAATACTCTCCGGTTTCGACCTCAGCCTTGATGTACCTTCGGAATGTGCCCGGAAAATTCAGTCGGATGAAGCGGATATCGGCCTGATTCCGGTTGGAGCTTTGCCAGGAATAAAGAGTTACCGTTTAATCGGCGACTTATGCATTGGTGCCGATAAGGATGTAAAATCAGTATTACTCCTGGCAAATTCACCGCTTTCTGATTTAAAAACGATTTACCTCGATACCGACAGCCTCACCTCAGTTAACCTTGCTCGTATCCTTGCCCGGCATTACTGGAAAATAAATCCGCAGTGGAAAAAACTTTCCGAATTAAGCGGAAACCCTGCTAAAGATGAAGGAATGGTACTGATCGGAGACAAGACCTTTGGCCTTTGCCCTCAATACTCATATTGTTACGATCTGGCTGGTGAATGGATTAAATACACAGGCTTACCTTTTGTATTTGCTGCATGGATTACCAAAAACGATATTTCCCCTGATTTTGAGAATTCCTTTTGCCAGGCTTTAAAATGGGGAGTTCAACATCCGGCGGAATCGGTTGTTATGGCCGGGAAGCTTCATATTACCGAGCAACAACTTATTTCGTATCTTCAGAATGATATCAGTTACACACTCGACGATTCGAAACGTAAAGGAATGGATTTGTTCCTGAAATTGCTTTCAGAAGCCTGAAAAATACTTTTCTCCTGATCGAATTGCAAGGACAGGTTTCAACTTTTTATTCCAATACCAGGAATTCCAGGCATAATCTTCAGTTTTTTTTAACTTTACTATTAAATCACAATCCCCATGGATATCAACGATAAAATTGCAGCCTTCGACCCTAATGGTATGGGCGAATTAAATGGAAATATTTATGGCTTGCCTTTCAGTCGCGAAGAGGCGAAGCTCGTAATTTTACCGGTTCCCTGGGAAGTAACCGTTTCGTACAGTGCAGGTACTGCCGAAGCTCCCGAAGCCATCATGGAAGCATCGTACCAGGTTGACCTGTTCGACCCCTTTGTGCCCGATGCATGGAAACTTGGCATTGCCATGAAAGAACTGGACGAAAAGTTAAAATGGGAAAGCCATACCAACCGACAGAAAGCAGAAAATTACCTTGAAAAACTGGCGCTTGGAACCGATCCTGCAACTGACACCGAATTGCAATCATTACTTACAGATATAAATTCTGCCTGCCAGAAAATGAACCAATGGGTCAAAAATGAATCACTGAACCTGTTGGATAAGAATAAATTAGTTGGTCTCGTGGGCGGTGACCACAGTACACCTTTAGGCCTGATGCAGGCTTTGGCCGAAAAGCATGAAACATTCGGTGTGTTGCATATTGATGCCCATGCCGACTTACGCGAAGCGTACGAAGGATTTGAGTTTTCGCATGCTTCCATCATGTTCAATGCTATTAAAATCCCCCAGATTTCGCATTTGGTGCAGGTTGGGATACGCGATTATTGTGAAGCTGAACTCCGCTTAATCCAAACTGAAAAACGCATTTCCACTTTTTTTGACCGCGATATTAAACAGGAGCAATTCGATGGTACAACATGGGCTTCCATTTGCAAACAGGTTATCGATAAACTTCCCCAAAAGGTTTACCTGAGTTTCGATATCGACGGCCTCGATCCGAAACTATGCCCGAATACAGGAACCCCAGTTCCCGGCGGACTGGAACTCGAACAATCACTTTATCTTATCGAAAAACTTGTAAACTCCGGAAAGACAAATTATTGGTTTCGACCTGAATGAGGTGGCTCCTGGCAAAAACGACGAATGGGATGCGAACGTAGGCGCACGCCTTTTATACCGCCTGGCCAATATGTGCCTGGTGTCGAACCGCTAGAAAAGATACTAAATAAAAAATCCGCAGTAAAATCATTCGATCTTAACTGCGGATTTTTTATTTGATTTTAGCTCTACTTATTTACGGACAGCTTTTTTCTGTTGTTGTTTGGTCATTTCTTCGAGGCGTTTCTGGAACGATGACTTCTTAACAGGTTTAGCCTTGTTTTCCTGTATTCGCTTGTGGAGTTTATCCTCGTTTACAAAACGGCGGATAAGGAACATCTGTGCAAACGTAAACAGGTTGGCGAGTAAATAATAATAACTCAATCCTGCTGAGAAATTGTTGAAGAAACCCAGGAACATAATAGGCATAAGATACATCATGGTTTTCATACCAGGCATCTGCTGGGTTGAGCCCATCATATCATTATTCATTTTGGTGTACATAATGGTCGAAATGGTCATAAGCAGCGTAAACAGACTGATATGATTGCCATAGAATGTACTCAGTAACGGAATATGCGTCGACCAGGAGTAAATGGAGTCATAACTCGATAAGTCGGTAGCCCAGAGGAACGATTCCTGCCGCAACTCGAAAGCTGCCGGGAAAAACCTGAAGAGGGCTATAAGAATCGGGAACTGCAGGAGCATCGGAATACAGCCGGCCATGGGATTAACCCCGGCTTTCTTGTAAAGCGACATGGTTGCCTGCTGTTTTTTCATGGCATCTTCCTTCTTCGGAAATTTAAGGCCTATCTCTTCGATTTCAGGCTTCAGCAAACGCATTTTAGCTGATGAAATGTAGGTTTTATACGCAATAGGCAGAAGAACTATTTTAAGTAAAATAGTCAGAATCAGGATGATGATACCGTAGTTCAGGTTAGCTGATTCAAGCCAGTTAAACACCGGGATTACAGCGAACCTGTTTATCCATTGCATCAGGAAGAAACTCCATCCGAGCGGAATCTGTCGTTCGAGGTTCAGATCGTACTTGCGGAGAACCTTATATTTATTGGGTCCGAAATACCATTGCAGATCGTAGGTCTGATCGGTTTCGATGCTGTAAGGCAGTATAAAAGCCGAATGCATGGTTTTAACAAGCCGGTCAGTATTATCTTCTTCATAACCTACTGTTTCGATATCAGCACTTTCGAATTTATCGCCGGCTATTAAGGTTGTTGAAAAGAACTGCTGCTTGAACGAAACCCACTTTAAAGCCGTCGAAATACGTTCTTTTTCATCTTTGGTTTCGCTCAGGTAGTCAACTTCACCTGCCACATCCATATAATGAATGGTCGATTGGGTTTGCTCACCTTTCAGACTTTTCTCCTGCTGCAGTAAGGTGGTGCTCCAAAGCAACGACAAATCGCGGGTGTTGGAGGCGATGTATCCTTTCATTCCCACAAAATTCACCTTAAAGCCAACCATATAATTGTCGCCTTTAAGCGTGTAAACGTATTCAATGTAGCTTTGTGAGGTTGCAGGATCAGCATTTCCGGGATAAACCCTTAAGGCAAACTGTACCGAATCATTGCCCGTTACTACTATTGAATCGTTACCATCGTTAGCAGCAGGACTAAAAGTGAGGTTGCCTGTATTGTAGGTGCGCAGATCCTCGGTATTAAATTCAAATCCAAACTGGGTGGAATCGCCTTTATAAAGGATCAGAGGCAGGCTATCATACGACTGATAATCTTTCAGTTGCACCGACCAGATACGTCCGCCGGTAGCTGAAATTTTTAATTTCAACAGATCGCTCTCGAGGGTGTAGAACTTCTCTTCGCTTTTGGCAGCAGCTAAAAATGTGCCGTTAACGGAGTCGGTTCCGGCAATTGAAGCTTCGGCTGGGTTGGCTTTGGCAATGGAATCGGCTTTAACCTTACGAACCATTTCGGCCATGGCATTTAGCAGCGAATCGTTACGCTGAACCATGGAAATGGAATCAGCTCTGCGTTTGGCCGCGGCCATTTCCTCTTTGGATGGTGTCATCCAGAGACTATAGCCTATCAGTAACCCGACTATGATTACCAGACCAATTATATTATTCTTACTCATCTATTATATTGTATGTACTTATTTTCGGTAACAAATTACGCTTCGAACAAAAGTGCTGATAATCAATATTTTAACACTAAAACCAAAGCGTCGGGACGGCAAAGATACAAAATGTTGGATAAGTAGCTATTCTCATATGATGAGATTCGGCGAATGAAATCCATACAGCATCATGTTCCGGCCCCGGAAGGCAGTATATGTTATTTTGTCTGCACTTTCTTATATTCAATTGCAGCCTTCACAAAATGAACAAATACCGGGTGTGGCGAAGCTACGGTACTTTTATATTCAGGATGAAACTGCACACCCACGAACCAGGGATGGTTTTTCAATTCGATAATTTCGACAAGGTTATTTTGCCTGTTGATACCTACCGGAATCATTCCTGCTTTTTCGTAATCGGCCAGGTAAGCATTATTAAACTCGAAACGATGCCGGTGCCTTTCAACTATTTCTTTCTCTTTGTAAACCTCCCATATTTTTGTGCCTGTTTTAACTGAGCAGGGATAGGACCCGAGCCTCATAGTGCCGCCCTTTTTATCAACTTTCTTCTGCTCTTCCATAATATCAATTACAGGATACGGGGTGTCAGCATTCATTTCGGTTGAATGTGCATCGGCATACCCAAGCACATTACGGCCAAATTCGATAACGGCACATTGCATGCCGAGGCATATTCCCAGGAACGGAATTTTATTTTCGCGTGCGTATTTTATGGCAATAATTTTGCCTTCAATGCCGCGTTCGCCAAAACCGGGAGCAACCAGTATTCCGTCGAGGTCTTTCAGTAAATGCTTCGAGGTGCTGTCGTTAATGGATTCGGAGTGAATCATTTTCAGCTTCACATTATACTCATTTTCGGCTCCGGCATGAATAAACGATTCGGTAATTGATTTATAGGCATCGCGCAGTTCAACATATTTGCCAACAAGGCCAATATGAACATCGCCAACCGGGTTTTTTAGTTTGTGCAGAAATTGCTCCCAGCGAACCAGGTCGGGCTGTTTACGAATAGGCACCTGCATTTTTTCGAGTACCACCTGGTCGAGTTTTTCGTCGAGCATAAGCATGGGCACGTCATAAATAGTAGCCACATCAACCGATTCGATAACTGCCGAAGGGTTTACGTTGCAAAACAGCGCAATTTTATTACGGATGGCCTGGTTCAGGTGTTTTTCGGTACGGCACACAATAACATCGGGCTGCACTCCCGACTCGAGCAACATTTTAACCGAATGTTGAGTGGGTTTGGTTTTTAACTCCCCCGACGAAGCCAGGTAAGGAACCAGTGTTAAATGTATAACCAGGCATCGGTTGCCAAGTTCCCATTTCATTTGCCTTACCGACTCAATATAGGGCAACGATTCGATATCGCCAACGGTCCCTCCTATTTCGGTAATCACAAAATCGTAATTGCCGCTTGAGCCCAGCATCTGAATGCGGTGCTTTATTTCGTCGGTAATATGTGGAATTACCTGTACAGTTTCCCCCAGGTAATCGCCACGCCGCTCTTTATCAATAACAGTCTGGTAAATCCGCCCGGTTGTAACATTGTTAGCCTGCGAAGTCCGCACATTGGTAAAACGTTCGTAATGGCCGAGGTCGAGATCGGTTTCGGCACCATCGTCGGTAACAAAGCATTCGCCATGTTCGTATGGATTCAGCGTTCCCGGATCGATATTGATATAAGGATCAAGTTTTTGAATTGCCACCCTGAACCCACGGGCTATAAGAAGCTTAGCCAGCGATGAACTGATGATTCCTTTACCTAATGATGAAGCGACCCCACCCGTGGTAAAAATGTACTTTGTTTCGGCCATGTTATTGATTATAAATAAATTAAGGCAGTAGTATGAATGCTACTACGTTCCTTTTAGTATTCAAAAGAACCGCTCAACCATTTAACGTATGATGTATTCCGGATTTTTTTTAACAACTGCAAAATTACAAATCGCTGCGCTGATATCCTTGAAAAATATACAAAAAAAAAGCCCGGACATTTCCGGACCTGCATAAATTGACTTATTTGCTCTTTATTCCGACACTCTGAAGGAACTAATTTCGACACATTCGGTTATCACAGCTTTAATATCGTCGCGCGAGCAAGGCTTTGCCAGGAAAGCGTTCATGCCGGCTTCGGCACATTCAGTCCTCATCTGATCGTCGGCATAAGCAGTGATGGCAACAATAGGTATTTTTTTATTAAAAACCCTGATGTAACGGGTGGCCTCAATACCATCGAGAACAGGCATATCAATATCCATCAGAATGGCGTGAAAATCATCACTCCTGCATGCTTCTGTTGCTTTTAACCCGTTTTCGACAATTACAAATTCCCATCCCAGTTTGCTCATATAGCGGCTCATAAGATGTTGATTCATAACATTATCTTCGGCAATCAGTATCTTCATAGAGAAATTAAAACATAGTTGATGTTAGCTTGCTGTTAAAGCCAGTCAGATGGTAAAGATATTACTTTTTTCAGATTATCTTCATACCATCAGAAGTTACTGCACAAAACCAGGCAATAAATATATGACAATTATTTTAATATCAGTTTATGATCCACGTATATTACACTTTAAAAAACGGGTAATTTACATGGAAATGCTGTGTTCAAAAAAGGCAGTATCTTCTTATTGCCCGAGGTATGATTTCAACAATTTACTCCGCGAATTATGTTTCAGCCGTCGAATGGCCTTTTCCTTTATTTGCCTTACCCGCTCGCGTGTGAGGTCGAATTTTATGGCTATTTCCTCCAGGGTTAAACCATGCGGAATACCTATGCCATAATACAGGTTAATTACATCTCTTTCCTTATCGGTAAGTGTCGACAACGATCGCTGTATTTCGAGTGCCAGCGACTCGCGCATAAGCCCTGCATCGGTATAGGGCGAATTTTCATCAACAAAAACGTCGATAAACTTGGTGTCCTCGTCCTCAACCAAAGGTGCATCCATCGAAACATAACGGGTGGTAATTTTAAGCGCTGCGTCTATTTTATAACCGGGTATTTCGAGAGCTTCAGCCAACTCATCGGCCGAAGGCAGGCGCTCATACTTCTGTTCGAGGCGTGAGGTTTCCTTTTTGATTTTATTCAGCGAACCAACCTGGTTCAGCGGTAAACGGACAATACGCGATTGCTCAGCCAAAGCCTGCAATATCGCTTGCCGTATCCACCATACTGCATACGAAATAAACTTAAAACCACGGGTTTCGTCGAATCGCTGCCCGGCTTTAATTAAACCAACATTTCCTTCGTTGATCAGGTCAGGAAGGCTGAGCCCCTGGTTTTGATATTGTTTAGCTACTGAAACCACGAACCTAAGGTTGGCACGGCATAATTTATCAAGTGCCTTCTGATCGCCGGTCCTTATTTTGCGCGCCAGTTCAACCTCTTCGTCGGCAGTAATAAGCGACTCTTTACCGATATCCTGAAGGTATTTATCCAGGGATGCGGTTTCGCGGTTGGTGATTGATTTGGTTATCTTAAGTTGTCTCATGACGTAGTATCGTTAATTCAGGTTAACTACATAAAAATGAATGTAGTATAACATTATAAATATCAATAATTCGGAAAGCCGGAAAATTTTCGTCCAACTCTATTATAGAACAAAGAAAAGCCCGGTTTGTTTGATTGTTCATCCAACAACCGGGCAATTCAGGTATCAGGGTGTTGAATAATTAATTCAATCCGAAGCCATAATATGCTCTCATACGGTTAGGATATATTCCTTCGAGTAAAACTCCACCTTTTTTATTGGATAATATTTTACTTAAATCCTCAACCGAACGAATCGGTTTTTTATCGATTTCGGTAATTATATATCCTTCTCTGATCCCTGCATTTCGTAACAGGCCTTCTTTTACTTCGGAAACCTGAACACCATGATCAATACCCAGTTTTTGTAACAGTTCGGCAGGTGCAACCTGCATTTTAGCTCCCAGCATTGGCAGTACGTCTTTAGGTTCGTTTTTGACCAGGCTGGTATTACCATCGCGGTTTTTAAGCGTAACTTTAAAGGTTTTATCGGATCCATCGCGGATTACACCAATAGCTACTTTTTCGCCCGGACGGTAACGGCTGATCTGCTCAAGCAATTCGGAGGTGCTGTTAACCGCCGTATTGTCAACGGAGGTTATTACGTCGCCGCTTTTTATTCCGGCTTCCCTGGCTCCGCTGCCTTCGTTTACATCCGAAACATAAACACCACGAAGTTGCTTCATACCTTGTTCTTCAGCAAATTTGCTGTCGATCTCACGAATGCTCACACCCAGGAAAGCCCGCTGCACTTCGCGGTAATCGATCAGGTCAGCAACTACTTTTTTAACAATGTTTACAGGTATTGCAAACGAATACCCTGCATAAAACCCATTTCCACTTGCTATGGCGGCATTAATACCTACCAGTTCGCCACGGGTATTTACCAGCGCACCTCCACTATTCCCACGGTTAACAGCGGCATCGGTTTGAATAAACGACTCAATTGAAGTACCATCGGGTGTACCTAAAATATTGATATTACGCGCCTTAGCGCTTACAATTCCCGCTGTAACAGTACTTGTGAGGTTAAAGGGATTTCCTACAGCCAGCACCCACTCCCCAATTTGCAATTCATCGGAATTACCATAAGATATAAACGGCAATTCAGTTTCCTTCACTTTTATAACAGCCAGGTCGGTTGATGGATCGGTACCTATAACCGTTGCCTCGTATGAGCGTTTATCGTTAAGCACAACCTGTATTGAGCTGGCATCCTGCACCACATGGTTATTGGTAACTATATACCCGTCGCCAGTTATAATAACACCCGAGCCGGCACCCTGCAAGGGTCCTTGCTGCCTGAACTGATTATCGCCAAAGAATTCATGGAAATTAAAGAAGTTATCATACATATTGTTTTTACGGGCGTATTCGGTTTTGATATGAACCACACCATGTACCGACGAATTTGCTGCAGCGGTAAAATCCGGATAGGCAGTATTCATACCTGCCAAGCCTGTAAGCTGAACCGGAGTCTGCTGTTGTGGCACGCCCTGCACTTTATTGGATCTATTCTGCAAAAGACTATAAGCACCCAATGAAATTAATCCACCTAATACTGCCACTAGAAAAAAACCTGCGTACTTTTTCATTTTATTTTGTTTTAAATTTATATAAACCTTTAGTTTTTTGATTTTCTGTTTTCATTTTGAAATACTAACGCAAGGATAATACCAATAGTTTCTATTGCCCTGTTAATTAATGTTAAGATGCTAAAAAAATGAAATTTATAAAATCATGAAATGCATATAATACACTGTTTATGTGATGGTTAGCAATTTTTATTATTAAACATTGTCATTTACAACAAACACTTTTTGGCTACATTGTCATATGTAAATAAATAAAAAATGTCAGAAATGGTTTGCACTATGACATTTTGACAAGGAATATACTAAATTTGTTACCGATATGATGATACCATTCAGCAAATACGAAGGAACCGGCAACGATTTTATCCTTATCGATGACCTCAGATTACAGTTTCCGGTCAGCACTGATCTGATCAGCAAACTCTGCGACCGGCATTTTGGTATCGGAGCCGATGGCGTTTTGCTGGTTCAGCATAGCGAAGGATACGATTTCGGAATGAATTATTTTAATTCGGACGGAAGTCCCGCCACATTTTGCGGCAACGGCGGAAGGTGCATCACTGCATTTGCACACCGTAAGGGTATTTGCAGCAACACCTGTCGTTTTATGGCTGCTGATGGAATACATCACGCCACAATTATCGAAAATAGTGGTTCGACAATGATTGTTGAACTCGAAATGCAGGATGCTGTAATTTATACTAACGACCAAAAACTATTCTATCTGAATACCGGCACCTATCACGTTGTTAAGTTTGTGGAAAACCCTGATGAAATTGATATTATAGAAGAGGGGCGTGAATTGCGGTACGATGCCAGGTTCGAACCACACGGAACAAACGTGAACTTTGCCAGGTTATTGAAAAAGGAACTTTATGTGCGTACCTATGAAAAAGGTGTCGAAAATGAAACCCTTTCATGTGGAACAGGCGTAACAGCAGCAGCCATAGCTGCTTCGCTGAAATACGGAGGCGATTCCTTTCATGTTAACACCGCCGGGGGAAGGCTTTTTGTAAGTTTTAAACGCGAAGGCGAAAAATTTAACGAAGTAACGCTCAGGGGTCCGGCAAAGCTGGTTTTTGAGGGGCAAATTGAAATATAAAGCAATGATAGGACCTAATTTATTACTCAGGGCACCCGAACCCAGTGATATAGAAATTATATACCGTTGGGAAAATGATGCCAGTATCTGGCACCTGAGTAATACGCAAACACCTTTCTCGCGCTTTGCCATCGAACAGTTCGTGCTCAACACAACAAACGATATATACGCCACACGGCAATTGCGGTTAATGATCGACTGGCATTCGTCAGACAAGGCTGCATTGCCCGTAGGCAGTGTCGACCTTTTCGATTTTGATCCGAACCATAAAAGAGCAGGCATCGGAATACTGATCGACGATCCGTTCCGGAGAAAAGGATTTGGCATGGAAGCAATACTGTTGCTTATCGAATACAGTTTCAATACACTGAACCTGCACCAGTTATTCTGTAATATTGAGCAAAACAACTACGAAAGTATCAGCTTGTTTACAAAAGCAGGGTTTAAATCGTGCGGAATAAAAAAGGACTGGCTATTTCGCGATGGGAAATGGTGCGATGAGATGATGTTTCAGTTGATTAAGAAATAAGGGACCGGGGGCGAGGGGGCGAAAGGGCGAGGGGTGAAAGGTGAAGGGCGAAGGGCGAGGGGCGAGAGGCGAAGGTGTGAGAGGGTGAGAGGCGAAGGTTGAAGGGTGAAGGGCGAAGTGCGAAGGGCGAGGGTCGGGAAGAAGGGAGAAACCAGTGACCAGTGACCAGAGACAAGACATAAATAAGAAATCATTCCCGATAACCACAATTACTCCATAAAAGTATTCAAGAACAGAATTTATGGCAAACTACTACATGAACAGGATTAAACGCGAGAAAACAAGGTCGCGCAGAAGGCAAATCGTTTTCACATTACTGGCATTAATGATAATCGGGGGTGCTGTTGTTGCATTTTTAGGTTACCAGGTGCTTTACAAACCTAATGTGTGGACTAACGAAAAACCTTCGGTTGCCTTTAATATTAAATCGGGCTCAACCTGGGATGATGTTAAAAAAATGCTGTATGAAAATGGTACAATTGTTCACCGCGCATCGTTCGAACAGCTGGCTGAGATTATGAAATACCCCGATCATATTAAACCGGGACACTACCTTATTAAAGAAGGAATGAATAACCGGCAAATCATCACAAAACTAAGAGCCAAACAACAGGATCCGGTTCAACTGGTATTTAATAATATACGCATCAAACAGGAACTTGCCGGGCATATTGCCGAACAGATTGAGGCCGATTCAGCCTCTATTATAAAACTGCTGAACGACAGTGAATACCTGAAAAAATTCGGATTTACTCCCGACAATGTGATAAGTATGTTTATCCCCAACACCTATGAAGTGTATTGGGATATTTCGGCCGAAAAATTTATGGACCGTATGCACAAGGAATACGAAGCATTCTGGACCAGCAAACGCAAAGAACGCCTTGATGAAATTAAACTCACACAGCTCGAAGTTATGACCCTGGCTTCGATTGTGGAGAAAGAAACCAACCAGAATGATGAGAAACGTGATGTTGCCGGCGTATATATGAACCGGCTGAAACAAGGCTGGCTGCTGCAGGCCGATCCTACACTGGTTTATGCATTAGGGAATTTCAGCATCAAACGTGTATTGAATGTGTATAAAACGGTCGATTCGCCATACAATACCTATAAATATACCGGGTTACCTCCCGGGCCGATTTGCCTGCCTTCAATCTCATCCATCGATGCTGTTTTAAACTACAATAAGCATAATTACATGTTTTTCTGTGCCAGGGAAGATTTTTCGGGATACCATAATTTTGGAGTTAACATTAATGAGCATCTGCTTAATGCAGCTAAATACCAGCAGGCACTCGATCGCAGGGGAATTATGAAATAGTTTATAAAAGCAATATTCTTAAAACGGTTTAATATCAACATGCGCATCCCGGACACCTTGTACCATTTCAGACGCTTTTTCGCACCGAACAATTCGTTTATATTCCTGATAATTAATATTTTACAAATAATAAAATCATATAATGAAACCTGCAATTATAACAACGATCTTTATTCTGTTATCGGCGTACCTGTTCGGCCAGACCAACAATTCAGCAAAAAACTATCAGCATAGGGACCAAAGCCCTTGAATCGAAAAAATACACAGAAGCTATTTCTTTTCTGACACTTTCAATTGATGAAAACCCGACTGCTAATGCATATTTTAACAGGGCTGTAGCATACGTTAAAACAGGCGATAGTTGCAGTTTTTGTAATGACTTAAAAAATGCCGCCCTGCTGAACGACTCCGAAGCAGAAAATTTATTTATCGAAAATTGTATTCTTATTACGATTGACAGCAACATTACTGATTCCATAAAACAAAAACATCCAGGGATTTCCTACAATAAAATTATACATGACAAATGCAGTGAGGATAGTACTGTTGTGCAGATTTTCGAAAATCATCATCAGGGAAATAATGATAACAGAGACATTATATTGAATGAGACGGCACCGGTGTATACCATAGTGGAAGAAATGCCTTATTTCCCGGGAGGAGATGAGGCCAGGGTAAAGTATTTGGCCGAAAATATCAAGTATCCTGAAATAGCCAAAACATACGCAATTCAGGGCACTGTTTATATCTCGTTTATTATTGAAGCTGATGGTTCTATCAGTAATGTTAAAATACTGAGAGGAATTGGTGGTGGTTGCGATGAAGAAGCATGCAGGGTAATACGTGATATGCCGGCCTGGATACCAGGATCGCAAAATGGGAAACCGGTTCGGGTTTTGTTTAATATGCCGATTTATTTCAAGCTTAGTATAGGAAGATAAAGCTTATCAAACAACCTTTTTACACACCTGTTAAATACCGCAATAGCAGATTATGAAAAAGTCCATCTTAGTTTTAGTATTACTGTTTCTTTCCGTTTATTCCTTTTGTCAGAAAAATAATTCTGCAAAAAACTATCAGCTTGGGACCATAGCTCTTGAATCGAAAAAATACAAGGAAGCCATTTCTTTTCTAACACTTTCAATTGAAGAAAATCCTACTGCAGATGCTTTTTATAACAGAGCGGTGTCATTTATTAATTTGGGCGATAGTTGTAACTTTTGCAATGATTTGCAGAATGCATCAATGTACAATGATGATGAAGCTCAAGCCTATTTTGAGAGGAACTGTTTAATTACCGATACGATTAAGGCAACTGCTGATTCTATTTTTGAAGCATTTCCCGGATATAGTTTCACATTATTTTCCAGAACCATATGTTACGAAGATTCCATTTATACTCAACGGAATGCAAAAGGTGAAATTATTGCAAGTGTGTTCGAAACTTTTCCTGAATACCCGGGAGGCGATGATGCCCGTAGTAGATTTCTGGTAAATAATGTTAAATATCCGGCAGATGCTATGAAAGACAGGATTCAAGGCACCGTATATCTATCCTTCTATATTGAAACGAACGGTAAAATCAATGATATAAAAATCCGGAGATCACCATCGGATATTTTAAGCGAGGAAGCGATACGTGTTGTAAAACTTATGCCAGCATGGAAACCTGGTACACGAAAAGGCAAACCGGTCAGAGTAAGGTTTAATATGCCACTAAAATTCACATTGATGAAGTAGAGTAGGTTTCCTAAACATTAAACCTGATATTCAGGCAATCCCCATCGCAAACCACATAGTTTTTGCCTTCGATGGCAAGCTTACCGTGTTCCTTGCAGGCAAGTTCGGTTTTCAGGGTAATATAATCGTTGTATTTTATTACTTCGGCACGGATAAAACCGCGCTCAAGGTCGCTGTGAATTACGCCTGCTGCCTGTGGGGCGGTCATGCCCCGGTGTATGGTCCAGGCACGAACTTCCTTTACACCCACCGTGAAAAACGACATCAGGTTCAGCAATTTATAAGCCGCTTGTACTACTTTATTAACTCCGGGTTCGGTTAAACCGGCATCAGCAAGAAAAATATCGCGGTCTTCCTTGCTTTCGAGCTCGGCAATTTCGGCTTCCAGTTCGGCTGCTATAACCAGAACCTCCGCATTTTCGTCGGCAACGGCTGCTTTAAGTAATTCGGAATATTTGTTACCGGTGGCTGCCGAAGCATCGTCGACATTGCAAACATATATTACCGGTTTATCGGTAATAAGGTACATATCGGCAATATGCTTATGATCATCTTCGCTCACAGGAGCTGTACGTGCAGGTTTAAAATCCTCGAGGTGTGCTTTATAAACATTCAGCACTTCCATTGCCTTCTTGGCTTCTTTTTCGCCGAGTTTAATAAGTTTCTCGGTGCGCTGAATTTTACGTTCAACCATGCTGAGGTCGCGGATGCATAGTTCAAGGTCAACTATTTCCTTATCACGGACAGGATTTACCGAGCCTTCGATATGGGCAACTGTATCGCTGTCGAAACAACGAAGCACATGGATCAATGCATCAGTTTGCTGTATTTCGGCTAAAAATTTACTTGAGGTGCTTTCGGCCTGTCCTGAGCCTTTGGTGAGCCCGGGAATATCAACCAGGTCGACCGTAGCATGCATAACACGAGCCGAATGAATAAGATCATCCAATGCGTACAACCGGCTGTCGGGGACGTTAATCTGGCCCATATGCGATTTCTGCACACCAGCCTGGTTATGAATTTTTGTATTTGCTACACAATTAAAAAGGGTGGTTTTGCCGGTATTGGCCAAACCTATAATTCCACACTTCAGCGCCATTTTTCTTGGGATTTAAAGGTGCAAAGGTAGTGACAACTTAGCGTAAAAAAAAGGAACGCATCACTCTTAGGTTGTCCAGCAGATGCCAGTAAACAATTTTGTAATTTCTAGGTGCCCAATAATCGTATCCGGAATTTTTGTTCGGTGTATTTAAAATACCAATACAGTTTCCGGTTTACGGCAATACCATAGTCGAGGGAGAAATTGTAAAAAATATGGTTTTCGATCACGCGATGGTATTTTCCCTGGCTATAATAATTATTCCAGTTGCTTACGCCTATTGCGTTTCGGCTTCGGTAGTATTCGTTGCTGTAGTCTTTTGATTCGGCGAAATTCATCAGGTACCAGGTTTCGAACTCAGTATCGATGATAGTAATTTCGTATTCGGTGCTGTCGCTTTTAATGCCTGCATTTGCATGAAAGGAGGCTGTTTTTTTTGCTGTTGAACACGAACAGGTGAGCAATACAGCAAACAATGGAATTATCAGCTTTTTCATTGTACATGGATTTTATTATCTACCTGATTTACAAGCCACAAAATGAACTTTATATACTTATAAATGTACAATAATTATACCACTAACTATTCGTATTGCAGGTTTGTGTATTTATCGCAAAAGCTAAAAAATCCCGCCTGTTCATTTAACGAAAGGCGGGATTATAGAATTGAGTGTAAGCAGAAAAGTCAGAAGTACTTTTAAACTCAAATTAATTTACAATAAACTTCGACTTCGAAATTTGCCCGTCAGTTTCGACAACCACCATATAGATGCCTGCCCGGTAATTATTTAGAGGGATACGGTATGATGGCTTTTCGGTTCTGATTTTTTCATTATAAACAACCATTCCCATTTCGTTGATAATTCTTACAACAGCACTCTTTTGAGGCAGGAACTCTGACAGATCGAGGTGCAAAAAATCGTTAGCAGGGTTAGGATAAACCAATGAAACAACATTTGATTTTGCCATAGCATTAATACCAAACACCGTGCTGCCTATTTGCTCCCATTTTTCCTTAATCGCAGTTGAATCAAGTGCATAATTATAGAGTCGGAGCATAGCTACTGCGCCTGACGAAGCTTCATTCTTCACTATCAGGTCATCGTAAAAGAAATTCAACACGCCATCCTGATCGATCACAGCAGCACTACTATTGTCGGTAAAATTAATTTTCACCTCGGCATCTGTATAAATAAGAACATTTTTTGTCGCCGAATCGCGGGTTATCACGTAATATGTGTACTCGTGTTCTTCTACGGGAGCTTCAGTACTATATAAGTATGGATAAAAATTCAGTTTCCCGTTATACACATATGCACCGGCATCGGTTTTGCGGTTCTTCCAGTCAACAACCCTTTTCCAGCTCGATAGTTCATCAAACACAAAGTAAAGCTCGATAGTATATGTTTCGCCCAGAAAATTACCGGCAGCAACATTATTAAATTGCACACCATTGTTTTTCTCGAATCGGTAAACTATTTTATTCGAGCCCTGAATTTCGTTGAGAGTATCAGTTACAAAGTTGCCCTGGTTACCAAGCACGGTAAGCGCAGGGCCATTGCCATTTACTTCGGTAAGTGAGTTATTGAAGTTGTAATACAAAGTCGATTGCGCCGAAACTGCAATGCCAAAGCCCACAATCAATAGAGAGAGTACTATTTTTTTCATAGTTAACAGGATTAAAGTTAAAACAACAAAGATAATTAATCGGTAAGCAGAATGCAATGTTTTTACTGTATTTTTTACAGCAGTATCGCATATAACAGAGAATTATAGCTTATTGTTCATCAAACAGTTTCCCTTGTTTTAGCTGGGCTTTTATTTCGTCCATTTCTTTTTTCAGGCTAACCAATGTCGATGAAATTTCGTTCCTTGCAAGGTTGGGTTCTGGTAATTCGGAGCTGATATAATGAACAAAGCGCCATACTTCGCGCAAATCTTTAAGATCAACGAAATAAGATTCGTACAAAGGATTCAGCGAATGCAATACAAGCCGGTCTTCGGATTTGAGGCGGTTCTCGATTACTTTAAACATAATTCCATCGTTCATCGTAAGGATAATATAGGCCTGGTGATCGCGTATCATATCCCAGTTCTGCACAAACTCGCCGGTAACCCACGATTTGTCAGGGATCGGCAACATGGAATCGCCCGATATCTGGAAAGTACGGTACTTCCGGTCGGCCGACAGAAACGGCAGCTGAAAAGTCGGCAACACCCTGATGTATTCCGGATCGGCAAAACCGGTGCGGTATCCGGCCGAGGCTTTCTGGTTTATCACCTCAATATTCTCCTTGTTATTACTATCGACAGTAGTTGTAAGCACACGGAGGTTCCCGCCGTTTACAAAAATATCGTACCCACGTTCCAACTGGCACAACTCACTTTCGCGAAGCGTCCCCAGGTTAACGCTCAGCAGGGTATCCACCGATATTTTATAATATTTCGCCAGGGCCAGCAAGGTTTCGATGCCAGGCTCGGCAACCCCGTTTTCGTAGCCACTCAGGGTGGAGCGTTTCATATCGAGGGCGAAGGAAACGTCGTCCTGTGTGCGGCCGCGGCGTTTGCGGAGTAATTTGATGTTTTGACCGAAGGTTGGTTCCATGAGCAGGTTTTTTTCAAAAACTCACCCCCTGGCCCCCTCTCGTTGAAGGAAAGAGAGGGGGTGGTGACGAGGTAATTGGTTATTTTGAGATATCAGTAAACAAAACAAAAGTTGGTTAACTTTAAATTCTGATCGGAAAGTCACTCCCTCTCTTCGTGAAGATAGAGGAGGCACAGGGGGTGAGTATAAGTTATTTAAAGACAATGGCAAACATGGTTTTGCCTGGTTAAAGTGGATTCTGATCGGAGAGTCACCCCCTCTCTTCGTGAAGAGAGGGGGCCGGGGGGTGAGTTTTCAGGAACATCTGCCTAATTTTCTCCTTAACTTCTTCTGCAAAAATTGTCTCTTCATTTTTTATTCTCAGAACACGTAATCCTAAGTCATTCAAAACTGAGGTTCTCCAAAGGTCATATTCTATTTGAGATTCATGTATCTTACCATCGATTTCAACTACCAGCTTTTCTTCTGCACAGTAAAAATCGGCAACAAAGAAATGAAACGAATCAAATGAATTTTCATAGATTATTTTCTGTTGCCTCAGAAACTTCTTGCCATCAAGCCTTCTGTTTCTGACTAATTCCCACACAATTCTTTCGGCCTCCGTCATATTTTTACGGTTTTCCCGGCAAATTGCAACAACAAATTTCTTTCGCGAATCAGGTTTCATGGCTGAGTTTTTTCTTCACCAACTATCCACATTTCAAAATTAATGATTATATTGTAGTCAGAATTTTGATTAAATTTTAATCAAAGGTAATACATTTTTAGTAATAATGTACAACGAACTGAAAATAATTTCGCCTCAGGCGTTACCCGACAGCCTCCGCAAGACCGGCCGGACCATTGTACATATGGATCTCGATACGTTTTTTGTTGCGGTGGAGCGGCTTATGAACAGCAAACTTATCGGTAAACCGGTGATTGTAGGTGGGTTTTCGGATCGCAGCGTGGTATCGAGTTGCAGCTACGAGGCACGCACCTACGGGGTACATTCGGCTATGCCTATGAAAATGGCGCGTGTACTTTGCCCCGATGCCGTAGTAGTGCGTGGCGATATGGAGCAATACACCCGGTACTCGAACCTGGTAACCGATATTATCGCCGAAAGCGCCCCTGTGTACGAAAAGGCCAGTATCGATGAGCATTACCTCGATATTACCGGCATGGACCGTTTTTTCGGATCGTTGAAATGGACACACGAACTCAGGCAACGCATCATACACGAAAGCGGCTTGCCCATTTCGCTGGGGCTTTCGGTAAATAAAACAGTATGCAAAATAGCCACCGGCGAAGCCAAGCCCAACGGCGAGCTCGAAATCCCCGTCGAACGGGTAATTCATTTCCTGGGGCCGCTTTCGATAAGCAAAATCCCCGGTATAGGCGAAAAAACATACCGCCTGCTGCGATCCATGGGCATTGCCACCATCGATACCCTCGGCCATATGCCACCCGAAATGATGGAAAAAGTACTGGGGCAAAACGGGCTGATCATCTGGAAAAAAGCCAACGGAATCGATACCACGCCTGTTATCCCCTACTCCGAACGCAAATCCATAAGTACCGAAACCACCTTTGAGCACGACACCATCGATATACATATGATTAATGAACTGTTGGTACGTATGGTCGAAAAAATCGCCTTTACGCTCCGCAAAAAGCAAAAGCTCACTTCCTGCATAACCGTAAAGATCCGCTACTCCAACTTCGACACACATACCGTGCAGCAGCGCATAGGCTACACCTCCTTCGATCATGTGCTGATACCTGTAACCAAGGAACTGTTCCGCAAACTGTACCAGCGCCGAATGCTTATACGGCTTGTTGGCGTACGATTCAGCCACCTGGTAACCGGTGTGCAGCAAATCGATCTTTTCGACCAGACTCCCGAACTGATAAACCTTTACCAGGCCATGGACCGCGTGCGCCTTCGCTACGGACGCAAAGCATTGGTAAGAGCCGTAGGAGTTGGTAACGATGAAGAGGAGGAAGAGGATTGAGATGAAGAAACTGACAAGGGGGAAAAATGTCGGATGTCGGATGTCGGATGTCGGATGTCGGATGTCGGATTCGGATGTCGGATGTCGGATATCGGATGTCGGATGTCGGATGTCGGATGTCGGATTAAAATACAGAACAACTGAAACTAATCCAAATCTCAATTCATACCTCGCAAATCATACCTCGTAAATCGTACCTCGCAAATCACACCTCGTAAATCGTAAATCGTACCTCGTAATTCGTACCTCGTAAATCGTACCTCGCAAATCGTACCTCGTAAATCGTACCTCGTAAATCGTACCTCGCAAATCGTACCTCGTAAATCGTACCTCGTAAATCGTACCTCGTAAATCGTACCTCGTAAATCGATACCTCGTAAATCGTACCTCCACAATCCCACATCCCCCATTAAATGTATCTCAACTGCCACTCATACTACAGCCTCCGCTACGGCACTTTCCCTGTTGAAAAACTGGTGGAAATGGCTGCGGCAAATGGCATTGACACGCTTGCGCTTACCGATATCAACAACAGCATGGGTGTGGTTGATTTTGTAAAAGCCTGTACAAAAAATAACATAAAGCCTGTGGCCGGCATCGAGTTCCGCAACGGAAATGAGCTATTATATATAGGTATCGCCTGCAACAACCAGGGTTTTAAAGAGCTGAATGAATTTCTGAGCCATCACAATATCAACAAACTGCCTCTGCCACGGCATGCGCCTGCTTTCAGCCACAGCTATGTTATTTACCCTTTCGGAAATAAAACTGCCGGACAGCTTCGCGATAATGAATTTACAGGAATCCGCAGTACGGAACTGAACCGGCTGCTGTCGTCGGAATACCGCCACAAACAGCATAAACTGCTGGCTTTATGCCCGGTATCATTCGACAGCGAACAAGGCTACGAACTGCACCGCAACCTGCGCGCCATCGACAACAATACTTTGCTCAGCATGCTGATTCCCTCGCAGGTAGCTGCTCCCGACGAACTATTCGCACCGCCGGCAGAACTTGAAAAACTGTTTGAATATTATCCTCAGATAATTACAAATACCCATAAAACGCTGAACGACTGTAGCATAGCATTCGATTTCAGTACAGTAAAAAACAAAAAGATTTTTACCAGCAGCACCTACGACGACCGGCTTCTGCTCGAAAAGTTAACCTTCGACGGCCTGGTTTACCGCTATGGTAAAAACAATAAAGAGGCCCGAAAGCGTGTGACACACGAACTGGAGATTATTGATAAACTGGGCTTCTCGTCGTATTTCCTTATTACATGGGATATCATCCGCTACACCATGAGCCGTGGGTTTTATCACGTAGGCCGTGGCAGCGGGGCCAACAGCATTGTGGCTTATTGCCTGCGAATAACCGATGTGGACCCCATTGAACTGAACCTTTATTTCGAACGCTTCCTGAATCCGAAACGCAGCAGTCCGCCCGATTTCGACATTGACTTTTCGTGGAAGGACCGCGATGAGGTGTTCGAATATATTTTCAAGCGGTACGGGCATAAGCACACTGCACTTTTAGGCGCAACGTCCACTTTTAAAGGAAAATCGATTTTGCGTGAGCTGGGGAAAGTGTATGGTTTGCCCAAAGAAGAAATTGACATGCTGGTTGAAGAACCCAATAATCCGCTCAACAACAACGATATCGCCAATCATATCGTAAAACTTGGCACCCGGATGACCGATTTCCCGAATATACGCAGCATACATGCCGGCGGTGTGCTGATTTCGGAAGAGCCTCTAACCACTTACACCGCCCTCGATTTCCCGCCAAAGGCTTTCCCTACCACCCAGTGGGATATGTATGTGGCCGAAGACCTGGGATTCGAAAAACTCGACATACTGAGCCAGCGCGGCATCGGGCATATTCAGGAAGCTGTTGATATCATAAAGCAAAACAGGGGAATAAACATTGATATTCATCGTGTTAGCGATTTCAAAAAGGATGAGCAAATCAAGAAACAGCTGAAATCGGCCGAAACCATCGGTTGTTTCTATATCGAAAGCCCTGCCATGCGCGGCTTGCTGAAAAAACTCAAATGCGATCACTACCTTACGCTTGTAGCCGCCAGCAGCATTATTCGCCCGGGAGTTGCCCGTTCGGGAATGATGAAGGAATACATCTGGCGGTTTCATAATCCGGATAAGTTTAAATACCTGCATCCCATTATGGAACAGCAACTTGGCGAAACCTACGGTGTAATGGTGTACCAGGAAGATGTACTTAAAATATGCCATCATTTTGCCGGCCTCGACCTGGCTGATGCCGATGTGCTTCGCCGTGCCATGAGTGGCAAATACCGTTCGAGGGTTGAATTTCAGAAGATAGTGGACAAGTATTTCGACAGCTGCCGGCAGCAGGGCCACTCCGACGAAATAACCAAAGAAGTATGGCGGCAGATTGAGTCGTTTGCAGGGTATTCTTTCTCAAAAGCACATTCGGCTTCGTTTGCGGTGGAGAGTTACCAGAGCCTGTTTCTGAAATCGTACTATCCGCTTGAGTTTATGACAGCCGTACTCAACAATTTCGGCGGGTTTTACCAGGCATGGGTATATATAAACGAAGCCCGGCGATGCGGTGCCAGTATTGAGTTGCCCTGTGTAAACCGCAGCAATTACACCACAACCATTGCCGGAAGTACGATATGGCTGGGTTTTGTATATATCGCCAACCTCGAAAGCAACACTGCTCATGCACTTATTGACGAACGTACGCGTAACGGGCCTTTCGTGAACCTGGCCGATTTTGTAAGCCGTGTTCCGCTCACCCTCGACCAGGCTATACTGCTGATCCGGCTGAATGCCCTGCGGTTTACCGGAACCAGCAAGCAGCAGTTACTGTGGGAAGTGCACCTGCTACTGCGAAAATCAGCCCCCCCTCCTACCGATGGCTCCTTGTTTGCTACACCTGCCCGGCAGTTCCGTATGCCGGCACTCGACCATTCGGTTGTTGACGATGCTTTTGATGAAATTGAGTTGTTGGGATTCCCGGTAACGATGAGTTATTTCGATCTGCTGCAAACCAGCTTCCGGGGAGAGATGCGGGCGCATGAAATTGCATCACGTGTAGGTGAAACAGTAAGGATGCTGGGATCGCTGGTAACGATAAAATATGTGCGTACCATCAGGAATGAGATTATGCATTTCGGAACATTCTTCGATGTGGATGGCGAATTTTTCGATACGGTTCATTTTCCGCAATCATCAAAGCAATACCCATTCAAGGGAAAAGGTGTTTACCTGATAAAAGGGAAAATTGTGGAAGAATTTGGTTTCCCAAGCATAGAAGTGGAAAAAATGGCGAAGTTGCCGCTGGTGAAGGACAGGAGGTATTTGTGATTGCATTGCAGTTCAATCATTTATTTGTATTTTTGTTTAATAATTTCTCCAAAATGGAAACAATCGAAATTCAGATTCTAAATACCAAAGCACTGAAACTGCTTCGTCAGCTTGAAGAGCTACAACTTGTAAGGATTGTTCAGAAACACAAGAAAAAAGAGCAGCAGCTTTCGGAGAAATATGCAGGAAAACTTCCTGCAAAGGTTGCCGAAGATGCACAGTTATATATAGCCAGAAGCCGCGAGGAATGGAACAGGGATATTTAATGGACAGTAATGTGGCGATCGACTTTCTGGCAGGAAAGTTTGAGTTGCCCGGACAATCTTTTATGACAAAGGTTGTGAATGACATTCCCGTTTTGTCGATAATTTCAAAAATTGAGATTCTTGGATTTACCTGCCCATCAAATAGCTATACAATTCTTGAAAACTTTATTAACGAATCTGTAATCATACCTCTAACAGACACCACAGTTGATAAAACCATTGACATCAGAAAAAAGACGAAAGTAAAACTGCCTGATGCAATCATCGCAGCAACCTGCCTTGCTTCCGGCCTTATTTAAATCACCCATAATATCGACGATTTTAGAAATATTCCTGACCTGCTTATTATTGATCCTCACACGCTCTGATGAATGCTACGTTATTCCATAATGATTAATGACAACTAAAAATTGTTGTTGAAAATGCTCAATAATGTGTATTAGCGTTATACCAAATAATTAAGGTGAAAATAGTTTACGTTTAGACTACCGGAGTTTTTAGTAATGGCTAAACTGTACCAGAAAACGGAAATAAGTTATGTAGTTTGGGGGTTAGGTCCTGATAGATCAGGATGGGGATTAGGATTTGGGGCATCGGCAACATCATACTTTAAGTGATTTAATAAACTCACCTGCTGTCATGATTGGAATCTTGCTGTCTTTAAAATCTGATTTATTTCTGGTAACGATCAGTTTCTGATCATTCCCGATGGCTGTAAAATATTGAATTGCATCTTCAAAATCCTTAAAATCAGAATTCAATGCCAAATCAACAACTTTGTCATCCAAAGACAAAACAGAAACAATTATTTTAAAGTTTCTAAGAATTTTTCGTGCTTCCTGATCAGTGGTGAATTTTGCTAAAATATAATGAGTATTGGCAAGAGATAATGCTGAAACAGATAACTTTATTAACTTCTTATCGGCCATTGTAAATAATTCAGCAGCATCTGCATAAAAAGGCTCCCTGGATGCTAACAGATCAATTACAATGTTGGTATCGAGCAGAATTTTTATCATGAGTATTTTTGGGTTAGAAATTCTGCATAATCCTTTTTGTAATCATAATTTTCGGGAAGATTGATAACACCACTCAGGCTTTTAACTAAAGGTGTGATTTCGGATTCCTCATTATCAGGGTTGGAAACAACATCCAGATAATTTTCAATCATTTTCGAAAGGCTTGTCTTGTGCTTTTTCGCATAGCTTTTAGCCCTGGAAATCACATCTTCATTAAGCTTAATTGTTAATTTTGTATCCATAAAGCATTTTTTACGTACAAAGATAATATATTTATACGTATAAAACAAACAAATCAATGTAGATGGTCAAAATCACAACCACCCTTCAAAATCTTGATATATTAAATCAAATTGTAATTATTAGAAACTGATTTTTTAATGCCGATTCAGACGGGGATTCAACTTACTGAAAATCGAAGTGGGGAAATGATAAGTTTTCGCTGTTGAAGCACAGGAGGTATTTTTCGAAAAGCAGATTGATCACGATAGCTAACGGAATGGGGAGTAGAATTTGGGGCGCTGCTATCAAAATGTCGTTCACCAATAGCTATATCAATACATTAACTGAATTATAAAATCAATTTTATTGATTACTTATCGCATAAAAAATTAATAAGTAAGAATCTCATTCAATCCTTTTTTTACAGTTTCTAATTGTTTATCAGTAATTTCTCCAATTTTGCGGATCAGGCGTTGGCCTGAGATTGTCCTGACCTGAAAAGTTATAATCTCCGAATCTTCTTCAAGACCATTCAATAAATCCGATTTAAGAACCAGGCATCCTGCATAATTCTTTATCTTTGAACTTAGCGGACAAACAATACAAACATTCAGATTAAGATTCATAGAATTTCCGCTCAATACAACAACCGGCCTTACACCCTGTTGCTCACTGCCTTTAACCGGATTCAGGTCGGCCAGCCATATTTCGCGCTGCTTCATTCTTCATTGATTATTTTCAGATATTCTTCCAGCCCTTCTTCTGCCATAGTGAGCGTTTCTTCTTCACCGGCTGCTTTACGGAAAGAATGAGCATATTCAGCTTTCTTCAATCTCTCAAAATAAGACCTCAAAGCCTGCTCGATTATCCTGTTTTTGGGTAGCCTGAATTTACCGGCATATTGATCAAGCAGTTCAATAAGTTCTTTCGGAAGCGTACTGGTATAGTTTACAGCGGCCATTATCTTTTTTTTACAAAAATAATTAATAAATACAATTTATACGTATATAGTTCAAATATTTTCAACGGTTATTCCGAATAGATTCAGATTTCATATTCAAAAAAGAAACTCCTAAACTAATCAGTTTTTATTCTAAAGCATTCCCCATTGCCACAGTATCTGCCATAAAATTTTTATATTTGATTTATGAATAAGCGTCTTATCAATAAAATAAGCAATGATTTAAAAGAAAGTCAGATTAATTGGAAAGTTATCATTTCTTTTATTCCAATTGCATTCATTACGTTTTTTTTTCATGAATCTGGTCATTGGATATTGGGCGAACTATTGGGAAATGATATGACATTAAGTTTAAATAACTCTGCCCCGGTAAAAGGCTACTTCATAAAAGAATCACATGCTCTTTGGTCTGCAATCGGAGGACCTGCTTTTACAGTAATTCAAGCTCTTATATTTCTATTTATTGTTCAGAGAACTAAATCAATTTATGCATATTCTATTGTATTTTTTGCTTTTTTTTCACGTTTTTTCTCTATTTTTTTTGGTGGAATCAAACTGCAGGATGAATCAAGGATAGCTTCAATGTTGGATACAAACGAATATTTGATTGTAATGATGGTTCTAATAATTTTATTTATAATTACCTGGAGATGCTCTCATATACTGAAGTTAAATATGAAAGCTATAGGATATTTTCTCGTTCTGGGAACTTTCGCAATACTTATAGTAATAGGAGTAAATCAATTGATGCTGCAAACATAAACAATACAGCACAACATGCAATATTGCCAACCGTATGAAGGAGTAGCTTTACCAAAACTCTGAAATTGGTTTTCACTTAGAGCTATGCATATTTTATCCTACTTTTGCACATTGACCCTTCCTTATGAGCAATCCAAAACACGAATACACCCAACGCCTTACCACTTACACCAACGAAAAACAAAGCCTTGTTAACAAACAGAAACACCTTCCGCTGCTCCGGCTTTTCCTGTTCCTGTTGTTTGCATTCCTGACGTATAAATATCTTACCATTCAAACATGGCCTTATGCATTAATTGCTGTTTCAGCCTTTATCGCATTCCTGGTGCTTAGCATGGTCGACAGCAAACTGAAAAAACGCATCAAACAAGCTGAAATTCTTATTCACATCAACGAGCTTGAAATAGCAGCACTTGGAGGCGACTACTCGGCTTTCGATCCCGGTAATGAATTTGTTGATCACTCCCACGATTACTCCCACGACCTTGACATTTTCGGTGAAGGATCACTGTTTCAATACATTAACCGCACGGCGACCATCTTTGGCAAAACGCGCCTGGCTGACTATTTCAGCAATGCTTTCGGGTATAGAGAAGATATTGAACAACGGCAACAGGCAGTTAAGGAACTATCTGCGATGGTTGAACTGCGCCAGAAAATCCTGTTGCTGTTTCACGATGAACAAATTGCCGAATCCGATAAAACAGAGATGACACAATGGCTCGAAAGCGACAGCCCGGTGCGGAACATTAAGTTGCTCCAGGTGCTGGCATACGGATTTCCGGCTGCAACGCTGCTGTGTATTGTGTTGTCAATAGCCGGAATTATAACATTTCCGATTATGCTGGTTGTAATACAACTGATGATCGTTTACCTGTATGGAAAACAAACAATTACAACTCAGAATATTATCACTTCGAAGAGTAAAATATTAGATAAATATGCTCAATGCCTGCTATTGATCGAAAATACTGGTTTTACTTCCAAATACCTGAAAAAATTACAGGATCAATTGTCGGCCAGCACAGCGCAACGCCCATCGAAAGCAATACAGCAACTTTCGGTTATCCTTAAATATTTCGATACTAACCTGAACCTGGTAGCAGCCATTATTCTGAACGGGCTTTTTATGTTTAATCTTCACCTGCTACTCCGGGTTGAGAATTGGAAGAAGCAAAACCGCAGCCATGTTCCACAATGGTTTGAAGCTATCGCCACATTCGATGCTATGGCAAGTCTCTCGAATTTTGCATACAATCAACCTGAATTCATATATCCGGAGCCCGTTTCAGGAGAGTTTGTTTTTAGGGGTGAAAACCTGGGACATCCACTTATACCTGCTGAGAAAAGGATAGTCAACAATTTGGAAATCAACAACTGGAACCAGTTCTTTATTATTACCGGTGCAAATATGTCGGGCAAAAGCACCTTCCTGCGTACCATAGGCGTAAATTATATTCTGGCTATGACAGGTGCGCCGGTTTGTGCTTCGAAATTAACTTTCTTCCCGGTACAATTGCACAGCAGTATCCGCACCAGCGATTCGCTTACACGAAGCGAATCCTACTTTTATGCTGAGTTAAAGCGCCTGAAGCAGATTATCGATGAACTGGAAAGCGGTAAACAGAAATTCATACTGCTCGACGAGATATTGAAAGGCACCAATTCGAAAGATAAACAGGCAGGATCTATAGCACTTATTGAGCAGCTATTAAGGTACCGATCGATCGGGATGTTTGCCACACACGACCTTATGCTCGGTGAGCTGGCCGATCATTATCCCGAAAACGTAAATAATTTATGTTTCGAAATCGAAATTTCGGGCGACCAGATGCTGATCGATTATAAACTACACCACGGTGTATGCAAAAACCTGAATGCCACATATTTAATGAAGAATATGGGTATTCTTTTCAAAACAACCTGATGTTTTCAATGACCTGGCCTAAACATTTCATTATTGCCTTTCTGCTGATAACAGGTTCAGCTTGTTTGCATGCACAACCTGATGTCTCTTCCAATCTTACCTTTACTTCGATTCCTGACCGCTGGGATCGTGGCTTCCCGCTGGGAAATGGCATGATAGGAGTTTTGGTCTGGCAGCACGACGGTATGCTCCGCCTCGCCGTCGACCGTGCCGATTTGTGGGACCTGAGGCCTACAGCAGATATCGAAAAATATACTTACCAATGGGCTTATGAGCAGCGCTTAAAAGGAGATTTCGATACGGTTTGGAAAGTGGCTGACCTGCCTTACGACCGTGACCCCGCTCCTACTAAAATACCTGGTGCGGCCATCGAATTCGACATCAGCAGCCTGGGAGAAATTGAAACTGCCACGTTGAATGTTGCTTCAGCCATTTGCACTATTAAATGGAAAAACGGGGTGATTTTCCACACTTTTGTGGATGCCACACAAGCGTTTGCCCGGTATAAATGGATAGGAGCTACTCCGAATCCAAGACTAATTCCACCTGCTTACACAAAAGAGAGCTCCCAAACAGAAGAAAACCAGGTTGTTGCCGGGAGTGATCTGCGAAGGTTAGGCTATGCGGAAGGAAAAATCAGAACAAGAAAAAATATTGCTGTTTACAAACAGAAAGCCTGGGGACCACTGCAGTACGAAGCTGCTGTTAATTCGCAAAAAAACGAATACGGCCTCGAAGGCTGTTATACTATTACTTCGCATTACAGTGATAAGCCAGGGCAAATTCGCGCCGCAAAACTTATAAAAACAGCTAGTAAAATAGATTTTGATGCCGGTGCGGCTGAGCATAAACAGTGGTGGCTGAAATACTGGCAACAATCCGTAGTTTCACTTCCTGATGCGAAACTGCAAAAACAATATGACCTCGCGATGTACAAGTTCGCGTCTGCATCCCGGAAAGGAGGATCGCCAATTACGCTGCAGGCTGTATGGACCGCCGACAATGGAAAACTACCACCCTGGAAAGGCGATTTGCATCACGATTTGAACACTCAACTCAGTTACTGGCCATCGTATGCCGGAAACCATACGGAAGAAGGATCAGTATTTACCGACTGGCTATGGGAACACAAAGCTGATTTTGAACACTATGCGAAAAAAGTGTTCGGAGCTGATGGGCTGAATGTGCCGGGAGTTTCAACACTGAGAGGTGCTGCTATGGGAGGCTGGCATATGTATTCACTTTCACCAACCGTAGGAGCCTGGCTGGCACAGCATTTTTACCTGCAATGGCGGTATACTATGGATAGTGAATTTCTGAAAAACCGGGCTTATCCCTGGCTTTCGGCAACAGCCACATTCCTTGAGCAGGTGACTGTTATGGAAAATGGAATTCGCAAACTACCCATGAGTTCGAGCCCTGAGTACAGGGATAACAGTATGGATGCATGGTTTCTGACCATGACTAATCACGATTTGGCCTTATGCAGGTTTGCTTTCGCGAAAGCGGCAGAACTCGCAGGGGAATTGAATCTGACTTCGGAAGCTGAACATTGGCAAAGCATACTGTCGCAATTTGGCGACTATGAGCTGGATGAAACAGGAGCATTGAGTATCGCAAAAGACGTCACCTTAAATGAGTCGCACCGGCATTTCTCGCATATGATGGCCTTCCATCCGCTGGGATTGCTGGATTTTGATACCGACGGCGACCATCAGATTATTACACAGAGCATGCTGAACCTCGAGAAAAACGGATCATCGCAATGGTGCGGGTATTCATTCAGCTGGCTTGCGAATATGTATGCACGCATGTACCGGGGCGACGACGCCGCGAAAGCTCTGGGTATTTTTGCTTCGTGTTTCTGTTCACCCAACAGTTTTCATTTGAATGGAGATCAGTGCAAGGCCGGATACAGCAATTTTACCTACGACCCGTTTACCCTCGAAGGGAATTTCGCATTTGCATCGGGAGTGCAGGAAATGCTTATACAAAGTCACAATGGCAAAATTAAGATATTCCCTGCCATACCAGCCGCTTGGCGCAATGTTTCCTTCGAAAACCTGAGGACCGAGGGAGCCTTCCTTGTCAGTTCAAAAATGGAAAACGGAATAATCGATTCATTCACTATTTATGCAACTGAAGATGGAATTGCAGTAATTCAGCTTCCCTTCCCGACCTTTTTTATTGGCAGTTCCTACAAAATGCAACGCCTCGAATCGTCCAACCGCAAAGTACTGATCCTGAAATTTGAGAAAGGCGGAAAAGCTGAGATAAAGAACGGGTATGAATAAATTGTGTAAATTTGAAAAAATAAAACCTGGCAGATTAATATTGCCTGGATGATATGAAGTAATATCAAAATCAATCCGGAATTTTAAAATGCTAATTGTCAAATAATAACGATTGACTTATGAAACAGTATTTTACCAAGATAGTTGATATGCCTTTTGATAAAGCCATCGAACATGTAACTGCAAAGTTAAAGGAGCATGGCTTCGGAATTATTACTGAAATTGATGTAAAGGAAACATTTAAGAAAAAAATTGATGTCGATTTCAGGCCTTACCGGATATTGGGAGCCTGCAACCCTTCATTTGCACACCAGGCTTTACAGGCCGAAGATAAAGCAGGAATAATGATGCCCTGTAATGTTATTGTTCAGCAACATGAGGATGGACGAATTGAGGTAACCATCATCAATCCTGATGCGGCTGCTATGGCACTCAACAACCGGGCTCTCGAAGATTTTGCCTGTGAGGTTACCGGTGAGCTCCGCAAGGTGTTCAAGAAAATATAACGCAAGTACTTTACTGATCAACAGCTGTTTAAGGGCGATATTATCGTCCTGCTTAAAGCTGCTTCCCTCCTGTTTCTTCGATAATATCCTTCACTCCCTACTTTCATCAGGAAGTATAAGTGTACGAATGCCTGGTTCTGGCAGTAAACATCCAATACGCTTTCTGGTTTAATGGACATTTTTCAGGATAAAAATTGAATATTTATATTATTTCTTAAATATTTTTTTCAAAAATAAAATATTGCGAATGCTTTGACATTATTGGCATACAAGCTTTTATACTTCAATTAATTTATTTCTTATTTTTATTTAATCTAAATAAACATATAATTATATGTACCTTTATGATATTATTAACCAAAAACCAAAAATCATGAAGAAAACTATTACACTTGCATTTGTTGCATTATTTGTTGCATGCAGTTCATTTGCACAAACAGCCGGCGAAAAGCCTTCGATGGTTACCGAAACTACCCCAATGCTGCCAAAGCGCGGCATGGAAGCTAAATTTGAAGCCGCTGTTAAAGCGCACAACACTAAATATCACCCTGATGGACCCTACACAGCAGGCCTGCGTAAGGTTGAGTATGGCGATAATGCGGGTTGGTATGTATGGGTTTTCGGCCCGACTACTTACGCTTCGCTCGACAGCAGGCCAGCCATTGGAGGCGGTCATGATGCCGATTGGGAAGCTACTGTTGATCCATTGGTTGAATCGTATGGTGCTCCTGAATTATGGGAGATGAACGATGATTTATCGTACGGGAAAGATATGCTTAAAACAGCCAAATACTATGAGGTATGGAGAGTTAATCTCGAACGTGGCGATTATTACCGTTTCAAAGCATTGGCCGAAAAATTACAGAAAGCACATGAATCGCAAGGTAAAATGGCCTTTCTAATTTTTAACAACATGTTACATACTGCTAAAAGCGGTGATGTAGCAATACTATGGAGTTTTAACTCCTATGCCGAATGGGCCAAGGATGCAGGTATTAAGCAAGCGTATGAAAAAATTTATGGCGCTGGTACCTGGCAAAACATGGTTAATGAATGGCGGGATATAACTGTAGATTATACCTCTGAAATCAGAAGTTTTGTAAGATAAGTACAGGCTGATTGATAGTATTAAACCGGTGGGAATTATGTTTCTGCCGGTTTTTTTTTCTTGAAAATAATCAGCGGCAAGCCTGAATAGTTTTTACTATCGCTTTATAATTCGTTTGCTGATAGATGATCCGTTATTTTTTATTACCAGAAGATACACTCCTTGTACAAGGTCACTTACCGGTATTGCAATCGCAGCCTGGTTTTTCGGTAGCTCGAATTCCTTATGCTGCCGTCCGAGAATATCGAGGATATAACCACGCCTCTCGCTCTTTGAAGCTGAAAGCTCAATTTTCAAAACATCATCAGCCGGGTTAGGAAACACTTTCACCGAAAAAATATCCTCGGCATATTCAGCTACCGAGGCTGTACCGAGCTGCTGAAGCGTGGTTGTGAAACGCTTCGTAATGAAAGGTTTAATACCATAAGGCGTGTGATTATCGATGGTTGCAATAAAGCCGTTATGAAAATCGGCCACTGTGTATCCATAGTCAAGCGTGCGGTAAGTATCAGCAATAGCTGCATCCGTTACCAGTGTTTTAAGCGAATCGATGTGACTGAAAACGGTATTGGGATTAATGATAAGGCGGGAAATGGTATCGAGGTATTGCTGGTATTTTGACATAAACTCAGGAACCGCAAGTATTTTTTCGGCCAGAGGTCGTGGTTGCGAATGTGTGAGCCAGTCGAGGCAGTTTCGTGTGGCCCAGTCGCGGTTCACCCAATCAACGCCAAACGTATTGTCGGTATCGTATGTGATAAACTCAAACTTATCAGTATCCGTGCGGTGGTACAAAAAATAATTATTCTTATTGTACATATAATCGTCCCAGTTTCCGGTGGCTACATCAATAGCAAACGCTTTCAAAAACCCGTCGACATTGATCCTTTGAGCTACCTGAACGGCAAAAACTGAATCGGCCGGCATATTGAGTGTGGTGATTAGCTGCACAAGGTCAGAATAATCGTCAGCTGTTTCGTTGGTTTGCAGATCGTATGCACGGCCTCCGGTAGCTGTACCGCTTTGTATATCTTTATATAGCTGCTGGCTTGTACCCTGGTACACCAGGTCGGCAGGATAGGTACATTTATATAAATTTCCGCTCTTTTCACCGAAAACGCGCTGCAGCCAGTCTTTATCAAACTCCTCGAGGTTAGTATATAACCCATAATAGCTCTGGTTGATGTACATACGCACAAAACTGGTACGGCGTTCGGGCATGCCCGCTTTTTTCCACGAATCGTAAAACAGCTTTTCGCGTATCAGGGTCGGATCGTTATGTTGCCCGTTAAGATTGAGTTTTTTAACTTCCTGGTACCTGCGCCCGGGTTGGTATTCGTTAAAACTGATTTTAAATGATTTTTTCTGTGAATACCGCGAAGTATTCCCCCTCAGTCTGAAACCCACATCCTGAACGGTATCGCGACCGCTTCCATAATCGTATATAAACATGGCTTTATAGTAATGATCCGAAAGCACATCGGTCATGATAACTTCGAGCGAATCGGGCGAAATTTCGATGTAGACTGAGGAAACGCGGGTATTGTCGTAAATAGTAGATTGAGCATGCAATCCACTGATAATAAATGCAGTAAAAAGAAAGAGCAGGAAATATTTCATTGGAACAAGTTAATTGCTTAAATCATTTGCTAAAGAGTGTTCGGAAATATCACCCACGTGATTTTTACGATATCCTTATTCGATTCCGCAAATATACAAAACCCTGGCTGAACGGTACGATTTACCATCCATACCATATTTCGTACAGCAATATAATATCATTACCAGGGAAAGGGGCTTCTTCCTTTTTATTAATTCAGCAGGAGACCTTTCCGAATAAAATGCGCACAACAATACTCAACTACCTTCCGGTAATCGGAAATGCTTAAGATAAGCATGATTGTGGCTACATAAACAGTTTTGAGGGCACAAGGCCGGGGTGAATTACGAATAAAGCTTCTTTTTGATACCCCTAATTCCTTTGTATTTTTCCCAATCGAAACTATTGAGGAATGCCGAGGCTGCCTGTGCGCCACGAATAAACAGATCTATTTTTGCTTCATCGGTTAAACCAAAATTGAGCCAGTTATGATTTCCTGTATCAATATAACCTATCAGGTGCCTGAAATCGGGATTTGTACGAAGGAAATTATCATCCGACGAAAACCTGGCAGTATTGAAAACAGAGCCTATCAGGCTGAAAAACTTTCTATTGTGATTGATTTCGGCTTTATCGAGGCCGATTTTTACTCCAAATGTAGGTGCATCAGGCACTTTGTTATTGTTATGGAAAATATCAATCGGGAAGTTGGAAATTATACCGCCATCCATAAACAGGACTTCGGGTGGTATGGATGCATTTAAACCGGTTAATTTATGCCACTTTCGCCAGGCATCGATTCCGGTCGGCAGGTTATTCAATCGGAAAGGCTGGAAAAAGAACGGAATCGACATGGATGCCCGTGCAAAATCAGCCGGATTGGTGGTATCAGGGTTTGCATAAAACAATTCAGTCATCTGCGGAAATACAATTTTGCTTTGTGTTGTGATATCAGCGGCAATAATAGCCATATCAAGAAAATCTTTGCTCGTATCATATTCAACATTGGTGAGCCTGTTTCGCAGTTTATTGCCATCGGTAGCTCCCGAATCGCGAAGTTGCTGAAGATCAGCCATATTTTTGATATTCTTCTGGTTAAGCAGGTTTTTCATCCAGTCGTGGAAGTTTTTACCCGGATTTAACCCAAAGTCGTCGCGAAAATTATCAACCACCTGTGCGCCTTTAAGGGCAAGTTTTAAATTGCTTGCATCGCTTAATAAAGCATTAATAAATTCGCGGGCATCCTTATCGCCATCAACAAAGTCGTATAACTTTTTATTACAAAGGCTTTCGAGTATCCAATTGCTCTTCGATTCATCAATCCGGCCAGCGGCCGCCATCAGCAGAGTGTTTATCGATCCGGCAGAAGTGCCGGCCAGGCTCAGGAACCTTATATTCATCTGTTCGAGCACATACACGTATCCTACCAGGGCTACACCCAGTACCCCACCGCCTTCCTGCACCAGGTCAACGTATTGGTTCCCTTTGTCGTCAATAATATCCGAGAATTTTTTATCGGTGCCAACACTATCCTTCAGATCTTCGATAATATTGAGTACCAGTCCGTTTTCAGTAAAATTTTTTATTTCCATGGTCTTGTTTTTTAGGAGATTTAATGAATATTCACTGCACTAAAATGATTTTTATCAATCAATTCTTTATTCTGAAGCTATGTAAACAAGCTTAATATATCACGAAGTCGAGGCTGCGGAACGACCTGATACGCCGGCATACTTCATAGCCTTCGCGGCTTCCTTCATCGTTTGTATTGCCTTCGATGGTGACACAGTATTCAGGTGTCATTTCAATTACTATACCGGTATGTGTCCAGTCATTTCGAGTACGGCGAACCAGGAAGAGATGCCCGGGTCTGATCCTGGTCAGATCGCCTGAAACGCCCGATACAAGCTGCTTTCGGTTTTTTGCCCACATACCAATTACATCACAACTGTAAGTACGCGGCAGCGAGGTTGTAATCCCTGCAAGCTTTGACGCCTGTTTTACAATAAAAGTGTTGAAACCTGCACACCATGGCCAGAAATTACCCTGGTGGCCATCCATAAAGTATCGAACCCAGGGCCCCTTATTCTGCCCGCCTACTTCTACCGGATGTACAGCTTCGTATTTCGTTGAAAGTTCGACTACTGCCGAAAGCAAATCGCCTCCGCCGCTGAGCGTATAATCGGCCATACTCTTCATCGGCCTCACCAGGCTGTCGAAAGTAAGCGGATCGACTTTGCCAGTTTGTGGCAGTTTATTGTTCAGTTGGAAATTAATTACAGCCTTTTGAGTGGCCGGGCCAAAATCGCCATCAATTTTGATGCTTTGCCCGCTAATGCACAACCATTCCTGTATAAGGGTAATCAGCTTCTTTTGCCTGCTTCCCCGCACTATAGTTTCAGTAATTGTTAATGTTTCAGCCATATCAGTAATTTTTAAAGGTTCTGGTTTAACAAAGGGTGAGATTAACAAAGATGCCGGGTGCCGGGTGGCAGGTGCAGTTTGCCGGGTACCGGGTGCCGGTTTATGCCTTAATTCTATTTCCAGTTATTTAACTTACAGCACTTAACAAATGCTGATAAGTCGCGTGTTAGCTGTCCCGATCTACAGTGATGGAACGATAATTATTTGAGGTTAAAAATTTGTATCTGTTTCGCAAACCCATTAAGCAGCAACTTAGTAAATGATTATTAAAAAGCACTTATTGTAAAAAAACAGTTGTACAAGTTTGATTAACCGGTTAAAAACAGGAAATTGAAATGACGGTTGACAAGTTTATCTCTTTACCCGGAGACAGGCAGAAGTACAATCGAATATTTGTCAATAAAACCAGCCATTTGCACAGCGGGCGGTTAAAATAACCTATGGGCGTCCCATTAAACTATAACACACTAAACTATTTTTTGTGCGATAAAACCAGAATTTAAAATTAAAATTTGATAGTACATGCAACTACTATGTTCTAAACAATTGAATATATGAAAATTACGCTAAATAAATATTTGCATTTTTTTTACTCTATTTCCCTGAATCAATAAAAAGCTTACGGGCGGTGGTACCTATAATATTTGTGGCAACAGTATCGATAGCCCCACCAATTAAACCGCCGGCCAGGGGAACTGCTTTACATAAATTCACTGCGCCTTTCCCGCTGTAGGTTGTAAGCAGCCTAAATCCAACCTTTTGATTAACAGCCATTAATGTGTGTTCAGAAATCGATTTTACAGCCTGTGTCGTAAAGCGGGTGCCAATCTTTATTGCCGATTCCTGCAGAATATCTTTAGCGAAATTGCCAACCAGGCACAGGTAAACCATGGTTTTAACCTTTTCGTCGCGCAGGTTGTATCCACCCATAAGTGCAATGGCCGAAATCATTCGAATTTGAATATACAGTACACTTGCCATATTGGCAGGTATTGCAACCGGAAGTGTCATAAATCCACCTATACCCGTAATAAAACCGCTGGTTCCTGCTTTTGCGTTCTGCCAGCGGATAAGTGAGTTGGCTTTGTCGGTCAGATCGCCCTGGGTAAGCATATGCTTTTGAGCGAGCTCATCAACCGAGGCAAGACCCGGGACACCATTCAGGGTTTTCTGGTATGCCCAGTCGAGGGCTTTCATTACAGCAAATTGTGTGATTAATTTTCGCATGTTTTATAATGTTACAAAACTCATACCAACATTAAAATGAAGGTTTCGCAAGAGCAAATATATGTATAAAACTGAATATAAACTAATTGAAAATCCGTCCGCACCTCGCCTGCCAACTATGCTTACCCCGTATTGATTTAGCAAGCGGATACTCAAAATTCAGTATCTTTGCAGCAGAAAACAAGTGAATGTTCGAGAACCTTAACCAGCCTTATCCTTTCAATAACAATTTTAAGCACAACCTGCGTACCATCGCTTTTGTGTGTATGGGTTCGATGCTGATTATGCTGTATTTTCAACCTTTCGGCATTAATTTCCTGGCTTCGGCAAAGGATGGATATTTCGTGCTGGTAATTGGCCTGGTGAGCGCTGCTACTTTTTTCTTTAATACCCTGATACTTCCTGGTTTATTTCCAAAGCTGTTTGAATCGGATAAATGGACCGTTCGCAAGGAAATGGTATGGAATGCCGGTATGTTTGCCGTTTTAATACTGGGTTTTACGCTAACTGCCAAAGGTTTTAATATCAGCAGCCTGCAATCGTTGACTTTTTTCCGTTCGGGAGCCCTGGCACTGCTACCGCTGGTGCTTTTTAACCTTGTTAATTACAATAACTCACTTAAAACCAAAGTTGTACAGGTTATCGATTCGGGTAGGCACTGGCTTGCCGAGGAACGAAAAGGAGCGCATGCCACTGAAAGTGAAATAATTAAAATCGAATCGGAAAACGGCAAGGAAGTTTTTGAAGTTGAACTCAAAAACATTGTTCTTATACAATCGGCAAGCAATTATATTGAAGTTTTTTACCGCGAAGGTGCGGTGATCAGGAAAAATATGATCCGGCAAACATTAAATAATGTAGAGGCTGCGCTTTCGGAATTTCCGGATATTAAAAAATGTCACAGGTGCTGCCTGGTGAATATGACACAGGTCGACAGGCTATCGGGTTCCTCACCCAATTATACCCTTGAAGTAAACGGACTCGATTTCCGCATTCCGGTTGCCCGGCAAAATGTGGTCGATTTCCGAAAGCTTATTTCCTCCCGCTAAGCAATTAACTTAGCCTAAAACATTCCCATTTCAGCTTTTTGCCCTCATAAAAAAAGGGCAAAACCAGGCTATTCCCATCAATTGAGCTACATTTCGTCCCAGGAGTACCTGCATTTCGTCCCATAAAACGACCATTGCACCCTTTTACAGCAGTGCAACCCAAATTTTACCTTCAGGTGTTTTACAGCAGTAATTTTGCTTTGTTGAAAACCGGTCACAAAAGGAAGCACTTTTGTTTAAGACTGTAAAAATGTACGCCGGCAATCAATTCCTAACTAAACATGCTGACAATGCAAATGAAAGAACTGAATATAGGAGGCTTGATAATTCCCACACCCATAATACAGGGAGGAATGGGGGTTGGTATTTCGCTTTCGGGTCTTGCTTCGGCAGTGGCCAACCAAGGCGGAGTAGGCGTTATTTCGGCCGCAGGGCTTGGAATGCTGCACCGCGACCTTACAAAAGGATACCTCGAGAACAGCATTATTGGTTTGCAACTGGAAATAAGAAATGCGAAACAGAAATCAAAAGGCATATTGGGTGTTAACCTGATGGTTGCACTCTCAAATTACGACGACCTGGTTCGTACTTCCATTGAAGAAGGAATAGACATTATTTTTTCGGGAGCCGGGCTTCCGCTCGATTTACCCAAATACCTTACGCCTGGCTGCAAAACCAGGCTGGTACCCATTGTATCTTCGGCGCGGGCAGCCGCATTGATTTGCAATAAATGGCTTGCCAATTATAATTACCTGCCCGATGCAGTGGTTGTTGAAGGTCCTAAAGCCGGTGGTCACCTTGGGTTTAAACTTGAACAAATCACAGATGAGAATTTTGCCCTCGAAAAACTGATACCCGAAGTGGTTGCTGTAGTAAACGAAATTGGTTTGGTTAACGGGAAAAATATTCCCGTGATTGCCGCTGGTGGAATTTACACCGGAGGCGACATTGTTAAAATAATGAAACTTGGCGCTTCGGGCGTGCAAATGGGTACGCGTTTTGTAACCACCGACGAATGCGATGCTTCCATTGAGTTTAAGCAGGCTTATATTGATGCTAAAAAAGAAGATTGTCGCATTATAAAAAGTCCGGTAGGAATGCCGGGACGCGCTATCAAATCGCCTTTCCTCGACGAAGTAGAAGCCGGCAAACGACAGCCTAAGACCTGCCCCGTAAACTGCATACGTACCTGCGACATTAACACTGCACCCTATTGTATTATTGCTTCATTAACTTCGGCTCTGCGCGGGAATTTCAGAAGAGGATATGCTTTTGCCGGCAGTAATGTATGGCGTACAAATAAAATCATTCCTGTAAAGGAACTTATGTATACACTGAAACAGGAATATACAGTTTATATGGGTAAGAGGGAGTTGGTGGAGTGCTGAAAGAGTGAAAAACGAATAGTGAATAACGAATAGTGTCCTTTCGCTTTGCTTTGTTTTACTCGCAATGACAGCTCAGGATGACAGTCAATAGTGAAAAGTGAAAAAAATATTGATTGGGCTTTGTGGGTTGTTTGATAGGATAAAATGATCAATGCCAAATGCTCAATGTTCAATGTTCAAATAGAGATAATCCCTGCTGCTGAAAAGTGGCGGGGATTTTTTTATACGAGAGATTAAAGTTGCAGGAGAAGGGGGAAGTCTCAAGGGTAAAAATGGAGGATAGGAGTATTTAACCAATCTATTATACAAATTATCAAGGTGTTTCACCGATGGATAGGAGCGTAATATCCTGATTAACAATGGACTTTCAACCTATACAGGTAAGTATTTATAAAATTGGTGATAACCATTGTAAAATCACAAGGTTCAATAGCATGGAATCATTAATAAAATGGCTATTTGTCAACATTTTGTATTATTAAAAGTAATTACGGTGAAATAACCAATAGTCCTTTCCTTAAATATTTAACTATGAATTCAATAAAATGCACAGTTTCAAATTTTCATAGCAAGTTTTTTATTATTGATGATTTTTCAGATTCTTTCGGATTTATGAAATCAGACGCAACTATTTCATTCAACTTAAATATAGGTTATCCGAAAGATGCACTAATCTAAAACTGTTTTAATTGTTTTAAAACATCAAAACTATGAAATCGAAAGAGCGCTAAAATCATTTGAATATTTCCAAGATAATGAAAGTTAAGGGCTTTCTGAATTTCATAAATTTATATTGACTGAGAATGACAAATTAATTAAACAAATGAAGAAGAATTTAGACCTACAACTATGGATTTAACAAATGTGGGTATTCGAGTGTATTGAAACCTTTGAAATCTTTATTTACATTTGTGCAGGCAGACAGTTTGGGGAAAATTCCGCTGAACATATAAATCACCTTCACTCTAAGTATGTAAAATAAATATTATGAATTTAAGCTTCTATTCATTTTTCACAAAATACTCTCTGCTTGATGATTATGGATTTGGTTCAGGATTTGTGAGCAGAGTATTTAAAAAAATCCTCCCTTCCATTCCAGAAGAAGGGACTGTTGAGTTTTTGTTATTTATAAATAATAAGGATATTAACCCTATAATCAGTTCAATTGATTTTAATAATATATATAGTAGTAATATACCTAAAGAACTTGATTTAAGTATTAAAGCACTATGTTCAAAAATAGCCGCATTTGGACTCGACAATGACATCAATCATAAATTCAAGTTACTTAAATTAGACAGTGATTCTTTTGAAACGCTGCTATCTCAAATGATTGAACTTGAGAGTCACGATTCTCATAAAATTAAAGATCTGATTACCATTTTGGATGCGATTGAAAATAATATTCTTTCATTAAGAAGATTCAAGAGTATAATAGGCATTAACCTTCACTTAACTATAGTTACAAGAAGAATTTTGGAATATGTATATAGGGTAAAAGAATTGCTTGATTTAAAGTTAAATCTTTATTCTGTGCCCTATTGGGAAGAAATTTTAACCAAATATGTTACGTATTGCAAAGAAAAAGACAGCTTAAGAAGATTTTTTGTAAGACATTTTGATTTGTTGGTATTGGAAGTAGTAGAGCACACTTCCAATAAAGGAGAAAAGTATATTGCAGAAACCAGGAAAGAGTATTGGCGATTTTTATACAAATCGATGCTAGGAGGAGCGCTTATTGCATTTTTTGCACTCATTAAAATATATATGGGGACATATAAATTAGAACCTATAGGGCATGCCTTTTTTACTAGTTTAAATTATGCCATCTGCTTTATTTTGGTCAAACAAATGGGAGGTATAATTGCTACAAAACAGCCGGCCATGACTGCCTCCACAATTGCAAAGAATATAGATAAAAATGACGACTTGAAGCTTGATTCTATAAAAGAAATTTTAAGCCTAATAAAAAAGGCGCTGAGTAGTCAATTTATTTCTATAGTAGGTAATTTTATAATGGCTCTGCTATTTTCTTGTTCCATCTTTAAGATTTTTCAATTATTTGGTTTACAAAACTCTATGGGCATTGAACCTCTATATCTGATGAAAGATGTTATGCCAAGTATTCAATTAATTGGCTATGCCGCTTCCGCGGGAATCTTCCTTGCCCTTTCAGGTTTAATTTCAGGCTACATTGACAACAAAATTATAGCATCAAAAATTGCTTATAGGATAACAAATAGTAGGTTATTTCTGAAAAGCACTGTTTTAGCAAATTTTGTTAAAACCCAGGGAGGAAACCTTATTGGCAATTTAAGTCTTGGTATTTTTCTTGGTAGTGCATTCCTTTTAAGTTATATAGCTCCTACATCAATAGACATAAGACATATTGCCTTTAGCACTTCTTATGTTGGATATTCTGTTATAAGTCTACCATTTGATGTTGTAACAATAATCAAAGCACTATCAGGAATAATGCTGATTGGATTTACAAATCTTATAGTCAGTTTTTCAATAACCTTATTACTTGCATTAAAATCGAGAGGAGCAAAATTTTCATTAATTCCTCATCTATTTATCTATTCAATAAAAGACTTCATCAATAATCCTCTTGAATATTTTATTATCAGGAACGGCAGCAGGCTTTTAAAAAAGAATAATGATAATTAAAACTGGCTGCAACAAACGTTGTCGTTGAACAACCCTTTTAAAAGATTGAGAAATGACTCAATTGAATACTATAACGACTCAGTTGTATTTCGGATTGACGCATACTAAATAAAAAAGGAACATTCCTCAATAAACCACGAATAGCTTCAAAAAGGAACTGAAAAGGTTCATTTTTGTGATTGAAAGTTTCAACTCAATATTAAAAGTACATAAGGTAAGTTTTGGCGGACTAGTATTGCAAATTGAATCAGAACCCGACAGACACTCGATCGAAATAAAGCTAATTGAATTTGTAAACTGGCTTTATGACGAGTTTCACACACTTGATAAAGGACAGAGCGAAAAAAAACACACTGATTTTTATTAAAATCAAAGCTAATACATAGCTAAGCAATCATTTGAAATTACTTAAGGTGATTTAGCTCAGCATTTACAATTTCACTGCCATAACCAGCATCTCGAAATCCTCAGTCGTCAGTTTATCATTACGGCTATAGGCACCTAAGGTCGCGCCAAAAATATCAATTGCTGTAAAGTTCAGCGATTTCAGCAACCATGTAATCTCTGATGGAACATAGTAACGTTCGTTGCTTTGCAACTCTTGACTTTTGCCACTATCATCCTCGAAAGTTGTGGTGTTATGATCGCGAAAGGTCATAAGGTTGAAGGAGTGATCTGAATAGGTTGCATTCCCATCCTCTTTTGCCGACTCAAGAAAGTCTTTAACCGAATGAAACAGCGGAAACAAACCGTTTAAAGTCGTAAAAATAAGTTTCCCGCCGGGTTTCAGGACTCTGGCAGCATTCTGTAGTATCTCGAAATTCATTTCATCGGTTTCCATCAATGGGAAAGCGCCTTCGCACAGCATAATGGCCAGGTCGAATTCCTGGTTGAAGGGTAATTGGCGGGCATCGTGTTTCCGGAAATCGATTTCAAGTTTTTGTTCTTTCGCTTTCTCTCTTGCCCTTTTCAGCTGGCTATCCGAAAGGTCAATACCGGTTACCTTGTACCCGCGTTTCGAAAGTTCGATGCTATGTCGCCCGGTTCCGCAGCCGATATCCAGTATATGTAATTCCTTATTACCCGAAATTTCACTTTCGATAAAATCGCATTCGCCCAAAGTTCCCTGGGTGAAAACTTCATTATCGTATTTGAAGCCATAATTTTCAAACAACCTCTCATACCATTGTTTCATAACGACCTGATTTATTTGATTATAATTGATTTTTTCTGAAAAACAACCACATCACCGGCACGCAATTTCTTCCGTTTCTGGTATTCAATTTCTTTATTAACGGTAATTTCACCATCCACAATACGCTGGTTGGCTTCGCCGCCCGTTTCAACAAGTCCTAAAAGTTTCAGCAGCTGGTTAAGTTGAATGTATTCGTGATCTATAAGTTCGAATTCCATGAGCAAGGTTTTGGGGATTAGGTATTAAATGCCTTCGGCGTTCAAATGCTTCGCGTTCAGATGCTTCGCGTTCAAAGGCTTCGCGTTCAAGGGTTTCAGAGTTTAAGGGTTTCAGAGTTTCAGAGTTTCAGAGTTTCAGAGTTTCAGAGTCGCACGAGCACTGAGCAGCCTGTCCTGTCCTTTTCGGCGGGAAAGTCGAAGTGCACTCCCGATAGCTATCATTACCACTATTCTCTATTCACTATTCACTTTTCACTGTCATCCTGAGCGAAGCGAAAGGACACTATTCACTTTCACTTTCACTATTCACTTTTCACTGTCATCCTGAGCGAAGCGAAAGGACACTATTCACTATTCACTATTCACTTTTCACTTTCACTCTCAACCTTCCTCGGTAAAATAAACCGATTATAAAGCAGCAGTCCAATAATAGTTGCCACTCCTATCAGGCTGAAAATAAACCATAAAACGCCCGGCTGCTTCAGATTATCAACAAAATGGACGTAAAGCGTTGCTCCCAGTATTCCGCCGATTCCGCTGCCTATTACACCGTACAGAAATGCATAGCCCTGGTACAGCGCCTTTTTGTCGGCAGGAGCTATTAACCCAACGTAGGAGATAAATTTAGGATGCGCCGTCATTTCACCGATCGAAAAAATCATGATTCCACCGATAAAAACCCATGCATATGTTGAAATGGAAAGTATTGCCATGCCAATAGTGCCTAATGCAATACCCACAATCATGGTTGGCAGAGCAGGTTTTGTGCGTACAATGCTCGATACGGCCAATTGCAGTAAAATGATAATTCCTGCATTTATAACTGTAACATGTTCAGCATCAAACTCCCAGGATGGGTTTTGCATAAAAAGACCCAGGAATGAGTTTACCGTATTATTCACCGGCGTCATATCAATATAATCTTTCAGGTACCATAGCACGGTATCAAACATCTGGAAATACAGTATCCAGAAACCTGAATAAATAAATATCATTAATACAAAACGATAATCCTTAAGTACCAGGAATATACCTTTAAAAACCTCGAGCAGTGGCTTTGTATTAACCGGTTTCGGTGGTTCGCGGTACACAAGCAGGTTGAGCAGTAACATGGAACCTGTACCAACAGCAGCCATGATAAAAATATAATTCCAGCCGATACTTTTAAGGTATGGCACAAACAACAAAGGAAAAATAAAAGCCCCCAGGTTAATGCTCCAGTAATAAATTCCGAATCCCAGCGACGAATTCTTTTCATCCGTTACCCTGGCAATCGTTCCCGAAATAACCGGTTTAAAAAATCCTGCACCTATGGCCATAAGTATCAGGCTCATGAAAACCATTCCGTAAGAAGTCGACATGCTGGTAAAAAAATAACCCGTGCTCATCACCGTAAAAGCCAGCATAAGGGTGCGGCGGTATCCGAAACGGTCGGCAAGCGCTCCTGCCAGTATGGGAAGCAAATACAACAGGGGTGTGATAGTGCTTTTTATTACACCAACGCTCTCTTTCGAAAATCCCAAACCACCCTCGGCGGTACTCATTACCAGGTAAACTGAAAGTACCGACATAACGCCATAGTAGGAGCCTCTTTCGAAGAACTCCATAGTTATGACGGTCCAGAAACTCTTTGGAAACGATTTTATAGCACTTTTTTCAGTATCGGGCGATGTATTATTCATAAGCAGGATTGAGTGAGTAAGTTGTAAAATGCAAAAGAAAGAAAAATACCGATGCTCCCGGCAGTGTTTTGCCTTTGGGTAAAATAAGAATCCTTAATTTAGCAGAGAAACTCAATTGATTTCAGCTTTTTAACCTATAACCGGGTCGAACAATTCCTGTTTTTTTTTGAGGGGAAGTAACATAATAGTAAGGATGACAGTACGTACAGAACAGCGGGGATTATAAAATTTAAAAATGGCAGTATTAAACCCGGAGCGCCCAGTCACACTAAATATAATACCTTTGCGAAACTATGAGAAATTTTAACCTTTTGCTTGTTTTTATTTTATTCGCCCTGGCAAACAACATCTCCGCCCAGGTAACATTTGTTGTACAATCGTTGCCTGCTTACACTCCTGCTGAGGATAGTCTTTTTATGGCAGGAAGCTTCAACGGATGGGATCCCGGATCGCCGGAATATGTGCTGCACAAAAACGGGGAGGGCAAATGGAGCATAACACTCGCCAGCCAGCAAGCGGGAACGGTAATAAAATTCAAATTTACCCGTGGATCCTGGGCTACGGTCGAAAAAGGGCCTTCGGGCGAAGAAATCTCCGACCGTTCGTACACTTTCGGCGGAAGCCAGTTGGTTGATGTTACCATACACAACTGGGCTGATTTCGGAGGCGGAGGCAACTCAACGGCAGCGGAAAATGTTTCAATTATCAGCACTGACTTTTATATGCCGCAACTCAACCGCAACCGTAGAATCTGGATGTATTTTCCGCCCGGCTACGAAACATCAACGCTCAGCTACCCTGTACTTTATATGCACGATGGGCAAAACCTGTTCGATGTAAACACTGCTTATGCCGGTGAGTGGGAAGTTGACGAAACCCTGAATAAGCTCGCAACCCAGGGCAAACAAGTGCCACTGGTAGTTGGAATTGATAACGGGGGTAGCAACCGCATTGGTGAATACACACCCTGGCCGAATTCGCAATACGGCGGTGGCGATGGCGACAAATACATGCAGTTTATTGTCGAAACACTTAAACCTTATATCGATCAGCATTACCGCACATTGCCCGACAGGGAAAATACCGGTATCATGGGAAGTTCACTCGGAGGACTGATCTCTCATTTCGGATCGCTACAATACCAGGATGTTTTCAGCAAGGCCGGCTTGTTCTCCCCCTCCTACTGGTTTTCGGATAGTGTATGGAGCTTTACGCATGATGCCGGCAAACAACATGATTTGCGTTTCTACCAGCTATGCGGAGCTAACGAAAGCGCCGGAATGGTAGCTGCCATGCAACGCATGAACGATTCCCTGGTGAGTATCGGCTTTGGACAGGATATAATTTTCAATAAAGTGGTACCGGCCGGTCAACACAACGAGAAACTCTGGCGTGAAGCTTTTGGCGAAGCCTATTTATGGCTCTTCGACCCTTATGCCAATTCAACTTTTGAAGCAACGAAAGTCAATACTATCGAATGTTATCCAAACCCTGTTATTGATATACTTACCTTTGGCAATGCTGGTACAGCTGAATTCGATACGGTTCAGGTAATTGATTTAAATGGCCGGGTTTTAAAATCATTTTCCCGCTTGAATGAACAGAACATTGATGTGCGCGACCTGCTGCCGGGACTCTATGTCCTTAAATGTTCGAAAGCAGATGTAATATATACAGGGAAATTTATCAAAAAGTAAACAGTGCATATCCGTTACCCTATCTGATGCTGATGCAATAAGCCGGGGTTTTATCATCCAGAATCGGACTTGCTAACTGATTTCGCAGTACTTTTGTGCTCTATTTCAAAGCAGCATATGTCCGATACCATTGATACCATTTTACTTAAAGACGAATTTTCGCATTCCGATCTTGTTACCCTGCTTAGTGCCGAAGGGCAGGATAAGACTAAGTTATTCACTCATGCTGCTGCTATAAAGAAGCAGTTTATCGGCAATAAGGTTTATTTCCGAGGATTGGTTGAGTTATCGAATATATGTTCGAAAAACTGCCTGTATTGCGGCATACGCTCCGGCAATAAAGCACCTGAGCGTTATATGGTTACCGAAGAGGAAGTGCTTGAAGCGGCCCGTTTTGCATACGAAAACAAATATGGCTCCATGGTTCTGCAGTCGGGCGAGCGTTGCGACGCGAAATTTGTGGATACCGTTTCGGACCTTCTACGGAAAATAAAAAAACTATCGGACGGTAAACTGGGAATCACTCTTTCGATGGGTGAGCAATCGGAAAGCACTTACCGCGAATGGTTTGCCTGTGGCGCTCACCGGTATTTGATACGTATCGAAACCTCGGACCGCGAATTGTACTATAAAATCCATCCGAAAGATAAAAAACACGATTTCGATATACGAATCAATGCATTGAAATTACTGCGCGAGATAGGCTACAATGTTGGTTCCGGGGTAATGATCGGGCTGCCTTTCCAAACCATTGAACACCTTGCCGGTGACCTTTTGTTTTTAAAAGAACTGGATGTGGATATGGTGGGAATGGGCCCATTTATCGAGCATGAGGAAACTCCTTTATACGAATTCCGGGATCAGCTCTGGACAAAAAAAGAGCGTTTCGATATATCGCTGAAAATGGTTGCCCTGCTGCGAATAATGATGAAAGATATTAACATAGCAGCAACCACCGCCATGCAGGCCATCGACAAACAAGGGCGTGAAAAAGCGCTGAAAGTGGGTGCTAACATTATTATGCCCAACCTTACCCCTGTAAAATACCGCGAGGACTACCTCTTATACGAGGATAAACCCTGCCTCGATGAAGATGCCAGCGAATGCCGCAACTGCCTCGAAGCACGTATTCATATGGCCGGTGATGAGATTGGTTATGGGGAATGGGGCGATTCGAAACATTTTGAGAAAAGGAAATCATAAGTGGAAGGAGAAGAGTGATTGAGAAGGGAAGGTGTTTTGAGTTTAAGAGTATTAGGTCAAAAGGCAATCCCGATAGCAATCGGGATCAAAAGTCAAAGGGTAAAGGTCAATGGTCAAAGGGCAAAGGGCAAAGGGCAATCTTGATAATTATCGGGAGCAAAAGGCATGCTTCGGCTCAGCATTCGAAGGGCAAAGGGTAAAGGTTAAAAGATAAAGGGCATAGAGAAAAGGGCAAACCCTTAAATCTATTCATACCCTTCAACCGATCCGCCTTAGGCGGAGAGCTCAGCCCTGCCTGACTGCCTGCCTGCTTTGCGCAGGTAAACTGCAGGCAGGGAAGCTAAACCCGAAACTCTTTAAACCGGGGTTCGTTCCGATAGCTATAGGAACCGCTCACCCCTCGTGTTAACCTGAAACTACTCAAACCCGTCAAACTCTTCAAACCCTTCAAACCCTTCGAACTATGCCTACGATCAGAAAACAAATCGCAATAATCGGAGGCGGACCCGCCGCAATGATGGCCGCTGATGTATTGAGCCCGCATCACGATGTACATATTTATGAGAAGGAGAAAGGCGTTGGTCAAAAATTCCTGGTTGCCGGGAAAGGCGGATTCAATATTACTAACAGCCTGCAGGGTAACGAACTGACCCGGAAATATACTCCCGAAAATTTTCTAAAAGAAGCTTTAACCGATTTCGATTCAGGCGCAGTCCGCGAATGGCTTCTGCAATTGGGCATCCCTACTTTTGTGGGTTCAAGCGGACGGGTTTTCCCCGAAAAAGGCATCCTACCAGCTGATATTCTGAAAAAAATAAAGAAAAAACTCACATCGCAAGGCGTGGAATTTCACCTGAAACATGCATTTACAGGTTTCGATGATAAAAAAAATGTGATGATGAAAAACGGCAGAAAAAAAGTTGTGGTCGAAGCCGATTATTACATCTTCGCTCTTGGTGGCGCTTCCTGGCCCATCACAGGGTCAACAGGCGAATGGAGCGAAATTTTCAATTCGGCCGGAATCAACACAATTCCTTTCCAGTCGTCGAATTGCGGTATACATATCGACTGGCCTGAGAATATTATAACCAACCATGCCGGCAAACCGCTGAAAAATATCGCTGTTTCCATAAACAATACATTTGAAAAAGGAGAAGCCCTGATTACTGATTATGGACTCGAAGGTAATGTTATATACCCGCTGATTCCCGAAATAAGGAAAATACTCAATGCAAATGAACCCGTTCAGATTATTCTCGACCTCAAACCTTTCAACACAGCTGAGCAATTATTGCAGAAAGTGCAGGGTAAAACTTCGACAAAAACAAAGAACTACGCCGAAATATTCAATCTCAATTCAACTCAACTCGCTATAATAAAAGCATTTACAAGCAAAGAAACATTTCTTTCGCCCGAATTATTTGCTCAAAGCCTGAAACACATTGTTCTCCCTGTTGCTTCGTTACGGCCGGTAGCCGAAGCCATTTCGACAGTTGGCGGTATTGACCTCGAAGAAATGAATCCCGATTTTTCGTTCAAAAAACTCCCCGGTTGTTTTGCCATAGGCGAAATGCTCGACTGGGACGCTCCTACCGGCGGTTATTTATTACAGGGAAGTTTTTCGATGGGGCATTGGGTTGGGAAAAATATACTGGAACGGGAAATCAACCAAATCCCATAACGACAGTGAGTGCTACCAGAAATCGGTGCTGAAAGATTCTATGTTAAAATAAATTTGAACAAGATCACGCATTGGTGTCATTTTGACTTGAATCTTCAACTCAAAAGCAGGTTTTGTGCTTTTTTTTCACCGAAATCCTGCAGTGCCTGATTTTATATTTCTTCCCTCATTGATTGAAAGCACTCCTCGTTTACACTGGTTCGAAACCAAAAAAAATACTCATCGAGATATTTAAAGAGGATGCTTCCAATCTGTCCCTGCGATTTGTTTATAAAGCATTTTTGATATAGAAATATTTACTACCAATCACCATCAAATCCCTTTTCTGTATTAAAAATCATTGGTGTCCGGGTAAAATCCTATATCGTCCCTACGGGACTTTTAACGCATCTGTAATTTGCTTTCTACCAATATCTTGTCCCTATGGGACAGTCCGCCTGAGGCGGACGTAATATTGGTAGAATAAAAAGTAACCCCCTCAGCATTAAAGTCCGCCCGAGGCGGACGAGATATCACAAGCTTTACAGCGTTTTTAATCAAATTTAACCGGACACCAATGATTAAAAATACATACTGGCGGACTGTTTTTTCAATTTTACCCTTAACTTTGTTTTTAACGAAACTGCGTTAATATAGGTTGTTGTAATTCTCCCGGGTGTTATATTGCCTCCAGGGCTTAACATGGCTGCTTATGCTAAAACAAACTACCTGCTATTCATTCGTAACTGTTGTTGTTTTATTATTTCTCATCCCTAAGTCGGCATGCGCTCAGCAACTGGATAACATCCGGAACGAAAAGCCTTTCACCATTCATGGCAATATCAGTAACAACCTTATCCTGGCACATACGAACAGCACGCTGAGCAGCAGCCAGCCTTTCACCTATATTCTTTCCGGAAATTTTAATGCTTCCATTTATGGTGTAAGCCTGCCATTTTCATTTGCTTTAAGCGATAAGCAGCGCGATTACAGCCAGCCTTTCAACCAGTTTGGCTTAAGTCCTTCGTACAAATGGGCGACTATTCATGCTGGTTTCCGTAATGTTCGGTTTTCCGATTTCACTCTTTCGGGACATACCTTTGCAGGCGCCGGTATCGAACTGAATCCGGGCAAATTCAGGTTTGGTATGGTTAGCGGGCGTTTTAACCGCAGCACTTCCACCAACGAATACACTCCAACCATCGACTCTTTACCCGAGTACAAGCGAAAAGGAACATCGATCAAACTAGGCGTAGGCAGCAATAAAAACTTTGTCGACCTGGTGGTTTTACGCATTCAGGATGACACTTCCACTTTTAAAGGCAATCCCGAGGATTATCCAAACCGCACTCCCGAACAAAACCTGGTTACAGGCATCAACACAAAAATAACTTTGTCGAAATACCTGACTTTTGAAGGCGAAGGAGCTATAAGCCTTTACACATCAAATATGCGGGCATCCATGTACGATACATCTGACGATTCGTTTGTATACAAGGTTTCGGATGTGATCCTTATCAATCAGTCCACGCTCTGGTTTACCGCCATGCGAACATCCCTTCTTTACAAAAAGAAAGATTTCAGCACCAAACTCGAATTCCGCAGGATCGATCCCGGATACAAATCGCTGGGAGCCTATTATTTCAACAGCGATATTCAAAACTTTACTGTAAGCCCATCGTTTGGATTATGGAAGCGAAAAATGCTTGTACGCGGGAGCCTGGGCCTGCAGCGCGACAACCTCCGTAATACAAAAAAAGCTACTTCTACCCGTACCATTGGATCTTTGAGTGTTTCGGTTAACCCGTCACAGCTTTTCGGCATCGATGCCATGTACAGTAATTATAGTACAAATCAGAAAGCGGGACGATCGCCTGTTACCGATACCACTAAAATTTACCAGGCAACCCAGACTGTTACGCTGACTCCGCGGCTCACTTTTATGAGTACCACCAAAAGCCAGATGGTATTATTGATGCTAAACCGTACCAATCTGAACGATAACAACCCGGTAACTCAAAACCTGACCGAAAATACGGCTACCACGGCAAATCTCAATTATATCCTAAGCCTGTTTGCATACCGGTTAAGCCTCACCGGGGGACTTACCTACCTGGGAATGAAAAATTCGATGTTCGAAAATAAAGCCAGGGGAATTACTGCCGGCCTTTCGAAGATGCTGGCGAAAGAAACTCTCTCACTCAGTTGGAGCAATACACTTTTATTTACCGATTACCTTCAGAATAAAGGAAAGGTGTTTACCACTTCTGTGGGATCGAATTACCGCCTGAAAGAGCGCCATCAGTTCAGGTTGAATATATTCTTCACCGGGAATTTTTACGCCGAAGGATCAACCATTTCATCGTTTAACGAAATTAAAGGAGACATTGGTTATGTATTTACTTTTTAAAAGGACTATCACCATTTGCTGTTTTTTGATAGCAACAGGGCACATGTCGGCCCAGCCTTATTATGTGAACGTTTCACTTGCTATACAACCACCCTATAGCACGCACATAAGCGACTATACCTCGCAACCGGGGAAAATCCTCTCAACCCTCACCAATATTTCGCCTACCGGTGGCAGTGTGCAGGTTTACCTGCTTGGCTCCATCAGCAGTTCGGGTGGAATTAATATCTATACCGATCCGGCTTACAAAATGCCGCAACCGATCACCCTGTTGCCTGGTCAGCCGTATATGATCACACAATACAACCTCGAACAGGTATTTAGCGAAAGCCACCTGATATTTGAGGGAATAACCAAACAGGAGGTGATCAATGGCAATGGCCTGCCCGAAGACGATTACCGTATTTGTCTGCGTGCTTATAATTATGCCACCGGCCAGCCGGTATCGGCCGAAGAACCACAGGGATGTGCTTCTTTAACAATCACCAATGTTGAACCTCCGATAATACTCAATCCGCTGTGCGGCGACACAATTATAGCCACAACTCCCCAAAGCATAATAATGAACTGGACCATGCCGGTCGGAACTCCCTTCAATACAAAGTATTACCTCAAAATGGTTGAAATACTGCCCGGCGACCGCGACCCCAACGATGCCATGAATTCAGCAGGTCATCCTGTTTTCTATGAGAATACCTTATTCACAACCAGTTTTATCTATAGCCCGGCCGAGCCAGCACTGGTTGAGGGCAAACACTATGCTTTCGCTGTAACTGCCATTGATCCTTCGGGCAAAACAACTTACAGCAACGGTGGCCGAAGTGAGGTATGCAGCTTTGTATACAAAAAAGGCATGATCTGGGTTTTTACCAATGATGTAACTACTAACACCAATTTCGTGACAACAGGCGGTAACGATATAGTATTCAACAACGTTAGCATCACGCCACCTAACCTGATTGTACCCACTCAACTGAGCGGTAAACTTCTGTATCAGTATCCTGATGCCAGTAAAAACGTGAAATACGACCTGGCAAATGCCAATATACGGCTGGCAATTGTTTATGCAAAAGGGCCGTTAAATGGCAATGGAAAAATTGATATAGTTGAATATGAAGGAACAAAGGTTATTGATAATATCCCTTCAGGTTATACATTAAGTTCAACCAAAACCGATGCTTTGGGTAATTTTACTTTTCATTTCTTCGGTGATCCGAAACTTGGGTTTGTTGAACATAACTATGGAGGTGGCGGAGGCGAATTTGCCTATGACCTGTATCGTGTAGCAGTGGTTTTTATTGAAGCCCCGCATAAAGAGTTTATAGTAAGTCCCGGCAAACATTTCATTTTTAACCCCGGGGTAAGTTACCAGGCCGGGAACCTGACGGCTATGGTACGCAGCTATGAAATTGCTGTAAAGGTGGTACCCGACGATTGTGGCCGTCCTGACCTGATGTGGATGCAAAACAATCGCAAAACGCTTTCAGGAGTTAATGTTTACCTATGCCGTAAAAACACTTTCCAATGCTTAGGGCAAGGTTGTGTAAGCCCTTTTCCGCAGGACGACGGTGTGCCTGCGCCCGATGATCAGCACAAAACAATAGCCGGACTGAAAGTAGTGGCAATGGGTCAGACCGGCACCGATGGTTTGATAACATTCAACCAGGTGGTATGGCATCATAACCCAACCTATACCTATTACCTGTATGCTGATCTGAATCCACAATCCGAACTGAGCTACGAAATGTATGCCCCTGTTGCTTTCGACCCGCAATTACCCACTCAAGCGGGAATAATCCAAAACTCGGGACCAGCACAGGCAATAGCAACCGATCGTCAGGAGTATTCAAGCAAGTTTTATATTTCGCTCAATAAGGATCTCAAAATGATCCCGAAACTGCCCAGTGTTGCAGGTGAGGTAGTGGATGCAAAGGAGCCCTCTATTGTGATCAAGAACGCATCGGTTATTCTGAATGAGCGTTACCAGGGCTCTTGCAGCAGCAGTTCACTACAAACCATGTGGGGTATTTACTGGACCCCCGCCGAAGACTATATCGAAGGGTATATGAATAAATGCCAGGACCTGGTGTCGGATCCGCCTGCTACTCCGGCCAATAATTTCGATTTTTTATGGAACCGCTATAAAACTACTGGTCCCGATGGTAAATTTGCCTTCGAAAACCTCCCGATGATGAATGGATTCCCTGACAACAAACAGGTTACCGGCCCATGGCGTAAGATTACGGTACATAAAAACGGGTATAATTCATCCTTTAACAATAAGATAAACGGATACAAACCGCTGAATTTTGGTGAAAAAGGTCAGTACATGACTATTATGCTCGATAGAGGCGCCCGTATGAAAGGAAGGGTAATTGACGGGGATAATAATATGGGCTTGGAAGCAAGTATTCGTTTCCTGGCTGATTCGAGTTGCATGTTTACAAATTTCGACGGGTATTTTAACGACTACCCTGCTATGCTGTTACCCAATAAAACACAGTACTTCATCATTTCCTCCGAAGGGTATCTCAACGATACCGTTCCGGTGATTGTGAATAATAAACTGATGGACCTGGGAACCCTTAAAATATATACCAGGAACCGCAGGCTTCGTGTTCTGGTTGTTGAAGAAACAGCTGTAAATATGGGCGATTACATCAGGATACAGGGGGCGGAAGTTGAGATTATGGATGTAACCCAGATGGGAGTCTGCAAGCATAAGCTAGGCAATTATTATATGAATTTCCCTTGTCCGAAACCGCTTAAAAAAACAACAGGTTCCGATGGCTGGGCTGAATTTGCCTTTGTAAATGCCGGCGACGACAACAACCAGGAATATACCGTACGTGTTTCGCTACCTCCCGGCTCGGGAAAAGAATATGAAGGGAAAACATTCACCCTGAAAATCCCGTACAGCCAACACGCTGTTAAAATTGTTGCCAAACTCAAGCCGGCAGCCTGCCTTAGCGGAAAAGTAATGGCCGGGAGTTCACCCGTTGCAGGAGCTATTGTGATGCTCGACGCAAGCCGTTCATTTATGTTGCGGGGCGAAAGCTATTCAGGAGTAGCCATTGCCGATACAACCGACAGCCAGGGGAATTACACAATACACAATGTGCCTGTCAGAGCTTACAACCAGGTTTTCTGGGCTATTAAATCCCAGTCGAACTACATAGGTGATTCAGCCAAAATCCTGATAAACCAGCCATCGAACCAGTGCAGGATAAGGGATTTCAACCTCACAGTTTATAACGATATGGATATAACCAACCTGATGGGTTTCCCTATCGCCGTAAAAACACTAACACCTAAAGCCACAGGTGCCGAAATAACAGGTGAATTCGGCACATTAGCGGGCAACGATCAGTTCGATGTACTCCCCGGCAACAAGCTAAGCTTCTCAAAGTTATCGATAAAACCGGGGAAACTTAAAAATGCCAAAGGTATCCCCGTAGCCGAACCTGTTACCCTGCCTGTTAAAACTAACGAGAACAAGCTGAACCTGGCCATTAACAAAAACTTCACAGGAGCAGTTAACGATAATAAAATCGGAATCAACCTCGATAATTCAGGTGGGGGCGCCAATTACGGGGTAATCAGGGGAAAGGTAAACCTCGATATGAAGAGTTTCAACAGCAACGGCTTCACTCTTCCGGCCGAAACCTGGCTTGCTTTAAATGCAAACGCCGGAACCGATAAAATGATGCTCCCTGTTTTACATGCCGATGCAACCATAAAAAAACCGGCCAATGTGCCAAACGGCTTTTATATTTGCAACAACGAAGGCAAAGCGCTGAAATACAGCTTCAACGGTTTCCCTGATGGAGCCGAAACAACCTTGTCGAAATCATTCCTGAAATCGGATAAGCTTGTGCTTAATACGGTTTTGCATACCAATTGCGGCAACGTTACACCTGCCGATTTAAAAATTCAGCTTGGTGATGTCGAAATAAAAACCAATGGGCCTTTCACAATTAATAATTCCAACAAAATTACCCTGGGTATGGGCTACTGGAACCTCGAAGCTACCGATTGGGTGCTGGGAAGCGATGGATTAAAGATTAAAACCGGGGTGATACATGCAGGACTGGATATCACCTGCCACGACCTGCGACTTACCAGCAGCTGGCTGTTTGCCGACCAGGTTAAACTGGAACTCGATAAACTTAAATTACTCGGTGTGAAAGATGTTGTTGTAACCGGCAACAACAAAGGCATGACATCGGTTTATAAAAACGGAAAACTTCAATGGGCCATAACTATTTCATCCTCAAACCCTGCAATAAGTGCGGCAAATATCCCGGGCTTACAGGGCTTTGAACCCAATAATCCCCTCACACTCGGGCTTATCCGCATGTATAGCGGCGAGCAAAACTCAACCCAGCTCATCCTCAACACAAATAAATACCGCTTATTCGACCTGGTTGATTTTGAGCCCAATAACGCGGTACAGATCGAGATTCTTGATAAAGCCAATCCTCCCTGGTGTAAGGTTCGTGGACTCTTTACTCCTGATATTCCCAAAACATCAGGTTTTGCAGGAAATATTGCCCTCGTAAAACAAGGAAACGACCTTAATTTCGGACTCGATAATGTTTCGCCCTTGTCGTACACGCACAACGGTGCACTGGCAATACTGCGGGCAACAAGCATGTCGGACAAGCTTATGATAGCAAAAGGTACCATAGAGGAGCCCAATCAGTTGCTTCCTGTAAAAGTAACGCTCACACATACTCCGACGCTAACGGAAGTAACAATTGATGCCAATGAGAAAATACTGATAACCAGCAACGGGAGCAAATACATGAAAGAAGTGGTTGGCGGCATGAAAGTAATGAATCATGCCTGGAATAATTTCTGGTTCGAAGGTGCCATGGTGGGCATGAATGGCATAAGCCAGAATCCCAACAGGGTGAAATTTACCATGACAGGTGCCATCACTGCCGATGGGCAATCCATACAGGTTTCGAATATCTCCGACAAATTCCCCGGCTTATCCTTTGTGTACGATTTCCCGAATTCGCGCCTTACCGGCAATTTCAGCCAGCAACTGAACCTGGGAGCCATGCATGGCAATGCCAATGCGTTTATACTGATGGATGGCAACGGATGGTATTTCGATGTAGGTGGCGAAATGATTATGCCCATACTCCCGGGCATCAGCGGTGGAGGTGAATTTTACGGACTGATAGGCGATTACGATAATGTTCCGCCTCAGATGTCGGGTAAATACGGCTCATATAAGTGTTTACCTTCCAGCTTTAAGAATCACATCAAAGGTTTCCTGATGCAGGCAGGCGGTAAGGCAGAGCTTCTCTCGGGTCTGAACTGGGATTTTAAACTTGCCAGCGTTAAAGCAGGAATCGACCTGGGTTCGGTACAAAGGATGTGGATGTCGTTCGACGATGCCGGCAACACATACGGACTGGCTCTTTTACAATACTGCCATGCATATGCCAGCGGTGGGCTGGGCGCCACCTGCACAAGCGTGGATGCAGGCATGGAATTCGAAATGGGTGTTTCCGGAACCTATGTTTCCAATGGGAACTATGGTTTCGATGGATGTGCTTCAGCCAGTTTTCATATTACCGGCACCCAGTGTTTGGGAGCCATGGGGATTTGCTGCAGCGATTGTTGTGCAAGCGTAGGTATAGGTGATAAAACGATAGGAGTCACCGTTCATTACGACAACCAGAATGGAGTCAACTATGGACTTACCACTTCGCCGTGCAGCAACCAGTGCCCTTAGCTATATACTTCGGCATTAATAACATAAACGAAACTATTTAAAAACAGAGAATAAACCATACCGTTATGACCTGGTTCAGAAAATCAATAAATTTCGCTGTTATTTCACTCATGCTTTTGCCGGGTGGACTTCTGGCTCAAACTTCGGAGATGGCTCGTCCGGGGCCAGAGGGAATTTATGTTTTCCTTGGGAAAAACATACCTTCCGGAAAAAACATATCCGCTTACCGTATCGAACGCCGTGTTAAAGATGGTGTGTGGAAACAGATTACCGAAGTGAAAACAGCGGTCACGTTTGCTGAATTTAACAGCAAACTGGAAGCCGCCAGAGCCCTGCTGCCGGCACAGCAACTTCCATCGGGTGCAAGCCTCGAAAGCATCTGGCAACAGGCGAAACAATCCGGTACGACCGATTCCATTAAGGATTTTAGAAATGAATATCCCCTCAGGCTGGCATTAGGCACTATGTATTACGATGCAGATGTTAAAAACGGGAATGATTACCAATACAGGGTTACTGAGGTTAATGCTATGGGGTCGCCGCTGAACAACCTTTTATCAAATACTGTTCAGTTACCCTACATCCCAGTATGGGATGCCATTGAGCTTTCCGAAGCATCGTTAAACGATAAATCGGTTTATATTAAATGGCGCTCAGCTGGCAAATCACCTGCCCCGCTCTTTATGGTTTTAACATTTGAGGAACAGAAACCTGTGATAGCAACCGGAAACACCATACGATACACTACAAAAGATATTACCAATTATGTTTACGAAGATTCACTCGTTAAACCACTTACCGGCAACCTGCAATATTTTTTAACGCCTTACGATAACCTGGGAAATTCGGGAGCACCGACCGAAGTAGTTGTTATTGAAAAAGAAAATTTCGGCCAGGCCTTTTTTGTTAATACCGCAGCATCAAAACTCAGCGATCATTTAGGCATAAAACTATCGTGGAATATCAGCCGGGCGACTACAGTGAGAAGTATCGATATATACCGCAGCGAGCATCCTGACAAGGATTTCGCAGTATTGGTTTCACTTTCGGGTAAGGATACTACCTATATTGATGAAAATATTACACCCGATAAAGTGTATTACTATATGCTTCAGGCCAACTCAAATGTAAACAATATGATGAAGCAGAGTAATACGTTCTTTGCGGTGGCTTACGATCCTTCCAAACCCCTGGCGCCGGCTATGGTGGCAGCAATTGGAATAAAAGGAGGAGTGAAATTGTTTGTTGATGTAACAGATGCAAGGGCAGCCGGAATCCGCATTTACCGTAACAACGGTTTGAGTGATACACTAACAGCAATTTCGGCATTGATCCATAAGGCTGATAGTGCACGCATAGTGTTTACTGACAGCGGCGGCAGTGTTTCGGGCAGGCAAACCTATACGTATGCGGCGCGCACCGAAAGCACAAGCTATATACTCAGCGATTTGTCGAACAAAGTAACGGCCAGGCCATTGCTAAATGTGGCACCCCGGGGGCCGGCATCGCTTAAAGCATATGCCGAGGATGGAATGATTAAACTTTTCTGGGAAAATATGCAGCAAACTGATCCCGCTATTGCCGGATACAGGGTAAGCCGTCGTACCGAAAACGCTGTGAAAAACGAAGGGCAGCCCTTTGTGCCCATTGCCGGAGCAGTTATGCCTTATATGTCGAATTTCATTTTCGACAGCACAGTAGTTGCCGGAAAAACCTATAGCTATGAAATACAGGCAGTTGATATCGACAACAACAGCAGTGAAATTAAAACCAGGGCTACTGTAACACTGGCTGAAGATTTACCCATTGCACCTGGCTCTGTCACTTTGATCAATACCAACGAGGGTATTCACGTCGAATGGGCCGAAACGATATACAACGGAATGCAGTCGTATAAACTGTATCGCTACCAGCGGGGATTTGCACCTGTACTGGTATCGGTAATACCTTCGTCATCAACGGAATATACCGACGTTACTGCGCTGCCAGGGGAACTGTATTTCTATTACCTCACCACGTTTAACGCCACAGGGAAAGAAAGTACGCGTTCGGAGGAAGCAGGAATAACACGCTAAAGCCGGTCTTCCTGTTCATCATTCGTACAGTAAAAGGGATTTACCCGCTATAAGTTATTATTTCGGATTAAACCTTACATGCAGCAGTGCCGAAACCGAAGGCATAAAAACTGCATAGTCTAGTTTATTGGTATAATTGCGCCCGGGATCGAGCCGTATTTCGAGGCCTATATTCCTGTATGTGAACCCGGTTGCTCCAATAAGCATCAGGCCATGAACCGATGGATCAGGTACCGCCTCATCAACGATAGTTTCGGGTACACCCTTACGCACATGATAGGTTGTCTTAATATTGGTTGAGGATACCACAAAACTATTGTAGATACCTAAGCCTATATAATATTTGAAACTGCCGGGTGTTAAGGTATAGCGGATGATGTTGGAGAGTGTGACTGTATTTGGCGAAAATTTAATATCGATGTCGTAGTAATTATTTGCCGGATCACCACCAGCAGTATCGCTGTAATGAACCTTAGCAGTTGCTTTAAATTGCGAAAAGCCTAATTCGTTGTACACCGAAAATCGTTCGTCAAGGGTTATCAGCGGTATTTCGAGGCTTACCCCGCCTCCTTTGGTAAATTCGTAATCAAACTTATAAACAGTATTAGTTTCGAAGTTATACTTAAGTTTTCCGTAACCGGCAATCACGAACATGCCAAGAATATTGTTGTTTTCGGAAGCATAATCAGGCATTGCCAATGAGTAGGGTTGCATTACAGGCGAGATCAGCTCCCGTTGAATTTGTGGCGACACCTTTGCCAGCGGAACTTCAAGAGTAATGCGATTGGCATAATGCAATGATGTTATCTGATTTAATGATTGTTGCGAAGCAGGATCAGACATCAGTGAGTGTGGCATTTGTATAATATCCTGGGCTAAAAGGGTTAAAGAATTGGAAACCACTATAAAACACAACATGATTATCTTAAACTTCTGAGCGTTCATAAAACTTTATTATAATGTTTCGGGCATTGCTTTAAACTACGTATCGTCACCGGATAAAGTAACGCAAGGTAGCAAGAAATATTTTGCAGAAGCCATGTGCCACGCTCTCAGGCTGTATTGCACTAAAAAAGCGGGAATCATTGCTGAATTCCCGAATCTAACTATTCATAAAACTTATCGCTTCACGTACCGTAAAATTATAGAAGTTAAGCTATATTCCCTGTCTGCAAAATGATTTTCGGAGATACAAAAATTAACATTTCACTCTGTATTTATAAATTTCGCTTAATATTAAAAAACGAAAAACGAATTGTAGTGAAGATAGATTAAACAACATGTCATTTAATATGTTGATATACTGATAGTTATACACTGTTTATTAAGCATTGGAACTAAATGGATAAATTTCTTATCAATCTTAGTAATTATTTTCAGAATGTTTGTTATTATTATTAATGATTGTTGTAAATTTACACCCGTTTACCTATAACTCCAATATGAAAGTCGTATTTATTAAAAGAATAAATTAATAAACAGTATGATGAAAAAGAATATGCTTTTGGGTAACACCCTCGGTGATCCAAGGACCAACAACTCAAAAAAAAATAGTCTTAAATTATTGATTTTAAAAGAACTATATCAGAACGGGTGTAAATCAATTCCTGAGCTCAGTAAAATCATTCATATGAGCACCCCAACCATTACCCGGGCTATCGACGAATTGATTGAGAGTAGTTTTTTAACCGAAGAAGGAATAGGCAGTTCGAGTGGTGGCCGCCGCCCCAATTTGTATGGCCTTAATCCACCGGCTCGTTATGTATTGGGTGTTGATATCAGCAGGCACCATATCCGGCTTGGACTCTTCAATTTCAGTAACCAGCCTGTGGGCGAAATTAAAGTGCTTGACGAAGGGCTCGAAGTTTCGAAGGATTTTATGAAGAGCCTGAAAAAAGCAGTGAACGATTTTATTCAGGATTCTGGAATTGATGAGAAGAAACTGATGGGTATCGGCATCGCTCTCCCCGGACTTATCGATTTGCACACCGGTATCAGCTATAGCTACCTGCAGGATGAGAAACCTGCAACCATACAATTTGAAAATATTTTTGATTACCCTGTTTTTGTTGAAAACGACACCAAAGTTATGGCGCTCGGCGAGCAGGCCTTCGGAATGGCGCAGGGAAAACAAAACGTATTATGCCTGAACATAGGATCGGGTATAGGTTTGGGAATGATACTAAATGGCAAACTGTACAAAGGCAATTCAGGTTTTTCGGGCGAATTCGGGCATATACAGGTCGACCCCGACGGACAACTGTGCTATTGCGGAAAAATAGGTTGCCTCGAAACCCTGGCCTCAGGCACCACCATGATCAAGAAGGCACGAAAAGAAATCAGCAACGGCGCCACAACGGTTATACGATCCATGGTTAATGACGACCTGAGTAAAATAAGCATCGAAACTGTACTCACTGCTGCACAGCACGGCGATCAGTTTGCCATTGGCTTACTGGCAAATATTGGCGAGCACCTGGGTCGCGGAATCGCTGTACTTATTCACCTTTTCAATCCTGAACTCATTATCATCGGCGGCGAACTGACTAAAGCCGATAATTACATCGTTGATCCGATTCAGCAAAATCTCAATAAATTTACCATAGCAAAAATCCGCCGCGATGCCCAGATATTTACGTCGAACCTGGGGCAGAATGCCGGATTAATGGGTACAGTTGCCCTGGTAATGAACAAGGTTTTTCAAAAAGAATAACCTTAAAATTAAACATAAAACTCAATTTGCTTTGGTATACCTAATATCTATACCAAAGCATTTGCGTTTAGAAGAACATGCTTTTCGGGAAAATTATTATTATGAAGAAAAGATAAATTACCTATTGGAAATCTGATCATTATGAAAATAAAACTTACAAAACTTTTTATTGCCATATTGTTTCCTCTTTGTGTTTCAACCAATACGTCAGCTCAACGCATTTCAGTACCCGACTGGGAAAACCCGGAACTCACTTCATTCAATACGCTCAGGCCCCATGTAACATATATTCCGTATGATACTGAGGAAAAGGCTGTTAGCAACATCCCTGCCGAATCATCGGCTTACATGCTGCTCAACGGTAAATGGAAATTCAACCTTTCCGATAATTACTCAAAAGTTCCTGAAGGTTTTTTTCAACCCGGCTTTGATGCTTCATTATGGAATACAATTGATGTACCCTCGACCTGGGAAATTCAGGGTTACTCCTACCCTGTTTATGTTAATATTCCCTACGAGTTTTTTACCAAAAATCCTATGCCTCCGCATGTTCCCCACGATTACAATCCTGTAGGAGCATACCTTACAAACTTTTCGGTTCCCGAAAGCTTTAGCGGTAAAAATGTTTTTATTCATTTCGGAGCGGTAAAATCATTTTTCTATATCTGGCTCAATGGCAAATACATAGGCTTTAGCAAGGACTCGAAAACGCCTGCCGAATTCGACCTTACACCCTTCCTGCAAACCGGTAACAATACACTGGCCCTGCAGGTTTTCCGCTGGAGCGATGGCTCCTACCTCGAATGCCAGGATATGTGGCGCATGAGCGGTATAAACAGGGATGTTTACGTGTATGCACGAACAAAAACATTTATCCGTGATTTTTTTGCTAAAGGCAACCTGACAGATAACTACAGCAACGGAAACCTGGAACTCGATGTACTTTTCGAAGGCCTTACTCCTGATGCTGCCAATACGCTGAAACTCCGGGTAAACCTTTACAAAAAAAACAATACAGGCAAACCTGTTTCAAGCGAAACACTTTCGCTCAATCAGTTAAGCGGCAACGACAGCCTGCATTACGAGAAACATATTCCTAAAGCTGATAAATGGTCAGCCGAAACTCCTGACTTATATATACTTACTTTAAGCCTGCTCGATCAAAACGGAAACACCATCGAGAGCTTAAGTAATCGAATAGGGTTTCGCACAAGCGAAATAAAAAACGGTTTGCTGCTTGTAAATGGCGTTGCAGTTAAACTGAAAGGTGTTAACCGCCATGAGCATGACCCTGTAAAAGGCCATGTTATATCGCGCGACCTGATGTTACAGGATATAACTTTAATGAAGCAGAATAATATCAACGCTGTGCGTACCTGCCACTACCCTAACGACCCTTACTGGTATGACTTGTGCGACGAATACGGTCTTTACGTAATTGATGAGGCCAACATCGAATCGCATGGCATGGGTTACAACCTGAACCGTACGCTTGGCAACAACCCGCTTTGGGAAAAGGCACATATCGACCGCACACGCCGAATGCTTGAACGCGACAAAAACCATCCCTCGGTTATCATATGGTCGTTGGGTAACGAAGCCGGGAATGGTAGCAATTTCTATGCAACCTACAAATGGATCAAGGCACGCGACCTCAGCAGGCCTGTGCAGTACGAACGTGCCGGCCACGAATGGAATACCGACATTTATTGCCCAATGTACGCGAGCGTGCAATCGCTGATCGATTATGCTTCGAAAAAACAGGATAAACCACTGATCCAATGCGAGTATGCACATGCCATGGGCAACAGCAGCGGCAATTTAGTCGATTATTGGGATGCCATCGATAACAACGAGCAACTACAGGGAGGATTCATCTGGGATTGGGTCGACCAGGGATTACAGAAATTTGATTCAGCAGGACGCAAATACTGGGCTTTTGGTGGCGATTTCGGGCCAAAGGACGTTCCCAGCGATGGCAATTTCGTATGCAACGGGCTGGTTTTCCCCGACCGCGAGCCACATCCCGGTCTTGCGGAAGTTAAAAAAGTGTATCAATATGTAAAATTCACTGCGCTTGATTTGCAAAAACTGAGTTTCCGTATCACCAATAAATATGCATTTACTGATTTAAAAAACACACAACTCAACTGGCAAATTACCGAAAACGGAAACCTCGTTGACCAGGGCAAGGTGTCAACTTCCAATCTGCCTGCCGGTGATTCAAAGGATTTTACAATAAAATGGAAAGTGCCTGTACCAAAGCCCGGCGCTCATTATTATTTGAATTTTTATCTGCTTACTGCCGACGACCGCCCATTGCTGGGAAAAGGATTTGTAATTGCTTCCGAACAGTTTGAGTTACCTTTTACGACAGCATCTTCCGAAATAGAAACTTCAATGCTGCCTTCACTTACAGCCACCGAAACATCCGACGATATTACCGTTACCGGTAAAACATTTACTGTTCAGTTCGATAAATCAACGGGCACTATATCATCCTTAATATACGAAGGACACCAGTTGCTTGTTCAGGGTCCTTTGCCTAATTTCAGGCGTGCACCGCTCGACAACGACATTGGCTCTAAAATGTTCGAAAAATGCAAACCATGGTACGATGCCAGCGAAAACAGGATTGTAAATATGGTGGTTTTGGATAAAACAAACGAAAAAGCTGTAAGGATTACTATTTCCATAGGTTTACCCGATGTTAAAAGCGACATTACTTCCATATATACTGTTACCGGCAAAGGCGATATTATGGTCGAAAACTTGCTGAAAGCGGGCGATAATTTACCCTGGATTCCCCGGCTGGGCATGAATTTCCGTTTGAATGGAACCTTAACCCAGGTCGACTGGCTGGGGCGCGGTCCATTCGAAAATTATTCCGACCGTAAAACTGCCGCCTTTGTTGGGAAATACCATTCGAACACCACTGCCATGTATATACCCTATGCACGGCCACAGGAAAATGGATACCGCACCGATGTGAAATGGGTATCGATAAACGATGGCACTGATGCAGGTATTTATTTTGAAGGATCACCAAACATGGGATTCAGTGCACTTCCATATACCTACGACGATCTCAAGGGTTTTGAGCAAAAGGGTAAACACGGTAGTTTGCTCACACCACAATCATTTACTGACCTAAACCTCGATTACCTGCAGGCCGGTGTTGGCGGCGACGACAGCTGGGGAGCCTGGCCTATGAAAAAATACCTGATTCCGGCCAAAGATTATACATGGAATTATCGTTTGCGACCTTACCTTATCACAAAAGAAAATCCATCACTTTTTTGGGCAAACCGGATTAAAATAGAGTAGTAATGTAAAACTGGATCATAAATTCGGACTGGCTGTATATGTGAAAATTGGAATGCAGATATGAATGAAGTGTAGCACGATCAATGAAGAGTTTAAAGAAAATAATAATTAATGAAAATGTGAAGGCCGATTAGATTTAATAAAACTATAACTCAGGTATGTACATACAAATAATTTAAAAAACTATGGGCACAATATCAACTGCTGAAGACCGGAAAAATTACATTATGTCCGTTTCCATAATCGGGGCATTATTTTTTATTTTCGGATTTGTAACCTGGCTGAATGGCACCCTGATTCCTTTCCTAAAAATTGCCTGCGAGCTGAACGATCTTCAGGCCTTGTTTGTAGCATTCGCATTTTACATTGCTTATTTCGTGATGGCGCCGCCTTCGTCGTGGGTATTGCATAAAACAGGGTATAAAAACGGCATGTCGCTCGGCTTGTTTATCATGGCCGTTGGATCGCTTATTTTTATACCGGCAGCCATGTCGCGAACCTTCAGTTTGTTCCTTTTGGGATTGTTTGTTCAGGGTACCGGGCTTGCTTTGCTTCAAACCGCATCGAATCCATATATCATCATCATCGGCCCGCGCGAGAGTGCTGCCAGGCGCATAGCTATCATGGGCATTTGTAATAAAGTTGCAGGCGTTATAAGCCCTTTGATTCTGAGTTCCATCGTATTGGCTGGTGCAGGTAAAATTGTTGAAAGCCTCTCTACCATACAGGGAGCCGAACGGATCGAAATGCTTAACGCTCTTTCGCAGCGGGTAATTCTGCCGTATATTGTTATGGCAATTGTACTCACATTACTGGCAATTATGCTCAGGTATGCGCAATTACCCGATATTGATACCGACCAGGAAGATGAAACGGCAAGTAACGGAAAAACGTCAAAAACAGCATGGTACCAGTTCCCGCACCTGATATTGGGGTTTATAGCCCTTTTTGTTTACGTCGGAGCCGAAGTTATTGCCGGCGATACCATTGGTTTATATGGGCAGTCGCTTAACATACCGCTCGACAAAGCACGTTTTTTTACAAGTCTTACCCTCGGATCAATGGTAGTAGGATATATACTCGGTATTATCAGCATACCCCGCATCCTTAACCAGGCACAGGCGCTGGCAGTTTCAGCGCTGCTGGGTGTGCTTTTTACACTTGCAGCTTTATTTACCAGCGGAATGACGAGTATTGCATTTATTGCACTTCTGGGACTTGCCAACGCCATGATGTGGCCTTCCATTTTCCCGCTGGCTATTGCCGATTTAGGTAAATTTACAAAAGCAGGTTCGGCCCTGCTGATTATGGGTATTGCCGGAGGTGCTACACTGCCGCTGCTTTACGGAGTAATTGCCGAACGTACTTCAAACCAGCAGGCATACTGGATGATGATACCTTTGTATTTATTCATCTTATTTTTCGCAGTTAAAGGAAACAAAATACGTAAATAGTTATGAAACCAACCCTACTTGTACTCGCAGCCGGAATGGGCAGCCGTTACGGAAGTCTGAAACAGATTGATCCCGTTGGTCCATCGGGCGAAACCATTATCGATTATTCCATCTATGATGCCATCAGGGCAGGATTCGGAAAAGTGGTTTTTATTATTCGTAAAAGCTTCGAACAGGATTTCAAAGATGTATTTATCACTAAACTTCAACCCCATATACCAGTCGAATATGTTTTTCAGGAAATCGACAGGGTGCCTGCAGGCGTGGAGGTATCGCCCGAACGAACCAAACCCTGGGGAACTGCGCATGCCATTTTAATGGCAAAGGATGTGATCAACGAACCATTTGCTGTTATTAACGGCGACGACTTTTACGGCTCAGGAGCTTTTAAAACAATGGCCGATTACCTCGTCGCTCTTAAGGCTGGTGAACAAACAAATTATTCGCTTGTCGGGTACCAGGTTGGCAATACCATGTCGGAGCACGGAACCGTATCGCGTGGCGTTTGCCTTGCCGACGAAAACGGACTGCTGCAATCGGTAACCGAACGCTCCAACATTCAATACAAGGACGGAGGCATTGCCTATATGGATGCTGAAGGGTCCTTCGAGTTTCTTCAACCGGAAACATTGGTATCGATGAATTTCTGGGGATTTACGCCCGAATACTTTAAACAGACAGAACCTATGTTCGCTGCTTTTGCAAAATTGAACAGCGAATCGCTGAAAGCAGAATTTTATATACCTTCGGCTATCGACAACCTGATAAATACATCGAAAGCAAGCGTAAGAGTCCTCCGCAGCGATGCAAAATGGTTCGGTGTAACCTATAAGGAAGATAAGCCACTTGTAATCGAAAAATTAGCTCAACTCATAAAAGCAGGGATTTACCCTGCCCAACTCTGGCACTAAAATGGACAGAAACATCAAAGAAATCATATCGCACTTTAATATCAAAGGTGAATACCAGGACTTTGAAAAAGTAATTACAGGCCATATAAATGACTCGTACCTTATACGGACAAGTATGCAGGAACACCCTGGATATTTCCTCCAATGGATAAATAATTATATTTTTAAGGATGTCGAAGGGCTGATGAACAATATTTCGGTAGTCACGCAGCATCTGTCCGAAAAACGGAGTAGTCAGGAGAATCATTCGTGCAAGGTTCTGAATATAATCCCGACTACTCAAGGGAATAATTATTTTGTTGATGCTGAAGGAGAGTATTGGCGGCTGTATAGCTTTATAGGCGGAACCCATGTATACGATGTGGTTGAAAATACAGAAATAGCATTTGAAGGCGGGAAAGCTTTCGGTATTTTTATTTCGCTTCTTGCTGATTTACCAGCCGACAGGCTTACCGAAACTATTCCTGATTTCCATAACATGGAAATGCGAATGGAATCCTTTTATAATTCCGTACGAATTGATCCGGCTGATCGGGTAAAACAAATTACCGCTGAAATTGAATTTGTTAAGCAACGGGCTGAAGAAATGATGAGCATTCCTGCTCTTATTAAAACAGGAGAATTGCCTATCAGGATAACTCATAACGACACCAAATTCAACAATATTTTGTTCGATAAAAACGAGCAGGCCATTTGTATTGTTGACCTGGATACGGTGATGCCGGGCAGCATTTTATTTGATTTCGGCGACGCTATACGCACAGGTGCCAACACAGCCTCTGAGGATGAAAAGGACCTTTCGAAAGTTGATATCAACCTGCCAATTTATAAAGCATACACTCAAGGGTTTATCAAGAGTACCCGCCATACGCTTACTAGCGTTGAAATCGAAAATCTTTCATTCTCAGCCAGGTTTATGACATTTATTATCGGCCTGAGGTTCCTCACTGATTTTGTGGATGGCGACCCCTATTTCCGTACTCTGTATGCAAACCATAACCTCGACAGGGCCAGGGTGCAATTCCGGCTGCTGGAAGCCATGGAACGCAGTGCCGGCGAAATGCATGGAATCGTTTTGGCATCTCTTCAAAATAATAATGCATAACGTACATTGATTTCGAAATTTAAGATCATAATGTGCTTTATTTAGTTTACATCGAGAGGTTTCATTTAATCAAATAATTCATAATCAAATTGTTTCGAAGCTTTTTGCTCCCTAATTTCAATTTTCATACAATGAAGTTTAATCAGCTAATTACTGTCCTTTCATTCATTATACTAATAACTATAAATCAATCAGTTGCTGGTGGAATAAACATCGTCCCCATCCCTATGCAGTTGAATGAAGGAAAAGGTGTTTTTATTATTCAAACCGGAACCCGCATTTTAGTTGACGAAACAAACGGGACCTCAGAAACAGCAGCTTTATTTGCTGAAAAAGTCAGGCTTTCTTCGGGCTTAAACCTTGAAACAAGATCCTATAATGCGGCATTCCCGGTGAACAATTCCATTATTTTCACAACCCTGGGAGCTGATGTTACATTAGGCCGAGAAGGGTATACCATCGATATTACCGGAACACAGGTTTTTGTGAAAGCAACATCAGCACACGGATTTTTCTATGGTCTGCAAACGCTGCTGCAGATATTACCCCCCGATATTGAGAATCCCTCGTCGGGAATAAAATCATATACTTTACCTGTTTTAAGCATAAAAGATATGCCGCGTTTTGCCTACCGGGGATTACACCTTGATGTGGGAAGGCATATGTACCCTATGGATTTTATAAAAAAATACATCGACCTGATGGCAATGTATAAAATCAATACATTCCACTGGCATCTTACCGAAGACCAGGGCTGGCGGATCGAGATAAAAAAATACCCGAAACTAACCAGTATTGGCTCCATGCGAAAAGGCACCCAGATTGGCAAATCCGGTGAATCTGATACAATTCCTTATGGCGGTTATTACACCCAGGCCCAGGCCCGCGAAATTGTTGCCTATGCTGCTGCCCGATTTATAACAGTAATTCCCGAAATCGAAATGCCGGGGCATTCGGTAGCGGCATTGTCGGCTTATCCCTCGCTTTCGTGCACGGGTGGCCCATTCGAAGTGCGCACTTTATGGGGTGTATCCGATGATATTTACTGCGCCGGCAACGATTCTGTTTTTATATTCCTTCAGGATATCCTTACCGAAATCCTGGATATATTCCCTTCGAAATACATTCATATCGGCGGTGACGAAGCACCAAAAACCAGGTGGAATGATTGTGCAAAATGCCAGGCCCGCATGAAAGCCGAAGGTTTAAGAGATGAAGCCGAGCTTCAGAGCTATTTTATTAAACGTATTGAAAAATTCCTGGTTTCGAAAAACCGCCGCCTTATCGGCTGGGACGAGATACTCGAAGGCGGCCTGGCACCCGAAGCCACGGTTATGGCCTGGCGTGGTGTGCAGGCAGGCATTGATGCTGTAATGCAGGGTCACGATGCCATTATGACGCCTGTTGACTATTGCTATTTCGATTACAACCAGGGCGATCCTGCAACAGAACCTGAATCTATTGGCGGGCATACTACGCTCAAAACAGTTTATTCCTATAACCCTGTGCCGCCGGTACTTACTTCCGAGCAATCGAAGCATATTATCGGTGTTCAGGGCAATGTTTGGACCGAATATGTAAAAACGCCCGAAATGGTTGAATACAAAGCTTTTCCAAGGGCTATTGCACTTGCCGAAGTCGCCTGGTCGCAGCAAAGCCGCCGTAACTGGGATGATTTTATCGATCGTATGGACAATCAGTTTACCCGCTTGGATTTTATGGGTGTAAAATACAGCAAAGGGTCTTTTATTGTTGATATCACTACGGTGCGCGATAAAAACCGGAACCTTGTGGTTTTAAGCAGCGAAACCAAAGGGATGGAAATAAGGTACACACTCGATGGGAGCGATCCGCTTCAAACATCGGTTTTATATAAGGAGCCATTCGAAATCCCGAAATCAGCCTTGGTAAAAGCAGCCCTTTTTTCCAAAAGCAACATTGCCGGAAGCGTAAACCAACGTCAGATAACAGTCAGCAAATCTTCGGGCAAACCTGTAACTATCATCAAACCTTATTCTTTTAAGTATCCGGGAACCGGCGAACAGGCTATGACCGATGGATTAAGCGGAACAAATTCATACAAATCGGGCTGGCAGGGCTACGAAGGAAGCGATATGGAATTCAGCGTCGATCTGCTTCAGCCAGCAACCATCGGTTCGGTAGCGTTAAATTTCGTGAAAAACCCTTCCGATTGGGTTCTCTTCCCTGTCTCGGTTGTATTTTCATATTCGTTGGATGGCATAGCCTGGAAAGAGTTGGGAACCGTGAATTTCGAAAAAGCTGTACCCGGTAAAAAAGAGGTGAAAGCCGCTGAAGTAAAATTCGCCGAAACCCAGGTAAGGTATATTAAAGTAAGTGCAGTAAGCCATAAAACTCTGCCCGAATGGCACGAATACAAAGGACAACCCTGCTGGATATTCGGCGACGAGCTTATTGTGGAATAAGCTTCCCCGTTCATTCCGGTTTTGAAAATAAAAAACTCGAATAAAAAAAACGCAATAAAACATTCGTCATGCTCACGAAACAAAATATAGTCCTGACCCTGACACTTTTTTTCAGCCTGCTCAACATAGCTTTTGCCGGCACCAAACCACTGAAAATAACCAACAACGGTTCTTCTGCCTATGTAATTGTTATTCCGGTCGAGGCAACTGAAACTGAGCAGCAGGCGGCTGAACTTATGCAGCGCTATATTGAGCGGATTTCGGGATGCCTGATTGGCATTGTAACTGATGATGCAAAACCGGTGAAAACCGAAATAGCTATCGGGTTCACCAACAGGCTGCAAGCCGGAGAAACAGCAACTTTAAAAACAGCCATGGCACCTGATGAATTCCGTGTCATCACCGAAGGGAAAAAACTGATCATTATCGGCGGAAGTCATAAAGGAGCGTATTACGGAGTGGTTGATATACTCGAAAAACAATTCGGTTGCAGATTTTATTCGCCTGAAGCTGAGTTTGTTCCACAAAACAAAACCATACTGCTCACTCCCCTGAATTATTCGGATAAGCCTGTAAATACGCTCCGCATTGTTCATGGCCGCTTCAACGAGTATGAGGATTATAAGGAATGGATGCGGCTTGATAATATAAACGAGGTATTTGCCGACCATTACTATGTGCATACTTTCAACAGGCTGGTACCCTGGGAAACTTATTTCGCTCCACATCCGGAGTATTTCGCTTATATGAATGGCAAACGTATTATTGATCAGTTGTGCATGAGCAATCCGGAAGTACTGCAACTTGTGATAGGCAAACTAAGCATGGATATGGCCAATCAACCCGACAAAAAGATATGGTCGGTCAGTCAGAACGATAATTTCTCACATTGCCAGTGCGATAAGTGTAAAGCCGTAATTGATGAAGAAGGTGCCGCTTCGGGTCCGCTCCTCCGCTTTGTCAACCAGGTTGCTGCCAGGTTTCCTGAAAAAACTATTTCAACCTTAGCTTACCAGTTTTCGCGGGCGGCACCCAAAATAACGAAACCAGCTGATAATGTTCAGATTATGCTCTGCACCATCGAACTGAACCGGAGTAAGAGCATAGCAAGCGATTCAACAAGCCAGTCGTTTGTAAAAGATATTACCGATTGGGGGAAGCTAACACAAAACATCTACCTGTGGGATTATACCGTTGATTTTGCCAACAGTGTAACGCCTTTCCCTAACCTGCATGTGCTGCAGCCTAATATTCAGTTCCTTACACGGAACGGAGCATTTGAACATTTCCAGCAGACCAATACCATGAAAGGCAATGAAATGTCGGAGCTTAAGGCATATTTGCTGGCACGTTTGCTCTGGAATCCTGATGTTAATATTGATTCGGTCAAAACAGTATTCCTCGAAGGTTATTACCGGGAAGCCGCTCCTTTTATCAGGCAATATCTCGACAGGCTTGAGTCAGAACTAATTAAATCAGGTGAATGGCTCGATATTTATGGTTCGCCGGTACATCACGAAAAATCCTTCCTTTCGGCCGAAAATATGGCTGTTTACACAAAACTGTTCGACCAGGCAGAAGAAGCCGTTTCGCACATGCCCGAGGTATTAAAGAGAGTAAAAATAAGTCGTTTGCCTGTTCAATATGCAACAATGGAAATAGGTAAAAATGATATGTTCGGACCGCGTGGCTGGTATGTTGAAAGAAATGGCAAGTTCATATTGAAACCCGAAATGAAGTCGGTACTCGACGATTTCAATACAGTAAGCAAAACCAATGGCGTTAAATACCTGAATGAATCGGCATTAACAGTCGAAAGCTATTACAATGCAACGCTCCGTTTTATTGATGTTCAGGTTGACGACAACATCGCATTCCGTAAAAAAGTAACAGCATGGCCTGAACCTAACCCCAAATACAGTCGTGGCGATATAGCGGTAATAACCAATGGTGTTCAGGGTGCCAACGACTACAAGGTTCACTGGCTGGGTTGGGAAGGCCAGGACCTGCAATTGACGCTCGATTTGGGCGAAATCCGTTCGTTTAAGGCCATAAGTATAGGATCGCTCTGGGATCCGAAAAGCTGGATACTGCATCCAACCATGGTTAGCTGTATGGTTTCAGCCGATGGCATTACCTGGGACAAGGCCGGAAACAGCGAGGTTACCGGTACACAGGAAAAGGAGGAGGTAACACGTAACTATGTGTTTACCGGAAATTTCGCCAACAAAAGGTATATTCGGTATTATATCACGGGAACCAAAAATCTTCCCTCATGGCATCCTTCGGCAGGTGGACTTTCCTGGGTATTTCTGGATGAAATTGTGGTAAAATAGAACTTCTATACGGTATCAAAAACAATCGGAATCTGTGAAGTAGCCGAAGCATTTACTTTACCACCCATCGCACAAACAGCTCACTATTAAGCTATTAAACTACCGTTTTTGAATCCACCGGAAAATTTTCCACCAGCTGTCAGCTGACTTTTTCTTTCAAAAGAAACAAAAAATCGCTATCTTAGCAACAAATATCAAATTTATGAAAAACAGCAAATTCGTTTACCTTATAGGCTTCATCCTGTTATTTTTAAAAACCTCCTGCGCCCAGCCCGATGCAGTAAAACGTGTTATACTTATCGGTATTGACGGTGTATCGGCCGAAGGATTTCAGTATTCGAACACCCCGGTAATAAACAGCCTTATCAGCCAGGGAGTTATTTCGTTAAAAACACGCGGTGTAATGCCTACCGTAAGTGCGCCTAACTGGGCTACTATTTTATCGGGTGCCGGGCCTGAGCAGCATGGGGCTACATCCAACAACTGGAGCCTGATTAACCAGGGGTTTGACCCCACAGTAAAGGACGCTGACGGCTATTTCACATCCATTTTTACACTCATACACAAACAGATGCCTAAGGCAGTTACTGCCATGTTTTACGACTGGGACTGGCTTGGTACTTTTGTAAATAAGAAATACATCACCAAAGAACAGTATGTTCAGGGTCACGTGATGATTACCTCCCTTGCATTGAACTATATTAAAAAGGAAAAGCCTGTTTTTACATTTATTTATTACGGTCATCCCGACGAAGTGGGCCATAGCAAAGGGCACGGAACGAATGAGTACTTTCAATCGATAAATGATATAGATTCAGAAGTCGGAAAGCTAATTGCTGGTATTACTGAAGCCGGAATTGCAAAGAATACGGCGATAATTATCACCTCGGATCATGGGGGAATAGGTTTCGGACACGGGGGTGAAAGCATGGTAGAAATTGAGGTTCCCTGGATTATCAACGGCCCCGGAATTAAAAAGAATATGCTGCTCGAAACGCCCAACGATCTGGCCAATACGGCACCGACCATTGCCCGTTTCCTGGGTCTGCAAATACCTGCCGAATGGATAGGACGACCTGTAACAGAAGCCTTTATCACTAAAATTCCGGCTCAGAAGTCAAACGTTTATGTACCAAAACCATGGTGCTCGCTTTCGGATGGCGCATATCCCGGACCGCAACAGCTTGAGCTGAAAACTGTAGCCGAGGGAGCGGATATATTTTACACGCTCGATGGCTCAAATCCGGGTATTTCATCCAACAAATACAAATCACCTTTTACGATCAGCGGCAATTGTACTTTTAAAGCAGTTTCGATATTGAACGGTAATCCAAGCCAGGTAATTACGCGTATGTATACTTTCGAGCAAGGCATAAAAAGTGCCACTTTAACAACACAACCCAGCGCCAAATATCCCGGCTCGGGTGTCTCGGGTCTCTTCGACGGTTTAACAGGCTCATCAAACTACATGAACAAGCAGTGGATGGGTTACGAGGGTAATGATTTTGAAGTTACCATCGACCTGGGCGAAACGAAACCAATAAAAACACTCGGTCTTGATGTGCTTCAGCAACCCGATTACTGGATTTTCCTGCCCCTTTCGGTTGAGTTTTTTGCGTCTGACGATGGTAAAACCTTTAAACTGCTCAACACCTTTTACCCTGCCGAAACCGACGATATCCGTTTGAACGGACCGGTGATGCTGGCACGCAATTTCGAAAACCTCAGCACCCGCTATATCCGCATTAAAGCCACGAATATGGGAATTTGTCCGCCCACGCATCCCGGCGAAGGACAAAAAGCATGGTTGTTTGTAAGCGAGGTTGATATTGAATAAAACCCGGTAAACGAATGCTGAACTTCCTTCCCGGAAATGGTGCCGGGTGCCGGGTGCCGCGTGCCACTGGGCCTTGCATGTAGCAGTCAGGTTAACGAGAATCAACAGCTATGGAAAAACGTAACTTTTAACCTAACTTTGTATCCGCAAAAAAGAGTAGTATGGAATATACAGTGGTAACAGGTGCTGCAGGATTTATAGGCAGTTGTATGGTAAACAAACTGAATAATAAAGGATTAACCAATATTATTGTAGTCGACGATTTCAGCAATCCCTTAAAAAACCATAACCTGGACCACAAATCCATTGTTGGCCATGTGCACCGCGACGAATTCATGAACTGGCTCGAAAAGCATTCCGATGAAGTAACATCAGTAATACACCTCGGCGCCCGCACCGATACAACCGAATTTGACATCGAAATATTCGACAGGCTGAACCTGAATTATTCAAAACAGCTCTGGCAAGCCTGTACCAGCTACGCCATTCCGTTTATTTATGCCTCGTCGGCAGCTACCTATGGAATGGGTGAGCATGGTTATGTTGACGATCATGCAATTGTCGACAGCCTCCGCCCTTTAAATCCTTATGGACAATCGAAAAATGATTTCGATAGCTGGGCGCTGAAGCAGGATAAATCGCCACCGTTCTGGGCCGGTATGAAATTTTTCAATGTTTATGGTCCCAACGAATACCACAAAGGACGAATGGCATCGGTTATACTGCATGCTTTCAAGCAGATAAATGAAACCGGTATGGTGAAACTGTTCCGCTCGCACCGTTCGGGCTTCAAGGATGGAATGCAGTTACGTGATTTTATTTATGTGAAGGATGTGGTTGATGTACTGTATTTTATGATGCAGACAAAACCCCAGTCGGGCTTGTATAACCTGGGCACCGGTAATGCGCGGGCATTTCTGCACCTGGCAAAAGCTGTGTTTAAAGCCCTCGAAACGGAAGAAAAAATTGAATTTATTGATACGCCGCTCGACATACGCGAAAAATACCAGTATTTTACCGAAGCTGACACCTCAAAACTTAAGCAGGTAGCCGGTTATCCTGCACAGTTTTACACCCTCGAAGAAGGTATTTATGAGTATGTAACCCAATTCCTGGTGGAGAAAAAATATTTCTGATCCCCATTACATTTGTTCACGCAACTCAAGCAGGAATCTTTTCATTCTCAATAATGAGTTAAGAACGTCCTCTTGCGGGGTACCTGCTGCTGTCCGCTTATTACGCAGTTGCAGCTTTGCACCTTCGAGCGTATAGCCTTTTTCCTTTATAAGGTGAAAGATGGCATGAAAATTATCCACATCGTTTTGTGTAAACATGCGGTTTCCCTTATTATTGCGATGGGGTTTAATAATATCAAATTCTTTTTCGTAGAACCTGATCAGGGATGCATTGACCTTAAACATATCAGCCACCTCGCCGATGCGGTAGTAGAGTTTTCCGATGGGTTTGGTGCGTAGGGACATAGGGATTTTATTAATTAATATTTTTGTGTTTTAAATTGGAAACTTGCGTTGTTAAGAGTTCAAATGCCTGCGGCGTTCAGGGTTCAATTGGCTTCGCTGTTCAGTTGTTCGTTTATTCTATTATTCAGACGCTTTTGGTGTTCATAGGGTTCAATTGGCTTCGCCGTTCAATGGTTCAGTTGTTCGTTTATTCTATTGTTCTATTGTTCAGAAGCTTTCGGTGTATAGGGCTAGAATGCCTTCAGCGTTCAGGGTTAAGTGTTTTATGCATCTTAAGCCTATGAACCAATTAATGATACTTTGCTCCTTTCAAATCACTGTTTTTCAGATATTTTATCAAGTGTCCCGTTTTAGTGCTTTGGGTAGTGGTTATAGATATAAGTTTATCAAGTTCTTCCTGTGTGATGTATTTCTGATCGAATGCCCTGTATGACTGGGAACGTGTTTCGCCACATGAGCCTTTCGATATATATAGAAACTGGATAAATTCCTTATTCCCGCCTCTTTCAAAACCTTCTGCAATATTATCCATTGTTGAGCCGGCTGAGGCTCGTATTTGATCCCGAAGTTTAAAATCTTTATTGAAAATTTCCCTTGACGTAATCTCAAAAACAAATTTACAAAGTTCACGGGCATCTTTCCAGATTTCCATATCCTCAAAACGATCGATTTTCATATTGAAAATTTATTGCAATATATCTATTTTATTTGTGTACTTTAATACAATTTGATCTCAAAACATTAAACGCCGCAGGCTCTTGAACGCCGCAGGCACTTGAACGCCGCAGGCTCTTGAACGCCGCAGGCACTTGAACGCCGCAGGCCCTTGAACGCCGCAGGCATTTGAACGCCGCAGGCACTTGAACGCCGCAGGCACTTGAACGCCGCAGGCCCTTGAACGCCGCAGGCACTTGAACGCCGAGGCACGACGCCAAGGCCTTGAACGCCGAAGGCACTTGAACGCCGCAGGCACTTGAACGCCGCAGGCTCTTGAACGCCGAAGGCACTTGAACGCCGAAGGCACTTGAACGCCGCAGGCACTTGAACGCCGAAGGCACTTGAACGCCGCAGGCACTTGAACGCCGCAGGCACTTGAACGCCGAAGGCACTTGAACGCCGAAGGCACTTGAACGCCGCAGGCTCTTGAACGCCGCAGGCAACCTGAACGCCGCAGGCTCTTGAACGCCGAAGGCACTTGAACGCCGCAGGCACTTGAACGCCGCAGGCCCTTGAACGCCGCAGGCCCTTGAACGCCGCAGGCATTTGAACGCCGAAGGCATTTGAACCTCTTGAACCCTTTTAACTCCAACTCCTAATCCAACGTCTGCGATGGTTTCGACGAAAGTTCTATCATGGCCTGGTATTCGGCTGGAGTTATATCGTTGAAGAAGAAATAAATAGGATTCATCGGCACACCGGCTTTACGGACTTCGTAATGAAGATGGGGAGCGGTTGATTTACCGGTATTTCCCATTAAACCAATTATTTCGCCACGTTTAACACGCTGCCCTTTCTTAACTTTTATCTTCGAAAGGTGCGCATACCGCGATTCATAGGTAAACCCATGGTTTATTACAATCTGGTTTCCATACCCCCCGCTATTAAATTCAGCGAGTGAAATAACTCCATCACCGGTAGCGTATATCGGCGTTCCCACCGCGGCTGTAAAGTCAATACCTTCATGAAATTTAATAACCTTGTAAAAGGGGTCTGTACGATATCCGAAAAGGGAACCTATACGCCTCAGGTCGTGGAAATCAACAGGCTGAATAGCAGGAATACTGGCAATAAGTTTCTCCTTGTTTTTTGCCAGTTTAAATACCTCGTCGTACGATTTGCTCTGTACCACCAACTGGCTGGTAATTTCATCGAGTCGTTTGGCTGTGTTTATAACAATGGATGAGTTGGCGAGCCCTTGCAGATGCTCATAACGATCGACGCCACCAAATCCTGCCTTACGGATTTCGGATGGGATAGGCTCAGCCTCAAATATCACCCTGTAAATATTATCATCCCTATCCTGAACATCGGCAAGTACTTTTTGCACCTTATCCATGCGGTCGTTTATAATCTTATACTGAAGTTTGTACTGCTCAAGCTCTTTCAGCAGCACTTTTTCGCGGGGCGACGATAAAAAATTGTAGGCCAGAACAATTACAACCACACCAAACACCAGTCCGAATGCAAGGGAAGAAAGCAGGCGCGTTAAGCGTTCTTTGGTTGTAACCTGAACTTTTTCAATTTTGAGCGAACTGGTATTGTACTGGTATTTTATTTTCGTCATAGTTAAGGGATTCTTCCGGGTTAGGAATATAATTTTATCTGCTCCCAGCCCATGAATGAGAGTTTCGTCTGTTGAGATTCACCATTCAGTTGTTATTGATAAAGGTACTCCTTCCGAAATATTTGTTTCACAATACTCAGGCGGAACGCTTATCAAAATTACATTATCAACATTTTATCCGACCCCATGAAAAAATATTAAATCAGGGCTACTTTCAATCCGGTAACTGCAAAAATAATTATTTAACTTAAATTTGCAGCCTTTTGGAATGTAAACATTTGTTAAAATTGTGAGTTACTGACGTTTCACGCGGCAACGCCCTTTTACAAACTACTAAGATACAACCAAATACGCAACACATCAAAATTATTATTCTAACGCCTCAAAATAAACATTACTAATGACCAGTGCCGAAATACGCCGTACCTTCCTTGGATTCTTCACATCAAAGCAGCACCAGGTAGTTCCATCCGCTCCTATGGTAGTAAAAAATGATCCTACCCTTATGTTTACAAATGCCGGCATGAATCAGTTCAAAGACTGGTTTCTGGGTAACGAACCTGCCCGCTGGCCGCGTGTTGCTGATTCGCAAAAATGCCTCCGTGTTTCGGGTAAACATAACGATCTCGAAGAAGTTGGCCACGATACCTACCACCACACCATGTTCGAAATGCTTGGTAACTGGTCGTTTGGCGATTATTTTAAAGAAGAAGCCATTGCCTGGGCCTGGGAACTGCTTACCGAAGTTTACAAAATTGATAAAGACAAATTATATGTAACCATTTTCGGTGGCGATACAGCGGATAATATGCCTGAAGATACCGAAGCGCTTGAAATATGGAAAAAATACATTCCCGAGAATCGCATATTACGTGGTTCAAAAAAAGATAATTTCTGGGAAATGGGCGATACCGGCCCATGCGGTCCCTGTTCCGAAATCCATGTCGATATCCGTGATGAATCCGAGAAAGCAATAATCCCCGGCCACGATCTGGTTAATAACGACCATCCGCAGGTTATCGAGATATGGAATAACGTATTTATTCAATACAACCGACAGGCAAACGGCGCCCTGGTTCCGCTGCCAGCCAAACACGTGGATACCGGAATGGGGTTCGAACGACTGTGTATGGTTATACAGGGAAAGAAAAGCAATTACGACACCGATGTTTTCACTCCTCTGATTGCTGAAATCGCAAAAACAACCGGCATTACTTACGGCAGCAGCACCAAAAGCGATGTAGCCATGCGGGTAATTGCCGACCATATGCGTGCAGTAGCATTTGCCATTGCCGACGGTCAGCTGCCTTCGAACGTAAAAGCAGGTTATGTGATCAGGCGTATACTTCGCAGGGCGGTGCGTTATGCCTATTCGTTCCTCGATGTGCGCGAACCTCTTATTTTTAAACTGGTTACAGTACTCGAAGCCCAGATGCGCGAATTTTTCCCTGAGCTTACCCGTAACCTGCAGCTTATACAAAGGGTGATAGCCGAAGAAGAAGCATCCTTCCTCCGTACCCTGGCAACAGGTATTGTAAAATTCCAGCAATACGTCGATGCCAATCCCGATCAGAAAATAATTAAAGGCGACTTTGCTTTCGAGATGTACGACACTTTCGGCTTCCCTATCGACCTTACACAGCTTATGAGCCGCGAGATCGGATGGGATGTGGATATGGAAAATTTCAGTAAAAATCTTGAAGAACAGAAAAACCGCTCACGCCGCGATGCTACCGTTTCAACCGACGACTGGCATATACTTATTGCATCGGATAACACTGAATTCCTGGCATACGACAACAGCGAGGCCGATGTTAAAATTACGCGTTACCGCAAAATTACAGCCAAAGGAAAGGACTTATACCAGCTCGTACTCGACAGCACACCCTTTTTTGCCGAAAGCGGCGGTCAAACCGGTGATACCGGCACACTCACCTCGGCTAACGAAATCATACAGGTTGTTGACACCCGCAAGGAAAATAACCTTATCGTACATATAGTTGAGGAACTTCCCGAAAACCCTGCAACTACATTCAGGGCGGCAGTAAATACCGAACGCAGAACAGCCACTGCAAATAACCATTCGGCTACCCACCTGCTTCATTACGCGCTTCGCAAGGTATTGGGAACCCATGTCGAACAAAAAGGATCGTTTGTAGGTCCCGATTATTTCCGCTTCGACTTTGCTCATTTTCAAAAGCTTACAGAGGAAGAACTGCTGGCTGTCGAGAAAATGACCAACAGCCTGGTTCGCGAAAACAGCATCCTCGACGAGCATCGTGCTGTCAGCATGGAGCAGGCGGTCGGAATGGGCGCTTTGGCCTTTTTCGGTGAAAAATACGGAGAAAAAGTGAGGGTGATACGTTATGGTGAATCAGTGGAGCTTTGCGGTGGCACACATGTAAAAGCAACCGGGCAGATAGGTTTGGTGAAAATTATCAGCGAAGGAGCCATTGCATCGGGTATCCGCCGTATCGAAGCTATTACTGCTGCTAAAGCCGAGGAATATGTTTACGAGCAGGAAGCACTGATTTCAAACCTTAAACATTTGGTAAAGAGTCCGACTGAGCCTTTAAAAGCGATTCAGCAATTGATGGATCAGAACACCGAAATGCGTAAACAGTTGGAAGTGCTTAACCACGAAAAGGCACTACAATTGAAGGATGAACTTGTAAAAAGGGTTGAAAATATCAACGGTATCAACTTCCTTGCTACCCGCATAACCGCTGATGCCAGCGCGGCAAAAGACATCGCTTTCGCTATGCGAGCGGTTGTTGAAAACCTTTTCCTGGTGCTGGGTTCCGAAAATGATGGAAAAGCCACTCTTTCGGTGCTGGTTTCGGATGAGCTGGTTGCCTCACGCAAAATGAATGCCGGTGCTATTGTCCGCGAACTTGCCAAGTCAATACAAGGCGGCGGAGGCGGGCAGCCGGGATTTGCAACAGCAGGAGGTAAAAACCCGCAGGGACTCGATGAAGCCTTAAAGCTTGCAAAGAATTTTGCAGTATAAATTTCTAATAAATTTTTAAAGGAAATCCGGTAATGAAAATTACCGGATTTTTTCTTGTTTCCATGGCTAACGGCCCCAAACCCTGACTCCTAAAGCCCAAACCCTATTTCCTACCATCCCTGGGCCAGCAGGTCAATTACATGCATCGTTTTTATCGGCAGATTGTGCTTGTCGATATAGCCCTGCTGATGCATAAGGCAGGAGGAGTCGGTACTTACAATATATTCGGCCCCGGTTTCGAGTGCATTTAAAACTTTCTGCTCGGCCATGGCTGTGGAAATAGGTTCATGTTTCACGGCAAAAGTACCTCCGAAACCACAACAAACATTTGTATCTTTCATTTCGCGAAGCTCGAGGCCGCGGACCTTCGAAAGCAATTGCCGTGGTTGATCAGTAAGTCCGTATTCGCGTAATGCGGCACATGAATCGTGGTATGTGATCACATGCCCGAAAGTAGCTCCTACATCCGTAACTTTCAGCACATTAACCAGGAAATCGGTAAACTCGAAAAAATTCTTTTTTATCTGGTGATACTCAATATGTAAGGCTGAATTATAAAACATTTCGTCGTAATAATTCTTAACAAAACCGGCACACGAAGCCGATGGCCCAACAATAAAACGGTTATTGGGAAAGTCGCGGATAAACTTCTCGCCTACAGCCCTGGCTTCGTCCCAGAAACCTCCGTTAAATGCTACCTGTCCACAGCATGTCTGCTTATTATTATAATGGACTTCCACCCCAAGTTTTTCGAGAATTTTAACCATATTGAAACCTGTTTCAGGATAAATCTGGTCGATAAAGCAAGGGATAAATATGTCTACCTTCATTCGGCGGGGCGTTTTTTCGTTTCGAAAGCAAAAATATTAAAAATTAAGCGCTTGTCCTCACAAAGTTATTAACCGGATGTTAATAGGGAGAGGATTGTTGATGTGGGATGAGGGATGTGGGATGGGCGATGTGGGATGTGGGATGTGGGATGTGGGATGTGGGATGTGGGATGTGGATGGGATGTGGGATGTGAGATGGGGGATGGGCGATGGGCGATGGGCGATGGGGGATGGGCGATGGGCGATGGGCGATGTGGCATGTGGGATGTGGGATGTCGTATGACGGACTTTTCACTTTGACCTTAGCCCTCTGACCTTTGACCTCTGACCTCTGACCATTGACCTCTGACCTTTGACCTTACAAAGTGCAATGTTCAGATCTTAGAAATCAGAATATTCAAATCCTGCTTTTTTCATATCGTTCCAGAAGCCTGGATATGATTTTTTTACCACATCAGGATCATCGATGTATATTTTGGGATATACTAATGCCAGTGGAGCAAACGACATAGCCATTCGATGATCGTCGTAACAATTCACAACCAATGGATCGTCAGGCAGAGCTCAGGCTTCGGGTTCCCGATCCAGAATAATCTGATCATCAATCACTTCGACTCCAACACCTAGTTTAACAAGTTCGGTTCGGACTGCTTCAATGCGGTCAGTTTCCTTAATCCTCAGAGTTTTAAGTCCCGAAAACTCTCCTTTTATACCCAGTGCTGCACAGCATACAATTACCGGTTGGGCCAGGTCGGGGCAGCCGGTGAAATCATAATTAAAGTTGCTGTTGGCAGGATTGTGCGATTTCGAAATCTCCAGGCCTTCTTTCGTAAAAACGGATTGAACTCCTAATTCCGTGAAGATTACAGGTAAAACCGAATCGCCTTGTACGCTATCCTTTCTAAGTCCTGAAAGTAAAATTTGAGCATCTTTACTCAGAGCAACTACCTGGTACCAGAATGCAGCCGCACTCCAGTCGGGCTCTTCGATTTCGTTAAGTTTAACATCTTGATAACTGCATTCTGGTATCAGAATTTTATTGCCGGTAAAGCTAACCTCAGCGCCTGCTTTTTGCATAAGGGCCTGCGTCATACGTATGTATGGCGTCGAAATAATTTTTCCTTCCAGAACAATTTCGAGCCCGCCTTTTAAAACCGGCCCTATCATCATGAGAGCAGAAATAAACTGGCTGCTGATGCCGGCATCAAGGCTAATCATGCCACCTTTCTGCCCGGGGTTCCCGGTAACGATCAGCGGTGGGTATCCATTCCTGCCTTCAAAAGCAATTTCGACACCAAGTCTTGAAAGTGCCGCCGTGAGTGGCTGCAGGGGCCTTTGTTGCATTCGCTCCGATCCCGTAAGCTTCCACTTGCCGGGAATAAGGGCAAGCATTGCGGTAAGAAAACGCATGACAGTACCCGCATTTCCGGTGTTTAATTCAGTAATGTATCAATGAATTACCCTTGTTCTTTTCAATCTGATGAAGGAGCTTTTGCAGGATGGCAATATCAGAAGAGTCGGATATGATATCATCTTTTGTGGAAAACCCTGACAGGGATTGTATTATCAGCCAGCGGTTGATGATGCTTTTGCTCACCGGCAATGAAACCGTACATTGTATTGATTCCCGCTTATTCGTAATACATCGCATACGGAATGATTAAGAGAAATGTTAAAACAAAAATACGATTTATAACTTTTAAGTCTTTTTCAATTATCCGTTCTCTGAAACCAGGAGCTAAACTATATTAAAAAACCAAAATCGAGGTTCATATAAAAATGAAGGCTCTCGCGTATCAGTTTTTCGCCAGGTACCTGATCGTAAACAGGTTCCCCTATTTTACGGAGAAGCGAAAATTTTAGATTTGTGGTCTCAGTATTCTTTTTATCATGAATCATCAAGGCAAGCAGTTCGTCAGCCGCTTTAGGCTTAAACCTGTAATGAGGGAAGTGCCAGCTTATCAATGAGGCCATTTTCTTCAGATCATTTTCATCCATGCCAAACATTTTCACTGAAATAAAGCTCTCGCAAATAAGTCCGATAGCTATAGCCTCACCATGCAGAAGTGGAACAGGATCGTATTTTTGCGAATACGATTCGATGGCATGCCCTATGGTGTGACCAAAATTCAGTGCTTTGCGCAAACCATTTTCATGGAAGTCGGAATTCACAATTTTAAGTTTTATTGCTGCTGAATCGAGGATGCAGCTCTCGTTACACACTTTTTCGGGCGAATTGAAAACCAGCATTTTCTCAAAGTGCTTTTCGCTGTCGATCATAGCATGCTTTAGTATTTCGCCATAACCCGATAGCTTTTGCCTTGCTGGCAGGGTACTCAGAAATTCCTGAAAAACAAAAACACCCAGGGGTAAAGCAAAAATACCAATCTGATTTTTAAGTGATTGGAAGTTAACCCCGTTTTTGCCTCCAATTGCGGCATCAATCATTGCCAATAAGGTAGTAGGGATATAAATAAAATCCATCCCCCTTTTGTACGTGGCAGCGGCAAAACCGCCGATATCACTGACTAATCCACCGCCAAGGCAAATTAAAAGTGATTTCCGTAAAGCTTTTTTGTTATGTAATGCCTGCCATACCTCTTCGACAGCGCCAATGGTTTTGTGCGATTCTCCGGCCTTGAGTTGTATAACAACTGCATTTTCAATACCGGAACATTTATCTTTTAAAAGGGGCAAACACAGATTAATCGTATTCTCATCAACCAGTATAAAAATGCCAGCTTCGCTGTAATTCCTGATTACTTCCTGCAAACTCGACCATCCGCTGCTTCCGGAGTATAGGGTAATAGTATTGTTCATGCTGTGATCCAGATAATTATTCTCAAAATTCACTCCCGGTTTACGAGGGGTACATTTGCCGGTTCAAAGGTATGCATATTAAAGGTACGCCAGGTGAAACCAAAGGATTTATGCCGGGATAAAAGTCCGACTTCAATGTTGCACTATAAATGCATTAAAACCGTGCCAAAGTCAAAAAAAAGTAAAATATTACTGTTTTGTTGATCTTACTTTGCCTTCCATCTAAAAAGCTTTATACATTTGCACCCATATAAAAACACCTGGTATGCTATCATTTGAAAATACAGAAATAGCCTTTCGCTACAAAAGCAAATCTGATCTCCAAAGGGCGCGATTGCTGTTCAGCACCATTGCCCACCCAGGCCTGGTTAAGCTCAGCAAATCACTGACTTACTTTGCGTTGAGCCTGCACATACCTGTGTCGTGGGCTATTAAACCAACCTTGTATAAGCACTTTGTTGGAGGCATAACCCTTGCCGAATGCGAAAAAACAGTGAAACTATTAAGCAAATACAAGGTGAAATCAATTCTCGATTATTCGGTCGAGGGTGGTAAGGATCAGAAAGCAATGCAACGAACGCTTGATGAAACATTACGTTCGGTGATACATGCAGCCAAACATCCGGATATTCCTTTTTCGGTTTTCAAACCAACAGCTTTTGCATCGCAGAAGGTGCTTACGCTTGCATCCGAAAATAAGAATATTGATGCCGAAACGGCCAAAGCTATTCAGTTTTTCAGGGACAGCGTCGAAAAGCTTTGCCATACTGCCTGGGAAAATGATATCCCAATCATGATCGATGCCGAAGACTCGTGGTATCAGCCCTTTGTCGACCAGGTAGTTACCGAAATGAGTGAAAAGTACAATACACAGAAAGCCATTGTTTACAATACCCTTCAAATGTACCGGACCGACAGGCTCGAATTCCTAGAAGAGGCTTTACGTAAAGCTGAAAAAGGTAATTATTTCCTGGGAATGAAATTCGTTCGGGGCGCCTATATGGAAAAAGAACGCAAACGGGCCGAAGAAATGGGCTACCCCTCTCCTATTCAGCCCGATAAAGCTGCTACCGACCGAAACTATGATGCAGGGATTGCATTTTCGGTAGCTCATATCGACCGGATTTCAGTTTTTAACGGATCGCACAACGAAAACAGCAACCGGGTTCTGACTGAAATAATGGAAAAGCAAGGCTTAGCACGAAACGATGACCGGATATGGTTCTCACAACTTTATGGAATGAGCGATCATATCAGTTTCAACCTGGCCGACGAAGGCTATAATGTTGCCAAATATATTCCATATGGCCCTGTTCGCAATATTTTACCTTACCTGCTGCGCCGCGCCGAGGAAAACACATCCATTGCCGGGCAAACCGGGCGCGAACTCGGCTTGTTGGAAAAAGAAAGGAATAGAAGGAAACAATCATGAATAAAACCTGTATCCGGATAGTAATAGTAGATCCCGATTCCTTCCATTTTCAATCCATCTATCAATAAAGGCAAATCTCATTTCCGGGAATAGCAACATTTTCAGGCACTTATCGTTTCAGTCTGCAAACGATGGCAATCCCTTTGTTAAAAAACCTTAATACAATACTATCGAAGCGGTATTGTCGTTTTTAAACTCAATATACTATCTTTGCGACCCTAATCATAAAACCAAATGAAGAAAACTTATTTACTGTTAATCACCTTACTCATTACATTACCCTTTTTAAGCAACGCACAGCAGAAGACACAGATTGAAATCGAAAAAGAGATCATGGCTGCCAAACAGGTACTGATGCGTACTGTTGGAATGAAATCCACTTCCTTTCAATTTGATAAAATCCCTGACGCAAACGGCCTCGATGTTTACGAAGTTATAGCCCTTGGCGGAAAAGTTCAGGTTAAAGGATCGAGCACTATAGCTATGACCCGTGGCGCTTATGACTATATGCGTAAAGCCTGCAATATTCAGTACACCTGGAGCAGCGGACAGATCATTTTACCAAAGGAACTGCCTGATTTAACAATTCCACTTACGGTTTCGCCCTATAAATTCCGGCAATATTATAATGTATGTACCTCGGGTTACAGCACTGCCTACTGGCATTTCGACGACTGGGAGAAAGAACTCGACTGGATGGCCTTACACGGGATAAATATGCCACTCGCCATGGGCGGTCAGGAAGCCATATGGCAAAAAGTATATACCGATATGGGAATGACCAAAGAGGAATTGTCTTCCTTTTTTACCGGTCCTTCATTCCTGCCATGGCAAAGGATGGGAAACATAACCAAACACAACGGTCCTTTACCACAGTCGTATATTGACCAGGGTATGGAAATACAAAAACAGGTTCTTACCCGCATGAAACAGCTGGGTATGCAGCCAATTGTTCCTGCTTTCTCGGGTATTGTTCCTGCTGCCTACAGCCGGCTGAATCCTGATGCTAAATTACTCGAGCTGAAGGGCTGGGCCAATTTCCCTGCCGATTACAAATCACAGATACTCTCACCCGGTTCTTCCGATTTTACTGCTATCGGAAAAAATTTCATTGACCAATACCGTCGTACCTATGGTGAAGCTCATTACTACCTTGCCGACCTGTTCAACGAAAATGAAGTGCCTGTATCGGCTGCCAACCGCAACGAGGAGTTGGCATCGTATGGCAAATCCGTTTCTGATGCTGTTACCGCCGGCGATCCTGAAGGTGTTTGGGTTATGCAGGGGTGGCTCTTTTATAACAACCCGGGATTCTGGGATAAAAGTGCTGTGAAAGCATTCCTGAGCAAGGTTCCGAATGATAAAATGATGATCATTGACCTTGCCAACGAGAGTTTCGGCGGATGGCACGAACACGAAGGCTTTTATGGCAAGCCATGGATTTACAGTTTTGTAAACAATTACGGAGGCAACTCACAATTGGGTGGCAACCTGCCTTTTATTGCCAGCGATCCTGCCAAAATGCTTGCCAATCCTAAAAAAGGATACCTGGCCGGTTTCGGAATTTCACCCGAAGGCATCGGAAACAATGAGGTAGTGTATGAATTGCTCACACAAATGGCATGGACCTCGGAGGCTGTGAATATAAAAACATATTTTACCGATTTCACCCGGCAGCGTTATGGAAAAACGGATGATAACATTACCCAGGCATGGATGGCGTTGCTCGAGTCAGTTTACTCCAAAAACAATGACCATTCGCTCAATCTTTACCAGGCAAGGCCCCCATACAGCGCAAAAGTGAATATGAATGATAATCCCATGTTCGATCGTGCTGCTGAATTGTTGCTGAAATCAGTTGACAAATATGGCGACCGCCCTCTTTTCAAAAATGATTTAGCACTTGTGGTTACCCAGTATGCCGGTAACAAAACGGATTTACTGTTAAAAAGAGCACTTGAACTTCATAAACTTGGTATGATTTCCGAAAGCAAACGTTCCTTCGAGCGGGCTTTTGAGCTGATGATAATGATGGATGGGCTCACCTCGAGTATGCCCCACCAACGGCTTGAAAGTTTAATTGAAAATGCGCGTAAATACGGCCTTAACAAGGAAGAATCCGATTACTTCGAGGCTGATGCCAAACGGCAACTCACCCAATGGGGTACCCGCTCAACAACCGATCTTCACGATTATTCGTCAAGAGTATGGAGCGGACTTATCAGGGGATATTACCTCGGGCGTTGGAGTGCTTATGCAAAATCCCTGCAGTTTGGCGAAAACCTCGACCTGGGCGAATGGGAATCGAACTGGATTAACAAAGCTGGATCGCTAACCAAAGCACCTGCTACCGGCGATGTAAATAAATATGCCGTATTACTGTACAAAGCAGCTAATGAATATATTAACGAAAATATACCCCTCGTTAAAATATCAACTTCCTATGTTGGCAACAATAAGGTATTGGTAAAACTGCTTCCTTTAACTGACAGCCTGAGCATGAATTATTCAACCGACGGATCAACACCATCGGCTGGTGCTGCTAAATACGACAAGGCATTCGAGGTTAGCCTGCCTTCAACCATCAAGTCAGTGGCATACCGGAATAATGCTCCTGCCGGAGATATGAACACGATAATGTTGCCTGTATCCTATGGCAAAAGTGCCAGCATTTTTCCTCAGCCATCCGAAAAATACAGGGCCCGCCTGGGAGCATCACTAACCGACGGAATTCTGGCTTCCGAAAACCACACCGAAGGCAACTGGCTGGGATACGAGGGCGAAAACCTGAGTACCACCATCAATCTCGAAGGTAAATTTAATGTTTCGTATGTTACCCTGAGTTTCCTTCAGAAAAAGGATGCATGGATTTTTGCGCCTCATTCGGTTATTGTCGAAACATCCGTTGACGGAACAAATTATAAAGCGGCCGGCGTTTACGATTTCGACGACCGCAATTGGGATGTACCCGCGCAGAGAACAGAAGTTAACATTATATTCCCTTCAACAGAAGCTGCTTATGTCAGGCTATTGATATTTAATCGCGGCAATTGCCCCGACAATCATCCGGGAGCCGGTAAAAAAGCCTGGTTGTTCGTTGACGAAATAAGCGTTAATTAATACGCTTAAACTCATTCATTTAAAGCCACATCCTCTTTCGGGTGTGGCTTTTTTTTATGTTTTGCATGCCACACAAGAGTATCATTCACTTTTATGTTGAACCATCCGGTTGATACACTTCAATCTTCGGGGTTATTCATCCTGGCTTCAGCACTTTAGTGGAATATCAATTAGTTAATTTTGATTATACATTTAACCAAGCATATTCGCCTTGTTATCATGGTAATAAAAAAATAATTTATTATACTATATATTCAATTAATAATTATTGTATATTTGACACTTACTATCTGAACAAATTCAGGTTTCAACAGTAAAAAAAACGGATTAACCTCCATCGTATGGCATCAATTATATGCATTACGGTTCGAAATTAACCGCTTAATTGATTATATTTGCAGTAATCATGAAGAATACATTTTGAAATTTAACAGAGTGTTACCTTCGGAATTTATGAATAGTTTAAAACTTAAGGCTTTACTATTTGTTTATTTATAAGTTCCACGGGTGCCCTATCATAGCTTTCAGAATATCCAACAACTAATCAAACACTATATGATGAAAACGATACTTCAAATTCGTTCGAATGCATCGATAAGAGTAATGGCTCTCATGCTTTTGCTGACAATGGTTTTTGTACTGCCTGCTGCTGCCCAGGTGCGGACAATTACGGGTCGTGTTACTGCCTCCGACACTAAGGAAACACTTCCGGGAGCCACTGTTGTGGTAAAAGGAACAACCAACGGAACAGCTACCGATCTGGATGGTAATTTCACTATGCAGCTCAACCCGCAGGATGTTATCCTGGTTATTTCATTTGTAGGCTACGACCCCAGGGAAATAACCATAGGGAATCAAAGTATTTTTAACGTAGCTCTTGAGCCGGGGAAAATAATGCTTTCCGAGCTTGTAGTTATCGGCTACGGCACCGTTCGGAAAAGTGACCTAACCGGCTCGGTTGGTTCAGTTAAAGCAAAGGAGCTTACCAAGGTTACTTCGCTTAATGCGGAACAAAGCTTGCAGGGAAAAGCGGCCGGGGTGCAGGTTACCAGTACATCAGGAGCTCCCGGGGCAACTCCTTCGGTAAGGATACGTGGTGTTGGAACCTTTAACAACTCCTCTCCTATTTATGTGGTCGATGGTGTTATCCTCGATAATATCTCCTTCCTCAATACCGCCGATATCGAATCCATGGAAATTCTTAAGGATGCATCGGCAACGGCCATTTATGGTTCAAGAGGTGCTAACGGCGTAATCCTTATCACCACCAAAAGCGGAACCATTGGCGAAGAGAAAACCAATTTCAGCTATTCGGGCGAATACAGCATACAAAACCTGGCCAAAAAGATCGACCTCTTAAACGGAAGGGATTTTGCAACAATCGCCAACGAAATTCCCGGTGACCCCTCGTACAATAACGTGGATGCCGTTCCAAATACCGACTGGCAGGACCTTATTTTCAATCCCGCACCCATCAACAACCACCAGGTTTCGGCATGGGGTTCCACAAAAAAAACACAGTATTATATAGGTATAGGCTATTTCAATCAGAAAGGTATTGTCGACAAATCGGGATTCGAGCGCGTTACCTTAAAGTTTAATAACGCCTACAACCTTACCGACCATTTAAAATTCGGTAACAACATTACCATTTCGCCATACAAACAGCAAAATGCACCCGGCGTCACCTTCCAGGTTTACAGGGCATGGCCCACACTCGAACCATACAGGGCCGATGGCACTTTTGCAGGAGTTCCGGGGGTTGGCAACCCACTTGCCGATATTGAATACACTAACAGCTCTAATAAAGGCCTCCGGGCAGTAGGTAATTTGTTTGCCGAGGTAACTTTCCTCGATGGATTTACCGCTAAATCGAGTTTCGGTATTGATGCAGGCTATAACAAAAGCCAAAACTTTTCGCCTGCATATACCGTGCTTTATTACGATGGAACCGAATCACTGCAGAAAAAATCGAAAAGCAGCCTCTCAAAAGGCACTTCCGAAAACCTGACCTGGCTATGGGAAAACACACTTAATTATAGCAAAGTATTCGACAAACATTCAATCAATACTGTAGCAGGTTATACCATGCAGAATACCACTTCGGAATACACCAATGCTTTCGGTGAGAATATTATCAGGAACGGAGAGGATTTCTGGTACCTGCAATACAACAATATCACGGGAAGTGATGTTTCAGGCAGTTTTGGAAATGGCGTTGATATTAACCAGTATTATTCGATGCTCTCCTACCTTTTCAGGGCGAACTATACTTTCGATAACAAATATATACTTACCGCTACTTTCCGCCGCGACGGGTCCTCAAAATTTGCTAAAGAGAACAGGTACAGTAACTTCCCTTCATTTGCAGCCGGCTGGAATGTTTCGCAGGAATCATTTATGAAAGGTATATCGGCTGTTAACAAGCTGAAAGTACGTGCCAGCTGGGGTAAAATCGGGAATGAGAAAATCGCTTATTCCAACAGGTTCTCGCTTACACAAAACCTTATTGCAGTTTTCGGGCAGGGCGATATTCAATACCCTGCTGTTTCGTATGCTAAAAGCGGAAACCCTGACCTTGTTTGGGAAACTACAACCCAAACCGATATAGGACTTGAAGTGGGTTTACTAAATGACAGGCTTACCGGCGAGTTCGACTATTACCACCGTATTACCGACGATATCCTGGTCGAGCTTTCAACTCCCGGGTTTTTAGGAAACGGGCAGGGACAGCGAATAACGTATAATGCAGGTAAAGTGCTTAACAGCGGGTTGGAAGCCAATATTAACTGGCGCGATAAAATCGGTGAAATTGGCTACAGCGTCGGAATTCTTGCTTCAACTATTAAAAATGAAGTACTAAGTGTTGGCGGTAACAGCGGGATTGACTCCTTGCTTTATGGAGGTAACGTTTACGGTTTTGTAACGCAAAGCCGTGCAGGTCTGCCTATTGGTTCGTTCTGGGGTTATAAAACCGATGGAATATTCCAGTCGCAGACTGAACTTGATGCCTATCCGCATACCAGCGATGCCGGGATTGGCGATTTACGCAGGGTTGATGTTAACGGCGATGGAGTTATTAATGGAAACGACCGTACCGAAATAGGCTCACCTATTCCAAAAGTAATTTTTGGTTTTAATGCGGAACTTACCTACAAAGCTTTCGATTTTTCATTCAATTTGCAGGGACAGGCAGGGAATAAAATTTTTAACGGAAAAGAAATCGTACGTCCCGATGCCTATAATTTCGAGCAGCATGTGATGGACCGCTGGACCGGTGAAGGTAGCAGTGATACGGAGCCACGAGCCACATTCGGCGGATACAATTACATTCCTTCCGATAAATACATTCAGAACGGTTCGTTCATAAGGCTAAGGAGCCTGATGCTGGGTTACACACTCCCGAATGACATGAGCAAAAGAATACATATGCAGCAGTGCAGGCTATTCGTGAAAGGAAACAACATTTATACCTTAACAAAATTCACCGGCTACACGCCCGAAATAGGGAGTAATGATGTATTATCCAGCGGTATTGATACAGGTATCTATCCTATCAGCGCAATTTATTCCTTTGGTGTAAACTTAACATTTTAACAGTCATGAGAACAACCATAAAAACATATATTCCGGCCCTGCTTATCCTGTTATCAATCACTTTTACAGGATGTGAATCATTCCTGGATAAAGAGCCTCAGGGTGATCTTACACAGAATACTTTCCCTACAACTGCGTCGGATGCATTGCTGGCTACCAATGCAGCTTATGCCACTTTACGAAATGTGGGATACCATTCCGGCACTTTCCCCTTGCTCGATATTATGTCCGACGATGGCCGCAAAGGAAGTAACCCTAACGACCAGGCATCAACCATAGGCCCATACGATAACTTCGGGTTCACTACAACCGGCTACGAACTTGCATCGTGGTGGGCTACCCTTTACGAAGGGATAAAAAGAACAAATGTTGTTATTGAGAAAGTATCGCTTGTAGAAATGGATGCAAACCTGCGTAACAGGTATGTTGCTGAGGCAAAATTCCTACGCGGCCTGTATTATTTTGATCTGGTACGCGCCTGGGGAGGCGTTCCGATGGTTACCACGCTTAACCCGCCAATCAAACTCGAACGTGCAACCACAGATGCAGTTTACCTGCAGATAGAAACCGACCTGCTGGCTGCAATAACCGATCTGCCCGAAAAGAGCGAAGTAGCAACCAGCGAACTGGGCAGGGCTACCAAAGGTGCCGCCAAAGCCCTGCTTGCCAAAGTATATCTGTTCAAAAAGGATTTTGTTAATGCCGAAAAATATGCTTTGGAAGTTATTACTTCTGTTCAATATGACCTGGAGCCTGATTTTATCGACGCCAACGGGGTAAATGGTGAACATGGCATTGAATCGGTATTCGAAATTGGTGCTGTTGGACAGGAAAGTTCTGCCGGCAACCAGTATGCCAATGTACAGGGAGTTAGAGGCACGCCTAACCGGGGCTGGGGATTCAACCGCCCCTCACCCGACCTTCGCAGCTCATTCGAAACCGGCGATCCGCGTTTAAAAGGCACCATAATTGACCTTGGCGATGTACTCGACGGAATCGAAATAAAAGGCGATGGACTTACACCGGATGTTACCCTCGATGGCGATGGCAATATCCTCGAAACCGAATGCTATAACCGCAAAGTCTGGACTCCCGGTACCGATGTACCCTCGCAGTTTAATCATAATCGCCGATTGATTCGTTATGCCGATGTATTATTAATGGCAGCTGAAGCACTCAACGAAAATAATAAACCGGATCAGGCGTTAATATACCTGAACAAGGTACGCGAACGTGCCCGTGGTGGAAACACTTCAATATTACCCGATATCACAACTACTGATAAATCCGCTTTACGCGATATAATTATGATTGAGCGCCGCCACGAGCTGGCTCTCGAAGGCCATAGATTCTGGGACCTGGTTCGTACCGAAAAAGCAGTGCAGGTTTTAGGCCCACTAGGTTTTAAAAGCGGCCAGCACGAACTTATGCCTGTCCCCCAGAGCGAAATTGATATTTCGCAGGGCGCATTGAAACAAAATCCAAACTGGTAATTAAATAATCACAATCTCAAACCTAAATCAAATCAACCTATGAAAACTAAAATCGCATATCTGAGTACGCTAATGCTTGCGTTTGTGTTACTTTTCGGAATGAACAGTTGTAAAAAAGAAAATACCGCACTCACGCTACAAACCATGGTTGCCGGCGACATCGACCTCAACGGGGCTGTAGCTCCTAACACTGTGCCTGTTAACCCTACCATTGTTGCAACTTTTTCGACCGATGTTGATGCTGCTACAGCTAACAATACCAGCATTACCATGTTGAGAAATTACGACAATACCAATATTCCTTTAACCATCACCGTGGCAGGGAATAAAGTTACCATAGTTCCTACCGAAATGCTTGCCAGCGGAGCACTTTTCAAAATGAACTTCGCTACCACTATCAAATCAACCGATGGCGAAGCACTTCCGGCTCTTGACAGGACTTTCACCACCATAGGAACCTTTGCCCCGTCGGGCCAGGTTGCTCACTGGAATTTCGAAGGAAATGCCAATGATCAGATCGGAACGTACGACGCCAGTGCTACTGTTGGTATTACATATACCGATTCGCGAAATGCTGCTGCCGGTAAAGCCGCTACATTCAACGGAACCACCAGTATCATCGAAATTCCGAACGGCGACAAACTCGAATCTCCTGACTTTACAATGAGTTTCTGGGTAAAAGCCGCTACACAGGATAAAGGGCATTTCGTTATCGGGCTTGGCGCTTTTTATGGCTTCCAGTTCGAAATAGCCGGTGATTTTACCAATTGTAAACTTGCAGGCGCCTATACTTACGAGGGAGGTGGCGACACCACAATTTATACCGATAACTGGTGGAATGGCGATGGCCAAACCAAAGATAACGGTGGATGGCAAGGCTGGACTGTAAATAAAGATATGACAGGCTCAGGCGGAATCGCAAGTATACTGAAGGACAAATGGGCGCATGTTGTTTGCACCTATAACAGCACAACCCGTGTTGGTTCCATTTATATGAACGGTGAAATAATGAAGGCGCAGGATTTCAACCTCTGGCCAGCCACCGACAAATGGGTAAAAGCCACGGGTATGAAATATGGCGGTAAAGCTCCTGATGTTGTCAATGAGCTTGCTTTCGGATTTATTCAATCGCGAGCCGGTACATTATGGGATGGCGAAAGCTGGGGTGGATACGATTTCCCGGGTGCCAATCACTTTAAAGGCCAGCTCGACGATATCAGGTTTTTTAATAAAGCCATTACCTCCAGCGAAGTTGACCTGATGTACAAATCGGAAAAACTATAAAAAACACTTTTTGTTGAGGTAAAAGGGAGGGTATGGGATTTCCCTGCTCTCCCTTTTTAATAATTTTGAGTTAAAAAACGGATATGAAATATTTTATTGGCATAGCAATTTTGAGCATTGTAACATCAACTCTTCTTTTTTCCTGCAAGAAGGAGGAAAATGTTAATGCAGGTGTAATGCAGCTTTCATCCGTCGAAATTGGGTCGGTACAGCTAAATTACCCGGGCACAACTGCCAATGTACCCTATAATGGCGATGTTGTAATAAAATTTTCAAGCGGTATCGACAGCATCTCTGCAATTAATACTATTGTTCTTAAAAAAAATACCAGCCCGGTTAGTTATTCGATTTCTTTTGCCAACGAAAATAAAACCTTACTCCTTAAGCCTTCAAATTCACTCGATATTCTTTCGGATTATGTACTCGAAATTTCATCCTCACTCAAAGGCCTTAAAGGTGAATCATTTCCGGGTATTCAGTATTCATTTACCACTGCCAACGGTTTGTTAACAATCAATGCTATTTCAATTAACGGGCAAAATTTTTCGCCTGCCGTTAATGTGCAAAATATTCCAATATCAGGATCACAAATCAGTATTGATTTTTCCGATCCCATCGATACCAGCCTTGTAAGTACTACTTTTTATCTTTCGGGTGGCGTTCCTTTAGCTTATTCAGCCTCGGATAACAACAAAAAAATACAGGTAAATTTCGGAGCCGTATTGAACGGGTATTCAACCTATAACTTCTCCGTTTCCCCTGACCTGAAATCGGCAACAGGATTTTCGTTTAACGGCTTTACCAATTCATTTTCGACTGGTCTCGACTCATCATTAAAATTTCCGCTTATCAGCGACGAAGAGCTATTGACGAAGGTTCAGCAACAAACCTTCCGATTCTTTTACGATCTGGCGCATCCAGGCAGTGGCATGGCTCTCGACCGCAATACTTCGGGCAACGTGGTTACCTCAGGCGGCTCAGGCTTCGGTGTTATGGCGCTTATTGTAGGTATGGAACGCGGGTTTATTACCCGTAATGAAGGGCTTACCCATTTAACAAAAATGCTTGTTTTCCTCGAAACCTGCGACCGTTTTCATGGTGCATGGTCGCATTTTATTAATGGAAATACCGGGAAAGCTGTGCCTTTCAGTACCAAAGACGATGGTGGCGATTTGGTGGAAACTGCCTTTATGATACAGGGTTTGATTACCATGCGTCAATACCTTAAGCCTTCAGTGCAGGCTGAAAATGAACTTATTGGCCGCATCAACGCACTTTGCGATGCGGTTGAATGGGACTGGTACACCCGTGGCGGGCAAAATGTGCTATACTGGCATTGGTCGCCGAATTACGGCTGGGATATGAATTTCAGGCTCGAAGGATATAATGAAACGCTGATTACCTATGTACTGGCAGCAGCATCACAAACGCACACCATACCAGCTGCAGCTTACCATGAAGGGTATGCCAGGAACGGGGCCATAAAAAACGGAAAATCATTCTACGGATATATGCTTCCAGTTGGATTCGATTACGGCGGGCCCTTATTTTTTGCACATTATTCGTTCCTGGGCCTCGATCCGAGGAATTTATCCGATGCCTATGCCAATTACTGGACCCAGAATGTGAATCATTCGCTCATTAACTGGAAACATTGCGTTACAAATCCTAAAAAATATCCGAATTATAATGCATCGTGCTGGGGTCTTACTGCCAGCGATATTCCGACAGGATACGGAGTAAGCGAGCCTACCAACGACAGGGGCGTAATTGCTCCCACTGCTGCTGTTTCGTCGCTGCCTTATACACCCGAACAATCGATGGATGCCATACGGTATTTTTACTATATCCTGGGCGATCGCTTATGGGGCCCCTATGGTTTTTACGATGCCTTTGATGTTAGCAATAGTTGGTGGGCCAGCTCAACCCTGGCAATCGATCAGGGCCCGCAGGTATGTATGATCGAGAACCACCGCACAGGACTGTTATGGGATCTTTTTATGTCGGCACCCGAGGTTCAAAGCGGACTCACCAAACTGGGATTCACTTATTAATAACATTTTAACATAATCATATGATCGTCAATGGTAAAATATCAGTCGTTCTGGCTCTATTGTTAATGGCCTTCCAATCGTGTGCTGCACAAAAAGAAAATTCAGTTGACAAACAGTCAATTACACCTGTTACTATTTCAAACGATTCACTACTTACGCTTGTACAATACCGTACTTTTCAGTATTTCTGGGACGGTGCCGAACCTGTTTCGGGCCTGGCATGCGAGCGAATCAATTCAAATAATATTTACCCCGAAAACGATAAAAACATAATAACAACAGGAGGTTCAGGATTTGGGTTTATGGCCATACTTGTAGGTATCGAACGTGGCTTTATTACCCGTGAGGAAGGACTGGCACGTTTTGAAAAGAATATTGATTTCCTGAAGAAAGCCGATCGCTTTCATGGTGCATGGCCACATTGGCTGAATGGAGAAACAGGAAAAGTAAAACCTTTCAGTCCTAAAGATGACGGTGCCGACCTGGTTGAAACATCCTTCCTGCTTCAGGGTATGCTTACTGTACGACAGTATTTTAAAGATGGTAACGAAAGAGAGAGAAAACTGGCAGCCGAAATTGACAAACTTTGGAAAGAAGTTGATTTTAACTGGTTTACACAGGGCAAAGACGTTATTTACTGGCATTGGTCGCCGAAATACGGATTCGGGATGAATTTCCCTGTCGAAGGATATAACGAATGCCTGATCATGTATGTGCTGGCAGCCGCCTCGCCTACTCACCCCGTTAAGGCCGACGCTTACCATAAAGGCTGGGCACGCAGCGGGGCTGTTAATGGAGAAACTACAAAATACAACTATACCCTGCACCTGAAACATAACGGTGCGCCCGAATATGGTGGTCCGCTTTTCTGGGCACATTATTCGTACCTGGGTCTCGATCCCCGAAATTTAAAAGATAAATATGCCACTTACTGGGAAGAAAATAAAAACCAAACCCTTATCAACCGCCAATGGTGTATCTCTAATCCCAAAAATTTCGAAGGTTATGGCGAAAACTGCTGGGGACTAACAGCAAGTTACTCGGTTAATTTTTATTCGGGCCATGCTCCCGGGCCGGAAAACGATCTCGGTGTTATTTCGCCTACAGCAGCCATATCATCATTCCCTTATACACCTGAATACTCAATGGATGCTCTCCGCCATTTTTATTTCGACCTGGGCGACAAAATATGGGGTGAATATGGTTTTTACGATGCTTTCAGCGTACACGATAACTGGTATCCCAAACAATACCTCGCCATCGACCAGGGACCGGAAATTGTTATGATCGAGAATTACCGCAGCGGCTTGTTATGGAATTTATTTATGTCGTGCCCCGAGGTTAAAACAGGTCTTAAAAATCTCAGTTTCGAATTTTAAACAAATAAACAAATATGAAGACAAAACTACTGAAATCCAGCATTTTATTAATCGCCTCAGCCATTTTATGTATGAATACAACATTTGCACAATCGCCAAAATCTTACCAGTCAGCTTCCGAAAAAGCCAAGATGGATAAGTTTGTAAGCGGGCTTATGGCAAAGATGACTCTTGACGAAAAAATCGGTCAGCTGAATCTGCCTTCCATAGGATTCGATGTAACCGGCCCCCTGGTAAGCCAGGATGTGGATAAAAAGATTAAAAGCGGCCATGTAGGCGGTGTTTTCAACACTTACACGCCGAATGCAGTTAAAAAGCTACAGGATATGGCTGTAAAGGAAACCCGGCTGGGAATTCCGCTCATTTTCGGGTACGATGTAATACACGGGCATAAAACCATTTTCCCGATTTCGCTTGGGCTATCCTGTTCGTGGGATATGGCTCTTATTGAGCAGAGTGCACGCATTGCAGCACAGGAAGCTTCGGCCGACGGGCTGAACTGGACTTTCAGCCCTATGGTCGATATTGCACGTGACCCACGCTGGGGACGTGTTGCCGAAGGTGCCGGCGAAGATCCATACCTGGGTTCGCTGGTTGGAGCCGCTATGGTGAAAGGCTACCAGGGCGACGACCTTACAAAAGACAATACTATTATGGCTTGTGTGAAACATTTTGCACTTTATGGAGCTGCTGAGGCCGGCCGCGATTACAACACGGTTGATATGAGCATGGTTCGTATGTATAACGAATATCTCCCTCCTTACCTGGCGGCTGTTAATGCCGGTGCAGGAAGTGCCATGAGCTCATTTAACGAAATAAACGGAGTGCCTGCAACAGGTGATAAGTGGCTTATGACCGATTTGCTCAGGAAACAATGGCGATTCGACGGCTTTGTGGTCACTGACTATACGGCAATAAACGAAATGATTGAACACGGCGCAGGCAAGGACCTTAAGGATGTTTCGGAACTGGCTCTTAATGCCGGAATCGATATGGATATGGTGGGCGAAGGATTGTTACTTCATACAAAAGAGCTTGTAAAAGAAGGGAGAGTTTCCATAAAAACAGTTAACGATGCCTGCCGCAGGATACTGGAAGCAAAGTATAAACTGGGATTATTCGACGATCCTTACCGGTACATAAGTGAAGAAAGAGCTCAAAAGGAAATACTATCGCCCGAAAACCGTAAAGCTGCCCGTAACATTGCAGCTCAATCGATGGTGCTGCTAAAGAACGATAATCAGCTTCTGCCTCTTGATCCAACCAAAACGGTAGCATTTATTGGACCTTTGGCTGATAATCAGCGCGAACTGATTGGCACCTGGAGCGCCGCCGGCGAATGGGACAAATCAGTAAGTGTATTGAGTGGAGTGAAAAGCATGCTTGGCGGATCATCGAAAATTTTATATGCCAAAGGCTGTAACCTGCTCACCGACGTAGCATTTTTAACCTCCATTAGTGGTATCGAAGCTGTTGATACCCGTATGGATGACGCCATGATAAGCGAGGCCTATAACATTGCTTCGAAAGCCGATGTAATAGTTGCTGTACTTGGCGAACCGGCAGGCCTGAGTGGCGAAGCTGCTTCACGTAGCGAAATTGGCTTACCCGGCCGTCAGCTGGAGCTGCTTCAAACACTTTTAAAAACCGGCAAACCGGTAGTGCTGGTTCTTATGAACGGCCGTCCGCTTACGCTTGAATTTGAAGCTGCCAATGTGCCGGCTATACTCGAAGCATGGCATGCAGGTACCGAAGCCGGAAATGCAGTAGCCGATGTTCTGTATGGTAAAGTCAATCCTTCGGGGAAACTTACTATGACCTACCCTGTTAATGTCGGACAAATCCCGGTTTATTACAACAGTAAGCACACCGGACGCCCGTATGTTGGCAATAAATACGATAAATACAAAAGCCGCTACCTCGATGTGGAAAATGCGCCTTTGTTCCCGTTTGGTTTCGGACTCAGTTATACTACTTTCGAATACTCCGACCTCAAACTCGATAAACAAAAGCTTTCGCCCAACGGAACACTTAATGTTTCGGTTACTCTCACCAATACTGGTAAATATGATGGCGCCGAAGTTGCCCAGCTCTATATACGCGATTTGGTTGGCAGTATCACCCGCCCTGTGAAAGAACTGAAAGGGTTTCAGAAAGTATTTTTGAAAGCGGGTGAAAGCCGTACCTTAAACTTTAAACTTACAGCAGCTGACCTTGCATTTTACAACACAAACCTGCAACTGAAAGCTGAACCCGGCGATTTTAAAGTGTTTGTCGGAACCAATTCAGACAGTGTTCTTGAGGCGCATTTTGAATTGACAAAATAACCTGATTACCTTACTCAATCTCAAAAAACGGATGATCTTTATGAGGATCATCCGTTTCTTTAATTTCAGATTTTACAAAAAATAAAATGATCGAACTCAGCGAAGGCGAACTGACACTTTATTCAAACTATAAAATAACTTCTGCCGAAACAGATATGTATGGACGCATACGGGCAGGAGCAGTGGTTAACCTTTTGATTCAGTCGGCTATAAACTCTGCCGAAAGCCTGGGATTCGGATTCGATGGTCTTAAAGAGCAGAAGCTTTTCTGGGTTCTCAGCCGCCTTAACGTTGAAATTTATCAGCCTCTCACATGGCACCAGGAAGCTGTTGTGGAAACATGGCCAAAAACAATTGAAGGACTGCTGTATATGCGCGATTATATAATCAGGGATACAGAACAAAGTATTATAGCCCGCGCTACCTCCGGATGGCTTGCAATAGATACTGCTACTAAAAAGCCAAAAGTAATCGATGGCCTGCAGGCCGAAATGTTTGTTCACCTCAAAGAAAAACACGGACTTAATGAAGCGCCCGAGAAACTACCCACTGTCCCCGAAGGCGATGATTTTGAAATCAGGTCGGGATATTTCGACCTGGATCTGAACAGGCATGTAACCTCAACACGCTATATCGATTGGATGATGGACACTTTCTCCATTGATTTTCACAAGAAAAACTTTCCGAAAAGGATAGCCGTTAATTTTATGAAGGAAACAATGCCTGGCGATACCATCAGGATTATTCGATCCGCAACAGAAAAGGATCAGTACAGTTTCGAAGGGACTAACCTTTTGCATAAAACCGTTGCTTTCAGGGGAAAGGTAGATTTCTAACCTCGTTCAACCGACAATAAACAGGGTTGGAGAGTAAACAAAACGATTTAATGAAGTAGAGTTTAGAGTCATTTATATTCAAACAGAATTATTTAATAAAGATTGTCCATACTGTTAGATTTTGTACCTTCGTTGCTTCCGAAACAGCTGAATATCATCTTATAAAGTAGTTAAAACATTGAAATTAACAGAAATCATTACCAATAAATTCCTTATCCCTTTCCGCCTGGTACCACAGCAAGGCCTTACAGCCGAAAAGCTTGCTTTGTCTATTACCATCGGAATAATCGCAGGATTATTTCCTGTACTCGGGGCAACCACCGTAATCAGTTTATTGCTCACCATGTTATTCCGTCAGAACCTGCTTGTGGTACAATCGGTACAATGGCTTTTGGCATTGGTGCAGATTTTGTTAATTATTCCATTTATGCAGGTGGGAGCCTTCATCCTCAATCAACAAGGTGTTCCTGTGAATATCCATCAGATAAACCTTGCATTTCAGCCCGGTATATTATCAGGCTTAAAAACTATCGGTATTTTTTACCTGTACGCCATCCTAACCTGGACCATACTTGCCATCCCAACCGGAGCCTTATCCTATTTTACACTGCGTGCAGTTTTTATCAGGAGAAATCGGTCGTAAGAAGCGGATAGGAGCTACTGACTTTTGCATTATTTTATCTCCCGAATATTGAACATATTCATATATTTTATGTTCATAGAAAATAGCAGAGTGCTTATCAGAAAATAATTTTTTAAATTTACTTGTCTGAATGCCGGTTTGGTATCTATATCGTGGAACTGACATTGCATTTTGATATAATTCTTAGCTTTACCTGTTTTATTATTCACCAAAAACCTAAACCGATGAAACTTATCACAGCGCTTTCATTTTTTATGTTTTCAATTATTGTAACTGGTTTCAGTCAATCGAAAGCTTATTTCACTTCGGGAGGAGAAATGATTTTTTCCTTTGCTGCAATCGAAGACAATGGCAACTCCGAAAGTTCGATCATGCGATGGTCACCTTTCTTCAATGCTCAATCCATGGCAAATTTAGACCTGCATGAAAATTTTGGCGTATTTTCAGGACTTGCCATACGCAATGTAGGTTTTATTTATGACCATTATAAGGTTAATACGGGCGAAAAAGCCTTTAACGAAGTAACAGTAAAGAAAAAATTCCGGTCCTATAACCTGGGTATACCTGTAGGAATTAAGGTTGGCAACCTCGACAAGATGTTCATTTACGGGGGTTATGAAGTGGAACTGCCGTTACATTACAAGGAAAAGACCTTCGACGACAACAACAATAAGCAAAAGGAAACATATTGGTTCAGCAATCGTATGGAGCGCATACAGCATGGCCTCCTTTTCGGGATACAATTTAAGCAGGGTGCAAATTTAAAATTCAAATACTACCTGAGTAACTTCCATAACCAGGATTTTGTGGACAGGAATGGCAACAGACCTTATGAAGGCTTGAAAGCCAATGTATTTTATTTTTCGTTGTGTTCCGATTTGTTTAAAAACGCCAAGTTTAATGCTCCAAAAACAACACCTGATAAAAATACCTGATACTTCTTCACGGCACCAAAACGTAAACTTCTTAATCACAGAGGCACCTCAGACTGATTTATAAATCCTGAATACAGGTGTTTTTCACTGATTTGAAATTTCCTTTAACCTTTTTGCATTTTATTTAAACAATAGTATATATTTGTCATGAGAACCAGAGCATAAAATTGATACACCACTCTTAATTTCTAATCGCAGCTTTATGAAAGAAAAGATTACACCCGAAGGTTATCTGTTTTCCAAAAGTTACACTAACTACATTTTTTTGCTCTTGTTTTTGCTCTATATGTTCGACTACGTCGACCGTATGGTTATTACATCCCTTTTCCCTTTCCTGAAAGCGGACTGGGGGCTCTCGGACACGCAATGTGGCATGATGGTTTCGGCGGTTTACTGGTCGATTGTTTTATTCACTTTTCCCGTATCTATACTGGTCGATCGCTGGAGTCGCCGTAAAACCATTGGTATGATGGCTGTTGTATGGAGTATAGCAACTGCCGCGGGCGCATTTACTCAATCGTTCAGGCAATTATTTGTTGCCCGCACGGTAATAGGTGTGGGTGAAGCCGGCTACGCACCCGGTGGATCGGCAATGATGTCGGCATTGTATCCACAGGAAAAGAGAGCCTTTATGATGGGCTTGTGGAATGCCTCTATTCCGCTCGGAAGTGCTATAGGTGTTGCGCTTGGCGGTATAATCGCTGCACATTGGGGATGGCGGCATGCACTTGGAATTGTTGCTATACCCGGCTTGATTATAGCCATTCTCTTTTTCTTTATAAAAGATTACAAAACCATTGGCCTTGAGAAAACTGTAACAAAACTGGAAAAAGCTACCGAACGGAAAAAAGTGCGCATGTCGGTCCGTGATATGGTTGCTGAATTTATATCGAAACCTTCGCTTATCCTGACTTATTTTGGAATGGCCGGGGTTGTTTTCACTACTACCTCACTGCTCACCTGGCTGCCAACCTATTTCCACAGGGTACAGGGAATGGACGAAGGACCTGCCGGATTAAAATCCAGTGCCGTGATGCTTTTCGCTATTATAGGCGCGCCACTTGGCGGGTACATAACCGACAGATGGCGCAAGAAACGAATCAATGCGCGACTCCTTCTGCCTACAATAACATCCCTGATTTCAGCGGTATTATTGTTTCTGGCTTTCAGTGTGTTCGAAGGTCAGTTTCAGTACCTCATATTATTGTCGCTGGGTATTTCAATAACCGCTTTTATTGCAGCCACCGCTGCTGTTACGCAGGATGTGGTACATGCCGGATTGAGAGCTATTTCGTATGCTATTGCCGTTGTTATTCAAAACCTGCTTGGGGCATCGCTCGGACCCATTGTAATGGGCGCTATTTCTGATGCCACCAATATTGAGACTGCTTTTACTTTCCTGCCAATTGCATTGCTTATTGCTGCCGCATTGTTCTTTGCAGGATCATTTTATTATGAAAAAGACCTTAAGAAAGTGGAGAAGGTAACCTTGGAAGTTGTGGATTAGACAGGCTTGGGTGGTTGTTGGAAGGCGATGGGAGATGGGAGATGGGGCGATGGGCGATGGGGAGATGGGCGATGGGAGATGGGAGAGATGGGCGATGGGCCTATGGGGCGATGGGAGATGGGAGATGGGCGATGGGCGAGATGGAGATGGGGAGATTGGGTGAGATGGGGGGAATAGGTGTAAATGGAGGATTTGTTGAGGCTCACCTCAACCGTATCACCATAAGTCATGCAGCCAGGCAATGCAGGAACCGAAACAGTATATGTGCCTTCCGGTTCTTTGTGCATTAATACTTTGTATGTCTTTTGCATATCTTAATTCTTTTTAAAACTACCAGCAAATTACTTACTTTATCGACTTTTGTTATAAAGCAGTTATAATAAGGAGTAACAAATACACAAAATTACAACCTGTCACCCTTCGTGAGCTCCACTTTTACAATAGCCTGAGTTTTTGTTTCATATCTGAAAAACGCAAAAAGCCACCTCAGCGGTGGCTTTTTACATAATGTATTGCGTTTGGACTACTTTACCAGGTCCACGATTGCTTTGAAAGCAGTCGGGTTGTTAAGAGCCAGGTCGGCAAGTACTTTGCGGTCGAGTTCGATATTACGGGCGTGAAGTTTGCCCATAAATACTGAATACGACATTCCATACTCGCGGGTACCAGCATTGATACGGGTAATCCACAGTGCGCGGAAAGTGCGTTTTTTGTTTTTTCTGTCACGGTATGCATACTGTCCACCTTTTTCGTATGCATTTTTAGCAACCGTCCAGACATTTTTGCGCCTGCCGAATTGGCCTTTAACCGCTTTCAGGATTTTTTTCCTGCGGGCCCTCGAGGCGACTGAATTGACTGATCTTGGCATTTTTTCTGATTTTTCACTTCAGCGATTCCGATTTAACGGAATTCTTTGGGAGCTGAGAGTAAGTTAAACAATAATTTAATTAGCAGGAGAGCATTAACTTTACCGATTTCACATCTGCCTTATCAACAATTGTAGTGTAACCAAGGTTACGTTTACGTTTTGTCGATTTTTTTGTCAGGATGTGACTGTGGTAAGCATGCTTCCTTTTCAGTTTGCCCGTGCCGGTGGTTGTGAACCTCTTTTTGGCAGCGGATTTACTCTTCATTTTAGGCATGATACTTGTTTTTATTTATGATGATTATTAAGAGTATTCAAAAATTCGGGTTTGTATTAAACAGCAGCTTTTTTAGGCGCCAGTATCATAATCATACGTTTGCCTTCGAGCAAAGGTAATCGTTCAACTTTGCCGTATTCCATAAGTTCCTGTGCAAATTTCAGGAGTATAATTTCACCCTGGTCTTTATACACGATTGAACGTCCGCGGAAAAATACCTCCACTTTAACTTTAGCACCTTCCTGAAGGAAACTTTTGGCATGTTTCAGTTTGAAATTGAAATCATGGTCATCAGTCTGGGGACCCATACGGATCTCCTTCACTACAACTTTAGCCGTTTTCGCTTTAATTTCTTTCTGCTTTTTCTTCATTTCATACAAGAACTTCTTGTAATCCACTATCCGGCATACCGGAGGGTTAGCTGTAGGGGAAATTTCAACAAGGTCGAGATCGAGATTATCGGCTAACTGAATGGCTTCTTTAATATTATAAATGCCGGGTTCAGTATTATCGCCAACCACCCTTACAACGGGAGATTTTATCTTTTCGTTGATCTTGTGAAGTTCCTCTTTTTCGCGGCGTGGAAACCTGCGATCCTGGCCGCCGTAGTTGCTTGTTGCTATGGTAATAACTCCTTCCTGTTGGTTAATAAATGTGTTTTACTGGTAAAAACTGTACTCAATTTAATTACTTATTCAAGTTGCTTCCGGGTTTCTTCAACTATGTGAGCGATAAAATCGTTCATACTGAAAGTTCCCAGGTCGCCCTGTCCGTGTTTACGCACCGATACTGTACCATCCGTCTCCTCTTTCTCCCCTACAATAAGCATATACGGGATCTTCATCAATTCGGCATCGCGAATCTTCTTACCCGTTTTTTCATTGCGTTCGTCTACGAGGGCGCGAATTTCGGAAATATCAAGCACTTCTGCAACTTTTTTTGCATAATCAACATATTTCTCGCTGATTGGCAGTATGGTAACCTGGTCGGGTGTAAGCCACAAGGGAAAATTACCAGCGGTATGCTCGAGTAATACGGCTACAAATCGTTCCATCGATCCGAACGGAGCGCGGTGTATCATTACCGGGCGGTATTTCTGATTATCGCTGCCGGTGTACTCCAGTTCGAAGCGCTCGGGCAGGTTATAATCAACCTGTATGGTTCCCAGCTGCCACTTGCGGCCAAGTGCATCCTTCACCATAAAGTCGAGTTTTGGGCCGTAAAAAGCTGCTTCGCCGGTAACCACAATGGTATTGAGCCCCTTTTCGTCAGCCGCTTCAATAATTGCACTCTCTGCTTTTTCCCAGTTCTCGTCGCTTCCGATATATTTCTCCCTATTCTCCGGATCACGAAGCGAAATTTGTGCAGTAAAATCTTTAAACTCGAGAATACGGAAAATATGCAGTACGATATCAATAACCGATTTAAACTCCTCTTTCAGCTGATCGGGACGACAAAAAAGGTGAGCATCATCCTGGGTAAATCCACGAACCCTGGTAAGTCCGTGGAGTTCGCCACTTTGCTCGTAACGGTAAACGGTTCCGAACTCAGCAAATCGGATAGGGAGATCTTTATACGAACGGGGTTTGGCATTGTATATCTCGCAGTGATGCGGGCAGTTCATAGGTTTGAGCAGAAACTGTTCGCCTTCGATAGGTGTATTGATAGGCTGAAATGAGTCCTTGCCGTATTTTTGGAAGTGACCGCTGGTTTTATACAATTCAACATTCCCGATATGGGGCGTAATTACAGGCATATAACCAGCTTTACGCTGCATACCTTTCAGGAAATTCTCAAGCCTTTCGCGGAGTTGAGCTCCTTTGGGAAGCCATAACGGCAAGCCCTGCCCTACCCGCTGCGAAAAAGTAAATAATTCGAGTTCCTTGCCCAGCTTACGGTGATCGCGTTTCTTTGCTTCCTCGAGCAAAACCAGGTACTCCTCGAGTTCCTTTTGCTTTGGGAAAGTGATACCATAAATGCGGGTCAGCATTTTGCGCTTCTCGTCGCCACGCCAGTATGCTCCAGCTATATTGAGCAGTTTAACAGCCTTAATAGGCGAAGTATCAGGTAAATGAGGCCCACGGCACAGATCAGTAAATTCGCCGGTTTCGTAAAAAGTAATTAATCCGTCCTCCAGATCTGAGATCAGCTCTATCTTATACTCATCATTTTTTTTGGTGAAATATTCAAGAGCCTCAGGTTTAGAAACCGAACGACGCAGGTATTGCTGTTTCGTGCGTGCAAGCTCAAGCATTTTAGCTTCAATGCGGGCCAGATCTTCAGGTGCTATCTGACGATCACCAAAATCCATATCGTAATAAAAACCGTTTTCAATATCAGGGCCAATGCCGAATTTTACACCGGGATAAAGTATCTCGATGGCTTCGGCCATCAGGTGTGCCGACGAATGCCACATGGCTGATTTTCCTTCAACATCGTTCCAGGTTAAAAGCTGCAGGCGTGCATCCTGCGAAATAGGGCGTGTTGCATCCCATACTTCTCCATCAACCTTCGCGGCGAGCACATTGCGGGCGAGGCCTTCGCTGATACTTGATGCAACCTGCATGGCTGTGGTGCCGGCAGGGTATTGCCTTACTGAATTATCGGGTAGTGTAATGTTTATCATGCTTTCAATACTGTTCGAAAATAAGTTTGCAAAAGTAGTGAATTTATCGGTATGAATTACATAGTTTACGCCATCATTTTCGATGCAACGCCTAATCATTGTTATGATTGCAACTTTCCCGCACCGAAATTAAGTACCTTTGATACCCATATATCGGTTATGCATATTCGACTAATAGCATCAATAAACAGGACCAGACAGCTATTCGGACTCATATATTGACCAGGCAACTACAAAAATCTTTTAGACCAAAAACAAATGCAAAATGAAATATAGTCTTTACCTGTTTCTCCTATTAACTATCTGTTTAATAGGGTGTAAGAAAGAAACTCCCGCTACTGTTGATCCTCCTGTACCCGTCAGTTTTTACCGTGGAGCCGACATATCGTTCCTGCCCGAAATCGAAGAAACAGGCATAAAATTCTATATGCAGGACGGCACTCCCGGAAATGTAGTGGATATACTTAAACTAAGCGGGCTAAATACAATCAGGCTCCGCTTGTGGCATACCCCGCCCAATAAACATAGCGGCCTTGCTGAAGTTTCGGCTTTTGCCAGAACACTGAAACAAAAAGGATTTAAAATTTACCTTACCATTCATTATTCCGATTCCTGGGCTGATCCGGGTAAACAAACCAAACCTGCAGCATGGGAAGAATTATCAACCAGCGTGTTAGGCGACAGCGTTTACAATTACACTAAACATGTGGTTCAACTAATTGATCCTGATATTATCGGTGTGGGAAATGAGATCAGCAATGGATTTTTATGGCCCGAAGGAAATATTTCGAACCAGGCTGGTTTTGTCGCCTTACTGAAAAGAGGCATTCAGGGTGCCCGTGATGCAACAACCGATAAACGGCTGATTCTTATTCAATCAGCAAAGCTTGAAGTATCCGATTGGTTTTACAACATACTCAGGACCAACAATGTGGATTATGATCTGATAGGAGTTTCCTATTATCCGTTCTGGACTAAAATTACACCAAACCAGGCAGTAATTGAATTAAACACATTGAGCACAACTTTTGGAAAAGATGCGTTAATTGCTGAAACAGCATATCCTTTTTCGTTAGGCTGGAATGACTTTACCAACAACATTATTGGCCTTGAGAACCAACTGTTGCCAGGTTATCCTGCCACTCCCGAAGGGCAGAAACTGATACTCACAGAACTCCGGCAGGCATTGGAAAACAGCAGCAAAGGCATAGGATTCTTCTACTGGGCACCTGAGTGGGTTGCTTTTAAAGGTCCGCAATCCACAAGCGGTTCCTCGTGGGAAAATATGGCTCTTTTTGATTTTAACAATAAAGCATTACCGGGTCTGGATGTTTTTTATGAGAAATAATCCTCAAGAGAATTTTAGCAGTGTTAAATATGAGTAACTATTTCATTTTGAGAGCATTGGTTCAGATACTCATAAATTTCGAAAAAGCTTTACTTTACAAGCGGTTTCAGCTATAAATGATTTATGGATTTTCTTATATTTGCCTACCGGAACCAAAACGGGTATCTTACAATTTCTTTCATCAAACCAAACCTAAATCCCTGAATATGAATACAGAAGATCAGATTATTGAATTGTTAAAACAGAACGAGAAGCCACTGAGTGCCGGACAGGTTGCCGAAATGACGGGTATTGAGCGCAAAGAAGTGGATAAAGCATTTTCGAAGTTAAAAAAGGAAGAAAGAATTATTTCACCGGTGAACTGTAAGTGGACTGCAAAATAGTGCATATGGAGATACCGGTAAAAGGCTTAGCCGCCGGAATCTATTTCATAACCATTTTCGAAAACAATTCTATAACAATTAAAAAAGCCACTACTAAACGGCAAAACGAGTTAAAAGATTGAATTCTAAGTAATTCCTCACCCCTATCCCTCTTGAGGAGAGGGGCTACAGCACCCGTAAACTGTACCTTTCAGCAGAATTCTGACTTTTCAGTCGTACACTAGTATTTTGTAATATAAGAATATTTAGATCAAACTATCGTATCTCACTGAGTATTTTTCAGGCGTAGATAACCGAGTTCCCACCTATTTCCGTAAGAAAAAAATACTATTCAACATCCTACAAGTTTTGGATAGTGGCTAGAATTCAAATGGAATATTCAGTATAACTTAAAGTTTGTTAAAGGCTGAAAAACAGCCTATTTATATAATATCTTTGCTCAAAGTACAGAAAAACAATAAATTACTTTTTTCACATTCATAATTTAAAAACTCAAAAATATGAACACAAGATCAATCATATTGATGTTTGTTACAGGATTAGCGATTTTTTCCTGTGAGAAAAAAGAGGAAAACTGCACGGATATAAATGAAGGAACCTTCATTTGCACGCATAAGTCGCTGGAATGCGTTCCATACTGGGGAAAATCAATTGCTGTTTACAGAGATTCACTAAACAACCAAATTGAATTAACAATTCAACAACAGCAGGATGCTATACTAAAATGGTCAATGCCTAAACTTTGCCCTGTGAATAATAAAGATACAATATATTATAACTTCGAGTCCACACGCAAGCAGATTACTCTAGGTAATGATTCCTTAAATTTTTATCTTGAAATTAATCTCATGACATTGTTGGATTGGCAATATTTTAAGAAATATGACCTTATTGTCATTGATCACAATCTTACAGACACTTCAGTACTTCAGAATTTTGAAATGGCTGTTGATCCAAGAGACGTACCTGAACAGCGAATTAAACTAGTAAATGACCGGACCGTAGCATTCGAAACGGAAATTGAGATATTGGGCGAAACATACGATAGTGTGTATCATGTTAATTTTATGGGCATTAATTCGCCCAACAAGTTGTATTATTCTTTTGGATCAGGAGTGGTATCATTTAAAGATAATACAGGGAAAAGGTGGGTATTCGAGAAATTTTACTAAAGCATATATTCCTACGATAGGCGCTTTGAAAGTAAGCCCTGGCAATAACTATCAGACTTTTGCTCTCCCGGAAATAAAAAAAAATTGACTTGCCAAATTCGTCAGCACATTATGGGCTGTTAGATTCCAGTTTCTGAAAGTCCCCAAAAGCTTTCGGCAGATCGATTTAAGTTTGCAAAAACGAGAAACAGGAAACGTAAAATCTTGTCTTTGGTGACTTGTGATTTCACTAAACAGCTTAAACTGTTATTTACTTATCACTTTAAACTCAGTCCTCCTGTTATTTGCCCTGCCTTCGGGAGTATCATTACTCTCCATCGGCATTGATTCGCCATACCCTTTATAAGTCAGCTTATCAGCAATCACACCATTGGAAACCAGGTAGTCGAATACTGCTTTTGCCCTGTTCTGCGAAAGCGTCATATTATGTGTATCGCTGCCTTCGGTATCGGTATGCCCTCCGATTTCGATTCGCATGCCCGGATTCTTTGCTAAGAATTCGATCAGTTTACCCAGTTCAGCCTTTGAGTCAGAAAGTAAATCGTACTTATCGGTTTCGAAAAAGATATTGCGAAGCACCACTTTTTCGCCAACAGCCATTGCCTGCATCGGAACATTAAGGCGTACCGGGTTGTCGGCATCGTGGCCGTTTTTAAGGCTGAAATTCATCGAATAAAACAGGTAACCTTTGCAGGAAACATTTAATGCGTAATCCTTATCTTCGGGTAAACTCATCATAAACTCGCCGCTTTCCTGGTCCGAAACTGAGCTTACTACAATCGTATTATTCTGCATATCAATCAGTTCGAACGAAGCAGCCAGGGGATGCAACGTAATTTTATCGTAAACCTTACCATTTACATACGATACGGATGTCGGCCGCGATTGCTGTGGCATTTCAAACCGATAAATATCCGTATTTCCATATCCATTATCTCTTTCGGCTGATATAAAAGCTTCGCTGCCTTTTGCATTGATTATGAGGTTGATTTCGTCGCGTTTCGTATTTACAGGGTAGCCTATATTCTCAGGCTTCTGCCAGGTGCTGTCAGAGTTCATACGCGATACAAAAAGATCGGCGCCACCCATGCCTGCATGTCCGCGTGACGACAAATAGAGGGTTCGTCCGTCGGGATGAATAAAGGGTGACATTTCGTCGGCAGAGGTATTTATCACATCGCCGAGGTTAACAGGAGTGCTCCAATACCCATCTTTTTTCAGGGTGCTTTTATAGATATCGGATCCGCCATACCCACCCCGACGGGTTGAAACAAAGAATAAGGTACGACCATCAGCTGCCAGGCAAGGCTGCGATTCCCACGAAGTAGTATTTACCAGTGGACCCAGGTTTTCAGGCTCCGACCAGTTATTGCCGATCCTGTGAGATGAATACAGATCGCAACTGCCATAGGAATCGCGGCGGCTGCAGGCAGTAATAATAATTGTCATACCATCGGGCGACACACAAAGTGCTCCCTCGTTGCCAGGTGTATTGATGGGCGCTCCTATTTCGATGGCAGGGCTCCAGTTCAACTGCCCTAACGATGAACGTGCTGAAACCGAACGGAAAAAGCTTTCATCGCTGCGCGGATCGGCACCTTTACGGGTGAAAAAAAGCTGACCTTCATCAAGGCTTACGGCATTGATATACTCATACCCACTTGAATTAACATTAGGACCAATATTTACCGGGTTAAAAGGCACAGGGTTTTGCATCATCCTTTCCCTGAAATCACACAAAATCAGGTTTTCGGACGAGCGCTTGAGTTCAGCCTGTATTTTAGGACTAAAACCCAGGTATTTGATATAGTTTGCTTTGGCTTCGCTGTAGTTTTCCATTTCAAAATACAGGTTCGCCATTATATAAAATGCAGGAGGGAAAATGACTGAATCGATGGCAATTGCTTTTTTATACGATACAACCGCATTCGGATAATCTTTCATATCGTTATACATATCGCCTTTGAGCAACCATGCCTGTGCATAGGCAGGATCGTCGCGGAGCAATTCATCGAGCTGGCGTACGGCACCCGTAAAATCGCGCCGGTTGTAAAGCTGAACAGCCTTGTCGAACTGCTTGTCGGTCCTCGATTTGCCTGATTGCTGGGCAATTAAGGGTATCTGAACTAATAGTAACAGAGCTGAAACGACTAAAAAACGGGATATCTTCATATCATATTAATTAAGATGCGAATATACGCAACATAGCTTAGAATTTTCTGTTTTGAAGCTGCATTGCAGTAATCATGCCGCAATACAATTCGAATTACACAATTCTGCTTTAGGCTCCAACAACAGGAACACATTTAATCAACTGAAATATAACGAATTACCGACACGCTTATTGTGCCATGGAATTAAGGGATATGCATAAATTTATGCGCCTGAAGCGAGATATGCCAGCGGGGATTTTTCATAACATACTCAATTATACCAGGCAAAACCTCCTGCATACGACTCCATTCGGGTTGCAGGCAGAGGTAACAATCGGGGCCAACCTTAAGGGCATTTTCTTCGGCCCATTCGAAATCGGCATCGTCGAAAATAATCACTTTCAACTCGTTGGCCTTTGGGAATATGTCAGCTTTCGGAGGACTTTTTCGCTTGGGTGAAAGACACAACCAATCGAACGACCCGCTGAAAGGATGCGAACCCGAAGTTTCGAGATGGACCTGCAGACCTCTGCTCTTTAATCCATCGCACAGATAATCAAGATTATACATAAGAGGCTCGCCACCGGTAATCACCACTGTTGCTGCCGGATTACCCACTACGCGTTGTACGATTTCATCAGTATCAGTAAGTGGATGCAGTTTTGGATTCCACGATTCCTTCACATCGCACCAGTAACATCCTACATCGCAGCCACCCACACGTAGGAAATAGGCGGCTTTGCCTGTATGAAAGCCTTCACCCTGAATGGTGTAGAAGTCCTCCATCAGAGGGAGTAATTTGCCTTGTTGTGTGGGATCTGTTGTCAAAATGAGAAGAGTAATAGATGATGAGTTAGATTGATAGATTGGAAATAATGCCCGATAAACTAATTACATTTTCCAGCTATACCTTATACTTCCTTATTAAATGCTTTAAATGTATTCATCAGTAACGAAACGATGGTCATAGGGCCAACGCCACCCGGAACCGGGGTGATATACGAACATTTGGGAGCAACCTCCTCAAATTTCACGTCGCCGATTATATGGTATCCTTTTTCACTTTTGTCTTCGATGCGGTGAATACCCACATCAATAACAACGGCTCCTTCTTTAACCATATCAGCAGTTACAAAAGCGGGTTGTCCCATAGCTGCAATAAGGATATCAGCTGTTTTTGCAATTTCTTTCAGGTTTTTGGTGCCTGTATGACAAATTGTAACAGTACAATTTCCGGGTTTGGCTTTTCGCGAAAGCATAACACTGATGGGTGTTCCGACAATATTGCTACGGCCAAGTACAACACAGTGTTTGCCGCTGGTTTCGATATTGCTGTGTTCGAGTAACTGCAGAATCCCGTAAGGAGTGGCAGGCAGATAGGTAGGCTCTCCGAGCATCATTCGGCCCAGGCTTACCGGGTGAAAACCATCCACATCCTTCGCAGGATCAATGCTTTGTATAACTTTCTGAACATTGATATGATCGGGTAATGGCAACTGAACAATAAAGCCATCAACTTCATCGTCCTTATTCAGAAAATCGATAATTTCGAGCAGGCTTGCTTCGGTAGTATCGGGTTCGAGCCTGTAAATGGTTGAAGTGAAACCAACTTCTTTGCAAGCGCGTTCTTTGCTGTTAACATAGGTCTGGCTGGCCGCATCCTCGCCAACCAATACGGCTACAAGGTGAGGCGGACGATCACCTCTATCAATAATAACAGCACTTTTAGCTGCGATTTCCTGCTTAATGAGGCCTGCAATTTTTTTACCGTCAATAAGTTCCATTGTAATTTCTGATTTTTATTCTGAATAGTATTTAATAACCCGAATGCTAAACAAGTGCTTATTTGTAAGTACCTCCGCTAAAATCATCGGATATTCTCCATATCACCCCATCGCCTCCTCTCGCCCTCTCGCCTTCGCCCTTCGCCACCTCTCAATCCTTTCAATCCTATCAATCCCTGCCTTCAGCAGGCAAGCTATCAATCCTATCAATCCTATCAATCCCTGCCTTCAGCAGGCAAGCCCTCAATCCCCTCTCCCCTCTCCCCTCGCCCACTCTCCCACTCTCCTCAATCTTCTCAATCTTCTCAATCAACCTTACCTTCTTTTAGCGTTTTTCATCTGCTGAGCCATTTTCTGAGCCCCGCCGGTAGTAAGCATTTTCATCATTTTGCGGGTATCGTCGAACTGTTTTATCAGTCGGTTTACTTCCTGAATATCCTTACCGCTGCCCTGTGCAATTCTTTTTCGACGTGTGCCGTTCAGTACCGAAGGATTTTCGCGCTCGAGCGGAGTCATGGATTGTATAATGGCCTCTATGCCTTTGAAAGCGTTTTCGTCGATATCAACATCCTTCATGGCTTTTCCCATTCCGGGGATCATGCTCATAAGGTCTTTGACATTGCCCATTTTCTGAATCTGCCGTGATCTGATCGATAAAATCATTGAAGTTAAACTGATCCTTGGCAAGTTTTTTCTGCAGTTTGCGGGCTGATTCTTCATCGTATTGTTCCTGCGCACGTTCGACAAGCGAAATAATGTCGCCCATACCCAGGATACGGTCGGCCATACGATCGGGATAGAAAACGTCGATGGCATCCATCTTTTCGCCAATACCCACAAACTTGATAGGTTTGTTAACAATGGAACGAATGGTAAGTGCAGCTCCGCCTCGTGTATCACCATCGAGTTTGGTAAGGATAACACCATCGAAATTAAGCCTGTCGTTAAAAGCCTTGGCTGTATTCACAGCATCCTGACCGGTCATTGAATCGACAACGAAAAGTGTTTCCTGCGGGTTTATGGCCGATTTAAGTGCCGAAATTTCGTTCATCATCAACTCGTCGATGGCAAGCCGGCCGGCGGTATCGATGATCATTACGTTGAAGCCGTAATCCCTGGCATGGCTGAGCGCATTGCGGGCAATTTTTACAGCATCTTTATTTTCGGGTTCGGCATATACTTCAACACCAATCTGTTCGCCCAGTACTTTTAACTGATCGATAGCAGCAGGCCGGTATATGTCGCAGGCAACCAGCAATGGCTTTTTACCTCTTTTAGTATGCAGGTGATTGGCCAGCTTTGCAGCAAAAGTAGTTTTACCACTTCCCTGTAAACCCGACATTAAAATCACCGCCGGACTGCCTTTCAGATTAACATCCACCTGTTCGCCACCCATAAGCAGGGCTAACTCATCGTGAACTATTTTAACCATCAGTTGTCCCGGCGAAACCGAGGTCAACACATTCTGGCCCAAGGCCTTGGTTTTTACCACATCGGTAAATTCCTTGGCAACCTTGTAGCTAACGTCGGCATCGAGTAATGCTTTGCGGACATCTTTCAGGGTTTCGGCCACATTGATATCGGTAATATAACCGTGGCCTTTAAGTAGTTTAAATGCTCTGTCGAGCCTGTCGCTTAGACTTTCAAACATTGTATTGCAGTATTTTCGGAAATGTAAAATTATACCTGCCCAAAGCAGGGGTGCAAAGGTAGTAATTTTTAGGAAATCGGACGCCTACCCATGCAGGAGATATGAAGTTAAGGCTGGCGGGCGATAGGGCCGTATAAAATCGATCATACGGGATCATGGTTCAGAACCATATCGGCTCAGAATTCCAGCAATTTAGGAGCTTACCTGCTTTCGATACGTACTGCAAAATCGTCGAGCACCATATCTTTTTTGCCCGAATTCAGAACATATACTTTTAGAGTGAGGCCTCGCCTGGGCAGAATGGCTGCATCCAGCACCGAGAAATTTGTTACATAATTCAGTGTATTTTCATCATGCAAAAAACCTTCGATATCAACCGATTTATATAAAACGGGTTTTCCTTCTTCTTCGATTGAAATGACAAAAATGGCCTTTGCTCCCGGCTTTGCCTTAGCCCATACTCCGGCACGTACAATATAGGCGGCATATCCACCATAGGTAAAAAGCGAATCGAGCGGGTAATCGTATGCAACAGAATAATCATTTGGCAGTAATCGCAATGATCGGTTATTATCCTGAAAAATTATTTTCGCTTCATCAGGTTTCGACCAGTTTGTTATTGTTGAATCGAAGCTGTTTTCACTTACCAGCATGTTTTGAGGTAATGTATTATCGGTGATCCCGAAAAAGGAATTTACCCTTTTCGCACTGCTGCTGTTATTATCCTTTGGGATACCTTGCTGTAAAAAATCTACGAGCGTCCAGTTAATAATTATTTCAGGTTTCCTCATATCCGTATTGGTGCAACGGAACATAATTTTCCTCACTGCCGGGCTATTTTTTTGAAGCTCAGGATTCATGACAAGCGGGTTGATCCATAAACCATATGCAGCGTTTTTAGGCACAATACGGTACATACGTATGTCGCCGTTTTCGAGCATATAATAAACATAGGTAGCTTCGGCCTTATATAAAAAGCTCTTAATTCTTCCCCTCGTACTTCTTTTCAGTTTCACTGATGCACGCATCACACCTGCAATATCCTGAGGCACATCGATCCAGGTATTCCACCCGGATGTAACTTTTCCGATTGTATCAACGGATGCTTCAAGTGGAGTAAATCTGCGTTTAAAGACTAAAGCAGGGTATGCACCCTTTTGTGTGGCAACAAGTTCGTAGTTACATAGTAAGGTAAGTAAGGTTTCGGGTTCGTCGTTCAGCAAATATCGGCCATCAATGCTCTCGAGCTTACCGCCATGAATATCGTTGGTTATTTTCCGCATTTCCCATATCACAAATTCAGGTGCACTGTCATTTTTAAAATGCGAAGAATTCAGTAAATCCAGTTTGCGGGTATAGGATGCATAACTCTGAATAACCGGTCGGGGTTTCCAATTCAGCTTATTTTCGGCGATGTAGGTGTAATCCCAGGGATAAACATCTACTGTTTGATCACCGATTATATCAAGTATTTCTTTATCCAAACGGTTGCGGGCAATATTTTTTTCGGACTTCTGCAGGCAGGTATCAGCAAAATAATGATGGCGGTAAGAGTTTTTTAAAAGTAATTCAACGCCATTGGTATGTATGCGGAATGTCTCCTGGTAGTAAGCCTTTTGAAGGGAAAAATAGAACAACAGCACTATGATAAATGAAAGTCCGCTGTTAATGCCTTTAAACTTTCCGGTAATCAGGTTATAAATTACTGCTGTGAACACTATAAACACAAAGAGAACATACGCATGCTGATAATCTTCGCGCGCCATTCCGTATTTCCAGGTAGCAAACAGAGCCGGGCCAATAAGAACCGTTATTTTTACAAGAATGATATTTTTTATATTCAGAATCACCAGGAAAAGTCCACAGACTAATGCGAGGCTTATGAACCAGAAATTATTTTCGGGGTATAAAGCCACAGCTGCAGAATTATCAGCTGCCAATTCGATAATACCATTTATATAAGCCATTGCACCTGCAAAATTGCCATACAACCCATACCACATCAGGATAAACCCAAGAGGAACAATAAGAAATAAAAACAAGCGGTACCAGCTTTCGAGACCAATAATAGCCCTGTAAATCATTATAGCTAAAAACGAGACAGTAATTGCCACGCATACAATACCAACGAAAGCTTTAATAAAAAGAGCCAGCGGAGTAATCAGCAAGGCAGGAATAAGCCATGTTACATTGCGGCGTTCGAAAAAATTCAGGTAACAAAGTACTATTATCTGAATAATCGTTAATAGCAAATCGTTGAAAGCCAGCAAAATAAAAGATGCAAAAAAAGCAAATACAAGATAGGCTATTGGCTTTCGGGTGGCAAGTTTCAAAAGGCTGTATGCCATAAAGATACGGGCAGCAAGGTGTATGGATATAGCCAGCCAGAAATTTGAACCCGGCGGTAAAGGGTACATTAAAAAAGCAAGGGGTCCGTGAGGGAAAACGATTTGCTTTCCCAAAACCAGGTTATCGCGGATCAGGAAATTAAATACCCATGGCAAAGGCGGATCGATTCCGGTTGAAAATACCGAATCAGGAAAACGAAACAACAAAAACGCCGGTATAAGTGACAGTATAAGCAGCAATAAATTATTGGTTCTGCCAGAAACCGGGTGATACAAGATATCTCTTACAGACATGAGTTTACTTTAGCGCGACTAAATTAAGGAACAATTTACGAAATACAAGCAAATCCGGCAATTGAGTTTTTTTTCCGACACTTCAGTTTATATTTGTAATATTAATATATTTGCAACTGAATGTCCCGTTTTCAGAATTTGCTGCACCTTCCATCACAGGCGTAACAATTTCGGATAAATATACTCAAATTAAGCTTAACTCCACAGTTCTAAAGTAAAACAACAACAAATCAATCCATGAGAAAACTCACTACACTCCTATTAAGTTTATTACTGGTTACTTTTGCCTTTGGCGAATCTGTCACTATCGAGAAAGCCCGGCAGGTAGCCAACAATTACCAATCGGTATACACGGGTAAATCCAGTATCGGCATTGCCAGCAGTTTCAGTAAATCGTACGAAGGCATTACCACTTATTATGTATTTAATTATACGGGTGGTGGTTTTGTTGTTGTTTCGGCCGATGATGTTGCAATACCGGTTCTGGCCCAGTCGAATCAAGGTTTTATTGAAGAAGAAATATCAAATCCGGCAGTGAAATTCTGGTTCGATCATTACAGCAAGGAAATTGCACATATGGTTGCATCCGAGCAGGATAACAGCGCCACTATTGCCGAGTGGAACAATATACTCGACAACGAAATAGATGCTCCTACCATGGATGTAGCACCCTTATGCGCTACCTTATGGGACCAGGGTCAGTATTATAATTACTATTGCCCGACTGCAGCGGGAGGACCTGGTGGAAAAGCATGGGCAGGCTGTGTTGCAACTGCAATGGGACAGATTATGAAATATTACAACTTCCCTGTTAAAGGTGTCGGTTCGCATACCTACAATCATACATTAGGAACACAAACTGCGAATTTTGGTGCAACCACCTATAACTTCGGCAATATGGGAAATTCAGCAACTTCAGGCAGTTATCAGCAAATTGCCACTTTGCTTTACCAGGCAGGTGTTGGCGTTAACATGGACTATGCCGCTTCGGGTTCAGGAGCATACTCAGCCGATGTGCCCTGGGTTATGGGATCGTATTTCAATTACGATCTTTCAACCATTAACTATGCTTTAAAAACTGATTATACAAATACTACCTGGACAGCCTTACTAAAATCCGAACTTGATGCCGGTCGTCCGCTTTATTATTCGGGCAGTGGAACTCAGGGAGGTCATGCCTGGGTTTGCGATGGTTACCGTAACAGCGACAGTAAATTTCATATGAACTGGGGTTGGTCAGGATCATCGAATGGATATTTTACCGTTACTTCCAGTATGTCGGCAGGCGGATTTACCTTCAGTACCGGTTTTGGAGTGGTTCATGGAATAAAGCCAGGCAACGCCAGTCTGATTGTGAGAATAAACGATATGCAGGAGAACAATTTCGTATTGCATGGGCCAGATTTTAACATTAACTGCTCAGTAATTGAAGGATCACCATCCACTGTAAAACTATTTATTGACAACCAGCTTGTTTTCACTACTTCACAGGCTAACTTCACTTTCCCCTGGCAGACTTCCTCCGCATCTTTTGGCACGCATACCTTACGTGTTGAAGCTACCGAAGGCAGCAACACCGTTTTTCATGAAGTGAAGGCTACCCTCAGCGAGTGGAAACCACAAGCAAGTGGATTTACAACCTCATCAAGAGGAATAAAATACATACATGCTGTTGATTCGTTGGTAGCCTGGGGCACTGCCTACGACGGCACAGGTGGCACAACTCCTATCCAGGAATTTACGAAAACTATTAATGGTGGCGATACATGGGTTCAGGGTAAAGTGAACAGCACTACCGGCCTCGAAATCTCAATGATTTACGCTTTGAGTAAAGATACTGCTTATGTACCTATGTACAGAACAAGCGGCAGCCTTCCGATGGGAATTTATGTAACCCGTAATGGCGGCACTACCTGGGCACGCCAGGCGTCAGCTTCGTACAGCAATGCCAGTTCATTCCCTAACGTAGTTCATTTTTTCAATAAAAATGATGGTTTCTGTATGGGTGACCCAATTAACAATGAGTACGAAATTTATACCACAAGTAATGGCGGAAACACATGGACACTTGTTCCAGCTGCAAACCTTCCTAACCCGCTTACGGGTGAATTTGGGGTAGTAGGGTATTACTCAGCCTCTGGCAATTCTGCCTGGTTCGGAACAAATATGGGTCGTGTATACCGCACCACCAATAAAGGTCTGCTATGGGAAGTGAGTACAACCACTCTAGGCTCAAAGTATACTGATGTTGAATTCAGAAATGAACTGCACGGATTGGCTCAGGATAAAAGCGATGGTTCAACAGGACTTTTATCCGAAACTATGGACGGTGGAATCACCTGGGCTGCAGTTACAGCAACAGGCGATATAGGAACTGCCGACTTCTGTTATGTTCCCGGAACTGACAACACCTGGGTGAGCACTGAATCAAATTCAGCCCGTCCGCTTGGAGCTTCCTACAGTTTCGATGGGGGTCACAGCTGGGCTCATGCCGGAGGTACCGAAAACGATCAATACCTCGCTGTTGATTTCGTTAACAACCATTGTGGATGGGCCGGATCATTTAATCAAAACGCATTTTCAGGTGGTGTTTTCAAATTTGTAGGTTTACTCGAGCCGGGATCAGTTCTGAACCCTGTTTCGAACCTTATTGCCCAGCCTTTGGACAACAGCGTACACCTTACCTGGGACGAACCTGTTACAGTACCGCTCAGTTACAATGTTTACCGTAATGATACCTTGCTGGTAAACACACCTTCGTTGGTTTATCACGATGCTCCTGTTGCCAACGGTCAGCAATACTATTGTGTTACCGCTGTTTACGATCTGGGCGAATCGCCACGGACCTGTACCACTGCCTGGATCACTGTAGGTGTTCCTAATACCGATGAGGCCGCTTACCGGGTTTATCCTAATCCTGCAAACGAAATCATCAATGTGGTAGCCCCTGTTAAATTTACCGAAGTTCGTATGATTAATGCCCGCGGGCAGGTTGTATACCGCAATAGCAATAAGAGTACCAACCTGCATATTCTGACACAGGCATTTGATCCTGGAATGTATATTCTGCAGATTTATACCGGGACACAGGTAATATCGAAGAAAATTTCGATCAACCGATAATTCCATTTATTACCATTAAATTGAAAGAGCCGGGCGTGACCCGGCTCTTTTTTTTCTTGGTATTTTGGCACTTTTACCTGAAACTTACAAGGAATACAAATTTCTATTATTAAGTTTGGTCATCACTTTCTGTTTGGATTCCTCTCCCAAAAACAATCAAAACCACCGCAGCCAGGTGCATCGCAACTCCGGCAGAAAATATCAGCCAGTTGAACGCACGGGGAATAAATTGCGTGGATTGAATGATCATAAACTCATTCCAGCTGACTTTAGTGGAAGCTATAGCTGACTTATTTTCAATCACATAGCTTGCATAATCCGCCATATAGTTTGCAATAATTATCAATGTGCCAGCTATCAGCAGGGTCCATATACTGCGCGAAAGGCCGGTTACCAGCATGGATTTATTTCTGCCGGCTAAAATAGCATAAGCCAGTAGTATCATTATCAGCGAGTTAATTACAGGAGCAAGCACCGGGCCGGTCCACATGCCAGGAAGCAGAAATAATATATCAGGAGTCAGTAAGGAGGCAGGCCAGTTGATAAGTAATTTCAGGAAAATGTAATATGAGATATCCCATACCGCAAACACAAGCAGGAACCAGGCAAACCTGTGAAGATTATGTTTTGCAGCCAGCACGCCCATGGCTACCAGCATTATCAGAGTAGCTGCTTCGCGGTACAGCTCGGTGATGGCAAGTGTTTGCGACATGGCCTGCAGAGGGAAATCAAACCCTTCGGGATAATATAAAGCCCGGAGGTAAACCACTACCGCCGACTCCAGGAAACCCATAGCCAGGGCAAATAAAACTATCCAGGTAGTTTTATGTAATGGCTTCATAGTAAATATATTGATTGGCTATAACAGGAACAAGCAAGAAGGTTACCAATGTACATGCGTAGTATTTACAAATTCGTCGCATCCAAAACCCATGAGGTATCTACATGATATATTTAATACCCTGCCGGGGCTTTACGCTTTTCGTTATCGCGGTAATAAGACTATCGGATACCAAGGTTCAGGTAATCGAGATACTCAGCCGAATCTTCACCATAAATCTCCACATTTTCGCCTATAATTTTATAGGTTGAATGCTGTCCGGCTATACGCGAGAAATGAATTTCATACTCTGTGCCATTTTCATCAACCATCTTTATTTCAGCCAGGTTTTTATTGCGATCCGACATAAGCGGTTTATTACAGTACATGCAGAAGAACTCCAGGGCTTCACCTGTCGGAACCTCAAAACTAGGGTGTTTGAGTACCGAATAATTCCCTACTGCAGGATGCAGCATAATTAATCCTTCCTTTCCTGTACTGTTGCGGGTTGTAAACACAATATTTTCGCCGACATTAAGCAGATTGGAGCAATGCGGGCATTTAAAATCTGTTGCCATGGCTTTGTTTTTTCTCCTAAAGATACAATAAAGCAAGTTGAAAAGCAAGTTTTTGATGGCGTACCCTCAAATGGGAAGTATCAGTCTAGAGTGCAGTTAATCGGTATAAAGCTTTATAATTTATACGAATACCCGATTCCTATTACAAAATCGGTTGAAGGGCTACTCACATTCAGTTCCCTCTGAATCATATAAAAAAGATCGATTTTATGGTGCTTTGTTAGGTCATAATCAATTCCGGCAGTTGAACGGATATTATCGAAAGCACTGCTTCGCGGGTAGCTTAAGGGCGAAAAAAGCTCAACCGAGAGGTAAGGGGAATAGGGTTTTTTAGTATCGTATTTCACTCTAAACTTATTGCGCAGGTAAAACTCAGGTGTTCCGCCGTCGGAAGCACGTCCGAAGTCGGCATACTCGTCCTGTAACCGGCTGCGTAACTGCAATTGCAATGGTTTAAATTTTTTGGCATATTTTATATCAGCATAAAAACGATGCCTTTTACTATAGGAATCATCAACCCTGTGTTTATGGATATACCGGTAGTTTACGGCAACCTCAAAGTGTTTATTCAGCTTATAATCCAGGCCTGCATCGGTAAAAACAGTACCAAGCTCGGATATGTTTTCGTTGAAACGAAATTCCTGCGAAAGAGCAGCCGACAGCCTTTTATTCAGCTTTGCTTCAATACTGACGGAAGTCCATAATCCTGCATCTTTAGACTGGCCCATTACACTGTAAGATGAGAGTAAACCAGCCGTAAAAAGAAGAATCACTAACGAACGAACCGCTTTTTTTATCATTGCCGCTTACTTATTCTTGTAGTAATAGAAAGTAATGGAGGCTGAATCTCTCATAAAATCGAAGGAAGTGATTGTAAAACGATGGATATTAAGACCGGTACGTTTTTTCAGGTCCCCGAGCAACAATGCATGATTTTCGGGTTGAATCAAATCGATATTTTCATAAACCACGGTTTTCGAAACTTCCTGTTTAAATACCATAGGGTGATCGAGTATAAAAATAAAAGCCACGAAAATGAAATTGAATACCAGAATAGGAAGCAGGTTTAGCCCGATGGCGTTAATAAGACCCAAGGCAATGGCTATTAACAGGTATGTCATTTCCTTCATCGATATCCCCTCGGTGCGGTACCTCAGCATCGAAAAAACCGCGAACAAGCCAAAGGCTGCTCCCATCGAAATATTCGTTTTATTCAACACAAACGTAATAATAAATATGATGATATTAAAAAGAAAAAAAGTGAACATAAACTCTTTGTTCCTGTAGTTCGGAAAATATATCAGACCGAATATCAGCAACATAGTAGTAATATCGATACCTATGCCGTAAGCAAATCGCTTATTAATTTTAACAACCTCATTTACTGTTTCCGGTACAGTTTGTATTGAATTGCTGCTGCCAATTTCAGTTTTTGAACCGTGTTCTGGAATAGCCGGTACCTGCGCATAAGTCCGGGGAAATGCGGTAAGCGTGAAGAGGAAAATAAGTATTAAAGGTATTTTTTTACTAAATGTCATATCCAAGTTTTTTTAACTCTCTGAATTTCTCTTTAAAACGGTTCTTTTTCAATCCGCTGTTAAGCGATGTTACGCCCAGGCAATATTTACTCAGATAATTCCGCGACTGCCTCTTTTTACGCATAAGTTGCCGGAATGGAGATACCGAATGTTTTTGCTGTTTCACTTCCACTATTGCCATATCCTTAATTTCCCTGGTACTGCCATTGGCGCTGTAGCGGAGATTCACGTCAACGGTAAGGCGCTCATTGCCATCAATATTAACAAGGGTTAAGCGATCGAAAAACACACGTAAAACAGGCACAAAGTTAGTATGAGTACCTTTGGTATTCTCCTTTATATATTTATTCAGGGTGCCGTCCAACGTCTCTTGTATGCCTTCAATCTGAATCCTTTTTTTTATGGTGCGGCGGGTATTGGTCTTTAGTTTAACTTCAAAAAAGGCGGTGCCCGAATTTATATATTTCCGGCATCGTAGTTTATACCTGTTCCTTTTCCCGTTATGATGCATCTGGTAAAGATGAAAACCGGGAGTATCGAAATACAAGGTTTCGTAAGGATGCAAGGATTCATTTCCTATTACCAGCAATTTGTAATGGGCAGCTACAGCAGGAAGAAAATCAGCAAGTTGAGCCTCATGTAAAACATATTTGGTATCAATACGATCGAGCAACTTCACATGATCCATCTCCTCCAGGCTGATGGGAGTAAAATCCGAGATTATTTCAGAAATATTAGTCATGGCAGAAGTGCTTATATTACCCGCTCAACGAAACAAAAAGCAAATTTAACAATTTGATATTCATCGCCTTACTATTTAAATATTTTCAAATCCTCAACTTCAACACTCTCCTTGTTCCTGCTGATGGTAACATTTCGAATCACCGGATAAATTCCTGATACTATGGTTAAAGTAGAATCTTTGGAGTAAGAATAAATGGTGTAATCGCCAGGCCTCAGGTATTTAAACTCATAAACGCCTTCAAAGTTCGTTTTTATGCGTTCCGAATAGCTTCGGTCGTTGCCATAAACAATATAAACATCCTCATCAGGAGCCGGGTATATCCCTCTCAGATTCGTGAATTCGACGTTGTAATTATAGGCAATAACTTTACCATAAATTGTTGAGTTTCCACCTTCGCCTGCCTCTTTCGAACAGCCGGCAAAAAAAACGCCAAGGATTAACAGGAGCGAAATGAAAGTATTTTTATGCATGATTCTCTAATTGTAAGCTTATTAACGTAATTACAGCGGCAAAAGTATATAAAATGACGATATAACATTAAGATTCGTATCATGTAGTTATCCAGATACTTGCGAATATTTAAATATATTCCCAAACTTAATTCAACACTTATTATCAGTAAACGAACCAGTATTTTATTGAAAACTGAATTTCAATGCTTTAAATTAAGCTGATTGCAAGTGTAACAATCACAAAAGCATCAGCAAATACCAGCTTATCGGCCATAAACATGTATAAAATTCCATTATCTGATGGCAATGCGGTTTAAAGGCAGTTTTTATAAAATTATTTGAAATGTAAATCAGGCAAAGTTCAATGACTTAAATTTAAAGCCGTACGACCAAACTTTCATCCAAGTTGATTGTTTTATATTGAGGACAGAAATGCAGAGTATAAAATAGTAATTTTTCTCAGTACCATGGCCCGTATCCGGGGAGCTGCCAATCAAAACAGCAACCGGAACAAATTTTAACAGTCGGGGCCTTTAATCCCTAAAACCGGATTTTTCAACTAACAGATCAAGCATATTCATGGAATATTCCAACCATTATACTGAGACTATCCATACTCAGTCAAATACCCACCTGCCTTTTCCTGAATTCTTTAACAATTTCAAGAGCAAAATGTACCATGTGTTTCATCAGCGGGCTGATATCAATCAACTCGAAACACAGCGCGGAATTCCACCCTATGTGCTACGCGAAATACTTGCGGCTGATCCGTTTCTGGCATTTATCCCAAAGGCTTACGGAGGTCGCGGAGGGCATCTGCACGAGAGTATCGAAATTGTTTCGGCTGCGTCGTACGAATCATTGGCACTAGGTCTCACTTTTGGTATTAACTGGGGTTTGTTTCTGCAGCCAGTGAGCAAATACGCCAATAACGAAGTTAAAGAACATATTTTCAACGACTTTGTCGTAAATAAAATGATGGGCGGTTTAATGATTACCGAACCAGAGTATGGCAGCGACGCTCTGAATATGCAGACTTTCTATACCGAAAAAGGCGGCCACTATCATCTGAAAGGCACAAAACATTGGGCGGGCCTAACCGGCACAGCTGATTACTGGCTGCTTACTGCACGCAAAAAAACGCAGGAAGGAGATTTGTTACGCGATATTGATTTTTTCATCTGCGATACCAATAAAAACGGACAGCTTATTGAGGTGGAGGAATACTTTGAAAACCTGGGATTGTATATGATTCCTTACGGGCGCAATAAAATTGATGTAAAAATACCGCATTTGTACCGCCTCGAGCCCGAAACCACCGGCATTTCAATGCTACTCGACACTTTGCACCGCAGCCGCATGCAAATACCTGCCATGGCGATGGGATTCGTAAAACGCATGCTTGATGAGGCCATTCAGCATTGCGAAACACGTTATGTTGGTGCAAAAAGCCTGTTTAATTACGACCAGGTTCAGCAGCGCCTTGCAAGCATGCAGTCGGCATTTACCATAACTTCGGCAATATGTGCGCACAGCAGCGACCATGCCAGCCCCGAAAACAACCTGGCATCGGCAGGGCTTAAAGCCAATTCTTTTAAAACTGTAGCTACTGACCTGATGCAGGATGCAGCTCAGCATTTGTTTCAGCTTGTGGGCGCGAAAGCTTATAAACAAAATCATATTGCAGGCCGGGCAATAGTTGATAGCAGGCCTTTTCAGATATTCGAAGGATCAAATGATATACTTTATGCACAAATAACAGAAGCTGTTATAAAACTTATGAAGCAGGCCAAGGAGAGCAACCTGTTCCAGTTTCTGAAGAATTTTTCACTCACCCTAAACTCGGCCGAACAGTTGAAAGAAATTCTAAATATTAACCTTGGCATGCAACTATCGCAACGCAAACTGGTTGAATTGGGTAAAGTAATAAGCCGTGTTGTTTCAATGGAGATGGTTATCGATTTTGGATTAAAAGGATTTAACCCTGAACTTATTTCGAACAGCCTGAAGATGATAAAACAGGAAATCAGTCACCTGGTAAACTCGTATTCTTATTCCAACAGCACCCTGGTAGTAGCTGATTACAAGGACGATAGCCATTGGATGGATTTTGTAAGGAAATAAGAGTTGGAAATCCGCTGATGGGTGTGATTTGTTATTCGCTGAGCGGGATTTGCAACTCAGCGAAGCGATTCGGCTGAGCGGGATTTGTAATCCCGCTCCACCGAGCCCGGGATTTGCAATCCCATTAATCATATAAAAAATATTTTCAATCCAATACACTCAACATTTGCTGAGCAGGATATTTAACCACGCTGATAGCTGAGCGGGGTTTGTACTCCGCTGAGCGGGATGTGGTACATGCTGAGCTATTGGCTGAGCGGGATTTGCAATCCCGCTCCACCGAGCCCGGGATTTGCAATCCCGTAAGCTAAAATAAATCCAATCCAATATTCCTGATCTTCTTTAATCCCACCTTTTCAACCCGCAAACTGCAATTCACTCAGGTTCCGGTAAAGTCCATCTTTAACCAGCAGCAGTTCTTCATGCGTACCTTGTTCAATTATCCGTCCCGCATCCATCACCAGGATATTATCGGCTTGTCTTATAGTCGAAAGCCTGTGAGCAATAACGATAGAAGTACGTCCTTTCATCAGTTTTTCGAGTGCATCCTGCACCAGGCGTTCCGATTCCGAATCGAGTGAAGAGGTAGCTTCGTCGAGAATTAGAATTTTCGGGTCTTTGAGCACAGCACGTGCTATGGCTATACGCTGTCGCTGACCTCCCGAAAGCTGTGTTCCGCGTTCGCCAACCATCGTTTCAAGCCCTTCGGTAAACTGGCTGATAAACTCCCATGCATTTGCCTTTTGTGCAGCAGCAATAATCATATCTTCGGTTGCTGTGGGTTTTCCATAAGCTATATTTTCGCGTATGGTACCTCCAAAAAGGAAAATATCCTGTGGTACTATAGCCATCTGGCTACGTAATGCTGAAACCGGAATACCCATGGCATCCCTTTCGTCGAAAACTATCTTCCCCGATGTTGGATTATAAAGTCGCAGTAAAAGCGATACAAATGTTGATTTACCAGCACCGCTGGGGCCAACAAGTGCTACAAGTGTATCAGGTTTTATGGTGACACTTATTTCATTGAGTACATGCAGTTCGGTACGCGAAGGATAGCTGAATGAAAGTTTATCGAAGCGAATGCCTCCATGCAGAATCTGATCCGGAGCTAATGATTTAATCTCCTCTACCTCTTCAACAGGTTCATTTAAAATTTCGAGCAGATCCTCCGTCGCGCCAATAAATTTTTGAACACGGGCAAAAACGTCAGCCATCCCGCCAATAGTTCCGCCAATAAATACCGAATAAATTACAAACGAAAACAACTCACCAGTAGCAAGTTCACCGGCTGCAAGCAAGGTGGAACCTTTCCAGATTACAGCTACCATAGCGCCAAAGAGCCCGAAAATGGTGAACGACGAAAATGCGCCCCGTAGCTTCCCGTTTTTAATACCTGTTTGAGCAATTTCGATGGTTTTGCTTTTGTAACGTGCCATTTCGAAAAACTCATTGGTGAAAGCCTTTACACTTTGAATTCCCTGCAAAGTTTCTTCGACAATAGTATTTGAATCGGCCACCTGGCTTTGTGCCTGTTTGCTGAGTTTGCGTATATACCTCCCGAAAAACACCACCAGTATCATAATAACCGGGAGTACTGCCAGCATGAAAAGTGTCAATTTTAATGATGTGATCATCATGAGAGTAACACCGCCTATAATAATGATTATCTGCCGCAGAAATTCAGCCAGTGTGCTGGTAAGAGCATCCTGCAGTAGAGTGATATCCGACGAAATCCGGCTGTTCAGCTCCCCTACCCTGCGAAACTGGAAGAATTTCATGGGTAACCGGATCAGGTGGTTAAAAGTACTTTGACGCAGATCGGCCAAAGTTTTTTCGGCTACTCTTACAAAAAGGAAAATTCTGAAATACGAAAATGTAGATTGTGCTATTAAAACGGCTATCAGTAAAATGGCAATACGGTCAATTTGCTCAGCCAGTTTCCCCTGGTTTCCAAGATCAACCAGTTCGCCGAGTAATTTTGGAAATATGAGGCTGGCACCACTTGACCCGAGCAGAAAAAGTATTCCGATTCCATATTCCAAACGATAAGGTTTAATATAACTGTAAAGCTTAAAAAGCTTGCGTAAACCGGGTAAAGTGATTTTTTGTTTTGGTACTTCGGAATTCATTAAAGGTTAAAGCTTAATTTTAATAATGTTTTTATATGCAATACGTATAAACAGTTAAGCATATATTTAAGTTCACACGGCTAAAATACGAATGTAGCATTAGTATGTGAAAATTCTTTTACCGCGAAGTCCATAGATCACGTAAAGGCAGCGAAGAAAGTTAAAAAGATGAAAAGATTATCGTTTTAAAGATTCGGATTCAATACAGTTCCGATAAACAGAATTGTTCCTGTCGATTTTTCCTGGATAAAGTAAACAAATGGACGGTTGATAGCCAGGAAGTAAGGCTGATCGGGACCTACAGAGGTATTACTAACTTCGACAGCTGTAACGGCTGCGGCTTCACTTCCTTCCTCATTGGTTTCGATGTAGGTTTTATGAATGACCTTTGAAATATAGAGACCTCCGGCTGAATTAATACGGCTAAAATCAGCGTTATCGGGATCAAATGCCACACCCATGCCCATAGCGGTAAGAATATCTTTCATATTTGCCTCGTCGTAATCATATTTAAATTTTGGCAACTGCAGCTGAATATCCGTTGAAGCGAACTGCCCGCTCCAGGCATTCCAGTTCTCCTGCGAAAGCTGCGATATAACGTCATTCACTGTAGTGCCGGCATCGGGAAGGATTATTGACATGGTATAATTTCCCTGGTTATAGGGAAGATCAATAGCTTCGAATCCCGGTCCTTTAAAGTACATAATTTTTTCGTGCTGAACCATGGTTGAAACCTGTATTTCCGAACCATCGGTGAGATAGAACGGTTTTTGTTGTGTATTTTTTTCGTCAAACTGGTATTTCCACTGACCTTTAAAATACACTGCATTCACCAGGTACATAACAGCGTCTTCGGGAATTTCTTCTATTATTTTCGGAATCAGGTTATTGGTTTTATCTTTTACCCAGGCATTTATAATATCAACTGCCGAAGGGCTCGAAAAATCAAGCGCACTTACAACAGCATTAAAATACTGCTGGTTTGTAAGAATAAATTGTTGTTCAACGCTAAACGTATTCCGGTACCATATCGAATTGGCTATCTGCAGTTTAACTTTAGGATCGAGGTCGCTGAAAGTTTCAATAATATATTTGTATGATTCGTTTATTTCGGTATCGGTAAAGCCCTGAAATCCAAGGGTGGAAGTCATGGCGTCAAGAGTACTTCCTGCAGCTCCGTTGCGCGTCATACCCAGGGCCATGCTAACGCTGAGGGGCGACACCATCATATTTTCGGTATTGCCTGAAATTTCGTTTACCTTTTTGAAAAACTCAAACCCAAAAGCATTGCTCGACGAAACCAGCTGCTGCTGTTTTTCGGTAAGGTTAACCTCCTTCATTTCAGGGATTTCCTGCTTTTCCTTGCTACAGGAAAATACAAGCAGTGATAAACAAATGAGTACTGGAAAAAGGGCTGTAGATTTCATAACTTATTGCATTAACAATCTATAATAAAGGGGCAAAATAATCAGAAAAAGTTGTATCGCATGCTACAAAACCCGGCAGGCTGAGTGGTATTTGTGAGCGCAGCTGAGCGGGATTTGCAACTCTACGCGGAGCGATCTCATCCCGCATGACGGGATAATCCCGCTCCATGGAGCCAAGAATTTGCAATTCTACTTAAAGAGCAAAATCTATAATCCCGCTCCCAACAGCCAAGAATTTGCAATTCTTACCAATGAATTTTTACATCCTTTCCGGCACATCCATTCCCAGCAACCACAATGCATCCGAAATTACATTTGCCGTAAATTGCGACAGGCACAAACGCAGCTCCCTGCTTGCAGTATTTTCTTCTTTTAAAATGGTAAGTTCATGGTAAAACCGGTTGTATTCCGATGCAAGCTCAAAAGCATAATTTGCACCTATTGCCGGGCTGTGCAGTTCAGCTGCCTGTGCTTTGCAGCTGCGCGGGAATTGCGGCTGTGCGGGATTTGTAATCCCGCTCCATGGAGCCAAGAATTTGCAATTCTTACCAATGAATTTTTACATCCTTTCCGGCACTTCCATTCCCAGCAACCACAATGCATCCGAAATTACATTTGCCGTAAATTGCGACAGGCACAAACGCAGCTCCCTGCTTGCAGTATTTTCTTCTTTTAAAATGGTAAGTTCATGGTAAAACCGGTTGTATTCCGATGCCAGCTCAAAAGCATAATTTGCAACTATTGCCGGGCTGTGCAGTTCAGCTGCCTGTGCCACAATTGCCGGGAAATCATGTATCTTCCTTAACAATTCTTTCTCCTGTTGATGAACAGTAGTGCTATCAGCTGAGAGCGAGATTTCAAAACCGGCTTCAGAAGCTTTACGCAGCACCGATTTTATCCTGGCATAGGTATACTGAATAAAAGGGCCTGTATTTCCATTAAAATCAATTGATTCAGCAGGGTTGAACAGCATATTTTTCTTCGGATCCACTTTCAGTATGAAATATTTCAATGCTCCGAGCCCGATGGTACGATAGAGGGTTTTTGCTTCATCGTTATCGAACGACTCAATTTTACCCAGTTCGCGTGCCATGGCTTCGGAGGTATCGAACATCTCCTGCATCAGGTCGTCGGCATCCACAACAGTGCCTTCGCGCGATTTCATTTTCCCGGCGGGCAATTCAACCATTCCATATGAGAGATGATAAATGGAATCGGCCCAGGCAGCGCCCAGGTGCTTAAGTACTACTTTCAATACTTTAAAATGATATTCCTGTTCGTTGCCAACCACATAAATAAGCTGCCCGGGTTTGTATTCATCATAACGCTGTTGAGCTGTTCCGAGATCCTGCGTCATATAAACCGAAGTGCCGTCGCTACGTAGCAATAATTTTTCATCCAGGCCGTCATCACTCAAATCAATCCACACCGAGCCATCATCGCGGCGGGTAAAAACACCTTGCAGAACTCCTTTTTCAACCAATTGCTTGCCAAGGAGGTATGTCTGCGATTCGTAAAATGTTTTATCAAATGCTATGCCCAGGGTTTGATAAGTAATGGCAAATCCATCATAAACCCAGCCGTTCATCATTTTCCAAAGAGCGATAATCTCTTTATCACCGGCTTCCCACTTCTGGAGTATCTGCTGTGCTTCGATAATTAGCGGAGCTTTTTTGGCAGCATCTTCCGCGTTTGAACCTTCGGCAACCAAAACTGCAATTTCTTCTTTATAGTACTTATCAAAAACCACATAATATTTCCCTACCAGGTGGTCGCCTTTCAGGCCGCTGCTTTCGGGTGTTTCGCCATTTCCCCATCGCTGCCAGGCAAGCATACTTTTGCAAATATGTATGCCACGGTCGTTCACCAGGTTTACTTTAACTACTTTGTTACCGGCGGCTTCTAAAATCCGCGCCAGCGAAAACCCCAACAGGTTATTGCGTATATGCCCGAGGTGCAGAGGTTTATTGGTATTGGGTGAGGAGTATTCGATTACAACCGGGTGACTGTCGCGTACATCCTGAAATCCAAATTTCTCAGCATTGTAATTTGCCGACAAAAATGAAAGCCAATATTCCTTATTAATGGTGATATTTAAAAAGCCTTTGATCACATTATAACTTTCCACTTCCTGTGAGTTAGCTTCCAGGAATTCCCCTATTTCAGCAGCAGTTGCCTCGGGTGATTTGCGCGAGACCTTTGTAAAAGGAAATACTACCACAGTAACATCTCCATCAAATTCCCTTCGCGTATTCTGCAATTGTATCTGAGAGGGTGTTGCCTCAAACTGGTATAGAGATTTAACGGCTTCGAATACTTTATCTGTCAAAATTTGTTCAATCATCAGGAGGATTTTAGGGATGCAAAAGTACGTTTTTTAGCTGTAATCCTTTAGCAATTCTGTTTCATTTATAATTATTGTGTGTATGGAGTCCGCGTGGGTATTGACTTATATAAGATTAAAAAACTATAAACCAGCAGTATCAATACATCCGATTTACCTGCATGCTATAAATGAGTGTAGAAAAGGCTTCAGGAAGTTTTCAAAAAATTTTGCCAGCAAGTTTAAACCTTTAACTTTGCAGCATTCAAACAGATTTTAATTTTAAAAACATACTGTTAAACATTAAACAATCATTTATGCAACGTAACGTAATTATTATCGGAGCTGCAGGTCGCGACTTCCACAATTTCAACACATTTTTCAGAGGAAAATCTGAATATAATGTAGTTGCTTTTACTGCTGCCCAAATTCCTGACATTGATGGCCGTAAGTATCCGAAAGAACTGGCTGGTGCTGATCTTTACCCGGCTGGTATTCCTATTTATGCCGAGGATGATCTTCCAAGACTGATTAAGGAGCTGAAGGTTGTTGACTGTGTTTTCTCGTACAGCGATGTTCCTTACCAAAGAGTAATGAATGTTAGTGCACTTGTTAATGCTTGTGGCGCCAACTTTATGTTGCTGGGCCCTGGCGAAACCATGGTTAAGAGTACAAAACCGGTTATTGCAGTTGGAGCTACCCGCACAGGTTGTGGCAAAAGCCAGACTTCGCGTCGTATTATTGAAATACTTATGGCTAAAGGCCTGAAAGTAGTTGCTGTTCGCCACCCAATGCCTTATGGCGATCTTAACGAGCAGAAAGTTCAGCGTTTTGCTACTGTCGAAGACCTTAAAAAACACAAATGTACCATCGAAGAGATGGAAGAATACGAACCACATGTTGTTCGTGGTAACGTTATTTATGCTGGTGTTGATTACGAAGCTATTCTGCGTGCTGCCGAAGTTGATCCTGATGGTTGCGATGTTATCCTCTGGGATGGTGGAAACAACGATTTCCCGTTCTACAAACCTGACCTAACTGTTGGCGTAGCCGATCCTCACCGTCCGGGTGCTGAAGTAAGTTATTATCCTGGTGAAGTTGTGGCCCGTATGTCGGATGTTATTGTTATCAATAAAATTGATTCCGCTGATATGGCTAACATTCAGATTGTCCGCGACAATATCGCTAAAATTAATCCTAACGCAATTGTTATTGACGGAGCTTCACCGTTAACTGTTGATAAACCTGAGCTGATCCGCGGCAAACGCGTATTGGTTGTTGAAGATGGTCCAACACTTACCCATGGTGAAATGAAAATTGGCGCCGGTACTGTTGCCGCCAATAAATTTGGTGCAGCCGAACTGGTTGATCCACGTCCTTACGCTGTTGGCAAACTGGCCGAAACATTCGAGATTTATCCTAACATCGGAACACTTCTTCCGGCAATGGGTTATGGCGAAGAGCAGGTACGCGACCTGGAAGCAACCATCGAAAACACACCTTGTGATGCCGTGGTTATTGCAACACCTATCGATCTGTTGAGGATTGTAAAAATCAACAAACCTACCGTTAAGGTTGGATACGATCTCCAGGAGATTGGCAAACCTGACCTTACAGGTATCCTCGATGAGTTTGTGAAGAAACATAACCTCGTTAAATAACATAGTTTTTTAAAAAAGCGGCCTCATTGGCCGCTTTTTTTATGACAAAGTATTAACAATAGCCAACTGCCTTACCGCGATATTTCGTAATTTTATAACCTCTAAATAAAAAACCGTACAAAAATGAAAGATAAAAGCCTGGTTTCAATCACTGATTTCGACAAAAACGAATACCTGAAGATATTGGAGATTGCAGCTGATTTTGAGAAGAATCCCAATCAAAAATTACTTAACAGTTCAGTAGTTGCTTCCCTCTTTTTTGAACCTTCCACCCGTACACGTCTTAAGTTTCGAAACAGCAGCCAACAGGCTGGGTGCCCGCGTTATAGGGTTTAGCGACAGCGGCTCGACAAGTGTTAAAAAAGGCGAATCGCTGAAAGACACTATTATTATGGTAAGCAGCTATGCCGATATTATTGTAATGCGTCACCCGCGCGATGGTGCAGCCCGCTGGGCAAGCGAAGTATCAACAGTTCCTGTAATAAATGCCGGCGACGGTGCCAACCAGCATCCTACGCAATGCCTGCTCGATATGTACAGCATTATGCAAACCCAGGGAAAACTCGATAACCTTAACATTGCTTTTGTTGGCGATTTAAAATATGGCCGCACGGTTCACTCACTCGTTCAGGCGATGTGTAATTTCAACACCACCTTTCACCTGGTTTCGCCCGAAGAGTTGAAACTCCCCAGTTCGTCGAAAATCCATATTAAAAACAGCAAGCTTGAATACAAACAATATACCGATCTGGCCGAGGTAATACCTTTTGCCGATATTATTTATATGACCCGCATTCAGCAGGAGCGTTTCAGTGATCCGCTTGAGTACGAAAAAGTTAAAAATTCGTATGTGCTCGACAAGGCCATGCTGGCCAATTGCAAATCCAGTATGAAAATTCTGCACCCCCTGCCACGTGTGAACGAAATAAGCGAAGATGTTGATAAAATGCCCCAGGCTTTTTATTTCAAACAGGCTGAGAATGGCGTTTACATTCGCCAGGCACTGCTTGCAGCCATTTTAGGTGTTAAATAATAAATTAATGAACAAGGAAAAGAAACAGAAATATGAATAAGGACCAGCGTCATTTAAATGTTACAGCCATCGAAAACGGAACTGTAATCGACCATATTCCCGCCAATAATGTATTTAAAGTACTTCGCATACTCAAACTTGAGAATAATTCGAACCAGGTTTTGTTCGGCGATAACCTCGACAGTGGCAAATACGGCAAGAAAGGAATCATTAAAGTAAGCAATACCTTTTTTGAAGATAAGGAGATTAATAAAATTGCGCTCGTTGCCCCTACCGCTACTTTCATCGAAATAAAAAACTTTGAGGTGGTGTTAAAAAAGCAGGTTGAAGTGCCCGACACTATTGTTGGCATAGTTAAATGTTTTAATCCGAATTGCGTAACGAATGTCGAAAATGTGACAAGCAGGTTTAGCGTAGTCGACAAGGAACAAATGAAACTTTTATGCCATTACTGCGAAAAAAATACTGCCAGGAATAACATTGTATTCAAATAGTATTAAACCCAATAAACACGCTCCTTATCAGTGGGACCGGTAGTTTTAGCGATAGAATAACTAATTCAAAGATGAAAAAAGCAACTCTTTTATTGGCTTTTGCCATGTTTTGTACCGTAACATTCGGGCAAACACCAGATAAAAACACCGGAATTTTCAAATCCTACGAACCAGGATATTTTCAAAACTCTATCCTTAAAGGCATCGATGATTTTGAGGCTCAAAAAGCTGTTCCGAAACAATCGAAAACCTTTAAAGCCGATCCTGCTACTTTTAGTATCCCTGCTTCGAAGGATGAGTTTAAATCATACTGGCATAACGCTCCTGTTTCGCAGGGCAATACCAATACATGCTGGTCGTTTTCGACAACTTCGTTTTTCGAATCCGAAGTTTTTCGCAGCACAGGGCAAAAAGTACGCCTTTCGGAAATATACACCGTGTATTTCGATGGACAATAACTGAACGAAGTACAAGGACATAACAA
>CAVQQF010000006.1:0-182300 GCA_963714825.1 uncultured Bacteroidales bacterium | reverse complement strand
AAATGTCGTCGGCATGCCTCCTGACCAAGCCGTTGACTGTGCCCTCGCTGGTGTCCCTGTTGTGTATCTTATACCAGGATTGGTCTGAAATACAAACGATAGCCATACCGTCTGACCCGAAACTACTGTTACAGGACTCGTAAGTGACACCGTCTGCCATCCCGCTATCGCATTGATAACAGTCGGTGCTGTCACTCCCAACAGAGTTTGTGGCGTACTTGTATTGTTTGAATACACTCCCAGTAATACATTTCCTGTGCCTCCGTTGTGATAAATCGATATGCTGGTTATTGTTCCTGCCTCACTGAATGTTATGGGTATAGCACGACGATAGGATGTGGTCGAGATGAAACTATACACTTCCGTATTGCCTAAAGGTCTTGTTGGTACCAGGCTGATTCGCCAGTGTAACTGTTACAGAGGCCTGGCTGCTCAGTGTTGGTACTCCGTTATCCTGGACTTTTACTATAAGAGTGAAAGTAGGAGTGGACTCAAAGTTTAATGCTGTTGAGTTTGCTACAGTCAATACCCCGGTATTAACATTAATTGCGAAAGCGCTATTCGTATTTCCTGAAGAAATCGAGTAGGAGAGAATTTGGCCTACATCCGGATCAGTGGCAACAACAGTTCCAACTACTGTACCATTTGGACTATTCTGATTAAGTTGGAAATTCTGGTTCAGAATTGAGGGTGGTTGATTAGTAATTATTGGTCCATTTTTAATAAGAACAACAGAAGAATAAGGAGGGAGTGTTATCGTTCCATTGTAAGCTATATTTTTAATATCAATATAATTGTAAGGTAAAGAAATAGTAACTGGTGAATTAGTTGCATTATATTCAAAGCGAAGATCATCTGTTGTTGTTATAGATTTTGGAGATTTTTTAGAGTTTAAATCTTGGTTGGAATATGTTTGCCACTGCAATAAAGATTGTTTTAATAATATCGGTGTAGGAGTTCTGACTATGCATTTCATTTATCAAATTGTCATCAATCGGCCTTGCAAAGTAATTATTATTGGATGTTATTCCTGTAATTATAGTTTCAGAAGGATCAAGCTTTAAGATAAGTTGAGTTGTAGATTTAGCGACTAATACATTATAAGAAAAAGTACAATTAAGTACTGCTAAATGAATCCTGATCCCAGCAAAGCAATCAAAAGAGGTATTATCATGTAAATTAATATCGTGCGGACCATTCTCAAAATAAACCAAAATCATCTGGTGCTGATACGGTATTATAAGCTACTTCAATACCATTAGAATTTTTGTCATAAGTAAATTCCAGCATTCATTTGATAATTGTAGCATTATATACGGCTGTTGTTGGTGTATTTATGACTATATTACCAAGTACTTTCGTCCCTGTGCATGTCGTATTAGAAGTGTTGGTGGTGTATATACCCCCACCATCATATTGATTTTGACAATATCTGTTAACAAAATTATTTTGGACAATAGTGTTACTACCGTCGAAATAAATACCATGATAACCGCAATCCTCGACTTTATTATATTTAATTAAAGCTCCACTAGACTGAACAGAGATTCCGACACCAATCCCAGCACCATTCGTTCCACTCGTAAGAATAGCAGTAGCACCATAAATCATTCCCGTATTACTAACCGTGTTGTTTTGAATTGTTGCATTATTAAAGAAATAAGTAACACCTATACCACCATTATTTGAATGATCTATTGTGCAATTTTTAATTGTTAATCCCGTAAGAAACTCCCAGCATAGTTACCATAAACACCGCTATGCCCAGAGAAATCAATAGTACAGTTTTGAAAAGTAACATAATTACTGACACCAAGCATAAAAGCATTTCATATTTGCACCTTTAAAAGAAATATTATCAAAAGTAATATAATTTTTATTTGTATACAGTAACTAAATTATCAATAGTTGTAACCTGAACATTAGAAGGTTGAGTTGAACACTATAAATTCTAATCTTTTTTGTTGAAGGGTTAAAATACCATTCATTCTGATGATCAAGAGTTCTTGTATCATTTTGAATAATGAATTTTAGATTATTTTCAACAATAGTAAAAGTTTCAGGATTTGTAAACGTTAATGTGCCACCCGATTGAGCAGTAATTGGACAACGCTTTACAGTCCAATCGTTATTATTAAATGCAAGTTCTGCTCCTGTCCAATTTGGTGTTCCAGTCAAATTATTACTTGTGATTTGAGTAGTTCCGTTTCGGCTTTGGAAATAATAGTAACCCGTATTAGGCGTTCTTCCCATAGGAGTATTTAAGTTGCTTATAACAACCATATTTAAACTTGATAAGGTTGAAACTGCATTTGTACTCTCCCAGATATTATTTCCAAGATTTGTCCAGCCAGAAATTGTTGTAAATCCACTAATAATTGGTTTATTCCCTGTTCCATAAGCTCCTATGATAATTGGCTGAGACGAGGTCCCAGATTTTGTAACCACAATAGAGCCATAAAATACTTCACCTCTTTTAAATAAGACAGAATCTCCAGGCAGCAAACTGGAGAAAAACGAATTCAATTTACTTATAGTCTTCCAAGGAGTGGAAGCATTCTGAGCCTGTGTTGATGTTCTAGTATCGTCACCTGTTAACGTAGAAAAATAAAAATTTCTTCCCGAAACTGCTAATGTAGTGAACAAAATCATCACTATGGTTAATAGAGTTTTGTAAGTATAGTTGTATTTAGTTTCTTTTTGAGGTAAGCTGTTTTCCATGTTTTAAGGTGTTTTGTTTATTAAACGTACAAAAAGATTAAGTTTAGCCAGTTTCTATTTGGATTAAGCGATTGATTTATAGATTCAAGCAATGAATTGGTAACAAAATGTATTAATTCTGATTGTTAATTATTTACCATCACGACAAACTATTCAGGTATTTGCTAAAAATAGTTTGAAAGAAAAAGATGTTAACAATGGACTAAGAAATTATTTAAGTGAAAAAGACCCAGAGAATTAATTGAGCCCTTCTGATTTTTTGAATTATGCTGACAAGAAAATCCAAGTTTGACTAGTATGCAGTATAAGTTCTTGTTGAATTAATGAAACTTGTTTGAGGCCGATCAAGGTATTCAGCCTGTTTTATTTCTTTAATGATTTTTATATTTTGCTTTGTTGTTAAACTCCTTCATACAGGAGGAGATACTGGCAGCTTTTACATCTGTGTAAATCTTAAAAGCAGTTTTTGTTTTCACTGGCCGGAGTTTTATGTTTATACTATATTTACTAGCAGACAAAAGTAGATAACGGCCAGCAGGCATTTCTTACACTATTTAGGCTAATAGTTATAATATTCCAGTTTTTTCACTTTAAGGAATTATTAATTGTGCTCATTTCAGAAAACAATTTAATAAAACAAAAAACGACGTTTCCCCTCTTTCAATGAACACATCAAAGATTTACCCGTGACAGAAAATAAGACTTCTTTAGTCATACAAGCATACAAGGTTCCACAATCTCAAGAATTACATGTTTTTATTAAACAGTAAAAATAAGGTTGCAATTCAGTTGTCTCGATGTTAAATCAGTTTATCCGAAGATCAGGAAGGAGTAGAGTAGGACAAGCATCAGCGTAGAAAAGATAAACCTGGTAGTAACCTGGAGGCTGATAACATTAGTGGAAGTCATTGAATCATCCATCATTCAATTTTGCTCTTAATCTAAATCTTAATGCGGCAAAAATAGAGATAATATTTTTTATAAAACTAACTTTAAAAATAAAAGATATAAACAATTGTATGTGTATAACCCTCATATAGTTGTAATTATAATCAGGAATTATTAAATTGAAGGGTTAATTATACGAAAATAAAATTTGTAGTAAAACAATATAAACACCAAAGTAAGAACTGAATGTCCCCTTTGATGTAATGAATTCACGACCGTTTTGTCCTAAAAGACAAAATTATCGTGAAAAGTAAAGTAAAATATCTATAATATAAATGGATATAGTAATAAATAATATTGCAAACAAGTTAGTAAATGTGATCTGTAAAGTAGATGTGATATTTTTTATTATATTTTTCAGTAAGAATTTAAGGTGTTTAATTATTGTCCGCTACCCATTATTACTGCACGAACTGTTTTAAAAGTCAACAAAAAATCCTGTTTAAGCGACCAGTTATCAATATATTGAAGATCCAACCTCATCCAATCATCAAAAGCTATTTTATTCCTGTGAGGCATAATCTGCCAGGTACATGTTATACCAGGACGCATGGATAAGCGACGAAGCTGCCAAGCCTTATATTGATTAACTTCATGCATAATCGGAGGCCTAGGGCCAACGAGTGACATGTCTCCTTTCAGTACATTGAAGAACTGAGGAAGCTCATCCAAACTTGTTTTACGCAACAACTTCCCAATCCTGGTAATGCGTGGATCATCCTTAATTTTAAAGACAGGGCCGCTGACTTCATTCTGATCCATAAGATCAGCCTGCATTTTTTCGGCATCCACCATCATAGTGCGGAACTTGTAAATGTAGAATTCACGGCCATGTATTCCCACTCTTTTCTGTTTAAAGATTACAGGACCTTTTGATGTAAGCTTGATAATGACACCAATAGCAATGAATATAGGCATCCATAATATAATTACAATCAAGGAAAATGAGAAGTCAAAAATATACTTCCAGCCCAGAGCTACTTCGTTTGACGGCTTATTTTGATAGGTAATAAACGGAATTGACTCAAATCGTTGTATGAGGCTAGGCGATGCACTTTCATTGATTAACAGCGAATTAAACCTAAAGTCAACCCCCACTTCTTTACACGCATTCATTATTAGTTGTAGCTCCTGGGAGTTAAAATTATTTTTGCAATAGAAAACTTCATCAACAACCTGAGTTTTAATCAGGCAAGGTATGCTTGCAATTTTCTTAATTACCTTAATTCCTGAACTGAATTTCTCATAAAGTTCTTCAGAATCTGAAATAATAATATTGATGTTATACCCTAATTCGCGATGAGAAATAATATTTTGAATAAAACTTTCGCTGTCAGCATCAGCTATGATCATGATATTTTTAAGGTTTTTACCTTTTTTACGACTGAGCAGATAATATTGGTTTGCACTAACATACGAAATACTTAGCACCGCATGATTCAGTACACCAAAAATAAATATCACTTCTTTAGCAACGCCATTAAAACTTAACAAATTGACAAGCCCAAATAAAATTCCGGTCGCGATGACTATAAATTTGATACTCTGAGTAAAAAGACGAGGATAGTCATTTACTCTGTAAATTAACAAAAGATCCGTTTTGGTTAAACCCACGAACCAAATTGGCAATAATAAAAACAATAAGGTTAAATACTGTGCGGAATATTTAATTTCCGGGTTAATAAAAATATTAGCCAACTTAATTGAAACAAAAAAAGTAACAATGGTCAGAATCATAATAACAATCCTAAACATTGATTTACTTACTCTTTCGTTTTCTGTAACCATAGCATTTATTAGTAACCAGGTTAATCGTTTGGCTTGGAGCAGACAAGAAAAGTAAGTGGGGGTAGTGGGGTGAGTTGTGAAATCAGCCAGGATTAATCCTTTGGATTTTTTAGTTTGTTTAAGATTTAATTTGCCTTAAATCTTCAATTCATATGAAGCAAAATCTATGCCTCAAAACTCAATATCATCATTATCAGTATTATAGACTGAAAAATTAATTCCGTTTTTTTACTATTTGTCCCAATTTGACGCACTCCCTTCCAAATTAGCAAAAGGCAACATATGGATTCATTCCTGAACAATAATTTTGTTTAGTATTTACTATTTATAGCTCTTAGCTGACCTTGAATTGTATTTACACAAATCTCTACAGGATAATATCAAATCTTTATGTATGCAAAGAAACTGAGTCTTCTTCATCGTATTTTTACTCATAAATCATTTTACAACTTCAATCCCTAAAACTGTACTGTGTTGTTTGTTATTGCAATAAAAAAGCCAGCATAATGCTGACTTTTATTTACTATTTTCCGACAAATTCCCAGTATTCATCTACTATTTCAGTGGTTTTCTGCTCCCAGTAAGCGGGCGATACACGTTTACCGTCCGGAGTTTTTAAAGTCATTTCATATACCGCAATTACAGGGTTGAACACCAGGTCGGTAACACCGATTGTAAACAGGGTAGGGGAGTCTTCAGTTTCTTTTTTATCTTCAGCAACCTGAACTTCAAATTTATTTAATGTGAGCAGTTCCCTCAAAAAATCAACTCTGCTTTGAGAAGCTGCTTTTTCGACAACAGTGCAGCGCACGCCATTAATTTCTTCAACTATATGTTTTGCTTTGAGTGGCATAGGTTCAAATTTTGAATTAAGATTTAATGTCGGCTGTTAATTAATTATTCCAAAAGTTACCGAATTAATAAACTCATAAAGCTGGCTCCAGAATCCGATGATAAAAATACCAATTGCACAGATCATCAGGCTGATACGTGTAATAGTATCACTTTTGAAAAATGCGATCGGAGTATCGTTCTTATTGATAAACATGGCTTTAACAACCAAAAGGTAGTAGTATAATGATATAGTGGCGTTAAGTACAGCAATAAATACCAACCAGTAATACCCGCCTGATGCAGCAGCTGTAAACAGGAAAAATTTACCAAAGAAACCCGCTACCGGAGGAATACCAGCCAGTGAGAACACGCTTAACATCATTAGCAGGGTCAGTTTTGGATTTGTATTATACAGACCATCGTAATCGTCCATGCTTTCTTTTCCGGTTTTGGCCGAAATTGCTGATACAACTCCGAAAGCCCCCAGGTTCGAGAAAATATAAACCATTACAAAATAAACGGTTGAAGTCATTCCGAGTTGGTTGCCGCCAAGTATACCAAGCAGAATAAATCCGGCTTGTGCAATACTCGAAAAAGCAAGGAATCTCTTCATGTTTTTCTGACGGATGGCAAAAAGGTTACCAATCGTCATCGTCATAATGGCAATGAGGTATACGATATCCTTCCACAGGTAAGCAATGGAATGAAATACAGTAAACATCACCATGATCAGGATAAATACAGAAGCTCCTTTTGAAATAACAGAAAAATAGGATGTTACATTAACAGGCGAACCTTCGTAAACATCGGCTGTCCATAAGTGGAAGGGAACAAGCGAGATTTTAAATGCCATTCCTGTGAAAAAGAAAATGAATGCCAGCACCTGCATAGGAGTATTCGAATACAGAGCGCCAACGGTATCAAAATAAATGGACCCTGTTGAACCATAAATGAGCGAAAGCCCAAATAGAAGTATCCCCGACGAAAGGGCAGAGGACAGGATAAGTTTGATACCCGCTTCAGCTGAACGCGTTTGATGGTGAGTATATGCTGCCAGGGCTGCCATAGGAATAGTTGCCAGTTCGAGGCCGAGGTAAAGCATCAGGAAATCACCTGAAGAGATCATAAAGTTCATACCCAGAAGCGTAGCCAGCAAAAGGATAAAAAATTCACTGATCTTTTCCCTGTTTTCAGCTTTTTGCAGCCAGTTAACACTCTGCATCAGGATGATCAGTACACCGACATTCAGGATATTTTTCATCAGTATGGTGAGTGAACTGGTCGCATACATTCCTCCAAACAGAACGCCTGTTTGTGCCGGAAGGAAGCCCACCACTGTATGGATGAAGAACAATGAAATTGCAATGGGAATGATCCGTTGCTTCTGATGCTTTTTCAGGTTCAGATCGATAATGAGAACAAGTAACACCAGTGAAACCAGTATTAATTCGTGTCGCATTGTCATGAAATCGTATATGCTCATATGCTGAGTATCTAAAGTGATGATTATTTCAATGAATTAAAAAATTCCGGCAATGGTTACTCCGCTTATTTTTTCGAGTATTGGGCCCAGGCTGAAGTTGATCATATCCGAAAGCCATAAAGGAGCCATACCAATGGCGGCAATGGTGAGCAGGAGTGTCAGGGTCGAAAGCCTTTCGTACCAAACCGCATCTTTCAGGTGCAGGAAATGGTCGTCCTTGATCGGACCCAGAAGCAATACTCCGATTACCCTGAGAATATATACCGCTGTAATTACAATGGAAGAAACAGCGACTATGGTAGCTACCCTGTGGAAAGTATCGGTATGCTGGAAAGCGCCAACAAAAATTGTCATTTCAGCAACAAAACCGCTTAATCCCGGAAGGCCTAAAGAAGCTAGACCGGCAATTACATAAACAACTCCGAGGAAAGGTATAACTTTCATCAGTCCACCCATCTGGTTGATCATACGGGTATGTGTCCGACCGTAAATCATACCGATCAGGGCAAAGAAGAGGGCTGTCATAAGTCCGTGTGAGATCATCTGGATAACTGCACCGTTTATAGCAGTTTGGTTCATCATCAGTAAAGCGAAGAGTACTAAACCGCAATGGCTCACCGATGAATATGCATTGATGTATTTTAAATCTTTCTGCACGATTGCACCAAATGCACCATATACAACGCTGATGCCGGTAAGAATAATAAATATCCAGGCTTGTTCGTGAGCAGCCTCAGGCATCAGGTACATAGCAACTCTGAAGGCACCGTAACCTCCCAGTTTCATAAGTACTCCCGCATGAAGCATTGATACTGCGGTGGGAGCGGAGGCATGACCGTCGGGCGACCAGGTGTGGAAAGGGAAAAGAGCACCTAATATACCAAATCCGATAAAGGTAAACGGAAACAGAAACCGCTGCATTTCAATCGGAATTGTATGTTTGGCTATCTCAAGTAAGTTAAATGTTAAGGCACTTCCTTCGGGAGCGGAATAAAAATAGATACCAAGCAATCCTACCAACAGCAATGCGGAGCCAGCCATCAGCATCAGTGTGAGTTTCATGGCTGAGTATTCCTTTGGACCTGAACCCCACAGACCGATCAATAAATACATCGGTATAACTGCCACTTCATAGAAAAGGAACATGGTAAAAAGGTCGAGCGAAATGAAGAAGCCGAAAACCCCGGAGGATAGTAATATGAGTGAGATAAAGAACTCGCGGTACAGAAAATCGACCATCCAGGAGGCAAATATTCCGGCAAATACTACAATAGCGGTAAGACCTATCATGGCAACCGAAATTCCGTCGACACCAATGGTATAATGAATATTGAGTGAAGGAAACCAGACAGCATCATAATAAAACAGCATTGCGGCTGTATTACCTGCGTTACGTTCGGTAAGATACAGGAAAATGAGCAAACCGGCCAGTACAAGCTGGATTCCCATGCCAATGGCACTCACCATGCGGGTTTGCTTCATATTGTTGGTAAACAATATGGCAACTACTGTGAGTATGGGTATCAGTACAAATAAGCTTAATATATTCATTTTTATTTACTTACTGTTTAAATTTTGTATTCTTTCATATTCTTTATTCGCGGGGCTACCACAGGTATACGAAGATCAGTACAAGTGCAATTGCACCGGTTACAAACACGTAACCATATTGCTGCAAACGTCCCGATTGGAAGTCTTTAATGAGTGCAGAAGCATTCTCGATAACCCGGGCAATAAGGTTCATAAAACCATCCACAATATGCCTGTCGAACCATGCTACTGGCTCTGATATATGCTTGAAGATCATCTTTTGGGTAACAAACATATAAACCTCATCTATGTAGAATTTATGGAAAGCCCAATTGTATGTCCGGCCGAAAATTCCAACCATTTTATCAGGTAAATCATTTGTTTTCAAATACATCCATGTTGCGATAAGGATACCTACAAGGCCAATTAGTACAGAAGGTATTGCTATGCTCCAGTCGATATGAGCATCGAATGGCAATCCGTCGGAAGTTACAAGTGAAGTGGAATGGAAGGAAACCTGCGAAAATTGAACCGAATGCAAGAATCATTAAAGGAATGGTCATTACAAAAGGTGCTTCGTGTGGAGTGTGGTGATAATGTGTTTCTTTTCCCCAGAAAATGCTGAAATACAGGCGGAACATATAAAATGCAGTTAAACCGGCAACCAGAAACTCGATAGAGAATAAGTATTTTATTTGAATGCCATGCGGCAACCATAATTTCGTCCTTACTGAAGAATCCTGAAAAAGGAGGGATACCGGCAATGGTAATACATGCAATCAGGAAAGTAATATGGGTAATTGGCAGGTATTTACGTAAACCTCCCATATCCCGCATATCGTTGCTGTGAACCGCGTGAATTATTGCACCTGCACCAAGGAATAACAAAGATTTGAACATTGCATGGGTGAACAGGTGGAACATTCCAGCCATAAAACCAAGACCATCGTGCGCCGCCATAACCTGAAACTCCAAGTGCCAGCATCATATAGCCAATCTGCGACATGGTTGAAAAGGCCAGCACCCGTTTTATATCCGTTTGTGTACATGGCAATAATTGCCGCAAAGAGGGAGGTAAATCCTCCAACCCAGGCCACCACTTCCAGTGCATCCGGAGCACCGAGATGCATAAACCAGGAACAGACGTGCTACCAGGTAAACACCGGCAACAACCATAGTTGCAGCATGAATAAGTGCCGAAACAGGTGTTGGGCCTTCCATAGCATCGGGTAGCCAGATGTGCAAGGGGAACATAGCCGATTTTCCGGCACCTCCCATAAACACAAAAATCAACGACCAGGTTAACACCGACATTCCCATAAATGTAGCTCCGCCAGGCATGGTAACTAGCTGGTCCGGTTCAGCACTGGTTAAGTATTCTGAAAATCAAAAGTTCCCGTATTGAACGAAAGAATCAGGATACCGATTAAGAAATCCAAGGTCGGCAAAACGTGTAACAATAAATGCTTTTTTTGAAGCAGCGACTGCACGATGGTTTTTCATAATAAAAACCAATCAGCAGGAAGGATGAAACACCCACCAGTTCCCAGAAAATATACATCTGGAAAATATTGGTAGCCAATACCAATCCGAGCATCGAAAAGCTGAAAAGCGACAGGAATGAAAAAAACCTGTGAAATCCGTGTTCGCCTTTCATATAGCCAATGCTGTAAATATGAACCATGAACGAAACAGTAGTAACAACCACCAGCATCATTACCGAAATAGGATCAATGAGGGCTCCCATGTTAATGGTAAGTTTGTCGGTGAGATGCAGCCAGGTTACCTCGAAGGCTTTAAGCGATTGATAACCGGTTCCGGCTACATGATCAGTAAAAAAGTACCTGATGGCAGTCATATATGATAGTATGGCTGCAATTCCTAAGCCGGAGGTGCCGATAATTCCCGAAACAACGGGTTTCATTTTGTGTCCGGTTATCCCTATGAGTATAAAAAACAGAAAGGGAATCAGCGGAATAAGTAAAATATACGTGTAGTCGACCATATCTTGTTGAATATGCCTGTTATTAATGCTTTTTTATTAGAATTTCATTTCATCAACCTGATCTACATCAATTGACTTAAAGTTTCGGTAAATATTGATGATGATAGCGATGGCCACGGCAGCTTCGGCTGCAGCAATGGCTATTATGATGAGTGTGAAAAAATGTCCCTGCAGGTTTTGTGGGTAGAGATACTTGTTGAAAGCAACAAAGTTTATATTTACTGCATTAAGTATAAGCTCAATTGACATGAGCATGGTTATCAGATTCTTACGAGTAAGAAATCCATAAATCCCGATAAAAAACATCAGGGTACTGATTACCAGAAAATATTGTAAGGGTATGGTTCCGGTCATGAGGGTATATTTTTTTTCTGTAAATCTTAAAAGTATGTAATGAACCGATTTTTATTAATGAACAACTTGAATGTTTACTTTATCTCAAAAAATCAAAAATCGTTGCTCCTTATTCTTTAGTCTTCAGTTGTTTTCGTTGCTGGGTACTTATTCTTTATGCGTCACAGCTTCGTTGTCTTCCTTTTCTTTACGGGCAACAATGATGGCACCGATAAGGGCTGCAAGCAGCAAAACTGAAATAACTTCAAAAGGCAGTGCAAATCCATCGCGGTTGTACGAAATAAGGGCGTTACCCACATCCGTTACAGTTGAGGTTTGAGCAGGAGCTTCGCTGGCTACGAAAGTGAATTTCAGTATCGTAAGCAGGGTTAAAATAGCACCTGCGCCAACAGCCAATGCCGACAACAGGCTTTGTTTCCTGTCGGCCATAATTGCTTTTTCGCTGATATGGCTTGTGAGCAAAATCGAAAAGATTATCAGCACCACAATACCTCCAGCATAAACTGTAAGCTGCACTGCAGCAAGGAAAGTATACTCGAGCATAAAGTAGATGGCAGCTGTGGAAATAAGCACAAACAGAAGGTAAACGGCAGCGCGCAGAATTTTCCGGCTTGTAACCGTGAGAACTGAAAAAATCAGGATCATAGCGGCCAGAAGGTAAAACATTATTTCACTGTTCATTGTATTTTGCTATTTAGTTTGTTGAGGCTCTTTTTGAGGACGAGGGTTTTGGGTGGGTTGAGTGGGGTGAGGGGTCATTCGGTTGTGGTGGACGAGGGTTTTGGTTGTTTGAGGTATTCGTGAGTGGTCATTTGGTGGGGTGAGTGGGGTGAGGGTCATTCGGTTGTTGTGGACGAGGGGTTTGGGTGGGTTGAGTGGGGTGAGGGGTCATTCAGTGGTCATTCGGTTGTTGGGGACGAGGGGTTTGGGTGGGTTGAGTGGGGTGAGGGGTCATTCGGTTGTTGGGGACGAGGGGTTTGGGTGGGTTGAGTGGGGTGAGGGGTCATTCAGTGGTCATTCGGTTGTTGGGGACGAGGGGTTTGGGTTTTTGAGTGGGGTGAGTTGTCATTCGGTGGTCATTAAGTGGTCATTAAGTGGTCATTCGTGGTTATGTTGGGATTTAAAATCTCAAAATGATGTACAAATGTTGTCGTTATTATTCACTATTCACTTTTCACTTTTCACTCTTCACTTAACACTTATTCCTTAATGCCTTCCATTATTTTTGAACCGGGTTGATTTAATACTTTGGTAAAGGTTGAACGATCCCAGTGTGCATGTTCGAATTTCTGTCCCATAATAATGGCTTCCGATGGGCAGGTTTTTACACATAAATTACAGAATGTGCACATTCCCAGGTGATAGATATGCTGATCGATGATGCGTTTCTTTTTACCTTCCTCATTTACAATGGATTTGGTAAGGATTTCGATTGATCCGTTGGGGCAATTGATTTCGCATATTCCGCAGCCTGTGCATTTATGTTCGTTCTTTTCGTCGTGGGGCATAATCACTTCGCCCCTGAAACGGTCGTACATCACAAGTGTGTCACGATTTTCAGGATACTGCTGGGTAACATTTTTCCAGGGTGTAAAAAAGTACTTTGCAGTAACTCTCATACCTGTAAGCAATGTCCAGATGCCTTTGAAAATTTCGGCTATATAGTTAAAGAATGATTTCATCTTTTGTCGTTAGTTATCAGTTTCAAAATTTTACCAGTGCCAGCCCAATAATACCATGGTAGCCATCAAAAGGATGTTGAAAAGGTTGATAGGCAAGAGGTATTTCCATTCGAGTGTGAGGATCTGGTCGATACGCAGGCGTGGGAATGTCCATTTGAACCACATAATAAGGAATATGATACCAAATACTTTCATGAAGAACCAGATGAGTCCCGGAATAAAGTCCATCACATTATTAAATCCTTCCCATCCTCCGATATGGAATGGCATCCAACCTCCGAAGAAAACAATGGTAGCCATTGCAGCTACGATAAAGAGGTTGATATACTCAGCCAGGAAGAAAAATGCGAATTTAATACCTGAATATTCGGTATGGAATCCTGCAGTTAATTCCGATTCAGCTTCTGCAAGGTCAAAAGGACCGCGGTTAGTTTCGGCGGTGCCGGCAATTACGAAAACAATAAATGCGATAAAAGCAGGGATATGTCCTTTAAACAGGAACCATCCGCCACGCTGGAGTTCAACTATTTCGGATATCTGCATAGTACCGGCCATGATAACCATAGTAATGAGCGACATCCCTACGGAAAGTTCATAACTGATAATTTGCGCACCACTACGCATTCCTCCAATGAGTGAATACTTATTGTTACTGGCCCATCCGGCTAACAGAACACCAATAACACCCACCGATGAAACTGCTGTAACGAAAAATATTCCGATGTCGAAATCGAGAGCCTGCAATCCCGGGGCAAAGGGAATCACCGAAATGGTAAGGAAAGGAACGATGATAACGATGAAAGGAGCCAGGTTGTAAAGGAATTTATCAACACTTTTGGGTGTTATCAACTCTTTCATCAGTAACTTCACAAAGTCGGCAATAGTTTGTAACAATCCCCAGGGACCAACACGCATCGGACCCAATCGCTGCTGAAAAGCGGCACATACTTTCCGCTCGAGGTAAACCAGCAATAACCCGAACAATGCAATAAACAGCAGGAACAAGACTCCGATGAGAGTCCACTCAATGATCAGGGTGAGTAACGGGGAGCAGCATTCCATCAATCCTTTGTGAATGGATTGAGTGAGTGGCGTAAAATCGTATTTTTCGAATGCCATTATTAAATGGTTTTATCTGTAACGTTTACAATTTTTTATTTTTCAGACACTTGCAGTCTGTTATCTGTCAATATCGGGTATAATAAGGTCGAAAGTTGCCATAATAGCAACAAGGTCAGCAATTTTCCATCCTTTTGCAATGTGGTTGATGGCGAAAAGGTTCGAAAAACCTGATGAACGGAATTTTACGCGGTAAGGGTTTTTTTTGCCGTCGCTCACTACATAAACGCCAAATTCGCCACGGGCTGTTTCAACGCGCTGGTAATATTCGCCTTCAGGAAGTTTAATTACACCTTTCATTTTAACTGCATAATCGCCTTCCGGAATATTATCGATCAGCTGTTCAATAATATTGAGTGATTCATGCATTTCGTCCATCCTCAGCTTCCAACGCATAAACGAATCGCCGTCGGTTCCCAGTTTTTCTTCGAATTTTACATACGGATAAGCGCTGTATGGCGAATGTTTACGTACATCGCAGCTAAATCCTGATGCCCTTCCGGTTGGACCGGTTACACCATAAGCAATTGCATCTTCTTTTGATAAAATGCCGACTCCTTTGGTGCGATTCTGGAAAATGACGTTTCCGGTAAGCAACTGATCGTATTCGGGTAATATTTTTCTGAATTTTTTTATAAAGGCTTTTACTTTTGTCTGAAAGTTAGGATGGATATCGAACATAACACCACCGGGAACACTGTAACTCAATGTAAGGCGGGCGCCACATGTTTCTTCGAAAATATCGAGGATATCCTCGCGGTCGCGCAATCCATAAAAGAAAGCCGTAAGAGCACCCAGGTCCATGCCCGACGCACACCACCACAACTGGTGCGAAGCCAGACGCTGAAGTTCATCAAAAATGGTGCGGATATACTTAACACGTTCAGGAATCTCGACCTGCAGCGCATTTTCGACCAAGAGGCAAACGGCTTCGTTGCTCATATGTGCCGAAAGGTAATCCATACGGTCGGTAAGATGGATAATCTGCGGGTACGTGAGGGCTTCGGTCATTTTCTCGATGCCGCTGTGTATGTATCCGATATGCGGATCGACATTGTGAACGATTTCGCCTTCCAGTTTGAGCAGCAACCTCAGTACACCGTGTGTGCTGGGATGTTGCGGACCCATATTCACCAGGTACTCATCGGTTTTTATCTCGTCGGTGGTAACAAGTTTTTCAATGATTTCGGCCATAACTATCTTTCTACAACATGAATATCATCTTTGAAATCTTTACGCAGCGGGTGTCCCCAGGTATCGTCGAGGAAAAACCTGCGCAGATCAGGATGATTGTTAAACGTAATTCCGAGTAAATCATAAATTTCCCTTTCGTGAAATTCGGCGGTAGGCCATAGGTCTGACACTGTATCCAGAGCAGGTGTTTCCCTGTTTTCGGTGTTTGCTTTTACTACCAGGAAATGTTTGTGGGTGGTTGATTCGAGATGGTAAACCACCTGCAAAAAGTCAGGATAGTCAACACCTGATTCGCACACCAGGTAATCGAATGCCAGGCTGGTATCCGATTTAAGGTTTTGCATAAAAGCGTGCAGATTCCCATGGGCAACCGTAACCTCGGGATATTGTGTGCCCTGTTTGGCAACAGCATCGGGAAATGTGGCTGACAGATGTTCGATAAGTTGTTCGTTTGTCATGGTGTGATGTTTTCGGATAGGGCTAAGTTCGCTTCGTTCCCGATAAATCGGGACAGGCTGTGCCTCCTCGCGATACTGTGCCCTTTGTCCTATTTCTTTATCTGCTTTTTAAAGTTTTTCTCTCTTTTGATCTTTTTCTGCAACTGCAGGAAGGCAAACAAAAGTGCTTCGGGGCGTGGCGGGCAGCCCGGCACATAAATGTCGACAGGTATCACATGGTCGGCACCTTTTACAATAGTATATGAGTTGTAAAAGAAGGGTCCGCCCGATACCGCGCAGGCTCCCATGGCTATTACGTATTTAGGATCAGCAATCTGATCGTACAATCGTTTAAGTACCGGGGCCATTTTATAATTGATGGATCCTGATATAATGATCATATCAGCCTGCCGCGGAGTTGCACGGGCAACTTCGTAACCAAACCGGGCCATATCGTGCCTCGAAGCGCCTACGGCCATAAATTCAATGGCACAGCATCGGGTACCGAAAGTTAATGGCCATACTGAATTGGAGCGGGCCCAGTTTACAAGCGCATCAAGCTGTGTAAGTATTATGCTGCCTCCCTCGTATTGATCAATGATAGGGAAGTCGTTTGCTTCGAATTCTTTTTTTGTGGTTATTCCCATTTCAATGCATGTTTTTTCCAGCCATATAAAAGGCCAAGACCTAAAATGAAGAAAAAGATGAGTATTTCAATATATCCGGTGAGGCCCGCCGTTTTCATAACTACCGCCCAGGGGAAAACAAATACTGTTTCCACGTCGAAAATCAGGAAAATAATGGCAAACTGGTAATACCCCACGGTGAATTGCAACCAGGATCCGCCAATGGTCTCGATACCACATTCGTAAGGTTCAAATTTCGCAGGATTATAAGAAGTTGGAGGTACAAAACTCGAGAAAAGCATTGCTCCTCCCACAAGTACAACTGCAACAATGAAAAAAAGTACGAGTGCGCTACTATCCATAGGTTACTTTTTTAATCTGTTTTTACGGCGGCAAAAGTATTGAATTGTTATAATTATATATATATAAAAATTGATATCAGTGTTAATTTAGAATACCTCTAAATTAACAGTTTAGAGCTCAGTTCTGATCATTTTATCTTAAATCATTGATAATGAAATTATAAGATAATTAAATAAAATATAATATAACAAGAACTTTTTGGGAGATTTTGTTGTTTAATAAGAAAAAAGTTATCAACCATGAAAAAGTTAATATCTGCAATTTTTATTGCATCCCTGTTTATATCTGCATCAGCTTTTGCACAAAAGAAATCAGCTGAAATAAAAATTATGACTTCGGCACAGTGCGAAATGTGTAAAACCCGCATCGAAAAAGCCATGGCTTACGAGAAGGGTGTTGTAAAATCGAATCTTGATGTCGCTAGCAAAGAACTTACCGTTATTTATAAGCCGGGCAAAACCTCTCCCGAAAAAATCAGGCTGGCTTTAAACGAAATTGGATATGATGCCGACGAAACCGTTGCCAACGAAAAAGCATATTCAAAATTACCAGGCTGCTGCAAGAAACCCGGTGATCCTGATCATATTGCTCACTGATTTACGGGCAGGGGAATATTGTATTTAATGCTTTGTAAATGTGATAATTGCTGATATAAAAATGTCAGAAATGGCTTAGGCGGACTACTTATGTTCGAGTACAATACGCCCGGTAATTTTTCCTTTCAGTATTTTTTCGATATTGTAATTTAAATCATCTAACCCAACCACTTTGGTTTTAATGGCGGTGAAATCAGGTTTCCAAACATCAGCCAGTTTTTTCCATAGCTCTGCACGCAATGGCATGGGAGTGGTTGCCGAATTTACACCCAGCAAGTTAACCCCGTTAAGTATAAAAGGAAAAACACTTGTATTCAGCAGGGGAGAGGCGACATTTCCGCAACTGGCGGCATTACCGTGTGGCTTGAGTGATTTAAGCACTGTGGCCAGGATATTTCCGCCCACTGTATCAATAGCCCCGGCCCATTGAGCACGCAGCAGCATACGCCCCGACTGATCGTCAACATCTTTTCGGTCAATTACCTGTTTTGCTCCTATCTTAAAAAGGTATTCATGCATAGTGGATTTACCTGTGGCGGCTGTGATTTCGAAACCCAGTTTTGAAGCTATGGCTACCGATAAGCTACCCACACCACCGGTTGCCCCCGTAACAAGTATAGGGCCATCCTCAGGCTTTTGGTCGCAACGTATTAGATGATGAAGCGCCAGTGCGGCAGTAAAACCGGCTGTACCAAGCATCATACTTTCCTTGAGACTGAGTCCTTCAGGCAAGGGTACAACCCATTCGGCCGGGACATTAATATACTCGCCAAATCCGCCCATGGTGTTCATTCCCAGGTCGTAACCTGTTACAATAACCTGGTCGCCGGGTTTGAAATTACCGGAATCACTCTCCACTACAGTGCCTGAAGCATCTATTCCCGGTGTGTGAGGATATATGCGGGTTATTCCTTTGTTTCCCCTGGCCGAGAGTGCATCCTTATAATTAAGTGATGAGTAATTTACCTTGATCAGAATACCGTTTTGGGCAAGGTCACTGGTTAACCTTTCAACAATTTGGCTACGGAACGAACGGTCAGTTTCTTCGGTAACCCAGTAGGCTTTGAAGGGGATGTTGTTCATGGGGGAAAGGTTTAAGGGTGAAATTCAAAAGTCAAAATGCAAAGGTCCCTGCTTGCTGCGCAGCAGGCAAGAAAATGCAAAATGCAAAATGCAAAATGCAAAGGTCAAAGGTGTTGTAGCATTACTACTTATCTTCAATATTTTTTTAATACCCAACCCCTAACACCTAAACCCCAACCCCTAATCCTCATGCCTGCGGTCCATTTCACGCTTGTTGTCCTTGGTTTTGAGGGTTTCGCGTTTGTCGTACATTTTCTTGCCTTTGGCAATTGAGATGGTGATTTTACACAAGCCTTTTTCGTTGATAAACATTTCGACAGGCACAATGGTCAATCCTTTTTCGCGGGTTTTGCCGATTATTTTTTTGAGTTCGCGGCGGTTGAGAAGCAGTTTTCGTGCCCGTTTGGCAATATGGTTAAACTGGTTGCCAAATTTGTATTCCGAAATATGAGCATTTAAAAGGTACAATTCATCACGATCGAAGGCACAATAGCTGTCGGTTAAATTAACTTTTCCGTCGCGCACCGATTTAATTTCAGTGCCGGTAAGCATAATACCTGCCGTAAACTGCTCGATAAGGAAATACTCGTACCCGGCCTTTTTATTCCGTATTGTGATGATATTCGCCATATGGGTGCAAAGGTAGGAAATTTAAGATTTCGGAATTACGATTTACAATCTACGAGGTACGATTAAGTCCCAATCGTAGATCGTCATTCGTAAATCGTAAATTTTTTCCCGATTTAAGATATCTAGAACTTCACAGTAATCCCTGCCATAAAATTAATCCCCGCCTGGGCATAATACCCGTCGAGCGATTGTAAAGTGTTTTCGTAGGAATAGCGGTACACCCAGGCATTCGATTCGTATTCGTGGCCGAAGATGTTGTTGATCAGCAACGAGAATCCGATTTCCTTTAAAAACCCGGGATGCAGGGTGTAATTCAAAAGCAGGTTGTTAACAAAATAAGGATCTAGCTGCCGGTCGCTGCTTTGGGTATTGTCAATGTATTGTTTGCCAACAAACTTGCTGATAAGGCTCACATTAAAACCTTTAAAAGCAACCCAGCTTAAGGTGCTGTTTGCTACAACAGAGGGTGAAAAAGCCAGGTCGGTATTGGTTTGATCTGTTGCTATCTGTCCCCATGTATCCCAATCGTCGATGTATTCGGTGAACGATTTGATCTTATTCCGGCTCAGGGTCAGGGAGGGCTCCCATTTCAGGTTGCGGGTAATCAGGGTTTTAGCTGATAATTCAATACCAGCGCGATAGCTGACCGGTACATTGATCATAATTGGTGAACCCACATCATTTATAGCCCCGGTAAGCACCAGCTGATCGTTGTAATACATATAATATGCATTGGCGTTCAGGGAGAGCCTGCTGGTATGGATGGAATAACCTGATTCCACATCATACAGCGTTTCGGGGGTAGGAGCGGGCTTAGCCGGATCGGCATCCACAAAATTATCGCGGTTAGGCTCGCGCTTGGCAACCGAAACCGAAGCATATATATTCTGCATTTCCGATAGCTTGTAAGAAAATCCTGCTTTTGGGTTGAAAAAATTATAGGTATGATTTTGTGTGATATCGCGGCTATCATCGTCAATTCCATCAATGGAGTAATATATTCTACGGTATTGAATATCGACCCAGGAAGTGAGTTTTTCGGTTAATGAATATTGAGTTTTGGCAAAAATATTGAAATCGTTTTTCAATGCCTTGTTGCGGTACCATTCGTGATTGATTTCGCTGTTACCGGCAAACTGCGACCATATTACCCTCCCGAAATGATTGCCGTCGTAAGTATTCCACGATCCGCCGACTGACGATTGCATGCGTTGCAAATGATGATTCAGAGCCCAGGTTAAACCGGTAAACGTATTTGCCAGGTGTTTCTGCCTGATAAGGTCCGAAACTTCAATAATACCGTCGGGAGTAAATGTAGTGTCGGTGCCGGTTATATAATAAGGTGTATTTGTAACTATAGGGTCGATTCCGTAATCGGCCAGATCGTCGCTTTCGCGGTATTGCTCGTAATAACCTGCACCCCTGGTGTGATGCAGCGAAGCATTCAGGAAAAGCTGTTTGCTGAATTCGTGCGAGTAAATGGCCTGGAAATGAGTCTGGGTATAATTATCGGTCTGGTTATCATAATATTTTAAATTTCCCTGCATGTCGAAATACTCACCCATGGAGTTGTAGGTTCTGTCCGACTTCAGAATTTCTGAAGGAATGCCGCCCCAGGCCTGGTAAGTTTTTTCTATACCCGAAAAAATATTGAAACGAAGCAAATCTTTTTTCGAAGTATAAGCTCCTGAAATATAATAGGATAACAGGTCGGACGAGGCACGGTCGATAAAACCGTCGGATGATAGTTGTGAGATACGTCCATCCATACTGAAATGCTTGTTGAACAGGCCTGAGCCAAAAGAGACAGAATTTTTCAGGGTATTAAACGAGCCGTATGCGCTGCTTATTTCGGCATAGGGTTCGGTTTTAAGGTTCGACGACTGAAGGTTAATGCTTGCGCCAAAAGCCGAAGCCCCGTTTGTTGAAGTGCCTACACCACGTTGTATCTGAATATTATCGGTTGAAGCCGCAAAGTCGGGCAAGTCGACCCAGAAAACGTTATGCGATTCGGGATCGTTGAGCGGCATACCGTTGATGGTGACATTAATACGTGTCATATCGGTGCCGCGAATGCGCAAAGCCGTGTATCCCATCCCGTTGCCTGCATCGGAGGTTGATACGGCCGAAATGCTGTTTCCCAGCAAAACCGGCAGATCCTGCCCGAAATTCATGGCTGCAATTTCCCTTTTTCCGATATTCTGAAAAGCAACCGGGGTATTGTTTCCGGCACGTGTTGCATGCACAATCACTTCATCTTCGAGTATGGCTGTGGGTTGAAGGGCGAAAGTGATTTCAGCGTTTTTGTTCAGATCAAGAAAAGTAGTATCGCTTTTGTATCCCAGGTAACTCACAACAATGCTGTATGCGTCGGACCTAAGGTTTTTAAGGGTAAAAGTCCCTGTTCGGCCACTCACTGCCGTTTGAAAAGTGTTAACCAGCATAATATGAGCGCCGGGCAATGATTCGTTGGTTGTGCGGTCGATTACTTTTCCCGAAAGGTTAAACTGTGCCAGACCTAAAAAAGGCAGCATTACCAGCAGAGCCGGTACCATAATTCTTTTCATTAATTTATTCTTTTAAAAATTAAACTTCAAATGGCGAACAGGGAAAATCCATTCATTTAAAGTTTCCATCCCTTCGCCGGCATTACCCGTATCAGGTTCAATGGGTTTGATCTCAGCCCGATTTTTTGGGGCACCCCTATTCAGTAATTTGGTGCAAAAGTAGGGAATAATTTTAACTAAAGGGTGTTTTGGGTGGGGAAATGTTTGAAGGGTTTGAAGAGTTTGAAGAGTTTGAAGAGTTCAAATGCCTTCGGCGTTCAAGGGTTCAAATGCCTGCGGCGTTCAATTGCCTATGGCGTTCAGAGATGCCTTCGGCGTTCAAGGGTTCAAATGCTTGCGGCGTTCCATTGCCTTCGGCGTTCAAGTGGGGGAAGGAGATTGATGAGATTGAAATGATTGATAGGTTCGATTGTTCATTTGTTCTATTGTTCCACTGTTCCTCTGTTCAATTATTCTAATGCTCAATATTCAAATATCTGTACATCAAAGCTTTTTTATCTATTTTTCAATTAATCAGGCCGTTTCAACGAATCAATTCAATTCTGAATTACATTTGTTCAAAATATCGGTATCTATGAAAATAATAATCATCAACGGTCCTAATCTTAACCTGCTGGGCATGCGCGAGCCCGGGGTGTATGGGGATCAGTCGTTCGAAAGCTATTTTGAAGCCTTAAAATCTACATTTAAGGATATAGAACTTACGTATTATCAATCGAATATCGAAGGCGAAATCATCAATAAACTGCATGAAACCGGATTCAGTTACGATGGAATTATACTTAATGCCGGCGGATATACGCATACCTCGGTCGCAATTGGCGATGCAGTAAAAGCCATTAAAACAGCGGTTGTTGAAGTTCATATTTCGAATATTCATGCCCGCGAGGAATACAGAAGTGTTTCCATGATTTCAGCAGGAATGAAAGGGATTATTACAGGTTTCGGGATGGATTCGTACAGGCTGGGGGTTGAGAGTTTTCTGAGGTAGCCGGTAAACCGGATAAAAAGAAGCAATGATATGCGGCAGTGTCGAATTTACTCCGCGAAATCCTTCGGCTCTAGCTGCGAGAAAAGCCTTTTCTTATTCAAATAATACTCCTTCACCAGGTTTTTTTTATAAATACCATGTACCATACTCTGGCTTAGCTCTCGTCGCTTACGACGGAGCTTCCGGAAATTGCTGTAAAAGTAAATATGCGCTCTCAATACAGCATAAAAATCACCGAATCCTGCCCCGAACAAAAATTTAAAAGCGGCCACTCCATCGAGCAGGAAACGAACGGCAAAAACCTGTAACAGCAAGTGGGAGGGAAGATTCTTATATAAAAGTGAGATGTTATTCCGGAAGTTCAGATAGGTTTTTTGTGCCGACTTTTTCGGTAAGGTGCCGCCACCCACATGATATACAACCGAACCGGGACAATACATAATCTTGTAGCCGCCGTTTTTTAGCCGCCAGCAAAAATCGATTTCTTCCATATGTGCGAAGAAATCTTCATCGAAGCCGCCAAACTTTTTAAATAAATCGGCCCTTACAAACATACAGGCACCGGTTGCCCAGAAAATCTCCATGGCATCATCGTATTGCCCATGATCTGTTTCAATATGCTGGAAAATCCGTCCACGGCAAAAAGGATATCCATACTCGTCGATAAATCCGCCTGCTGCACCCGCATATTCAAATTTCGCCGGCTCGGCATACGAGCGAAGTTTAGGTTGACAGGCAGCAATAGTATGGTCGCCCTCCATCATTTCAATAAGCGGCTCTATCCAATTGGGAGTAACCTCAATATCCGAATTCAGTAAAACGTAATAATCGGCTTCAACCTCAGCAAGTGCCTCGTTATAACCGCGGGCGAAACCGCCGTTGGTGCGGTTTGTAATAATGCGTACTGAAGGGAAATCATTCTGAAGAAATTCGATGGAACTGTCGGTAGAAGCATTATCAGCTACAATCACCTCAGCAATATGCCGGCTGTTGGCTATAACCGATGGCAGAAATTTCCGCAGGAATTCCCTTCCGTTCCAGTTTAATATTACTACCGCTATATGTGCCAATTGCTATTTGTGATTGATTATGAGGTGAAGAAATATTTTTTTGACTTTTAATACTATTCCTTGTATAATTGTCGGCTAATTTAGATATTATTTAATTATAAAAAAGTTTATGCAGGTAAAAAATAGCCAGGCCGAATTGGTGGCAACATAAATTGCAACGTAAAATATGCATTGTCAAAAACAGCGGTCCGGCATTATCTGTTGAAATATTCTCCCGAACGTTCACCAAAATTACTCTCGTCGTAAGGCGATTTATAAAGTGAATTATCAGTGTCCTTTGGCCGCATATCATGCTGCGATCTTTTGAGGTCGTATTGCCAGGTTACATTTTTTATTTCTCCCAGCACAGTGGAATGTAAGATTATGTAATCGTTTACAGCCAGATCGCGCGTATAAAACACAAACCTCATATTCGACTGATTGGCAATCTGGTAGTATTGCCATATTTCGTAAGGGTATGAGTCGGGGTTCATGGTTTCGCGTATACGGTCGTTCGGCGGACCGTACTGAAGGTAAACGCGCCCGCGGTCGGTTTCGTAACCTCTTTTGTTGGTCGACCCGAATTCCTGCTGAACGCCTAAAACAGTCCTGTAATAAGTTATCCATGCACCTTCAGGGTCAGCCTGGTTGCGCTGTATCCAGAAATTAAGAAAAAATTGTTGCAAGGTTTTCAGGTCTTTCGAACTGTATTCGATAAACAATTTTTCGATCGATGATGCTATCGGGCCACACATTCTTACATATTCACGCAAAGTGTCGGGGCTGTTTAAGCGTGCTACAAAACTATTCGCTATGGTAACATTTTGCAATGCGCTGCTATTGTATTTAACCCCGGGATTGGAGCGCTGAAAAAACATGCTCTGCGACGAAATTTCCTTGTTTTCCTTATCGCGGACCGAGATAACCAGGTTGTAACTCCCCGTCGGAAGCTCTGATATATCGAACTCACTGAACACCACATTCACTGTATTGCTTGTTTCGCGCTTGATGCGGAAATAATTGTCGATAGGTTTTCCGGTTTCTACGGATTGTATATACGAAGCTACAACAAATTGATTTTCAGCGCCAAGCACATCGGCTGTATTGTAAATTTCGGAATAGAAAGTAATATTTTTGATGTTCTGAGGATAATAATAATCCTGGTAAGGAATAAAATCGTACCCGCTTTTTGCCATAGGCGAGGTTTCTGATGCTTTTGCAAACGATTCGATCAGTTCAATATCAGAGTGTGTGATTTTTTTTTCGTCAAAGTGCAAGGCAATTTCATCCTTTGCTTTAAAAGGAGGGAGTGACTGGTTTTTATCGGCGATTTCCAGCTCGAGCTTATAACTCCCATTAGGTAGTGCAATACGCTGCTGATCGAAAATTGTAAAATTTATATGCGTGGTATCGTCGATTTCGGCAGAGTTCAGTTCATATTTCATGAATCCTTTTATGCTGTCGTTTTGTTTGAATAACATAGTAACCACAACCGTTCCCTGGAATTTTCCGTTCTCATTCTTAACAAACTGAACGCTCTTACCCAATACCGAAAGGTATGTTTCCAGGTAAGGCCCATGTTCCGGCGCATAAAACGATGCATACGAAAGATAAGCTTTCAATGGGCTCTTCGCACCAAATGAAACTGAAAAAAGACCAAGAAGGAACAGTGTAAACAACCACTTTTTCATAGAACCAAGTTTTATGCAAAGTTACACAATAATGACTGAAAGAGCGAATTTTTCGGGCCATGTGCGATAAAGATATTTGAAATTCAGTTCAGTGATTACACTGTTTTGTTGTGCTTATCTGATTGTGAATGAGTTCGTTTTGTTGTTTAAGGATTTGATTTAATATGTAAATGACTGAGAAAAGGGCAGATGTTTTTATCTCCTTTCACTGAGATAAACGTTATAATGAGTAAATTTGGTAACTTATTCATCATGGCCCTGGATTTGGAAAATTAGTGAAAAACGTATTTTTCGCTGCTCTTTTTCTATTGCCCTTTGTTGATGAATTAACTGAAAATGACCAGCAGATTCGCACATATAATCCTGATAATCTACTTACTGGCATTCGGAACTACTGTTAAGGCAGAAGGTACCAAGCAACTGGTTCCTGTGTCGAAACGACCCGATGCTGCTGGCAAATTGTACCTTTCGCATAACAACAATCCGGCCGTTCAGAATTCATATTCCACCTTCGGGCAGTTAAACGCTGATCCTGAATACAGGATTATGTACACGGTTAATTCACTTACTGAAATTGTGTATCTCGGTTTTAATTCTTCTGATGTAAATGCAAGCAACCAGGGAGAATATAAGTATTATATCCGTCAACCGAATAATGTTCTGCTCGGTCCTTATGCTTTTCCCATTTCGGGAAACAATGGCTATATCGTAAATTATGCACAGGCTGATGCCGGACCCAGTATGATAAATCCTTCAGGGTATGTGCCTATTGTGCTAAGTCCTGCAATGACAGGTGATTATTCCATCGAGTTTATATTTCCTGAACCTTCGGCCAACAATGGTACACTTACCATTAAATATTTCGACATCACAGTTGCATCACTGGTAGCTGCTGTTCCTGTTGCAATTCCGGGCAGGGTATGGTCGCGCTCGTGGCAGGTGAACGTGGAATTTAATTCCGAAAGTTTTTACGGCAGTTTTTATATTTATTCCGACGATGGCATTGTAACCAAATTTGCTGCCGATAGCATGAAGACCGGTACTTTCAGCATTTTTAGCAACGAAACAGGCTGCAGTACAACCGGCACCTGGGAGCAGAGGCGTAAATCGGTGAGTTACCGTGTGGATGCATTACCACAGTATAAAATATTCCTGAATGATCCTGATGCCATTTATCCTATTGGAACTCTTGGTCAGATTATAAGCGCTACCCAGCAATTGCCGGCAAGTTGCGATGGTTCGGTTGTGTTTATAGTGGTTGTGGATAAGCCAGGAAAAGCCACCCTCACCCTCGATTGTCCGCCTTTGGGGTCAAATGCCGGGGAAGATGTCACCATCACCCAGGATGTTGAAGCGGATATTAACAACTTGGTTTACTGGGATGGGAATAATAACCTGGGTAGTCCGTTAAGCAGCGGAACGAATATCACTGTGAATATTGATTACCTCAACAGCCTGACCAACCTCCCGATGTACGATGTCGAAGGCAACGACAAAGGATTTAAGGTTGATATTGTACATCCCTTACCAAATCCGCTTCCGCCTGATGGTACAAAGCTCCGGGTGTTTTGGGATGATACAAATCTTTCAACATGGGGTGGGTATGCCAATTCGGTTACAGGATGTTTATACCCGGCCAGTCTGCCTACTGTAACCGGGTGCCATAGCTGGACTTTCGCTTCTTCAGGTTCAGGCGGGAATGCCAATCTTGGTAATTATCATACAGTTAATTCCTGGTGGTACTATCTTTCGCAGGGAACCGTTTCGATGAATATTATCATCAACAGGACTCCCGATGCAGCCCTGGCAATATCAGGGCCGAGCCCGGTTTGCCAGGGAGAAACAGTTACATACACTGTTCCCGTTATTCCTTCGGCAACATCGTATGTGTGGACTTTGCCGGGTGGTGGGACCCAAACAACCACTACAAACCAGATCACCTTGAGTTTTCCAACAGTTTTAACAGGTAATTTATCAGTTCATGGTTCTAATGCCCAATGTGGTTCGGGAGCGGAATCACCGGTATTGAGCGTTGCCGTTTTGGCAAATCCAACCCCGACAATTATCGGAAATTCAAGTGTTTGTGTCGGAAGTGCAGGAAATGTTTACACTACTCAGTCGGGTATGTATAATTATGTATGGACGGTTTCGGCTGGTGGAACCATTACTGCCGGTGGCACCACAACCAGTAATTCGGTGACAGTTGCCTGGAATACGACAGGAGCTAAAACTGTGAGTGTTAGTTACCAGGGACCACCCCCTACAAACTGCTCAACCGGCAGCCCGACAATTTATAATGTAACGGTAAACGCTCTGCCGGTGCCTGTAATTACAGGCGCTTTGAACGGATGCGTGAATACTTCCGGAAATATATACAGCACTGCCGCTGGCATGACCGGATATGTTTGGAATGTATCAGCAGGAGGAGTGATTACTTCAGGCATAGGAACAAATACCATCGCTGTTACCTGGAGTACTACCGGAGCCAAGACCATTTCCGTAACCTATACCAACAGCAGCGGCTGTGCAGCGCTCAATCCCACAGTAATTACGGTTACCATCAATACAGTTAATATTCCATCATTATCAGGCCCATCGAGTGTTTGCCTGAACTCAACAAACAATGTTTATGCAACCGAAAGTGGAAATACCAATTATATTTGGACCGTTTCGGCAGGTGGAACCATAACTGCAGGAGGAACCACCTCAAGCAATACAGTTACAGTTACCTGGAATACAACCGGGGCAAAAACCATAAGTGTAAATTACACTAATTCAGGATTATGTGCTGCAGGTACTCCCACCATTTTTAATGTGAATGTAAATGTGCTGCCAACGCCTTCGATAATCGGACCTACAGCAGTTTGTGTTAACACCGCACCGGTTGTTTATACCACTCAGCTGGGTAACAGCAACTATACCTGGAATGTTTCTGCCGGAGGTACCATCACCTGCGGGCGGTACATCGTCCAGTAACACGGTAACAGTTAGCTGGAACACTACCGGGTCAAAAACAGTAAGTGTGAATTATACGAATGCCGGCTTATGCACGGCTGCATCTCCGACTGTTTATAATGTTACAGTAAATCCAGTTCCAGCTCCGACTATTACGGGTCCGGCAAATGTATGCGCCAATTCAACCAGTAATGTGTATTCAACACAAAGTGGAAACAGCAATTATACCTGGAATATTTCAGCCGGTGGTACCATAACTGCTGGAGGCACAAGCAGCAGCAGTACAGTAACTGTAACATGGACCACTCCCGGAACTCGTACAGTTAGTGTAAATTACAGTAATTCAGCTAATTGCTCTGCAGCCTCGGCAACAGTGTACCAGGTTACAGTTAATTCACAGGCTGCTCCGACCCTAAGTGGACCGCCATCTGTTTGTGCTACCTCAACCAACAATGTGTATACAACCGAAAGCGGAAACAGCAATTATACCTGGAATATTTCCTCTGGCGGCACCGTAACATCGGGCGGAACCACGAGCAGTAATACAGTTACTGTTAACTGGAATACGCCCGGCCCACAGACTGTGAGCGTTAATTACACCAATACCAGTTTGTGCGCCGCGGGTATCCCGACAGTTTACAATGTAACAGTAAATGCTTTGCCAACTCCTGCTATTGCCGGCTCAGCGGTTGTGTGCCAGAATGCTGTCAACAATATTTATTCAACACAGGCAGGGAATACAAATTATACCTGGACCGTTTCACCGGGAGGAACCATCACATCAGGTGGAACAACAACAAGTAATTCTGTAACAGTTACCTGGAATACTGCCGGAGCTCAAACGGTAAGTGTTAATTATACCAATGCTGCCTTATGTGCAGCTCCTTCGCCGGTGGTAAGCAATATTACCGTTAACCCGGTTCCGGTGCCAACAGTAACAGGACCAACCTATATCTGTAACAATACTGTAAATAATTCCTACCTGACCCAGGCAGGTAACAATACATATTTATGGAACATAAGTGCGGGCGGAAATATTACTTCAGGAGGAACAAGAGTAGACAATACTACTATAATTACCTGGACCACTCCGGGGGCTAAGACCGTGAGTGTAAATTATCTGAACAGCTTTGGTTGTACGGCAGCTGCACCTTATGTGTTAAATATAAATGTTTCACCCGAACCACTTGTATCTGCCGGAACGGGCTCGACCATATGCTCATCCAAAACATTTACGCCAAACGGCTCCAGGCAATTTTGCAGCAGCATTAAATGGACAACTTCTGGGAATGGAACATTCAGTAATGATACGGTAGTAAAACCGGTATATACTCCCGGATCAGCCGACATTGCAAATGGCAGCGTTGTACTTATTCTTACCGGCTATGGTTCGGCGGCCTGCACTGGTAAAACTGATGTTAAATCCATAACTCTCAATATTGATCCAATGCCTACGGTATTCGCCGGAATGGATGAATCTTTTTGCGTGCAATCGCCTATATTTGTTGGAGGAGCATCAGCTACCAACTACACTGTTTTATTATGGACTGCCGGGGATGGGGTTTTTAATGATAATTCCATACTCGTTCCTTCGTACATGCCTGGAATTAATGATTTTGCTAACGGTACAGTTACGTTGACGTTAAAAGTTAAAGGTGATCTTACCTGCGCTGATCAATTTGTTACTGATAGCAGGGTTTTTAGTGTGACTCCTTATCCGACAATTGATGCAGGTCCCGATGCCTATATTTGCAGCAGCCAGACCCAGTTTCAGTTAGCCGGCTCAGGAACCAACTACTCATTAAGCAATATTTTGTGGACCTTTTCAGGGGGTGACGGAACACTCAGTAATCCGGCAATAATTCAACCGCTGTATTTCCCGGGACCCATGGACAGAAGCACCATCGACCGCTCCATAGTATTCAATCTCAATATTCATGGAATTGACAATTGCAGCGATGTTTCCCTGTTCGACCAGTTTGAACTTAAAATAGACCCCAGGCCGGTGAGCAATGCCGGTATCGATGATAATACCTGCGGGCAACGGCCATATCAGTTGAATGCTACAGCCCAGTATCACAATAATATTCAATGGATTACAAATGGTGACGGTAGTTTCAACAACTCAGGCTTACTCAACCCCACCTATACTCCCGGACCGGCTGATGTCGACCAGACAGTCCGGCTGACACTCGACCTCCTGGGTTGTAATAATCTGCTGGGTGCCGATTTTATGCTGTTAACAGTGCATCCTGATCCTTCGGCAACTATCAGCGGTTCAACTACAGTTTGTGAAGGTGTACCGGTACCAATAAGTATTACACTCACAGGAACCCCACCCTGGAACCTGACTTATACAAATGGAATTTTGCCTGTTACGATAACGGGGATTTTGACTTCTCCATATGTTTTTAATGTTTCACCCTCGATGAGTACTTCCTATTGGGTGACTGCTGCTAATGATGTTTTTTGCAATGCACCTGCTGATTCCTTGCATGGAGTGGCTTCTGTCGGAATTATTCCCCTACCGTATTTGTTCAGGATTACAGCCTCTAATAATGGATACTATTGCGAAGGTGATACCGGAATTTATATTGGACTGAATAATTCGCAGACTGCTATGACCTATGAATTGTTTCACAATGGGATTACTACAGGAATCAGCCTGAATGGGACAGGGAGCCCGCTTCATTTTGGTGTATTCCCGGGTATAGGTCAGTATTTTGTTCAGGGTACTAATCCTGTAGGTAATTGCCAGGCTATAATGAGGGATACTGTGAATGTAATAATGAATCCAACTCCTGTTGTGGATTTTACAACAAATACCGCATGCTCCGGTGATACTACCTACTTTTATATTTCAGGAAATTATATTCAGCAGATCAGCACCTGGCACTGGGATTTTGCTGATGGAACCTACGCAAGCTATAATGCACCGGTCTTTCCTGCTCATGTTTTCCCTATCCATGGAACTTACAATGTCACTCTAAGCGTAGTCGATACCAACGGCTGCCAGTATACCGTAACCCATCCGGTGGAAGTACGTCCGCATCCTACCGCTTTTTTCAGTTTTACTACGCCTAACTGCCTGGACGGCATTACACAGTTTACCGATCTGAGTTCCAACCCAGCCGGGCAGGGTTACCTGCAGCAATGGACCTGGACATTTGGGGATGGAACTCCGGCTGTAACAATAAACTTCCCCGCCAGCCCGAATGTTACGCATACCTATGCCGCAGCCGGAAACTACACGGTTACCCTTACGGTTTTGAACAGCCGTGGATGTACATCGGTATACCAGGCGGTAGTATCGGTATTTAACAAACCAATCGCTGATTTCAATTTCTGGAGTAGCTGCCAGAACCTGGCCACCACCTTTACCGATAACTCCTTACCTAACCAGGGCGGACAGATTTCGGGCTGGCTGTGGAACTTTGGCGATCCGGCTTCCGGCGCTTTGAATACCAGCATCCTCCAAAACCCGGTGCATACCTATGCCACAGCAGGTAATTTTACAGTTCGCCTTATTGTTACCAACCTCAACGGCTGCAAGGACACAACCGAAAAAACAGTTACGGTAAAAGCAGCTCCGGTTGCCGATTTCTTCAGCAGCCCCGGCTGCCTGAACAGCGCTACCCTGTTTTTTGCCGACAGCATTACCATAAATATTCCTGCCACGGCAAGCTACCTGTGGAACTTTGGCGATGGAGGCACGGCAAGCAGCCGTAACGCTTCCCATACTTATCTCGCAGCCGGCACATTTACCGTTACTCTTACTATTACTGATACTGCAGGCTGCGAAGGCGTAAAAACCCGCCAGGTCACTGTTAATCCTCCACCTACAGCACTCTTTTCGGCCAATACCGATAATTGCCAGGGGCAGTCGGTGGCATTTTTTAACCAGAGTACCAGCTACCACCGGTTTTATCAACAAATGGATATGGAACTACGGAGATGGCATTATTGATACCATTACTTTCCCTGCCAATCCGAATGTGAACCATATTTATACAACCGCCGGCACCTTCAGTGTAACGCTCCAGGTGATCAACAGCGAAGGCTGCAGCGACATAAAAACCATTCTTATCAATATGCTCGGGGCACCGACTTCTGATTTTATGTCGGCAGGGCAGTGTGAGGGTACCAGCGTTGTATTTACCGATTTAACCACCGTAACCGGTATACAAAGCATCAGCAGCTGGAACTGGAATTTCGGTGATCCTACTTCGGGCGTTTTCAATACCAGCACCCTGCAAAACCCCACGCATACCTATGCGGCTGCAGGAACTTATAATGTCAGGCTAATCACTTTTACCGGTAACAATTGTTCGGATACCCTGATTAAGAGTATTACCATCAAAGCCAAGCCCACCGTCGATTTCACCACCCAGAGTGCCTGTGCCAATAATGCAGCGGCATTTACACCTACCGGAATGGCGGTTAACACCATTTCGGCCTGGAACTGGACTTTCGGCGACGGCGGCACTTCCAATGCACAGGCGCCAACGCACGTGTACACTTCAGCAGGCACCTATTCGGTTACCCTTACCGTTACCGATACCGCCGGTTGCAGCAATACCCGCACCAAACCGATTGTAATTACGCCGGTTCCTGTTGCCAACTTCGGGTACAGCACCCCCACCTGCCAGGGCGATGCAGTAAATTTCTCGGATATGAGCACTACAGCCTCCGGTTTTGTGGCACGCTGGGTATGGAATTTTGGCGATGGAAACACACAAACCATCCTTTTCCCGGCAAGTCCCAATGTAACACATCAATATACCAACGCGGGCACTTTCAACGTAACCCTTACGGTAAAAACCAGCGACAGCTGCAGCAACTTTATCACACGCGTGGTAACCATTTTACCTAAACCCACGGCCGACTTTATGCATGGCTCTGCCTGCCAGGGCAATACGGTTACCTTTAACGATTTAAGCATCAGCAATACCACGGGAACCGTCAGCGGCTGGGTACCTGGAATTTCGGCGATCCTACTTCGGGAACAGCCAATACTTCTGCTTTGCAGCATCCTACTCATATTTACAATACGGCCGGAACCTATCCCGTTTCGCTGATCGTGTCCTTGCCCGGCGGTTGCAGCGATACAGTTACAAAACAAGTGGTGGTAAGTGCCCCTCCGACGGTTGATTTTACACCGGTGGCAGGTTGCAACGGCGATACCACTTCGTTTACCTCCACGGTGAATGCTGGCTGCCACACAGGGTTTTTACTGGCAGTTTGGCGATGGAACAACTTCCTTTGTAGCAAACCCGATTCATATTTATGCCACTGCCGGAACCTATACCGTTACCCTTACCATTACCGATACGGCAGGTTGCACCAACACCAAAGTAAAACCAGTTATAGTGATCCCGGGACCGCTGGCTTCCTTCAGCGCCGGCACCCCAGCCTGTTCGGGAATGCCCGTAACACTTACCGACCTGAGCAATGCCAACGGTGGCAGCATAACAAGCTGGCACTGGACTTTTGGGGATGGTACGGATACCACTTATACCAGTTCCCTTGCCAGTTTTACCCATACCTACGCACAACCCGGCACATTCATTGTCACTTTGCAGGTAACTACAGCCATGGGATGCGAGAGCGTTACACAGAAAACTGTAAGCATATCACCTTCGCCTATCGCGAATTTCGCTTATGCCAATACCTGCCAGGGGCAGAGCACACAATTTACCGATCAAACCAGCCTGAACGGAGGCAATTCGCTTACCCAGCGCGCATGGAATTTCGGTGACCCGGCATCGGGCGTTCTGAATACATCCACGCTGACCAATCCAAGCCATAACTTTGCACTGCCCGGGACGTATACGGTTACGCTTTCAACCATTAATGGGAACGGTTGTATGGATACGGTTCAGAAAAATGTGCTGATTGTACCCAAACCAGGTGTTGATTTTTACAACGACAGCCTTACCTGCCTGGGAAGCACTACTACTTTGTTTACCGATACCATCGCGACCAATATTGCCACCATTTTAACCTACGAATGGGATTTCGGTGACGGTAGTCCGCATGCTTTTACGCGCAATGCTTCGCATACCTATGCAATGGCAGGAACGTTTATGGTAACCCTCACGGTGCAGGATACTTCCGGATGCCAGAATATAAAGGCACGACCGCTTACCATCCATAATGCACCGCTTTCACTGTTTTCGTTCAGCGGGATATGCGAGGATGCACCTACGCAGTTTACCGATCTGAGTACCCCGCCAGCAGGTGAAACCATTGTAAGCTGGGCCTGGGATTTTGGTGTAGCCTCATTAACTACCGATACTTCGACTTTGAAAAACCCGGCCTACACCTACACCCAGCCGGGAACCTATATTGTAAGCCTAACCACCGCCACAGCTAACGGTTGCTCACATACCAAAACATCGCCGGTACAGGTTTGGAATACGCCTACGGCATTTTTCAAATACACCGCAAGTCCGTGTGCTAATGGCCTGGTGCAATTCCAGGATTCGTCGTGGAGCTACCAGGGAACGGTAAACAGCTGGCAATGGGAGTTTGAGCCCTACCAGTATGGAACAGGTAAAAATCCCACCCACCAGTATTATGCAGTCGACAGTTGTTACGATGTAAAACTGATGATCAAGGACCTGAGAGGATGTGTGGATACGGTTATTCAGGCTATCTGCGTTCCGCCGCCTTTAACGGTTGATTTTGTACACCAACCTCACTTGTTTTGGATCACCGGTAACCTTTACCCCTCAGTTGCTTACGCCAGCAGCCCCGGCCGATTCGCTGATCACTTTCAGCTGGAACTTTGGCGATCCTACCACCGGAACCAACAATGTTTCGGTTAAAAAACAACCGGATCACCTGTTCAGTAAAACCGGGTTTTATACCGTAAGCTTCAGTACTACTGATAAATACGGATGTACTGCCACTGCCTTTAAACAGGTTCAGGTAAATGCCTTACCTGTGGCGGCTTTCAGCTATACCACCGGGTTATGCGACAGCACCCTGGTATTCAGCAGTACCAGTGTGGATACCAGCTGTTTGATAAACACATACATCTGGCAATACGGTGATGGAACTTCGGATACGCTTACGGTACCAACCAGCATACATAAATACGACATACCCGGAGAGTACCTGGCGACGCTTACGGTTGTGAATGCCAATGGCTGCTCCGATAGTTTTACCGATACCGTAACCCGTTCATCCTGCCTGGTAGCTGCTTACCTAACAGCGGACGATCTGCTTTGCCAGAACCAGGAGCTTACCTTTACGGATATGAGCACCTGCGACGGCACCATCACCCAATGGAACTGGAACTTTGGCGACGGATCGCCACCAAACATTTACGCTACCTACAAACCTTCGGTAACGCATACTTTTACCACTTCAGGCACTTTTACCATCAGCCTGAAAGTCAGCACCATTGTTGGCACATCCACCATAAGCGACAGCATCAGTGTGGATATACTGGTAAAACCAGCGCCTTTGGCAGGATTTACAGTAAACCCGGTATGCCTGGGTACCAAAGCTGTTTTTAACGACACTACGCATGCCAACGGTGCCACAGCACTCAGCTTCCGCTGGGAGTTTGGCGATGTCGGCATAGCCGATACCTCGAACCTGCGAAATCCGAAATACCTGTATTCCGTTCCCGGAACCTACAGCACGGAGTTAATAGTAAAAAACCAGTTTGGATGCAGCGATACTGCTATCAACGATATTTTGGTGCACGGTCTGCCCGATGCTATGTTTGCCAACAGCCTGGCATGTACCGGACAAAAGACATACTTCTTTCGATGGATCGCAACCTTACATGGCACCGCTCAACGAGTGGCGATGGCGGGTGAGCGACAGCATCGGAAATATTGGAAGTATGCAAGGCGAAAAACCTTCGTTTATGTTCAGTTCGGGCGGGAATTACCTGGTACGACTCACGGTAGCCGACACCAATACCTGCGCTGACACAATCGTTCAACAGGTTGCGGTGATTGCATCCCCGATAAGTGCGTTCACCTATACCGAAAACGTGGATAACATACAGGGGCAAGTTGAGTTTACCAACGGTAGCATTGGCGCTAAGGAATATTTCTGGGATTTTGGGAACGGGGAGATTTCCTACGCTGAATCACCCATAATCACCTACGCTGAGGATGGAATTTACCAGGTGCTGCTGGTAACCGTGAATGCACAGGGATGCCACGATACAGCTATGATTTCGTACGATATGCTTTTCAAAGGCTTATATGTACCCAATGCTTTTGCCCCGGGCGGAACCGTGCAGGCAACACGCTACTGGAAACCGGTGGGGCTGAACCTGGCATCGTACCGTGCCGAAGTTTACAACAGCTACGGCGCCTTAATGTGGAGCAGCACCAAACTCGACGAAAAAGGCACTCCTACCGAAAGCTGGGATGGCACTTTCAATAAGAAACCCTGCCAGCAGGATGTGTATGTGTGGAAAATCATGGCCATATACCGCGACGGAACCATCTGGAACAACCAGGATGTAGGCGAACGAGAAGGATTATCGGAACCGAAATGGGGGACGATTACGTTGATACGATAGATTCAAAGAGAAAAAGCTCCTTCGCTTTTGATATTTATTACCTTATAATTGTCAAAACCCCTCTTTTCTCAACTTTATCGCGCTTCAAGAGGTTGCCGGATACACCGAATTTCATAACCCAGGCATAAACTCCCGGAGGACAATCCACGCCTTTATATGTGCCATCCCAACCGTTATTGATATTATTGTTTTCCCAAAGAAGTTGTCCCCAGCGGTTATAAATATAAAAATTGTAATTACTTATTCCATCGCCAGGGCCAATTACATGAAAGCGGTCATTTAACCCATCATGATTGGGCGAAAAGGCATTGGGAACCAACAGGTCAAGAAGAACAATTTTTATCGTATCGCTTTGCTGGCAGCAGTTTGTGTCGATAATGGTTACATGATAATAACCGGGCTCCGAAACTTCGAGGGTTTGTAAAGTTGAACCATCATTCCACAGGTAGGAATTCATAAGCGGACCTCCATCAAGCTTAATAGCCGACCGGGGTAAAATATAAAGACTATCCTGATCAAAACTTTTTGGTGGTAGTTTGTTAATCAGCACCTTGGCAGGAGTGTTAAAAGATCGGCCATTATACCATTCCGTTGCCGTTACATTATAAGTTCCGAAATCAGAAAACAAATGGAAAGGGTTTATTCCAGCCTCTGCATTTGATGTCCCGCTTGCAGGATCACCAAAATTCCAACTTACAGAATCAATATTTGTAGGATTTGTCAGTGAAAAGTATGTGTCATCGCCCTGGCATTTTGTATCGAAAGTGATAGCAGGAATATCAAAATAACTTTGAATAAAATTGGGCAATCCCAGCTGAGTTTTATTGCCGTTAAGGCTGAACCCGTCTTCTTTCAGGTTACAGGCTGTATCAGGCCGGTTTGGGTTTTCGATAACGCCTAGAAATTCTTTGTTAAATCGTGCCCCGTAAATTTTACCATCCACAGCTAACTGAAGGGCCGTAAAATCATACGCTAACCGGTTTAATAATACCGGAGAAGAGCCCGTTAGCAGGTCAACCTGGTAGATATTGTTGGTTGAATTAGTCGAAGGATTAACTGTTGTGAAATATAGCTTATTCCCGTCAGGCGAAAATTCAATCCCATAAGGACTGCCAATATCGGGCGAAGGTATCTGCCTGGCATTCGAAACTTTACCTGTGAGCTTATCGAAATCGAACCATTCAATTATGTTAGCTCCCAGTATTGCCAGTGCCAGCTTCGATCCTTCAGGAGATAATTTCATGTATCCCACCGAATTGCGGCCCGAAAGAGTACCTGAGTGTGATGAGCCAACATTGCTTTTTACAGGTATGCTGTCAACTCCTGATTTACTTACTTTGTATGAAACAAAACTGTTATCACCCCAGCCATGAGCAACAACCCAATAGTCGATTCCATTGCCATGCTTTACCCCGCTCAGTTTTTCGGATGTTTCGTTCAGTAATTTTTTTGGAGGAACCGTATCGATAACCGCCGGGGCATTAAAATCGAAAAGGGAATAATTAAGCCCTTTGGTAACCAGAGGTGCAGGATATAATAAATGCGTGGTGAATATGAAATACCTGTTTTTCCCGGCAGGGTGGGGGACTATCAGAGATGATTGCGTCGATCCCAGGTCACCGGCAAGTGTTGAGGCCACCTGCTGGGCGTTTTTGTTCCATAATTTCATGCCATCGCTGAAGAGTATTAAGTTACCCTCCTCGTCGGATATTGAAGAACAACCTTTGCCAAAGGACAATGTGGATGGCAAGGTTGATAAAGATAAACTTCCGTTGCGAAACTCCAGCTTCATATTGCTGTAGAAACACCAGGTTTCGCCTTCACGGGGTGGTTTATACGAGCAGTCGTTTACTGTTTGCCCAACAATAACGGAGATCAGGAAGAAGTTAATGAAAAAAACTGCGAGTATTTGCTTCGACATCAAAAATTTTAGTTATCAGATCGTTAGCTTGCTTATGACCTGGTATTTAGTTAAACTCTTTTTTATTCATTCCCTGCCACAAAATAGAAATACAAGTGATAAAATCTCACAGATTTCATTAAGTATAATCCAGGAATACGAAACTAAAATGCACCGGGCCAAGAGAATACAACTTCAATCAGCTGCGATCAGATGCCTTTTTAGTATTTAACGATTTTAACAACCTTCAGAAAATCGTTATTATATAGCTTCAGAAAATAAATTCCTGAAGGCTGGTTCGTAATGTCAACTGAAAAATCATGGGTGTTACCGGATGCCACCGAAACCTTATCCTTGCTCACCAAAGTACCCTGTGAGTTAAAAATTTCCATTTTAATTTCACGGAAGTCAGTTTGTACCCTGCAGGTATATAATCCTTTACCCGGGTTTGGATAAAGCATTACAGTAATTGCATCAGGTTGTTCGGCAACTCCATAGCTACATTCGGAATAGGTGTACATAATTGTGAGTATGCCCGAATTCGAGCAGCCGGTGAGGGTATTGGAAACATCCACTGAATAGGTCAGCAAGTCAAAAGCAATACCGGTAGTTGTTGATTTGATTTCTGGCGAAGTTGCTCCGTTCGACCATAAGTAAGTCGAATTAGGGTTAAAAGCTTTCAGGGTAACCGTATCGAAAACACAGGCATAAATTGAGTCGCTGCTGATAACATGCGCACCTGCAGGTATCAGGTTAATAAAAGGCAGAGGATTTACCGTTACAACTACATCACCTGTGCTCGTAGTAAAACCATCGCTTATCACCAGATGATAGGTTGTTGTGCTCGTTGGCGAAACCATCGGATTTGCTTCATTCGAACTAAACCCACTGTTAGTTGTCCATGTATAGGAATAGTTTCCCGAGCCTCCTTCCGACAAAGGAAGCAAAGTGGTATTTTCGCCCGAACAAATAGGCGACTTTGTTGCTTCGGGATGCACCATCAGGGCACCTCCGGTTATTGTAACGAGTATTGGATCAGTTGATACGCAGCCGTGACCATCTTTAACAGTAAGAACAAAATTAGTTGTGCTACTCAAAATATGTGTCGAGGTACTGCTTTGGGTCGGGGACACAAGCAGGTTTGCCGGACTCCACGAATAGGTATAAGGCTGAACTCCTGCTGTGGCATAACCGTTCAGGAAGGTAGTAGTTCCGAAAGGAATAGTTTGATTTGACCCTGCTTCGACCAAAGGATTTTCATAAACCGTAATGGTGATTGATTTGGAAACAATACTGAATCCATCATTCACGAGCACTGTATAAGTGGTTGTTACAAGTGGCTGAACCGTAATATCTTCGAGCGTTGAGGTAAATCCTGCCGGGCTCGACGACCAGGAGTAGGTATACATTCCGGAACCTCCGCCAGGCTGGAGATTAATGACAGAATTTGATCCCTTACAAATTGCCGGCGGCTCAGCCTGAACCGTAACGGCCAAAGCTCCACCGGTAACGGTAACAGTTGCAACATCCGAATGCTGGCAGGTATTACCCACATCAGTAACTGTGAGTGTAAAATCGGTAGTGGCTGCCATATTTACAGTGGTAGGGTTCAGGATATTGGGATTAACAAGCTGATTAGCAGGTTCCCAGTGCGATGAATAGGTGCCGCTGCCTCCTGAAGCTCCGCCCTGCAGTGTGGTGCTGGTTCCGTAACCAATGGTTTTATCGGGTCCGGCATTGGCTGCAGGAGTAGGATTGATAAGAACAGGTTTAAGCAGTTGGTCCTTACAGCCCTTGTTTGTTGTAACCCTGAAAACAACATTATAGGTTCCGCCATTTGCATAGGTATACGTTGGATTCTGAAGATTGGATGTATCACCCGACAGCCCGAAGTTCCATCGCCAGGCTGTTGCATATCCACCCGTTACCGAACTGATATCAGTAAACTGTGTTGGGTTTCCTGAACAATTATTATTGAAAGTGAAATTAGCAGAAGGTTTAGGATTCACAATTATACTCGCATTTCCTGAGGCAGTGCCGGTACAAATTTCATTTACAACCTGCGACAGGGCATAGGTTGTATTGACTGTGGGTTTAACCCAGAAGTAGTAAGGTGAATTATTTATGGTAATATTAGTGGGGTTAACCCCGTTCTTAGTATAGGTAACCACCCAGGGAGGTTGATTCTGGCAGTTGATAGTCAGTTTACTCGAATCGCCGGCACATATTTCGCCTCCACCTGTAAGCACGGCTGTAGGTTTATTGAATATCTGAACATTGGTGTGATTGGTATCTGCACTCGGCACTCCGTTAATGGTAACGTAAAGCGAATAAATGCCGGCCATCGGAAGCTGAACATTCGGGCGAATCGGGTTCTGACTGTTCGATGCCCAGCCACCCGGTCCGGTCCAGTGATACACAGCGTTGTTCATATTGGCAGCCGAAAGGTGTAGTGTTTCTCCTACACATAAAGGACCGTTGTTTACAGCTGCGGGAGGGAGTATGGTGCAATCGGTTACGCCCGAACCTCCTGTTTGTGAAAAAATAATATTACAGGGCTGATTCGAATAATTTGTAATGATCAATATATAGTATTTTCCCTGTATCGCATTAGGAATATCAACCACTTCGGTGGATGCAATGGAATAACTGCAATCAATTACTTTATTACTTGTGAGCTGACCACAGGCGTTCTGGGTATCGAAAGGCCCCCAAAGGGTGTTCCAGTTGTACGTGAGTTAAATTTATCGTGGCAGCAAAACATTCGTTTTGTGAACACGCTGAAAAGGCTGTTTTCGTATTAACGATTTTAACAACCTACCGAAAATCATTATCAAACGTGAAACCAGGAGTTGGTTTAGAATTAACAATAATATTTGCATTTCCTGAAGTGCTACCGTTACAACTCTCATTCGAAACATGCGTAAGGACATAGGTTGTAGCAGTTGCGAGTTTTATCCATAAGAAATTTGGCGAATTGTTAATCGTAATATTTGTTGGCTTGGAACCTATTTTCATATAATACCACGCGGGGTTAGGCCTGGTAGATAAACATGAATAAAAAGGGCCGACCTGCCCTGTTCCGGCATTTACCCCAGCCGGAAAACTGTATGATGAACCCGTGCAGAATGGCAATGCTCCTTCGCAGGTATTGTTTCCGCCAACCTGGGCTGCACTCATAAGATGAAAAATCCATGAGATCAATAAGATCAGTAGGAATTGCTTCATAAAAAAAACTGTTGTTTGTTTACCTGTACTTCTCGTATTTTTTTAAAAGGATACTCTTTTTCGATCAGCCGATGTAGTTATTCCGGCTTCGAGTGCCTTGGTGTAAAAGCTTTGCAGTAATTATAAAATCTGCTCAGGGTCATATTCGCAACTGGCAAACAATTCGAGAGTTGAACCAGAAATATTCGTTTCGTTGGTAACAAGTTTTGAGTCAGAAAAAATTAACTCCAGAAGGTATGCACGTTCAAAAAAGGCTGGTAATTGAGTAAGATCGGCAGTGAAATATGTATTTGTCTGGTCGGTAGCGATGATAGAGGCAAATGCCACTTCGGGATGGGTTTTAGAGGTATTTTGCTGTGCCGATCCTATGAATGGGGAAAACAGCAAGAAGATACCGGTCAGTATAATTAAGTCCCTGATCCTGAAGCCTGAACGACAATATTTCATATTTATTTGAGGGTAAATTAATTTCAAATATAGAATATAATTTTATATCAGAAAGGCTTTTGTTCAAAAATGTTGAGTAAGTTGAATTTTTTAGCGCGAAAAATAATTAAAATTGCATATAAGTGCTTAGCGGTGAAAACCGTTTAGCTTGATTTGTGGAGAATGTTTAAGCAAAATGATTCAACACTGCGAATATGAAAATCTGATGCTTTACAGATTTGTTGGAAGCAGTTAGTATTCAAAAAATAAAAAGCGAGACTTTTGATATGGAAACAGGCATTCGTTTCACACCTTCATTTTGCGGAACTTATTCATTTGGAAATTCAAAATACAGGAATTTATCCCTTTCGTAGATAGTAATCAATAACTTTTTTCCTCCGACAACATATTCCTTCTCATAATTTTTATCATAATTAAGACGCCAGTTAAACGATATTTTCGGATTTTTTACCGTTGTATCGCAAATAGTCTTAATTGCTTCGAAATTATAGGTTTTTGGGAATGTTGCCTTGATAAAATAAATCTCGTTATAATCAACGGCCTGGCTCAGGATAATACCCTGGGTATTGGAAACGATTTTTTCGGATAAAGCAAGGCACTTAACATTTTGTGCAAATGATATATGGCCACTTAGAGCGATGATAAATAATAGTGTTAAGGTTTTCATGGCTTACTATTATTTTACGCTTAAAGATACAAAATTTTGCCCGAAAATAAAAGTAAAGATTAAAATTTAAATTGAATTCGGGTTTTGAAAGGCAATCAATGTTGAAGTCAAAAGTGCACTGATTCATCATATTTAGCGGGATGAATAGCAATGTTAAGTTTTTCTGGTTTACACTCATGAGCAAGGTCGTTTACCTTCAATTGAAACGAGAATAAAAGGAATTATAAAGAAAAAATCTTAGCAGCACCCGGCACCCGGCACCCGGCACCCGGCACCCGGAACTATCCCTAAATAGTCCTATATGAAAAATGTATTAATACACTACCTAAAGAGGAAACTCCTGTAATTCGACGAGAAATAATTTTCTGTTTGCTGAAACGATAAATCTAAAAATGTTGTATATTTATAGTGTTTAATTGAATAATTTACCATTGCAGTAATATGTAAATCACCAGGCTATGAAAAAGGTTCTGACATTGCTTTTCGTTTTTATAATTGGATATTGCCATGCCGCTACAGGCAATGCTAACGATGGTGCTTTGCTGGTAGTTGCGGTTTTTGTGTTGATGTTACTGGTTATTGGAATTGGTAATTTTATCAGTTTTATAAACAACAAAATCAAAGAGTTCAGGTCCAGGCGATTGATTCAAAAGAAAGAACATGATGAGGACGGGGAATTTTTAAACTCATTTGTTAAGTCAATCCCTGAATTAGATGGTATTTCATCATATTGATATTGATGATTATAAAAAGAAAGGCTGCCTGTCTGGAGCATCCTTCTTTTAATTCAACATCACTTTGTAATTCTTTCCTGCAATTTTCTGCATATCCCTCTTAATCAGGTCATCCAATACACGGTATTTTTCATTTTCTTATTGATTTTCAGTTGTTCAAGGTACTTAAGATTTTATCTTTGTGGTTGGAAAAATCATTGGATCGTTCAGTTACTTTTTAAAGCATGGACGATTAACTATAGTTCATACTTTTAACAAATATCGGGCATAAATAAACTGAATAATAACTGATGGAAGAACTACTCTAGTTTCCATGTTTAAGCACTAATGTAAACTTTCCTTAAAAAAAAGTCCCATGAAAAAGTTGATTCCTGTTCTGCTGCCCATTATCTTTTTTTTAGCCCAGAGTTGCGAAAAAGACGAATATGATGACGACCAATACGGTACCACTTGTTTTATTGGTAGAGCATCTATTAATAATGGCCCAACCACCACTTTTGAATATGATCAGTACGACATGATCTCATCAATAAGTACATTCGGAGGAGGTATACCAAATTCGAAAGTAGATTTTACATACAATAACAATTTGGCTTTTGCTGATTTTTATATGGACAATCAACTACTCGGACATTCAATTGCAACATTGGACAATTTCAGCAATGTTGTTTCTATACAATACACCTATGCTTCGGGCGAAGATGCCGGTGAATTGAATTATAGTTACAACTCCGATCACAGGCCTGTTTCGGTCAGTGTATTTGATTTCTCGCTGGCTAAAGTTGAGACTATGAATATTGAATGGAAAGACGGAAATGCCACCCGGTTTGTATCAGGTTTTATGGACCGCCATTGCGAATACAAGAAAGGTGTAAAATCCACATTGAGGATTGGTAAGGGTAATGTTTTTTTGCAGGCTCAATTTGCAGATGCTAATATCGCAATGTTCCTCTCTGAGGACCAGATGATTACCTATAATGCCAAATCGCATTCCGGTGAAGCCCTAAATGTGACTTACGATGTTGACAGCGATGGGAAGATCCGAAAAATATTTTGGAGCACTACATCCACTAATGAGTTCGGGACAACTGAAATTGAGTATGACTGCCATAATTAACACAAAATCCCCAATCATAAACTATACAAACATTTCCACTGTTCTGCTCAAGCTGGTTCGTTTGTAACCTGCAAATAACAGAAGAGAGGCCCCCATCATCTCGTGTGTACATTAAAAGTTGAATTGATAGGCCAGCCTTAGTTCTATTTTTTAGTTCGGCATCACCTTATGGGAGTGTTTTAAAAAAGTCCGCCTTTTTTGCAACCGAAAGTCTGCTTTTTAATGCGTTTCTTCTGCTTTTTCCGGCAAACAAAAAACCACTGAAAAGTATTGATTTTCAGTGGCTTGCGTTTTTCTGCTTTACTTATAAGCGGAGAGACAGGGATTCGAACCCTGGGTACCCGCGAGGGTACAACGGTTTTCGAGACCGCCCCGATCGACCACTCTGGCATCTCTCCTTGGGTTGAAAAGGGGTGCAAAGGTAGAAAATTACATGGTATATTCAAATCAAAAGAAAAATAATATCTACTGCGGCAGCGATTCTTCCTTATAGGGCTCGTATGTTTTGTGTTTGAGAAAGAAATACATGCTAAGCAGTGCAAAAAATCCATAGATTATTCCGGCAGAAATAATGGCTGACTGCAGGCTGTATTTATCTGTAATCCAGCCCCAAAGCGGACCTGTTACTGCAAATATCAGGCGGATCAGGAAATTCCGGACTGATAATACTGTTGCCCTTACTTCGGATGTTGTAATCACATTAATATAATTGCGTAGGGTAGGGGTTGCGAGTCCACGTGCAAGGTAAAATACCAGCAGTATCGATAAACCTGAAAACCCGGGCATAAATGTCAACAATAAGTAAGATGCAAACAGTGCAAAGGTGAATATGGTACGGTGCGTGCCGGACCAAATTTTACCTCAAACCTCCAGGCATAAATGGCTGCTATCCCTACACTCAGGTTCAGTAAGGCCCATACTACGCCATACATGGAGATGGGCAGGTTTATCTGCCCGAAATAAGGCTGTGCAAACCAGGCCATACTTAAGGTTGCTGCGCCTGTAATTGCTGAGAAAAATGTATTCCATTTCAGCTTTACATCTTTATGCATTACCCTGTATATCAATGAACCAATTACCCTGAGGCCGGGTTTGATTTTTTGTGTTATCACCGGCGGTTCTTTTAATAATAATGCAGCAGGAATGGCTAAAAGAGCGACGCAGGTCTGAACAAAGAAAGGTGTTCGCAAGGATGAAACGGCTAACAGCCCACCGATTATCCCGGCGAAAGCCTCTCCGAAATTACCGATTGACGTAATTCTTCCTTCCAGTTTTGTGTATTTATCGTTCTTATTTGCGGAAGCTAATGTATCATAAAGCATGGCTGAATCAGCCCCGGAAACAAGGCTCTGACTCACTCCTAACAATACCTCGGCTACAACAAATTGCCAGAATCCGAAAGACAAACTATAAGCGAGGTACCCGGTAAAGCCAAGGGTGGCGCCTATCAGTATGCTGCTTTTCCGCCCGGCCTGGTCGGCAAAGTAGCCGGTCGGGATTTCGAGTGTCATTAAAGTTAACGAATAGATACTCTGCAAAAGGAAAATATCCTTCATGGTGAGTCCGTTCGATTTGTAGAAAAGCACGATAACCGGCATGATCAGGTTCATCCACTTGGCCACTTTTACCAGGTAGAGAGCTGTAAGATTACGTTGTACCGAAAATGCCACCTTTTAAGATAAGAAGGTGCAAAAGTACTTTTTTGACCTGAAATTATTTGCTTAATCTTAGCTGCCGGATATATTAATTCAATTGCAAGGGGATGTATTTTTGTCTGTATGCAGCCATAGATAAGGGATTGAAAGGTGAAAATCATTTTTCGGGAAATCTCTCAGCTACCATTATGTTATAATACATTTTTTTATATTTTTGCAGTCCCAAAGGAGAGGTGGCAGAGTGGTCGATCGCGGCGGTCTTGAAAACCGTTGATCTGCAAGGATCCGGGGGTTCGAATCCCCCCTTCTCCGCAAACCAAAACAATGAACCCGCGTCAGCGGGTTTTTTTATTCCCCCGATCAAGGCTTTGCCCGCAAAGAGCCTAGATCGGGGGAATAAAAATAAGGATGCGCAGCATCCGTTCATTGTTATGGTTTAAGCCTCCCCCTTTGGGGATCACCGGAGGTAATCCCCCGAAAATCTTTATATAAACTTTTGCCCGCAAACAGCCGTGATAAAGGGGAATAAAAAATAAGGATGCACAGCATCCGCTCCTTGTTTTGGTATAAATTCATTGAATTGCAGTATTTTGCACTAAAACTTATTGCTCTGATAACCTGATTTTGAATTCTAAAATTTAACGTTATGAAAAGAGCAACATGTACGGTCCTTTTTTACATAAAAAGGACAAAAACATTGAAAGATGGCAGTGCACCTATTTTCGTCAGGCTGACGCGTGAACAGACAAAAATCCGAATCCGGCTTACAGAAAAACATCATGGATGATCAGGGGGAGCAATAAAATAAACGGCTCTCAAATTTTTGCGGACGGGTTTTTAATTATTACTTAACATCACAATACTTCGGTACTAATTTTTAATTGTTTGATTCTCAGTTTGTTGGAATAATTTTTTAATTAACGTTAAATCGCACAAAATCAGCACTTTGCGTCTTAGCGGCTTTGCGAGAATCAAAATATTAACGGACTATTGCATCATAGAGCACTAAACTAATATTAATTCAGGTATCATACAGGTTCAGATCAAACACAATGTGACTGTTATTTAAGTTCAGTTATTGACATTCTCAAAAACAATTGCTATTTACTTTTTGGCAATCCCTCTTTTTCTGCCGACATTTGTCGCAAAGTCACCACAATGTTTGGAATAACCCAACTTCTTTTGCTGATTCTCGCGGTAGTCATTTTTCTGTTTCTAGTCTGGGCTGCAATTGTTTCCTGGTTCGAAAAAGAAATCCGTGCTTCGAAAAGGCTTTTAGGACTGGCTTTTCTGTTACCTCTTCCTTTTTTAGCGGCATCGGTTTTTAGTTTTAACTACCAGAACGAAATTGGTATAGCCCTACTCATAGTGAGCGCAATTCTATTGTTTCTTTTTATTGTTCCCATTGGCAGAAAGAAGCTTTATCGACATGCAATACCTGCTTACAGGATTGATGAAAGAGACACTATGTTTTCGAGAAATGAGTTGAAACCCGGAACAAAAGAATTTGAAGAATATTACCAATTGAATCCCGGCAAAAAAGTATCGGATGATATTTTCAGATCGAAAGCCGGTCTGCTAAAACCCGGATCATCACAATACAATGCAATTCAGTTTGCTTCAGCCGATGCCAGTTTTGAAACGATAGCGGCCTTGAAAAACAAGGTGGATGGAGAAGTGGCAAAAATAAAAGTTGATATCGCCTCACCCCTGATATCAAACTATATCAAATCGTGGTCTCACAAGCTGGGAGCAAATGATTGCGGGATTACACAATTGGAACCCTATCATTTGTACTCAATTGGTGGCAGGGCTGAACGCCGGAACATACCTGTAATCAATGAGCATACATTTGCGATTGCTTTCACAGTTGAGATGGATAAGGAAATGGTTGACTCAGCACCAACGGGCTCAATCGTAATGGAATCGGCACAAGAGTATCTCGAATCGGGAATAATTGCTATACAGGTTGCCGCGTTTATCCGGAATCTGGGTTATGAAGCAAGGGCGCATATCGACGGTAACTACCAGGTGGTATGCCCACTTGTTGCCCGCGATGCAGGCCTGGGTGAGATAGGCAGAATGGGATTGTTAATGACTCCCAAACTTGGACCACGCGTCAGAATATCTGTGGTTACAACTAATTTGCCGCTGGTTACTGACGAAGTTGTAGGTGATTCTTCGATAATTGATTTTTGCGAAAAGTGTAAGAAATGTGCTGATTCCTGTCCAAGCCAGGCCATTTCATTTGAACCACGCAAAGAAATAGATGGAGCACTCCGTTGGCAAATAAACCAGGAAGCCTGTTTCACACTTTGGTGTTATTTTGGCACCGACTGTGGGCGATGCATAAGCGTTTGTCCATACTCTCACGACGATAATGCAATGCACAACCTGGTCAGGATAGGGTTAAAAAACTCTTCACTTTTCAGATCGGCAGCATTAAAAATGGATGACTTTTTATACGGCAGAAAACCGGCTGTAGCAGAGGTTCCTGATTGGATGAGAATTGAGGATGAAAAAAAATAATGCAAACATATTCATACTTCGTTTCTTCGGATTTGTCCCCTGATGATTATGCTGGCAAGCACAGTATCCTTTATCAAACTTTGTTTGTAATTATTTATGGCTTTGTTTAAACTCAGCCATAATTTCCAATGCAGATTTATGAGGTCTGCCGGCTGCTTGCTCATAATCCGATTTCACATTGAATGATCCATTCCTTATCCCTTCGTATATACCACCGATTATGGTTCCCAGGAAGTCGCCGAGCTCAGCTCTCCTGTCGTTCAGGTAATCTTCAACCGATGCCGGTTTGTAAACAAGGTTTGTTTTAAAAACCTGGTTCATATATTCTGCCAGTTGAGTTTGCGTAATAGGCTCTCCCTGCAGGTTGTAAATATGGCCGTTATGTTTGTCTTCGAGCAGCATTTTCGAATAGGCATGCGCTAATTCTGTCCGGCTGGTATAAGCACATTTTCCGTTTGCTGCCGAATTGTAAATCTCACCTTTGGCAATATAATTATCAATGTATTCAAGATCAGGTTCAATATAAATTCCATTTCGGCCAATAACCCAATCGAGGCCTGAGTTTTGAATATCTTCCTCTGTTTGCCGGTTACTTCTCACAACCGGACTAAAGGCATTTTTTTCACTGTCGCCAATAATACTGGTATAAACTATCTTTTTTACCCCATTCGCTTTAGCTGCTTCAACAATATTACGATGTAGCTGAATTCGCTTCCGGGGTTCGTCCATGCTCGAAACGATAAGCAGAGTATCAATGCCTTTAAGTGCCATATTAAATTCGTCACGATTATTATAATCCCCTTTTCGGATTTCAATGCCTAAGAATTCAGCTTTTTGAGGCGTTCTTGCGATTCCTATTACATTTTCAGTGCCTGAATCGGCAATAAGTTGTTTGGCAATTGTTGAACCCAATTTTCCGTTTGCTGCAGTTACTGCTATTTTCATGATTTTTTTTTAAATTGATCCAATGATTTCAGGTGTATCGGGAAGAGTGACTTCTGCTGCGATTTGCTGTATTTTATAAGCTACGGGTTTACTTGTACTGCAACTATTTTTACAGATAAATCATAAGTTTTGGGCTTTAATTTTTCGGTTTCAAACTCAATAAAATTTTTTTTCCGAAGTGGATTATGTTGTTTATAGGCTTGTTTCACATCATTTGACATTCTTACCATAATGTCGCCTCTACGAGGCTTGGTTCAGGTTATTTGTACCTTATTACCATAGTGTCGCCTCTACGAGGCTTGGTTTATGTTATCAGTTGCTTTCTTACCATAGTGCTGCCTTTATGAGGCTTGGTTCACGTCATCAGTACCTTCTTACCATAGTCTCGCTTCTACGAGGCTTGGTTTATGTCATTTGACATTCTTACCATAATGTCGCCTCTACGAGGCTTGGTTCAGGTTATTTGTACCTTATTACCATAGTGTCGCCTCTACGAGGCTTGGTTTATGTTATCAGTTACTTTCTTACCATAGTGCTGCCTTTATGAGGCTTGGTTCACGTCATCAGTACCTTCTTACCATAGTCTCGCTTCTACGAGGCTTGGTTTATGTCATTTGACCTGCTTTACCATAGTGTCGCCTCTAAGAGGCTTGGTTTATGTCAACTGTAACATCGTTTTCAATATGATGTCGTCTTTACGAGGTTTGTGTATTCAAAATGCAGGATTTTTGAAATTAATCCCTACATGCGATTCCGGACAGTAACCATGCGATAAGGTAATGATTATAACTTGACCCATAACGAATCAACAAAGTAACTACGGCTATCAGTAAATTGTTTCTGAACCTTAAAACCATGAGTGAGGGCAAGGGATTCAATGGTTTTGAGGTCGAACTTACGCGAAAGCTCCATAAATATGGGTTCCCACTTTGCGAAACGGAAACTCTGATCCAATGCAGCGATGTGAACCGTTTGTTCTTTTGTTGAAATTAAAAAGCTTTTAGCAAAACCGCTTACAGGATCATACACTGCATGGTGTTCGAAGTTTGAGGTAATAAAATCGGCCTGCAGTTCCCTGTTTAAACGATTTAGGAGATTCAGGTTGAATTTACTGGTATGTCCGTGCGGATCGCTGTATGCCTTTATAATAACATCTGGCGATTTCTTCAGGTCGAATCCTATAAGTACTTTATCCCCCTGATTACAAAGTGATGAGAGCTGATCCTAGAAAAAAGTTGAGGTCTTTTTCCGAAAAATTTCCAATATTAGAGCCCAGGAAAAGAATTACTTTCCTGTGACCGGAATAATCCGTTCAGCTTTTTTATTTCCTTAAAATAATCGCCGGTTTTAGCATCAACCTGTAGCAATGGCAATTCGCTCCTAAGGCTTTTCACGAGTTCGTTGTTGGCTTTACGGCTGATATCAACCGGGATATAATGAAAAGCAACGGAGTTGTCGGTAAGATACTGCAACAGGATTTTTGTTTTCAACCCATCGCCGGAGCCCAGTTCGATCAGATCAAATCCGGGCATTCCCTCGTGGAAGGCATCTGTGATTTGTTTTTTATGTGTACTGAAAATTTCAAACTCACAATCGGTCAGATAATACTCCGGCATTTGCATAATATCCTGAAATATAGAGCTTCCTGCATTGTCGTAGAAATATTTTGATAACAGAAATTTGGGATTTGCCGTAAGCCCGCGCAAAGTATCAGTTGCAATATCAGAAAGAAGAGTTTTTTGTTCCATAGTGTTATATTTATTCTCGCAAAGGCGCAAAGGCGCAAAGCAATTTGTATTGTTTTTTCTTTGCGACTTAGCGGCTTGGCGAGCCATTATTTTCACGCAAAGGCGTAAGGACGCAAAGCGTTTTGTTTTTTCTTGGCGACTTAGCGGCTTGACGAGCTGTTTTTTTTCACGCAAAGGCGCAAAGGCTTTTCATAAGTTGTTAACTATGCGTGTTATCCCGTCTTTTATTAGTTTTTCATTAAAATTCACCAGTATTCCAAGTTTTAGTTTTGTAATCCTAAGATAAGTTAAAAGTTGTTTGGGGTGAACAGGGGCTAATAATTCCACTGATTTGATTTCAATAATAACTTTGCTTTCCACAATTAAATCAGCCCGAAAGCCAATATCCATTTTAATACCCTTCCAAAAAACGGGAATGGGTTTTTGACGTTCAACCTTTAAACCCTGGGTTTGTAATTCATAGCAAAGAATTTCTTCATAAACCGATTCCAATAACCCAGGCCCTAATTCAACATGGATATTATAACATGTGTTTACTATGATTTTTGCGATTTCATTTTCGGTCATGATGTTTATTTTTTATTCACGCAAAGCGCAGAGGTTACGATGTATTTTCTTTTCTTTTCTAGCGACTCAGCGGCTTAGCGAGCTGTATAATTTCACGCAAAGGCGCAAAGACGCAAAGGATTTTTATTGTTTTTTCTTGGCGACTTAGCGGCTTAGCGAGCTGTATAATTTCACGCAAAGGCGCAAAGACGCAAAGGATTTTTATTGTTTTTTTCTTGGCGACTTAGCGGCGCGAGCTGTTTTATTTCACGCAAAGGCGCAAAGGCGCAAAGGGTTTTTCTTGTTTTTTCTTGGCGCTTAGCGGCTTAGCGAGCTGTTTTATTCCACGCAAAGGCGCAAAGACGCAAGGATTTTTCTTGTTTTTTCTTGGCGACTTAGCGGCTTGGCGAGCTGTTTTATTTCACGCAAAGGCGCAAAGACGCAAAGGATTTTTTTGTTTTTTTCTTAGCGGCTTAGGGAGCTGTTTTTTTCAGGGATACCTGTTTCATAATTATTTTCAGGATCGTTACTCCACTCGAACCAACCGCCATCGAATACCGAAACCCGAGGCCAGCCCATCAGCCATGCATTAAACCAGGCTTCGCTGCCACGCCAGCCTGTACCGCAGTAAAAAGCCAGGTGTTTATCAGGAGTTATTCCTGCTTCCTTCCATATTGCGACAACTTCCTGTGCTTCGCGAATGCTGTGGTCGGTATTTCTATAGTTTTCCATATGGTAGGCGTCGGAACCACAGTTTCCGAAAATAGCTCCGGGAATGCGGCCTTTCTTCTCTATGTAATTGTATCCGCTTACTTCACCAATATATTCGGGCCAGCTTCGTACACAAACAATATCAGCATCATTGGCTTTAATCATTTCTTTAGCCTCGGCCATATCAACGATGATGGAAGGATTCGCCGGAATATGTAAACCAAAATCTGTAACCGGGCTTTTCGCAACATCGTCGGTGCTGATCTCATAACCCGCATCCTGCCACGACTGGAAACCACCATTTAAAACCCGCACATCTTTCACGCCTGCATAAATCATAATCATGGCATTACGGATGGCGCCGATATCGCCGGCTGCACTTCCGGGGAATTCGTCGGCATTGTCGGGAAACATAAATTTACCATATAAAATAACGGTAGTATCCGAAGTAATTCCATGTTTTTGCAGGGCATCTTTAAGTTCGGCAGGCGATCTTCTGTTCCAGGTTTCGGGGGCTTCAAGAGCAAGTGTATCCATGTCGATGGCACCCGGAATATGCCCCGACAGATATGCATCGCGGTTGCGGTAATGCGAGTGGCATATCACCACATTTCGACCGTCAATTTCGGGCGGCATATTTCCTGAAATGATATCGTTCACCCAACTGGCAGGCACCAGATTCTGAAACCTGGGAAGGCAATCCATCGGAAGTTCATCATTTGCCGACCATTCATCAACAAAATGATTGTAAATACTAATATGAGGATAATCAGCCTGTGAAAAACGAAGGGCTACTTTTTCAGTTTCCTCTTTCGAATAGCTGTATAAAACAATTTCATGCTCGGGTAAAATCCCTTTTGAGCGCACAATCTCAATCCAATCGATATAGTTGGACCATTTGGCCGATAAGCTTTTTGCACCCCGTATATGACCGCCGCGTTTTTCGTTTTGAAGCCGCCAGCCATTGTAAGCATCCACAGGTCTGATATCGACCACCCTGGCTTTCTCGTTTTTTAAAAGCAATTGTAACTCTTTCGTTGTTATTTCCTTGGTTTTTATCATGTAATCAGTTTATTTTCAGATAGTCAGTATATATTATGTCCATTTCAGGGCATTATGCTATTGTTTGGTAAAAAGTTATATAAATGCTTAATCAACAGGAAATTCAGGTTTATGAATGCTATACATTAGAAGAAACATATTTACCGGTCAATTGTTTAATTTTCAGAGTCATGCCTGTGACAAGTGCCTGAATTGTTATATTTTGGGAACCTTCAATAAAGGCAAAAAGTAAGTCAACCAGCTTTTGGGCATTGTTTTAGTTTATCCGCCATCTGGAGTACCTGAAGTTATTCGAAATCCATCAGCCCATTCGCTATAATTAAATAACCAAAAGAGTAAGGAGAAGATGATACTCACCATGGTAATTATCATAAGCTGAGATGAATATTTTTTAAAGCATTTATAATCCATTTCCAGTACAGCGCAATATGTATTCCCCGTATTGCCATTAAAAGTGTGGCCATTAAACTGTGAATTACATACCAGAACTTATCGGACTCAAAATGAATACCGTACACAGGCAGAGCCGACTCTGATATACCAGGCTGGTTTCCAAAACCATATTCAGATTGTTGGTAGCTTGTTGCAGCCTGATAACCTTTCCGGTTTCAGGATAAAAGCTGTTGGGTTATAAAGATGCTGAATCGGGCTGCCCATGAAATCAGAATTTCGCTTTATCTAAATAACCACTAATCTGAAGCACAAACAGCTCTGCAGTTTTAGCCAGATATTTCGCCTGGTTTAACGACAATTGTGCATTTAATAAATTGAGTTGTGCCTGTCGGAATACGATGTTACTTATCTGACCTAATTTATATTGATCAACACTTCTGTCGAAGTTGGCTTTAGCGGTTTCTACATTTTTTTGTTGAGCATTCTTAACAAAAAGTGCGGTTTGATAGGCTGTCCAGGCGTTACTCAAATTTCTTTCAATATTCAAACGTTCTTTATCCAGATTGATAGATTGATTTTGCAACTCAATTTTAGAGTTTTGTTTTCGTATGCGCGTGGTTCCCCCATCAAAAATATTCCAATTTAATGATGCACCCAGATAAGGCCCAAATGTGGTCGCCTTATCATTAAAGGATGTTGCACCGAGGTAGTTTTCATTATATTGATAATTGGCATTTACACTTAATTTAGGAATTGCACTTGAAGCAACGTAGGTAACATTATATTTGGCGTTATCCAGAAATAGCTCCTGTTGCAATAAGGTTACGTTATTTTCTTTTGAATGGGTAATCAAAGTCGCCAGGGTGAGTTGATCATCATAAACCAGAGTTGTGTCGGCAGAAAAATCGATGTTGACATCACGTCCTAAACGAAAATTCAGATTTCTTTTTTCGTTTGCCAGTAATTGAGTGTTTGTTAAATACGTAATACTGTCGTTATTGTAATCAACTTCGGCATTTAAAATATCCAATTGTGAGCCCTGCCCATATTCAAAACCGTATTGAGCCCTTTTCAATCTCGCCCCTGAAATAGCCATGGTTTGTTTCTGATTGGCAACATCCTGCGATAATCGTGCTACTTCATAATATGAATCGAAGATGCCCAGAATCGTAGTTTCGATCATAAACCGGGCCTGCAGCTCTGAAATCTGCAAATTGGATTTTAAAATTTTATTGTAACTGTTTCGGCCAAATCCATCAAAAACAGTGTATTGCAAACCCACCGAAGCGCTGTACCCCTGTGTTTCGTTGTTCGAAAACGCCTGCTCTTCACCTGATTTCGGTGTAATTGTTCCATCACTCGTGGCATAATTGGCAGCAGCACTTCCGGTAAACGAAGGGAGGTAATTACTGTTCTCAATACTGGCATTGTTTTTAGCAACACTCACATTGTTAGTTTCTATTTTAATATCGAAGTTGTTCTCCATGGCAATACGAATCGCTTCGTTTTTCTGAAGTACTTCCTGGCTAAAAACACTAACTCCGACACTTAGTATTAGTGTGCTTATTAATAATATTTTACGTTGCATCTTCTTCTGATTTTAATTCAATAACAGCGCCTTCAACTTCTTCGTGCGTAGGTTTTTTTCCTGTTACATACCATTTCCAGTAAACTTTCATATTGTTGCTCGTTTTCAACATTAAGGGTAACATAACCAACGTTAATACGGTGGCTAACCCAATACCATATGCGACAGAAATAGCCATTGGGATCAGAAATTGAGCCTGTCGGCTTGTTTCGAAAATCAATGGCGAAAGTCCCGCTATCGTGGTGATAGTGGTCAGGAAAATAGCTCTGAATCGCGATTTGCCCGCAGCAATTATGGCATCGTCATATTTCATTCCTTCTTTCAGGTAAATGTTTAATTTGCTTATCAGTACGAGGCCATCATTTACTATAATTCCAATTAAAGCGATAATACCCAGGAAGCTTAATATGTTAATCGGGAAGCCGTGAATCCAATGTCCCCAGGCAACTCCAATTAATGAAAAAGGAACCATCAGGAGTAAAACAATGGGTTGATCGAATGACCTGAAAGTAAAGGCTATGAGTACAAATATCAGGAATATGATAACGGGTAATACTGCATTGGCAGAGCCTGAAGTTTTTTCGGCTTCCCTGTTTTGACCTTCAAAAATAACATTTACTCCCGGGTATCTTTCTTTCAATATGGGAATCAGATCAGCCTTAATATCAGCAATCATATCAGTAGCGCTGGTGCCCGGGTTTTTCAAATCGGAATCTATTCTGATTTCTCTTTTCCCATTTAAGTGATTAATAGAGATTTCGCCTCTTTGAATGGAATAATCAGCAACCTCCCTCAAAGGAACCCGATCGCCCCTGTTATTTACCAGGCGCATATCATCCAATTGCTGCAACGAAGCTCTCTCGCCTAACTCATATCTCACCCAGACCTTAATTTCATCCTGTCCCCGCTGAAATCGTTGTACCTGGTGTCCGAAAAATCCACTTCTGATTTGACTGATTACACTGTTTAAAGTGAATCCCATAGAATAGGCACGTTCCTTTAAGGTGATTTTTATCTCTTTAATCCCTTCCGGATCATTATCGGTGATATCCTTTAGAAGCGTATTTTTTTCTAATTCCGTTTTTGTAAATTCTTTGGCAGCTTTCAATTCTTCTGTATTACTGCTCATTAAGGAGAGCGAAACCGGCTTTCCACCAAAATTACCTCCGGATCCAAATTCCACCGCTTCGGCCTGGCCTATTCGTCCAACCATTTCGCTTAACCTGGTAGATGCTACATAGGATGGGAAATTTCTGCTTTCGCCCGGTATTAAATTAATGGTAAGGCTAGCTGTAGATGTTCCAGGCCCGATTTGTTTTATAATGTTTTGAATAGGATTTTCTAAACCATACTCATCTTCCAGTTCTTTGTTTAGTACCCAGGCATGCGTTTCGATTCCGGAAATTATTGAATCGGTGATTTTTTCGCTTGTTCCTTGTGGCATTTTTAAGCTTACAACTACACGGTCGCTTGCAATTTGTGGAAAGAAAGTAAATTTAATTATACCACCCCCAATGGCACCTATAGTTAAAATAAGCATGGCAAGGGGTATGGCAAAACCAAGCAACTTATTTTTGATGAAAAAAGCCAGGTAAGGGGCGTACAGCTTGTCCCTCATAAAGGACATAAAATTATCAGCCCATCGGTTAAAAACGTATGTTTTTTGTGTTGCAGTTAAAGCCTTTGAATGTGCTACGTGCGCAGGCAGTATTAAAACTGCCTCAATTAACGAAACTGCCAGGGTGAGTATAACAATGGTGGCAACCTCGTCAAAATACTCACCTATTCGTCCTTCTAAAAAGTAAAATGTTGAGAATGCGACTATGGTTGTAAGAATAGCAGAAAAAATAGCCGGCAGAACTTCCATGGTACCATCTATTGCCGCCTGAATGGCAGTTTTCCCTTTTTCGAAATGATGGTAAATGTTTTCCGCTATTACTATACCATCATCTACTAAAATTCCAATTACAATAATCATCCCGAAAAGAGACAATACATTGATGGTGACGCCTAATAAACCGGCAAAAATGAACATACCCAAAAATGAAATCGGAAGCCCGAAAGCAACCCAAAATGCTAATCTTGGTTTTAAAAACAAGGCCAGGAAGATCAATACCAGGGTCGTTCCCTGCAAGGCATTTTTAGTCAACAGCTTGGTTCTTTCTACAACAGTTTCGGACGCATCGCGCGTAACATCTATATGAACATTGTTGTGAGTGGTATTGTATTCAGCTATATATTTGAGCGTATTTGCGGCAACCGATATGAGGTCTTCGCTGTTGGTTGTGTTTACCTGGAATTTAACAGATGGTTTGCCATTGTAGTATGACCTGTTAGGGCTTTCGGCCCATTTGTCGGTTACAGAAGCAACGTCCTTTAAATAAATTTTATTCCCGTTTTCGAGAGCCTTAACCACTACATAGTCTAATTCGGTTCCATAATACGACCTGTTTTTTACCCGGATTAAAAACTCCTCTTCTGGTGTTTTTATGGATCCGCCCGTTGATAAAATGTTGTTGGCAGATACAGCATCGGCTACCTCCTGAAAAGTGAGGTTAAACGACCTCAGAATATCTTCGTTTACTGCAATTTCAATTTCTTCGTCTGGAAAACCGCTCATTTCAATTTGCGAGATTCCTTCAATGCCCCTGATGTCTGCTTCAATTTCGCGACCCATTTCTTTGAGCGTGCGCAGCGAAACATCCTCGCCGCTTAAAACAAATGAAACAGCCTCTGTTCTGAAAATCTCCTTCGAAATAATTGGTGGCTCCATCCCAACAGGGAAAGAAGGGATTTTATCAACAGCATTTTTAATGTCGTCTAAAACCACCGAAACATCATAGCCTTTTATTACCTCAACCATAACAACCGCGGTGTTTTCACTGGAGGTTGAAGTATACCTGTCGATACCTACAAGGCCCTTGAGGTTGTCCTCTATTTTCAATACAATACCTTCTTCCATTTCGGCAGGCGAAGCCCCGGGATAATTTACAGAAATGGAAATGTTTCTGGATTCCTTCAAAGGAAAAAATGAAGATTTTAAGGCTGAAGCGCCCATTAATCCTAAAAGTACGATACCAACAATAACCACTGATGATGCAATGGGATATGTTATGAAATGAATAATTAATTTTCTCATAATTTAAATCTACTTTTTAACAGCTACTTTCATTCCAACATAAGCCCCCGGAATCGGTTGTGAGAGAATCCACTCATCGTCACTGATTCCTTGAACAATAATGCTGTCTCTCGATTTATGCACTACTCTGATTTCGGTTAATAATAAAGTAGAATCGCGGCTGACGGTATACAATTTAGTATTGTCAACAAGTAAGTTGCGGGCCAATTCAATGGCATTTATTTTTTCTTTCCCGTCGATGTTTGCCTGCAGGTACATTCCTTCTTTTAAACCTGCACCACGAAGTGCTACAAAAATCTGAACCGTTTGGGTAGAAGGGTCAACTTTACCATTAATCCTTGATACTTTGCCGTTCCAGTTTTGAGCCTTGTTCTCGGGGTTTACCACCCTAACCTCTTTCCCTAAGGATATAGAATTCATTAATGCTTTGCTAATGGCTATCTCCAGCTCATATTCGCCGGGATTAATAAATTCGCCCAATTTCTGACCATTTCGAACCAAGGATCCCGGAGCAACCAAAGCCTCTGTTAAAATTCCTGCAAAAGGAGCTGTTAGTGTGTATTTACTGTAAATAATTTCCAGATTTTTGGTATTGTAATAAGAGGTATAAATATTTTTACCGGTTATAAAGAATTTCTCTTTATCGGAATCCGGTTCAGGAAGCGGAGCTATTGATTTATTGATATCAAACGCTTTCAGGTAAGCATCCCATTTGTTAAACGACTCAGGATAATCCGACTTTATATCTGGTATAATACTGCTTATCAAATTTAATAATACACTCTTCTGTGCCTTCAGATTAGCGTTGTAATCGTCGCTTTTTATACTGACCAAAACTTCTCCTTTGCTGAACATTGAACCGGGTTTGAAATCCCTGTCAGTTGCTTCCATTACACCTTGCACTTCGGCGAACAAATCAATCTTGTATTTAGCTGACAGCCTTCCGCTTTCAATAATACTTACCGGCACGCTCTGGTTTTGCGCAGGTGCAACAAATGCCGTTGGAACAATCACCGTGGTTTGTGGTTTGTTTTTCGTTTTACTGTCGGTTATTAGTTTAGCTCCAAAAAAAGCACCTGCCAATAGCAGTATTGCCAATAATTTTGTTAGGTATGGTCTCATTTTATTTTAAAGTATTTGAATGAATTCTGATTTTCGATAGCCTGTTTTTTTATTTATCAGGCGCAATGATGAAGTTCCCCTTCTCCTGATCCGAACCTGCATTATTTATGCTGAAGATAGATGACAAAAGTAAAAAGATAAAAAGACAAGCCTTTTTAAAAACCAATTTCATATTTTAATTCTCAAAGATAATGTATTATAATACTCTTCGTAATATATTGATTATTTGGCCTTTAGTCTATTGTCTTATACATTTTAAAAAGTTTCTGAATTAATCAGGTTAAGCACTTTGTTAACATCAATAAAGTACATTTTCCCCTGTCATGCCGGGTAATTCTTTTCCTGGTATTTCCTTTATTCAATTTGATTTTTTTTATTGTTGTGGTATTTAAAACTCAAATTATTGTGCCGTCAATTTACCGTCACGGGCTATCAGGATGCGACTCCGGCATCAAAATTCATGCCCTTCTGAATTTCATAGCAGAACCTCTTTTTTTAATCTTTAATCACCTCAACACCTTTCCAGAATGCAACACGGCCTTTTATACCTTTGGCCATCGAACTCGGATCAGGATAATACCAGGCAGCATCAATGTTTGTTTTGCCTTCTACCTCCAGGTTATAATACGATGCAGTGCCTTTCCAATGGCAAACTGTATGGGTTTCACTGTTTTTCAGATATTCATTGTTAACGGATTCAATCGGGAAATACATGTTGTTTTCCACATTTACTATGTCATTGCTTTCGGCGATGATTTTACCATTCCATATTGCTTTCATATTGTTTTTAATTTAGTGTATGATGCGTATTAATTCGTTTAAAATACTTTATATGTATTTCATATTTAGTTATTTATAACTATTTACCCCTTTCTGAACCGGAAAGGAAAAGCAATTTCCGGTGAGTAATTTCCATACCATAGAAAACACTCATTAACATCCCCAAAAAAATAGCCGGCATTTTCTTAAAATCCTGACAAGGGGCTTTGGTTAAAAATAAAACCAGGTTTGTTTCAAAGCATTTCGGATAAGACGTTGCTTTAATTAACCAATGAGTGCGGAATAAAGTTTAAGCCAATAAACCAATAGTTGTATGTTTTAAATATTTTTATGAAAACCATGGTAAATCATTCCCTTGCCGCGACTTCGTTTTTTAGGAACAAACGATCGGCTTTATAACAATGAACATGTTCAGGAAAACCAATAAGTTTTATTTTAATTGCCAGGCTTTTGCCGGCATCGGCATTTATTTTAAAATGTTTATCTTATCACTATCCACTTACCGACGGACGTAAAGGTTCGATGTGTTTTCTGTTTTAATGCCTCTCATTATTCTGAAGCACTTTCTAACTGGTCGTTAATCTTCTTTTTCAAATGGTCGAGATCTATTTCAAGCCTGGTGGATTTATGAAACGAAGCAATCCCTCGTTCGAGAATGAGGCTATGTTTTTCGTACCTGCTACAAGCATCGCACATCGATTTATGCATCATTAACTGAAGCTCCTCCGCAATCGAGAGCCTTGCCTGTATTTTCTTTTCAATCATTTCAGTAGCCCTGAGGCACGACAGAAATAAAATATGCATTACTTTTTTTATCATATGTTTAATTTTCGAACCAATTGTTTTCGACACAATCGCGTAATTGCAGCTTTGCCCTGTGCATCATCTGCCAAAGATTAGTAGGCGCAATATCCAATTCCTGACAAATATCCTTACTATTTTTATTCAGAAGGTATTTGAGCCTTACGCTTGTATTCCATTTCTCGGGTAATGCATCAAGGCATTGCTTCAATACTTCCATAAATTCAGTATTGTCGAGTAAATGTTCACCCTTATCCTCCCATTCTTTCGGCCTTTTCTCTTTAATCCAGGTGCCATCAGCTGAAAAGTATTTTGCGAACGGGTTATTTTCAAATGATATTGGCTGCCTTACTTTTTTGCGGTAGTAATCAATAACCTTGTGATTGAGAATAGCGAATAACCATGTTTTAGGAGAACTTTCGGCCTTGAAAGCGTCTTTTTTTTCGGCGGCAGCCAAAAAGGTATCCTGAACTAAATCCTTAGCCATTTCAACATCCGAAACTTTATAATAAGCCCAGTTGAAAAGCTCTGCGGTGTATTTCTCGACCCAGTCCGAAAGGTTATTGTCTGCCATATTTAAAGGGTAGCTTAACGATAAAGATAATGAGAAAGCTAATGCTTTGCTCAAAATAATCCGAACGCTCGGCAGCATAGTTAATATCCCGCAACTTATGCCTTGCCCGCAAAGCGCCTTGATAAAGGGAATAATAAAATGAAGATGCGCAGCATCCGTATTGATTGAATGAAATTTATCCGCTTGCGTTTAGCGCAGAAATAGCAGGTAAAGCAGTATGATAACCGATGCGATTATACTCAGTATGTTTACTATCCGGCGCTCATAGGCCAGCAAGCGGTCGCATGCTTCAATTTTTTTCTGTATAGTTTCGGTTTCCATGTTAAACCGCAGGGCTTTGGTATACCAGCTTTTTGCAGGCCTGAGTAGCTCAATGTTAAAAAAATCGTCACCACGCTGTACGAATTCCATGAAATCGCGTTCGGTAACATTTGCCGGGGTTGAGGAAATAGAATGTGCCATAACTTCCGTTTCTGATTATTACAAATATAGTGAATAATTGATGGAAATGATACTGAATATATCCTTTCTGTATAGTTCTGAGCCGTCGTTGTTGCCGAAAGCTTTCACATAGTTGCCTTACAAGCGATCAGGATGGAACATTAAATTATACTAAAATTAAAATTAACAGTTTTTGAATAGTATAAAAAAGGCTGGAGTAAACAATTAAAAGCAGATGTATAAATAGAGTAAAGCCCCGCTTCCGGCAGGGCTTTACTTCTATGAACCACTAATTCATCAAAAGATTCATCAGCAGTTTTACAATAATCAGGAAGGCTGTCAATCCGCCGAAAATCAGGATAAACGGCAGTGCTCCGCCAAATTTGCTATTTTGTCCGGCCTCCCGGCCTTGTTCGGTTGTGCTCATAATAATGTTGTTTAACTGGTTGATTCCATAGTTAACTAAAATCCCTGGCCCAATTATAGTTTTAAAAGGCAAGGCATTAACCTGAAAAATAAATGAATTTAAGAAATATGATAGCTGGAATAACTGTCCAGCATTGCAAACTAATATTCTATATTCGGAGTGTGCTGTTTAATATGAAAAACGGAACTGAACTATAATAACCAAATGATCCGGGGCTGAATGCAAGCTCGATAATTAACGGAAATTCCGTGATTTTTTTGCCCGTGAACCTGTTATTGAAATAATTAGATGACCAATCTTTTTTATTCAGACTGTTCTGGAGCAATCCTCCGTTGTCGGGTAATAGGAAAGGATCGAGAGGTACTTGCTTGCTTATAAGTGATTCCTGCCAGTTGTCAGGGTACTGGTAAGGAAAATCGAGTTTAACCAGGCTTCCCAACAGAAGCGACTGGAACAAAATAAGCAGCACAAATAAGGATACAAGGGGTTTCATGAAAACTTGCTTATTTTTTAAAAACGTACAAAGGTAATAAAGAACTGAACTCTTCAATATGTTGTTTGATAAATGAATTGAATTAAAGCCAGAAAATTTCCATCCTTATATCCTCCATTTTACTTAACTTATTGCATTTTACATATTTATATCGTATCTTTCATAGCATTTTTAAGACATATATTATGTTTCGGGTTCTGATTATTGACGACGAGGAACATATGCGCGATACACTTGCCAGGCTATTGGCCGGTTATTGCCCGCAGGTAAAAGTAATTGGCACAGCTAAAGACGTGGACGATGGTATTAATGCCATTCAAAAACTTCATCCCGATATTGTATTGCTCGACATACAATTAAGCGATGGTAACGGTTTTGAAATTCTGTCGGCATTCCCTTCCATTGATTTTAAGGTTATTTTCATCACCGCATTCGATAATTATGCCATACAGGCATTTCGTTTCAGTGCAGTCGATTACCTGCTCAAGCCGGTAAATCCCGACTTGCTGGTTGAAGCTGTAAAACGTGCCGGGCTGCTGATACAGGAGCACTTTAACATGCAGGTTCAGGCCCTGGAGGCAAATCTGACGACATTCGCAACCCAGAATAGGAAAATTATTATTAAAACTGCCGAAAGCATTCATCTTCTCGATCTCAATACTATTATCAGTTGCGAATCCGATAGCTCTTATACCACAATTTATACTACACAGGATGAGCATATTATGGTTGCCAGGTCGCTGAAGGAATATGACGAATTGCTGGCCGGATGCGGGTTTTTCAGGGTACATAAATCACACCTGATCAACCTTTTGCATGTTAAACGGTTCGAACGGCAGGATGGGGGCACCCTGGTTCTCACCAACGACCGCAAAATACCTGTGGCATCCCGTAAACGCGAAGAGATGCTTGAACTGCTCGAAAAAATGACAGAGTAAAAGATTGATTTCCCTTGTTGAACTCTTTTTTTCTGATTCCCACCAAGACTTGCTTTGTAAAACATGTCCAGGTATGAGAATAATTTTCCTTTTGCTTCTTCTGCTTGCCTTTCCCGGACTAATTTATCCGCAATCGGATTCTCGTGTGAACATCCGTCATCAGATCGATAGTCTTCAAAAACGCTTACCCGGATCAGGCAACAAGGACCAAACAGACCTCCTTAACAACCTGGCTGCCTCTTATGCTCCCATCAATTTCGATACGAGCATTATGTATTCGGCCCAGGCAATGCGACTTGCAACCGTTTACGGTTACCCTTTGGGTGTGGGGATGGCAAGGTTGCAGACCGGGAATGCCTATTATTATAAAATGGATTTTAAAAATGCGCTGATTTCATACCTGGCAGCATTGAAAGTACTTGAAGAAAACGAAGTATGGAAAGAAGCCGGTGATGTTTACATGCAATTAGGTCATATTCATTATTTTATCTGGAGTAGTGAGAAGGCCTTCCACAATTATCGCAAAGCTGAGGAATGTTATAGAAAAGCAGGAAAAGAAGAACAACTAATCAGGGTGTATGATGCTATGAGTACGGCAATGTTTTTTCTGAAATATCCTTTTGTTGACAGCACACTGCATTATGGATTTAATATGCTTGAGAAAGCAAGAATATTTAATGACCGCTACAAAGAAGTTTACGCATTAATGAATATTGGCATGTTCTACTCTAATGAAAATAAATCGCCCCAAAAGAAACAAAAAACGCTTGCATACTGCGACACGGCACTCATCCTTGCTTCCGAAAACAATTTCCAGGGATTGAAAACAATTACATATATTGTCTTAGGAAACTACTATGATAACAATACACCTTTTTTTAATTTAACCGGCAATTACACCAGGTCGCGTCATTTCTATGAACTTGCTTATAAAAGTGATCTGAATGACGGTTCCAGCTATTTACAGGCTACGATCCTGAATAATCTGGCGTGTATTGACCTTAAAGAAAAAAAATATGACCTGGCTCAAAATCATCTTAAAATCTGCGAAACGAAACTAAATCAGTTTTTTACGACAGAATGGGAAAACACCACCGGAAAAGGCTACATTGATAATCCTTTGGGAAAAATAATGGATTATTTTATGGCACAGCGTGAGAGGGTGAACATGTATTATTCTTTTTACGAACTTGCTGCTGCAACACGAAAACCAGAACAGGCAGTTGATTATCTGCACTTATATTATAAGTACAGGGACTCTTTTTTTTATTCAACACAAGGGCAACAGCTCGAGTTAATCATGACCGAAGCCGAAGCCGAAAAAACTGATCAAAAGATCAGGATGTTGTCGCAGAATAATGAGTTGAACCAACTGAGGCTTTCCCGAACAAAGTGGATTTTTGCAGGTGCGGGTGCAGTAGTACTTATTATCAGTTTATTCCTGATGCTTTATTTCCAGCGAAAAAAACTCAAAGCCGAGCAAAAATCCATTCAAATGGAACAACGCCTGCTCAGGGCTCAGATGAATCCTCATTTTATTTTCAATTCTCTTGCCAGCATACAAAATTTCATCATCAACGAAAAAACTGACGAGGCCACAATCTATCTTTCCCGTTTTTCGCAACTGGTGCGCAATGTGTTGGATAATTCGGTCGAAGAATATGTTTCGCTCGAAAATGAAATAGATGCCATACAGAACTACCTCGAACTGCAAAAAGTACGCTATGTTGGTAAATTTGAGTACAAAATGACTGTTGATGAACGGATTGACCAGGAGAATACACTTATTCCTCCTATGCTGGCACAGCCTTTTATCGAAAATTCCATTGAACATGGTATCAAACACAGGAAAACTATCGGGAATATCGATATTCGGTTTATGCTTGACGATGGGTTAATACGGTTTGAGGTGGAAGATGACGGTGTGGGACGACAAAAAGCGCACGAAATTGAACACCGCTTTAAGCATGGGCATAAATCCATGTCAACCTCCATTACACGCGACCGCTTGTACACGATAAATAAAAAACTAAGAAAGAAAATCCTGATGGAGATCATCGATCTTAAAGATACATTGGGAGATGCATGCGGAACAAAAGTGACATTCGGAATACCTGTTGTGATGAAGTGATTGTACGGTCAGATAGGAAATGGAATAAACATTACAGATTTGGATTTTAGTAACTAATCAGACTGAATAAAAGGGCTTTTTGCCACAGATTACGCAGATTTCACAGATCACACACTTGCCTGATGTTTACCTGCGCGAAGCGGCAGGCAAACAGGAATTAAACAGAATTCAAAATTAATTTTTAGATTAATTTATCAAATGCTGTAAATCTCTTTCTGTGAAATCTGCTTAATCTGTGGCATCTACCTGTCTGTGAATGCCTTATATAAATTGATTAAATACGGATTTTAAAATTGGTGTATGAAAAATCATTTTCAGATTAGTTGTTACTGTTTCCTTGCAATTATTATTGCTGGGTGCCTCAGTGAACATTCTTCCAAACCCTTGAAATTCAAGGCCTATAAAAATAACCCTGTACTATCGCCCGGCGAATCAGGAGCATGGGATGAGTTGTTTGTATGGACACCTCAGGTACTTATTCACGACAGCATATTTTACCTTTTTTACCTGGGCGGAAATATAGAAGGCAAAATGGCCGTTGGATTAGCCACGTCAATTGACGGATTTCATTTTAATAAGTCGGAAGCTAACCCGGTACTGTCGCCCGATAGTGTTGGCTATGCTGCTGCTGCCGTTGGACCCGGTATTGTGATCGGGTGTGATACCGGATGGATAATGTATTTTAATGCCCAGGAATTGGCAACATTCTCACCCGGGCGTTGCATAGGAATAGCAGCAGCAACTGCCCTTGCCGGCCCATGGAAAAAGAACGAAAATCCTGTAATATACTCAGGGAGTGCCGGCGAATGGGATGCCGGTTTTATTATTCCAAGCACAGTACTTAAACTGGATAATGGCAGTTATATGATGTTTTATTCAGGCGGAAAGGACATCGCTCAATTCGCTGATTTTTACATTGGTATGGCTACATCATCGGATGGCATTAACTGGAAAAAATACAATGATCCCCGCACTAACGAACATCCTTTTGCTGAAAGCGACCCGGTGCTGGTGGCCGGAAAATCTGGAGAATGGGACGCCGGATTTGTATGGATGGCCAATGTGACTAAATCTAAAGAAGGTTTCAGTATGTATTATTCAGCTGCTGCCAGTCATTCACGGAAAGAATTTAAAGCCATAGGGTATGCCACGAGCGTTGACGGTATCCACTGGAAAAAATATAAGAAAAATCCTGTTTATCATTCAAGCATGGATTCTTTTGCTTTAAGTGGCGGGACTATTGGAGCTATAGAAAACCCTTCGCTGCTATACCTCGATAGTATATGCCTGATGTATTACGAATGTGCTCCATTTACAATTGAATCAAATTATATCAGCGTTGCAACAGCTAAGCTGCCTGTAAAGGAAAAGTAAATCCGACATCATCCCACATCCTACATCGTACATCGTAAATCGTCCATCGCACATCGTAAATCCTACATCGTAAATCCTACATCGTAAATCGTACATCCTACATCGTAAATCGCTACATCGTAAATCGTACATCGTAAATCGTAAATCGTACATCGTACATCGTAAATCGTACATCGTCCATCGTACATCCTACATCGTACATCCTACATCGTAAATCTTACATCGTAAATCGTACATCGTACATCGTACATCGTACATCGTAAATCGTACATCGTACATCCGAAATCCCTTCGCGTTAACCAAACAAATCCCGGCGTTAACCAAACAAATCCCGGCGTTCACTGTATGGGCCAAATTCTGCTTTTCGGGAGTAGTAAATTTATTGTGAAAAATAGTATTCACTGTAAAATTCAAAAGCCATGAAAAAAATTTTACTCTTTGTTTTTTCAGCATTGGTTTATTCATGCTGACGCAAGCACAACAACTAAAATTTACAACCTGGACCAGGTTTGATACATACTTTAATGATACCGTGTTTCAGCATTTTGACTTAAATACGTGCACCTTTTCTTCACCTGACGGTTTACTTGTTAGCAGTATTTATAACGAAGATGGCAATATTTTTACCATCCATGATGTGAGTGGAACATACGCCTGCGGAATTTCAATTATAGGTACATACACATTTACTATATTAAACGGTACTTTTCTACAATTTACGCTGGTTAGTGATGCCTGCACCGGCAGGGCAAATTCGCTGACTGAGGGAGTTTTCACCAGGATGCCTCCGAAGACAATCCATATACCGGCTGATTACCTTCATATACAGGAGGGTATTGATGCAGCTGACAATATGGATACCGTTTTAGTTTCCGATGGAATATATTTCGAAAATATCAATTTCCTGGGCAAAAAGCCGCTTATCGTAGCCAGCGAATTCCTGATCAATGGCGATACGAACCACATTGTTAATACCATTATTAATGGAAGCCAGCCTGTAAATCCGGATATCGGTTCAGTCGTAACATTTGAATTTCCGGAGAAGACACTACTTCAGTTTTGTGTGGATTTACAATTACAGGCGGAACTGGAACATTTGTAGCCATGCAGGTGAGCAAGAATGGGAGGAGGTGTATTCATGTCTAGTATCTGGAGGTAAGTTGCTAAACAATACATTTAGAACAACATTGTCACGAATACGAGGATGGGTAATTGGGGGCGGCATTTGCAGCAGGAGGCCCGGATGAACCAGTTGCCCTGGGTGGTTTTGACGAGGCAACAGGATAACTAACAACAAGGCCATAAGTCAATAATGATGATGGGAGTGGAGGTGGATTATGATGTATTATAACCTGATAATGGAAGACAACGAAATTTCTATGAATGATGCAGAAGGGCCATATGGGAGGTGACGGAGGCGGTGTGGCGATTGTGGGTGGCTTTGGACCTATAACAATAAATATCAGTGGGAATAAGATTACCCAAAATAAATCAAAAACTGACCAGGGAACATCGACTTATGCGGCATTAGGTGGCGGAATGGGAATCTACTTTGATGTTACTGGTAGCATCTCTCATAACGACATTTCATACAACAGTATTGATGCTCCGGGATAGTTATGTGAGTTGGGGTCACGGGAATATTTATTCAGGATATTACTTCAAATAGTTTTGTATTTGAAAATAATATTATTAAACACAATTTCGGCATTACCACTCAAAATTGTCACGGAGGTGGTTTGTCATTTGTTACGATCAGGAGGATTGTATCAGAACAATGTTATTCAGAATAATACCGTTTCTCATTCAGGTGGAATCCTTATAGACTATTCCAGGAGGTTAACGATACTGCCATTTGATCAACAACACCATTACTGATAATACGGCAACTTTCGGTGGTGGCGTTGGGATTGTATGCGAATGTAGTAATATTAAATTCAATTATCTGGAATAACACAGCATCTTATGGAGCATCAATCTACGGAGGGGGAAGTAACTCTCGAAGTCCGTTACTCAGATGTGGAAGGCGCCACTGATATATGGCCAGGCGAAGGCAATATACTGTGTGACCCAAATTTCCTTGCTGACGGTTACCACCTCGATTACACCTGCATGCTTTTAAATAAAGGCATATCAACTATTAATATTGGAGGTATTACATATAATAGCCCATTGTATGATATTGACGGCGATTTACGCCCTTATGCAGGCGAAGCGCCTGAAATTGGTGCCGACGAATTGATGACTGCTGTTCCTATAGCCAGACCTATTCCAGGTCAATCCCTATCAATTTATCCGAATCCGGCTTCCGATAAAATCATTATTGATTTAGCAAATGTGGTACTTAACCCAAACAATCTTGTTTCCGTCACCGATATAACTGGCAAGGAATTAATCAGCCGGAAAGTAAACAGCCCGAAAATGGAAATGGATATAAATTCTCTTCCTGCGGGAGTTTATTGTATCAAACTGATCAGTAAGGATCAAAATGCTGCGATATCTGTAGAAAAGTTTGTGAAATATTAAAACTGAAGCGATGAAAAAGATAGTTCTTTTTATACTGGGGGTGGCTTTGGGCCACTCCCAGAGTTTTTCGCAGGGTTGTCTGGAATGCTGAACGACTGCCGGCAGTTATGTGTTTCCTCCAACTAAAAGCTGAAAACCAGTTTATTACCAGGAAGATAAATAAGATGTAATGATTTATACCTGCAAATTTTCTGAAATAATAACTGAAAAACAGGATGTTGGTACTCTAAAAAATAAACTAAGCAAATCCATGCTCACCACCCTTATCATCGACGACGAAGCCCATATCCGCGATACCCTTACCAGGCTGCTTGCAAGGCATTGCCCGCAGGTAAGCGTGGTAGGGGAGGCCTCGTGCGTTGCAATGGGAGTAAGTGCCATCCTGGAGTTACACCCCGAGCTGGTTTTCCTCGATATTAACCTCGACGACGGGAATGCACTGGATTTGCTTTATGCATTAAAAACCATAGATTTTGGGATCGTATTTATCTCAACATTCGACAAGGGAACCATTCAGGCCTTAAAGCTAAGTGGTTTCGAATGCCTTCAAAAGCCTTTCAGCCCTAAAGATCTTGTCGAAATTGTAAATCGATCGGAGAAACAAGGCATTACAGATATGCCTTTACAACTAAATGCGCTCGAAGAAAACCTCGGTTATTCGGCGATTCATTGATGTCATTGCTTAATCTGGCCAGAAATATTTTCCAAATGATTCTAATTCTTAGGTGTCAAATGTAAAGGGCAGATAGACAGGAAAGTAAAATTTTAATTTTTAATAAATGAAAGAAATCCTTTTACTATGAAGTATCAGAACCCAACAACCTTATTATGTTCCTGATCGACGCCAAACCTATTTCTTCAGGCCTTACCTTACCCGGATCGCGGAAAACATAGCCCGAAACATCATCAGCAACCTGTAATGTGCTGAATGACTTAACGGTACATATAAAAACCAGGTCAAGTGTCTGGTACTCCAGTTCGGCAAATACGTATTTATTAGTGAAACTTCCGAAATAATCCATTCCGCTGACTTCCAGGTTTAACTCTTCAAATATCTCTCGTTTAACAGCTTCTTCAGCCGTTTCACCCAGGTCAGCAAATCCACCGGGTAAATCAAGCATTCCTGACGCAGGATCATGCTTACGAACGGTGAAAAGTACCTCACCTTTATCATTCCGGATAATAGCTGCCACAGCCGCACTCATATTAATGTAATACCTGAAACCACATTTGCTGCATTTCAACGATTTTTCGGAATCCCCGGCAAACCCGGGTTCCCCGCATTTCGGACAATACCTGAATATTTCTAAAGGGCTTTGATTGCTTTTCATATAGTTTTGAATGATTCTGGACTAAAAAATTGTGGGAATATTTTCTTTATCTGAAGTGCTGTTTTCTGTGTTCCGGGTTCCTTGTTCCGGGTTGCCTGCCTGCAGCAAGTGGAGTTATGCCGATTCAAATATTTGCTGCCAACAATTCTAAAAACAGCTGAATATGAAAAAGTGTTGTTGACATTGTGGCACCCGGCACCCGGCACCCGGCACCCGGAACTCTACCTTCGACAAAGTTACAAATCCAGCCATTTTCAACAATCGTCTTAAACTGAACCTTTCCGATTAAGGCAGCAGTGCATCATAAAGCACTTCAATAGGGTGCAATGCGGTGCGCCCTGTGCCATCTTTTATCTGGTGCCTGCAACTTGTGCCCGGAGCGGAAATAAGTGTGTGCTCGTTCGTTTTACGCACTTCAGGCAATAAAACCAGTTCGCCAACCTTTATGGATACATCATAATGCTCTTTTTCGTAACCAAACGATCCTGCCATGCCACAGCAGCCCGACTTAATCTCATCAACCGTATAATTTGCCGGTAAAGCCAGCATTTCATTAGTTGGTCCGGTTGATGCCAGTGATTTCTGATGGCAATGTCCATGTAGACGGATATGCTGCTTGTTTTCGGTAAACTGATTTGCTGAAATATTGCCTTTCGCCACTTCACGCATAATAAATTCGTCGAACATCAGGCAATTGGGTGCCATTTGTAAAGCTCTGGCTTTTAATTCATTGCCGGCAAGGTCAGGGTATTCGTCCCTGAAACTTAATATTGCCGATGGCTCAATGCCAATAAGCGGTGTGTGTTCGCTAACGATGGAATGAAGTTTTGTAATGTTTTTCTGCGCCAGCTGCTGCGCCTTTCGCAGCATTCCTTTCGAAAGATACGCTCTGCCACTTTCCACGTGATCGGGTATTTCGACCTTATATCCCAGTTTATTAAGTAAGTGAACTGCCTTCATGCCAATTTCCACATCGTTCATATCCGTGAATTCATCGGCAAATAAGAATACCTTTCCTTTAACATCAGAATTTTGAGCCGTTGGCAGATTTTTAACCCAGGCTCGTAACGTAAATTTGTAAAGCGCCGGAATGGATCGCTTAGGAGCGAATCCCAGCGTTTTTTTCATAATGCCTGAAAATGCAGCATTGGTAACAAAAAAGTTAAATGCCGCAGGCCATAATCATTCCAAGCTTATTGAGTTTCGAAATATTGGCAATAATGCGGGTCCGAATAGGAATTCCGTTGGCATCGTGCCAGTGTTGCAGGAACTCCGCTTTGTATTTAGCCATATCCACATTGCTCGGGCATTCGCTCTTACAGCCTTTGCACGAGAGGCAGAGGTCCATTACCTGGTATATTTCCTTATGATCGAAACGGTTTTTCTTATCGGAATGAGTCAGGAATTCGCGCAAAATATTCGCCCTGGCGCGTGTGGTCGAATTTTCGTCCAGTGTAGCCATATAGCTGGGACACATGGTACCACCTATTACTGAACTCTTGCGGCAATCGGCAGAGCCGTTGCATTGCTCGGCAGCGCGCAAAATGCCCTGTGTTCCCGAAAAGTCGAAAATGGTATCAGGTTCCGTAACCCTGACTCCCGGAACAAAGCGCAGGCTGGTGTTCATGGGCGGGGTGCGGGTTATCTTTTCAGGATTAAAAATGCCTTCCGGGTCCCAGGTTTCTTTTATTTGCTGAAGCAGTGAATAATTGTGTTCGCCTATCATCATAGGGATAAATTCACCCCTCAGGCGCCCATCGCCATGCTCACCGCTCAACGAACCACGATATTTTTTTACCAGTTTTGCTGTTTCAAGTGCCACAGTATGAAAGAGTTCCACATCCTTTGGATCCTTCAGGTTAAGTACAGGCCTGAGATGAAGCTCCCCGGTGGCAATATGGGCATAATAAACACAATCGAGGTTCAACCGCTTCAGCATTTGCCTGAAATCATTCATATATTCGGGCAGAACTTCCGGATTAACAGCTGTATCTTCGATAACGGCAACCGGTTTGGCATCGCCCGGCAGGTTTGACAATACGCCCAGTCCGGCTTTACGCAACGCCCACACTTTGTTAACATCCTGGTTGTAAACAAGCGGGTAGGAATAACCAAATCCGGCCAGCTTAAGATCCTTGATCACTGATGTAGCTTTCTGATCGATTTCAGTCCTTGTTTTTTCCGATAGTTCTATCAGAAGCACAGCAGCAGGTTCCCCTTCGAGGAAAAAACGGTTTTTCCGCTGCGAAATATTGGCCTTGGTTTGTTCAAGTATCACATGATCCATCAGCTCAATAGCTACGGGGCCGTGTTTCAGGGCAATAATATTTCCCTTAAATGCCTCATCCAGCGTATGGCAGTGAACGCATATCAGCGCTTTTTCCTTTGGTGGTAAGGGAACAAGGTTTAACTTAATCTCTGTAATAAAGCATAAAGTGCCTTCGGATCCTGCAATCAGCTTGCAAAAATTGAATTCTTCATCTGAATCACCGAACGGCTCGCTTTCGAGCAATAAGTCGATGGCATACCCGGTATTTCTGCGGTGTATGGATTTATCCGGAAACTGCTCCCTGATCTCCAGCTGGTTTTCAGTATTTCCAAGTATGGAGTTTATATTCCGGTAAATATCTCCTTCGCGACTTTCGAGCCGGCATTTCTGTTCAAACTCAGTTTTCGTTAGCTTACCGAAAACCACTTCAGATCCATCGCCCAGCAGTGTTTTTACTTCAAGTGTATGATCACGTGTGCTGCCATAAACCAGTGAATGTGAGCCACATGAATTATTCCCCACCATACCGCCAATCATACAGCGGTTGGAGGTCGACGTTTCGGGACCGAAAAATAAACCCGTAGGCTCCAGTATTTTATTCAGTTCATCGAGAACTACGCCGGGTTGAACTCTTACCCAATGCTCCTCAGCATTAACCTCAAGAACACTGGTCATATGTTTCGAAATATCGGCAACAATTCCACCGCCGACCACCTGCCCGGCCAGTGAGGTGCCGGCAGCACGAGGGATAAGCGAGGTTTTCATTTTCCTTGCAAACGAAATCAGGGTTTTCAAATCACCGGCATCAGCAGGACGCACCACTAACTGCGGTATCTGCCGGTAGGCCGAAGCATCGGTTGCATACAATAAACGCGTGTATTCGTCGGCAAATACTTCACCCTTAAGCGAGGCTTTAAGCTCAGCGAGTTTATTATGAGGAATAATTGTGGTTTCCATTTTATTCTTCCACCAGTTGCTTCAGTGGTTTGAAGTAGTAGCGATCCCAGCCATCCACTATGTTTTCGAATGCCTCATCGGGGATGTTAATGTGCAGCAATTCAACGTTGGTTGAAGTACCCTCGCTATGGAGCGTAATAGTAACAATTGATTTGTGCTCTGCCTCCATCCCTTCTTCATCCTCGAAATACCACTCCTGCATAATCTTTTTACCGGGTTCAATTTCCAGGTTAATACCTGTAATATCGCCATCCCACAACGAAAACTCCGTGCCTGCAACCGCTTCCATTACAGCAGTTGCTCCGCTCCATACTTCGATAGTCAAGGGATTGGTTAAAGCCGTAAAAATGTCTTCGGCAGCAGCCTTAATACGATATTGCTTTTTAATATTCTTCATAATTACTTTATTTTTAATGCATTAGGTGATTAACGGACAATCGCTAAAGTCCAAACTGAAAATGCTGCTAAAAATGAATATTTATTCCGGGTTGTAACCTGAAAACAGGCATATGCAAATGATCGACATAACCTGAACTTCCTTTTGAAAATGCGAATGCCATCTGTGCGTAGGTAAAATCGGCCTGAAGCAGAAGACTCACCTGATCATAAAGCTTATACTCGAAGGAAGCGCCTGTGAGGAAAGTAAACCTTGAGTCGGAAGAGCCTGTTTTCCAGAAGTATAGCTTGCCGGCAAAAAATACATCGGCACCATAAAACTGGTCAGGAGTGCGTGCGTTCATCAATCCACCCATAAGCTTAAAAGTGGAACGCAGCCTGGGGCTGTACTGAACTTTATAATAAGGTCCTGCCATGTAGGTTACTATTTTATAGGGACCCGAAAGCATGTCAACTTTATTTATCGAAGGCTCACTTTCCTTATAATCTTCGGCATAATATCCTGCAGCGAATCCAAAGGAGTTAAAGGAAATATCTGCACCAAATCCGATTTCAGGTGTTATAAACCAGGCTGCCTCAGCGCCATAGCTCTTCCCTAATAAGGCATAGCCTCCGTACCCGTATTCGTGCGAGGCCATTTCGCCCATAGGCAAAGCCCAACCATACCTTACTCCGGCGAAGGAATTATACTTCTGCGCAAACGTATTTGTGTAAACCAATCCGAAAACCAGTAGTAAAATGAGTGTTTTAAGTCGTAAAGTCATGTGAAGCTATTTTTGCGATCAAAAGTAGTAAATTGTGGGTTATCAAAAGAGAGTGGTACTGCATGCCCCTGACTTTTTTTTATTTTTACTTCCGGCCGGTAATAAGAATTTGTAAAATATTGACCTTCACAAAAAAAGGCAGACAATCAAAAGTATGATCGTACCGCCTTTATAGTAATTTCCTGTAACAGGCTTACCTGATTAAGTCACTGTTTAAATTTACTAAATCCCCTTAGTTAAGTAATAAAAGGTCAGAAGACGGGAGTCCGGAGACGCCTGCCTGACTGCATCACGCAGGCAGGGAAGAATCATCAATTTAAAATCAAATTTCCTAAGATATCTTCGCCTTTCACCCCTCGCCTTGTCTCCCCTCACTCATTAAGAATTAAAAAAAATTTTAACAGACTCTAATAATTAGCTATAATTACCAAACAATAAATTCTGCTACCTGAGTATCCTTTGATTTTCTATTTCTTGTAAAAATCAGTGCTCTCAAATATTTTATCGGCTGATTTTGCGATAAAACCTGAATACAATTTGCCGTCGGTATCCTTATGCCTGTATGCAAACTCATAATAACACGAAGGAATCTCGAAACAGCCTTCCACAAATTCAACAGGCAGAATCCCTGCTTTGGTGCTCGATTGTTCAAGTAGCTCTTCGGGTGTGCCCTTTATTTCACCTCCCGAATCATTGAGCTTGAACCCCTTTTGTTTCAGAAACTCGTTGACCTTGATAATGGTATCGTGCTTTTTTAAGTGAATTGATGCTGACAGTAAAGTGGTTGGTAACAAATCCATACACATAAAGCCAGGCAGCATATTCCGATTCCTTACGAAGCATTTCGTAGGTTTCGTAGGAGGGAGGTCCCCATACATTACCCGAAAAAATCAAATCATTCCCAAAAACAAGCTCATCGGGCACCCTCGCCGCACACTGTTTAACAATGGCTTGCAGTTCGGGACTAAAAAAATCGGTCATCAGCTGGCTGATAAATACCCTTGGCGCGTTCGGAATACTCTCGTGCTCGTAATGTTTTGCTGTAAGGTGCTTGTCCTCAAATATATAATAGCCTTTTTGTACATAGCCGGCTTCCATAAAAGGGCGCGCTAACACATCAACATTTAATCTTGTATCGAAAAATGTGCGGAAAGCGATATGATCGTTCTCTACTTTTTCGCCTTCCGAAATAAAACAATCATATACCTGCTTTGCTTCCGGGTTCTGCGATATGTAAGCGGCCCAGAGTTTGTTGAAAATTTCCTGTGAGTTCATAATCGAAAATTATAGCTTGTTGGTTAAGTTTAAGTATTGTTATCTGAAAAATGATTCTCTCAATGTAACAGCATTCACCGCTGCAAGTTCAAGCAAATGCTGATTTTTCTCAATAAAATTATCAATTTCATCCTCTTTGTGTAAAATCCCTTTCAGATTGTGTAATAGTTCTTCTAAAAATTGGTTTTCGTGAACTGTTTTTATTTCGAAACCTGTAAATGCGCCGTTTTCGACTTTTAATAAAGCTGTCACCGGTTCAGGTGTGGCATCCATGCTGATTTCAAAGGAATATGCCGGCGAATACCCAAAATTCCATTGCCATGTCCGGTATTTTTCCTCAGCGAGTTTTTGTATCGCTGCCTCATCCTCAACTGTAAGGTAATAAGGATGGCTTTGATGATAAAACACCATAAGCCATTCGGTAAACACTTTAATAAATTGCTGTATATCAGTAAGCAAGGGTAGGAGTGGAGCCAGGTTTGCAACCTTACTCCTGACGGATGCCAGGGCTTTTCCCTTAAACTCTTTTACAGGTGTAATGCTGCTTTGCAAAACCTGCAGATCGGTGTTAAAAAGCATGGTTCCGTGATGCAATACCTTGTTGCGGAATACATGTTCGGCATGTCCCGAAAATTTTGATTCACCTACCAACAGGCTGTTGCGGGCATTTGTGTTGGCAACTATTCCCTGGCTTTGCAAAAACTCAATAATTACTCCGGTGAACCTGTTAAAGTCAACCTGGTTATTTTTACCGCTTAAACGTATAAAACTGAAATTCACATTTCCTGTATCGTGATACACAGCGCCACCGCCACTTATCCGTCTGATTACCGGAATATTGTTCCGTTTCACATAGGGATAGTTAATTTCGGCATAAGCATTCTGATGTTTACCAATAATAACCGAAGGCTGGTTTATCCAGATCATGCACATATCCTCTTCCGAGTTTTTAATCAAATACTCTTCGGCAGCTATATTAAAATAGGGATCGGTCTGCGAATCGGGTTAGAATCAACATTCGTTACTTTCGAATTTTAGTGTTTTCTGATTAAAAACTGTTAAATTTGGCTCAGGCAAAGATACTCTAAGTAAAAATAATTATCTTTACAAGAAATAAACAAAACTATTGTTGTACACTAGAAAATAATATATGCCTACAGATATTAGTATAAAAAAGAGGTTACTCGAAAAAAGTATTGAAATAAAGGAGGAGTCGAAAGCCCACTCACTGTCTGCTATGGCCGACGCCCAAAAGGCTGCCAATGAATATGGCCCGGCCAGGGACAGGTACGATTCGTTCAGAACCCAGGTTATGCGCAAACGTGATATGCTTGCTCAGCAACTTGCTGTAGTTGAGGAAGAACTGAGGTTTCTGCACCAGATCAATTTAGATAAACCTTCAACAAAAATTGAATCGGGTGCCATGGTTGTGCTCGATAAGCAAACAATTTTTATTCTGTTGGGAATAGGGAAAATCGAAATGGATGGAAATGATTATTATGTGATATCACCCGTTGTTCCCTTAGCTACGGCAATGAAAGAACTTAAAGCGGGCGATTCGTTCAAATTCAGGGGTAAATCCATGAAAATCCTGGAAGTATTCTAGCTTTTTGATGAGTGAAATTTCTCACAAAGAGAAATCAAAATTATCTTTCTTGGTTTTTGTATACACTTCGCGGCTGAAAATATAAAGCCTGGCTGGTTTGTGTGCCACTCCCGTCTGTTTTTCGTTCAGAGGTATCAGGTATTTCATGCTCGAAATCTTTTTACGGAAATTTCGCTTATCAAAACAAGTCCCAAGTATTACTTCATACAGTTTCTGTAATTGCGAAAGCGTAAATTTATCGGGCAACAGTTCGAAACCAATAGGCTTATTCAATAACTCAATTCTCAGATGTTCCAGTGCATTGGTGAGTATATTCAGGTGATCCATTACCAGGTCAGTAACTTCATTCACCGGGCACCAGCGGGCATTATTGCTGATAACAAGTTTCGAACTTTTCTGCTCCGAGATATCAATAAGCGAATAGTAAGCAATGGTTATTACATGTTCTTCCGGATGATCAATCTGCCGGAGCCATTCCAAATCGCGTTTCTTCCTCTTCAGCCTGTCGGGCGAACCGAATGATTTGAACTGCTTCAGGTAAATATCACTCAGCCCGGTATTCTCTTTAAGTATGCGCTCAGCCGAATCGTCAAGGTCTTCATCAAGGCGCATCAAATCACCCGGTAATTTCAGGTCGGCATATTCGATTTTGTCAATAGTGATATTCCGCTCAATTAAAAGAACGTTCAGATTCGTGAAGTCAAATCCAAAAACCACACAATCAACTGAAACATTCGGTATTAGTCCCTCTTGCATATTATAGTAAAAATTTTACCTTCATTTATCCGTTTCGAAAACCTGCTATAAAATTAAAAGAAAATTACAAAATAGTACAGTTATTTAATATTTGAATTATTTTATGTTCTATATGTTTGATTGTGTTGTAATTATAAATATAAGATACTAAAATTAAATGAAATTATATTTATAAAAGCACTTTATTTATTAATATTATTTGTGATATCGCTGCTGTTTGAATGAATAGATAGTGTATTTTTGACATAAACCTCTGAAAAGTTCCGGATTTCCAACCTTCATTATTGATTCCTCACTATGAACTTGCCCGAAAAAAGAATCATATCTCTCGATATATTTCGCGGACTTACCATTATGGCAATGATTATTGTGAATACGCCCGGAAGCTGGAGTTATGCCTATCCTGTTCTTCGTCACTCCGAATGGAATGGCTGTACGCCCACCGACCTTGTTTTCCCGTTTTTTATTTTTGCTATGGGATTTGCAGCAGTACTTTCCATTTCGCGGCGGTTACAAAAAGGAACATCCAGGCAAAAGCTTGTGCTTCAGCTTATCAGGCGCTCGGCCATTATATTCCTGTTGGGGCTCATTATTAATAGTTTTCCTTTCACCGACCTGGCTAATATACGCATCCCGGGAGTGTTGCAGAGGATAGCGATAGTAAACCTGGTCTGCGGCCTGTTCCTTATATACGGCGAAGTAAAAGTGCTGTGGTATGTTTCAGCAGGCATTTTGCTGGGTTATTGGGCATTAATGACATTGGTACCTGTACCCGGTTTTGGCCCGGCTAACCTGGAGCCAACCACCAACCTGGCAGCATGGCTCGACAGGCTTGTACTCGGAAAACATGTATGGGTTTATACCCGATTATATGACCCCGAAGGTATTTTAAGCACATTTCCGGCCTTGGTAAGTGGATTTATTGGTGTACTTGCAGGGCATTCGTTTATGAAAGTACAAAATGAAAAGGATAAACTTATTCAGTTCATGGTTTTTGGTAATTTGCTTATAATCAGCGGACTTGCCTGGGGCGAAATATTCCCGGTTAACAAACAACTCTGGACCAGTTCGTATGTACTGTATACTTCGGGCCTGGCTATGGTTATTCTGGGTATTTTTTACTGGCTATCGGATATAAAGCGAATCAGCTGGTTTGCAACTCCATTCCTTGCATTCGGAACCAACCCGATTACAGCTTATTTTGGATCTGAAATCGGGATTATTCTGTTAGGAATGATCCATGTATCAGCAGCTGCAACAAAAATAACATTATACGATTGGTTGTTCACTCAATATCTATCAACCGGCTTATCACCTGTAAATGCATCCTTACTGGGCGCAATACTCTACACAGGGTTCTGGTTGCTCGTGGTTTTCGTAATGTACCGTAAGCATTATATCATTAAAATCTGATTCTACAGGATAAAAAATCAGGCTCCGATCAATCCCTGATATTTTTTAATCGATCAAACCTTAAGCCTGAATAACAGCAAACCATAAAAAAACAAAAAGAGGTCGTTCTTTTCAGAACAACCTCTTTACTATCATCTTCTGGTAAAATCTTATTTACGTTTTTCCTTGATACGTGCTTTCTTACCTTTGAGTTCACGAAGGTAGAAAATCCTGGCGCGACGAACAGCACCACGCTTGTTCACTTCAATTTTATCAATAAAAGGTGAACAAACAGGAATAATCCTTTCAACACCTACAGTACCTGATACTTTACGGATAGTAAAAGTCTCGGTTGCGCCTTCGCCCGAGCGTTGCAAAACAACTCCCTGGAAAAGCTGAATACGTTCTTTTTCACCTTCCTTAATCTTATAGTGAATAGTAATGGTATCACCGGCCTTAAAAGCAGGTAAATCACTCTTAACTACAAATTGATCTTCGACGTATTGAATTAACTCCTTCTTACTCATTATTTTATGTATTAATTGTGCGTTTTCCTCAAAAATGAGTGCAAATTTACGCTAAAAATTTGAAATAAAACAACTTTGCTTCTCTTTTTTTAACATAACAGTGTTCATAACCCGAAATCGGTGATCAGAATGAAATATTGCAGCTATAATTTTCAGAGGTTTACCCCAGAAAATATTTTGAATTGATGTTGCAAATATCAGGTAATCATAATGATATGACTTTACAAATCATTGCAACCAGGTAATAATTATGCCGGAATTCCAGCTACTGTAATGTTGAGCGTATCCTGCAAAGCTGTTTTTACCTTAGCGTCGAAAAAAAAATCCCTATGGAACAAACCACAGGGAATGTTTAATAACGGATAGCAAATTCATATTACTGAACTTATCATCACAATCGGTCGAAAACTATTTTAGGTCTTCGGCAGCGTCTTTCACTTTATCAACAACATCAGCAGCTTTTTCTTTTACTGCTTCTGCCGTTTCACCTGCTTCGTCAGCTCCACCCCTGATTTTCTCTTCGAGCTTGTCAACCAGGTCGGCTGCCTTATCATCGAGTTTCTCAAGTACATCTTCTGCCTTTTCTTTAATGCTTTCGCCGAAATCTTTAACTTTATCAGTTGCCTCTTTAGCAACTTCCTTAACTTCACCGAATTTATCGTCGATTTTACCGGCAACTTCTTTGGAGTATTCCTTGGCTGAATCAACACCATGTGCAGCTTTATCTTTTAACTCAGCAGCCTTTGCTGAAGTAACATCTTTCGATGTTCCAAACAACTTTTTAAGAGAGTCTTTTAATCCCATAATAGTATAGTTTTAATTATTTGTATTTATTTGTTGGCTAAATTACAAAATTATTGCGTTATATGCAAGTGCTTATAGTGATATTTAGTTGCAATTAATCACTCTTTTAGTGATCGGACATGCCAGGCCTGCGGATTTTTGTGCGATCTAATGCCTTTTCGTACTGCCATTTTTTTATTTCTTTTTCATTCCCCGACAACAATACTTCGGGCACTACCCATCCTTTGTAGTCCGATGGTCGGGTATAAACCGGCGGCGATAATAAATTGTCCTGAAACGAGTCGGATAATGCCGAAGTTTCGTCACTTAAAACGCCGGGTATCAGTCGGATAACAGCGTCAGAAACTACCGCAGCAGCCAGTTCCCCGCCGGTAAGTACATAATCGCCTATCGATATTTCGCGGGTAAAATAATGCTCGCGCAGTCGTTCGTCAATACCTTTATAATGCCCGCACATAATAATAATGTTGGCCGATAACGACAGTTGGTTGGCCATGGGCTGATCGAACAACTCCCCGTCGGGAGTCATGAAAATAATTTCGTCGTAGGTTCGTTCGGCTTTCAGTTTATCAATGCAATCGGCTACCGGTTGTATCATCATAACCATACCGGCTCCTCCGCCAAAAGCATAATCGTCGACCTTACGGTGCTTATTATCAGCAAATTCGCGTAAATTGTGAAGGTGAATCTCGGCCAGTCCTTTCGATTGTGCACGTTTTATCATGGAATGGCTGAAAGGGCCTTCGAGCATTTCGGGGAAAATTGTAATAATATCAATACGCATAGGGTGTTCGGTTTTTCAAGGCAAAATTACACTTTTTTAGCCGATCAGCTCTCCTGTAGTTTCTTACAAAATATTACATAATGTCCGATTTCAAACCTTACATACATTTTGATTGTTATATTTGCAGAATAATAAAAAGAATTATGAGAAAAACTTTCCTGCTAATAGTATCACTTGTTTTTGTGACGTCAATTTACGCACAGCAGCCTGCCCGCAATATGTACGTGGTTCAATTCAACGATAAAGGTGTTAATTCCGACGCTTCTATCAACCCTTCGCAATATCTCACCGATAAGGCTATTGAACGGAGGCTGAAACAGAAAATTGCATTCGACCTGTCGGATATCCCTGTAAATGAGCAATATGTAAAATCAATAGCCGAAACCGGGGCAAAAATACTCACCCGCTCGCGCTGGCTCAATACTATTGTTATTGAAACTACACCCGAAATTTTCGACAATATTTCGAAATTGGCTTTCGTGTCGAAATCCAGGCAAATAGATATAGCACTTGATGACATGCCTCCATCACCTGCCACAAAACCATATTTTGCAAACGAAAACATAAGTGCCTGGACGCAAACAATCACTAAAAATGCTACAGCCGATGTGTACAGTTATGGAGCAGCTTTTAACCAGATTGACCAGATGAAAGGACAGTTCCTGCATAATAACGGTTTCAGCGGACAAGGCATGACCATAGCTGTGCTCGATGCAGGTTTTAATTCAACAAATATTATGAACTGTTTCGACAGCCTGCGTGCAAACAACCAGATCAAAGGCACCCGCGACTTCCATCAGCCAGGAAATAATGTTTACGCTACCAGTATGCATACCCACGGCACCAGCGTTCTTTCATGCATGGGCGCATACCTTAACGGACAAATGGTTGGAACCGCACCTAAGGCCGATTACTGGCTTATTCGTACCGAAGTGGGTGAATTTGAGCGTATTATCGAGGAGTACTATTGGGTAAGCGGTGCCGAATTTGCTGACAGCATTGGTGCCGACCTTATAAACTCATCCCTGGGTTATACCGAATTCGACGATCCGGCAACAAATCATACCTATGCTGATATGGATGGAAATACTACGGTTGTCACAATAGGAGCTGACATGGCTGCAAAGAAAGGGATTCTGGTTGTTAATAGTGCCGGTAATTCGGGTGGAGATGCTTGGAGGTATATAGGCGCACCTGCCGACGGCGACAGCGTTTTCACCATTGGTGCTGTCGATGCCTTTGGAAACAGGGCAGGCTTCAGTTCAGTAGGACCTACTTACGATGGCCGCATAAAACCCACGGTTTCAGCTCAGGGATCAGGTTCTGCAATTTATTATCCAGGAGGTCTTGCGTACGGCAGCGGAACTTCATTTTCCTCTCCTATTACATGCGGTATAACCGCTTGCCTGTGGCAGGCAGTACCAGCTTATTCAAACATGCAGATAATAGAATTAATTAAAGCAACAGCAAGCCAGGCTAACCAGCCCGATTCCTTGCTGGGTTGGGGAATTCCTAATTATCAGTCTGCTGCCTCGTCGATGTCGGTTCAAAATAAACCTGTGGATAGAGTAATTGTAAGTTACCCGAATCCTGTTGCCAACAAACTTACACTCGGATTTCCGGCTCCGGTTACCGGGAAGTTCAGTCTCGAAATAATTAATATGCAGGGACAGCTTGTTTACTCTTTTTCAGGAAATGAAAATGGTATGCAAAGCCTGCAATTAAACGATATAGGATATTTACCATCGGGCATTTATATTACCCGCCTTTCGAGTGGCACTGCAGCTTATACCGGGAAAATTATCAAAAAATAATTACCAGCAAAACACTTTTTATAACCGGCTTCGTGCCGGTTTTTTTTGTCGTGAAGTGATTAAAACTATTGACTTGCTTTTGATTTGTATATTCGGTTCAGGCGGGTGTAACAGCGAATGTGCAATGTATTCAGGGTTTTGCAGAAAGGATGCCATGCATATTCCAGATGATGAATATAAAGTTATCGTGAAAAACATTTTAAAAACTTCACCTGTATAGATATATTGGTGTTAAAAGATCATCTCAAATACCTGCAGGAGTTTATCACCTTTTGAGGATAGTATCATCCATATAATTTCTTTCGGTTTAGTTATTAACCAAAACCACTCAACCTTAGATTTTCTTTGTATTTATCTGCCCTGGTTCCGGGAACCTATTCATTATTAAAATTTACTCATTCTTTGAGACGAAACTCAATTCCGTTTCATTTTTCATTTCTTGTCAGCAGAGAAGCTCTGAACCTGCTTTAAATATACATACAATATAAATATATAAATTTTCTTTAATTTCAGGGTTATATGAATTAAATAATTTGTAATTAATGAGTTACAGAGGTTTCACACACTATCAACTCCTTTACAATTGAAAAAAAACAGGCATACCATTATAGCACCGACTAAATTTTAATAGAAACAGAGTTTAACCGCATTTTGCAGGGTTAATTTTTATTTTGAACAGAACCGTATGGCGGTTTTGTATTTTACTATCCGCTACAATAATAGAGTAGGAGCAATGAACAAAAAAAGAGAGAGTACGCACTTCGGGTAATATAGAATTGTGAACTCAGTTCGAATTACAAATGTAATTATAAGGGATTACGGATGTAAACCTGTATAGTATACAGATGTAACGCTATATACACATATGTAAACCAATATATTGATAAGTATCATAATGCATTGTTATAGAGTGTTGTAGTGTGTATTGATGTAGGTATTTACAATTGTATGCAATTACAAATGTGTATTTGTTAATAAATATCAACTAAACAGTATCTTAATATGTACTATACCAGCTATTTACACTATTATATTAAACATATACTTTAAGTTATTGGTAAATCTTCAAGGGGCAGGATATAGTATCGTATTCACTAGCTAATAGACTGATATATAATATAATAAATCACATAATTAAATCAGATATTTAATTGTAAACAGCAGTGTTAAAAACAATTAATTTATTTATAAATTACTGTATGGAAGTTATTTATGATTGCATTACATTTGTAAAGGTTTTATTAATCAGAGTTTACAAATGAAGGACAGGATTGAATTACTTATAAAAGCGAAGAATCTTACAGCGGCTCAATTTGCTGATGAGATCGGGGTTACGAAGTCGAGCATTTCGCATATCATCTCAGGTCGCAACAATGCAAGCCTCGATTTTGTACAGAAAATTCTGCTCAGGTACCCGGAAGTTGATATGGAGTGGTTAATGTTCGGTAAAGGACAGCTTTTTAAAGACGAAGAAAATGATGCGGATACACCACCCGACGAGGCTTTGAAGCCTGTTTCATCACCTGCCAGGTCTTCGGTGGATCTGTTTTCGGGCATGACTCCTGAACGAGCTACCGATTTTCGCAGGGAAAATGACTTAATCCAGCAGGAGCATCAGACCAAAAACAGTAAAACTGAGGCGTTAAAAATTGATGTAGCAGATAAAGAAAATACAGAAGAGGAGGAACAGGCAAATCTCCCTTCGATGAAAGTTGAAACAGAAAATTTTAAAAAAGCACAAAATAATACCTCTACGAAAAGCATTGCTAAAATCGTAGAATTTTATTCGGATAATACGTTCAGGGAATATTTCCCTGAATCATAAACTTAGAACCTGTCGAACTGAGTGAAGAAGAAACTGCTTTCGATAAGAGCATTTTCGTCACTATCCGAACCATGAACTGCGTTTTGCTGTATGGAGATGGCATAAAGCTTACGGATAGTCCCTTCTTCCGCCTTTGCAGGATCAGTGGAGCCTATCAGTTTGCGGAATTCCTCAACAGCATTTTCTTTTTCAAGTACGGCAGCAACTATTGGTCCTGAGGCCATAAATTTTACCAGGTCGTCGTAAAAAGGCCTTCCTTTATGAACGGCATAAAATGCCTCAGCATCTTCCTGGTGCAGTTTAGTAAGACGCATCGCCTTGATAGTGAAGCCGTTCTCAATGAATTTCTGAATGATAAGTCCAGTTTTACCAGCCTTAAAAGCAGCTGGTTTGATCATTGTAAATGTGATATTTCCTGACATAATACGTAAAATTGTTGTTGCAACAAATGTATGTTTTTAATTGTAACAAGCATAACATCATAAAGTTTTAATTGGTAATTTTGCTCAGATTTATTTTTTCCTAAAACAACACTTTTGAGCGAATTCGAATCGAACATCACGTATTTACAGAAACTACTGTCAGAAGCGTCGGAAGTGTTGATTACAACACATTATAATCCTGATGGTGATGCTATTGGGTCGTCGCTGGCATTGTACCATTACCTGGCATCGCAAAATATTAATGCCCGGGTTTTAATTCCCAATGAATTACCCCCGTTTCTGCAATGGATGCCGGGTTGCGAACAGGCTGTGATATACCAGGATGACCCTGCATTTGCGGACCAATTGATTGCCTCTGCCGATCTTATTTTCTGTTTGGATTATAACGGCCTGGGCAGGGTGAAACTTTTTACTGATCAGCTTAAAACTGCTAAGGCCACCAAGGTTATAATTGATCATCATGTTCAGCCCGAAAACGAATTTGATGTGGTATTCTCAGTTGTTGAAGTGTCGTCCACTTCCGAATTGCTATACCAGGTACTTAGTAAACTGGGGTTTAATGATGGTATTTCGCAGCAAATAGCTGAATGCCTGTTTGTTGGAATAATGACTGATACAGGTTCCTTCAGTTTTAGCTGCAACCGTTACGAGACTTTCGAAATTACGGCTGATCTTATAAAATCAGGAATTGATGTGGAGAGGATCCACCGTATGGTTTACGACACTTACACCGAGAGCCGTATGCGATTGCTTGGAAAATGCCTTGGAACAAATTTAAAAGTGCTGCCCGAATTTTCAACCGCCTATATATGGCTGTCGAAGGACGACCTGGCTAATTTCGATTACCAGCAGGGCGATACTGAAGGGGTTGTGAATTATGCATTAAGCATACAGAATGTTGCTGTGGCAGCATTGTTTACCGAGCGCGACGACCGTATCAGGGTTTCGCTGCGTAGTAAGGGCGATTTTTCGGTCAACGAACTGGCACGGGCTCATTTTAACGGCGGCGGCCACCGCAATGCGGCAGGCGGTGATGTTTTTAAGCCTATGGCCGAAACACTCAAATGGTTCGAATCACTTTTACCGGCATATAGCGTCGAAATTCATAATTCCCTGTCAAATTATAAATAAGATACAGCTATGAATTTACGGTTGTTTTTATTCCTAGCTTTTGTGTGTTGTGTAATATCGATAACGACGGGTTGCGATTCGTCACCGAAAAAAACAAAAAAGATACTGAGCCAGGAACAGGTAACTGAAAGATTACTCGAGGCCAATAAAGCAGCCATTAAAGCTGAAGATGAACACATTGATAAATACATTGCCATTAATAAGCGGGAGTTCAATAAAACAGGTACAGGCCTGCGTTACACGATTACCGAGAAGGGAAGCGGAGAGAAAGCAATGGCAGGCCGTATTGCCGTTTTCGATTACGAAGTTAAACTCATTAACGGAGAAAGCATATACAGTTCAAAACAGAGCGGCGCAAAAGAGTTCAGGCTGGGAAGCGGGGGAGTTGAAAGCGGACTCGAGGAAGGAATGTTGTTACTAAGGGTAGGCGATAAGGCTACCTTTATAATTCCTTCGTACCTTGCACATGGTTTAGCGGGCGACCAGGATAAAATTCCTCAGAAAGCAACCCTCATATACACTGTTAAACTAATTGATTTACAATAAAATAATAACCATTCAACTAAACTGAAATAATTAACGTAAAATGAAAATCAGAACACTTTTAACCCTTGGAGCTGTATTAATCAGCACCCTTTTAATTACTTCCTGTTCCGACTTTCCCGGATTTAAAAAATCGGAGAGCGGAATTCTTTACAAATTCTATGTGGAAAATAAGGACTCCCTGAAAGCCACCGAAGGAAGTATTTTAACAATGAATATCAGGTACAGGCTTAAGATTGATGATAAAGATTCAATCCTGTTCAATTCTGCTGATATCGCAAAACCCTTTGAGCTGAACCTGGCAAAATCCGAATTCAAAGGCGATATTTACGAAGCTTTTGGAATGCTGAAAGTTGGTGATAGTGCAACATTTATTGTTAACGCAAAAGACTTTTTTACAAAAACCGCAAAATATCCGCAACTTCCCGAAGGTGTCGACAGCACCTCGAAAATGTTTTTTGATGTTAAACTCCTTAAAGTTCAAACTGTTGAGGAACGCGAGAAAGCTGATGCTGAAATGGCAGAAAAACTAAAAAGTGAAGAACCTGCTAAAATTGAAGCTTACCTTAAAAAGAATAATATTTCCGTATCGCCATCATCAACAGGCGTTTATGTGATTACACAAAATGCCGGATCAGGGCGTTCGATTCAGAAAACAGACTTTGTAAAAATTAACCTGACAGTTTCCTCTATCGAAGGAAAAAAGATTTTTTCGACACTCGATCAGGGTCGCCCTATCACATTCGAATTCGGTCAGCCATTTGATACCAAAGGTTTTGATGAGGCTGTAACCAATCTGAAAAAAGGAAGCAAAATAACTGCTATTGTTCCGGCTGAAATGGGCTTTGGCGAAAGAGGAAAGAAAGATATGACAGGGGAGGATATCATTGCTCCTTATTCACCTGTGGTTTATGATATTGAAGTCCTCGACCTCAAAACCAAAGCAGAGCACGAAAAAGCACAGAAGGACGAAGAAGCTAAAGCTGAAAAAGCATCAGCTGAAGCCATGGGCAAGGAGCCTGCACTTATTGCACAATATGTAAAAGACAATAAAATCACAGCCAAACCTAATGGCAGCGGACTTTATTATATCGAAAAAGTTAAAGGAACAGGTGCTAAGGCCACAGCCGGTAAAAAAGTAAAAGTACACTATACTGGCAAACTTTTTAACGGTAAAGTCTTCGATTCGTCACTCACACGTGAGCCTTCCACACCTTTCGAATTCACTCTCGGTAAAGGTGAGGTTATCGCCGGCTGGGACGAAGGCATAGGCATGATGAATGCAGGTGGAAAAGCCACTCTTATTATTCCTTCGAAACTTGGGTATGGAGCCAATGGAGCCGGAAACGATATTCCTGCTTATGCACCGCTTGTGTTCGACGTTGAACTCATCAGCGTTAGCGATAAATAAACTCTGATCATTGAAAATAAAAAAGAGGTAGTCGGCTGATTACCTCTTTTTTTTTCGTTCAGCAATAAAATACGGGTTCAGCAACGAAGGCTTGTTGTATTCCAGGGGCAGATTATTCTCATGCTGATTCACGGTACAACCTGCAAAAAAAGCAACAGCATGACCTGCAGCAGTGTCCCATTCCATTGTGGGGCCAAATCGTGGATATATATCGGCTTCGCCTTCGGCAAGTGTACAGAACTTAAGTGAACTGCCACGCATAATAAACGTCAGTTTGGTACGTGCTTTCTGCAACTCAGCTATAAATGCTTCCGTTTCAGCATTCAAATGCGAACGGCTGCCCAGTACTGTGTAGCCATCTGATTTCGAAACGTAGGGTAAACGCTCGGCAAAATACTCAATCTCGTCGAAGCGTACCAGGGTAAGATCAATCAAAAGGTTCACATCGAGGCGGAAAGAGCCCTTTTGGCTTCCCCAGTAGAGTAATCCGGGTACCGGGGCATACACCACTCCGAAGACGGGTTGGTTTTGACTAATCAGCGCAATGTTTACGGTAAAGTCACCATTTTTACTTATAAATTCCTTAGTTCCGTCGAGTGGGTCCACCAGCCAGTAATCGGACCAGTTTTTACGGATTTCATAATCGGTTTGTGTACCCTCCTCGCTTAATACGGGCAGGCCTGTGGGTGCCAGGCCTTCAGCTATTATGGCATGAGCCTGCTTATCAGCAATGGTAAGAGGACTATTATCCGATTTAAGTTCAACACCGAAAGACGTTTGATATACATCCATTATCGCCTTCCCTGCTTTAAAAGCTGATAGAATAGCCTGCTGAACCAGGCTTACAGTAATATCCATTTTATTTTTCTTTTTTCCTTTTCTCAATCAGTTCTTTATAACCCAGCATTTCGTCGCGCAGACGGGCAGCTTCGATAAAATCGAGTTCCTTTGCCGCTTTCTCCATCGCACGCCGGGCCTGGTCGTATTGTTTTTTAAGCTGCTCATCATTCATATAGCGTACCAGCGGATCGGCAGCAGTATTAATGGTTTCTTTCTCAACGTAGGCTTTCGGATCAGTTTTATACTCAACGTTTCCTGTAAGTACCGAAGCTTCAATATTCTTTATAATCTGGGTAGGAGTGATGTTATGTTTCAGATTGTAGGCAATTTGAACGGCCCGCTTGCGGTTGGTTTCATCAATGGTTTGTTGCATCGAACGGGTAATTTTATCGGCATAAAAAATAACCCTGCTGTTAATGTTACGGGCAGCACGTCCGGCCGTTTGTGTGAGCGATTTTTCGGACCGCAGAAATCCTTCCTTATCGGCATCGAGAATGGCAACAAGCGATACCTCGGGCAAATCGAGGCCTTCGCGAAGAAGGTTAACACCTATTAATACATCAATACTGCCTAACCGAAGGTCGCGGAGTATCTCAACGCGGTCCATGGTATCAACTTCCGAATGAATATATTTACAACGAATACCAAGCCTGATAAGGTATTTCGAGAGTTCTTCCGCCATCCGTTTGGTAAGCGTGGTAACAAGAATCCTTTCGTTTTTTACAGTCCTTAATTCAATTTCATTCAGCAGGTCGTCAATCTGGTTTAGGCTGGGTTTTACTTCAATTTGTGGATCAAGAAGTCCTGTAGGCCTTATAAGCTGTTCAACAACAATGCCTTGCGATTGGTTAAGTTCATAGTCCGAAGGTGTGGCACTCACATATATGATCTGCCCGAGTAAGGATTCAAATTCCTCGAATTTCAGGGGCCTGTTATCGAGTGCTGAGGGTAGCCGGAAGCCATATTCCACCAGGTTTTGCTTCCTCGACCTGTCGCCTCCGTACATGGCCCTTATCTGGGGCACCGTGGCATGACTTTCGTCAATAACCATCAGGAAATCAGGTGGAAAGAAGTCGATAAGGCAGAATGGCCTTGAACCTGAAACCCGGCCATCGAAATAGCGGCTGTAGTTTTCGATACCCGAGCAATAGCCGAGCTCACGCATCATTTCAATATCGTAGGTAACCCTGTCCTCGAGTCGTTTGGCTTCAAGATGTCTGCCGATTTCCTTAAAGTACTCAACCTGTTTCACCATATCCGACTGAATTTCCCATATGGCTTCTTTCATTTTCTCTTTAGAGGTAACAAAAATATTGGCAGGGAATATGGTAATTTCGGTAAGCGTTTCAATGGTGAGTCCGTCGAAGGGATTAAACGATGCCAGGCTTTCAATTTCATCGCCAAAAAATATAATACGGTAGGCAATATCAGCATTGGCAGGGAAAACATCGACGGTATCGCCCTTAACCCTGAATTTGCCGCGGGCTAACTCAAGCTCTGTCCGCGAATAAAGGCTTTCGACAAGCGCATGCAGGAGCTTGTTCCGGCTAAGTTTATCAGTTACTGACAGGTGAATTACCTTATTATTGAAATCGTCGGGGTTGCCGATTCCATAAATGCATGAAACAGAGCATACCACAATTACATCGCGCCGTCCCGAAAGCAAAGCGGAAGTTGCACTGAGGCGTAATTTCTCAATTTCTTCGTTTATCGAAAGGTCTTTTTCAATGTAAGTGTTTGTAATAGGGATAAATGCTTCAGGCTGATAATAATCGTAATACGAAATGAAGAATTCAACCGCATTATCAGGAAAAAACTGTTTAAACTCGCCGTATAACTGAGCAGCCAATGTTTTATTATGACTCAGCACCAGTATGGGGCGCTGAACTTCCTGCACCAGGTTGGCGATAGTAAATGTTTTTCCTGATCCTGTAACTCCCAGCAATACCTGCGCCTGGTCACCTCTTTCAACACCCTCAGTGAGCTGCCTTATGGCATCGGGCTGATCACCTGTAGGGACATATTCGGATGTGAGTTGGAATTTCATGGAATTATTGGTACAAATATTATTATTAACTGCTTCATTTACTGAATATTTCTATTGCGAAATCATAAATCGCGCAACCACAGGGAAATGATCCGAAAAGTTTTTATCCAATGTAGTATGTTCAATAGTTTTAAGTTCGTCGGAGTGAAAAATATAGTCGATGCGGAGCAAAGGTAATAATTGTGAATGTGTTTGCCCAAGTCCTTTTCCTGCATCCACAAACGTATCGTCAAGTATATTTTCAATCTGCCGGTAGCTATACGATACGGGAGTATCGTTAAAATCACCGGCCATCAGAACGGGGTAGGGCGAGCTCTTAATAAACCCGGCTACCGTATTTATCTGCGAAGCCCGCCTCATATATGCATATTTCATTTTTGCTATAATAGCAAGCGATCCTTTCTTGATGTTTTCGTTTGTGCCGGTGGTGGTTTTAATTTCGCTCACAAAATTGTAGTCCTCTTTCCCGAATTTTACTGATTCGAGGTGCAGGTTCAGGACTCTTAGGGTATCTTTTCCGATTTTAACATCAACCGATTGGCAAAAATTAACCTTACTGTTAGGGAAATCGAGTTTCTGTGTTTTTACAATGGGGTATTTGCTGAATATGGCAAGCCCGTATGGCAGGCGTGCATGCTCCTTGTTTATAAGCACTATATCCCGGTATTTATATCCCGATTGAATACATATTGTATCTCCGAAATCAGCTTTTTTCCCTGCTCCGCTGTAGTATTCCTGTAAACATAGTATATCAGCCGATTCGGCTGCTATAAGCCCGAAAATCGCTGCACGGGTATTGGTACTCGAAGTTTCACGCCAATTGTATAAGTCGAATAAGCGCACATTATAACTCATCAACTTTATGCTTTTTTCGGTAAATAATGTCGGACCCGATCCTGATACCTTTATATAGGTCTTTACCTGGTTATATCCCAGGAGTATGGTTATGAGTGATAATATGAAATATTTTTTAATGAAAACAAGCCAGAAGAGTACGAAAAAAACATTGCAGAGTAAGGTTACAGGGTAGGCGAGTCCGGCGAAAGCCAAAGGCCAGAATTTTTCGGGCGATATATACAGCGACAGGTACGAGAGCAGCAGCAGGCAAATAAAAAATATATTTATCACCACCATTGCTTTGGTGGCAAATGACATCTTTTTCTTCGACCCGGCCGTTTTCCTTTTTGTTTTTACCACTTATCGGAGCTTGGTTATATATGAATATCCGAATTTAAAGTATTATTTATTGCTGCTGTTGAATAAAATTTCTTTTTCTTCAGCCGAAAGGCTTGTATACCCGCTGCGCGAAATTTTATCGAGAATCTGATCAATTTTCTGCTGTTTCGATGCCTTTTGTTTATTGTATTCCTCGTCGCTTAAAGGCCTGCCGGCACTGTGTACTTTTCGCAAGGGCTTTGGTTTGAACAGTTTTAGCGGGTTAAAATGCGACAGTCCTAACAATTGTGAAACATTGTTACGGATGTACAGTATATACAAAGCGCCTGATACAGCCCCGCCCAGGTGTGCAAGGTGCCCGCCTGCATTCCCCGAGCGTATCATAAGCACATCGAGAACTATCGTAAAAATAGCTATATATTTAATTTTTACCTGACCCAGGAAAAGTAAATTCACCGTGTAATCAGGAACCAGAACTGCTGTTGCTATTGCTATTGCCAATACCGAAGCCGATGCACCTATGGTTGTTGAAATATGCAGTGTTTCCTCGAAAACGGGAAAAATATTGTAAGCAAGCATAAAACTCAGAGCGCCCGAAATACCGCCGATAATATAAATGGTAAATATTTTTTTCCCGGGCATAAATTCCATGAAAATTTTGCCAAACCAAAAAAGCCATATCATATTAAAAAACAAATGCCAGAAACTCTCCTGCACAAACATATAAGTGATTATTGTCCAAGGCTTAAGCATAAGATTTGGAACCGATGCCGGCACGCCTAACCACTGCACGACAATACCAAGCCATTGCTGATCGCCCTGTGCACCCGATGGCTGCGACAGGAATCCTGCAAGCTGCACCAATGCCAGGGCAAACCATACCGCTGCATTCACAATAATCAGTTGCGAAAGTTCCGGCCTGAGCCGGGCTATACTCCGTATCCGATCACCTGTATTTTGATTGTAATTCATTATCTGTTATCAGTTTTGCCCGAAAGGTATAAATTCAGTTGCTATGCTTAATTGTTTCAGTATAAACGACAAATTAATGCTTCCTATTGCCAGTAATCAGTATGTTTTTTCCGCTCAGTTTTTTTCCAGTAAATAATAAGGAAAAATCCAAATATCATTCCTCCGAGATGGGCGAAGTGAGCGACATTGCTGCCCTGGTCGTAAAATCCTGATACCAGTTCGACAATACCAAAAATGATAACAAACCATTTCGCTTTCATGGGAATGAAAAAGTAAAGATAGATAAGCGAATTGGGGAACATCATTCCGAATGCCAGCAACAAACCGTAAACAGCTCCTGAAGCACCTATTACTACGGGTAAATTTAAGAAATGCTCGCGATATGCCGATACAAAGTTCACTGATTCCTGCATGGCCTGCATATTGCCGGGATCATTCTGTAAAGTGTTAAAATTCTGTTTAAAATTATCAAAAGCCGACGATAACTCAAGCGAAGAGTCATTGATCATAAATTTATGATTCGCAGCAAATTGAGTTAATGATGCCAGGTCGGGTTGTGACAGGAAAGCATCGATTGTTGATAAAACAGGCGTTACCTGGAAATAAAATACCATATAATGCACCAAAGCAGCCCCTATACCGGTAATTATATAATACAGAATGAATTTCTTCGGTCCCCAGGCTTGTTCCAATACACTGCCGAACATCCATAACGCAAACATATTGAAGAATATATGCGAAAAACTGCCGTGCATAAACATGTAGGTGATAAACTGGTAGGGAGCAAATTTTTCAGAAGCAAAATAATGCAGACCCAGAAAATCGGTCAGGTCGAAACGACCGGTATTACCCAGCGCAAGGGTTGCCAGGAAAAATATCCCGTTTATAATCAATAAATTTTTTACCACCGGAGGCAAAAACCCAAATCCGGATGGACTGTATCGTTGGCTACTCATATTTTTTTCTGCTTATTTCAATTAAATTCTACTTGAAAACAACCTGCTTTTTATCCTTTGAACTTTACCCTTTACCCTTTACCCTTTACCCTTTGCCCTTTACCCTTTGCCCTTTGAGTTGACAAGTACCTCCCTCCCCCTAAATGGGCAAACGTTGACGAGATTATCATCACTCCTGATAGCTATCTGTATCTCTCTTCACTATCATCCTGAGCTGTCATTGGTAGTAAAACGAAGCAAAGCGAAAGGACACTCTTCACTACCTCCCAATCAACTTATCAATCTCCGTCACCTGTATAATCTTCATCACTTTACTGCCATCAGGAGCTATTTCGGGGACGGTGCATTCAAAAAGCTGGTCAATCAGTTGCTGCATTTCTTCCGGTTTCAGGGTTTTGCTGGTTTGCACTGCCATTTTCCCTGCTATCATCCTGGCAAGCTTAATTCGCTGATCATCGGGTGAGTCGGAGCGATTCTTTTTAAAATCCTCCAATAAACCATCAATAAAATCACCGATTCCGTTTGCAGGTAAATTCGATGGTACCGTATTCACAACAAAAGTTCCGCTTCCCATATCTGAGATCTCGAAACCAAGGCTTTCCATATCTTTCACTATTTCGTTCAGTATTTCGGCATCCACAGCGGCAAGCTGAATTGTTTCGGGAAACAGTAAACGCTGACTTGCAACAGCTTTGCCTTCGGCATTTGAACTTATACTTTCAAAAATAATACGTTCGTAAGCTTTCTGCTGATCTACAATCAGCAATCCTGATTTAACATTGGCTACTATAAAACGGTTCTGAACCTGGAAAAGTTTTCCGGCTACATAAGTTTTACTTTCCGGTATAAGCGTCTGTTCTGCGCCTTCCTGCTGACGATAATCTATTTGATTATCAATACTTTCACCCTTTCCGGCTGCTGATTCGGGTGTCCTTTCCATGCCTTCGTACATTTTCTCCCAGCCGCTTCGGTTAGGAGTCATACCGGCAGTCGATTTCAGGAAATTCTGTGGTTTTTTAAATGGGTTATAGTCAGGATTTACAGTTATGGAAGGTGCTTTTGGCTCATATCCTTTAGGTGCAACAAAATCGAAAGACGGCTCAGTATCAAAGTCAATGGTAGGGCTCAGGCTGAACATACCCAAAGCATGCTTTACTGATGTCCGGATGGTGGCATACAGCAGCTGACCGTGCTGAAAGTTGACCTCAGTTTTCGTGGGATGTATATTTATATCAATGGTTGTGGGATCAACATCAATATACAGGAAATAGGAGGGGATAGCCGAGTCGGGAATCAGTTCTTCAAAAGCCTGTTCCACAGCATGATGGAGGTACGGATGGCGAATAAACCTGCCGTTGGCAAAGAAATATTGTTCGCCACGTGTTTTGCGTGCGGTTTCGGGCTTGCCGGTATATCCTTTTACCTGTACAAGTTCGGTTTTCGATTCGACAGGTAACAGCTTTTCATTCATCTGGTTACCGAACAGCTGCACAATGCGTTGCCTGATGTTACCTTTGGTAAGCTGAAACACCGGTTTGTCGTTGTTAAATAGCGAAAATTCAATGTCGGCATGCACAAGGGCTACGCGCTGAAACTCCTCGAGTATATGGCGAAACTCCACATTATCTGATTTCAGGAAATACCTTCGGGCAGGTACATTATAGAAAAGATTTTTTATGATAAAAGTTGTGCCCTGCGGACAGGCAACGGGTTCCTGGCTTTTTACTTTCGATCCTTCAATTATAATACAGGTTCCTATTTCTTCGTTAATCTTGCGGGTCCGGAGTTCAACCTGGGCAATAGCCGCTATCGATGCCAGGGCTTCGCCTCTGAATCCCAGAGTCCGTATCGAAAAAAGGTCGTTGGCTTCACGTATTTTTGAAGTGGCATGACGCTCGAAACACATACGGGCATCGGTTTCCGACATTCCCGAGCCATTGTCAATAACCTGGATCAGGGTTTTACCGGCATCTTTTACCAGGAGTTTTATTTGCGTTGCACCCGAATCGACGGCATTCTCAAGTAGTTCTTTTACCGCTGAAGCCGGGCGCTGAATTACTTCCCCGGCAGCTATCTGATTGGCAACTGAGTCAGGCAATAGCCTGATCATATCTGGCATATTTATTTTAGTATTGGTAATGAGTAAAAAAAAGCTTGAGAATGACTGATAGGCTATTTGAATATGAAATACAACACCATAAGCAAAAGAAGTACGGTAATTATAATACTTGTCCTTCGCGATCGTTTACGAATGGCTTCATCCAGTTTCTTACGGTTGGCACGCAACTGCATACGCATGCGAATTTCGTTGCTGTTTTTGTTACCATCGCCGTTTCCCGATTTAAGCCGGCTTTCCTGCTCCTCTTTTACAGGGTCGTAGTAAACAGGCTTGTACGCGTATCTCCTGGGCTTAGGTGTTCGGAATCCAATTAACTTCATATTTTCTCCCTTATCATATTGACATCAACTATCAATTTCATAGTGCAAAAGTACCTTAAAAATATGAAATTTTGAAGGATATCATCGTATCTTAGCACATCTTTTTCAGCAATCGTATTACATACTTTTGAACATGGCAAAAACGAATGAGACTCTCGAAAACCTTATAGTGGTTGGTGACAAGGTACTTATTAAGCCCTGTACTGCTAAAACCAAGACCAAAAGCGGGCTTTTTTTACCTCCGGGGTATTCCGAAAAAGAAGAGATTCAGAACGGGTATGTGGTTAAAACAGGGCCCGGCATTCCCATTCCCTTTCTGCCTGATGATGATAATGAACCATGGAAACCTAAAAAAGACGAAAATGTCAGGTACATACCTTTGCAAACAAAAGTTGGTGATCTGGCTATATTCCTGGTAAAAGGTTCATTCGAAATCAATTATAATGATCAAAAATATTACATCGTGCCCCAACAGTCAATTCTGCTGCTCGAAAGAGACAAAACGCCGCTTTCCTAAACCTTATTTCAGGATAATGTGTCCGAAGGCGGATAAGGTTCATGGGGTTGGGTTGAAATGTTGCTTATAATTCAGCCTTTTAATACGTTTTTTGTTTAGGGGATATGTGAGCTTTGGCAATTAAAACCCCTCCATCATTAAAAACTTAATAATGAAGGGGAAAATTGATGCGATTTTTGGAAGCTGGATTAAATAAGTAGAATTTGTTCCTGCCACAGTTATGTGTTGTAATGAGGATAAATTCTTTTTTGATTGGCTTATTTACCATTCTTTTTTTCTTTAACCAAAGTGATAGTACTATCAATACTGTGTTGCCAGTGTGTTCCAGGCAATGGTAAATAGCTGTCTACATATGCAGCTCCTGTAGCGCCTTCAAATTGTCCTGTTCCTCCTTTAATAACAAGAAGGTCCTTATATACTGCGAGTATGCCATTTTCATCAGGTTCTGAATAAACCTTTACAAGCCCTTCTTCAATTATTCCATATAATGTATCGCCATGAGCTGCCGTAAATACAAATAAAGCATCAATGTATTTTCCAAATTCATCAGGCCCTAAACAAAAGCAAAAAGAAGCATCTACGGTAAACTTATCGAGAAATGTGCCGTTGCCTTCGCCAATTTGATGCGCACTTACCCAAGTATCCTTACTTCCCTTCGTTCCATCGCAGGGTGATCCATTTCCCTCTGCTGCTTCTATTGTTGAAAAGTCAGCTTTAAAAGGGTTTGTTACTTTTTGAGTGGTGTCACTATCTTTGTTGCATCCTGCAACCAGGCTGATAATAGCCATCATAAAGAAAATTTTCACAAGTGTTTTCATGATATTTAGTTTTTGGTTTAAAATATGTTTTTGAAATGAATTATTTAATCCAACACAAATTCCGGGAGTAACAGAGGGTAAAACTGTGTACTTCATGGAACCTGTAAATTAAATTAATTGTTGAATTGGCTCCCGGCTAAAGTTTTGTTATTTGAGATGGTGGAATATTTTGTTTTTTAACATCTTAAATCTTGAAGTGCCTTTTCTCTTAATAAATTCATGGTTTATTACCTTTTACCAAAGTAATGGTTCCGGTCCAGTGATGAAATGAGTTTTCCGGATAAGAATCTCTGTTATAATCATCTGTCCATCCGCCGCCGCTTGCTCCTTCAAATCTTCCGGTACCTCCTATAATTCTAAAAGGATCTTTAAAATAGGAATTCACATCTATGGGATGATAATCCAATCGTCCATTGATAACCTGACCTGCAAGCGATACAAATAATTTGTCGCCATTTGCAGCCACAAACCAGGCTTTCATATGCCCGGTTGGCCCCGGATAAATTCCACTAATTAAGTCGATACAAAACTCGAAGTGATTTCTAAATTTGCCGAGATGAGTGCCTGTTCCTACTCCGTCATTGTAAACGATTGCCCAACATTCAGGGCCAATAGGATTTCCTTCTTCATCAACAGGGCAATCTCCGCACTCTAGGTTTGGACCGGTTCCTTCCAGATAAGTCCCTATAAAGTTAGCTTTAAAAGGCACAGTAACCGTTTGGGATTTGGTAATTTTTAATTCAGAAGAGTTGTTTAATGCAGTATCATCCGTTTTGGTGCAAGCTGCTACAAGGCTGATGACGGCCATCATAAAGAAAATTTTCACAAGTGTTTTCATGATATTTGGTTTTTGGTTTAAAATATGTTTCGGAAATGAATGATTTTATCCAATTACAAATTTCGGGATTCACAGCAGTAAGAACTTATCAGCTATGTTGAAATAAGATAAAAAAATATTTACACTTTGTAATTATGTTGCAATAACAGGGGATAAGTGCCCGGAATTCTCAGATTTTGGGAGAGGCATTTAAAATTCAAAATAAAATGAGTATGGAAAGAATGCAGATAATAGATTAACAATCATTCAAACGGTATTTTGGCCATTTTCAAAAAAGCGATAAATTCGGGATCATCGTGCAGGAACTTATATTCGTAAGTGCAATACAGGTAGCAAATTCCAGATGATTTCCCCAGTTTAAAACCTTGTTTAAAGTGTTCCAACACCGATTCCCTGTCGCCAAGCATACCATATAGCCCCGCGATGGCAAAATGATTGTTAACATTTATCAAATCTTCATTATTTTTATTTTTTCTATATTCTATCAACCAATAAATCACACCTTTTATTCCGGTTTCAGCGTACGTTTGATTCAGTTCATCAAGATGGTTTTCATCAGGAGAGTTTAATAACAAATATTGATGCAGCTCGTTTATAGCCTTCAAATCTTCGCCTTTATAATAATATATCTTAAATTTTCTCCAGTAATTCGGTTTAAAGTTTTTGTCGATCTCAGATAATTTTTCACTTTCCTGCAATGCTTCATCAAATTTTCCAAGATTAGAATACATTCCTGAACTAACATGGTAATTAATCAAAGCATTGGGATAAAGTTCGATGGCCTTATCCAGATAGATGCGGGCTTCTTTGTATTTTCCAAGCATCTCCAGGTAATCGGCATAAAATAAATAGCCATTTGAATAATTTGGGTCAATTTCGATACTTTTCAGGAATTCCTTTTCAGCAAATTTCCAGTTAAGGTTGTAACACAATTCCATTGAGCCAAGCGTTACATGAGGTTCAGCAAGATTTTTATCCAAACGAATTGCTTCCAGGGCATATTCCCGGCTTTTCAGAAATCCGTCATCCCAGGGATACCATCCCCAAAATGTACGGATAAGATAAGCATCGGCAAGTCCTGCCCATGCCAAACTGTAATTGGGATCCAGTTCAAGTGCCTGGTTAAAATATTCTATACTTTTTTTTAATCCTTCTTCTGACCTGCGGTGCCAGAAAAAACGGCCTTTTTGGTATAATTTGTAAGCTTCAACATTCTGAGTATAAACCTTCTCTATATAATACTTTTCTGATTCTGTAAGGACAGCCTCCAGTTCTAAAGCTATTTGTCCGGAAACATCGCTTATAAATTCAAAAATCCCGGATAAATCCTTTCCGTATTCAGCGGACCATATATGCTTATCATCAATGGCATCAATCAATTGTATATAAATTCTGATATTCTCTCCTTCCTTCAAAATGGTTCCTTCAAGCAAGTGAGTAACGCCCAGTTCAGCTGCAATTTGAGGCGTTGTTTTTGCTGAATTACGATAAGCTTCAGATGAATTTCTGGATTTCACTGTTAACTCCCGTATATGTGACAAACGATTCAATATATCCTCGAGGATTCCATCAGCAAGGATTTGTGTCTCCGAATCGGCTGCAATGTTTTTTAATGGAAGCACAGCAATTGACTTTTCCGTTTTTTTATTGGAGAATTCTTTTCCCCTGTTTAAAGCAATCAAAAGGACAATAAAGAAAACAGTTATAACAAGAACAAATACCCATAAAAGCAAAGACTTTCTGGAAAACAGGTTCCTTGCTTTATCATTTCTTTTATTTTCTGAATTAACCGGAGCATATTTCATGTACTCTCCAGGGGCATAGCCATAATATTCGTGAAAACATTTGATAAAATAAGATGGGCTGCCAAAGCCAACTTCGTAGGCAATTTCTGAAACTGTTCCACTATTTTGGTCAAGCATTTCTTTGGCTTTTTTCAGCCTTACTTCCCTTATAAACTTACTTACCGATTGATTGCTAAGCGCTATTAAACGACGATGAATATGAGAGCGGCTCATGCCCATTTCCCGGGCCAGTTCGCTCACACCAAACTGCTCGTTTTGGAGATTGGCTTCCGTAATTTCGGTTAAACGGTTTATGAAAGCCTGTTCATCATTGGTACTGACATTCATGAGGTATAAATTAACTCATTGATTAGTCATTCTTTATAGTATGCAAATTACAAAAAAAAAGAATTTTGCCAGGTAAATTATTGCTTCGGTTTATTACTTCAGCTACTATTATGAAAGAATCCCCCCTCAGAAAATGTTGATAAACCAGGAAATAAAATATAATAAGTTGAGGTGGAATTGAATTTTCATAAATAAACACATATTAGTTACATATAAAAGTACAACATTTTTGCTAAAACACAATCAAGAAATCAGAAATAAAACATTAACCTGATTCAATCATAATCTTAAAAAATGATAAAAGCTAAATGGCTAAAGACAAAAGGATCAAAAAAAGTTATGAAGCAATCATAAAGATCACCTTTAAAAAATAATATGAAATGGTAGTAACTCCTTTACTTTTACCTTCTGCATGAAAAATGCAGCTCTGTTGATTTAGAATTGGATAAGCAAAAAAAAAGTCCTTACGATCAAGTAAGAACTTTCCTGACAAAAAAAAATGTCAATTTATTTGCTCTTCTCTTTCACGAAAACAGCCTGTTGGCTACTTACTAAATATAGACCTCCAAATAATACAGAGTTGTAAAACAAATCACCCAGTATACCATTAAACAGGAAAGGTAAACCTGCAACATACGATTGCATGAGTCCTGCAGCATTCATAGGGTAGAACATCATTCCGGATGTCCAGCTTGCAAAATTGGTAACCAGAAAAAATAAAACCGACGATGCCAGTGAAGCAGAAATTGTATTTACAACAGTGAGCCTGCGTTGCAGAAAAAGTCCGAGGCCAACAATGGCAATAAAACTCACATAAACAGGTAACATGGTTGAATGAAATCCAATAACGAGATCGCTCAACAGCATGGCAACAACCGGAACAAGAAAAGCAAGGTGTTTACGTTTCAGAAATGTGCCTCCGAACAGTGCAATGGCAGCAATAGGAGTGAAGTTGGGCCAGTGAGGGATTATACGCATCATGGCACCTGCAAAAATCATTGTAAGTACTAAGTAAAAATTGGGTGAAAGTGTTAATTTTTTCATTTTATTCTGCTATTACTGGATTTTAAGTTGACAAAAGTAACAAAAAGCAATGGTAATATTTTATTCCTTTGCATTACTAATTAACAAAATCGTGTTTAAAAGGTTTAATACAATATATAGTATTATAAATCAACCGCTTAAAAACACACAAATGTTAGTAATATTCTCGAAACGGATATTTTTATCTAAGTTCCTTTAAATTAGGTGATTCAGAAAAATGTATTACTTTTAACTGAAATCATGAATTTCTTTGGTTTACAAAAAGTAAAAATTTAAAAGGAAATATTACTTTTACATTGTTATAATACATCAAGGACACTAAAATGAAAAAAAACAGCAATCTCCTGCTCTTAACTTTACTCATTTCTATAATTATTGGTATGCAATCATGTCACGATTTAAAAAAAGAAGTCGATCTCATAATCTTTAATGCAAAAATCTATACACCCGATAGTATAGCTGCCGAAATCAATACTTTAGCTGTAAAGGACGGTATTATTATAGGCATAGGAACCGATGCCGAAATCAGGAGCAGGTACTGGGCTTCCGAAAATATTAATGCCAAGGGCGCATACGTATACCCGGGTTTTACCGATGCTCACAGTCATTTTACAGGCCTTGCGATGGGCTTACGCTATGCTGATTTAACCGTAGCAGATTCTTTTCCTCAGTTGCTCGAAATTTTAAAGGAGTACCACAAACAACACCCCGAAGGCTGGATTGTAGGCCGTGGCTGGGATCAGAATAACTGGCCCGAAAAGGTTTTCCCCGATAACAAAGATCTGAATGAACTTTTCCCCGGCATCCCGGTGGTGCTGACGCGTATCGACGGACATGCAGTGCTTGCCAGCGACGCGGCCATTAAGGCTGCAAATATTACCTTAGCGGGTAAAAAAGGAGAAGCGCTGATAGCAGATGGTAAGTTTACAGGCATCTTCCTCGAAGGAATGGCCGATATTATTAAAAATGCTATTCCCTTACCTTCGGCTGAGGAAATTAATGAAAGCCTGCTCACAGCAGCCAGGCTATGCCACGAAGCTGGATTAACGGCTGTAACCGATGCCGGGTTAAACAAGGCCGATATTTTATTACTCGATTCCCTGCAAAAAGCAGGCAAACTCTCGCTCAGGATTGATGCCTGGCTGAGTCCTAACGATGAAAATTATTCCTATTTCCTTAAGGATACGATATTCCACACACCCTTCCTGAGAGTAGGGGCTATAAAGATGTATGCTGATGGTGCCCTGGGCTCGCGGGGTGCATGCCTGCTTAAACCCTATTCCGATGATCCCAAAAACAAGGGTTTGCTGGTTACCTCACCAAAGGACCTGGAAGCTGTTTGCAAACTGGCCTATGATCATGGTTTTCAAATGAATACACATGCTATCGGCGATTCGGCTGTGCGTATGGTTATCCGGACTTACAGTAAATTTTTAAAGCCGGGTAACGACCTGCGATGGCGTATTGAGCATGCCCAGTTTGTCGATGAAAATGATTTTGCACTTTTTGCAAAATACAATATCGTACCCTCTGTACAGGCTACACATGCTACTTCTGATATGGACTGGGCCGGTGTTCGGCTGGGGCCTGAAAGAATCAAAAATTCCTATGCATTTAACCGCCTGCTTCAACAAAACGGGTGGCTGCCTAACGGTACCGATTTCCCGATTGAGCGTATTGAACCCCTTCATACCTTTTACTCTTCGGTTGCTCGAAAGAATTTAAACGGAAAACCAGAAGACGGTTACATGAAGGAAAATGCCCTTTCGCGTTTGGATGCACTAAAAAGCATGACAATCTGGGCCTCGAAAGCGGCGTTTACTGAAAATGAAAGAGGAAGCATTGAAGTTGGTAAAATGGCTGATTTTACGATACTTGACACTGACCTGATAACAGCCGATGAGGATAAAATACTGAATACCAGGATACTGTACACTATTGTAAACGGAAAAATTGTGTATAAAGAAGGAAACTACATGTAAATAAGTCTGCTTGTACCTCACGTCCCTCGTCCCACATCCCTCGTCCCATCTATTAATCCTCTTATTTAAATAAAAAGATATGTCAGCACAAACTACAATTCATTGGCAGGGCCATATGGCTTTCGAAGCAACGGTAAATGGTCATAAACTTTTGATGGATGCCGACTCGGCCGTAGGTGGTATGGATCAGGGACCAAGGCCTAAGATACTGCTACTGGCAGGATTAGGAGGGTGCACCGGTATGGATGTTATTTCAATACTCGGGAAAATGAAAATCGTACCCGAAAAATTTAGTATCGATATTTCTGCTGAGTTAACGGATGAGCATCCCAAAGTATTTAAGCAGATAAAAGTGGTGTACTATTTCAAAGGTTCGGAACTTGCTTACGATAAAATTGAAAAAGCAGTCAACCTTTCGAAGGACAGGTATTGTGGTGTTTCGGCCATGTTATCAAAAACGGCCGAAATGATAACGGAAATTCAAATCGAGGCTTAGAAAACAGAAAAATGTAACCGGGAAAACCGGTCAGGCTTTTATTTTTCAACAACACTACCGCATTCCACAGCAGCGTTCTCTAAAATCTGTATCAATTCGCTGAAAATCATTGCGGTAGCCCCCCACATAAAATCATCGCCCAGCACAAATCCGGGAGCTTCAATTTTATAATTACCTGCGAACGTAAATTCTCTGTTCACGATTTTTTGGTAGCTGATTTCTTTAAAAATATCTATCTCAATCACTTTCTGCACTTCCGTAGGATCGGGAACAAACACCGGCCTTTCGGCAGTATATCCTACAACCGGATACACAATATAATTGCTTGGCCTGACGTAAAAACGGCTAAGCTGTCCCAGGATTTGAACACTTCCGGCATGTATCCCTATTTCTTCATTCGCTTCACGCAGGGCGGTATGAATAAAATCGCTGTCAGTTTCTTCGGTTTTGCCACCCGGCAGGCTTATTTGCCCTGAGTGAGCACCCTTATACTCATTCCTTAAAATAACAACTGTAAAAAGCTGGCCTGCAACCGGGTATAATAATATCAGCACCGCACTCTCCAGTGGATTTACAAGTGGTTTTCCTGCTTTCAGGTCGTTGACCCTCAATCCGGGTGCCAGCCGCAGGTGAGCATCTACTCCCGGAAGTGTTGATTGCAGAATGGTTTTCAACCTATCAATAAATTGCATCCTTTTACCATCCGGTGCGAAATCGTAATTCATATCAAAATTTAAAATTGCTGTTTGCTGTTAATAAAACTGATTTTATGACGAAATTGTTTTAATTCCGAAAAAAATAAATCCGGCTGCAAGAATAATATTTTTAGAAATAGTATCTTTGTAAAATCTGGAAAAATTATGAAAAAACAACAACTAAAATCTTCAGGGTCAGTTTCGGAAATACTTACCGACCGCAAAGAGCTGATTTTATTCAACGATGATGTTAATTCCTTCGATTATGTAATCGAATGCCTGGTCGAGATATGTGATCACGAACCGGAACAGGCTGAGCAATGTGCGCTTGTTGCCCATTTTAATGGGAAATGTGGCATAAAATTTGGTACTCTGACCGAATTAACGCCCATGAACAATCAACTCAACAGCAGGGGAATCTCTACTGTATTGGTTTAACTTAACTTAGTATAATGAATAAAATCCTCAAAATTTTTGTTGTATTCCTGTTGGGGTTTGCAATTGTAGCCTGTTCAAAAGTTCCTATTACCGGTCGTAAACAACTTAAATTGATGCCTAACAGCATGGTAATGGAAATGGGACAATCGGGTTATACCTCGTTTTTAAAAGACAATCCGCCTGTTAACCCGCCAACAAGAGCATCGGCTGAAGTTACAGCTGTTGGCATACGTATCAGTCAGGCTGTCGAAAAATACATGCGCGATAATGGTCTGTCGAAAAAAATTGAAGGCTATAAATGGGAATTTAACGTTGTCGACAGTCCCGATGTTAATGCCTGGTGCATGCCCGGAGGCAAGGTTGTGGTTTATACGGGCATACTTCCACTTACAAAGGACGAAGCCGGACTGGCGGTGGTTATGGGGCACGAAATTGCGCATGCTATTGCTGAACATGGCAACGAACGTATGAGCCAGCAATTGGCGGTTCAGGCTGCCGGTGTTGGACTCGATGTATATATGCAACAGCAGCCTCAGCAAACGCACGATATTTTCATGACAGCCTATGGTATTGGTTCACAACTGGGTATGTTAGGTTATTCGAGGCAGCACGAGCTCGAAGCCGACAAATTAGGCCTTGTTTTTATGTCGATGGCTGGCTACGACCCTGCAAGAGCAGTTGCTTTCTGGCAGGAGATGTCGAAAGTCGGAGGCGCCAAGCCACCTGAGTTTATGAGTACACATCCCAGCGATACACGACGAATTTCACAGATACAGGCCTTTCTGCCCGAGGCACAAAAATATTTTATACCAAATGCAGCAGGTAGCGGGGTGAAGTCGAACACCACGGTGCCATCAACGCCGCAAAAATCAACCACACCACCAGATCCTAAACGACTGGGCATTAAAATCAAATAATACAATAAAAGTTTTTTTTACTTATAGAGAAAAACCTTTCAATAAAATGTATAACTTAGCTGAGAATCTTTAGGCAATAAAACGCCTGGATATGATTCTCAGTTTTTTTTAATTAATTTCAAACATGTCCTGGCTTTTAATTGTAATTCTCATAGTTCTGGGTATTCTTTTCCTGTTACTCGAAATCCTGGTTATTCCCGGTACCACTTTTGCCGGGATAGCAGGTTTTGTGCTGCTTTTCGTAAGTATCTGGCAGGCTTATGCTTCGAAAGGGACAATCGAGGGCCATTTAACTCTGCTGGCAACTCTGCTGGTAACGGCTATCTCGTTGTATTTCTCCTTTAAAGCAGGAACCTGGAAACAGATGGCACTCAATACCACTGTCGATGGGAAAATGGATCAGTTGGATGGCATCCTTATAAAAGAAGGTGATACCGGAAGCTCTGTATCACGGCTGGCACCCGCCGGAAAAGCCTTAATAAACAACGATATTGTCGAAGTTCACACCTTTGGCGAATTCATTGACCAGGAAATTGAAATAAAAGTAATTTCAGTGAAGGACAATAAAATTTTTGTAACCGTAAATAAATAAGTCATATGGAACCTATGTATTCAATTATTGCCATTGGCATAGCCTGTTTAATCGGGTTATGGATCATCTTTTACTTTATTCCGGTTGGATTATGGTTTACCGCGCTGTTATCGGGAGTGCGGATTTCACTTATCCAACTTGTCTTTATGCGTTGGCGTAAGGTACCACCCTCAGTCATCGTTTCGGCACTGATTACTTCCACCAAAGCAGGGTTAACGCTTTCGCGCGATCAGCTCGAAGCACATTACCTGGCAGGCGGCAGGGTAAAATCAGTTGTAAATGCATTGATATCAGCCGAAAAGGCCAATATCCCTCTCGATTATAAAGCTGCTACAGCTATCGACCTGGCCGGCCGCGATGTGTTCGAAGCCGTTCAAATGTCAGTGAACCCCAAAATTCTTGACACACCTCCTGTTGCTGCTGTTGCACGCGATGGTATACAACTTATTGCCAAAGCAAGGGTTACCGTCAGGGCTAATATAAAACAGCTTGTCGGTGGTGCCGGTGAGGAAACTGTTCTTGCCAGGGTAGGAGAGGGCATCGTTTCGTCAATTGGTAGCACAAATTCACATAAAGAAGTTCTTGCTAATCCTGACAATATTTCAAAAGTGGTACTTGCCAAAGGACTTGATTCAGGAACAGCTTTCGAAATTCTTTCTATTGATATTGCCGATATCGATGTTGGAAAAAATATCGGTGCTATGCTGCAAATGGACCAGGCAAATGCTGATAAAAATATCGCACAGGCCCGTGCCGAAGAGCGCAGAGCTATGGCTGTTGCCAATGAGCAGGAAATGAAAGCCAAAGCCCAGGAAGCCAGGGCAACGGTTATTCTGGCCGAAGCCGAAATTCCAAAAGGAATTGCCGAAGCTTTCCGCACAGGCAACCTCGGAATCATGGATTACTATAAGTTCCAGAACATTCAGGCCGATACGCGTATGCGCGATTCTATTTCGGATCCTAATCAAAAGGGTACTGGCCAAACAGGAAAATAGGGCTGATAAAACAGTAAAAACTGAATTTTTAACATTGAGCCCGGAAAATTCCGGGCTTTTTTTTAGCTTTTTTTATTGTACAATTGTTATAGGAAGGTATGTCGGATAAAGAAAAGTTAAAACAGGAGATTACCAATAAACACAAATACCGCTTACTCTATAAAGAGTTGGTAACATCGTGCGGCTATATTACTGAGCGCAGCAACCGCATGCTCATTAAACTGGCCTTTATCGAGGTGTTAAATAATTTTGGTGATGCCAAAAATATACGTGGCGAATTTCAACTTGCCCACGCTGTATCAGTTGCCCGTATTCTGGCCGACGATATCGGTCTGGATACCACGAGCATTGTATCTGCATTGCTTTACGAAATCCCGTTGGCAAAGGCAAGTGACCATACAGCATTCGAAAAGAAGTTCGGGAACGACACCCTGAATATTGTGCTGAAACTGAAGCAGATTTCGGGCATACGAATGGATAAGATTTCGATTATGCCCGAGAATTTTATTCAGCTGCTGTTGAGCCTGTCCGACGATATTCGTGTGCTGTTAATAAAACTGGCTGATCGTATCAACCTGATGCGCAATATCAACCTGCTTCCCGATCCGGAACAAAAACAGGTTTCGATCGAAACGTCCGATCTGTATTCACCTCTTGCTCACAGGCTGGGATTATACAGGATTAAGGCCGAACTCGACGACCTGGCCATGAAACATGCCTTGCCGGATGTGTATCGGGGTATCGAAAAGAAAATCAAGGATACCGCTTCTGAACAAAAAAAGTACTTCGACAAATTAATTATACCTATTACTAAAAGCCTGCAGGCGGGTGGACTGGATTTTGAGATTAAAGCGCGTACCAAGGCAATTCCCTCAATTTATGCGAAAATGAAAAAACAGGAAATCGACTTCGACGAAGTTTACGATTTCTTTGCTATCCGAATTATAACCAACAGCGCTGCTGAAAGCGAAAAAGCTGATTGCTGGAAGGTTTACTCCTTAATTACTGATATTTACCCGCCAAATTCATCACGTTTACGCGATTGGATTTCGGCACCGCGACCGAACGGTTATGAATCGCTTCATGTAACAGTTGAAGCGCCAGGCAACAACTGGGTTGAAGTTCAGATCCGCACTCGTCGCATGGACGACAATGCTGAGAAAGGTATGGCTGCACATTGGCGTTACAAAGAGCAAAAGGGAGCGAAATCATCGGCTGATACCTGGTTGCACCAAATACGGTCGATGCTCGAAAATTATACTCCGGGTGATGATGAAATAACTCGTAGTGCTGATATGAAAGGCCTTTCCGATCATATTTTTGTGTTTACACCCGAAGGACACCTGAAAAAACTGCGTACCGGTGCCACCGTATTGGATTTTGCTTTCGATGTGCATACCGAGGTGGGACAACGTTGCAACGGTGCTAAAGTAAATAAGCTATTTGTACCATTAAAACATGTGCTGAAAACAGGCGACCATGTTGAAGTAGTAACTGCTAAAAATCAAAAACCCAATATCGATTGGTTAAATTGGGTAACAACTTCAAAAGCCATCACTAAAATCAAGCGGATTCTCAAAGATGTAGAGTTTTCGCAGTCGGAAGCTGGCAAGGATCTGCTTTTGCGAAAGTTGGGGCAGCTTAAAATTGAATACAACGACGACATCGGTAACAAATTGGTATCGTATTATAAGGCAACAAGCGCCCTGGATTTATTTCATGGACTGTCGCAGGGGAAATATGAAATTCAGAAGATTAAAGAAGCACTGCAGCCGCCGGTAAAAACCGAAGATGCAAAACCGGCAGTGAAGCCTTTTACCAAAATTGATGTTTCCCTTAACAAAACCGGTAAGCGAACGCCACTAGTTATAATAAATGATAGTACGCCTTTAGCAGATGTTAAGTTCGCCAGGTGCTGCCACCCGGTTTCAGGTGATGAGATATTCGGTTTCGTTACCGTTTCGGAAGGTATAAAAATACATCGTAAAAACTGTTCGAATGCCGCCGAAATGAACGACAGGTACCATTACCGGATTGTTGAAGCAAAATGGGCCGAAACTTCGGAGTTCTCGTCGTATGTGGCTACCATAAGGGTAAGTGGCAGCGATCAGCCCGGTATGCTCAATGATATCACCGGTGTTGTTTCCGTCGATCTGAAAGCCGATATCAGGTCAATTAATATGAATATACATAATGGCAGGTTCGATGGAGTAATAATGGTAAACGTTGATAGTAAGGCGCACCTGAATTTAATTATAGGGAAACTCGCAAAATTAAAAGGAATCAGAAAGGTTAACCGCGAAAATTAAAGCTGGCAGTCCGACAATATAAACTCAATTTCAACATTGAATAACAGGAATTTTTATCTTTGAAACCGGTTATTCCCAGCTCTATGCAATATCCCGGCTATAATACGAATCAGGTTGTTTTTAAGGTGGGCGAAAATTCCACTTTTAAAATTCATAATATCCTTCAGTTACAGGACAACGAATGGTATTATGTATTGCTTGATGTAAACGGGCAAAAACATTTTATGCCAGCCGGGTTTTACAAAAATTATGGTTTTTCGGCCGGTGACGAGATTATTTGCCGTATCGACAAGATAAATTGTACCGGAAGAATCTTTCTTGAACCCAGGCACCCGATTTATAAGGAAGACGAAATTTACACATTCCGCGTTATCGGAACCTCCTTAAATTCCAGCAATTCAACTCTGCTGGTTAACGATATTTTCGGAAATTGCATAGAAGTACCTACTTGTAATATTGAAAATTCATCGTCTTATTTAGAAACCATGGTAAGTTGCAAAGTAAAAAGTTTAATAAAAGGCATGCCAATACTTGAACTTATATCAACCACTGCTTAAATTATCTCACAAAACAGTATTTATTAACATGTTATATATTGAAGACATTATTAACAATTGTTCATAACCCCTGTGCATTTATTGTGAAGTGATTTCTGTTAAAACACTTGACTTAGGGTATCGGAATGTTGTAATTTTATTTCACCGGACGAGATCATGTTACCGGCCCGGGGCGGGGCTGAATTTCTGAAAAGAAACCAGGTTCCAAACCCAGAGAAGCCCAAAGTTTTTAACTCGCAAGAGCCATTAACCGAAGCCGATTTGAAAGCCGGGGTGTATGAATGAGTCAAAGGGCACGTAGCACCCTGAACCGAAAGACCGCAAGGAATTGACGAACAGGCGCATCGTAAGATGATTAGGGCAGAGGATTTACATGGTGAATCGGCAACGAAACATTAATGAGACCTCACACTGCTGAAAACCAGGCTGCAAAGTTTGATGAGTAAAAAAGTAACGACCCTCGCTGCGGTAAGTTCCTGATGCTCACCATGCAGAGATGTAACTTACAAGAGTCGCAAGACAATTGTTCGCCAAGTTTCACACGATCGCCGAAGCGCGGCACACGGCAGGAAAAACAAGACTGGTAACAGAATTGTCAACCAGGCCGAAGCTAAAGAAAGTTCAAAACCGCAAGGCAGAGAGCAGACCAGGCGAGCCGGGGTTCCCGGGGACGTAAAAATCCCTGATACCTACAGACGTTATCAAACCTACGGGCAGCGATAACAACCACCGCTTCGAAAGTAGAACCGACAACGCGCAAGCGTGGCCGACAACTGAAATTCCGAGAGGGACGAAGTTAAAAGCCCGGAATCTTCCCGAAAGAGCTTCCTTGTGAAGAAAACTGCAGGTCGAAACCAGTGCCGGAAAAAACAAGGTTCGATGCTCGCATCGGCTTTGAACAACAACAGGGCTTTTCCTTAGGGTATGCCAATCTGTTTAATCTGCGAAGCAAACGCCGGTCACAATCAATAACTACGGTTGTTGTGAGTGAAATGGGGAACTATCCGACAGGATTGTTCCCCATTGCTTTTTTATATATATCCACTTTTTTACAGGTATTATAAAGTTATTTGATATGAAATGGATAATTATGCGGTATTCAGTGTAAATTTGCGGCTCCGAAAAAATATAAAAATGTATGGCTGCTAATAAATATGCTGTAATTGGTATTGGTCAGTTTGGAAAAGCTATTGCAAAAGCTATCTCTGCCAAAGGATATGAAGTAATGGCAATCGACAGCGATCCCGAAATTGTCGACAGCATTGGCGATGACGTTGCATATGCTGTTACCCTCGACGCTACCGACAAACGTGCTCTGCAGGGGCAAGGCATCGAGGAATTTGATGCCGTGGTGGTAGCCATAGGTTCCGATTTCGAACAAAGGCTGCTATGTGCATCCATTCTCCTCGACCTGAATGTAAAACGCATCATTACCCGTGCCAACGGCGAAGCTCAACGTATTATACTCGAAAAAATGGGTATTACCGAAGTACTTTCGCCCGAAGAGGAGGTAGGTATAATTGTGGCCGAACGCATGCTTAATCCGAATATTGTCAGCTACCTGCAACTGCCCGATAATCACCGTGTTGTTGAGCTGTTAAGTCCTAAAAACTGCATAAATAAAACTTTTGGTGAAATTGACCTTCGCGATAAATATAAGTTAAGCCTTATCACTGTAAAGGAAGAATTAAGGGTAATAAAAGAAGGGAAAGAAATTGTTGAACATCATATTATAGGTGTACCCGATAATAAGCAATCGCTGCAGGCCACCGACAGGCTTGTAATTTTCGGCCATGTGCATGATATTGACCGCTTTCTTGAAATCAATACCTAAGGTATGCTTAAAGATAGTATTTTCAGGGTAAGGGAGTTTATCAACATCAGGCTTTACAGGCACAAATCCTATGTTATCAGAGCTTTGCACCTTGCCAGTATTGTAGTTTCCCTGGTTGCCATCACAGCTATTATTTACCAGCATGGATTTCCTGAAACACCCGAAACAAGGCACCTTACTGAATCTATCATTAAAATAAGTCTTGCCTTTTATATTTTTAAATTCTTAGTAAGGGTTTTTTACGAATTCCATCCTGTTGATTTTATCAGGGATAACAGGTTCGAGGCAGTTTTATTGCTGCTTGTAGCAATTGATCAGCTGGTAAGTGCATTTTCCGGCATCCCGCTGGTGCACCAGATTCTGAAGGCAATAGGTTTCCCCGGAATACATACATTTTACAACCTGTTTGTACAGTTTTATTTTTTCCTTATTATCGCTGTTGAACTCGGCAAAGCAGGCCGCTTTATTGATCATATTCATGTAGGTCCTTCGGGTTTATTGGCAATGTCATTTATTTTCATAATTCTCAGTGGAACAGGTTTATTGCTTTTACCCGAAATGACAGTTTCAGGCATCAGGTTTATTGATGCCCTGTTCACTTCAACCAGCGCGTGTTGTGTAACAGGGCTTGTGGTGGTTGATACAGCCACCTGTTTCACGCTGAAAGGCAAAACGATCATCATGTTGCTGATTCAACTCGGAGGCCTTAACATCATTTCATTTGCAACGCTCTTCGCCACTTTCTATCGTAATTCGGCAGGTATCAGAATGCAATCCCTGATCAAGGATATTGTTTCGACCGACAGGCTTAGCGACACAAGAGGCCTGCTGCGCAAGATCTTTTTATACAGCATTATTATTGAACTCACAGGCGCAGTATTACTGTTTATAACCTGGCCAAATGAAATGGTATACAGGGGAATAGGCGAAAAAATATATTTCTCGGTTTTTCATTCCATTTCAGCCTTCAATAATGCAGGGTTCAGCTTATTTACTGAAAACCTTTACTCCATATCGGTAAGGCACGCTTATAACCTGCAACTTGTAATTGCTGTTTTAATTTTCCTGGGAGGCATTGGATTTATTGTGCTGGAGGACATTTTCGCTATACGGAATATAAGGCAGCGCCGGAGGTTAAAGTGGAAAGGCTTGCAGACGCATTCGCGTATTGCTATTTATACTTCTGCAATATTGATTTTTAGTGGCGCCCTTGTATTTTACCTGGTCGAATACAAAAATACTATCCCCGGATACGGCATTTACGGCAGTATTGTGTCGTCCGTTTTTCAGTCGGTAACATGCCGGACGGCAGGTTTTAATACGGTTGATATGAGCAGCATTGGATTGCCTGTCCTTATTTTTATGATGTTTCTTATGTTTATAGGCGCTTCACCCGGATCAACCGGGGGAGGAATAAAAACTACCACCTTCTCGGTTATTATCCGTTCGGCTATCAGCACTATAAAAGGCAGGAAAAATGTAGAAATTGTAAAACATACCATTTCAAACAGTACTATAAACAAAGCTTTTTCAATTGCTATGTTTTCGATCTCGCTCATTTTCATCTCAACCTTTTTGCTTTCATTAACTGATCCGGATAAGGGCTTTTTGAATCTGTTGTTCGAGGAGATTTCGGCTTTTGGTACGGTAGGTTTATCAACCGGTATAACTTCTTCATTAAGTTATGCAGGTAAAATAATTATCATACTGTCGATGTATATTGGCCGTATTGGCACACTTACCCTGGCATTGGCCATTACAAAGCGTGTGGTTTATACTAAATACCGTTACTCCGAAATAAATGTACTGGTTGGGTAATGAGGTAGTATTTATCCTGGGTTAAGCCTCAGGTTTCCGTAGGTTAAAAAATCAATATTGCTAGAACCATAAAAAAAGAAAAGAGAGGCTTTTTACCTCTCTTCTCAGTGTTTTTTAATTATCTGCAAGACGAAAAAAAAATAGCTGTTTGTTAATTGACAGGGCTAAAGTATTATTATCTCACAAATAATCGTTTTTAATATTGTTAAAAGATGTTAAAGCCTGAATTTTTACTTAATCATCCGAATCATTATCCGATGACTTATCCTGGTCATCGTCATCATCACGATCTTTGCTATCATTGTCTTTCAGATCAAGAACAGTGTCGAAAAAGTCTTCATCTTTTTCCGATTTGGTATCAATTTTTACAGGTACTTTTATAAGGTAACTTATCTCATCCGTATCAAGTGTAATTGCGAAAAAGAAAGTACCATTGGCTGAAGGAATTTTGATGGTGTGATTAATCCAGCCCATGGGGTATTTTTTACGGATTGCCTCCATAATTGCAGGAGAAATGTCCGCATAATTAATTATTTTTTTTATTCGATTCGGTTGCATTGTATTAATTAATTTTAATCCAGATTCCCGGTACAATTATACGCAAGAAAATGAAAAAAAGTATATTTTTCTGATAAATTAATAAGTTTTTTTTCAACAGCCTTATTAGTCTGCTTTTTTAAAAACAATAGCGGTCCTGTTGGTCGAATAAATGCTTAAGTAGTGCGACGATGTGCCCTCATCGAAACGTGTAGCATACAGCATTTCCTCATTGATGCGCCCATGTCCGCCGAATTTTACATTGTCGGTATTCAGCACTATTTTATAGTTACCCTGTTCGGGTACGGCAAACTCATAACCGGGAATAGAGCCAGAGGTATGGAAATTAAACAGGAATATCAGTCCGGCTCTTTCATACACCAGGCATTTATTATTCTCGTCGCAGTTTATCTGCTTAGCATATAAAGTTCCGAACAGCCTGGCGTCTTTCATGGTTTTTATCATCGCCTTGTCGAAATCGGCGAGGCTATGGTACCTGAGCAGCGGATTATCAACCAGCGACCATTGGCGACGGGCATGCATATAGCTCCAGTCATTACCTTCGCGCGGGAAATCGATCCACTCAGGATGGCCAAATTCGTTGCCCATAAAATTAAGGTAAGCCTGTCCGCCCATTGATAGTGTGATAAGCCGTATCATTTTATGTAATGCAATGCCTCGTTCGACAATAAAATTTTCGTCGGACGACTGCATATTGAAGTACATCTCCTTGTCCATCAGTCTGAATGCGATAGTTTTATCACCCACCAGGGCCTGATCGTGCGATTCGCAATAAGTAACCGTTTTCACATAAGGAAGCCTGTCGTTGAGCACCTGCCACATTTCACCCATACTCCATTGCTCATCAGGAACATCCTTCAGGTATTTAATCCAGAAATCGGGTACACCCATACCCAGCCTGTAATCGAAGCCTATACCACCATCATTAACAGGGGCAGTGAGTCCCGGCATTCCGGTAACATCTTCGGCAATGGTAATGGAATCAGGATTTACCAGGTGAGCAAGGTGGTTTGCCAGTTGTAAATAGGTAACGGCATCAAATTCAACTCCGTGTTTAAAATATTTATCGATATTATCAATCGTTTCATCGCCATGATGGAAATACAACATCGATCCGACTCCATCGAAACGGAAACCATCGAAACGAAACTCTTTAAGCCAGTAGCGGATATTCGATAATAGAAACTCTAAAACTTCTGTTTTGCCATAATCAAAAAGTTTCGAATCCCAGTTTGGATGCTCTCCACGCGGCCCGGCATGGAAATACTGGTGTTCAGTACCATCGAACAGGTTTAAGCCTTCCTGCAGATTTTTAACCGTATGCGAGTGTACAAGATCCATAATAACAGCTATGCCCATACTGTGAGCAGTGCTTATCAGGTTTTTAAGCTCAGCAGGCGTGCCGAACCTCGACGAAGGCGCAAAAAAGCTGGATACGTGATAGCCAAATGAGCCATAATAGGGATGCTCCTGAATAGCCATTAGCTGAACGGCATTGTAGCCTGCTTTTTTTATTCGGGGAAGTATTTTTTCGGTGAATTCATTATACGTTCCAAGGCCTTCTTTCTCCTGGGCCATACCCACATGAGCCTCGTAAATAAAAAGCTCACCAATGTCTTTAACATTGAAGGTTTCGTTTCCCCAGCGAAAATCGGGTTCAAACCATAACTGACCGCTAAAATTCTTGGTATCCTCGTCCTGTATAACCCGGGTAATGTAAGCTGGAATTCTCAGCTGATCGCCTATTGCGCTCTTTACCAGCACCTTAATTTTGCTTCCATGGGTGAATTCCGATTTATAAAATTCGGCATTCAGCCGTATTTCCCATATTCCGTTTTCTTTTTTTTGCAGCGGGTGTGAATAGTTGTTCCATTTATTGAAATCACCTGTCAGAAACAGTCCATGCGCTCCCGGCGCCCATTCGCGGTATAGCCAGCAGTTTTCGGAAGGAATATAATGAATACCCATGTGCTCGTAAGCCGTGGCAAACTTCTCGATGCTACCGTACTGTTGCACGATGAATCCAAGTTTCTCCCTGAACCTTTCGTAACGGTTAATTATATCATCTTTGGCCTGGGCAAGCCAGGGGTCCATTTCAATTAAGCGGGGCGTTTTTTCTGTGTTATCTGTCATAATTCATTGGTGCTGTAAAAACAGTTTAAAACTTAATGTTGATGCAATATATTAAAAAATTCCTCATTAAGAGAAGTATTTTTTTGTCAAAGACATATGAATGTATCAAACATATGTGATGTTTACGTGTTCAGTTATAAAAGAACAAAGCATTGTACTGCCGGATTTTAAACAATTCAAGGCTGTAACGAATATAGTACCATAAAGCGTGCAAACTGATTATTTTAAGGATGTACCGGAAAATAAATATTGGTTTGCCAGAGGTTCGAATCTTTTTGATGAATACGATCGGTAATATATTCCTCCCAGGCCGGTCCTGAAACATGCATACCTTTATTTGCTATGTAGGTTTGCAGAGCGATGTACGATGCATTTACTGCACTGTAAGGGCCAAAATACTTAACCATCACAGTTTTCTGAGGAGGGAATTCTTTACAGTTTATCCCTTTGGGAGTGGTAAATAACGCTGGCACCGGTATACAGACCTCGAAATCGATGAGCGAATCCGAATAGCTGTGGAATATTGTAAGAGGAGAACCAGTAGGGGAGAGGCTGTTCATTTTTAAAACCCTGGCCATTTTATCGAACATTTTCGACATTTTAATGGAGACCGTTGATGGAGATGCTGTATCCTGCACACTCAGTAATATACGGGCAGGCACCTCATAATCAATAATTTCGAAACCATCAACAATCCGGTTCTCATCGAGCCATTGCGACATGTTCAGCAGCCCTTTAACCAAATCGGGTCCAGCCATGCGATCGAAAAATAATCCAAACCATCGTGATACAGGATTATTGCCAAGATTACTCTCGAGGCTCCATGAAACCTGAGTGCCATCCGTGGCTTTCGAAAAAACAAATTTAGCAGTTGATTTCCCTTTTTCGCCATAATCCAGCAAAAGCAGGATAGAATCGTGAGGCATGGATGATACTACTGTTACTTTACCATTCCCGATATTTTTATCCATACTTATCCATGCCATGCCTGCACCAACACCCGATTCGGGTCCCGAAAAACTGAGTTCCTCCGATTGATCATTTTTTAACCATGGCGACCAGTGTACCCAGTTTTTAATGGTGTTGACTTGCCCGTACACACATTCGGGTGAAGCATTAACCAGTATACTCCGTTCGACAAGCACTTTGGAAGGCAGCAGGAAACCTGCTGCCACAATGAGCAGTATTAAGCAAAGAATGATAATTAATATGCGTCGGAAAATTTTCATTGAACCCACCCTGATTAGTGTTGTAAAATTACGAAATATTAAATTCATATATTTTTCTAAATTATTTTGAATGTGCGAACTTATTTTACGACAAACATTTTGCCATTGGAATGATTTTTGATAAATTCATAAGCCAAACAACCCTAAAGAATTTTACCATGAAACGGCTATTTTTTATTGCAGTTATAGCATTATCGCTACTTTCTGTATCCTGTGAGCAAGATCCCGGCGGAAATGCTGATATGCGCACCATCGATTTTTTCGTACAAAGCAATGAGTGGATTGAATATGGTATTTATGGTGAGCCGGGGTATGGTTTTGCCGTTGACCTGAATATGCCCGAAATTACTGATAATGTAATTCAAGGTGGAATGGTGAGCCTGTATATGAAATCGGGTGAAGCGTGGATGCCTGTACCTATTTATTTTTACAACGAAAATTACCAGGGAGGATATATTTATTCGATGAAAAGGGGCACACTATCCATCGATTATTACGAAAGCGATCATTATACATTGCGCCCCGAAACACAAATATTCAGGCTTGTAATAATACAGCCGGTATAAAAAGAATTAATTTCATGAAGCCTCGCTTAGCGGGGCTTTTTTTTTGTAAGTTAGTGGTGAAAAAACTATTGTTTTTCGCGCTTAATAGTGTTAAAACCAACATATTAAAGGTTTATGGAGAGAGAGACTAAAATTGAATGCCCCAATTGCGGAGCCGAAATTAATGTAAACGAAATAATGTATCATCAGCTTGAAGATGATTTCAAGAAAAGGTATACGGCCCAACTGGCTGAAGAAAAGAAAAAATATGATGCTGAACTTGAGCTCTTAACAATTCAGAAAGAAGAATTTGAGAAAAAGAAACTGAAGGAGAATGAGCTTTTCCATGAGAAACTGCAGACAAAATTAAAAGAAGAGCGGCAGTTGATCGAAAAACAGTTAAAAACTAAGCTTACTGAAGAGCAGTCGGAGCAATTTGCCATGATGCAGAAGGAATTGACGGAGCAATCGGAAAAGCTGAAGGAGTTGAACAGGAGCAAGGCTGAAATAGAAAGGCTGAAACGCGAAAAAGACGAATTGAAAGAAAGCGTTTTAGCTGATGCCGAACGTACCTTAAATCAGAAACTGAGCGAAGAAAAAGAAAAAATCAGAAAGACTGAGCAGGATCGTAACGAGCTTGCTATAAAGGAATTACACAAGCAACTGGAGGATCAGAAACGCCTTACCGAAGAGATGAAACGCAAGCAGGAGCAGGGCTCAATGCAACTGCAGGGAGAAGTACAGGAACTGGCAATTGAGGATTGGTTAATCAGTAATTTTCCGCTCGATACCATTGAAGAAATAAAAAAAGGAGCCCGTGGAGGAGATTGCATACAAACCGTAAACACCAGAAGCCGACAGAATTGTGGTACCATTTATTACGAAAGCAAGCGTACTAAGGACTTTCAGCCCACCTGGATCGAAAAATTTAAAAAGGATATCAGGGATAGAAGTGCTGACCTGGGTGTGCTGGTAACCGAGGTTTTACCTTCGGATATGGACCGCATGGGTTTAAAGGAAGGTATATGGATATGTACATATGAAGAATTCAAGGGACTTTGCAGGGTTTTACGCGAATCGCTTATACAGATCAGCATTGCGCTGGTGTCGCAGGAGAATAAAGGGGATAAAATGAGTTTACTTTACGATTTCCTTACCAGTAACACTTTCCGCATGCAGATTGAGGCGATCGTAGAAGGATTTACCCAAATGCAGTCGGACCTTGACAGTGAAAAGCGGGCAATGCAGAGGATCTGGAAAATGCGCGAGAAACAACTCGAAAAAGTGATCAGCAATACCATCGATATGCACGGTTCAATAAAAGGAATTGCCGGAAATGCTATACAGGATATTAAATTACTAAATCTGCCATATACCGATTTACTTTCTGAAAATAACGATCAGTAGATTGGTTTTTCTTTAATAATTCTTAGCTGGTGTTAATCCGGGCTGAATTATTCAATTCTCAGGAACTTGAGAAATGGGTGAAACAGGGCGATACACATTGATATAGGCTATAATTAAGTAATTCCTTTTTGTCCTATAATTAATATTATGTTAAATAGGAAATATCAAAATAAAGGACCCGAATTAACGGGTCCCCTGCTTTTATCAGATCACTGACTATAGATTTTCCAGTTTCTCGTTGATAGCTTTCAGTTTTGCTGAAAGGTTCAAACGTGCATAGATTTCTTTCAGTGAGATTAGTGTAGCTTTATCAGCTGGCTGTAATGTTTCGCATTTTTCGAGGTATGGGAAAGCCAGGTTCAGGTAGTTGTTTCCTTCGGCTATAAGTTTCTCGTATTTAACATTTTCGCTTATAGGAAGTTTGTTGGCTTCGTTTATCACATCGCCGCCTTTATTGAAATAAATAGCTCCCAGGTTGAAAATGGCATCGAAAAAATTTGAATCGATTGCAATAGTTTCTTTATAGTGTGCAATAGCTTCGTTGAAGTATTTTGACCTGTCGGCTGCCGTAACTGAAGTATCATTTTTCATTAAATCGTAGGTCACCCCTACTGCATACAATACTGAAGTGTTTTTTGGCTCTTTTTCTTTCGCAATCATCAGGCTCGATATAGCCTTGGTGTGATTGTTTGTGGAGATATACATATTTGCTTCAGTAATTATAAGGTCGGTATTTCCGGGAAATAATGATTTTCCGATACCCAATATTTCGGAAGCTTTATCGAGATCACCTTTATCCTTGTAAAGCATTGCAAGTGAAGTATATACACTTACTTCTTTCATCCTCAAATCAACAAGGTACTGGTATTGTGCAATTGCTTTCTCCAGAAATGCCGGATCAGCCGAAGCTTTCTTATCGTAGCATAAAGCAGCGCCATAGTTCGCCAGGGTATCAATTACCTGGTTTTGTTTGCTGATATTGATGGCTTTATCGAATAAGGTTATTGCTCCATCAAAATCTTCCTGCTGAAAGAACGAGATTCCTTCGTTAAAGAATTCGCCACCTATAGCGGTTAAACGTGCCGCAATATCGGACTTAAATTCTTCCTTGGTATCGAGTTCGCGTGCTTTAACATATGCTTCGTAAGCAACATTTATTGCATCAGGAGCCAGTACAGCTTTTGCCTCGGAAATTTGAATATCGAGATAAATACCGCCCCTGTAGTACCATACTTTGGCATCAGTTTGTGCTTCGGGATAAGTAATAGCCTTGTCAATATATTCTTTGGCTTTTACCAGGTCTTTCTTCCCCCAATAGTTGTAAGCGGAATTACGATCCCTTTTTAATTGAGCGAATGCCGTACTTACCAGCATGATCAGGGCAAATAAAACAAGAGTTCTTTTCATTTCGTAACGTTTTAAGTTTTGAATTTAATTGATTAATAATTAGTATTATTTCTTAGGGTATTAAACTTCAGGATTAGTATCAGTTTCAGTAGGTTCATTAGTATCGGCTGTGCCGTCAGTTCCTTCTTCACCATTCAGTTCAGCTCCTTCTTCTCCATTTAATTCGACTCCTTCTTCCGATTCGCTATCTTCCAGATCGTCGATTTCGAATTCCACTTTTGCAACAGCTGCGATTCCGTCGTCGTCTTTCAGGTTAATTAACCTTACTCCCTGTGTAGCACGTCCCATAACCCGCAGATCGCTTACAGCCATCCGGATAAGAATTCCCGAAAGGTTAATGATCATCAGGTCATCTGTATCGGTTACATTTTTAATGGCGATCAGGTTTCCGGTTTTTTCGGTTATGTTAATTGTTTTCACACCTTTTCCACCGCGGTTGGTAACCCTGTAGTCTTCGAGGTCCGAACGTTTTCCGTACCCTTTTTCGGAAACTACAAGTATGGATTCGTCCATACTATTAACACATATCATGCCAATAACCTCATCGTCCTTGCCGTTTAACCGTATACCCCTTACTCCTGTAGCGGTCCGGCCCATAGGGCGGACAGTGGATTCGTTGAAACGGATGGCTCTTCCACTACGCAGTGCCATCAGCACTTCGCTGGTACCGTTGGTAAGCCTTGCTTCGAGCAGCACATCGCCTTCGTTGATATTTATGGCATTTATACCATTCAAACGCGGACGCGAGTAAGCTTCGAGTGAGGTCTTTTTAATTGTACCTTTTTTAGTGCAAAGAATAATGAAATTATTTTTTACATACTCTTCATCTTTCAGATCTTTCAGGTTGATAATTGCCCTGACCTTATCATCAGGATCAATGTTCAACATATTCTGTATGGCTCTGCCTTTCGACGATTTTCCACCTTCAGGTATTTCGTAAACTCTGAGCCAGAAGCATTTACCTTTTTCGGTAAAGAACAACATATAATTATGAGCCGTAGCAATGTACAAATGCTCAAGGAAGTCTTCGTCACGGATATCCGAGCCACGGGCTCCACGTCCTCCCCTGCTCTGACGGCGGTATTCCGTAAGCGGTGTACGTTTCATATATCCCATATGCGAAATGGTGATAACAACAGCTTCATCAGCAATGGTATCTTCAATCCTGAAATCCTTGGCGCTCAGTTCGATACGGGTATTCCGCTCGTCGCCGTATTTTTCACGGATTTCAATAAGCTCGTTTTTGATAATTTCGAACTGCAGGGTTTCGTCGGCCAGAATATGCTGAAAATGTTCAATTATTTTCATCAATTCGGCATATTCGGCTTTCAGTTTATCGCGTTCGAGGCCTGTTAAACGTTGCAGGCGCATATCGAGGATAGCCTTGGCCTGAATTTCGCTGAGCTCAAAGCGTTCCATCAACTTCATCCTGGCTTCCTCAGGTGAGGCTGCAGCCCGGATAAGTGCAATAACTTCGTCGATATTATCGAGTGCAATAAGCAGACCTTCGAGGATATGGGCACGTTTTTCGGCCTCAGCCAGCTCGAAACGGGTACGCCTGAGGACAACCTCATGGCGGTGATCGATAAAATGGCTGATCAGTTGTTTGAGGTTCAGCTGGTAAGGGCGTCCCTTAACCAGTGCTATGGCGTTGGTACTGAATGAGGTTTGCAGTGCTGTATACTGATACAGTTTATTGAGTACCACATTCGAAACCGCATCTTTCTTCAGTTCATATACGATACGAAGTCCGTTTCGATCGCTCTCGTCGCGGATATCATAAATACCTTCAATTTTCTTTTCGTTGACCAGGTCGGCAGTTTTTTTGATCATTTCGGCCTTATTCACCTGGTAAGGAATGGAAGTGAATACAATGGCTTCACGTCCTTTTTCATCGGTCTCGAAAGTAGATTCGCCACGCATTACCAATCGTCCGCGACCCGTTTCATAAGCTTCGCGCACTCCATCATAACCATATATTATACCTCCGGTCGGGAAATCGGGAGCCTTAATGTGTTGCATCAGGCCTTCGATAGTTATTTCCTTGTCGTCAATAAAGGCTATACAGCCATTGATAATTTCGGTAAGGTTATGAGGCGGGATATTGGTAGCCATACCCACTGCAATTCCTGATGTACCATTTACCAAAAGGTTAGGTATCCTGGCAGGCAGTACGGTGGGTTCTTCGAGTGTATCGTCAAAGTTGAGCTGAAAGTCAACCGTATCCTTATCGATATCTGAAAGTAATTCCTCAGCCAGCTTGCGTAACCTTACTTCGGTATAACGCATAGCTGCAGGGCTGTCGCCATCAATTGAGCCAAAGTTTCCCTGCCCGTCGACAAGCGGATACCGTAATGACCAATCCTGGGCCATACGAACCATTGCATCATATACAGAGGTATCACCATGTGGGTGATATTTACCAAGAACTTCACCCACGATACGGGCTGATTTTTTGTAAGATCGGTTTGAAAGCACGCCCAAATCGAGCATTCCGTATAAAACTCTCCTGTGAACAGGTTTCAAACCATCACGTACATCGGGAAGTGCACGCGATACAATAACCGACATCGCATAATCGATGTAGGCTCCCTTCATTTGTGTTTCAATATTAACAGGTATTATTCTTTCCCCGTCCTGAATGTTATCCATTTATTAAACCCTTCATTTATAACAACTTAAGTTATCTCCAACAGAACTACGAAAGTACAGAATTTTTCGATATAAAAAATGGATTTTAAAGCTTTTTCGAGGCTGTTTCTAACAATCGGGTGTTGATAATATCAAATATCTGAAAATGAGCAATTAAGCGAATAAAAAGCAATCATTTAAGTAAACTATTTACGGACTTGTACGTTTATATTGTAATTTTGAAGAGATTTTGATTAATAATCGATTTGAAAGTAAAGGACAGGATAATAAATGGAAGCAAAATTTTCGCAAAGAGTTAAGGATGTGTTGTCGTTCAGCCGCGAAGAGGCTATACGACTTGGTAATGAATATATTGGCGTTGAGCACCTGCTATTGGGAATGATACGTGAAGGTGAAGGTTTGGCAATCCGGATATTGGGTTACCTGAATGTGGATATGGCCGAATTGCGCCGAACCATTGAAGCAGCTATTATTAATACTGCCAACCGAAACCGTGCAAACGATAACCTGCCACTGGTAAAGCAGGCCGAGCGGGCTCTTAAACTCACCTACCTCGAGGCTAAGCTTTTTAACAGTGAACTTATAGGTACTGAGCATCTTATGCTCGCTATACTGAAGGACGAAGATAACCTGGTTACACGATCAGTTAAGAAATTCAATGTTGATTACGATTTGTTTAAGGAAGAAGTTAAGTCGTACCTGATTACAGGTGAAGACATTACACAATCGCAGGATGACAAGGAAAAGTTTTTTGGCGAGTCCGATTCGGATCCCCGCGATGAGCTTTCGGGCAGTTCGCAGGACGATGATCCGGATGAGGGCGGTGGGCTTGAAAACCTTCGTAAGACTTCGGACAGCAAGTCGAAAACGCCGGTACTCGATAACTTTGGCCGCGATTTAACAAAAGCAGCCGAAGAAAACCGCCTCGACCCTATTGTGGGGCGGGAAAAAGAACTCGAACGGATTTCGCAGATACTCAGCCGCCGTAAAAAGAACAATCCCATCCTGATCGGTGAGCCCGGCGTGGGTAAATCAGCTATTGCCGAAGGACTTGCCCTGCGTATTATTCAGCGTAAAGTTTCGCGTGCCTTATTTAATAAGAAAGTATATACCCTCGATCTGGCTTCGCTGGTTGCGGGCACCAAATACCGCGGTCAGTTTGAAGAACGTATGAAAGCAGTGTTAAATGAACTGGAAAAAAACCGGGACATCATACTCTTTATCGACGAAATTCATACCATTGTCGGTGCCGGAAATGCCAGCGGATCGCTGGATGCCAGCAATATGTTCAAGCCGGCACTTGCCCGGGGCGAATTGCAATGCATTGGTGCTACCACGCTCGACGAATACAGGCAGTATATTGAAAAGGACGGTGCTCTCGAGCGCAGGTTCCAGAAAATAATTGTCGATCCCACAACACCCGATGAGACGGTTTCCATTCTTAACCAGATTAAGGAGAAGTACGAGGATCACCACCTGGTAAAATACACCCAGGACGCTATCGAAGCCTGCGTAAGCCTTACTAACCGTTACCTCACCGACCGATGCCTCCCCGACAAGGCTATTGATGCACTCGACGAATCAGGAGCCCGTGTTCATATATCAAATATGCATGTTCCGGTTGAAATAGTAACCATCGAAAGCCTGATAGAAGATATCAGGCAGAAGAAGATGAAAGCCATAAAAAGTCAGAAGTACGAGGAAGCAGCACGTTTCCGCGACGACGAACGAAAGGCTCAGGCTCAACTGGAAGCACTGAAACAGAAATGGGAAGAAGATTCGAAAATAAACCGGCAGGAGGTATCGGAAGAAAATGTGGCGGAAGTAGTTGCCATGATGACCGGTGTTCCCGTTCAGCGAATTGCTGAAAATGAGAGTTCGCGCCTGATGAATATGGAGCAGGAACTCGGAGGTTCGGTAATTGGGCAGGATAATGCCATTAAAAAAGTAGTTAAGGCTATCCGCCGCAACCGTGCCGGGCTTAAAGACCCGAATAAACCAATTGGCACATTTATTTTCCTTGGCCCTACGGGTGTCGGGAAAACTCACCTTGCCAAAATATTATCACGCTACCTTTTCGATTCGGAAGATGCACTGATTCGCATCGATATGAGTGAATACATGGAGAAATTTGCTGTTTCGCGCCTTGTAGGAGCACCTCCGGGTTACGTGGGTTATGAAGAAGGAGGACAGCTGACCGAAAAAGTACGCCGCCGCCCCTACTCTATCGTGTTGCTCGATGAAATTGAGAAAGCACATCCCGATATTTTCCACATACTGTTGCAGGTTCTCGACGATGGGCAGTTAACGGATAGCCTGGGCCGAAGGGTTGATTTCAAGAATACCATCGTAATTATGACCTCGAACATAGGCTCACGTCAGTTAAAGGATTTCGGTGCCGGTGTTGGTTTCAGCACCAGTGCTCGTCAGTCGCAAAGTTCGAGTATAGCTCAAAGCGTAATCGAAAATGCGCTGAAGAAATCGTTTGCACCTGAATTTCTGAACCGTATTGATGATGTTATCATTTTTGATTCGCTTGAGCGTGAGGATATTCATAAGATTATTGATATCGAGATATCGATACTGTTTAAACGGATCCGCACCATGGGCTACGATCCGCGTATTACCGAACGGGCCAAAGATTATATTCTTGAAAAAGGCTGGGATGATCAGTTTGGAGCCCGTCCGCTGAAAAGGGCAATACAGAAATATGTTGAAGATATTCTTGCTGAAGAGATAATACTCACCAAGCTTGCAACCGGCGACATTATTAACATTGATTTCAATCCTGAAATTAAGGATATGCAGATTACAATTGAAAAACCTGCATTGCCAGCACTTCCTGAAAAAACGGATTTACCTGAACCTGCTTCGGATGAACCGGCTGAACCTACCGAAAAAACTAAAAAATAATATTTTCGTAGTCAGAAAAAAAAAGAACGCCGATTTACAGCGTTCTTTTTTTTTGCAAAAATGATGCAGTTGCTTGTGAGGCAGGATATGTTTTAGCTTTCGCCTTCCCACTCTTTATAAAACTGATCGAGGTACGAGATCATAAAATTATGACGGTTTTCAGCCATTTTCTTCCCTGTTTCGGTATTCATGCGATCCTTAAGCAATAAAAGTTTTTCGTAAAAATGATTGAGTGTGGGTGCTTCACTGTTTTTATATTCTTCCTTACTCATATTCATAGCAGGCTTAATATCAGGGTCGTAAATGGCTCTTCCTTTGTGGCCGCCGTAATTAAAAGTCCTTGCTATGCCTATTGCGCCAAGGGCATCGAGCCTGTCGGCATCCTGTATAACATCCAGTTCGGGTGACTTGAATTGTTGTGTGATTTTACCACCCTTAAAGGAAATATTCCTGATAATATTTTCAATATGACTGATAGTATCTTCTTCAAGGCCAAGGGATTCGAGGAATTTGCGTGCTTTTTCAGGACCTACTTCTTCATCTCCATCATGAAATTTGGAATCAGCAATGTCGTGCAGTAAAGCCCCGAGTTCAACAATAAAGGTATCAACATCTTCATTTTGAGCAATATGTTTTGCTGTATTCCAAACCCTCAAAATATGCCACCAATCATGTCCTCCTTCCGCATCGGAGAGTGATGATTTAACAAAATCGATGGTTTTAGTAAGGATTATCTGTTTACTCACGGGAATGTTTATGTAATAAATTTGGCAAGCTGCGATAAGAGTTTAATACAGGAAACCCAGTATATCAGCCAGGTAGATCAGTATATAGCACAGCACAAATGAAATTATCGGAGCTATTAGCCACATAAGGAAGAATTTACGTACTTCGGTCTTCCTGAAAATATTTTTGGGGCCAAGTTTCGCAACACCTATACCAAGTATGGCGGCCACATTCAGCTGTACCAGGGAGGTCGGAATGCCTTTCGCAAGCGATGCCAGCAAAAGTAAACTGGCTGATACAAAGGCTATTATTCCTGCTTCGAACTTGCCAAACAATACAATTTCCTTTCCTGTATTATTCAGAATTTTGTTGCCGAAAATGGAGCTTCCAATAGCAAAACTTGGAGCTACCATGAGCGTTGATAGTATCATGATAAGCAGAAAATTTTTATCCCCCGTAATGTGAAGTTCATTGGCCGTCATGGTAGCAATAGGTCCGGCAGCATTTGCCACATTGTTCGAACCAATTGAAAAAGCCACATACAACGACATAAACAGTATCAACCCATTGGTAAAAGCTTTACGGTTCACATTGGTCGACCGCGACATGGTGAGTCCGCGCCGTCGCATGGGCCGGTATATGTACCGGCCAAAAATAAGGGCTAAAAAAAAGGAAATTACAGGTAGAATAAACCAGGTGGGAATGACCTCGAAGAATATTTTATGCGTATTGACCTCATGAAAATACAGTCCGGCAGCAAAAACGGCAAGAACGGTAGATTGACTTGTTGATTGTGGTATTCCGAACAAATTGGCAATGAGCAGCGATATGGCTACTGCAAACAATATGATGGAGACAATCGAAAACGTCATTAATTCAGGGTCAATCAAGCCTTTGCCGACAGTATTAGCAGTTTGTTTGCCTGCCAGTATGGCGCCCAGAAAAACCATCAGACCAAATAAGCCCGGTATCAGGCTTTTACGTACTACATTAGCACCGTAAGCTGCCGAAAATGCAGGCCCGGTTCCACTCCCTCCCATGGTGATTGCCAGGAACATTGCCACAATGAAAGGAATCAGCAAATGATTAAACAAAGGAGACACAGGAAATGGATTAGTTGTTGTTAAATTATATGTAGCTAAAAATTATATACTTATCAGATGCTCAGATGCATCCTTTAAACAATACAAATATAGAATAAAGTTCTGAAAACATATACGTCGAAAGAATATAAAAAAATAAGAGTCAGAATAAAAAAAAGCGCCTCGGGGGAAGCGCCTTTTTAAAAATAACGACTGTGTCCATTTTAAAACTTGTACTCATTATTTTCGATCAGCCTGTCGGCAATCCGCCTGCGGGCCTCTTTAACATTAACACCCGCTACCAGGGTGAGTTTTTCGATGGCTGCGTTCAGTTTCTCTGATTCTTCGGCACCGGCAAAAGAATTTACGGCATCGCGTGCTGATTTGCGGACAAGATCGGCTGTATCGTAAACATACACATCGAGCATATCGCGGAAGATATCGGCATTTCCTTTCATGCTCTCAATTTTTTCGACCCTGAGGGCAAGTGATTCAGCGATATACGTTTCCATGATCATTTCGGAAATATTATTCATCACTTCCTGCTCTTTCACCAGTTTCTTATCGAAAAAGCGGGTAACTCCGTGTAATGCGATAAGTATAACCTTCTTGTAATTAGCAAGATAACGGCGCTTTTCTGAATAATAACTTTCACCTTCAACCTTACCCGAAGTAAGGCTGTCAAGGCTATTATATAATTTCTCTGCCGGTCCGAAAAGGTCGAAATCGCCTTTCTGCGCACGTTTTATGGCCGTATCGGCAATAAGCAGTCGATTTATTTCGTTGGTGCCTTCAAAAATCCGGTTTATGCGCGAATCGCGGTAACCACGTTCGACAGCCATTTCGGCCGAATATCCCATTCCACCATGAATCTGAACAGCCTCGTCAATTACATAATCGAGTGCTTCGGATCCATAAACTTTTAAGATGGCAGCTTCGACAGCATAATGACTGATGCCTTCGATAGTAGCGCGGCCATGGTCCAAGCCTTTGGCTTTGTTGATAACGATCAGATCGTCGATATCCTTGCTAACCCTGTAAGTTGCTGATTCGGCGGCAAAAGTTTTGATTGCCTGCTCCGCCAGTTTATGCTTGATGGCACCAAAAGTGGAGATAAGCACGCAGAACTGTTTGCGTTCGTTGGCATATTTCACTGAATCGTTGATAGCCTTTTTGGCAGCACCTATAACATTGGCGCCCAGTTTAATACGACCCATATGCAGGATGCTAAGCGCGATACGGAATCCTTCGCCCTGGTTGCCTATCATATTTTCGACAGGTACTTTTACATCGTTATAAAATATCTGCGCGGTTGAAGATCCTTTGATACCCATTTTTTTCTCATCGGGAGCAACCACCACGCCGGGCATATCGCGTTCGACAATAAAAGCGCTCAGGATGCGATCGGTACCCACTTTTGCAAAAACGGTCTGCAGATCAGCGAAATTCGCATTGGTGATCCACATTTTTTGTCCGTTCAAAATATAATGTGTTCCATCGTCAGAAAGGCGTGCATTTGTTTTTCCTGCATTGGCATCGCTTCCTGCTCCCGGTTCGGTAAGGCAATATGAGCCTATTAATTCGCCGGTGGCAAGTTTGGTAACGTATTTCTGGCGCTGGGCCTCGTTGCCATAATAAGCGAGTGGTAAGGTACCTATACCACAGTGAGCCATAAAAGCAACCGAAAAAGAATATCCGGCGCCAATTGTTTCGGCAGCAAGCATCTGGGTTACAAACGACTGTCCGAAACCACCCACATCTTCGGGTAAAGCAATTCCCATCAATCCAAGTTCACCCGATTTTTCGAGGGTTGCCCTCATCAGGTTAATATCCGGACTATCAATTTTATCCATATTCGGATAAACTTCTGTTTCGAGGAAATCCTGGCAGGTTTGGGCAATCATCAATTGTTCGTCGTCGAATTCCTCTGGAATAAAAACATCTTTGGCTTCCACTGTATCCACAAGGAATTCACCGCTTTTTAATACTTTTCTGTTTTCCATTGTTTGTTAAAAGTTGATTTATGAGTGGTATTTATTTGATATTCAGCAATTGTATTCCACATCGTCGTTGGCGAGCATTCAAAAAACAACCCGAATGGATTTCATTATTTCCCGGTTTTACTAAATGAGTTGAAAAACCGGTCGCATAGAGTAATTAACAGCCTAATTCGGCCGAAAATTACAAAAAACATGATAGCCCGCTGATTATGTTAATAAAAAATTAATATTTTTTGAAAGCAGAATCCGGAATAAACAAAAAGAACGCCCTGATTCAGAGCGTTCTTCGGTAGTGGTATCAGACATAAATTAATTTTTCCTGGTGACTTTTACAAAGCAAAAGTATTACAGATCACGATTTTACATTTTAAAATCGTTAATGTCCTTTGGCGTACAATTATTAATAAAGCTGACCGAGGCTACATTTTCGGCCCTGCCTTTGCGGATAAAGATGTCGGCTGATTTTACATAAACATCACTTCTGTTGGCATCGTAAAGCAGGAGGTAACCAATCATAATATTACCGGCCATTTCGACCAGGCGCCTGGCATGGAAGTCAAAATACTCATTATCATTGAATTCTGATACTTTTTCAACTGTCTTCCCGAATTGTTCTGTCATTTTATCGAGGGTAGCTCTGAGGTATTCAAGTTCGGGTTTCACTTGCAGTTTTCCGCGCTCGCGCATGGCAGACAGGAAGGCTCCGTTACCAACACTGCGGATAGCAGCAACAACCTGTAGTTGAGATGTTCCTTCGTAAATGGTGGTGATACGGGCATCGCGGTAAATGCGTTCGATCGGGAAGTCTTTCATATAACCTGTTCCACCGAATATCTGTATAGCATCGTATGCAACCTGGTTACAGGCTTCACTCGAATAAAGTTTCAGAAGCGGGGTAAGCATATCGGCCAGTTTCTGGTACATTTTAGCTTCCTGGCGTTCTTCCGGTTCCAGTTTACGCTCTTTCGAAGTAAAATTATAGGCTTTGTATAAATCAACGTATCGGGCAGTTTCGTAGAGCAAGGTACGCATGGCATCGATTTTTACCTTCATATTGGTAAGCATTTCGTACACTGCAGGGTATTTTATAATGGATTTACCAAATTGCTCACGCTCGGTAGCATATTTATACGCTTCGCGGTAAGCGGCTTCGCCAATACCAACCGATTGTGAACCCACACCAAGCCTGGCCGAATTCATTAGTGACATCACATACTTGATAAGTCCGAGTTTCGTATCGCCAATCAGTTTTGCAGGTGCATTGCGGAATACCAGTTCGCAGGTTGGCGAACCTTTTATACCCAGTTTATTCTCGATACGGCGAACCGTTACAGCTTTTTCGTTGCGATCGTAAACAAACAATGATAAACCACGGGCATCGGAAGTTCCTTCTTCGGAGCGTGCCAGTACCAGTGAAATATCGGCATCCCCATTGGTAATAAAGCGTTTCACACCATCGAGTATCCAGCGGTGCTTATGGCTGTCGTAAGTAGCTTTTAACTGAACAGCCTGCAAATCAGAGCCTGCATCCGGTTCGGTAAGGTCCATGGCTGCTGTTGCGCCCTGGTGAAAACGGGGCAAAAATTCAGCCTTAATTTCGTCGGAACCAAACTCATGAATGGTTTCGGCACAATCCTGCAATCCCCATATATTGGCAAAGCCTGCGTCGGCGCGCGAAACAATTTCGCCCGACATAACATAAGGTACAATGGGAATATTGAGCCCGTCGTATTCGCGCGGAAGCGTAAAGCCAACCAAACCTGCTTTCACCAGTGCATCGTAGTTTTGCTGGGTTCCGCGGGCATAAATCACTTCGTTATCAATGAGTTCAGGTCCTTCTTTATCAACCGATTCAGCATTTGGAGCTATAATTTCACCGGTAATTTCGCCGATGATTTCCATGACTTTGTCGTAGTTGTCGATGGCATCTTCAAAATCGAGAGGTGCGAAATCGTATTTTTCTTTCTGGGTATAATCGGACTCTTTCAGTTTCACAATTTTCTCCATCAAAGGATGGGTAAGGTGAAACCTGAGATGAGGATTGTCAGTATAAAAATTTTCCATTAGGGTCAGAGGATTTACTTCGAGTTTTTCTTGTAATATTTGATCATTTTCGGAATCACATCAGCAACATTTCCGATAATGGTATAATCAGCTATGTGGTTGAGAGGAGCATTTACATCGGTATTGATGGAAATTATCTGTGCCGATTGGTCCATTCCGGCCCTGTGTTGAACAGCGCCTGAAATTCCGCAGGCAATATAAAGTTTTGGCCTGACCGTAACTCCCGTCTGACCAACCTGGCGCTCATGTTCAACAAAACCGGCATCAACAGCGGCACGTGAGGCGCCTACCTGTGCTCCCAGGGCATCAGCCAAATCAAAAAGCAGTTTGAAATTCTCTTTGGAACCAACGCCATACCCTCCCGAAATGATAACCTGGGAATTTTTGATGTCGATCTTACTTTTTTCCATATGCCGCTCGATGATGGTGACAGCAAAATCATCATCTTTAAGAATACTGAGTGCGTCAATTTTCTTAAGCTTTCCTTTAAATTTAGCCGAAAAGGGTTCCATTTTCATCACACCTTCCCTAACTGTAGCCATTTGCGGGCGGGTTTCGGGATTGATAATGGTGGCAATAATATTTCCGCCAAAGGCCGGACGTATCTGGTAAAGCAGATTTTTATACTCAGTCTGCGTTTTGTTTTCGAAATGGTCGCCTATTTCGAGGCTGGTGCAATCGGCTGTAAGCCCGCAACGTAGCGCTGATGCAACCCGTGGCGCAATATCGCGTCCTATGCTCGTAGCTCCGAAAAGTGCTATCTCCGGTTTTTCTTTTTTAAACAAATCGAGTACTATAGAAGTATGCGGAAGTGTTGTGTAAGGAAAAAGTCTTTCGTCGTTGGCATAATGTATCACATCAACACCAAAAGGGTATAAAAGCGCTTCGAGTTTCTCCACGTCATGGCCGATAACCACAGCTTCGAGCTTAACATCGAGTTCGACTGCCAGTTTTTTACCTTTCGATAAAAGTTCGAGGCTTACATCGGCAATGGATCTTTCTTCGGTAACTTCGCAATAAACAAATATGTTGTTCACGTGCTATCTGTATTAGTCAGTAATTAATTTTCTTCAATAATTATCCGATAATGTGGCTGTTCATCAGTTCCTGCATGAGGGCGTCAATTTCCTTATCAGAACTTCCCATCACTTTGGAATCTTTTTGCTGAAAAACCACATTTTCAATTTTCTTAACCTTGGTTGGCGATCCCGAAAGTCCAAGCATTTCGACCTGTGCTTTCAAATCATCGGCGGTCCATTCGTCGATCAGCAGGTAAGGCCTGTCAGTATACAATTCGGTATAATCCTTGGTTTCGTTCTGCAATTCGGTAACCGTACGTGCATGTTTGTATTTCATCAGGCGTTTGGCCACACGTTGGCGGCAAACCGGGGCTGAACTGTGAACGGTAATAGCAGCAGGCAAAGTTGAGTTTACCACTTCCACTCCCCTTTCGAGGCGGCGTTTCACAATAATTTTTTTGGCATCAACCGAAAGAATTTCTTCGGCGTAGGTGATCTGCGGAATTCCCAGTTTTTCAGCTGTTTGCGGACCAACCTGGGCTGTGTCGCCATCAATTGCCTGTCTGCCTGAAACAACCAGGTGGTATGGAGCCAGTTTTTGAACTGCCAGTGATAAGGCATAGGATGTAGCAAGCGTATCAGAACCGGCAAACTTACGGTCGGTTATCAGGTAACCGCTTGTCAGCACCACGGTAAAGGGCTTCGCGAATAATTTCGGCAGCACGAAACGGGCCCATGGTAAGGAGAATAACCTCAGCTTCGGGTATTTTATCTTTTATGCTGAGAGCTTGTTCGAGGGCATGTAAATCTTCGGGGTTAAAAATGGCAGGTAAGGCTGCCCGGTTTACGGTGCCATCAGCTTTCATGGCATCTTTTCCAACATTCCGGGTGTCCGGAACCTGCTTGGCTAGCACAATTATTCTAAAACGCATAGAGGGTAAATCAGGTTATGACTGAAATTTCAATCGTGGTAAGTCAATCGTAAATTGCGATGGGAATTTAGTGGGGCAAATTTACACTATTCAACTTAATTTGCAATATAATTATTGAGCAACATGGCTAATATCAATGGTTTATATATGCAAATAAATACATATCATCCTAAATATGAATGAATTAAGTTGTTTCATTTAGGCTAATAAATTGTATCCATTACTATTTAAAAAAGATTACTACGAGTAAGCTGATAGTAAAACATTTAATTTATGTAAATTTGATAACCTTTGAAGCAAAACTTATGAAAACTCGCTTTATTTTAATCCTGGTATTTATATCATTGATCACACTTATCTGTCAAGCCCAATGGCCACATTGGTACACTACAGCCACAACAGAAAAACCAATGTGTTTAATAGAAACTTATGACAATGGTTACCTTATTGCAGGGACCATTAGCAATAACAACACTTACAAAGGGTATGGTCTGCTGTTGAAAACAGACGTGAATGGCAATATACTTTGGAAAAAATTATTTGGCGATGCTTCCAGCCTTACCCGATTTCATAACCTGATACAAACATCGGATGTAGGTATTGCCATCTCCGGAAGTATAAATTCGGATTCAGCCCTTTTTGTTAAACTAAATCCTTGTGGTGAAGTTGAATGGTCGCGGGTGTTATTAGATAGAAAGGACGTATTAACAACAGACATTATTGAACTAGCCGACAGCAGCTTACAAACCATGGTAACAAACTGGGATATTGGAAATCCAGGAGATTCAAAAACCCTTTTTATCAGACTTAACCGTATCGGGAATTTTATTAAAACGGATTCGTTGCTGCAAAATGATTTTTGTCAACCAAACCCTTTAGCGACTGAAATAATCCGGACAAATGATATGAATTACATGATTACCAGTGCAACTGCAAATGTTGGAGGTCAATCGCTTTGGATAAAAACCAATATTGAAATAGAGAAAATCTGGGATTTATGTTGGCCTGAGTTTTACCTGACGACTTTAGGGAAAACAATTCAATCGTCAAATGGTGATTACTATACAACTGCTGGTTCTCCAACAGGTTCAGCCAATACTAATGCACCTAAAATTTACAAATTCGATCAAAACGGAATACCAATCAAGGTAATTGATTCGATTAAGCCCCAAATAAGCGGAGCAGTAACACCAGGAGCAATATGTATGTTTAACGATACCGTTGTCGTATCCGGGTTCACTTTTGAGAATTTCAACACTCCATATAATTATTCATCCTACCTTATTGTAATCGATACATCTGGAAAAAAGATACAGGAAATTCCTTTAACCCAATCTAAAAACCTTCCAACAGAGCTTATAAAAACGTATGATGGCAAGTTAATAGCAATGTATCAAAATGAGAATAATGATATAGCGTTGTGTAAATTTCAATATACCAGCCCCTCATATTATTTATACTATTCAGGATTGAATACTGATATATTACTATATGACAACCTCTGTAATTATGCTATTGTAAATGATACCACTGCTCTGAATCCGATTGTAATAACTGATGCACCGGAATATCCATCTATAAAAAATCAGAAAAACGAAATCAGAGTATGGCCAAACCCAAGCTCTAATTCTATTAATGTATGTTTGGATTATGCTGTTAAAAATGGAGACCAACTGTTAATAATAAATGAAATCGGTCAGGAAATAAAATCTATCTCAATCAGTAATTCCTTAAAGCAATTTAAAATTGACATAACTAACATTAAACCTGGGTTTTATATGATAAAGCATGTCAGGCAGGGTTTGATTTTAGCATATGGAAAAATAATTGTTGAACGATAATCTGCCCATAATATGCGTAATGTATTTTCAAACTCAACTAATAAAAAAAATAGACAAACACTTTAGTTTTATAACTTCCATTAGACTTCCCTACTTTATGATTTGATAAGGTTTACTTATCTACAAATCAAGAACCTGCACAATTAATTCCGCGATATCGAAGTTCTTCACTTCTTCTTTGTTTTTATATTTTAATCCATCGGTAAGCATTGTCATGCAGAACGGGCAGGCAGTTGCCACAATTTTGGCATCACTTCGCAGCACTTCTTCGGTACGTTCGATAAATACTTCCTTTTGGCCGGGTTCTGCTTCTTTAAACATCTGGGCACCACCGGCGCCACAACAGTAAGAGAAACTTTTATTGCGTTCGAGTTCAACGAAATCGTTGGTGAGTTTTTTTAGTATGCTGCGTGGTTCGGCATAAATATCGTTTCCACGGCCGAGGTAGCACGGATCGTGATAGGTGATACGGGCATTGCTCAACATGCTGTCATTCAGTTTAATACTACCGTTTTCGATGTATTTATCCAGGAACTGAACATAATTTATCACCTCATAGTTCCCTCCAAGGTCGGGGTATTCATTTTTGAAAATATTAAAACAATGCGGGCAAATGGTGATAATCTTCTTCACTTCATAGCCATCAAGAATCGCAATATTCTGCAAAGCCTGCATCTGGTAAAGCATTTCATTTCCAGCCCTGCGTGCAGGATCGCCTGTGCAGGATTCCTCTTTCCCTAAAACAGCATAACTGATATTGAGATGTGTGAGTATTTTTGCAAATGCCTGGGTAACTTTTTTATACCGGTCGTCGAAAGCGCCGGCACAGCCTACCCAGAAAAGGAATTCGGGTTTTTCGCCTTTGGCAGATAAGTCGGCCATTACCGGGATTTCTATTTTTCTTGTTTCCATTGTTTTCGAATTAAATGCAGTTTTTTTTAAAACCACGGAGGCACTGAGGGCATGGAGGGACACAGAGGGATTCCTATATTCTATTTAAATTGCTTTCATTTTTTTCTCCGTGTTTCTCTGTGGTCTCTGTGCCTCTGTGGTGACTAAAAGTGTTTTTTAACTGATTTTCATTTCCAGGTTCTCAGCCCATAACAGCCGGTCCTCAGGCGAATACTTCCAGGGAGCCCCGTTGTTTTCGATGTTACTGAACATGGTATTTAAGCCCGAAGGAGCGCTGTTTTCCTCCATTACCAGGTAGCGGCGCATATCCAAAATCAAAGTCGGGTGATTAATATTAACAGGGCATTCCTGGGCACAGGCATTGCAGGTAGTGCATGCCCACAATTCTTCAGCCGAAATATAATCGTGCAGGTACGATTTGTTATCATTAAAGTCTTTCCCGAGTTTAACAAGGCCCGGGCCTTTTTCCTTCATTCGTGCCCTAAGATCCATAAATATTTTGCGGGGCGATAACATTTTACCAGTTGTATTGGCCGGGCAAACAGATGTACAACGCCCACATTCAGTGCAACTTAGCGAATCGAAATAATTTTTCCACGAAACATCTTCCACATCTTTTACTCCAAAACGGCTGATTGGAGCATCAGCAGCAGGAGCATCGAAAGTTGCATTTGGATCGAGCATCAGTTTCACTTCACGGGTAATGTCATCCATATTGGAAAGTTTCCCTAGTGGCTCGAGGCGCGAGAGGAAAGTATTTGGCACCGAGAGGAACACATGGAAATGCTTGGAATAAGGCAAGATATTGGCAAAAATGAATATCAGCAGTATATGCGACCACCAGAACACCTCATGAGCCACATGCAATCCGTGTAACGACATTGCGCTAAACATGGGGGCAAGAATAGCTCCAACCGGGTAAATGCCGTAGATCGCTTCCCCTGCGCTCAGTTTGAGTTGAACATAGGCTGCATTCATTCCCATCAGCGAAAGCATCAGTAACAATATCATAGTCAGCGCTATATTAGCATCCTGATGCGATATTTTTTTCATTTCGATGCCTTCGAAGCGGCTGATATGCATAAAAAGCCTGCGGACCAGGAATATAACAATGGATATTGCCACAAGCAATGCAAAAACATCACCCGAAGCCATTACAACGTTGTGAACGCCTCCTAACACTTTTAGCGATCGTTCGACACCAAACAATCCATCGATGATCATTTCGATACTGCCAATCAGTATCACACAAAATCCCCAGAAAACCAGGGCGTGAAAGAAACCGATTACCGGCCGCCTGAATATTTTAGTCTGACCGATGGCCACGTCGAGCATCACCATAAACCGCTTGCCAAAATCGCGGATAGGGAAATTGGCTTTGGTAAATTTAAAGTAACTGATAAGCCTGAGAATGGTGAACGAAAAAACACCAAGCGTAACCAGGATGGTAAGTGCAAATATGATCTGCTTAGCCATAATAACTAGATTTACAGTAAAAAAAAGATGTCCTGAAAGCAAATCCTGAATGAAATTATTATTAGGAGAAACTTTCAAAACAACTTCCTCAAAGTAGTTTCAAGATTTAAACTGTCAATGTGATAAATTTGTACAGTTTTGTTATTATTAAAATAAGTGTTCAATGCCATTTTATTAGTATACCAGTTTTTTGTATCCCCCTCTTATCCCCCTTTTTCAAAGGGGGACGATCACTTTTAGGTTTATTTGACACTTGTGGTTTTACTTAAAATCCTGTTCGCAAGTCCTCCCCCTGAAAGCAGGGGGAGACAGAGGGGGTACATTTTACTAGGACATCTTTAGCAGGTTAAGAAACTTTTTTATTTCGATTTCATTTCTTTTACGGCTTCAACCAGTTTCGGGAGCACTTTTAATGCATCGCCGATAATACCATATTGAGCAGCTTCAAAAATCGGAGCATCTTTATCGGTATTAATGGCAACAATAAACTTTGATGAACTCACACCAGCAATATGCTGGGTAGCGCCGGAAATACCAATTGCGAAATACAGGTTCGGGGCAATAATTTTACCGGTTTGGCCTGTATGCTCATCGTGCGAGCGCCAGCCTTCGTCGGATACAGGGCGCGAACATGCCGTGGCTGCTCCCAGCAAATCAGCCAGTTCGAGAAGTGGTCCCCAGTTATCGGGCGATTTCATACCACGACCGCCTGACACAACAATGTCGGCATCAGTGATAAGTATTTTGCCTGATTGTTTCTGAACTTCTTTGACCTGTGTTTTCATCAGGCTTCCGTCGGGTTGAATATCCATTTTTTCGGAAACGAAGGGTTTTGGCGATTCAATAAGTTCGAAAGAGTTCTGAGCCAGGGTGAGAATTTTAACATCCGTTTTTATAACAACATTGGCGAATGCTTTTCCTGAATACACTTTTTTATAAACCACAAACGGTGATGTGCTTACCGGCAATTTACTTACGCCGGAAGCAACACCTGCTTTTAACCTTACCGATAACCTTGGAGCTAATGCTTTGCCCGAATTATTATTGGCTAAAACCAGGACTCTGGCAGCGGTTTTCTGAGCCACTTCTGCAATCATTCCTGTAAAAGCCTGGTCGTCGAGGGCTTTAATCGTATCATTTTCGACGCTGATAACTTTTGAAGCGCCGTAGCTTGCTAATTTTTCGAGTTCGGATGAATCCACTTTACCGATGGATAAGGCTATGGCCTGATCGCCAAGCATTTCGGCTAGTTTTGATGCGTACGAAACCAGTTCGAACGACAATTTCTTGAATTTACCATCCCAGTTTTCGAGGTATACTAATACTGACATATGATGAAATGTTTTTTTGCTTTGTGAATAAATAACGGATTAAAAAACCTTGGCTTCGTTCTGTAATAAGGATATGAGCTGGCCGGCATTTTCGGCTTCCACATATTTACAGGCTGCCCTTGGTTTAGGCATTTCGTAGTCAATAACTTCGGTAAGACTTTCAATAGCCTGTGGTTCAACCACTTTAATGGGTTTCGAACGTGCCATCATAATACCACGCATGGCGGCAATACGGGGTTCTTTGGCAATACCTTTCTGCACAATGGCAACAAAGGGCGCAGGAACGGAAAGTATTTCCTTGCCTCCGTCGATTTCGCGGTTAATGACAGGCTCTTTACCTTGAATTTGTAAAGAAGAAACTCCAGTTACTGATGGATAAGCCAGGAATTCGGCCAGCATCCCTCCTACTGTTGATCCGTTATGATCGCTTGATTCGATTCCGCAAAGGATCACATCAAAATTCTCGTTACGGACTGCTTCGGCCAGGTGGGCAGCTACCGTATAAGCATCGCCCGATTCGGTATTAACCCGAATGGCATCATCGGCTCCAATAGCCAATGCCTTGCGGATGGTAGGTTCGGTGCCAATGAGCCCGACATGGGCAACGGTAACCGTTTGAACATCGTTGGCAGCATCGTCCTTAAGCTCGAGAGCGCGGGTAAGCGCCAGTTCATCCCATGGATTTATAACCCACTGAATACCATTAACATCGAGCTTTTTGGAATCGTCGATAAATTTTACCCTGGTTGTGGTATCGGGCACATTGCTGATACAAACTAAAATCTTCATACGTTTTTGAATTGTATTTTTATTGAATTTTAAAGAAAAATCCTGGTCCGCTTACCGCTATTCATTTAAGCGACAATCAAAAACACGATTTATCCCTGCTTATTAAGTATTGAATGTTTTGCTTTTGTGTTGACAAATTTAGCATTTTTTACATACATATTATATACCTGCTGTATTAACATGGTAGATTCTTATATATTGAAATGTAAGGTATTGATATACAACAGCCACTTATATGCAATTTGCTCTGAGAATAAACAAACATTACCGCATAACACGAAAAAACAGTAGCTTTGTGAGGCAGAAGAAACTTAGAATGGAAAATGAATAAGCCTTGATATCCAAAGGCATTGATCATTAATACGTTGATTTACACATGTTTCTTCCTTATTCACACTAATTAGCAGCCGAATGAAACAGCACGATAGCAGTAATCATAAAAAGAAAACTTTTCTACGTATTCCGACTTTCCCGGGTGGCAAGGAAGCATACCTTCAATTTATAAAGGATAATGTTGTGTACCCGGCACAAGCTATTGCCAATAAAATAGAAGGCCTGGTTTATATGCGTTACACCGTTAACAATATTGGCGAAGTTGATGATATTGAAGTTACTAAAGGCATTGGTTATGGCTGCGATGAGGAGGCAATAAGGGTGATTCGGTTATTATCGTATGAACCTGCGCGTAACCGCGGTGTTAAAATGAAGGTCGAAATGAAAACAAGGATTCACTTTCAGCTGCCCAAAAATATCCCTGCCAACAATTCAGGTGGTGTTCAGATAAGCTACACTTCAACAACTACCGATAAAACAAAAAGCCCGGAACCGAAGCCCCAGGCTGTATATAATTATACGATCAAGTTAGGTTAAGTTCTGAGAATTATACCTTACAGCTGTCATCCGGGAAATTATCCGGATGGTCGTGGCAATCGCGGCAATCGAGGCTTTTATTGTACATTTCCATCGCGCGTGCACTCATACCCATGCTTGAGAAACCGCCATCGTTAAAGAGGTTCTGCATGGTTACTTTTCGGGTGAGATCGCTGAAAAGGGTGAGGCAATAATCGGCACATTCGTCGGCAGTAGCATTACCGAGTGGCGACATACGTTCGGTAAAATCCATCAACCCACCGATTCCTTTTACACCGCTACCCGCCGTAGTTAAGGTTGGCGACTGCGAAACAGTATTGATACGGATATGCTTTTCGCGTCCGTAAATATATCCGAAACTTCGTGCAATGCTCTCGAGTGCAGCCTTGGCATCAGCCATATCGTTGTACTCGAACAAGGTACGCTGAGCAGCAACATACGATAATGCAACAATGGAACCCCATTCGTTAAGCGCATCGAATTTTTTGGCAGTTTGAATTACTTTATGAAACGAGATTGCAGAAATATCGAGGGTTTTAAGGTAATTTTCGTAACTCAGTGCATCGTATGGGATTTTTTTACGCACGTTAGGCGACATACCTATTGAATGCAGTATAAAATCAATTTTCCCGTCGAAGTGTTCCATGGTTTTGGTGAATACATTTTCCAGGTCAGGAATGCTGGTAGCGTCAGCGGGAACAATAATCGAACCCGTGGCTTTTGCCAGTTGATCGGTATCGCCAAGCCTGAGAGCCATAGGTGTATTGGTAAGCACAAACTGTGCACCTTCTTCATGGGCTTTTTCTGCCACTTTCCATGCGATCGACATGTCGTTCAACGCACCGAAAATGATGCCTTTTTTACCTTTAAGTAAATTGTAAGCCATTGTATCTGTTTTAATTAATAATACTCAGTTAAAGTAATGGTTAATATATTTATTTTTTACCTTATGCTATTTTGAAGTTGAATTTTAACCCTGAACTGAATAAAATACGGTAAGGTTAAACTTCGTATTTTTTTTTAGCCGATACAGTATCAGTTGCTGAAGTTAAGCAGTTCCCTGGCAGTTATTTTGGCTGATTCGGTGATGGTTTCATCGCTGAGCATACGGGCAATTTCATTCACACGTTCATCGGCCGATAATACTTTCATACTCGAAACGGTTGAGGTATCGCCATCGAGTTTATAAGCCAGCAGATGGCTGTCGGCCTTACCTGCTATCTGAGGCAGATGGGTTATTGCTATAACCTGCATATGCATCGACATACTGCGCATAATGGTACCTACTTTTCCTGCTATTTCGCCCGAAACGCCGCTATCGATTTCATCGAACAGAACGGTTGGCAGTAAACTTCGGTTCAGCACCAGCGATTTTAAGGCAAGCATCAATCGCGAAAGCTCTCCTCCCGATGCAACTTTTTGTATTTCACGAATTTCACCGCCCTTGTTTGCTGAAAACAGAAAGGTGATCTTATCTTTTCCGGTAGTCGAATAATTTGGTAAAGTATCTTGTTTGATTATGAATTTAGCTGAAGGCATTCCCAGATTTTCGAGCACCTTGTTCATTTCCGTTTCAATAATTGGAATAACCGATGAACGTTGCTTAGAAAGAACAGCAGAAACATCCGAAAGTTCACTTTCTTTTTCGGCAAGAATTTGTTTTAATTCAATGATACGATCTTCGAGCGAGCTAATGGCAAAAAGTTTATCCGACAATTCATTCGTAATGGAAATAAGTTCGGCAACTGATTTAACCCTGTGTTTTTGTTGCAGGTGATAAATCATATCGAGGCGCAGGCTTAGCTTTTCAATGCGTTCGGCATCAAAATGTACCATTTCACTAAAGGTCCGGAGCTCGTTTGCAATATCGTTTATTTCGATAAGACTGCCGTTAATACGCTCATTAAGAGGCGATAAGTGATGACTGAAACGGGCAGCCTGCTCCATTAGCTGTTTAATTTCCGAAAGCTGACTTTCGACATTTAACTCATTATCGGCTAAAAGACCGAGGGCTGCAAAGGTGCGTGATTTTATTTCTTCGGCATGCGTGAGGATTTCGAGTTCTTCTTCTGCTTCCTGCTGCTCGTTGGCCGACTAGGTTTGCCTTTTCCAATTCATCGAACTGGAAATTGAGGTACTCGCGTTCGTTGATGCTTTGCTGCTCTTTTTCCATGCAATCGCGAAGTTCAGCTTTAAGCGAAATATAGGTGTCGTAAAGAATCCTGTAGGATGAAAGCGTTGCCGGATCGCCTGCATACGAATCGACCATGGCAAGCTGAAAAACAGCATCGTTTAATTCAAGCGTCTGATGTTGCGAATGAATATCGACCAATCGGTCGCCTATTTCTTTAAGCACATTCAGGTTAACGGGAGTATCATTAATAAAAGCCCTTGATTTCCCTTGTGGATTTATTTCGCGGCGGAATACCGAAGTAGGCTCGTAATCAAGGTCATTGGTTTCGAAAACAGGTTTCAGGTTATACCCATCAATCAGGAAGCTGCCTTCGACAATGCATTTCAGGTTTTTATCCCTGAGTACCGAAGTATCGGCACGCTGACCCAGGATGAGCGACAAAGCACCAACCAGAATGGACTTGCCTGCACCGGTTTCGCCCGTAATACAGGTAAATCCCTTATGAACGTTGATTTCCAGTTTTGGGATAAGAATGAAATTTTCGACTGACAGATGCAGCAGCATGTCGTGTGGTTTAGCTATTATGAAAGCAAATATAAGAAATAGTGTTGAATGGGCTTACTTGCTCTGCATGATCTGCTGATACTTTGACGAATTGGCAGGATCGATTTCTTTCAGAATATTAACAGCCTTGGTTTTTTCCATTGGCGAAGCCTGCGAATAGACATTTATAAGTTCATCACGTTTAGCATCAATAAATAACTGAACGATATAAAGACCGTTTTTTTCGCGGTTTACACGTTGGATACCTTCGAGGCAATCGTTAATACCACTTCGGCCCAGGTCCATGTTTTCACCCATCAGATCAAGACCGGTACGGTGATAGGAATATAAACCATCGCGAAACTGACTGTACGAATTATTCATCAGGTTTTCGACCAGCCAATAGCGGTTTTTAAGGCTTTCGTAAGCTTTCCATCCGCGATCAGCAGAGTTTTGTGCTGCATTTACCACGCTGCGTGCCTTCTCGTAATAAGGAGTGCCGCCGTTAGGGGTAAATGTATCGGCATCAACTCCCAGCATAACATACAGATAATACGCTACCAACGAGGTAAGATTCGAAGTATAGGCATCGTCATTATAATCGAGTGGCTGATACTCAACATATTTGAAATTAAAATCTTTGTCAACCAGGTTGAGCAGATTCGTATTGTACGAGGTTTTATAAACTGGACGCTGTAATATTACATTTACCTTGGCACTGAACTGGTCGCTCGAAGGGCGGTCGGTAACGGTAATCATGATTGAACATTCAATCCGTTCCTCAGGTTTGTAAACATAATTGGTCCATTTGCGGTTGTTTACAAACTCATACAGTTCCGATTGAAGTGTTTGGAAGACTTTTTTCTCCGTGCCTTCAACCTGAGGTGAATTGACTGTAACCTGGCAAAGGAATTCCTGCGAACTGCCCAGGGCCGGAATGCAGATAATCAGAAAAATAATCAGGTTACGGATCATATTATATTTACTTGTAGCGTATTAACTGTTCATGTTTTGAATAAAGTCCAGAATATCGCCTGCAACTTCATCCTTTGTTTTTAGCTCAAATTCGCTGATATGCTGCGCTTTATCAATAATGCGGATCTTATTGGTATCGAAACCAAATCCTGAACCGGCATCGTTGAGTGAATTAAGAACGATGAAATCGAGGTTTTTGGTATGCAATTTCGAAACTGCATTTTCAATTTCATTGTTTGTTTCGAGTGCAAAACCAACCAGCAGCTGATTTTTACCCTTTAATTTCCCTAATTCAGCCAGTATATCTTTTGTTTTCGAAAGGTTTAAAGCTAATTCCTGGTCTTTTTTCTTGATTTTATCTTTTTCAGGATGCTGTGGAGTGTAATCCGAAACAGCCGCTGCCATAATTGCAATATCAGCTGCTGGAAACAATTCGGTGCATTTGCTGTACATTTCACTTGCCGAAGTTACTTTAACAAGCTGAATTAAAGGATGTTCGGGATACTTAGATACAGGGCCTGAAACAAGGGTAACCTTTGCTCCCCTGTTAGCTGCTTCGAGCGCCAGGGCATTGCCCATGCGGCCTGATGAATGATTGCTGATAAAACGAACGGGATCGATAGCTTCGATGGTAGGGCCACTCGAAATCAACACCTTTTTGCCTGCAAGAGTTTGTTGTTTCTGGAAAAAAGAACGAAGTATTTCCACAATCATACCAGGCTCTTCGAGCCTGCCCATTCCTGTAAGCCCGCTGGCGAGTTCTCCGGCCTGGGGAGCTATCAGAATATTGCCATGCGATTGTAAAGTCCTGATATTCTGCTGCGTGGTGGCATGATGGTACATATCAAGGTCCATCGAAGGAGCATAAAAAACAGGGCATCGTGCAGCCAGGTAAGTAGCCAGCAACAAATTATCCGTTACGCCGTGAGCCATCTTTGCCATGGTATTGGCAGTGAGTGGAGCAATTACGTAAGCATCGGCCCAGCTTCCCAGTTCGATATGGCTGTGCCAGGTACCATCAGCAGGGCTGAAAGGTTCGAGGCTGACCGGGTTCTGCGAAAGTGCCGAAAGGGTAAGCGGAGTCACAAAGTTACAGGCTTCAGAAGTCATAAGAATTTTAACTTCTGCGCCTTCCTTAATAAGAAGCCTTACCAGAAATGGAATTTTATAGGCGGCAATGCCACCGGTAATTCCTATCAGTATTTTTTTTCCTTTGAGCATCATCCTTTCGCTAAGAATGAATTACCACTCTTTTTCTTTATCTTTCATCGGATTGCGGCTGAAAATCTGGTCTTTCAGAAATTCGTTGGTAGCAATCAGAGTCGGTTTAGGCAGGTTTTCGTAATATTTAGCCAGTTCAATCTGCTCGCGGTTTTCAAAAACTTCTTCCAGGTTATCGCTGGGGGTAGCAAATTCTTCGATCTTGGAGTTCAATTCTTCCTTAATTTCCTGTGCTATCTGGTTTGCACGTTTTGCAATAATAGCAACCGACTCGTAAATATTCTGAGTAGGATCATTAAGCTCCGACATGTTGCGGGTAATGGTGGTAGTTTCTATTTTTAATTTTTTGATATCCATATGGGTGTTGTTTGTTTTCGTGAATTAATTTTTGAGTTCTTTCGAAATGCTCTTTTTAATTACCAATGCCTGGGCGCTGTATTCGCCAACAGGGAAGCCGGCAACAAGTTCCTCGTAAGCAACAAGGGCATCGTTAAAACGCTCTGAACGTTTCTCGGTAATACTGTTTACTGCATAATTGTATTTCGCCTGCAGAATGGCAAAAAGTATAAGTTCTTTCGATTTGGTATCGGGATAATCCTTTAAAACATTGTTTAACGAAACAACGGATGCTTTGTAGTCGGACATGCGCGAATAGAGCATGGCAATATCAATATCTTTCTTTTCGAGTTTTGCACGCAGTTCATCGATTAGTTTATTGCATTCGGGGACTTTCTCACTTTGTGGATATTGATTGATAAAGCGCTGCAACGAAGTAATAGCATCGGATGTAGAGGTTTGATCGAGTGATGAGCGTGGCGAGTCGAGGTAACTGCAGTAAGCGCTCAGGTACAGGGCTTCCTCGGCAAAGGTACTGGTTGAGAAATTGGTGGCAAACGATTTAAAATAATACCCTGCAAGTATGTAATCGCGCTGCTTGTAATAGCAATGTGCACTGAAATAGGCAATTTTCTCAGCCTTATCGGTACCCCTGAAAAAAGCCTGCACCTGGTCAAACAGTTGCTGGGCTTTGAGGTAATCCTCCTGCTCGTAATACTCCATGGCTTTGGAGTATTTAAGTTCGTTATCCGAGCTCTTTAAAAGTTTCTGGTATTGACTGCACGACATCATCCCCACGGACAACATCAAAAGGAGAATAATAACCGGTTTTCTGATCATGCTGCAAAAGTACAAATATTAAGCTGAATTATGAAACGATTATACATACTACCTATTGCCTGAATTTAGTTAAATATTATTAAATCCGGCCTGCAAAGCCGCTTTATAGGTCCGAAGGCAGCGTTCGCGGGCAAAACTATGTTCAATTAAAGGGTGGTGGTAGGTATTACTGCCTGATTCGGGAACCCATTTTTTTATATACTTGTTGCCGGGGTCGAATTTTTCGGCCTGTGAAGTTGGATTAAATATCCTGAAGTAAGGTGCCGCATCGCAACCTGTGCCAGCTGCCCATTGCCAGTTCCCGTTGTTTGATGATAATTCAAAATCCAGAAGTTTCTGCGCAAACCAGGCTTCGCCCCATTGCCAGTTTACCAATAAATGCTTGACAAGGAAACTTGCTGTTACCATGCGTACCCTGTTATGCATAAAACCTGTTTCGTTTAGCTCGCGCATCCCGGCATCAACCAGGGGATAGCCGGTTTGTCCCTGGCACCATGCCTTAAAATTGTCTTCATTATTAATCCATTCAATAAACTGGTACTTAGGTTTAAAAGGCTGTTGAACAACATGAGGGAAATGCCATAAAATCTGCATAAAGAATTCGCGCCATATCAGTTCGTTTAACCATACAGGGTTGATTTTAAGAGCCGCCGCAACCATTTCGCGAACGCTGACGGTGCCAAACCTGAGGTGAACCCCTACCCTGCTGGTAGTATCGAGTGCCGGAATATCCCTTGTTTTATCATAGGTTTCGAGAACAGTACTGTTAATTTGGAAAGGTTTAAATAAACCGGAGGCTTCAGTAAATCCAATCTCACCCAGGCTGATGCTTTTTCCCGGATTAGGTTCAGTATTTAATAAAGCGGCCAGGTTTCCCTCCGAATTATAATGTGATAAACTCCCTGTTTCCTGGTTAATTTTTTCTTTCCACTTCCTGCTGTAAGGTGTAAAAACGGTATAGGGTTCACCGTTAGCTTTTGCAATGTCGTCCTTTTCGAATACAACCTGGTCCTTAAAAGTATGAAAGGATACTCCTTTTTTATTCAACATTACGGCTACATCCTTATCACGAACCAGGGCTTCAGGTTCATAATCATGATTTGCAAAAACAGAATGGATAGTATAGCGGGGCATTAATTTTCCGAATACTTCAGTTGCATCTCCATAAAACAACTGAACAGCAGCATTATAGGGCGTTAATTGACGATTGATATGCTCAATAGCCTGCCAGATAAAACTCACCCGTTTATCATCCGTATTGAGTTGATGCAATATTTTGGGGTCGAAAATAAAAACCGGCAATACTTTTAATCCTGAGGTAAGAGCATGATACAAGCCTGCATTGTCATTCAACCGCAGGTCGCGCCGGAACCAGAAAACAGCAATGGGAGTGTTACTATTCATAAGCAATGGAAAATGTGATGTTTAGGCGTGTCAAAAATAGGTAATAAATTTTGTCTGAAGTAAACAATCCTCCATCTTAGAAAGTTTAGTAGTTTTGCAACCGAAAATCAATAGTATAAACTTTAAATACTGGAATTGTGGATCTTTTTGAAAAACGTGTTCAGAACCTCGGCCCGCTGGGCATGTATGCCAAACAGTCGGATGGTTATTTTATGTTTCCAAAACTGGAAGGCGAAATCGGGAATAAAATGATGTTCATGGGGAAAGAGCGCCTCGTGTGGAGCCTTAATAACTACCTTGGCCTGGCCAACCATCCGGATGTACGTAAGGCTGATGCCGATGCTGCAGCCAAATGGGGAATGGCATATCCTATGGGTGCGCGCATGATGAGCGGGCAGACTAAATATCACGAGCAACTCGAAAACGAACTGGCAGCCTATGTAAAAAAAGATGCCGCTTTCCTGCTGAACTTCGGGTACCAGGGAATGCTCTCGGTAATCGATGCTATGGTCGACCGAAATGATGTGATTGTTTACGACAGCGAAGCACATGCCTGCATTATCGACGGTATGCGCCTTCATATAGGCAAACGCTTTGTGTACCCTCACAACAACCTCGAAAACCTGCGCAAAGGACTCGAAAGAGCTACCAGGCTTACTGAGCAGTCGGGCGGTGGCATCCTGGTTATAACCGAAGGTGTTTATGGCATGTCGGGCGATTTAGGTAAAATAAAAGAAATTGTTGAATTAAAGAAAGAATTTAATTTCCGTCTGCTGATTGACGATGCACATGGTTTTGGAACTATGGGACCTACCGGTGCCGGAACTGATGAGTATTTTGGCGTTCAGGACGGTGTGGATATGTTTTTTGGCACTTTTGCCAAATCCATGGCAGGTATAGGTGGTTTTATTGCTTCGAGCAAAGAAATCGTTGAGTTCCTGAAATACAATATGCGCTCGCAGATATTCGCAAAATCGCTTCCTATGCCTATGGTAATAGGTGCACTTAAGCGACTGGATATGGTACGCACACAACCTGAACTGAGGAAAAACCTCTGGACTATTGTTGATGCACTTCAAAAAGGATTACGCGAAGCTGGTTTTAATATCGGGAATACCGAATCGCCTGTAACACCGGTTATGCTGAATGGCACCATACCCGAAGCCACAAATATTACCGTCGAAATGCGCGAAAAATATAATATTTTCTGTTCGATTGTAACCTACCCTGTTGTGCCTAAAGGTGTTATACTGTTGAGGCTTATCCCTACAGCTGTGCACACACTCGAAGATGTAAAATATACCATAGCTGCATTTAAAGAAATCAATGCCAAACTGGTAAATGGCGAATATGCAAACATCGCTTTCGCTGATATCAGTAAATTGTAATTTTAACACTCTTGTTAAAATGCCTGGTTTTTTAGCCGGGCATTTTTATTTATGGACCAAGTGTTTTAGATTTGTATGCCTTTAGGTGATCAATATGAAAACCAATACCCGTGAGTCATTAATCATAATCATAAATTCGACAGCTTATTACCTGCTATCGTACCTGGCGATATATTTACTTTTTCAGCTTACGACCGTAATGGCATCAAATATTTTTGATATTCCCAATACGTTGTATTACAATGAAATAGGATTTAATGCCAGGCCCGACTCCTGGACATTTGACGCAGTAAAAGTTATATACAGTGCGGGGAATATTATTCTTTTCCTGATATCCGTATCATTCCTGGTTATTACTATTAAAGCACTGGAATACAACGGATTGTTGCGGATATTTTTCCTTTGGGGATTTATTCAATCCACCTCCATGCTCCTTGGGTCGTTTATACTGGGTGCTTTCAATTTTGAGGGATTCGGTATTGTACTCAGCTACCTGTACCTTGCCGATACTGCAAAAATGCTGCTGTTGTTTACCGGTTTATTGCTGTTGCTGGGCATAGGCATGGGTATGATTAAACCCATGTTGTTTACGGCTAATTGTTATTATAACTTTCTATCGCCCGAAATGCGTCCTTCCTTCCGGATGAATCAATTTATCTGGCCCTGGATCATTTCAACATTCATTCTGCTGGCAATTAAATTTCCGCTGAGTTTATATGAAAATATGATGCTGATTATTCCTGTTTTTATGCTTTTACCCTTATTCTGGGGCATTGAGCGGTACCCTGTATTTTATTTCGAGGAGAACGAAAAATCAATTTCCCTCAATAAAAGGATGGTGATTGTGGCAGCAGCAGCGTATGTACTTTACCGCTTTATACTGGGTTTTGGAATAAATATAGGTTGAAGTACTATCAGTCGATAGCGATGCCGGGATCAATATCCGAAACCCACTGATAAATTCCTCCTTCGAGGACATAGATATTTTTAAATTTTTGCCTTTCGGTGAGATATAAATAAGGCGACTGGCTTTTAACCCCGTATAAACAATAGATAATTACAGGCATTTCCCGCGAAATCAGGTCAATATGATCAGGCAGATCAATCTGGGGAATATTAACAGCGCCTTCGATATGACCTGTTGCATACATTCGGGCATCGCGGGTATCGAACAACTGAAAAGGCTCATTACGATCCATTTTCTCTTTCAGTTCGTGCACGGTAATATGTTTCATTCGGGATAAGAAGTGGGGAAAAACAGCTGAAATAAATAAATGCTAAAATTTCTGAAGCAAAGATAAGCAAAGGAACAGGAAAAAAAAAGGAGTGCAAAGCACTCCTTTTTAAAAGATTACCAAGAGTAATTACTTGATAAGGCCTTGAGCGATAGAGTCAGCGTGAGCTGCTTCCATAGCTGCCTGAGCGGTTGAGTCAGCCAGACGCTGCTGTTCCATAGCTACATTAGCCATTGAATCAGCCATAGCGATTGAATCTTGACGAGCTTTTTCAGCTTTTTCTTCTGCACTGGGTCCACAGGCTACAAAACCTACCATACCAGCTACTACAAACATTGCAAATAATTTTTTCATAATGAAGTTTAATTAAAAAACGATGCAAAAGTACATCTAATTATTAAACCAGTCAAACTTTCACACAAAAAAAATTAAGATTTTTTAACATAATTTTTATTGTGCTGTTATTCAGGTGTATACACTTGAATATTTCTAAAAAAAGTTTTAAACATACTGACTTATTATGTTAATAACTGTAAAATTGAGCCGATTTTCACAGCGCGAACGATTAAAAAGAAGCTTTTTTTGAGCGAAAATCCTTTAAGTTATTATAAAGTATTAGGCAAAACTAAAAAGAAAGTCGCTTAAGTTGTACATCTAAGGTTCTGATATTATTCTTAAATTCAATTCCCGTACATTTGCACCATACAAATACAATTCCTGCATGTTGTCCTATTCGCTACCTGATCTTCCTTTCAACGAGCCGGTTATTGTATTTACTATTCTTATTTCAATTATCCTGGTTGCCCCTATTATTTTTAAGAAATTCCGTATCCCAGGCATTGTTGGTTTAATCGTTTCCGGAATTTTTATCGGTCCTCATGGACTGAACCTGGTTGAGTCGGGCGAAAGCATAAAATTACTCAGTACAGCCGGGTTGCTTTATTTAATGTTTTTAGCCGGCCTCGAATTAAATCCCCGCGATTTGCTTCGCAACCGCAATAAAAGCCTGACCTTCGGCGCATTAACTTTTTTCATTCCGCTTATATCAGGGTTTGTGGTAGCACATTTTCTGCTGGAGTATTCGGTACTTGCGTCACTGCTGATTGCAAGCATGTTTTCAACGCACACGCTTATCTCCTACCCTATTGTTAGCAGGCTTGGAATTACCAAGAGTGAAGCTGTGACTATCACTATCGGAGGTACTATTATCACCGACACTGCTGTTCTGGTGCTGCTGGCATTTATTTCGGCTGCCACTACCGGTTCACTGACCCTGGTTTTCTGGATACGAATGATCATTTCAATATCAGCATTCTCATTTATAATACTATGGGGTGTGCCAAAAGTAAGCAACTGGTTTTTCAAAAACCTGGAAGGTGAAAGTGGATCGCAATATATTTTTGTGCTGGTTATGCTTTTTGTTTCAGGGCTGCTGGCCCGTGCAGCCGGTATTGAACCTATAATCGGTGCTTTTCTGGCCGGGCTTGCTCTGAGCAACCTCATCCCTCCTACCTCGGCTTTAATGAACCGTATCTCGTTTATCGGTAACAACTTTTTTATCCCGATATTCCTGATTGGTGTCGGACTTCTGGTCGATTTCTCTGTGTTCTATAATGGATTCGGAGCGTTGATTTTTGCCGGCACCCTCGTAATTGTTGCTTTAGGAAGTAAATACATCGCGGCCCTTGTAATGCAGAAAATTTATAAATATACCAAAACCGAGAGGCAGGTAATTTTTGGATTAAGTGTTTCGCATGCCGCTGCTATAATTGCTGTGGTTATAGTTGGTTACGATTTGAAACTTATTGGCCTCGATGTACTTAATGGTGCCATTATGATCATTCTGGTTTCCTGTTTTGTAGGATCATTTATTACCGAGCGCTCAGGAAGGAAAATGGCTGTTGCTGAACTTGAAAAAACACCGGTACGAACCACGTATAGCGAACGTATCCTGGTTCCGGTTTCGAACCCTTCAACCATCGAAGGCCTGGTTGATTTCGCCCTGCTCATTGCCGAAACTAAAAAGGAGCAGCCAATGTATATGCTTTCGGTGGTTCCTGACGATAATTATGCACAGGAACAAATTGCGAAGAACAACCAGATATTTGAATCCGCCATACTGCATGCTGCTGCCGCCGACACCAAACTTACGCTCGTTTCGCGTGTTGACCTTAATATTGCAAGCGGAATTGCCCGGGCAACCAAGGAATTGATGATCACCAAAATTGTACTCGGATGGAACGGGAAAATCACCACCTCCAATTTCTTTTTTGGAAGTATTATCGAGAACCTGCTCGGAAATACCGAACAAATGGTGCTGGTTGTTAAAAATATAAGCCCGCTCAAAAGGATAAAAAACCTGATAATCACAGTGCCTGAGAATGCCGAATACGAAACCGGTTTCGGTGCGTGGGTCGAAACAATGAAAATTATTGCCTCGCGAACAAGTTCAGCCATTGAATTTTATGCTTCCGAAAAAACACTTCAGCATTTAAAAGGACATTTTAACGTGGGCGAAACAAATTTAAAAGTTGAATACCGCTTGGCTGACCTGTTAAATCCTGTTGCTGATAATGCCCACCTGGTTACTGAGCATGATTTGTTTGTTGTTATAGCGGCACGCCGCAGCACTTTATCGTACACTCACTACCTCGAAAATATGCCACGTGATATGGCGCGGCATTTCGAAACAAGGAATTTTATTATATTGTATCCCGAACAGAAAACGACCCAATCGCACTCTTTAAGCTCGCCTATCGAAGGGCTGGAGGTAAGCCCTATTCAAGAGAATATTGAACGTTTTGTAAATCTCAGGAAGCTAAAACGAAAATCGACCACTAACAGGCACAACTCACCCACCGAATAAAACCGTATAAAAAGCAATTATGAACCCACAGATTCCATTAGCTGAAATCCTCAGGCCTAAAAATGCTGACGAATACATCGGGCAGCAGCATCTGATGTCCGAAGGAAATGCATTCAGGCTGATGCTTGATGGTGGAAAGGTGCACTCGATGATTTTCTGGGGGCCGCCGGGTGTAGGCAAAACAACCCTGGCATCTGATTCTGGCCAATGCCACGTCACGACCTTATTATTCGCTCAGTGCTGTTAATTCGGGCGTTAAAGATGTGAGGGAAGTAATTGAAAAGGCACGCAAGGATGCATCGCAACCCATACTTTTTATAGACGAAATTCACCGTTTCAGCAAATCGCAGCAGGATTCATTGCTGGGCGCGGTCGAAAAAGGACTCGTGATATTGATTGGAGCTACCACCGAAAATCCTTCGTTCGAAGTTATTTCGCCCCTTTTGTCGCGCTGCCAGGTTTATATACTTAAACCCCTCGAAGAGAATGATTTGCTAATGATAATGAATAAGGCAAGCGATACCTTAAGCAGCATTCATTCCGTTAAAATAAGTATTCACGAACACGAAGCACTGATTCGTATTTCGGGTGGCGATGCCCGTAAGTTGCTCAATGCCATCGAAATAATAGTTACCTCACAACTGGCATCGGGCAATGAAATTAACATCAACAACGAAAATACTTTAAGCATTATACAGCAAAACCTGGCTTTATACGATAAATCAGGCGAAATGCATTACGATGTTATATCGGCATTTATCAAGTCGATGCGTGGTGGCGATCCTAATGCTGCCGTTTACTGGCTGGCACGGATGATTACCGCCGGTGAAGATCCTTTATTTATAGCGCGACGGATGGTGATACTTGCTTCGGAGGATATCGGCAATGCCAACCCTACTGCTTTGGTGCTGGCTAACAGCTGTTTCGATGCAGTAAATAAAATCGGGTTCCCCGAAGGACGCATTATTTTATCGCAAACAGCTGTATATTTGGCTTGTTCGCCCAAAAGCAATGGTTCGTATATGGCTATTGAAGATGCTATGGCTGTGGTTCAGCAATTCGGCGATTTGCCTGTTCCGCTGCACCTGCGTAATGCTCCTACCAGGCTAATGAAGAATATGGGTTATGGCAAAGATTATAAATATGCACATCAGTACGACGGCAATTTCGTAAACCTCGAATTTATGCCCGAAAAAATTAAGGGCACCCGTTTTTATGATCCGGGACAAAATGCAAAAGAAAATGAAGCCCGCGAAAAACTCAGGCGCAACTGGGGCGAAAAATACGGGTATTAAAGCCTCATCACCAGGAAAAATTAAATTTACAACCGAATAAACCACTCTTTATGAATATCATCAGCGAAATACCACTTATTAAACATACTGATTCCGGAAATTTCTTCCTTATCGCAGGTCCTTGCGTAATTGAAGATGCCAGCAGCCCTTTCGAAATTGCAGGGAAATTGGTTGAGTTAACTGATAAATACAAAATCCCGTTTATTTTCAAAGCATCGTACCGCAAGGCTAACCGTTCGAAAAGCTCATCGTTTACCGGGATCGGCGACCAGCAAGCGCTTGAAATCCTGGCTGCTATCAGGCAAAAGTTCGGGGTACCGGTTGTAAGTGATATTCACAGCGAAAGTGAGGCTGTACTGGCAGCCGCTTATGTTGATATACTTCAGATACCTGCATTTTTGTGCCGTCAGAGTGAATTGCTTGCAGCAGCCGGCGAAACAGGGAAAGTTGTTAATATTAAAAAAGGACAATTCTCGTCGGCCGAAACCATGCATTTTGCTGTTGAAAAAGTACGCGAAACCGGAAATCATAAAGTTATGCTTACCGAACGTGGCAGCACATTCGGATATACCGACCTGGTGGTCGATTTTCGCAATATCCCGGTAATGCAGCAGGCCGGTGTTCCGGTGATACTTGATGTTACCCATTCGCTTCAGCAACCCAACCAGGCTGCAGGTGTAACAGGTGGTCGGCCTGACCTTATCCCGCTTATGGCAAAACTGGGTATTACCTCGGGTGTTGAAGGATTGTTTATGGAAACACACCCGGAGCCTTCAAAAGCTAAATCGGATGGTGCAAATATGCTCAGGCTCGACCTTATGGATGGCCTGCTGGGCGAACTGGTAAAGTTGAAAAAGGCAATCGGCTGAAATTACTTCACGTAAGCTTCCATTCCGGGCATCACCCACCCCAGAAGCAGTCCGTACAGGTGCTGTGCCAGGAATATGACAACAAATCCCACCAAAATAGTAACCACGATAAAGCGAAATTTTTTCTCAAGCGAAATATCAAACATTTCCTGCACTCCATACCAGAAAATATAGAGTATATACACAATAAAAACGAAGATGCCCAGAGGTATCAGAATCCTAAGTAATGGATGCAGGTATATAAAAAATGTAACTATAAACAAAGGCGTAAAAGTATACACCACCAGTTTCAGAATACGCAGAAAATCAGTCTCTATACCAAGTTTTGGCAATGAGAAATTAAGGGTAAACGACGAAAGCAGTATCAGCGCATAAGGTATAAGTACCCACGAAAAGAGGTTGAAAAGCAATAAAATTGCCAGGTTCAACGAAAATCCCAGGACTTCTTTGGCAACAATAAACAAACCAATATCACGGCCAATAGCACTGAACAGGATAATGGGAAAGGCGAAATTCCAAAGCAACTTTTTAGGGCTTGTTTCCTCTGTTCGGATGCTTTTCCACTCAATACTTGGAATGAGCGAAATTCGCATTGCCTTGATAATTATCTCCTTATATTTCATCCAGCCTTTTAAAATCCATGTTAATACGTTCAGGATTGTTTTTTATTCCAATACAACGCGCTTTATAGCTCCTGTATTGTTATCGAAACCGATATTCCGGAGGCTGCCGGCCGGTAAAAATGTAATAACTCCAAACTGGTTGATCACAAACTGAGCTTCGAGTTTCACCTGTCCGCCTACTTTTACAGCAACATTTGCCTTATCAGGGATCCTGTAATAGAGTCCGTGAGCTTTACGCTGATTTCCGTTAAGTTTCTCTGTTTCAGGCTTCAGCACACCTGTTTTATTCAGACTGCTGGCCTGTATCTGTATTAAATCGCCCGAAGCAGCAGTTATTGGTAAAATTCCTTTGCTGATTGAGAAGCGGCACAGGGTCTCCACAGGATTATTTTTATCAACCACAAAATAAAATGTGAACGTTTCGCGCGAAATGGTGGTAACTCCTTTAAACAACTCGAGGTAATCGCGTTTCATGCTGTTCATCTGGTTGTACATAAACTCCATGGTGCCTTTGTCGTAATTCACTTCCTGGTAACCATTAATGAGGTTATACATGCTTTCGTCGAGCTTAAGTATAAATTCAGCGGCTTCACGGGCTTTTTGCTCAGCCGATTTAACGGCCGAGGTTTTCCTGAAAAATTTCTGTTCTATAATAGTGGTATCCAGGCTGATACGTTTGATCACCGTATCCATGCGTTCGAAAACACTGGGATTGGCAAACTCAGGCATATCCACGCTGGTAGTTGTAAGGTCGATGGACCGGTGTTTTTTATCAACCGTAGCATGCGGTGAGCTACCGACTCCCGAAATGATACCATCGTTGGTAAGAAATAGTTCAACAGCTCTTCTGTCCTTTTGTTTTTCAGGTAACTGAATGTAGTAATATTCCGACGGATCAGGTTCGTTATAAGCGGTGAGCCTGATATCCTTAAGTTCGAACTGGGTGCTGCTAAAAGTTGTAACCTGCGAAAGGCCAAGCATTTGGTCAGCATATTCGGCAAAAGGGCCCTTAACTTTCTGAACTTTATTCACAATTACATCTACCTGTATAACTGTTTGTGGCAACGCATAAAACAAGCCTTCGGAGGTTGCCGGAATATGGGTAGCTCCTACCTTACTCACATTAATCTGGGCATAAATCCCTGAAACCGAAAGCAGCATAATTGCAGCCAGAATAACCTTCTTAATCATAATTTGTGGTATGTATTGATAATTCAAAGTTACACCTTATTGTTTGAATCCGGAAAACTGAATTTGACTTTTATTATTTTTAACACTTTTACACGCTTGTATTGTGAATGGGTTCAGCATATTGAGTCCATAAAATTCAAATCACGTTAAGGTAAAAAATTATCCTGAGTGGATTTTAAAAACGGTTTACAGGCAGTTTTCCGGTTTATTTGATAAAGAGTAATTCGCGGTATTTTGGCAAAGGCCATAGTTCGTCATCAACCAGAAGTTCCAGTTTATCAACATGATACCTGATTTTATCGAAACTTGTTGAAATTTCGGTATGATAAAGATGAGCCTTAGTGGTTGTATCGCTTACTTTATTCGCTTTTTTACGTTTTTCGACCATTTCGGAAACCAGTTGCCTGACAATCGAAATATGCTCCGAAATCTCCTTAATATTCTGCATCTGGCTGTTCGAAAGTTTCACAAATGTTTTATTATCAAGAACTTCCTTTAAGCCTTTTACATTTTCGACCAGTGTATTCTGATAGCGTATTGCTGTAGGGATAATGTGATTGTGCGAAAGATCACCGATAATACGCGATTCGATCTGTATTTTCTTGATATAGTTTTCAAGTTCAATTTCATAGCGAGCAAATACCTCACGTTTCGAAAGCACATCGTGGTCCTCGAACAAACGGATCACTTCCGCTTCGGTCATCACTTTCAAAGCTTCGGGTGTCGAAGTAATATTGGCTAAACCGCGTTCGATGGCTTCACTGATCCATTCGTCGCCGTAGCTGTTGCCTTCGAACCTGATGCGTTTCGATTCGCTGATATACTTACGCAAAATCTTGTATATCGCGTCTTCTTTGGCATCACCTTTTTCGATCAGGCCATCCACTTCGGAACGGAAAACTTTCAGTTGTTCGGCCAATGCCAGGTTAAGGGCTATCATGGGTTTAGCGCAGTTCAAGGAGGAGCCCACAGCCCTGAATTCGAATTTATTACCTGTAAAGGCGAAGGGCGATGTACGGTTGCGGTCGGTATTATCGAGGAAAATTTCAGGAATTTTCGGAATGTTAAGCGAAAACTCCTCAATGGCTCCGTCGCTATGATTATCAGGTAGGGTGCTTTTCTCAATTTCGTCGAGGGTTTGCGATAATTGTGCCCCGATAAAAACCGACATAATTGCCGGTGGCGCCTCATGAGCACCAAGCCTCAGATCGTTGCCGGCCGAGGCGATTGCCGAACGTATAAGGTTCGAATGTACATCAACCGCTTTGATAATATTTACCAGGAAAGTGAGGAACCGCAGGTTAGCCTTTGGTGTTTTACCGGGCGAAAGCAGGTTTTCGCCTGCATTGGTCATCAGCGACCAGTTATTATGCTTTCCTGAGCCGTTTACGCCCTGGTATGGCTTTTCGTGCAGCAAAACCGTGAGGTGGTGCCGTTTGGCCACTTTCTCGAGTATATGCATCAGCAATTGATTGTGATCGACAGCCACATTAACTTCTTCGAACACCGGTGCACATTCGTACTGGCTTGGAGCTACTTCGTTATGACGGGTTTTAACCGGGATTCCGAGCAGGTGGGCTTCGTATTCGAACTCCTTCATGAAATCGACAACGCTTTCAGGAATTGTACCAAAATAATGGTCCGAAAGCTGCTGATCCTTGGCCGAAGCATGTCCGAACAGGGTGCGACCCGACAATGCCATATCAGGACGCGCATGATAAAGCGCTGTATCAACCAGAAAATACTCCTGCTCCCACCCTAAGGTTGCTATTACCTTGGAGGTGCTCCGGTCGAAGTATCGGCAAACGGCGGTAGCTTCTTTATCGAGAGAGTTTAAAACCTTGAGCATAGGGGTTTTATAGTCAAGTGCTTCGCCTGTGTATGAAATGAAAATGGTTGGAATACACAAGGTGTCGTCCATAATAAAAGCGGTGGAAGTGGGATCCCATGCAGTATAACCGCGGGCTTCGAAGGTATTGCGTATTCCCCCGCTCGGGAAACTCGATGCGTCGGGCTCCTGCTGTATAAGTTCGCCGGCACCAAAATGCTCAATTGCTTTACCATCGGCAGTAGGCGAAAGGAAAGAATCGTGTTTTTCGGCAGTAGCACCGGTTAAGGGATGAAACCAATGGGTATAATGTGTTGCGCCTTTCGAAATGGCCCAGGATTTTATAGCGGTTGCAACCTGGTCGGCAATACGCCTGTCGATCTTCTCGCCTTTGGTAATCACATTTTGGAGTTGCTGATAGGCTTCCTTCGATAAATACTGGCGCATAACAGCCTGGTTGAATGTATTATCACCAAAATAATCGGAAACTTTTCCATGCAAAGGCATGGTGCGCTTTGGGCGCGAAATTGCTAATTCAAGGGCTTTAAACCGGATGTTCGACATAAGGTACTGGTGTTGTGGGTATTAATTTGTAATTTCTTTTATGTTTTTGAAAGAGGCTGGGAGTCGGATCCCGAGAGCTATTGGGACGGAAATGAGGTAACGAGTATACTTAACTATGGCATTAAGAGCATTCTGATCATGGCGAGATTTTATTTTGTTTAGGTTTTCATAAATATGCTCATTATTTTCCAAAAACAGTAACGTCCACTCTTTGACAATGCTTCCGGGACTTGATAAACAAATTAATTCACTTTTACGACAGTGCCCGGCAATACAATCCACAAAAATATCCAATATTTCAAGTGAAAACGGGAATGCAGCTCGTTTTTTTGAACAAATTGCGGTTCACCTATCTCCTTATCCGTAAGAGCCAGAGCCCGAAAAATGTGATTAAGCCGTTGATGATCAACAGTTCAAATCCGAATTTATAACCATTCAACAGGATAACGGAAAAATCGCTGAGCAGGTAACATAACACCGGTGATAATACCGCAATGTAAGGTACATACTTATCGCGTACCTGCAGGCGAGTAAAAAGGCCGAAGGCATAAAGCCCCAGTAAGGGTCCGTATGTATACCCTGCTACGGTGAAGAGTTTATCAATTACAGCCCTGTCGTTGATTGCTCTGAAAACAACAATCACTATCAACAGCAGTATGGCAAAAGCAAAATGAACTTTGTAACGCAATCTTTTTTTCTGTTCTTCGTTCAAATCCGCTCTTTTATCCAGGCCCAGGAAATCAATTGTAAATGAAGTGGTTAATGAAGTCAAGGCTCCATCGGCACTCGGATAAGCAGCTGAAATCAAGCCGATTATAAATACAAGTCCGGCGAAAGGCCCGAGGTACTTGATAGCAATAAGAGGGAACAAATCATCGGTGCGGGTGGGTATCTCAATGCCGTGGTTTTTCGAATAAATATACAGTGTTGCACCCAGAAACAGGAACATAATATTCACAAACACAAGCACTATGCTGAATGAGAACATATTCTTCTGTGCATCGCGTATATTACGGCAGCTCAGGTTTTTCTGCATCATCTCCTGGTCGAGACCGGTCATAACAATTGCGATAAATGCACCGCTGAGTATCTGTTTCAGGTAAAATTGCTTGCTGTGCCAGTCGGTAACAACAATATCCGAGTAATCGCTATTCCAAACCGTTGAAAATAAATGTTTTATATCAACGTGCATATCTTTGCTGATCAGGTAAATGGATAAACCAACCGCCAGCAGCATAAAAGTGGTTTGAAGTGTATCGGTCCAGATGATTGTTTTTATTCCCCCTTTAAGCGTATAAAGGATGATCAGCAGTATAAAAATGCTTACGGTGACAATAAAAGGGATGTTCCAGGCGTCGAAAACAAAAACCTGTAATACATTAACAACCAAAAACATACGAAACGAAGCTCCAATGGTTCGCGACAGTATAAAGAAGAATGCACCGGTTTTGTACGACCAGAAACCAAAGCGCTGTTCGAGGTAAGTATATATTGAAGTAAGATTCAGCCGGTAATACATTGGCATCAGAACGGTGGCAATAATGGTATAACCTATTAAATAGCCTGCAACCACGAGCAGGTAGCTGAATTGTGTATCGCCAACCCAACCGGGTACCGACATAAAAGTAACACCCGACAAGGATGCACCTATCATGCCGTAAGCCACTACAAACCAGGGAGATGATTTATTTCCGATATAAAACGATTCGTTGTCGGCTTTGCGCGTAGTTATCCAGGTAACTATAAAAAGCAAAATGGTGTATGCCAGGAAACTGATAAAAATGAGAGCAGGAGTCAAAGTATGAAATTCGTTTAGAGGTTGTTTAACAATATTTTACAATCTTGGCTTTTTATTAAAACGTCGACTAATCAGGCTGAATTAAGGTGAGATTAGCCACACTTGCCTGATGCAAGCAGGGATTTCACAGATTCTACAATTTAAAAGTGATTTCAATAGATATTTTAGATGAATTTAATCATAAGCAGTAAATCTCTGTCTGTGTAATCTGCACCGTTTGTGGCATTTATCTGTCTGTGAATACCTTAAATGAACTGGTAAGTTGCTAAAATTTTAATTATTGATCATCTTTTATTTTTTTTGCAAACGAAATCAGGTCAGGAAACGAATGATCAAGGATTCCGGCACATTCGAAGGCCACCTCTTTATCTGTGCCTATCAATACTGTCAGCATCCCGAGCCGGTGTCCGAAAAGTATGTCGGTATAGGTATCACCTGCCATCACACTTTGTTTAAAATTAATGGCAGGAAATTGTTTCCGTGCTTTCAAACCCAGACCCACAGCCGGTTTACGCGTGAAACTCCGGGTATTTTTTAAATCAGGGCTGTAAAATACCGCGTCGATACGGCCGCCACTTTCCTTTACTTCGCTCAGCATTTTATCGTGAATGGAGTCGAGTTGAAGGCTCGTCATCAGCCCGCGTCCAATCCCCTGCTGGTTGGTTACCACAATAATGCGATCGAAAATACCAGCAAAAATGGCGATTGCTTCCTTAACTCCGGGTATAAAGTTGAATTCATCAGGATGTTTCACATAATCATCCGTAATACGTTGATTAATAACCCCATCGCGATCAAGAAACAAGGTCCATCCTTTCGGGAAATTCATTTTTTGGCTCATACCTTCCCGGGAATTGGTAAAAAATCCTGTGCCCTGGCATAATCTTCGGGAATTCCCATATCCAGGAAAAAAGCATCGGTTTTATATGCCTGCAGATGCATTGATGCTACATTGGCATTAAAAACTTCCCTTTCGAGCGAAAACTTATCTGCAGCGTAATTATCAATAGTATTCCTGCCAAGCAGGTAAATTCCTCCGTTTATCCATCCACTACGTGAACCGGGATGTTTCTCCTCAAAAGCTGTGATCCGGCCATCACTGTCGGCAATCACCAGACCGTACCTCGAAGCATCAGGCATCATTTTAACAGCTATGGTAATATCGGCTGAAGTTTGGGTATGTGTTTGCTCAAGTTCCTGCAAATCGGGAAGAAAATACGTGTCGCCATTCACAACAAATACCGTTTCGCCCACACATTTTTTCAAAGCCAGTTTTACAGCGCCTCCGGTTCCGAGGGGTTCGTTTTCGATGGCGTAATCAATTTTCAGCTTGTTGTATTCACTCCCAAAGTAATTGATAATTTGATCGTTAAGATAGCCTACCGAAAGTATAACTTTATTTACTTTCTGAGATTCCAGGTAATCAAGCACATAGCATAAAAATGGCTTTCCCTGTACCGGAGCCATGCATTTTGGTATGTCGGGCAACACATCTTTCAGTCGTGTGCCAAACCCACCGGCAAGTACTATTGCTTCTCTGCTCTGCATTCCTGTATTAATGTTTAAACAACTGTTCTTCAACCAGACCGCAAATAATATGTCCCAGCATGATATGCACTTCCTGTATACGGGGCGTATCCGTTGAAGGCACATTCAGCAGGTAAGTACAGCGCTCCTTCATCAGTCCGCCGGTAGATCCTGTTAGCCCTACCGTTATCATTTCCAAAGTAATAGCTTCATCAAGGGCACGCAGAATATTTTTTGAATCTCCTGAAGTGCTCAGGCAGATCAGCATATCATTTTTCCTTCCCATAGCCATAACGAGGCGTGCAAAAACCTCGTTATACCCGTAATCGTTGGCCACGGCAGTAAGGTACGAAGTATTCGAATGCAGGGCTTCGGCGTGCAGCGGGTGGCGGTCAAAATAAAAACGTCCCGATAATTCGGCTGCCAGGTGCTGTGCATCGGCTGCGCTGCCACCATTGCCGCAAAAAAGCACTTTCCCGCCATTTTCGTAGCAGCTTACCATCTCTTTTACAATAAGATGCAAGGTTTCCAAAAGCTCAGGATCATTTAACACACTGGTCTTCAGATCGATTGAGGCTTGTATAATAGACTTTATTTTTGATTCCATGCGTTTGTTTCTCAGATTTTGAGGTTAATAGTAAAGTGTACGTGTAACAAGCCCTTCGTGAGTAAATTCGTACCTTTCGGTATATCCACCGAATTTTTTCAATGACTCAATTACCTGGTAACGAGTATTTCCGGGGCAATAAAAGAACATGTATCCTCCCCCGCCGGCACCTGATATTTTACCACCCGAAGCACCATTTTCGATGGCTGTATCGTAAATTTTATCCAGGATATCATTTGTAATACCATTGGCCATTTGTTTTTTAAACTTCCAGCCATAATTAAGGATATCACCAATTTCGTTGAGGTTGCCGCGCAAGAGAGCTTCTTTCATCATAATAGCTTGTTTTTTAAGCTGATGCATGGCTTCAATTGCAGTTTTATTCTCATTTACAACATTCTGCTGCTGTTTTTGAATGATTTGCGACGATAAACGGCTGGTATCCGTATAATACAATACCAGGTTATGGGCAAGTTCGTCGAGGTACGAATCTTTGATCCTCAAAGGGTTAACAATTACCTTATCCTTGTAAAACTCCATGAAATTAATCCCGCCAAAGGTAGCCGAATACTGATCCTGCTTCCCTCCTGCCATTCCCAGGTCGCTGCGCTCAATTTCATAGGCGGTTTGTGCGATATCGTATTCGCCAAGGGGCAATTTAAGCCATTCGACAAAAGCACCCAGGATGGCCACAGCTAAAGTCGACGAAGTGCCAAGCCCCGATTGCTGCGGAGCATCAATAGAAGTTATTAGCCTGAACGACAAGCCATTCGTAGCATATTTCCGGCGAATAAAATTGTAAATGCCTGCATGAATATCGAAAATTCCTTCAGGCTTAATTTCGGTGTTCGAATCATAAACTTTCGCAAGGCTGCCGTCAGCCGTTTCGAACCTGACTTTTCCATCGTCGGTTGGCTCAATGGTGGCATAAGCATACAGGTTGATGGTAGCATTTAAAATTCCGCCGCCATACAGATCAGAATAAGGTGATACATCGGTTCCACCGCCTGCAAGGCCTAAACGTAAAGGAGCTTTACTTCTGATTAACATGGGGTTGATGGGTTTGAAGAGTTTGAGGGGTTTCAGGGTTTCAGGGTTTGCAGAGTCCAATAGTTCATTTGTTCGCTTGTTCTATTGTTCATTTGTTCGCTTGTTCTATTGTTCATTTGTTCAATTTCAAACTTGCAATTTTCAATGTTCAGATGTGGTTTTATAAGTTACTGGTTGCTGGTTACTGGTTGCTAGTGGTGAATTTCAACTTATGTATATAACAATTAACTATTAACAAATAACAATTAACAATTAACTATTTGTTTTAGAACTATTTACAACTGAATCAATACGATCGAGCAGTATTTCCCAGCTGAAACGTTTTTTTTCGGTGGCAGCATTTGCCGAGAACTCATTTTCCTTGTTTTCGATAAAAAAACGCAGCAAAGCTTCACTTATTTCATTTACATCCGGCGATACCACATATCCCACCTTTCCATCGGGAACCATTTCGGACAGCCCGCCGACATTTGTTGTAAGCATGGGTTTATCGAAATGGTAGGCTATCTGAGTTACACCGCTCTGGGTTGCATCTTTATAGGGTTGGGCCACAATATCCGAAGCACAGAAATAGTTTACAATATCCCGGTTTTCGATAAATTCGGTGCGTAAAACAATGCTATCCGATAATCCGAGCTTTTCGATAAGATCAAGGTAAGGTTTGCCATCGATATAAAACTCGCCGGCTATAAGCAGTTTAACAGGTAATTTCCTGAATCGCTCATCGGCAAATGCTTTTATCAACAAATCGAGGCCTTTATACTCGCGGATGAAACCAAAGAAAAGTATGTATTTCGTGTTTTCGTCAAGGCCTATGTGCTTTTTTGCCAGGCTTTTAGCAACGGCATCGCCAAAATTATCATACAGCGGATGGGGCGAAAATAATCGGGGACGCTTTTTGTCAAACTTATCGAGGTCGTTTAATACGGCCCGCGACATGGCTATAAAACCATCGCAGCTTTTTACAAAATAACGCGATAGCAGGTTGCCGCCCGGCATTTTTTCGTGAGGAATAATATTATCGGTTATCGCAACTACTTTGCTGTGTTTATTCCGCCTGGTAATCCGGGCAATAGTTCCCAGGCATGGCGCCATAAAAGGCATCCAGTATCGGATAACGATAATATCGGCTTTACGTTTCTTTATTTCGCGGCCAACTTTGAGCCAGTTGAATGGATTTACCGAATTTACAGCAATCTTAATATCCAGGTCAGCGGGTGGCGGATCCGTTGAATATTGCGTTTTTCCCGGAAACAGGAACCCGGGGTACTGCAGGCTGAAAGTATAAATGGTAACCTTATCGCCACGTTGCTGGAATGCCTGTGCCAGTCGTTCGTTGTAGGTCGACATCCCTCCTCCCCTGAATGGATAAGCTGTTCCAATAATAATGATGTTCCGTTTCTCCATTCCGGTTAGTGACAAATTTCAGGAAACCCGTTAAAAAAGCTCCTTTTCAATTAAATATACATTTCGCTCCGTAGCATTTCGGGCAACCATTTCGGCAAGGAAACCGGTCATAAATAATTGTGTTCCCAATATCATGCTCAACAATCCGAAATAGAACAGTGGCCTGTCGGTCATGCGGTATTCGGCCATAAAAAATTTAGCATAGGCAAGCACCCCTGCTATCACAAAGCCGATAATAAAAAGGAACATACCAAGCATTCCGAATAAATGCATGGGTTTTTTTCCGAATTTCGACACAAACATGATCGAAATTAGATCGAGAGGGCCGTTGATAAAACGGTTTACACCAAATTTGGTAACACCGAATTTACGTTTGCGGTGTTCAACAACCTTCTCCCCTATTTTCCGGAAACCATTCCACTTGGCAATTACAGGGATGTAGCGGTGCATTTCGCCATACACCTCAATGCTTTTAATAACTTCCTTTTTGTATGCTTTGAGCCCGCAATTATGATCGTGCAGTTTAACGCCCGACATCCAGCTGGTCATGGAGTTATAAAATTTGGAGGGTATGTTTTTTGTGAGCGAAGGATCGTGGCGGACTTTTTTCCAGCCCGAAACCAGGTCGAAACCCTGTTCCTTAATCATGGTATACAGGCCGGGGATTTCGTCAGGGCTATCCTGTAAATCAGCATCCATGGTTATTACAACATCACCTGCTGCCGTTTTAAAACCGGTATTGAGGGCGGCTGATTTCCCATAGTTACGGCGGAATTTAATTCCCTTGATACGGGGATCCTTTTCGTGCAAACGGGTAATTACATTCCACGAGTTATCGTAACTGCCATCGTCGACAAGTAATATTTCGTATGAATATTTATTCGCAAGCATCACCCTGTCAATCCATTGACAAAGTTCAGGCAATGATTCTTCTTCGTTAAGCAGAGGTACAATTACTGATATGTCCATATTTAATTAAATTACTCCGCCTGCGTTATTGTCGAACATTTCAGGTTTTTTCTTCATGATGGCACCCACAATCAGTGCAATAATACCCGAAATAATGACACTGCCTAAGAGAGTTCTGAGTGTTGATTTTACGGAACCCATGCTGGCAGCCTGTGCATCAATTTTATCGAGTGTTTCCGTCATTTGTTCGTCCGAAACTTTTCCTGACAGGTAATTCTCCATATATGTTTTTTGAGCTTCCATAATGTTTTTATAATAGTCAGGTTCAACGAATTGAACAAACAACATCGTGAAAGCTGTCGAAACAACTGCCGAAACTACCAGCGCAACTAAACAGTAAAGGAAAGCATCGCGGAAAGAAATAAAACCACCGATCTCATTCCTGTATTTCTTAAACAAGATTACCAGCAACACTATACTAATTGCTAATCCGAAAAGGCCCCATAAAATGGGTATCATAATCCCTACAGGTTTAAAATCAGCAACATACGATACCAGGAAGATTACAATTGAAACAGCACCAATAATGAGTCCTGTATTTAAGGCTGAACTGAAAAGTGATTTTTTTGTTTCCATAAAATTATAATTTTGGAATATTGGTTTCCTGCAAAGGTATGAAAGTTGGGGAAAATTAAGAACTATGTTTTTTTCTTTATAAAAAGTTGTACTTTTGCAGACGGGTAAGTCTTATACGACCAGCTCCCATTGAACTCCCCCAGGACAGGAATGTAGCAAGGGTATTTGGTTGAGCGGTGCGATATAAGTAGCTTACCCTTTTTTTATGCCTTTTTTTTACTGTTCCGAAAATATATAACCATATATTTATCAGACACTTACCTTAATTATTACACAATTTAACTGCAGCAGGATGCTCATTTGTACTTCTGAGAAATTGCGAGAGTATTAAACGAAAATGTGCGGCAGGTTGATTAAAAGGTGGTAACTTTGCGGAAAATCAAGTTACCAACACTAAAAATTTACGAACATGCAGTTTTTTATTGATACAGCCAACCTCGATCAGATCCGCGAAGCCAACGAACTGGGTATACTCGACGGAGTAACCACAAACCCTTCGCTTATGGCAAAAGAAGGCATTAAAGGGCGCGAAAACATTCTGAAACATTATGTTGATATATGTGAAATTGTGGATGGTCCTGTTAGTGCTGAGGTATTATCAACTGATTTCGAGGGTATGATTGCTGAAGCACACGTACTGGCAAACCTGCATCAGAATATTGTTGTAAAAATTCCGATGATAAAAGATGGCATAAAAGCAATCCGATACCTTACTGATAAAGGCATTGCCACAAACTGCACCCTGGTGTTTTCGGCCGGACAGGCTATACTGGCAGCTAAAGCCGGTGCCACCTTTGTTTCACCTTTTATCGGACGCATCGACGATACCAGCAGCGACGGGCTTCAGCTTATTGAGCAGATAGTTAATATCTATCAGTATCATGGTTTCGACACACAGGTTCTGGCAGCATCCATCCGCAATGTAAATCATATTGTAAAATGCGCTGAACTGGGGGCCGATGTAGTTACCAGTCCGCTTTCATCGATACTCGGCTTGTTATACCACCCGCTTACTGATTTAGGAATGGCTAAGTTTATTGAAGATTCACGAAAAATGGAATAAAAATTTCCCGATATGGCACTTCTGATAAAAATATATCCTGACAACCCGAACGAAAAGCAGTTGCGGACCGTTGTTGAATGTTTAAGAGACGGCGGTGTAGTTGTTTACCCCACCGACACCATTTATGGGATTGGCTGTGATATATTTAAGAGCAAATCAGTCGACAGGATATGTGAATTAAGAGGAATAAAACCCGGGAAAGCGATGTTTTCGTTTATTTGTTCCGACCTCAGCCAGCTTTCGGATTTCACGAAACCTATTGAGAATAACATTTTCAAGGCTATGAAGGCTAACCTTCCGGGTCCCTTCACATTTATTCTGAATGCCAGTAACCATGTGCCCAGGCATATACAGAGCAAGCGCAAAACAGTAGGAATACGTATTCCCGACAACCCGGTTACCCTCGAAATCGTTCGGCTCTTAGGGAACCCGATTATGTCGACATCCGTTCATGATGATGATGAGATTCTTGAATACACTACCGATCCTGAGTTGATATACGAAAAATTTGCCAACACAGTGGATTTGGTTATTGATTCGGGCATGGGCGGAAATATCCCGTCAACAGTTCTCGATTGTACGGATGGCGAGGTTACCGTTGTACGTGAGGGAAAAGGAGAACTCAGGTTTTAATTCACACATTTTCGGTTCACTCATAGTAGCAATGCGATGCTATTTCTGTTTGGATTCCGGAAAATAAACAGGCTGTATAATTGAAATTTTATAGTGTCGGGTATTCCTGTAAATGATGCCGATCTGCAAATATCTGAATCTCAACAAGTAGTAATTTTTTTTCGTTTTTTGTTGCATAATTACAGGAAAGATGTACCTTTGCACCCTCCTAACAACAAAGGATGATTCGCTAGCTCAGCAGGTAGAGCACATCCCTTTTAAGGATGGGGTCTTGGGTTCGAATCCCAAGCGGATCACTTCCACACTTCAAAAAGAGCTGCAAATTCATAATTTGCAGCTCTTTTTGCATAGGTGCTTCTATCAAAGTCGCAGGCAGTATGACGCCTTGTGCCTCAGTCGTGAATACAACGGCAGGAAAATGCAGCTTCGCGTGGGCCGTCTGACCTATAGGTTCTTGCCTCGAAGTTGTTAATAGCCAGGTAAAAGAAGTACCCTCCTACAGTACCTGGTGAAGAAGACCAGAAAAATGATGTAATGCCGAGCCGTGTGTAACTTCCGCCCCATGATTCTCTTTCGCCACCAGGGAGAGCAGTAAACCCAGTTTCATTTGTTGCTCCTACATTGTTTGCGTTCCAATGGGCCGTTCCGGTCTCTTTCAGCTTGCCTCCTGCTGTGGCTAGTCCGCCAAGGAAATTCTCAAGGTCATAAAATTCCTGATTGGTAGGTATGTGCCATCCGTTTGGGCAAATACCCTGAGAACCCTCTATCTCCGTGTAATTCATCATTTCATCCCATCGGTACAAACCACCATATACACCACAAAGGTCTACACTGTCGTTATAACAATAATATTCGATAATTCCATTATCAGTTGGTGTCTGAGTTTTATCGATTCCAATTCCGACTTTCAGGTTTTCTGCCATCCAAACCTGTAGGAATCTTCCGGTACCTATCTGAACTGTTGCATAATGCTTACCATCACTATCCGTGCAGTCGAAAAACGGGAAAGTTGTTGTTTTGCTTCCGGCTGGCACATCGGTAACTACTGCGCTGTAAGGTCCTGAAGTGCCTTTATACATTAAAATATCACCATCGGTATATGGCATATCAATAGTGTTAACAGTACTTTTAGAGTACTTACCTGTTGTATTTTTATTAACAAAAGAAACATACTCGATTCTTACATCGTTTTGCTGGCTGCTTTGACTTATCAGTTTTGCTGAATAGTTAAAGTTTATACCGCTAACTTTCAAAAAATACATACCCTGGTTTATACCTGAAACACTAAAACTGTGTTTCCCCGGCGAAAGTTGTGTGCTTGCCTGGTAAACGGTTTTTCCTGATAAATCAACGATGCAAATAACCACAATGCCCTCTTCCGGTGCAACAAAAGTTAAGGTTGACTGCTCTGCCATCGGATTCGGATAAAGTTGCAAAGGAACTTTATCGGTACCATGGTCCCAAATTCCCAATGCCGGGATTAAATGCAAAACATCACCCCCATTAAGGGTAATAGTATCTCCGCTTGTCAAGTTATTAACTTTAACGGTGCCAATAGTAGTAGCAGCGCCTGCACCTGTAAAACTGATTAAATAGTCCTGTGCCTGAACTTTAAGCAGTGCAAGGAGCAAGAAAATGATCATGTATTTTTTTTTCATTGCTTCCATTTTTACGTTAATCTTAATTATTATTTGTTCTCTATTCCATTCCAATGAGCATAAGCGTTCAATGCGCCGAATGTGCAGACTTGTATATCCAAATATTCTCAAATCTGCTCAAAGCCAATGGTTGCATTGCGAATAGATAGTATAGCGGGTAATTCATTTTAATTGTATTGAAATTACATAATTTTCGCAGTAATTAATTCAGTTTTTATTAAAGTCATTCTCAAAAAGGAATCTTAAAAATATTCGGATTTTCGAACCGAAAAGTCGAGTCGAGCTTTTAGGGTTGTGCATTCCGAAATTATCTTTCTGTCTGATTGAATTTTCACAAAACGTTAAATTACCATAAACTCCTGTTTATATGACGTTTGCCCAATACCATATTTTGCGTTGCTATGGTATATGTATTATGATTTACGTGATTAGTGGCATAACGGTTTTATTGCCATGGTAGATTGATCAAAAAAAAACGAGGTGGTGAATGGTCAGAAGCAACATAACAGGATTCCCATATGTGTATGCAAACCAGGTTTGTCATAGCTCAAATATTTAATGATCATTACATTTATTCATGACGGCCATCTATAATGCCGAAAAGTTTTGCGAGATCACAGAAATACAAGGCTTTACTAGAAATTCTCCTGCTGACGAGGGAGGGAAACAAGCAGGTAAATAGCTGCAATAATAAGAATGTAAATATACTGCATATTTAGTCGAAAACCTAAAAAATCTATACAGGGGATTATATGGCTCTGAAGTGACAGGGAATGTTTGCCTGGCGAAGGTGATGGTGAACAGGAAAAGGATGGTGAAGGTGGGGAGGGTGTGAAGATGAATAGTGAATAATATATCCGCATACCGGAAAAACCAGATGGTTTGAGCACCCTATGCCAATTCTGGTTTTCCAGCTCAACCTATTAACAATCAATTCTTATGGGTGGCCAATTTATATCGGCCTGAAATGGTCAAAGCTATAGGCTTGTCCAGACTAATAGAAGGAAAAATAATATTACCTGCGAAAACAAAAGATGAACAAGCGTTTTTTCTGAAAATGCCTTATCTTTGAATCAGCAATGCTCCGTTTTGGTTCAATGCTTGTTAATTTAGCGATTGACACCCGGCCTCCGGAAAGGGGCCGGTTTTTTTTTGCGGGTTTAGGATGGTGGACGCATCTGTAAAGGATGTTGTATGCGAACCAAACGCCTTTGATTTTTCTCTCAGCGAAATCAATTATCAAATTCAATGACGGCAAAGCATTCTTTTTCTTCCACATCATCCCAGGTGCCATCGTAATACATATGCCCATAATTTTGTATTCCTTTATCGTTATTAGGTTCTCCAAAAGCCCAATTAGAGTATATTGGGATTTCTCCATTCACCCACCTGAAAGTTCCTTCTTCCGCGACATCAGATAATCCAATCCAAAGGATATCTTCATCTACGGCTTTCAGCGGGATACGGTATGTATCGCGGATAAAATCATTTTCTTCCTGACTATCGATAATTACCAGGTAACCGCCTTGTTCCGTCGCAAATTGCTTAGCTTCATCCCAGGTGCATTTAGCTGATGTTATTGCATAGTGATGCCCGCCATAAGCCTGGTTATTATTCAATTTCATGTCGGACAAATCATCGCTTTTATCACATGAAACCAGCACTGCAAGCATTAAAATCGCTAAAACCGTTTTAAAAGATATTTTATCCATTGTGTAGAATTAATTGAAATGATTTTTTAAACGCCAATCAACGGTTAATAAGAATGGGAGGAGCCGTTTCGCACTCAAATTTATATGAATTTCCTGGAACTTCAAATTTATAGATTCTTTGGGTTGAAAAACAGTGTGCAGATGTATGATTAATCGGTATTAATACAAAACCAAAATAATCATAACCTATTTGAGAAAAACAATAAATATTCTAAAGCAAATACGCCACTACACTCTTCCAGTCACGAAAATGCTCAGAGCCAAATTTAATCAGCTCACCTTCAAAATCACCGGCACCGTTCTTTTCGCGGTCATCAACCAGGTAATGCCCTTTGTTCATGTTTTTATGGTGACTGATGATCAGGCGTTTGTGAGCATTTTCGCCAAGGTACTTTTGCACCCATAACAATTTGTCGGACCAGGCTGAAGGGTTTTTCCAGGGAGCGGTTGTAAGGATATAGGTATCGTAATTATCAGCAAGAAGATTGAAAGAGGTGATGGCATCTTTTAAGGGCGGCATCAGGGCGAAAATACCCGGAACTTCGTCGTAATTATCCTTAAATTCAAGTTTGGTTTTTGCATCCAGCTTATCAATGCCAGATGAGAAATCAACCAGGACATTATCCATGTCGATATAAAGGATTTTTTTCGAAACGCTACCGGATGGCTCAATATTTAAATAAGACTCGTACTCTTTAATTTTGGTGGCTAAGCGTAAGGCAAGGTATTCATTACCTGCTCCAAGAGTATCGTAGATCAATTGAGCCTCCTTATAGTATTTTATTCTCTTAGCCTTATCCCAATGCGACGGAGGAGGTTGCAGATTGGTAATTCTATCGGCTAGTTTAACTGACCATACTTCGGGTTGCAAGGCTTTAATCCTGTTAAGGCTATCCTGCATTTGAAGGTCTTTTGGCAATGTATCGTTTTTTGATAAAGCAGAAACAGCATTGGCTACTTCAATTCCAAAAGTGGCTTTAAGTTCCTCAAAGTCAGTTGCTGTATCTTCAATGGTATCATGAAGTAAAGCGACCTGCACAGCAAAAGCTGTATCGAAATCCGGGGTATTGGAACCGGCAATAAGTATTTCCATTGCAACATTGCTAATATGAACATCATAAGGAAGGTTTGTTGCGGGGACTTTCTGCCCTTTTTTAGCGTGTTTAGCAGATGCGAATTTGATTGCGTCCTGGTAAAGTTTTGTCGAATATCCATATATTAGATTGCTAATTTTAAGAAGTTCTATTATGTGTTTGATATTAAATTTAATCCTGTTATTCTTCAATATTTTTAAGATAAAATACCTCTGTTTTCACGCTATTCGGAAAAGCGGAAGGATCGAGTTCGAGCACAAGTGCCTCCACTCCTACCCCACTGTCCATAAGGCGGGCAATGGCTTTGTTTTCGGAACGGGGAATATATCCAAGCTTTCGCATCGCCGCTCCATATTTCAACGGCGTTTTTATCATGTGGGTTGTGAGGTTCGCGGTTAAGCTGCAGAGGCATGCCGGTTTCGAGCAACGATAATACCTCAGGGCCATCGTAATGCTGAAAACCGGCAATAAAGGTAACTGCAAGCCTTATTATTTGCCTGCTGGGTTCTGCAGTAGCCGGTAAAGGCGCTGTTACCATGGCTCCGGCAGAACCCAGGAGAATGTTTTTAAGAAAATCTTTGCGGTTCATTGTATTGAATTACAAAATACATCCCTAAGTTAGCGATGATTTATACATCATGCCTCATTTTTTTTCGGGATGATTTCTTCTTCATCGTAATAACCTGTGCGGGTATCTTCTTTTTTTGATAACTTTTCGCTGTAATGTACGCGGGCCCTGCTTTCTTTTAAAAAAGTATGTTTCATAAGCTGTTCGTCCGCTAAAAAATACATGGTGTTAGTGATGGAGATGGAATGCGCTACCTTTTCGACATCGTGGTTGGCGCCTATGTATGAGAAGGTCCAGCCGAGATTTTTCATTTCGGTTATGATAGCATTAACCTGGGAGTGATTGAACTCCTTTGATGAATTCTCTTCTCCATCGGTAAGGATGGTGACCAGCACATTTGCGTTTTCGATGCCGGCGACATCAATTTTAAGTTTCAGTACGCTTAATGCTATAGCATCATAAAGCGGTGTCGAAGAATCGGGACGATAAGTTTTGGGATCGATCTGATGAAGTGACGCTACGGGTGTTTTGTCAAGGAGGGTTTTGATACCAGCCCGTTAAACGATACAAGTGAAATAAAATGCTGCTGCTCAGGGAATTTCTTTTCTATTCCCTTGATAGTTTGAACTACTTCGTTGAAGCCGCTGATGGTTGCCTGTTCGATGGATGCCATTGATCCGCTTTCGTCGAGGATGATGAGGTTGTAAACTTTGTCGGTTGTCATGGGTTTTTGATTTACGATTGTTGATTTACGATTTACGATTTACGATTGTTGATTTACGATTTACGACTTAGGATTTAAGGAGTAAGTTGTAAGGAGTTGTGAAGAGTTTAAAGTGCCCTTCGGCTTTGCTTCGTTTTACTCGCAATTATGGCTCAGGGTGAAAATAGTGAATAGTGTCCTTCGTTCCGATAGCTATCGGAAACGCTCAGGGTAAAAATAGTGAATAGTGAGAGAGGAGGAAATGAATCTGGAAATAATAAAGAGCTGAAATTAAGTTTTTGAAGGTTTGTTGCCTGGCTTGGCAGGCGGTTGTTTGCTTTTAGAGATGTCTTCAGAAAAAGGGTCATAATCGGCTTTTAGTTCGGCAAAAGAAGAGTGTTTTAATATGACCTGCTCGTGGGCATCGCGGAAAGCTTCGGGTGCGAGGGGTTCGTCGCCATAATCGCGGACCATTTTTTCTGCGAGCCAGGCTGAGTAGGTTTCTTTGAGATCAAGATCGTAAAGCCCGGCGAGCTTATATAGCTGCTCTTTAGTGGGGAGACGGTCGCCATTTTCGATGCGGCTCACCAATGCCTGGTCCATTTCGGTAACGGCTGCTACCTGTCGGATAAGCAGGCCTTTATCCTCGCGTTTGCTGCGAAAAATGACTCCCAGGCTTGGTTTGTTGATTAATTCGGACATGGTTTATGTTGTCATGACATTATTTGGCAAATGTACAACAAATAATGGAAATTGGTGCAGGCGGGTAAAAATAAATTTACAGCGAGCAGTTTATGCGGTTGCATGCGAGAGGAAAATAGACGAGCGGGAGAAGATAAATGCGAGATGTATGACGGCGGAAGCCGGATTTCGGATGCCAAATGTTAAAAATGGATTATCCGTCACTCCCTGCAAACACAAGGAAGCGGAGTTATTTACCGCGAAATATCAAAACATATTAACACCTTATGTTCATATGTTTTTAAAACACGCCTTTGAGCCGGCTGTTAAAATACATAACTTCGTAACGAACGAAGCTGATTGTTTTGCATACTTAACAACCATACAAGGCATTGTGTGCCGCGCGCAGAAATAACAAGGCATGCCAGGCCGCGGCACAGGAATATATTAATGAAACGGAAACTTCGGTCTCAAACTTAAAAAGCCAGGGCAGTGATCAATAAAAACGAACTCCGATTACTTTTAAGCAGGAGAAAAATCCATGAGATTGATCTCAGGCATGGTGAATTTGAGTCCATTGACCTTAGCGAAGCTGAGCTCGAAAACGTAAACCTCGAAGGAGCAAACCTGAGCAATGCCAACCTAAAAAAGACTAACCTGCGATCCTGCGACCTGAGTAAGGCAAACCTCACAGGAGCTATATTTACCGGGCAAACCTGCCGTAGTGTGACCTGAAGGAGCCAACTTATTCGCCTGCCAAGCTTCTCAGCAATGCCGATCTCAGCCATGCCGACCTGAGAGGCGCCCGCCTCGAAGGAGCTGACTTAACAGGTACAAATTTATTCGGTGCTGATTTAAGCGAAACCGATCTCAGTATAATTGATCTGAGCAAAAGTATAAAATAAACGGGGTAAAGGGCTTAAAACCCCGGGTGTGGCGTTATAAACGCGCGGCAACGGAGCGAAACAGCAATATCCGTGAATCCTGAGTTTAAATTCAACAGCAGTTCAGCCACCATTCAAAAGTTTCGCATTGTCTTTTTTATCAACACCTGGAAAATTGATAAAACGTGACATGATAGACTGAACAAACACAATGCCTGGCTGATGCTCCATTTTATCAATCTTTTCATTGATACTAATCATTTCGTCAAGCAGGGAATCGAATTGGGGGACCTTGTCATTAATGGATATTGTATCGGAATCACGTAGTAAAACCTTTGTAAGTATGAATTCGAGCTCTTTCTTTTCATTCTGCAACTGTTCGATTATCAGTTTCTTATCCATAGCAATCTTGTTTCAGCAAAAGTTAAGGAGTTAATTGAATGATTTTAGCACTGTTTTATAATACGCTGCATTAGGGTTGCCATAGTCCATACTCAACACCTTTATTACAGAATT
>CAVQQF010000005.1:0-189364 GCA_963714825.1 uncultured Bacteroidales bacterium | reverse complement strand
CGTGCTTAAAGAGGTATTCAATCTCTTCCTTCTTTTTATTCGGGCCAATCAGTTGCACTTCCTGAAGGTATTCGAGTCGCTCGTCTAATTCACCGATGGTGTCGGCAGCTTCTTCCAGTACTTTGTAATAAAAATTACGCCCGATAACCGAAGCCGTTTTCAGCAGTTCTTTGGTCTTCTCATCCAGTTTGTCAATCCGCGAGAGGATAACTTCATTGATGGTTTCGGGAATATTTACTGTATGTATCTTTTCTGTAATCCTGAAACTCTTGTCATGGATTTCAATAATTCCTTCATCCAGGAAACTGCGTATCACTTCTTCGATAAAAAACGGGTTACCTTCGGTTTTACGGATAATCGTTTCGGTAATCTCTGCCGGTAAATTATTGTTTTGGATCAGGTTGCGGATAAGTTGCTCCGAATCTGAGCCATCCAAGGATGAAATATAAATTGTAGTATGATCGTCGGGTAAATTGGTTGACAGGTAATTCAACATATAGTCTCCGGTTTCTGCATAGCCGGGGCGCAGCACATTGATAAACATCACCGGGTGATGCAGCGAAAGCTTGTAAAGCGACTCAAGCATGCGGATAGAAGAACTGTCGGACCAGTGCATGTCCTCGATCAGGTAAATGCGGGGTTTTTCCTTGGCGGCGCTGATAATAAGGTCGCGCAGGTTTTTCAGTATCAGTTTTTCGAGCGCCTCCCCTTCTATGCCTTTAACCCGCTCCTGGTATTTCCCGGTCAGCGGTAAGCCCATCATGGTTGCCAGGAAGGAATAAATTTCATCGGCCTGGGCGGAAGCTCTGCGTTTAATTCCGTTTAATAACTTTTCGGATGATACTGCCGGTGCATCTTCTTCGCTGATGCCGGCCCATGATTTTATAAGATGAATGATAGGGTGGTAACTGAGATTCTTACCGGCCGAAAGGGCTCGTCCTTCCAATATAAGCACCTTAGCCATTAAAGGTTGCGCTTTTATTTCGGCCATAAACCGTGATTTGCCTATACCCGCATTTCCAACAATATTTACCACCGAGCCTTTTCCCGTAACTAACTGTTGGATAAGCTGATCCAATTGTTCCATCTCCCTGCTGCGGCCCACCATCGCCGAAGCAATTGCCCTGCCGGTGGAAACTTTCAGTTCAGGATTTTTACGTTTACGCCCCAATAATTCGAATATGGGTAATGCTTCATCACTTCCTTTCAGCGGAATAGGTTCCAGTTTTTGAAACTCATACTCATCTTTCAGGCCTTTTATGGTTTTGTCGCCTACAAGTATCTGTCCATCGCCGGCAAACTGGCAGATACGGGTGGCAAAAGTCACTGTTTCGCCCATAAGCGTGGTTTGCGCTTTATCGGCCTGCCCGATTTTCTCCGATAACACAGCTCCGGATGCGATGCCTGCTTTAATTGTAAATGGTTTTGGTAATTTCTTTGCCAGCTGCAGCGAATGCATGTGTTCACGAATTTCAGAAGCAGCTTCCGCAGCATGCAATGATGCCGGGCTTCCGTGTTTCGACATAAAAAAAACTGCCAGGAAAGTCTCTCCGCCAAAGCGGTTTAAGATACCCTGGTGCAGGCGTATGGTATTTTCGACAAGCGAATAGATTTCGTTTACCAGGGGGGCGAAATCCTCCTCCGAAAGCGTTTCGGCCAGCAAATGCAAGCCTGAAAACTCAGCTGATAATAAAGTAGCAGTTTGCTTTTCCATACACGGTAAGGTTAATTGCCGGATATGCTCCCAACGATGCATATACACTATTAAACCATCCCCAGTCGTTCAATATGAGTAAGGTTTAAGTATTGTGCATGGTATGTTTGTGAAATTATACCAATAACGCTTACCCAATAATATCATTAATTCACCGGCGTTTATCACTCCAGGCAGTTAATACAAGAATCAGCTATTTTTAACCTGCACTACTTATGCAAAAAAGTGAAAAGTGAAAAGTGAAAAGATAAAAGACAGGCAGTTGTAAACCCATATTCTGATTTATTTTTAAACTGATTTACGCAAATACCTTCATACTATTTTGATTATTTATCTGTACCCTTTTGTTTTTAAAAGTTTATGAGTAAAACAGGTCGAATAGCTATATAAGATTTCATGCAAATTAGAGTACGAATATAGTCATTTTCAGGGCTAAAAGCAAGTTGCCGGCTTGTTCAGTGCCGGCAACTTTTAAACACATCATCAGGAAAGCCATATATATAGGGCGCTTTCGGTTAATACTTTATAAATTTAAAAGTATGAACTTTATTCGCGGCTGTCATTTTTAAAATATAAACGCCTTCCGTTAAATTGGATGCATCAAAACCAAGAATGTGATTACCGGCTGGCTTGTATCCGTCGAAAATATCATTTACTTTCTGGCCCAGCAGGTTGTAGACTTCAAGTTTAACTACTGTACCCTCAGCCATATTGAACAGAATTTGTGCATGGCTATTAAGCGGGTTTGGGCGAACGGAAAGGAAAGGATTAGCTACAATTGGCTTGTCTATGCTTGTTGCTAACGACTCATAGGCACCCTGATCAATGTTATTTTCCAAAGTCCTTGGGTTTCCGCATAAGCATGTTGCAGGAAGGTACTGTGGAAAATACCATGCTGATGTATCGGGAGTACCAGTATTATAACAGGGTGAACCAGAAGAAATTACATATGGGTGATCCTCCATAACAAAAAAGCCTGGATCATTATCGAGGTTAAAAATGTAATCACCTGTAAAATTGCCCCCGGTAAAGCCTTCCTTACCACCTTGTATATCGCAGTAATAAAACCCGGGGTTATTGTTTACTGATGAAAGCCGCACCTGGTTACTCGTTGATTGAGCAATGTTTCCCCATAGTATGGAGTTGATTATTTGCGGACCTGAATTATCGACAAAGTACAAGCCTCCGCCCCAGGTAGCGGTATTTTCGGCAATTGTTGAGTTTATCAGCACGCCGTGTGCATCGTACCAGTAACATATTGCACCTCCTGAATAAGCATCGTTGTTATAAAACAGGCAATTGGAAATAACCGGATCGGAGTGCATATAGGATAATATCGCTCCTCCAACTTCAGCACTGTTATTGTGAAAAACACATTTACTTATAAAAGGATCAGCATTCCAAAGGGCTACAGCTCCACCTCCTGATAAAGTGGCCTTATTAGACCTGAAGGTTGAATTACTGATATTGAGTTTATTATAATCCTTTATGGCAAAAATCCCGCCACTGTTATAATCGCCGCCACCTTGTGCAAACCCATATTCAAAAACACAATGATCGAACAGTGAATTGTCGTTCGAGGGAAGGGTTCCATCATAATCAAATCCATCCCACCAGACTAATGGATTGGAGCGTGTAAATGTAATAGTGTTGGTATCGGCTCCTTCGGCTTTCACACTGCCCTGTACATCAAAATGATAGGGGCCGCGAACAGCTACCTGCACACCAGGCTGAATGGTTAATGTCTGCCCGTTTTCGATGGTCAGATGCCCGTCGATGTAATAAGGCGAATTATTGGTAGTCCATACACCGCTAACGCTGCCCTCGGGAACAAAAGTGGCTTGCTGGTGAACACCTATAAAATCGGAATGGTCGATTTGATAGAAAGCCCCACTCCTTCCATTACCGGAAAATGATCCTGCATAGGAAAGGCTTGATATTTCATTTTTAAAGACGTGAGTCCCCATATCCTTCAGGAATGATTGTGCAACATACTGAGCTGCCGGAGACGCATTTTCCGAAATATCATATACTTTCCCTATGGAAATACTACATTCCCAGAATGTATTCATAAACGTCATTTTATTGGTATCCTGCATAACCACAAGTATGGGTTCTCCACTGAGTTCGATGGTAAACGCATTGTTATACTCATTTAACCACTCATGACCATTTTCGTAGCCCCAATCCTCACCATACACATCAGGACCCAGGCTGGCCAGCCCAAGTTTAGCTTTAAGGTCTCCAATTTCAAAGCCCCTGTGTTGCAACTGAAGTTTTGTATTGAAGAAACCGGTATAGCCATCCAGGAAATGGCCCAGGCATGCATCCGGATCCGAAACAATGCCGTCATAATCCACCGAAGCGCAGTAGTATGCCATAGTATTATGACCATTCCCATAAGGTTCGGGCCCGGTGCCATCGGCATCCCAGGCGGCGGAACCTTCATTGTCAGCATACAACCCCTGGAAAGGAAGAGTAGGATTACCTGCCTCCAGCGTTCCGTTCAACACATTATAATACGCTCCGCTGCGTCCGTTTCCCGAAAAAGCTGAACCATAGGTGGATTCGTATTTAAGAATTATCTCGGCTCCATTCAGGTCATCGAGAAAGGCCTGCGCAGCAGCTTGAACAGCTTGCGAGCTAAACGCGGCATTGTATCTGACCTGCGAATAAGCTGTTTCGGTAATCCAGTCGCCTGAGATCGTATTGATATACATCTGGGCATAATTAAAATAACAGGCAAGCATGGGTTCGCCATTGAGCTGAATTTTGAGATAATTATCGTAATAATTGCTGTATGCCCATGCGTTCATAAAGAACCAATCCATGCCCTCAATGTCGTCGCCCAGCGTGCACAGGCTGAATTCAACTTTTACCTGGTCAGCAGTATATCCAGAATCCGATAATGCCTTTTCGAAGAGCGGGAACCCGGTCATGGAAGGTAAAAAATGGAAAGCAGCGTGAGCAGGATTCTGCGTAATATAGTCATGCGACGAACCGTAGTAATATTGGTTCGAAAACCCTGGTGCCGGCACCATGTGACCTGTTGCAGCCGGTTCAGGGCCGGAGCCATCGGCATTCCAACCGGCAATACCTTCACCCTGCGAAACAAGACCTTCGAAATGGATCTGCCCGTTTGCAGAAAATACGCCAAGCATTAAAATCAACATTGCTGATAAAGCAATAACAAACATTAGTTTAAGTTTTTTCATAGAAACCTCCTTTTAAATTGATAAAACAAAATTTTCAGAATTCATAGCATAAAATTATAATACTGAAGAGGCTGATATGAAACACTTATCTGAACGCCGGGGAATTTTATCTGAACGTAGGGGTTTTTTGTGTGAACGTTTTGGGGAAAGGGAAAAGTAAATAGTGAATAGTGAAAAGCGAATAACTTTACCTGACGACGAAGGAGACAGGGAATAATGAATATCGAACATCGAAAAGTAAAAAACGAATAACTTTACCTGATTACGAAGGAGGCAGGGAATAATGAATATCGAACATCGAATAACGAACATCGAATAGTGAAAAACGATCCAGATAATTATCGGGAGTGTTGAAATTCTCGTCCACGTCTACCCCCTTGGGGGAAGGGGGTTACTTGTCAACTCATAGGTCAAAGGGAAAAGGACATGCTTCGGCTCCGCTCAGCATTCGAAGGGCAAAAGGCAAAGGTCAATGGGCATGCTTCGGCTTACTTCGACTTGCTTCGACTTGCTTCGACTACGCTCAGCAACCTACGCTCAGCAACCTACGCTCAGCAACCTACGCTCAGCATACGATGGGTAAATTCACTACAACTCGTCCACGTCTACCCCCTTGGGGGAAGGGGGTTACTTGTCAACTCAAAGGTCAAAGGAAAAAGAGGAGAAGGATTAAATCAAAGTTAAGTTACAGAAAGAGAATATTAATAAAACAGGAAATAATTTTTTTTACCGCATCAATTTTCTTTCCGCCCCCTTCAGAAGCGGTTCACTATTAATTGATTTCGTCGAAAAGCCGCATCAGCATTTCTCTTTTTCGGGATGCAACCGGCACACGGTCGCCATTGCTCATTACCAGGAAGCCTGCGTCGGATTTATCGTAATAGCTCATTTTGTTGATATTTACGATGTACGACTTATGTATGCGATGAAATCCCTGGTCGGACAAGGCCTCCTCATATTCGCGGGTTGATTTGGAGACTACAATTTTACGGCCATCGGCCAGAACAAAGGTGGAATAATTCCCATCGGCTTCAACAATAATAATATCATCGGTATTAATTATATGCACCTGGTCCATGGATTTGAGCACCATACGGTGCGATTTATTCAACTCAACAATACTCTCACCCAGCGCTTTAGCATGTAACTTCTCCTCATACCTGATCATATCATCCGCTTTGCGGATAGCCTTTGCAATGTCATCTTCCTTAACCGGTTTCAGTAAATAATCGATTGCGTTGTATTTAAATGCTTTTAAAGCATAATCAATATAGGCTGATATGAATATTACCCTGAAATCAGGCTTCACAAAATGTTCGACCAGGTCGAAACCGCTGCCATCTTTCAGATTAACTTCAATCAATACCAGGTCGGGGTTATGTTCGTTAATTACTCCGATGCCCGATTTATAATCAGCAGCCTGGGCAATAACACATACATTAGGGCAGTACGATTCAACTGTCCTCACTATAAAATGCCGTGTCGTGTCATCATCAACAATGACTATGACATTGATCATGTAGTTTTTTTCTACGAATATAGTGAAATTTTCCATCGTGTCAAACACTTAGTCCGCACCTATTCACGGTACAAAGTTATTTGACTGAAAAGTGAATTTGGCTGAATTTATCTGAACGCGCTAAAAATCGTGATAACCGCCGGGGAATTTTATCTGAACGTATAAGGGAAATAAGACGAATTTTTCAATGCATCCTGATTTTAAAAAAGGAAAAAAGTGCCGGGTGCCAGGTTCCTTGTGCCGATTGTTACCTCCAAATTTCATATTTCCAGATGGAACCCGGCACCTTGAACCCGGAACTTTTCCCTTTCTGACATCGGAACTCTTATTCCCATTACTTTGAAGCAAATAACTACCGACAAAATAAATGCCGCAGGATGAAATTATTCAATATCAATATCATATTTATCCAACAACCCATTAATACCGGCTTGCGAAAACCTGGCTTTTTTAATTCGGTTTCGCTCAGGATCGAAAGAATAATTATATGCTGTGCGAAAATCAGCTTTTTCGAGGATGGTACTATCAAAAGTTGCCCGTTGCAAATCACAATTTTCGAATACTGCGTCCGAAAGGTCGGCTTCTGAGAAATCGGCTTCCTGTAAGTCGCAATTTTTGAACATTGTCTTTTTGAGCTTCATTTTATAAAAGACAGCTAACTTTAACACACAATTTTCAAAATCTACCGAAAAAAGGAAACTCTTACACTCGTGAAACTGCATACCTAAAAGTTTGCAATTCACGAACTTAATATCGTTGAATACAGTATTCTTCAGGGTGGTTAAACTCAAATCGCATTCACTGAAAGTGCACTCCCTGAAAACCACATTTGATAAATCAGAATGATAAAAGTTGCAGTTGATAAATCTACAGCATTCGTAATCGCCTTTACTTAAAGGGTTTACGGTATAATCTATTTTTTCAAAAACGAGGTTTTCTTTCAATTTCTGATTCTTTATTTAATTTTTTGCACCTAATCATTTCATTTAAGGTATTCACAGACAGATATTTAGAATGAATGATGAAATAAATCTAAAAAATCTATTGGAGTCTGTTTAAATCCATCTTTTAGCTAAATTCAGCACAATTACCTTGACAAGTGACAATAAGGCTAATAATCTCTGACACACCTGACACTATAAAACTCATTCGAAGGGTGGTATTTTAAGATGCGTACTGAATCGGAATTGTAATCCAAAATTATATAATTACCATACAAAGCTGTGAAAAAGCAGGCAGAACTCCCAAAAGCATCAGGTATGTAATCCCTGGTTAGATAGCCTGCCGGGCGAGCCGAAAACCCACTACTATTAGTTGCACCCGTATTAGGCGATTTCCAGCGGTCGGTCCCGGCTTCCTTTAATTTACCGCCGGCAACACTTTTCCCGCCAAGGTATGCGAAAAGCTTTTCCCACTCATCAGGTGAAGGAATATGCCAACCATCGGGGCAGGCATCCTCACCAGTTCCTAACCTGGTCATATACAACAACCCGTACTCCTGCGAAAGGTTGCTGTTGTTATTAACAATCGCGCTATATTCGTGAATATAGCGCAGGTTTTCGGTCATCCAGACCTGCTCACCGATTTCGGCGACCTGGTAAATATTTCCATCTCTCGCATCGGTTATTTCAGTTACAGGAATATAGGGTACAATCTCAATTTGTATTTCATCACCCGAACTTAAGCCTGAGTGATCGAAAGCCACAACTTTTAAGGTATGCACTCCGATGCTGAAATTTTCGGTTTCCCAATAAAAATCGTAAGGCTGAGTTTTTAACAAGGCGAGCGCGATTCCGTCGGCATAAAAACCAAGCTGCGAAATACCACCAGGTTTCGATTTAGCTGAAACAGTAATTTTTATAGTTTTCCCTGCCACCACTTTCGAATTGGATTTCGGAGAAAGTATCAAACATTCCGGAGGCATAGTTTCCTTTTTATCGCAACCGGAAACAGCAAGGCTAAAAAATACGGCCATCAGTATGTATAATAAAAAATACTGCATGCTTTTTTTACTGCTTACTATTACCTTTTTCATCGTTGAAAGTGTTGCTTACCTTCTGTAATCCAAATTTTTATGTATGTACAAAGGTAGAATATTATCAGCTAACCTTAGCAAGAGGTACCTGTTTTGAAATGAGAAACAGACATGATTGCTGCGTTATCGCTTTGCTGTAAATAGCACCAAAAGGATGAATTACGCGTATTTTTTATTACCTAACAAGTTAAAAAACATCATATATATACCATAATATCAAGAAATCATGATCAACTCATGCTTATAAGATCATGGCTGGACATGAGTAAAATTCTTTTTATTGTTGAGTTCCTTTTCTCAAAAACCAATTCAGTTTGCTGTTTTATAAATCAAAAACCTGCTGATCAAGCGCTCTTATTCACTTCGATCATGAGCAGATGTCAGAAGATAGTCATTAAATAAAACCGACAATATGATGTGCCAATGTTCAAAACAGTTTGTTATGAAATGATGAGTGTTCTGGTCAAATTTTACCGTTAGCCAAACCAATTTTATTATTTGCTTAACGCGGATGATTTTGCCTGCTTGTTTTCATCATGTTATAATCCTTATTGCATTATCCTTATGTTTTTTCATATGATCATGCGATAAACAGTATAAATTATAAAATGCGGGTTTTACGCATTTATTCAATCACTGCTATCAAAGGAATAAAATATACACCAGGGCTCCGGCAAAATATCCGGCCAATGCCCATAAACTTATTTTCTTTATGTACCAGAAGAAATCAATTTTAGCAATTCCCATGGCAGCAACACCGGCAGCCGAACCGATAATCAATATACTTCCGCCTGTTCCTGCGCAATATGCGATAAACTCCCAGAAATAATGGTCAGTCGGGAAAACACTCATATCGTACATACCCATAGTAGCTGCTACCAAAGGCACATTATCGATGATTGACGAAAGAACGCCTAAAGAAATAGCGATTACTTTCAGGTCGCCCACCGTTTCGCTCATGGAAGTTGCAAGGATGCTGAGTAAACCCGTTGATTCGAGCGCAGCCACAGCTACCAGGATTCCCAGGAAAAACAAGACACTTGGAATATCAATTTTTCGTAATGCATTCGAAACCGTTATTTTATTCTCGTGTTCTTTATTTTTATGCAGTATCTCGGTTACAATCCATAATACCGAAAGTCCGATAAGAATTCCCATAAACGGAGGCAGGTGAGTAATAGTTTTAAAAACCGGAACAAAAATCAATGCCGCAATCCCCAGGAAGAAAACTATTTTCTTTTCAAAAGATGGAATTGATGATACCTCTCCGGAACTGCTGTGAGCGACAAATTCGCCTTTGACTTTTAACGAAACTAAAGCCAATGGAACCAACATACTCACTAGCGATGGCAGGAATAATTTTTGCATAATATTAACAGTGGTAATCTGGCCTCCGATCCATAACATGGTGGTGGTAACGTCGCCAATAGGTGTCCAGGCTCCACCTGAATTTGCTGCTATCACTATCATTCCGGCGAAGATTAATCGGTCATTTGTATCTTTCAATAATTTTCGCGAGAGCGTAACCATTACTATGGTAGTAGTTAGGTTATCGAGAACAGCCGACAGGAAAAATGTAATTATGCTGATAATCCACAGAAGAATCCGCTTTTTATTTGTTGTTATCTGTCGGGTAATCACATCAAATCCACTATGTGAATCAATTAGTTCAACAATTGTCATAGCGCCGATCAGGAAAAAAAGAATCTGTGAAATTCCTCCAAAATGTTCGCCTAACTGATGAACTATAACTTCAGAACCCGGAGCAAACGAAACATAAATTGTCCAAAGCACAACACCAGTTAAAAGTGCGGTTGCTGCCTTATTTATTTTGATTTTATCTTCGAAGGCAATTAATGCATAGCCTATTACAAAAACTATGAGAAGCAGAGTATTCATTGTCGAATAAATATGGTTGAGTTAATAATAAATGGAGAGGCCAAATGAGGCGACTTTTATTAACTGAATATTTTACGATTTAGTATTTAAGACAGATTTTTATTTTACTAATTTCAAGAATGAATGTTACGAAACAGTATAAGGCATCGACTTAATGGAGCAAATCTTATGCAATAATCTTATGTATTTATGCTAAAAGCTGCCTTTTGACAGCTTTAAGCACATTAGTGCGGATGAAGGGATCCCGCCGAAATGGCGGGATACCTTCATCCATCATGAAATGAAAAAAGCTGCCCAAAAGCAGCTTTAAACATTATTGTGCGGATGAAGGGACTTCCTGCCGAAATGGCGGGATACCTTCATCCATTATAAAATGCAAAAAGCTGCCCAAAAGGCAGCTTTAAACATTATGTGCGGATGAAGGGACTTCCCGCCGAAATGGCGGGATCCCTTCATCCATCATGAAATGAAAAAAGCTGCCAAAAGGCAGCTTTAAACATTATTGTGCGGATGAAGGGACTTCCCGCCGAAATGGCGGGATAAACTTCTCGTCCCTTCATCCATCATGAAATGAAAAAAGCTGCCTTTGGGCAGCTTTAAACACATTAGTGCGGATGAAGGGACTCGAACCCCCACGTCTCTCGACACCAGATCCTAAGTCTGGCGCGGCTACCAATTACGCCACATCCGCAGTACGTTTTTGGAGGCGCAAAGGTACAATTAATTTCGGCTTGTCAAAATATCCGGTTCAGATTATTTAAGCGAATCCAATGCCGACTGATAATCAGGCTCTTCGGTAACTTCGGGAGCAAATTTCGAATACAAAACAGTACCATCCGTGTTGAGCACAACCACTGCACGAGCCAGTAACCCCTGTAAGGGTCCATCGGTGAGCATAACGCCGTAGGATTTCCCGAAAGCATTGCCCCGGAATTCTGATGCTGAAACTACATTGGCAATTCCTTCGGTGGTACAGAAACGCTTATGTGCAAATGGAAGGTCTTTCGATATACATACAACTGCTGCATTATCAAGTTTTGCAGCTTCCACGTTAAATCGCCTGACCGAAGCTGCACAGGTTGCCGTATCAAGGCTTGGAAAAATGTTTAATATCAATCGTTTACCGGCAAAATCGGAGTTCTTTACATCTCCCAGGTTGGTTCCGACAAGCGAAAAATCAGGAGCCTTTGATCCTACTGCAGGTAATTCGCCTACGGTATTTACAGGCGTACCTTTTAAAGTTACTTGTGACATGGTGTTTTGGGTTTAGGGTTATTATTAAATTGAGATAGACGGGGTTTTGGGTTGGACGGGTAGAGTGAGTGGTCATTCGGTTGTGGGGGACGAGGTGGGTGTGGTGTTTTGAGATGAGGGAGTGGTCATTCGTGGTCATTCGGTTGGGGGGACGAGAGGGTGAGGTGATTTGGGTTGATTGAGTGGTCATTCGGTTGTGGGAGACGAGGTGGTGTGTAGGTATTTTGAGATGAGGGAGTTGGTCGATTCAGTGGTCATTCGGTTGTGGGGGACGAGGTGGGTGAGGTGATTTGAGATGAGGGAGTGGTCATTCATGGTCATTCGGTTGTGGGGGACGAGAGGTTGAGGTGATTTGGGTTGATTGAGTGGTCATTCGTGGTTAATTTGAATAGATTTTCACTTTTATCCATTTTTTACTTTTTATTACTATCAGGTTTTGACTGCGGTTGGAGTGCTGGTTTTTTATTTTTTTCAATTGCCTTGTATAATGTCTGCTGTATAAGGGTGCGTGTTCCGAGTTGTACAAGTTTATTTGTTTCGGCATCAGGATTTACACGGTTCGAGAGAAAAACAAGAATTAAATCGTTATCAGGGTCGGCCCACATATAGGTTCCGGTAAAACCGGTATGTCCATAGCTGTTGGCCGAAGCTTCGGCACAGGCCGGACCGGGCTCCGTGGGATTTATCTGTGGCTTGTCGAATCCAAGTCCGCGGCGGTTTCCTTTCAACTGCCTTTTTGTAAAGAGAGCAACTGTTTTGGGTTTTATATATTGAGTTCCGCCATAGGTTCCATCCTGTAAAAGCATTTGCAGCAGCACAGCCATATCGTGAGAATTACCGAACAAACCGGCATGACCTGCCACCCCGTTGAACATGGCAGCAGCCTGATCGTGAACATCGCCATGCACCAACTGATGCCTGAAAAGGGTATCATTTTCGGTAGGCATAATACGGTTCAGGGGGAATTTAGCACGCGGATGGAAAGTTAGTGTTTGTAATCCGAGCGGTTTGTAGAACTGCTCATCCATATATGCATCCAGGCTTTGCCCTGTTACCTGCTCAACAAACTGCTGCATCAGTATAAATCCCAGATCGCTGTACTTATATTCTTTTTTCTCCGAAAGCGACGAATTGACAATGGAATCAATAATAACCTGTTTATAATCCTTCCGCAAATACATTCCTTCGGCAACCCTGAAAGGGAAATCATCCGAAAACACATTGCGGTATAATGAAGTATCAGGCACTCCTTTCGTGATCGTTTTTTTATAAAAAGGTATCCATGCCACAAGCCCGGCCTGGTGAGTCATCACTTCGCGGATGGTAATTTTACTTTTATTGCTGTTTTCGAGATATTTTAGCGTATGCGAAAGAGGCTCATCCAGGCGAACTTTTCCCTGGTCGTATAGTTTCATTACCGCCAGCGTGGTAGCGGCCACCTTGGTAATACTTGCCAGGTCGTATAAATCATCCCCGGTAACAGCTTGTTTGTTAAGGTAATCACTGTAGCCAAAAGCTTTCTGGTATATAACATTCCCATTTCGCGCTATCAGCACCTGGCATCCCGGATACGCTTTTTTAGTAAGCCCTACGTTAACTATCGAATCGACAACTTTTAAATCGGCATCAGTAATACCGGTATCTTCGTCAGGATTATACCGCAAGCGGCCCGAAGTTTTTGTTTGCAGGCCTGCGTGATTCGGGAATTTTTTATTTATTCCAACAGGCAATGTACCACTGGCACCCATAGCACCAAAAATTATCTGAGCAGAGGCATCATACGAGTCGGCATTATCCTGGTAAGCAACCAACAATGCCTTTGCCATATCAATATTAGTGAACAGGTTCACACTGTATGGAATTGTAAACAGGTTGAGAATACAGGCCTTTGTGAGTAACAACGAGTCAACCAGGCCAATAGTGGCATATGAAATCCCGAAATTTCGTGCCGGGGTAGGAATGGTATTATTAATACCGATTATTACCAGGTTATAGGCCTGAAGATCCTTTAACATTTTCGAAATCTCTTTTTTATCCGGATACCTGGGCAAGGTGTAGTGATCGGCTTTTACAAAATCGTCGATACGTTTCTGGAACATTCGTATGCTTGTATAACCAATCATCAAAGTAGCGATACTGAGCGTGTCGGTTCTTTTTACCGGCAGAATTTTATTCTCATTTTTCAACACAGTAACTGCATTATGATACAATTCGAGGTTCAGGTGTTGGTCGTGAGCTGAATGCAGATCGTTATACAAATCAAGGGTTTTCACAGGTTTAAAATCGTGTAAGCCGGCCCTGTATTTGGCTGATAGCACCCGCTTACAATGCACTGCTAAGTCATCCTTCGAATAGGTTCCACTGTCGATAGCCTGCTGAATGGCTGCCACGGCTTTACTAACCGAAACAGGTAACAGCAGCACATCGTTTCCTGCTTTCAAAGCCCTCAGTTCGACCTGTCCCTCCGAATCGTAATTCGAAACACCTTTCATATCAAGCGCATCGGTAAACACCAGTCCCTCAAATTTCAGCTTTTTGCGCAACAGCGAGTCAATTACCAAAGGCGAAAGACTCGATGGCAAATTCTTTGTGGTATCCAGAGCCGGTATGTTAAGGTGTGCTATCATCATACCATCAACGCCTTCTTTTATCAGCGCCTTAAAAGGGTAAAGATCGAGTGTGTCGATAGTAATCCGCGAATGATCAATAAAAGGCAAGGTATGATGCGAATCGGTATCGGTATCGCCGTGACCCGGAAAATGCTTTGGCAACCGACAGTATACCACCCTCCTGCAGGGCTTTCATATACAAAACCGATTTGCGGGCAACATCCTGTTTATGTTCACCAAAACTCCTGATATTTATCACCGGGTTAGCCGGATTGCTGTTAATATCGGCAACGGGCGAAAAGCTGACATGAACACCCATGCGCCGAAGTTGCGAAGCTATTGTTTGTCCCACTTCCGTGATCAGTTGTTCATCATTCATAGCTCCCAATGTCATCTGCCGGGCAAACGAAATGGTGCTGTCGAGCCGCATCCCCAGTCCCCATTCAGCATCCATGGCAATAAGCATAGGAGTAAGAGCCAGTTTCTGGTAATAATTGGTAAGGATAGCCTGCCTCACCGGCCCGCCTTTAAAAAAGCATAAACCACCTATATTGTAATCGTTGATTAACCGGGTCATGACCCTGATTTCGGATGAGTCGGTTTCCGAATTAACTCTCAGCATAAACAACTGGCTGATCCTTTGTTGAGGCGTAAGTGCGTTATAAACCGAATCGACCCATTGTTTTTCGGAATAGGTGTATTTTCTGTCGGTTTGAGCTTGAGCTGAAACAAAAAATAAAAGGCTTAGAATAAATATTACGGTTTTCAGGTTGTATTTCAATAACTTAACAAAAATCATTCAACAGTCTTTAAAGAGTTTAAAAATGCATTTTACCCGGTAATTCATTTACATAAACGGATGAAAGGGTAAAAATGTTATCCAAAATTATTAACAATCCTTACAGATAACACATCAATCGCATAATTTAGCTATTTATTTATAAACAACGTATGACAACAACAGCTCAGATGCATTCCCTGGCAACACAGGTTCGCAGGGATATAGTACGAATGGTTCATGCAGTTCAGTCGGGGCACCCGGGAGGTGCACTCGGATGTGCTGATTTTTTCACAGCCCTTTACACTGAGGTTTTAAACCACGATCCCAATAACTTCACACTCGAAGGCCACGGCCAGGATTTGTTTTTCCTGTCGAACGGTCACCTTTCGGCAGTATGGTATAGCCTGCTGGCCCGTACAGGATATTTCCCGGTTAGCGAACTGTCAACTTTCCGGAAGTTAAACTCACGACTACAAGGCCATCCTACTCCTGCTGAACACCTGCCCGGCGTCAGGGTTGCCTCCGGATCACTGGGACAGGGCTTATCGGTAGCTTTAGGTGTGGGAATAGCAAAGCGCCTGAATAATGATAATTCGCTGGTTTACACACTCCATGGCGATGGCGAATTACAGGAAGGCCAGATATGGGAAGCGGCCATGTTCGCATCAGCCCGAAAAGTTGATAATATCATTGCTACCATCGATTATAACGGAAAACAGATTGACGGTCCGCTTGAAGAAGTTATGTCCCTTGGAAACCTGAGAGCCAAATGGGAAGCTTTCGGTTGGATTGTACTCGAAATGGATGGCCATAATTTTGCTGAAATCCTCGAAACCATGGCACAAGCAAAAGAACTTACCGGCCAGGGCAAACCTATCGTTATTATCATGCATACTCATATGGGGCAAGGTGTTGATTTTATGGTCGATAAGCACCAATGGCACGGATCGCCACCGAACAACGATCAACTGGCCTCGGCACTGTTACAATTGGAAGAAACTCTGGGCGATTATTGACAGGCAAATCATAAAACCGGAGTATTTACGTTAATGGTTAATAGCCAATCATTAATTGTTAATCATTGAATGTTAATATTTTAAATATTGATATTCATATAAAAGCAAAATCTTGAAAAAAGCAGGCAGGTCCGACATCCGCATATTTTCAGTAGCTATTCTACTGGCACTGACTTTTGCTGCTACTGCTCAAAATCAGCCGCCAGCCACGCAAAAAGCGCCGCCTACCACACGAATATTATTTATTTTCGATGCTTCGCAGAGCATGCAGGGGCGGTGGCAAAGCGACACCAAGTTCAATATTGCCAAGCGTATTATCTCCGAAATGCTCGATAGCATTGCACATTTAAAAAACACTGAATTTGCGCTGAGGGTTTACGGTCACCAGTACCAGTACCCGCCGCAGGTATGCAGCGACACACGGCTCGAAGTAGCATTTGCACCCGGTAATACTTACAAAATCAAAAACCGGCTAAAAACTATCACTCCGCGCGGGACCACCCCCCTGGCTTATTCGCTCGAGCAATCGGCCAATGATTTTCCGCCCTGTGCAAATTGCAGGAATATTGTTGTGCTTATTACCGACGGCATGGAAGAATGTGCCGGCGATCCCTGTGCTGTTTCGCGGATGCTTCAAAAAAACGGTATCATTCTTAAACCTTTTATTATTGGAATCGGTCAGGATTTTAACCTGGCATTTAACTGTGTGGGGACATATTTTGATGCCACCAACGAGAGAGATTTCCGTAAAGCATTGAATATTGTTATTTCGCAGGCGCTGAACTCAACCACCATGCAGGTAAACCTCCTCGACCAGGCAGGTAAACCTACCGAAACCGATGCTGCTATGACGTTTACCGACCTGGCTTCGGGTAAAGTAATGTATAACTACATTCATACCATGAATAACCGGGGCCTTCCGGACACCCTGGTTGTGGATCCCCTTATAACATACCGGGTTGACATTCATACACTTCCACCCGTTTCAATCGATACCTTACGGATTACCCCAGGAAAACATACCGTGGTTGCCGCCGATGCGCCCCAGGGATACCTGCAGTTAAAAATGGCCGGCAGCAGCAATGCTGTAAAAGGTTTACAGTGCCTGATCAGGAAAAACGGGGCAAAACAAACCCTGAATGTGCAGAATTTCGGTGACACCAAAAAATACCTTACAGGTAGATATGACCTTGAGATTCTTACCTTACCGCGAATTAACTTACCCGACATCGACATCAGCCAAAGCCGCACCACAAATATCGAAATACCTGAACCCGGCATTGCCGTTTTCCGCAAATCGTTTAATGGCTTCGGTGCACTGTTGCTCGACGACAAAAATAAGCTGACACGCATTTACGAACTCAACGAAAGCCTGACTCTCGAAACGCTCTACCTGCAACCCGGCAAATACCGTATCGTTTTCAGGCCCAAAACTGCCCGTTCCACTTTATATACTGTGGAGCAAAGTTTTATCATTGAATCGGGTAAAACCACTGATATTCAATTGTATAAATAAAATATAAGCAAGTCAGCTGTAAAAAGGAAACAAAAATAATATGACTCAATACACCTCTACCGAACAAAAAGATACCCGCTCAGGATTTGGAGCTGCTTTACTACAACTCGGACGAAATAATCCGGATATTGTTGCCCTCTGTGCCGACCTGACCGGTTCGTTAAAAATGGATGCATTTGCCAAAGAGTTCCCCGAACGCTTTTACCAGGCAGGTATTGCCGAAGCCAATATGATAGGTGTAGCAGCGGGATTAGCAATAGGCGGGAAAATCCCGTTCACAGGTACTTTTGCTAATTTCAGCACTGCAAGGGTTTACGACCAGGTGCGCCAATCGGTTGCTTATTCGAACACGAATGTTAAAATTTGCGCTTCCCATGCCGGTATTACACTTGGTGAGGACGGAGCTACCCATCAATCGATGGAGGATATTGGACTGATGAAGATGCTGCCGAACCTGACAGTAATTAATCCCTGCGACTATAACCAGACATATGCTGCCACCATGGCAATTGCCGATTATAAAGGTCCGGTTTACCTGAGGTTCGGTCGGCCTAAAGTACCTAATTTTATGCCTTCCGATCAGCCTTTCGAAATTGGCAAAGCCATATTGCTTCAGCCCGGTAAAGATGTAACCATCATTGCCACAGGTCATATGGTATGGCATGCTTTGCAAGCCGGAATTGCATTACGCGCAAAAGGAATTGATGCCGAAATTATAAATATACATACTATTAAACCTTTGGATACCGAAGCAGTCATACAGTCAGTTAAAAAAACCGCATGTGTTGTAACTGCCGAAGAACACCTGATGAACGGGGGACTTGGCGACAGCATAGCTCAACTGCTGGCACTTCAGTTGCCTGCTCCTATGGAGATGGTAGCTGTTGACGATAAATTCGGCGAAAGTGCAACACCTGATGAACTGATGGTGAAATACGGTCTGGATGTACCACATATTATCGAAGCCGCATTAAAAGTAGTTGGCCGTAAGCGTTGATTAAATTCTGATTGAGTTTTTCTGACAGTAACACGAAAGAATGCTCATTACAACTGATCAAGCTGTTACAAAGCTGCACATCCGGATTTGTTTAGCACAACCAGCTCCTGATACTAATTAAGCTTTGTTTGCCTAGCATGCCCGAATACACTGACAATGAACTAATTGAACTTTTCCGTGATGCCGATAAAAAGCATTACGCGTTTAATTTATTGGTTCGTAAATACCAGGAAAAAATTTATTATTTCGTCCGCCGCATGGTTATTAACCACGACGATGCTGACGATGTTGTTCAGAATATCTTTATTAAGGTATGGAACAACCTCGATACCTTTCGCGAAGATTCGAAACTATTCACCTGGCTTTACCGCATTGCCATGAACGAATCACTGAGTTTCCTGAAAAGCAGGAAGCTCCGCTCCTACATGTCGCTCAACTCCTATGAGGCTGAAATGGTAAAATCGTTACACGACGATAATTATTACGATGGCAACGAAATACAGAAGCGGTTGCGCGAGGCCATCATCAAACTTCCCAAAAAACAGCAACTTGTCTTTAATATGCGGTATTACGAGGATATGAGTTATGCCGAAATCTCAGAAATCCTGGGCACTTCGGTGGGAGCTCTTAAGGCTTCGTACCATTTCGCAGTTAAAAAAATTGAATTATCTGTAACCTCAGATTAAACCATAGCAAACAGAATCAGTCATACTTACACCATGAACAAAAAGCAAAACATACCGGCACCCGATTCGCAAGCAGAAAAAATCGCTATGGAATTGGAATCGCTCAGGCAAAAGCCGGAAGGGCTGAATGTCCCCGGCAACTATTTTGATTCATTAAGTTCGCGGATTACTGATCAGATAACACAAAAAGAAAACCGATCCATGTATAAAAAATCGGTATTTGTACTCCGCAAACCGGTTGTTTGGGCTCCTGTGCTGGCAGCAGCTTCCATTGCCGTTCTTGTAATGCTGCTGATTCCTGATACCACAACCCCGCCCGTGCAGGTGGTTGACGAATGGACCGAAATTAATAGTGTATATGATGCATCGTATGCCGCAGAGGTACTGTTTGCCGAAAGCTATCACCTGGATGCTGAAATCGCAGAAACTGATATCAACAACCTTGCTTCACAGGCCATTGCTGACGAACATGAACCTACCGACGAAGAAATTACCGCTTACCTGAATGAGCAGAATATTGATTTAACTCTTTTAACAGACTACTAATAGAAATACCATGAAAACACTTTTTGCAAAAATCACCTATACCGGTGTAATTCTGATGATGGGGTTATTAATGACCTCGAATCCTGCCGAAGCTCAGCAAAGGCACAGGTACGGACAGGAAGGCAATCAAAAGGGAGCCAAACTCGAGAAAATGGAAGCACAGCGAATAGCCTTTATTACGCAGGAGCTAAACCTGACTCCTGAAGAGGCTAAGGCATTCTGGCCCGTATATAACGAATTTGAGGCTAAGCGAAATGAATTGAAAAAGACATTTCGAAGCGCAAGCGACCTGCAGAAAGCCGAAATAGAGAAACTCTCCGAAAAAGAAGCCTCACAAATACTCGATAACCAGATCATCGAATCGCAGAAACTACTTGATTTACGAAAAGAATACCATGCAAAATTCAAGTCAGTACTGCCAGCTGTTAAAGTATTGCAATTGTATGATGCCGAACGTGCATTTCAAAAGATGCTTATTGAGCGTTTACGGCAGAATAACCCGCGATCGACAGGAAATCAGAAGTAATAACTCTTACAACGAAAAAAGGCTGGCAAAATAAATTGTCAGCCTTTTTTTTTATCTCAGGAACGGGATTTAGCTATTCATCGAAACGAGGAATTCCTCGTTGCTCTGAGTAAATTTCATCTTATCCTTCAGGAAATCCATAGCTTCGATCGGGTTCATATCAGCAAGGTGATTGCGAAGAATCCATAAACGCTGAAGTACATCTTTTTCGAGCAGCAGGTCGTCGCGGCGTGTGCTTGACGCCACAATATCAACAGCAGGGAAAATACGTTTATTCGAAAGTTTACGGTCGAGTTGAAGTTCCATGTTACCGGTACCTTTAAATTCCTCGAAAATAACCTCATCCATACGCGAGCCTGTTTCGGTAAGCGCTGTGGCTATAATGGTGAGTGAACCACCGTTTTCGATCTGTCGTGCAGCACCGAAAAAACGTTTGGGTTTCTGAAGTGCATTTGCTTCGACACCGCCCGAAAGAACTTTGCCCGAAGCAGGAGCTACAGTATTGTATGCCCTGGCAAGGCGGGTGATTGAATCGAGCAGGATTACTACATCGTGGCCGCACTCGGTAAGACGTTTTGCTTTTTCGAGTACAAGGTTTGCAATGCGTACATGCCGATCGGCCGGTTCGTCGAAAGTTGAAGAAATAACTTCGGCCTTCACATTGCGGGCCATATCGGTAACTTCCTCAGGGCGTTCGTCAATTAACAGAACGATAAGGTAAGCCTCCGGATGGTTAGCAGCAATAGCATTGGCAATTTCTTTCAGCAATACTGTTTTACCGGTTTTAGGCTGGGCAACAATAAGTCCGCGCTGTCCTTTGCCGATAGGGCTGAAAAGGTCGATTATACGTGTACTCAGGCTTGAGCCGGGATGGCCGGTTAAAGTAAATTTCTTTTCGGGAAATAAAGGTGTAAGGTAATCGAATGGAATGCGGTCGCGGATTTCTTCCGGAAGTTTACCATTGATATTTTCAACCTTTACCAGCGGGAAATATTTTTCGCCTTCTTTCGGAGGGCGGATAGTACCTTTTACTGTATCACCGGTTTTTAGTCCGAACAATTTTATTTGTGATTGCGATACATACACATCATCGGGTGAACTCAGGTAGTTGTAATCGGACGAACGCAGGAAACCATAGCCATCCGGCATCATTTCGAGTACGCCTTCGCAGGATACTATTCCTTCGAATTCCCACGAATAATCTTCGCGTTGCGGCTGCGCGGGCTGAGGCCTGCGGTCGCTGCGATCGGAGCGATCGTTACGGTCGTTGCGGCCATAACGCTGCATATCGCGGGTAATATCGTTTGATCTGCCGTGGTCGGAATTGGTGTTGCCATTAGGCTGAGCATTTTCGTCAGCATCCTGCTCCGCAACAATTTCGTGACGGCTGAGGACTTCCATATCCGGTTCCTTAAAATCAAAAACCGGGATCAGTTCGTCTGTAACAACTTTCTCCTGAATCTGGGCAGCATCGTCTTCGACAACCGACGACTTGGGCGTGGGTTTCCAATCTCTGGTATTCGATTTTCTTTCGGGAGCTGATGATTTCGTATCGTCAGTTTTTGTTTCGGTATCATCCGTTTTATCGTCGCGGTCCCTGTCCTGCGGACGTCGGCCACGGCGCCTGCGCTCGTGAAACTCCTGCATTTCCCATGCAGGCACGTTGGTCGAAGCCGGGCGTTCGAATGATTTTACCGAAGGAGCATCGTCGGGTTTATTTACATCACCGTCGAAATTTCGTGTATTTTCATAATGCACCCTGGCAGGTTTTACCGGAGTTTCGGGCTCAGCAGGTTTTGCTTCTTTTACCGGAGGAGTTGCTTCCTTTGATGAAGGAGCAGCTTTCGGCTTATCTTTAGCAACCTCAGGAACATTTTTCTCCTTTGTTTTTGCATCATCGCTGGCTGAAGCCTTTTCAGGTTTGCGCTCGACTTTAACCGGTGCTTTTTTCTTATCGGCCGGAATTCGTTTACGCTGCCCCTTGTGTTGAAAAACACGTGATTGTTTTTCTGCCTCCAGGATGTCGGGCGTTGGGTTGGCAGCCTGGTGATCGAGGATCTGGTAAACCAGGTCCTGCTTTTTCATTGTGTCGCTTTTGCGGATGTTAAACTGCTTTGCTATTTCACGCAAATCGTTGAGCAGCTTACCTTCGAGTTCGCTTTTATCGTACATGCGAATGGGATTGATTGAGACGAATAAATGGGAGTTTAAATCGTATGAATTAAAATTATACTTTCTAGTGAAAACCTGAAGAAAGGTATTTTGGAATACTTACCGCGAAAATTCAGGAAAATTCAGAGTGGATTGTATTAAAACTGTGCAAATATATGAATGTTTTTGAGATTTGATTCATTTAATCGAAATTAATTACAAATCTACAGAAAAAAAGGTCCTGTTTAAGGAAATGTGGTAAATGATTTAGCTGTGACTGATTAAAAGCAGGTGCCGGGTGCCGGGTTCACTTCCTGCTGCAGGCAATCGAGTGCCGGGTGCCGCATACGGGTTAACATTCCCGATGCAAGGTATTTCAACTTTCAATTTGCAAGCATAAGCCAGGATTGTAAAACAATAAAGGTTAGCAGCAACTGTTACCTGGCACCCGGCACCCGGCACCCGGCACCCGGCACTTTTGCTCAAATGTCCTATACCCGCAATGTATTAATTCACAGCCATAAAAATTAATTATGATCAGGCTTAACAAAACTTAGCATTTAGTTCTATAAATTCGCAAACTGAAAATACCATACTATATCCGACATGGCATCAACTGCACTCACCGACAACTTCAGGCATAAGGGCTTACGTAAAAACCTTATAGATCTGTTGCGCACCAAGGGAATTACCGACGAAAACGTATTGAACGCCATGAACCAGATTCCACGGCATTTCTTTTTCGATTCATCCTTCCTTGAGTTTGCTTATGAGGATAAAGCGTTTCCTATCGGTTCAGGACAAACCATTTCGCAACCTTATACGGTAGCTTTTCAGAGTGAGCTATTAAAGGTTGAAAAAGGAATGCGTATACTCGAAGTGGGTACAGGATCGGGATACCAGGCCAGTATTCTGGCCGAAATGGGTGCTCGGGTGTTAACTATTGAGCGTCAGAAACTCTTATACGAAACATTAAAAACACTGAATCCTCCGCTTAATTACCGTATCAGGCTTTTTTATGGCGACGGTTATGCCGGATTACCGGCACATGCTCCATTCGACAGGATATTAATAACTGCTGCCGCTCCTTTTATACCTCCGGCACTTATTAATCAACTTAAAACCGGTGGAATTCTTGTTGCCCCGGTTGGGCAAAACGATGTGCAGATTATGACATGTATTACAAAAATATCCGATACCGAAATAAAAACCGAAACACATGGTACGTTCCGATTTGTGCCGATGTTATTTGATAAGGCGCAGGATGTGTAAGTAAGATTTATCTGAGGCAAAGTAAATGTTATGTATTTAAGGGCTTAACAAATGCCTTCTTTCACAGTTCTCCAAATCAATAGTATGTGTTTTGGTATCAGCCATTTGTACCAAGGTATTGTCTGAGTATAGTGTACTTTTTTGATTAGCAATGAATGCCATCTTTAAAGGAATTCCATTTTTGCTTGTGTAGCTTTCTTGTAATTATATTTAACATCATGTCATTTTATACCTATTTCAAGTACAAGTTTAAAAATGTATAAAATATTTTCCAGAAAACACATTCCTCAATTGTTTTCAACAACAAAGCTTCTGCTGCAAAATATTGAAAAAGAATCAAGTAGGATAACTTATCAGGAAAAAACTATTTCACCCGAACTGTTATTTTATCAGCAATATGCAAAGCAGTTGTTAAGGTTGATAAATCAGGGAATAACTCACCTGTTTTCCCTGAATAATGGCTATGCCCTGCCTGTTTCAATTCAACAACTGATCCAGGATTGCTAAAGTCAATTTCAGCTGAATAAACCACTGCCGGCTGACATGATGTTTTATAATCGGCATCGTCGGGATACAGGTTATTTGTCCAGTATTGGTTCCAGTCCCAGGGTTGATTAATTTCAAACAGCAGGTTAACTTTCCCCTTCATGGGATTATCAGTCCGGCTTGTTAGTTTAAAACTGCCGGCTGGTGTTGCTCCACTGTATGCATCGGGCACTTTAGTTCCGGGTGTTGGCACTAAAGAGCCATCATCGGATCGCACACCTCTTTTATGAGTCCAATAGGGCAAGGCGGCCGGACGTTTTACAAAGCCAGGTTTCCAGGTACCCGCTGATTTATCCCCATAGGTAAAAATGCCCTGACCAATGGCCGAAGTGACAAAAAGTGTCTGCACGTAGTTACCTGCACTATCTTCAAGCCAAATGGCAAATGAGGGATGATTGTGGGCTTTGCCTTTGGTGATATCTATTTCGAGTATGCTCCCCGTTCCATTTACATTACTCTTAATCAAAGTAACTTCATCCTGTTTGCGTGATTTCGCACTCTTGCTTTCGCCTTGTGGTTTACACGATGCCAGAGTGAAAACTGCAAAGGTAATTATGGTTACGTGCAGAAATAAAATTTTATACTGTTTCATTGGTGCAGGTTTTTAGAGTTCAACAATTATTCCGATGGTAGGAAGTACTGTTCCTGATTGGCTCTTCAGGTATTTGAGTTCATACTGCTGAGGATTATCAGCATTTACGACCGGCTGTCCGTTTTCATCACGCACAAGTACCAGTACATCGGGTTGATCGGCTTTGAAATTATACGCGTTCTGAATATCGAGGTACAGGTTCAGCGACCATTTCGAAAAATAAAATTCCTTATCAACCCTCAGATCGAGTTGCTGGAATGATCCCAGCCGGCTTGCATTGTATTGGTTGTAATCGAGGTATCCCTGTCCTTTTACATCCCATGCTTCGATAACAGCCGATCGCTCCATATCATAAGGAGTATAGGGCGCCCCGCCTACAAATCGCCATTTTAAGCCTATTTCCCAGTTATTTTTAAGCATGACGAGGGAGGTTATATTGAGTATGTGCCTGTTATCCCAGGCTGATGGTATAAATTCACTGTTTTTATCCTCGAACGACGAGCGGACCCAGGTATACGAAACAGTTGTTTCGATATTTTTTGTGATTTTATCGCGGTAGTAAACTTCGGCTCCCCAGGCTTTCCCTCTCGAAACAGGGATAACGGCTTCGTCGCCGGCTACACCAAAATCGGCGCCTTTACTAGCCAGCGACACCGAGTCGCGGAGTGAGAAAGGATAATAGTTGTAAAATTTATAAAACCCTTCGATCGTGAATTTCGAATTGCTGTTGCGCCTGTAATCGATGCCTGCAACAATATGATCGGCCTGAATGAAGCGTAAGCCGTTTGTTTTGTTCACTAATTCGCCCTGCAACGAACGATACCCCATGGTTGTGTATGCCGGAAGCTGAAAGTACCTGCCGGTATTGAAGTTCAGCATCAACTTCTGCGTAAGCGAATAGGAAGCCGAAAAGCGTGGCGAGGCCTGTTTAAAGAGATTCGACATCTGTGCTGAGTAGTTGTTTGCATCGGCCCGTACTCCAAACGAAAGCATCAGCCGATCGTCGAGTACACTTTTGCTGAGTTGCCCGAAAACATTCCATTTTATCAAATTCAGCTCCGAATTGTATTTGATTTCGGTGATGGTGTCGGTAGCCGAGGGAATGAACACGCGTAAAAAGGTTTCGTTGCGGTATTTTGCATATTCGCCGCCGGCTCCGTAGGTTAGTTTGTAGCCGTTTATCCGCGCTATTTCCTCGTACCTGATTTTATTTTCTATTTCGTAGGATGAATAATCGAGTATTTTATTTTCGGGATTGCTTTCATCGTTATTCCTGAATTTATAGGCCTCGTTATAAAGCATGTTACGGCTTAAAACCAGTGTACTGTACGAATTTTTCCGGAAGTGCCGGTAGTTGGCACCAATGGCATAATTCCACTGGTTATTAACAGGCAGGTAATCAAGTATATATTGTTGTTCCTCGTCAGGATTTTTTAAACCGGTATTGAGTGTAAACTTATCTAAAGCGCCAATACTAATTATCGTGAGTTCGTTTTTTACATCAAATTTGGTATTCACCTTTAAGGTATAGTCGTTAAAGGTCGGCAGAAAAGGCAAACCAATTACCCCGAACAGGAATTGCAGGTACGACTGACGGACCGAAAACAGCACTTTTGTTTTTTCACCTACAGGGCCGTTGGCACTCAGAGCCATTTCGCTTGCCCCAAGGGTGGCACGGTAAACCATTCGGTCGGGGTTTCCATCAATAAGTTTCATATCGATGACTGAGCTTAACGAATTGCCCCTGCTTGCAGGAAAAGCACCCGAATAAAAATCAACCTCGCGAAGGAAATCAGTGTTGATAATCCCAACCGGTCCACCCGAAGCACCTTGTGTAGCGAAGTGATTCAGGTTCGGAATCTCAATGCCATCGAGTAAAAACCTGTTTTCGGAGGGCCCTCCGCCCCTTACTATAATGTCATTCCTGAACGAAACTGACGAAGCAACTCCCGGAAGCGATTGTATTACCTTTGAAACATCGCGGTTAGAGCCCGGGCTTTTTTCGATTTGAGCAATTCCGAGCGATTTGAGCGACACAGGGCTTTCCTCCACACGCTTAAAAACGGATGCTTTTATCTCGACACCGCTTATCTGAACTGCAGCTTCAGTCATACCAATAGTTACAGAAGATGTTTTGGAATTGGTAACCATAAACTCCTCCGTGGTAATCCGTTCAAAACCAACTGATGATGCTTCGAGTTTGACATAACCCGGTTTAAGGCCGGTAAATATAAAGTTCCCGTCGAGGTCGCTTACTGAGCCAATATTGGTTCCGCTGATAATAATATTTGTAAACGGCAGAGGTTCATTGTTTTTTATATTGAATACTCTACCCTTGATGGAACCAGTTTGTGCATGCAGGGCAATGGTTATTGAGATAAAAAATATAACCCAGCTTACTTTTTTGAGCATATTACTGTATTTATTTCTGTTTAACTTATTCGAATAATTGTTAGACAATAAGAGAACATCGAATAAACCTTATTGTTTATCCGGAAAGTAAAAAAAACGAAAAAAATATTATTTAGTGGGTACAATCCACATCTGAACCTGAAGCACTTTAACAGTTCCCGCTTCGAGTACCAGGCTAACAGGGTTAGGATTATTAATATCACCGCTGCCAAACCAGCCAAGGTAATCGCCCGAATTTAGTGTGTTTCCATAATCCACGTCTTTCCAAATATCGAGGTAGTAAGTCCCTACGGGAACATTTTTAAACCTGAAACTCACAATAGAACCAAATCCTTCTGTTTCAACTTCCTGAAACACCACTTTGTTCACCCAGTTAACCTTTGATGTAAAAAGCCTGACTTTTGATTTAGCCAGGTTAAGATCAATCCCCGAAGGGAAAGCAGCAATGCCTGTTATTTGCGAGGTTGAATCATTTTTAACAACCACTAAGCTAACGCTGTCATTAGCCTGGTTACCATCGTTATCGACAATGAGAACACGCGCAAAGTAAACGCCGACTTCTTCGGGAGCAGTCCAGGTAACTGTATCGCCAACACCTGATATCGATCCGCCATTAGTTGTATAATAGTAAACAAGATCTTCATCGTCAACATCAGTAACAACAAGCTGAATCATGGCTGTTCCATCGACTGAAACCGTATCGGGAGAAACGTTAATCGACTTTATTACAGGCACATGAGTAATTTTATCGCTACAACCTGCTACCAGTATAATTAACAAAGTCACTGCGACCAATAGTACAGGAGATTTTGCAAGAATTGATTTCATAAAAGAGACGATTGGATAATAAGGGTGCAAATTACTGAATTTTTGATAACTATAGAATATTTAAGGCAATATTAATCATTTTTTTTAGCGGAAGCTATCCGACAAACAGGTTTTTACCTTTTGAATGTTGCATTCCAACCCATCCTCTCCCTCAAGCCAGGCAATCCGGATCCCCCGTTTTTCCATTCGGCGGAACCATGTCATCTGTCGTTTGGCAAACTGGTGAATAGCAGTATTTAATAAATTGAACATTTGGTTATAACTCAATTCGCCGTCGAGATACGATACTACATACTTATATTCAAGACCATACCATTTCAGTTGTTCCGATGTTAAACCATTCTGTTTCAAGCCTTGCACTTCTTCGATCATACCTGTGTGCAGCCTTTGTGTAAGGCGGGAGGTAATGCGATCGCGAATTATTTTGCGGTCGAACCTGATACCAAAAACAGGCGTTCTACTAAAATCCGAAACCGGGCTGTCATTTTTAAGTGTTTGTTTATATTCTTCAATTTCAATAGCCCTGATAAGACGCTCACGATCCAGCACATCCGTAGTATTGTGCATTGGCTTCAAACCCGACAGACGGCTGATAAGTGCATCATCGCTTTCGGCCGCAAGTTTCTGCCTGAGGTGTTCGTTAAGGGGCACATGTACCAGTTCGTAGCCTAATAACACCGATTCGAGGTAAAGTCCGGTTCCTCCGCATAAGATCGGGGTTTTGCCTTTAGAAATGATAGAGGAATGCGCTGCCCGAAAATCACGCTGAAAGTTGTAAACACTGTATTCGGTTCCGGGATCAGCAATATCAATGAGATGTGAAGCTATCGTATGGCCCTCGACTTTATAATCGTCAATATCTTTGCCTGTGCCTATATCCATACCCCGGTATACCTGACGTGAATCGGCGCTGATTATTTCGGCATTTATATCCGAAGCCAGCTGAGCAGCAAAGGCCGTTTTGCCAACTGCTGTTGGCCCCAGGACTGTTATTAAAGGGTACTGAACACTCATAATGCAAAGATGGGAAAAATTCGGTGGAATGCGCTATAAATTAACACCACTGCGACTACGTTAAGGTGATTGACATGTGTTTATTGTTTACCACGGAATAAATAAGGAATATTACTATTTCAGTCACGAAACTCCTATTTTTGCGAAATTAATAGACATTAGAATGGAACTCATCAAAAAATATTTCCCTGAGCTTAGTCCTGAGCAAGTCCGAAAATTCAGCGAACTCGAACATTTATACACAGAATGGAACAGTAAGATCAATGTGATTTCGCGCAAGGATATGGAGCATTTTTACGAGCGCCATGTTTTGCATTCGCTTGGCATTGCGAAAGTTATGCAGTTCAACGCAGGAGCACAGGTTCTGGATGTAGGCACGGGAGGCGGATTCCCGGGTATTCCCCTGGCAATACTTTTTCCTGAAACGGAATTTGTGCTGGTGGATTCGATCGGTAAAAAGATTAAAGTTGTGAACGAAGTAGCACTGGCTGCCGGAATTGATAATATTGAGGCTTTCCAAAGCCGGGCCGAGGATGTAAAACGAAAATTCGATTTTGTTGTAAGCCGCGCTGTTACTACTCTTCCCGATTTTATTAGATGGGTTGAAAATAAAATTAAAGCAGAAAACCGTCATTCGTTGAAAAACGGAATTCTTTACCTTAAGGGAGGCGACCTGCAAGCAGAACTCTCAACTGTTAAACGTAAATGCAGGATTTTTAACCTGAACGATTTTTTTGCTGACGATTTTTTTGAAACGAAAAAAGTAGTGCATGTCAGCATGTAAATTTTCACAACATTTAACATACAAATTACACAAAAAAGCTGGCAGTTTGCGGCTTTTTTACTAATTTTGGCAGACCGTATTCGTTTTTGAACGAAGTTGTTTTCAGAAAATTAATTTTTACTCCTGACACACTTTTTTCGGTCAACTAATATACCCATGAGCCCGGTTTTGTTAACCCGGAGCCCTGACTGCATCAACCTGTTTAACAGAAAATCAAATAACTATTATAAATACATAATCCCCATATTTCAATGAACAAAGAAATCTTTAAACTGCAACCCACCTCGGTGTGGAAAAACTTTTACAGCCTCACTCAAATCCCACGGCCTTCGCATCACGAAGACAGGATACAGGAATTTATGGTAAAATTCGGTAACGACCTCGGTCTCGAAACCATAAAGGACGAAGTTGGTAATATTATTATCCGCAAACCCGCCACGGCAGGAATGGAAAACCGCAAAGGAATCGTTTTGCAGACCCACCTCGATATGGTTCCACAGAAAAACAGCGACAAAGACCACGATTTCGCCAAAGATCCTATCGAAGCATATATTGACGGCGACTGGGTAACAGCCAATGGCACAACACTGGGCGCTGACAATGGCATGGGTGTAGCTGCAACCATGGCTGTGCTTGAAGCTACCGACCTGGTTCACGGACCTGTTGAAGCACTTTTTACCTGCGACGAAGAAACCGGAATGACTGGTGCTTTTGGTTTGAAACCTGGCTTATTAAAAGGAGATATTCTGTTAAACCTCGATTCGGAAGATGAGGGTGAACTATATGTAGGTTGTGCCGGCGGAACCAACGCCAATACCACTTTTACCTATAAGGAAGAGCCTGTTCAGCAAGGACTGGCAGCATTTAAGCTTTCGATAACCGGATTAAAAGGAGGTCACTCAGGCCTCGAGATAATACTACAGCGCGGAAACAGCAACAAACTGATGAACCGTTTCCTGATGCATGCTGTGGCTGATCTTGATCTGCGTCTTTCGACCATCGAAGGCGGAAGTCTTCGCAACGCCATTCCACGCGAATCGTTTGCCATAGTTACAGTTCCACCCTCAAAAGCTGATGAACTGGTTAAAAGTGTGGCTAAGCATGAGAAACTTTACCGCAGTGAACTTTCGGCTGTTGAACCTGATTTGAAATTTACCATTGCAGCCACTGCTGTCCCAAATACTGTAATTGACGCTGAAACGCTGAACCGGGTTATGAAAGCCATTAATGCATGCCCCAATGGAGTAATGCGTATGAGCGACGATATGATAGGCCTGGTTGAAACTTCAACAAACCTGGCAAGTGTAAAAACAGTGAACGGAACCATAGCCATACAGTGTTTACTTCGTAGTTCGGTTGATTCGTCGCAGGCTGATCTTGGTGGAATGATAAAAGATGTGTTTGAACTTGCCGGAGGTAAGGTAATACTCGACGGAACTTATCCCGGATGGAAACCAAACATGAAATCAGCCATTCTGATTACCATGCAGGACGTATATCAAAAATTATACGGACGTATTCCTGAAATTAAAGCTATACATGCAGGTCTCGAGTGCGGATTATTAGGCGGTGTTTATCCAAACTGGGATATGATTTCCTTTGGACCCACCATTCGTTTCCCGCATTCACCTGACGAAAAAGTGCATATTGCTTCGGTCGAAAAATTCTGGAATTTCCTGGTTAGCACGCTGAAAGATGCGCCGGTAAAAGAAGGAGCTGTTTCGTAAATGCATCTGAAAATCCTTACCTTCTGAAAAAACTCAGGGGGTAAGGATTTTTTTTATAAACCATTTGGTTATTTGGATACATTTCATACCTTTGCACCCCTAAAAACGACTAATCATGAAGAGGACTTTCCAACCATCAGTAAGGAAAAGAAAAAATAAACACGGATTCAGGCATCGCATGTCAACTGTTAACGGACGCAGGGTTTTAGCTGCACGCAGAGCACGCGGAAGAAAGAAATTAACTGTATCTGACGAAGGAAAATAATTTTATTTCTTACATTGCTGTTGCTTTCGCTAACAGCTTTCTATAGCACAAACGTATTCCGGAGGAGGCTTTCAAGCCTGCCTCCTTTTCTTTTTATACCTGTCGGGTCAGGCTTATGAAAGATTTACGTAATAATTTACTATTCAATAAATTTTAATTAGCAGATAACATTTAACTGTTGTAACTAATCGACCTAAGTGAAAGGGATTTTAGCCACAGATTTCGCAGATGTTAGCAGATTTTTTATTCTTTTTATTATAACCAGTAAATATCTGTCTGTGAAATCCCTGCTTGCATCAGGCAAGTGCGTATTCTGTGGCATTTTTCTGTCTGCGAAAGCCTCAAATAAATTGATAAGTCACCAACTGTTAAATTATCTTTTGCCTTACAGAAGGCGTTTATCCCAGAAGAAATCCTCAATCCTTTTCAGCTGAACGTTTTCAATAAAATCAGGGTGTTCCGTATTAATTACATAATTATATTCGTACGAAATTACAGCCGAAGGAACTTTCAGTAATAATGTTTTTTGTTGGCTGTACCAGTCATATCCAATTTGCTGAAGTGTTGCATATGCAGAAACTGTGCGCCAATTTTCCGGTAAATCACTTATGCGGATTTCGCTCATAAGACTGTCAATATCAGTAATTGAAATTACCATTACCTTATAAGTTGTTGCAGGAATGATTGCACTTCGGTGAACCATCAGTTCCAATGTAGCCAATGACCTGGAAGAAGCAGTATAAACCACATTCTGCCCACGTAAATTCCACCTGTTGGCACTTCCTGATGCAATTATCCTGCCTGCATGTTCCTGCTTACAAATCCTGAATACTTCCATACAAAAAGCTATACATTATCTCCATATTCCATGGCAGTAAGTCTGTCGTCAACAAACCTTATCCCGCTTACAGTATTCAGATAATCATTAGGATTTTTACCATCGAAATAAAAATTCGCCGAGTTCAACCATTGATTCAGCAATTTTGAAGATCCAAACACCTGGATACCATGTTTAATCAATGAAATCAGTAGTAAAATGTGCTCCTTGATGTTCTCCTTAAATTTATTTTCGGGTTGCCTGTATGTTCTGAGGGTTCTCACGCTGATATTGAGCCATTCAGAAATGACATCATCATTGAAATCAGTAAGCTCTTTAAGTGTATTGATGTATTTCCAGTTAATATCCTTCTTTTGAAGGACCGTCAATACTTCGCTATCGGATATCTGTCCGGGAACTTCATATAAAACTGCGGGATCATCAAATTGTGAATTTTTCATTTTCATACTTTTAGCCATTTCCACAACAAAAATAGGCAATTTTTCCTTTTAAAACAAGAAATTATTCCTTTTTCAGAGATGAATTTCTCAATTGTACTTCCTTAATTGCTGCAAACAATATCCTTGCTGCACCCATTTCAGGAAAAAGCAGTAATTTAGCCTTCTTTTTCAAACATTACAATGCATCAGATTATCAACGAAGCTTCAGTAAGCGGCCTGCTAAGGCTGATTCTTATAATTGTAACAGTTTACGCTGTATACTCCTTATTTATACGCTTTATTATTCCGGCAGTAATGCGAAAGTATGTCAACGATTTTCAGAAACGTTTTACGGAAGAGAATGATCGCTTCCGCCAGAATCAAACTCAAAAGAAGGAAGGTGAAGTTTCAATCACCTATGTCGAAAAAGATAAAAATGCTCCACATAACCCTGATGACGGGGAATATGTGGATTTTGAAGAGATAAAATAAACCGACTCCAGTTTTTTCCATTAAAACCAAATCCCAAGCTACTTTCACATGAAGAACATCAATTTCAAACAGGTTCTCCCCTATCTGGCTGCAATCGCAATATTTGTTGCTATCACTTTGGTGTATTTCAGTCCGCTGCTCGAAGGCAAAAAACTTAAGCAGGGCGATATCATCCAATTTAAAGGCATGTCGAAAGAAATTTCGGATTTCCGCGATGCAACCGGAGAAGAAGCATTATGGACCAACAGCATGTTTGGCGGCATGCCTGCTTACCAGATATCAGTTCAATATAAGGGAAATGTGTTACGTTACCTCGACAGGATAATGCAACTGTATCTGCCACAGCCTGCAGGAATGGTTTTTCTGTATATGATTGGATTTTTCATACTGCTGTTGGTAATGAAAGTCGATAAATGGCTAGCCATTGCCGGGGCAATTGCCTTTGCATTCTCATCCTATCTTTTTATAATTTTCGAAGCGGGGCATAACAGCAAGGCGCATGCCATCGGATATATGGCACCGGTTCTGGCGGGAATAATATTAACCTATCGCGGACGATACCTCACCGGGGGGATTATGGCTGCCATTGCTCTTTCGCTCGAACTGCTTACCAATCACCTTCAGATAACCTATTACCTGATGATGATTGCAGGTGTATATGTAATTACTGAACTAGTAACCGCAATCAGAGAAAAGCAATACGCAGTTTTTGCCAAAGCATCGGGAGTTTTGGTATTGGCATCGGTATTTGCCGTAGCCACCAATATTACCAGTTTATGGGCTACCTATGAGTACGGTAAAGATACCATCCGGGGTAAAACGGAACTTACCTCCGAAAAATCGAACCGTACCAGCGGCCTCGACAAGGACTATGCCACTGGCTGGAGCTATGGTAAAATGGAAACATTTACCTTGCTGATCCCCAACTTTAACGGAGGATCGTCGCAGGGGCCGCTTACTGAATCGTCGAATGTATATCAGGTACTTAAAGAAAACAACATAAGCGACAGCCAGGCACAGAGTATTATTAAATCGCTTCCGCTTTACTGGGGCGCTCAACCCGGTGTTGCCGGTCCGGTCTATATCGGGGCAATCATTATGTTCCTTTTTGTTTTTGCGTTATTTATAGCCGATAAAAAATACAGGTGGTGGCTGTTGGCAGCAACTATTCTTTCGATACTGCTGGCATGGGGCAAGAATTTTATGCCTTTAACTGACTTCTTCCTGCATTATGTGCCGGGATACAATAAATTCAGGGCAGTATCGATGACACTGGTAATAGCTGAATTATGTATTCCGCTACTCGCCTTTTTGGGATTGCAGAAAGCCTTATCGGGTGAAATTGACAGGAAAAAACTGACCAAATATTTGTATTATTCCTTAGGAATCACAGGCGGAATCAGTTTGTTTTTTGCTGTATTGGGGGGAAGCATCTTTGATTTCAGCTCATCGAATGATTCGTATCTCCCCGAGTGGCTGATTGCTGCTATTCACCAGGACCGCGCATCACTGCTGAGTTCTGATTCTTTCCGCTCGCTGGCCTTTATACTGCTTGCAGGTGCCGCTATATGGGCCATGATCAACCAGAAAATCAAGAAACCGGTTTTCTTTACTGCCATCATTCTGCTTATTCTTATCGATATGTGGACCATAAACCGCCGCTATCTGAATACGGAGAGTTTTGTTCGTAAAAGTGTTGATGCCGTGCCATTTCAACCTACTGCAGCCGATCAGCTTATACTAAAGGATACAGATCCCAATTTCAGGGTATTTAACCAGACAGTTGGCAATCCTTTTGCTGACGCAAGCACATCCTATTTCCATAAATCGCTGGGTGGTTACCATGGTGCAAAATTGCGCCGATACCAGGAAGTGATCGATCATCACCTGGCAAAAGGAAATATGAATGTATATAATATGCTTAATACAAAATACTTCATTGTTCCGGGAGCTAAAGGCGAACAGCCGCAAATGCAGATAAATATGGAGGCGATGGGGAATGCATGGTTTGTAAATAATGCGCATATGGTTAATAATGCTGATGAGGAAATAAACGCCCTTACCGACTTTGTACCCGCCGAAACAGCAGTTTACGACAAGCGCTTCGAAAGCCAGGTAAAAGGGCATATGATCAGCAAGGATTCAACGGCTTTTATTGAATTAACGGAATACAAGCCAAACCATCTGACCTATAAGTCGGAATCGCAGACCGAGCAGCTTGCTGTATTTTCGGAAATATATTACGCTAAAGGATGGGATGCGTATATTGATGGCAAAAAGTCGCCGCACTTCAGGGCCAATTACATTCTGCGTGCCATGATTGTTCCGGCAGGCAGGCACACCATCGAATTTAAGTTTGAGCCTGCAGTTTACAAAACAGGTGAAAAAATTGCTTATGCCTCATCAATCCTGCTGGTTTTACTTGCACTTGGAGCAGTGGGGTTAATGTTACGCCCTAAAAACGAAACGAGCCGGCAGGCTTAAACAGCCATGAGCAAAGCAGGCAAACGTAAGGTATTAATAATAACATACTACTGGCCTCCCAGCGGGGGGGCAGGCGTACAACGCTGGCTGAAATTCAGCAAATACCTGCGTAATTACGATTGGGAACCTGTAATTTTTACTCCAGAAAACCCGGAAGCACCTGCCATTGACAATTCTCTTGAAAAAGATATTCCCGTAGGCACAACCATTATTAAGCTGCCGATTATTGAGCCCTATTCAGCTTACAAACGATTTGTAGGCATGAAACCCGGCGAAAAAGTTAATGCCGGATTCCTGCAGGAAAAAGAAAAACCCGGCTTTGCCGAAGGGGTAGCAGTTTGGTTAAGGGGCAATTTTTTTATCCCTGATGCACGCCGTTTCTGGATAAGGCCTTCGGTGAAATTCCTGTCGGCATATCTTAAGGAAAATCCTGTTGATGCTATTGTTTCGACAGGGCCGCCGCATTCGATGCATCTGATCGCGATGCAAATCCATAAAAAACTTAATATTCCCTGGTTGGCCGATTTCCGCGATCCCTGGACAGGCATCGATTTTTATCACCAGCTTAAACTCACCTCTTTTGCCGACAGGCTTCATCATAAACTTGAGAAAAAAGTTCTTGCCTCAGCAACAGCAGTTACCGTTATCAGCCGCGATATGGTGAATGAGTTTAACGGCATCGTAAACCGTGAGTATAACCTGGTTACCAATGGCTACGACGAACAGGATATCAGCCCGCTGCCACAGAATCAGCTTGACGCCAAATTTACACTCTCGCATATCGGGAGCTTAAATGCAACCCGCAACCCGGCAGGCCTGTGGAAAGTACTGGCCGAAATGGTGAAAACCAAACCGGAATTCGCCAAAGCACTTGAGATAAAATTGGTCGGGAAAGTTGATATCGGGGTGTTAAAAAGTCTGGAAGCAAATGACTTAACCGCTTACCTCACCCGGATTGAATATATGCCGCACCAGGAAGTGATGCACGAAATTCAGAAATCGCAGGTTCTTTTATTGCTCATTAACAATACTCCCAATGCCAAAGGAATTCTTACGGGTAAAATATTTGAATACCTGGGTTCAGGCAGGCCCATCCTGAGTATTGGTCCTGAAAACGGTGATGCATCCTTATTACTGAGAGAATGCGAGGCAGGTAAAACAGCAGATTATTCGAATCAGGAAAGTATGCGACAGATACTTGCCGATTATTTTTTACGATTCAGCGAGCAACGCCTCGTAAGTAACACAGAGAACCGATTGAAGTATTCGAGGAAGGTGCTGACAGCGGAGATTGTAAATATTCTGAATAAGATGTAAACCTGTATTCAAAATCAGGTTTTTGTTGCTCTGACCAGAACTTTTCGGAACGAGGGTTCCTCGCCTGGCAGAAAGTAAAGCATATACGACGGGGTAACCTCCCAATCGAAACCATATTCTTTAATTATTGACTCAATTTCAGTCAAATCGTTGGGATGATGGTAAGTACACACATCCATCTTAACTGAATTACCCGAAGCTACAAGACTCTTCATTCCTGCCAGTGCTTTTTGCTCGTACCCTTCAATATCCATTTTTATGAAATACGCATTTCTGAATGCAGGCTTGAACAAAGCATCAATAGAAATGGATGACTCAGATTCAATATCCGAAAGAAATTTTTCGATAAAAATCACCTTATCCTTCCAGGGAGAAAAAGTTAGCTTTAAGGCTCTCATCCATGCCGCATCACATTCAATCAGATATAATTTTTTAGCTTTCTCAACAACTGATAAAGCAAAATTCCCCTCGGCAACTCCCGCATCAATAACAATACTATTTGGTTCAACCTGAAAATCGTTTGTTAAATATAAGTGCGGAGACTGCGGATCCTGTTCTTTATACAAACTCCTTACAGTCCAAATAACTTGTTTTTCGGTGTAGTGAGAGGGGAAATACATCCTTTTACCATCGAATAACACATAAAAACAATCGTTTTCTTTATCCATATTCACTTCAACAAACAAGTTGTCATACTTCTTTGTCCACAAATACGGGAAAGGACTGTATTTGTTTGTTTTCAGGTATTTTAATCCTTCAATAATGTAAGGATCAAAAGTGTCAGGATCAATTTTATTAAAATGACTCAACACCTTAACCCGGCGTTCTTTATATGATTTGGGCTCAAGTATAAAGCGAATATACCCCTGCAATTCATCGGGAGCAAGTTGTCGCCAAAAGTGCTGTAGTTTCTTCATTTAATCGTGTTATTATCAGGGAATAATCAGCTGTACTATTTTCTTTTAGAAAACGAGTTTAATACCTGCTCATAAAACGCTATCGTTTTGGCAGCCATTTTATCTCTTGAGAAATTCAATTCAATTTTTTTTCTGCCATTTTCCCCTATTTGTATTGCCTTCTCAGGATTATGAAGTATGTATTCTATCGCTTGTGCAATTGACTGTTCTGATGAGGGATCCACAAGAAGACCATCTTCTTTTTCAACAATAAGCTCTTTGCCACTGCCTTCGAGCGAGTAAATAGTTGGTATTCCAACGGCCATTGCTTCCATGGGAGCAAATGCAAATGCCTCAGCAAACGAAGGAAAGACAGCTGCTTTCGAATATTTATACTGAGTTATCAGTTCATTACGGGTCACATGTCCATTAAATCTAAAGTTTTCATTATATCCGGCAGGAATAAGTTCCATTAACTCCTTTTTAACTGACTGCCCTGTTTTATAATTTAACGAGTCCTTTCCATTGATAATCAAGGTAAGTTCAATGCCTTTGTTCAATAAAATTACAACCGCTTTTACAAGTTCATAAATTCCTTTTTTTTGTGTGAGTGTTCCTGAGAAAACTATAGGATTGGATATTTTCAGAAGCTCTGTACTGTATGCAGGTAATTCAGATTCATTCCCACCGACTTCAACCGCATTATAAATAACTGAAACAGGCTCGTCAATGTTATATATTAGTTTCATTTTACCTGCTGTAAAAGCCGAAACGGCACAAACACCTGAAGCTTTCCGGTAAAGGTTTCGCTCGTAAAAAGCAGTATTCTTTTTCAATGGAATTTTTAGTATGGAACTAAAATAAGTATTATTGCCATTTGCCCTGAGCACTAATGGCTTTTTAAACCAGGCGAAAAGCGAGAACATGCCATAGGAATCAGGAGACTCAATTATGTCAACCAATCCTTTTTTTATCCAATACCGAATTTTTTGTGTTGCAAGCCAGTTCCCATGTAAAACAGCTAATCTGCTTTTGTACTTTACTTTAATCCGGGTGATTTCAACGCCATTTCTAACTTCAAATCCGGGCGAAGGATAACTTAAATCATACACCCCTATTACTTTAACAGAATGATTTTCAGATACGAGTTCTTCAGCAAGAAGCTGAGTCATTGTACCTACGCCACCATGAGGCCCTTCGGGGTATTCGTTGCAAACAAAGCAGATATTCATGTTGTTCAGTTTCGATTTGTAAGGCTGAATAATTAAGACAATCTCATTCGATGGCCAAAATATTGAAATTATTAATTTCAATATGTCATAAATGAAAAACCTGCATTATCCTGAAACCTGAAAAATTAAATTATACGTGGCAAAGATAGTGCTTTGATCGTATTTTAATGAAATTTTAAGGCTTTCGTATCCCGTCGTTTCGAATAGTACTGATCCTTCATGTTATTTCAAAACGGAATAAGTAAGAAATTGTCATATCTGTAATTTTTAATTAATGACTACCTCGGTAACAAGTTCCCTGGAGTTGACGATGAATAGGTTTATAGTACATTCTTCAGTATTTTTGCGAATCTTTTTCCTGCACCTGAGTAGCTTTTATGATCTCGAAAAACCTGATACGCTCATCTTTCATTTATACAATAATTGGGGCAATGCCTCTTGTGTCAGCATTTTTCCTCCTCATTTTTTATACAAATTATCTAACCACTGCCGACTATGGTGCATTTGTAATCTACATCAGTTTTACAGGATTTATTCAGATACTGATCAACCTGGGGCTTGACACCTATATCAGTGTCAGCTATTTCGACAGCAGGCGCGACAAAGCACTTCTGAAAGCAAAAATCGGAACCATAACCGGTTATTTACTCATCTGGGGATTGTTTGTAACCGCGGTTTTTACCCTACTGGGCGAAAACCTGTTTACGCTCATTTTCCAGGGGAAGAATATTTTTTTCTATCCTTACGGTTTAATGGCCGTTATTACTGCTTTTTGCAACAGCTATTTCAAAACCTATTCAAACCTGCTTATAAACCAGGAGAAACCCACACGGTTTGCAGTTGTTAATATGGCTAACTTCGTAATGACAATAGCATTCTCTCTTACCGGTTTGTTTATGTTTCCTTTTACCCTTATCGGCCCGATGTGGGGAAGGTTACTATCGGGGATAGGAATTCTGGTCATAGCCTTTATTTCATTTTCGAAGGAAGCGAAAATCCATATTGTTTTGGGAAATGAATTAAAGCAAACCCTTCGCTTTACATTGCCATTACTTGTTTTCTTCATTTTTACATGGAGTATTTCGAATATTTATCCTTTTATAGTTAACTATTTCATGACTCTGCAGGATGTAGCTATCCTGGGGCTTGCCGTTCAGTTTACCCTGCTGGTCGAATTTGTATTGAATGGAATGGGTAGTTCCATAGCGCCAAAGGTATATGGACTAATTAAAGATAAGGAACTTACCGGCTCAACACCTGAACTGAATAAATACTTCAGCGGATTTAATGCCTTTGCTTTATTGGTAATTCCCGCTTCAACTTTTTTTATTCCCCTTTTACTGCCAATGCTTATAAGCAAAGATTACGAAGCCAGTTTTATTTTTCTTTCGGTTTTGAATATAGGCTTTGCTTCGCGGGGGCTTTATAATTATTTCCTCACACCAATTTATCTGTTTAAGAAGACAAGCATACTTCCTAAAATGTACCTGATCACGGCTAGTATTCAGATAATAATTTCTATTGTGATGATAAAATATTTTGGTATTTGGGGAGCTGTAGCTGCCAACCTTTTTACAAAAGTGATACAAAACCTGCTACTTTACATGGGTGCTCGCAAGTTCTTCAGTTTCAGTTTTAATACCTTTAAATTTATATGGTTACCATTGATAATAACTGTGGTAATAATAGGAAGTGAATATTTTATTTCGAAAAATAACCTTCACTTTATCCGATTTTTACAAATGGCGTTCTCGTACCTGATGATTTATTTCTTTTACAGAAATGAAGTTGGGGCGTTACTGAGGGATTTATATAGTAAATTCAAGATGACTCGTAATTTCAGCTAGATGGCTGATAAAAGAGTCGACTAAACTGATTCACAATTGAGCCCTTCGGATTAAAGGATAAAAAGCTGTATATTAAAACCAGAAGATACTATTGCTATCCCTTGATCTGAAAACGCTTAAACTAAGCCTCACATTCTTTTATTATCGCTCATTGATCATCTTATTCACAAATCCGGCAATATCGGTATTCCCGTTAAAAACCTGGTCGAGTTGGAGCATCATATGATATTCAGCTTCAGGCATTTTACTTGCAGCAAGTTTTTCGAGGATAATATTCATGGCAATCCGTCCTTCGAGAACAACTTTATTGGAAATACCTTCGTTAAAAAAACCTTTCCCGATCAGTAATCCTAAGGTTCGGTTGCGGCTCAGATCGTTGAGGGCAGTAAGCCCGAAATCGCCGATTCCGCAATACCTGAACATGGTTTCTTCCTGGCCACCGAAATTTAACATTATTTTACGCATCTCGTTAAATGAGCGTGTAAACATCATAAACCTGAGATTGGGAGAGTCGAAATGTGCATCGACAATTCCCATAAGTATGGCATAAATATTTTTCAGTATACTGAGGAACTCCACGCCAACAATATCGGTAGTTGTATCGACAAAAATATTAGTTCCGTCGAACATGGGCTCCAGATGCCGGCAAACGTCAGCATTGGTGGCAGCCAGTGTAAAAGAGGTCGGACTATTATTTACGATACCTCTTGCAAACGAGGGCCCTTTAAGTGCACAAACAGGATTTGAAAGGTGTTCGGCAAGGCACGATGATATAATTTGTTGTTTGCATCCAAAGCCTTTTGCCAGGTTTACAAGAATTGCATCTTCACGAAGCACGTGCTTCACCGTTTGCATATAGTCGACAACAGCTACCGAAGGAATACCAATAAAAACCACATCGGCAGACTTTAAAATATTCAAATCGCCGGAAGCATGCAGTGCCGCGTCGAGGCGGATGTTAGGAAAATACTTCTGGTTAATATGAGTTGAATTTATACTTTCAACTACATCATCCTCAATTGACAACAAACTGATATTCAAATCGGAACGAACAGCCATGGAGTTGCCTAAAGCAGTGCTTATGGAACCAGCACCCAGGAAAACTATATTTTGTATCTTTCTCATAACCAGGAATTATTTTTTAATCAATCGTCTTAAATTCTGCCGCAGTTCAGCAGGATTACGCCATTTATCCCAACCACTTTTTATCCTGTCGAGCTCGACCGGCTCGTAAAAACGGAAAATATACAGTACAAAGGGGAAGATCATTATCAGAAGTGATTTTATTGCCAGCCTCGGGATCAACCCGAACGAATTGAACATCAGTGAAACAATATATAAGGCCGCGGCAGCCAGCAACATTACTGTAATACGTTTCATTTCGTAAGGGATAGGATATACTTTCTGTGCATAATATAAGGTAAGGGCAAAAAATACGATCATCGACAGCATTTTCGAAAGCGCAGCACCTTCGTTACCGATCAAAGGTATCAGCAAAGCGTTCAGGATTAAATTCAATATGGCAGTGATTATTACGGTTACTGCAATCACTTTTGTTTTCTTCGAAATGCTTAAACCGGTTGTGGCCACATCTTTCATCATTCCAAAAATAATGGAATAAATGATAAACGGAAAAATGTACCATGCATCGAAATACTCAACCCTTTTGGCAAACAATTTGGTGATTTCCATCCCGAAAACCATCATTCCTAAACCTACTATCATGGTTCCATAGGTATAATAAGTCAGTAGTTTGGCATAGAAACGCTTGTTATCAGGGGCATTCATCATTCGGAAAATCATTGGCTGAATAGCAAAGTTCACCGAGGTGATAAGGAACACATTCAATGTATTTGCAAGTTTAAAACCATAGGAATACAATCCTACGTCGGCCATATTTCCCAGTACTTTCAGCGAGTAGCGGTCGGTAACATTCAGCATAACCAATGCCACCCCCGACATAAAAAGAGGAAAGCAGTAAACAAGTAATTCTTTCAGCAATTGTAGCTCGAAACGGAACACCATGTTACGTATCGTATACCTGATAAGTACCGATGCAAAAGCCAGGCTTCCGGCAATTTGCCCGTAATAAATTCCCTCGATTCCCGAATGCCTGAATGCAATAAAATAAACTGTTATAGAAAGACTGAATATAAGTTGCAAAATATTGGCAAAAGTAAAGTACCAGGGCTTTTCCTGTAAACGCAGAAGGGTATTTGGCATCACCAGCACCAGTTGCAGCAACGACGAAATAAGCATAAGCCTTAGCAGGTTGCTGTAATCAGGTGAGTTCAGAATAAGTTGCGAAAAATCTTTAAGGAAGGGCAGCAGTGCGAAATAGGTAATAATAACGATGCCTATCTGAAATACAGTTACTGTAAAAAACAAGGATTCTTTCTTTCCGGCAGCGCTTTTATCCCAATACCAGCGAAAAAAACCTGAGTAAAGCGCAAATCCAAAAAAGGCTAAAACTACGGCTGCAGTAACTTCGAGCAAACCCAGTATACCGAACTGCGTAACCGAAAAACTCTTGGTATACAAGGGAATAAGGACAAAGCCTGCCATTTTGGTCGACAAAGTACCTAGTCCGTATATGGCCGACTGTCGGAAGAGTTTTCGGAAATCATCTAACATAGTAATGGGCTGGTATAGCGGTTGCAAATGTATGGGATTTTTCGCTATCCGGTTTAAGTGTAATAATGCATTGGCTTTCAGAGCGTCACATAAACAAATAACTTAGGATCATGTTAGAAGTACTGAAAATCACGAATCTCAAAAGCATACCATTTCCCGAAAATCTGCTGGAGTGTGAAATTTACATTCCCAATCCTCAACCTTATCTACAGTATATGTGTGAATCAAAGTTTTTAAAACATAGTTAAATTAGATTCCCCAACCTCTTCCTCCGTATCACCGGATCATATTTCTCAATAATTCTTTCGCGCGATCGCTGCCGTAATGCATTATCATTGTGGTTGTTACGAATAAACTCAGCAGCACTATTAGTTTCCCATTCCTTAACCACAAAGCCTATTCCTTCAATCGTTATTTTTATATCACCCACATCAGTACCCAGGGGAATGCATCCGCAAAGCATGGCTTCGCAAAGCGAGTTCGGCAGGCCTTCGCTGCGCGAAAACTGAGCGTAGAAAGAGAATTTGTTATACTGCACAGGCAACTCTTTGTATGGAACGAAAGGAATTAGTTTCAGGTTTGTCGGAATAGGTTCGAAAAAATCCTGGAATGACTCTTTTATACCAATAATGGTAAATTCAAAATCAGGCATTTCGGCTGCCAGTTGCCTGAAACGGTCAAGGCCTTTGATCATGGCACGCTGGTAAGTGTCGGTTGAGGCAATGGTGAGTAACTGTTTTCGGCCTTTCGGATACTGAATTTTTAAACAACTCGCTATCAGTGGATGTTGGAAGAACTTCAATTTTCGAACCCTGGCTTATTTCTTTGATTTTTATACCTAAGGCTTCAGCAACCGGGAAACAAATTGTAGACAGTTTCAGGCTGGTACGGGTAAAATATTTCCTTATTGGTTTATTGAATGAGCCATAATTATACTCAGGCAAATAGCTTACATCGTACCCGCCGACCACGATAAACGATTTTTTATGGAACAGCCTGGCAAACAATACAGGCAGAAGTGAGTGGTAATCGGCAAACCATATATAAACAGCATCGAATTTACTGAAATTAGCTATCAGAAAAAAAAGTTGCCTCAACGTTTCTTTCCCGGTTCCGGCCAATCCTTTGATAGCTTTATACTGATATTTTTGAACTTCAAAATTATCAGAAAGAATCCTATAATCGCTCTCAACGAAGGAAGAGTAGTTTGAATATACAAATAAGATTTTTTTACGGTTCATAAATACAGTTCGAAAAAGCTTGTCATTTCAGTTAGTATAGCATTCAATGTGCAGCAGGTAAAAGCCTTAAAAATAATCAGAACTGATCGTTTTAAAGCAAAAAGCAAGACAAATATCAATTCACTCAGTGCTGTCAAAATTACTAAAAAAGCGGGCACGGCATAATAAGCCAGCTAAACACCATTTATTTCTGGTTTATTAGTTTCTTGTAATCAAAAAAAGGATTGCAGAATCAACATCAATAACTTAAACAGCCAGCTTTTCGCAAAAAAATAACTATAGTAAAAAAAAATACAAATAAGGTATCACTTAACAAAAATAGTGTTAATTTTATAGGTTGATAAACAGCGACATACCTTATTACCCCCTGCATTACTAAAAACAACCACATGCAAACAGATATCTACTCATTTCCAATACGTTACTCGTATTCTCCCGGCTCTTACAGATGGCTGCTGCGTAGTTTTATACTTATGTTTATAATCAGTCTTACTGCAGTAAGCGGGAGTTATGCGGAAGGCACGAAGCAGTTGGAGCCATTAAGTCCATCTGCAGCCAATGGTTCACTGGGACTCGCATTATACCAGGGTGGATGGACTATAAACGGGCAGCGAATTCCTTTTGCGGCTGTTGGGTGCCTGGAAAAATACAGGTTGCATATTTATATTTCGGATCCTGCCACCGAAAAAATATACTTTGGCTTCAAACAAGATGGCAGCGATAATTTATTTTACCAATTACGTGATCCTGACGGACTTGTTGTGCCCGGGTTTGCACTCACAACCCAGCCTACTGCCGGTAACAATGGGCATATTGCAAGTTGGGCCACAGCAGTTGCCGGCCCGAAATTTGGTACTGTAAATCCTACGGGTTATGACCCTCTTGTTGTAACACCAACAAAAACAGGAAACTATTATCTAGAGTTTGGTACAGATGCTGCAGGAAGCACAAATTTCAATTCAACTGGGACTATTATTGAATTTTTCGATATCAGTGTTTACCAGGGGAATAATGCAAAGAACGGCAGAGTATGGAGCAAAGCATGGCAGTTTTCGGATCAGGTTGAACCGGGAAATTCTCCCGAAACTGAATTCTATATCTTATCTGATGATGCTATTGTCACTAAACTAAACATTAACCGCTGGCAGGGTGGCCATTTTATGTTTTACTGCAATCAATGGGGGGCAATAAGTACAGGCAACTGGGTTACTGACAGGCTTTCGCGTACTGCTGCGACTTCTTCAGCCTGGCCTGGTGATTTCCCTCAATACAAAATCTTCCTTAATGATCCGGATAATATAGTTTTCCCCACAGGCACTTTTGGCCAGATTTGCGATGTCAGCAGTAACTCAAATTGCGATGGATCAGTTGACATCCTTGTAAAAGTGAATAAACCGGGATCCGTTTCGCTTAGTGTTGATATTGACCCTCAAGGGGTTAATAATGGGGAAGATGTAACATTGACAGCCGATGTAGTGGGTACACCTGCTTGTGACACATGGGAAACAGTCCCCTGGGATGGTAACGATGGCCTGGGCCAACCGGTTCAGAATGGTGCAACCATAAATATGAGTATTGATTACCTGAATGGCTTGACAAATCTTCCTATTTATGATATTGAAGAAAATGATTATGGAATAATGGTTGACTTAATAAGACCTGTTCCATCAGGCAGTTCAAAACTTAAAATTTATTGGGACGATCATTTGCTTAACGTATGTACGCCAGTGTGTACAAATTTGACAGGTTGTATTTATAATGACAAAGATGATGCTTGTCATAAATGGCCTGCTAATAATCAGGGAAATATGGATATTTACAATTCCTGGTGGTATTATCTTACTCAAAACACGATTAACCTGAACCTGGTTATCAAAAGGGTTCCCTTTACGCCTACATCCGCTCCAACGGGCCCAAACCCTGTTTGTGTCGGGCAAACCGGGGTAACTTATACCATACCTGCTATAGCAAATGCCGAAACCTATGAATGGACATTGCCTGATGGCAGTATTGTAACCACTGCCACGAATACCATTAATCTTGATTTCCCTCTCCTGACTTCGGGAGGGAACCTTATGGTGCATGGAGTGAATGTAGCATGCGGCGCAGGGATAGATTCTCCGGTTCTGCTTATTACTGTCAACCCAGACCCTCTGCCAACCATTTCAGGTAACCCTGGCTCTTTGTAACGGGCTAACCGCAACCTATACGGGTACAACAGGACTGACCACTTACAACTGGACTTTTCCTACAGGTGGTGGTACAATCACTTCAGGAGCAGGTACGAATGTTGTAACCGTTGCATGGAATACTGCAGGAGCAAACACACTTCAGATGCAAACCACTTCGTTCAGCTGTGGTACACGCACCACAACATACCCGGTAACAGTGCATCCAAAACCTGTGGTTAACTTTTCGTTTGCCAACAATTGTGCAGCACAGCCTGTTCAGTTTACGGATCTTTCGAGTATAGTAAGCGGTTACAATGCAGGTTGGAGCTGGAGCTTCGGGGACGGATCTCCTTTGGTTACAGTTAACTTCCCTGCCAATCCGAATGTTTCACATACCTATGCTACGGGTGGGACTTACAATGTTGCTCTAACAGTTACATCCGATCAGAGTTGCACAACACTTTTAACCATTCCGGTCCCGGTTACAACCCCGCCAACCGCCGATGCAGGTCCGGCTACAGCTTCGTTTTGTGCTTCAGGAACGTATGCACTAGCGGCTGCCACTTCAACCAACAGCCCTTCCCGATTATGGACATCATCAGGAACCGGTACTTTTAGCAACAACACAATTTTAAATCCTGCTTATACTCCTTCCGCTGCTGATATAACTACCGGTATTGTTACCTTAACTCTCACTGCTGATGGGAATGCTCCCTGCGGCACTACTGCTGATAATATCCTCCTCACCATCAACCCACTGCCAGTTGCAAATGCCGGTCCATCGGGTGCAACCTGCCAGGGAATAAATTATAATGTAACGGGTGCTTCAGCAATAAATAATACCACCATTGCCTGGACCGAAAACGGACCTGGTTCACTGATAAATGCAAACACCCTTACACCGACCTACGTTCCTCTACCAGGTGAATCCGGAACTGTGACACTCACTCTTACTGTAAACGGATCAAATACATGCTCGGGCGAAACATCCTTTTCGACGCGCACGCTAACGGTTAATCCTTTACCCGATGTGGATGCAGGCCCCGATGCTACCATATGTGCCGCCAATACTTATACCCTGAACGGAACACAGCAAAATTGCAGCCCCTGGCTGTGGACCACTTCCGGAAACGGAACTTTCAGCAATCCTAACCTGCTTAACCCTGTTTATACACCCGGTCCTGCCGATATTGCCACAGGCAGTGTTGTACTCACCCTTACCGGTGACGGAACCGGTGCCTGCCTGGGGCTAACAGATGTTGATCAGATGACATTGACTATTAATCCAATGCCTACTGTTTTCGCTGGTATCGATGATGCTTTTTGTGTACTAAACCCTATCAATGTTACCGGTGCATCGGCCACAAACTATACAAGCGTCCAATGGACTGGGCGGAACAGGTGTTTTCAATAATTCTACCCTTATGTCGCCGACCTATATGCCAGGCAATCTTGATTTCAGTAATGGTACGGTAACACTAACACTTACAGCGCAGGGAACCCTGGCCTGTTCAGGTCAGAATGTGAGCGACAGCAGGGTATTTAGCGTTTCACCCTATCCTGTGGTTAATGCAGGTCCTGATAATTATATATGCAGCAACACCACACAATACACCCTGTCAGGAACAGGAAATAACTACGACCTGGCTAACATCCAATGGACTGTATCAGGTGGTGATGGATTTTTAAGTAATCCAAATATCCTGAACCCGGTTTACTTTGCCGGACCTATTGACCTGAGTACACCTGATCGTAATATTACCTTCACCTTAACTCTCCAGGGAGTTGGAAACTGCAGCGGAGTATTCGTAAACGACCAGATATTATTAAAGATTGACCCCACCCCTATCAGTAATGCCGGTCCTGATGATGAAATATGCGGTCAACGCCCATACCAGCTGAACCCGAATGCACAATTTCAGAACTCCCTGTTCTGGACCACTTCGGGTAGCGGGACTTTCAGCAATCCGAACATCCTTAGTCCAACCTACACCCCAAGTGCTGCCGATGTTGGAAATATTGTAGTACTTACGCTCAATCTTTCCGGTTGTCAAAGCCTTACCGGCAATGACTTTTTATGGCTCACTGTACATCCCGATCCAAGTGTTACTATTAGCGGATCCACGGGTATTTGTGAAGGATTATCGACCCCTGTAAGTATCGCATTTACCGGCACTCCGCCATGGAGTGTTACTTATACCAACGGAATTACACCGGTTACAGTAAATAATATCAACGCTTCACCTTATACTTTCAATGTTAGCCCGGCTATAACAACCACCTGGTCGGTAACTGCTGCCAACGATGTATTTTGCACTGTACCATCCGATTCAATACATGGTGTGGCTGCAATTTCGGTAAATCCATTGCCACGCCTTTACATGGTCACAGGTTCAAACGGCGGCTACTTCTGCGAAGGCGGAAACGGGGTAAGCATTGGACTTAATAATTCGCAGGCAAGCATGAATTACACGCTGCTGCGCAATGGTCTTACAACCGGACTTACTATACCCGGAACCGGATCGGCACTTAATTTTGGGTTATTCACTATTCCCGGTCAGTATTCAGTTCAGGGTGTAAACCCGGTTGGCAACTGTACCGCCATGATGCGCGATACCATCAATGTAATAATGAATCCCACACCGGTTACCGATTTCACCACCAATACTGCCTGTGCCGGCGACACGACCTACTTTACATTAACAGGGAGTTATATTCAGCAAACCAGTTCCTGGTCCTGGACTTTCGGCGATGGCACCTTTGCGACCTACAATGCACCTTTCAGTCCGAAACATGTATATCCGACTTTTGGAACTTACAATGTTACCTTAAGCGTAGTCGATACCAACGGCTGCCAGTATACCGTAACCCATCCGGTGGAAGTACGTCCGCATCCTACTGCTTTTTTCAGTTTTACTACGCCTAACTGCCTGGACGGCATTACACAGTTTACCGATCTGAGTTCCAATCCAGCCGGGCAGGGTTACCTGCAGCAATGGATCTGGACGTTTGGTGACGGAACGCCGGCTGTAACCATTAACTTCCCTGCCAGCCCGAATGTTACGCATACCTATGCCGCTGCGGGCAATTACACGGTTACGCTAACGGTGTTGAACAGCCGCGGATGTACATCGGTATACCAGGCGGTAGTATCGGTATTTAACAAACCAATCGCTGATTTCAATTTCTGGAGCAGCTGCCAGAACCTGGCCACCACCTTTACCGATAACTCCTTACCTAACCAGGGCGGACAGATTTCGGGCTGGCTGTGGAACTTTGGTGACCCTGCTTCCGGCGCTTTGAATGCCAGCATCCTCCAAAACCCGGTGCATACCTACGCTACGCCAGGTAATTTTACAGTTCGCCTGATTGTTACCAACCTCAACGGCTGCAAGGACACAACCGAAAGAACAGTTACGGTAAAAGCAGCTCCGGTTGCCGATTTTTTCAGCAGCCCCGGCTGCCTGAACAGCGCTACCCTGTTTTTTGCCGACAGCATTACCATAAATATTCCTGCCACGGCAAGCTACCTGTGGAACTTTGGCGATGGAGGCACGGCAAGCAGCCGTAACGCTTCACATACTTATCTCGCAGCCGGCACATTTACCGTTACTCTTACTATTACTGATACTGCAGGCTGCGAAGGCGTAAAAACCCGCCAGGTCACTGTAAATCCGCCTCCTACAGCACTCTTTTCGGCCAATACCGATAACTGCCAGGGGCAGTCGGTGGCATTTTTTAACCAGAGTACCAGCACTACCGGGTTTATCAACAAATGGATATGGAACTACGGAGATGGCATTATTGATACCATTACTTTCCCTGCCAATCCGAATGTGAACCATATTTATACAACCGCCGGCACCTTCAGTGTAACGCTCCAGGTGATCAACAGCGAAGGCTGCAGCGATACGAAAACCATTCTTATCAATATGCTCGGGGCACCGACCTCTGATTTTATATCGGCAGGGCAGTGTGAGGGTTCAAGTGTTGTGTTTACTGATTTAACTACCGTAACAGGCATACAAAGCATCAGCAGCTGGAACTGGAATTTCGGCGATCCTACTTCGGGCGTTTTCAATACCAGCACACAGCAAAATCCATCGCATACCTATGCGGCTGCTGGAACTTATAATGTAAGGCTGATCACTTTTACCGGTAACAATTGTTCGGATACCCTGATCAAGACCGCTTACCATCAAAGCCAAGCCCACCGTTGATTTCACCACCCAGAGCGCATGTGCCAATAATGCAGCGGCATTTACACCCACCGGAATGGCGGTTAACACCATTTCGGCCTGGAACTGGACTTTCGGCGACGGCGGCACTTCCAATGCACAGGCGCCAACGCACATTTACACTTCAGCAGGCACCTATTCGGTTACCCTTACCGTTACCGATACCGCCGGTTGCAGCAATACCCGCACCAAACCGATTGTAATTACGCCGGTTCCTGTTGCCAACTTCGGGTACAGCACTCCCACCTGCCAGGGCGATGCAGTAAATTTCTCGGATATGAGCACTACAGCCTCCGGTTTTGTGGCACGCTGGGTATGGAATTTTGGCGATGGAAATACACAAACCATTCTTTTCCCGGCAAGTCCCAATGTAACACACCAATATGCAAATGCTGGCACTTTCAATGTCACCCTTACGGTAAAAACCAGCGACAGCTGCACCAACTTTATCACACGCGTGGTAACCATCTTACCCAAACCCACGGCCGACTTTATGCATGGCTCTGCCTGCCAGGGCAATACGGTTACCTTTAACGATTTAAGCATCAGCAATACCACGGGAACCGTCAGCGGCTGGGTATGGAATTTTGGCGATCCTACTTCAGGAACAGCCAATACTTCTGCTTTGCAGCATCCTACTCATATTTACAATACGGCCGGAACCTATCCTGTTTCGCTCATCGTGTCCTTGCCCGGCGGTTGCAGCGATACCGTTACAAAACAAGTGGTGGTAAGTGCCCCGCCAACGGTTGATTTTACACCGGTGGCAGGTTGCAACGGCGATACCACATCCTTTACCTCCACGGTAAATGTGGCCGCCACCCAGAGTTTCTACTGGCAGTTTGGCGACGGAACTACTTCCTTTGTAGCGAACCCGATTCATATTTATGCCACTGCCGGAACCTATACCGTTACCCTTACCATTACCGATACGGCAGGTTGCACCAACACCAAAGTAAAACCAGTTATAGTGATCCCGGGACCGCTGGCTTCTTTCAGCGCCGGCACCCCAGCCTGTTCGGGAATGCCCGTAACACTTACCGACCTGAGCAATGCCAACGGTGGCAGCATAACAAGCTGGCACTGGACTTTTGGGGATGGTACGGATACCACTTATACCAGTTCCCTTGCCAGTTTTACCCATACCTATGCACAACCCGGCACATTCATTGTTACTTTGCAGGTAACCACAGCCATGGGCTGCGAGAGCGTTACACAGAAAACCGTAAGCATATCACCTTCGCCTATCGCGAATTTCGCTTATGCCAATACCTGCCAGGGGCAAAGCACACAATTTACCGATCAAACCAGCCTGAACGGAGGCAATTCACTTACCCAGCGCGCATGGAATTTCGGTGACCCTGGATCGGGCGTTCTGAATACATCCACGCTGACCAATCCAAGCCATAACTTTGCACTGCCCGGGACGTATACGGTTACGCTTTCAACCATCAATGGGAACGGATGCATGGATACGGTTCAGAAAAATGTGCTGATTGTACCTAAACCAGGTGTTGACTTTTACAACGACAGCCTTACCTGCCTGGGAAGTACTACTACTTTGTTTACCGATACCATTGCGACCAACATTGCCACCATTGTAACCTACGAATGGGATTTCGGCGACGGAAGTCCGCATGCTTTTACGCGCAATGTTTCGCATACCTATGCAATGGCAGGAACGTTTATGGTAACCCTCACGGTGCAGGATACTTCCGGATGCCAGAATATAAAGGCGCGACCGTTAACCATTCATAATAAGCCCGTATCCCTGTTTTCGTTCAGCGGTATTTGCGAGGATGCGCCTACACAGTTTACCGATCTGAGTACCCCGCCGGCAGGCGAAACCATTGTAAGCTGGGCCTGGGATTTTGGTGTAGCCTCATTAACTACCGATACTTCGACTTTGAAAAACCCGGCATACACCTACACCCAGCCGGGAACCTATATTGTAAGCCTCACCACCGCCACAGCGAACGGTTGCTCACATACCAAAACCTCGCCGGTGCAGGTGTGGAATGCGCCTACGGCATTTTTCAAATACACCGCAAGTCCCTGTGCCAATGGTCTGGTGCAATTCCAGGATTCGTCGTGGAGCTACCAGGGAACTGTAAACAGCTGGCAGTGGGAGTTTGAGCCCTACCAGTATGGAACAGGTAAAAATCCTACCCACCAGTATTATGCAGTCGACAGTTGTTACGATGTGAAACTGATGATCAAGGACCTGAGAGGATGTGTGGATACGGTTATTCAGGCTATCTGCGTTCCACCGCCTTTAACGGTTGATTTTAACACCAACCTCACCTGTTTTGGCACAGCGGTAACCTTTACACCGCAACTTCTAACGCCTGCAGCCCCGGCCGATTCGCTAATCACATTCAGCTGGAACTTTGGCGATCCTACCACCGGAACCAACAATGTTTCGGTTAAAAAACAACCGGATCACCTGTTCAGTAAAACCGGGTTTTATACCGTAAGCTTCAGTACGACTGATAAATACGGATGTACTGCCACTGCCTTTAAACAGGTTCAGGTAAATGCCTTACCTGTGGCGGCTTTCAGCTATACCACCGGGTTATGCGACAGCACCCTGGTATTCAGCAGTACCAGTGTGGATACCAGCAGTTTGATCAACACTTACATCTGGCAATACGGTGACGGAACTTCGGATACGCTGACGGTACCAACCAGCATACATAAATACGGCATACCCGGAGAGTACCTGGCTGACACTTACGGTTGTAAATGCCAATGGCTGCACTGATAGTTTTACCGATACCGTAACCCGTTCATCCTGCCTGGTAGCTGCTTACCTAACAGCGGACGATCTGCTTTGCCAGAACCAGGAGCTTACCTTTACGGATATGAGCACCTGCGACGGCACCATCACCCAATGGAACTGGAATTTTGGCGACGGATCGCCACCAAACATCTACGCTACCTACAAACCTTCGGTAACGCATACTTTTACCACTTCAGGTACTTTTACCATCAGTCTGAAAGTCAGCACTATTGTTGGCACATCCACCATCAGCGACAGCATCAGTGTGGATATACTGGTAAAACCAGCGCCTTTGGCAGGATTTACGGTAAACCCGGTTTGCCTGGGCACCAAAGCTGTTTTTACGACACTACGCATGCCAACGGAGCCACAGCCCTCAGTTTCCGCTGGGAGTTTGGCGATGTCGGCATAGCCGATACCTCGAACCTGCGAAATCCGAAATACCTGTATTCCGTTCCCGGAACTTACAGCACGGAGTTAATAGTAAAAAACCAGTTTGGATGCAGCGATACTGCTATCAACGATATTTTGGTGCACGGTCTGCCCGATGCTATGTTTGCCAACAGCCTGGCATGTACCGGACAAAAGACATACTTTTTCGATGGATCGGAACCTTACCTGGCACCGCTCAGCAAGTGGGGATGGCGGGTGAGCGACAGCATCGGAAATATTGGAAGTATGCAAGGCGAAAAGCCTTCGTTCATGTTCAGTTCGGGCGGGAATTACCTGGTACGACTCACGGTGGCTGACACCAACACCTGTGCTGATACAATCGTTCAGCAGGTTGCGGTGGTTGCATCCCCGATAAGTGCGTTCACCTATACTGAAAACGTGGAAAATATACAGGGGCAAATTGAGTTTACCAACGGTAGCATTGGCGCAACAGAATATTTCTGGGATTTCGGGAACGGGGAAACATCCTACGCTGAATCACCAGTAATCACCTACGCTGAGGATGGAATTTACCCGGTGCTGCTGGTAACCGTGAATGCCCAGGGATGCCACGATACAGCTATGATTTCGTACGATATGCTTTTCAAAGGCTTATATGTGCCCAATGCTTTTGCCCCGGGTGGAACCGTGCAGGCAACACGCTACTGGAAACCGGTGGGGCTGAACCTGGCATCGTACCGTGCCGAGGTTTACAACAGCTACGGCGCCTTAATGTGGAGCAGCACCAAACTCGACGAAAAAGGCACTCCTACCGAAAGCTGGGATGGCACTTTCAATAAGAAACCCTGCCAGCAGGATGTGTATGTGTGGAAGATCATGGCCATATACCGTGACGGAACCATCTGGAACAACCAGGATGTAGGCGAACGAGAAGGATTATCGGAACCGAAATGGGGGACGATTACGTTGATACGATAGATTCAAAAAGTGATATTATTGAAAGAGGCTGCCTCCCCTGAGACAGCCTCTTTTCTTTTTAACGCTGAGTGCTGAAATTTTTACTTTCTATCTTTCTAAATATGATCACTCTGATCCCGTTATTAATTCCCATATCAAGAGAATGAAAAAATTCGATCACCACTAAGAATAAGGTATTTAGATTATTAATGAGCCGGCACTCTTAGCTTATCACCCGTTCCTTGAATCATAATTCTTTCCCAATCAGCTCCATAACCTGGCTGTTGAGGCATTTTCGGAATATTTTTACCATTACCATTATCAAGCAAAATGCGGCTGTCGGAATTTTTCACATTACCATCGATATATTTCATAAAAAGGTACTGGTAAAATATTTTCCAGTCGCTGACGAGTTTATTGGAGGCCAGTACTGAATAGTTGGTAACTATGCCAATGGCAGAAGCAGGATTCTGTTTGTAAATTTCGGCGGCCTCCTTATCAACCACAGCCACATTGGCTTCGAACTGATTTTCGAGCTGTCGCTGATAGGCTTCAATTTCAGGATGGATAAGGTTATAGCGCGAATAGGCCCAGTTATTAACCTGGCTGAATGTCCAGTATGCTGAAGTCTCGGACCAGGTGACCATGAACCATTGCCTGAGTTGCATAACTTGCGGGAATTTCGGTTATTCCGCAATACATAGGAGCATAAACACATCCATCGGCATCGTCAACACCAAACCAGAAAATTCCTCCGATAGCGTCAGGAAGCCAGTTGCGCGACTGTGCGACAAAGCTATACCCGGTTTGCTGGGTTGCAACTGCTCTTTCGTTCAGATACATAATGCTGTCGACAATAAATTCCATAGGGCGCCAGCGGTAAGGCGCTTTAAAAGCACCCGCGCCCGGATCGTTGCGCATATCCAGTGGAGTATCTTCGTAATGATCGCGCATGCCATCTTTCACCTGCTGAAGTGTAACCGGTGCATCAGGTTTAACCCAGAGTGGAAGCCGGTTCGAAACAAATCCATTTGGATTTGGAGAGCCATCGAGGCAGGTGCTGTTTCGGGAAAACCCTCCTGACACATACCTTGTGTATTCACTATTATCGCGGATTTCTTTATTTATCTTCCTGAAAAACGACCAAACCCTTGCATCGCAAAAACGTGCGCCGCCAAAATTAACAGGATTGTAAACATCCGAAAAACTAAATGATTCGTCACTTCCTTTATAGAAATCCATTTTTCTTCGCAAAACTGATTACATCAGCCGAATGATAGGTAGTTTGATTCAAGATCGGACCAGTTATTCGATTTCTGAAACTTAAATGTAGTAATCCTGGCCTGGTTTGCATGACCGCTTACGTATCCATCGGGAATTAAACGTGCCACCCACACTGCACCTTTTTCGTATTTCCCTTTCCCTATCATTTCAAATATCCAGGCTTCGTTGGCATCGGAAACAGAGAAAGATTCACCACCGGAAGCATATCCATATTTCGCGACCAGGTCAGTAATAACCTTAATTAATTCGCGGGCAGTTTTAGCGCGCTGAAGTCCGATCTTCATAAGCGATCCATAATCAAGAAAAGCATCAGGCTGCCGGCTCAGGGAATCGAGTCCGCCAAATGTGGTTTCGCCGATTGCCACCTGGTGTTCATTCATAAACTGCACAACCGAATAGGTATGCGGCACTTCAGGTATCTGACCAAGAAATTTTCCGTTTTCGTAGTGGTATACATCGCACATGGCGCCGGGCTGGTGGTCGGCAGCAGGGTAAAATGCAATGGCACCATAACGGGTGTGCGAATCGGCGGCGTAGGTGATCATGATGGAACGATCGCTGCTGGCACCTTTGGTAACAATGAAATTAGTACAGGCCTGCAGGCCGGAAAAGCTAAAAAAGCTATTAATAATAATTAAAGTGAGGACAATACGGGTTTGCATATCTTTTTTTGTTGTAAAAGTAGAAGAAAAAGTTGAATTGCACGATTTATACCAAATCACTACAAAATCAACAAGGATACGAAGTCATAAATTCTTTATTCATTACTGACAGAAGCTTCTATAAAAATAAATTGCAGATTTTTTTCCGGTTGAGGTTATTCAATTTAGTCTCTTTTCTATTTTATGATTGCACAAAAACCAAAACCTCTACCTTTACAAAATAAACCAGACAGCAAATGCGAATAGAATACGATGTTAAATTAGGATTTAAAGATGTGATGTTCAGGCCTAAACGCTCGACACTGAGCAGCAGGGCACAGGTAAAACTTGAGCGCACTTTCCGCCTGAAGCATACCCCTACCGAATGGACCGGAATACCTGTAATGGCTGCCAATATGGATACTGTCGGGACATTCGAAATGGCATTGGCCCTTTTTAAAACGAAATTATTTACTGCTGTTCACAAGCATTATTCCGTTAGCGAATGGACTGATTTTATGAATAATGCACCCAAGGGTATTGAAAATCATATTGCATTGAGTAGTGGTACCAGTTCGCAGGACTTTGATAAGATATCAAAAATTGTTGATGCCATTCCTCAGCTTCGATTTATTTGCATCGATGTTGCCAATGGCTATTCCGAACATTTTGTTGCTTTTGTAAAAAAATCAAGAGCGAAATTTCATGATAAAGTGATTATTGCCGGAAATGTGGTAACAGGTGAAATGGTTGAAGAACTTATCCTGGCCGGAGCCGACATAATTAAAGTGGGAATAGGACCCGGATCGGTTTGCACAACACGAATAAAAACCGGTGTTGGTTACCCTCAACTCTCCGCTATTATTGAATGTGCTGATGCTGCACACGGACTGGGCGGACAGATAATAAGCGATGGCGGATGCAGTACACCCGGAGATGTGGCAAAAGCATTTGGCGCCGGGGCTGATTTTGTAATGCTGGGCGGAATGCTGGCCGGCCACGATGAAAGTGGCGGCGACCTGATTGAAAAAAACGGGAAAAAAGTAAAACAGTTTTACGGTATGAGTTCGACTACTGCCATGGATAAACACTCAGGCGGAGTAGCTGATTACCGTGCCAGCGAAGGCAAAACTGTGGAAGTCCCTTACCGCGGACCGGTTGAAAATACGCTCCTCGATATACTGGGAGGCGTGCGCAGCACCTGCACGTATGTGGGCGCATCACACCTGAAAGAACTCACTAAAAGAACTACTTTTATAAGGGTTGCGGAGCAGGAAAACAGGATTTATACTGAAGACAGGGACTAACCGAACTTTTCGTACAGGTTGTTCCTGTAAAGGAGTCATTTATTGTGAGTATTCAGTGACTTCCTTTTAGAGGCAAGGCGTCAGTTCATTTACCAGGATCACCTGGCGATCGAACTGGTATGCAAAACTATCCGGCAGGGCTATGCCTGTGAAGAAAATGCTTAGTCTCGAGCCAGCTTGCCAGGAACAGTAATCCTGAAACGAAAAAAGCAAGTGAATAAATTGAAAACCTCCACCAGGTAAATCCATCAGGATGAAATACCAGGTAAATACATCCCAGCAGCAAACAACTGATGCTGACCCCCAGTTTATGTTTTTCCGACTTCACATAGAGTGAGGAAAACAGGATGGCCAGGAATATCAGCGAGAAGAAAACCATAACATGCGATGCATTTAAGGCACTGTCGATAACGATGGCAAGTGTAACCAAAACCGCCATCACGAGGAAGACTTTTTTCGGTAAAACCGACATGAGAGCTTCAAATTTTGTTTTCATTTTAACTTTCTTTTAAATCTTAATTAGTACCATATAAAGTTACAAAATTTAGGCTCATTAAACAAGTATAACAAATGAGGTAAACATCTTTCAGCTGAGGCCAATATTTGAACGACACTTTATACACAGATGTACATCTTTCTGATCAATATCCTCCACATACGTACTCGATCGCATTACGCATGCAGTTGTATAACAATGTATTAATCCAAAGGCATGGCCAAGTTCATGAATAATTTCTTTTTTAAACCGGTTGAGAAGTACAACATCATCCTTCTTCATTCCATATAGTTCATTACTCAGCCTGAAAACAGATGCTATTGCAGTTTGTCCGCCAAGTTGAGCCTGCCCGAATATATACGTCAGAATAGGTATAAAAAGATCCACGTCAAATAACCCTATGACTTTTGAAGCGTTTAAATTGGGCCTTGAATCAACCTCCCGCAACAGTTTATCAGCATTGTATTGCCTGCGACCGGGATCATAAAACCCGCTTAAATCAACATGAGCCTCCTTAACTATTACAGGGCAATCAAATTCTTTGAAAACAGCGTCAGAAATGTCTTGAAGAAAGGCACGTCCGAAGTGTCCAAAAGATAATAATATGATAGCCGTTGGATTCATTAAAAAGTGATAAGGATTTTACGATGTTTTATACGGTATTGCTTACCGCAGGTTATGTGAATGAGCATATACAATGAGTTCCTGTATTTGTTTGCTGAACGGATTTTAAATATTTAAATCCGGATTTCGAAATCACACTTCAGCCTTCAAATTGTATTTTTTAATCTTATTATAAAGTGTAACCCTATCCACTTTTAAGGCTTGTGCAGTGCGCGAGATGTTCCAGCTGTATTTATTGAGTATCTGCAGAATAAATACCCGTTCGAAATCATCAAGGCTTTCGACTGAGCTGTCGATAACATCCTTTTGAAGCGGAAGATCTTTGAGTGAAATCTTTCTGCCATTACCGATTACAATCGCTCTTTCTATCATATTTTCGAGTTCGCGAATGTTTCCGGGAAACTGGTATTCCATAATTCGTCTCAGAGCAGCAGATTCAATTTCAATCACAGGCCGGTTCATCGAGGTGCAGTACTTTTTAATAAAATATTCGGTAAGCAGCGGGATATCTTCAGTCCGTTCGCGTAAAGGAGGAACATGAATATTCATAACATTTAGCCTGTAAAATAAATCTTCGCGAAAAACGCCTTTCTCCACAAGGCCTTTTAAATCGCGGTTTGTTGCGCATATTACCCTGAAATCGGAAGCAATTTCCTTATTTCCACCCACGCGCATAAAGCTCTTTGTTTCGAGCACACGTAATAATTCGACCTGCATTTTTGTTGAAATAGTGGCTATTTCATCAAGGAATATAGTCCCGCTGTCAGCCATTTCGAACCTGCCTTTGCGGTTGTACAAAGCGCCTGTAAATGCACCTTTTTCGTGCCCGAAAAGTTCACTCTCGAGCAAGCTTTCGGTTAGCGCGCCACAATGCACGCTTACCAGCGGGTAGAACCTGCGGAGCGAATTGGCATGAATAGCCCTGGCAACAAGCTCTTTGCCGGTGCCGCTTTCGCCTGTAATTATCACCGACGAATTTGTTGGTGCCACACTTTCCACTTCGCGTAATACCCTTTTTATTCCTTCACTTTTACCAATCAGATCTTCGACACTTTCGAGTGAATCAACCCTTTTCTTTAAGGTTTCATTTTCGTGGGTTAAGGAAATCTGTTTTGTTGCATTTCGTATCAGGTGCGAAAGGTCGTCGGGATCGAAAGGTTTGGTTACATAATCGAAAGCGCCATCCTTCAATGCCTTTACAGCAGTATCCACTGTAGCAAAAGCCGTCATAACAATAATGATTGAATCCTTATCAAGGGACTTGATCCTGCGTAGCATTTCGAGTCCATCCATGCCAGGCATTTTAAGGTCGGTAAGAATAATATCGAAAGTATCGGATTCGAGAATCGACAAGGCTTGTTTGGCATTTTCGGCTGTTTCAACGCGGTATCCATCCTCGGTAAACCAATTGCTCAGCGAATCCCTGACAGAATCCTCATCATCAACAACCAAAATAGAGATTCTTTTATTCATATCCAGGCATTTTATTTGTGAATACTTAATAGTTTTTTTTGTGGAAATCTGTTCTGAAATCAAGCATTAACAATTATGGGCAGAGAAATTGAGATCGTTGTGCCCTGTCCAGGTTCCGAAGTCACACGTACTACGCCTTTATGACTTTGCAGTATGCCGTGAGCAATTGCAAGTCCCAGCCCAATACCGCGCGCTTCCTGTTTGGTTGAGAAGAAGGGCTCAAAAATATGCGGAATATCATCCGCAGGAATTCCTATTCCGTTATCGGAAATTTCAAGAAGGATAGTTTCCTCATCCGGATTATGTGTTCGGACAATTATTTCGCCATTTTCGTCCACGGCTTCGGTAGCATTAACAAGTATGGCCACACAGGCTTGTTTTATCTGGTTCGGGCTGCAGTATATCAGATCGGATTTAGCTTTGAATTCGGTTACAAAACTGATATTCCTGATTTTAGCAGGATGCGACATTAAATCATAGGTTTCGTGCAAAATTTCATGCAGATGTCTTGGTTCAAAATCTTCCTGGTCCTTTTTCGAAAAATCCAGCAATCCCTTTACAATCTCACCACAACGCTTCGTTTCGGCTTCAATAAGTTTTAAATGCTTGAGCATCAGCTGCTTTTTTTCTTCTGTAATTTCGGGATTGCTCAGGAGTTTATGTACGAGTTTGGTATAAACCAGGATTCCCGACAGCGGATTATTGATTTCATGCGCCACCGAAGACGATAATTTGCCAAGAGAAGCCAAACGCTCAATATGTATCAGTTCATTCTGGGCAGCACCCAGTTCTTCCGATTTTTTACGAACCTTATATTCAAGTTGCTGCGACCAGTTTTCCAACTCATTGGTAGCAGTTTGCAAATTATCAAGCATATTATTAAAAGCGCCTGAAACCATTCGCATATCATCCAGCTGACTTGGTTTAATTTCGACCCTGGTATTCCTGTCGCCGTTCGAAACAGCAACACTGGCCTTTATCAGCGCATTCAACGGCCTTTTTATTTCCCGTAGGGTAAATAATATAAGTGATGATGCAAGCAATAGTGTAGTAATTATTGCCAACAGAGTAAAACTCCATCGACGATTTTTTTACCGCTGCATCAAGCTCTTTTAACGGAACTTTAATTACCAATGAACCAAGCACCTGGTCGGTTGGCTTGTGAGCATGACAGGAACTCGTATAGCATGATTTTGAATTAAGAATGGGTGTCCTGATCAGTAAATGCCTATGTCCTTTGATTGTGTTGTTCATTTTGCATTCGCTTTCGGCAGTTATGATCTTATAGGATTTTAAATTTCCCGGAAATAATTCGCCCAGGTTTTCGTGGCATTTCTTGCAATTTGCATTATTGTGACCTGCAGTATCGGATGTAAATGATGAATAAACAAGATTGTCGTCGCTGTCGTACATATTTACATCCTCAATTCCCGACAGGGTATGTATAACATCAAGCGTGCTCTGCAGTGATCCTTTATCGTTCTCCAACATTGAATGATAAAGTGCACCTTCGACAAGCGACCCCACATTATTTCCACTTTGAAGAATAACCGTATTGAGGTATTGATCGTAAACTGACCGGAAAATGATACCAAATGAAACAAAAAGGAAGATTGAAAGAATAGTGATAATAAGCACAACCCGTCCAAAAATTGACCGCCTGAATTTAACGTACTTTTTTATCAGGTTGCTTCCCAGGCCGTTATTAAGTTTTGATTTTTTAAAGACATTCATTTTACTTATTGTTAAAGTACCGTTGAAGCGTCAACAACTGGATAAATACATTTCATATTATATATATATAACCGCAATATAAAAAAAACCGGCGAATAACAACCGGTTTTTTTATTTTTTTCTTCACGGAAAACTTGTGTACAATACGTGAATTGCCACAGAATTTCCATTAGAGGTTTGCTGTATCATTATCCCGGTTGATCCTTAAAGTTTAAAAATTCACCTTGAAAATCCTTCCACATTTCTCCGGGTAATGCCGAAAGTGAATTTTCGGTCAACTCACCGCCGTCCTGCAATATAACAAGCGAATTTTCGGGTGTATATTTCGGGAGGTTCAAAGCCACAAAATCCTTGTAGCGATCCAATTCCTTTCCTTAACCAATCCGTTGCACCTTCGGCAAAATAAAATGAAGGTAATTCGGCCATCCAGTTGGTAGGTTTTATGGAATACAACCATCCTTTCCCGTAAGGATCCTCGTTTAACAAATCGTGGTTCGAATTTAATGCCGTATTTGAGTTTACGATTTTGCCCGAAATGGGCGAAAAAATACTCAGCGATTTCCCATTCTGATCAATTTCGGCTAATAAATCGCCTTTCCTGATGCTATCGCCTTGTTGCTTAATCTGCCTTACTTTCACTTCACCGGTAATATGAAGCAGCAGGTCATCAAGTCCAACCCTGGCGTTTCCTGATTTTTCGAGATAGGCCCAGGTATGATTCTTGCCGTAGAAAATCCCTTGCGGAACTTTTAAAATTCCGGCTGTAAGCACTCCGAAAGCTTTGCGGAATTGTTCTTTTAGCTGAACCTGTTTGTTGAGTGCCAGCCAAAAAGGGATGAGCAGCAAAAGGAAAGCTATGATTACCAGGTATTCTATCCCTTTTGTGTCGAAAATGTTATAATAACTGAATCCGTCCATTTTTTTTTGTTTTTATGCTCTCAGATGTTTGTCATTAAGAGCTGGTTCTGTATTTTTATTTTCACTTACCCATTTGGGCGATTCACGTAAAACAGGCAAACGGTTAATTACCCACCTGAAAATCCATATTTCTACAAATAAAACAGTAAGAGTAACTACAATTTCCATCCACGAAGGCACATATCGTACTGCCATATCCCACCTGAAACCAATCACTGTTACATTGAGCCTGTTTAGAATTACACCTAGCATAGTGAGTATGGCTGCCAGCCTGATCAGCAGGACATTATAGCTGCGGTAACTATAAAAGAAAAGTACCATGGGTATAAAAACAAAACCAATCATTTCGAACAGGTACCATTGACCCATTGGTGTATTTAACAAGCCCCAATGTTTACCATGAATAAACACCAGCATTTGCAGGAAAAAATAAACAAACATAGTGCCGGTACAAATCTTGGCTAATCCGTGAATTATTCCTTTCTGCTCTTTCTGATTTTTTTCGCTGATCTGGCTGTGAAACACTTTATGACTTATGGAACCTTCGAAAATAACCATCGAAAGACCGGCAAAAATGCTGGAAACTAAAAACATGATGGGAATAAATTCCGAATACCAAAGAGGGTGAATTTTTTCCTTAGCCATAAGGAAAAGCGCACCTAATCCTGATTGATGGAGCATGGACAGCGTTATTCCAAAAATAACTGCAGCCAGTGTCATACCCGAAAGTATTTTATGGGCACGACGTGCACCCAGCCATTCGGCAATAGCCGGTGAAAACTCAATCAGTTGTGCGATCATATACAGCAGGAAATGCCACGCAACCAGGAATAAAACTGAACTTACGCCAAAATTGTTACCTATTATCGGGTTTATCACATTCCAAGGACGCCCGAGGTCGAGTAAAAGAGCGCCGGCATAAAAAAGGTATGCCAGAAATCCATTCAATACTGTAACCCTTACGATGGAATGGTATTTCTTCATGTTCAGAATATACACCATAAAAGTGATAACGTAGGCTCCGCCAGCAAATGCTACACCGGTAACTACATCGAATCCTATCCACAGTCCCCAGGGGATTTCCTGCGATAGATTGGTAATGGCTCCTATTCCTTTCCAGAAACGAATCACTATCAATATGATTCCTAATATTATTATGGGAATGGAAATGATATTAAAAGTGGTGAGCCATTTGCCCCTGGGCTTCATTTCCCTAAACAGGAATTTCCACATGGATTTCCCATCGTTGTCAGCTGAAACTAATGTTCTGTTACTCATCTTCGTTTTCTTCGTTAAGGTTAATATCCTTTTTAGTAGCCTGTTGCATACCTAATAAAAGCGCCGGCGCCAGCACGAACACGCTGGGAACGCTATAGAGAAACCCTTTGGTAAGAGCCGGGTACGAATCTGTTTGAACGGATGTATTCATTCCGATTTCCTTGAAAGGCACCGGCGAAAGGTAAAGCCAGCATGTACCGCCAGCTTCGTGTTCGCCGTAAATCTGGTCGACATACAATTCCGGTTTTTCGTAAATCCTTCGCCTTGCCTCCTGAATTAATTCCCTGCGGGTGCCAAACATAAGGGCTTCGTTGGGGCAGTTTTCAACACAGGCAGGAAGTTCACCCTTTTGCACCCTGGTTTCGAAACACATGGTACATTTTTGAATTTTTGGATTTGGGCTGTGGTATTCGAACTTAGGCATATCAAAAGGACATGAAACCATGCAGTAACGACAGCCCATGCATTTGTCGCCTCTCCATATAACAGCACCTTCCGTAGTTTTATGCATAGCCTGCGTAAGGCAAGCGGCCGCACAGGCAGGTTCGTTGCAATGCATACATTGCATTTTGGCATACACTATCCCTTTCGAAGTTTTGTATTCGTTTACCACCGTACGGTGATTCTCATCCGGCTTTCGTAAACCCTTAATTTCTTTTGTAGGGATAGGTTCGGGTAAATCGTTAGCTTCGGCACAATCGTACTCGCAACCCCGGCAGCCTTTGCAGCGCGCTGCATCGTACAATACTGCGTAGAACTCCTGAATACTTTCTTTCGTTGGTGCTGCTTTCAGTTCCTTGCCGACTGCCAGGGCAAGCCCTGTTGCACCCATTACTTTAAAAAAATCACGACGATGTAAGTCCATTTTTTAATTTTTAAATAATCGATATATTCCTTTTATTGGAATTGTTTTTATTTCATAGGATTAAGGAAATAGGTCTGAAAATCGTCCCAAACTTCGGGGCCAAATTCCGACAGAATACCTTCTTTCAATTGACCGCCATCCTGAAGCACCACGTGAGAATATTCAAGACTTCCAGGGCTCGTTTTGGCCGCTATAAAATCTTTGACTCTCGAAAATTCAGTTACAAGCCATTTTTTATGTTTTTCGGCCATAGACAATAACTGGTTTTCATAAAACCATTTCGACGGTTCTATCCTATACACCCAACCTTCAGAATAAGGGGAGGTATTCATAAGATCTGGATTGGTCAACAATGCTTCGTTTTGTTTTTTGATAACTCCCGAAACAGGAGCAAACAGGTTTAACTGCTTGCCTGACTGTATGATACTAAAGAGAAGCTCACCTTTTTTAATCTTTTCGCCGGCATTTTTCATCTCGATACGCGAAATCGGGCCGGTAACATGCTGCAGAAAATCATCAATACCTATAGCCAGATTCCCGTCTTTTTCCATAAAAGCCCAGGTATGTGCTTTGTCGAAATATAATCCTGCGGGAACAACCACCGAATTTTCATCAAAACCGTTTGGACGAACATTAAATTCGGGTACGATATTAGCCTGTTTTCTATACCTGCGGAATAAAGCACTGGTTATAAATCCTGTAGCAAGAATTACTCCCAGTATCAAAAGGATGAGACCGGCATTGGAAGTTTTGCCTTCGGGTGAAACCGTTATTGAAGCGAAATTTATTTTTTCAAGTTGCGACTGGCTTTCATTAGCTGTAAGGTTGCAATACCCATTTGTATTCATATATTGCTGCCCTGTTGTAAGCACCCATGATAAGAAAGCAAGATCATCATTATCAGTAGGTTGAGCATTACTTACGGCATATATATTGCTATAAAGAGCTTTCGGGTATTTACCTATCCATACTCCCCGCTGGAACTCATTTGCATCACTGTAAATAGCTTCCATATAGTCAAGAGTACCATTCCCGTTTTTATCGATAGGCAACAACTTTACATTTTCGACAATGCTTTGATTAACGGGTGAAAGTATGCTCGTAAAATTGCAAAATCCAATAGCATATGGATCTTTCTGTACGTTAGCTATTACTTCATCTTTAGTACCAAAAGAAATGGCCGAAAACGGTAAATCAGCTTCTTGAATGAAATTCCGTACAGTTACTTTTACGGTTTCATCATTGACTATATATAAATGAAGAGGTGCATTTTGCTTCTCCGAAAGCAGTGTACCCCAATTCTGATTTCCAGGATTTTTAAAAAGGCTGGCAATCTTTTCGGGCGATACGCCTTGCAGCATAATTTCTTTCAGGTATGGATTCCCCGCATTCATTACAGGAACTGTAACACTACGACCAACCACCAGCTTCCAATTTGTTTGGCTTGGGGCTGCTGTGTTTGATTGATTATCGATAAAGGATAAATTCAGGCCGGCATCAAGGTCTTTGTTATCAACAACAATCACCTCTACTCCCGGGTTAACTCGCCTGTATTCGCTGGCCCATTTCACGGTAAGCTGGTTTAAATCCGGAGTACAACTCACTTTAACTGACGTTTGTCCGGTTGTTGGGTTCACTTGTGATACTTCCTGGCTGTTTGCCGAAACAAAGAACAGCAGAAGTAAAATGCTGATTAGGATTTTGATTGTTTTCATGATTTTGAGGGTTTCAATACATTACAATTTCACCTATTCAAAACCAGTGCCAAAGTAAAATAATGACTCCAACACACTGTATTACAATGCATTATAAATCGTGATGCATAATAAATATACAATCAATGTGTTGATATTTTCAACACACTAATTTTTAAACAGCTACAAGAGCTTAAATATCATATTGTTAAAGGGGAGTGTATATTTTATATACAGCTGTTGAATTTATCAACACTTTTACGAATTTTTCGATTGAAATACGGAAAATCAAGCAGATAAAATCAAAAAATAAGTCAAAAAAGAGTAAATATTTTCAAAAAAACTTATTTATACGGATCATTGTACCTTCATTTGAATAAAAAGAAATCAGGGTAATGATATTATAGGTCAAAAATTGGAGAAGTGAATTTACGGAGAAGGCAAAAAAAATCCGGCCTTTTGAGCCGGATTTTAAATTTCGCCAAAATGATTATTTAACGTTAACAACAAGCACTTTCGATAAACTCCAGAATTCTTTCTGATTGGTTATGATTAAACTATCAGATAAATTTTTACCGGTCAGGCGGTATGAAGTTTTAGGGTGCGAGGTCAATATAGTGAGCTTATCCTTCAAAATCGGGAGTTTACTAAAAGTGGTGACATCAACCCTGGTGAAATTTCTTTTATCCATCTCGGGAGCAAGTTCTTTCGAACGTCCCAGGCCGATAAATCCACCTTCTTTGGTGATAATTTTCTTGTCCTGAAGATAAGAAGTTGTTCCGACTACATAATATGCCGTGTTAAGCTCAGCAGTTTTCGCCTCAATAACCTGCTGCCGCTGTTGGTTTTGCACACTCAGATTATCAACATTGGCGTTCAGATCAACCACTTTGGTAGTTAAATCAGTTACCTGAACATTTGCCTTTGCGAGTTCATCATTGAGTTGAGCAATCTGTACATCTTTTGCTTCAATTTGTTTGTTGAGGTTATCAACCATTTCTTCCAATTGAACGGAATGCACACCTGATTTTTTTAGTTTCGCACGTAAAGATGCAACCATTGCCCTGTTGTCCAGCTGCAACTTGTATATCATATTAATGTCGCTGTTAATCTGATCTTTTGTGCGGGCTTTAATTTCGGAACTTCCATCAACTGATTTGTTGATGATGTTTTCTTTCATTTTGATTGAATCAAGGTTCGATTGAATATCGTTAAATGCGTTAACAAAGTCAATAACCGTTGAGTCTTTAACATAGCCGATGGATATCAGGCTGTCATTTTTTGCCTTTAACATGGCAATTTCTTCATTTTTTTGATTACATCCGGTAGCCAGTATTATAACAGGCATCACAAGGACGAAAAGTAGTTTTTTCATAAAATTGGTTTTACTTGGATTTATTTGAAAAGTACGATGAGTGGTATTTCTTGCTTAATGAGTCAATTTGATTACGTGCATGATGTTGTTTGTTTAATGCAAAATTACTGCTTCTGTCAGCTAACAAATTACACAATTTTGTATAAAGCTTATATAATTCACACATTTACAGGCACTCATATATGGATGTGGGATGTGGGATGTTAGATGTTAGATGTTAGATGTGGGATGTGGGATGTGGGATCTTTCACTTCAACTTTTACTTTTGCATTTTGCATTTTGCATTTTGAACTTTGAACTTATAATGTCGGATGTCGCCTGCCTGCTGCAGGCAGGGATGAGGGATGTGCGATGTGGGAGGTTAGATGTGGGAGTTATTCACCTTTGCATCTGATCGAATGGTAGTGTATGTTATTTATGACGCTTTTTTCGTATTTCTTTCAGCTAACTGTGAGATGGATTTGCCAAGGGCATCCAATTCCTTGTTAAAATCCTCTCTAAACATTTCCAATCTGGCCTTTCCTTCGGCACTATACAACTGTAAATTACTTCGGAGCCTTGAGTTCTGAATTCCGAGCGAATCGAGTGTTTGATTATATTTAGCGATAGATTCCTTTTTTTCTGATTTCATCCTGTCTTTCATATCGGCAATCAGAAGTTCATTTCCCCTGAGCGTTTTCTCCGATTCGATTTTGTAATTTGAGTATTCGGCTGAATCAAGGCGGGCCAAATCCAAAGCCTGGCTGGCTTCTTCGACATTTGCCTGAGCTTCTTCGAGATTGGCGGCCTTTTGTTCGGTGGAGGAACTACAGCCTGTTATAACAGCAATTGCCATACAAGCAAGAAAAACCATTTTCAGAAAATTTGTTTTCATATCAGCTATTGTTTGTTTGTAATAATTGAATAGAGTTTGAATTGCTTCGAATCCATAACTCATAACACCAATCAAAGGGTTCCTATGATCCTGACTAATTCTTCCATCGAAATGCCAAGCTTTTTTTGGAGTTTGCGGAGCATTTCTTCTTTACGGCCATCTTCAAACATAAGGTCATTTTCGGTTAAAATTCCGAATTTCATTTTGAGTTTACTCTTACGTTCGTTCCAGTTTCCATTAACACCTGAAGTATTCATTTTTTTTATTTTTAGTTCTGTTTCCAGCCATTTGCCGGACATGTATGATTTTATTATCTCTCTGCAAAGGTGATGGTGTATTCACCGGAAAGTGTTACACATTTATAGTAATTAGTTACATTATTCACACATTCGAATTGTTATTGAGAATAGGAGGCCGGTTAATTCCACCAGCATTTTTGCAAAATATGTAAATCAGCAACAGCTAAGCAAAAAAAAAGGTGGACTTCCCAGCCCACCTGTTGATTAACTTATTGATTTACTTATTATTATCGACTGTAAAGTCTTTCAATGCACTGCCCAGTTCATCCATATCGCGATTAAATTCACGTTTGAATGTTTCCCAGTTGCTATTGTTCTTCTCATAAACTTCAAGCCTGACTTTCAGGTCTCTGTTTTGCTCTTCGAGTGTCTCAATCCTTTTCTTGTAAACAGGATCAAGAATCTTACCCGGTTTATTCAATTTTACAGTTAATTCAGCAATCCTCACTTCATTGTTCTGAATTTTTGCATCAGCCTCAATTTTAAATGCAACCCATTCTTCGGCAGTAGCCACTTTTTGTACCTCTGCATTAGCTTCGTTTTGTGCATCATTTAAATCCTGTTGGGCATTTTCCATCTCAGCCTGGGCAGCATCTTCTTTTTGAGCCGCCGATTTGCAGCTTGTGAATACTGAACCTGCAATAAGCATAGATGCTACAGCCAGTGTAAAAATTGTTTTTTTCATTTTTGTGGTTTTTGTTTATAATTATTGTGTTAACGAATTTCAAAAAGTATCGTTCAGCTGTATGCTATATATTCCGCTAAAAGGTACTTTAACAATTAGCAAATGATTAGAGTGAAGCAATAAGTTTGATAAATTCATCCTTGGTTTTTCCGAGTTTGATCTGGAGTTTTCCATACATCACTTCTTGCATGCCTTCCTCAAACATAAGGTCATTGTCGGTTAAATATCCGAATTTCTTTTTGAGCTTGCCTTTTTGCTCATTCCAGTTTCCTTTTACTTCGGTAGTATTCATTTTGTTTTGTTTTGATTCCAGCACTGGCGGGACAATCGTGAAATTATTTTCACCATGCAAAGGTGCGTTCAATCACTCCCTGAAGTGTTACACATTTAAAGTAAATAGTTACATTATTCACACATTTATAAACACAGCGTTTTAATGTGAATTAAACATCAGAATAAAGGTGTAACCAGGAAAAATATAAATGATTGGCGAACAATGTTGCTTGAAACGGAATTCGGTTTACCGAAGCAAAAATTGCTATTTGATAAGTAACGTATTTGCAAAAATCTATTGGAAGAAGAAAAATGTCAGTATGGATTAACCGACATGATAGCACTTTTTAATAATAAAAAAATCTGTATTCCTGCTGCTAATCATAACAATACAGTATTGCGAGAGAGAGAGGAATTCAGAAGTATCGTGTTTCTTGGTTATCAGCAAAGTAACTTAGTTGAGAAGAGCCGATTTGCGGAGATAATTTGGCTCAGGATTATACAAAAACAGGCAGGTGCCCTCTTCGATGGTTTCAATTACAGGCTTGATAAGATCAGGAGGCAGAGAAGGGCAGCCATAACTCCGGCCAAGTCTTCCGTGCTTTGCGATAAATTCTTCGGTGGCATAATCGGCTCCGTGTATAATTATTTGTCGGCTAACCGCATTATCGTTGAAACCTTTCTCAACCCCCTGGATGATGAGCGACAGCCCGACTTTATTCCCCATAACCTGGTTTTTAGTTATATAGAATCCGAGACTGCTTTTATAGGTACCCGATACATTGGAGAAATTATGTGCATACTCTTCACCGGTGTTTCTGCCATGCGCCACCAATGTATTGAATAAAAGCTTACGCTCTTCAATATCAACAACATACATTCTTTTATTTTTACTCGATTGCGAAAAGTCAACAATGGTCAGAATGCCGGGATGCTCCAGTTGGCCAGCAGAATCAAGTTTATTGTAGCCTTTTAAAGCAAGCAGGAAAACTTCGTTCGCTAATCCATACTCTGATAGCTTTAAATCGGAATACAAGTCATTTTTCACTTCACTTGTTGTAGGAGGTTTCTCTGAATCAGCCCTGTTTAAAACCGGTAGCAAAAAGAAAACGAGATAGAGGCAGTATTTTTTCATTTCAATGTGTACTATTATATATCTATTTAATTTCAGGTTTATTGAAAGGTAACTGTTAAAATTTCCCTTTTCTAAAACTCTGTGCAGCTATTTAAATACAACAAGGCTGTAAATAGCTATTAATCAACCGAAAGTATTTCAACACTCAAATGTGTGAGGTATCAAACAATCTTTTTTTTTGCCTGAGGTTGAGTGCAGGTATTGGATAATAAAAGTACATTTGTAATGAAAACGACCATTTAAAACTCTGCTGTTGCTGAATTTTAAAAGTTATAAACCATAACTGCACCTGGGAGCCTTTTGCAACCCACAGCAAAAGCTTGCTGTTTTCCAATAATCCATCACACGGTCAACCTAAAAAGGCTATGCATATAAAACTTATTTATCTGGCTTTTATTGTACTGCTTGCCAATTTTGCTCAATCGCAAAACAACGCGATTAAACCGGAACCGGAAAACAAGGCAGCATCGAACGCCCAGGTAAACAGAAATGAAATTATTACGTTTGCAAAAAAGTACATGGGTACAACGTATCGGTATGCCGGTGTTGATCCACAACAAGGTTTTGATTGTTCTGGTTTTGTGTATTTTGTTTTTAATAATTTCAATATCCAACTGCCCCGTGGATCAAGGCAATATCAGTTTCTGGGAGAGGCACTGAAACCGGAAGAATTTAAGGTCGGTGATGTGTTGGTATTTTATGGCTATCGCGATAATACCCGAATAGGGCATGTAGGTATAATTTGCGAAGCGAACGGAATGAAATCGAAATTTATACACTCTTCATCGGGCAAGGCTTTCGGAGTAACCATAAGCGAATTGGATTCAGAAATGTACACACGACGTTTTTACAAATGTATTGATGTGATTGGGGATTAAAAAGGTCGGGAGTCGGGAGTCAGAAGTCGGGAGACGGAAGTCGTATCCCGATTGCTATAGGGACGGAACCCGGCACCCGCCTGCCTGCTGCAGGCAGGGAACCCGGAACTTTAATCTTTTTGAAGTTACAAATCCATCTATTTTTAACAATTGCCTATAACAGAACCTTATTTATTAAACAGCAATACAGCAAGCCGTTCATCATAATCGTAAACGTCGTTATAAAAGTTGATTCCGCCATCCTTGTCAACCCAGGATGTAAAATATAAGATATACACTGGTATCTTATCCTTAAGCGAACAAATGGTTTCAATTCCACCTTGCATTGCAGAGTCTATCTTCTGGGGAGTCCAGGTTTTACTATCTTTCAGTATCGTTAATGCTAAATCCCTTGGCTTTCCGACACGCACACAACCATGGCTGAGAGCACGTTTTTCCCTGTTAAAATGGCTTTTTGAAGGTGTATCGTGAAAATAAATTTCATATGAATTCGGGAACATAAACTTTACCAGTCCCAGCGAATTTTTCCTTCCCGGTTTTTGCCGGACCATGCCATTAATCCATTCCATATTGTGCGAAGCCAGGTAGTTAGTGTCTTTAGCAATAGCTGGTTTGATTTCATTCTCGATAATACTCTTCGGCAAATTCCAGTATGGGCTGAATATCAGGTAACTCATTGTTGCATTAAAAACAGCTGTTTTGGTTTTGGTTGTACCCACTACCACAGGCGAATCGAATACGACATCTCCTTTGCGGCTAAAAATCATTTTATACGCAGGGATATTTACAAAAATGTATTCTTCTTCATCAAAAATTCCGGGTATAAGCCAGCGGCATCGCTCCATATTAACCACAATTGTTCTGATGCGTTCGCCTATCGACACATTCATTGCCCTGATATGCTCAGGCTTTAGAAGTGGGTCGGGATTAAAACCATTGTGTAGTTTGTACTTTTTTACTGCCAACACCAATTCAGGATCGTAAAAGGAGCTTTCATTATTTTGTTTAATGTCGCCGGTAATAAATAAGCGATCCCTGATTTGACGTATAGCCTGTGCTGAATCGTTAGGTTTGTATGATTTCAAATCTGGATCAAGGTCTATTGCTTTCCATCCTCCATTCTTTTCGATGGCCCGATACCTAATCAAAACATCACGCAGCCTGTAATATTGATTGCATAACACAAGGCTGTCAAGGTTCAGCAATTCAGGATGTGCCTTCATTGAATCCAGTAATCCGGGAAAAGAAATTTCTTTACGTGGCAGAAACCATCTCATGGCAATGGAAGAGTCATTGTGAATACCCTTAAATACTTTTTCGGCATAAAACAGGTACAGGCTTGTTAACAAAAATTCGTCATCAACAGTTTTAAGCATATTTAATGTATCATTAGCAAATATGCTCTCAATTTTTTCAGGGTATGGAAATGAAGTGAAAACCCCTTCGTCTTCACTATTTTTTACTTTGCTGTAAAGCGAATTGCCAAATTCTGTTATACCTTCATTGGTAAACCAGATATGGGTGTATTTATAGTTCCGGTAAATTGCTGTTAAATCCTCTTCATATTCTGTCAACAGCGGATATGATTTAAAGAAAGGAGAAACAAGCGAGCTGTCAAAATTGATATTGAATACTGTGTTTTTTCCGGCATCCCCCTTTTGTTTGCACGATTGTGTAGCCGCGAAAACCAGAACCGCAAGGATAGCAAAAAGAAATATATATTTTCTCATAAAATGTTACGTTTAGCATTATCCGGCTAAGTGACAGTTTAACCTATAGTTTTTTGTTTATAATCTTACGTGCAAATAGTCATCATTTTAGAATTACGAAACAAGGTATCGGAAACAGTAAATTTAGTATATATTCTTTGAAAATGATTACATCTTTTATACATTTTTTTGGCGATAAAAAAAGAGACTGCTACAAATTAACAGCCTCTTTTTTAAAGGTATTTTTAGTTTAAAGAATAATTAATCCCAAATCGGTTGATTCACCGATAACAACCATTTTGCCATTGATGGTAAGCGGCAGAAGAGGAAGGGCCGGGGTAACGGTAATATCGTAGGCTCCGGCAGGCAGTCCCATGATCATAAAATAACCATTTGAATTGGCAAAGGTAGAGTAAACAACACCATCAGATGTAGCTGTAATAAAGGTTCCCGGGCCGATTGGCGATATGCTGCCCTTAATCGAGCCACTAATAGCAGCGTTAATGGTTCGGATAACCGGTTTCAACTTGTATTCACCGCTTCCTTGTCGAACAATAGATTTATTTGCATCAAAATCGAGCAGGATATAATATGAAACACCAGCTACAAATGTTTGATGAATCTGAAGTTTTAATCCCGATTGCTCTGCGCTTGGTGTGCTGAGAGGGTAAACTACACCATCGACTACTACCGAATTATCAGGTCCCAAAATCAAACGAATTTGCGAAATGGTTCCAACATCCAGATCACCTGAGGCAATCAGTGTATCCATTCCATTCGTAAAATCAAGCAGGTTGTAAATACCTGCGTTTGTATTGAGCATTACAAGACCTCCTCCTTCACCCTTAATCTCGACACCTTGTATATCAACCATTACGGCATCATAAAGTGCGGGGGCATCCGTTAATCGAACGGACAGATGTGCCTTGTCAGAACTGTCTTTACTACAGGCAGGAATAAGAAATACCAGTAAGCTGAAAGTTACTGCATACATTAATTTTTTGAGTATGATGAGTTTTCTGTTTTTAATCTCGAATGTGTTCATTTTTTTAGTTTAAATGAATAAATAGATTTATGCTGCAAAGGTGATTACTTCATAACGGGAAAGCTTTACACAATTAAGGAAAAGAGTTGCAATATTCACACATGTAAGCTACTACCTGTGCTGCTGATTAATTACGATAATGAGGTAATGTAAAACTGAACTTACTGCCTTTTCCTGTTTCACTTTCTATCGAAAGTGTTCCACTGTGCTTTTCAACAAAGTCTTTACAAAGCATCAGCCCTAAACCTGTACCATTCTCATTATCAGTACCCCTGGTCGAATGTATCCCGTCCTTATTAAATAGTTCTTTTTGGGCTTTGTGCGAGATGCCAATTCCGTTGTCACGAACTGTTATTAGAGCAAATTGATTGCCAACAGTCGCGCTAACAGTTATTTCGCCTCCAATGAAAGAGTATTTTATCGCGTTATTGATTAAATTCCGGAAGATTGTTTTAACCATTTGAAGGTCAGCAAATAAATATATATTACCCGGGCACATATGATTAAGCGATAGCTGCTTACGGGTAGCAGGAATATTTACACTCTCAAGTTCTCCTGTTATTAGTTCGAGCAGATTTATTTTTACCGGAGTGAAGCTTATAGCTTTATTTTGTGAAGCAGTCCACGATAAAAGGTTTTCAAGAAGGGTTAACGTTCCGTTGGCTGAATTGGATGCCATCTGAATATAAGTTCTAATTCTATTTTTATTATTTTCATTAAAGCTATCACGCAATAAATCGAGGGCACCAATAATAGATTGGAACGGGCTTCGCAAATCATGAGCTATAATTGACAGGAATTTTGCATTTGTTGCAATAACTTCCTCAAGTTTTTTTGATTGATCTTCTGCCTGTTTTTTCAGGTTCGAATTGATTTTCTCCATTTCCTGAAGTCTGAGTAACAGCTTATGGGTTGTTACCTCTTTGTTTTGGAAAGGAACAATTGAAATATCTGATGAAGTAATACTCTTACTTTTATCGATATAGCTATTTAATACGGGATTCGAATTATTCATGTCGAAAAGTCATTATTAAAAATTCACTTCAGCTTTGCATAAGTAATCCATGTATACAGTATCAGCCAGAAAAGTGATGATGGCGGACCAGTAATTCGGCAAAACGGGCTTGTTAATTTTGTTGAGCATCTGTATTGCAACCTGGCATCAATTGCGGCAGGCATGATATCATCATACACAATACAAGTAATTTCTTTACCCGGGCTATTTTAGGTTTGATAATGTATTTATCGATGGCAACGCCTTCTATCTCAGAAAACAAGTTGTTTATTGAAATGAAATTATTATCAACACCCAGAGTGATAAAATCTGCGAAACAGGCTTTCAACTCTACATCCGAATAAACCTCCAGATCAATAATAGCTTTTTTAAGATTATTTATAAGCTCCTTATAAAGCCGCTCATCAAATAATTCACATCCATTTTTTTTCAATGCAGAATCAAACCGTGAATGCTGCAAGGCTGTTATTTTTTTCTCCATAGTTACAATAGCTGAGCCAACATTAGTGCATGGAAATCCAATTTTTTCGATCTCAGATTGCACAATTGTTTTACCACAATCACATTCCATATTTTTTATGTAGAGCTTCATTACTTTATTCTAAAAGTTATTAAAAAATTCAAAATTCAATCCAATCAGTTATCCTAAGTGTTTTTATTAACAAGGATGTCTCTCATTTGTAATTGTTTTTCAGATTCAGGCTCCTTTGTAGTTCATTGCTTTTATACAGATAAGAATTTATTACTTAATTAAAAGGACGATCAGAAAACACTTTTATCCCCGATTTTGTAAGGGCCAATATATCAAGGCTTAAATAAAAGTTGTGTGTAAACGTTGTCGTTTCTCTGTCTGTCGACAGGCAGGAAAGTGTTTTAGTAGCCTGGTGGCTCAAAAAAAACTGCCACTATCCCTATACGGGAAAAAGCCACAAGGGATTACTAAATCAGACTACAACGATTTTTTAACCATGAGCCTAAATCAACTGCAAAAGTAGATTTACGCGCCGTGGTATGTGTTACACAACTTTGGAAAATAGTTGCATGATTCACACTTTTGCCAAGCATCATATTTAACTGATCATTAGTTTAATTGTGCTAAAGCCGAAAGAATAAAATGGGTGTTATTCAGCGAATAAACCAACAAGCAACTGTTTATTCAGAAGATAAAATCAATAAATACAGATATAAAAGAAGAGATATTTCAGAATTCATTCATCTGTTTCATCATTTTCATTCCCGCTATAAGAAATAAGCTACCTACTGTTCCAACATTCATACTAAGTGAAAAAGCTAAATCTTGATACTTAATGCATCCTGTATATTCTGAAAGGCAGTTTCAAATCATAATTCAATTTTTCGACTGAGAAGAGCATGTGTGAATGATGTAAGTTATTTACAAAGTTCTGTAACATTTAACAATACATATGGGATCACCTTTGCATAATAAAATAATGAAGTCTATCCTGTGCCGGGACAAAGTAATGAGCAATGAGTTATTGGAAAATAGCAACAAATGTTAAAACAAACGGGCAGGCGAAAACCATTGAATTAATGTTTAACCAATCAAATACAATTGTTATGAAAAAAATCAGAATGAGTATGATCATGTTCGCTTGCGCAGCTTTGTTGTTTTCGGGCTGTTCGTCATTAAACAAAACCCAGAAAGGCGGAGCCGTTGGTGTTGCTGCCGGGGGTGCTATGGGCGCTGTTATAGGCAGGGCTTCGGGCAATACAGCTATGGGAGCAATTATCGGCGCTACCGTTGGAGGAGCTGCAGGAGCAGTAATTGGCAACCAAATGGACAAGCAAGCCGAAGAAATCAAGAAAACCGTTCCCGATGCAAACGTTGAACGCGTAGGCGAAGGCATCGTAGTGGAATTCAGCAGTGCTGTTTTGTTCGGATTCGACAAATCAAGCCTGTCGGCCGAAGCTAAAGAGAGTCTCATTAAACTGAAAAAAGTTCTGAGCACATATCCTGAAACAGATATTGAAATTCAGGGACATACTGACAGCAAAGGGAGTGATGAGTACAATATGAACTTATCGATAAAACGTGCTGCCACAGTATCCGATTACCTCCGCAATAATGGTATCAGCACCAATCGCATATCCATTAAAGGATTTGGCGAATCAGAACCTAAATATACCAATAAAACAAAATCGGGTCAGGATAAGAACCGCCGAGTTGAGTTCCTGATTGCCGCAAATGAAAAAATGAAGGCTGATGCTGAAAAAGAAGCAGCTAAATAACTGGATCAGTTCAGGAAAATTGCAGAAAAGAAATTTATCAGTATACTCAGCGTGAATATGGTTCCAGGTGCCGGGTTCCATCCAAAATTCAAGGCATCAAAAATCTCAATCAGGGTCGTTAGCTACAGGCAAACATGACCTGGCACGTGGCTCCCGGCAACCGGCACTTTTAGCTAAACACCTAATCCAAAAATGTTTTAAAACTTAACCAATAACTTTAATCTTTTAATCTAAAATTACATACTATGAAAACAAGATTTTTTTCTTTATTAATGATGCTTTTGCTCACTGGTTCCATAGCAATTGCTCAAAGTTCAGGCAAACCGTCTTTTGCCCTACTGGGTGGAGCAAATCTCCAGAATTTTAACGGAACCGATGGCAGCGGCGACAAACTTACAAATGATATGATCCTGGGTTATCACGCCGGGATTAATATTCAGATTCCCCTAGCCCTGCAATTCTATTTCCAGCCGGGTTTACTATATTCGATCAAAGGCGCTAAAAACAATTACAGTGTATTAGGCACTTCATTTACAAGCACTACAAAGCTTTCGTATATCGAAATGCCTCTGAACCTGGTTTACAAAGCCTTCCTGGGTCAAGGATATTTTATGCTTGGATTCGGCCCCTATGTTGCTTACGGAATCAATGGCAAAGTAGTAACCGAAGGTGGTTCTATATCACTTGAACAAAAAGTAAATTTTACAAATACTGTTGAAACAAGTGATGACCATACTTTACCGTATTACAAAGCTTTTGATGCAGGTGGCAATATATTTGTAGCGTATGAATTTGCTGGTGGCCTGTTTGCACAGATTGATACGCAACTTGGCATGATCAAAATTAATCCTGAATATAAAATTGCTCCTGATAGTAAATCATCGGTTAAAAATACCGGGTATGGACTTTCGCTGGGATACAGGTTTTAACGCCAGTTAATAATAATACTAATGACCGTTTCTGTTAAACAGAGGCGGTCTTTTTTTTGCCTGTACAAAAGAGAAATTAAAGTCTGACAAGCATCTTGTATCATTTAACGACACACCATATTGATTTTTTTCACCATCATACAATGCTCCATTCCGATTCAATTTCAACAGGTATTACTGGTTCTGCTAATAACGAATGCCGGAAACAGATAAATTAACGACTTCAGTAAAATAAGAGATCCGGTTTCCGGGCATTTAAAACAATCAGCTAACAATCAAACTATCTTAATAATATAACCTTGTTTGTTATTGGAAACAAAAAAAAACCAGTCAATCCTGACTGGCTCTTGTTACGAAGTTCTTTTCAAATATATCAGTGGATTATTACATCAAAAATTAATTTGAATTGACTTCGGGTATTATAATACATGGTGAGAAGGAATTTACTACACCCCTATTTTTCTCTTTTTGCCAGACGTTTATGCCTGGTATAACGCCAGTAATATTTTAACGGGAACTGTCGGAACCGTCTGGTGAAAGCTCCGTATATTACCTCATTTGCCTTTCGTATGCTGAATTCAACCATTGACATGATATCCCTTTCAGTAGCTTCGTGATACTGCAGATCATTATCAGTAAGTTCAGGGTGCAGTTGCCTGATGCGACCTTTTAGTTCATACCATTGTTCGGGGGTGAGGATCTCTTCCATTTTAATTTATTATTAATGTGTACGAATACGACTTGTAACTGCCAGGTTATTGGCAGGCATTTTTGAAAATGCTAACAATTATCGTGTTGTGAATTGAAAAGGATAAAAGAGTATGAGCATTTTGATTGCCGGCATGTAGTATTTGAGAACTTTAGTTATGGCCGCAATCCTATTAATAATGCATACTGGTTAATAATTACTTTTGAGTTTATTATCAGCCAGTTGAGATTTCATTAAGTAAGATTAAAAGTAATAATGAAAATGAAAAAAAGCATTATATAATTTTGAAAATAATTTACATAATTCATACATATTATATTCTTGCATATGATTATTGCATCATCATTGAATAAAAAAAATTGCCTGTTTTAAGAAGTGAACCTATTAGATATAGGTCTTCCGGATTTAAAAATAAGAACGATGTTCTATAAGCAAAGCTCAGCTGTTATTTATGCTAAATTACTGCGAAACCAATATCCAAAGGTTTGGTTTAATCATATTCATAACAATCCTGTGAAATCCAGACTGGTTGAAAAGCCTGAAGATTGGGAATTTTCATCCTATTGTGATATAAAAAATCTGCGGGATGGAAAGCTGATAAATCGAAAAAAAATAGCTGAATTAGGATTGATCTGAGTTTAGTGCTGTGCTGGGGTGGCTTCTGGTGCCGGGGTGACTTGGAGTCACCCCGGCATTAGTTAAAGCGGGAATTACATCCTCTCCATATACCAACTCAATGTTTTCTCGATTTTGCGTGTATAAAAAATAGTAGTTATGGATTGCTGCAAGCGGATAAAAGCCGTTTCGCTTTTCACAATATAATCCGAAGCTTTATGGAGCATACAATCAACAGCCACTTCAATTTTATCCTGCGACGAGAGCATGATCACAGGAATATCCGGATTGAAAATTTTAATCTTATCCAGTGTAAGCATCCCGTTCATCGCTGTTTTATCGATACCGTCCAGGTGATAATCTAAAATGATAATATCAGGATTGCGCTCCAGGTTTGCAATACAAAGTTCGCCTGTTGCATAGGTTTCGATGGTAAAATCGGCATGTTCAAGCAGTTCTATTTCCAGCAGTTTTAAATACAAGGCATCATCATCAACCAGGAAAATCTTTATTTTTTTTTCGTTACTCATCAGTTTGCGTTTTTAATCATAGTGTATTCGAGTTCTAATTCGACACAGGCCTGTGTACAGACAGTATCAATTTGCTCAACCAGTTCATTTATTCCGTTGGACTGTTGCTGGTTTTTAGCAAAATCCTGTACTTTTTTAGCCATATCTTCGTAATCTGCACTAATTCCCATTATGGCAAAAGAAGGAATTATTTTATGCACTGCTGCGTATAACGAGCTCCAGTCTTTTTCCTTCCAGCTTTTTTTCATTATGCTTATCAAAGGAGGAGTTTGTTCGAGGTACAGCGAAATCATTTCCATCATCAGAATTGGATTGGATTTTGTACGCGTCATAAGGTATTGAAGATCGGTATATTTTAATACTTTAACTTCCATATTCTCGTGCCTGATGTATCCATCAATCCCATTTACAAACATGGATTTTTTATATTCCGAAATCAGTTTACTGTACAATAATTTTTCGTCTACCGGTTTAGCCAGGTAATCGTTCATTCCAACAGCTTTACATTTAGCCAGGTCAACCGTAGTTACATCGGCAGTGAGAGCAATGATAGGAATTTCAGATTTCAATGTATGCCGTATATATTCAGTAGCTTCAAACCCATTCATTTCGGGCATTTGCAGGTCCATCAACACAATATCAAATATGTTTGTCTGAAGCTTTTCTATGGCTATTCTGCCGTTGGCTGCAATTTCGCAATGGAAACCAAAATCATCGAGCAGTGTCCGCATAAGTAATTGATTGAGTTTAATATCCTCAACAACCAAGACCCTTATATCTTTAATTTCGGAATCTAATTCTACCAGCGTATCTTCAATATCGGCATTCGCTCTTGTTTTCAGGAAGTCCAAAACAAAAGTGAATGTTGAGCCTTCACCAAACCTGCTTTCGACACCGATACTGCCATCCTGTGCCTCAACCAGTTGCTTCACAATAGCCAGCCCTAATCCTGTTCCACCATACAAACGTGAAGTGCCACTTGATGCCTGCTGGAAGTTATCAAAAATCTTTTCCATCTTATTTTGGGCAATTCCGATACCTGTATCCTTAACGGCAAATTCAATAGTCGCACCGGCATCATCTTCCTTCAATAAGCTAACTCTTACGGTAATCTTACCTTTGTTTGTAAACTTTACTGCATTACTTACCAGGTTTATAATAATCTGGTGCAAACGAACCGGGTCGCCAACCAGTACTTTAGGTATGTCAGGGTCATATTCTTTAACCAGTTCCAGGTTCTTTTCACGGATTTTCGGTTCAAACAAATGAAGCATGGCCGAAATTGACATGGCCATTTTGAATGGTATTTGTTCAAATACCATTTTCCCTGCATCCACCTTTGCCAGGTCGAGAATGTCGTTAATCAGCACTATTAATGAATCACCACTCAGTTTTATAGCTTGCAGGTATTCTTTTTGTTTTGAGGTAGTATCTGTTTTGATCAGCACCTTGGTAAAACCGATAATGGCATTCATAGGGGTGCGGATTTCGTGGCTCATATTCGATAAAAACTGCTGTTTCGCTTTCACGGCCGATTCGGCAATAAGAGTGGCGCTTTCGGCTTTTATTTTTGCTTCTTCAGCAATGGCAACAGCAAGCTCGGCAAATACAATTGCCTCGGATAATTCGGTAGCAATTCTTTTCTGGTCGGTTATATCCCTGGCAACAATAACCACGCCCAGTACATTTCCCCTGTCATCCTTATACACCGATCCGTTGCACAGCACATCAACCAGTTCGCCATCCGTAATCGTAAGCGGATAATCAACAATAAATTCTTTATCAAACACCTGTTGGTAGGCTATACGGGCTTTATCAGGTTCGGTAAAATAATCAATAAAATCAGACCCGATCAAAGCCTTACGTGAAACACCTGTTACCTTAACTGATGCTTCGTTCATGTCGGTGATTTTTCCATCAGGGCTAATGGTAAAAAGCGGATCGCGGCTGGCTTCGATAAGACTCAGTGCATAATTCGACAATAATTTCTGGGCTGTAACATCTCTTGCAACAATAACCACACCCAATACATGTCCTTCGTCATCTTTATAAACCGAGCCGTTAAACAGAACATCGGTGAGTTTGCCTTCCTTATGACGAAGTGTAAGAGGTTTATCGGCAACAGATCCTTTTGCAAAAACTTCCTGGTAAACTTCACGCGCTTTTTGCTTTTCGGTGAAATAATTGAAGAAGTCGGTGCCGGTAAGTTCAGCGCGGGTTAACCCGGTAATATTAACAGTAGCTTCATTCATATCGGTGATTTTACCCTCGGGATTTATGGTAACCAGGGGATCGGGGCTGGCTTCGATAAGGCTGAGGGAATATTGAGAAGCTAGTTTCAGAGAATCGCTGACTGCTTCCAATTCGATATTTGCTAACTCCTGTTTTTCCTTTTCTTTAATCTGATAAATAAGTTCTTTCTCCGCCAGTATTACCTCAGCCGCCCTTTTCCCTTTCTCATCGATTTGAAACAGCAGTTCTTTGTTGGCAATTACCAGTTCAGCTGCACGTTTTTCTTTCACTTCGTTTTGAAAAGCAAGTTCAGTGTTGGCAACCACTAATTCGGCTGCACGCTTTTCTTTCTCTTGGTTCTGAAATGCCAGTTCACTATTGGCAATAACCAACTCGGCTGCACGTTTTTCTTTTTCCTTGTTTTGAAAGGCTAATTCCTGGTTCGCAATACACAGCTCTGTTGCCCGATTTTCTTTCTCCTCGTTTTGAAATGCAAGCTCTTTATTAGCCGTTCGTAATTCCATAGCCAGTTTCTGCTCGGCAATATCTCTGGCAACAATAACAACTCCCAGCACGTTGCCAGCAGCATCTTTGTAAACGGATCCGTTAAAAGAAACATCGGTGAGTTTGCCATCCTTATGACGAAGTGTAAGTGGCTTATCGGCAACTGATCCTTTGGCAAAAACCTCCTGGTACACTTCACGCGCTTTCTGCGATTCAGTAAAATAAGCGAAGAAGTCGGTACCGGTAAGTTCCTCGCGTGTTAAACCGGTAATATTAGCGGTTGCCTCATTCATATCGGTGATCTTGCCCTCGGTATTTATGGTAACCAGGGGGTCGAGGCTCGCTTCAAGCAGACTTAGCGAATAATTTGAAAGCAATTTCTGAGAAGCAGTATGAGCTTCCAAATCTATATTCCTTTGCCGCTGATTCTTTAAAATTATAAATACCAGTCCAAAAATGACCAGGATAAAAATAAGGAGCAGGAGCAGTATTAATTGTGAATAATCATTGCTCTTTGCATTCTCGATCCTGGTTTGTTTAAGCAATCTATACTCTTCGGTATTTATAGCCGTAATTATACTCCTGATCGTGTCGGTCAGCGTTTTCCCCAGCTCTATGGTCTCAATTTTTCCTAATTCATTGTATTTGTCCGTTTCCAATGCTTTATTCACTTCATGAGTAAAAACTAACCTTCTGCCTACAGCTATTTTCAGGGAATCAACGCGCGACTGCTGATCTTTGTTTCCGGCACACAAATCTGTCAATTCTGAAAGATTGTGGTCGATAGTTTTGAGCGAATTTTTATACGGCTCTAAAAAAATTTCATTTTCCGATATAATATAACCTCTTAACCCGGTTTCGATATTGATTACATCCAGCAGAACATTATCGCTTTTGCGTAGCACATCCTGCGAATGTGCTACCAGATCGTTGGTCAGCTTTACTTTTTGGGTATTAAAATAAAAACTTACCACTACCGAAACCAGTACGATGGCGGCAAGGAAAAGGAAGATTGTAATTTTTTTTTCTGGCAGAAATTTCATGCTGCTGTAGGGTTGATTTGAGAATTATTAGTAGGGTGAGGAGATTGAGGGGTTGATGGGAATCTGTAGAGACGCGAGGCATAGCGTCTCTACGGATTCCCGATATCTTCAATAGGGCTGCGTCTTTTATCTTTTAATTGTTTAAAATGTGAAGGCGTTAGTCCGGTAACTTTTTTAAACTGGTTGGATAAATGAGCTACACTGCTGTAATGCATCATCCAGGCTATTTCGGTAAGGTTTACTTCATCGTATATAATAAGCTCCTTTACCCTTTCGATCTTATGCGAAATGATGAATTTCTCGATGGTGGTTCCTTCCACATCCGAAAATAAATTAGCCATATAGGTGTAATCGTGATTCAGCTTTTCACTCAGGTAATCCGAAAAATTAATCTTCGGGAGTTCCTCGGTGTAATGAACCATTTCGATAATTACGGCTTTAATTTTCTCTATCAGAACTGATTTCTTGTCGTCCATCAGTTCCAGACCTGATTGCAGCAGGGCTGCACGTATCTGATTGCGCTGCTCCGTGGTGATATCCTCCATAATATCGGCTTCACCCATATCGACAATGAAGTGAAGACCGAGCTTTTTCAACTCCTCCTTTACTAACATTTTGCAGCGGTTGCTGACCATGTACTTGATGTATATCTTCAAAGGGGTTGGGGGTTAGGGGTTGGGGGCTGAAACAGAGTGATGTGGCGAGGGCGAGGCGAGGGGTGAGGGGCGATGGGGTGAGGGGCGATTTTGAGGGGCGATGGGGCGATGGGGTGAGGGGCGATGGGTTCTCAATCCATAAACCCATTATTCCATTGTTATTTCTTATTGTTAGCATGCCAAAGAATGATACCACCAAGCCCCATTACGGCTATTCCAATGAGGGGTGAGATATTGAGACGGTGTTCCTTTTTCCGGGTGATTTCAACTTTTCCCAAATCTACCACTTTTTCTTTGGTAAAAAAAGAAAAAGCCGTAAATACAGTTAATCCAAATCCCAGCACGAGAATTAAAATGCCTGTTTTTTTCATTTTTAAATATTTTTTTTAGAAACAAATATTTGTCTTTATTCAATTTGATCTTTTTCTTGACCTCATTTTCGGTGATTAAAAAAAATAAGTCGAAAAATTCAGTTTATAAAAGGAATATGCAGGCTCCCTTTAATTCTTATTGTTCCAATATCTTGAAAAGCTCTTTCAGGTCTGGTGAAAGAATTACTTCGGTCCGGCGGTTTGCTGCACGTCCTTCGGCTGTTTCATTCGATTGCACAGGGTGAAAACTACTCTTACCCGCTGCGGTGATACGATTCGGATCAAAAGCATTGTCCCTTGTCAAAATCCGGACAATAGACGTAGCCCTTGCTGAACTCAGATCCCAGTTATCTTTAAAGAGTTTTGTCTTAATCGGCACATTATCGGTATGGCCTTCGATCAAAACAGTAATATTTTTGGTGGTATTGAGAACAATGGCAAGTTTACCAAGGGCTTCCTGACCTTTGGGATCAACCACATCGCTACCCGATTTAAACAACAGTTTTTCCTGTAACGAAACATAAACATTTCCGTCCTTAATATAAACACTAAGCTCATCGGCCGAATAGTTCAGAAGTGCATCGGCTATTGAATTTTTAAGTTTGTCCAGTATATCTCTCTGCGACTGAATCAGATTCTGAAGATTTTGTAACCTTATTGCCTGTTCTGCAATTGTCATCTTCGATTTATTGTTATCGCTGTTAAGAATCTTTAAATCCTTTTGTATTTCATAATTCTGAGCTTCGAGTGTGATTTTATCGTTATTCAGATTTTTAACGAGCGTATTGCAGTCGTTTAACTTACCATGCGTATTAGCGCTGTCGGTTTGAAGTTTATCAACCCTCGACCGCGATTCGACCAGTTTTTTACTGGGTCCGCACGAAGTGAAAAACAGGCTAAGTGCCAAAGTTGAGATTGCCAGAAATTGTAGTACCCTTTTCATGATAAGTGATTTAAGTTATTAATCAGGAGTACAAAGTTGCGTTCCTTCAGTAGTAAAAGCGTTACATAACTATTTAAATATGTTACATAATTCACACATTGGTTTTGTCTCTACATTATAATTTGTAATCTGAAATTGGAATAGGCAATCACGGCCCCTCTCCTGTTAAACCTGCTATTTGACTATTTTTTTAATTTTTTTCAGTATCGGCTCTATTTCCAGCAATGGTGACGAAGGCCTGTTATCGCCCAATAAAAATCCCCACGGTTTTAAAGGTTCAACGTGATCGAAAATAAGTTTAATAATAGCCAGCAGCGGTATTGATAAAAACATACCCGAAATGCCCCACAAGGCATTGCCGGCAAATACAACTATAATGGAGAAAAGTGCATTTATTTTTACTTTGGAAGATACAATAAGAGGTACAATAAGGTTATTATCGATAACCTGTATGATGTAATAAATTACCAGCACATATACAGCATACATGGCTGAGTCCTTGGTAGCGATAGCAACTATCATGGGTAATGCCACTGCAACCAGACCGCCAATGTATGGAATTACATTGAGCAATGCACCGATAATCCCTAACAATATCGCATACTCAATACCCAGTAACAGAAGCGCCGTTATTTCCATTACAGCAATCATTACTGCTTCAATAATCAATCCTACCAGGTAGCGTTGAACCAGCGTTTTTGTCTGGTTTACAATTTCACTCACTTTTTTCTGGTTGCTCGTACCAAAGAGCCGGTGTATAAATTCAATAAGCAGCGAATGGTAATAAAGAATAATAAATACATAAACGGGTATTAAAATCATTACCATAATTGAATTCCCAACAGCGAAAAGTGTTTGGCCAATGGCTAAATTGCTATTGCTGAGTAGCTCAGCTTTGGTTTTCACAATCCATTTATGGGCTGCCCAGGGATTTATATCGAAATACCTGGTTACCCATGATGTAGCCTGGCTGAGCATCAGGGTGAATTTATCGACCAGCACAGGCCATGTTTCACTAAAACGGCTTGCCTGGCGGAATATGAGTAAAGCAACTGCCGCAGCCACCAAAAAAGTAAGAAGCATAGTGATGCTGATGGCTATAACCCTGTTTACTTTGAAACGTACAAAAAAGTTTACCACCGGGTGAAGGACGATGGCAATTATTACGCCAAAAACAATAGGCACAATAATGCTCTGAGCAATGTATAACATACTTATAAGGACAAACAACCCGATTAACAGGAGCGTAGCCTTTGCGTAAAACGGAATTTTAATATCTGCAGCAATCACGGTTATCGGTTTTGTTTGAGTTGGCATTGAAACTGCCTTGAACGTATTTCATTTCAAGGCAGTTTTTATATCTGTTAAATTCTGTTTATTGAGCTTCTGCTTCTTCGGCAAATTCGGTAACATCAACCTTGGCTTTTTCAAATTTTTCGTTGACGCTTTCTTTAAATTCGTCGAATTTATTTTTTAATGAATCCGAATAGCCTTTACCCTTTTTAGCTATTTTTTTTCGTGTATCCGATCCTTTTGCAGGAGCTAATAAAAGCCCTAACAAAGCGCCTGTGGCGACTCCGGCCATAAAGCCCAATAATATTTTACCTGTACTCATTTTTTCTGTTTTTTAAATTGTTTATAAAAGGATGATCAGCAATAACACGATTAGAAGAACAGCTCCTGTTGAAATGTAGATATAACTGCTCATTTCCTGAAGTTGCTGTTTTATTGAACGGACTTCTTTTCGCAATTCGCGTTTTTCGGCCATCTTTAAATCCGACTTATCCATGGCGCTGATTTCGTTCAGCCTTAGTTCTAACGCTCTGACTTTGGCTGCGTCAGCAAGATTTGTAGCAACTATGGATGATGGTGAAGGTTCTTTTGTAGTTGCAGCATTTGCCTGGCCCGGGCAAAATGTTAATGACAGGAATATTGCCATTACAACAAAGGTTATTTTTTTCATGTTTTGTATTTTAAAAATTAGATTTATAAAATTTTTTTGCCTTGAATTACTCTGAATATTACCGAAATAAGAGCGATAACAAGAAGTATATGAATGACTCCGCCTGTACTGTAAGCAAAAAATCCGACTGCCCAGGCAATTACAAGTATTACTGCGATGATGTAAAGAAGATTTCCCATAACTGTGCGTTTTAAAAATTTGGTTAGTAAGTATGAAGCAATAGTTTTTATCATAAGTGATATTGTTTGAGTAGTAAACTATTACAGGTACAAAGGTATACCGGCCTCCTCCCCTATTCATTACACAATTAAATGAATAAGTTACATTATTCACACATCTGTTAAAACCCTTGCGGGCAAAGGGATACAGTTTTTTCTTTTATAAACACATTGATATTTCCAGCCCATAATTCAGCAGGTGAACTGTATACGCACATGTTCGCACAGGCACCGGGATATAAAAAGATGATCCGCTATAAAAGGAACAGTCGAATGGATATAATAGTGCAATGAGAATATTTACCCTTAATTCAGGGTGCTATCATGATAATAAGATTCGATTAACGATTTCCGGATATAATCTGGTGCTTGTTCACTTAACTCAAACCATTGAGTCTTTTATGCTCCAGGTTTTTAACGTGAGATGGAGTAAGCCCTGTTATTTTTTTTAAATTGGGTTGACAAATGAGCCACGCTGCTGTAATGCATCTTGCGACAATACCGAATTCACAGTAAATTTCACACCTAAAATGAAATCAGAAGAACTTATCGAAGGCTACACCAGGTTATTAACTACCATCTATTGCCTAAGGCTTATTATCCGAGGATAAAAACTTTTTTGAAAGAGTATCGCAAAGCCAGGCGTAAGAGCAGCCTTTAAGTTTCCATTATATGCCGGCACTGCCTAAATCTTTTTTTTACCAGGGGTTTTGGAGCCTATCAGGCTTTCGATTCTGGAACCTTCAATTCTGGACAATATTTAACCGTCCCAGGATGTTTAAACGCTCTATGACATTTACCATTTATGGATTTCATTTCAGGAAGATAATCAAGCTGATCCTGAAGCGATTGAATAGCGCTCAGGTTTGAGTCGAAACCAAAGCTTTGGATTAAATATTCTGCTTAGGTTGAGTTTCCTTGCCTTTGTCAGCCAAAGCTCTCCTCACCAGATTGAAAAATCCCTTCCCGATTAATTTAACAACTTCGGGGTTTTGGGCAACCAGGTTTTTTATTCCAAACATTAACGCTGTACCAAAAACCTTTTTCAGTGGACTGTCCGACATACCCTGAAACAAGGCTTTGGAGAGATATCCGGCAGATAAACCTATAGTTGAGTTTAGAATATTTTCCTGAATATCTTCTGATCCGGCGGCTTCCAACAAGGTGCTTTTAATCAGGTTTATAGGCTTTACACTTTCAACTGCAACCAGGAATTGGGCCTTCATTAATTTCCTTTCATCAGCCTGAATGCTTTCCAACTGCAGGATAGCAACTCTAAGGTCGGTTTCTGTAATAATTTTCGTCATGATATTTCTTATTGAAGCGCCTGTTTAATAATTAGTTCGCTGATTGGTTTTTTAACCCAGCTGTGGAGAAAAAAATGCAGCACAAGTCCGGCTAAAAGATAAAATCCTGCAACGATAAAAAAGCCATAGTATGCTTTTCCGAGTATATCGCCCAGCCATAAGGCCACAGCAATGCTGAGCACAAATGAGAACATCGCGATCATAAGCATAGTGCTAAGCCTGGCAATCAATGAGGTTAATACTATGTTGGTCGTCTCCAGTAATTTGAGTTTTGAAAGTTCGTAGGTCGTTTTGCTGTATGCTTCGGTTCTCTCAAAAAGTGATTCAATTGAATGAGCAGGGGTTTCCATTAGTCTAAATTTTATTTTAAATCCTTCATGGTGAGTTAGTTTTACGCTCCGGTAACTTATTTTTTGTGTTTACCTTTCGATTTATTATGATTTATATTTTGCGGCTGATGCTTGTTGCCGGAACTCTTGTACCATCCTTTATGTTTACCATTGTCATGCCTGGTATATACAACACACGATGTTGCGCCATACAGAAGACCCACACATAACAGTAAAAGAGCTAATGTTTTAATTTTTTTCATTCTTGGAGAATTGTATATAATGGTTTTTATGCAGGAGTATTCTGTTGCATTTTTCTATGGTTTAAAGTAACGTCCCGTAGGTAGTATTGGAACCCACGGTTTTTCACTATCTAGCAACAGCAGACTATTCTTTCACCTTTTCGGTTTCATGTATTTCAGTATCATCCACCAGGTTAGCGTCTTCGTCAACAGCATGAAATTGTTCAGTGATAGTGTCAATCAGATCGTTAAATTTCTCTTCCAGTTCGTCGGTAAAATCATTGGATTTAAGCAAGAATTTCCGGCGTGTGTTTGAGCCTTTGTCAGGAGCAAATAAAACCCCTATAACAGCACCAGTGGCTGCACCAGCTAAAAAGCTCAGTAATATTGATTTCATGCTCATGATAAATGTTTAGGCACTGTTATAAAATATTGTATGTTTTTTGCTTTCCCTCCCTAAAAAAAGGTTCCAGGTGCCAGGTGCCGAGTGCCAACTGCTAACTTCAATTGCTTATGGTTAGGTACATCTTCATTTTTTACCTTGTCATAATCTTTGATCTGTCTTTGTAACCCGGCACCTGAAACTTGGCACCTGGAACTTGGAACCCGGAACTTTCACTTTACTTTCACTTTATTTGAGTTTATTGTAGGATGGCTGATAAATTCTTAGCACAAAGGTCAGTTCGTTTATGCTGAAAATCGTTACACAATTATGCAAAAGAGTTACACCATTCACACATTTTGTTACTCGGGTTCTTTCACTCTGAAAATGGAAATTATTTTGTTGATCCTGTAAATTTCCTGCTTCAAATGCACAAAAACCCATCTCAAATAGAAAAGGGTTTTGCGCATTTACTTTATATTATATGTTCAATTTAGAACAAAAATGATAAACCGGTATATGCTGAATAGGTTTTAATATGCGTGCGGTCGAGAATATAATAGGAATTAGTTGTAGTGCTGTTATTATTGTCGCTTATGTCGAACATTCCATAAACACCACGAAAACCAAATCCAAGCCTAAAAGCGCCAGATGGGCTGATTGCAAAATCAACACCTGCTCCGTAAGCCAGTCCCAGGTCGCCTTTTTTAACTGAAACAACAGGTTGTAATTCATTAGTACCATTACTGCCTGAGGTAAAAACATCACTGCCAATACTTATTCCAATCTGCGGACCTCCAACCAGGTTCAGATTTACAGGGCCTGATTTATTTGTATTAAGCGAAAATAATAATGGGATATTTAAGTATTTCAGATTGACTTTGTACTCCACATCTCCTTCCTTATATTTCTGATTAAGGGAACTGTAAATAACCTCTCCCTGAACGCCAACGTGATCCGATAAATTGAATCCAAGCAAAGCCCCTACTCCATAACCGAGAGTTACTTCCCCTTTAATTGTTCCGCCGGAAGAGGTTTGCATGTCGAATGATGAGACTGTAGGCATGAAGCGTAATCCGAATTCAACTGATTGGGCATTGGCTTTAACTGCAACTGCTAATAGTAACGCAGCAACAGAAGTATAAATGATGACTTTTACTTTTGAATTTTTCATGTGGTTTTTTATTTAAGATTTATAACGCAAAGGTGCGTGCATTATCACAGATAACTGTTACACAATTTTTAAAGTATGTTGCATCATTCACACTTTAAGAACCTGGTTTATTAATCTCAAAATGAAAATTATTTTGATACTCAGATTTTCTGCTTTGAACGCAAAAACCCATTTCGGACTGAAATGGGTTTCTGCTGAAATAAGTTGTTTTTAAACAACTCATAATTAAAGTTTTCTAACGAAATGAAAGACCAAGTGTTGAAACTCCGGTTGACAGGTCGAGGAATAATCCTACGCGGCTGCTAAGGTGGTATTCAGTTCCAAAATGCAGATCAAGAAATAAAGGGCTTACATTATGGTAGTAAGTTTCGCCTACAGGAGTTCCATCATCCCATGTTGTACGGTGGATGGCAAATCCCAGTGAACCGGCAAGATAAAAGTCCCAGTTAGCACCGGCATTGAATGCCTGGTCGAGGTAGTACGATCCTTTAACACCTACAGGTATAATTGATTCACGATAATGTTTATTGTCATTTCTGTAAGAATAGAACGTTGCAAAAGGAGCTAATGTGAAATTTTTTGCCACATCAAATTCATAATTGATATTAAAAACCGGCAAGGAACTCCCTGCATAATGGTAGTAACCGTAGTAACCGCCGATGCCAAGGCCTATGTTTAAAGTACGACCATGTCCCCCCGAAGAGCTGTTCTGAGCATAAGCTGTAGCACCTATGATTGTAAGAGCCAGAATTAATGTTAATGTAATTTTTTTCATTTTTTCTAAGTTATTTAGTTAGTTGTTAGTTTGATTTTGATAATTTTCTTTTGTAAAACCGGTGGTTTTATAAGATTTATGCCTTTAATTATTTCTTCTTTCCATTTCCACCGCCCTTACTATTTCCTTTTTTCATATTACTTTTCCCCTGGCTTTTAGTATTGCCATTACCCTGGTTTGATTTCTTATAGGAGTGACCACTTGATTTCATTTTGATGCCCGGAGTTTCCTTTTCCCGGTCTTTCACCAATATTTTTTTGCGCAGGACCTCGATAACCTTTTGCATATTTAACTTTATGCTCTTTATAGTGAGTATAAGGAGTGTGACCGTGATAATCTGTCATTACAACTTTATATCCGTTGTATAAATCATAATTCCTGTATCGTGTAGGAAGATAAGTTCTGTGAACCCAGACTCCTCCACTCTGATAAATAAACATGGACGAACGAACATCATAATAGGAATACACATCGGGCAGGTAATAATACTCCACATCGCTATAACCGGCTGGTCCCCACATAGGAGGTGAACCAATATTAACCGTTACCGCCACCTGCGACTTCACCGAATTGGCTAGAAAAAACACACCTACTACCAGTAATAATTTTATAGCTTTCATTTTATTTGATTTAAAAAAGTGAATTAGTTTTCACACTACAAAGGTGTGACCATAATTACTGCAAGGCGTTACACAATTAATGAAAAGAGTTACATCATTCACACATATAGATGCGGGCAGTTTATGGCGCGAATAAGAAAGGCCGCCTTGTGAACAAAGGCAGCCTTTCTTTAATAAATACTATTGATCGGTTGATCTACTTATCCGATACAATATCAATTATAACAGTACGGTTATAATCGCGTTCTTCAGGATATTTGTTATCGAACGGAGCTGACTTTTCATCTTCGCCGAATCCGTTAACCTGGAATTTAACATCGCTTCTGCCGGCTTTTGTTAGGCTCTTTTCGAGAATACTCTTCACATTCTCAGCCCTGGCAATCGATAGTTTCAGATTATAATCCTCGCCTCCTATAATATCGGTATGGCCATGAATAATTACTGTGCCTCCTAAAGGAATTTTTGAAGAAACCACATTGTCCAGGTACTTCTCGTACATAGGTATAGCTACCGATTTGTTGAATTCATACAAAACGCTGAATCTCATAGCTTGCACGCTTGCAGGCGCAATCCAGTTTACCATATGTACTGATGATTCCTTCTCAACTATCCTTCCACTTTTGGTTTCACCAATCATTTTCACCTTATAGTCACCTGATGGTCTTGTACCCATGATTAATTTTCCGGGCATGCTGACTTTATCCTCTGTATAAGGGCCAAAATTCTGGTTTGTTCCTTGTTCGTCCCTTATTTCCAACCTCCACGAAGTGTATGCTTCTGAAGCACCTTTATTCTCGAAAGCAATATAACTTTCAAGCGGAGCCTCCTGCATGTTTGTGATTTCAACTGATTTCAGTGGTGCATCAGGACCCGTCTGGAATTCCATTAACAAAACCGGGGAACTGCTTTCGATGGAAACCCTGCGGTCGCCCTCACGAAGTAGTACAAGTTCATTTGTGCCCCCTGGCTGCAGTGATGGGATACTTGGTTTAACACGTCCTTCGGTAGCGATTCTGGAAGCATCAATTCCGAAAACAGAAACCAGGTAATTCTTAACTGACTCTGCCATTTCGCGGCCATCCTTACTTCCATTTTCTGTCGATCCAACCAATGTTACTGAGGTCGAAGGATTCTTCACCATACGATCACCCAGTATATTAAGAACATTGTAATAAACAACCATCTGGCGATCGGAACGGCCTTTCAGGTTTTTAGGCGCAGATGCCTGCAACTGGTCTTCTCTGAAGTCCTTCACCTGATCTTTATTCAGCAATACATAACGATTTGGGATTTCAGTAGATCCAGCGTCAAAAAACACGTAGTTACGAAGAGGGAATATCTCAGTAACTTTAGGTTCGGCAGGAACGTTTTTGGGTGCGTTAACTGCAAATGTGACTTCCGGTTCTACTACTTCAACCACCTTTTCAGGTACTACCACTTCTTCGACCTTTGGTGCCGGGATTTCACGACCACGTCCCAGTTTAAGGGCAATACCGCCTCTGACAGTGGTAATATTCCATGTTTCTATCGAACGTGGGATTTGGCCAAAATAAGGCTGGAAAGCTACAAAAGGTGACAGCACAAATTGTGTCTGATGATCCTTTGATGTGAGATAAATATCATACCCTGCCCCTACCTGCATCGAGATCTGAGTTGGGTTGATATCACTAAAGTCACCTGTTACATCCGGAGTTATCTCCTGATCAGGGTAAGCCGGGTTGATTCCAAGTTCATAGGTGAATGATTTTGCCATATTAAAAGCCACACGTGGCCCTCCATACAAATAGAAATTAGATTTGAATGGTGCCAGGCGTAAACTTGGCTCAATGGTGATGTAACTAAGGTCAGTGCTCAAGTCAGCCGGGCAGTTACAAGGTGTTTTCACCTCCTCGAATTTACCTTTACGACTGTCTAAACCTCCCTGCAGCATAAATCCCCAGTATGAATCAGGTTTATGATACTCAATAAGTGGTGCTGCATAAAGTCCGATACCCTGGCCTTTATGAAATGTGGCAGGAGGTGTAAACTCTGTACTCAGCTGGTGAGTGGAACCGTTATAGAAGTTAATATTTGCACCGCCGGCAACTCCGAAGAACCATGATGGCCTTGTATACTGAGTTTCCTGAGCCTGAACTGTTGTTTGAATGCCTGACAGAGTTATAACACCTATAAAAAGGGTTTTTATGATCAGGGTATAAGGAGACCACGCTTTGCGCGGTCCCTTTTCTGAATTAAATTTCAATTTCATATCTTTATTATTTAGTTTTAGTTTTAAATTTCTTGAGCAAATCCCGCATTTTTACGGTAAAACTCAATGATGTCTGCACAATTACTGATACCTATTCAGGAACATTAATAGTAGTGTTTACCATGGTAACCGAAGCAACCAGGGATAATGCCCTGCCATTGAGTACCGTTTGAACGGCATTTCCGGGAGTAGAGAAAGTAACTCCGGCTGTAGCTATGATGGTTCCCACCATAATTCCGCCTCCGGCTCCGTTAATAGTTGCCGCACTGCCAACATACCAGAACACATTTTTAGGTAAGGCTCCGTTAATCAATACAATGCTGCGGGCGCCTGTTGGTCCTGCTATACCCACTGTAAGACCTGATGCTGTCTGGAATACCCATGTGGCATTCGGATCGCCCTGGGCGTCTAAGGTTAACGGGCCATTTGATATTTTAAAGGTTCCGCTTGCTGATTTATATATACCGGGGGCTAATGTTAATCCACCAAGTTCACCTGCACCTGGATCAATTCCTCCGGGCATTGAAGCGGGAGATATACTCAGATAAGCAGCATTGGCATCAACAAGTGCAAGAGTTGCAATTGCCTCAGATGTTGCTGTGCCGGGGAATGGAGGAGCTGTGAAGATGCCATTGGTTACAAGTCCGACATTAAGTGGTGTTTCGGTATAAACATCTCCTGTCATCCCATCATGGAATCCGGTTACCAGCGTAGAAGCAGCTGTAGTAGCAATACCTCCGTTGACCACCGTGTTTACTCCCTGGTTAGTAACCCCTGCATTGCCGCCAAAAGCTCCGAAGGCAGCTGCCGTTCCTAAAATAATAGTCGGAGGAACAACAGTTGTCAGGGTTGTAAAACTCCAAACGTAGTCCGAAACCAGTGGAATTCCACTAGGGTTCATTGCACCGCTTGTAATAGTGGCAGTATAAGTGGTTGTCGGCAACAAATCGTCAGCAGGATTAAATGTTGCCAAGGTACCTGCATAGGTTACGTTCCCTGCAACGGGAATTATACCATTGTATAAGGTAAAGGTTGCTGAGTTAAGTGTCAGCGGATCCATTTGCATATTGAACGATGCTGTTACATCTTTATTCAATTCAACTGCTGTAGCATTATTTAATGGGTCCGTAAGGATCACTGCTGGTGCTGAAGTTGATAAAGTGGTAAATGTCCATCCATAATTATTAGCCATTGGTATTCCGGCAACATTCATAACTCCTGTGGTGACAATAGCAGTATAAACGGTGTTGGGCAAAAGAGGAACTGCCGGTACAAATGAAGCAGTAGTTCCTGAATATGTTACGACACCTGATACAGGTATAATTCCCTGGGTTAAAGTAAAAGTGGCGGCAGTAACAGTTAGCGGATCCATTGGCTCACTGAAGGTAGCGGTAACTGTACTATTCAGTAAAACTCCGGTAGCATTGCTGATTGGGATGGTCGAAATAACAGTTGGAGCCTTGGTGGTTCCGGTAGTAAATGACCACACATAGTCAGCTGACAGTTGGATTCCTGCAACATTCTTCGCACTGCTCGTAATAGTACATACATAAAGTGTATTGGCTTCGAAAAGGCTCGTAGGATTAAATGATGCGGTTGTACCCGAATAGGAAACTGTTCCGGCTATTGTTGTTAATCCTTTTTTAACAAGGAACGTTGCCGTTGTGATAGTCAGCGGATCCATTGCCATACTGAAAGTAGCGGTAACTTTTTTGTTAAGTAATACTCCTGTTGCATTGCTGGTAGGGTCAGTTGATATAACCGTAGGTCCTGAAATGGATCCGGTTGTAAACGACCATACATAATTGCTCTCCAGGGCGGTTCCGGCTAAATTCTTTGCCCCGCTTGTAATTGTTCCTGTATACTCCGTGTTGGGAATAAGATCGCTGCCAGGAGTAAATGAGGCTATAATACCAGCATATGAAACTGTTCCGGCTATTAAAGTTGTACCTTGTTTAAGGGTAAATGTTGTTCCGGTAATGGTTAACGGATCCATAGGTGTACTAAAAGAGGCAGTAACCACTTTATTAATGAATACACCTGTTGCCAGGTTGGCCGGATCAGTAGAAATAACTGTTGGTGACAGTATACTACCTGTACTGAAAGTCCATACAAAATTAGTTTGTAAGGCATTGCCGTTCAAATCCTTAATTGATGATTTAACTGTACCGGTATACGTTGTATTTTCGGTAAGCGGGTCACTTGGTACAAAGCTTAAAGTAGCATTTGTATTGTTATAGGTTAAAGTGCCTGTAACAGGGACACCCGATTTCGCTCCACTCTGCAATGTAAATGATTGCTGAGTGATGGTTACAGGGTTCATCTCTTCGTTAAAAGTTGCCGTAACAATTTGATTTAGTGGTACAGCGGTAGCCCCATTAACCGGGTTTGTTGATTCCACAACCGGGCATACGCCAACGATTTCGACATAATCGTCTTTTTTGCAACCTCCTATGAGTACTACAAGGGAAAAGAAGGATACGATTGCGGCAATCCATAATCGTTTACTTTTTGTTTTCATATTAAATGTTTTAAATGGTGAATAAGTTTTCACGGTACAAAGGACACCCCAATAATTTCAAAAATGTTACACAATAAGGAATAAGAGTTACATTATTCACACATTTCAATTCTGCTGAAGCTTATATATCAACTATTTACGAATGTGTGAATCATGTAACATATTGCTAAAGTTGTGTAATGTATTTCCTTTGAAACAGCCAGACCTTTGTAAAAAATATTGAGTTCTGCAGTAAGCAGCTCAAATGGGGAAACAAAAAAATAAATGCAGGTTAAATCAAAATCACTATCAGTTTATTACAGAGGATTTGTGGCTTCATTAAAACATAAGATAAGAACACACATCCTGGAAAGCCGCAGGCATAAACTATATAAATCACTGGCAATTACAACCGGTGCTTTAATAGTTGTTGTGGTGATTGCTATAATAATTATTTCACCTTTAACAAAATACCTGGTTGAGAGGTATGATTTGAAATACACAGGACGGCAAATTACGATGGACCGGGCCTATGTTAACCCGTTTACCGGATATGTTCATTTCAGTAACTTTAAAATTCATGAATTTCAAAGCGACAGCATATTCCTTTCGGCAAAAGGAGTGAGTGCTGATTTTGCCCTGCTGAAGCTATTCTCAAAAACATATGAAATCAGCAAACTCACTTTAAATAAACCACATGGCATTATTGTTCAGGTTAATGAGGATTTAAATTTCAACGACCTGATTAAAAAGTTTACTCCTAAGGTTGATTCCATCAAGGCAGTAGCGCCAACTCATTTCAGCATTCTCAAAATCAAGATTGTTGACGGGGTATTCTATTACCGCGAAAGAGTAACCCCAATTAATTACTTTATTAAAAGTGTAAATATCGAAAGCACAGGCATTTATTGGAATACTGACACAATAGCAGCAAAATTTTCATTTTTATCAGGAATAGGCGGCGGTGGCATGAAAGGCGATTTTACAATAAATATCAAAAACCTTGATTACCGGCTGGCAGTGGTAGCACAAAAATACGATCTGGAAATCCTTGAACAATACCTCAAAGAGCTGACCAACTTCGGATATTTTAAAGGGAATATAGATGCTGACCTTAAAGTTAAAGGCAGTTTTAAAACCGCCGAAAATGTTTCGTTTAAAGGCTTGCTGGCAATTAACGATTTCAGCACCGGGGAAAAACCGGGCGACGACTATGCATCCTTCCATAAACTGGCTTTAGCAGTTTTTGAACTAAGTCCGAATAATCATAAATACCTTTTCGATTCGGTTTCGCTTAATAATCCCTATTTTAAATATGAGCGTTACGATTACCTCGACAACCTTACGCGAATGTTTGTTTCCCAGGAAACTATGCAAGCGGTTGCCCAGTCTCCCGGGGCAAAATTCAACCTTGTTCTCGAAATAGGGAATTATATAAAACGATTGTCGCAGAATTTCTTCCGTAGTAATTATACAATCAACAGGCTGGCAATATATAACGGCGACCTGGAGGTTAATGATTATTCGCTGAGCGAAAAATTCTCCATTCATTTAAATCCACTGTATGTTGTTGCTGATTCCATCTCCAAAGATCAAAAAAGGGTAAGCGTTTCAATTGAATCAGGCATTCAGCCTTATGGAGATGCAACGGTGGCTCTTAGTATAAATCCAAACGACAGTTCTGATTTCGACCTGGATTATATTCTTCAGAAATTACCCGTTGCCATGTTTAACCCTTATCTGATTCAATATACTTCGTTCCCACTCGATAGGGGAACCCTATCGGTAAATGGCACATGGCATGTCAGGAACGGAAAAATAAAAAGTGACAATCACCTGATTGTAATCGATCCAAGGCTATCAAAGAGGGAGAAAACCAAAGATATCAGTCGAATGCCAATGAGAATGATCATGGCTTTTACGCGCGAACGAGGCAATGTAATTGATTACGAAGTTCCTATAAGTGGTGATTTAAATAATCCGAAGTTTCATTTGAGCGATGTGATTATTGATGTGCTCGGAAATATTTTTGTTAAACCTGCAACCACTCCTTACCGGATGGAAGTAAAAAATGCAGAAACTGAGATTGAAAAATCACTCACCCTGAAATGGGAAATGCGTGGCAATTCCCTTACTAATCAGCAGGAAAAATTTATTGAACGAATGGCTGCCTTTTTGATTGATAATCAGGATGCAACCATTGCTGTTTCGCCGCAACAGTATACAGTTAAGGAAAAAGAATATATCCTTATTTATGAGGCGAAGAAAAAGTATTTCCTGGCTACCGAAAACAAAAACGACACCTATTTTAGCCGTGAGGATGCGGATAAAGTTGAAAAAATGTCGGTTAAAGATGCCGGATTCATCAGCTATTTAAATAAACAAACGGCTGACTCAATGCTTTTTACCACACAGGACAAATGCAGCAGGCTACTGGGCGCAACCATAGTAGAAGCCAGATACAATCAGTTAAATAAAGAGAGGGAAACTGTTTTCCTGTCGTATTTCAAGGACACGGATGTAAAGAAACGCATAAAAATAACTGCTGACCAGGAAGTGATTCCGTACAATGGTTTTTCATTCTATAAAATTCTATACAATGGCGAATTTCCTGAAAAGCTGATAGACGCCTATATAAAAATGAATGAATTAAATGACAGGGCACCGAGGAATCTTTTTCAAAAGGAACGTGGGAAATACAAGAGCGGATAATGATATTTGCCATTCAGTCAGGTTTGTGTGTGGAAATGCCTGAGATAGATGATGCAGATTCAAATAATAGAAATAATTCAAAATGCAAAGGGTAAAATACAAAGGTCAAAATGCAAAATGCAAAATGCAATCCCGATAATTATCGGATGCAAAGGTCAAAATTATTGATCAGCGAGTTAATTGGTAAAAACAAAGTTTATATAACGTTATCCGCAAATATTCTTTTTGAGGAGTTTAAACCTCAATCTGGCAAATCAACTATGCCTTTTGAACTTTTATTTTAATTAAGATGACAGTCATATTATAGAAGGTAATAATTGACAGAAAAATAAAACAGGAATGGTATTCAAACTGATATTTTGGTCATTTCCAACCATGTGTGAATTATGTAAAAAATTGAAATAGTTGTGTAACACTATCACTACAGCCGGCATGTACTTTTGCTGATATACAGATAGTATGGAAATTTGCTGAAAGCATTTTTATATAACGGTTATTTCGGCGATATCTGAATAAAAATAAGTTGCTTTAAACATTACGCCCTGAGGAATGGATAAAATTAGAAAAACAGGTCCTGTAAGAAAGGCTATACCAAAGATCCGGGTGGCTACCGTGCAATCCATGAGTAATCTCAGCGACAGAACACTGGCAAAAACAGAAGCCGCAGGCGGTTTCCTGACTGACTTTGCCGATGTAATCCTGTTTTTAACACGGATTGTAAAAGAAACCTTTTCGCGCAACTTCGAATTTAAAGAGTTTTTTCGCCAGTGTTTTCAAATCGGGTATAAGTCATTACCATTGATCTCGGTCACCGGGGCAATCATGGGTTTGGTACTTACTATTCAATCAAGGCCGGTTCTCGTAGATTTCGGAGCGGTGAGCATGCTGCCTGGCATGGTGGCAGTTTCACTGATAAGGGAAATGGGACCGGTTATCACCGCACTGATCTGCGCAGGGAAAATTGGTTCAGGCATGGGAGCCGAGCTTGGCTCAATGAAAGTAACCGAGCAGATTGACGCCATGGAAGTATCTTCGACCAACCCTATGAAATTTTTAGTTGTAACACGGGTGCTGGCAGCTACGCTTATGATACCACTGCTGGTTTTATATGCCGATGCATTTGGCATTTTAGGCAGCTGGGCAGGAGCCAATATAAAAGGCAGTGTGCCTTTTGTACTGTTTTTCTCCCAGGCATTTGCTTCTGTTAATTTTATGGATTTTCTACCTGCCGTTATAAAAACATTTTTCTTCGGAGCCGTAATCGGTCTGGTTGGAACCTATAAGGGCTACAATGCCGGGCGTGGAACCGAAAGTGTCGGTGTTGCTGCAAATTCAGCCGTAGTACTGGCATCACTCCTTGTAATAATTGTTGATATGATTGCCGTACAGTTCACCGATATGCTATTATCATGATGATGGAACAAATGAAAACCGCAGTTGAAACTGTATCGAAAATCACGGGCAAAGAGCCGGTAATTGAAATAAGCCATCTGAGAAAATCATTTGGTTCGAAGGAAGTATTAAAAGATGTTTCGTTAAAGCTTTTTAATGGCGAAAACCTGGTGGTGCTTGGCAAATCAGGCAGTGGCAAATCGGTTTTAATAAAATGTATTGTCGGGTTGTTGCGTTCGGATGGAGGCACAATAAATGTGTTTAACAAAGATGTAACTACATTGAATACTAAGCAAATGGGAGATTTGAGGCAGAAAATAGGTTTCCTTTTTCAAAGTGGCGCACTCTATGATTCCATGACCGTGAAAGAGAACCTGGAATTCCCGTTGCGCAGGATAAAAAAGAATCTCTCCGAAAAAGAAATGGCCGAAAAAATCTATGATGTACTTGAAAATGTTGGACTGGCTGATGCACTTCATAAAATGCCGTCGGAACTTTCGGGCGGCATGCGTAAGCGGATAAGCCTAGCACGCACCATTGTGGTTGACCCTATGATCATGCTTTACGACGAACCTACCACAGGGCTTGATCCGGTAACATCTGATGAAATAAGCGAACTCATTAATAAAGTTCAGCAAAAATATAAAACCTCATCAATCATTATAACACATGATATCAAATGTGCACTTGCAACTTCCGACCGTATGATCATGCTGGCCGATGGGGAAGTTTACAAGGAAGGAAAACTCAAAGACTTTGAACACTCAGACGACACGCTGATAAAATCGTTTTTTAACTAGATAGTATTAAGTCACTGGTTGCTGGTTGCTGGTCACAGAGCAGAATTCACAAATCGCAAATCGTAAGTCGTAAATCGTAAATCGTAAATCGTAAATCGTAAATCACAAATCCCTTATAAGATGAAATTCACCAACTCTCCAAAAACCCCCAATAACTCAAAGTACTTGTATAACAACAATTGAATGACCATCGAATGACCATATCACAAATAACGAATAACAAAATATATACTCTACTTGCCTAAAAAACATATCCAATGGAAACACATTCACAAAAATTTAAAATACGCTTAGGGTTTTTTGTCGCGGTTGGACTGGCCATTTTTGTACTGGCTATTTTTATAATCGGAAGACAAAAAAATCTTTTTAATCCTGTTTTTAAACTCACGACTACCTTTTACAATGTAAGCGGCCTGCAGGTTGGAAACAACATCCGTTTTTCAGGTATAAATGTAGGCACAGTCGATAACATACGCATTATCAACGACTCAACGGTAAGGGTTGACATGCTGATCCGTAAAGAGGTTCATCAGTTTATTAAATCCGACTGCGAAGTAACAATTGGCTCCGAAGGACTTATCGGCGACCGGCTGTTAATCATTACCCAGGGAAGCACTAATGCTAAATTAGCAAAATCAGGACAGGAACTCGCTTCAACCGAACCTGTTGAAACCGATGCTATAATGGCAAGTTTAGAGGTGTCAGCGGCCAATGCCGAAATTATCTCATTTCAGCTTGCCGAGATTATGATGAAGATAAACGGCGGACAAGGCACACTGGGCCGATTGATACAGGATACCACCATAGCCGAAAATCTGAATCAAACCATCGTGAACCTTAAAACAAGTTCGAAAGGTTTGGATGAAAATATGAAAGCTGTCAAGCATAATATTTTCTTGAAAGGATATTTTAAAAAGAAAGAAAGAGAAGCGGAAAAGCGCAAAGCGCTGCAGGAGAAGAAATAGTGGTGGAAGTAAAGGCGGAGTAAGAGTATGAAGCCAGGAGTCGGAAGCAGGAAAACAGTAGTTTAAAAGAAATGAATAATAATAGTCATTGTTGTCAGGATAAAAGCTATATCGCAGATTCCACGGATTCCACGATTACCTGCTGTTTACCTGCACGAAGCAGGCAATTGCATAATCTGTGGCATTTAACCACTTATTGACAATGCTTTAAATTTTTCGAATAGTAGCTTTTTGTCAAATTGGGTAATACCTTAACTTTAACCGGATCGGATATTTTACATGCTTATATCTTCACATGATCATAAAAGCGAAACCATAGCAGCGCGTAGCCACAGGCTGGCATCATACCAGACAAGCAGGGATTTGTTTTTGGATTTTATCCTTCTTCCGATTCTTCGATAAACGGCACCACGGTACATTCGTACTCCCGTTTTTCAAAATCATCTTTATTCAACCATTTTTCCGAAGTAATCGTCAGGTATTGATAATTTCCTTTGTTTTGCAGCTCCCATACTATCCCTTCGGCTTCGGGAAACGCTACTTTTCCCTCTGTTTGCTCCTTCAACAACCTGTTTAACAGGCTTCTTTCCGAAAGACTTATGCTAAGCGCTTTCAGAACTGTTTCTTTTGTAAGTTCCGTTTCTTCATCTTGTTCGGGCCGCATTTCGAATTCCACGACATTAGCACTGGTATATGGAAATTTTCCGTTATAGGCTTTGTAAAGCAACTGGTTAATGTTAAATAAGAGTTTTGTGAATATAGATATCGGAATGATTCTCAGCAACCTTCACCCTGAGCATTTCCTGTGAAAGATGGTCTATTTGCCCCTCTGTTAATACTTCAGAAAGTTTGTAATCAATAAGAATTGCTGCTGCTTCAATTGGCTCGAAGTCGGTAATAGCCATAAACAGGTAATCCTTTAGTTCATTTTGTTTTAATTTAGCAGCATCAGCATAACCGAATTTTTCCAGAAGCGCTGTAAAGTCCTTGGTACTCCATGCTTCCTCAAGTTCGTCAACTGTTTTTGCTGAGTTTATTTTTACCTGGTATTTCATAAGTTTATTTTTTAATTTATACGGGTACAATGGTCCCGATAGCTAAAGGGATCGCCATGAATAATCATCCCTTTGTGTGATAAATTTTTGACATGGCTCGTTTCATATTCAGTTTTATTTAATTAATAATACTAACAGGATTCCAGGTGTTTTGTTGCATTTGCCAGTTAAAGTAGCAGGCTAAAGCAAAGGTAAAAAGAAAACCTGTCTACGTATCAGTATTCCTTAGGTTTGAAGCAACTATCCGAAACATAAGGACTGATCAACAGGCAATTTGTTTTTCCAAAACGTGTGAAGCCATAATTTTTACCGGATCGAATATTTTATATGCGAGTATTTTCATCTGGTCATTAAAGAGGAACCACAGTAGCGCGTAACCCCATACAAAACCTGCCCAACTCCAGCCGAGAGGTGTCATAAATAAGCCATAAACTGCTATCAGGGTGGCTATTATTTGTGTAAACAACGACTGCTAACTATAAAATCTTTGCTGGTCGAAAGAAATTAAATATTCAGCAAAAACCTGTTTTTTATACTGTTTTTTTTGTTTAAAGGCTTGCTAATAATTCTTCAAACGGCCAAGTGAATTGCTGAGTGTATTCTTTAACTTTTCCATCGCCCCTTTTACCGCCGTTTCAAGGGTATTTGCCTGGCTTGTAACAGCAATTGGCGGCCTTCCTTCAAGGCGGGCCTCAAGCATACATCGTATGTCATTTATTCCAACTTTATTGCCGTCTTCATCCGAAAGATGAACTTCAATCCGGGTAATCTGATCACTAAACCTGTTTAGTCCTTCTGACAGTAAGGCGATTAACGAATCATTACGACTTTTGTTTCCTGAAACGTTATTATCGGTATTGATTTGAATTTTCATTTTTTAATTTTTTATAAATATACGTTGATTATTTACAGCAGCAATTTCTAAAACTGCATCATTCACTACATCAATTATTTCAGTTCAATTTTGACGTCAGGCAGTTTGGCCCATTCAGTGATCAGGTTCCATGGCTATTGATAGTAGATCTTCTTAAACGAGCAATTAATGGTTCGTATTACCTGGCTTAATCCGGTTTGTTTTCTGATTCAGAATCCTGTGAATTTTTCATCGAGATGGGCTGCCCGTTTATTCCCAGCACATTCCACCACAATTCACCTTCCATATCAATTTTCTTACGAGTAGAAACTGTTATTAAAATAGGCATCAGGTTAAACACCTTGTTCCAGTGCTTAAAAATCCTCTGTCGATTCATTATCTATTAATCCATCCTCATTTTCGATAAATCCGAAAGCCTGTTCGTCAAAATCCAGTGAAGGCTTTAAAGGAGACTTTATCAATCGGTCGCGCAGTATTTTTACTGTTAAATATTTATGAGTCATAGCAATTTGAGAATATCAGATTCGGGTTTCTTTAATCACTTGTTTTTAATATACCAGTTCCTAAATACTTTAACAAATCACATGCAAAAAAGGCTCACCGGCCCTACTTAAAAACTGTTAAATGCATTACGGAAAATATGCTGCAGATTTCTGCACAGAATCAGGATTTTCTTCTTGCAACTATATATCCAAATAGAAATCCAATTAATAAACTACCGATAATTTGCTGCCAATTCCAGCTCCAATTGTCCATACCCATCGAATTGTTTCCTCCCATCATATTTTGCCAGGTATCGCAGGCAGTAACCATAAGTATGACAATTATAAAACTGATTGCTGATACAATTCTTTTTGTATTCATAATTCCTCCTTTTCTGAATTTACCGATCAATACTATAACCCCTAAGCGATTTTAACGGGGTGATTCAGATAAGTCTTTCAACTGACCTGAAGTATAAATGATCTATGCGATAAAATTAGTGCTGCCAGCCATTGTATTCGTTACACAACTTTTAGAAAGAATTACATAATTCACATGTTTTAAAATCATATGAGTCTTAAAAACGGGGTGTTTGCTGGGGTATCATCAAATAAGGTATCTTAAGTAAAAGTTCACATATAACTGCTATGCAAAGACTTCGGAGCATCAGGAGAAAAAGCGCACCTCATGTTCGCTAATAAAATCAATTTGCAGGCAATTGCGACATCCCTGTTATTCCCCTTAAGATTTATACCCGATTGGGTACATTAGGCATGTAATACGGATGTATTATACCCTATAGGATACATATGTATCAGTATTTTTAATAATTATACCCGTAAGGGTGTATTTCCAATAAATTGTACAATATTTGTACCCGAAAGGGTATATACTATGTCAATAAACGAATTTGTAAAAGAAAAAAGACGACTTGCCAATCTTACTCAGCCGGAAATGGCTGAAAAGGCTGGCGTAGGTCTGCGCTTTGTCCGCGAACTCGAACAAGGTAAAAGGACTCTGCGATTAGATAAGGTCAACCAGGTATTGCAACTATTTGGCTATGAAGTGGGTGTGGTACCTTCGATCCGAAATATACAGCTTGAAGATTTAAGATGACAATAGAATAAATAAACACTTAAAATTGGCTCTTGTAGAATGAAACTTGTTCACGGAACCTGAACAAGCATATATAGTGAACATTTTAATATCCCAAAGTATCCCTCTTTAATTTCTTCATTCATGAAGCAACCTTATAGGGGTGCTTCCATATATCCCACCCTTCACATTCATCTTTGCTTCTATAAGAACTTTTTGTCAGGTAATTACCGGTAGTTACCTGACATTTTATATCTTTGTATCAAATATAAAACTACATGAAAGCAACTGATATTATTATAGATAAGATTAACCGGCTTCCCGTTGGTTATATCTTCACCTATGATGATTTTAACGTACAGGTGGATAGGATTGATGCGCTTACCAAAGCCCTGGGTAGAATGGTTCAGGATGGCAGACTTCGCAAGTTGTCACCGGGTAGATTCTACAAACCACGTTTCACTGATTTTGGCGAAGTAAAACCTGAAATCTTCCAGGTAGTAAAAGACCTGCTTCAACAAAATGGTAAGATTATCGGCTACCTCACAGGCTACTCTGTTTACAACCAGCTAGGACTCACTACTCAGGTTTCAGGGATTATCCAGATTGGCACTAACGAGCAAAAAAAGAGCATTACAAGAGGGATATTTAAAATCCGGTTTATAAAACAACCAAACAAAATAACCAAAGAAAACATAAGCCTGTTGCGCATTCTCGATGCTATCTCAAACATTAAGGGAATTCCTGATACTAATGTTGAGCAATCATGTAAGACCCTTTCAGAACTCGTCAAAAAGATCAATACCGTAGACAAGGAAAAATTTATCAGGCTGGCAAAAAAATACAATCCTGCAACTCGTGCCCTGTCAGGTGCAATACTTGAAAATAGTTTTGGGACACTATATTCAGATCCCCTGCTTAAAACCCTGAATCCTTCATCAGTTTATAAGTTTGGAGTATCAGAAAACACATTACCCAATAAACGGAAATGGAATATTTTATGAACCTTCATTACGATAAAATATCATTCTCCGCTGCAATACAGGCCGCATCCGACAGGCTGAACATCCAGCCTGTTTTTATTGAAAAAGACTATTGGATTACACTTGTCCTGAAAAGGCTTTCAGAGAGCAGATACAACGAAAGTGTTGTTTTCAAAGGCGGTACTTCACTCTCAAAAGGGCACCAACTTATTGATCGCTTTTCCGAAGACATTGATATTGCTGTTATTAATGTCCCTGATATGACGGGTAACCAGGTGAAAAATCTTATTCGTGATGTAGAAAAAGAAATTTCTTTTGACTTGTCTGAAATAGAAACTTCACCCCTGATAAGCAAAGGATCGCGTTTCAGAAAATCCGTTTTTACCTATTTCAAAACTGGCGATGCACGCTTCTATCAGAATGTTTCCGACAAACTAATCATTGAAATAAATTCATTTGCGAATCCTTTCCCTTATGAAAAAAGAAGCATTAACTCTCTTATCAGTTCCGCGTTCGAATTGAATGGCCAGAATGAACTGATTTCAAAATACGGTTTGCATCCATTCGCAATAAATGTCCTTGATAAACGCCAGACCTTACTTGAAAAATTAGTATCATTATTCCGGGCATCTTTCGAAAAAGATCCGGCAACAGGATTAGCTGGGAAAATACGGCATTTCTACGACCTGTACTTTCTGTTTATAGATATGGATTGTAAAGCATTTCTTGATTCAAAAGATTTCCCTGTTAAATTTTCTGATGTCTGGTCGCATGATCAGCTTGCTTTTGATGAACCAGAAGGGTGGCAAGGCAAATCTCCATTGGAGTCACCGCTGTTTTTGAAATTTCCCGAGCTATGGAATACGCTGAAGATTACCTACAAAAAAGAATTATCTGCATTGACCTTTTCCGAAATACCTGAAGATAATAAAGTAGCTGAAGCGCTTATTAACATCTTACAGAAGCTTTCTAACTTATAAATAATTCTGAAATATTATAATCCAGCTTGGTCACATTGAATTTATACGATCCAGGTGTCTGAAAAGCAAAAAAGCCCTCGATTGAGAGCTTTTAGCGGTCCGGACGGGACTCGAACCCGCGACCACATGCGTGACAGGCACGTATTCTAACCAACTGAACTACCGAACCATTTATAGTTATTGGGAGTGCAAAAGTAACACTTATTTTTAATTCTCAAAAATTATGTGTGATTATTTTCGAAATAAATTTTTGGCGGTATGCAAAAACAAATTAACAGCCTAGTTTACAATACGGTTGCATATGGTATTAAAAGCACAGTTTGTACAGGTATCGCGGTTCTCGGTCTGTGTAAAAGGGGTGTCGGTATTATAAATATCGCCGATTACAAGCTGAAGCTCGCTTTTAAATGCCTGTAACAATTCCCTGTCAATTTGATCACTCTTTGCAATATTTGTTTTAATTAGGTAGGCCGATGCCATTCGCATTGAAATTATACCCGATATCAACCCGCCCGTAACGCCATTCTGCATATCAGTATACATTAAAGCATAGGCAAGCACCTGCAAAATCTTTGATGGATCGTCCTTTTCAGAGAAATCCGAAATCTGGTCAAGCTTTAAATCCTTAGCTTCAACCCTGCCGGTTTTATAGTCAATAATACGGGTCACCCCTCCTACCCTGTCGATACGGTCGGCTTTGCCATGAATATTAACATGGATAACTTCTCCGCTAAGCGGATCAACGATTTCAACAAATGACTTTAACTCCTCCTCAAGCATCAGGATTTCAATTTTTGCGCCCGATTGCTCCAGGAACTTCTTTTCGGCCAACAGAAAACGTTTTACCATATTTTCGGCAACCTTAACTATTAAAAGGTTTTTTCCGGTGGTGAGTTCCTCGGTATTAAAATGGGCAGCAAAAGCCTCTTTTACATGCTGCATTGCTGCCGGCAACATATTCATGAGAACATCAGGCGTTATAAGTGTGTTTTTCTTAGCCAGGTAGGTTTTGTGCAGTGCATCATGAACAATTTCACCAAGTTTGGCCGCATCGATGGTTTCGGAAACTTCGTCGGGTTCGGTGATCCGCATTACCTGCGCAAAACAGAACTGCAGGCTGCATTTCATATACATGGCAAGAGCTGTGGGGGAAATGCCCCGGTCAGCGATCTGTCGCAAACGCGCCTGAACATCCGGTGTTTTTTGAATAATAATATCCCCGGCATTAGTATCGCCAGGCGAAACAGCCAGTGTTTGCTCACTTACTTTCACTTTGGGGTTTATACCCGGTAATTCGTACAGCAGCTGGCTGATAAAACGGCTTTTCTCACCTCCACCTAACTCGTCGCCTTCGGTATTATACAAAAGCCAGGCATTGTCGACACCTTGCATCAAACGGTAGAAGTGATATGCAAACACGGCGGTGCGCTCACTGTAACGCTGCATTCCGAACTGCGACCGAACCTCGTCAGGGATGAATGTTGTTTGGTGTTTTCCTCTCGGAAGAAGTCCTTCGTTAACCGAAATCATAATAATGTCGGTAAAATCGAGCATTCGTGTTTCAAGCATTCCCATAACCTGCAGGCCGTTAAGCGGTTCACCGTAAAATGGAAGGCGCATGCCGGCGATAAGGTTACTTACCAGCGACTGAACTGTTTCAATATCAGGTTTCAGATCCGGGTCGTTTAATATCACATCCAGCTTCGAACAGAGTACTGCTGCCTGAAACAAGTATTCCATTTCAATAGGATGCAGCTTACCGCTGCTTTCGTTATCGGTAACTTCGTTAAGTGAATACGAGTTTCGCAGGAACGAAATAATCTCACGGATCAGCTTTATTACATCGCCCGCTTCCATATGCTTATTATCCAGGAAGGGTTTAAAAACTTCAGCCAGGGGAGTGTTGACTTTTTTCAGTAACAGAAACAGTTCCTCCGCACTATAAAACGATTTAGTAAACAGCGATTTATCCGATTTCGCGGCTCCGGTATTATTTTCTTTCTGTGTGCTGATTATAAAAGGATGCGTTACAAAACGCTGAATATCTTTGTGATAAAACCGTAAAACAAGGTCAGGTTCAGCGCCCGGCAGTGTGTCAGGAGCCGGTTGTGCCAGGCGTTTCGCATTTACATACATCGACATTACGATATTGAGCAACGAAAATACAGGTGTCTGCTTAAGCGGAAAACCCATGGTTACGTTGAAATCACCTGTTTCGGCAGGAATGGAGTTGAGCACCGGCAACAATAAACCTTCGTCGACCAATACCAGGGCTATGCCATCGGCAGTACCTTTCTGCCTGACTATTTGCTGAATGAGCTCTCCGGCAAGCTTTGCCTGCCCTACATTGCCTGGAATACCAATTACGGAAACCGACTTCTCATCATTGCTTAATGAGTTGCTGATCCAGTTCAGCGGTCCGAATGTATCATTTTTGATATAGTCGCGTAAAAATCGGCCGGCTTCCTGCCTCGGGTCCGACAAGTAATAATCATCTGCATCCCAGTATATTTCAGCTTTCCCGGCTTCAAGCAATATCTTCAACAGCTTTTCTTCAGCCGCGGTAAGTGCATTGAAACCTGCAAAAACGATGCTGTCCCACTCATCAAACGATTTTGATTTAATATCTTTCAGTAACATATCGAAAGCCAGGCCAAAATATCCTTCCCCGTTTTTAAGCAGCTCTTCGCGAAACAGTGTATAACATGGAGCCAGTGAATTGTAAAAATGCAGGTACCTGAGTTCAAATGCTGTAAGTGGTTCGCCACCCGGATTCCAGTGTTTCAGTGCTTTTATTTCATCAAGGTAACGGAACACTTTTTCGCCATCGGCCAGGTACTGATCAATTTCATCAAAATCGCCGAGTAACATATTACCCCACGAAATAAAATCCGAAAACGACTGTGCTTTTTCTTTTTCGAGTGACCTGTATACCTTATAGAGACGAGCTATCAGGTGAAGCGGATCACTCAAAGTAAGTCCCGATTTGTGAACCACAAAATCCTCGAGTGCATAAATATCAGGAAGCCAGATTGGTTTATCAATGATGCGCGAAACATATTGCTTGAAGAATAATCCTGCCCTGCGACTTGGGAATACAATACATATCCGGCTGAAATCAGCGCCGTGCGATGAATAAAGATGTTTTGCCAGTTTATCGAGGAAGGGTTGCATATGGGGATTTCTTTTCCTCACCCCCTGCCCCCATCTCTCTACTTGAGGTGAAAAAGGAAGCCTGAGGGGATGAGTTATATTTGGAACTATTGTTACTTTTTTTACTTCATAATTTTCGAAGTATACTCTCAGCTTTCAACAACTGATCAGGTTTTCCCATATCCACCCAGTTTTCGGGCTTATGTTCAAAACCGGTTATTTTATGACTGGCAGCAAGTTCAAGGTAAGTATCCACTACCGAAAATTTTCCATCCTGTTTCATATAACTGAAAATTAACGGATCAATAATATGAATTCCACTGAAAGCAAATCGCAGCATATCAGTAACTTCCGGACGAACGATTTTCACTTCGCCGGTTTTTGTATTTTCCCATCCGCACAACTGCATATTTTCATCAAACAGGAAATACCTTGATGTTTCGCGCTTACTCACAGCAAGTGTTACGAGCGCTTTCGTTTTATTATGAATACCAAGCATTTCCTGGTATTCAATATCACTTATAACATCCACATTATGAACCAAAAAAGGCTTATTATCATCAAAAAACCAGGCAGCTTTTAGCAATCCGCCACCTGTATCGAGCAGCAATTCTTCTTCATGTGAAATGGCAATATTTGCATCAAAATCATCATTCGATTTAAGGAAATCAATTACCTGGTTTGCAAAATGGTGGACATTTATAACAAAGTCGTTGATTCCGTTAGCTTTTAAATGCCTGATCAGGATTTCGAGCATGGGAATGCCTGAAACCGGAACTAAAGCTTTAGGCATAGTATCGGTAAAGGGTTTAAGCCTTGTCCCTAAACCGGCGGCAAAAATCATTGCCTTCATAATTTATCGGGATTGTTTTTATAATAGTTACGTATCAATACTTTTTTGAGTTCACGATGGATAATGAGTTCGGTAATTACCTCCGCCAGGCTCCACCCTGGGTGTAATGCACTTGATTCAACTACTTTGTTTTCGCCCAGATCAACCTGGTAAAGCAAGGATGTAAGCCGTTGCGAATCAATTTCGAGCATATGCGAAACATGTTCCAGGAGCTGAGTAAACATTTCGCCGTAAGCCATTTCGGTATTGCCTGTAAATTCAATATCCATTCCGAACATGGCAAAATCCTTTTTCACCTGTTCAACGGTCTGGCGGATAACCTCAGCCTTATTTTTATGTAGTTCGATATCAAATTGTTCCAAAACAGCCTATAATTTTTCAGGTTTACAAACGTATTTCTTTTTACTTACTTTTTTACCGCATTTTTCGCACTCAAACTTCGGATCGGACTGTTTCTTAGCCTTTTTATCCTTATCATCCGTTTTACACATCGTTTTCGTCATAGCATCTGTATTTTAACTTCAAATCATAACATTCCATTATACCTGAAGTTCAATCTGTAATCGAATACCTAATTAAAAAGGAAATTTTTCATTTCGGCATGGGTAACAATTACATGGGCTGAATAATGATCGGCAATATAAGCTGCTATTCGCGAAGCACAAAATACAGAGCGATGCTGGCCTCCGGTACATCCAAAATTTATTTGCAAATGGGTGAATCCCCTTTTTTGATATTCCAGTATACTCTGGTCGACCATTTTACGCACATTCAGCAGAAATTTAATAACAGCGGGCTCGCGATCGAGGAATTGTATTACTGTTTCATCAAGGCCGGTGAGTTTTTTGTAATGATCGAATCGTCCGGGGTTGGGCAAAGCCCGGCAATCGAAAACGAAACCTCCGCCATTTCCCGAATAATCAGGAGGCGGGCCGTTTTTAAACGAAAAACTGTTTACCGAAACCGTGAGTGAATCCTTTTCGGGTAAGCCCGGCATTAGGATTTCAGTCGAGGCTATTTCGTGCAGTGCTTTCATTAATTCGGGTAACTCGATTTTAAACTTCACATTTTCGAGCAACCACCTGAGGTTTTCGATTGCATAGGGGATACTCTGCAGAAAATGTGCCCTTCGCTCGAAATAGCCGCGGAAACCGTAAGCACCCATCACCTGCAGAAGCCTGATAAGTACAAAACCATAATAATCGCTGATAAACTTGTCCTCATCAATATTGAGGTATTTCCTAAGGTTGTGAAGATACCAATGCAACATCTCTTCCCTGAAATCGTAAGGCAACGAAGCTTTTACCTGGAAAAGCAGCGAAGCAAGATCGTACTGTAGCGGGCCTTTCCGACCGCCCTGGTAATCGATAAACCAGGGTTTATCATCATGAATAAGAATGTTGCGTGCCTGGAAATCGCGGTACATAAAATACTGGTTGCCGCTTTTCAGCAGATAAACAATCAGCCTGTCGAAATCGTTTTCGAGTGCCGCCTCATTAAACTGTATTTTCAGTAACCGCAGAAAATAGTACTTGAAATAGTTGAGATCCCAATGCATGGATCGTCCGTCGAACTCACCGGTAGGATAGCAAACCGAAAAATTAAGGTCTTTGCAGGCATCAACCTGGAAACGGGGCAACTCAGCAATAGCCATCCTGTAGTATTCACAGGTTTTTTCCGAGGGTATACCGTTTATCTTATTCTGCTCCAGGTGGTTTAGCAAGGATAAATCGCCAAGGTCGCTGACCAGGTAGCAATGCCTGCCCAGGTCCGAAGCATATATTTCGGGGACATTAAGACCCGTTTGCCGGAAGTGTTCGGTGAATGAGATATAAGCCTGTGTTTCGCTTTCGTCGGGGCTGTAAACGCCAATGGCGTGCTTATGTTGCCCGCTCAGCCTGTAATATTGCCGGTACGATCCGGCCTGCGCGAGAGGCATGATTTCAATACCTTCCTCCTTACTCCAATTAACAAAGAGCGAACGAAGTACATCAATATAATCAGTGTTGACCAAAATATTTGATTAAAAAAATTAACAATCAGCTTTTATGCAAATTTACTGTTTTTAGTCAGCATTTTTATGACTAATATTAAACAAGCACCTGAAATATTTGTTAATAATGGTATATTTGTTCCTTGAGAATACAAATCTTATATATTACAATCATATGGAAAACACAAAAGCATTAGAAATTTTAAAGACAGCCATTCTGCTCGAAAAGCGTGGAAAAGCCTTTTACGAAAAAATGGCAGAGCAAACCGAAAGCCCCGAAGCACGTAAGATATTTACTACCATGGCTGAGGAAGAAAAAGCCCATGTTGAATTTCTCTCCCTGCAATTCGCTCATTATGTTAAGGAAGGCAAGTTCGCAAAACCCGATACCAGCAATGGTGATACCGAGGATATTATTGATGAAGTTCTGAACGCGAAACTGGTTAAAGAAATTTCGGCAGCCAGTTTCGAAGCAGCAGCCATTTCGGCAGCTATGGATTTCGAAACACGTGCCGTGGAATTGTATTCGCGTCGTGCTGAAGAAGCTGAAGATATCAACGAAAAAGAAATGTACAAATGGCTGGCCGACTGGGAAAGTGGACACCATAAAATTTTACATAATCTGAATGAGGCTCTGAAAGAAAGCATATGGTACGATAATCAGTTCTGGCCATTCTAAGCATCAACTGAATTATTTTCACCAAAAAAGCGCAACCTGATAATGTCGGATGCGCTTTTTTGTTTTATGCCTGGTTGCAAACTTGTCATCTACAAGTAATTGCCTCATACAATCAAAGCCATTATTCACTTTTGACTTTCAAAAAATCAAAATGACAACTGTTTTCTAACCAGACAAAGACGATTTTCAAATAACAATCTCAAAATAGTTTCTGTCTGTGACATTGATTAAAAGTGGTTGTCTATTCACTTTGACCTTTCTTGCCTGCTGCGCAGCAAGCAGTGACTTTTGCATTTTGCATTTTGCATTTTGACCTGATTATTTTCTAAAGCAACGACATCTCTTTCATATTTCAATATTCATTCATTATTCACTCCCGATTGCTATCGGGATCACTATTCACTTTTCTCTTTTCTCTTTTCTTTCCCCTCGCCAGTATAGAGACGCGAGGCATCGCGTCTCTACCGGACGTTCACCTTCCCGCTTCCTGAATACGAATGATACTCCCCGTTATACATGGCATCGGCCGAAACGGCTCCTATCACAAATGTCCCCTTGCTTACCGCCCTTACTGTATAATAAAAGGTTTTAGGCGTTCCGCTCAGTGTGGTGAAAAAGCTGATACGATCGTCGCGCATATCGGTATATTCAGGCGTTGACCTGTTTTTCATAAAATTCATATCACGTTCGGCAACCAGTCGCGAATTTTCAATTTCGAAACAGGCAGGCAACAAATCAGTAATAGCAACATTTGCAACTATAGTTCCTGTTTCCGACTGGGCTGTAATTTCAACAACAACCAGGTCGTTTTGACTAAAGGAATTGCTATTGACCGGGTTTCCATTCCTGTCGAGGAAACGCCTGCGGACTTTAAGATGATTATCTTCGTCAGCTACATTCGGAGTGGTTTTTATTCCCGACAATTCGTAGTAATAGTAAAGCGATCCCTTTCCTTTGGCAGCGATAGTAACCGACTTATTATTAAGAGCAAGCGGAAGCTGCATGTCCTTATTATTGTACTCAGCTGCTACTTTTCCATCCACAACAACCTGTGCTGTGATTTCCGAATTCATGGATCGGCGCGCATGTTTTCCAATAGCGAGCAGGGCAAATGCGGTTTCCTGCGTCGAATAATACCTAGCGTTCTTCATCTCGGCCGAAATGCTTTTCAGCAGTTCGTTTACCTGTGGATTATTGCGATCGGCTACCAGTAAGGCATTGAGAGCAACTGACCGGTCGCGCAGGTATGATGCATAAGAACCTCCAAACTCGTTGATTGCTTTTTCGTCGCCAAATGCTTTTGGCAGAACGCTTCTGAAACTTTTAACATCTCCTGCAAGCATAAATGCCGATGCCAGCATATACCGGCCTTCCGACGATAATTCCGATGCAAGCGATTTATAATAATTCATGGTCGAAACTGGTGCTTTGTCAGCCAGGGCTAGAATATATACTGAATATAAAATTTCGCGTTTTGGAATATTTCGTGACTTACTAACACCATTTTCGACATAAAAATAGGTTTCCATTTCACGTTCTTTCACCTTCTGAGACAGGTAACTCAGAGCCCTTGCCAGAACCGATCGGTTTACTTCATAACCTGCATCCCTGGCTTCGAGCATAAAATGGGTGGCATAAGCCGTTGCCCACCAGTACGCATCGCCTCCCTGCGGCCACATGGAATAGCCTCCATTGTATAGCTGCATGGCTTCAATTTTAAGGATTGCCTGCTGCACATTGTACCCGGGCGAGCCACCGACGTATAAATTACGCCCGGTTGCTTCAGGAAATAGTTTTGCGATATCGGCCAGGTATAGCTGGGGGAAGGCCGTCGAGATCGTTTGCTCAAGGCATCCATGAGGATAGCGAACCAGGTAATCGAGGTTTTTGGCGAATTCAACGGCAGGAGATTTACTCAATATCAACGCCGATTTCACACCTCTTGCATAAAAATCGGTGCTTGACTTAAAAGTGATTGATTTTCCTGCTTCCACTGATCCTGACCCGGTTACAAAAGTTAGCCCACCGGCCGGCCGCACCGGTATTTCGAAATTCTGGGTAAAAGTTTGCCCGAGAGCATTTACAGTGGCCGTAACCGTGGCAACTCCAACAGCATTTTCGGCATTAACCGCAAACATTGCAACTTCCTCGGCACCAGGTTTCAGGCTTGCAGTGGCTGAATTTTTCCCAGCCACGCTTGCCGGGCCGGTGGTGCTAAGTTTCACCGTGGCATTGCTGCCTTTAGTGGTTGTATTGGTCATCGAAACGGCAACGGCACAGTTATCGCCCGGGCTCAGAAACCGCGGCAGCGACATACTCACAATGACAGGATCAGCCACTTTCATGGTTTTTTCGGCCGACCCGAATTGTGAGCCTTTGTATGCGACTGCCATAACCCTTAAAGCTCCCGAAAACTGCGGAATATCAATACTGAAAGCACATTCACCCGAAGGATTAGCTTTTAGTATACCACTCCATTTCGATATAAGTTTAACCCTGTCGCCTGTAAGCGGGTTAATCCGTCGCGAAAGATCATAAGCCTCGCCACCTGCCGGGCTCGACGATCGTTGCAGTTCAGGATACAGCAAAGCATAAACATCGTATGAATTCACACCCAAAGCTCTTTTCTGGTAAAACCAGGCTAATGGATCAGGGGTTTTATAATCGGTGATCTGTAGTATTCCTTCGTCAACTACAGCAATGGTTACCTCGGCACCTGGTGACGTTTTTACAGTAAAAGTCTGCTTTACACCCGATCTTGATTTTTCGGGTGCACTGATAGCAACTTTCAGTTTTGCTGAGGCATCGTCCACTTTAAGTGAAACGACTCCATGAGCCACAGTCAGCGGGATTGACATATCCACCGATTTGCGGAAAGCAGTAGCATCAATGTAAATATTAGGCAGATGATCGCCGGTAACAGCCAAGTCCATGCTTGCAGATTTATTCACAAGGCTGAGCATCTGGTAACTGAGCACGTTATCCTGCTCAACAGCCACAAGCAACTGCCCATCGAAAGGTGCTTTAAAGAGCAGTTTGGCACGATCGCCCGGCACATAGCTGGTTTTATCGGGTGTTATATTTACTTCGCCTTCGCGGCTTACTTCAAATGATGCATAATCGGTATCGCCCCAGCCGTATGCATAAAATGAACGCGAAACATAATTTTCGCTCCCAGTCGCCATAATACGCACTTCGTATTCGCCCGAAGCAACAGGGATAAATGGAATATGGGTTCCCGCTGCCCTGATATCAATTTCACGATTAAAGACAATACGCTCCCTTTTCTGCGACACATAATTGTAACGCCCGTTGTTGCGTTCGATAACGGTTTCGTAAGCATAATTGAGAATTACAACATTTGCCTTTGCTGATGCAACGGGTTTACCTGCACGGTCGATGGCAGCAAACTGAATGTTAATGGTCTTGCGTGTTGAAAGCCAGGTATCGAAATGCCTGATGCCAAAAAATACGGGTTGCGTAGGGATTTCAACCATATTCAGGCGGTTTACGGGTCGCCCTGTTTCGTCAAAAACAGTGGTATATATTTTACCCTCCAGCAAACCAATATTCAAGTATGCAGCAGCTTGAAAGGCAACGGAGGCTTTTCCTTCGGCATCGGTATTTCCCTGCTGAACGATGGATGCCAGCACCGGCATATTTTTCGATTCAAGATTAAACGAATATTCAGGCAATGATTTCGAAACCAGTTGCTTACGTTTTAACCGTAATTCGGCTTCATATCGCCTGCCGGCAGCCGGGGTGCCATACAAATTATCGGCAGTAATATCAAGGTTGATTGCTTCGGCCGGGTTATAGACAGGTTTATTTGTAGTGGCTGTTACTTTAATTCTGTCAGGAACAAACTCTTCGACCGAAATTTTGCGTGATGCCAGCAAAACGTCATTGGCAGCATAAACTTCGATAACGTAGGTGCCTGTCATTGCCTGTTTGGGGATTACGAAACGGGTTTCGGCAGCACCCGAAGCATTCAGCTGATGTCGCTGATTCATGTACTCACGGCCATTTGGAGCCAGAAGTTTTATTTTTACAGGAATATCCCTCACCACTTCCCAACGAGGAGTTCGCACAATGGTATTGATATTTGCCGTATCGCCGGGACGGTATAAATCGCGGTCGCCATAAATAAACACATCGTAATTCACATTATCGGTGCGTTTGCCACCAACATCAAAGCGCGAAGTTTCGACACGGGTTTTATCGAAAAGAATAAAATTGAAGTCGTTCTCGTTCCTTGCAGTAATCATGCTGATGCGAAATCCGGCAGCAAGCTGTTTCGCATTTTTAAAAATGGCAACCCCGTTGTTATCCGAAACGGCTGTATGTACTTTCTGGTTATTGGAACTTACAAAGTCAATTTTAGCACCTTTTACAGGTGTGGCATCGCGTAAAGAGTTAACAAACACCATAATGTCCGACGATCCTTCCTTAACTATAAGCCCGAGGTCGGAAAGCGACAGCAACTGCGCGTCCTGCAGGTACTTGCGATCGGTAGCTTCAACTTTTACGAGGTAAAGACCTTTGTATGACTCGTTGAAATTGAGTTCGTTCAGATCGAGATTCAGCAGGGAGATATTCCCGGATTTCTGCAGCGAACGTGTCAGTATTTCTTTGCTCATAACAGGTTTACCATAATCCTCGTCGAATGTCCAGGTATAATAATCGTTGTATTCACCTGATAACCTCATCGTAATGATAATCCCAGTTTTTCCCCTGCCGCATGTAATGCTGAATATTGTTCTCGAACACTTTAAAAACCGATACCCGCACTTTGGGCACATTTATGATGTTTACGCCCAGGTTTCGTTCGCCTTTGGTTGAGAGGTATACTGCTTTGTGTTCGGTAAACGAAATATCGGGTATGGGATCAGCAAAAGAAACAACCCTTGAAAAATCATTCTCCAGCTCACGGTTAAAAAGACTTTTAACACCTTTCTTTATCAGTAAAGTATAGGACTGCGAACCCAGGAATTCACCTTTTATTTGGAATCCATTCGACAATAATTCGGTTTCAATGTTCAAAGCAGGGTCAATTTTAATAAAAGCGGCCAGGCCTTCGGCCACAACAGGCTGCGAAGTCAAAACATTAATATATCCTTTGCCGTTGTCGAAGCCTGATTCAATGTCGCTTATGCTGAGTTTATCCTTCGAAGGGATGACAAATGCTTCTTTCAAGGCATCGGTAGTTTCGGTATTCCCGCCAGTGCAGGCAAGGCCTTTACTAATTGTCACTTCGCCTTTTACTGCTTTATCATCCGCTTGCCCGTCGAATGGGAAAGCAACTTCGATGATATCAGCATCGTTCTGCGTAATAATCCTGTAAAGCATTTCTTTCCCGTCAACTTCCATTTTCAACAGGGCTTTTAGTTTTACAGGGGAAACAGGATTATTAAAAGCGACCTGGCAGCGGACTTCGATACCCGGCGTAATTTCATCGCTGAGTGCCCAGAAAGTACTGATGCTGCTGATATTCAGGAAGGGTGTATGAAACAATACTGGCTCATCATCAATATCGAACTTTGTGTTGCTGTAGCGGGTCAAATCCTTTTTCAGTATTCCTTTATAGCTGGTAGCAGGCAACAATGCACCCAGGGGCGAAAAAGTGAGTTCCGATTTGCCGGTCCACATGAATTTACCGGGGATATGTGGTTCAAATTTGATGTACTTCGTGGTATCCCATTTGTTGATCAATGCGGAATCCGAAATCAGGGGTTTATTAAATGTGAATACCAGGTTCTGAGCCCGGCTCACCTCGTCCTCGAAATTGGTTTTTTTGATTTTCAAGGTATTGAAATTGCTGCACGAGATTAAAAATACTCCCAGAAGCGTAAAAAAAGTCAGATTCTTGATCATGATTCAGAGATATTAAACAATGTATTAAACTGGTTTACAGAGAAGTATGGATAGGGCATGGATTTTAAAAAGACAATTCTGTTACTAACTCTAAAATTAATGAAAATAATTAAGGGAAGTAAAGATTATTCGATCAGATAATTTTCGAAGAACATAAATGAGACTTTTGCATATAGCATTACCATACACTCAACCCCTCCCGGGTTACCTATGTCAGTCAGCCACACCCTACAGTTTAACTTAACGCGCATATGACAGGTGCAAAATAAAGCCAGAATTCCAATAATTCTGATTCAGCGAAAAGAATGAAAGTATTTTTACAGCATTGATTTTCAATAAATTTACAGAATGCTACTCATTACATTTTTCAGCATTTTTCAGAAAATCCAGTGGCTACAATGCTTTCGTAGCAGCTAATAGAGCTTAAAAATGCCAACGAGTGCCATTTTGTCGGCTGACAGCTCTATTTACAGGTTAATGGATAGCAGGACACCGATAATTTTTCTTTATAATTTTAAACCTGCGAGGCCAGGATGACGATCAGATATGAATCATCTGACTCATTGCAAAAAACAAGTTACAGCCGTTTTCTAAAAAATAAGAATCAAAAAAAAAGGAATCCCTGTGGATCCCTTTCAAATAATTCAATCTTGCAATACCGGTAGATTACTCAGGCATCACTGCTGTATCGGCATCCATAGCACCTTCTTCAGGAGCAGTCTGCTCCATCATTGTAGTATCTTCGGAAGCTTCAGCTTTTGTTTCGCCTGATTTGCATGATGCAAAAGAGATAAGGCCGGCAACTGCAAGGAATAAAAATAGTTTTTTCATTTGTTGTTTGTTTTAAGTGGTTAATTTGAACAAAAATACGTAAAAATCATTTACTTTCGACACATTTTTTATTTTAAATATCAACTTTTCTATTGTTTTTGTTAACATCCACTTCACTTGAAGCTGTTATAATTCAGTTGTCACAATTTATTCTAAGGCCTGACATCTTGCTTTTATTTTTTGGCACGAAATTTGACAAATTATAGTCATTGCCTGTGAAATTCATGACAGGCCGAACCTTGAACATTAATCCATTCACATATTAAATTCAAACACAGAAAACAAATGAAAAGAATCAATTCCTTTTTCGCAATGCTTTTAATTGCATCCGTTCCATTTATAACTTCATGTGCTACTGACGAAGAACCTGGTGATGTAAAACCAACCATCAATTTTGTTGGAGGTGCCGGATTCACATCCGCTGATGTTTCGCTTGAAACAAATGAAACAATAAAAGTTGGCATTAATGCTTTCACAAATGCAAGCAGCAAGGCTAAACTCAACAATTTCAAGATTGTACGTACATTTAATAATATTCCGTTTACGGCTCTAGACTCTACACTAAGCTCAACCGATTCGTTCAGCATCACATTGGAATCATCAGCTTATCCTGAAGCAGGTACCGAGCGTTGGACTTTTACCATTACCGATAAAGATGGGGAAAGCAGCGAAATTTCGTTTAATGTTACTACTACTGCCCCTACAACCGGAAAACCAATCAAATCATACACTCAAACCATTCTTGGCTCATACGATAATTCCACATACGGAAGTTCGTTTGCTTCGGCTGACGGTACAGTTTATACACTTGCCGATGCCAAAGCCAATGCCGCTAAAATTGACTGGATGTATTATTATGGTGCAACCAACATGGCTACCATTGCTTCGCCTAACGATCCTACAGTTTTACAAATTTTCACCAATTCGAATGGCCCGGCTAACTGGAGCGTACGTAACGATACCAAATTTGCAAAGGTTACCCTGCCTGTTGGTGTAACGTGGGATAACATAACAACCGACCTCGAAATTATACCTTTAGCAACAGGTATAACCGAAACAAAAGCCAACATGCTTACCGTTGGACAGATTTTAGCTTTTAAAACCGTTACCGGTAAAATGGGTCTTGTAAAAATTGATGCTATCACCGGAACTGGTGCAGGTACAATAACCTACGCCGCCAAAGTTCAGGAATAACAAATCCTTCCGATTTAAACCTTCCGATAAGAGATGCCTCATGGCATCTCTTATTTTTTTATTTTTGCGGGCGCCAACCCTGGGTTGATTGTTTTACCAGTTGAAACAAAATTACAAATTGCCCATGGGTTGCAGCTTACTTAATGAAAAACATGCGAAAGACTTACAGTAAATTTTACATTAAGAGTAGCCCGCAGCTTGTTCTCATACTGCGTTTATTGCTGGTACTGGTTTTGCTGATATGCAGCCGGCTCTTGCTTTATGCTGTCCATCCCTCGCTTTTCCCGGGTATCACTTCTTCAAAATTATTATTTTACGCCTTCGCAGGCATGCGCTTCGACGTGGTAGCATTATTGTATGCCAACGCTTTATATATTTTATTATTTATTTTACCCTTCCGGTTTCGGCGCAAAAGAGCATTCGGCATTGTTACCGATATAATTTTTTATGTTTCGAATATAGTGCTGCTGATCCCGAATTTTGCCGATACGGCCTATTTTCCTTTTTCGTTGAAACGCATGACGATCGATATTTTTAAATACATCAGCACCGGCGACGATACAGCCAGTATGATGCCACAGTTTATCCGCGATTACTGGTACATATTTTTATTCTGGCTCACAGCCATTTTCGTACTAATATTTATTGCACGACGCATTCGCATCAGCAACCGATACGTTATACAGCGTAACCTGCACTATTATCTTTCGCAAACATTTGTCATGCTCCTGTTTATGGCATTGTCGGTATTGGGAGTGCGGGGAGGCATACAATTGAAACCCATCAATATTTTAAGTGCATCGCAATATGCGCCATCGCATGAAACCGCTGTTGTTCTGAATTCGGCCTTTACCCTTATGCGATCGTCAGGGCAGCAGGGCATCGAAAAACTCAGTTTCTTCTACTGGATGAAAAGGAAATGAAACAGATTTTTGATGTGCAAAAAAATTACCAGGTTGCCGACAGCCTTGGCAATATACAGGCTATGCAGAGGAAGAATGTGTTTATTATTATTCTCGAAAGTTTTTCGGCTGAGCATATCGGGGCACTCAACCATCAGCAAGGGAATAATAATAGTGATTTCACACCTTTCCTCGACAGCCTTGCTTTAAAGAGCCTGGTTTTCGAGGGTTTTGCCAATGGCAAAAGGAGCATCGAAGGCATTCCGGCAATACTGGCCTCACTGCCCACCTGGATGACAGAGGATTTTATCACCTCACAGTATGCTTCCAATAAATTTAACAGCCTGGCAAGTTTATTGAAAACAGAAGGCTACAGCACTTCCTTTTTTCATGGTGGTAAAAACGGGACTATGGGATTCGATGCCTTTAGCAGGTCGGCAGGCTTTGATAATTACTACGGTAAAAACGAATATCCTGATCAAGAGGATTTCGACGGAAGCTGGGGCATATCCGATGAGCCCTACCTTCAATATATTGCGAAGATGCTGAATAATACACCACAACCCTTTATGGGCACTGTTTTCACACTCTCGTCGCATCACCCGTATAAGGTTCCTGAAAAACACAAAAAACGTTTCCGTAAAGGCCCGTTGAAAATACAGGAAACCATTATGTATACTGATTATGCGCTGCAAAAATTTTTCGAAACAGCCAGTGCCATGCCCTGGTATGCGAATACCATTTTTGTAATTACTGCCGATCATACTTCCGAGGCATGGCAGCCCTTTTATCAGAACCGGGTCGGGCAATATGCTATCCCGCTTATATTTTTTGACCCCTCCAACAACTCAGGCGAGCATAAGGAAATAATAGCCCAGCAAACCGACATTATGCCTACCGTACTTGACATGCTCAATTACACTAAACCTTTTATTGCTTTCGGCGGCTCGTTGCTGCGCGAAAACGAACCCCGTTTCAGTCTCAGCTACCTTAATGGGAATTACCAGTTGATTGCTGATGGCTATGCATGGCAAACTGATCACAACCTGGCAAATGCGCTCTATAATTTCGAAAACGACAGCCTGCTTTCCAACGACCTATACGCAACACAAAAAAAGCTGGCTGCTGAAAATGACAGGTTGTTGAAAGCAGTAATTCAGCAATACAACAACCGGGTAATTGAAAACAAGCTATCGATACGTTAATTTATGACTGAAGGTAAAGTTAAAATTGTATTTGTTGTAAATCCTAAAGCAGGTATTACACCTAAAAGCAAGGTGGTTATTGAGCTGCTGGCCGGAAACATTTTTCCTTCGTCGCGGTTTATACCCGAAATAGTATTTACCGAACGCGCTGGCCATGCAACCGAACTGGCTCGTGAAGCTGTTAACAACGGAGCCGACAGAGTGGTGGCTTCGGGCGGCGATGGAACCGTTAACGAAGTGGCATGTGCCTTGGTAAATACAGATGTTCCCATGGGAATACTCCCTGCCGGGTCGGGGAACGGGCTGGCACGCTGCCTGGGAATACCGATGAGCTATGCTATGGCATTGCGTACCATTATTCGTGGCAACACCAAACTGATGGATACGGCATTTGTTAATGATATGATGTACACGAGCATTGCAGGCATAGGTTTTGATGCGTATGTTGCCAAAAAATTTGCCGAATCATCCATCAGGGGAATGATATCGTATATGCAGATTATCCTGAATGAGTTCAGCGACTACAAACCCCTTCATTATAAACTTACAATCGATGGTGTGAGCATTGAAAAGCAGGCACTTATGATTATATTTGCAAACAGCGATCAATTTGGTTTTAATACCCGAATTGCTCCCGATGCAAAAGTGGATGATGGGTTCCTAGATATATGTGTGATCCGGAAAATGCCGGTATCGCAAATTCTCACAGCCGCCTACCACCTTCGTATGGGCACACCAGCCAAAACGGGTTATGCCGAATATTACCGGGGACAAAACATTAGCATCGAAAATGTAACAGATCCTTTAATGAATATCGATGGAGATGCAAAAATCATACACTCACCTGTGCATATTGGCATTAAGCCACTGACGCTGAGGGTAATTGTACCGTAAAAAACAGGAACAAAGCACCTCTCCTCCCGGAACCCGGAACCCGGAACCCGGAACATGGAACACGGAACCCCAAAACCGGAAGCCCTTATATTCAAATTACTCATCTTATCTCATGTCAAAAAAAAATAAACCCACCGGAATCGTTTACTCTACCAATCCTGATTACAATTACCGGCTCCAGGATACCCCGGAAGCTGTGACCCTGCCACCACAGCAACAAAACCTGCGTGTTATGCTCGACCGTAAGCAGAGGGGAGGAAAGCAGGTAACACTTATTACCGGATTTACCGGCACTCAGCACGATCTCGAAGAACTGGGCCGTATGCTTAAAAGTAAATGCGGAGTAGGCGGTTCAGCCAAGGAAAACGAAATTATCGTTCAGGGCGATCACCGGGTAAAAGTGATGGAGTTACTCACAAAAGCAGGATATAAAGCAAAGCAGTCGGGTGGCTGAGAAAAAACAAATAAAAATAATTTCACTGAAATCAGAATCCCATGTTGGAAAACCTAGCTGATAAAATTACCGCCTGGCTCATGAATATAGGAGTTTCGCCTGAAACTGCAGTTGAAGCTGCAGGAATCTCCGACTTTTTTGCAGTGTTAATCAGCTGTATAGTAATTTACTATATCAGCAAACATATTATTATCCGCATATTAAAACGTGTGGCCTTAAAAACCAGCAGCAACTGGGATGATGCCTTGCTCGAACACAGGGTGTTTCAACGTATGGCATTTCTTATTCCCGGTATTCTCATATACCAATCCATCTCCGTTACCCTCGACGAATTTCCGGGACTTGTTCCGGTAGCGCTCAAACTTACCAACCTTTACATTATTATTATCTTCCTGTTTATTATTATTTCTTTTCTTAACGCTGTTTATGCAATGTATCAGAAGAGCGAGTTTGCTCTGTACCACCCGGTAAAAGGATACATTCAGATAGCCAAGATCGTTGTATTTATTGTTATTTTTCTCCTGATACTCTCATTGCTGTTCAACCAGTCGCCCCTGTATATGTTAACGGGGCTGGGTGCTTTTTCGGCGGTGCTACTGCTGATTTTCAAAGATCCAATACTCGGGTTTGTAGGCGGCATACAGCTTTCGGCTAATGATATGGTAAGGCAGGGCGATTGGATAAGCATGCCTAAATACGGGGCAGATGGTACGGTTCTCGAAATTTCGCTTACCACGGTAAAAGTCCAGAATTTTGACAATACCATTTCCACTTTACCAACCTATTCGCTTGTATCAGAGTCGTTTCAGAACTTCCGTGGAATGAAGGAATCGGGTGTAAGACGAATAAAACGCAGCATCAGTATTGATATGTCGAGTGTTACTTTTTGTACGGCCGAAATGCTCGAAAAATTCAAAAAAATAACCATCCTTCAGGATTACCTCGCACAAACGGAAACCGAACTCGAAAATTACAACCTCGAAAACAATATCGACAACTCTGTATTTGTAAATGGCCGCCGACAGACCAACATCGGGGTTTTCAGGGCATACCTCGAATCGTACCTGCGACATCACCCACTGGTTAACGATAACAGTGATCATATGATACGACAACTGCAACCTAACTCATTGGGAATCCCTATCGAGGTTTACGCCTTTATTTCGGAAACAGAATGGGTTAAATACGAAAAAACGCAATCGGATATTTTCGATCATATCCTGGCAATTGTACCGGAATTTGAGCTGCGTGTATTCCAAAGCCCAACTGGGGAAGACCTGCGGAAAAGCAACGCCGTTTATTACGAAAGAAACGACCTTCAGCAATAATGACAATGTCTTTCTTTATTGCCGGCTGAATTTACTCTTTAAAAACTCGAACCAGGTTACATTCATAAGTAACATCAGAAGTCCGTAAACGGCATCCTCAACAGGTATGGTTCCCAGGCGGATACCCAGGTTTTGCGAATTATCGTAATACACAACCTCTCCGGGTATAAATGAGCCTGTAAGCAACCCGTTAACTATAAAAAACGGCAGCAGGGTAACCAGGTACATCAGGTAAAACCGGCCCATATATCCTGCTCTGATCACAAAAAGGTGAAAAACCAGGAAGCCAGCTGTAGATACAAAGGTTACAAAAGTATACAACCTGCCAGTAGTTCATAATTCCGACAGTCAGTAAAAAGATAGCCAGCACAGCGGTGATAGTTCTGGAATATTTCCCAAGAAAGTCTTTTTTCACCAGGTAATTGAGCGCATGGTAAGTAAACAGGCAGGCATAAGGAATGGCGATAAAAAACATCCATTCTTCTACCGGAAGGTTGCCAATATAATAACCTGTAATGTATTTAGGATTAAATCCCCACACTCCCAGGCTGGTTTTCAGCATATCCCAGGGAATAAAAATCAGCATGGTAAGCAGCATGGCCGGAAAAAGGAATCGCCATTGCTTATCGAACCTTAGCCTGCGATCGAAACTGGCTATAAACGGCACACTGATAGCACCCAGGTTTATAAAAATATAGAGCCAGTTATCCATTAATAATGAGAAGGAGTTTTATTAAGATCTGTCATACACAATTATGCTTTCTTTGTTGCTTTTTCCTTCCCAAACTCATCTTTATAATACTTAAAAGGAGCCAGCAGGAATCCATAATTGTAATGTGCATGAGGATTATGATGTTCGAGATGGGCTTTTACGGTAGCACGCAGGTAACGGTTCGAGAATTTCTTCAGTATAGGAATACGCTGGTGCACATACACATCGTGAAACATAAAATAGGCTGCTCCATACAGCATAATACCTATACCGATACTTAGCAGGTAGCTGTTCGGATTCATTACTCCCAGGTAAATAAGTATAATGCTCGGCAAGGCAAAAATCACGGCAAATACATCATTCCATTCAACTTTCCGCCCATCGCGGATATGATGATCCTTATGAAATATCCACATAAAGCCATGCATTACATACTTGTGAGTAAACCAGGCCATAAATTCCATAAAAAGGAAGGCCAGCAAAACAAGGAGTACGTTTATTATTATTTCCATAGAAAAAATATTTTTAGTTAGTCTTGTTAATTTATCAGGTTGATTTTAAAAACATTGCAGGCATAGGTCTTTTTAGTAAAGTGCCGGGTACCTGGTGCTTTCTGCTGATAACTTTATTGTTTTATATTCCTGTCTTCTCGTTGCAAATTGGAAGTTGAAATACCTTGAATCAGGAGTATAAACCCGACGCCTCCCTTGGCTCCCGATAGCAATCGGGCTGGAACCCGGTACCTGGAACCACAATCTTGATAAGTCACAGCTAAATTCATTTTCCACATTTTTCTTAAACAGAACCATTTATTACAACAATTTAACCTTTAAACAGTTCAGGAAAGCGTTCTTCAATTTTCTCCATAATAATCCTGAACCATACGGTATACATTTCGGGTGTCGAACGCATGTCCTCCATCAGTTCAACAGGTTTAACCCATTTAAAGTCGTTGGCTTCGGCAGGATTCAGGGTAGGTTCGCCATCGAAAAACCCGAAAAACACATGGTCGAATTCATGTTCTATAAGTCCGTTATCGAAATGAGCTTTGTAGGTAAATGTAAATGAGTCTTTTAACAGGGTGGTAAAGCCCATTTCTTCTCCCAGCCGGCGGGTAGCTGCTTCGAGGCTGTCCTCGCCGGGGCGTGGATGGCTGCAGCAGGTATTACTCCAGAGTCCCGGTGTATGATATTTGCTTAATGCCCGCTGCTGCAATAGCATATCGCCTTTGCTGTTGAAAATGATTACTGACAACGCCCTGTGAAGTTCACCCTTGCGGTGTGCTTCCATTTTCTCCATTTCGCCGACAGGATTGTCGTGAGTATCAACAAGTATAACATTCTCAGTCATTATTTTTCTGTTTTAAATTTTTCGATCAGCTGGTTTAACATTCTTATTTCGGATGCATCGGGTTCGGCATTGGCCAGCAAAAACCCACAAATCCGCTGATAAAGATATGCATTTGGATGATTACCCGGCACCAGGTTGAATGTATTTATGATCATGGCTTTGTCATATTTTATATCAGCCTTATAACCAAGGAACCCCGGAGACTTCAACTGTGTTGCCAACCGCAGGAAACGGATTTCGGCATCAAGTGGTTTTAGCTCTACCGCTTTTTCGAGATCATTTTTTCCACGGTTGAAATTTTCAAGTTTACTTCGTACCCCGCTTACCGATTCGGCTGATGCTGCCGAACATGCACCACGATATGCCAATAACAGCGGATTACCGGCTACCCCAACGCTGTTAATTGTTTGATAAAGTTTTAATGCACCATTTTCGGTTTGTTCCATCGTAAAAAACTGATCGCGAACTTTATCAATTGACAAAGTCTGGCTCTTCAATGATTGAATACAAACCAACGTCATTACAATACTTACAATGGCAATACGCATCATACTCAAATTCTGTTTGTTAAATCCCTGAAATATGCCCTGATCAGGAGTATATATTTACGGCTATTATTAATTCTTACACGTTCTTTCAACAACCTAGCGGCTTTGACCCTGCGTATTTTAAGCAGCAATTCATGAAAATAAACATATGCAACATAAACGCCGAACCTTGCTCCATCCGGGAGGTTACGAATACCTGCCAGGCCTGCGGCAAAGTCTTTTTCAATATCATCTTCTATCAGAGCTTTGGTTTCATCATTCCAGTTTTTCATATCAATACCCGGGAAATAGCTTCGGCCCAGTTCGTTAAAATCAGCTTTCAGATCGCGCAGAAAGTTTATCTTTTGAAATGCCGATCCAAGCCGCATAGCCGATGGCTTAAGGGTTTCATATTGCTGATTATCGCCTTCGCAAAAAACACGCAGGCACATCAGCCCAACCACTTCGGCTGAACCCAGGATGTATTCCTCGTATTGCTGCTGGTTGTAGTCCACTTTTTCGAGATCCATTTCCATACTTCTCAGAAAAGAGTCAATAAGATCGCGGTCGATATTGTACTTGTTTACAACATTCTGAAAATTATTCAAAATAGGATTGAGGCTGATTTTTTCATCAATGGCTGTATAGGTGTCAGTTTTGAAACGCTGCAATAGTTTAGCTTTATCATAGCCATGAAATGAATCCACAATTTCGTCGGCAAAACGCACAAAGCCATAAACTCCGTAAATGGGATTGTGAAACCGCTTACTGAAAAAACGTATTCCGAGTGAAAACGAAGTGCTGTACATCACCGTCGCAATCTTGCTCGACTTACGCGAAATCATATCAAATAGTTCTTTCATAATTCAATTCCTGCTTTGTTACGTTGCTTATTTATAAATTTACAGATGCATAGGTTTTATCGAATCCCTTTGCATATAACACTTTTACTCCTTAAATAATTCAGGCCTTGTATTTCGGATGGCAAGGTAATTATTGTAAAAATATTTCGAAACCCCTGATGCATATTTTTTTTGCACCCTGCATTTTAAATATAGACCTGATAAGCCAAAAGGATACGCTAATCCCTATCACGGGCTATAGCGACCTAACCGAGAATCCCTTCTTCTTTAATAATGAGTTCGGCAGCCATCTGCCCCGAAATAAGGGCAGGCGGCACTCCCGGTCCGGGAACGGTTAACTGCCCGGCATAAAAAAGATTGCTCAGCTTTTTGCTTCTCATTTTAGGCTTCAGAAAAGCAGTTTGCATCAGGGTGTTAGCCAGTCCGTAGGCATTCCCTTTAAATGCGTTGTAATCAGCTTCAAAATCAGCATGTGCATAGCTGCGTTTAAAAACAATATTTTCGCTTATATCCTGCCCGGTGAGTTGCCTGAACCTTTCGAGCATCATTCCGAAATACTTTTCCCTCGTTTCCTCGGTATCCTCAAGCCCGGTAGCAACCGGAATAAGAACATATAAATTCTCCATGCCCTCGGGAGCAACAGTAGTGTCAGTTTTTGAAGTACAACTGAAATACAATGCGGGGTTTTCGGGCCAGTGTGGATTTTTATAAATAGAATCAGCATGTTTTGAAAAATCCTGGTCGAAAAACAGGGTATGATGCTCAACTCCTTCGAGTTTCTTGTCGATTCCGAGGAAAAATATCAGCGACGATGGCGACAGAACCCTCGAATTCCAGTACTTTTTGGAATAAGAGCGAAATGCTTTAGGGAGCAAATCCTTTTCAACATGCTGATAATCGGCAGAAGCAAGCACAAAAGGAGTTTCGTACCGCTGATCGGGTGTAATTACCGCGGTCACCTTTTTATCCACTATTTCGAGCGAAGTAACAGGCGTATTGTAAACAAATTTTACGCCCAGCGAACTCGCAAGTTCAACCATGGCCTCAACCACGGAGTACATTCCCCCAACCGGGTACCAGGTGCCTAGTTTAATGTCGCCATAATTCATCAGGCTGTAAAGAGCTGGCGTGGTTTTGGCTGTTCCGCCCAGGAATAAAACCGGGAATTCGAGCATCAGCCGTAGCTTCTTGCTTTTAAAATACTTTTTCAGATGCGAATCGAACGAACGAAACAGTTGAATCCTGAATACTGCTGCAAGCATTTCCCACTTAGCAAATTCGAACATTGAGAGTGCCGGTTTATAAACAAATTTGCTCATGGCAATCTTATATTTATACTCGGCCTCTTTCAAAAATTTAATAAGTTTGTCACCTGCGCCTTTTTCTTCATTCTCAAAAATCTCAACAATTTCGTTGAAGGAGGCAGGCATATCCACTATTTCATCTTTCCCAAAATAAAACCTGTACGAAGGATCGAGGCGCTTCAACTTAAAGTAGTGTCCCGGTATTTTGTTGAAGCGGGCAAAGAATTTCTCGAACACATCAGGCATCCAGTACCAGCTGGGACCCATGTCGAAGGTAAACCCATTTTCGGCAAACCTTCGGGCTCTCCCACCAGGCGAACTGTTTTTTTCGATTACCGTAACATCAAAACCAGCCTTAGCAAGCACTGCTGCTGAGGCAAGCCCTGAAAATCCGGCACCTATTATCACAACTTTTTTCATAGTGTTGAAATGTATAAATGATAAACAAGTAAATGGATTGTTTGTTTAACTAATCTATATATTTATTAAACAGCATATTAAAATTATACTGCTAATCCCGGTTTGAGTTGTCGGGCAAGTCTTTTGTTCCTTACAGCTAAATTTATATTTTATCATGATTTCCAGGGAATTATGAGCGATAAATCCGCTTATGAATGATTAAAATCAATGGAGAAAGCATACACAACAATACCCGTTATTGAAATAAAAGAATTACATTTGCAAGCTCGGAAATTACGAAAAAAGTTCAATTTTGAAAAACGATTGGCAATCAAATAAAAATTTCGTTCAAAAGTTTTTTATTTGAATGAAAAGTAGTAATTTTGCAGCCCGAAAAATGGAAAGATAAGCAATTAAACGTTACACAGATATGTATTTAACGCCTGAGATTAAAAAAGATTTATTTAAAGATAATGGACAATCCGATGTCGATACCGGATCAGCTGAAGGTCAGATAGCACTCTTCACATTCCGTATCAAACATCTGACTGAGCACCTTAAAGAAAACAAAAAGGACCTTGCCACACAACGTTCACTCGTTCGCCTGGTAGGTAAACGCCGTAAGATGCTCGATTATCTGAAAAAGAAACAAATCGATCGTTACCGCGCTATTATTGCGAAACTGGGTCTTCGTAAATAATAGAACACATGATATTCAACAAGGAAAGGCAATCTTCAAATTGCCTTTTTTTGTATTGATACAATCTATGTTGCGAAACAAACCTACGACACAGAAAATGAAATTCCCAGCCTACTGATTGGGGATAAATACTAAAAGTCCATATTTCGAGTTAATGAACTATTCGAACGAATGCTCATAAAAACTCTATTAAAACTTTCAGCTCGAAAAAAGGATATTTAAAAAATGTGCGGAATTATTCCGTTTTGAGTATAAACATTACGCCACTAAATAAATGAACACATATTTATTATAGAGGCAAAATATAAACAAGTTGATCCGTGGTGCTCTATTCAACTTGTTGCAAAGGCAAAGCACCATTTGTTACACAATTGATATAAAAGAGGTAAATTATGGAAGGAATTGTTAAAACCTTCGACATTGGCGACGGACGCATGATTTCGATAGAAACAGGCAAGTTAGCCAAACAGGCCGATGGGGCTTGTGTTGTTAAAATGGGCAATACTATGCTGCTGGCTACTGTAGTAGCAGCAAAGGAAGCCAGAGAAAATGTGGATTTCATGCCACTTTCGGTCGAATACCGCGAAAAATACGCGGCTTCCGGAAGATTTCCGGGTGGTTTCTTTAAACGGGAAGCAAGGCCTACCGATATTGAAATTCTTACATCACGCCTGATCGACCGCGCCTTACGGCCACTATTCCCCGACAATTACCATGCTGAAGTACAGGTTATTGTTACGCTCATTTCATCAGACGACGAAATACTTCCCGACGGGCTTGCCTGTCTTGCTGCTTCAACGGCTTTATCGGTTTCCGACATTCCATTCAATGGCCCTGTCAGCGAAATACGTGTTGCCCGAATCAACGGACAGTTTGTTGTTAACCCCGACCGCAGCCTGATGCCTGAAGCCGACATCGATATTATTGTTGCTGCTACTGCCGAAAACATTATGATGGTTGAAGGCGAGATGAAAGAAGTTTCGGAAGCATCAATGGTCGAAGCTATTACTGTTGCACATAAGCACCTGAAACTGGCATGTAAGGCTCAGACAGAACTGGCTGCAATGGTTGAAAAATCGAGCCCTAAACGTGAGTATAGCCACGAGAAGAATGACGAGGAACTGTTCACTTCAATAAACAGTTTCTGTTACGATAAAATTTATGCTGTAGCCATGTCGGCTTCCTCGAAAAAAGATCGTACCGAAGCATTTGCAGCTATAAAACAGGAATTTATCGAAACACTCGACGCTGATTTTGCCACCGAAAATGGACCACTCATCGGCCGTTACTACCACGATGTGGAGAAAAAGGCAATGCGTAACATGATACTGAACGACAGGCAGAGGCTCGATGGCCGTAAACTTGATGAAATCAGGCCGATATGGAGCGAAATCGACTATCTGCCGACAGCACACGGATCAGCTATATTTACCCGTGGCGAAACGCAGTCGCTCACAACTGTTACCTTAGGCACAAAACTTAATGAGCAGGATATTGATGGCGTTGTGATCCAGGAAAAGCAAAACTTTTTACTGCATTATAACTTCCCTCCTTTCTCAACCGGAGAAGTAAAACGTATTATGGGTGTCGGACGCCGCGAAATCGGCCATGGCAACCTGGCATTACGTGCTCTTAAAGCCATGATGCCCGACAATACTGTAAATCCTTATACCGTAAGGGTTGTTAGCGATATTCTCGAATCGAACGGTTCATCATCCATGGCAACAGTTTGCGCAGGCACACTGGCTCTTCTTGATGCAGGTGTTAAACTCATTAAACCGGTTTCGGGTATTGCAATGGGTTTGATTACCGAAGGATCAAAATATGCTGTTCTCAGCGATATTTTAGGTGACGAAGATCATCTCGGTGATATGGACTTTAAGGTAACCGGAACACGCGATGGTATCACAGCTTGCCAGATGGACATAAAAGTTGACGGTCTTTCGACCGAGATTATGGCCCAGGCAATGGAACAGGCTCGTATCGGTCGTTTGCATATCCTCGACGAGATGGCCAAAACCATTACCGAGCCCCGCGAAGATTACAAACCACATGTTCCGCGTATCGTTAAACTAACCATACCGCATGAATTTATTGGTGCCGTAATCGGACCTGGTGGAAAAATTATACAGGAAATGCAGCGCGAAACAGGTGCAACCATTGTTATTGAAGAAGTCGGCGAATTTGGAATCATTGATATCGTTTCGAACAATAAAGCTTCGATTGATGCGGTGAAAGAAAAAATCAAACGTATTGTATCGGTTCCTGAAGTTGGCGAAGTATACAACGGAACAGTAAAAACAATCACTGCTTTTGGTGCTTTTGTCGAAATTCTTCCCGGTAAAGATGGCTTGCTCCATATCTCGGAAATCGAATGGAGCCGTCTCAAAGATGTTGAAAGCGTGCTAAAAGTAGGCGACAAAATTGATGTGAAATTAATTGAAGTTGATCCCAAAACAGGAAAGCTAAAACTTTCGCGTAAAGTGCTTCTTCCCCGCCCCGATCAGAGCGAAAGCGGATCAAAATAAGTTTAACAAAAACCCGCCTTCCTGTTTTTTTATTAACAGGAAGGTGTTTTTTTTGAGATAAATGAAACCTACATTCAATTTATTGCGTATTACAGAACGCCAACACAAATTTATACTATGAGGCAACTCAAAATAACAAAACAAGTAACCAACCGCGAAACTGCTTCACTGGACAAATACCTCCAGGAAATCGGAAAAGTTGAACTGATCACTGCCGAAGAAGAAGTACAGCTCGCACAACGCATCAAACAGGGCGATCGCACAGCCCTCGAAAAACTCACAAAGGCAAACCTCCGTTTTGTGGTATCTGTTTCGAAACAATACCAGAACCAGGGATTGAGCCTTCCCGACCTTATCAACGAAGGCAACCTGGGACTTATCAAAGCAGCTCAGCGCTTCGACGAAACCCGTGGATTTAAATTTATTTCCTACGCTGTATGGTGGATCCGTCAATCAATTTTGCAGGCTTTGGCTGAACAATCGCGTATTGTAAGGCTTCCGCTCAACAAAATCGGAGCTATCAACAAAATCAACAAAGCTTATGCCAAGCTCGAACAGCAGTACGAGCGTGAGCCTAACAGCGACGAAATTGCTACCTTACTCGAAATAAGTGAGAATGAGGTAAAAGAATCCATGCGCAACAGCGGCCGTCATGTATCAATGGATGCACCGCTTATACAGGACGAGGACAACACCATGTACGATGTACTTCGCAGCGACGACGGGCCGACCCCTGAAACAGGGTTGCTTTACGAATCATTGCGTAAAGAAATTGACAGGGCTATATCAACCCTCACCCCGCGCGAAGCTGATGTTATCAAGCTTTATTTCGGCCTCAACGGCAGCCATCCCTACACCCTCGAAGAAATTGGTGAAAAATTTGACCTTACCCGCGAAAGGGTTCGGCAGATTAAGGAAAAAGCAATACGCCGGCTAAAACATACTGCTCGTAGCAAAATACTGAAAACCTACCTGGGTTAAAAAGATAAAGAGTGGATTTGCGTCCGCTCTTTTTTTTGGTCCTGTTTTTTTTATAATTTTATCGTTTCAACTCAAAAATTCATTTTACACATTCTCTCTTATGCCCATCATCGCACCTTCCTTATTATCAGCCGACTTTCTTCAACTGGGTAAAGAAATAGAAATGATTAACAAAAGCCAGGCCGAATGGATACATATTGATGTAATGGATGGGGTTTTTGTTCCGAACATCTCATACGGTATTCCGGTTGTTAAAGCCGTGAGAAAAGCTACCACAAAACTGCTTGATGTTCACCTGATGATCGTTCAGCCCGAACGATATTTCGAAACTTTTCGCCAGGCCGGTGCCGATATACTCACTTTTCATTATGAAGCTTCCATACACCTTAACAGATCGGTGGCGCAGGTGAAGGAATTAGGAATGAAAGCAGGCGTCGTACTTAATCCGCATACACCGGTAAATTTACTTTCCGACATATTGCCCGAACTCGACCTGGTACTTATAATGTCAGTAAATCCAGGTTATGGCGGTCAGAAATTTATTGAAAATACCTATGCTAAAGTCGCCGCTCTCAAAAACATGATTCAATCCACAGGCAAAAAAATCCTGATCGAAGTAGATGGAGGAGTTGATCTTGCGAATGCACCGCACTTGTTCAAAGCCGGGGCGGATGTTCTGGTAGCGGGCAACACTGTATTTTCGGCTAAAGATCCGGCCAAAACTATTTCCGACCTGCTGAGGGCTGATTTATCATAAAAAGAAATCTTCTTCCCGAACTTTCCGGTTCTTATTCATGAAAGAAGCTGTGTTTTCTGTTTTTTTTGCGTATTTCACGTAAATTTAAAATAAAACACCGGAATTTGCATTTATCTTATATATTTGCATATAATAAAATCAAAACTAGGTATGAACAAAGTTTTTGAAGGATTGACTCCTGAAAAAGTATGGTATTATTTTGGTGAGATATGTAATGTACCACGACCATCAAAAAAAGAACAACTTATTTCCAACTACTTAATAGGCATTGCCCGACAGTTGAATCTCGAATCGGAAACAGATGAAACGGGGAACATTCTGATACGGAAGCCAGCAACCAAAGGGTATGAAAATTTCCCAATCGTTGTCCTGCAAAGCCATATCGATATGGTTTGTGAAAAAAACAGCGACACCTACCACGATTTCGACAACGACCCTATTATCCCCCGAAGGGAAGGTGAATGGATTAAAGCAACCGGAACAACGCTGGGTGCCGACGACGGAATTGGCATTGCCACCCAATTGGCTATTCTGGCCAGCGACGACATTGAACATGGCCCGCTTGAAATGCTTATTTACTGTCGACGAAGAAACAGGGCTTACAGGGGCCAAAGGGCTTAAACCCGGCTTCCTGAAAGGGAATATTTTACTAAACCTCGACTCGGAGGACGAAGGCGAATTGTTTATAGGCTGCGCAGGAGGCCAGGATACGAAAGTATTTTTGAATTATTCGAGAGTAGCCGTAAATTATGACTTTGCGGGTTACCAGATAAAAGTGTCGGGTCTGCAGGGTGGGCATTCAGGTGATGATATTAATAAGGGTCGCGGTAACGCTGTAAAAATCCTTAACAGGCTGCTCTGGAGTGTCAGTCATCAGTTCGAAGTGAGGATATCCGAAATCAGCGGGGGTAATCTTCGTAATGCTATTGCACGCGAAGCAATTGCTACTGTAATAGTTCCCAACAGGTTTAATGAGGAATTTGCAAAATATGTAAAAAAATACAATGCAATAGTAAAAAATGAATTCCGTATAAGTGAACCTGGTCTCCTGGTAAGCTATCAGCCAACAGAACTGCCTTCGTTCCTTATCGACTTATCGACCCAGGAGCGATTGCTCAACGCTTTATACGCTTGTCCGCATGGAGTAATAACCATGTCGGCCGATGTTCCCAACTTTGTTGAGACCTCTACAAACCTTGCTTCGGTAAAAATGAATGACAAGGTTATTGAGATAGGCACCAGCCAGCGGAGTTCTTCCGAATCGAGCAAGCAGGATGTACTGAATATGGTTGAAAGTGTTTTCAGGCTAGCCGGGGCTAAAATTACCCACGACGACGGATATCCGGGCTGGACACCTAACCCTAATTCACCGATCCTCGATGTCACCCGAAATGCTTATGTTAAATTATTTAATACAGAGCCCAAAGTGCTGGCCATTCATGCCGGGCTCGAATGTGGTTTAATCGGCGAGCAATACCCGGGTATTGACATGATTTCGTACGGCCCTACTATTAAAGGAGCACATTCGCCCGACGAAAGACTTCACATTGATACCGTGCAGCAGTTCTGGGACCTCACCCTTGAAGTCCTGAAAAACATACCTCATTAAGAAAAGTACTCTTTTCACAAAAAAGGCCTCCACTAACGGAAGCCTTTTTTTTTGAAATAAGAAAACTTGTATGAAATTCTTTCAACAACGGGCTGTGTTACATCCCTATGCTGAATCCCATCCTGATTACCGGGTTTGTATAAGGCGAATCGTAGGTATCATTCAGATTCCAGAGTATCATCAGGTTCATAGCGGCATTTCGCCCTATCATTTGCCTGTATCCTCCGCCAACGAGTAAACTGTTAAATTGCTGTAATTCATCAGGGTAACCCGGATATTTTGTATTGAAAAATAAAGTCTCGTATTCGGCATGAGCAAACACACTGCTGAAAATCAGGTACCTTGCAAATACACTGCCGCCATAAACATTAGTCTTTAAACTGCTCGAGTTTGAATAATAATTCTTGTAACTGTAGTATTTATAGGTTGGGCTCACACCCACACCGAATTTTGGTGTAACTTTATAACCCACCAGTGGTGAAAGCTCAATTAAAGTAACCGTTCCGAATTGCAACCCGAATCCGCCACCGTAAAACAAACGCGAGCTGAAATTACTTTTCTCTTTATTATTTCCCTCATCCACCTGGGCATTCAATGTGCTGGAATGAAAAATAAATGCCAGGAAGATTATACCTATATATATAGGTGTTTTGGAATAAAATATGTTTCTCATCAGTTTTTGGTTCAGAAATATTGTGTAAAGTAACAAAATATAGTGTTATCCATAAAATTAATAAAAGTTAAAAATACTTATCTTACTGATTCACTGTATATTCAATAATTCATACAAATTATTTTCACAATGTTGTTGCACAAGTAAAATAATGTTTTACCTTTGCACCCTCCTAAGAGAGAAGGTTCATTGAAGGCTAAAGAGCAGAAGAATAAACAGGAAGTATTTCTGAAATATATTATTCTGAACATAAACAAATTAGGGCTTTCCTTTGTTTTTTATTTATAAAAAGCTTGATCGTTTTAATTATTGTTGTAACTTTGCAGCCCCGTTTAACTCAACTTAATTTCTTAACAAAATTGTTAAAAACTTTTTTAAAGAAATAGTTGCAGGAGTAAAAAAAGGTTTTACCTTTGCACTCCCAATCACGACAAGAAATTGCAAGATGAAAGTCGCGAGTTCTTAAAGGGAAACAAAATACGAAATGATCAGCTGTAACAGGCTATTTATAGATCACCAAGTTCTTTGAAAAACTGAAGTCAAAACATAAAGTAGCAAATATCCCCTGTTCAAATTTATTTGACAGAGAAGAAAAAATCTGAGACATTTAAGATCAACTTACAATGGAGAGTTTGATCCTGGCTCAGGATGAACGCTAGCGGCAGGCCTAATACATGCAAGTCGAACGGGATCCGAGGTAGCAATACTTTGGTGAGAGTGGCGCACGGGTGCGTAACGCGTATGCAACCTACCTTTAACTGGGGAATAGCCCCGAGAAATTGGGATTAATACCCCATAACATTGCGAATATGGCATCATTTGCAATTAAAGCTCCGGTGGTTAAAGATGGGCATGCGTGACATTAGCTAGTTGGTGAGGTAACGGCTCACCAAGGCTACGATGTCTAGGGGTTCTGAGAGGATTATCCCCCACACTGGTACTGAGACACGGACCAGACTCCTACGGGAGGCAGCAGTAAGGAATATTGGTCAATGGGCGCAAGCCTGAACCAGCCATGCCGCGTGCAGGATGACGGCCCTATGGGTTGTAAACTGCTTTTATACGGGAATAAACCCCTGCTACGTGTAGCGGGGCTGAAGGTACCGTAAGAATAAGCATCGGCTAACTCCGTGCCAGCAGCCGCGGTAATACGGAGGATGCAAGCGTTATCCGGATTTATTGGGTTTAAAGGGTGCGCAGGCGGAATGTTAAGTCAGTGGTGAAAGCCTACAGCTCAACTGTAGAACTGCCATTGATACTGTCATTCTTGAGTATAGTTGAAGTAGGCGGAATGTGTCATGTAGCGGTGAAATGCTTAGATATGACACAGAACACCGATCGCGAAGGCAGCTTACTAAGCTGATAACTGACGCTCAGGCACGAAAGCGTGGGGAGCAAACAGGATTAGATACCCTGGTAGTCCACGCCGTAAACGATGATCACTCGATGTTGGCGATACACAGTCAGCGTCTAAGCGAAAGCGATTAAGTGATCCACCTGGGGAGTACGATCGCAAGATTGAAACTCAAAGGAATTGACGGGGGCCCGCACAAGCGGAGGAGCATGTGGTTTAATTCGATGATACGCGAGGAACCTTACCTGGGCTTGAATGTAGAATGACAGTCGCGGAAACGTGATCTTCCTTCGGACACGTCTACAAGGTGCTGCATGGTTGTCGTCAGCTCGTGCCGTGAGGTGTCGGGTTAAGTCCCATAACGAGCGCAACCCCTATCTTTAGTTGCCATCAGGTAATGCTGGGGACTCTAAAGAAACTGCCTACGCAAGTAGTGAGGAAGGTGGGGATGACGTCAAATCAGCACGGCCCTTACGTCCAGGGCTACACACGTGCTACAATGGCCGGTACAGAGGGCAGCTACCTGGTGACAGGATGCAAATCTCGAAAGCCGGTCTCAGTTCGGATCGAAGTCTGCAACTCGACTTCGTGAAGTTGGATTCGCTAGTAATCGCACATCAGCCATGGCGCGGTGAATACGTTCCCGGGCCTTGTACACACCGCCCGTCAAGCCATGGAAGCTGGGGGTACCTGAAGTCCGTAACCGTAAGGAGCGGCCTAGGGTAAAACCAGTAACTGGGGCTAAGTCGTAACAAGGTAGCCGTACCGGAAGGTGTGGCTGGAATACCTCCTTTCTAGAGAGATTATTCTTAGGTCGTTGAGAAACGATCAGGATATTCGTTGTTTTATGTTGACTTCATGTTTTTACTTTATAGATATCCCAAACGAGTCAGCGTAAGGGCTCTATCCTTCGGAGCTAAGGAAGTCTGAAGTCAGCTTGAGCATTGAAGATAATACATAGTCCCGTAGCTCAGTTGGTTAGAGCACTACACTGATAATGTAGGGGTCCGCAGTTCAAATCTGCGCGGGACTACATAAACGTTCGTTGGGGGAATTAGCTCAGCTGGCTAGAGCACCTGCCTTGCACGCAGGGGGTCATCGGTTCGACTCCGTTATTCTCCACACAGTTCAGTCGAATTCAGTTCTGATAACTATCAAGCGAGATCCGCATTGCAGATCACGGCGATATCAAGTTCTTTGACATATTGAAAGAAAGAAATACATCAAGTTAATAGGAATAATTGACATTCGAAAGTTGTATTAGTGATATTAAAATCGAGCAATACAAGATAGTAAGAAAGTTATTAAGAGCGTATGGTGGATGCCTTGGCTCTCAGAGGCGATGAAGGACGTGATAAGCTGCGATAAGCTTCGGGGAGGTGCAAATAACCTTTGATCCGGAGATTTCCGAATGGGGCAACCCAGCTACGTTGAAGACAGTGATATCCCGATTAAGCGGGAAGCAAACCCGGGGAACTGAAACATCTAAGTACCTGGAGGAAAAGAAAACAATAGTGATTCCCTAAGTAGTGGCGAGCGAACGGGGAACAGCCCAAACCGACGTTGTTACGGCAATGTCGGGGTTGTAGGACTGCAATGTGGACTTTAAATTGATAGTAGAACCATCTGGAAAGTTGGACCATAGAAGGTGATAGTCCTGTAAACGAAATCGATTTGATACCTAGCAGTATCCTGAGTACCGCGGGACCGGAGAAATCCTGTGGGAATCTGCCAGCACCATCTGGTAAGGCTAAATACTCCTGAGAGACCGATAGTGAACAAGTACCGTGAGGGAAAGGTGAAAAGTACTTCGAACAGAAGAGTGAAATAGAACCTGAAACCGTACGCTTACAAGCGGTCGGAGTCGCGCCTTTGGCGTGATGACAGCGTGCCTTTTGCATAATGAGCCTACGAGTTACTCCTCTCTGGCAAGGTTAAATGCGTTGACGCGATGCAGCCGAAGCGAAAGCAAGTCTGAATAGGGCGTTCAGTCAGAGGGGGTAGACGCGAAACTTTGTGATCTACCCATGGTCAGGTTGAAGTTCCGGTAACACGGACTGGAGGACCGAACCAGTTGACGTTGAAAAGTCTTTGGATGAGCTGTGGGTAGGGGTGAAAGGCTAATCAAACTGAGAGATAGCTCGTACTCCCCGAAATGCTTTTAGGAACAGCCTCGAGGTTAAGTGTCATAGAGGTAGAGCTACTGATTGGGCTAGGGGGCTTCACCGCCTACCAAATCCTGACAAACTCCGAATGCTATGACAATATACTCGGGAGTGAGGCGCTGGGTGCTAAGGTCCAGGGCCGAGAGGGAAAGAACCCAGACCATCAGCTAAGGTCCCCAAATATATGCTAAGTTGAACTAACGAGGTCTGATTGCACTGACAGCTAGGATGTTGGCTTGGAAGCAGCCATTCATTTAAAGAGTGCGTAACAGCTCACTAGTCGAGCGATCGGGCATGGATAATAATCGGGCATCAAGCATATTACCGAAGCTATGGATTGTCGAATTTAGTCGGCACTGGTAGGGGAGCATTCCAGTCTGCGTTGAAGGTGTGTCGTAAGGCATGCTGGAGCGTCTGGAAAAGCAAATGTAGGCATAAGTAACGATAATGCGGGTGAGAAACCCGCACACCGAAAGACTAAGGTTTCCTGATCAACGCTAATCGGATCAGGGTTAGTCGGGGCCTAAGGCGAACCCGAAAGGGGTAGTCGATGGACAACTGGTTAATATTCCATGTACCGGCTATAACTGCGATGGGGTGACGGAGGTAGTGAAAGGTCTGCGTACTGACGGAATAGTACGTTGAAGGGTGTAGGTATATGTTGAGTAGGAAAATCCGCTCAGAATGTCGAACCTGATAGTACCGTGAGTCTTCGGACAAGTGGATAATGACCCTAATCAGACTTCCAAGAAAAACCTCTAAGCTTCAGGTTATAGCTGCCCGTACCGTAAACCGACACAGGTAGTCGAGGAGAGTATCCAAAGGTGCTCGAGTGAATCATGGCTAAGGAACTAGGCAAATTAGCCCTGTAACTTCGGGAGAAAGGACCCCCGCCGCAAGGCGGGGCGCAGAGAAATGGCCCAGGCGACTGTTTATCAAAAACACATGGCTTTGCTAAATCGAAAGATGACGTATAAGGCCTGACACCTGCCCGGTGCTGGAAGGTTAAGAGGAGAGGTTAGTCGCAAGGCGAAGCTTTGAATTGAAGCCCCAGTAAACGGCGGCCGTAACTATAACGGTCCTAAGGTAGCGAAATTCCTTGTCGGGTAAGTTCCGACCTGCACGAATGGTGTAACGATCTGGGCACTGTCTCAGCCATGAGCTCGGTGAAATTGTAGTTCCGGTGAAGATGCCGGATACCCGCAACGGGACGGAAAGACCCCGTGCACCTTCACTATAACTTAACATTGACTTTGGATAAACGATGTGTAGGATAGGTGGGAGACTGTGAAGCGGGGTCGCTAGGTTTCGTGGAGTCAACCTTGAAATACCACCCTTTGTTTATTTGGTAGCCTAATCCCGCCTAAGCGGGAGACAGTGTTTGGTGGGTAGTTTGACTGGGGTGGTCGCCTCCAAAAGAGTAACGGAGGCTTTCAAAGGTACCCTCAGTACGCTTGGTAACCGTGCGTAGAGTGCAATAGCATAAGGGTGCTTGACTGTGAGACCAACAAGTCGAGCAGGTACGAAAGTAGGATATAGTGATCCGGTGGTTCCGCATGGAAGGGCCATCGCTCAAAGGATAAAAGGTACGCCGGGGATAACAGGCTGATCACTCCCAAGAGCTCACATCGACGGAGTGGTTTGGCACCTCGATGTCGGCTCGTCACATCCTGGGGCTGGAGAAGGTCCCAAGGGTTCGGCTGTTCGCCGATTAAAGTGGCACGCGAGCTGGGTTCAGAACGTCGCGAGACAGTTCGGTCCCTATCTGTTGTGGGCGTTGGAAGCTTGAGGGCACCTGACCCTAGTACGAGAGGACCGAGTTGGACATACCTCTAGTGTACCTGTTGTGGCGCCAGCTGCATCGCAGGGTAGCTACGTATGGATGAGATAAGCGCTGAAAGCATCTAAGCGCGAAACTCAGCCCAAGATGAGACTTCCTTTAAGGGTCGTTGTAGACTACGACGTTGATAGGCTGCAGGTGTAAAGGCAGTAATGGCAAAGCCGAGCAGTACTAATTACCCGTAAATTTTCTGCTGACGTTCAATAAACTCATCGTGATAAATTCTGTATTTTCTTTCTTTCAATTGTCAATTTTTTCGTTCTTATAGAAAAAACCAAAATATTTAAAAGCTTTTGGTGACTATAGCGGCGGGGTCCACCTCTTCCCATTCCGAACAGAGAAGTTAAGCCCGCCTGCGCAGATGGTACTGGATCAAACCGGGAGAGTATGTCGTTGCCGAATTTTATTACCCTGTTATGCGATGCATAGCAGGGTTTTTTTTTGCCACAAATACTCACTTACTCATTTTATCAACCTCTTCCCATTCCGATACGCCAGAGGCGGATAAGCCCGCCTGCGCAGAGGGTACTGGATTAAACCGGGAGTCACGCCACAGGCGTGATAAAATCCTGTCGCTGCCGAATTTTATTACCCTGGTATGCAATGCATAGCAGGGTTTTTTTTTGCCACAAATACTCACTTACTCATGTTATCAACATCTTCCCATTCCGATACGCCAGAGGCGGATAAGCCCGCCTGCGCAGAGGGTACTGGATCAAACCGGGAGTCACGCCACAGGCGTGATAAAATCCTGTCGCTGCCGAATTTTATTACCCTGGTATGCGATGCATAGCAGGGTTTTTTTTTGCCCTAAATGACTCACTCACTCATTTTATCTAACCTCTTCACATTCCGATCCGCCCCAGGCGGATAAGCCCGCCTGCGCAGAGGGTACTGGATCAAACCGGGAGTCACGCCACAGGCGTGATAAAATCCTGTCGCTGCCGAATTTTATTACCCTGGTATGCGATGCATAGCAGGGTTTTTTTTTGCCACAAATGACTCACTCACTCATTTTATCAGCCTCTTCACATTCCGATCCGACCCAGGCGGATAAGCCCGCCTGCGCAGAGGGTACTGGATCAAACCGGGAGTCACGCCACAGGCGTGATAAAATCCTGTCGCTGCCGAATTTTATTACCCTGGTATGCGATGCATAGCAGGGTTTTTTTTTGCCCTAAAGACTCACTCACTCATTTTATCTGCCGCTGCACATTCCGATCCGACCCAGGCGGATAAGCCCGCCTGCGAAGATGGTTCCGGATCAAAGCGGGACCCACGCCAAAAGGCGTGGTAAAATCCTGTCGCTGCCGAATTTTATTACCCTGGTATGCTTTGCATAGCAGGGTTTTTTTGCCAACCGAAATTCACACTCCCCTACCCTGCTGAACAATTATCAATGGTTTGCGATTCTTAGTGTTTTACACCAATCTGAAATTTGCATTCATCCCTGCTAACAGCAGGAAATCGCTTATTCCGCGTCATCAGCGTTCCCATAATATCCGCGCTCATCCATTCTTTCTGCGTCATCCGCGTTCTGTTACTAAATGCGCTCATCCAGTCTTTCCTGATCATCAGCGTTCATTTATTATTCGAGTCAATCATGCAGCCATTCCGCACAGGCTAATCGATTTTTCAGTACTTTTGCAGCCTTAATCATTTCAGGGCCTACCCAACATACGCATGAGAATCCTGCCGTTATTCCTTTCTTTACTGCTCTTAGTATCATTTGCTTCCATTTCCGTTGCACAAAAGCAGGGACAGGGCGAAAATACAGAAGAGGGTGAAGGAGAAAGCGATAAGAAAAATGTACTGAGTCCTGATTCGGTATTTGTAAGCTATTTTTCGCTGAACGAACAGGGTGCTTATTCCCTCCGTTCAGTTTCGAAACCTCTAAACCATTTCGAGGAATACGATGTAGCTAAACAGTATAATCAATATTATGCTACACTGGGAAACCAGGGAACAGCAGCATATCCCCTCATTTATGCACTGAATTCCGGTCCAAATTTCCGTTTCAGATCCGATGTATTCGAACCCTATAAACTAAAGGACGACAGCATACGGTTTTATATGAGTGAAAGCCCGTTTTCGCAATTGAGGTACCACCTGGGCCCTTTAAAAGAACAAAAATTCAATATCAACTTCTCGCAACGGATCGGCTCAGGCATTTACCTTGGCCTCGATGCACGATTTGCCAATGCTCCGGGTATTTATCTGCGGCAGCGTTCGTACAATACCGGTGGTACTTTTTATGGCGCATTTCTGCACCCGTCAAAACGATACGGCGCTTTTACTACCTTTAGAACTGATCGTGCCGTTAACTACGAAAACGGTGGACTGAGTGATGTATCGTATTTCACCGATGATCGCGAGTCGAACCGAAAGGTAATACCAACAAATCTTTCGAGTGCCACGAACCGGAGTAAAAATACCGGTGTTGTTCTTCAGCAGTATTTCCATATTCAGAAACCCACAAAAGTTCTTAAAACGGATTCAACCATCACCCTGGTACCCCGCAAATTTGATGCAGGCAGGTTTGTACATACTTTCCGTTATTCCCGAAGCGGCACAGCCTATGAGGACAGTTCGCCTCCTACTGGTTTTTATCCGTCGTATTTCTATGATACAGTTCCTGTTTTCGATTCAGTATTGCATACACATTTCGAAAACTGCCTGGTTTATTCCAATGAGGTTCCTGATACACTTGGCAAAAGCTTTCCGTTACAGTATTCTTTCGGACTACGTTTTCAGACTGACCGTCTGCACCGTGATACAACATTGAATGATATTTTCAGGCAAACAGTTCCTTTTGGAATGTTGAAAGGGATTATTAAACAGAAAACATTTTTTAAGGCATCTGCTTTCCTGGTGCTTGGAGGGTATAAGAGTGGAGACTATTCGATGGATGGAAGTTTCTATCAGTATTTCGGGAAACAGAACCATAAAGCATACTTTAATGTCGCCCAGGGCATTACGCATCCCGATTATTATTTCACAAATTATTATACTGATTATTTTAACTGGGCTAATGACTTTGGTGTTCAAAATTATGTGAAAGGTGAACTTGGTGTGGTATTAAAAGGGTTCGACCTGAAGGCTTCATATCTCAGGCTTGCTAATTATGTTTACCTCGATCAAAACATTTTACCGCAACAGTATTCTGACGGATTAACAATTATATCGGGCCATGTGAGCAAGGAATTCAGGCTAAAGCACTGGATAGCCAATGTGTATGCAGCAGCACAACAAATTACACCCGACAGCATACTGCAGCTTCCTGCCTTTATCGGGAAACTATCCCTGTGTTATGATGTGGTTCTGTTTCAGAAAGCCCTGCATGCGCAGGCCGGAATAAGTGGCACCTACCATTCGGAATGGTTTCAGGATGCATACATGCCAGCATTGAGGGCTTTTTACCGTCAGAACAGTTATATAGCTGGCAACTACCCTTATCTCGATGTTTTTGTGAATCTGAATATAAAGAGAGCCCGTCTGTTCGTAAAATACGAACATTTTAACGCGGGGCTGATGAATTACACCTATATGATGGTTCCAGACTATCCGCAGGCTGATGCTGCTTTTAAGTTTGGAATATCGTGGTTGTTTTTTGATTAAGCTATTCTCATTTAAGTGATCTTAATTCAATTATTCAAAAATGAGATCGAAATTATTCAACACACTAAGTTGACAATATATTATTTGAATTGTATATTTGTATTATGATAACTATTCACAAGATTTTTTAGTTCTGAAGAAGCACTTAATTCCTTAGCATAAATATTTTAGGTGTAATCGCTAATCCAGTAACAACATGCATTTCGAAAAAAGTGGAGTCTACCATATTTATAATCAGGGAAATAACCGCCAATTGATATTTTTCAAACAGAAAAATTATAGGTTTTTCGTTGAAAAAATAAGCACCTATGTTTTACCTTATACCGATATTATGGCCTGGTGCCTGATGCCTAACCATTTTCATCTGCTGGCATACGTTAATGAAGTTGAATTACCTAAAGAAATCATTAGCCCGAAAAGCATGAAGCCGGCAACTCATAGCGCTGATATATCTAAAGCTAAAGTTATATTACTAAATCACTCAATTGGAATTATGCTTGCTTCCTATACAAGAGCAATTAATATACAGGAAAACAGAAGTGGCTCCTTATTCCGTTCCGAAACCAAATCAATTTGCACAAATGACCTCAAAGGCCTGGATTCAAATTGGTACACCGATTTTGGCGTTAGCTTTATGAATGTACAAATTCCTGAGAAACAGTATCTTCAAACCTGTTTCAATTATATTCATAATAATCCGGTAAAAGCAGGTTTAGTAAAAAAGGCTGAGGATTGGGAATACTCCTCTTATGCTGAATTAAAAGGTATCAGAGATAGAGTGCTTGTCAATAAAAGCAGAGTTATTGAGTTTGGGCTGGTGATTTGATTTAGCTTGGTTAGTTCCGAGCGCTTGGCCAGGCTAGTAGTCCGAGGGTGACTTTAAGTCGCACCCGGACTACTAGCCCTGCTCCCTCTGCCTCAAAGCTTCGAAAACAAGTACTGCTGCTGAAGTTGATACATTCAGCGAATCGGCAATCCCTTTCATTGGGAATAATTATCAGGTTGTCAGATTTATCAAGCCAATCGGCGCTTAAACCTGTGGCTTCGGTACCCATTATTATAGCCGAGGGCCCGCGAAAATCGACCTGGTGGTATATCAAAGCTTTTTCCGAAAGTGCGGCTGCAAATATTTTAATCTTTTGATTCCGGAGCCAGTTAATAGCTTCGCCCGAAGTACATGTAACAACTTGCCGGGTAAAAACGCAGCCAACTCCCGAGCGTATTGCATTTGGATTATAGATATCGGTGAGTGGATCGCAAACAATTACAGCATCAACCCGGGCAGCATCGGCGGTACGCATAATGGCACCGAGGTTTCCCGGTTTTTCGACGGACTCAATGACAAGGATCAGTGGTGTTGACCTCAGTTTAATATCATCAAGACTTAGGTAACGCGGAACTGCCAGGGCAATAAGTCCATCCGAACCTTCGCGGTATGCAATCCGGTTAAAAGCCGCGATTCCAACTTCAAAAACATCCATGCTTCCATATTGCCGAAGCAATTCATCACTCCTGTGTGGCGTATCCAACTCTTTACAAACATATAATTCTTTTACCTCAATACCAGCAGCCATAGCCCTTGATATTTCGCGGAATCCTTCGATAACAAAAAGATTTTGCTTACGGCGCTCCTTACTTCCGGATTGCAGTTTAATAATGTTTTTAATCCGTGGATTGGAAGGGGATTGGATTGGATCAGTCATCATACTTGATTTGATAATGCAAAGGTAGAGTTTATAGTGGCATTTCGGGAACGAAGTGCTTACGGAGTTTATGCAGTTTGAAATGTTTGAAGAGTTTGAAGAGTTTTATAACCCGAAAATCTGCAAACCCGAATCTATTCAATCCTATCAATCTATTCAATCCTATTAATCTTTTCAATCCTATTAATCTAATCAATCTAATCAATCTTTTCAATCCTATCAATCCTATCAATCTAATCAATCTTATCAATCCTATCAATCCTATCAATCTAATCAATCCTATCAATCCTAATCAATCCTATCAATCTAATCAATCCTATCACTTACCCACCGCATCAATAAAAACTTTATTTTTGCCAATAAACCAAGTAAATACTAAATTTTAATATTCGTTGAGAATTATGTCAGATCGACCATTAAATTTCGGGCTTATAGGAGCCGGCGGATATATTGCCCCCAGGCATATGAAAGCCATTAAAGATACCGGCAATACACTAGTTTCGGCACTCGACCGCTACGATGGAGTCGGGATTATGGACAGTTATTTCCCGGATGCCAATTTTTTTACAGAGCCTGAGCGTTTCGACAGGCATCTCGACAAGCTTCGCCGTAAAGGCCCGGGGTATAAAATTGATTATGTAAGCATTTGTTCGCCCAATTACCTGCACGATGCGCATATGCGACTTGCTATGCGGAATGATGCCTTTGCAATTTGCGAAAAGCCCCTGGTACTGAATCCCTGGAACCTGGATGCACTTGCCGAATTGGAGATAGAAACGGGAAAACGTATTTTTACCATACTACAACTCCGGCTTCACCCGGCAATTATTGAGCTAAAAGAAAAAATAGCTAAGGGCGCCGCCGGCAAAACATATGATGTGAACCTTAAATACATAACAAGCCGGGGTAAATGGTATCATATTTCATGGAAAGGCGACCTGGAGCATTCGGGCGGAATTGCAACTAATATTGGGATTCATTTTTTCGATATGCTTACCTGGATTTTTGGTGATGTTGTTGAAAATGTGGTTAAAATTCATGACGCAGACCAGGCTGCAGGGTTTCTGAAACTCGAAAAAGCCAACGTAAACTGGCATCTGAGCATCAATGCTGACCACCTTCCGGTAAAGGCCAAAGAACAAGGAAAAACAACCTACCGTTCAATAACTGTTGATGGTGAGGAAGTGGAATTCAGCGAAGGATTTACCGATTTACATACACGCAGCTATGAACAAATACTGGCAGGTAATGGTTTTGGATTGGAAGATGCACGAAAAAGCATTATTATTGCTCATGGGATCAGAAAACAGATTTAAAGGGTTGAAGGGTTTAAGGTACCCAAACCATACCAGCACCAAACTAAACAGTGTAACTTTATAATAACTCTGCTAACCCTGAAACGCTGAAACTTTGAAACCCTGTAACTCTTCAACAAAACATAGCGAAGCTAAACCCGAAACCAAACTATAACCAAATATCACTTAACAATTATTTTTCATGAAAACTGCTTTAATTACAGGAATAACAGGTCAGGATGGCGCATACCTGGCCGAATTTTTACTCAAAAAAGGTTACCAGGTCCACGGTTTAAAACGCAGGAGTTCGCTTTTTAACACCGATCGCATCGATCACCTGTACCAGGACCCACATGCTGAGAACAGGGATTTCTTTCTTCATTACGGTGATATGACTGATTCGTCAAACCTGATACGACTTGTGCAGGAAATTCAGCCCGACGAAGTTTACAACCTGGCAGCCATGTCGCATGTGAAAGTCAGTTTCGATACCTCCGAATATACTGCCAATGCTGATGGAATAGGTACACTCAGGATACTGGAAGCCATCCGGCTACTTGGTATGAATAAAAAAACGCGTTTCTACCAGGCATCGACCAGCGAACTTTACGGGCTTGTGCAGGAAGTGCCACAGAGTGAGCGCACACCCTTTTATCCACGCAGTCCTTATGCTGTTGCAAAATTATACGCTTACTGGATTACCGTTAACTACCGCGAAGCTTACGATATGTATGCCTGCAACGGAATACTCTTTAACCACGAATCGCCCATACGTGGCGAAACATTTGTTACCCGCAAGATTACAATGGCAGTTTCGCGGATCGCACTGGGTATGCAACAAAAACTCTTCCTCGGTAACCTTTCGGCAAAACGCGACTGGGGCCATGCTAAGGATTACGTACGGGCCATGTACCTGATGCTTCAACAGGATAAACCCGAAGATTTTGTAATTGCAACGGGCGTGACAACTATGGTTAAAGATTTTGTCAGGCTGGCATTTGCCGAAGCAGGCATAGAAGTTGAGTTTAAAGGTGAAGGCGTCAACGAAAAAGGATATGTAAGGGTTTGTCATAACACTGAACACATGATTGAGCCAGGTACTGTGGTTGTTGAAGTTGATCCAGCTTATTTCAGGCCAACTGAAGTTGAACTGCTGCTGGGTGATCCAACCAAAGCCAATACCAAACTGGGATGGCAGCCCGAACACGACCTGGCCTCGTTGGTAAAGGATATGATTGAAAGCGACCTTAAACTTGCCAGCAAGGAGAAGTACCTGAAGGACGGTGGGTTCAGGGTGATGAATTATTTTGAATAAACATACTGCATTATGATGTTTGAAGAGTTTGAAGGGGTTGAAATGTTTGAAGAGTTAAACCCGAAACATTTCAAACCCGCACTTCGTTCCGATAGCTATCGGAACCGCTCAGTGCTCGCTTCTCCTCCCGTCAAACCCGAAACTCCAATCCTACTCTAAATATTTCTTATCAAGATGAAAAGCAATTCCAAAATATACATCGCCGGCCATAAAGGCCTTGTAGGCAGTGCCATACTTCAAAACCTGCAACAGAAGGGTTATACCAATTTCGTTCTGCGAACCCTCGAAGAACTTGATCTGACAGATCAGAAAGCAGTGGAGGCCTTTTTTGCAGCCGAAAAACCGGAATATATTTTCCTGGCAGCAGCTAAAGTCGGGGGTATTTTGGCCAATAACCTGTATCGAGGGCAATTCATATACGAAAACCTGCAGATACAGAATAATGTAATCCATTATGCATGGGTGCATGGAGTAAAAAAGCTGCTGTTCCTGGGTAGTTCGTGTATTTACCCAAAAAATGCGCCTCAGCCTATGCATGAGGATCATCTGCTTACCGGCGAACTGGAATATACCAACGAGCCATACGCCATCGCTAAAATTGCAGGCATAAAAGTATGCGAAAGCTATAACCTGCAATATGGCACCAACTTCGTTTCGGTAATGCCTACCAACCTGTATGGACCTAACGATAATTTCCACCTGAAAAACTCCCATGTTCTCCCGGGAATGATGCGTAAAATGTACCTCGCCCATTGCCTCGAAAATAACAATATGGCTGCTATCCGCCGCGACTTTTCTAAACTTCCGGTTGATGAAATAACTGTTGATACCAGTGACGAAGCTATTTTACAATTCCTTTCGGGACAGGGCATTAACAAGGATAAAACCGGCAAAGTAAGCCTCTCGTTGTGGGGAACAGGTACGCCCATGCGGGAGTTCCTTCATGTATGGGATATGGCAGATGCCTGCGTGTTTGTGATGGAAAATATTGATTTCGATGCGCTTAAACCTGCCGGTAAAACCGAAATACGGAATACTCATATCAATATTGGTTCAGGAAACGAACTGACCATCAGGCAACTGGCCGAACTGGTTCAAAAAGTTACCGGATACAGTGGTGAGCTGCTTTTTGATGCTTCGAAACCCGATGGCACCATGCGTAAGCTGCTGGATGTAAGCAAACTGGAGAAGCTGGGGTGGAAAAGCAAGATTGCACTTGAAGAAGGAGTCAGGAAGGTGTTTGAAGGTTACCTGGAGGGGAAATAAAGAGGAAAGGAGAAGGGAGAAAGGAGAAGGGAGAAGGGAGAAGGGAGAAAGGAGATGGGAGAAGGGAGAAATGTGGGTAATGCAATTTTCAGGAATTTTGTACCTGGTATTGGTAAGGATGAGGGCAATAGAATATTTCTTTGAGATTTGATGTTGATAATTATTGGAATGTGGTGGGAAAAGATGTAAAAAGGTATTATAAATATTACAAAATCGATCTACGAACAAGTTTTCCGGGTATAAGCAACACGGATAAAAAAGTATCTTTGTATCTGAAAAAGTGAATATTACTATGGCATTTATTAATCCCAACGAATCGCGCTGGTATGCGGCCTATACAAAATCGAGGACTGAAAAGAAGGCTCTGACACGACTTACCGAAGCGGGTTTCGAAGCTTATCTCCCAATAAAACGCACAAGGCGGCAATGGAGCGACCGCCTGAAATGGGTCGAAGAACCCCTTATTAGTTCCTATATTTTCCTTCGTGTAAACGAAAAAGAATACTACAATGCAATAAACACACCCGGGCTGGTTTGCTATGTTACTTTCGAAGGCAAAGCTGCGCCTATCCCCGACAGGCAGATTGAAACCCTGAAAATGCTACTCGACGAAGGCGCCGAAATGGAAGTGAGTAACGAGCGTTTTGACCCGGGCCAGAAAATTATTGTCACATCCGGAACCCTGGTCGGAATGCAGGGCGAAATGGTTGAATACCGCGGCAAAAAGAAAGTCCTCGTCCGCCTTGGCAGCACAGGAACCAATATACTGGTAACCATTAGCCTCGACCTGGTTGAAAAAGAGTAGAAAGAAGCGTTAAAAATACGGTTATGAACATTTTATAAAAAAAATAATACAATCTATGTATTAATTAAAAAAAAGAGTAATTTTGTTACTCAATATTCATATTTAGCCATTTCGTTCTTTTGCATTACTAAAATCTGTACTTAAAATTATTATAATCATAACCTGATTAAAATCAACGACTATGCTCGACTCGCTGATAACATCAAAAACCCGTATCAAATTGCTTACCAGGCTTTTCCTGAACAGTAACAGCTATGGGCACCTGCGCGGTCTGCAAAGTGAGTTCGGCGAAAGCAGTAACTCTATCCGCCTCGAGTTGAACAGGTTTGAACAGGCCGGCCTCCTGACTTCACATACCGAAGCCAACCGAAAAGTATATTCAGCCAACACTTCCCATCCCCTGTTTCCCGAAATAAACAGCTTATTACGTAAAAACCTTGGCCTCGATCAGTTGATCGAAAAGGTTGTCGAACGCCTGGGAATGGTCGAAAGCGTGTACCTTATCGGTGATGTAGCCTGCGGTAAGGACAGTGAGTGTATTGATATGCTTATTTTGGGTGAAGACGTAAATACCGAATACCTCGATCAGCTCATCATCAAATCACAAAATCTCATAAACCGAACCATAAACTATACCTTGCTACTACCCGAATTGCTTGCTGCTTATACAGCAAATTTCAAGAAAGAAGAAATACTCCTGCTCTGGAAGCGATCCGAATAATGCCTGCTACCCTGTAAAACAATAAGTCAGGGATTTGTATTCTCAAATAGATATAGGTCAAACAACCAACAAATGTGACTGAAAGGGCGAAGCTGTGGGTCGAAGCTAACGAGAAGTATTGGTCCTAAAGTTGTCGGAGAGGTTAAAAATGTTTCAGGGGTTCAATGTTACAGTAGCGATTTAGCAATAATAATAAAGTTCAACAAAGTATTTATATTAATGAATTTTATATGACAATTCAAAGATTCGAAGAATTAGATATTTGGAAAAATGCAAGATTACTTTGTATTAAAATCAGGAATTTGGTTAATACAACAAACCTTTCAAAAGATTTCTCTCTTAAAGATCAGATATTGAGATCGAGCGGTTCGGTAATGGATAACATTGCCGAAGGTTTTGAAAGAGATGGCACAAAAGAATTCATTCAGTTCCTTTACATTGCTAAAGGCAGTCTGGGCGAAACCCGCTCGCAAGTTTACAGATGTTTTGATGCCGATCACATTTCAGATGAGCAACATAAAGCCCTGCTCGATGATTGCCTCAATCTTTCAGCCCAGATAAAAAAGTTCATTAATTACCTTTCCTCTTCCGGGCTACCTGGTCATAAAAAAAAATTATAGTATATCAATCTAATCCTGAAACCCTGTAACACTGAAACGCTGGAACCCTGAAACACTGTAACACTGCAACACTGAAACTCTGAAAACATATAAACTATACTTAATATTCCCCAAATGAAACCCTACAAAATCTCCATGATCGGCCTCGGATATGTTGGCTTACCGCTTGCCGTTGAATTTGCCAAACATTACCCAGTTATTGGTTTTGATATTAACACCGAACGTATTGCTGGTATAAATGCCGGGCACGATGATACACTGGAAGTGGAGGATAGTAACCTGCAGAGTGTTCTGACTCATAGCATCCCTGCTGACAAAGGACTTTATATTACCAACAAACTCGACGAAATAAAGGATTGTAACATATTTATTGTAACCGTACCTACACCCGTTGATAAAAACAACCGCCCCGATCTTACTCCGCTTATCAAAGCCAGCGAGAGCATAGGCAAGGTGATAAAAAAAGGTGATATTGTTATTTACGAATCAACCGTTTACCCCGGTTGTACCGAGGACGATTGCATCCCGGTAATCGAAAAGGTTTCGAACTTGAAATTGAATATTGATTTCTATGCAGGGTATTCTCCTGAACGAATCAATCCCGGTGATAAGGAGCATACGGTCACTACCATTCATAAAGTTACATCAGGTTCCACACCCGAAATTGCCGAAGAAGTGGATCAGTTGTATAAAAAAGTAATTGTAGCAGGCACGCATAAAGCGCCATCGATAAAGGTGGCCGAAACAGCCAAAGTAATCGAAAACTCACAGCGCGATATCAATATCGCTTTCGTTAACGAGCTGGCACGCATATGTGCGCACATGAACCTCGATACACGCGCAGTACTCGATGCCGCCGGCACCAAATGGAATTTCCTGAAATTCTCGCCCGGGCTTGTTGGCGGACACTGTATTGGAGTTGATCCGTACTATATGGCACAGAAAGCGCAGGAAGTCGGCTACCACCCCGAAATTATCCTGGCCGGCCGCCGCATGAACGACGGCATGGGCGCATGGATAGCCGCACAGGTCGTAAAACTGATGATAAGCAAGGACATTGTTATCAAAAACGCAAAAGTGCTGGTTCTGGGCATCACTTTTAAGGAAAACTGCCCCGATATTCGAAACACCAAAGTTATTGATGTTGTAAAGGAACTCGAACAATTTGGTTGCAGGGTTGATATTTACGATCCATGGGCCAATGCTGCCGAAGTAAAACACGAATACGGCCGCGACATTATTTCAACACATAACCTGGCCGATTACAATGCCATTGTGCTGGCAGTAGCTCATGAGGAGTTTAAGACATTTGATTTCAGCCACCGGAATTCCAAAACCGTGCTGTACGATATCAAATCGATATTACCGCTTGAAATGGTGGATGGGAGATTATAAAAGGTGACCACTAATCAGCACGAATTACACATGAAAAACTACGCATTCGTTTAGTGGAATTTCGTGGACATTCCTGATAGTTTCGGTATCACTATTTTACTTCACCAATCTTTTCAGCAATCAAACATCAAAAAAAAGCGTAACTTTACTGTTACTGATAATAATAACAATAAAGGAATGAAAACGATAAAATATATAATTTACAAAGAAGGCAATTACTATGTATCACATAGCCTGAATGTTGATGTTGCCAGTTTTGGAAGTACCGTTGAAGAAGCGACAAATAATTTAAAAGAAGCTCTTGACTTGTATTTTGAAGATGCACCTGCCCGAAAGAACTATCAGGAAATTAACGAAAGTCTTATTGGCGAGTTAAGTATAAATATCTGATGACAAAGCTTCCTTCCTCTGATAAAATCCTGAAAATTCTATTATCACAAGGTTTCTTGTTGAAAAGTCAGAAAGGAAGCCATCAAAAACTCTCCGATGGACAAAGAACCGTTATTGTACCTGCCGGACGAAAAGAAATCCCGGTTGGGACTCTTAAATCTATAAGCCGGCAATCAGGTATCGATTTCGAAAGCTTCATTAATTTATAGGATTAAGACCATTAGATTTTTACCATTCCTTTATCAAGTTCTACCAATATAAGCTTAGCTTATAAACACCAATACCATAAGTGAAAATTCGTGGAAACTTCCGAAGCTATCTGTATCGTAATTCACTAACCAGATACCAACACCTGATTTACAATTAAGTGTTTATCTTTGCATTAATAAAGCATTAAATGGAAACAGCAAAACGAAATACGGCCCTGAAACAAATCCTTTGGGATTATACTATCTCTGCCGAAGATATTGATGCTGTTTTACGCGGAGACATGAAACAGGCCGGGCATTTTAATCAGGAAATGATTTTTTTGAAAATACTGGAATCATACTCCTGGTTCACTATACTCCAATTATTTAGCCCAATCCAAATAAAATATTTATTAACCAATCAGGTTATCAAAAAACTCAGATCACCTTCTTTGCGACTAAAATATGAATTCGTCCAACAAAGATTACAACAGCTTATACCTGCTTCAGGATAAATTTCTTTCCTGGTGGCTTTCCCTTCGGTATCATTCAAAATCGGGCGTTTTATTGATGGGGATGATGATCTACGATTTCAGGATGTAGTTGAAGGAAATATCCTGCAAATGGCTGATAAAGTAATGGATATCCTTAAATCAAAATATCTGATTTCACCTATACATTACGAAGGCCTTCAGCGTATCGAGCAACTCGAAGTTCCTGAAGATGCACTCCGTGAAGCCATCTTCAACTCAATCATCCATAAAGATTACACAGGTGCACCAATTCAATTGAGCGTGTATAATGACAAACTTGTTCTTTGGAATGAAGGACGCTTGCCCGAAGGCTTTACGATTGAAACTCTGCTTGAGAAACATCCGTCGCGACCTGCCAACAAAAACATTGCTGATATTTTCTTTAAAGCCGGTTTTATTGAAGCCTGGGGAAGAGGAATTGCCAAAATAACCACAGGCTTTGTTTCTGCAAATCTGCCTGTTCCGGTATTTCAATCTGTTATGGGAGGCATTATGGTAACAATTCAAAGAATACCTGGTATCCTGGATATCTAATAATATACTGATTAATGAGGGAATAAATGAGGGATTAAATGAGGGTTTAAATGAGGGTTTAACTACCCTGCTTAACGCTATCAATAATAACCCGGGTATGCAGGCCAAAGACCTGTCATCATTATTAAATAACCGTCCTTTAAAAACTATTGAACGGCAACTTAGCCTGCTCCGGAAACTACAGTATATTATACACCAGGGTAGCAAAAAAACCGGGGGATATAAAGCGGTGAACTTTCGCGGATAAAAAAGCGTCCACTAATCAGCTCGAATTACACACGAATAAACACGAATAACATTAGTGAAAATTCGTGGATAAAGAAGAGACCACTAATCAGCATAAATCACACAAAAATAAACGCTAATACATACCCAATGTTTACTGATAAAACCCTACTTATAACCGGAGGTACCGGCTCGTTCGGAAACGCTGTTCTCGACCGTTTCTTAGATACTCATATCAAAGAAATACGGATTTTTTCACGCGATGAAAAGAAACAGGACGATATGCGTCAGTTGTACCGCAACGATAAAATAAAATATTATATCGGCGACACCCGCGATAAACGAAGCCTCGATAATGCCATGCGGGGAGTGGATTACGTTTTTCAGGCCGCTGCTCTCAAGCAGGTTCCCTCCTGCGAATTTTTCCCTATGGAAGCCGTGCGAACCAATGTAATGGGTTGCGAAAATGTACTCGACAGTGCCCTCGAACACGGAGTGAAAAATGCCATCGTTTTAAGCACCGACAAAGCTGTATATCCCATAAATGCCATGGGTATGTCGAAAGCGCTGAGCGAAAAAGTTATGGTTGCCAAAAGTCGTAACCTGGCAGGTAGCGGTACCACTTTTTGCGGCACACGCTACGGCAATGTTATGGCTTCGCGGGGTTCGGTTATCCCTTTATTCGTTGATCAGATTAAAAAAGGAGAACCTATTACCATTACAGATCCGCATATGACACGTTTTATGATGACTCTTCAGGATGCGGTTACCCTGGTTTTATATGCCTTCGAACATGGCGAAAACGGTGATATCTTCGTGCAAAAAGCTCCTGCTGCTACCATAGAAGTACTGGCAAAAGCCCTGATTGAATTGTATAACTCAAAAAGCGAAATAAAAGTGATTGGCACACGGCATGGCGAAAAACTCTTCGAGACACTTGTAAATCGCGAGGAAATGGCCAAAGCAACCGATATGGGCGATTACTACCGCATACCTGCCGACAACCGCGACCTGAACTACGGCAAATTTTTTACCGAAGGCGAATCAAAAGTTTCGGAAGTTGACGACTATACCTCGCACAGCACCGAAAGGCTTGATGTGGAAGGAACGAAAAAATTATTGCTAAAGTTGGATCTGATCCAGGCAGATTTGGGTTTATAGAAAACTGATATGCATAACAGAACGCAGATAACGCAGATTTAAAGGATCAACGCTGATAAATTAAAAGATTAAAAATGGATCCTTTTAAATCCTTATAAGCTGCATCCTCTGTGTTCCTGATATATAATCCGCGTCAATCTGCCTCATCCGCGTCATCTGCGTTCCATTAAAAAAAATTCAATGCTCAAAATAGGCATCACCGGCCAGCCCGGGTTCGTAGGCACACACCTTTTCAATACCCTGAACTTATATAATGATAAGTTTCAGACTATCCCCTTTGAAGACAGTTACTTTGCCGACGAGGAAAAACTCAAGCATTGGGTAAAGCAGTGCGACGTAATTGTACATCTTGCAGCACTAAACCGACACAACGACCCTGATGTTATTTACAAAACCAACATAGGCCTTGTGCAGCAGCTTATTGATGCCATGCAGCACACACGGTCAGCGCCTCATGTTCTGTTTTCGTCGTCAACCCAGGAGGAACGCGACAATGTATATGGCCGATCGAAAAAAGAAGGCCGACTGCTTTTCGAAAAATGGGCAAATGCCAACAACGCAAAATTTACCGGCCTTGTAATCCCAAATGTTTTCGGACCTTTCGGAAACCCTTATTATAACTCGGTTGTTGCCACTTTCTGCCATCAGCTTACACATAACGAACAACCAAAAATTGAGGTCGACGGCGAGATAAAACTCATTTATGTAAGCGAACTGGTAGGTGAGATTTTAAAACAAATTACTGATGCGCAATCAGCAGGCAACAGCAATAAGCCAGCTGTCAGAGCATTCCATATACCTCACACTTCCACTATTAAAGTTTCGGAATTGCTTAGGACGCTCGAAGGTTTCAAAACCGGGTACCTCGAAAATGGAATTATCCCCGATATAAGCACGCCCTTCGACCGCAACCTGTTTATTACCTTTCTGTGCTACATCGATCACAAGCAATTCTTTCCTTTCTATCTGAAGAAAAACACCGATGCCAGGGGATCCTTTGTCGAAACCGTTAAATTAAACAGCGGAGGACAGGTGTCTTTTTCTACTACAGTTCCCGGCATTACCCGCGGCAACCATTTTCATACCCGCAAATCCGAGAGGTTTGCAGTTATCAAAGGCAAAGCACTTATTGAATTGCGCCGCATCGGGACTGATGAGGTTTTATCCTTCGAGCTCGATGGCGAAAAGCCTTCGTTTGTCGATATGCCTGTGTGGTTTACACATAATATTAAAAATACTGGCGACGAGGAGTTGTATACGATTTTCTGGATTAATGAGTTTTTCGATGCAAATGATCCAGATACGTTCTTCGAGGTCGTTTAGGATTAGAACACGGATGACACAGGTTTAACTGATGACCACTGATTAAAAGAATTAGCATGTGAACATGGATAATACCGATTAAACAAATGACTTCAGGTAAAAATAATATTCAATAAATCCACTCTCTCCACATTCAAGACAACCAATAAAATCCGCGAAAATTCGTTATATCCGCTTTATCCGTGTTCCAATAAAAATCAACAAAAAGCCGTTAAATCCCTGCTTGCAACAGGCAAGCTCTTCATCCGTGTTCAAAAAATACTGATTATGCTTTACGAAGATAAAACAGAGTTGATAATCAAAGCGTTTTATAAAGTGTACAACGCCCTTGGGTATGGATTCCTTGAGAAGGTCTATCATAATGCTCTTCTAATTGAATTAGCATTGATGGGATTTGAATTGAAGAGTCAACATCCAATAAATGTATATTATGAAGGCAATTTGGTAGGAGAATATTATGCCGATATCATTGTTGACGACTGTATTATTATCGAGAATAAAGTATCCGAATCATTAAAAGAAGAGCATGAATTTCAACTGATAAATTATTTAAAAGCTACAGAAATAGAAGTTGGATTACTATTAAATTTCGGCAAAAAGCCAACTTTCAAACGTAAATATTTTACCAACGACAGAAAACCGCACTCAAACGATCAATCAAAATCTGTGTAAATCCGTCGAATCCCTGCTTGCATCAGGCAAGGGTGTCATCCGTGTTCAAAAAAATATTATGCAAAAACTCAAAATCCTCACCGTCGTCGGTACCCGTCCCGAGATAATCCGCCTCTCCCGCGTGATGTCTCTGCTGGATCAGTTCGTGAATCATATCATCGTTCATACCGGGCAAAACTACGATTACGAACTCAACGAAATATTCTGGAACGAGCTCGAACTCCGCAAACCCGATCATTTCCTCAATGTCGATACCTCATCACTTGGTTCGGCCGTTGGCGATATCATCCGCAAAACCGAAGAGGTACTCAAACTCGAACAACCTGATGCACTCCTCGTGCTTGGCGACACCAACTCCTGCCTTTCTGCCTATATAGCCAAGCGCATGCATATCCCTATCTTCCATATGGAAGCCGGCAACCGCAGCTTCGACTTTAACGTACCCGAGGAAATAAACCGCCGTGTAATCGATCATATTGCCGATTTCAACCTCGTATATACCGAGCATGCCCGCCGCCACCTGCTATCCGAAGGACTGCCACACCGCCGAATATACCTCACCGGCAGCCCTATGAAAGAAGTGCTCGGTCATTATATGCCCAAAATACTAAAGAGCCAGGCACTCGGCACCCTGAAACTGGAGCCCAGAAAATACTTCCTCGTTTCGGTTCACCGCGAAGAGAACGTTGATAACCCCGAAAACCTGCGCAAAATACTGGCCATACTCAATAAGCTGGCTGATGAATATAAACACCCGGTGGTTGTATCCACTCATCCACGCACGCGTAACCGCCTCGAGGACATTACCGATATTAAAATGAATCCCCTGGTAAACTTCATGAAACCCTTCGGATTCCTTGATTATGTGTACCTGCAGATGAATGCCCTCTGCACCCTCTCCGACTCCGGCACCATCAGCGAGGAATCGTCCATGCTCAATTTCCCTGCTATTTCGCTGCGCCAATCCATGGAAAGGCCCGAAGCCCAGGATGCCGGTACTATAATACTGACCGGTTTCGACCCCGATGTGGTGCTCAACAGCATTAAAGCAGTAATTACCGAATTCGGAATAACAGGAGGCTACAAACGAATTGCCGACGATTATACCATTGAAAATACATCATGGAGAGTACTCAAGCTGATTCTTGGTAATACAGGGCTGAGTAACAAATGGTGGGGGGTAAAATAGTGAATAACACTCCTGATATCTATCCTGATCACTTTTCGCCGTTATCCTTAGCAGCCTTTCCGCCTGTTTTGGCGGAAGAGCGAAAGAACAACTTTCATTATTAATTCTATTTTTTATATATTTGTATAAACAGAAAACAGATGAACACCCCTGATATAAAGCAATTTATACACGAACACAGCAATCTTTTCTGGTACACGCCTGAAGAGAAAAAAGAAGAAATCAGCCATGAATTCCTGGTTGAAACTATATTTAATTATGGCGATCTCCAGGCTGTAAAACAACTTATCAGTATCATGGGTTTTGATCGGTTAACTGAAATATTCTCAGGCCTTGAGGGCAGGAAAAAACTTAATTATTATCCGGAAATATATCACTTCTTTTCACTGCTGATTAATAAATATGCACACTCAAATATTTAATTCAAATCAAAATGACTTGTTGCCGCTGGTAAAGCTGTTCCGAAAAGAGTTTTACCTGGTTGGAGGAACTGCTATAGCTTTGCATATTGGGCATCGCAGATCTATTGATTTCGATCTTTTTAAATATAAACCGCTTAAACCCAAAAAGATAATTGAAACTATTTCGGAATTTGAATATCCTTATGTAGTTACACGCAGGGTAACCGAACAATTGAATGTAACAATTCATGATGTAAAATTTACGTTCTTTCAGTACCCTTATGAGATCAATGCTCCTGAAAAACTTGGGGATATTCTTCGCATGCCAATCCTGCTCGATCTGGCGGCAATGAAAGCTTTTGCTTTAGGCCTTAGTTCGAAATGGAAAGATTATGTTGATCTTTATTTTCTTTTAAAAGATCATTATACAGTAAGCCAGATATCTGATCGTTCTACCTCTATTTTTGGACAATTATTTTCGGAAAAACTTTTCAGAGCACAACTTAGTTATTTTGAGGATATCGACTTCTCCGAACCGGTTGAATTTCTTAACGAGCCCATCCCCGAGGAAACCATCAAGGAGTTTCTTATCGAAAAAGCAATTGATTTCTTATAGAATTGATATCTCTTATCTAAATAAATACCATGAGTGGAAAGTCGCAGATAAAAAAAGTCCACTAATTAAAACGAATTACACACCCATACCATTCGTGAAAATTCGTTGATAAAAAATCCTCCACTAATTGCCACGAATTAAACACAAATAAACACAAATACCATTAGTGCCAATTCGCAGATACTCCCAATTGCTATCAGTATCCCTATTCACTAACTTAACTTTTACTCAACAAAATATGGCGTTCGTTTATTCAAAGCATGCACTCGAACAGATTGAGTTAAGAGGTCTTGTATTTTCAATAGTTGAAGATGTTTTGAATTTCCCTTCAATGATTGCTAGTGACACAAACGGGCTTAATATCTATCAAAAGATTGTTAATGAAGGCACTAAGCAGTATCTTTACAGGGTATTTGTTAATAGTGACAAAAAGCCTCCACTGGTTATAACTGTTTACAAAACTTCTAAAATCGAGAAATATGAAGATCAAATATGATAAGGAAACCGATGTTGTTTACATAAGTTTCTCTTCACTAAAAATCGCTGAGAGCGATCAGGAAAAGCCCGGAATTATACTTGATTATTCCGACAATGGACAAATTGTTGGAATAGAAATTCTTAATGCTTCTTCAAAAATGGGAAAGGAAAAAGGAATCCTTTATGAAGTAGCCTGAGCCCAAATTGATAAATAAAAATATAAGCTGTTACGAACTACTTCATGAGTAAGTTTTTAATTATTACTCACAATGTTTACCTAATAAAGCACACAGACCATTTGTCCACTAAGCAATTCTCCTCGCTTTTTCTTTAGCAGACAGGTGCCCGAAAAAACGGGACAGGTTGTGAAATCGCCTTTTTATTCGCTCTTTTACTCCACTAATTAACTCGAATTACACACCAATAAACACCCATACCATTAGTGAAAATTTGTGAATAAAAATATCCTCCACTAATTTGCACGAATTAAACACAAATAAGCACCAAATCCATTAGTCAAAATTCGTGGATAAAAAAGAATCCACTAATCAGCTCGGACTACATACTAAGATTTTAATTAACTTTGTATAAAGGAGGTCAACAACATGAATACAGCAGAATTGAAAAGAAACTTTCATCTTCTCATTGATAGCATTGAAAATGAAGCCCTCTTAGCCAACCTCTATGATCTCATAAAAAAAAGATCTTCAACAAAAGAAGGCCAGCTATGGGACAGGCTCACATACCAGGAACAAGAGGAACTTATAACTGCACTTGGAGAAAGTGAAAATCCGGAATATCTCATCAGCAATGATGAAATGAAGAAGAAGCATGCAAAATGGCTCTAGAAATCCTCTGGACCAGGCAGGCTGACCGTAAATTTGATAAAATTACAGGCTATCTTTTGAATGAATGGAACCAGAGAGTTACAGAAATATTTATCAAAAAAGTTTACGATATGCTCGACACACTTGCCGAATTCCCGGACATAGGCACAATTGAAAATAAAGCCAGAGGGATCAGAGGATTTGCTATAGTGAAACAAATTAACATCTTTTACAAAATCAGCGGTAACAAATTAATTATCCTTGATTTTTTCGATAACCGCCAATCTCCGTCTAAGAAAAGATTTTAGTCAATTAATAAATACAACAGAAAAGTATTCTTCACTCCCGATAGCTAGCAGTATCACTTTTTAGCCTCCACTAATCAGTATTAGTTACACACCAATAAACATTATACCATTCGTGTAAATTTGTGAATATAAAAGAGGCCACTAATTGGCACTAATTAAACACGAATCGACACAAATACCATTCGTGAAAATTCGTGGATACCGTCCACTATTTTCTATTCTCTATTTATTACCATATGCGCCAGTCGCAATGAAACCATGACAGCAGAAGAAGTTAAAATACTGATCTCAAAAGGAGAAGGGCTTCAATTGGAGTTTAAACAAACTTTTAATATTGAAGTCGTTGAGACACTGGTTGCATTTGCAAATACAACTGGTGGAAAAGTATTAATTGGGGTTTCCGATACAGGTGCAATAACGGGGGTTTCAATAAATCCAGAATCAGTTCAGAATTGGATTAACGAAATAAAAAACAAAACAACTCCATCTGTTATTCCTGAAATAGAAGCAATTACTATAGAAGAAAAGGTAGTTATTTCAATCACTATTAAAGAATATCCGGTTAAACCTGTTTCAGCAAGGGGGAGGTGCTATAAACGGATAAACAATTCCAATCATTTGTTAAATGTAGCCCAAATTTCCGATTTGTATATGCTTTCCATGCAATATTCATGGGATTCATACCCATATGCCGGTGCTAATGCCAATAGTTTAAACATTGAAAAGATCAAACAATTTATTCAGAAGGTAAATACAGTAAAACGTTTTTCACTTCCCAATAATCCAATGGATGCTTTGGGGAAACTGAAAATGATACAAAATGGTATACCAACAAATGCGGCAATGATACTCTTCTCGCAAGAGAATCTCTTCTATAATGTTCATATAGGCCGGTTTAAAACACCGAGTACCATTATTTCCGATAAAATGATAAGCGGCAATCTGTATGATGTACTGGAGGAATCAATGCAAACCATTATTGGCCATATAAAGTTTGCTGTTGAGATAACCGGCAAAACAACACAGCACACCGAAATACCTGAATACCCGCTTGATGCCATACGCGAAGCTTTAACAAACGCCCTGGTACATCGCGATTATCAGAGTTCAACTGATATTCAGATTAAGATCTTTGATCAGAGTATAAGTTTCTTCAATCCGAGTGGATTATACGGCAACATTACCGAAAAAGATTTAAAAACGGATAGTTATAGCGCCAGTACACGCAACAAACTTATTGCCGAAGCCTTTTATCTTACTAATGAAATTGAAAAATATGGCAGTGGTTTTATCCGGATACGTAAGGCGATTTCTGCATACCCAACAATGAATTTCGTGTTTCGTAACTCAACCTATGGATTTTTTACTGAGTTCAATTACATAGAACAGAAAATAAGTTCACAACCGGATCCTACGAAAACTACCCAAGAAACTACCCAAGAAACTACCCAGGAAACTACCCAGGAAACTACCCAGGAAACCGCACAGCGTATATTAGCACTGATCAAGCTAAATCCAAAAATTACCAGAAAGATAATAGCCCGGAAATTGAGAAACATTTCTGAAGATGGTGTAAAGTATCAACTGGAAAAGTTACGTAAAGACGGAGTTCTCAAACGTATCGGATCAACAAAAGGCGGCCATTGGGAAATAATAAATTAATTTGTTTGCTGATTCTCACTCCCGATAGCTAACAGTATCACTTTTTAGCCTCCACAAATCAGTATTAGTTACCCACCAATAAACACCCATACCATTAGCGAAAATTCGTGGCCACTCCCGGTAGCTATCGGGATCACTTTTTATTAAAAACACCATTATTATATTTTTTAGGGTCGTAACCATAAACTTTTTAATTTAAATCACTATTTTTGCGGGTATAACCGCAAAATATCCGCAAAATGATCAAACGGGAAATATATTTAAATCAGCTTCTCGAATTTATTGATAAACCTTTCATTAAGGTTATTACCGGGCTTAGAAGGAGTGGTAAATCTTGTATTCTCAGATTGTTGAGTGATGAACTCTTTATAAGGGGAAACAAGGAAAGCAATATTATATATATCAATTTCGAAAGTTTCGAATTCTCTGAAATTGATAAAGCAGACAAATTATATAACTATATAAAAACCAGGATTACTAATAGCCAACGCTACTATATCCTGCTCGACGAAATACAGGAAGTAGCTGAATGGGAAAAAGCCGTAAATTCTTTTTTGGTTGATTTTAATACCGATATTTATATTACTGGATCCAATTCCAGGCTCCTGTCGTCGGAGTTGGCAACATATATAGCAGGGCGATATATTGATTTGCATATTAACACACTTTCATTTGCCGAATACCTGCTTTTCAAACATAAACGTACCCATGAAGATAGCACAAACCGGTACCATGAATTTGATTATTTTTTACGAATGGGTGGCTTTCCGGTTCTTCATACCGGCGAATATACGTTTGAAACTGCCTATAAGGTAGTGTACGATATATACTCATCGGCTATACTTCGTGATACTGTTCAACGGTATAATATCCGTGATGTTGAACTACTTGAACGCGTTGTTAAGTATGTTTTTGATAACATCGGAAATAAATTTTCGGCTAAAAATGTGGCTGATTATTTTAAAAATCAATTTCGAAAAATAGATCTGAATACCGTATATAATTATCTGAATGCGCTTGAAGGTGCGTTTATTATATACCGCATCCCACGCTACGATATGAAAGGAAAAGAAATCCTGAAAACAAATGAAAAATATTTCGTAGGTGACCAATCCCTGCTTTATGCTGTAATGGGGTTTAAGGACAGGCTTATTTCGGGTGTGCTCGAAAACATTGTGATGCTCGAATTAAAACGCCGCGGATACAGTGTTTTTGTTGGAAAATCAGGCGATAACGAAATCGATTTTATAGCTGAATTACCCGGGCAGAAAATATATGTGCAGGTAGCATATAAAATCACGGAGCAAACCACTATCGACAGGGAATTCAGGCCCTTGCTCGAAATTAAAGACCATTACCCGAAATACGTAGTAACAATGGATGAGATGTGGAAAGATAATATTGAAGGCATCAGGCATAAGCATATTGCTGATTTTCTGCTTATGGAAAATTTTTAGCATCAGGTTACCCTGGTATTCATAACGCTTAACCGACTTTTCTTTACCCGTTTCCGGCAAAAAACACATAGAGGAAACTTTTCACTTGTTATAGCATACTAATCATACAAATTACCCACCAATAAACAACAATACCTTTCGTGTTAATTCGTGGATAAAAAGAAATCACTAATTAAGCGAAGCAACACTATTCACCATTCACTATTCAATTATCATAATATTCATTATTTTCTTTATCTTTGAACAACTAAAATAGCAACCGACATGATTGACATAAACATATTACCACAGAAAGCCCAGAACGAATTGATCGATTTCTATCAATTTCTGGTTCAACGCTATGCAACAGGGAGAAGCAAAAAACATACACCTAATCTACACAATACCCAAAAAGTAAGCAGTTTTTTTAACCAGTACAATATTGACTTAACTGGTTTCAAATTTAATCGCAACGAATTGTATGAGCGATAAGCCTACTTTAGATACGAATATTCTGATTTATGCTTTTGGCAAACAGGATGATGACAAAAAACTGGCTGCCATTGACATTATTCAGAAGTGTAATATTATCAGTCTACAGGTAATTAATGAAACCATTTACGTTTTACAACGCAAATTCAAATTTCCAAATCAGGAACTGGAGAAAGTAATTGAATTTTTGAAACAACATTTTGTTATTAGCGACCTGAATTTAAATACATTGGATCAAACACTGAAAGTCACTGAAACATATGGATTCTCATTTTGGGACAGCATGATGGTTGCCTCTGCCTTGAATAATCATTGCTCCATTTTATATTCCGAAGATTTACATCACAATCAGGTTATTGAAGAAAGGCTGCAAATTATCAATCCATTTTCTGAGTTAAAAGAATTAAATTCTTTAACTTAAATCAAACCTAGGAATTACAGTTTCCTTTTCCACTATTTTCAACCTGAGCAGCTTGCCCTGAGCGGTTCCGATAGCTATCGGAACGAAGGGCACTATTCACTCTTCACTATTTAAACTCTTTAACATAAGTACTTTCTGACTATGCCCTATGTATCAATGTTTTTCGGAATTATCATCCGAATGTTCTATAGCGAGCACAACCCGCCTCACTTTCACGCTGAATATCAGGGCTCAGAAGGAATATTTAATTTTGAAGGAGAGATGATACAAGGCAACATTAAATCTAACACAGCTTTAAAACTTATTAAAGAATGGGCTGTTTTACGTAATATTGAACTGGAAGAAACGAGCCATGGCAGTATATTGACTCACAGAGGGAAGGTTTTTCAGGGCGAGTTCCCCGCCTGCATCGGGCAGGCATGTGACCCGTAAAAATTAAAACAACCACATGAAAACTGGAAAAACATCACCGAAAAAGCTGCAATCAATAAAATCGAACCTTTACACTAATTTTATAGTCATGAATACAATATATATGCCCAGGGTGATCGATGCAAAATATCTTCATGATTACTTAATCCATATTGTTTTCAGTAATGGGAAAGAAGGAACAATTGACTTAAAACCTTTTATAGGACAGGGCGTGTTTGAACCACTTACAAATCAGGCATACTTTAAAAAATTATTTGTCGATGGATGGACCATTTCCTGGCCAAATGGAGCGGATATAGCTCCTGAAACCCTGTATGAACTGGCTGAAAAAGCTGGAAATATGGTTAATGAGGAATAACCCTTCTTAACCTTCACTTTTCACTCCCGATAGCTATCGGGATCACTATTCACTTCTAATCGCTATTCACTCTTCACTAATAAGCCCTACTTTTGCCACCCGCTAAGCCTGAAAATACCAACAAATCCTGCTGGCCTTCTTAAATGATTGCCTGGTTATCACTGTGGGAGTGACGGGGCGAAGCTGCGCAGGAGCGAAGGTTAAAGGAAAAAGTTCAAAGTTTAAAGGCAAGGCTCCAGTTTACTACTCCTTACTCTCCACTGAACACTCAGATTAAAAAACAGAGCACACAGATAACCCGTACCCATCTCCCACTCTCCAACTCTTCTCTTTGCCCTGCTCCATACTCAGCCTTGTATTATTAATAAATATATCGTATATTCGCATACAGTTTATCCTGATAAACAAAACCTGCACTTTATAATATCATGTATTTAAGAAAGCAAATATTTGAAGGAATCGGTACTGAAAGTGCTTTTTTGTGGGGTGCCCGCCAAACAGGAAAGAGCACATTGCTTAAAGCCCTGTTTCCTGACTCACTATATTTTGACCTGTTATTTTCTGATGAATACAACAGATTTCTTCGAAATCCTGCTTTATTGAGGGAAATAGTTCTGGCATCAGGCACTTCTGATATAGTAATTATTGACGAAATACAGAAGATTCCTGAATTGCTGAATGAAATTCATTGGTTGATAGTAAATACTAATTCCCGTTTTATACTCAGTGGATCAAGCCCACGAAATATCCTGCGAACCGGGGGGAATCTGCTTGGTGGCCGCGCACTGAGATATGAATTATATCCACTTGTTTACCGGGAAATTCCTGATTTCGATTTGATAAGAGCCCTCAACAATGGATTACTCCCAAGGCATTACCTGGCAGCTAATCCTGTTAAACTTCTGTCGGCTTATGTTGGAAGCTATTTGCGTGATGAAATTATGGCTGAGGCTAAAATCCGGAATATAAATTCCTTTTCACGATTCCTTGAGATGGCTGCATTTTCCAATGGCGAAATGCTGAATTATTCAAATATTGCATCCGATTGTGGTATCAGTGCGCCTACAGTAAAGGAGTATTTCCAAATATTGGAGGACACTTTAACTGGACGGTTCTTACCATCGTTTCAGAAAAAGCCAAAACGAAGGGTAATACTTGCACCAAAGTTTTATTTCTTTGATATCGGAATTGCCAATTATTTGATAAAAAGAGGCCGTATAGAAATAGGAAGTGAGTCATTTGGTAAGGCATTTGAACACTTTATCTACCTGGAACTTTATGCCCATAGTAAATACTCTGACATAAATTATCTGATAAGTTACTGGCGCACCGCTTCACAAATTGAAGTCGACTTTATCTTAGGCGACCATGAAGTAGCAATTGAAGTAAAATCGACAAATATGGTAACCCTTCGCCATATAAAAGGGTTAAAAAGTTTTGCCGAGGAATACCCGGTAAAAAAACTTATCGTTGTAAGTAACGATCCTTATCCCCGTCAGATTGAAAATGTAATGATACTTCCATGGAATCTGTTTCTGGATAAGCTTTGGGCAAGCGAAATCATCTGATAACCCCCATCCTCCTTACTCCTTACTTAACCACAAAGCACACAAAACGATTCACATAGCAACCAAAGGGATTTAATTCCCAACCCACATTATCGCATTATCACATTAACACATTACTTTTCACTATTCACTCTTCACTTACTAAACTTTTCGTTTTTCACTTTTCACTTTTCACTGAATAAATGCTAACCGCCAGCATCAAAACAGTAAAATCTAATCTTTAGCACCCCACTTTTCTCTTTTCTCTTTTCGTTTTTCACTCATTAAACCACTAATTAACACGAATTACACACGAATAAACACGAATACCATTAGTGAAAATTCGTGGATACTCCCGATCGCAATCAGGATCACTATTTTCACCCTGAGCAGCATGTCAACCTCACTCCACACAACAACACTCATCTCATCATGAATGCAAACATCCAACAGTTAATAGAGCAAGGTGAAGGCATTTCTGTCGAGTTTAAGAAAAGCAGGCAGCAAACTCCCGGATAATCTTTTTGATTCTGTTTGCGCCTTTCTCAATCGCAATGGTGGCACTATTTTGTTAGGAGTATGCGATGATAAAACTATTGAAGGTGTTAATCCTAATTCGGTTGAGATGCTGTGCAAAAATATTGCCAATTTGAGCAACAATCCACAAAAACTATTTCCGTCGTTTCTTGTCGAGCCAAAAATTATTGAATATAATGACAAATTGCTGATTCATATTTTTGTTCCGATATCTTCCCAGGTGCATCGCAGTAATGGAAGGGTATTCGACAGGAGTGCTGATGGTGATTTTGAGATCAAAACCGACGCTCAGATCAAGAATTTATATACCCGAAAAAATTCGCTTTATTCTGAAAATACGATTTACCCGTTCTTATACGAATCTGATTTTGTGCCAGGAATTGTCGAACGTGTGCGTAAAATAATCAGAATAAACCGGACGAATCATCCCTGGAACGAACTTACAAACGAAGAGTTTTACAAAACGGCTGGCCTCTTCCGAAAGGATTTTGCTTCAGGAACTGAGGGTTTTACAATGGCTGCATTGCTTCTGTTTGGAAAAGATGAAACAATACAGAGTGCCATCCCTCATTATAAAATTGATGCTCTCTTGCGAAAAGTGGATCTGGATCGTTATGATGATCGTGAAAACATCCGCTGCAATTTAATTGAAGCGTATGACAGATTAATGGATTTTGCTGCAAAACATCTTCCCGATAAGTTTTACCTGGAAGGTGACCAACGAATATCGTTAAGGGATAAAATATTTCGTGAAATTTACCCCGTTAGATATTAATTACCATGTTTTTTGTCTATATTTTAAGAAGTGAACTTGACCAAAATATGTATGTTGGCTTTACAAAGGATTTGGAAAATAGGTTAGATCAGCATAAACAAGGGCTTGTTGCCTCAACTAAAAACAGGAGGCCATTGAATTTGGTTTTATTATGAAGCATGTGTGAATCAGCAAGATGCTACACATCGTGAAAAGTATTTAAAAACGGCATGGGGTAAGAGGTATATAAAAACCAGACTAAAGAATTATCTAACGGGGTGAATAGCCAATATGCTTATTCACCGCGAATACTCAAATGCATTTCCAAGCACATTTATTATTTATCAAAGCAGAGTAGAAACACAAAATGCCAATAAGCCCCATGTGTATGGCCAGCTTTTGCCAGGCACATTTCAATCCTATCCGAAAAATCCGAATATTGCCTTATTGTTCACACAAATGGGCAGGGCCGAAGAGCTAGGCACAGGCATTCGAAATGTGTATAAGTATTCGAAAGCCTATTCGGGCAGTGATGAAATTATGTTTTCCGAAGAAGATATCTTTATTTCAAAAGTACCTTTGGATTTTAAACAAATGAAAGGTATTGAACTACCCGGCGAACCAGGCATAGGATTAAATGGTGAATTAAATGGCGAATTAAATTGCGAATTAAATGGGAATGCGAATTAAATACCCGACAGTTAGCGGTTTACCAATATATAATAAAACATGAAGGAATAAATACCAGCCGCTTGTCAAAAGAAATAAAAATACCTTTCAGCACGCTCGATAAGCAAATCCGAAATTTGATTAAAATGAAACTGATAGAACGACGCGGCAGTAAAAAAACCGGCGGGTATTATAAAGTAAATTAATCAATACTGTTTTTTTAAAAACAAAGTCATTGATGCTTTTCTGAATATTTCATGGCCGACACATTCAAAAACACAAAGGATTTTCTGTATTAAAACCTGCATACTGAAAGCACGAAGGTTAAGATTAAGCAAGCTCTACATTAATTCCTGCAATCTCAACCTGCCACCATGAGCAGCCTGTCCCGCCAATTTTGGCGAAAAAGCCGAAGGACACTTTTCACTCCCAATCGCTATCGGGATCACTCTATTAACCAATAATTAACACGAAATACACACGAATAAACACCAATACCATTCGTGAAAATTCGTGGATAAAAAACCCTCCACTAATCAGCACGAATTACACACGAATAAACACGAATACCATTAGTGAAAATTCGTGGATAAAAAACCCTCCACTAATCAGCACGAATTACAGACTAATAAACACAAATACCATTCGTGGAAATTCGTGGATAAAAATAGCCTCCACTAATTAACACCAATTACACACGAATAAACACCAATACCTTTAGTGAAAATTCGTGGATAAAAAGAGGACACTAATCAGCACGAATTACACGCGAATAAAACAATATGTTAATCTTTTTCCTTTACGATCAGGTAGCAGGCATTAAAATTATGTAATTTTGTACAAACACCCTTTTAGTATGGAAACCACAATAAATATTGACCAGTTAGTGAACGAAATTGAAAGACTGGACTATAACGACAAAATAAATATCCTGGCCAGGATAGTCAATCTTCTCAAAAGGAAGAAAAAACACATCAGCCGGTTTCAGTTACCAGGTTAAAGGGCTTAGGCAAAAATATCTGGCAAAAAACTGATACCAATACCTATGTTTCAAAAGAACGTGACTCATGGGAATAATTCAGATGCTGAAAGGCAAAACAGTTTTCCTTGATACAGCTCCATTAATATACTACATGGAGGAAAACAGGAAATACGCTTCAGTACTGAATAAACTTTTTCTGGCAAATAGCAAAGGTGACTTTTTGTTCCAGACTTCAGTTATCACTTTACTCGAAGTATTGGTTCATCCTATGCGTGCAAATGAACACCAATTAGTCGAAGAGTACCAAAACATTCTCTGTAATTCACCATCCATTGATATTATTGACCTGACTATCGAAACTGCGATAAAAGCTGCAGCCTTAAGAGCAAAATACGGGTTAAAAACCCCCGACTCAATACAGGTTGCAACAGCGCTTATGGCAACGGCAAACTACTTTCTTACTAATGATATCAGGTTAAAATCCATTAACGAAATCGAAATCCTTATTTTAGATCAAATTGTCAACGAATAATTCACTATTCACTCGCCATCGCTAGCGGGATCACTTTACATGCTAATCAGTTCTGTTAAAACCGCAAAATCTAACCTCTAGCACCCCACTTTTCTCTCCCGATAGCTATCGGGATCTCTTTTCGTTTTTCACTTACTAAACTTTTCACTCTTTTTACCCTGAGCGGTCATTGCGTAGTCATTGCGAGTGAAACGAAGCAAAACGAAGCAACGCCGAAGGGCACTTTTCACTTTTCACTGTCATTGCGAGCGAAGCGAAGCAACACTCTTCACCATTCACTGTCATTGCGAGCGAAGCGAAGCAACATCTTCACCAATTGCACGAACGAAGAACACTTTCACTCGTCATTGCGAGCGAAGCGAAGCAACACTATTCACTATTCACTAAAAAGCCAAATCTAATCAAATGAAACGAGCTTTAGTAACCGGCGCCGACGGCTTTATCGGATCACATCTTACTGAACTGCTGCTCGCAAGCGGCTACCAGGTTAGAGCGCTGTCCTTTTATAACTCCTTTAATTACTGGGGATGGCTCGAAGATATCCCTGCTAATCCAAACCTCGAAGTGGTATGCGGCGATATACGCGACCCGCATTATGTGAAGCATATAATGAAAGACATGGATATCGTTTTTCATCTTGCTGCCCTTATAGCAATACCTTACTCCTATGTTGCGCCCGACAGCTATGTGGATACCAATGTAAAAGGAACCCTTAATGTATGCCAGGCAGCCAAAGAACTGGGCGGAATACGAGTTATTGTTACCTCTACTTCCGAAGTGTACGGCACCGCACAATATGTTCCTATTGATGAAAAGCACCCCAAACAAGCCCAATCTCCTTATTCCGCATCCAAAATTGGCGCCGATGCTATGGCCATAAGTTTTTACAATGCCTTTAAACTGCCGGTGACTATTGCACGCCCATTTAACACCTACGGACCGCGGCAATCGGCCAGGGCCATTATCCCGACGATTATCACACAAATAATATCCGGAATTAAGGAAATAAAACTGGGCGACCTCACTCCTACCCGCGATTTTAATTATGTAAAAGATACCTGCAATGGTTTCCTTGCTATTGCAAATTGTGACGAAACAATCGGAAAAGAAATTAATATCTCATCCAATTTTGAGATATCCATGGCTGACACTCTTAATATGATTAAGGATATTTTGCAAAGCGATGTACAGTTTATTACCGACGAACAACGCATAAGGCCCGAAAAACTCAGAGGTATTTAGGTTATGGGGTGATAATACATTGATAAAGGAGCTTACCGGTTTTCAAACTCAATTCACTATCAGGGAAGGGCTTGAAGAAACCTGTCAATGGTTTAAGAATGCTGAAAATTTAAAGAAATATAAAGCAACTATTTACAATTTGTAAGTTAAGCCTATATATAAAAAGGTTAAGGATAAAAATATCCTCCACTAATTAACACGAATTACGCACAAATTAACACGAATAACATTAGTGAAAATTCGTGGATCTTGCTGATAGCTATTGGGATCACTCTTCACTTTTCACTCTTAGTTTTTCACTCTTCACTCAATTAATGCTATTCAACTCCATCCACTTCGCACTCTTTTTCGTAGTTGTTTCATTCATCTACTTCCTCCTGCCGCATAAGTTCAGGTGGATTTCTGCTGGCAGCATGTCCTATTTTTACATGGCTTTTATCCCTGTTTACATTCTTATTCTGGGATTTTCCATAGCCGTAGACTACTTTGCGGGGATTTTACTCGAAAACACAAAAGGCAAGAAACGCAAATACTGGTTGATTGCCAGTTTAATTGCTAATATCAGTGTGCTCGCGGTGTTTGCAATATCTACAATTTCCTGAACGACAACCTTTCAGTGTTCTTTAAATACGTTAGGTTACCAGAACCAGATACCTCATCTTTGGAATTTTGTTGCCCATTGGCCTATCGTTTCATACATCTCAGGCCATGAGTTATACAATTGAGGTTTATCGTGGAAAGCAAAAAGCTGAACGAAATTTCGGAATTTACTCTCTGTATGTAATGTTTTACCCACAGCTGGTAGCCGGACCTATTCGACTCAGAACTTGTTACATCAATTCTACCAAAAGCACTATTTTGAGTACGATCGGGTTGTTGAAGGTTTGAAGTTGATGCTGTGGGGGCTTTTTATGAAGCTCGTAATTGCTGATCGGTTAGCCATTTATGTGAATGCCGTTTACAATAATTCCGACGGCATCACAGGGAAAACACTGCTCTAGCTACTGTCTTTTTTGCTTTCTCAGATCTACTGCGACTTCGCTGGGTATTCCAATATTGCTATTGGCGCAGCCAAAGTGATGGGATTCAATTTAATGACCAACTTTAAGCCACCTTTCTCGTCCTATCTCCGAATTCTGGAAACGTTGGCATATCTCCCTATCTACCTGGTTTAAAGATTACCTTTATATCTCTTTGGGGCAACCGCGTTCCGGTCCCGCGATGGTATCTGAACTTATTCAGTAGTTTTTACGATTAGCGGTTTTTGGCATGGCGCTAACTGGACCTCTGGTGTCATTAATGGTTTTTACCTGGTGTTTGCGATTGTAACTCAAAATTGGCAGAAAAAGTTTAATACGATTATACATCTGGATCGAATGCCCAGAATACATAATTATCTGCAGATAGGTATAACATTTTTATTGGCTTGTATGGGTTTTCTTTAGGGCAAATACTACAGCGGATGCATTCTTGATCCTCCAAAAAGCCCTTACATTAAAAGGGTCTTTGTCATTCGTTAACCGGCCATCTTCAATTTATTCATTTGCGGAAATGGCACTCCTTATTGCTGTTGAATATAAAAATGAATACTATAAAGGTACTGTTTCATTTTTCAATCATCCACACTGGGTTGTGCGAAAATTAAGTCTATCATTCCTAATCGTAACCATTCTCTTTTTTGGCGTTTTCGATGGAGGCCAATTTATCTACTTCCAATTCTAAAGTTTCTATACATATGTTCCGGGGAATAAAAAACCAGTTTGCCAGAGACTTTATACTGAATTTATTAGTCTTACTGCTAATACTTTTTGCTATTGACCGGGTTGCCGGCAAAATTACAAAGCATTTCTATTTCTCACAGGTTGCCGGAGCGAATTTACGCACAACTTTATGCAATCGATGACGTTCAACAGCGGATATTTTAGTTTTTAATTGCCGTCCAAGCCATCATTATGTACCCGAAGTTTTTGAAGACAGCCTGAACATGAGTTTTTATAATACAGGACGAGGACGTGAAATTTTATTTTGTTTAACGCTGCAGTATTTAAAGCTATTGTTAAAAGATACAATCCCAAAATTATAATTCTTGATATTAACCCCGGTGACCTCTATTACAGCAAGGATGATTATGAACGTCTATCTTCACTCCTTCCATATTATTATGATCATCCAGAAATCAGATCCATTGTTGATTTACGGAGTCCTTTCAAAAGTACAAATTGCTATCAGCCATATTTACCCGTTTTTCAATTGATTTTTATTAACAATAGCAATTGGAAACATGGAATATAACAAGATTCGTAAAGGTGATACAAAAGGTTACCTCCCCTTATATTCCAAAATGAAGGTTGGTATACATAAAAAAGAAGGATAATTATAATAAAAACGATGGAATTGATTCTACTAAACTCAATGTGGCTTGGAATCTATAATGATGACCTGTAAATCAAATAATATCAGAGTAGTAACTGTTATTTCACCCCTGTATGCACGAATTGAAAAGAATAAAACAATTGAAACCGTTTCACTTTTAGCTGAAAAGTATAGTGCGGATTTCCTGAACTACTCAAATGAACCAATTTTTCTTAATCATCCAGCCTATTTTACAGATATAAACCACATGAATAATGAAGGAGCACTTTATTTTTCTTCTATTCTTGCGCATTGGCTGTTGAAACAAAAATCATGAAAATAAAATTGCACTAAATTGAACCAATTAATTTTAGAACCATGTATAATATTCAGAAAAGGACTAGAAGAAACCTTTTAAGGGTTGGAAAGGCCTGAAACAGAAAGAAAAACGCTACTTTATCAATTATAAAATGAATGAGAATTTCCAAAAACTATTGATTTTATTCGGGTATCTACAACGAGCCCGAAGCAATTATACCTCTTCACGCACCGGTTTTTGCCGGTAATGAGAAAAAATACCTTGAAGAATGCATAGATACAACCTTTGTTTCGAGTGTTGGGAAATTCGTTGATAGTTTTGAACTGGAAATAGCTAAGTATACAGGTGCAACCAAAGCTGTAGCTTGCGTAAACGGTACCAATGCCCTGCATCTTAGCGCTTAAATCTTGTTGGTGTTGAACAAGGGGGACGAAGTAATCACCCAACCCCTAACTTTTATTGCAACCGCCAATGCCATATCCGTATTGCAACGCAAACCCGGTTTTCCTGGATGTGGATATGGATACGATGGGACTATCACCCACGCCCTTGAAAAATGGCTTGAAGAAAATGTTGAACTTGAACTTTCTCAGCCTCAACCTCAACCTCAACCTCAACCTCAACCTCAACCTCAACCTCAACCATACCCAGACCTTCAACAAAAAAACCAATCGTCCATCACCGCATGTGTGCCCATGCACACCTTTGGTCATCCATGCCGGATTGATCGAGATAGTTGAAATATGTGATCATTTTCATATCCCGGTAGTTGAAGATGCAGCAGAAAGCCTTGGCAGTTTTTATAAAAACCAACATACCGGCACTTTCGGTAAGATCGGAGTATTAAGTTTTAACGGCAATAAAATACTCACAACCGGCGGTGGTGGCATGTTACTGTTCCAGGATGAGGAAATAGCAAACACGCCAAGCACATTACTACCCAGGCAAAAGTACCGCATGCATGGGAATTTGCGCATGATGAAATAGGGTATAATTACCGTATGCCTAATATTAATGCAGCATTGGGACTTGCTCAACTGGAACAACTGGATAACTTTCTAGCTTCAAAAAGAGAAATAGCAAAGCAGTACAAACAGTACTTTAATTCCCTCCAGTGGAGTTTTTTAATGAACCTACACACGCAGTTGCTAATTATTGGCTAAATTGCGTCTTGTTTAAAGATATTGAAGAACGGGATGCATTTTTAAAATATAGTAATGAAAATGGAGTAATGACAAGGCCGGCATGGCAATTAATGAATAGATTGCCGATGTTTAAAAATTGTCAACTGATGACCTTATAAATGCAACTGATTTGACAGATATATGTAAACATACCAAGTAGTACATTTTCTTAAAAGGAATTTCACCTATTATAGAATATCAAAACTCCTGCAATTATGAAAAAAATTAAACTCAGGGCTCTGACATCTTCAGATATTGAGAAAACACTTGCGTGGAATAATGAGGAAGAAATTTCAAATCTTTATTCTGGCCACCCGTTTCCGGTAAATATGGAGATGGAAAAAATATGGATGAAAATATGAACCTCAAATTTTCCAGTTACCGTTTTTGGGATTGAAGTAATTGAAACTAAATCGTTAATTGGGATTACCATTTTAAAGAATATAAATTTGATTGACAGAAATGCTGAGTTTGCTATATATATAGGTGATCCTCAGTACAAAGGGAAAGGCCGTCTAGAGGCTACTATTGACACTTTAGGTTTTGGATTTTATAATTTGGGATTACACAGAATACAGTTGAAGGTGTTAACTGAAAATACTATTGCAATTTCACTTTATGAGAAAATCGGATTTATAAAAGAAGGCATTATTAGGGAAGTAGTTTTTAAAAACAATAGTTTCAAGGATGAAATTTCAATGAGTATTTTAAAGAATGAATTTAATGCATAAACAGTTTGTCTCGTCTCTTTCTGATGCTCAGCAATGGAATGAATATTTGAACGATTGCCGTTTGAACAACAAGACATTTACTTTACTCCAGAATATTATAAATTATATGAGGATTATGGAGACGGGAAAGCACAATGTTTTGTTTTTGAAAAAGATGGCGCTATTGCACTTTATCCTTATTTAATAAATTCTGTTAACGAATTAGGTTACAACTTAGATGATCAGTACTTCGATATACAAGGTGCTTATGGATATAATGGAATAGTTAGCAATTCATACAATTCGTCTTTTATATTAGCTTTCTATTCAGCTTTTAATATCTATATTCAAGAAAAAAAAATAATTGCAGAATTTACCCGTTTTCATCCTCTTATCAATAATCATGCGTTTAGTACAGGTAAATTGGATATTTTTTTTTGATAGGAAAACCATGTTTATTAAATTAGACAGGAGTTTTGAAGATATTTTTAAAACATTCCAAACAACAACAAGAAAACAAATAAGAAGATGTAACCATAAGTATAAACTTGATGTTGAAATCATTGAGAATGATATTACTGATTTAGATAGTTTTTATAAAATATATAAAGAAGCAATGGATAGGGTAAAATCCAGCAATTATTTATACTTTAACAAGGAGTATTTTAGAAATTTACTTACGACAACAAAATCCGCCCTATTTATGGTAAAACATGAAAGGAAACCGATTGCAGCTATTATAGTACTTTACAATAATAATTATATCCATGGACATCTGGGAGGTGCATTGACTGAATATTTGTACACATCATCATATAGCTTGTTGTATTCTGAGATGATTAAGTTTGGCATCGAAAAGGGGTGCAAATATCTTCATGCAGGAGGTGGCACTACCAGCAATAATGACGATAATCTACTTCAATTCAAACTTAACTTTTCAAAAAGCACATCTGACTTTTACATTGGGAAGAAAAATCATAAGGAGACTATCTATAAGGACGTTGTAAACCAATGGATAGAAAAATATCCCGAAAAAGGTGAAACTTATAAAAATTTTATTTTAAAATATCGGTATTGACCATGAAGATTGAGAAAAGAATAATTCCAGATACTTTTACTTTATTGGATTCACTAAAACTAATGGATTCAACAGGATATCGTTCATTATTAGTCCTAGATGAGTTTCATAAATTTAAAGGTATACTTAGTATTGGCGATATACAAAGATCACTGATTAAGAGAATAATCTCGAAATACTAATTGGTACAATACTAAGAAGCAACCCTCGTGTTGCAGATAGCAAGACTTCTTTTACTGAAATAAAAGAGGTTATGATTAAATATCGCATGGAGTTTATTCCAGTTCTTACCAGCGACAATGAGATAGAAACCGTTTATTTTTGGGAAGATTTATTTGATATTAATACCAATATACCACTGGTACAATTTAATATCCCCGTTGTTATAATGGCTGTGGATTGGGAACCCGCCTTAAACCACTCACCAATGTCCTTCCTAAGCCACTTATACCCATTGGAGAGAAAACAATTATTGAAGAGATTTTTGAGCGGTTTGGGAGACATGGATGCAACAGTTTCTTGTATTCAGTAAATTATAAAGCTGAACTGATTGAATATCTATACTGAATAATGAGATTTGCCTTACAAACTTAATTTTTTCAGAGGAAGAGAAACCTATGGGAACTGCAGGGAGCCTATCGCTTGCTAAAAGGAAAATCAGCCAGACCTTTTTTGTAAGTAACTGCGATATACTTATTGAACAGGATTATTCGGAGATATCTAGATTTTCATCATGCCAACAGGAATGAAATCACCATTGTTGCAGCCATAAAAAATTCCCCCTTAGCCTACGGGATAATAGAAACGGGTAATAATGGAAACTTAATAACTATTCAGAGAAACCAGAACTCACGTTCAAAATAAATTCCGGTAATGTATATCCTTGAACCTCATTTTAGAATGAGATACCCGTAAACCAATTTTTCAATATTACTCAGCTAATTGAATAATGTAAAGAACAGAAACGGATCGATTCGCGTTTTCCCTGTAAGTGAAAGTTCCTGGAAAGATATAGGTAGCTGGCAGGAACTAAAACAACAACTGGGGTGAAAATTATGAGTTTTACAAATGAAATTCTAAAAACAAGGCCATCGAAACTTTTAGAAACCAGGATTCAGAAGAAACATAATCAATAGTTTCTATTATTTTGGCGGCACCTTTGTACAGTTCCTAATTGCAATATTTACACAACCGATATTTTCGCGTTATCTCGAACTAAATGACTTTGCAATAATAGGCTATTTTACAGCAATACAGGCAATATTATATCCATTGTTCAGCATGACCCTACCATTCTACTATCTAGCAAAATACTGGAAAATTGAAAATGATGAAACCCCACAACAGAATCTATCCTTTATTCTGAACTTCCTAAATATTTCAAACGGGATCATTGCAATAATATCATTTATTCTAGTAAGCGCATACTTCAAAATATTCAATGTTGCACTGCCGCTTTACCTTTCATGTTAATTGTAATTACACAACTGTTCTTCGAAAAGTATAAATCTTTTTACCTAATTGATTGCCGGGTCAACAAAAAAAGGTTACATTTTTTCCTGATAAATATTCTTCAGGTTGCCATAACACCGGGTTCAGCCTATACTTTGTTGTGGTCCTGAAGCAGGGAGCACTGGGACGGATGGGTGGATCACTGACAGGTGTAAATTGCTAAGTCTATTGGCTCTGTTTGCTGGTATCTAATAAGAAGTACAATTTTTCGTTTAAAATTACAAACTAAAAATAAAGGAGGCACTTAAATATTGTATACCATTAATTATCGGGGCGTACGCATATTATCCGATCGGTAATATCGACCGGATATTTTTGGAAAGACTTGGCAATACATCGGAATATGGATATTATAGTATTGGACTGACAATATCAGGGTTTGCCGGGACTTTCTTTCTTGCCATCTATCAAAGTTTCGAACCAGATTTATATAGATTTATTTCCCAAAAAAAGTATAAACAATATCTCATCTTTTTCCTCTCCTATTTATTGCACTGGGTGCATTGTCTCTGATTTTTATTCTCTTCTCCGAACCATTGGTCTCATACCTTACAAGCGGCCGATATACATATGCTGCAACCTATGCAAATATATTTATCATTGGCATTTTTTTCATGCAGATCGGTGGCGTTTTCGAACAATTGTTTACAGCCTTTGGTGCAACAAAACTGGTTATGTGGCGGAATATTCTGATGGGCATTTTTTGTGTCGGGACCTATTATTTCATGATAAAACATTATCAATTTAATGGGGCAAATATCAGCAGGGTGATCGCATCCATGTTTTATGTATTTACCGGAGCCTTAATGTTTTATATATACTTAAAACAAGGAATAACATGGAATCAATTAACTCGCCTGTACTACTTATAGTTTCTAATCGCCCGGATACTACACAAAAAGTATTTGAAGCGATTAAAAAAGCAAAACCGTTAAAACTCTATATAGCCGCAGATGCCCCGAGAAGTGGAAATATTGAAGATGAGAAAAATTGTGTCCTGGTTAAAGAGATTGTAAAACAAGTAAACTGGGATTGCGAAGTGAAGTATAGATTTGCTGATGTAAATCAAGGATGTGGACCTGCCTGATTCAATGCAATATCCTGGGCTTTTAAGG
>CAVQQF010000004.1:0-422625 GCA_963714825.1 uncultured Bacteroidales bacterium | reverse complement strand
CGGTCATTCAGCAACGAAACCACTACCGACGATCATGGTATGCATGTAGTTGGTTTTATGGAAAAAGATGGAGTTACCTGGTTTCTTGTTAAAGACTCAGGCTCCGGAAGCCGCACCGGAGGTATCGAAAAAAACAAAAACTTCGGCTATTATTTCTTCCACGAAGACTATGTAAAACTCAAGATGATGGATTTCATGGTTCATAAGGATATGATGAAGGAGCTTTTGCCGAAGTTTAAGTAGATAAGAAAGAAGGTTTTAGGGGTTAGGGTTTAGGTTTTAGGGACTTTAATCCCGGGATTGAATAACTTTGCAGCGATTAACGTTTAAACCAAAAACCTACAATTTCCCCTGCCCTAACCCCTGACACCTAAAACCTAAACCCTACAAAATGCAGCAACACTCACGCATACAGCACGAATCCGAACCTAACGAAGGATATATCCGCAAACTGATAGCCGAAGGCGAACATCAGAAACTTGATTTCAAATTCGGGATCAACGATTCGCGGAAAATTGCCCGTTCGCTTGCAGCTTTTGCCAATACCAACGGCGGCCGTCTGCTTATTGGCGTGAAGGATAACGGCGCAATTGCAGGTGTACGTTCCGAAGAGGAATTTTATATGATACAGGCAGCATCGGAAATGTATACCCGACCGATAGTACCATTCGAAATGAAAGAATGGACAGTGAACCAGAAACGCATTCTCGAAATTATTGTGCCCGCGAGTAAGGACATACTTCACTCCGCCCCTGTTAAAAAAGACGACTACCTTATTTATATACGGGTGAACGACGAAAACTACCCGGTCAACGCTGTCTGGCTTAAAGCCTATAAATGGAAACACTCGAAAAAGGGGACATTTATCAGCTTTGCCGAAAGCGAGAAATTCCTGCTCAGCTACCTCGAAACGGAACCAACCATTACTCAGACCAGGTTTTGCAAACTTGCCAAAATTAACAGCCGCACAGCCGAGAACATCATTGCCGGTTTTGTTGCCATCGGCATGATAAATATTGTATTTACAAAACAAGGCGTTTTGTATAAGCTGAGTGATTCGTATACAAACCTTACACCTGAGCAGCGTATAAAAAAAATCAGTTCACACGTTTCGAAATAATTCTTTTATGATCTTCGTAATATCGCCGGCCAAAACACTCGATTTCGAAAGCATAGCACCTTATGAAGTAAAAACGGATCCTTGTTTTATAAAGCACGCTGATTACCTGGCAGGCAAATTAAAAAAACTCAAACCGGCTGAACTAGGATCATTACTCGGAATTTCGCCAAAGCTTGCACAACTCAATGCCGAGCGATTCGCCACATGGAAATCAGCGCCGGTTAAACAAGCCATCTTTGCTTACAACGGCGATGTTTACGATGGCTTAAATGCCGGTTCATTAACTGTACCCCAGCTGGAATTTGCACAAAAAAATCTTCGTATCATTTCTGGCTTATACGGACTGCTGCGTCCACTTGATGGTATTAAACCCTACCGTATCGATTTTGGAACTCAATTTAGTACCCCGAAAGGCGAAAACTTATATAAATACTGGGATAACCGCATTACGCTTCAGCTTAACAAGTTGCTTAATGAATCAGAGAGCAAGGTGCTGATAAACCTGGCATCGCAGGAATACTTTTCGGCAGTGAATGCTAAAAAGCTGAAAGCCCGTGTAATAACACCTGCTTTTAAGGACAAAAGCAAGGGCAGGTTTACCATGATTTCATTTTTTGCCAAAAGAGCCCGTGGCATGATGAGCCGTTTTATTATTGAGAATTCTATAACTGATTACGAAATGCTGGTTGGGTTCGACGAAGGTGGTTACCAGTTCAATCATGGGCTTTCGAAAGGCGATAAATGGGTTTTTACCAGGGGATAACCTCAATTGTTAATAAATAATTTTTATAATGTCGGCAAAAGAGGGGAAGTTTATAAAGAGTTTCTCGAATGCAGCACGCGGCATGCTTTTTCTTTTTAAAGACCAAAGGAATGCACGCATCGAACTGATTATCACCGCAATTGTAATTATCGCTGGTTTTCTTTTCGGAATAAGCATTGCCGAATGGAGTATTGTATTACTGTGTATAGCCATGGTACTGGGTTTGGAAGGGATTAACACGGCTCTCGAAATTTTCGCAAACAAGGTTCATCCGGCATTCGACTCCGAAATAGGGAAAGCCAAGGATGTTGCTGCCGGGGCAGTTCTGATAGCTTCGTTAGTTGCAGCCCTCATAGGATTTATTATTTTTGCACCCCGGATAATAAGTATATTGCTGAATTAAAGTTTAAAGAATGTTGTTTTATTTGAATGCTGGCCGTATCGCTAACTTTCATTCTGAATGTAAAAACCCGGAGAAACTGACTCATCGAAGCTGAACTTACCTGCTCAAAATTACGATCCGCATCAATACCAACCCTCTATGATACTTATAGCCGACGGAGGCTCCACCAAAACTGACTGGCGCCTGTTAAAAGAAGGAAGAGAATACAAACAAGTTCAAACATCCGGCTTTAACCCCTACCTGGTGGGCAGCGACGAAATAGAATCCATTCTCTGGAAAGAGCTCCAGCCCTATATTGACAACACCGCAGTTGATACAGTGTATTATTACGGTGCAGGATGCTCCACGCCGGTAAAAGTAATGAGTGTTGAAAATGCATTTGAAAAGGTTTTTACAAATGCCCGCATCCATATCAGCCACGATTTATTGGCGGCTTCGCATGCCTTATGTGGCGATACCGAAGGGATAGCAGCTATTTTAGGAACCGGATCAAATTCATGCTATTACGATGGGAAAAATATTGCTGACGGCATATTTTCGCTGGGTTATTTCTTTGGCGATGAAGGCAGTGGCGCCTATCTGGGGAAAAAACTTTTAACGGCATTTCTCCACAACGAACTGCCCGAAGAAATTGATGTTGAATTCCGAAATCAATATCCTATGAGCCTGGAAAATATTCTTGATTCAGTATATACAAAACCGGCACCCAGTCGTTTCCTGGCATCGTTCAGCAATTTCCTCAACATGCATCGCAACCACCCTTATATATTGAATCTTCTTTCGGAAGCTTTCAGGGAATTTTATAAATACCAGGTATGCTGTTACACCAAACACAAGGAAGTACCCGTACATTTTGTTGGTTCGGTAGCATACCATTACCAGGATATTCTCACAAAAACAGGCCTGGAATTCGGTGTAAAAACAGGCAGGTTTATCCAGGCTCCTATCGATGGTTTAGTTGAATATCATAACGAAAACAAATAGGTTCAATAGATCCCAAAAATTAACAGCACAATTTCTGCTGTGCTTTTAGTGCCTGTCAAAAAAGGGAAACTATTTTACTTATGAACTATTCCTTTTTTTTGCCTTCTACAAATTTTAACGAACCCGAATTAATACAATATCGCAAACCTGTAGGTTTAGGTCCGTCGTTAAATACATGACCCAGGTGTCCGCCACATTTGGCACACATCACTTCGGTGCGGTTCATACCGTAGCTTGTATCAGTAACTTCAACAATATTTTTATTAACAGATGGTTCGTAAAAAGCCGGCCAGCCACATCCTGAATTGTACTTGGTATCCGACTTAAAAAGTTCGGTGCCGCATGCCGCGCAATAATAGGTACCTTTTTCATAAAACTTATCATACTCCCCGGTAAAAGGTCGCTCGGTACCTTTTTCGCGCAGTATATTAAATTGAACCGGGCTTAAATGCTTACGCCATTCTTCATCACTCTTTTTAATTTCGAAAGTATCCATAGTGGCTGCAATGGTTTTGTTATGGTTTGAATTGCCAGCCTGTTGTGCACAAGCGGTAAACGATATGCTGACTAATAAGGCGATGGCAATGTTTACGATTTTCATGTATAAAAGCATTGGTATTAAATTGTCTGTTAATCTTAAAACAACAATCAAAGGCTTAAAGTTTAATTACATCATCATAAAAATCCTTAATTTTATGCGAAAATAGTACCCATGGATACCTTTTTAATTATTGCCGGAATTGTTTTGCTTCTTGGAGGAATTGCTGGCTGCCTGGTTCCTTTTCTGCCTGGCCCGCCCCTAGCGTATGTAAGTCTCCTGTTATTGCAGTTCTCGTCCTACAAACCTTTTACTGAAGAATTTCTTGTAACCTGGGGATTGCTCACAATAGCTGTTGTGGTGGCGGATTACTATATACCGATATGGGGTACCAAAAAGTTCGGTGGCACTAAAGGTGGAGTGTGGGGCGCCACAATCGGATTGATTGTCGGGATGTTCTTTTTCCCGCCTGTAGGTCTGATAATCGGACCCTTTATCGGAGCCTTTATTGGCGAAATGCTAAATAACCAGAATTCAGAAAAAGCGCTGCGATCAGCAGTAGGTTCATTTATCGGTTTCGTTGCCGGTACTTTGATGAAACTCGGAATCAGTGTAGTAATGGGATATTATTTTATCGCCGCTCTCTGGTGAAAACAACACTGGTTTCGCCGTGTAAATATTTTCAGGATATCCTATACCTGTTAATGTTAAGCCTTTGGCCGGAACCGAATAACCTGCAGCACTGCGGTTTTGAAGTTCAATGATTTTTCTAAAATCTGCCTGCGAAATCTTTCCCCGTCCAACATCGAGTATAGTCCCAACCAGCGCCCTTACCATATTACGTAAAAACCTGTCGGCTCTGATAGTGAAAGTAAGCTTATGACTTTGTGCGACCCACAGGGCAGATTTCACATCACAGTTATAATTATTCACCTGTGTATGGGTTTTACTGAAACTCTCGAAATTATGTTTACCGATTAACATCGCACTGCAAACATTCATTTCCTCAATATTCAGGTTGTCGTGCACATAATAAGCATGCTTAAAACTGAATGGATCTTTTTGCCTGATAATGAAATACTCGTACTCGCGCCATAGTGCGCTATAACGTGCATGCGCTCCGGGCAGTACAGCCGAAATGGCATAAACTACAATATCATGGGGCAGAAAACGATTCAACCTGAAAACAAGTTGCTTCAATTCATCTTCCGAAAAAGCAACTTCATGATCAAAATGAGCGAAAAAAGAACTGGCATGCACACCTGCATCCGTGCGTCCACAGCCGGTAACAGCTATAGTATTCCCTGTAATTGCCGACAGTCCTTTTTCCAAAGTCTGCTGCACAGTACTGGCATTTGGCTGTATTTGCCAACCACCGTATGCTGTTCCTTCGTATGCAAGCCTGATAAAATACCTGTAAGCCATGGGTCCTCCGATGCGCAAAGGTAAGTTTTCTATAGATATTTCAACATATTTTATTATCTATATATCAATTTAATTATTGAATATCAATAGCTTATACAAGGTTTTTAGAAAGGATATAAATTAGCAAAAACTTTAAAAAAACAGCCAGAAACATAGTGCCCGTAAAGATAAGATTTCTATCTTTACAGCCTCTATTGTTAATAGATTAACAATGTAAACCAATACTAGTCAAATAATTACCAACAAACTATTTTACAATGACAAACACTGAAGTATTAATTACTGAACTGGTTGAAAAGCATGGCCGCACCCGCAATGCTCTAATGCCGGTGTTACAGGGGGTAGTAGCCCGGGAAAGATTTTTATCGGAAGAAGCAATGATTGCTGTTGCCCGCGAATTGGACCTTTCAGCTGCTGATGTATTTGGCACAGCATCGTTTTACACCTTTTTGGATACCAAACCGCGAGGCAAAAATATCATCAGGGTTTGTAAAACTATATCCTGCCATATGCAAGGTAAAGATGAGCTGATCAAAGCCATAGAGGATCACATGATGATAAAAGTAGGGGAAACAACTCACGATAAAAAATTTACGTTGCTTACCGCGAATTGCCTTGGCTGGTGCCATAAAGGACCTGTTATGCTTGTAAACGACGAAGTTTTCCCTTCGGTTACCCCCGAGCAGGCCATCGAAATCATCGAAGAATACGCAAAGAAAACCAATTAATACATAAGGCAGAAAAACCTGGTAATATGGAACAGAAACAATTAAAAAAAATAGATATAATCTTTGGTTGGGACGAAAAATGTACTCCTATCGAAGTTGTCGAAAAAACAGTTAAAAAAGCTCCCGAATCCATTATTCTCGATATGATTGATTCAGGATTGAAAGGACGTGGAGGCGCAGGATTCCCAACCGGACTCAAATGGAAATTCTGCCGTAACGAAGATGCCGATACAAAGTATGTAATTTGCAATGCCGATGAAGGCGAGCCTGGCACATTCAAGGATCGTGAGATACTGGACCGGGTTCCGGAAAAGATTTTTTCGGGGATGACCATCTGCGGATATGTTATCGGCGCACGCGAAGGCTATATCTACATCAGGGGCGAATACAACTTCATGCTTAAAACACTGCAACAGAAAATCGATATTTTCAACAAGCAACTCCAAGATCAGAAAATCGATTTCGAGATTTTCCTTCGCTCAGGAAGCGGTGCTTATGTTTGTGGTGAAGAATCGGCATTGTTCGAATCCATGGAAGGATTCAGGGGCGAACCTCGCAACAAACCTCCTTATCCAACAGTTTCAGGATACAACGGCAAACCAACCGTTATCAATAATGTCGAAACCCTGGTTTATACTTCTGAAATCTGCCGTATGGGGCCTGAGAAATTCAAAGCCCTTGGTACCAATGACTCAAGAGGATCGAAGGTATTTTCTGTATCAGGTGATACTCCAATAGCAGGAATTTATGAACTTGAATTAGGAATGCCATTAAAGGATTTTGTTGAAGAATTTGGCGATGGCGACACAAAAGCCATACAGGTTGGAGGTGCATCGGGCCATTGCGTTCCGCGTAAGAAGTTCAACGATACCATTATAGGTTTCGAGGGAATTCCAACCGGAGGCTCTATGATGATTTTCAACTCAAGCCGTTCGATGTACAACGTACTGCACGATTATCTCGAATTTTTCACCGAAGAATCCTGTGGACAATGTACTCCATGCCGCATCGGATGTCAGCAGCTGCTCAAAGGCATCGAAGCAGTTAAAAAAGGCGAGCGTCCACCATCCTATCTCGATGATTTAAAACGACTTACAGAAACCATGAAAGTCGCTGCTAAATGCGGCCTTGGTCAATCACTTGCTAATCCTTTCGTTTCTATCGTCGATAATTTCCGCGAAGAAATCATTTACTAATCTAGCCGAGCTAAAATAAAACATAGGAGAAATCACCATGAGTAAATATATGGTTAATCTGAAAATTAACAATACACCTGTTCAGGTTGAAGAAGGCACCACTATCCTGGACGCCGCAAAAAGACTGAACTTCAGCATCCCCACTCTCTGTAACCATCCTGACCTCAGTGTTGCCGGCAACTGCCGGGTATGCGTGGTTGAGGTGAAAGGAGCCCGGCTGTTAGCTGCATCATGTGCCACACCTGTATCGGAAGGCATGGAAGTAAACACCAACAGCGAGAAAGTCCGGATAGCTCGTAAACATGTAGTTGAACTGCTGCTTTCGGAACATAATGCCGACTGTACCAAATGCTTTAAAAACGGGCATTGCGAATTGCAGGAACTGGCTTCGGAATATCGATATGGCGATCACATTTTTATTGACCTGGTTAAAACCGGAGATAAAATTCTTGACATTTCATCACCATCAATCACCAAAGATACCAGCAAATGTATCCGTTGCCAGCGATGCGTGCGCACATGCGCCGAACTACAGGCTGTAAGCGCTTTAGCAGTGGTACACAAAGGCGATCACCAAACCATTTCGACCTTTCTTAACAAACCCCTGAACGATGTAGTTTGTACCAACTGCGGTCAGTGTATTAACCGCTGCCCCACCGGAGCCCTTTACGAACGCAATTATATTGAAGATGTTTGGCAGGCAATATACGATCCCGAAAAATTCGTTGTTGTTGAAACTGCACCTGCCACCCGCGTCGCCCTGGGCGAAGACCTCGGCATCGCAGCCGGAGAGCGTGTTACTGGCAAAATGGTTTCGGCTTTGCGCAAAATGGGATTCAGCAAGGTACTTGATACCGATTTTACTGCCGACCTCACCATTATGGAAGAAGGCACCGAATTGCTTACCCGCTTGAAAAAGGCAATTGTCGATAAGGATGAAACCGTCAAACTGCCATTAATGACTTCATGTTCACCAGGTTGGGTGAAATTTCAGGAACATATGTTCCCCGAAATGATCGATAATCTTTCGTCGTGCAAATCGCCTCAACAAATGTTTGGCGCATTGGCAAAGACTTACTATGCTGATAAAATAAACATCAAGGCCGAAAATATGGTAGTTGTTTCTATCATGCCATGTACCGCCAAGAAATTTGAATGTAACCGTTCCGAAATGCGCGATTCAGGTTTCAAAGATGTGGATTTTGTACTCACCACCCGCGAACTTGCCATGATGGTTAAACAGGCAGGTATTGATTTCGAAAAACTCGAAGATTCAGAATACGACAGTATACTGGGCGAATCGTCCGGTGCTGCCGTAATTTTCGGCACTACCGGAGGGGTTATGGAAGCTGCATTACGCACTGCATACGAGATTATTACAGGCAACGAAGTGCCATTCACCAACCTTAACATCAAACCTGTTCGGGGCATGGAAGGCGTAAAAGAGGCCAGTATCAAGATTAAAAATACCAAACCTGACTGGGCTTTCCTCGAAGGTGTTGAATTGAATGTGGCCGTGGCTCATGGGCTTGCCAATGCAAAACAACTTATGGAGTCGATACAATCGGGCAAAGCCAACTACCACTTTGTCGAAGTTATGGGTTGCCCCGGCGGATGCATAGGCGGAGGCGGACAGCCAATACCTACTTCGCCCGAAATACGTAAGCGCAGGGCCGAAGCAATTTATGCCGAGGATATGGGAAAGACTATTCGCAAGTCGCACGAAAATCCGGAAGTGGTTGAAGTGTACAAAGAATACCTTACCGAACCACTCGGACACAAATCGCATGAGCTGCTTCATACTCATTACAAGGCCAGAAAACGCTATTAATTAAACGTTTCAGAATTAAAGGCCGCCCGGTTTCGGGCGGCTTTTGCTTTTTTCGTCTTACCATATCTCCAACAAAAGGAAAATATGAACATCCACATGATACAACATATCAATGCATTAGAGCAGAAAAAGCAAAACAAAGCATAAAATTATTTAGATGAATTTTAAATTGATTGTTATTTAATTAACAATGTGAATAAAATAACAATAAAATTGTTTATTTACTAAAATACTTGTAATTTTGCAGTCTCAAATATGGATTTTTGGGTTCGCTTTAATGGATTGATTCCTTGAAATTTGAGAAGCTTAACTGCAAGTAAAATAAAAATGAAATTAACAGAAGTAGCAGCCATATTAAATGCAGAGATAATCTGCTGTGAGCATAAAGTTAACCGGGAAGTTGAGGCCGTATTCGCTTCGGACCTGATGAGCGATGTGCTGACCATCGACAGCGACAAGTTACTGCTACTCACCGGGCTCGTTAATGTGCAAACCATACGCACTTCCGAAATGTCGGATATACAAAACATTGTTCTTGTCCGGAATAAAAAAGCTTCGCCCGAAATGATAGCGATGGCCGAAGAAAATGGAATCGTGATAATGCAATGCAGCTATTCGATGTATAAATCGTGTGGTTTACTTTTTCAGAACGGGTTAAAACCTGTTTATTAAATCTTCAGTCCGATGCAATTCGAATACACTATAGAAGCAGGAAACTTTACCAAAGCAGGTGATGCCTCGAGCAGTTTCAAAAAAGTACTGAAACAACTCAACGTTGATCCACAGGTTATCAAGCGGATTGTAGTGTCGCTCTACGAAGGGGAAGTAAATATTGTAGCCCACGCCAACGGCGGAATAGTAAAGTGCGATGTGGATACCAGCCGGGTTCATATACGGCTTATCGATTCGGGACCAGGAATACCTGATATTGAAATGGCAATGCAGGCCGGCTTTTCGACAGCTTCGGCCAAGGTTAGGGAGATGGGATTTGGCGCAGGAATGGGACTTCAGAACATTAAAAACAACGCTGACGAATTCCATATTCAAAGCGAAGTCGGAGTCGGCACTCAGCTTGAGATAATTGTAAATTTAAGCCAGGTCTGAAACTATGGATAACAAACATTTTCATCATGCACTGAAATTTAACGACGACATTTGTATCGGATGTTCGCACTGCATGAATGTTTGTCCGACCGAAGCCATCAGAGTACGAAAAGGGAAAGCCATATTATATGCCAACCGTTGTGTCGACTGTGGCGAATGTTTCAAAGTCTGTCCGGTAAGTGCTATTTCGATCAACGAGGACGATTTCAAAAGGATACAATCGTACAAATACCGCATTGCCCTGGTTCCAACCGTATTTATCGGTCAGTTTCCGGAAGAAATTTCGCGTGATCAGATTTACGCAGCCATACTCGCTAACGGGTTTACCCATATTTACGAAGTGGAAATGAGCGCCGACCTGCTGGCTGACGAAATAAAAGCTTATGCAAAAACGCATCCTGATAAAAAACCGCTTATTTCATCCTTTTGCCCGGCTATAATAAGGCTTGTACAGGTTAAATTTCCGGCTTTAACCGACAATATCATGCTGTTAAAGCCGCCTTTGGATATTACTGCTTTATATTGCCGCAAAGAACTTACCGATCAGGGTGTTAATCCTGCCGAGATCGGTCTTTTTTATATCACTCCCTGTGCCGCAAAAATAGCTGCTATCAAAAGTCCTGTTGGAGAAGATTATTCCATGATCACCGGTGTTATAAATATGGATACACTCTACAACAAAGTGTATAAATACATACGCAACGACCGGACTCTGCAAACGCCACAAAGCCCCAACAAACAGCTTACACAACTCGCCCTGCAATGGTCGCTCACATACGGTGAAGCCCGGCATGTACCTGGCCGCTGCCTCGCTATCGACGAAATCCATAACGTGATCGAGTTTCTCGAAAAACTTGAGAACGACGAAATGGGTGATATTGATTTTCTCGAATTACGTGCCTGCGACGAAAGCTGTGCAGGCGGAGTTTTATTATCGGCTAACCGCTTCCTGGTAGCTGAACGACTCAGGGGATATAAATCGGACAATGCACCCGGAACGGATCAATCTGAAGGGATTTACAAATACAGCGATTATCTGAAACGCCGTATCAGTATACAGGAAATACATCCACGCAGTATGATGAAACTGGATGAAGACATGGAAGAGGCCATGCGGAAGATGGACAAAGCAAGCCGTATGTTGCGCTGCCTTTCGCTGACCGATTGCGGTGCCTGTGGCTCACCGAATTGCCAGGCATTTGCCAACGATATAGCTCTGGGCGAAGCCGATATCAGGCAATGCTTCTTTATTCAGAAAAACAGGGAAATAACAGGTGAACTTACACCCGAAGAATCACTCAGGATGTTGAAAAGCATCTGGGGCAACGATAAATTTTATACAAACCGTAAATAACCATACCTTTATGCAAGTAAAAGATATAATTACCACACTCGAACTCACTGTTTTCGGAGGCAAACAGGGTTTAAACCGCGAGATTAAAGGCGGTTATGTGTCTGATTTACTGAGTGATGTTATGGGCCATGCCGACGAAGGAAAAATATGGATTACACTTCAGACCCACAAAAATGTTATAGCTATCGCATCCTTAAAAGAACTGGCAGCCGTTATACTGATTAAAGGTTTAGAACCTGATGCTGATATGCTTGCACAAGCCGATGATGAAGGGATTCCTGTTTTAGGTTGCAACAGCAAGGCTTTCGAAATTACCGGGAAGCTATACAATTTACTAAGCCTCTAAAAATGAATAAATACCGGGCCGATCTCCATATTCATACAGTGCTTTCGCCTTGTGGCGATCTGGAAATGAGCCCGTTACAAATAATTGAAAAAGCCCGCGCAAAAGGCCTCGACATAATTGGAATAACTGACCATAACTCAACCAGGCACTGCCAGCTTGTAAGCAAACTAGCCGAACCCGAAGGTATATTTGTGCTTATGGGAGCCGAAGTAACTACACGCGAAGAAGTTCACTGCTTAACGTTCTTTGAAAATAATGATCAACTGTTGGAATTCCAGCTATACCTGGAAAAATACCTCCCTCCTATCCCTAACAATACCGACAAATTCGGATACCAGTTGGTAGTTGATGAGAATGAAACTATTACTGAACAGATCGGCAACCTTTTAATCTCAGCCCTCGATCAATCCATCGGGCAGGTCGAACAGAAGGTCCATTCCCTTGGTGGCATCATCATCCCGGCTCATATCGACAGGCCAAGCTACAGCATTATCAGTCAGCTTGGATTTATACCTGAGGGAATGTTAATTGATGGGATCGAGATTTCGGCGAATTGCGAATTGGCATCAGTGGCTGCTTACTTGGGTAAACACCACGATAAAGCCATAATACGGAGTTCGGACGCTCATTATATTAATCAGCTTGGCCAGGTGTATACAACTTTTGAAATGGAGCACCGAACATTCAGTGAAATTAAACTTGCCCTACACGGAATAAATGGGCGTAAAGTAAGTGTTAAATGAAGGATGTAGCCTCACATATACTAGATATATTGCAAAATTCGATCGTTGCAGGAGCTTCCTTAGTAAAAGTATGGATCGATGAAAATGAGGATGAAGACAAATACACATTAAAAATTGCTGATAACGGAAGGGGAATGGATGCAGAAACCGTTAAACAGGTGACCGATCCTTTTTTCACAACCCGAACTACCCGAAAAGTCGGACTTGGAATACCTTTACTGAAACAAAATGCTGAACGAACAGGAGGAAGTATGAGCATACAATCAGAAGCAGGTGTAGGAACCGAAATAGAAGTGGTATTTGGTTACGCACATCTCGACAGGCTCCCGGCAGGCGATATTGCAGGTACTATGGCACTTACGGCATCATCGTATCCCGATATTGATTTCATTTACACACATAACACTCCGGCAGGAACATTTATTTTCGACACCACCGAAATTAAAGATACCCTGGGAGATTTGAGAATAAGTAATCCACAGGTTATAGCTTTTATGAAAGATTTCATACGCGAAAACCTGGAAGAAATACAATCACAATAAAAAAGAAACGCACTAATCACTGTAAAAATTAAAATCACATGACCAAGATTACATCACTGGCCGATTTAAGAAAAATAAAGGCCGACGTAGAGTCAAAAATGAGCCTGCGCGAACGGAGCGAGAGCCCCGAGAGCATGGTTCAGATCAGGGTTGCGATGGCTACATGCGGCATTGCTTCCGGTGGCAAAATTGTTATGGACTACCTGGTGAATGAACTTTACAAACGCAACATTCCTGCCGTGGTAACCCAAACAGGATGTATGGGATACTGCTATGCCGAGCCCACCATTGAAGTTACCCGCCCGGGACAGGACCCTATTGTTTTCGGATTTGTAGATTCGAAAAAAGCCGATCAGATCATCGAAAAGTACATTAAAAATGGTGAACTGCTCGATGGAATCATTCCCGTGAACTACGAAAATATTGAAGGTAAGTAATTAAACCAGGAGGAAAAACTATGATACAATACAAAATGCACCTGCTGGTGTGCGGAGGTACCGGTTGCAGGGCCTCGGAGAGCGAACAGCTTTTTCTGAATCTGAAAAACGAGGTCATTGCCAAAGGACTGGAAAACGATGTTCAGGTTATTACAACCGGTTGTTTCGGATTCTGTGAAAAAGGTCCTATTGTTAAAGTGATGCCCGATAATACCTTTTATACACAGGTAAAACCCGAAGATGCAATTGAAATTATTGCCGAGCATGTAATCAAAGGCCGGCAAATATCAAGGTTGCTTTATGTCAATCCCGAAACGGAACAAACAGTTTCCGATTCGAAACATATGGGTTTTTATCGCAAGCAATTAAGGATTGCTCTACGCAACTGCGGTTTTATCGATCCCGAAAATATTGAAGAGTACATCTCGCGCGACGGGTATGCGGCTATTGCCAAATGTTTGACCGAAATGACACCCCAACAGGTGATCGAAGAAATGAAAAAGAGTGGTCTGCGCGGACGCGGTGGCGGAGGTTTTCCAACCGGATTAAAGTGGGAAATTACAAGCAAAAGCGAAGCCGATCAGAAATATGTGGTTTGCAATGCCGATGAGGGTGACCCGGGTGCATTTATGGACCGCTCTATTCTCGAAGGCGATCCACATTCGGTTATCGAAGCCATGGCTATTTGCGGTTATTGCATAGGAGCATCCAAAGGCGTTGTTTACATCCGTGCTGAATATCCGCTTGCTGTCGAAAGGCTTAAAATAGCCATGAAACAGGCATCGGAATACGGTTTGCTTGGTAATAATATTTTCGGAACCGAATTCAGTTTCGAAATTGATATCCGCTACGGAGCCGGCGCTTTTGTATGTGGCGAAGAAACAGCACTGATTCACTCCATGGAAGGATTCAGGGGTGAACCAACCATAAAACCACCTTTCCCCAGTGTATCAGGATACCTCGGAAAACCTACCAACGTTAATAATGTTGAAACTTTTGCCAATGTACCGGTAATTATCAATAAAGGTGCTGCGTGGTTTGCCTCTATCGGTAGCGAAAAATCGAAAGGCACCAAAGTATTCGCCCTGGCCGGAAAAATTAATAACGTAGGACTCATCGAAGTTCCAATGGGCACAACCCTGCGCGATATCATTTTCGAAATTGGCGGTGGCATTAAGGATGGAAAGAAATTTAAAGCAGTTCAAACAGGAGGTCCTTCGGGAGGCTGTTTAACCGAAAAACATCTTGATATCGCCATCGACTTCGACTCATTAACTGAAGCAGGATCGATGATGGGATCAGGAGGTATGATTGTTATGGACGAAGACGACTGTATGGTTTCCATCGCAAAATTCTATCTCGATTTTACCGTTGAAGAGTCATGCGGAAAATGTGCTCCCTGCCGTATCGGGAACAAACGTTTAAACGAAATGCTCGAGAAAATATGCGAAGGCAAGGGTACCATGAATGACCTTGACCTATTGCGGAACCTGAGCTATGTTGTTAAGGACACTTCGCTCTGCGGACTGGGTCAAACTTCGCCGAACCCGGTGCTTTCGACCATGGAAAATTTCTACGACGAATACCTTGCACATATTGTTGATCACAAATGCCCCAGCGGACAGTGTAAAGCGCTATTGCAGTATATTATTGAAGCCGAAAACTGTGTGGGATGTACCGCTTGTGCCCGCAATTGCCCTGTTAATGCAATTGCTGGCGAACGGAAAGGCATACACATCATCGATCAGGAAACCTGTATCAAATGTGGCGCCTGTCTCGAAAAATGCAAGTTCAACGCGGTATTCATCAAGTAACGAAAGGGAAAAACTATGGAAATGATTAATGTAAAAATCGATAATAAGGACATACAGGTAGCTCCCGGAACCACTATTTTGGATGCTGCAAAAAAAGTCGGAATAAATATACCAACATTGTGTTACCTCCATCTGCACGATTTCGATATCACAAATAAACCGGCCGGATGCCGTATTTGTGTTGTGGAAGTAAAGGGTCGTCGTAACCTGGCTCCGGCCTGTGCTACTGATTGTTACGAGGGTATGGAAGTGAATACACATAATATCCGTGTATTGAACAGCCGTAAAACAGTGCTCGAACTCATACTGAGCGATCACCCTACCGAATGCCTGGTGTGCCCAAAAAGCGGAAGTTGCGAATTACAAACCCTGGCTCAGGATATGGGAATCCGCCAGATTGAATACCAGGGCGAGCAATCCACTTATCGTGAAGATACATCACCGGCTATAATCCGCGATGTAGATAAATGTATTATGTGCCGCCGCTGCGAAATGATGTGCAACGAAGTGCAGACAGTTGGTGTGCTGTCGGCTGTAAACCGCGGTTTTATGTCGGTGGTGGCTCCTGCTTTCGAAATGAACCTCGATCACAGTGTTTGCACATACTGCGGACAGTGTGTTGCTGTTTGTCCTACAGGGGCACTTACCGAGGTGGACCATACCAACCAGGTACTACGGGCGCTTGCCGATCCAACAAAAACCGTAATCGTTCAAACTGCTCCTGCTGTACGGGTAGCTTTGGGTGAAGAATTCGGAATGCCTGCGGGTACAATCGTAACCGGAAAAATGGTATCAGCGCTGCGCAACCTGGGATTCGATCATGTATTTGATACCGACTTCGCTGCCGACCTTACCATTATGGAAGAAGGCACCGAGTTACTCGATCGCCTGACACGGCATTTGAAAGGAGATAAAACGGTAAAACTTCCTATGCTCACATCCTGTTGTCCGGGATGGGTCAATTTCTTCGAACACCAGTTCCCCGAAATGAGAGATATCCCTTCAACGGCACGATCGCCACAGCAAATGTTTGGTGCTATTGCCAAAACATATCTTGCTGATAAACTCGGCGTGAAACGCGAAAACCTTGTTGTTGTTTCCATTATGCCTTGCCTGGCAAAGAAATACGAATGTCAGCGCGATGAATTTTCGACCAATGGAAATCCTGATGTTGATTTTGCAGTTTCAACACGCGAACTTGCACATCTGATCAAACAAGCGAATATTGACTTCAAAGCACTGCCTGAGCAGGATTTCGATCGTCCGATGGGCGAATCGACAGGAGCTGCCGTAATTTTCGGCACTACAGGAGGTGTTATTGAAGCAGCCTCACGTACCGCCTACGAAGTTTTCACCGGTAAAACACTCGAAAAAGTTGATTTCGAGCAGCTGCGCGGAATGGAATGGATACGTCATGCTACCATCGATTTCGACGGTACACCTATAAAAATTGGCATTGCACACGGTTTAGGAAATGCACGCAAGCTTTTACAGGATATAAAGGACGGCAAATCGGAATTCCACGCCATTGAAATTATGGCCTGCCCGGGTGGTTGTATTGGCGGGGGCGGACAACCCCTTCACTATGGCGATACCAGTATTCTGCTGGCACGTCAGAAAGCAATCTATAGCGAAGATTCTGGAAAAACTATCCGTAAATCACACGAAAACCCTTACATCCAGCAGCTTTATACTGAATTCCTTGGCAAACCTATGAGCGACAAAGCACATCATTTGCTTCATACCAAATATTTCGACAGGAGTAAACCGGCCGAAATTGAAGAATAAGCAGGGATTATCAGCTAACCAAATTTTAAAGAAAAATCGTTATGGCAAACATAAAAATAAACGAGCAGAAGATTCAACAGATTGAAACCATCTGCAAAGATTTTAACAACGAAAAAGGGGAATTGATAAACGTGCTGCACAAAACACAAAGTCAGCTGGGTTATCTGCCTGCAGAAGTACAGGAAATAATTGCAAAAAACCTGAACTGCTCCCTGGCACATGTGTATGGGGTTGTTACTTTTTATTCCTTTTTCACCATGATCCCGAAAGGCGAATTCCCCATAAGTATATGTATGGGAACAGCCTGTTATGTTCGCGGAGCCGAAAAAGTTCTCGATGAATTTAAACGCATCCTCGATATCCCGGTGGGTAAAACCACGGCTGATGGGAAATTTTCGCTGAGTTGCCTGCGCTGTGTAGGCGCCTGTGGACTGGCACCTGTAGTGCTGGTAGGCGAAAAAGTGTATGGCAGGGTTTCGCCCGATGGTGTTAAAGATATAATAAAAGAGTACCAGCAAGGCTAAGCCGAAAGCGGTTGATTTTAACCGTTCTATTCAATAATTATAAATGCAAAAAACTGCTTCTTATTTCAGGAGCAGTTTTTTTTATGCCCCGGTTAGCGGGTTATCAACACCCGACTGATTATAATATTTTATTAACAAAAACTAATTCCACAATATTATCATTATATTTGCTTGATTTATTAACACTTTTTACCATTATGAATTTGGATCCGAACGACATTAAATCAATGCAACAGGAGTTAGAACTGTTAAAGTCGGAGAATGCACGGATAAACACCGAGCTTCTGAAACAGAAAGATTTTGAGAAACTTGAGCTGGAAGCAGAAGAAATAAAACAACAGGCAGAAAAAGCCAATCAAATCAAGTCCGATTTCCTTTCGATGATGAGTCATGAAATACGCACCCCTATGAACGGGATTGTAGGTATGACAAGCTTGTTACTCGACACTAAAATAACACCTGAACAGCAGAATTACCTTGAAACGCTTCGCATCAGCGCCGACAACCTGATGTCGATTATCAACGATATACTTGACTTTTCGAAAATTGAAGCCGACAAGCTGGTACTCGACGAAAGTTCGTTCGAACTTCGTAAGTGCATAGAAGAGTCGCTCGATACGTTTGCCATAAAAGCAGTTGAGAAAGGAATTGACCTGCTGTATATGCTTCAGCCTGAAGCACCTCCATTTTTAATTGGCGACATGAAACGTATCCGCCAAATACTTGGAAACCTGATCAACAACTCCATTAAGTTTACCGACGAAGGCGAAATTTTTATTTCGGTTGAGAAAAAATCACAAACTGATCAATACTGCGAATTGTTATTTTCGGTAAAAGACAGTGGTATTGGTATTCATAAGGACAAATTATCGTCGATATTCGAAGCCTTCCGGCAGGGAGAGACCTTTGTGTCGAGACGGTATGGTGGCACCGGGCTGGGATTGGCCATTGCACGCCATTTGGTAGGCCTGATGGGCGGCGACATATGGGCCGAGAGCACACCGGGAAAAGGAGCAACTTTTTATTTCACCGTTAAACTCAAAATCGCTGATACACCTACTACCAAACTCTATATCCGGGGTCAGATCCCTGAATTAAAAGGTAGCCGGGTGTTAATTGTCGACAGCGACCCTACTTCACGCCAGATTTTCACTGTTCAGTTCGAAGCATGGGGCATGAAAGCCTTTACGGCATCGAGCGCCAAAGAAGCGATTCGTATAATTGATAATGAGGATGCATACTTTGACCTGGGCATACTTGATATGCAGGCATCCAATTTCAATGGAATTGAACTGGCCGAAACCATACGCGAAATACCTTTCAAAGGCGATATGCCGTTTATACTCGTATCGTCAGTAGGCAAAGTGAACGACCTTCCTAAGGGGCTGTTTGATGCACAACTCTCGAAACCGGTAAAACTCACCGATCTTTTCGAACTTGTACTCAGTGTGATGTCCGAAAACAGGAACCGCAAAAAGAATGTGGCCGATCATAACGTTGACAAAAAGCTTTCTGATAAACTTCCGATGCGCATTCTGCTGGCCGAAGATAATTTCACCAACCAGGAACTGGTCGTAACCCTGATGAAAAAGATGGGATACACAATTGATGCTGTTGAAAATGGCCGGAAAGCCCTTGAGATCATGGAGGAAAACACCTACGATATTATACTGATGGATGTTCAGATGCCTGTTATGAATGGACTGGAAGCTACACAGGCAATTATCGAAAAATACCCGGAAAGCGAAAGACCCTTTATCATAGCTATTACTGCTAACGCAATGCCTGGCGACAGGGAGAGATTTATCGAAGCCGGAATGGTTGATTATTTATCGAAGCCAATCAGGTTTAAAGATGTGCAGGATGTGCTGATACGTTGGGGCAGGAAAAAGCAGAATATTTAAACTTTAAAAACCTTTAAAACAAAAAAAACCGGTGAAAGCCGGTTTTTTTGTTTGTAGCGAGACCGAGAATTGAACTCGGGACCTCCGGGTTATGAATCCGACGCTCTAACCAACTGAGCTACCTCGCCATTTATTTAATTTATTCTTTTTTTTTCGTTGAACTCGTGTCCGCCTCAGGCGGATATGAATCCGACGCTCTAACCTCCCGATAGCTATCGGGATGAGCTACCTCGCCATGGTTTGAGGGGTGCAAAATTATCAATTTTTCTGAAACAAACAAACTCTGCTAGCGAAATAATCGATATTTTGAAATTAAGCAGCCCTGCCAGAAAAAACTTAAAAGAGGAGTGCCCTAGCTGATAAATTCGTGGGTTTGTTTATAAACCACTCCCCTGGCTTTCAGCCCTTCGAGCAGGAATTTAACAATAGCGTCATCTTTGCCCAGGAACTCGGGCGCTGAAATACCTTTATAATTATACATTCCTTTGGATAAAAGACGGGCAACCATAGTGGCTGTGTATCCGGTTGTACGTGCCATTGAATGAATTCCTGTTGCTTTATCGTACCTGTCGTACAGATCCCAGGTATATCGCTGCCGTTTGCCATCCTTCATGCCTTCGGTGATAACACGCATAACAGTTAAATCTTCTTCCCCTTCTTCAAGCTTCCATTTTGGAAAGAGCAAACGGGAAGTAAATTCGAGCGGGCTGATCATTACACCATTGATAAGCATAGGCTCTTTGCTGAAAAAGCCGGTATCGCGCAAAACAGCCATCTTTTCGATATGGCCTTTATACCTGAGGGTTTTTTCAATCATATAATCGCCTTTAATAGTGGTGGCAAGTGTCCTCAATCCATCGCTGTTAAATGCTTCGAGTGAGCCGACGTTGGGAAATTCAATCAGTTCGGGGTCGGAAAGTGCTTCGCGAACTACCAGTCGGCCTCCATCGATATACCGGGCAGGGCGGGTATATTCTTCAATCACATCAATAGGCGAAAACACAGCTTTATATTCGTACGGCCAGGTTCTTACAACCGGCAATCCTCCTACATAGGTAATACCTTTTTCGAGGGTATCGAGCATAGATGCGCCATAAGCGACAAGTACATTGCTCATTCCGGGAGCTACGCCAATATCGCTTATCACCGTTACATTCATAGCTTTCGCTTTTGCATCGAGCTCAAACATATCCTCAGGAAAAAATGCGATATCCACCACATTTTTTCCACATTCAATGACACTCTCCAGTGTCCGGAATCCCATAAAGCCCGGAACAGCATTAATTACCAGGTCGTGTTTGTAAACGAGCGTCTTCAGCACCTCTGTATTTCCAAGATCCGCCTCAACGGTTGTAATTCCATCTATTCCCGTAAGGCGGGCAAGAGCCTCGGGACTCATATCGGCGGAAGTAACTTCAAATTCGCCATCGCGGGCAAGGTCAAGAGCCATGGGGCCTCCTACAAGTCCGGCACCTAAAACAAGTATTTTCATAATTTCGAAATTTTTATCTTTTATTCGTTGATTTACAGCATCAAATTGAGTGGAAATTAATCCGGTTTAATAAAACATCTCATTTTATCTGCTGTTAATAATTCTTTTTAACCTGCTTGTTAGCATCCCCCGTTTCAATTTATATACCTGCGCAACAACAACACCAATCATTACCAGTACCATTCCGGTTGTTTTGAGAGTAGTAAACCGTTCGCCAAGTGCAAAAAAGGAGTATATCCCGGTAATAACCGGTATAAGGTTAGCAAAAGCATTCGTTTTAATAACCCCAATTCCGTTGATAGCAACAACATAGAAAATATAGGCAAGGGTTGAGCCAAAAATTGCCAGTTGAAGCATGGCAAAGATAAGCTCTCTGTCGGGGATCACCGTAATAAAATGCTTGAAATCGAAAATCAGGAACAGGGGCAGAAAATAAAGTGCTCCAATAAGATTCTGTACAGTAATAATTACTACAGGACTGTATTCCCTTGGTATTTTGCGAATAATAACGGAATAAACCACCGCCGAAATCACAGCAAAAAACAACAACAGAATGCCAATTGGAGCTGCATTTAATGAACGATCGGGATTGAAAAGCAGCAATAAAATTCCTAAAAACGAGAATGCCAGTCCAAGAACCACAGCAAAAGTAACTTTTTCGCGCACCATATAATACGCCGCAAAAGGACTGAACAAGGGAATGGTTGCTATGATAACCGCGGCAACAGTAGGCGATACATGCGTGAGTCCAAAGCTCTCGCCAAGGAAATAGCAGAATGGCTGTGTGAAAGCGAGCAGGAAAAAATACTTCAGGTGCTTACGCTGAATGCGCTGCCAGGTGCGGGTGATTAGTAAAAACGACATCAACATCAGGCCCGAAAGCAATAAGCGTATAAAAATAATTGTTACCGGATCGTAATATTTAACAACCACTTTAAACCACACAAATGCGAGGCCCCAGAAAACCATGGATAAAATGGCGGCTAAATAGATTTTAATAGTTTGTAAAGGCATGAAGGGTGGAAGGAAAAGTGAAAAGTGAAAAGTGAAGAGTGAAAAGGTAAAAGGTAAAAAGGTATGCTTCGGCTTGCTTCGACTTGCTTCGACTTGCTTCGACTACGCTCAGCAACCTACGCTCAGCAACCTACGCTCAGCAACCTACGCTCAGCAACCTACGCTCAGCAACCTACGCTCAGCAACCTACGCTCAGCAACCTACGCTCAGCAACCTACGCTCAGCAGCCTAAGCTCAGCAGCCTGCGCTCAGCAACCTGCGCTCAGCATTCGGAGGCAACAGGTTAAATGAGGGATTATTTTTCAGGGTATTTAGCAATATGTGAATATCGTGGAGGGTTACAGAACAGGTTTGTATGCTGCAACCTTTGCAGCAATATTTTAAGAATAAAACCAGCGTAGGGATAAGGTGGGTTTGGAAGCTAAAACTGGAGTAGCTTACTCAATACCACCATAATGCTTCATAAACTGAACGCGCTCGTAACTAACCGGATTTTCGGCTTTCTTATAGCTCAGCAGCCCGATAAATTCAGAAGTGTTTTCGTATTCGTGTTTTTCCATCCAGGTGCGAAGTCCGTCAATCATTTCATTTATACGGTTGTGACCATTTTGATAAATTTCACTGACTACCTCAACCGATTTAGCCCCGGCGAGTAACATTTTTATTAAACCATCCGCATCGTGCACCCCGGTGGAAGCAGCAATATCGCATTGCACTTTACCCGAAAGCAGGGCAACCCATCGCAGTGGCTGGTATATTTCGTCGGGAGTACTGAAAATATCGGTGGATGAAATTTTCAGCGTGTCAATATTGATATCGGGTTCGTAAAACCGGTTGAACAAAACCAGTCCTTTGGCTCCCGCCCACGAAAGCTTACGGGTGGTTTCGGCCAGGCCGGCAAAATAGGAGCTGAGTTTTACGGCCACGGGAATCGAAACCTCTTCGAGCACTCCTTCAAGAATATCAAAGTAAATCTTTTCGTTTTGCTCCGAGTTTCGTTCCGGATCCGAAGGCATGATGTGTATGTTCAGTTCAAGCGCATCAGCACCTGCTTCCTGTATTTTGGCAGCATATTTCATCCACGAAGTAGCACTGGCACAATTGATGCTGGCAATCACAGGTATCGAAACAGCAGCTTTGCAGTTAGTGATATGCTTCAGGTACATATCGATGCTGTTTTCATGACTGTAATGGCTGATATAATCGAGCGCTTCGGGATATTGATTGGCATATTTCGATTGCTTGATTGTATGGTGAATCTCATTCAGAATCTGCTCCTCGAACAATGACTTCAAAACAACGGCACCAGCACCTTTTTTTTCAAAATCGATAACATTGGCAATTGAATTCGAAAGCCCGGAACTTCCAACAATAAGCGGACTGTTCAATGTGAGTCCGAGATAAGTTGTTTTAAGACTGATCATATTATCTGATTTACAACAGTTTAAAATATAGTATTCGCAGCATCAGCAATAGCTTGAACTGTGATTGAAACATGTGTAAAAATAGGATATATTTAAGATATACAAGCCCCTGGTGATAATATTTTTATAGGCAATTTAAATTACTGAAAATGAGTCATTAATGTAAAATGCCAGATTTCGGAGCTGAAGTTTGGTACTAATGGCACAGCAACAGATTATAAGTGGCTAGCATGTCCAACTACCGGCCAAACAACAGACCGCGCATTTGCACGGGTTTAATACATGCCTCTTCGTTTATTTAGCGTGCGAAAGTTTATAAAACAATGCATCATTTTTGATTACTTCTATAGCTTTGAGTAAATCATCATCCGTGGAGCTGATTACTTCGAAATAAGCATTCTGAGTAAACAGGTTACGGGCAATAAGACCTTTAAGTACAGCCTTTATCTGCTGACCCGATGCTTCCAGGTCCTTATCGTTACGCTCAACCTCTTTTTTCTCAGCAAAAGCTACAAACTCATCCAGTAATTTTTGATCATCCGAAAATCCATTTTTGAACGTCTTGATGTCAGGATACTTTTTAATCAAATCCTTGCGGTTAACTTCAATATACTGTAATGTAAATTCATTTATCAGGCCTTTGCGCAGTACATCCGTGTAATACCTTGATACAAATGAAGTGTCGAGCGGAATAAAATAATCGGGCATTATGCCACCACCACCATATACTACACGTTTATTCTGTGTAAAATATTTAAGCGAATCAGGAAATTTTATACTGTCGGCATGAACAAATTCGCCATGCCTGAAACGGGTTAGTACTTCGTCCCTGTAGCTTTCCTCGCCATCGGCATAGGGTTTCTGAATACAACGGCCGGCAGGTGTGTAATAACGAGCCGTGGTAATGCGCACCATCGAGCTGTCGGGCAGCATAAAGGGCCGCTGAACCAGGCCTTTACCAAAAGAACGGCGACCCAAAATAAGTCCACGGTCCCAATCCTGTATGGCTCCTGATACAATTTCAGATGCCGATGCTGAACCTTCGTCGATCAAAACAACAAGTTTACCGGTTTCGAAAGAGCCTCTTGATGTTGCTACATAATCCTGTTTGGGGCTATGAAGCCCTTCGGTATAAACAATCATTTTACCCGAAGGCAGAAACTCATCGGCAAGATCATACGCTATATTGAGGTAGCCTCCTGTGTTTCCCCTGAGGTCGAATACAAGGCTCTTCATTCCCTGTTTTTTCAGTTCACGGGCTGCATCAATAAATTCATCGGCCGAGGTGGCTGCAAATCGCGAAAGTTTAATATAACCTATGTTTTCATCAAGCATGTATTTGGCATCGATGCTATAAATAGGGATTTTGTCGCGCGTTATGGTATATTCAATAAGATCCTTACGTCCCTTGCGGAAAATTGAGACATTTACCGTGGTTCCCTTTGGGCCACGCAGGCGTTCAATTACATACTGGTTGCTTACTTTTTTACCAAAGGAATCTTCGTTGTCGATTTTAACAATTTTATCGCCTGCCAGTATGCCAAGGCGCTCTGATGGCCCACCCGGGACCGGCGCTACCACAAGTATAGAATCCTTGTATATCTGGAACTGAATACCGACACCATCAAAATTCCCAACGAGAGGTTCGTTAGCTTTATCCACATCTTCCTTCGAGATATATACCGAGTGCGGATCGAGTTCCTTAAGCATAGCAACAATAGCTTCTTCTGTAATTTTAGGCTGATCAACATCTTCAACATAATAATAGTTAATCAGCTGTATGAGCGTGTTAAACTTTAAGGTAGTGAATTTCGGATCGACAGCATTTTGCCGGAATTGAGCAGATGCACTTATGTTTACAAGCAGTAGCAGGGATATAATAAATGTATAAGGAGCGATTTTCATAAAATTCGGGAATTAAAATTAAAAATCAAAATTACAGAAATATCGGATGCATATGGCCATTTGGCAAGCTGTTAACATTTCATTTAACATTTTTTTTATAATTGACGGATCATACGATGGTTGGTTTCAAGTTAAAACGAAGAATGTATTACCCTGTTAATCATAACTTTAATAATGGAACTTCGCTATATCGATCCTCAAAAATATTTCGCAGCTCTGTTATTTTCATGAAAATACAATTTTAACAAATATGATAACTGATTAGCCTGAACCGGGAGAACCGGGTTTGCAAACAACACATACTGCTATTTATCAATACGTTACAACTTGTAATAATGCACTTAATTCAACAATCACAATTTCCATGGATACTATTAACAGAATGTAAGCTAAAAATGACTACTTTTGCAAGCCTTTTCGGAAGTAAAAAATACATACATAATAAACACAAAATTAAATGATTACAGTTTCGGACCTGGCAATTCAGTTTGGAAAACGGATATTATTTCAGGATGTAAATATGAAATTTACACCTGGCAACTGTTATGGCATTATTGGCGCTAACGGTGCAGGCAAATCCACTTTTATTAAAATGTTATCGGGCGATTTACAAAGCACCCGTGGAAATGTTTCGTTCGGTTCGGGCGAGCGTTTGTCGGTGTTAAGGCAGAATCACTCCGAATTTGACGATTATACTGTATTAACAACCGTGATGATGGGCCATACAAAGTTATGGGCTATTATGAATGAGAAAGACGCTTTGTATGCCAAAACCGAATTTACTGACAAGGACGGACACAGGGCATCGGAACTGGAAGAGCAGTTTGCCGAAATGGATGGTTGGAATGCCGAAAGCGATGCCGCCAATTTATTAAGCGGATTAGGGATAAAAGAGGAGTTTCATTATAAGCTTATGGATGAGCTTACGCCAAAAGAAAAAGTAAAAGTACTGCTGGCACAGGCTCTGTTCGGCAAACCCGATAACCTGTTGCTCGATGAACCTACCAACGACCTCGATCTCGAAACTGTAAACTGGCTCGAAAATTATTTATCGGATTTTGTAAATACTGTGCTCGTTGTATCGCACGACAGGCACTTCCTCGATTCGATCTGTACGCATATTGTAGATATTGATTTCAGCAGGGTTCAGCAATTTCCCGGCAATTACACCTTTTGGTATGAATCGAGCCAGCTTGCTCTCAGGCAGCAGATGACGCAAAACAAGAAAGCCGAAGACCGTAAAAAGGAACTTCTCGATTTTATTGCACGTTTCAGTGCTAATGCTTCAAAATCGAAACAGACTACCAGCCGGAAGAAAATGATTGAGAAGCTGAATATTGAAGAGATTAAGCCATCGACCCGAAAATACCCGGGTATTATTTTTACCCCCGAACGTGAGCCAGGAAACAATATTCTGGAAGTTAAAAGCCTGTCTAAAACCCTGAATGGAAACCTGTTATTCAAAAACCTGAATTTCACCATGCAGAAAGACGACAAAATTGTTTTTCTGTCGAGGGATTCCAGGGCAATGACAGCTCTTTTCGAAATACTGAAAGGACACGATCAGCCCGACAAAGGAACATTTGAATGGGGGCAAACCATTTTGAAAGCATATTTGCCCTTGGAGTACGAAGCATTATTCGATACCGACCTAAACCTTATGGACTGGCTGGCTCAATATTCGGAAGATACGCACGAAAATTACCTGAGGGGATTTTTAGGTAAAATGTTATTCTCGGGAGAGGAGATTTTTAAAAAAGCAAATGTGCTTTCAGGAGGCGAAAAAGTACGCTGTATGATAGCCCGTATGATGATACGTAATGCCAACGTAATGTTGCTCGATTCGCCCACTAACCACCTCGACCTGGAATCGATACAGGCTTTCAATAATACGCTGATCAAGTTTAAAGGCAATATCCTGATGTCGTCGCATGACCATGAATTTATACAAACAGTTTGTAACCGCATAATTGAAATCGGGCCTAACGGCATGATTGACAAACTGATGGAATACGATGAGTATATCAGTGATGAAAACCTGAAGGAACAGAGGAGTAAATTGTATAATTAGGATTTGGGGGCTAGGATAATTCAAAGTGCAAAATGCAAAATGCAAAGTTCAAAGTTTTTTGATGGTACAATTATTTGGTCTCTTTGTGTTCTGAAGTGAGTTTTTATTCTGACTGCACCCTGAATTTTAGGATTTTATAAAACTATTATTTCACTTTGGATTTTGAATTCTTATTTTTATCAAGATTTCCCAATCATCAGGATTAATCTACGCTTCCCTTCCTGCTGAAAACAAAAAATCAATCGGGTTATCGAGATCATATAATATCCGGTAGGCATCCGTTTCCTTAAGGCAAAATGGTTCGATGAGTTGTATCATTTCCTTGTAGCCTTCGGTGGTAAGGTCGCAGAAAAATTGCTATATTATCATCGGTAATTATGCCTTCATCCGTTTCGGATATCCGAAGGGTAAGTTCACAATTTACAGGTTCTATAAACTCGTAATCCAACAGAGAAATACTATTTTTTTTATTTTCGACCAGATCAGTAAGTATCTGCATAAAAAGGCTTGCCTGCGCCTTATCAAAGTCGTTCAAACGGATAGCATGCTCATCGTAAGCATTTATATTTTCAAGAAATTTGAGTTTCATCAGCTGAATATCAGAATTAATCGGTTTTTTGTTTCTTCATCGGGAAACTCACACTTTGAGTTTCACCTTCATGCATTCCTGAAATAACAGCAATCAGTGAGTCTCCGGCTTTCAGCTCGTAGGATATCTTTTGGGGGAAATCATGTTCCGGATTTTCGAAAACGGCTTTAGTGCTATCCAAATAGGTGAGCCTGAAAACTACAGGCTTATTATCGTTCTGCCCTGCTACCAAAGGTATATAAAAAATGCTTGTATCCTGAAGCCGGAGTGTGATAGATTCGCGACTTAAGGTATCAGTACCTTTCATAAAATAGCTCTGTCCTGAAAATACGGTGTCGCTGGATTTTACCCAGTTTTCGGTAACCGTTCCGTCACCGAGCTCACCAACCCATTCGCCAGTTATAAAATTCAGTTTATCCAGGTTTATATTTTCCGACTGACTGCCCGTTTGTGTGCAGCTGTTTAACATGATCAGAATCATTGACAATACTATCATGTAGCGAATTGGATTGCGCATAATTATTCTTTTGTTTATTTGCAATGTTAAAATTTTCAAGGTCAATGCTATTAACTAATATTTACCTGTTTTATTGCTAATCAGGAATTTAAGCTTGTAATAAGCAACGGCCCTTTCATCAATTAAACCGGTTTTGTAAAGTTCGAAACCAAACTTTGTCAGTACCCGGATGGAAGCAGGATTTTCAGGATCAACAATACCGATAATTTCGGATGCGATTTTCTTTTCTCTATTCAGATCGAGCATGCATTTCAGCATTTCGGATGCAAATCCCTTGCCCCAGCTTTCAGGAAGCAACATATATCCGACTTCGGCGATAGAGTCCTGTAGCAGAATCAGCTTGGCTACACCTACGAAATTTTCTTCCTTTTTGCTTCTAACAATAAAGAATCCAGCTTCAGGATTATTTTCCGTTTGCTTCAAAGCATTCTGAAATCTCAGTTCCGCTTCATCCGCAGCAAGCGCTTTACCTGTGATAAATCTCATTACATCCTCATTTGCAGTGAGGCGTGCATATAAAAGGGAATCAGCCAGTGATAACCTGCACAAAATTAACCTTTCAGTGGTGAGACTCATTTCGGGTTGTTAACAGTTGATTTCCCGAAGCTTACATCCCTAACTGGTTCATCATAAATTCATAGATGAAAACCCAATTGTCAATGCGCTGCGAGGTAGCCTGTCCGCTTCCATGCCCGCTGTTGTAATCCATATGAAGTATCACAGGGTTTATCTGACCCGGATTATTCTGCAGAGCAGCCACAAATTTCTTGGCATGGATTGGATCAACGCGGCTGTCGTTTTCGCCGGCAGTTACAAGCATGGTGGGAACGTTTGTTCCCCTGCGGATATTCTGATAAGGCGAATATTGCAATAGCCAGCGGAAATCTGCTTCGTTTTCGGCAGTGCCATATTCAGGAATCCAATAGCGTGCTATCAGGAATTTTTCGAAACGCAACATATCAAGCAAGGGCACCATGCAAATAATTGATTTATACAAATCAGGACGTTGTGTTGCCACTGCTCCCATCAGCAAACCACCGTTACTGCCGCCCATAGCAACGATCTTTGATGGATTGGTATATTTTTCAGCAATCAGCCATTCGGCACAGCTGTTAAAATCGTCGAAGGAGTTCTGTTTGTTAGCCAGCATTCCATCTTTGTGCCATTTTTCGCCATATTCGTCACCACCCCTGATTCCAGGTTCAACCACTATGCCGCCCCGATTCAGGAAAGAAGAATAAAACCCATAATAACCCGGCTCAATTCCGGCATTAAAACCGCCATACGCTGTGAGTAAAACAGGGTTATTGCCATCGAGTTTGATATCCTTGCGGTGTACCACAAAAACAGGCACCCTTGTTTTGTCTTTCGAGATGTAAAATTTGATTTCGCCAACAATATTGCTCATATCGATGGCCGACTCACGCTGATAATATAATCGCCATTTAAAATTGGATGGAGAGGCAATAAATATTTTGGTTTCGGAAGTAAAAGTGCTGAGTGACACATACACCGAATCTTCATCACGGTCGTAGCTTAACGAACCCACATTACCAATTTCGGGAAGTTCGATCTGCTTTATACGTTTGCCTTTAAGGTCGTATAAAGTAAGCCGGCTCTGTATATCAAATTTATCCTGGATAATGATATTTTTCCTGGTTACCGCATAGCTCTGCATTACCGTTTTTCCTTCGGGGATCAGAACTTTCCAGTTTTTCGATTCCGGGTTATTTTTATCCGCAACCAATAGTTTATAGTTGGGGGCATCGTCATTGGTAAAAATATACAGTTTATCGTCAATAGCTTCGGGATATGCGGCCGATTTTTTGCTTTCGTAAATCAGCTGACCTTTGTCGAAGTAGCCGGTTTTGCGCATATAACAGTTGTTTGAATAAAAGTCGCCTTCGCCCGAAAAACTTACATCGCTGTAACGGTTATCGTAAATATAGAAACTGTTTTTAGCATCATCGGTGGTACCTACTATCCGGGCTTTATCCTGTGGTTCACCCACTTTCCAGTAATACGTTTTTAAAGGGGTTTGTTTATCAATATCTTCTTTGCTGCGCAGGGTAAAATACGCATGTTGCTGATCTTTGGTCCATTGGTAGCCAAATGTATTTTCGAGAGGTGGAAACAAAATGCCCCCGGTCCTGGTCTCGATAATATACGTGGTTGTAATTTCGCCGCCACTTTTCTGCACGCTCACGGCTGCTCTTTCGCCATCATAGGTATAGGCAACACTCAAGGTTGAAGTATTTCCGGTAGTATCCAGTTTTACCGGATCCCATATAAGTATTTTTTTCCCATCGAGAATGGTATAAATCTTTGACTGCTTCTCACCTTTACGCTTAATCGTTTGAAAAATACGTTTCCCCTCTTTACGCAGTGGACTTTCATAATCGCGGTCGATGTATGCGGCAATATCTTCGCGCAGGCCATCGTGTTTTTTCTGTGTTGAATTGAGATAGGCAATTCCATAATCGTGCTGGGCGCGTGTCCAGCTCACAACTGCCGGGTCCGATTTATTTTCGAGCCAGCGGTAATCATCGGTTATCAGAACGCCATGCATAGTGTCAGTTACAGCATGAACAGGTGTTTTGGGAGGGAAAAAAGTATTTTGTGCCTTCATCGAAACCTGTACAAGGAGAAGCGCTGCAAAAAATAGAGTTGTTTTCATATTACTTTCTTAGGGGATTATACTGTGAGTTTTTTCATCTCAAATGATGAAACTTTTATTGATAGAACAAATATAGAATTAAGCCTTCACATAATTATGACTTTTATGTGAAATATGTATTCCTTCAGTTATGTGGCAAGGAATATTCGGTAAGTAAGAGATGTGGGATGTGGGATGTGGGAGTTGGAGTTGGATGGAATCCCAAATTTCAATTTCAAAATTCTTGGTTTTACAATCCTATCCCCTGATTTTATTCTTATTACCTTGCAAAGAGAAAATGTCGTCAATATTTACTTCAGTTATATTATTTACTACTCAATATCTTTAATATATGTTTTGCCAGATATTCGTTTATCTCATTATGACGAGGTACAGGCTGAGATAGCCTTGTTTAAGGGTTTTGATACCAGTCGTGCCTTGCTCCATGTCTAATGAAGACACAGCCTAAGCTTTCAATTTGCCGGATCAAATCTTTTCTTTTCATGCAACTTCAAGTTCTCCTTTTTTCCTGATATTTGGGATTTCCCCAGAAGTAAGATCAGTATAAAGGTCTTTAAGGTTAGTTTGAAGCTCATCCAAAGATAATCCCTGGGTCTGATAGTCAGGATATTCTTCCAGGAATCCCAACCAATAATCTCCGTCTTTCCAATAAATAAAATCTATTTTCATCTCCTTAGGTTTAAGAGTATAACAAAAATACGTAAAAAAAGATTAAATGACATCTTCATAGTTCACTTCACCAATGTCGCCAGCCAATAAAAGGCCCAAATTCCAAGTCCCTATCCTGATAGCTATCGGCACCTAAACGCCATACTCCGAAATCCGAAATCGGCATTCCGAAATCACAAAAAACTCACCTTCACCACTATATCCGAATTCCTTCCTTTATCATCGCTGCACGAAATTTTTATCAGCCCGGCAGTAGGTGTAAAAAAGAGTTTCTGGCCACGTTTTGCTTCTTTGTAAAACCTGTCGTTAATATACCAATATACTTTATTAACATCCGAATTGGCATTAAATGCGAGTTGCAGCTGCTGTTTTGCTGCAGCGTATAAAATATATTCCTTCCCATCCGAGAGTGAGGTAATAACCGGACTATCGTTGTGATACACCCTGTTACATTGCGGATTGTGCGGAGGGATTTTCTTATACGGCATCTGTTCTTCTTCGTAAAAGGCGATTAAGCCGGGGCTCAGGTTTGGGTACCATGCAGTTTTGTATCCTACCTGTGGAAGGCAGCTGCGGCAATATGCCATACTCCCGGTTTCATCCACAAAAACAGGAGCCACGTGATCGCATTTGCGGTTAGGCGAAACGGCAGGAATATAGTCATCCATTAACAGGCTGGTACACGAATCGCCGGGTGGCAGTCCCGATTTACTGCAAACCAGGCGGAAATCAAGTCCGGCAGGGCGCTTGAACCATGCCGGTTTCTGGTTATAGCTTAAATAATTGAATATTTTAAACAGTATGGGTGTGGCAAATTCAGCTCCCGACAGTTCAGGGATTCCTGTACCATCGAAATTGCCAACCCAAACGCCAACCGTATAATCGGGATTGTACCCGAAACTCCAGGCATCGCGGCGGCCGTATGATGTTCCGGTTTTCCAGGCGATATGGGGCAGGCTTACCGTGTTATCGAAATTATTGGGTAAATCGGGTCGTTTCAGGCCGGTGAGAATTTCGGTTATCATCCATGTTGCCTGGGGACTGAAAAGTGTATCAGCAAGTTGAGTTTCATCGTCAGGTGAAAATCGTAATGGATATCTTATGCCATTGTTTGCCAGGCATGAATACAGGCTCGTAAGTTCAGTAAGTGTAACCCCGCAACCACCCAGTATTACCGATAAGCCAAGCGTTTTTTTGCGTTCTCCTATCCATTTCAGTCCTCCGCGACTTAGTTTTTCATTCAATAGCTCCACTCCTACCCTGTTGGCCAGGTCAACAGCCGGAACATTGAGCGAAAGTGCCAGCGCCTGCGAGGCGGGAAGGGTGCCCCGGAAAGTTTCATCGTAATTAAGCGGACGGTATCCATTAAAATTCTGAGGAATATCCTGCATTACAGTGGCGGGAGTTATCAGGCCACGGTCCATGGCAAATGCATACAGAAATGGTTTTAAGCGCTGCCGGGTGAGCGGAGAGCGGATGCGCCATCCACCTGTCCCTGGAATTGATTTTCCATAAATCCGGCAGAGCCAACATAAGCAATAACCGCATGATTACGGTTATCAATCAGTACCACGGCTGCATTACCAACACCCATACCCCGGTACATTTTCACTTCGTTGCTCAGGGTATTTTCAATAAAATCCTGGAAACGGGAATTAATAAACGTAAGAATAACAGGCTTTTCGGTATATAAACCCGAGAGCAGTCGGGCCAGGTGAGGAATTTGTTTCGGTGAATCTAACCTTTTAGCGGTAAGTGGCTCAATTAGTGCATTATCCAGGGCTGCTTTATCAAAGACACCTCGATTGCTGAGTTTCATTAACCATAGGTTGCGTTCCTTAACAATCCTGTCGTTATTAATACCAAGCCGCTGATGGTTAGGATCATTCGGAATGATAGCAAGGGTTACTATCTGGGCCAGGCTGAGCGCCTGCGGTTCCTGCCCGAAATACAGGAAAGAAGCTGCTTTAACACCCTGAATATTACCCCCGTACGGAAGCAGATTGATGTAAAGTTCAAGTATTTCATTTTTCGAATAATGCAGTTCGAGTTGTAATGCTTTAATGCATTCAACCAACTTGTTTATTACTGTGCGATCGCGCGGTTCGAGCATGCGTATCACCTGCATGGTAATGGTCGAAGCCCCTGAAACACGTTGGCCTGAGCGGATATTTTGCCATAGCGCCCTGGCAAATGCAAGCGGATTCACTCCCGGATGCAACCGAAACCAGCGGTCTTCCTTTGCAATGAGAGTTTTTATCAATAAGGGGTTAACCTCCTGAATTTCAGCTTTCATCCGCCATTGATGGTCGGAAGATAAAGATGCATTCAAGAGTTTTTGCTCATCCGAGAGAATCAGTTTTGAATACCGGATTTGAGTATGAACAGGAAAAACGGCATCGATCAGAAAAAACAGGATGATGAACGCCAATATGCCGGAAAGCAAGCATTTTGCATAAGGGGGTAAACTGCGAAAGCGGCCAGTCCACAACTTTATAAATCCAATTATTACAGATTCCTTATCCGGCATAAATTATAAATACAAATCTTAAATCACCTCTATTATTCCGGTTCCTTTTCCGCTAATCCGACCAATAACAACAGCACTTTCAACACCTTGCACGGCTAATTCTTCCAATACCTGCTGTACCTGGTTTTCAGGAAGTGCTACCAGCAAACCGCCGGAAGTCTGGGCATCGCAAAACATAAGTTTCTCTGTTTCCGATAATACTGTTTTCCAACTGATCCATTCCTGGTAATACTGCAGATTTTTATATGTACCTCCGGGAACAGCTCCTGACAGGGCAAGCTCTTTTACCTTTTGCATAAATGGCAGGGAATTAAAAACGATTTCGGCATTTACCAGGCTGCCGCGTGTCATTTCGCTGAGATGGCCGGCCAGACCGAAACCGGTAATATCGGTACAGGCATGTACTTCGAATTTTGAAAAAGCAAGCGAAGCTTTTTGATTCAGTTGTTTCATCCATTTACAGGCTTCGGCGGCGGTTTCTTCATCAGCAAGCCCGCTTTTAACCGCCGTAGCAATAATTCCGGTACCCAGGGGCTTGGTGAGGATAAGCACATCGCCGGGTTGAGCGCCTGTATTTTTCCATGCTTTCTGCGGATGTACCAATCCTGTAACACACATGCCGAATTTGGGTTCCGTATCATCGATACTATGACCACCAATAATGCTGATACCGGCTTCGGTGGCTTTATCAGCTGCACCAAGCAGAATTTGCTCCAGTACTCCGAGAGGGAGCCTTTGCACAGGAAAAGCAACAATGTTAAGGGCAAACAAAGGTTTTGCTCCCATGGCATAAATATCACTCAGTGCATTGGCAGCAGCAATGGCTCCAAAATCATACGGATCATCAACAATGGGTGTGAAAAAATCGAGTGTCTGAACAATTGCCTGCTCCGGATTAACCAGGTAAACAGCTGCATCATCGCCTGTAGCATTGCCCACCAGCACATTGGGATCGGTGGTCGGAGGAAGTTTTTTCAGTATACTTTCCAAATCAGATGGCTGCATTTTGCAGGCACAACCCAAACCATGGGTAAACTGAGTAAGCTTTATTTTATCTCCTGAAACCGGAACTTCCAGGTTTTTACCGGATGAAGCAATAGCAGTGTAAGCATCGGCGATCATTTTAGCTGCCGACTTCATATCTTCAGCTGTTGAATACTTACCGGTCGAAAGGCGGATAGTTCCCATGGCATACTCGGTAGTAACACCCATAGCAACAAGCACATGCGAGCTGGTAACTCCTGCCGGGTGACAGGCTGCACCTGCCGAAGCTGCCAGTTGAGGTAAAGTCGACAAAAGAGTATCGGCGGGTATTCCCCTGAAAGCAACGCTGAGTGTATTGGGTAAACTGTTTTTTATATCGGTATGAATATGCATTTCGGGAACGAGACGTACCAATTCATCACAAAGCAAATCACGCATGGCTTTCACATGAGAACTGTTTTTCAGCAGGTCGCGGGATGCAATTTCGGCAGCTTTACCAAAACCGGCAATCTCTAATAAGTTTTCAGTTCCGGCGCGAAGGTTACGCTCCTGCCCTGCCCCGTGAATCAGGTTATCGAGCACAACACCTTTACGGATATACAAGGCACCTATGCCTTTTGGCGCATATAGTTTATGAGCTGCCAGCGTTAGTAAATCGACCCCAAGCTCATTTACATCAATCGTAACCTTACCGGCCGACTGGGCTGCATCCGTATGAAAAAGTATTTGATGCTTACGGGCAACAGCTGATAATTCAGCAACAGGCTGAATGGTACCAACTTCGTTATTGGCATGCATTACCGAAATCAGAATGGTACGAGGAGTTATTAAGGATTCGAGTTGTGTTGCGTCCGTCATACCTTTGCTGTCAACCGGAAGGTATGAAATTTCGAAACCCTGCTTCTGCAGCCAGGTGCAGACTTCGAGAATTGCCGGGTGCTCGATGGTGGATACAATGATATGATTACCTTTATTTTTAAGAGCAAATGCAGCGCCTTTAAGAGCATGGTTGTCCGATTCGGAACCTCCGCTGGTAAATATAATTTCTTCGGGCGATGCACCTATGAGCGCAGCAACCTGTGTACGCGCCAGTTCAACAGCTTTGCGGGCATCAGTCCCGTAACTATACCGGCTCGAAGGATTACCGAAATATGCATTCAGGTATGGGCGCATAACGGCTTCAACCTCAGGGTCGATAGGAGTTGTAGCGTTGTAATCGAGGTAGATCAGGTCTTGCATTTGTTGACTTAAGATTTACGATTTAAAGATATTTTTTTTTAACCACGGAGGCACAGAGGACACGAAGATACACGGAGAAAGTTGAATTAAGGGTATACTTTTGTGGTTATTTTTTTTGAAACACAAAAGGCACAATACTGGGCTAGGGTTCATTTTCTGCTTTTGTTTCTTTTGTGGTTACTATTTTTTTGAAACACAAAAGGCACAAAAGGAGGCATGGGTTCATATTCAACTTTTGTTTCTTTTGTGGTTACTATTTTTTTGAAACACAAAAGGCACAAAAGGAGGCATGGGTTCATATTCAACTTTTGTTTCTTTTGTGGTTATTGTTTTATTTGAAACACAAAAGGCACAAAAGGGGTCTGGGTTAGTATTATTCTTTTGTTTCTTTTGTGGTTATTTTTTTTTGAAACACAAAAGGCTCAAAAGCATCTGCAAAACAGGGATAATTAAACCAAAGTACCTATTAACTATTTTCCTCCTTCAACCATTAACTTATTTCCCATAAGCATACTTCAAAATTATTTCTGCGTGTTCCTCAACACTACCCGACTCCAAAGGTATTTTCACAATTTTCCGAACCGGCCGTCGGTTAAGTGAATTCAGGTAGAGTTTATCGTAATAGTCAAGTGAAATATCGGCAACCTTTGCGAAATCATCATTTTTTAATGCAAGTAACACCTCACGGGCCTGGTACGAACCCATAAAATTACCAAGGTGCTCAAGTACAGCCTGAAGTACTGTTTTCTCAAAGCATGCATATTCATCAACCAGCCTCTGTATCCGATCAGCCTTCGGGACGTCAATAAAAAACAAAACACCTTTCAGCATAGCAGCATGAAATGTATTTGGCAAAGTAACTGAGCCTATTTTCATGCTTTCATGTTCCAGCCAGAGTGGTGCAAGTGGCTCTTTTTCTGACCATTGAAGATAAAGATCATTCTCAAATTGCTCGGTAGTGGGTTGAGCCAATTGTCCCAGATGCCCGAAGTTGGAACCTTTATGGCATGCCAGCGCTTCAAGGTCAATAATCTGATGTCCCAGGCATCCGATTTGTTTTAAAATATCCGTTTTCCCTGAACCCGTACATCCGCCTATGAGAAAAAGCGGCCTGCCTGATGCGAATTGCTTCCGTATATACCCGCGGTAAGCCTTATATCCTCCTTCAAGAACAAATACCTGGTAACCGGCTTCCGCAAAAAATGCCGCGATTTTTGCACTTCGCATACCTCCACGCCAGCAATGCAGGAGTATAATATTTTCGGGTGCTACCTCACGGATCGCATCCAGATAGTAATCAGTTTTCTCTCCAGCAATGGTCTTACCCAGTTCAATGGCAGTATCTTTCCCTATTTTCACATAAGTAGTTCCTACCCTGGCCCGTTCATCGTTATCAAACAAAGGAATGTTGTGTGCGCCAGGAATATGCCCCTGCAGGAATTCGCCGGGCGAGCGCACATCAATAAGCGGAAGGCGTATCGCCATTTGAAGGAATTGTTCGGGGGAAAGGATTTCGGGAGCCAAATTGGATTTGCGATTTTAGATTTATTATTAATGAATGATGATCTTATTTTCCGATAAAAAACCAACAATTGCAATGGCAGTTATCAATCGTACTTTGTCAATCGCAATTCGTAAATATTTTAATAAATGAAACATCTTATTCAATGCCATCACAACACATTTACTGTAACGATTTCATCAATATAGACCAGTAACTTGAGGATGTTTGAATAACCCATTTCCTCAAGAATATCGCCATAATTATGCAGCTGACTTTTGTGTTTTTCTTCGGGCAGCCCGGTTTTAAATTCCATAATTACTGTTTCATTTTCATAAAAAATTACACGGTCGGGTCGGTATACGTTTCCATCCGGAGTGAGAATCCCAGCCTCGGGTTTCAACTGAACATCCTGTTTGAAGTACAACTTCAGTTCTTCGTGCTCAACTGTTGCTGTAACCCTTGTTTTCAGCAATTCAGTTTCATCAGCATCAAGCAGGTTTAATTCAGCCTGCGAAGCAACAGCTGCAGCAATATCATCAATGGTCCGGATAGCAGCAAGCGTATCGTGAATAAGAGTTCCCCATGCCTGTTTGTTTTTCGACTGATCGGTACTCCAGTATACCGGCGCACGGCGGGCAATCCTTATCCTTCCCTGCCAGGATGACGATATCATATTCTCTGAGAGAAGATTTCCTTCCGGGATCGGCTTTACAACTCTGGTAACTACTTCATCAAAACCCTTTTGGTAAACATTTCCGACCTGCGTCCAGCTATCGGTATTAAGCTGAATATACTGATCAAGCAGGCTCGGCAGGTTGCTGGTATCGCCTTTGCCCGGTTCGCGGGTAAGGACGTATAATCGCTCAGCTGGCCGTGTAAAAGCCACATAAATAAGGTTGATCATATCGAGCAATGAGCTGCTTCTTTCTTTTTCGTACTGCTCCTTATAAACAGTATCCTCCATGGCCTTACCGGTTTGCAACAGTGCAACAGGCAGTCCCGGCACTATATCATCGGCCAGGTCGACCCACAACTGGTCGAAGGTTGTTTTATGTTTTTCAGTAGCCATCGGCCATATAACAACCGGGAATTCCAATCCCTTGGCTTTGTGAATGGTCATAATACGGATAGCATCTATTCCTTCGGGAACAACCACTGATAGTTTAGCTTTCTTCTCATCCCAGGCTTCGAGAAGATCGGCGAGGTGAGTCCCCTGCCTGGCTGAGACCTTATTCACAAAATCGAGGAAAAACTGCAGGTAAATATCGTATTTCACAGTATTCAGTTCAAAAATGCGGACGATCTCTTCACAAAGATCATACAAAGGCAAACCACGTAATATCTTGGTATTGAATTCGATGCCACCTTCGTAAAAAACTTTATCGAGAGGAAAAAGCTCGGATTTGGAAACAGGGAAATTCCGGATAAGGGTAGTACTGATTTTTCCTTTACGGATCAGTTCATTTATAATACCAGCAATGGCAACCTGGTTTTGCGGGTTATATATATGTTGTAAAACTTTAATTACAAAATTTACTTCGGGCGATGCAGCCAACAACAGCGCTTCGGCCGAAACAACACTGATACCGTTCATCATCAGGTGGCGGGCAATAATGCTCCCCTCGCGATTGGAGCGGGTAAGGATAGCCATATCAGCGTATGAATATCCTTTATCGGTTAATTCGATAACCAGTTCATGAACCCTATCTATATTCAACTCTTCAAATTCGGCCTTCGAATCATATGGCAGAAATTCAACTGATACCAGGCCACCGCTTTTGCCGGGTGAGGTTTCCTGGGCGTGATCGTCGTATATTGTTTGAAATCCGGAGGTAAGCTGCCGGGCAAGGAAACCGAAGAAGTCGTTATTAAAATTGATAATTTCGGGCTGTGAACGGAAATTGCTTTTTAGAACCTTTGGGTCGAAATTCGATTTCAGCGCCTGTTCGGCATCACCAAAAATGTCCTTTTCATAGGTTTCGGGCAAGGCAGGCAACATCATAAACTGTTCGACCTGCCCGTTTCGGAACCGGTAAATAGCTTGTTTGCCATCGCCAACCACCAGGTTATATCGGCCGTATGCCAGCGAATCACCAATTAAAGGAAGCAGGTTTTTCCACTGAAGCTCCGAGGTATCCTGAAATTCGTCGATCAGGTAATTAAAATATTTTTCGCCTATGCGCTCGTAAATAAATGGCACCGGTTCTTTAAGAATAATATCCGTGATGCGTTTATTGAACTCCGAAATATGAAGCACTCTTTTTTCGCGACGGATGGTATCAATTTCCATTTCCATGGCATTTAAAACCCCCATCTGGAAAATATTTTTCTCAATCATTCCCATCAAGGCATACCTGGCAGCGCCGTTTTCCATCAGGCTTTCGCATTGACGATAGATATCCGTGAGCATATCTTTAATAAAGATAATGGCTGTAGCCTGAATAACATCAGCTTTTGCAGCCAGCCACTTATCTTCGTTTATTGTTGCTTGTACATAGCTGTTAGGCTTATCAATAATACCGGCTGCGAGTTTGAAGAAATATCCTCCAATTCCACTTGTCCCCCTCGAGAAAGAAGCATTATCAATTCCATTATCTTCAATCAGCTTTTTAGCCTTTTGTGCCAGCGAAATGATACTATCCTCAAAACTTTTCCGGGCCTGCCGTATTTCGAGGGCTATTTCGTTCAGCCTTGAAGGTGGTATATCGTGTAATTTGCTGATAAAATGCGAACTACCTTCCGAAAAAAGAAATTCTGCCGTTTTTTTAATATCGGTTTCTATCTGCCAGCTTTTTTCGTCTTCGGCTTTAGCCTCGGTAAAATCGACCAATATGCTGGTAAGGTCTTTATCAATGCCAGCCTTGCTCACAAGTTGTTCAACAGCCTCATCGAGCATAAGGTCGCGGTCCATTTCAATTTCGAAATCAACAGGTAAATGAAGGTCGTGGGCAAAAGTGCGGATAATGCGCGACACAAAACTGTCGATGGTACGCACCGAGAAATCGTCGTATTCGTGTAAAATGCGGGTGAGCACGGCCTGTGCCCGCTGGCTGACTTCTTCCGATGTATTCCCCGAGGCTGTCACCAGGTCGGGCAGCATAAAACGTACAACAGCTCCGTCGGCATGTGCCACAGGATCCGCTAGCTGTATAAGCCCCTGCACTATGCGCTGCTTCATTTCGTTGGCAGCTTTATTGGTGAAGGTAATGGCCAGAATATGCCTGAAATATGCAGGCGACTGCAATGCCAGCGCAATGTATTCGCGCACCAGGGTATAGGTTTTACCCGATCCTGCCGATGATTTATAAACCGAGAAATTATGCTGTGTATTCACCTTGCTAAGGTAAGCATTTTGTTGGCTGGCCGATTTTGAAAACCAATGAAAATTCGCAGAAAACGTTGAGGCTATGCCCTATGATCCGTTTCTTGTTTTTACAAGAATTTAAGCCTGACTCCATTCGACAGCAAATAACTAAAAATACTCAGGATTCAGGGCCAGAATAAAAGTGGGGATTAGGCCGGACAATGAATTTGATAAACTATTTCTTATCCCTTAGCTTATGTGATGCAACTTTACATGTATCGAATGGGATATCATCAACATATTCCTCGGCTGGCAATACCAAAATAGCATCAAGGTATTGTCCCATTGCGCAGGCTGCAATTTCGGATGTGTTAAAGGGAATGTCATCCACAACTGCTTCATCCGGAAGTTTGACATTCAAAGTCTCATTGATTAAGTACTCGCAGAATATCTGGTGAGTATCGAAAGGGATGTCGTTTACGTAGGATTCTTCACCAGGAATTATACGTCCGGGTTTGATTGCAAATGAGGTAAGATGGCTGAAGAAGATTCCAAAAAACAAGATTCGAAGAATTACTTTCATGACTTTGGGGTTTTTGGTCCCGATAGCTATCAGGATAATAATCAGGTCATTTTCAATTGTATGACGAATGATGATAGGAATAGTTACTTATACAAATGTTAAACCATTATAAAATCTATACCCATTATCCTGCTTGTATAAAAATCAGAGGGTAAAAAAAACAAAAGAAAAAACGAAAAATTAATTAAGCTTAAGCGGTTCCTTATTTGGAATATTCACTTTTTTACGGCGTTTAAAAAGTTCGCCTACGGAGTTGAATTCTTTACGGAACAGCACTCCAACGCCTTGTGTATATTGCGAATACCCCGAATACACTTCGAGTGTGCTATTGGTCCGGTTAAAAGCTTTAACCCTGAAACGGCCATCTTCGGTTATTTTATAATCGACAATAACATCACCTATGATCTGGGTTGTCTGGCTGGCATCATTATAGGAGTTCATGCCTACAGCTCCGTCGATGGTAACCCTGTTATTGAACAACTGGGTCGATAAAGCGAGTTCCAGTTCCTGTGGCGATAAGGCATCACCTGGCCGGTAGTTGACACCAATATCGAAATCTTTCGAAATCTGCGAAAGCATCTTGCTGAGTTGTGCACTTATCAGGTCGTACGTTGAAATACCCAGTGACGAGCCAGCAGTTGAAATCCCTGAGGATGAACTGAAGGTATTGAGTACCAGGAGCGAAATCATTTGCTGGTTCATTTCAATGGTATTACTGGTATCGACAATACTGAAAATCGAACGTTTCACATCCTCGGTGGCATCGGGCAATGCAATGCTGAACTTTATATTCGGGTTGTATAAATTATCCGAAAGCATAATAATACAATCAACGTTTACGCGGGTACCCCTGTATTGCTCGGGAATTTCGGGCAGGCTGGCCAGGTTTGTTTTTACTTTATAAACTGCCAGAAGATTTATATCGGCATCATAAGGACTACCGTTAAAGGTAATGGAACCACCTTTCTGTATCTCAAAATTTTTCTTGAGGATGTTCTCGAAATTGAACATAAAATCACCATTATCCATGATATAATTTCCATACATGGAGTATTCGCCCCTGGTATCAATTCCCATATTGATAAGTCCGCTACCCCGAACATCAATGGTTCCCATCTGGTAAGGCAGTATAATGCCTATATCTGCATTTCGCGTAACATCAAGCCCAAGTTGCAACGACAACACGGATGCTTCATAGGGTTTTTCTCCATTTTCGGGCTGAATACTATCACCCTGATAACGATACTGAATAAAGCTGTTTTCGGAAATGCTACGCGAAAAACTGATAGGGATATACACACTGGTACCCTTTTCGGACTTAACATCAGCTCTAAGAACCAGGTTATCGATAGATCCTTTAAGGGTCATGGTGCCGCTGGTTTTGGCTTTGCCGTAATACATTTCGGCGGGACTATAAGGGGTATTAAGCGCCACCAGATTATCAGCCGTTAACGCGATATCGAGAGCCCAGTCGGAGAATGCCTTGTGTTTAATTGTTCCTGATACAACGCCCTGGCCAAAAGTTGAATCGGTAAGAGGAATATTTTTAAACCACATGGAGCCTTTATCGAAATTAAAATCACCGGTAAACGAATAGGAAGTCCGCAGGTAATCGACTAACAATTCCGTTCGCATCAGGTTTACTTTTCCTTTCAGCACAGGATCGGCAAAATCGCCCGTCATGGTAATGCCACCTGATGCATACCCACGCATGCGCGAAAACACTCCTACGAGGAAAGGCTCAATGGTTTTTACCTTCAGGTTATCGACATCAATCCTGAGATCAAAATTATCATGATTCCTTTCGGGATAGATATTACCGACAACTTTCACGGGGAAATGTGTTCCGACATTACCGACATAAACAACTTTCATATCCAATGCAAGCAAGCGGTTCTGGTTATCCCATTCACTTTTAATAATAGCATCGCCAAGGTTTTCCTTGTTAAAAGCGAACTTCGTAATGCTGAGATCGGAAGTAAGGCGGGGAACGGAAAAAAGTTCAGATACACTTACATTGCCCTGCAGGTATCCATCCATATCGAATCCCAGCCTTCGTGTCAGCATATCGGCACTCGAAATATTAAACCCATCCAACCTCAGGCTGAGCATGCTAAGCGGATCGGGAGAAGCAAAACCGTTTACCACAACCTGCCGGCCATTACTGGAGAGTCCGAAATTCCTGGCTTCGAGGTATGATGATTCATACACCAGGAGGTTGTCGGGTATCAGATCCCACACTGAATCATTAATGATAAGTTCAGCCTGGTCAATTTTCAGAACGAGACGCGGGTTTTGTTTAAATGACAATACTCCTGCAATATCAGCCTTATTATGATCTTTTAGCCCGAAATCGTTCCATCCAAAACCAAAGCGCACACTGTCGTCGGCTATAACAGCTTTTAATTTAAACTGCTCAATCCTGTTAAGGGTAGTATCCTTTTTCGAAGTTTCGGATGAATTAACCTCGCTGCAAACCATGTTCAAGGTAAGCTTTTTATTTAACGATGAAGCTGTCAGCGACCAGTCGTGCATGGCAAAACCTGATACCGAGATCATAGGCGAACGGCCATTTATATTTACCACCCCCAGGGTAGGGTCGAAAATGCCCGAAACAACAGTATTGGGATTAATTTTAAGCCATGGAGCAAACATTTTGGTTAAGGAGTCAGTCTTTTTCAATTTTATGGTATAATCAAAACTACCCCTGTTAAGGCGCTCCTTAATTTGTTCATCCCTGTTAAGTGATGGCAGAAAGTCGGTTAATACCATAGTCATATACTCAGCCATATCGTCGAAAGTATATTGTCCCGAAAAAACAGCATTGGCAAAATCACTGTTTATTTCCATGCGTTTCCCGCCGTTTCCGAGCAGCTTGGTTGCAACCGACAAATCATTCATTTTCAACACTCCGGCGCCTTTGGTGAAGCTGGTATTGCTAAAACTGAGGGTGCCAAGCAAGTTATCAATGGTATTGCCCTGGAAATTAAAATCACAACTTGTGCGCAGCTGGACAACGGAATCGATCGATAACAGGTTAAGCTTTGCCAGGTCGGCATGATCAACATCCGCATGAAAATCGAAAGAGGGCAGTTTTTCCGAAAAGTCGGCATAGCCAACAAAATCGAGGCCCAAAAGAGGGTCATTAATATATATACCACCGGTAAAACGTTTACGATTAAACTCACCATCCACGTTGATGAGTCCAATGGTATTTTTTTCGTACTGCAGATTCGTAATCTCACCCTTTATCCTTAGATCGGCTTTCTCCAACGAAAAATTTTCACCCTTAATAACGGCGAACATGCTGAAAGTGCCAAACTGAGTGGTATTGAAAACTTTTCCAAGGTTAAACGATTCGACGAGTATTTTCCCGTCGTATTGATTTGTTTGTGATGCCTTATTGTTAACCAGCAGTAAATCGGTACTCACCAGGCCGGCATCAGTAACAAAAGTAGCCTTTGAAACAAAGTCATTATAAAACCCGGTAAAACGACCTTTTACCTGAACATTCCCCAACCTGATTACCTCGTCAGGAATCTTGATTCTATTTGTCCCGGCCGAAAATGGCAATGTAAACAACTGTATATCCGAAACATTCGACCTGAGTTCTTCAATTTTCAGGTTCACAAAAGTCTCTTCCAGGTCGGGCAGTCCACTCAGCTGTATATCACCTTTAAAATTGGTATACTTCCCGAATGCAAACTGGAAATTCCGTGCCTGGAAAGAAGATACTGTACCCCTTACCAGTCCCGAAAAGTCAATAATGTCTTCCATTCCATATATGCCGGGACTAAAATATACAATATCGCGCATATCAAGCTGCGAGGGCTCAACACTCGCACTTATGCGTACACTATCGATAAAATAATTATAGGCATCCCACGAGTTATAGTTAAATTTCAGGTCGAGGGAGAGGCGGCTGTTATCGGTTGTAATTTTGAGTTTATCCGCTATCAATCCCCTCGGGCACGCCACTAAATTTGCTGAAAAATCGTTGAGCTCAAAACCACTTTTTTCGTACCCAGTAAGCTGCCAGATATCGGCCATTATGGTATCGCCCACGAATTTTATATTTTTTGCTTCAAGGTTGAGTTTCGTAAAATCCATATCAGCAAAGTCGATGCCTCTGCCCGGGCTCATATAGCGCTCATCGCGGTATGCAAAATGTGATGATAACAGTTTTATTTTATTGCATTCAAGTAACCAGGCAGCAGCCGGTGTTGTATCCGTTTCGGTCGAAACAAACTGATCGATCAAAAATTGCAGGTTCAAACAACTGTCAGCCTCATAATAAATCAGGTTAACATCAGCTTCGGTGAGCGCTATTTCGTTCAGATGCAGCTTATTTTCATCAATATTTATTGATTTAACGTTTGCCCGGATCTTTTTTGCTTTGAATAATATTGCCTTATGTTCATCCAGCACGCTGATATCGGTAATAACAGCTTCGAGAAACCAGTTAAGCCTGAAGTTTCCGATAACAATTTCCGTATTAAGTTCATTCGAAAGATAAGCAGCAACCCTGTGAGCCATATAAGTCTGCATAGGCGCGGTTCGTAGCATCATAAATGCGGCCAGCGGCGTAAGCAGCAGGAACAGAAATATGCCTTGCAATATGCTAACTGGTTTTTTGATACTTTTGCAGCTTAAAACGTAAATAAATTCCCGATTGCATCAGGCGAAATTCAGGAGCTTTTAACAACCGGATAACTTCACAAACTCTATGCCCGTTTATATACTTGGAATTGAATCATCGTGCGACGACACTTCGGCAGCTGTGTTAAAAAACAACGTTGTACTCTCAAATATTATTGCCAACCAACAGGTTCACAAGGACTTTGGAGGAGTTGTTCCTGAACTGGCATCAAGGGCACATCAGCAAAACATTATTCCTGTTATTGATAAAGCTCTTAAAAATGCAAATATAAGAAAAAGCGAGCTCAGTGCTGTTGCATTTACAAGAGGTCCCGGACTATTGGGATCGTTATTGGTCGGTACCTCTTTTGCAAAGTCTTTTTCGTTGGGATTAAAAGTGCCGCTTATTGAAGTAAATCACCTGAAAGCACACATACTGGCACATTTTATTACACAGCCCGGACAGGAGAAAAGCTTACCGGATTTCCCCTTTCTTTGCCTCACTGTTTCGGGTGGACATACCCAGATTGTTATGGTAAAAGGATACAACGAGATGCAAATTATCGGGCAAACCATTGATGATGCTGCTGGCGAAGCATTTGATAAATCAGCTAAAATACTGGGTCTCGAATACCCCGGCGGACCCTTGATCGATAAATATGCGAAAGAAGGTAACCCGAATGCATTCAGTTTTTCGAAAGCAAATATGCCCGGCCTCGACTTCAGTTTCAGCGGACTAAAGACATCGTTCCTCTATTTCCTGAGAGACAGGCTAAAAGAAGATGCCGCTTTTATTCAGAATAACCTGAATGACCTGTGTGCTTCGATGCAATCGGCGATAATAAGCACCCTGATGCAGAAACTGAAACTGGCAAGCGAACAGACCGGAATTACTGAAATAGCCATCGCCGGCGGGGTTTCAGCCAACTCAGGCCTGCGCAAAGCGGTTTCGGATATGCAGGAAACGGCAGGCTGGAAAGTACATATTCCTGAATTTCAGTTCACCACCGATAATGCAGCTATGATAGCCGTTACAGGTTATTATAAATTCCTCGAAGGTAATTTTGCTGATCAGTCCGTTACTCCCTATTCGCGAGGGGGAATTTAGCGGTACAGGCAGAGGTAGGTAGTATCACTTTCAGTTTTCACTTTGAAAGTAACACCTTTAGCCACCATAAAAGTTTCGAAGGGTTTATAGGATTTCCATTCGGTTTCGCCCGGTTGCATTACCAGCAATTCGCCGGAAGTTACAGTCATATATTCAACGGATGAGGTTCCGAAATCGTATTCACCTGCGGCCATAACGCCAATAGTAGCAGGCCCTTCGGGCATTTCAAATGCAATTGATTTTACGTTTCCGTCGAAATATTCGTTAGTCTTGAACATTGTATTTTTTTATTTTCAGGTTTAACTTTTTCAGTTGTCAAAATTAAGCATAATTAGATAAAAGCATAATTTATTATTCATCGGTAACTTACTAAAATTAAGCAATAAATTATCCCCTTTTAATACATCAAAAAGGATGAAAAACAAAAGGCAAGCTTTTGAGGCTGCCTTTTGAATAAGCTTGTTTAGTAATTATCGGGTAATAACGAACTTTTTATTTATCGAATTATTACCCTTACGAAGTACAAGCAGGTATGTGCCTGCCGGCAGCTCCTGTAAATTGATATGCTGGCTGAATGCCCCGTGAATTGAAGTATTTTCCTGGCTCCATACTTTGGCCCCGTAACTATTGTAAATCAGGATAGTACCAACAAAATTATTTCCCGATTCAGCCGTAATATCAAATGCTCCCGTATTCGGATTCGGTGAAACTTCGAAAGTAACATTCAGCTTATTATCGTATAGTGAAACCGGTAACACAAGCAGGCTTGCTGAAGCAGCCGAACTGCATCCGTTTATGGTTACAACCACTGAATAGTATCCTGCAACAAGCGCGATGTGCTCCCTGCCAGTAGCACCTGTAATAGCAACCCCATCGAGGTACCATTGATTACCCGAATCTGAACTGCTTACAAGTGTATCGCCAATACGGGTAATTAAGGGAGTTGCAGGAATCGGATTTACTGTAACGTACAAGGGCGCTGATGTTTGACCCAGGCAATTCCCGTTGGTTCCATAAACAGTGATATTTCCCGATGTGGCAGCAGGAGTAAAAAGCACCGTAATCTGATTGGTATTGGCACCGCTGGTAATTTCGAGTCCTGCCGGCAATGTCCATACATATGCATATGCATTGGCAACAGCCTGAACGGAATATACCACTGCAGACGATCCTTCACATACGGTAGCCGGGCCGGATATTGTACCTGCACTTGCCGGAAGCGGAGCAACGGTAACTGGCAATGGATTCGACGGGCTGCCAATTCCACAATCATTTGAAGCAAATACGGTAATATTACCAGAGCTTGAGCCTGCAGCAAAATTAACAATGATTGTGTTGGTAGCAGCACCTGAAACGATTACAGCACCCGGTGGAACCGACCATGTATAGCTGGTTGCGCCTGTAACCGGGGGCACCGAATATTGTATACCCATGTCGCCTTCGCAAAGGATCTGAGTTCCTGTGATTGCTCCCGGTGCGGCAGGTGTACTCGAAACCGTTACTGCGAAAGGAGCCGAAGTATAACTTAAGCAGGTACCATCCGTTGCATAAACCGTGAAATCACCCGACTGTGCTGTTGGAGAATAACTTACTGTGATTGAGTTTGTATTGTTGCCGGCTGTAATAGTTGCCCCTGCAGGAAGTGTCCATACATAAGAGGTTGCTCCCGGATATGGATTTACAGAGTAAACATTAGCCGTTGAACCCGCACAAACAGCACTGGCTCCAGTAATTGTGCCAATATTCCCGGTAAGCAGGCAATTGGTGGTAAAAGTCTGATCCAGTCCGTTGGTAGTTCCTCCGGCGTTTACAGCCACACAGCGGAAATGGTAGGTGGTACCCGGTGCCAGGCTGGTTAAACCAGCCATAACGGGAGTAGTGTTGCTGCCCGTAACCTGTGCAGGACTAGCGGTAATATTATTACCGTATGCCGTGGTTAATCCCCATTCGAAGCTTACCGTACTGTTAAAATTATTAGCATTTACGGTGCCGTTTAATGAGGCTGCAGCCAAGCTAATGTTAGTGGCCGGCAAAGTAATTACAGTTGGCGGCAGAACCACCTGGTTCGTAAGTGTGACCAGGAGCGAGTCCTTTAAAGTTACATCCTGCACCGCCACGGCTTTTGCCCAAACTGTTCCATTACCCAGAGCCGAAACCAGGCCTGAAGCACTGATGGTAGCAAGTCCGGTAACAGGCACAATGCTCCAGGTAACACTCTGGCTGGCAGAAGCAGGAAATATGGTGGCCTCCATCTGCAAGGTACCCGCACTTGTTGTTATGGTTGCCGGAACGCCACCCAGTGTTGCCACATCGATGCCTATCAGCCCTCCTATCGTAATTCCCTGAGCATATCCCAGGTCAGCAGATCCCCTGTTCTCGGTCCATACGCCGGCACAACGGTTAGGGCCTACTGCTGTAAACCCATACCTGCCTTTCGGGCTTCCCATCGAAGCAGTTGTTGAACTTATTTCGACACGGTTCAGAGGCCAGGCAAAGTTTCCGCTGGCATCGAGCCGGGTAGCATAGATAACGTAATTATTATCGTACGACATAAACATAGGGGTATCGTTAACCAGTGCAAGCCGGCCTGCATGTATGTCGCGGTTAGCTGTTATGGGATACACCATTTTTGCCAGGTCGGTGAACTGCCTGGCACCTGTTACCTTATTGAATTTTTGGATGTAAACACCATAATTCGATTGGCTTGAATTGCTGAACGAACATACCGACCATACATAAAGTGAACCCGGCGAAAACCTGATACTGGTTTCGCCCTGGTATGGATCGGAGCTTCCGGTACTTGTGTTGAAATTTGAACCGTTCATACCATAGGGTATGGTTCCGTCAGGATTAATCCGTTGAAGATAGGAGTTAAAACGTGAGCCTGAGGCAACGTAATATCCGAAGTACGTAGTATCAGCATCTGCTTCGATTGAGTAATACCGGGCACCACTGCTGGTTAAACTGCTGATTTGTAAAGCAGCATATAGCGGAGTACCCGCATTATCGAAATGCTGAGCATATAAAGTGGTGGAAATGCCAACTCCACGTTTCTGGTAGACCATGGTGAACTTATTCCCGAGGTTGGCTATAAGTTGTCCGCGTGTGGTGGTGGTGGGACCTACCGTAACAGCTACCGGAGTTGTCCATGCCAACGTACCACTTGTGGTGATTTTTTGAATGTTAAGTGTATTGCTTGATGATTCGTTCCATGCCGATACCACTTCGCCATTTGTTAAAACTGCTGAATATGGAGCAAGGCCTTCACCCAGTATAATTCCATTCGACCCCCACAAGTGAGTACCGGTTTGCGAAATTTTGTAAAGCACTGCTTGCAATGTACCTGATCGTTGATCCTGCATGCTGACAATCAGGTTGTTCGACCCATCAACACATGCATTAAAAACATAAGTTGCTGAGCCCGAAGTTTGATTACTCACCAAAATCCCGTCGGGACCAAGTAATTTGTTACCATCAGCATCAATCAATTGTGCACGCATATCGTAATTACCACCGTTTTGATTGTAAAAGGCTACCCACATTTTCCCATCAGTTGTCGACGCTGACTGCATATCGGCAGTTACCAGCGATGAAATCTGCAGGTTAACAGAGGTATTGGTATTCCATTGGGCATAAATGTTTGAAGTAAGCACTGTTAACAGAGTGGACAGAGCCAGGGAAAGCAGCATTCTTTGGGCAAAATTTTTCATCATAATATCATTGTTGCAGGTTGATTTTTTAAATGAACGGCTAATATAACAATTAATAAAAAACAGTGTTTCAATACTGCCTGATAAAATAGAAATGACCGGGACATGAGGTTATCGATAAAATTAACTGTCGAAATTAAGACTTTCTAATTTTGTTAAATATTAGCAAAAAGTATAATTACAACGCACTCAAACTACAGTAGTTCGGGCAAATATGAGGTAAAGAAGGCTAAAAGATGAAGTATCCTAATAAACCACATCAAAACGTTCCTTCAATCCACGTTTCAACGATTTGGGTATCCGGCTGTAGCGGAAATATTCACGGTTAATAATACCCGACGGAAGGTTATCGCGTATATAGTCATTCATAAAATAATCGAAAAGTAATTCGGCATGTTTTTTCCCCGATTGATCAGCCATCTGATACACATTATTTATCTCGATGGAATCGCGGTCGCCATATATCCCGATGCTTCCCTGCATAAGGTCGAAATCGATACCTGTATGAAAGTCATCCTGAATATATCCTTCGAGGTATAAAGTCTGTTTGATACCGGTGTTGGCACGGCTCACATCGAACCAGCTGGCGAGGCTCACCTGGTTAATGCGGTATGGCTCTTCAAAGTGTTCGCCGGTTTCGCTCGAATACATATCGTAATACTCGATCCGATGGTCTTCGTTTATCTGCAGTTGGGCAATCTGCACCACCCATTTGGGGTCAGGAAGTGAAAGAAAGAGGTCGGAGCTTCCGTCGACATACACATCAAACCCCGATGCTTTAAGCTCCTCAATCAGGCTGTTGGTAAAGCGTGTAAGAAAAATGGAATCGGACACATGCTGAATAAAGCATGATTGAGCCCAGGCAATTGAATCGAATTGTTCGGGGCTGTATTCCACAAGAGTATCGTAACTGATCGAAAGATTATCCTTATACATTTCGTACAGCGGCACAATCATAATACCGTTGTGTTTATGGTTTTTCACATATTTACGGGCAAGCTGCCGCTCAACCGAACAGCCTGAGAGCAGCAGCATAACACTTATTCCAATAATTGTGAAAAACCTGAGCATATATTCTCTTTTTGATCGTATTGATCTGGACCTTATTGTTTTTCTGATAGGTTCAGCACCATTTGTTCAGCAAATGCTTTACCAAAAGCAATCCCTTTATTTATCTCTTCTTCGTGAGGAGTGAATTTTACATAAAGTCCATCGCCATAGTATTTAAGCTTAAGGTTGGCCGTAACCGATTCGAGCATTTTGGCAGCTTCGCCACTCCATCCGTACGAACCGAATGAAGTAGCCAGTTTGCCTTTATCGCGCAAAGGATTTATTGCCGCAAACAGCTGATAAACAGGCATCAGTATATTCTGGTTTATGGTTGGTGTTCCAATCATAACCCCGGTACAGTTCGACATATAATGTTCCATATGTTCGAGCGACATATTTTCGATATCGTGAATTTCGACATGAACACCCGGCACCTGGCTTACTCCCCGGGCAATTGCTTCGGCCAGGGTTGATGTATTATTGTAGGCCGATACATAAGGAATAAACACCATAGGTTTCTCGCCCAGCGAAAGGGCTTCCGTAGCATATTTTTCGCTCAGGTCGATATATTTCTTCCAATCCGAACGGAGTATAGGTCCGTGACCCGGGCAAACCATATTTATTGGCAACGGACGGATTTTTTCTATTGCTTTGAGCATGAATTTGCTGAAAGGTTTCAGAATTACATCGAAATAATACCTGAATGCATCGTCCCAATCGCCGACCTGATCGTCGAACATGCGCGAATCGCAATAATGAGCCCCAAAAGAATCGCAGGTGAACAGCAACTTATCCTCTTCAAGAAAGGTATAAATACTATCGGGCCAATGAAGGTTGGGCGCCCCCACAACTTTTAGTTTCTTATCGCCCAGATCAATCACATCGCCATCGCGGACCTGAATGTGTTTAAATTCATGGCCCAGCATATCTTTCAGGTAACGAATAGCATTTCCGCTTCCAACAACAGTGGCATTGGGAGCAACTTCGAGTAATTTGCCAAGGCTACCTGAATGATCAGGTTCGGTATGGTTTACAATTATATATTCCAGTTCAGCCGGATCAGTAAGTTGTGTTAATTTCTCAAGAAATACAGGGAAGTATTTATCCTTAACAGTTTCGACAATCGCTTTTTTTTGCGCATTTATAAAATACGAATTGTAAGTGGTGCCATAAGGCGTATGCATTACAACATCAAAGGTAACCAGTTCGCGGTCGAGAACTCCAACCCAGTGTACATCTTTGGTAATCTCAAGAATTTTATCGTCAATCATAAGCTACTGCAGCGTTTTTAATTTTTTTTTACGTCAGGTATTTAAAATAATGTCATTTGTATCGCATCACTCCCATCGTCATCATCGTCGGGGAATTTTGGCGGTTTTGCCTTTGGCATTTCGAGTTTTGGCGGTTTGTTGATTTTTGGTTCTTCAGGCTTTGACTTATCTTCCTTTTCGGGAGCCGGCTCTTTGGTGGCCGGACTTTTCTTTTCTTTCACTTCTTCTAGGCCTGAATCCACCTGTTCATCAGTTTCCGCTTCGGTTTCCGCTTCGGTTTCCTCATCGGTTACAACATCTGTTTCCTCTTCTGTTGCTTCTTCAATTTCTTCTTCTTCCACTTCCTCCTCCTCTACCGGAATGGGTTCAAGCCATTTGATTTTACTTACCGGATAATTGCTCAACTTTTTGCCTTTAGCTTTTAAACCCATAATTTCAACAAACTCATCGAGAATAAGTTCTTCGGGTTCCTGTGGTTTGCGGGCACCTTCATTATCGAATTCGAGCCTGATCTGCGGACGTTTATCGGCTACAACCGCGATAAATTTGTTACCATCCTCTTCGGGGAACATACAGGTTTTTTTATCCGATAATTCGGGAATAAACCGTTTTACGAAATGAGCCTTTTTTGATTCGCTGTAGTATATAACAGTTAAAGGAAGCTTTGGATTGAACTTTTTAATGAACATCATATCTTCCTCGAAGTGATTGGACAGATCGAAACTCATCAGTTTATAAAATCCTGAGCGGGTAAGTGTAAGTATTTTGTCGTCTTCCTTAAATGCACCCAGCAGCACTCCTCTTTCTTCAGTATTGAGGCGCATCACGGTATCGTCGTACCATATGTTCAGTGCTCCTAGTGTTGAAAATCCTTTTTCGGCCTGTATTATTTTTTTCACCGGGTTTTTGCTCAGCACATTGCCCTGCGAGCTGCGTCCTTTAATGGCGAGATCCGAAAAATCGAAATCGAAATTTAGCTTTTTTAGTCGTGGCTTGGGTTTCAGGCTTACTTTTATTATTTCCGACTCGCCATTTGGATTCACAGTGAAATACAGCACCTTTGAGCCTGCAGCACCTTTTGTAAGTACATAATCCTTATCGCGTACCACACCGGTTACCGAAAAACGTTTAACATACACCGAACCCATACGGCCATCCTGGTAAATACAATGGTAAACGGTGCGGGTATCGTTCTTCTTAAAAACATCAATATGAATAACGTTTTTACCAACAAATGCTTTCTCGGCAACGCGTGTAACGGCAAAAGTACCGTCTTCGCGGAAAACGATAATATCGTCGATATCGGAGCATTCGCAAACGAACTCGTCTTTTTTAAGTCCGAAACCGGCAAAGCCTTCCACACGGTTTACATATAACTTTTCGGTAGCTGCTGCAACGGCGGCTGCTTCGATGCTTTCGAAATTGCGAAGCTCGGTTTTTCGCTCCCTGCCTGTCGCATATTTTTTACGGATAGTTTCATAAAACTCAATCACGTAGTCGGTAAGATGCTCAAGGTTGTGCCTCACTTCCTTTAACTCGGCATTCAAGCCTTTGATATATTCGTCAGCCTTAAATGAATTGAATTTTGATATGCGTTTTATACGGATTTCGGTAAGCCTTAAAATATCCTCTTCGGTAATTGCCCGGTAAAATTCAGGTTTATAAGGATCGAGGCCTTTGTCGATGGCTTTGATAACGGCTTCCCAGGTTTTACATTCCTCAATATCGCGGTAAATACGGTTTTCGATAAATATCCGCTCCAGCGAGGCGAAAAGCAGCGACTCCATAAGTTCCTGCTGCCTGATCATCAACTCGAGCTTGATCAGCTCAATGGAACGCTGAACTGAAATCTGAAGTATTTCCTTTACACCAATAAAATAGGGTTTCCCTTTATGGATAACGCATGAGTTGGGCGATTCGGAACGCTCGCAGTCAGTAAAGGCATAAAGCGCATCGATGGTTTGATCGGGCGAAACACCCGGTTGCAGATGTATCAGTATTTCAACATCCTGGGCGGTGTTATCATCAATCTTCCGGATTTTGATTTTCCCTTTATCGTTAGCGGCAATAATAGTATCAATAAGATCGCCGGTGGTAGTGCCAAAAGGAATTTCGGTGATAACAAGTGTTTTTTTATCCAATTGGCTGATGCGGGCGCGGATGCGGATTTTGCCGCCACGAAGCCCGTCGTTGTATTTCGAAACGTCAGCCAATCCCCCTGTCGGGAAGTCGGGAACAAGGGTAAAATCCTGTCCGCGGAGCACAGCAACCGAAGCATCAATAAGTTCCACAAAATTGTGCGGAAGCAGTTTCGAAGCCAGTCCCACAGCAATACCTTCGACACCCATTGCCAGCAGCACCGGGAATTTCATTGGAAGGTTGACGGGCTCTTTGTTACGGCCGTCGTACGATAATTTCCATTTGGTAGTCTTGGGGTTGAAAGCTACATCGAGAGCAAATTTCGAAAGCCGTGCTTCAATATAACGGGGTGCTGCCGAACTGTCGCCGGTAAGTATGTTTCCCCAGTTTCCCTGGGTATCGATCAATAAATCTTTCTGGCCCATCTGTACCATGGCATCGCCTATGGAGGCATCGCCGTGGGGATGGTATTTCATGGTATTGCCTATAACATTGGCAACCTTGTTGTAACGGCCGTCTTCGAGTTCCCACATACTGTGCAGGATACGACGCTGAACCGGTTTCAGGCCATCGAGTACTTCGGGAACGGCGCGTTCGAGTATTACATACGATGCATAATCAAGAAACCAATTCTGGTACATGCCCGGCAAATAGGTTGTATGATGCATATCGCCATTGTCGGATGATTCAAGCGTTCCGGGTGATAAGGTTTCTTCTCCTTCCAGGGGGGTAAGATCACCGGAGGTTTCTTCTTCAAAGGCTCCTTCCGCTAATTCGTCGTTCTCGTCCATTAACATTACTGATTGTTATTCGCTATGCTGTTACTTAATATTCCATGCAAATTTACTCTTACTAAGCTAGATATAAAATGTGGCAGGCTATTTTTTGAAAAATCTTATCAACAATAGTTCTGCAAGCAGCAGCAGCAGTGCCATCCATATAAAATACCGCCACAGTTGTGTGCCACTGTTTATCTCGGCAATTACTTCGTTCAATGGTTTCTGACCTGTTTTCATGACCCTGAAAGTAGTAAGGCGGGCTTTATCGATCAACGACTGCAAATTGCTTTCGCTCATACAGGCCAGGTCACTTTCGCCACGGTTGTAATTAAATGCAAGTGATGAAACCACATCTTTATCATTAACCAATATGAAATTTCCAGCCACCGGTACCTGGTTGCCTACAAAAACACTTACCATATTCCCGCTGGTGTTAATCTGGGGAATTGTTTCAAAATCGCCCGTTAACGCCTTTATTTTTAGCACATTATCGCCCGAAGGCAGTGAGGTTCCGATACGGATAACCTTGTTGTCGCCGATAAAATTGTAAAGGCTGTGCGTGGGGTGGCTGATAAGCGCGATATTGTAGAGAACAGGCACAAATAATGCCTGTTGTGTAAAGTTGCTGAAGGCCGGGTCGAGTGCAACGGTAAATTGCAAAACCTGTCCCATGCCACTGTTAGTCAGTGTCAGGAAATCCCTGCCGTTAAGCATTGACATTAGAGGCACGGTAAGCATTTTGGATGACACCTGAAGCGGGTAATGCTTGTTCACTTTTGGCAGGTCGGTATTAGCCGAAACTACCAATTTACCCTGCTGCCTTTCGAATACATCGCGGAACAGGTAACTCTCCTCGCTCAGGCGAACCACGCGGGTATCGGCAGTATCAAGAGCTTTATATACCGGTGCATTTAAATCCGACAAAAAACCAGTGTATGAATTCAGGTCGGCATTTGTTGCCGGCAAAAGCAGAATTGTCCCCCCGTTTACAACATACCGCTTAATTTCTTCGGCAAGGCCGGTCGAAAAGCCAGGTATTTCGTTGAGGATTATCAGGTCGAACTGCGGCAGGCGGCCATAATCGAGCGATTTTTCACCCATATTTGTGAGCCTTACCGACGAATCCTGGGCAAATAAAGCATTCAGGTAACGGTTTTCGCTGCCTCCGTTAATAGCCAGTACATTGATTGACGCAAGCACATCGAAGGAAAAGTAGAATTTATCGTCGTAAGTAACCGGGTAGTCGGTAACCTGAAGCTGACCGTGCTGAGGTCCTGCTGCATGAACGGTAAAAGGAAGTTCCACCATAGTCGACATACCTGCCTTAATATCAATACTTGCCACCGATTTCTGCTGATCGTTAATCAGCAGTTTCAGGGGGATTTTCTCCAGGTCGTTTTCCGACCTGTTTTTCACCCTGGCAATTAAAACCGAGGTTTTACCAGGCTGCTGGGTTGGTTGCGAAAACCAGCAGGTATCGATATACACATTGGCAACAGCCGACGATTTAACCGGAACAAGGTAGGTATTAATGGCCGAATCCTGGAGGAAGTCGATAGTGTTGAATGATGATTTCTGAAAATCGGAAACCAGGTACGAAGTCCGGCTGGATGTTGATTCAGTCTTAAGCAGATCGTACTGCCGGCGGACGATTTCGGTCATCGTTCGTGACGATGGTGAAACTTTCACCTCTTCGAGCATGGTAATAAATTCGTCGCGGGTTACCATTCGCTGATGCCTGCCTTCGAAATCGCAGGTAAGCAGCTGGAACAAATCGGATGATTTATAGGCTGCAACTATTTCGCGGGCTTTTTGCTTCGATTCGTCGAGCAGGGTGCCATTTGATCCTACAGCTTCCATGCTGAAGGAGTTATCGACAAATATACTCACTGCATTGCGCGATGCAGCCTTCGACTGCGAACCCGAAAAAGGAATATAAGGCTGGGCAAAAGCAAGCACCAGGGCAGCAACAGCAAGTATGCGCATAGCCAGTATAAGCAGGTGGCGCAGCTGCGACTGTTTCTGGGTTTGCTGTTTGAGTTCCTGTAAAAACCTCACATTTGTAAAGTACACCTTGCGAAACCGCCTGAAATTAAAAAGGTGGATAATTACAGGTATTGCAACAGCCAGTAATCCAAAAAGAAATAAAGGGTTTACAAATTGCATAGTATAAACGAAAAGCACTTATATGCTTAAAGCAGGCGCAAAAGTAAGAAAATTGAGGGAGAAAATTATGGAGCGGTATTTAAAGCTTAATCACCAGTCAGGCATCGCCTGGTTATGGGCGCTATGCGGATGTAGAATATATGATTGAGGATGTAGCGGGCAATTTTGGCCTAAAGGATCTACCTGCTGCCTGATAACTTTAATCGTACCGATATCAATGCACTAACGTAGGAGTATGTATTCATGCTTCCTATAAAATCGATTCCGCCCCAATCTCTGGCAATCACTTCGCTGATAAATCCAACTTCCTTGCTATATCCTCTTTCACGCTCCCAGTATCTTTTAAGCTTTGTGTCGTTATAATCGCGGGTGGTTTTATAATTTCCGGCTCCCACAAATAGACTCATAGTTTCGGATACCCGGTAAATAAACCCCATGGTAAATTCCTGCTTCGTAGTACTTACTAAGCCTATTGTAGTTTCATCTTCGTAAAAATAGGCATTGTCGGGCGTAAATTTCATATAAAAACCCAGGTTTTGCATATCCTTTACCGAAAACATCATAGGGCATTTACCTTCGCTGGTTTTACCCACAGCGAAACTGATTGATTGACTTTGCGCTGATATGCACATCAGCATTACGAGTGGAAGGAGTATTTTTTTCATGTCCTCTATGGTGCTGTAACTTTAAATTCGGAATCAATGTGAGAATTGAAGTAATAATCAATTCCCTTAGTGAAGAAGCGCTTTATTGAAGTGAATTTAGTTTTCAGAAACAGCTTCCAATTGCTTTACCTGCTGCTGATGATACGAGGACAATGAGTGCTTTGCTTTTGAGATGTATTTACCTCAATTGCAGTGTAGTGCGAATCTTTAATAGTTTAGTGAAGCAAATGGGTAAATCAACCCTGTTTCAGCGATTAAAGTCTTTACGAGAAATTTGAAAGAGTATGATTATCCTTCAGTTCGTAAAGTCTGTTAATTCTGAGAGTTGATAAAGTACACAAGAGGATTCCGCTGAAAGGGAATGAGTATATAATAGCAAATCAACAATCCTGCCACAATTTCGCTAATTTTTTAGCCAAATTATATATGGTTATTTTTCAGGCAAATACATGCACAAATTTTTAACAAACTAATATTAAAAGGCGCATGAAGTGCTAGTTGCAGCTGTCCATTATGGGACAATTGGCCCAAAAACAGATGTAAATTCCAGCAAAACTGAATTATTCGGGTGGCTTTTAAATGCGTTCATGGCTAAATGCGGATAAGGATTAATTCAGGTCCTTCAATCGTTCAACTCTTTGGAGCAGCGATTTCTGATGTACTTCATCTGTTGAATTCGGATCCTTCATTTCGCGAAACATTTTACAGGGCAGTTCCTCGCAGTTACCACAGCTTTTAAATCCTTTTTCGTTTACCGAACAGTTAAACAAAGGACAGGTTTTGGTTGGCATCATTTCCTTAGCCCAGAATGTCTGACCCTTAACGGCATAGCATCCCTTGCATTCCTTTCCGTAATATTCGCATTCGTCGCAGATTAATCCACAGGCTGAGAGCAACATAGTATATTTTTGTTTTTTTTGATTAAAGATTAGGTATGCATGCTCTTTATATACCTCACCAAAGACTCCAACTATCCATTTAGAGCAGGATTGAGAATTCAATATTCGCATCTAAACTGAAGCGCCTTTTTTTAGCGAAACTGCAGGGGCGGGTACAAATTAAACAAGCAATCATGGCAAAAGAGCTGCAATACCTGTGACTCTATTTCACCAGCTGCTTCAGCATATCTTCAATATCACCGGGTGTGGACATGATTTTGGTAAAAGTACCCATGGTGAGATCAGGAAATGAGAGTGCAATCCGGTAACGACCATGAAGCATCAGCACCTTATTACCCATCACCAGGACTTCGTAAGGCAGAAAAGCGGTGTGTTTGGGACTGGCAATATCGATAACCGGCAGGAACTGTCCTTCGCCATTAGCACCTGAAAGACCAAAGCCGAACAAGGTCAGGTCTTTACCCGGAATACTCACTTTGTAAAGCAATTTAACATTCGGCACTCCTCTTTTGGCCGAAGCTTGAACTTTTGCCAGGGCTGCGGCATAACTGGCAAAAGAGCCCAGTTCCACATTATCTTCAAAATAAGGCATCCCGAACATATAATGATATTTACGCAATTCGGTGAGCGGTAAACCTTGTTTTGAACCAAAGGATTTCCCGACAAAAGGACCCGAAGCCTTCATGGCATTTTCGAGGTGCTGTGTGAGCAGTGCATAATAAGCAGCCACTTTCGTAAAATCATTCCTGAAATAGGCATTACCCCAATACGTGGGATTAGTATACGAAACAACCGATTTGCCATTTTCGGTAGTAATACCAATGCGCAAGGTTGCAGCAAAACCACTCAGACCTCCGATTTTTTTAACTGCACTTTCCAGTTCTGGTGATGTAAAAATTATGATAAATCGGTTTTTATCGCTGGCAGGTTGATATTTTCCCACCATCTTTATGCCGTTTTGTCCGAGCTGATCTTCTATTTTATCGCTGATATCCGAAATGCTTTCGGTAGTAGTAAACGCTAAAACGTAAGGATACAGATTTTGCGAAATTGCCTGCTGAAAGGGGATCAGCATCAATAAAATGAGGGCAAGGGATTTCATATTTCAGTTTTATTTAGAGATGAAAAAGGGTTCGGCTTCAATGGTTTTATCGAACAGTAAAAATAGAGCTATTACTGAATTATCCCAATACGATTTGAATATATTTAAAAAAAAAGATGTTTGTTCCATTCAATAGCTATGCAATCCAAACCCATTGTCAGGAAAGGCAAGCATGAATGCTTATATTTTATTACATTTTTTAAAAAAACTGATCCGGTAAATTCGCAACATACTTTTAGGTAATACACAGGATAGCTACCAAAGATTATTGCAGTCCTTAAATTAGTCCGCTTTTCAATGTGTGATCGTAAAATACTTATCAAATTAATATTACTATATTAAATATTTGTTACTTTATTTGTTTTTTATAACCAATATTGTACCTTTGCATTTTATCAGTAATAATATTATGGCAACTAAAACGAAAAAAAGCACCTATACAGCGCTGATGACAAGCGCTAAAACCCTGTTCTGGAAACACGGTTTCAGTCGCGTTACGGTTGAAGAAATATGCAAAGAAGCCGGAATCAGCAAAATGACCTTTTACAGGATATATAAAAACAAAAATGAAATTGCCCTGCGAGTATTAACTGAAATCATGGAAAAAAACCTGGCAGAATACCGCCATATTATGAAGCAGCACATCCCGTTTCCGCAAAAAATCAAACAGGTTGTTTTGCTGAAACTCAAAGAAACTACCAATATCAGTGAGGAATTAGTGAAAGATATTTACCGGAAAGAAGAAACTGATTTAACGAATTGCATAGAAGACTTTAGAAAAAACTTCAACAAAGAATTTATTAATGATTTGCTGAATGCACAGAAAAACAACTGGATTCGGAAGGATCTGAAACCCGGTTTCATCCTTTTTATGCTGAACGATATGAACAATAAAATGATGGATAAAAATTTAACAGAAATTTATCCTGACCCTCAAGATTTAATCATGGAACTTACCAATTTCTTTTTTTACGGTGTTTCAAATATTCCTGAATAATCGATGAAAGCAATTGCTACCCTGTTTTGTTTTTTATTTATACTGCCCCTTGCTTCGGTTTTAGGGCAGAAAAGCATTTTGTTCGAGGGGCAATTATCAGGCTATTCAAACTATAGTCCCGATTACAATAACAATATTTTACTTGGTGGTCGCTATATTCCTCAACTAAGTTATAGTCTGCCTGTTGATTCGGTTAAAAAAATCGATTTCGAAGCGGCGGCAAACATTTATGGCAGCGTTTCCTGGTTCCCGGCCGATTCATCTCTATACCAAGGCAATGTTAAACCTTACCGTTTGTGGGCAAGATATTCGGGCAAACAGTTCGAAATACGGCTTGGATTACAAAAGATAGATTTTGGTTCGGCTACCTTATTACGTCCCTTGCAATGGTTCAACGAAATTGACCCGCGCGACCCGCTTGCGCTTACCAATGGCGTGTATGGAGCATTAGGCCGGTATTATTTCCTGAACAATGCAAATATCTGGGTATGGATGCTTTATGGGAATGAAAAGCCAAGAGGTTTTGATGCCGTGCCAACCAATAAGGACAAGCCCGAATTTGGCGGCCGGATACAATACCCGACACCGAAAGGTGAAATTGCTGCATCATACCATCACCGCACTGCTAATGCACAATCGATTATGCAAACCCAGGTATATGAAGAGGTTCCGGAGGATCGATTCGGATTAGATGGTAAATGGGATGTAAAAATTGGCTTATGGTTCGAAGCTACTCATATTGTTAAGCACAAGGATATTGGTATTTTAACCAATCAGAGTTTGTTTAACTTAGGCGCTGACTATACCTTTGGAATTGGCAGCGGCTTAAATGTGGTTGCCGAACATTTAATGATGTCACTAAACCAAAAAGCATTTGAATTTAACAATAACACCCATATAACAGCCAGTACCCTGTCCTACCCCATCGGGCTTTTCGACAACCTGAGCGCCATATTTTACTACAACTGGAACGATAAAAACATGTCCTACTTCATGAATTATTCCCATCAGTTCAAAAAAATAACAGCTTATGTAATGGCTTATTACAATCCGAAAACACAACAGGGAATACAGCAAAACGAACTTTTAAACACAACATCGGGCCCGGGAATCAAGCTAATGCTGGTCTATAATCATTAATACCTAAAATTATGAACGAAAAAATCATTGTAATCGAAAACCTGGTAAAACGCTTCCCTGTAGGGGATGGAGAATTTACAGCTTTGAGCAACATCAACCTTACTTTCGACAAAGGCGAATTTTCGGGTGTAGTTGGCCCGAGTGGTTCAGGTAAAACCACATTGTTAAATATAATCGGTTCGCTCGACAGCCCTACCGAAGGTACAGCAACAGTTATGGGTCATAATATTTCAGCGCTTTCGCACAAAGAATCAGCTTCGCTGAGGAATATGCACATCGGATTTATTTTCCAGGTTTACAATTTATTACCTGTGTATACCGTGTTCGAAAATGTTGAATTTGCCTTAATTCTGCAAAGCATAAGTGAGTCGGAACGGAAAAAACGGGTGATGGAAGCGCTCGACTGGGTTGGAATTGCAGGTATGGCTAATAAAAAACCGTCAAAACTCTCGGGTGGTGAAGGCCAGCGTGTTGCAATTGCCAGGGCTATGGTAAAACGTCCTGAAATCGTTTTGGCCGACGAACCTACCGCCAACCTCGATGCAAAAAATGCCCACGCCATCATTCAAACCATGAAACAACTGAATAAGGATTTGCAAACCACTTTTCTTTTTTCAACACACGACGAAAAAGTAATGGGATATCTCAATCGTTTGGTTCACCTCGAAGATGGCAAAGTGGCAAAAGACGAAAAAATTGATACCAAATCAATAAAAGTATAATTTGGCTTTGTCCGATTTCGTCCCAAATAAGATGAAAACTTTACACATTGCCATTCCATTTGACCGGATTATATGAAAAGGTTCTGTTTAGCAAGATTGTGGAAGAGGACTCAATTAATAAACTCAAACAATTTGCAGGTTCCGGGTTCCTGGTGCCGGATTCCAATACCAAATACAAATTGCGCCCTTATGAAAAATATTTGGACTACTTGAATAAAGCAACAGTGAAGTTACAGATGGCACCCGGAACTTTTTAACGAAAGCGCTAAACCTACAATATATTAAATCAGAACCTTTGAAAATTAATAACACAGAAATGAAACAGATAAAAATAGCATTTAAACTGGCATACAGAAACCTTATGGGTGCAGGCTTACGTACCTGGCTCAATTCAGGCGTACTGTCATTTGCTTTTGTAGTCATTATCTTTTTCAATGGCTTAATTGATGGCTGGAATGAACAAGCCCGCATTGATGGGGTAAACTGGGATTATGGCAACGGCCACTTGCTGAATAATGCTTACGACCCTTTCGACCCATTCTCCTTACAGGATGGATATGGTATACTGCCAGCCAGCGAACAGGATAATTTAACCCCGGTTTTAATTCGTCCGGCTACTATATATCCTCAGGGACGCATGATGTCGGTTCAACTGAAAGGAATTGATGCTTCACAAACAGTGGTTCAACTGCCTACCGATCTGCTTCAGAAAAGCACAGCCGATTACCCTGTAATAATCGGTAAGCGCATGGCTGAGTCAGCAAACCTTAAAATAAATGATGAGGTGTTATTACGCTGGCGCGATAAAAACGGCACCTACGATGCGGTGAGTGTCACCGTGGTAGGGATATTCGATACCAATGTACCCATGGTGGATGGAGGCCAATTCTGGATTTCTATCGACAAACTATGGCAAATGACAGGTTTAACCGGTAATGCTACTTTCTTTATTGCTGACAATACTTACCAATATACCAACACAGCTGGCTGGAAATTTGAAAGCAAGGAATACCTGTTGCGTGAACTCACAAAAATGATTAACATGAAAAAAACCAGCGGTTCCATCATGTACCTGTTGCTTATGGCCATAGGGCTGCTTGCCATTTTCGACACACAAGTCTTGTCAATTTTCAGAAGACAAAAGGAAATTGGCACATACATCGCCCTTGGCATGACCCGTTGGCAAGTGGTGCGCATTTTTACAGCCGAAGGCAGTATGTACAGCATTTTTGCCGCAGTTCTGGGTGCTTTGTATGGAACACCGATATTAGCATATTTATCCTTTAAGGGCATTGGGTTCCCTATTTCAGGCGATTCGTTCGGAATAATCATGGCCCAGAGGTTGTATCCCATTTATGGCATCGGCCTGGTAGTTGGAACCATTTTACTGGTCATACTATCAGCAACCATCGTCAGTTTTTTACCCGCACGTAAAATAGCCCGCATGAACCCGGTGGAAGCATTAAAAGGAAAGCTGCAATAAGACAGGCATTTATTGAAAACAGGTACACTTTAGGCATGAGTTTCAAAAATGAAGATGCATTTTCAAAAACAGAATAATAATAGATGAAGTTAGCAATTCAGATTGGCATATAAAAATTTAATGAGGGCGGGTTTGAGGACATGGCTTAATGTAAGCGTGTTGTCATTCACTTTCGTTATCATTATATTTTACAATGCCTTTCTCGATGGCTGGCAGGAACAAGCCCGCATTGACGGTAAAGAATGGGAATATGGCAACGGGCAATTATTAAACCAGGCGTATGACCCATACGACCCATTTTCGGTAATTGATGGACATGGTATTTTACCTGAAAACGAATTGGAAAACCTGTCACCTGTTTTAGTAAGGTCAGGAACTATATATCCCAATGGCCGGATGGTGCCGGTTGTGATTAAAGGTATTGATGCCAAACAGAAAACGGTAAAAATTCCATCACACTTTTTTAAGGATAGCAAATCAGCATACCCGGCAGTGATAGGAAAAAGAATGGCTGCCTCGGCAAATTTGAAAACCGGCGACGAAGTATTGCTCCGCTGGCGCGATAAAAACGGAACATACGATGCGGTTAGTATTACTATTGCCGGAATTTTCAATACTACCATTGCCACAGTCGATAACGGGCAGATATGGCTTCCGCTCGCTAAGCTCCGCGAAATGACCGGGCTAACCGATCAAACTACTTATTTTATAGCAAATAATGGATATCAGTTACATGATGTAAAAGGCTGGAAAATTGCCAGCCTGGATTATTTGCTCAAAGATTTGTATGCCGCTGTAAATATGGAAAGAGCCGGTTCCATGATTATTTACCTCGTTTTGCTGGCCATAGCTTTGCTAGCCATATACGACACCCAGGTGCTTTCCATATTCCACAGGCAAAAAGAAATTGGCACTTACATCGCCCTGGGAATGACAAGGCAGGAAGTGGTGAAAATATTTACGGTCGAAGGAAGTATGTATGCTGTGTTGGCGGGCATTGTTGGAAGTATTTACGGAGTTCCGTTCTTCATTTATACCGCATCACAAGGTTTGAACCTTTTTGGCGATCTGAGCAGTGGCATGGGAATTTCTATTGCCAGCATCATTTTCCCAGTCTATACTTTTAAATTAATTGCACTCACTTTTGCCATCATCGTGCTGTCGTCAGCCATAGTGAGTTACATACCTGCACGAAAAATTTCTAAAATGAACCCGGTTAACGCATTAAAAGGAAAATTACTATGATAAAATTTATTTTTAAAGCCATCCTTCGCGACAAAAACAGAAGTCTGCTACCCATAATTATCATCTCAATTGGTGTATTTCTGACCATATTTTTTTCAGGTTTTATGGGAGGTTTCATGGGCGACATGATTGATCAGACAGCACGTTTCGAAACAGGGCATGTTAAAATAATGTCCAAAGCTTACGCCGAAAACAAAGACCAAACCCCCAATGACCTGGCTTTGCTGGGAACTGACACGTTAATGGCATCCATTCAGAAAGAATTCCCTAATTATAACTGGGTACAGCGTATCCGATTTCGGGGGGCTGGCTGATGCTCCCGACGGCAAAGGCGGGTCGAAAGGACAGGTTCCGGCCGCAGGTATGGCTGTTGATTTGCTTTCGGGCCATAGCCAGGAAGTTGAACGACTTAATATTATCAGTTCCCTGGTCGAAGGCCGTGTGCCTCAAAAAGGCGGAGAAGCTTTAATTGGCGACGAATTTGCGAAAAAATTAAACCTCAAAATGGGTGATACTATAACTTTTATGAGTACAACCATGAATAGCAGCATGACCTTTGAGAATTTCACAATATCAGGTACTATTCGCTTTGGAGTGGCGGCAATGGATAAAGGCATGCTAATAGTCGACATCGCTGATGCCCGGAAAATGCTTGATATGCAAAATGCAGCCGGCGAAATACTTGGCTTTTCGAAGGATGGAGTATATTTCAATGATAAAGCGGTAAAAACCGCTGATATTTTTAATGCAAAATATGCCAACAGCACCGATGAATTTGCACCGGTGATGCTAGACCCTCAAGAGTCAGAATAATATGGCCAGCTATATTGATTTAGTTGATTCCGCCGGCTTTATGTTTGTGTTTATTTTTATTGTCATCATGTCGGTAGTATTGTGGAATACCGGGCTGATAGGCGGTTTGCGCCGCTACCAGGAGTTTGGCATCCGCCTTGCCTTGGGCGAAGACAAGGGGCACATATACCGCACATTGATTTACGAAGCTGCAATCATTGGAATTATCGGTTCAGTTGTTGGCTCTGTACTGGGTATTGCAGCAACATTATTTCTTCAAATCCATGGCATCGACATCGGCTCCATGATGCAGGGCGGAACCATGATGACGCCTACCATTATGCGTGCAAAATTTACGACCGACCTGCTTTACATCGGTTTTATACCCGGCTTGTTTGCTATGGTCCTGGGAAATATGCTTTCAGGTATTGGTATTTACAAACGCGAAACAGCTACCTTATTTAAAGAACTTGAAGTTTAACCGCTTCAATTTCACCCATAGCCTCTCCCCAGCTTTCGCGATGTAACGAAATAAAGAAATAAGTTATACTACAAAACATAAAACAATGAAAATAACAGTTATTGCAACAAGTCTTCTTATGAGTATGTGCGGCCTGGTTAATGCCCAGAATGCAATCCAGATCATAAATAAAGTGGACGAAAATATGACTTCGAAAACACAAGTTGTGGATTCGAAAATGATTATTCATGGCCGCAGAAGTGACCGCACTGTTGAATCGAAAGGATATGCTGAAGGTAATGATAAATCGTTCACCGAATACCTTTCGCCCGAACGCGAAAAGGGAACCAAAATGCTGAAACTCGAATCCAATCTCTGGATTTATTCACCCTCCACTGACAGGACTATACAACTCTCGGGGCATATGTTGCGCCAATCGGTTATGGGTTCCGACCTTTCGTACGAGGATATGATGGAAGACCGGAAACTGCTCGAAATGTACACTGTGAAAATAACCGGCGAAGAAGTTATTGACGGGCGTAAAACCTGGGTATCTGGAACTAAATGCTAAAGTTGCTGATGTAGCATACGCGAAACGTAAAACCTGGGTCGACCAGGAACGCTTTGTACCACTCAAGGAAGATCTGTTTGCAAAAAGCGGGCAGCTTTTAAAAACAACCATTCTGACCGACGTTAAGAAAGTTGGAAACCGCTGGTATCCCACCAGAATTAACTATAAAGATATGCTCAAAGATGGCAAGGGTACCGATTTTATTATTGTCAACATCAGGTTCGACGAACCTATCCCCTCCTATATTTTCAGTAAGGCGTCGCTGAAGAAATAAAATTCACGGTTCAACCGGTTTATATGACTGTTAAAGCTAGTATTCATTGACATTCATAAATATCGAAGGGCAAAAAGGAGAAGGGCGGATTGTGAAAATAATATTTGAAATTTAATTTTAAATCGGGTGTTCTCTCTTTCAAGGTTCACGCTTATCTCCTCAATGGATGTGCCCGGGCTAATTTAAACAGGGAATTAATTTATTGTTCACCGTCTTATAACAATCATATGCTTATGCCAACGTTCACAGGCAGTGGTCATTAGCAAACGTCCTGGTAAGTTCTAAAGTTATTAATACATTTTTATCGGCCGAAAGTATTAACTTTTAACCATGAATAATTGTTATTTTGAAAATTAAATGCTGTTACTCCATTGCACGCAAAAGAAGGTAAGATGTGCACGAACGGAGAAGCTAAAAGATTAGCAATTTTTGGGGCCTGTTTGCAACTTTGTCGCCCACAAGTTTTATATGTCAGTTTAGCGTAACTGCTTATTGCTTAAATTTGCTCATATCACAAACTGATACAGAATTTCTATGAAAGCATTTTATAAATTATCCTTTAAAAAATCAGAAAAGTCAATCTATGGCGATCTGCCCGATTTTGTTGCAGACAAAAACCAGATGTTAATCGAGGTGAAAGCGGTTTCAATAAATCCGGTTGACTATAAGTTAAATAATTCAGACACAGGCTTTATTCCGGGTGCAAAATTACCTAAGATCGTTGGTACTGATTTTGCCGGAATTGTCAGGAAACCCGCTGAAGGCAATACTACATTTAAAGCAGGCGACAGAGTTTACGGAGCAGTACCCATCTTTTTCGGGAAACCAGGATCCCTGGCTGAATTACTTGTAACAGAATCAAAAAACGCAAGACACATCCCCGAAGGTATGTCGTTTCAGGAAGCTGCATCACTACCTGTTGCAGCACTCACAGCACTTAATGGACTACGGAGGTGCAGGATAACTGCCGGAAGCAGCCTGCTGATAAATGGGGCAACCGGAGGCGTCGGACATTTTGCCGTTCAGATTGCAAAGGCAAAAGGAGCTGTTATAACTGCATCATGCAGTGAAGCAAACAGCGAATTGGCAATGCAGCTTGGCGCAGATAAGATTACCGGATACAGGAGAGAGGATTTGGCAAATATTTCAGTTAAGTATGATGCCATTCTTGACGCATGGGGTCAAATGAAATATAAAGATATTTTCCGCTTACTTAAAAAGGATGGCACCTATGCCTCGCCACTGATTTTGTATGCACCGGCTTTCGTAACCAATATTGTTTGGCTGTTTTCACGCATAAGGATCACATCATCGAATATGCGCAAAAGAGCGGAGGATTACGAAGAGGTTGAAAAATTGTTTTCTGAGAAGAAGTTAAAGCCGCTTATTGAGAATACTTTTACTTTGGATAAGGCCTCTGAAGCATTTGAATTTGCAGAAAACGGGAAACCAAGGGGGAAAGTCATTATTACTTTATAAGCAGCTATTTCGTTATGCAGGCATTGTATGCCAGGTAAGTCCTGCAATTATAGCAGGCTGAACTAGCCAATGGCTTTTACCCTCTCAGGCCGATATAAATTAACCACCCATAAGTATTGATTGTGAGAGGTTGGGGTGGTCAACCAAAAACGGCGAAGGGTGGGCAAGCCATACGGTTTTTCCAACTGGTATTTAAACCAGAAGAAGAAAAAAGGCAAATACAGTAAAACATCTGTAGGGATTTATGTCAGAAACATACGTGTAATACTAAACGAAGCTATTGGCAGAAAGGTTATTGAAAAGGATGCAATGCCAATCAGTAAAGATAAGTACCGTATTCCAGGCTCAAGTAAGCGTAAATTTGCATTAAAATCAGCAGATGTGAGTACAATTGCATCAGCAAAGATTGAGCCTGGAAGCTTACGTGAAAAGTGCAGGGATTATTTTGTATTCAGCTATTTTGCACAGGGAATGAATTTAGCTGATATGGCAAGGCTTCGTTATGAAGATATTGATTCCGAGAAATTAAGTTATATCAGAGCTAAAACTGCTTTAAAGAAATTAGAGGAGCCTGAGTTTATAACTGTGCCTTTACTACCAGAACTTGGTAAAATAATTGACAAATGGGGTAACAAACCTGCACTGCCCGCAACTTATGTGTTCCCAATCCTCAAACCAGAAATGTCGCCTGTGGATGAATTTCAAGCCATAAGAGCCACCTTAAAAACAGTCAATACATACATTAAGAAAATAGCCAGTGTGCATGAAATAGAAGGCAATGTTAGCTTTTATGTGGCACGGCACTCCTATGCAACCATACTTAAAAACGCCGGGGTTTCGGCGCAGGCAATTTCAGAGAATCCTGGTCATAGTAGTACTAAGGTTACGCAGGATTTTCTTGCAAACTTTGAAATTGAAGAAAAGGTAAAGCAGTCTGAATATCTTAGACCAAAAAAAATATAAAAATAGAATCTATCAATTCACTCCAACAGATTAATCGAATCTAATTCAACCATACACTGAATTGATCCCGTCTGCCTTTTTGCAACTCTTCCATCATTTCACCTTGTCCTGTAAGCGAAACTAAACCTTCGAAAACCTCAGAACCGACCTATGGGAGTTTAGCGAGTCTAAACCCGCATACACTTGAATAATGCGGGTTAGAATCATTTCCAAATAATATTCTCCGCATTCCATTTGTTTTTTGGCACGTCTTCGCCTGTTGGATAGCCAATGGGAATAACGTTTAAGGGTATATGGTTCCCCGGCAGGTTGAGCTCTTTAATAACCACTTTTGTTCTTTCATCGTATGGATATGAAGCAGTCCATACAGCTCCTAAACCCATACTCTCTGCGGCAAGAAGTATATTTTGGGTGGCTGCAGCACAGTCCTGCACCCAATAGCCTTCATCTTTTAAATTGCCTGCCTTCTCCATATCGCCACACACCACAATAGCGGCTTGTGCCTGAGTCAACATTTTAGCATAAGGCAACTGTTCGCTCAGTGCATCGAGGGTTTTGCGTAATGTAACAACATAAAATACCCAGGGTTGCCTGTTGACAGCTGTTGGGGCTGCCATACCTGCCTTTAGCAAAGTTTCTATCTGTTGTTTTGAAACAGGCTGGTCGGTAAAATTGCGCACACTTTTTCGGTTATGTATTACCTCTAATGTTTGATTCTCATGTCGGTTGCTATAATCAGCAACAAATGGTTTACCATCTATTTTCTCCATTGACCTATCTGCCCTGGGTATCAAGCGTCCTGTTTCGTAAAAACTCCCTCCTGCATAAATAATGGGATTCAACAAATTCATATCAACATTACCCTTAGCATCCAGAATGGCCTCATCCACTTTTACATCTATAACTTTTCCGATAAACTGCCTGTGCGAGCCGAGTTCGTGGATAGCTGTAACTTCGCACTCTATAACGATAGGAAATTCTTTTATATAAGGGGCATTTACAAACTCAGCTCTAACCGCCGTGAGCCCGGTCTCTTTAAACTTATCTACATCTCTGCCCGAAAAACTACCTGCATAACCAACATACTTAGCCAATTGGGACGAAGGTATATTCACTGTGAAAGCCTTTGTTTCGGTTACATTTCCATACGAATAGGTAGCCGGGCGCATAGAAACCGCAATACTTAGCGGATCAGAGTTGCATATGCCTATCCATGCAGCAGTCATTATATTAGGCTTACCCTCTTTATCATAGGAGCCTATCACCATCGCAGGTTGGGGGTATAGATAACTTTTAATACCCACCGACTTCTTATTAAATGGAATTGTTGAAGAATCTGATGCTGCCAAAGGGGAATTCTCAGATGCAACTGCTGCTATGGTTTTTGACTTCTCGGAACCGTTTTCTTTGATGGTCAAAAGAATTGCCAGCACCAATACGGCGGAGGCAAGAACAATGTTTAAAAATTTACTCTTCTGCATGATTTTATATTTTTAAGAGTCAATGTCTTTAGCTTTCTTGTAGGAAATAGTGTCCAATAAACATCCTGTAGGACAGACCGAACACCATGGTTTGGTAAAAAATAAGGATAAAAGTACAACCATTAAACCAAAGATGATTAGTCCTATGCCTATAACGCGAAAGGAGAAAAACATGAAAGGTTCCAGATAGGATAACTCGGGAGTAAAGCCTATTAACAATGCGCCTGCAATAAGTGTGAGATATATTTCACTTGCAGTTATACCCATCAATCGTGTGGGTAGGTTTCTTTTTTTGAAGGGCGTAAAATGGTTTGTTAGTTCTTGCAATGCCCCCATCGGACAGAGATAGTTACAGTAAAATTTGCGCTTGCCAACAAAAGAGATGGTTAATGCCAGAATAAATATCACACTACCTTGCCAATTGGCCCGCCAGGTAAAGCCATCCAATAGCCATCTGTTTAGTAACTGAACCGAGAGTGCGTTATTGAGGATTAACCCCATTATTACCAATACTAAAAACATATAAATGGTGCGATACTTCGCCATTCCTTTTTTGTAAACCATCACAAGCGATAGTAACATCAAACTCAAAAATAAAATGTCCTTAATCGTTGTCCAATAGTCTGTTTCTTTAGCAACCGAGGCACCGGATCTCATAACCGAAGATGCTGTCTGCCTTACACCTGCTATCACAGCATTACTCGTATGGGTAGCTCCGGAAATAACATCAACATTGAACTCTATAGCATCCTCTAAGTTGACTCCCTGCCACTTGCCAATAAATTTATCACCATATATGGCTTCAATGTAATATCCGGTCTCATTATTCGGCAATAAAATAATTTTGGTAATGGTTAAATTATCATCAACACCTATCAATAAAGGAACGTTGCCACCATAACCAAATTGTTGGGAGTAATCAGATGAGAGAAGTACTGAGCCTAATTTATTGCGATTATTACCATAAACATCAAATGTTCCTTGTCTGTTTTGATCATAATACGCTGCCGAGGGGTAAATTTCCTTTATATTTTCTAAAGTAACCGTAACTTCTACCTCATTTTTGTGGAATAAAAAATCCCTACCCCCTCTAAAAGCTATGGCTACCAGGAGAATTATTATTAAAAAGTATTGGTAAGCCGTTGCCTCGATTTGCAGTTTATTCATTAGAATAATCGTATTTAATTCTCAAATTAAAGTGGTAATGCAAGGTTCATATGAGAAAATAAATTCTCGATTGCAAATATAGAGGATTCAAAATAATATATCTCTCATTGTCTATCGTTGAGTTTGCTTTCATTGGTTTTCCCTATTACCAAGGTAACTTGAAGACATACAAATCATTATCTACTATCAACTAAAAATGGGCCATAATTTATGCCTATACGATCTCTTTTTATTCAATTTATGGTATTCTATCATTCTATTTGGTTTTCACTGCCTGAACGCTAACGGATACGATATGACAAGTGGCAGACTGCGGAGCACTTTTCTGTCTACCGACAGAAAACTGCCTGCGGGCACTAAATTAACTAGTTTTAACCTTAACATAGAAAATTGTTATTATAACAAAAATTACATTCTATTAAATAACATATATGATTAAGTTAATATAATCGTTCAGGGTGTACAATTTGGTGTACAGACATAAAAAAAGCAGCTATGATATTTTCATAACTGCTTGATTTTAAAGTGACCCCGCCAGGATTCAAACCTGGAACCTTCTGATCCGTAGTCAGATACTCTATTCAGTTGAGCTACGGGGCCGTTTTCGAGGGTGCAAATATACAACTTTATTTAATTTTACTATAGTAATAATGCTATTTTTGTCCGAAATATTGAAATACCCACATGAATAATCAAGACTTTCTTTCTCATTTGCCTGCCATGGTCGCCGAATTGCCCTTTGCCATCACAGTTTGTGATACCGAAGGCATGATTTTATATATGAACGAGCGCTCTGTTGCAACTTTTCAAAAATATGGCGGGGCCGATATCATAGGAACCAGTTTATTTTTATACCATCCCGAACATGCTTCTGCTATACTGCGCCGTTTGCTGGATACCGGAGAGAAAAATGCCTATTCCATCGAGAAAAATGGCATTAAGAAACTGATTTACCAGTCGCCCTGGTACAAAGAAGGCGAATTTGCCGGATTGATTGAACTTTCGCTGGAATTGCCGGTGGAGATGCCTCATTTTGTCAGAACCTAAACAGCAAGAAGAATAAGAGATAGTGTAAATGAATTGAGAGCAATTAATTGAATTACATCTCACTGCTTTCATCCCATTTAAGACTGCGATCGGCCTTTTTACCTGATTGCGCTTTTTTACCGTCGATTCGCCTGAGTTTTGAACTTTTTGTAGGCTTGGTAGCAATACGCTCCTCCTCCGTTTCGAAAGCTTTTTGAACCAGGCTGATAAATTTCTCAGTAACCACTTTCCTGTTGGCCAGTTGCGTACGCTCGCGTCCGGAACTTATCCGGAATATCCCGTGTTTTGATATTCGGGTATGAAGTTCAGATAAAAAAATATCTTTCTGTTCCTGGTCTAAAACAGTAGATTCCAACACATTCAACAGCAGAATTACTTTTGTGGATACTTTATTCACATTTTGCCCGCCTTTGCCACTGCTTCGGGTTGCCACGAAACGGCATTCGGTTAAGAGTGATTCTATGTCGGGCAATCTGGCCATAAAAAGAAAGAATTTTTACTTTACCTCAGCTGAAATGTCTCCTGCTTTGGAAATGCAAAGGTCAGAAAAGAAATCAAAAGGGAAGTAAAAATTCTTTTTCACATTTTTATGTGTTCCGAATACTATTCGGGAAAGGCAAAGCTGCGCGGAATTATTCCTGCCGTTATGGAATCAACCAGGGTTCCGTCGTCGGCCTTATACCGCAACACAACCCCGTTACCGATATAGTTTTTAGGGTCGGAGGCATACAGATAGCCAGTCTTACTTTCGTAACCCAGGGCATAAAAATACCTGTCGACCAGTTTTTCGGGCTGGGTGTTGCTTAATGCAATATTTAAACGATATATCGCATTATTATGCAGGAAATACAACATCGATTTCTGTTTATTTATCAGCAGTTTTTCGGGATGATCACCGCTCGACTCAAAATTGTACGTAAAATCGACTGTTAAGGATGAAGGATCGATGCGGACCAGGCGCCCGGGTGTATCACCTGCCTGTGGCCATCCGGCAAATCCGATTCCTTTACACATCACCCATACACGGCCATTTCCATCCACAGCCATCCCGCTGGGAACATCGCCCACACGAATTACTTTTATTACCTTATCCGTAATATAATCGATTACACTTACAGTGCTGTCAATCCCCAAACCTCCCGAATTGGCGACATAAACATAACTTCCCGATTTTACCATGGCATCCGGACCTTTCCCGGCTGTAATGGTGCGCGATATGGTATTCGATTTCAAATCTAAAATGGCCACATGCCCAACCCAGTCCGAAACATAAGCCTTCGTTTCGTCGATCAAAAGAAACTGGCTAGGATTTATCAGATTCGTAATGGTAGTGATGGACTTAAAAGTTGCAACATCAACAACTTCAATCTTGCCGGCATTATTTACAACTATATATCCTTTGCCGTCAACAATACTCATGCTTTGAGCGATATTACCCAATGGCCTGCCGTTCACCGTTTCGAAAATATCCTGTTTTACCAGGTTACTGTCGGGATCGAAATAAGTAATGGTTCCCGTTCCTGTTTGGAAAGGGCCTTCGTTTACGATAAATATACCGTTGCTAAAAGCTCCTTTTACGGCATCGTCATTATCTTTCTGGCAGGATGTAATTGTGATCAGCGTTGCAAGAACAACACACAGCAGTGCGGGTTTTAGAATTTTCATTTGCAGATGATTTTGTTAACTAGTTTGATATTAATAGGTTTAATGAGAAAGTTCGACCCGGTTCGGGGTAATACTGAACCGATTGGTAAGTAGTATTCAATACGTTATGTATTTCGGCCTGTAGGCGGAAACTAAATTTTTCAGCTTTAAATGTCCAGCCTGTATAAAAATCGAGTGTTGTATAGGAGGGTAAAGCCTTTGCATTATCACTTTGCACAAAACGCTTCCCGGTTAGGGTGTACGAAAACATGGCATAATACGCGCCTTTTACTACATAAAATGTTTCGTTAACTTTGTGTACAGGGATGTAAATCAGCTGCTTATCGGTATCTGAATTTTCGCCCGGAATTGTGTTTCTGAATGTGGAGGGCGAGTAATTATACCCAAGCTTAAAATAGCCTTTAAAGCCGGCCAGTTTCCAGTCGGTTTTCGACGATAATTCCATTCCACGGCTCCATACTTTTTGCACATTCACCGGCGACCATATGCCTGCATTACCAGGCACCCATTGTATCAGATCATCAATCAGTAAATTATAAAAGGCCAGAGAAATTTCGGATTGAAATAATTCAAGTTCTGGCAAATCCCAGGTAGCTCCGGCCTCAAAGTTCCAGCTGTTTTCGGGTTTCAGGTCGGGGTTTCCGCCGGGTATCCAGAACCTGTCGTTCAGCGTGGGCACCCTGAAATTACGTGAAATCCCGAAGCTGGTCGAAATTCTTGATGTTAAGGGCACTTCAGCGTGAACGGAAGGACAAAACGGCACCTTGTATCCTTTAGTTACATCCTGCCGAAGATTTACAACTGCTTTTATGCCTTCCGGCGAAAGGGAATAAGCCAGGGCCATCCACAAAGCTCCACCGGGTTGATTTTTAACACCATTATAATAGGGAACATCCGCATAAACAAGGTTAGCGGTGATTCCGGCTCCCAGGGTGTAATGTTTATTCAGATAGCGTTTGTATTCAAATTCTGATTGCAGGGTATTCAGATGATACCTGGCATCGATTCCCAGATTTTCGCTCTTGTAATGTTCTTTCTCGTCAATAAAGGCGGAACGTACAATAAAAGATTGATTTTTACCGGCATACGACCATTGCAAAGTGCTTCGGATGGCCCGGTCGCTTTGCAGCTGATCACTTGAAGTCATGGTCATGGTAGGAGGAATTTCCCGGTATGTTTGCTGGTACCACAGCCCTGCCGAAAGCCGCTGTTTGGAATTTAAAATATACTGTGCTTCATGAATCGTAGAAACAGATTTAACCAAGGCGTGTTCCAGCCTAGTATTATTTCCACTGAAATCCTGATAACGGAAATTATTCCTGTTCCACTCCACGGACGAAGAACCCACATAAGCCAGCCTGTTATTGCCGGCACTTATCTTTAAGGCTCCGGCACTTTTACCGGCATCGGAGCCTGACATCCATAATGTCGCTCTCGTGGGTGTCGAAAATTTCATTTTATTCGCCAGGTGAAGGCTCCCTCCTATTACTCCTGAACCCAAGAGGGAACTGGCTCCGCCTGATTGTAGTGAAATATCACTGAATTCAAAGGAAGAAATCCGCGAGAGGTCAGTCATGCCCAGGTTGGGTTGATTGAGATTTATTCCATTCCAGAAAATGCCTGAGTGGGCTGAATTAGTACCACGGACTGAGAGTGTAGAAATTCCGCCCGGACCATACGAGCGTAGTGATATGGGAGAGGTTTCCGAGAGTAAAGTCGCTATATTTGAACCTTGCCGTATGGATAGCACTGTGCTGTCGATTTTCTCAATTTTTATTCCGGCCGAAAATGCTGACATTTTCTCGGCTGTAATTTCAACGCCTTCGATGGAATGAATGGTATCGCTGCTCTGAGCTGAGATATTCAGTGCAAAACATACAAAAAAGAAAAAAGCGACTACCCGTAACATCATCCTACCGAAATAATAACGGGTATAAAGGCGAACAAATTCTGACCAGGCAGAAACTGTCGTTGCTTTTAACCCGAAAGCATTGAACACTATACAGCGGCAGGTCTTCTGACTTACTCCCCCTTTCCGGCGCCTTCCCATGACCCAGGCAGGTCAAAGTGGCATAAGGATTGCCGGTGGGCAAAACTGGAGCTTACAGCAGCGGGACTGTCCGGGATTTACACCCGGTTCCCTTTTCAGGCATGCCCTTTGCTTTAGGCACACGCACCGTTGAAGTGGCAAAGGTAAATCAATAAATAAGAATTATCCAACAAAAGATTCGAACAGGTTTGTTAACAATAGAGCTTTTTGAGTATATGGAATGATTATCAAAGATTTATTTTTTCCATGTACCCACCCCATCCCTCCCTGGCTTCGACTCCGCTCAGCCTGACAGGGAGGGAGTTGTTTTGTGCAAGCGTTATGAATTGTTGATCAGCTAGTTAAAATCGGCCTCCCCTATCCTGATAGCTATCGGGAGGAGGGGTACATTTTATTCAATAATAACCAGCTTATTAATAATTCCGGAACTCATATTCCATTTTATGCCTGTTCGGCCTCCCCACCTGGTATAAAATGCTCAATACCCGGGTAATAAAGTTTTTCGTGGGCAATTTCGGGAGGATAGGTGAAATAATACATCAGCGATTCAGCGCCCAGCACGCCATCGCTCATAAACAATTCAACCTTGATAATCGCGATATTGCGTTTCATTTCGAGCAATCGCGCACGCAAGCGCAACGGAGCCTTTTCCATTATCACCGGGCGCAGGAGTTTGACTTCCATTTTAGAAGTTACCCCGGCAGTTTTCAGTTTTACGAAAACATACCAGCTGGCAATCTCGTCCATAAGCGTTGTTTGAATGCCGCCATGCAAAATACCTACCCAGCCCTGCAAATGTTCCTGTGGCTCCCAATCGCAAAGCACTTCGTCGCCCTCCATCCTGAAATTCATGCGCAAGCCAAGCTTATTATTGGGCGAACAGCCAAAGCAATTGTATCCGTCGAGCTTATGAAACGGATTTTTAATATTTATTGGAATTGACATAGTAGAATCGTTCTTATTGTTTCAAAAAAAAATGCCTGGAATTTTACAGGCATTTTGGGTTTTGGCTATTTGATCTGACCGTTGGTATATCTGGTAGTTTTAACCACTTTTCCACCGGCATCATACTCATTCCATTTGCCATCCATCTGACCGTTAACATAATTACCTTCCACTTTCAAATGGCCTTCTTCGTCGTATTCTTTCCAAAGTCCGTTTAAGGCTCCCTTAACGAAAGTGCCTTCGGATTTCAGCTTTCCATTTTCGTAGTACTCTTTTGTAAAGCCATGTTCCAGGTTATCAACAAATTCCTGTTCACTCATTATCTTTTTCCCGGGATAATACGTTTTCTGAACTCCCTGAAGCATATTGTTTACATAAATATATTCGGCAACGGGATCACCATTAATGGAAAAATAGTTTGATTGTCCGTCCTTCACATCATCTTTATAATCAGACTCTTCCTGTATTTTCCCGGCTGAGTTTTCGTAATAAATCTTCTTTTTGCCATTCATTTTACCATGCACGTAATCAATTAACGAAGCAGGATTTGTACCATAAAAAAAGCGCTTTGCGGTACCTTCGAGAAGGTTATTCACATAATAATATTCGCTCACGAGGTAACCACGCTGATCGATATCAACAGCTATTCCATCGCGCAATCCCTTGTTGAAATGTTCGATACGGATCAGTTTATTGTCGTGGGCATAACTTGTCCAGCAACCGTCTTTCTGATCGTTCAGGTAAGCGCCTTTTGAAGTACCGGCTGGTGATTTCTCTTCCCAGTATCCTTGCTTTAATCCTTTCGCATCTGTTTTATTATCAGCTGTTTGCGCAAAAGTGAAAGAAATGGCAAATGCCATTAACAGGAAAGTTAAAAGAATTTTCTTCATTGTAATTTTCATCTGTTTATTTTTAATTTTTATTAATTCGGTCAGATGTAATACGCCATGAGAATAATTATCTCAGTTGGTGAGCAATTTTATGCTCATGGCTATTTCATTTAATAATTAAACCATACAAGTCGAAAGCATCGGCTTCTGTTATTTTAACGTTGTAAAATTCGCCAATTTTTAATTTAGATGCATTATTTATTGCATTTTTTATTAAAACTTCGTTGTCAACTTCGGGCGAATCAAATTCGGTGCGACCAACAAAAAACTCACCCTCTACCCTGTCAATCAATACCTTGTATGTTTTCCCGATCTTTTGCTGATTTAACCGCATCGAAATTTCCTGTTGCATCTCCATAATCTCAGCAGCACGACTCTGTTTAACTTCATCAGGCACATCGTCGGCTAAACCAAAAGCATTGGTATCTTCCTCGTGCGAATACGTAAACACCCCTACCCTTTCGAATTGTGTTTCGCTGATAAACGTTTTCAGCTCTTCAAATTCCTCTTCTGTTTCGCCCGGATAGCCAACTATAAATGCGGCCCTCACAACAGCATCAGGCAATTGTTGTCTGAATTCAGCCATCAGCTTATAGGTTCCTTCCTTATCAACTCCGCGACGCATGCTTTTGAGTATGCGGTCGCTGATATGCTGAAGCGGAATATCGATGTAATTACAAACATCAGGGCGCGAAGCCATTACATCGAGCAATTCGTGTGGAAAAGTGGTTGGGAAGAGATAATGCAGACGTATCCATGTAAATAATTTCAGGTCCGAGAGTTTCGAAACCAGCTCAGGAAGCATTTGCTTTTTATACAGATCAATTCCGTAATACGTAAGATCCTGCGAAATAAGCAGGAGCTCCTTAACGCCCTGGGCCGATAGTTTTTTTGCTTCCTCAATTATATCTTCAACAGTCCTCGAAATATGCTTGCCGCGAATACCGGGGATGGCACAAAACGAACAACTGCGATCGCAACCTTCGGCAATTTTAAGGTAGGCATAATGTTTGGGCGTGGTGAGATAACGCTCGCCCAGCAAATCCTTGCGGTAGCTGGCACCCATGCGTTTTACTATTTCAGAAAGGTCGCGGACACCAAAATATTCGTCTACCTCGGGAATTTCTTTTTGTAATGGCTCTTTAAAACGTTCCGACAGGCAACCCATCACATAAACTTCCTTCAATTTCCCCTGCTTTTTCGCCTCAATAAATCCAAGAATGGTTTCAATGGATTCCTCCTTGGCATCATTAATAAATCCACAGGTATTGATGATTACCGAATGCTCGCGGCCTTTTTCGCCATCGCGGAGCACGCGGATATTATTCAGCCTGAGCTGGCCCATCAGCACTTCGGAATCGACGGTGTTCTTAGCGCAACCGAGGGTTACAACGCGGATGGTATGGCGGGGAAGGGTCATTTTTCGGGAGGGGTTGGGGGTTTGGGTGATTAGGGGAGAGGGGAGATGGGGAGAAGGGAGAAGGGCGAGGGGCGATGGGGCGATGGGCGATGGGGTGATGGGAGATGAGGCGAGAGAGGCGAAGGGCGAGGGGCGATGAGGATGCCTATGGCAGAAAATTTCAATTTATGCATAGAAGCTGGATGGCTTTGCAATATGATCAATCCTGCAAGCCAGCAGTACAGACGCGATGCCTAGCGCCTCCAGGTATAAATAAGGAATTCTTATGAAAACAACGAATTAACAAATTCATTTTTATTAAAAATCTGCAGATCTTCCATTTTCTCGCCCAGGCCAATAAAGCGTACCGGGATTTTAAACTGGTCGGAGACTCCGATTACAACACCTCCTTTAGCGGTGCCATCGAGTTTGGTAAGGGCCAGGCTGGTTACATCGGTAACTGCGGTAAACTGCTTAGCCTGCTCAATAGCATTTTGGCCGGTGGAAGCATCGAGTACCAGCAGCACTTCGTTGGGAGCGTCGGGGAGTACTTTTTGCATCACTTTTTTAATCTTACCCAATTCATTCATCAGGTTAACCTTGTTATGAAGGCGGCCGGCAGTATCGATGATTACCACATCGGCATTGCGGTTTACAGCTGATTTTATGGTGTCGTAAGCCACAGCAGCCGGATCGGAACCCATATCCTGTTTCACGATAGAAACGCCTGTGCGGTCGGCCCAAATGCCAAGTTGATCGATGGCTGCCGCACGAAAGGTATCGGCAGCGCCAAGCACTACAGTTTTGCCTGATTTTTTAAAGTGGTAAGCAAGTTTGCCGATGGTGGTGGTTTTTCCAACTCCGTTCACACCAACAACCATTATAACATAAGGCGTTTCGCGTTTAGGGAAATCGAAACCTACAAATTCGCCGGTATCGTTTTCGGTGAGCAGGGCGGCAATTTCTTCTTTCAGCAGTGAATTTAGTTCACTGACTCCGAAATACTTGTCGCGTGCAACACGTTGCTCAATCCGTTTAATTATTTTCAATGTTGTTTCGACACCCACATCCGAAGTAACCAGGATTTCTTCGAGGTCATCGAGCACCTCATCGTCGACGCTGGTTTTACCGGCAACAGCTTTGGTAAGGCGCGAAAAAACATTGGTACGGGTTTTTTCAAGTCCCTTATCAAGTACCTCTTTTTTTTCTTTTGAGAAAAAGGATAATAGTCCCATTTGGTATAAAATTAGTTCAGGTGTTCAAAGGTCCGATTGATAGAGAATTGCTTGAAGAAACCGCAGGGAAGCATGTTTTTAGCGTAGAATGCTCAAACATTATCTTACAATTTCCCGGAAACTGAAAAAGCTTTTCCCCTAAAGAAAAAGCTTTCCGTATGAAACAGATTTTCGTATTAATTTTTAGCTAAAAAATCTTTTACAAGCTCGTTAGCTACGATGGTTTCTTTAAACACGTAAGCACCGGTTTTAGGTGAACGGGCCATACGGATTACTTTTGCATAGTCCTTACCACTAGTGGTACGCAGGGTTGCAACAACTTTCTTTGCCATAGTATTTTATTATTTAATTTCGCGGTGAACGGTTACTTTCTTTAAAATCTTGTTGTATTTCTTAAGTTCAAGACGCTCGGGCGTATTTTTCTTGTTCTTAACGCTTACGTAGCGCGATGTACCGGGCATACCGCTTGTTTTATGCTCTGTGCACTCCAGAATTATCTGAACCCGTGCTTCTTTGCTCTTCTTAGCCATTGGATAAAATCATTTTTATTACAGGGGTGCAAAAGTATAGATATTATCTGATATTTCCAACAGGCACAACAAATTTATTTTATGCATTTCCGAAAATTGTAATAACCAAACTCGACCGAAATGAAAATGCTCTATATTTGTATGTGAAACTATTCTATATGAAATCGAATATAAAAATATCAGGTATTTTGCTTTTTGTATTTATAACTATGGTTTCATCCATGGTTGCTGCTCAAAATTATAAAGCGATGAAAACCGATGCCGAATATTTTTACCTCGATTCGGTAAGCATGGATATAATTGCCATCCGTATTGATTCAACAAAAACAATTGGCAATAACACCTACTATTATAATTTTAAACAAATCAGGCCAACGGATTACAGCTGCTATATTATTAATGGCGCATCATGGCTGGGTGACGAAGTTGTGGAGAAACCGGATGGCACCTTTGTTTTTACCATTTACCCGTTTTCTCCCGGTGATTCGGCCCAGACTTACCGGATTCTAACACTTGCAGGATTAAATCAAGCCTGGAATTTCTACAATTATCATTTTATAAATCATCATATTGAGGCAAATGTAAGCGGAATCATATTTAAACAATTCCTCGGGCTTACCGATTCGGTAAAAGTAATTACTCTTACCCGAAAGGATGCTTCAGGACAAACCATTGTGGATCCCATTAATTCGCAGCAGATATTTCTGAGTAAGAATTATGGATTAATAAGGTCGCCTAAATTTGATGATTTCCTTTATTTTCAATCGTTTTACGACCTTGCCGGGAAAACCAATCCGGAAACGGGAATTACAAATGTGACCACGCTCAAGATTTATGATTTTGAGGTTGGCGACGAATTTCATACCGTTTATTATGACAGGTATTTTTCAATTCCCTATCCTGAGACGACAATATCCACTATATTAAAGGTTATTAAGCAAAATGCCCGATCCCAATGGCAATTCTGTTACATATGAGTTTGAGCAGTGTCAATCGAGCTGTTATAAACTTTCCGACACAAACTCAACCATCACTTACCGCTTTGACACCATATCACACACTCTACTCAACACAACTTACCCCGGAGTTTGAAACCGAACCCCTTGAACCGGTGATGCTTAACACGAACAACTGGATAATCAAAACCACCATGGGAATATCAACCGATCCGCTTTTCCCTTTTCCTGATAAGCCTTATAAAGCAATTCAATCCCTTGAGGCCTATTCATTTTATTCAGAGGACTGCTATATGCCCGTATTGCTAGATGGCTGTTTAACATCCATGTATTATTTTAAAGGCCTGGGCGGACCCTATTACAATTGCAGCGAAATAAGCTGGGGACCCTCATGGAACCTTTTAAAATATTACAAAAAAGGCTCTGAAACCTGGGGCACACCGCTTAGTTGCGACTCACTTCAGACTGTGGGAATAGCAGTACAACCTTCGATTAAAATGGTTACTATTTATCCTAATCCGACATCAGGAGCAATAACTGTTTCAATTCCTGCAGGGATAATATACCCCTGCAAACTTGAGATAATAGATATTTCGGGCAGAACGGCTGCTTTATTTAATTTGAATCAGCCGACTCAAACATTCGAACTGGGTAATCTGCCAGCCGGGCTTTATATGTATAAACTCACATCGGTAAAAGGAGATATTTTCAGGGGAAAGATCATCAGGGAATAATTAATTTCCAATCTTGAATTTGTTTTACCACGGAGGCGCGGAGAACACGGAGGAACACGGAGGCATTTTCATTTTCACTTTGCATTTTGACCATTTTGCATTTCTTTTACCACGGAGGCACGGAGAACACGGAGGAACACGGAGGCATTTTCATTTTCACTTTGCATTTTGAATTTTGAGTTGACAAGTAACCCCATCCCGATAGCTATCGGGACCGGAGCGGCTAAACGTAGACGATACTTCTATCACTTTAACCTTTTTCATTTAACCTTTAACCTTTGCATTTTAACCTTTGCATTTTGAATTTTGCATTTCTTTTACCACGGAGGCACGGAGAGCACGGAGGAACACAGAGGCATTTTCATTTTCACTTTGAATTTTGAATTTTGAGTTGACAAGTAACCCCCTACCCCACCGGAGGGGCTATACGTGGACGAGATTTTCGATAGTTTTCAATTCCAATAGCGGGATCATTATTCACTTTTCACTCTTCACTTTTCACTCTTCACTCTTCACTTTTCACTTTGACCTTTGACCTTTGCCCTTTGCCCTTTAAACTTTGACCTCACAATACCGTATCTTTGCCCTTATGATATGGGAATCGTACCGACGCGGATTTGATGCTTTCCTGAGGCTTGAAAAGTCGCTTTCGCAGCATTCGGTTGCGGCGTACAGGCATGATATCGAAAAACTTACCGCCTATCTCGAAGAAAACAACCTCGCACTTCAGCCATCAGAAATAACGCTGAATCATCTGCAGGATTTCCTGAAATGGCTGAACCAGTCGTCGCTGAATGCACGTTCGCAAATGCGCATTATTTCAGGCATCAGGGCGTTTTATAAATACCTGCTGCTCGAAAACCTGATCAGCGACGATCCCACGCAATTACTCGATATGCCACGCATTGGGAGGAAGTTACCTGAATTTCTGACCGTTGATGAAGTAGAACGACTGATAGCAGCCATCGACCTTTCGAAACCCGAAGGAGAGCGCAACAAAGCCATGATCGAAACACTTTATGGATGCGGACTTCGTGTAACGTGAACTGGTGAGCCTGAAAATAAGTTGTATTTATTTCAACGAAGGTTTTATGCGCATAACCGGCAAGGGCGATAAAGAACGACTGGTTCCATTCAGCGGCAAAGCGTTGAAGCAGATCAACCTTTACCTTCACGAAATACGAAGTCATATAACTATTAAAAAAGGGAATGAAGATTTCCTGTTCCTGAACCGGCGTGGCGCTAAACTTTCACGGGTAATGATATTTACCATTATAAAAGAATTAGCCATAATTGCCGGGATTCACAAAACCATAGGTCCACATACCCTTCGCCATTCCTTTGCCACTCACCTGGTGGAAGGAGGAGCCGATTTGCGCGCCATTCAGGAAATGCTTGGACATGCGAGTATCACAACCACCGAAATTTACACTCACCTCGACCGCTCTTACCTGCGCGAAAACATCCTGGACCATCACCCCTTATATAAACCAAAGAAAAATCAGTAATCACAACAACAGCCTTGTTTCCCATTGAAATACAAAATTTTCAAAATTTCGAGTTACATTTTATTGCCAGGAATCGTTATTCTGCTGTTCCTGCTTTTTTTCCCAAGGTCCTATGATGTTTCTCAACCAGAGGAAATGAAAAACCTGAAATACTGGGATTTATCAACAGGCTCAAGGATAGCATACACCTACCTTCCGGCTAAGGGAATAAAAAAACCGTATCCGCTAATCTTTTTGCAGGGCGGTCCCGGAGGATATATTTCAAACCGCACCATTGCTTCCCTGTCTCCTTTGACCGAAAATGGTTATGACCTGTATTTGTACGACCAGGTTGGAAGCGGTCACTCCGAAAGGCTTGAAAATATTAATGAGTACACTGCCGACCGGCACAAACGCGACCTGGAGGAAATAGTAAAATCAATAGGCGCTTCAAAAGTAATTTTGATCGGCCAATCGTGGGGTGCCATACTGGCGACATTATTTATTGCTGATAATCCGGAGAAAGTAGAGAAAGTTATTTTTACGGGTCCGGGCCCTGTACAACCTGTTAATAAGGAACTTGCAAGTTTAATACCACCTGATAGTCTTCAATTGAAACAACCCGTACTCTCAAATGAACAGGCCAATAACGAAGTTCACAATATACGGAGCAGGCTTATGATGAAGTGGGCAATATTTTTCGGAAAAAAGTTAGCTTCAGATCAGGAAGCTGATCAGTTTCAAACCTTACTGGATGAGAAGTTGAGCCGCTCAACTGTTTGCGACACTGCCGTAAAAGTAAAATCAACCACAGGCAGTGGCTTTTATGCACAGCTTATGACCCTCCAAAGTCTGTCGGATTTAACAGACCCACGGCAAAAAATAATAAATTCGAAAATTCCGGTTTTAGTTTTAAAAGGACAATGCGATAACCAGGCATGGGGTTACACCAAGGAATACCTGCAACTATTCCCAAATCATAAACTGGTAGTTATTCCAAATGCAGGGCACTCCATTGCGGTAGAACAGGCGGAATTGTATCAGCGCACTATGCTGGATTTCCTCAACAAATGATGATGTAGGCTCAAATCAGAAGACGGTATCAGTAATATGTGCTTACTCCTACCCTGCTGCTAATACTTGCTCCAGCTTACGAGTGTGAGTTCCTGATCGTTAAAATAAAAATCGATCTGTCCATCATCAAAAGTTACACGATGTTCGCCCCACGACTCTTCGTCCTCTTCCAGTTCGATGTAACCGTTTTCGGTCATCAGGTTAATGATTTTATCACGTGTAATGCTAAAAAGCATAGTGTTGAAAAGCACAGTGCCTATGTTATCCGACTCTATGGTACAAAGCGAGGGCTCTCCGTTGGCGGCATCGAAAAAGAAATTCAGTCCTGCATCGGGATAGTTCCATACCACGCTCTCAACCGTATTATCGACAGCATTCTCCAGTTCTTCCACTTCATCGGGATCACCTAATAGCATCCTGATCAATTCGGGTGTACATCCGAACTGGATTTCGCCCAATCCTTTTTTTAAAAAAATATTCAGGTCCATATTAAAGTCTTTTTTGAGTTACTACTTTTTATTTTGAGAATGGTATTAAAGCTTAAAAACAACCTTAAATACCTCAGGTATAAATTATACGCAAGGTTTATTTCAAGGGTGAATGTGGTTCCCTTGCAAAGGTTTTATAAATCATTTTATCCAGGAATTCAGGTATGAATTTCCCCAGGAAAACGGTTAGTTTCCCTTCCACGAAAGTGAGTATCAGTTGTCGTTTCCGCCGTACCACAGCCTTGTAAACATAATCAGCAACAGCTTCGGCCGACATCATATGATTTTCGTCGCGTGGAGTTTCGCCCTGCAATGAGCCGTCGGCAAGTAAAGCCGTTCTGCGAATATTTGAAGTTGTAAACCCGGGAGCTACCACAAGCACATGAAGCCCGGTTTTGCGGTTCTCGATACGCACTGTATCAAGGAATCCACGAACAGCAAATTTTGAGGCTGTATATGCACTTCGTCCCGGCATGCCAACATAAGCGCCAATGGATACAACACCAACAAGCGATCCGCCAGTTTTAAGCAGATGCGGCATGGCATATTTCGAACAATATACAGTACCCCAGTAATTTGTATCCATAAGGCGCCGCATTACATCGAGTTGCAATTCGTTAAAGAGTGCCCTCATACTGATTCCGGCATTATTTATCATTACATCGATTTGTCCAAACCTTTCCATGGTCTTTTCAATCAAAACCTTGCAATCATTTTCGATAGTTACGTCCGTTTTAACAGCCAATGCCTGCACTCCAAGTTTGTCAAGATCAGCTACAATTTCCTTGAGACTTTCAATATTACGCGCTGCAAGCACTACTTTCGATCCTTTGGATCCAAATTCGTATGCGAGGGCTTTCCCTATTCCTGACGATGCTCCGGTAATTACTACTATCTTATCCTTCATCGGGCTATTTATTATACAATAATACGTTAATTTTAACATGAAAGCAAATGAAAAACATATCTGTAATTTTAATTGTAATTTTGACGGGCAAAAATCGTACATAAATGTTAACTGACCGACAACTTTTTTTAAATAACCTGGCTCAAACCAGCGATTCGCCTCTGGCTCTTGAAATTACAAAAGCTGAAGGAATTTACCTGTACGACGCTTCAGGAAAAAAATATATGGACCTGATTTCAGGTATTTCGGTTAGCAATACCGGGCACAGGCATCCGGAGGTTGTTAAAGCCATTAAAGATCAGGCCGATAGCTACCTGCACCTGATGGTTTACGGGGAATATATACAATCGCCACAGGTTAAGCTGGCAGCGGCTTTAGCAAGTTTACTGCCGGATAAACTGAACAACTGCTATTTTGTGAATTCAGGCAGCGAAGCTGTGGAAGGCGCATTGAAATTGGCCAAACGGTATACCGGAAGGAAAAAGATTGTTGCTTTTAAAAATGCGTATCATGGCAGCACGCACGGCAGCCTCAGCGTAATTGGCAACGAAAGTTACCAGACTCCTTTTGCCCCGCTACTGCCTGGCATTGAACATATTAACTTTAATTCGACTGTATCGCTCACAGCAATAACATCCGAAACCGCATGCGTAATAGTTGAACCTGTGCAGGGCGAAGCCGGAATTATAGCAGGCAGTTTTGAGTTTATGCACGCATTACGGAATCGTTGTAACGAAACCGGCGCCTTGCTTATTTTTGATGAAATACAAACCGGAATGGGACGCACCGGGTTTATGTTCGCTTTCGAAAAATACAAGGTTGTACCCGATATCTTACTCTTAGCCAAAGGATTAGGCGGAGGCATGCCCATCGGCGCATTTATTTCGTCGCGCGAAATCATGAACACCCTTACACACAACCCGGTATTAGGACATATCACCACTTTTGGCGGACATCCGGTAAGTTGTGCGGCAGCTTTGGCAAATCTGAACGTTATTATCAACGAGAAACTAATTGAAACCGTTGAAGAAAAAAGCAAACTTTTTGTTGATCTTCTAAGTGCGAATAAGTCAGTCAGCGCGATACGATCAGCAGGGTTGATGATAGCCTTGCAACTCGATAATTTTGCTCATGTAAAAAGGGTTATCGATCGTTGCATTGAGCAAGGGGTAATTACCGATTGGTTTTTATTCAACGATTCATCCATACGGATCGCACCCCCACTTACCATCAGCAAAGAGCAAATAGGAGAAGCCTGCCGGATTATACTCGACTCGCTCGAAAAAAGTTAGCAACAAGCCTGGTATTATTTGAACCTGTTAAAAAGCCAATGGCCATATAGACTTCACATCCAATTGTATTGTGGTCATTCATAATATTTAAATACCTCCATATGAACAGGAAAATTGTTAACTTTGGAGCAGTTTCTGTTTCCAGGCCGGGAAACACGTTTTATCCCGTATGTTTTTCATAATCAACAGTTCCCGGCTAATGAGCCTGCCGCATCATACCTGAATGAATATGAACCATTTAGGGGCAAAATTGTTTCCTTTACATAAAATCACGATAAACATGATCAAATTTATACTACTGCTACTTACACTTTTTTCTGGTTCCATGGCTGTTACAGCTCAAAATGTTATTCTGCCTGCTGAATTCGAGAGAAACGAAGGCCTGATACTGAAATGGAATTATAATGCACCCATTGATGCCGCCATTTTGAAAATTGCCGAAGTAATCACGGCCGAAAATAAAATATGGCTTATTTACGATCCTGACAACCCGACAACTATGTCAGAAATTCAGTCGCAGCTTACGGCTAATGGTTCCAATATTTCGAATATCGAATTTATTGAAGGCAGTGCTGAAAACCCGTGGATACGCGATTATGGCCCGATTGCCGGATATTATACCACCGCTACTGACTATACCCGTCATTTTATTGATGCGCAATACCTGCCAGCAACATACCCTGATGCTGATTTTCTGCCTGTTCAGCTTGCTTCTGATTTTGGATTTAATTACGCACCCCTTTCGTTGAATTTTGAAGGCGGAAATTTGCTACTCGATGGAATTGGCAGGGGGTTTGTAAGTGAGCGGGTATTGACCCAGAATCCGGGAATGAATGCCAACCAGATTATACAGGCACTTTACACTCAGCTACATCTGAATGAAGTAATCATACTCCCTTCGGTTCCAGAATGTGGAGGAGGCGAATGGAGCGAACTAAGCCGCCTGGTAAAATTTGTTGATTCGGAAACGGTTCTGGTGGCCGAATTTCCCCCGAGTTATACTCATTACCAGCAGGTTGAAATGATTGCCGACACGCTTGCCAACACATACAACGATGTGGGTAAAATTATACAGGTTGTTCGGCTTCCTGTTTCGCCCGATGCATCGGGGAACTTCGCCTTAACAAGTGAGGGCAGCATACGTTCGTATACCTCATCGATAATTTTCAATAATTTAATACTTATCCCCTCCTACAATAACCCCACAAACGATGCTATTGCCTTAAGCACTTACGAGCAAGTGTTTCCGGGTTACCAGGTGTTTCAAATCCCTTCGGAGTCGCTGGCGGCAACGCACGGATCACTTTACCGTATGGCTGTTGCAGTGCCTCAGCCCAAGCTTTTCAGGATAAGGCACTCAAAAAATACAGGTATGCAAGACTTCCAGCCGGAGATTTGGCTGAATACTTTTGTACTCAGCTTTGAACCGGCCGATAGCATTCAGATTTTTTACCGTATACATCCTTCACCGGTTTTCGAGGTACTGAACACCTACGGATGCTGTGGCGGCAACAGTGGTTCTATTACCGGCTACACCATAAGTGATACGATTTCGTACTACGTGCAGGCGTATGGAGGTGATCATACCCAAACGCAGCCACTCGCTGCGCCCGATGGCTTATATACTTTCTGGTTCGACCCATATACTTCAACAGGGCCCGAACAACTTACAGAGCAGTTCAGCATTTACCCGAATCCTGCCAGGGATTATATTTTTATAAAAGGCATAGCAAAAACGGAAAAGAATGTTGTTTACCGGCTGATAAACTTACATGGCTCGGTTTTAGCGGAAGGCCGGGTGCCCGATGATGCCAGCATCAGGATTCCGGATCAATTAATTAACGGTTTTTACCTGTTAAAAATTAATACTTCTGGTAAAACACATATAAGTAAATTATATTTGCATCGTTAAATATGACTAATGCCAGTTGAAATTTCGCGCCGCAGTACCGAATTCCCCGACCTCGACGAAGCTGATGAGTCCGGATTACTGGCTATTGGCGGCGATTTGAGTGTTGAGCGGCTTAAGCTCGCTTATTCGAGTGGAATATTCCCTTGGTACGAAGACGGAATGCCAATATTATGGTGGTCGCCCGATCCCCGCATGGTGCTTTTCCCTGATAAAATGATTGTTTCGCATTCGCTAAGGCAAAGCATTAAAAAACACCAGTTTACAGTTACTATCGATAAAGCTTTTGAAAAAGTAATCCACAATTGTTCGAAAACACCCCGCAAAGGCGAACAAGGCACATGGATAACCCGCGATATGCGAAATGCCTATATACGCCTGCACGAAGCCGGCTTTGCGCATTCGGCCGAGGCATGGCTTGATGGTGAACTGGTAGGCGGATTATACGGAGTATCGTTGGGAAAAGCTTTTTTCGGTGAGTCGATGTTTCACCACATTACCAATGCGTCGAAAGTTGCTCTTTATCACCTGGCCGAAAAACTACATAGCTGGAATTTCGAAATAATTGACGCACAGGTTTATACAAACCACCTCGAAAGCCTTGGCGGTGAATTGATTCCCAGGAGTAAGTATATGAATATACTGGCGAAAGCATTGGAAATTGAAGATGTTGTGGGGGTCGTGGGACGAGAGAGATAAAGGGAAAAGGGCAAAGGGCAAAGTCCCTGCTTGCTGCGCACGGGCAAAAGTAAAAAAGTCAGATTCGTGATTGAGTTTAATTTTGCGTGTTTGTGGTAAAATGATCTTCGAAGGGTTGCTGATAAAAGTAAAAAAACTAATACAGCCAGCCATTCTCAATTGAACTAATCTCCCCAACCAGAAACCAGCAACAAGCAACCAGCAACCAGAGCACCATCATACTACAAAATTAATAGCTCTAAAATATTAAAATTCTGATGCCATACGATAACAATGCAAAATTCATGCTCGAAGCCATTAAAAAGGCTGAAGAGAATATACTATCAGGGAAAGGCGGACCGTTTGGAGCCACCGTGGTGAAGGACGGAAAAATTATTGCCGCAGCCGGAAACCTTGTTACATCCACCAACGACCCTACGGCTCATGCCGAAGTGGTTGCTATTCGCGAAGCATGTAAAGTGCTGGATACGTTCGATCTTTCGGGATGTGAGATTTATGCCAGCTGCGAGCCCTGCCCTATGTGCCTCGGTGCTATTATGTGGGCACGTATCGACAAACTTTATTACGCCGCCAACAGATCGGATGCATCGCGTGCCGGTTTCGATGACGAATTATTTTATACGGAACTGGCTCTGCCAGTTGAGAAACGAATGATACATCCAACACAGCTACTTCAGAAAGAAGCTAACGCTGTGTTTGATCACTGGATTGAGCACGAGGATAAAATGCCTTATTGAAGCTGAGAATCATTCTTGCTCAGGCCTATAATTTTACAAACAGGCCTGGGATACATTTTGCTACAATTTTCCCTTTCAGACTTTTAAATGGCCCCAGTTTTCGCCGGAATAGATTCTTCGTATCTGCATTTCGCTTACACCAAATTGTTTGGCAATCATTTTTAAGCGCGTTTTCCGGTTTGGGTTGGCCAGAAGTTTTTTAATCATCATAACCCTGGTAACAGTCAGTTTCGAGCCATCGGAATTCCGGTTATTTTCGATAAACTTCCTTCGCGATTCTATCAGGTAAGGACTTTTATTAATATGCGCCTCCCTTTCTTCCCTGGTTGCCCACTTCAGGTTACGGATATCATCGTTATTCCTTATATAATCAAGGTGGAGCACACAAACCTGGTCGTCTGATTTTTTGGGTATAAAGTATTGAGCTATAAGCTTGTAAATAAATAATTGTTTGCGGGTAACCTTACCGTCACGATAAAGATTGTACCGTAACACCTTGTAACCCCCTGTAATGTCACCTTTCAACAGTCGGCCTTTGCTCATGTCGGTAGTAAAACTGATTATCCGGCCGAGGTTGGAAATGCCATAACGCAGTTTAACCGAAGCGTCCATTTCGATTTCTTTAAACACTTCGTTATGATAAACGCTGACTCTCTGGCTTTTCATTCTCAATTAAATTTATGGAAACTATTTCTAATTGCTTCGGTATAATTTAGTAGGACTAAACTCACGGGCAAGGATTCACAGCCTGTATAGGCAAGGTGTAATGATTATCTTAATTGTAAAAGTAATAAAAATGGGCATTGAAATAATTCCGTTGTAAATATTATTTGAAAAATACTGACCCTGATTCTTTTACATATCAGGCAATACCAATTTGATTGATTATAAAGCGACTACTATCTGAAAAAATCAATTTTAATCTAACACTTCAAATATACTTACCTGCTCTGATTTATTTTTAAGGCTCACGTGGCCCACTTCCCGACAGTTAAATGATTCTTTCACTTTTTCGTATGCAATATCGTTGATCAGGATTTGACCAGGACCAGCGGCTGATTGCAGGCGCTGAGCTGTGTTGACTGTATCGCCGATTACGGTGTAATCGAGACGCCGTAAGCTGGCAGAGCCAATATTACCTGAAATCATTTCGCCGCTGTTAATTCCTATTGAAACATTAGAGATAAAAGAAGTATGTTTTGCCAAAGCAGATGAATTTTTAATTTTAGTCCTCACTGCCAGGCAGGCATCAATGGCCCGGTCGAGGTGATAGTCGCCACGGAATACGGCCATAATAGCATCGCCGATAAATTTATCAATGTAACCACCCTGTGCAATAATTTCTTTTACCATAACTTCGAAATAGCTATTGAGTAATTTCACAACTGTATCAGGTGACTCATTTTCGCTGATGGATGTAAACCCACAGATGTCGATAAAGGCTACCGTAGCCTTAACTGACTCGTTCGCCATTAATGAAGATTCAAATTCGCGGCTATCCATAAAATTGAGTACGGTTTCGTCGACATACATTTTAAGTATGCTGTTTTCACGAATGGCTTTAAGTGTTTCACGGATTTGAATACAATGCTTTATCGTTTTCTCCATCGTTAACGATAAATCCTCGAAATTGATAGGCTTGGTAATAAAATCGAAAGCGCCACGGTTCATGGCAGTACGGATATTTTCCATATCGCCGTAAGCCGATACAATTACCGATTTAATAAGCGGACTTGATTCGCCCAGCCGGCTGAGCAAGGTTAATCCATCCATTTCCGGCATATTGATATCACTCAATACAATATCCACATCAGGATGTTGCTGAATTTTTTCCAGCGCATCCTTGCCATTTACGGCAAATATAAATTCATATTCCTGTTCCCGGATCTTCTGGCGGAATTTCTGTTTGATGAGCATTTCAAGATCTACTTCATCATCGGCTACTAAAATTTTTGCCATTATAATACTTTTATCAGGTTATTTTTCAAAATAGAGTTTACGAGTATGGTTAGTTAGTGAACTGGTGCTGGTTGCTGGGGGATTTTAACTCTATACTTTATGTAAGGTTAATCATCGCATGAAACTTAGCACCAAACACTATAGCACTAAGCACTATAAAAATCCCGACCACCCTTATGAATCAGTATTTTTAAATTTGTCCTTTAGGTAGGAAAAATCAACCGGTTTGGTTAAAAAATCATCAGCACCCAGTTGTTTGGCCTTATTGAAATTTTCAGCATCTCCGTAAGCAGTTATCATCATTACAACCGGAGGCGGTGCAGTATATTTTTGTTTGATATGCCGTAACAATTCAAGTCCGCTCATACCCGGCATGTTAATATCCGAGAGAATTAATACTGTTTGGTGCCCAGGCTGGCTGAGGTAAGTAAGTGCATCTTCGCCCGAAAAGGCAAATGCAAATTCAAGGCTTTTATCCCTGATTTCTTTACGGAAACGTTGTTCAAACAGTGTTTGAATATCTCTTTCGTCGTCAACTACTAAAATCTTCATCTTCTAACTATTAATTTATACTGGCAGAATAATTGTGAACTCAGCACCTTCGCCTTCTTTGCTATCAACTTTTAACTCTCCGCCATGTGCTTTGGTGATGATTTCGTAACTCATACTTAGCCCTAATCCTGTTCCCTGCCCGCTGGGTTTTGTAGTAAAGAAAGGTTGATAAATTTTATCCAGGACTGAATCAGGAATACCGTTACCGTTGTCTTTTACAATAATCCTGACCTCTCCCCGACCCTCTGCGGAGAGGGAGCGTTTCGTACTAACCGAAACAGTTGGTTCGTAACCAAGAGGTTGTTGCAGCTTTTTTTCTGTGACAGCATAAAAAGCATTGGTTATCAGGTTGAGTATCACACGGCCTATATCCTGCGGAATTATGTTGATGTTGCCGATGCTTTCGTCAAAATCAGTTTTCATGCTTGCATTGAAGGATTTGTCCTTAGCTCTTAAACCATGATAAGCCAACCGTAAATACTCGTCGGCCAGGGCATTGATATTGGCAGGTTCTTTAATCCCGGTGCTACTGCGGCTATGCTGAAGCATTCCCTTTACAATGGCGTCGGCTCTTTTACCATGTTGAGTTATTTTCTGCTCATTGCCGGCAATATCATTTGCAATGGCTTTTACCTCTTCCATATTCCCCTTTTCGATTTCCTGCTTCATTTCTTCAATCAACTCAGCATTAACTTCCGAAAAGTTATTGACGAAGTTGAGCGGGTTTTGAATTTCGTGGGCAATACCGGCAGTGAGTTCGCCGAGGGAGGCCATTTTTTCGGACTGTATAAGCTGAGCCTGGGTTGTTTTTAATTCAGTATATGCTTTTTCAATTTCTTTGGCATGCGCTATTTCATTTGCCCTGTTTCTTTCCTTTTCTGCAGATAATATGCGTTTCCGCTGAAAACGATCTATTCCGAATATTCCCGCTATTAATATCAGACCATAGAATCCATAGGCCCACCAGCTACGCCACCAGGGTGGCAAAATGATTATTTCCAACGATTTCTCGGCCCATACTCCATTTCCGTTCATTGCTTTTACATGAAATATGTATTTCCCCGGAGGTATGTTGAAATAATATGCTTTTCGCTCGGAACTTGGCTTCAACCATGTTTTATCGTAGTTTTCGAGGTAATAGATCAACTGGTTTTGTTCCGGATTTGCATAATCAATAACTGTAAAATCGAAAGAAAAAACATTTTGGCTGTATCGTAACCTGATTTCCTTTGTTTCCGACAGACTCTTTTTTAAAGTCCCGTATTTCTCAGGCTTAATGCTGATATCGGCAATTTTAAAATCAGTAAAGACTATTTCTGGAGGCTTACTGTTTTTGAGTAATTCTTCCGGGTTAATTTCATAATAGCCGGTATTGTTTCCAAAATAGAGGTTGCCATTGTTCCCTTTGTAAGCAGAGCCCCAGATTAAAGAGTTCTTTTTAACGCCAAAGTTTTCGCCGAAGAAACTGGTTTCATTGCGTTGCGGATTTACTCTCAGTATTCCACCTGCAGTTGCTATCCACAAATATTTCTGATTATCTTCAATCAGATTATATACATCAGGTATACCGTTCATTGTATCGAAATCACCCACACGGGTAAAATTGTCGGCGTCGCGGTTGTATTTATATAGTCCATCGTTACCACCAACCCATAAAACGCCGGCAGAATCTTCATAAATACACATAATCCCCGAACCTTTCAGATAAGTGATAAATGTTGCATTTTCACGGTTAAATAAATTTATTCCGCTTCCATTCCATCCACCGACCCATAATTTGCCAAATTTGTCTTCAAAAACCGAGGTCATCAAATTGGACCCGAATGCATTAGTGTCTGCCGGATTAAAAAAATAATGCTTAAAACGGTCTGTTCCCCTATCCATAAGGTTCAATCCCCGAAAGGTTGAAATCCATAAATTCGATTTGCTATCCTCATACACCTGGGTAACATTATTGTTGCTAATACTATTTTTATCCTTCGGATTATTGTTATAGATTTTAAATTTATCACTTTCCCTATCCCATAAGAATAATCCATTATTGCTCCCAACCCATAAATTATCCTGACGGTCTTCCCACAGGCAAAAAATTTCATTGTCTTTATCCTTCGAAGAGTTTATTTCACTTTCAAATATTTTTGTGATTCCATTTTTTTTGTCGACTCTAATGAGTGCATGGGTAGCACCAATCCAGAATGTACCGTTTTGTTCCTCATATAAATTAGTCACAGGGGCTGATGAAACTAAAATGTCAGGGATTTTCTGTGTCAAAGGATTAAAATGATAAATTGTACCCTGTGTTCCGCCAATCCAAAAAACTCCATCACGCGAAGTAAATGTTTTCCATGCTCCAGAATCATTATAACCTGACGAAGAATTTGTAGCTGCATTAAAGTGTTTTATTTTTCCAATCGCCGGATTAAAGTAAAAAAGGCCTGCGTCAACAGTAGCAAACCAATAACTTCCTGCTGCATCCTGGGTAAAAAAGGTAATATGCTCGTAGCTTGCGGATTCTTTGGTAACTGCAGGCGCGCTCAACTTTTCAGGATTCCTGGGATCGAAAATGATCCTTTCAAATGTGCCCTTCTGTGTATTCATCTTATGTAATCCATTTAACGAAGTACCTATCCAAAGTACACCCTTATCGTCCTCGTATATTGCACTTACTTTATTGGATAGCAGGCTGTTAATTTTTTTTTGATCGTGCAGGTAGCGGGTAAAAGTGCCTGTTTTTTTATCCAGGCGATTCAAACCTCCGGCATCGGGACCACCTCCGTTATCAGCATAGGGGCTGCCTGTTCCTATCCAGAGTGTCCCCTGCCTGTCTTCATAAATTGCACGTACCTGGTTATTACTAATGCTAGAAGGATCATTTGCTTTTGAACGGTAATGAAAAAATTTGTTTGCTTTTTCATCAAAATAATCCAATCCTCCATGCGTTCCTATCCAAAGCGTTCCCTGCTTGTCTCTTAAAATTACAGTAACGGTGTCATTGCTCAGGCTTGCCGGATTTTTAGGATCATGATGAAAATGAGTAAAGTTTCCGGTTTCCGGATCGAATCTATCAAGCCCTTTACCTAAAGTACCAATCCAGATGATTCCATCATTATCGGCAAAGATAGATTCTGAGGCATTGCTTATTAATGAATTGGGATTTAAGGCCTGGTTTTCATAGGTAGTCAAACGGTTACCATCGTACCTATACATTCCTGTTTTGGTAGCAAACCACATAAATCCATTCAAATCCTGCGTAACACCCGTTACAAAATTGAAAGTTTTGCCAACCGGGGGAGGAACTTTGTTAAATATTATTTCCTGGCTATATACCGGACATACTTCTGAAATCAAGAATATAAGAAAAAGCGATAAGGCTGAAAGTTGAGATCTCATATGATTAATTTATTTTTCAGATCAGGATCATATTTAAATATTGTAATATAACAACATTAAGTATGTATTTGTTTCTGCTAAGCTAAAAGTAATTGGATGGTGAAAGTAGTACCTTCACCCTCTGTTGTCTCCACTTTCAACTCTCCACCGTGCGCACTCACAATATCGTAAGCCAATGAAAGACCCAACCCGGTTCCCTGCCCGGTTGGTTTGGTTGTGAAAAAGGGTTGAAAAATTTTATCGACTATGTTTTGCGGGATGCCGGGGCCGTTGTCTTTTATGGAGATTTTAACCCCCCTTGGTCCACCCGGTGGGGGAAGGTTTAGTTTGGTAGAAACTGAGACAGCTGGTTCGTAACCCTCAGGCTGCTGATGCTTTTTTTCGTTTACAGCATAAAATGCATTGGTAATCAGGTTCAGAATCACCCGTCCGATATCCTGGGGAATAATATCAATCTTTTCGATTGTTTCATCAAAATCCGTTTTCAGAGTAGCATTGAAGGTTTTGTCTTTGGCCCGGAGTCCATGATACGCCAGGCGCAAATATTCATCGGCTAATGCATTGATATCAGTTGGTTCTTTTACACCGCTGCTGCTCCGGCTGTGCAGCAGCATTCCTTTAACGATGGCGTCAGCGCGCTTGCCGTGATGATTTATCTTTTTTTCGTTGTCAATTACATCTCTTGCAATTGCTCTTACCTCTTCCATATCTCCCTTTTCAATTTCTTCTTTCATCTCCAGCAACAATTCCTGGTTTACTTCTGAGAAATTATTGACGAAGTTCAGCGGATTTTGAATTTCGTGGGCAATACCGGCAGTGAGTTCGCCAAGGCTTGCCATTTTTTCGGACTGTATAAGTTGTGATTGTGCTGCTTTTAATTCGGTTAATGTGTTTTCAACTTTCTCCTTTTCACTTTGAAGCTCAGCGGTTCGGTGCTGGACTTTTTCCTCTAACAGTATGTTTTCTTCCCTGAGCAGGATTTCATTTTCATTTTTTAAAAACCGGATTTTTGAAGCTATAGCTAATGAAAATAAAATGGCTTGCAACGCTATACTGATTAGCAGGTTATTATGCGTAAACCAACTGTACGACAGATTTCCAGCTACATAAAACAATAAAAATGGTATAGAGAAAAATGTTGGAATATAGGCTATTAAATAAACGCTTGCGGGCCTGAACCCCTCTCTGAACCTCAAGATTCCGATTGCAAAAAGAAAAACAGAAGCAAAACCTGAAACCAGAATGGTAAGCCTTTCGAGTACCGGAACTGTAAACAGGGCGAAAAATGCAGAAATGATAAAAATACCCTGGAAAATCCAGAAAACCCTGCTTGTATTGGGATGGGTTTTACTGCTGATATTCAGAAAAACGTAACTGAACCAGAAGCTGAAAACTGCAGAAAAAGAAGGGATAAAATTGAAGATAATATGATTCCATCGCGTGTTATCGAAATACAGAATTGAATTAAGCAATCCGGTGAGCGTGCTTATCTGCAATATCAGGAAGAACATATACAATGCCAACAGCAGGTATTCTTTTTCCCGAACTCTTATAAATATCAACAGGTGATAGAGAACAACACACAGGATAACACCAAACAGCAATCCCTCGAGGATAAAGCTTCGATGATTTTGTTTTAGAAGCGCCTTTGTTGTGAATATCCTTGCCGAAAATGACTTGTATGGTGTGCGGTTGATTTTCAGTAGGTAATTGGTTTCCGCTCCCGGAAGTATATTTAAATCAAAAATCTCAGTAGTGAAATTTAAATATTTTTGTTTAACCGGAGTTGAAATGCCACCTTTCGAAAGTAAAACCGGCCCTGTTGTATCAAGGCGGTAAAGTTCAATATCAAAATTCTGAATGATAGGTAAAGTAAGATACAAAGGTGCAATATCTGAAGATACCCCGAACAAAAACCAGAAATCGTACTTCCCTTCCACATCAAGCTCTATATCCGAATTTAAAAATGGCCTGAATGCTGATTGATTGCGAATAACTTCTTGTATATCATCACCTTTTTGAGTTTTGAGCATACTTGCATATTCCAGTACGGTGATAGGCTTGTCATCGTATATTTTTATTATTTTACTATCCTGGCTTACAGCACCATGGCAGGGTTTCGCAAAAAACAATGCACCCATCACAAACAATAACAGATACAGTCTGGCTGAAGAAATTAAAACATTGTCTTTACTAAAGTGTGTCATAAGGATGGGCTGAGATTAGAAACTTTGTTTCGGGTAGCCTGTATAATATAGACTATATTCAGAACGAAAACTGCAAATGTGAGCAGGTGCAGGAAATGTACCTCCGGGTGATGCAGGAAAACAAATACACTCATCAACAGGTTTCCCAGGAACTTGGTCCAGGCCACCGCCCGGGTTACAATCAGTCCGGGTGCAGTGCGCGTAGCATTGTAAACAAATAAAGAGGCCATTACTACCGTGATCAGGTAAGCCGAAGTTGTTCCCATTTTAGTATCGAGTCCTCCTATTTCGAAGAAGTAAAAGACCGGAATCCACCATAGCACAAGTGTGATCATGAAGGGTAAAAACTTTTTGCCGAACAGGTCGTTTGACATCTGACCGGCACCGTATTTTACAGCGAGGACGAAAATTGCCACATCCATGAAAAACCAAACCCTTAGCCCCCATTCGAAAAGTTTTCCGAGGTCGGTATACAGCAGGAAAGCCCAGGCAAACTCCCAGGCAATGTTGGAGCACACTGCCAAAAATGGCATTTCCATTTTTTTGTAACGCAGCGCATTCCGTATGATGATAAAATACGCAATATTCCACATCAAAGTCCCGGCAAACAGGAAGCTCAGCTCGGTGATGGTATATGTCTCAAGGTTAATCCAGGGATGTTTCATCTTTTATTGGTTTCAGGTTGCGATTCGCCCCAGTCTTTTTTCAGGGATTTTGGGATATAGAAATTAATGATCTTTGATTTTGTCATGTGCTTGATCATAAACAATGACATATACTTTGTAAAAGCCTGAAGCACCATGGCGAAAACCAGGCTATGATCCAGTATTTCCATGATCCGTGTAATTCGTTTTATTTTTACCTGCAACTTATCAATTATGTTTTGTTCAATTTTCGGAACATTCAGCAAATCTGAAATCTCCCCACCCATCATCAGCCTCACCATGGCGATATTAGTTTGAGAAGTCGTTACACCTTTTGAATTCTTATCCTGGAACTCCAGTAAAGCTTTCATTAAAGCTGAACCTTGCTCGCTGGCGGCAATCTGATGGTTCAAAATGCTGTTTCCTAACAATAATGCATCGGCTGCATTTTCAGGGATAATATCATCCTGTAGCCCAAGCACATGGCCGATAACCCGCCAGCAATGTATGTAAGCTTCCTTTTCAACAGGTTCTAATTCAATGCCGGCTTGTTCGAGCCCTTGCAGTATCAATGCCGAAAACGACATCAGCGTGCCTGCCATATCTTCCTGGTTAATCGGCTCACCGTATTGGGCTGAATCCCAGTTTTGATTCCGCAGAAAATACCTGAGAACGCCATGTATCAAACGAACTTTCTGAGCAGCTACCAATCCCCTGCCGTTAGGTGAGAGGCCACCGGGCGACATAGCAAAAACTACAAATTGTGCGGTTTCAGCAATCCGCCGCGAAAAGGTTTCCATTGATCCATGTTGCTCATTCAAGCGGGCTGTGCGATGCAGCACTTCGGCGCCTTTGGCACAGGCGTAACATTCGGGTAACGATTTATTCGAAAGCAACAGGCTTATCCATATGCCATGCCTGATATATACCTGCTGGCCCAGTGCAATTAAATCCTGGTCGGCCCAGTCGGGCAATACAGCAGTTTTCTGAAAATATTCCTTGATTTCGACAGGAGCATCCACCGAAAGATGGTTGTTATCCCTTGTGATCATTTCAAATAAATGATTGATAAGTGCCTCCTCCTTCTTTTCCATGATGGTCGCGACAGTACTGTCGGCCAAAGGATCGGTGAATTTCCGTTTACTTTCCAGGAAATCGACAGCCCAGGATTTCCTTGCTTGAGTATTCATTGCTGCCACTTTTCGGAGCGCTCTTTTTTTCAACAATTTCGATTTCACTACAAAAATCAGTGAAAAAAGTATGAACAGGAATAATGCTGACAGGAAGAAGATTTGTATCATAGTATTTCGAATAAGTTATTAATTAGGTTGAACCGGTAAATTGAATGTGAAATTTGTACCTGTGGCGTCGCTATTGGCAGAGTGTATAAGGGTTTCCACTTTCAACTCACCAGCATGTGCTTTTACCATGTCGAATTCCAGTGATAAGCCCAAATCGGTGCAAGCCCCATTTACATTCTAAATCCAGTACGAATTAATGCGTTTAAATATATTCAGAACATAAGGTGTGCTGTAAGCAAGGGAATATCCAGGCTTGCCTATTATCCCCTTGCTATCTAATATATTTGCCAAGACTTTTACTTCTGATCATCGTTGTAAATATCCCTGATAGCAATGTATTTCCCATTGCGTTTTTCGAACAATGTCATGTACTTTCCTGACTTTATAAAACTCCCATCAGCAGCTGTATAGGTTGCTTTTCCGGTTTCGACTACCAGGTCGCCGGCAGCAAAAAGGTCAACTATTTCGAAGGATACGGTAGTGTTGGTTGTATCTCCGGCGATTTCGTCCTGCGACATCTTCAGAATGGCAGCGTGACCAACAGCGCTTGGAGCATTATTAGCCATACTCACAGCATCGTCAGCATAATAGGCTGCAACGGCATTGGCATCTTTGGCTTTTAAGCCGGCAGCATAGGCATCTTCCATAGCCTGTATTTCGGTCCTGATTTTAGCCAGGTCCGGTTTTGCTGGCTGGCACGAAACCAATAACAATGTGCTAACTAAAAGGGTTGCAATAAGAAAACTGAATTGTGTTATTTTTTTCATAATGATTTGATTTAGTTAATGATTTATTGATTGAACTATTGATTTTCAGTGGTAAAACCGTTTTTTAAACTGAAGCAAAAGCATGTTAACAGGTACAATTCAATCCGGGTAATCCAATGCCAAAATTGAATTAATCTCAATCATAAGGGTACTTTGAGGAAATGACGGGGTGAGCATGCCCGTAAGTTCATTTCCAGGCAATATCAGTAGGCTTAACACGGATGTTTGATGTAACTGTTGCATAAAATAATTTCTATTATTTGTAAATGCAAATCCAGTCGTACAAGTAAAAATGGCATTAGCTTACAATGCCTTCAATTAAATTCTATTGAGAATTTTTTATAAGCTTTTTCAGGAAATCCTGTTTTACCGGCTCCTTGTTTTCTATACAAAACCGGGTAAAGTAATGGTGTTTCTGAAGAAAGGAAATCTGTGTCTGGTTCCACTTTTCAACTGTCATGGAGGGATTTACAAATCGAAGTTCCCTGAACAAATCACCGCCTTTATTTTCAAAGGAAGTTGTTCCCAGGTATTCAAGATCAGCATCAGCTATTATTTCTTCGAGTTTTGTGGTTGGCATCTGGGGTATTTTTGTTGCCATGATCATACCGCATACTTTATCAATATCAGTGGCCGAATAACCATACTCAGGTAAATATTGGCGGGCCAGTTCGCAACTTACTTCTTCATGATTGGCATAGGTTTGTACATAACCTGTGTCATGCCACAATGCTGCGGTGTTTAATAATTCCAGCTCCGCTTCCGAACAATTTTCGGATCTCCCGATTTCGATTACATTTTTCATCACATATAACGTATGTTCAGGATTATGATAAAAATAGGATGCCGGAAGATTTTCTTTCAGCAAACTGATAACAAAATCTTCCATATTCTTTCTATTTTGCATGGCCCTTTGCTTTTAAAATTCCACCTGTTGCTTCATTTATGCTTTGAATGTATATAAAAGCTTTGGGGTCTATCGCTATCACTGCTTCCTCCATCTGGGTGATTTCTAAACGGGTTACAATAGCAACAATGATTTCGCATTCGGTTTTAATATGAAAACTGCCTGGCAAATATCCTCTTTCGCCTTTATACACAGTGATGCCTTTTCCCATTTCGTTAACAATCAAATCTTTGATTTTGTCGTGTTGCGACGAAATGATATTAATAGCGGTATATTGTTCAATTCCATCAACTACATAATCAGTAGCCCTAGTTGCAGCATAATAAGTAATGAGCGAATACATAGCTGTTTCAAGGCCAAAATGAAAAGCGGCACCCGCAAAGATGAATGTATTGAACAGCATGATGATTTCGCTGTTGGAGAAACCTGTTCTCCTTTTGGTAAATACAGCAATTACTTCGGCACCATCAATAACTCCTCCGCTGCGGATCACCAGGCCAACACCGGTTCCGATAAGGATACCACCGAAAATAGCAATCAACAGCCTATCAGTAGTAACAGGTTGAATATTTATAAATAGCAACCCCATTGCCAGCAAAATAATTGCTAAGGCAGTTTGAACAGCAAAAGTCTTACCGATCTTTTTATATCCCAGGTATACAAAAGGCAGGTTAAATAAAATGATAAATATGCTGATATTGATGTGTGATATTTCGTGAAGCAGTATAGAAATTCCGGTAACACCTCCATCCATAAACCGGTTAGGTATCATAAATCCTTTCATGGCAAATACAGCCATACCGGCACCAACAATAATTTGCAGCAGGTTTTTAACATTCCATACCTGATTCCATTTAATGGTATCGTTTTTATGCTTTTTCGTCATTGAATACCAATAATTTATAGTTCCTACACATGATACTGATTAGATTTTTCCCGATTTGACATTTATCTTATTCATGTATTTTCATATGTAATTATCATTATCTATTTAAGCGTAACAAATAATGCCAAACAAAGTTTGAAAGCATAGATTTTTAGCAGGTAATCCGTGTTAAACCAAATATTTCCAATATCTACTCCTTGATTCTTTCACAAAAGAGCAGATACAGGTTCAAACTCATTTCGACTAAACATTGTCATCATATAGTTAACAATGTAAACCAATTGCAATTTATAGTACATTTGTCAGAAAATTTTTCATGAACTCATTCTTAAAGCATCCCCCTGATCAGCCGATAGGAAGAATGCTTTCATTCCTAGGCAAAGGATACCTGAGTATGGTAAGGGCTAAATTACAGCACCTGGATATTGATCGCAACTACTATGCACTCGTGATCATTGAAAGCTATGATGGCCTTATAACACAGCAGGAACTTTCTATACTGCTCGACTCTGACAAGGTTAGCGTTGTACGTGTGGTTGATTACCTCTCGGATAAAGGGTATGTAAAAAGAATACGGAAAACCGACGACCGCCGTAAACACAGCCTAGTATTAACGGAAAAAGCAAAGTTAGCCTTGCCTGGGATAAAACAAGCCTTCAAAGATCTGAATCTCATAGTCCTCAAAGGGCTAACGCATTCGCAGGTTTCGGAATTCGATAAAACCATCACTCAAATAAAAAGAAATATAACCGAAAATATTCAGCTTTTATGAAGTTAACATTACAATTCAGCATGTTGCTGATACTGGCAACATTGCTATCATGCAAAAGTGAAGCAGGTGAAAAGACCGGTAAAAAAGAAAAGCCATCCGTTCAGGTTGAAGTTATGATAGCCACCAATACTGAATTTTCTTCTGATATCGAAGTGAATGGCAGTGTATTATCCGACGAAATGGTTGAACTTCATCCCGAAGTAGGAGGCCGGCTCACTTACCTGAATATACCCGACGGTGCCAGGGTGAACGCTGGAACAATACTTGCCCGTGTTAACGACGCCGACCTGCAGGCACAATTGAAGCAGCAAAAAATCCAACTTGAACTAGCCGAAAAAACAGAACAACGCCTGAAAAAACTACTGGAAGTTAATGGAATTGACCAGGCTTCCTACGATGCAGCGCTCAGCCAGGTATATTTATATGGCGCCAACATCGATGTTTTAAAAGCACAGATTGATAAAACGGTGATAAGGGCACCTTTCACCGGCAGGCTGGGTCTCCGGCTTGTTAGCGAAGGAGCCTATGTAACACCAGCCACTGCAATAGGTACTCTTCAGCAAACCGACAGGATAAAAATTGATTTTTCTGTACCTGAATCTTACGAGAATCTGGTCAAAACCGGGAAAACTGTTTCGATACAAACCAATGAATCGTCAAAAGAAATATCGGCTACCATAAGTGCTATTGAGCCACAAATTAGCAGTGCAACCCGCAATATTAAAGTCCGCGCACGCTTAACGCAGGGAAAGCTTACTCCCGGAGCTTTTGTAAAAGTGCTGCTCAGCGAAAAGTTGCAGGGTATTGTAGTTCCAACAAATGCAATTGTTCCCGACGCTATTTCGAACCAGCTTGTACTTGTGAAAAACGGTAAGGCTGTCTACCGAAATGTTGAAACCGGAATCAGAAACCAGGACATAGTTGAAATAACAGAGGGGCTTCAGATCGGGGATACGGTTATTGTGAGTGGTGTTTTATACGTACGTCCTAATGGAAATGTAAGAATAAAAAGCATCAAACCGAATTAACCTGCAAACTTTCAACACAGGGGATTGATCATAAATAAAGTCAGTTTCAATTATTATGATTAATCCCACCTGTTAAAATATCACGCTGAATTCCAATTCAATATAAAGATTAACAGAATTTATCCTGTTCAACACTTACCTATGAATATATCTGAACTATCCATAAAAAGACCCATCCTGGCAACGGTAATGAACCTGTTTCTGATCTTGTTCGGAATAATAGGTTATTCGTACCTTGGCGTAAGGGAATATCCGGCTATCGACCCTCCTATGATCACCGTGCGAACATCGTATGTTGGTGCCAATGCCGATATAATCGAAAGCCAGATCACAGAGCCCCTGGAAAAATCCATCAACGGCATTCCCGGAATACGTACAATTTCTTCCACCAGTTCAGTAGGCAGCAGCAGTATAAATGTTGAGTTTAATGTTGACGCCGACCTCGAAGCCGCTGCCAACGATGTGCGCGACAAGGTAAGTCAGGCAGCCCGGAACCTGCCACAGGATATTGATGCGCCTCCGGTGGTTACCAAATCGGATGCCAACTCCGATTTTATTATTCTTATGGCTGTTCAAAGCCGCACCAAAGGTTTGCTCGAACTCAGCGATTATGCCGAAAACGTGCTTCAGAATAAATTTCAAACCATTCCTGAGGTTAGCGCCGTTACAGTGATTGGTCAAAAACGACCGGCAATGCGCATCTGGATTGATCCTGACAAACTAAACGCCTACAACCTTGCTTTTAATGATGTTTCGGATGTATTGAATAAGGAAAATGTTGAAATCCCTTCCGGAAAAATTTATGGTAATAAAACGGAGCTAACCATTCGTGCTCTGGGAAACCTCACTACGGAACAAGAATTCAGGGATCTTATTATCAGGGGCGATGTAAACGGAATCATCCGCCTGGGTGATGTTGCCAGTGTGGAACTGGGCCCCGAAACCTATGAAAAAAGCTGGAAACTGAACGGGGTAAGTGCCGTTGGTATTGCTATTACACCTCAGCCGGGCGCTAATTATATTAATATTTCGGATGAGTTTAACAAGCGGCTTGATGAAATCACCAAATCACAGAAAAGCGACATCACATTCACCACTCTGATCGATAATACGCGTAATGTTCGTCGCTCGTTAAAAGAAGTCGGCGAAACACTTTTAGTTGCCATACTGCTTGTGATATTGGTTATATTTTTCTTTTTCCGAAACTGGCTTATAGCTCTGCGTCCACTCATCGATATCCCTATTTCGCTGATATTCACTTTCTTTATCATGTTTATTCTTGGATTTTCGGTAAACATACTCACGCTGCTTGCAATTATACTGGCAACAGGGTTGGTGGTTGACGATGGTATTGTTGTTACCGAAAATATCTTCCGGAAAATAGAAAAAGGGATACCGGTTCGCAAAGCTGCAATTGATGGCAGTAAAGAAATTTTCTTTGTGGTATTAACCACTTCGGTAACATTAGCAATCGTGTTTCTGCCGGTGTTGTTTTTACAGGGTTTTGTAGGAAGTCTTTTCCGCGAATTTGGAATAGTGCTGGCATCTGCAGTGCTGATTTCAGCTTTTGTTTCTCTAACCATCACCCCGGTTCTCAATATATATCTTAATCGCAAAGGAGCACAGCACGGTAACTTTTACAACCGTACCGAACCCTTTTTTGCCGGCATGGAAAGTGGTTATAAAAGCCTGCTTACCCGCTTTATAAACCAAAGGTGGATGGCCTGGGGAATTGTTGCCGTATGTTTTGCAACCATATATTTTATTGGTAGCAGTCTGCAAAGAGAAATTGCCCCCCTCGAAGATAAAGGGAACGTAAGGTTGCAGATCATCGGGCCCGAAGGAGCCAGCTATCCCTATATGATGGAAACAGGTGACAAATTAGTTGATTTTCTTATCGATTCTGTTCCGGAGGGTGACTTCTCCTTTGTTTCGATACCGGGATTCGGAAGCAGTGGCATGAACAGTGGATTTGGACGTATCGGTTTTGTACCGGCCGATGAGCGTGAGCGCACTCAGAGTGAAATCGCCCGCGATCTGGGCCGGAAAATGGGACGATTCAATGATGTAAGAATTTTCCCAATCGAAGAACAAACTATTGCGGTAGGTTTAGGTTCCAGGGGTTCGCTGCCGGTACAATTTGTTATACAAAACCTCGATTTTGAAAAGCTGAAAGCTGTTATCCCTCAATTCCTGGAAAAGGCAAACGACGATTCCACATTTCAGAATGTGGATGTTAACCTGAAGTTTAACAAGCCTGAGGTTGATATTACCATCGACCGCATAAAAGCCCGCGAATTCGGACTTACGGTTACGGATATTGCCAATGTACTTCAAAGTGCTTTCGGCGGCCGGCGGCTTGCCTATTTTATTATGAACGGCAAGCAGTACCAGGTAATCAGCCAGGTAGGATTAAAAAACAGGCAAGCGCCCTCTGATATCTCAAATCTTTATGTTCGAAATAACAAAGGTGAAAATATTTCGCTAGCCTCAGTAACCAGCATTCAAGCTAATGCAAATCCGCCTTCGCTCTATCATTTTAACCGTTACAGGGCTGCTACTTTTTCGGCTTCGCTGGCCGAAGGCAAAACTGTGGGCGATGGTGTAACGGCCATGCAAAAAATAGCGGACAAACTCCTCGATGAGAGTTTCCAAACCTCATTAAGTGGCCCATCGCGCGACTATGCCGAGAGTTCGTCGAATACAGCTTTTGCTTTTATGCTGGCATTGGTACTCATCTTTCTTGTTCTTGCAGCTCAGTTCGAAAGTTTCAGGGATCCGCTTATTATAATGATCACGGTTCCTTTAGCCATTGCCGGGGCTATATTAAGCTTGTGGGTTTTTAAACAAACGCTGAATATTTTCTCCGAAATCGGGATGATCATGCTTATCGGGCTGGTAACTAAAAATGGTATACTGATAGTGGAATTCGCCAACAAGAAAAGGGCAGCCGGTTTACCCAAACGCAGGGCCGTGATCGAAGCAGCCACCCAACGACTGAGGCCAATTTTAATGACCAGTCTGGCCACTTCACTCGGAGCTTTACCTATCGCGTTAAGCCTTGGCTCAGCAGCTACCAGTCGTATTCCTTTAGGGATAGTGGTTGTAGGAGGAATCATGTTCTCGCTTATACTTACCCTCTTTGTAATTCCGGCAGTTTATACTTTTATTTCAGGCAAACATGAGGTGGAAGAAATTGTGACAGAAGAAGTTACTTAAGTCGAAAAAAAAACGGGAAAGCGAAATTTTTCCACAGCTTACCCACTGATCCGTAACGAATAACAAATAACAATAACCCAATAACCACAAGTCAATGAATTATACCAGCAAGATATTTTTCCTGTTTATTGGACTTACAATTCCACTTATTTCAGTGGCTCAGCAGCAGCTTACACTTCAAAATGCAATTGATACGGCCTTACTCAACAATTTCGACATCCGGATTGCCCGAAACAATGTTGAAATTGCCCGTGAGAATAATACCTATGGCATCGCCGGAGGATTGCCGGTTGTAACAGCAGATGCCGGCGATTATGGTTCTATTACCACCTTAAACCAAAAATTAAGCGATAACACTGAATCGAATACCTTAAATATAGGTGAGAATGCTGTTAGTGCTGGGATTTCAGCAGGAATTGTTTTATTCAACGGGTTAAAGATAGTTGCTACCAAGGAAAAACTCAGCAGGCTGCAGGAATTGAGTGAAATACAACTTAACCAGCAGATTCAGAATACTATGGCTGATGTTATGGTAACTTACTATGACATTATACGGCAACAAAATTATTTGAAAATCATTAAACAGTCGTTGGATGTTTCGAACCAGAAACTGGATATTGTGAAAGTGAAAAACAATGTAGGTATGGCTGATGCCGTCGATATGTTACAGGCACAGACTGACGTAAATTCATCAGAACAACTCCTTGAGCTCCAAAAACTTGTGATTGAACAGAACAAATCGGATTTGCTGTTGCTGATAAATGCCAAAAGTGCTATGGTATTTACAGTACCCGACAGTATAGCGGTTGATCCCACCCTGCAGATAAATACTATTCTGAATTTCCTGAACAGAAATCCTCAATACCTCAGCGCGGAACAACAACTCAGGATCGACGAACAGGTTATCAAAGAAGTTTCAGCTCAACGTTATCCTTCAGTAAAATTAAATGCGGGATATGATTATTACCAGGCTAATATGAATAAAGGCAGCATTATGCTAAACCGCAATTATGGCCCTTCGGCAGGCATATCGGTGCAGGTTCCGATTTTCAACGGAAATATTTATAAAACACAGACGGACATAGCTAAAATAAGGGTCGACAACTCCAAACTGGAAAAAGAAAGCCTGTTTATTGCGCTCAACTCGCAGGCAACAAAGTTATTCAGATCGTATTCCACCACATTACAGCAAATTGAATCGCAGCGCAAAAACTTCGAAATGACCAGGCAACTGGTCGATATAGTATTGCAAAAATTTAACCATGGGCAGGCAACCATACTGGATGTAAAAGCTGCCCAAACAAGTTACGAAAGCGCCGCATACCTGCTTGTAAACCTTTTGTACTCTGCAAAAGTGTCGGAAATTGAACTGAAAGTATTGACCTACAACCTTGGAAATTAGAATACAATCTGCGGACTCTCAGGTAAACAGATACAGTATAATTGATAGTGAGCAAATCACATAGAACTAAAAAGCCCCGCAAAATAGCAGGGCTTTTAAAGAATTATCTTCTAAATATATATTAAATTACTTTAACATTTACTGCGTTTAATCCTTTTTTACCTTCCTGAAGGTCAAAACTAACCTGGTCGTTTTCTCTAACCTCGTCGATTAGTCCTGTAACGTGAACAAAATATTCTTTGTCCGATGCGTCATCTTTAATGAATCCAAAACCTTTTGAATCATTGAAAAATTTTACTGTTCCTTTACTCATGATGTTTTTAATTTGATTGTGATTTTGCGCAAAGATACAATTTTATTTTATGGTGTAACATTTAAGTGTAAAAAATTGGATTAACGTTATGACCTTACCAGATGAATAAGAAATTATAGAGGGATAACCTTAAAACACGATTCACTGTTGTTTCCGCATTGTGCTAAAGTCCCTTATCCATTAAAAGGCATATCCAATTCGAAATCAGGCCTGTAAAAATGGCTGCTTTCCAACTCCTGCACCCAGCCTTTATAAAACCCAAGGTCCTCGAGCCGGGTTTTTACAATTTCGTATTCGTCGTGATGCAGGGTGCGGCCGAGTGTGCGGTGAGCCTCTACTGCAGGCGTAGGCCAATACTGCGCCATAAGCGAAACAGCTATCGAAGGGGAAATATCGGCAATACTCTCCAAAACATTCACACTGTTTTCGATATGCCCGGGCAATACCAGGTGGCGGATAATCAGTCCTTTTTCGGCATAACCATCTTCATGCAACACTAAGGTTGAGCCCTTCTGTCGGTACATTTCCTTAATTGCCGAATGAGCAAGCTGCTGATAATCATTTACTTTGGAATACATCCTGGCCAATTCGTTATCGGAATACTTGTAATCAGGAAGATACACGTCAATATAACTTTCCAGTCCGCGGATCTCGTCAACCTTATCGTATCCGTTGGTATTATAAACAAAAACAGGATTCCGGCCATTTAACCGGAGGGCTTCAATAATAGCCTTTACATGAGGGATGAAATGCGATGGCGAAACAAAACCGACAGCATGGCTGCCCTGATCAAGTATTTTTATTATGGATTCAACAATAACGGGTAATTGCATCTCCGTTTCAGCCGAAACATTGTTACTGTTACTTATCTGGTAGTTCTGGCAATACAGGCACGAAAGGTTGCACCCGCTAAAGAAAATATTGCAAATACCATTCAGCCCGCTGATGGCCGGCTCCTCTCCCCTGTGCAGGCATATGGAACTTACATGGAATGCTGCATCACTTTTACAAATACCGCTATTCCCGTTCCAACGGTCGGCACCACAGTTTCGGGGACAGATGTTACACGAGCGGAGAGGTTCAAGGAGGGCATTCAGGCGCGATGCTGATAAATCCATTGCTACTTTGCAGTTATTTCTGCAAAGGTAATCGATTTGGGCAAACTCAATTTCTATTCGTCGAGCGAGTTATAATACGAGACAAGTTTTTTAAGATCATCGATGGTACGAACTTTATTGCCGGTAATACGCAAATAATCCTTTATTTCATCGTCGTGATCGTCCAATACCGAAAGTACGCTCTTACGGCTGCATATCATTTTGTTAGCCGGGTTCCCTGCTTTACTGACAAAGTAACATTCATCTATATAATAGGTGTTGGCAGCATTATTATCAGGTTGCTTGGGATCAGGTTTTTCATAAGTAACCAGCCGTTTAAGAAGTAATTTATTTTTTCCCGGCTCTATGAGTTCGAAATACCCGCTGCGAACTGAATTATCGCAAACATAGGGTTCGTAAATAAATGTATGACCATCGAAAGTGAGGGTACTTAACTCTTCGGGCGAGGCAAAAGCAAGGGTGTCCATGCCATGGATAAACTGCATCTGGTCAGTCATTATGTTGTACCTGAGGTTGTAATTATCAATAATTCCGCCGTTGCGAAGCACAATGGTGCCTGCAGGCCAGTTGGAACCAACAAATATTTCACCTTCCACCCCAGCGAGTTGAGTGGGTATATTTGGCGATCCGGCTGCAGATGGAGTAATGTATGCGTCCTGTTTAACAGGAGCATCCAGTTTGATGGTGTTTGAATGCGGAAAACTCTTTACAACGTTTTCCTGCGCTTTGGTATTTATAACTGCTGCTACCAAAAAAACAGAAACGAACAGTAGGGCTATAGTTTTCATAAGCTGTTGTTATTGGTCGCCTAAATATACGAAATAAATAGATATATTCCATGGTTTTGCGAAAATAAATCTCGAGGAATGCTCCTATAGTATTGTTACAAAGTGCTTTAAAAAAATGAGCCTGATTGCCGGAACAAAAAAACAATTTAGTTGAGCAAGTTCAGTAGAAAAACACCCACACGCTAATTCTTTTCAATTAAAAATAATTTAGTGAATTTTCGTTATTGTCAAAAGAAGCTTTTTTTTATACTATCGCGATTTACTGGCACTCAACGCATGAACGCTATGGAAGAAAATTTCCCAACTGTATTCAAGCCAGTACTTTATCCTTTAGTTTTTGAAATAACAGGGTACACCCGAAAACAAAAAAGCCGGGACTGATGCCCCGGCTGATTCATTTTTGTCCTTGAATATCCGCTTAAGCGAATTATCAAACTATCAGTCTATGATCAACGTTTGTATTGAATGTGGCAGGCTTAATACTTCAGCTGCTTTTCCATCGATCCATAAGCGGTAAGGAATTTTTTCGTCGCTCTGATTCATAACCACAACAGCAATGGTTCCGTCGGTATTTAAAAAACCGGTTGTAAGCAACTGCCCGCGGCTCGACGAGCTGATAATACGCTTGGCACCCGGGCGGATAAATTTCGAGAAATGCCCTATGTAATAATACGAACTCAGGTAATAAATCTGCCCGGTTTTTGTATCGGCGTGCACAGGTGCAAAGCAGAAATTTCCCACGTGGTTTGGTCCGCCCGTTTCATCCAGCAAAATATTCCAGTCGGTCCAGGCAACGGTTCCATCGTTAAAATCGTGTATCATCGAACGGCCGTAAATTTCGCCCCAGGTCCAGTCGTTTATTTTATCCATCATAAAACTTTCGGCGCAGCCTTCGGTAAACACCAGGTTTGTATTCGGGTAGGTTTCGTAAACCCTACGCACATTATCGAAAATTTTACCTCCGCCTGTCCAGCTTTCGTACCAGTGAAATCCAATTCCCCAAACATATTTTGCTGCCTCAGGATCGTCGAGTACAGTGCTGGCACGCTGGTATATAAGGTCGCGGTTATGATCCCAAGCAATAAGCTTTTTATCGGCCATGCCGGCTTTATGCAAAGCAGGTCCCAGGAAGTTCTTAATAAAATCACGTTCCTCTTCCCCTGAATAAATACATGATTCCCACCGCTGTTTTGCCATAGGCTCATTCTGAACACTCAGGCCCCATACGGGAATACCTTCCGCTTCGTAAGCCTTAATAAATTTCACATAATAATTGGCCCAGCTTTGATAATAAGCAGGAAGCAGCTTGCCGCCCTGAAGCATATTGTTATTATCCTTCATCCAGGCCGGAGGACTCCATGGGCTGCCATACAATGTAAGGCTTCCCCCGGCAGCTTCCATAGCCTGTTTAATCATTGGGATACGGAATTCCTTGTCGTGAGCTACGCTGAATGATTTCAGATCAGCATCTTTTTCATCCACATAAGTATAACTGCCGCTCGAAAAGTCGCAACTGTGAATATTTGTGCGGGCCAGGGTATAACCTATGCCTTTCTGAACATCGTAGTATTGCTGAAGTATCTCTTTTTGCTTTTCCTTTGGCAATTTGGCAAAAGTTTCGGCCGATGCGTCGGTGATGGCTCCGCCAATACCAACGAAGGTCTGAAATGTCTTGGTAGGATCAACAAATATGCACGGTTGCGTTTCGAGTGGCTGCCCGAAATCGGTAAAACGCACATTGTCAGTTTGTGTTAACCTTAAAGTAGTATTATCGGCTGTGGTGTAAACACTCACTTTCTGCACTTTTGGCTTTTCTTTCGACAGGGTTTCGTTACCCGCATTCAGCGTTAAGGAGGCAAACAAAACACTTAAACCCGACAAAATTATTATTTTGTTCATAGAGCTGTTTTTATTATTTTGTTGTGAATTAATTGTTTCTGAAGAAATTGTTGATCGTGATTTTTAATAAACGTATCGCTCGTTACTGACTATCACAGCTGATAAATCCAGCTGGTATCCATGCTGACAGGCAAGTCCGCATCATGCTTATGAGGGCATAAAAACCCGGATATAATCAACCTGCATGGTTTGAGGGAAAACGGTGGTCGCGTCAGGATAACCCGGCCAGTTGCCACCCACAGCAACATTGAAAATAAAGAACTGCGGAAGTTTAAATGCATCGAACTTTATGTTTGCATTGGTAACCTCATAATATTTCTGATAGTCGCAATACCATTCTATTGAGTTTTCCTGCCATAGAATGGTGAACACATGAAACTTATCGTTAAAACCAGGGCCTGAAGGAAGTGAATAAGATCCTCCTTTATATTGATGTCCCCCATCGTTGTAATGAACTGTTCCGTGTACTTTCGAAACTTCGTGTCCCAGGTACTCCATAATATCAATTTCGCCGCACGAAGGCCAGCTAACCTGGCTTATATTGCCACCCAGCATCCATAAGGCAGGCCAAATCCCCTGGCCATAAGGCATTTTGGCGCGAATATCAATACGGCCATACGTAAATTCCTGTTTCCCTTTGGTTATCATTCGGGCTGAATTATAACCGGCATACGTTTTGGTTGCTATGATATTGAGTTTCCCATCCGAAATATTGGCATTTAGCGGTGAATTGGTATACACTTCCCACTCATTGTTACCCCAGCCTCCGCCTCCTAATTCAAAGGTCCAGTTACTCATGTTTATATCCGGATCATTAAACTCGTCGGCCCAAACCAGCTGCATTCCCGGATAAGTATCGGGCGTTATGGGGCCATCGGCAGCAACTTCGGGTGTAAAGGAATCATCGTTAAGGATGATAATTTTAGCCAAACCGTTACCTAAGTTGGCATTGGTAACTTCCGTAACATGTACATATAACGAATCGTTGAACTCCATTACCAGGTCGTTAACAAGCTTAACCTCAATGTATTTCTGCGTTTCGCCGGCAGCAAAAACCAAGGAGCCGGCGTTTACAGGCACATAATCAAAATCAGCTTTTGCGGTGCCATCGAAAGTGGACCACTTCAATGTAACCGGTTTATCGAAGGCGCCCGAAAGCAAGACCAATACTTTTGCATTTAGCTGTACGGCATTTCCCTCTTCCACTTTTGTTACCGAAGCTACATTTACCACTGGCGCAAATCCATCATCATTCGTAATCGTCACCTGGGTTCTGTCGTTTAGAAATTTTCCGTTTTTGGCATTCCTGGTGGTAATATAGAAGGTTTCGTCGGGTTCGTAATAGGTATCGTTGGTAAGTTTTACTTCGATATTTTTACTCGTTTCGCCGGGCTGAAAAACAAGCACGCTATCCGTAACAGCGGTAAAGTCATCCGTTGCTTTTGCAGTACCATCAGAAGTTGACCAGAGAAAGCTGACAAACACATCGGAAGGGGCACTGAGTGTTACCGGAATTATGACTGAAAGCTGTGTTTCATTGCCTTCGGCAACAGTAACAGTTTCGGGCAAGGTAATGTTAGGTGGCTCCGACTCCTCCTTTTTACAGGAAGCTATCAATACAATCTGGCTTATAAAAAAGGCTAAAAAAAGAAATTTCACATTCATATTGTAATGTTTTACTGACAATTAACTATTTTTTTATGTTATTCCTGGTTTTGATTCAACAGTAACATATGAACCAGGATTTTTTTGTATTTTCAGTTTTACTACCACATATAGGTTGCAACCGCACCGGGACCCAGTGATGTGGTCGCATTTTTACCGTTGAACCTGATATTAAATGTTTGAAAGGACGAGTTTTTATTCAAAACTATAAGCACTTTACGTCCTTCGGGCGTTAAAAAAGCCACATTTGGAAGGTTCGCCGGCAGGTCCGAAGCAATACGAACTGATCCTGCAGGAACAAATTTTGATGCATGCGCAATTATGTAGTACGAAACATTGCGGGTAATACCTGAACCAATGGTTAGTGCTCCTTCGCAATTAGTGCATCCGCCGTTAGTATGAGGATTGTACGTGGGATCGGAAGCCAGGTTCCACTCCAGCACATTCTTGCTCCAGTTTCGGCTTGCGCCGATAATAAGGTTTTGAATATGCCACTGCATGTCGGATCCAAAATTTGAAGGGCCACCCACCCATTGCTCTGTAAAATACAGGTTCTTAGCCGGGTATGCTGCATGTACTCCCGACATGGCAGAAATATCGCCTGCATACAGGTGAAATGCTGATCCATCCACATATTTTGCTGCACCGGGGTCGCTCAAAATGGTGGTAACATATTCGGGATGATCGCAGTTATGATCGTAAACAATAATTTTTGATGTAATGCCGGCAGCAGCAAATGTCGGCCCCAGGTTGTTTTTAATAAAATCGCGCTGTTCCCCGGCAAGCATTTCCATACTGGGATTATTATGCGGATTTAGCGGTTCATTCTGAATGGTAATGGCATCAATAGTAATACCTTCCGATTTCATTTCAGTGATATAACGGGCCAGGTATTTCGCATACACATCGTAATACTCGGGTAATAGTTTGCCACCAATGGAATTCTTATTCGATTTCATCCAAACCGGTGCCGACCAGGGCGATCCCATGATTTTAATGTTTGGATTGATCAATAAAATTGATTTCAATACTGGGATCAGGTCTGTTTTATCAGGTGCCAGGCTGAATTGCTGAAGAGTTACATCTGTTTGGCCGGCAGGCAGGTCATTATACGAAAACACAGAAGCATCGAGGTCGGAAGCCCCTATACTGATTCGCAGATAGCTTATGCCGATTGAATTACCCTCCGTCGAAAACAACTCTTTTAACAAAGCTTCACGCTCGCTCGCACCAAGCTTGTTGATAAGGTAAGCGCTGCCACCTGTTAAAGCGAATCCGAAGCCATCCATTTGCTGGTAGCTTACAGTAGTATCAACACCTATAGTTTCGTACTGATTGCTGTTGGCTTTAAATAGCAGGCTTACTTCCTGTTTTTGCAGCAACGAGGACTTATCGGCTTGAGTAAGCCAATACGAAATATCCGTTTTAAGCGGCAATGTATCACCCGGGTCAATGGGCTCGGCATTGCCTTCCTTGCTGTTGCAACTGAACGAAGAGCTGAAAGCAAGCAGAAGTATCAGAACAGGCAATAAGCTTTTCATACTCAGATGTTGAATCATTCTATATTTTTATCTGTTTTTAAATGCGTACCATTATTCCGTAAAATTACTCAAAACCGAGGTTTTTTCCTATTGAACAATGAGTTTTTTGCGGGTTATCGTGCCTTCTAAATCCAGTTCGACGATGTACAAACCGGCGGGAAGATCATCAGTATTAAGTTTTTTCGAAACTTCGCCTGAAGCCATTTCCATGCTCCTGAGCAGCACTCCGTTTGATGCACGAAGTGAAATGACCTTCTTTTTCCCGGAGGAGCCGGGTACAACTACCGAAACAAAATCGATGGCAGGATTTGGAAATACGGTAAACATGCTGCTGGTTTCTTCGGCAATTCCAAGGCCGGTTTCGGTAAACTTATACCAGTTCAGGTTAAACTCGGGTTGCAGAATTTTAACCCTTAATGTTCCTATGCCCTCGATAAGATCAATAGAGGCACCAATGCTTCTCCAGGTTTGCCAGCCTCCTGTAAAGGGTGTATTTATGATAACAGAGCCAAGCACAGTCCCTTCGGGGCTGATCTGCTGTACTTCCATTTTCCCGGCTGAGCCTCCCGAAGCAACCCGAACTTCGATATAGTATTTCGAAGTCTTCAGAACTCGTACCCGGTAGTCGAGGTAATCGCCGGTATTGGTATAACCAATATTCTGCCCGCCCCCTACATCGGTGGTGGTTTCGAGTACCAGTCCCTGGTTGAAACTGAAGCCTTCAGCCTCAATTTTTCCTGGTATCAAGGTATATATTGGCAGGTTATTTTTTACAGGCAGATCGGTGAAATTCTGAAGGCTAGTGCCATCCGTTGCTTTAACAAATCCATCCGAATAACTGAGTTTAATAATATCAATATCAAAAATCTGCTGATCAAGGCTGATTATCACCTGGTATGGATTTGCAATATTTGAAGTAAGGCTGGTAATATTTACCATATCACCGTTAACCGTGCAGCTGAATCCGGCAGAAGTTACCGTTGAGTCGACAAGCATTTTGTTGCACGAAAGATAAATGAGCTCAGTTTGCTTATAGGTTTCGGCCGAAACCGGGATCAACGACACGTCTTCAGTTTTTTTTTGAAGTGCAAATTTCATAAAGCCTAAATTTGCTCCTTCTTTTTCGAAAAACACTTTGATTTTCTGCTGCCCTTTGTAAAGGATAACATCATTTATTGTTACATAAGCCCAGGACTGGTAACCACCGCTAGGCGCAAGTATCTGCGATCCGGAAATATCAGCATCGTTAACCAGAATTTTTACTCGGGCACCGGGATTCAGTGCTGCATACCTCAATTTTACTTCATAAGCTGCACTCGAGTCGACTTGAACCGTGTATTGCATCCATTCGTTATCAGCAGTCCAGCCAACATAAAATCCATTTGAGGCCGGATCAAAATCAGAGGAGGTGGCAATATCAACGCCATCGTTTCTATAAGCCCAGCCGGTATTCCAGGTGGTATAATTACCTGAACTTACGCTGTAGTTGGCAACTTCAGTATCGTAGTAGGCCTTATTATTACGCCCAAGATCGAAGTCAGTTGCCCTGATCACGCCCGGAATTACATGTTCGGTAAAGGGAATAGTAGTTGAATCGCTTATCTGTCTGAACATTGCGTCGATAACATCTTTATGGTAAACGCAATTCTGGATTTTTGCATTTTCAGCCATTTGCAATAATGTATAGTTGGCAAAACCTGCTTCAGGAGTTGTGCCCCCGTTATTCCAATAATCGAGCAGCACCTGGTAATTGGGGGTTTTAACAATAGTGAGCGGATTTACCACCGATCCAATCTTTTTCAGTGGCCACCAGGCCCAGCCAATGCCATTGGATTCGACGAGCGAAATAGCCTCGGTAAACCAGGTATTTCCGTTCTCGCCCGACTCGCCTAACCATATCGGGACATTAAGTTGATTACGCAGGTTAATGATACCCTGTATGGAGCCCTGATCGTTGTACGACCAGTATTTATGAAAACTCAAAACCATATTGTTATCCCATAGCGGGAACATTCCGTTGTAATTATTTCCCCAGCAATTGCCTTCGATAATAATAATGTGCTTCGTATCGACTTCGCGGATGGCATTGGTAATATCAATGTATAACTGTCGCAAGGGAGCATTTGAATTTTCGGAACAGCCATTCTCGTTGCCTCCGGCTGTAAAACTCCAGTTTGGCTCATTTATCAGGTCGTATCCGCCAACCCAGGGCTCGTTAACGTATCGTTCAGCGAGTTTTCGCCATAAGGCAATGGTTTTTTGCTTATTGGCTTCGCTTTCCCATAACGAAGGTTTGGCAGGGTTATAGTCGCAAATAGCTTTATCTTTCCCCTGACCGCCGGGAGCAGCATGTAAATCGAGTATTACATACATCTGGTTGGCTTTGCACCAGCTGATCAGGCTGTCGGTCATAGCAAAGCCTTTGTCGAGCCAGGTATTTTGACCTGCAACAGGCTCATCTTCAATTGGCAGGGTATATAAATTATAATGCATAGGCAAACGTATGGAGTTAAAACCCCAGGCTGCCATCGAATCAATATCACTTTTTGTGCAGTGCTTGGCATGCCAGGCGTTGTAAAAGCCCTCGGTATTGGCGGCACCCATTAGTGCAGTCATTTTTTGTTTAATATCCCACTGAGCAACTGCAAAACCACTCATTTCCATCATATAGGGTTCCTGAAGCATCCATCCGCCGAGGCCCATTCCCCTTAAGATAATTTCATTGTTGTTTTCATCAACAATCTTTTTGCCAGAGGCTTTTAATCCCTGGGCATTCGCCGCAACATTTACTATGGTAAAGGCTATTGCCAGAAAGATATGAGTAAGGTGTGTTTTTTGCATTTCAATTGTTTTAAGTTTTTATTCTGAACATTTGTACATCGTGAAAAATTATGTGATCCTTTCAGAATATACATTATTCTGGGCATCAGATTATTTATCGATCATCCTGTAAAACCTCACATAGTCAACCAGCATGGATACAGGAAAGACTTTTTCATCAACACCTTTGGCACCTCCCCAGTCGCCTCCAACTGCAATATTGAGCAAAAGGTGAAACCGCTGATCAAAGGGCCATGCTGCATACCCGGTTTTTTCGTTCACATTGGTAAATACAAGTTCACCATCAATATAACCCCTGATAGCATCGGGTGTCCAGTCGATACGATATAAATGAAAAGCTGTTGTAGCATTATCAATTTTCAGTATAGCCGTTTTCAGGTTACCTAACCTGTACTGGTATTTTTCGCAATGCGTGGTGATATGAATAACTTCAGGGTCGTAACCCACATGCTCCATAATATCAATTTCGCCCGATTTAGGCCAGCCACCATATACCCAATCTGTTGGCAGCATCCATATGGCGGGCCAGGTACCCAGGCCAGCAGGCAGCTGTGCTTTAACTTCGATGCGGCCATATTTAATATCGCCTTTATTTTTTGTTACCAGTCGGGCTGAGGAATAATGAAGTGTGTCCACATTCTCTTTGAGCGCTGTGATGGTAAGCATTCCGTTATCAACATAAGCATTTTTAAGCTTATCGGTATAATATTGCAGTTCGTTGTTCCCCCAACCGCTTCCTCCTATGTCGTAGCCCCATTTGGTGGTATCGGGCAATCCTGTGTAATTAAATTCATCGGTAAAAACAGGCGTTGTTTCAAATTCCCATTTCATTTGTTTCTCAGCACCGGAATCAGCATCAGTGCTTTGAGCTCTTAGAGCCTGAGCCGAAGTAGCTAACAGTAAAATAACTGTCATTAACTTAACTACACTAAACAACGTTTTCATTTTCCTTATATTTTAAGAAAGCCGGCCGTTTGCATAAGCAAACGGCCAGCTCAAATCAACAAACCAACATCAAACCATAATCAACCAATCAATAGTTTGGATTTTGTACCAACTTGGTATTAGCCAGTTCGGCAATCGGAATGGGTAAAATTTCGTTTTTATTCGGAGTGAACCCTTTCGAAGCAAGTGCTTCGGCAGCCTTTCCGGTACGCACCAGGTCGAAGAAACGATGTCCTTCGGTTGCCAGTTCGAGGCGACGCTCCTTATAAATGTTTTCGAGGGTTGCAGGTATCGAAGGAAGACCAACGCGAGCCCGCACCTGGTCGAGGTAAAATTGAGCTTTTGTGGCATTTCCACCAGCGCGAACCAATGCTTCAGCTTCCATCAGGTAGGTATCGGCAAGGCGGATTTCGATTACATCGTTAGGATAGTTAAGAACAGGGTCGCCACCAATGGTTGAATAGAATTCCTGTAGCGGAGCAAATTTCTGCACAAAATAGCCTGTATTCTGATACCCTTTTTCATAAGTAGCAACGCCGGCAACCTTGAGGCTGTCGATATTCGATATAGTGTACCTGTACCGAGGATCGTTCTTCATAAGGTTAACCAGGTCGAGCGTAATAGGGTTAAATCCCCATCCTGCAACGTAGGTCGGGCCTACATATGCGCGCGGACCACACATTTGTGTGTACACATTTCCTTCGAAATTAGGCCATGATTCCCAGCCCATTAAAGCAGCAGAGGTATGAACAATTTCAAAAATTGATTCTTTATGAAATTTGTTATCGGCACGGAAAATATCACCAAAATTAGGCAATAATCCATAATTTGGTGATGTATTCACCTGCTCGAATAAGTCGGCCGCTTCCTGCATACGGCTTTCGTCATTCTGGAACAGTATCACTTTTCCTAACAATGCTGTTGCGGCCATTTTGGTAACGCGACCGTTTTCCTCAACGGGTATGGATGCCGGTAGGTCGGGGATCGCTTCTTTGAGGTCTTTTTCAATTTGTGCCCAGACATCTGCAGGTTTTGCCTGGGTAACGCTGAAAATGTCAGCCGGCGAAACCGGGGCAGTGAAAAGAGGTACATTTTTGAAAAGGCGCACCAGGTCGAAATAGAAATAAGCACGTAAAAACTTTGCTTCAGCAGTGAATCTCGTTTTGAGAGCTTCGTTCATGGGAACATCAGGCAGTTTTTCGAGCAGTACATTCGCCCTGTAAACACCTGTAAAATTACGGCTCCAGAAATCGCCCTGTATACCTATAGAGGCATCTACAGTAAAATTATTCCAGGCCTGCCATGCCGGTACATCCGACGAACTGGCACCGCCGGCGTAACAATCGTCGGAAGCTGAATTAAGTGGTCCTAATTTATTGGAGTATGTAGCACCGCATTCCGTTCCGAGCGGATCGTATGCAGCTACCAACCCATTGTAGGCTTCATCAGCATTCTGATAATAATTGTCTTCCAATGCTGTTCCCTTGGGTTTAACCTCCAGGAATTCTTTAGAGCAGGAATTCAGGAATAAGCCTCCTGCAATCATCGCTAAAAGATATATTTTATATGTTTTCATGGTTTTCAGGATTTTAGTGATTAAAAGGAAACGTTTATACCCGCAAGAAATGAGCGTGCCTGTGGATAAACTCCGCGATCGATACCATAACTGCCTCCCCCGATTTCAGGATCAAAACCCGGATATTTAGTAAAGGTTGCCAGGTTATTTGAGCTCACATAAACACGAAGAGTTTGAATACCTATTTTGTCGAGTACCATTTTAGGAATGGTGTAGCCAATTTGCAGGGTCTTAATCCGGAAATAAGCTCCGCTTGTGAGGTAGAAATTCGACGGATAGCTAAAGTTCCTGTTTGGATCGCCATTTACAAGGCGCGGGAAATCGCTCGAAGTACCTTCTCCGGTCCAGCGACCTAAAGCTGCTGTTGTCCAGTTAGCACTCGGGATGTCCAACCTGCGTAATCCATTGTAAACATCGTTACCAGCTACTCCCTGTCCGAAAACCATCAGGTCGAATCCCCTGGAACTGACATTAACGGTAGCACCGTACGACCATGTAGGAGTCGGATCACCAATAAAGGTACGGTCGTCAGCAGTAATTTTGCCGTCGCCATTCAAATCGGCATACTTGAAATCACCGGGTTTTGCATTTGGCTGAATTTTATTGCCGTTTTCATCTTTGTGGTAGTTAACTTCGGCAGCCGACTGGAAAACATCCAGTATCTGGAATCCATAGAATGAACCAATTGGCTGGCCAACCATGTTACGCGAAAGTTCGTAATCGCTCGATTGGAATCCGGCACCTGTTCTGTACTCAACGGTTCCGAGATCTGTAATTTCGTTTTTAAGATACGAAGCATTTCCGCTCACTTTTAAATCAACTTCACCTAATTGTTTGCGGTAACCCAGTTCCAGTTCAATACCTTTATTAGTCATTGATGCCACGTTACCTGTGGGCGAACCGGCAACACCAACATAGCTGGGTAAAATGATAGGCTGCAGCATACCTGTTGTATTTTTACTGTATAAATCAAAAACAACAGTAAAACTTGTTAGTAATGTTGCCTCGAAACCCAGGTTCGACTGGCTGGTTTCCTCCCATTTCAAATCGGGATTCGAAGGAGCATTGGGGCTGTAACCAATGGTGTACATATCATTTCCGAAAGTATAATTCCGGCCTCCTCCAATGGTTGACAGGTATTGGAAATCGCCTATATTATCGTTACCGGTAACACCATATGAACCACGTATTTTCAGGAAATCAACAATATCATTCTGAACCCAGAAATCTTCACGGGTAACCACCCAACCTACAGAAGCCGAAGGGAATACGCCATATTTATTGTTGCTTCCAAAACGGGATGAACCGTCGCGGCGGATAATACCGGTAAACAGGTACTTTTCGTTGTAGTTATAGGTTAATCGGGCAAACAACGAACTAACTTTATGATCGGCACTTTCCCATCCATACGAATCTTTGTTGTCAGGAGTCGTTGCATAATTCATTGAAGCATCTTCGAAAGTTGATACCGGCAGGTTACGGTAAGTAACTCCAATGCCATTTGAATTTTCCAAAAAGGCACTTACACCTACCAGGGCTGTAAAATCATGAACGCCTATCTTTTTGTTATAAGCAGCAGTATTCTCCCAGTTCCACCGGAAGCTTTGGTTTCTATCTTTTGAGAATGAATTAATTGCATTTAATGATGAAGCGTTGAAGTAAGATACCGGTGTAAAATTTTCACCTCCCCAGAAAGCCAGTTTGGCTCCCAGGTCGGACCTCAGTTTCAGGCCTTTCATTGGTTCAACTTCGGCATACACATTTCCTACAATATTATCGGACCAGCCGTAATTACCCTGCCTGGTTTGAATATAGGCAAGCGGATTCGACATCTCCTGCCCCACATATTTCGAGATACCGTATGGGTTACCATCAGCATCGTAAATAACAGGTTGAACGGAATAAGGAGGGGCGTTGGCAACAGTAGGATCCGTAATAATGATAGGAGTAATGGGGTCAAGATTTATGGCCGAAGCTAAAGGTCCACCATACTCACTGTTAGTATTGAGTGAGCCCTGGCTCTTGATATGCGAATAACCCAGGTTATTACCAAAACGCACCCATTTATTTACTTTATGCGTAGAGTTGAACCTGAGATTGAGTCGATTGTAATTCGAAATGGAGGATGCTATTACACCTTCCTGGTCGAAGTATCCGAAGGAAGTATAATAGGTTGACATATCGTTACCACCGCTCAGGCTGAGCTCGTGGTTCTGAATTCCGGCGCTGTTGTTAAATATGGTACTTTGCCAGTCGGTTCCTTCGCCGTATGATTCAGGATCGGCAAAAGGCTTGGGTTGGCCAGCATTGGTAGCGGCTTCATTTTGAAGAGTTGCATACTCGGTTGCGTTGAGCAGATCGAGTTTTTTTGCAGGAGCCTGTGTGCCGAAATAAGCATTGTAGCTCAGCTGCATTTTTCCTGAACGACCCTTTTTTGTTGTTACAAGTATAACACCACTGGCGGCACGTGCACCGTAAATAGCTGCAGAAGCAGCATCTTTAAGCACTTCGATGGACTCAATATCCGCTGAGTTAAGGTAATCGATACCACCGTTATCAACAGGCACACCATCAACAACATACAAAGGATCGCTATCGTTAATTGAGGTTGTTCCACGGATACGAACTGTTGAAGCGGCTCCTGGCTGCCCTGAACTTGAGGTGATTGTTAATCCCGAAGTTCTTCCCTGCAAAGCCTGTTCAATACGAGTGATCTGCACATTTTCGAGGTCCTTGGCTTTAACACTGGAAATAGCACCGGTAACGACACTCTTTTTCTGAGTTCCGTATCCAATAACGACAATACCTTCGAGACCGATGGTTTCATCCTCCAGCATTATTTTAATCGGAACACCTGCAGAAGCTTTTAATTCCTGCGAAATTTTTCCAACAAACGAAAACACAAGGAGCTCGGTTGGATTGGAAGTGCTTAATGTGAAATTTCCCACTATATCAGTGGTAGTTCCCAGGGTAGTACCCTTAACAACGATACTTACACCAGGCACAGTTTCTCCTCCCTGATCAGTAATGGTGCCAGAGTAAACATAGGTTTTTTGTGCAAATAGCATGGTCGAAAAACCAAACCACAAAATACCCGATAGCAGCAGCACCCTTTTGAGCATTGTGCCGCTTCGATGGCAGTTGTAAAGATTAATTTTCATAATGGTTAATTAAGGTTAGGTTGAGGTTAATTGGTATAAAATGTAATTGCTTGTGATCAAATTTGTATCCTGGTCAGTTATTAGTTTAGGTTCTGTTAAGCAATTCGAGGGACTTCCATTTAAAAGTTTGTAATGCTTACTGGGTGAAGACTACCAAGGTACAGGCTGTAATCCTATATTTTACTTTCGTTTTATTATGCCGTAACTCAGAACCTGACCTGATAGATATAGGGAGGGAACTAATTTTTTTCAGAGCTTCAAAATTGTTCCATTTATACATTCTTATTTTACAGCACCTTATTTTTTTTCACCTAAGTTGGTGTATTTATTACACGAAGATAATAAGAAATTCTTAATATCCACGAATTTACAAAAAAAAATGATACTTTGGAAAAGTAATAATATTAATACAAAATATAATTGACTGTATTTGTGATGATTATAAATTTTATTTGTTTTATATCATATAAATATTTTTTTTCGAATCAGGTTAAATCCTCTTTTTTTGACTTAGTGCATAAATAACACTTATCTATCGTTTTACTGAAGTGAGCGAATTAGTTTAAAGCGTAAATGCTCTGAACCGGAATCAGGGCTGCCCGCTGCTGTGTAAGTGATTCTTTCCCAAAAAAAACGACCCCTTACTTACTTTTTAATTGTATCGTAATTCTCCGAAAAAAGTTTTAACCAGGCTTGCTGAAATGAATCAGTATTCTGAAACCTAAACGGGTAAAATGAGTCGTACCGGGATCAATCACGCAATAACTGCTTATCCTTCTACAAATGCCACATTGCAGGTATTTCTGCTATTTGTTATTTCTTAAAAACCATTTTTGGATGCTTATTTAAAAAAAAGTTCCATCCCGCTAGCTATCGGGATGGAACCTGAATTCTTATCATTTTAGTTTTACCAACTGATCACTTATCGGAAATTCCCTGTAACAGAAATTTCGTTGCAGGTAATCAATCGATTTTGGTGTCTTCCTAAAGAGGTCACATGCTAGTACCCCGGATTCTGCACAAGCTTAGTGTTTTTATCCAGTTCCGATTGTGGTATCGGCCACAAGAGTTTGTTCTCATTAAGCTGGTAACCCAGGTTTTGACCGTTCTGATCCTTAGCATTGTTTATGACTTCAATTGCACGTCCGTTGCGTTTCAGATCAAACCAGCGATGGCCTTCGAATGCCAGTTCGAGCCTGCGTTCCTTTTCAATAGCCAGGCGCATAGCCGCCTGATCCGAAGCTGGCGTAGCAGCTAAACCCACCCGAGTACGAACCTGGTTAACAAGCGCGGCAGCACCCGGCACATCAGCGGTTTCGTTTAAGGCTTCGGCTTTTAACAGCAGAATATCGGCCAGCCGGAGGAAAATATAGTTCTGAGGACTGGGCGACGTAATAATGCGGTATTTGTTAATGAAAGGGTAATTAGTCTGGGGCCAGTGAGCATCGGACCATTTTCCCGAAACATCCAGAAATTCGATGGATGATGTTTTCCTGATCAAATCATTTTCGGCATCAAAGGCTGCCACCAGGTCGTTCGACGGGATATTGAATTTTTTCCAATCCATTCCCCTGAACATGCTTGCGCCCCAGTTTCCACTTGAGCTGGTACCTTCGTAGTTAATTTCAAAAATGGATTCAGCCGAATTTTCATGAGCATTATCCCACAACTGATCATATTCCGGTAAAAGGCTGTAACCACCGGCAATAACATCGTTGCAATATTTGAGCACCTTGGTCCAGTCGCGTGGTTGCTGAGTGGCATAAACCTTTGCCAGCACAGCGTTTACGGCTCCTTTGGTAACAAAGCTTTTATCGGTTGCCGTTGCTTTTGCATGAGTCAAGGCTGTTTCGAGATCGAGGATTATCTGCTTATACACATCTGCCATAGGAGTCCTGGCGGGGAACAGAATAGGGTAAATTTCCGCAAGGTTAGCAGAACTGATGGTTTTTACTTCGATTAACTGTAAAGGAACATCGCCCCATAGCTGCACCAACTGAAAATACATAAAAGCCCTGATAAAGGATGCTTCGCTTATGATTTCGAGTTTACGATCAGCCGTAAGTTCAGGGTCAGTTACCGAGTTTACATTGTTGATTACCGTATTGGCTTTCCCTATGGTCGAAAACAGGTATGCCCAGTCGCGGCTGACATTTGAATTGGTTGCCACAATGTTGTAATCATCGATCTGGAAATTGGCAGGGTTATCGGCTCCGGCGTAAGCGTCGTCCGATTGAGCATCGCCGTTTACAAAATAATCGAGTTCGAAGTATTCGTTCTTGAAATCACTGTAAACACCTGCTAAAGCTGCTTCGGCTTCACCAGCTGATTTATAGAGTATTGAATCGGAACTTATATTTTCAACAGCAATACCATCCGAAACAGGTTTCAGGTCAAGGAATTTTTCGCACGAAAACAAGGATAGGACGATGAGTGCCGAAAAAAGAATTTTAGCTATATTTTTCATCTGTTTATTTTTAATTTTTATTAATTCGGTCAGATGTAATACGCCATGAGAATAATCATCTCAGTTGGTGAGCAATTTTATCTCATGGCTATTTCATTTCATTTCTTTTTTTTAGAATTCAACATTTATACCAACTATAACGGACTGTGTTTGAGGATACGTTCCGTAATCGATGCCTAATTCAACAGCACTGCTGCCAAAAGCATTCACTTCGGGGTCGAATCCGCTGTATTTGGTAAAAGTAAGGAGGTTCTGACCGGTTACATACACCGATAATCTTTTGATAGCTTTCACTTTAGGGTTATTTTCGAGCGCTTTATACGAAAGTGTCAGCGATTTTAGCCTTAGGTACGAGCCATCCTCAACAAAACGGTCCGAATTGCGCACATTGTCAGTCTTGCCTCCTCCAATCGCTCTGGGTATATCCGTAATCGTATTGTCAGGAGTCCATCGGTTCAGCACCACGGTCGATTGATTTTTACTGTCGAACATACCTTCGAGATCGATACGGGTTGCATTGAATATATCGTTACCCTGGCTTCCCTGGAAGAAAACGTTGAGGTCGAAACGGCCGTAAGATAAACTGTTGGTAAAACCGTAGGTGAATTTCGGCTGGGCATACCCGATAATGGTGCGGTCGCCCGGATCGAATATTCCGTTTTCATTTACGTCCTTATAAATCATGTCGCCTGTTGCAGGGTCAACACCTTCGGTAATATAACCGTAGAAAGTTCCCAATGGCAAACCCTTTTTAAAGAGGACCACATCCTCGTTGTTGCTGTATATCCTGCCGTAATACGAGATATCAACATATTTAAGCGACATAATCTCGTTCTTATTGAACGACATATTGAAATCGGACCTCCATTTCAGTTTGTTGTCGATATTGATAGTGCTGATATTGAATTCGATTCCCTTGTTCTGGATTTCACCTGCATTGGTTTGCATTGTTGGAAGCGTGAGGGTGCTGGGCCATTGAACATTAAGTATAACATCGCTTGTGTTTTTAATGTAAGCATCAAGGCTTACTGTTACCCTCGATCGGAGCATGGTAAGATCAAACCCTATATTCGTCTGCGCTGTAGTTTCCCATTTCAGATCAGGATTCCCAAAAGTAGTCTGGCTGGAAGAAGGACCTGACAATGGATTAGTAGGAGTGCGGCGGTAATAGCTTACCAGGCCGTACTGTGTATAATTAGGAATTCCTTCCTGGTTACCGTTTTTACCCCAGCCACCGCGTATTTTTAAATCGTCAATAAAGTCAATATCCCTCATAAAAGGCTCCGACGAAATACGCCATCCAGCCGAAAATGAAGGCATAGTTCCCCAGTTGTTGGCGAGTTTTGATGATCCATCGTGGCGGATGCTGGTTGTGAGATAATATTTACTTGCGAAATCGTAAGTCGCCCGGCCGAAAAATGAAGCCAATGCCCAATCCTGGTAATTGGTGCTGCCGGTAATAATGTTTGCAGCATTCAGTGTAGTTACGGTTACATCCGAAGGGAAATCATTTCCAAAAAGGTATGAATCATACCCTTTGTATTTCTGAACGCTGTTTCCGACCATCGCAGTAATCTTATGTTTGTCGATGGTTCGCGAATAATCCAGGGTATTTTCCCATAACCAGCTGCTGCTGTTGTATTTATCAGCTTGTCCAACACCATTCTGCTGACGACCGTAAGTGGTTCGGAACGGGTCGAGATAATAGTCCCACTGGTGGCTGTTAACCTCCACACCAACTCTCGATTTAAGGAATAATCCGCTCAACAGTTTTGCTTCGGCAAATACATTTCCAAATAACTGTTTATCAATTGATTCCTGGTCGGGTCCTTCCATATATGCAACCGGGTTTTCCCATGATGGCTGAAAAGGATTCGGATCGTATTGAGTTTTTTCGGTAAGCACAAAATCAGGGCTGTCTTCATTTTTGTAAACATGCAAAAATGGCGGAGTATTTAATGCGCTCATGATAACCCCACCCCTTCCTGAACTTGCATTATCAGGGGTATCTTTGGTATTAAGGTTCATTACATTAATGCTGGTTCCAATTTTTAACCACGACCTGAGTTCGTTATCAAGATTAATCCGGAGGGTGTACCTGTCGAAGCGTGCAGGCTGCACAATACCCTGATCGCTGAGGTAACCTCCCGAAATAAAATACTTTGATTTACTGTCGCCGCCTGAAGCGGAGAACTGGTACGATTGCGTTTGGCCTGTGCCAAAAACCCTGTCGCTCCAGTTAGTATAATCAGTCTGTGTAGGACTGAGTCCACCGGGAATAATTTCATCAATTAATGTCCGGTATTGTTTGGTATTAAGCACGTCAATTGTTTTACGCAATTTCGATATGCCCACATAGGTGTTGAAATTTATGACAGGCGTATTATCAGCACCGCGCTTGGTAGTGATCAGCACTACCCCGTTTGCAGCCCTGGCACCGTAAATGGCAGCCGAAGAAGCATCTTTAAGGATACTCATCGAAGCCACATCGTTAGGACTAATACCCTGAATATCGGTAGTTGGAACTCCATCCACCACATAAAGAGGTTCGTTTCCGGCGAGCACGGATGTTGCTCCACGTACGCGTATCGAAAGCGCAGAACCGGGTTTACCCGATGGCTGAACCACCTGCACGCCGGCAGCTTTCCCCTGCAAAGCCTGGGCTGCCGAAACAATCGGGCGATCCTTCAGTTCTTTATCACCAACAACCGAAACAGCAGTGGTAAGGTCCTTTTTTTGTTGTGTTCCGTAACCAACAACAACAACCTGGTCGAGAGTCTGAACTTCTTCAGTAAGAACCACATTAATAACGGACTGGTTGCCAATTGAAATTTCCAGTGTCGTAAATCCGATAAAGCTGAATCGAAGGCTTCCTCCGGTAACAGTCAGGGTATATTTACCTTCAACATCGGTTACCGTGCCTGTTTGAGTACCTGTTACCTGAACGGTAACTCCGGGTATACCAATTCCGCCAATATCAGTTACTTTACCTGAAACCTGTTTATTCTGCGAAAAAGCAGAGAAGGTAAAAACCAATAATATAAACAGGGTAATTGTGTTTTTCATAGAGATTTTTTTTGAGTAGGGGTTATAAAAAATGAACATGATTAATTCATAAACTTAAAAAAGGCAAAAGGATGAAAACAATACGAAGACAATTTCAAGAATTCAACTTAACAAGATATACGATGAAATTGGTTTGCATTACCACTTGTCAGTCATCCATTTACTGTTGTCATTTACTTCTGCAAGAATTATGCAGCTGAAGGAGTAATTTTACAAAAAAGCATTTTATCGAAAACCTGGTGTTTGTATAAATACTCTTGCCGTTCATTACAGTCTTAAAAAAATCAAGAGCGAGCCGTTAACCCGCCCACTCTTGATTATTAACTATTAATTACAAAAGAAAATTATCTTTCCAGTATAATTGACCATGCTGAACCACCATTGTGTTCAGGTGTCAGATCGACTGATACAAACAAATATTCTTTTGTTCCAGTATTGGCGTATCCCATTACTTCATAAGTATTGGTATCAAATCCACCGTTAGGAGCATTGGCTCCACTGGTATTCTCACCTCCATAATAGCCTTTCATAAAGCCAATAAATGCGGCAAAACCCGGAGCATTTGTTAGAGTAATTTTGGCACGTGCCCTTACGCCCTTACCGGCAGGAGTAAATACATAGGTATGAGTTGCACAGCTTCCGAAAGCAGCACCGTTACCGCTGGCTGCAATTGCTGCATCATCGATACAACCGTTGGTGCCACCGAAATAACCATCGTTACGGGCTGAGCCTTTGGTATCGTATGAGAAAACACCACCGGCCATAAATTTGAATTCATCATCGGTAATACAGGTCCAGTCGTCAGTACCAGTGCCGCTGGTCATAAATGCTTTTGGTAAAGCCCACCATGCGCTGCTGCCTAAGCCAGGACCAACAAAGATCGACAGTTCTTCGGCACGAACTTTCCAGGCACCTCCCTGGAGGAGAGCATCTGTGAGTACATCAGCAGTAATGAAGGCTGTTTGGGTAGCTATGCTTTCGCCATTCGAATTGGTAGCAGTAAGCTTAACTGAATAAGGACCTCCAACGGCATAAGTGTGTACAGGGCTCATTTCACTTGATGTTTGACCGTCGCCGAAATCCCACATGTATGATGTAGCGCCTGTAGTAGTATTTGTAAATGTAGCGGTTAATCCACTTAAAGCCATGGTGAAGCTTGCAGCTGGCTTGTTACCAGGTAATGCGGGCTCATCAGCAGGGTTATCGTAGTGAACAAGAACATATCTCCAGTATCCGCCTGCCGAAGGATCGCCTACTGCGAATTTGTAGTTAACCTGAACAACAAGTGTATCTGTTGTTCCATCGTAAAGGCTGATAATGTCATAAGTTACTGAATCCTGAACCATAGGGGTAAGACGCATAACTTCAATATCGGTAGCAGTTTTGAGGAAACCAATGAAGGCACCTTTGCCGATAGCAGTAATTTTCTTTTGAGTACCAATATCGAGACGGAACTTATGAGTTCCACCACCCCAGGCTGAAAGGTCTTCGTTGTTGGGAGCAATACCGGTCATAGGCTCAGTTGTTGACTGACATTTGTTTTCGAGAGCGGCTGCAAACACGCCACCTTCGGCCCAATAATCGCCTTTGGCATCAAATACCATTGTGCCGTCACGTTTGAATGTCCACTCGTCGTTGAACAAACACGGCCTGTTGGCTAATTCATCATTACCGTTACCAACAGCCCACCATATTTGTGAGTGATCGATAGGTCCTACCTCAAGTGGGAATACACCTCCGCTTACATCACGAAGAAGTTTCCATGTTTTACCGGCAGTACCTTCGCCAACCAGCATGGTTAAAGCAGCATTAGGGTCAGCAATCGTAATTTTTTCAGAGTACGTGTCGGTAACACCACCAGGTGATGTAGCTGTGAGTTTTACTGTATATTCGCCTACTGCAGTGTAAGTGTGAACAGGGTTCTCATCAGCAGAAACTGCTGTGTTATCGCCGAAATCCCATGATACTGATTTAAAATTTTTCGATTCGTTGGTAAAAGCAACTTTCATAAAATCGACAGCATCCGCTTTAAAAGTGAAACTGGCAATTACATCTGCTTCAGGATCATCTTTTTTACAGGAACTTACAAGGGTAACTGAAAGTAAAAATAACAGTACCCAGCTTAATTTCAAGGTTCTTTTCATAATTTTGGTTGAGGTTAAAGTGTATAATTGGGGTTTAAAGTGTGATTGTGACACGAAGATAACAATTTTTTTCGGATTTGGATCGAAATCCCTTATTTATTTTTTACAAGGTACAAATCAGCACCAATGCTATTCATCTTTTTATCAAGGTGTAAATATGTTGTTTAGCATTGAGATATATCATTCAGTTGATCAGTAAAAGTCCCGATTTCTCCTTTTCCGCTGAAAAAATAAAGCCAGATTTTCAAGAACAGATCCAGGCAAAACTTTTTGAATATTATCCAATACTCAGGATATTCAGGATTGGTTTTAAAATCTTATTCTTCAATTACTGTTTTGCGAATACATCATTTTACTTCGTGTAATCATAACACGAAGATATTAATTAAATCTTGATTCTTGCAAAATAAAACCAAGAAAAATATGTGCTATTAAATACAGAGTAAAAATATCATCAACTTATCCTATTGTTAACATGCGTTTTATATTCTTATTTAGACTCATTATAAATTAACATCGATAGCAAAAAAACAAGTAAAATTAAGAAAAACACTTAGTGTAATAATTATACTTAGAAGATTAAAACTACAGAGATACTTTAAAAAAATGAGGAATCGGTAGTTAAACGGGAAACAGAAAAAGACAGGTATTTATGACGACTAAATGATAAATACCCTTGAAAAAATTATTAAGTAATGACTTTTCGCATAATTTTACTATTCAATTAACTGATTCATGCCATGAAAATACTTGTACTCCCAATCCTTACATTCTTTCTGATCGTTACTGCTCACGCCCAAACCTATGATACTGTGTGGCTTTCGTCACTCGACATTTCGAAAGCGGGCATAGGCTGGGGCAAACCCGGCGCTGATGTATCCTGCGAAGGCAACCCGATTACCCTGAATGGAATTACCTATCAGAAGGGGTTTGGCACACATGCTTCGAGCATTTTATATCTAAAACTGTCAAAGGGTTCAGCCAGGTTTCATTCCGTAACAGGCATAAACGATGAGGCAAAATCAGGTGCCGGCACTGCAGTATTTAAAATATACAGTACTAATGAATTATTGTGGGAAAGCGGAATACTTAGATCGGGTGGAACATCGGAAGTAGTTAATATAAGCATGGCTGATATTGATACCTTAATATTATGTACCGAAACCACTGCCGACGGACCAAACTATGATCATACCGATTGGGCTGATGCTTATTTCCTTGTAAAAAGCACTAAACCCATCACCATTGACCGGCCTGTGGAAGCAGCAGTGATATACACCCCGAAAGCAGCATTAACGCCACGAATTAACGGGTCAAAAATATATGGAGCGCGTGCGGGCAACGACTTTTTATTCCGTATTGCGGCTACCGGTGAGCGTCCGATGGAGTTTAAGGCAAAAGGTCTGCCCGAAGGTGTAACGCTCGACAAAAAAACCGGCATCATAACCGGAAAGATTAATAAAGAAGGTAGTTATACTGTTACCCTTAGGGCGAAAAATAAAAAAGGTACTTACAGCAGGGATCTTAACATCGTATGCGGAAAAAATATTGCCCTAACACCACCACTTGGCTGGAATAGCTGGAATTGTTTTGCCTGCGCCATCGACCAGGAAAAGGTAAAAGCAGCAGCTGATGCCATGGTTAAAAGCGGCCTGGCCGACCATGGCTGGAGTTATATCAACATCGACGACTGCTGGATGGTAAAACCCGACAGCGACGACCCAATACTTGGGGGCGAAATACGTGATGCCCGGGGAAATATGAACACCAATAAAAAATTCCCTGATATGAAAGGCCTTGCTGATTATGTGCACAGTTTGGGATTAAAAATCGGCACCTATTCCGGTCCCGGCCCTAAAACCTGTGCAGGTTATACGGCATGTTATCAGTTCGAAGAACAGGATGCGAAACGTTTTGCCGAATGGGGATTCGATTATTTGAAATACGACTGGTGCGATTACGAGCGTATTGCCAAAGACCACAGCCTGCCTGAACTCAAGAAGCCTTATTTTGTGATGCGCGATGCGCTCGACAAAGCCGGACGCGATATTGTTTACAGTCTTTGCCAGTATGGAATGGGCAATGTATGGGAATGGGGAGCCGAGGTAGGCGGAAACTGCTGGCGCACAACCGGAGATATAACGGATAACTGGTCGAGTGTTGAGTCCATAGGCTTCGGGCAGGCAGGCCACGAAAAATATGCAGGCCCCGGCCACTGGAACGATCCGGATATGCTGGTTGTAGGGCAAGTGGGCTGGGGACCCGAGTTGCATCCAACCCGGTTATCGCCTAACGAACAATATACGCATATTTCCCTTTGGGCCTTGCTGGCCTCTCCCCTGCTTATTGGCTGCGATATGACACAGCTCGATGAATTCACCTACAGCCTGCTCACCAACGATGAGGTGCTCGATATAAACCAGGATCCACTTGGCAAACAGGCTTCGCGTATAGTGCAATACGAAAACCTTGAAATATGGAGTAAGGATATGGAAGATGGATCAAAAGCGGTAGGATTATTCAACCGTGGATTGTTTTCGGCTTCACTTACCTTAGGCTGGCAGGATATTGGTATTAATGGTTCACATATTGTACGGAATGTATGGTCGCAAACTGACGAAGGCACATTCGATCAGAAATACACAGCAATAATACCTGCACACGGAGTGAAACTGATACGGATATACAGGTAAGAAGTTAAAGCCGATTCATCGAACTGAGATGTTGCCTGTACTGGTAGCAAAGGGTAATAATGTTACCAAAGCAGAATGAAGCCTTTGAATCATCACAATACAGGCAGTGAAAATATCGAGCTGAATATAAGCTAACAGGCAGGCTTAAAAACTTACTTTGGCTGAAATATTAAATGTCCTGCCCAACGACCAGAAACCACGGAACGTATCCAGATCATGCCCTGCGCCGTCATCGCCCCGGATGATTACCTGCCTGTTAAACACATTCTGGCAGGCGATTTGAAGCGAAACCGGGAACATTTTTACATTCATATCGTACCCGGCATACAAGTCGAAAATGGAGTACGAAGGAATACGGTAAGGTTGTGAATTGTCATCAACATCATTGCGGTTTACCGGGTCGAAATTGGCGTAAAGCCTGTCGTAATAAAGCCAGTCGGCCGAAAACCTGAACCCGTCAGTTGTACGATATTCGGCCGAAAGTCCTAATTGCGTCTGGGGTGCATCGCCTACATACAATCCTTTGGTATAAACCATCATGCTATCAACCAGCACCTGGTTATCGTTGTATATGCTGGCCGATACATCATTCTGCCATTTCCAGTCGCCAAGCGAAAGCGTTGCAGCCACCGATAGATTTTGTATAACAGTATAACTTATTTCTGCTTCGATACCTTTATGAAGGGCATTCAAGCCCCTAACCAGCGAGCGGGTAAGGGTACTGTCGGCCAACTGAATATTTTCGCGCGAAAGCAGCGATTTATCTTTCCATAACGTATAATAAAGATTGATTCGTGCTGATACTTTTCCACTCGTGTAAGTATAACCGGTTTCGGCAGCAGTAATTTTTTCATTAACAAGATCGTGGGCTACCGTATTCGAGAAATTTACATACACAAATTTATAGTAAGGCTCACGCGAGTAAAAACCAAGGTTTCCGTATATATTCCCGTATTTTCCAACCTTATAGCCTGCCCCGCCCTTAACATCAAAGCCGCCTTTTTGTACAGCTTCACTCAGTGGATTATCGGTATAGTTATAGGGATCTTCGCGCTGGTAGCGGGTTCCCGACAAGGTTGATGCGATAAAGGCCGTAAAACTGCCTGATTTATATTCAGCCTGGCCAAAAAGGTTACCGTAGCTGATCATGGAGTAGTTATTCACATTAATTATATCGCCGGGTTTTTTAATCTGGCTGCGACCGCTCACACCTGCCTGCGACCAGGCATATTGCTCGACCCAGAAATTACCACCCATCAGGTTATCGATTTCCTCGTACAGATGCGAACGGAAGTTCCGAACATGAATTCCTGTGGTTACTTTCAGATTATTATTCAGATCGAGTGTAAGGGAACTAAGCAGTCCGGCCCAATAGTGGTTTGCCTTATAATTGGTAATAATATTTTTCGAAAAGCCAGTAACTACCGAGCCATCGGCCAGCACAGCCGAATCAGCATGAGTAGAGTTATTCGAAAAAATCTGATCGAAATCGAGCTGGTTATTCTTACGGAAAGCCCATGTTGACATACCGTAATTATAGGCTTCGGTATACCTGCCACCGCCCTTGCCGAACGAAGCATAAGCTGATGTTGCCAGGAATGTGGTTGGAGTAATATTCCAGTAATGGTTGAGATTTATTTGTGGTTTATGGTAAAAATTCTCTGACAGGCTGAGTATTTCGCCATTGTATTCGCCCCAGTTGCTGTTGTATTTTACGCCGTATTTTTCGAAATCGGCCTGGCTCATTCCATAATTACGCTGCCCATGTTTTTCGGGTGATCCCATGGCCGTGAGAACCACTCGGTGTTGTGGCCCGAACTCCCTGCTCAGGCTCAGGAAATATGCATAACCATTTACATAGGTGGCATCCACAAATCCGGGACCGGTAGTCCGCGACCCCAGGAAAGTGAGTGAAGTACCGTTTTTCATTTTGCCTGTCGAAAAACTCAGAATAGTTTTGTTGTTTCCATAATCCGAAAGGCTGTACCTCAATGCACCTCCAGCCTCAGCAGCTGTTGCTTTGGTAATTATATTAATTGTGCCTCCTACTGAGTTCATGGCTACCCTTGATGCCCCCAGACCGCGCTGCACCTGTATAGCTTCGGTGGCATCGGCCAGGCCGGCCCAGTTCGACCAGTATACCAGCCCGTTTTCCATACTGCTTACAGGCACTCCATTCAGCAAAAGCGAAACATTTTCCTGCTGGAAGCCCCGAAGTGTAAGCCTGTTGTCGCCACTACCCCCGCCTTCCTTGGTTGCATAAATACCGGGCGTCATCTTTAAGATTTCGGGATAATCCTGGTTGCCGATTTTTTGCTCAATGGTTCGCGCTTTAACAGTTGATACGGCAACGGGGGTATTGCGGTCGGTAACAAACGACGACATTACGTTAATTTCGTCGAGGTCGACCAACTTCGGCTCGAGCGCAATTATTCCGATATATATTACCGCGCCGGATTTGCGGTTAACATCATACGAAAATGATTTATACGAAATGTGCGAGAACTCTATCGAAGATTTATCGGAGCTGATAACAAGTTCGAAAGTTCCATCGCTGCCGGAAACTGTACCCTTTGCATTGCCCGTGGAAATAATGCTGACACCCGGAACCGTTTCGTTGGTAACCCTATCGGTGACAATGCCTTTAATTTTTAATTCCTGGGCGCTGAGGCAGGCTGGTAAAAGAACCAGTAATATCAACGTAATGAGTTGGTTATGTAGTCTGTTCATCATCGGTATTTTGTTGGTATAAAATAAAAATGCCCTGAAGTATCCTTCAAGGCCCGATGAATTGAAATACAGACACACCATAACGCATGCCGGTAAAGGACATACGCCAAATGATCAATATTCTTCTTCCATCCAGACTATACTGTCGGTACCGGAATTAAACCGGTTCAGCCCCGAATTAACGAGGGTAGCGGACTATACCGCCGATCGGGAATTTCACCCTGCCCTGAAGAATGCGACGAAAGGAAAATCCTTTTTCGCGCTGCAAATGTAGCATAATTATTTATGTAACAAAAGGGAATATGAAGTTGGCACCATTTTATTTTGATGTGCTTGACGAAGAATTCTCCTACTTCCATTCTCTGCTTTTGAACACTTTTCTTGTCCTTTTTTCTTGATAAAAAAGGACCAAAAAATCAAGACTCTATAAAGTTTTAATGATTTTCTACGTCAGGTTTTTGCCGCGCCACGCAAGCCGTTCGCCATGAAAAGGTAAACCATTGCTGAACTTTGGAACTTGGCTCACTTCTGCATGGCTTGCTTATGCCCTTCGCTCAAAAACCTTCCTTGAAAAACTATTAAAACTTTATAAGGTCAGTCCTTAGTAAGTAAAATCTTGCTTCTGGCAACATTTGGGGACAAACTTGCCTACTACAAGCGGGGATATGGCTTATGAGGCATATTTTCAGGGTGTAGGGAACGGTATAATAGAAATTTCACAACAGATGTAACTGAAGGTAAACAGCGCTGGCATGTGGGTAGCAAAACACAGCTTCACGTGCTGCCAGGATGTTGTTCTGAGGTATCAAGCCTTGTTATGAGAGCCTTTACCGAGGCGTATAGATGTGTGAAATTTCTATTGAGCCTAGACCTTTATGCACGTCTTTCTTATTTTATTGGTGTGCATGAGATCGCTTCGCTAAGTTGTTTCTTTTGGGTAATGCCAAAAGAAAAATTGATAATTTATTACCTGGGAACTAATCCAGCACATCATAATAATATCTTGCCATGAAGTTTTATGGGAAGTAGGGCGAGGGGAGAAGGGGGAAGGGAGAGGTGGGAAAGAATGTAAAATCTGATCGCTTTCACTCTCAAAAATATAAGTATGATATATTGGGAATATCTTAAATATCAGGAATCAGAAAGCTATTATTTTGAAAGCTTCAGCCTAATGCCTGGTGAGGGCTCATCGCCGGGATTCAGATTATTATACTTAAGCAACAGCGCGAGTTTAATACACTTATCCTGTGCAATGGAATACATGCTGTCGCCTTTTTTAACAATATAAGTTTGTTCGGTATTCTTCCTGTTTTTAGGTTCGAGGTAAAGCATTTGCCCCGGCACTATAGGATCGTTGAGGTGAAGGTCGTTATGTTTGTAAACCTGGAAGCTGAAGATCCTGAATTCCTTTGCTAACAGGAACCACGTATCGCCCGACATGGCAAAAATAAACGGCTTTTGGTAGTTGAGATAAACTTTGCGGCCCAAATCCGAAGTATAATCATACTCAAAAGCTTCAGGCACAGGCATCTTATAATCATTGCGAAAGGTAATTTGTCCTCCGTTAACAATTTTAATTTTATGATCTGTTTTTGTAATATCGGCACCCGGATTTGTTTCCAAAACCGAGACTTTCATAGCTGTTTCCTCCGTTTTGCCATAGAGGGTATCGAAATGGTAGAGCTGGTTGTTTTCGATTATGCGGATAAGCATATTAGCATATTCGGGGTTTGTAGCATAACCGGCCTGTTTCAATCCTAATGCCCAGCCTTTGTAATCGTTCACCTGCAAAGTAAAGAGCTGGGCATAGCGCGGACGCAGAGTGAGAAAAAGTGAATGATCGCGATACGATTCGTCTACACTTTTGTATTTACGGAAACACTCATTTTTTTCATCGTCATCGTGAAGATACTTCTCGCCGGTCCACTCTTTCTGGCATTTAATGCCAAAATGATTCATTGTATTTACTGCAAGCGGGCTTTTGCCACAGCCACTTTCGAGTATGCCCTGGGCAAGGGTAATGCTTGCCGGTATCTTGTACAACTGCATTTCCCTTATGGCAGTATTCTTATACATTTGAATATAGGCAGCATAATCGGGGCCGGCAGGTTTTTGGGCTACGAGTGAGGCAGTAAAAAGCAGAAAAAGTGTGAAAAGAGCGAATGATTTCCTCATAAAAATTGCAAATTAGTTTGCAATATTACAAAAATAATACCGTAGTTAAGCTATACTAAAATCTCTAAGTCAACACTACAAAGGGTTATGGAAAATATATAGGAATTAAAAAAAACTTTTAATAATAATGTTAAACGAATTAATACTTATTATAAATTTGCAGCATTAACAGAAGAGTAAATAAAATTATTTATAAACTCATATTTTATATGTAACCTTGTAGAGAGGTTAAATGTTTTCTGGTTAATAATTTGGTTAATAATTTGGTCCAGAATCCCCGTCACTAGCGGGGATTTCTGGTTTTTATCGTTATTCCCATATTTTCACCTGCACGGCGAAGGTTTTCCGGTGGTAAGGACTGAAACCTTTTTCAATCACAATTTTTCGGTGTTCAAGAGTAGGGTAGCCTTTATTTCGTTGCCAGTTATACTCAGGAAACAGGGGGTGGAGGTTTTGCATATATTCATCGCGGTGCGTTTTTGCCAGCACCGAAGCGGCGGCGATAGAGGAGAAAATCCCGTCGCCTTTCACTATGCAATAATAGGGTATATCGGCAAAAGGTTTAAAACGATTGCCATCGACCAGTATAAGTTCAGGCTGAACCGGAAGTTGCGACAGGGCTCTGTGCATGGCGAGGAATGAAGCGTTCAGAATATTAACCTGGTCGATTTCATGGTTATCAACCATAGCTACTGCCCAGGCAAGAGCCTGTTCCTCAACTACTTTTCGCAACGACTCACGCTGAATAGCCGTCATTTTTTTCGAATCGTTTAAAAGGGGATGGTTAAAATTTTTGGGTAATATAACCGCAGCTGCATAAACAGGACCTGCAAGGCAGCCTCGTCCGGCCTCATCGCAGCCGGCTTCAATAAATTTATCGGAAAACGAACTCCTGAGCATATTGTTTTTTACTTATCCGGAGGCTTTTAAAAACACGATCAACGTAAAAACTTCAAAAAAAAGGCTAAAGACAAAAAATCAAAATATTAGATTGATTACACTTTCATCTTTTTATGATAAACCTTAAAAACAGCTGCACTATTTATTAACTTTTTCATCTGTGTTCGGATTGCATGTTGCAGCATAAATACAACAAGTTGCCAGAAATTTCTCCTGTTTACATTTTACTGCAGTGAGGGTATCAAAATTATTTAAAGTTCTAAAGTTTATGGTTCACCTAGTGAAAAAAATCCTTGTCAGATGAGCATATACAGCCTCATAACAACAAAAAGCGTAAAATAGAGTACAGTCAGCAGTTCGATCCAGAAAGTTCGTTTAAGCAAGCTTAGACTACCTGCCAGGAAAAAAGCAAGAGGGAAAACAAAAAGATAATTTGAGTGCATTATCGGCCAGCCTGCCATTATCAGAACCAAGAGGGATGAAAAACTATAGTTAAACAAAACCCAGGCCCTGCGTCGCAGGCTTATCAGTTTATCGCTCATCAGGTTTAAAACGGCGACCATTGCAACAACCAACATAAAGGTTGAAAAGGAGAGCCAGACGGTATTCACCAGCGACAGCCGCTCGGGTAAAACCCACTTAAATAAAGCGTCGGATAAGCTTATGACACCAGCATCGAAGTTATCGTTCCAGAATAACCAGCTGAAATAATAAATATAAGGCAAGGCAACTCCAATGATAGAAATAATATACTCGCGCCAGGTCGATACCCGGTACGTTACAAACGAAAACCAAATAAAGGGCATCAGGTAAATCAAGGGAAAGTAGAAGAGCGAGGCGATGCCAATGGAGAAAGAAGCGGTAAACACTTTACGGTATGCTGCCTGCTCGCCATACATTGACAGTATGGAATTCAAAGCCACGATAATAAAAATGCCTGCGGGCAAAAGTGCATGCAATGCCTGCTGGGTTCCGTTCCAGCTGTAAGCCATTAAAATTATAAGAGCCGGCATGAAATTTTTCCGGTTGAAAAATCCATATGCCTGGAATACAAACGTAAGCAGCAGTGCTTGTATCACTATCAGAAACAACGCAACGCCAATGCTTAAAACCGGTAAATTAATAAGCCAGCCTGCCAACATGGTAAAGAGTGGACCATCGGCTGCCGTTGCAATCAAATGGTTAGGGTGAACAAAGTAGGGTATCCAAAAAATGACAAGGAATACAATAAAAATTGTAAGTTGTGCAAAAGTTCCTGATTTTGTTACCCATCGTAGCATCAGCGGCAAATATATCGATTATAAGGGATGTGAGTATATAGAGTAATTAAAAATATTCTGTTTTAAACATTGCGGGAATACCCTCCTGCTGCTTTGTGTGCCGGTTGCAGGGCGCCATGTGCAGGTTGTAAAGTTACATTCCTCTGTTGATTAAACATTTCAAAAAACGGAACACATGATGAAACGTTGCACGGAAGCTGTCCTGATTGCTATGGGGATGAAACAATCATTTTTCAGAGGTCGCAAATTATTCACTTATCTACCATCTTATTTACAGAATCTTAAAGCATGAGTTGACTGGAGATTTTCGGGCCTTATTATTTTCGCAGGTATGATAATTTACAAGAGGTCCTTACCTATATCCTCACGGTAATACGCATTTTCGAATTTAATAGAAGAGGCCGATTCGAGGGATTGACGTACAGCCGAATCAACATCGGGCGCGAGCGATGTAACGGCAATAACACGTCCGCCGGCGGTTACCACCTCACCTCCTTCTGTGGCAGTGCCTGCATGAAAAATAAGGCTCTTTTCCACCTGTTTGAACCCGGTAATTAATTTCCCCTTTGTATAATCACCCGGGTAACCTCCCGACACCAGCATAACGCAAGCTGCAGTTCGTGGGTCGACATCGAGGTTTATGGTGTTAAGGCCTCCATGAGCCGTTGCCAGGAAAATGTGGAGCAAGTCGGTTTTTATGCGTGGCAGTATGGCTTCCGTTTCCGGATCGCCCAACCTCACGTTGTATTCAATAACAAATGGATCGCCATTAACATTCATCAAACCAAAAAACAGGAATCCCTGGTAAGGTATCCCATCAGCCTTTAATCCTTCGACAGTAGGTTTTATGACCCGTTCTTCGACTTTCATCATAAATTCCTTCCCGGCAAAAGGCACCGGCGAAACAGCTCCCATGCCCCCGGTATTAGGGCCGGTATCGCCTTCGCCTATCCGTTTATAATCCTTTGCCTCGGGCAATACCAGGTAGTCGTGGCCATTGGTTATAGCAAATGCCGATAGCTCAATACCATGAAGAAATTCTTCGATAACAACACTGGCCGAAGCCTTTCCGAATTTTTTATTCGCAAGCATATCGGTAAGTTCGGCTTCGGCCTCCGGAAGCGAATTGAGGATGACTACCCCTTTGCCGGCCGCTAGTCCATCCGCTTTCAGAACATAAGGAGGATGGAGCGTTTTCAGAAAAGCATAGCCATCAGAAAGGGTTTCGGCAGTGAAAGTTTGATAAGCAGCAGTAGGAATATTATGCCGGATCATAAACTGTTTGGCAAAATCCTTGCTTCCTTCGAGTTGAGCGCCTGCTTTTTGCGGACCTATAACCGGTATATCCTTTAACTTTTCGTCGGCGAGGAAAAAATCGTGAATACCTCTTACCAAAGGCTCTTCAGGACCAACCACCAACAGGTTGATGTCGTGTCTGCAGAACAAATTCCTTTATACCTTCAAAATCGTTGCCATCAATGGGCACATTTGTACCAACACCGGAAGTACCAGCGTTGCCGGGAGCAATGTATAAATGATTGAGCAGAGGGCTTTGCGAAAGCTTCCAAGCTATGGCATGCTCACGGCCCCCGCTGCCGATTATGAGAACGTTTGTTTTATGCATGGGGTAAAAGTATTGTTATTTCGTTGGTGTAAAGATACGGATAGATTGCGTTGGGACGTGGTTGTATAGCGCTTAGACGCGGATGGACCAGGGGGAGAGGCGAGTGGGACGCGGAGAGAGGCGAGTGGATCGCGGAAAGAGGAGGGTTTACAGCGGAGAGACGCGGGTGTACCGCGTCTTTACTGGGGATCGTTGAGAGCACCTATCAGCTCTTTTATGTCCTTTACACCATGACGGTTGCAGTATTCTTCGATGCCGTCCATTATTTTTATACAAACCTGGGGATCAACAAAGTTGGCCGTTCCTACCTGTATGGCTGTTGCTCCTGCGAGCAGGAATTCGATGGCATCGGTCGCGTTACTGATTCCACCCAGCCCTATGACCGGTATTTTTACCGCTTTCGAAACCTGCCAAACCATGCGCAGGGCTATGGGTTTGATTGCAGGACCGGAGAGGCCGCCGGTTATGGTTGAGAGGATCGGCCTGCGTTTTTCGGCATCAATAGCCATACCAAGCAGGGTGTTGATAACAGAAACCGAGTCAGCGCCCTCATCTTCAACAGCTTTGGCAATTTCAGCAATATTGGTAACGTTAGGCGAGAGCTTTACGATCATTGTTTTATGGTAAACCTCACGAACAGCTTTGGTAACCGTGCCAGCCATAGGGCATGAAGTGCCGAAAGCCATGCCGCCTTCTTTTACGTTAGGGCACGAGATATTCAGTTCGATGCCGGTTACTTTTTCGAGGGGATTCAGTTTTTCGGCCACCTCCATATAACCTTCGACAGTGGAATCCGAAACATTTACAATTATATGCGTATCGTAATGTTTAATTTTAGGGTATATGGTTTCGATAAAATAATCGACACCCTTATTTTGCAGTCCGACAGAATTAAGCATACCGGCAGCGGTTTCAGCCATACGCGGATAGCGGTTGCCGTCGCGGTTTTTCGAAGTGCATGCTTTGGTAAGGATACCTCCAAGCCTGTTGACATCAATAAAATCGTCAAATTCAGGGCCATAGCCAAAAGTTCCGGAAGCTGACATTACCGGGTTTTTTAGCAGCAGATTATGTATGTTTACTGAAAAATCAGTCATTCTTTGTATGTATTGGATTTTCGATTTCCGGATAATTGCCCGTTGTAAATACCAGGTGCTTGTCAGGATGTCATTTTATCACTATTCCTCCGCCCAACTCCTTTAATGATGCTTTTCCTGGTCAATGATTGCAAAAGCACATGAGTTCGGTCTTATTTCAGTTTGCGTGTATCAAAAACAGGGCCTTCGATACATGAAGTTTTATATCCGTCAACTGTTTCGACAACGCAGCACAGGCAGGCGCCAATACCACATGCCATGGTATTTTCGAGGGATATTTCGCAGGTGATATCGTGTGTGGCAGCTACACGGGCGATGGCTTTCATCATAGGATCGGGTCCGCAGGCATATATGGCTGAGTATTCCTTCACCTTTTCGGTGAAGAGCGAATGCTGGGTAACCATTCCTTTTTCGCCGGCCGAACCATCGTCGGTAGTAATAAAAACTTCGCCGTAAGCTGCATATTTTTCTGGTTCAACAATATCATCTGCACTCCGTCCACCAATGAGGGTATCGGGCTGAAATCCTTTTTCGTGCAGGCGTTTTGCAAGCAATAACATAGGCGCTATTCCAACGCCCCCACCTATCAGCAATGCTTTTTTACCTTGGGGCATGCTAAAAGTGTTGCCGAGCGGATATACCAGGTTCAGTTTATCACCTTCAACGAGTCGCGAAAGTGCTCTTGTACCATCGCCTATGGTTTTTATAAGAAGGGCGAGTTCATTTTTATCGTAATCGGTATCGTAAATGGAAAAAGGCCTGCGCAGGTATGTGGTTGTGGAATTGCTTACAAGCACTTCGGCAAACTGACCCGGAAGGACTTTAGGCAGGCTATCGGGGCATTTCAGGTATAAGGCAAAGTAATCGGCAGTGATATGATGGTTGCGGGTAACCTCAAAATCGTGGATAAATTTCTTCATCAGTGGCAATTAATCAGGCGAAAATACGTAAAAAAAGTCCGCCATATGGTACGACGGACTCAGAGTTTTATTTTTCCGGAGTTTCTTCACCGGTATCGGCCGGGGCATCCGTTTGGCTTTCAGTTTCTTCGGCAGGAGCCTCAAAATCGGTTATATCATTAGCCAACAAAAGGTTATACCATTGAACAAGCTTGCGCATGTGCGAAACATATACCCTGTCCTGATCGTAATCAGGAACAATAGTTTCGAAAAATGCTTTCAGGGTCCTGTCATCAGACTTTGCATCAGGCGCTGGTTGATCGGCATTCTTTTCGCGGATGAGCCTGAACACTTCGCGAAGCGGCATATCTTCGCCCGCGGTAAATATGCTTATTTCGCCCAACGAACTAATTTTATCGCTGGCAAAAGCCTGTATGCGTTTTCCATCGAGCAGCGACTCGATAATAACACCTGTTTTAGTCTGTGCGATTGTTTTAAAAAGCCCGGGCTTACCCGAAACTGACAAAATCTCTTTCAAATCCATAAGTAGTCCTTAATTTTTCTGCAAAATTACTTAAAACAATCTGTTTTTACTATACGGTTTTGCTTTCGTTGAAATTTTTACACTCCTTACAAATCAAACCGGCCTACATAATTAGAAGGGGTGATAGCCATCAATTCGGTTTTTACTTTAGCCGGCACATTCAGTTTTTGGATAAATGCGTGGATAGCAGCCTGGTCGATATGTGCATGGGTGCGCGTAAGATCCTTCAGCGCTTCGTAAGGTTTCGGAAATCCTTCGCGGCGCAGTATGGTTTGAATTGCTTCGGCAATCACAGCCCAGTTATTTTCGAGATCAGCCTTAATTTTTTCTTCGTTCAGAATAAGTTTATCGATACCCTTTATCAGTGATTTAATGGCTATCAGGGTGTGAGAAACGGGCACTCCGGTGTTGCGGCAAACGGTTGAATCGGTTAAATCGCGTTGCAACCTTGATACCGGCAATTTTGCTGAAAGATGCTCGAACATAGCATTTGCGAGCCCCAGGTTACCTTCGGCATTTTCGAAATCAATAGGGTTTACCTTATGAGGCATGGCGGAAGAGCCAATTTCGCCGGCTTTAATTTTCTGTTTGAAATATTCCATCGAAATATAGCTCCACATATCGCGGCTGAGGTCGATCAGTATGGTATTGATCCGTTTCATTGCATCGAACAGGGCAGCCTGGTTATCGTAATGTTCAATCTGGGTGGTGTAACGCTGACGTTCGAGGGTTAGATTATTCTTTACAAAATCGTCGCCGAATTCAGTCCAGTTAATGTTAGGATAGGCGGCATAATGAGCATTAAAATTACCCGTGGCACCGCCAAATTTAGCAGAAAACGGAATGGTTTTAAGCAACTTCAGTTGTTGTTTCAGCCTTTCGGCAAAAACATAAATTTCTTTACCCAGTATTGTCGGTGAGGCCGGTTGACCGTGGGTACGCGCCAGCATGGGGATTTTTTTCCATTCTTTGGCACGGCGGGTAATTTTTTGAAGCAAATCGTCGTACAGCGGCATAATTACCTCATCGAACGCAAGTTTGAATGCATACGGACCGGCAGTATTATTGATATCCTGCGAAGTAAGTCCAAAATGGATGAACTCCTTATACTTGCCAAGGCCGATTTTATCGAAGCGTTTTTTCAGATAATATTCCACCGCCTTCACATCGTGATTGGTTGTAGCCTCTATCTCCTTTACTTCCTGGGCATCGGTAAAGGTAAAATCGCGGCATAGTTCCCGGAGCTCTGCAATTTTTTTTCGGTCCACTCCTTTGAGTTCAGGAAGCGGCAGCTCACATAAGGCAACAAAGTATTCAACTTCGACAAATACCCTGTAATTAATGAGCGCAGCTTCGCTGAAATAGTACGAAAGACGTTCAACCTGTTTACGGTAGCGACCGTCGATAGGCGAGATGGCGTTAATCATTGTCAGTTCCATGGCATAAAATATAAAGATTCACTGCTCAAAAGTATGAAAGCGATTGAATGAAATGCAAATTTTTTGAAAAATTAATATATAATTTACGTTTATCACCTAAAAAGAAGGGGGAGTTGCGGAACAAAATCAGCGTAAATCATTATTTAACAGCAGGCTTTAAGAGTCTGTTTAAAATTATATTTTTTAAATTCTTAATGAGTGAAGGGAGACAAGGCGAGGGGTGAAAGGCGAAAATATCTTAGGAGATTTGATTTAAAATTGATGATTCATCCATCCCTATAGCTATCGGGATCGGTCTCCCGTCTTCTGACCTTTCGTTACTTAACTATGGGGATTTAGTAAATTTAAACAGACTTTAAGAGTATCGCAGCTAAGGTTTTGTTTATAAAAACACGACGGATCCGAATGGCAAGAATTTATTACCAATAACTTACACAAACACGATTTTGAAAAGATCAGAATTACACATCCTAAGTTATCATTCCAGTCGAAACTAATTTCAGGCAGGTTTGTATAAGTTCATTATGCATTAACGAGTTTGTTACCAACAGTAATCATCCTATTTAACATAGTACAATCCGGCTTCAGGACCGAGTGACAAACCCAGCAAAATCCATGCTATCAGCAGAAGCGTCCATACGATAAAGAAGGCGATGGAATACGGCAGCATGGTAGCTATCAGTGATCCTATTCCTGATTTCGAATCATATTTTTCGAAGTACACAATTATCAGTGCAAAGAAGCTCATCATCGGCGATATGAGGTTGGTAACACTATCGCCGATACGATACACGGCCTGCGATAATTCGGGCGAATACCCCAAGAGCATAAACATAGGAATGAATACGGGTCCCATAATGGCCCATTTTGCCGATGCGCTTCCCATAAACATATTGATAAAGCCGGAAATAATAATGAACAGGATAACCAATGGAATAAGGCCAAGATCGGTACTTTGCAGGAATGCGGCACCTTTCACGGCAATCATTATTCCGAGGTTACTCCATTTGAACCAGGCAACAAACTGTGAAGCAAAAAACACTAAAACAAGGAATGCTATCAAGCCTTTAAAACTTGTGTTCATGCCACTGATTACATCTTCATGTTTTTTAAAAACACCGCTTACATATCCGTAAACCACTCCGCAGGTGCCGGCGACTATAAACAGGACCGCGATAAATCCCTTTAGCACAGGTGAATGGAGGATACTGTTGTCATCGGCACGTAAAATTCCGTTTTCGGGTATAAGTCCGGCAGCAATGATGATCATGAAAAACAAAAAAACCAGGCCGGTCCACTTAAGACCTTTTCGTTCCTGTGCAGTGAGACCAGTGATTTCTTCCTTTGCAACATTGCCGGTATATTTACCCAGTCGAGGCTCAACAATAGCCTTGGTTACCCAGGTACCTGTGAAAGAGATAACGAATGTGGACACCACCATAAAGTAATAATTGGCTGTAGGCATCACATAGTACTCCGGATCCACAATCCTGGCGGCTTCGGTTGATAAGCCGGCAAGCAAGGGATCAATGGTTCCGATAAATAAATTTGCACTGAAACCTCCACTAACTCCTGCAAAAGCAGCTGCCATTCCGGCAATTGGGTGCCTGCCCAGGGAATGAAAAATAACGCCGGCAATTGGTATAATGAGGATATACCCCAAATCGGAGGCTATGTTCGAAAGTATTCCTGTGAAAACAATTAAAAAGGTTACTGAATTTTTGGGTGCCTTGCTAAGCAACAGGTTGATAACCGACTTAATAAGTCCGCTGCTCTCGGCAATGCCTATTCCCAGCATAGCTACCATTACTATTCCCAGCGGAGCAAAACCGGTATAACTGTCAACCATTTCGAGAAGTATCCTGTGAAGGCCATCGCGCGACAGCAGGTTTACAATCCGAATCGTTTCGCCATTGCCCGGATTGACGCCTTCCCATTGTAAAAGGCTGCCTATCAGCGAAATCAATAGAGTGATCAGGGCGAATATTCCGAACAAAGCGGCAGGATGTGGCAGTGCATTTCCAACTTTTTCAACACCTCCAAGTAAATTGATTTTTCGTATTTTCATATTTTATTGGTTTCGTGGCTAACATTATTATTGTATCATTTTGAAAAATAAACGGGATGTTGTCCTTTTGATAAAAGCGAGGGAAACATACCTATCACTAATAATGCTACTTAACTGTAATAACTCAGATAACTATGAACCGGGGTAATCATCCACCGATCAACTATAAATTACCAGTAGAAACGAATGCTTTTTTTATTCCAATGGGTATAATTGATATAAGCCCGGCAACAGGGCCTTAGTTTCTATTTCACATTGATTATAAGGAGGCATTTATTTATTTTTTCGTTTAACCATGGGCGGCCATATACATATTCGAGCAGGAAAGTACCGTTCGCCAGCCCGGTGTAATTGTATGTCGAAATATATCTTCCGCCTTTCGGACCATCTCCTTCAACTAACTCTTCTTTCAATAAATGAATGGCAACCTGAGTTGAATCAAAATCAGCCGGAAGATACCAGGCATAACCTGTTCCGGGCCAATTCAAGAACTTTAATCCGAAGGATTCATCAACCGAAATTGTTTTCGTGATGGTAGTATCAGATTGTATAACATTCTGGCTCTGACCGGCAAAACTACATATTATTAATGCAAGAATGGATAGAATGGTTTTCATTTCGATTGTGTTATAAAAGATTACATATCACTCTCATTTTCACCTCAGCAGCCTCCGCCAACGCGTTTTCGTTGTGTGGTTGATGTTACTGATTTACTTCGCCAAATATAGTAATTTTTCTGATTTCTTCAAGGTTAATACAGGCATGCAGATACATCAGCTTGAAGCTTGCAATGTTTAAAAACTCATAAGGCAGATGTTATCAAATAAAAGCAAACATTCGACAATATAACAGACTTTAACAATTCATGCAGCTGATTGAACTGAGACGGGTTGTTATTATTTTGCGGGTTTGCGGATTAAAGGCTAAATTTCCGGTTGTAAAGTAGCGGATTCATCTCAATACCCATTCAATGGCTCCTTCGAGAGTGCTGAAAGGTGAAGAAATATAACCATCGTCCATCGTTTCGACGAGTATGGGTATAACCACATCCTTAGGTTCGTTTGTAATTACTGCTATTTTAAAGTTCCCAAATACATCGAGATGTGATTTGTAAAACTCAGCTATTTTAGGATGTTCATCGATGGCTATATCAAAAGAGGCATTCCGGTAATCAAGGATAAAACCTTTTTTGTTAATGGGAATAAGGTTGTTTTCGAAGGCATACTTCCATGAGGATACAATATCGCGGATGGTAATCAGTCCGAAATAGTATTTATACAGTATCCCACTGTCAGCATCAAAATCGTACCTGAAGTTCTTTTCCATGCAACTGATTTTTATAGTATTACTATAAAACAAATTAGTAATTCAAAACACATCAGATAATTACATTAATCGTAGTATGAATATTTGATCACACAATCAAATATAAAATTAATCAAATATCTGAATACAAAAAATCTACTAAAAAATTTCGTTGAACTGTTATTGCAAATATTAGCCTGGGGCAAAAATGAACAAAGAAAATCGTTAGTCTATTTGCTGTATGCTACTTTCGAAAGAACGCCAAAATGATCAGATACGTTTCCGACAATATCATTTTTAAATATGATTTGTGAATCAACAACTGTAAAATGAGCATTGTTTTTCATAAAAATATAATCAATACGGCCCGGAAAATCGCCACCAATCGTATTATAGATATTTTGAGGCGGTTTACTGTTTGCATCCGGATAAATATCAAAAAAGGTATCAATATATTCGTTATTTTCCATCATAGTGTTATATCCTTCACTCCAGGGATAATCGCTGGTAGGATTGCCGTTAAAGTCGCCACATACGAAAGAGGTTGATCCCTGAGCAATAATTTCCTTTTCAAGAACCATTGCTTTAATATTCCTGATCTGATTCGTTTGTTCTTCATCGGTTAACGAAGTCCGCCAGTGTGTGTGTGCAGAAAAAACATTGATCCGGCCAACAGGAAGCTGGTAAGAGCCGTAAATTACTTTTCGGGAGGTAATGTTAGCGGTGCCGGTGCCAGTGGAAACATACCGGTTGTCGGTATCGATCAGTGGATATTTTGATAAAACAGAGACTCCTTCCTCCCATATATCCCACCCGTAGTGGGCCCAGTGCCAGGTAAAATTATAATCCTGATTGTATTTTTGTTTCAATCTGTTTGAAAGGATTAACGCCGCATTATCTTCCCGGATTATGCCATTATAAATAGCTGCTGATTTATTTTGTGCGCATTCCTGCAAAGCGATAAAATCGATATTCATTTTCCCGATAACATCTGTAATAAGATTAAATTTTTCATTTTGCTGTGCTTCCTGGTACGTGTGTAAATTCAGTGTTAAAATAAGATATTCATGATCAGATTTTTTGAACATGCTTTCTTTTATACCCGCCAGCGAAGTTTCAATAAAATCAACCGGTGCTGTTATGTTTTTAATAGTACTGTCGCCATCGTTATCTTTAACTATTACAGTAATAGTATAAGTTGCCGGTATTATATAAGTATGGCTTATTTTAATTTCCTTAAAGTCGTTATTGCTAAACCTGTCAATTGTTTCATCACCCCATATTATTCTTAATTCAGTTATAGTTCCATCAGCATCAGAAGCACCACCTGTTAAGGTTAGCATTAATCCTGCGGTAACAGGGACAACATCCAGTTTTGGTTTCTGATTATCAGTTATACTATCTTTTGAGCATCCAACCCCTATAAGCAGCAGAAATGCAATTGAAAATATACCGGCGACATAATATAAAATTTTCAATTTTCTATCTATTTCGAATGAAAGAGTTTTGAAATTAAATGATTTTTTCATGCGCTAAAATTACAATTAATAATATCCGCTGCCGATAAAAAATATGTGCTGTCGGGCAAATTTTTTACTTCAGTCAATGGTTAATGTGAAATTTCTTTTAATGCAACTTTCACTTCTTTCGAAGGCATTTTACACACTTTATTCCGACACACATAAATAGTTGTTTGTCCTTTGATGAGCCTGTTTTCGAGCAACTTCAGATTCCCTTCAGTTTTACCACCAGATAAAAACACATCAGGCAGATAGTGTTGATCAAATTCTTTTCTTTTAGTTTCGAAATCGTTGCCAACAATGGCTACTTCGTATGGCTCGCTGGCAAACCATGCCATTAAAATATCCCAGTTTGCATAATAGGCACCACTTTTTAATGCACTTTGTTTCACATTGCTCAGCATTTTTTTCGACATGCTGATATACTCCTCATTGTAAAAATACTGGCCCAGCAGAAAGAGATTTTTTGCCATTTCGGAATTCGACGAAGGAATTACATTATCGCTTATTTCCATTTTGCGGGCAATTAATGCAGGATCGAGGTCGGAAGTATAATAAAACATACCGCTGTTTTTATCGTAAAAATGTGACAAGGCATATTCGGTTATTTGCCTGGCTTCGAGCAGCCACTTTTCGTCGAAGGTAGCCTGGTACAATGCTATAAAAGCACTGGCGCTGAAAGCATAGTCATCAAGAAAAGCATTGATAGAGGCTTTTTCATTTTTATAGTTTCGGTATAAGCGGCCATCAGCCGATTTGATTTTAGTATTTATAAATCGGGCATTCGTCAAAGCTATTTCCAGATACTTTTTGTCCCCGAAAACACGGTAAGCATCAACATAGGCTTTCAGCATAAGCGCATTCCACGAAGTGAGTATTTTATCGTCGAGCTGTGGGCGGATTCGTTTTTCACGTTCGTGAAGCAACAATTTCTTAGCTGCGGTAACCCGTTTTGCTAATTCGTTCTCAGTAATCTTATATTTCCTGGCAATATTTTTGTCCGAGTCCGATTTTAGCAAAATATTTACATTATGCTCCCAGTTTCCTTTTTCGGTAACATTATAATATTCAATTATTAAATCAGCATCTGCTCCCAGTACTTTTTGTAGTTCACTCTTTGTCCACACGTAAAATTTGCCTTCAACTCCTTCGCTGTCGGCATCGAGCGACGAATAAAACCCGCCTTCTTCCGAAGTGAGCTCACGTTGAATAAAACCCAGGGTTTCGTAAACGATTTCTTTGTAGTACGGATCTTTGGTTTGCTGGTATGCAGCAGAGTACAGGCTCACGAGTTGTGCGTTATCGTAAAGCATTTTTTCGAAATGTGGCACTTTCCAGTACGCATCCACCGAATAGCGTGCAAAGCCACCGCCCACCTGGTCGTAAATACCGCCATCGGCCATTTTATCGAGGGTAATGGTAACGGCCCTCAAAGCATCCGCATTGCGTGTAAGGTAGCTATAATGAAGCAAAAACTGGTAACCAACCGGCAGAGGGAATTTGGGAGCACGCATGTGTCCGCCATCGGTGTAATCGATATCGCTTTTCCAGGTGGCGAAAATGTTGTTTAAGTCGTTAATGGTAAATTCGGCCATGGCAGTGTTTGTATATATCGCCTCAGCCGACTTTATACCCTCGGTTAGTGAGCGCGCCTGTTCTTCGGCTTTACCCGGATTTTTTTCAATAAACAATGAAACCTGTTCCAACATATCAAGCCACTGCGCTTTGGGGAAATAGGTACCGCCATAAACCGGTCGGCCATCGGGCAAAGCAATACAATTTAATGGCCAACCTCCGCTGCCGGTAATCAGCTGAACGGCGTTCATATATACCTGGTCGATGTCGGGCCGCTCCTCCCTGTCGACCTTGATACAGACAAAATGCTTATTCATGTATTCGGCAACCTCCTCACTTTCAAAACTTTCGTGTTCCATAACATGGCACCAGTGGCAGGCAGCATACCCAATACTGATTACGATGAGTTTATTTTCTTTTTTTGCCTTGTCCAGCGCTTCCTGTCCCCAGGGATACCAGTTTACCGGGTTATGAGCATGCTGCAGCAAATAGGGACTGCTTTCGTGTATCAGCTGATTGGTGTATTTATGTTCGCTCGATTTCATAGTGTCGTTTTTAAGCTGCGACTGCCCGCAGGTAGTTAAGGTGAGTAGTAAAAAAAGAGGGATAATCGTTTGTATCCTCATATAAATAATTTGTAGCATATTAAATATCAATACATTGAAGCGCCGCCGATGCCAGGGGGATTACCGCAATAAATGAAAGACTTTCAGACTATCATTAGGTAAAGGATATAGGTAAGCATACGTATATAAACACGATTGCAGTATATATGTTTAAACCCGGCTGAAAGGATTTCCTTTGCCAGGTTTAAAAAGATAAGAAAAATGGAAAGAGTGTGGTAAATGAATAATCCGTTAGTATTTTATTTCACGCAAAGGCAAATACGATAAATGCGATTAAGGGGGGCAATGTTTCGAATTGTATACAGGGAAAACCCAGGAAATACCTGTTTTTTTTATTGACATCCAATTTTACAGAATAATTCACTACTGGCTATTTAACTGTGTCTGTGTACACAATTAGGTATACTATTCACAGTTTTTTTAAAAATGGGAATATATTTTATGTTGCTTTTTTACTATTTATTTCATATTTTTACTGATCCTATACACTAGCAGTCACATACATACATTCATATCACTATGCAATTGTATGGTTTTGTCAAACCTATACAAACGAGTGCATCAAGTGAGATATAAACTGAACAGGAGTATTAATTAACTTATAACATAAGGAGAAACATCATGAAAAAAACTGACCTTTCAAATGCAAAACTTATTGTTTCAATTATTGTTTTATCATTCTTTTTCAACGCTGCCTTTGCGCAATGGTCAACCGACCCGACAGTAAACAATCCTGTTTGTACTGCTCCAATGGATCAACTATATCCCAAAATCGTAAGTGACGGTTCCGGTGGTGCTATAATTACCTGGGATGATCATCGGAATTCCAATACTGATGCAAATATATATGCTCAGAGAATCAATTCATCAGGCAATGTACAATGGACTACAGATGGAGTTACAATATGTGATACCATAAGAAATCAATCTCTTCCGGCTATAGCAAGCGATGGTTCTGGTGGGGCCATAATTGTGTGGGATGATAAGCGGGATGTCAGTCTCGTTAGCGATATTTTTGCTCAAAGAATTGATGCATCCGGAGTTGTGCAGTGGACAGTAAATGGTATTCCAATATGCAATACACCAGAATACCAATTTCGGCCAATCATCATAAGTGATGGTTCAGGTGGTGCAATTATTGCCTGGAATGATTGGCGGGGAAGTGGTTCCAATTTTAATATCTATGCGCAGAAGATCAACTCATCCGGTGTAGCCCAATGGACCACCAATGGAGTTATAGCAGGCAACCCATCAGGCGCAGAACAATTCCTGTCCCTTGTAAGTGATGGGTCTGGTGGTGTAATCATCACCTGGGAGGATACGCGTGTAAACAACAACGATCCTGATATTTATGTACAAAAAATTAATGCCTCAGGCGAAGTGCAATGGACCGAAAACGGAGTGCTGATAAGCAATGCACCCAGCAGTGTATTGCCCGTAAGCACTAGTGATGGTGCCGGTGGTGCCATTATAGCCTGGGCGGATAATCGCGATGGTATTTCTAACAGTATCTATGCACAGCGAATTGCTGCAAATGGGGATGTGCAATGGCCTGCAAACGGAGTTTCAATACGCTCAATACAATTTGGGGGAGGTGTTGCGCCTACCATTGCAAGTGATGATGCCGGTGGTGCCATCATAGCCTGGGAAGATATTCGGGAAGGTAGTCCTGGTTTCGATATTTATGCGCAAAAAATTAATGCATCAGGCATCGTACAATGGGCAGAAAATGGAGTAGCCATTTGCCAGGCAACCGCGTATCAAGTTGTGCCAAAGATACTAAGTGATGGTTCAGGAGGCGCAATCATCACCTGGGGCGATAAACGGGCCGGTGGTTCCTTTGGGGACATTTATGCACAGAAAATTAGTACATCAGGGCTTGTGCAATGGGCAACAGATGGAGTTGCAATATCCACTGCCGTAAAAGATCAAAATACGCCGGTCCTTGTTTCTGATGGTTCCGCCGGCGCAATCATTACCTGGGGGGATAAACGGCTTGACTTCAGTAACGCTTACGACATCTATGCGCAGCAGGTGAATGCCAGCGGAGAACTTGGAAATGTAACCGGCATTGCCGATCAACCGGGAAGTGCTACAGATATTGATTTATTGCAGAATTATCCGAACCCGGCTTTCGGAAAAACTACTTTTATATTTGAAATAAAGAATAGCCAGATGGTTTCACTGAAGTTATATGATTTATATGGAACTGAGGTAAGTACTCTGGTTAATGAAAAGAAATCTGCTGGAAAACATGAAGTGGAATTTGATGTATCAGAAATTAGTCCCGGAATATATTTTTATACATTACAGGGAAGATTTCTGAAATTAACAAAAAAAATGATCGTGCTTCGGTGAAAGGGAACCCTGAGCGAGACGAATATAGGTTTGACCTGCTCTATATTTCCGATTTGCAGGCTTAGTTTGTATACAATACATCATGGACTCTATTTAAAATTACCTGCAACCCGGCCGGTTAATTTATTATTCCACTTATCCGTTCAATCTTTGCCTGCCTTTCGAACGAATAGGTTAAATCTCTCTCATTCAGATAATTATATACATTCAAACATTTATAATAAAAATTCATGCTTTGATCATTTTCGGGTTCGTTGCTGTACAGATCATCTGAAATATGCAGCAGAATATCCGCCAGTAATTCGAGATTGGTGTAATTGACTTTTTTTTCTGCTATCAGGCGGAAAACAAATTCACCAACCGGAATGGCATACAACTCGTCCATATCAAGGTCGAGTTCGGTTTTAAGCGAAAGGCTTGTAAACTCAATGCTTTCCGGTACTTTACCTTCGTTTCTGAAACCTTGGATTTTCGAGAAAATCATTGCCAGAGCGCGCCCGAGCTGCTCGATCTGATCCATAAGGTAATCGCGTTTTTCCATCATTATCAATCTTGCACATTCCTTTTTTTCATTTTACCAACAACTGCTGCCGGTCCTTAACGGGTAATTTTCCGCTTACCTAATATCTCCAAGGTACACATCCCAAACTTTAAGTTGTTCATCGCCAAACGATTTCAGCTTTCGGGTTGCATACATATCGATGGATAACTTAACAGGAATATCAATGGATTGATCGGGCCTGGTAAACGGAATGTTTTGCTGATAAAAGGTAAGGCTGCCTTTAAAAGTGGAATCATTTTCCTGTTTCAATGGCGAACTGACGTTAATCTCAACAGGCCTTCGCCAAAACGACTCAGCAGGAAAAACTTCATCAGGCAGCAACCCGGGCTTACTCTTTTTATCCCCGGCAAAAGCTTTGTACCAGGCACGGGTGTCAGTTTCAGTTGAAATAAAAAGATTTCGGGCCATGTGGCTGGCCTGCATTCTGAAGCTTTTATCCACTGTGTTGTCGGTTGCAATTTTCATATAATCGGCGAAATCCATGAGTTTTTGAATTGCCGCTGCTTCATATGCACTTAAAAGCTGATCACCCGGAGTATTCACATCAAAAGCCTGCTTAACGCTGTCGATGGCAACGGATAGAATTTTCCTTTCGTACCTTTCTTTCGGGTTGCCGCCTTCGCTGCAGCTTCGGGCACTGCATACAAGCCAGATCAGGATCAGAACAAAAATTGTAAACCACTTCATTTTATTAAACTCTTAGTTTTAAAACTGAGTAACTTTATCCGCCCATTCTCGTAGCGGGTATCCAGAATTTCGATGTGCCGTAAACTGCCAGCGGGCATAGTGAGTTTATCGATAAACTCCCATTTATTATACAGCATCATTCCCGGACTATCTTTATGATCGGCTACCTGGTATATCATTGCCTCATCGCTGAACATATTATCCAGTTTCTCGCGTCGTTGTTGCCAGGCTTTAATATCCGTTTTCGAAAAATAGTGAATCATCAGCGCATAGGCATCAGCATGAAGCCTGATCTGTTCCCGGCGGTTAAATTTTTTCAATATTCGTTCAACAGTATCTGTTTGATGGTATGGTGACCGGATTAGCATTTTAATTTTACTCTGATCGGTGCGCAAAGCAAATGAGCCCTCCTTGTCGCAGCTATAACTCACGGGAGACTCGGATTCGGATAACAGGTCGATCTGTATCATTGTATTCCGTATGGTGTCCCCGGTATCGGCATCAATAAAAGTAAAACGGTAATTCTGTGTGTTAACGATTTTATAAATGACGATCAATAAAACCATTGCAAGCATTACAAGTAAAGGCACCCATATAAATATACTGTTGGCATTTTTTAGTTTTTCCGCCAGAGGCAGTGGTGCTGAGTTTTTAAACCTGAAATCGTCCCAATTACTGTAGCCTGCATATTTGCTCAGCATATTCAATACATCGATTCGGGGTAATGAGGTATTCGATGTTTTAAAATGCGTATAAAACCATTTTTCACTCAGGCGTCCGTTCACTTTTGTCAGCAAATCTTCCTGGAAATCAGTTATCTCCTGGCCCTTCCAATCGCAAATCTCTGGATTAATCCCAGGATACTGGAGTTTCATGGCAGATACAATTTCCTTTTTCAGGAGTGCGAACAGTATTTTATCTTGCTTTTGCAAAATTGCGAAGGAATTAGAAAAACCGGTTGCCGAATACTTGTAAAATACTTTACAGCTAATTTACAAAAGAAAATCGAATCAAAACACTGACAGCAGCAGTAACTTTGTTTCAGAAATCAGCTGTACTACGAAAGGACATAACTACTTTATACTTAAATCAAGTACAAAAGCAGGAAACCATGAAAACATATAATCACAGAAACGGTCTGATATCGCTGGCTGCATCCATTATGTACCTGCTTATTGCAGGTGGCTGCTCTCCCATGTCGAAAACATATTATGATGCCACTGCCGGTATAAATGGCAGTTTTGAAGCTACCAGATCAGGGCTGCCTGTTAACTGGTTACTGTACACTCCCGAAACAGTTAAAACCGGTGATTTTGACATAATAATCGATACCAGCGAATTTAAGGAAGGGAAACAGTCATTAAAATTCGCTGTGCGCGAGTGTTCGGCAACAGGCGGATGGCACTCACCAGGCTTAAGCAAGGAATATGAAGCCAGGCCCGGAGATACGTATGTGGTTAGTTTCTGGGTTAAAAACAATGGATGCAGGTTTTTCATTCAGATTGGTGGCGTGAGTGCTTTCGATGGTAAATACGAAACCATTATTAAGTCAGATGAAAGCATAGAAACATGGAAATACTTTGAACATAAATATACAATGCCAACGGAAGAAAAATTTGGCAGGATTCGTTTCGAATTGAGCATCTTAAGCAAAGGCAGTTTCTGGATTGATGGAATAAAAATAGTTGGGAGCGATGGTAAAAGTGTTATCCCGTCATCCCGCTAAAAAACATTCCGGAGAAAAAATTCAAGCAGCTGAAAACTTCAATACTAAACTACCCTTGTGAAAGAAACTTTGCAATAAAAGATCATAAACCTTTGAAAATCATTAATTTTCGATTCAACAATTCTCAAACAAGCTACCCGTTTTATGAAAAAGATGCCATTAATAGTTCTGTTAGCCTTATGTTTTTTTCTGGTGGCAAACACCAGGTGCGATGCACAGAAACCAGAAATCGGGTTCAGCATTGTATTGAGCGGTGCCATTTTGTCGGACCGTAGCAGGATACTGGATTGATGATCACCGATGTATCCGCGCCAGTGCATATGCAGCCTGGGAGGGGGAAATGGTTTTCCCCTTTGCATTAAATATGGGCTACAGCTATTATTTCGGCGTCAATAAATGGAGGCCCAAAGCAGGCTTACAGTACAGTTTGCTGATAGCTCCTTCAAAATCGAGGTCCACTGAAAATCCCCGCACCTTGTCGTTTATCTCATTGCTGCCGGGTGTGCAATACCGCTGGGATAAATCGCATCAGGGTGTTGAATCACAGTTTTGGATTGCCTATTTCCTGAAGGACAAAAAAGTACGGCCTATTGCTTTGGAAGGAAGTTACGGATACAAATATTAGAAAGATGAAAGAGAAAGTAAAATGGACCAGGATTATATACATCATAGGCATAATTGCCTTGATAATTGGCATAATCGATCCTTTGGAAGGATCGCTTGTAATAGCAGCAGGCAGTGCGCTTGTGGCCTTGTCGACCTGGTTAACACGCGACCGGCACCGCAAGCTGTTTTTCATCCTGCTGATTATGATCGCTAGCCGGTATTTTCTTTTTATTTTACCTCTCAGCACTCGGAGGCTTTGGAGGCGAATCAACACTATCATGGTGGTGGGGTTTACTTATTATCCCCTATCCCTTAGGTTGGTTAATTTCAATGATTTTAATAATTATCCGTGCTGTTAAGAAACCGAAACCATTAACTTAAAACCAATCATTATGAAAAAGCTGACATTTTTACTGCTGTTGAGTATCGTGCTTATGGCATCAAATGCAAAAGCTGATTACGCGCCTGATAAAGAAGTGTTAAAAGCCTTCGAATTGCGGATGAACGGAAAAGTGGATGAAGCAAAGGCAATGCTGGAAGAAGTTCTTTTCAAAGATTCGACCCATGCAATGGCCCATTATGAAATGGCCAGGCTTAAGTCGTATATGCTCACAGGAGGTGGCGGTACGAAGATCGATGATGTTATTTCCTCCATCAATAAAGCCGTAGCTAATGAACCGGGAAATGTAACCTATGCCTATTTTAAAGCTGTTACCTGTTTTATAAACGCATACATCGCGATGCAAATGGGACAAGGGGAGGTGAAAACACGGGTTGATGAAGCCTGCCAACAGTTCGAAAAGGTACTTGAATTAAAACCTGATTACAGTGAAGCTATGCTTACCCTGGTCGAAATTTACGCTTTACTGCCCGCAGATATGGGAGGCGATAGTGTAAAGGCAATTAATTATTCGGAGAAACTGGCTGCGACAGACAAGTACTTTGGTGCCAAGGCAAAAGCTGTGCTGGCATCAGAAAGCACTGACCTGCTAAAGTACTGGGAGGACCTGATTTTATTAAACCCAAAAGATCCTGAATATTACAAGGAGGCAGGAATAGTATGCCTTTATAAAGATGATGCCCTAAAAGCTGAAAAGTATTTTGATGAAGCCATAAAACTGGATGCCTCGAAAAAAATACTGATTCTGAACTTAGGCAGATACCATATGATGAAAGTAATGCAAAACAGGGACCTGGCTGCTACCGAACTTCCTATTGCAAAAACTTACTTTGAAAAATACCTGGATATTTCACCTGAGGCGGTTATTCCCCTGAAAGCATATACCCTGGGATTACTGACCATGATCGAACGCTTCGTAGGGAACCAGGAAGAGTCGGATAAACTGATGAAGGAAGCATCGACTTTGGACAAATATTTCTCAAGAGCTTCCGCAATACCAAGTTTATTGTTGTTCGACCCGCCTACCCAAATTAGCCATCATTATTCCTCGTTCTTCAGTCCATACTAAGTAGCTGGCATATTTCAGCCAGCCCGGTTTGCAATACGGTTAAAATAACAGTACCTTTAATACACCACTAAAAGATTGCAGAAATGCAGATTTTTTGATCGCCTGGTGACATTCTGCTGACAGGAAAATTATTTTTTAATTCAATTAAAAACCTTTGCCATGATCGAACACATTCACAACCACATTACATCCGAGCTGCAAACAAACACACGCACGGATACCATCTTCATACTGAGTGCAATTTTACTCAACCTCATAACCCTGGCAATAAATTCAGGAATGGTAGAGCAATCGCGCACGGATAATTCTATGCTGATTGTTATGTTCCTTTTTGTTGTGCTGATCGTATTGGTAAACCTTGTTGTTATATTCGGTTTGCTGAAAGGTAAACAAACCCGGATGAAACTGGTTTCAGGTTTGCTGAAAATGTATAAGGACAAGGAAGTTGACAAGTATTATGATGAATCCTTGCTGGGGAATTACAATACACGGTACAACCTCTTTATTATGGTTGTAGTTTTCACGGGTATTATTGCTATTGCTGTGCCTTTTGTATTACGTTGAAAAAGGCATCTGCCAGGCGCGAGTTTTCGGAAAATCAATCCAAAAGCGGGTATTACGAAGGAAAAAATGTTTAAAACCACATTTTGAGTGATTAAGCTTTGAACCGCAGGCATCGGCTTATTATTTCGACTGATTATTATCCTGAAAGATGCGAGAAATGACTTCTGATTTATGAACAGGATTAGTAATGAATGAAATACATTACCGTTTTATGATTTTTCTTTCTGTTATGCTAGCTGAGTAAAATCCGCCTGACTATTTATTTCTCACCGGAACGCTGGAATTTCCGGCCATACCAGCCGTATCAGCTATCTTATACAAATTAACGGTGAATTCCTGGCTTTTCACTGCTTCAATAATTTTCTTCTGTATCATCAGGTCAATGTACTCTTCCCTGAGTTTAGTGGTTTCGCGCTGCATATTGGCACTTATCATATTATATGCATACATCCCTCCCACTCCCAACGAAATTACAAGGGCTGCGATGGCAGCTATACGTGTAAATGTATCACGCAGTTGGCGAGGCTTTTTACCCTGCGAGCCTTCGGTATCGGATAAGGTCGTTACTTCCTTGTCGTTGGCCTGCACCGAGATGTTAACCGGCATATGCCGCTCCAGAATCTCTTCGAAATATTGAGCAATGGTATCTTTTACAAGCGAATCGAGCGATTTCCTGATGGGAGCGTAATTTGCCGAATTGGCAACTATCAGCAAGGTGAAATCAATCTTAAGCGACCCATCAGTTTCGGAATAACCCAGGAAATAAATGCGGGTATCATCTTTGACAATTAAACTCCTCTCAATATTCGACTGCAGAAATTCCCGAATGGGATTTTCGTTATCTATAAAATGCTCAGCGACAGTGAATTTTGTTAATTCGCTGCGTAAAATATCGCGTAAATCGACAAAAGAAGTATTCTTATCCCGGATACGGATAGAATATTCGATTTCGCGTAAAGTTACAGCAACATTATTAGTATCCCTCAGCATGTGAAAAATTTGTACCCGGATTTCAATCGGTATAAAGTGACTACAGGTTAATTAACAAAATGGTAAAAGGTAATACACAACAGGCAGGGTTTTACGTAAATTATTACCGGAGTGCCGCGAATTATCATACTCTCAAAAAACAAATACCGGCCGAAGAAGTGATTTCATTTCATGCGGCAGAACAAAATTCTGGTCCGGCTGTTATGTAAGGCCTGTTGTGAATCCTTACATAAAATCACAAGAAACTCGCTTTGTAAAATGCCATTAAATGCGAATGTTGATATATATTACAGATATTACATGTATATTTGTATATAAGAACTACCGGGAGTTACGTTTCGATGAATGAACGGCAGGATTGAGAATATACCGGTAATACATACGAAATAACAACTCAGCAAGCTTTCTCCTGAATCAGAATAGTTAATAAATTGCAAGGAAAATGAATTTCTACATTAAAGGCATGATAACCATTTACACTAATCACCCACCAGGTTGAGATTGCCTGCTCTTTTTCAAGCGCCTTTCTCAACTTCAGGAAAAGCGCTTTTTGTTTTTTATAAAATCCCAAAATCAATAAGCCTGAATAATCATGCGCATTTTAAAATTTGGTGGTACGTCCATTGCTAATCCTGAGCGGATAAAGAATATGGCTGCTATTGTAAAACAGTATCACTCACTGAATACAGGTATAACGCTGGTGGTTTCAGCCCAGGGAGGAATAACCGATCAGCTGATAAAACTGTGTGAGGCCATACCCTTAGACCAGGGGGCATGCGAATACATTATTCGTGAAATAGAGCAGCGGCATACAGATACCATCAAAGAGCTGATTCCTGAACCTCAGCAAACTGCGGTGAATACTGAGGTAATGGCCATATGTAGCGAGCTGGCCGGTATTGCCAGAGGTGCATCCATGGTTGGCGAATTAACTCTACGAACCCGCGACCTGATATTGAGTTTTGGCGAACGGCTCTCAGCTTATGTTATTACGCATGCCCTCATAACGGAGATTCCGGAGGCCAATTATACCGATGCACGCACCCTTATTAAAACCGATACTACCTTCGGTTATGCCAAAGTCGATTTTTTAATCAGCAATGCACTTATACACGAATATTTTGCAGCAAATACAGGGCTGAATGTTGTTACCGGTTTTATCGCAAGCACAGCACAGGGGCAAACGACCACACTGGGACGAAGTGGTTCGGATTACACTGCTTCGATACTGGGAGCGGCTCTGCACGCCGAGGTTATTGAAATATGGACCGATGTTGATGGAGTTATGACTGCCGATCCACGCTTTGTAAAAGAAGCGCAAAGCATAGTACAACTGTCGTACAACGAAGCCATGGAATTAACACATTTCGGAGCCAAAGTAATTTTCCCGGCAACCATGCAGCCTGCTATGGCCAAAGGGATCCCGATACTGGTGAAAAATGCTTTTAATCCTTCGCACAAAGGCACTTTAATCAGCCGCGAAACGGGAAAGGGCAACGGTTTCATTAAGGGAATATCATCGCTGAAAGACATATGCCTTATTAATATAGAAGGCAGCGGAATGGTAGGCGTAGCAGGCACTTCGGCCAGGATGTTTAAAATTCTGGCCCAGTATAAAATAAATGTCATCCTCATCAGCCAGGCTTCATCCGAACATTCTATCTGCATAGCCATACAACAGGACGAATCGGAACAGGCTTGTGAGTTGCTCCGGAAAACCTTTGCCGAGGAACTTCGCTTAGGTTTGCTCTCCGATATATATTCCGACAACGACCTGGCCATTGTTGCCGTTGTTGGCGAAAATATGCGTAAAATGCCGGGAGTATCGGCGCGGGTTTTTGGTCCGCTCGGAAGGAACGGGATTAATGTAAAAGCCATCAGCCAGGGCAGTTCCGAGTTGAATATTTCGATCGTAATCGGTCGCAGGGATCTGAAAAAGGCACTCCATGTGCTTCATCAATCCCTTTTTAACTATGAGTTATTGCAATTACACCTTTATATTATCGGAACGGGTTCCATCGGAAGTAAATTGCTCGAAATGATTGAAAACCAGAAAAAATCACTGGTTGAGCAACATATATTACTCAAGATTTGCGGGCTGAGTAACAGCCGGAAAATGATTATTGGAGAAGAGGACATAAATATTTCGGAATGGCGGCATACCCTCGAAACAAGTTCCGAACAAGCCGACCTGAAAAGCTTAACTGCGGCTATCGTTTCGCAGAATCTCGAAAACAGTGTGTTTATTGATGTAACAGCATCGGATGAAACGGTAACCTATTATAATGAACTGCTGGCCAGCAATATTGCCATTGTAACTGCCAATAAGCGGGCTAACACCCAAAATATGGTTCAATACAATTTGTTGCATAATTCGGCTCGTAAACGGAATACACCTTTCCATTACGAAACCAACGTAGGCGCGGGATTACCGGTAATAAACGTTTTGCGCAGCCTTTCCGATAGTGGTGACCAGGTAATCAAGATAGAAGCAGTACTTTCGGGTACCATGAACTACCTGTTGTCAGAATACAACGGGGAGTTGCCTTTCAGCGAACTGGTTAAATTCGCGAAAGAAAACAATTACACCGAGCCTGATCCCCGCGACGACCTGAGTGGTATGGATGTTGCCCGGAAATGTCTTATTCTTGCAAGAGAATGTGGCTGGAATATTGAAGAGCAGGACATAGCAGTCGAACCATTAATGACGCCCGAAAGTGCTGATGCCAAAGATATTCCGGCCTTTTTTGCTGAATTAAAAAACTATAACAAGCCGTTTCATCAACGTTATGAAGATGCCGGGGCGAGAGGGAAAAAGTTACGCTATGTAGCTGAGATAATGAATGGTAAAGCCAGGGTGTCGGTGATGGAAGTTGACGAAACTCATCCTTTTTACACTTTAAGAGGAACCGAAAACTGCCTCAGCCTGACAACCAAATATTACCAAACATATCCCATGGTAATAAAAGGTCCGGGAGCGGGAGTCGACGTTACTTCAGCAGGTGTTCTGGCTGATATTGTGCGGATTGCCAAAGGGCTGAAACATTAAATAAAAACCTGTCAACTGATTTAAAACCTATAACTTTATCCGATGACTAAATACAAATCAGTTACAGCCTTTGCCCCGGCAACTGTTGCCAATGTTGGCTGCGGTTTCGATATTATGGGTTTTGCTGTCGAAGGTATTGGCGATAAAGTTACCGTTTCGGTTAACGCTGAAGGTGATAATTCCAGTATAGAATTAAAAGGTGAGTACGGCCACCTGATACCTTCGGAACGGCACCGGAATACCGCCGGTGTGGCAGTGGATGCCTTTCTGAAAGCAATTGGAGGAAGCGAGCTGGGGCTGAAAATTTCACTCGAAAAAAATTTACCCCTTGGCAGCGGTATGGGTAGCAGTGCTGCAAGTGCGGCGGCTGCAGTTTATGCTTTAAATCAGCTTTTGGGTAGCCCATTGAGCACACCTTATCTTATTCCCTTTGCAATGGAAGGCGAACGTATAGCCTGTGGTACGGCACATGCCGACAATGTGGCCCCATCCTTACTCGGGGGGTTTGTACTTATACGCAGCTATGAACCTTTGGATATTATTCCGGTAAACTGTCCCGACGATCTGTTTGTGGCTCTTGTTCATCCCCATATGCAACTCAATACTGCCGATTCAAGGAAAGTGCTGGATAAGGATATTTCAGTTGAAAAAGCAGTTATCCACAGTGCCAATACTGCCGGGTTTATGGTGGCATTATTGAATAGTGATTATGAATTACTGAAACGATCCATGTCGGATGGTATTGCCGAACCTAAAAGAAAGCATCTGATCCCCGGTTTCGAAGCTATAAAAAATGCCGCCATCAGTGCAGGAGCTATCGGTTGCGGAATATCAGGTTCAGGGCCATCTGTATTCTCAATATGCCGGGGCGAAAAATCACTTCTAAAGATTACCGAAGTAATGAAGAAAGGTTTTTTAAATGCAGGACTCGAAAGCGAGGCTTTTTCCTCCGGCTTAAATGCACCCGGTGCTTTTGTTACCGAAATAATTGAATCCGACTGATCGTGCTCAGTAAAGCGTATCGAAACAATAGCTAATCAATATCATACAGCGAAAAAAAGTTAAATGAACTATTACAATATTAATGATCCTTCACAAAAAGTATCGCTGAAAGATGCAGTATTAAAAGGCATTTCGGGTGAATCGGGACTCTTTATGCCTGAGCACATACCGGTTTTACCAGCAACCTTCTTCGCAAAACTCCCGGATTTGAATTTGAGCGAAATCGGCTTCGAAGTTTCAAAAGCCATGTTGGGAGATGATATCCCTGCCGATGTATTAAAAGGAATAGTAAGCGAAGCACTTTCATTTCCGGTTCCACTGAAGCCATTGGACGACAATTTATTTGTACTTGAATTATTTCATGGCCCTACCCTGGCATTTAAAGATGTGGGAGCACGCTTTATGGCAGGCCTGTTTGAATACTTTTTGCAGGATGTTGAGCGCGACAGAATTATATTGGTAGCCACATCGGGAGATACCGGAAGCGCTGTAGCCAAGGCTTTCTACAACCGGAAAGGCATAAAAGTTATCATACTTTATCCCTCAGGTAAGGTGAGCGGATTGCAGGAAAAACAACTTACCACCATGGGTGGCAATATTACCACGCTGGAAGTGGATGGCGATTTTGACGATTGTCAGCGGCTGGTTAAGCAGGCTTTTGCTGATGCCGGACTGAACCGGAATTTATACCTGACCTCAGCAAACTCCATAAATTTTGCACGATTGTTCCCTCAATCGATTTACTATTTTTATGCTATAGCGCAGGCAGGCATAATTCATAAACCAGCAGTCATAAGTGTTCCAAGTGGTAATTTCGGAAATTTAACTGCCGGCCTTATCGCTAAAAGAATGGGATTATCGGTGCATCAGTTTATCGCGGCCAGCAACAGCAACCGTTCAGTACCCGCGTATTTAAAAACAGGTGAATTTAATCCGCAAAAAACAATACACACCATTACAAATGCAATGGATGTGGGTAATCCAAGTAATTTCCCACGTATGCTTGAGTTGTATCAAAAGCATCATCTGGCTATGAAAGCCGATATAACAGGATTTTCTTTTAGCGACGATCAAACCCGGTCGGCTATGGCCGAATTGCAGGAAAAATACGATTACCAGGCCGACCCTCATGGTGCAATAGCCTATGCAGGCTTAAAAGCATTTGGATTAAGTAATGCATATACCGGAATTTTTCTTGAAACTGCACATCCTGCAAAATTTCCCGAAGAAGTTGAAAAAGCGACGCAGCTTGCTGTAAAAATACCCGGTTCTCTGTCGGGGATTATGGATTTAGAAAAGCAGGCTGTTAAAATGTCGAATAGCTATCACGACTTTCAGAAACACTTGCAACAACTCTATTAAACAAGGCATCAGGTTACAAACGCAATACTTTATTCGTCACACGATGCAGACAGGCTGACCGATCAACTGTCATAAACTAAATTATCAGTACCCATATCTGAGGGGCAGGACATGCATCAGGCTTAATAATTCCCCGATAACTCACATTCCCTCCGTATCTTTGCAGCTTTTACACCTGTGATATGAAATTTGAACAATACAGTTTTGCCGATGAAATACAACGCAGCATAGCCGAGGCGGGGTTTCGCCGCCCGACCGATATACAGTATAAAAGTATAGGCCCTATTTTGCATGGCGACGATGTGCTTGCCATTGCACAAACCGGAACGGGTAAGACAGCTGCTTTTGCTATACCGGTCATAAATATGCTTCACGAACAGAAATCATCGAGGCGAAGCGATGGTATCCGCTGCCTGGTAATGGTGCCAACCCGTGAACTTGCCTTGCAGATAACCGAAGTATTCCAGGCGATTGGCAGCCATACCCGTGTAAAAACATTTTGCCTTATGGGCGGAGTGGAGCAGGACCCGCAAATTGCACGCCTCGAGCAAGGGGTAGATATTGTGGTTGCTACGCCCGGCCGAATGTTCGACCTGGTTAGCCAGGGACATCTCGACCTGGGTAAAATTGAAATCCTGATCCTCGACGAAGCCGACCATATGCTTGACCTGGGATTTATTAACGATATTGAACAACTGGTAAAGAAACTTCCACGCAAACGGCAAACGCTGTTTTTCTCGGCTACGATTAACCCATATATTAAAAACGTAGCTTATTCGCTGGTTACCAATCCTATACGGATACAAATTTCGCCAAAGGACCCGGTAGCCCGAAATATTGAACATTCGGTGGCTTTTATCGAAATGGATGATAAGCGGTTTTTCCTTGAGCGCATGGTGAACGAAAATCCGGAAAGTAAAATACTGGTTTTTGTCCGTACCAAAGTTAGGGCCGAACGCGTGATGCTGGCAATGGAACGCCTGAACATCAAATGCGAAACCATTCACGGAGATAAAGAGCAAACCGACAGGCTGCTGGTGATGAAACGCTTTAAAAACAGTGAGTTTAAAATACTTATTGCTACCGATGTGAGTGCCCGGGGCATTGATATTCCGAGTGTTGATTTTGTAGTGAATTACGACCTGCCCGAAAAACCCGAAAACTACGTGCACCGCGTGGGTCGTACCGGTCGTGCCGATAAAAAAGGCATAGCCGTTTCGTTCTGCAGCATAGAGGAAAAGCCTTTACTCGAAGAAATTGAAGGTTATATCGGCAAGCCGGTTGTGGTTATGGAGATTAAAAACCAGGATTATTCCGAAACACTGGCATTTACCGCCGAAACAAAATCGGACTGGAAAACCCTGCTTCGCGATGCTGAAGAAGAAGAGAAAAACCGGAAGAAAAAGAAGAAGAAAAAATAGGAAAATTTGCGGGTAACTGCCTGGCAGGAATTTTTATCAAGCCAGTCCTTTTAAATAATTAAGCACAATCAGTCAAATCATTTCGATTCACTTAAAATTTCTTCTTTTCTGAACTTAACCATTCGCTTAATCAGTTCTTTCGGTAATGGTTTGTTAAATGGAAACTTAACAGTACCCTTTCCCAATTCAAAGCTTTTTAACTCGTCGGCAAAATGGTCAATGGTAGCCTGAAAAGGGTAAAAACTCACATATTTTGCATAAGCGACTATCATTATTTGCTGTTCGGGTTTTGTTTCCGGAATTAGCGTAAAAGAAGGAACTTTATAATTTGAAATCTCAACCGTTTCCGGAACAGCTTCTTTGATGATGCTTCGTAATTCTTGTAAAATTATTTGTGCTTCCTTCGATTGACTGGCGATGTAGTCGTCCACAGTCTTAAAGTTTGGCATTGGTCCCTTTTTCCCCATTTTATTTCAAAGTTTAAATTATAATTGGGTTATATGTGGTTTCCTTTTTATGTACTACAACTAAACTAAAGCAATCACACGCTATTCCCTTATCCTGTTAAATTTTTCGATATTTCTGAATCCTTTCTGGCGGACAAACTTGCTGAACTGCCTGCGGGTAGGCGAAAATACATATGATGCATTTCCGGCAACCGTATCGGTAATGGCAATCAGTTGCTCAATTTCGGCTTTTGACTTTATGCTTCCAAGGGTAATTGTTCCCCTTGATATTTCAAGTTTTTTAACCTGCCACGTTCCCGAAGGGGTTTGCATATTCACAAAATAATATCCTTTTAATTTCTTCAGCACATTACTTGAATTCAGGTTGAACACCGTATCAACATGATGCAAATGCCAGATTATTGAATCGCCTTCAATCTGCACGGCCATTCCCTTGCCACTTTCGATGTCGTAAAGCGTGTCGCCAATAATTTGCTGTGTACTATCGAGCTGACTGATATGCTCACACAATTCGAAATCATACACTCGTATCATCTGGCTTTGCGTAATCTGCAGAATGGAACCATCCGTAACGCTGAGGAACTTCCCCTGTAGCCTGCCCGGAAAAGCTGCAAGCTCATCAACATCAGCCGGTTGAGGTTTATCGAAGGTAACAGGAGGTTGGCAGGCAGATATGAAAATCGTGGCTATCAAAAGTGCAAAACAAAACAGCTTATTCATCATCGTCCATTTTCCATCATTAACGATAAACTGCACGATAAAATTATAGAACAAAGAATCTTTTTCTTATCATGGCTACGTAATACTATGATTTCGCTAAAATACAAGGCGCCGAAAAGTATTTACATGTTATTATGAATGCCTGGTTTAACATTTTTCTCTAATTTCATCCCTTAATTTGATGACTTAAAATGGATAAATCAGAACCAAGGATAGAGGCCGGATGGCTCGAAGTGCTGAGGGAAGAATTCGAAAAGCCCTATTTCGAAAAATTAAAAGGCTTCCTGTTGGAAGAGAAAAAACAATACCAGGTTTTTCCTCCCGGCAAGCGGATATTTGCGGCTTTCGACCACACTCCTTTCAATAAAGTTAAAGTGGTAATACTCGGGCAGGATCCTTACCACGGCAATGGGCAGGCACACGGGCTTTGTTTCTCGGTACCCGATGGTGTTGCTATCCCTCCTTCGCTTGTAAATATTTATAAAGAACTGAATTCGGATTTGGGCATACCGATTCCAAAATCAGGGAACCTCGAAAAGTGGGCGGAGCAGGGAGTGCTTTTGCTCAATGCAACATTAACCGTACGGGCTAACCAGGCCGGTTCGCATCAAAACCAGGGATGGGAGAATTTTACCGATGAAGTGATAAGGCAGCTTTCGGCCCGGCATACCGGTTTGGTTTTTCTGCTCTGGGGGAGTTATGCACAGGCAAAAACGGCCTTGATCGACACCTCGAAACATCATGTGCTGAAATCAGTACACCCTTCGCCCCTGTCAGCTTACAGAGGATTTTTCGGCTGCAGGCATTTTTCGAAAACAAACGCCCTATTGCTCAGCACCGGAAAAGAACCGATTGACTGGAATCCGGTTTAAAACACAGCTAAACTCACGACAAATTGCTGTTATAAAAATGTTACCAGCAATGTTGAAACCGCAGAAAGACAACGAAATGATTGAAGAAAATCGACTTCCAAAAGCAATTCTCGACAAAGCTGTAAAGAATGGAAACGAATTTGGCTGGAGACAATCTGACTTTTTAGAAGTAGTCGAAACGGCAAGACAATTAAATTTGGCAAATTTGGGCGGACAAGTTCAATACCATTTCCCAGACGGTACTTGTGAATTATATTGGCTTTCATACGACCCGACAACCAGAAAACAAAACGAATCTTGGACAGGATTTTGTTCAAGGACAGCAATGGAATGTAAAACCAAATTCCTGAATCTTATTTCGAAAACCAATATTGAGAAAGAGGCACTTGAAAATTTCGACTTTTTAAAAAACAAAAAAGAAACTGGGACAGAAATCAATAACTATTTGATTTTTATACTTTACTTTGATGATAGTGAAACTGACAAATAAACTGCAACAAAATGAAACACTGCTGGTAACACACGATATAACAAATGGCGGGTTAAGGTGAAAACTAGTTAACTTAGTGCCCGCAGGCAGTTTTCTGTCTGGTAGACAGAAAAGCGCTCCGCAGGCCGCCACTTGTCATATCGTAACCGTTGTGTGTAATGTTAAAAAAAACTGACGAGAAGACAAATCTATTTGATAATTGTATTGAATTCCTTTACTTTACTGACCTTCGGACAAACATCGAAAATTAAGAAAGTGACAGAAATAAACTATGAATACGGAACAACTTTTGACTTGACAACCGACACAATAATTAAAGAATACGACATAAAAGGAATCCAGATTTTCCCTCCAGAAAAATTCAAACACATCAACAATTAAAATAGCATTCCCAATTAAAACCGAGACAGTTGACTCTACTCAAAGTATAATTCATCGGCAACAATTGTGGTCTGACTCAACAGTAAAAGACATTTTTCAGCTAAACAATACATATTCAATAGTAACTTTTCTAATTGATAACCAGGACACAATTTACATGACAGTCCAAAAAATCAGACGAAACAGGATAATTGAAGAATTGAAAACTTTTTACGGTAAATCTGTCTCTCGAACTGAATCATTAACTGTAGATAAGAATACTTTTTTAACAAAGAAAACAACTTTAACAACAATTGACAATCATGAGTTTAATGAAACAATAAAAGTCAATTTCAATAAGATTTTCAGAGTCAGGAAAGAGTATTCATACAATTTTGACAAAAATGAATGGTTTGTAGTCAAAAAAGGGAAATTTAATTCCAAAGGACAGATAAAATGTAATATTGAACAATTCTATCATGAATATCACAGGAAGTATTTTAAGACAAAAACAAAGTTCCATTATAATAATCTTGGACAAAAAGATTCTGAAATCGTTTATGACTGCAATCTCAATTTCGTGGAAAAGAAAACATTTTTTGGAGTATTTTTGAAGAAAACACTTGACACCACTCCCGAAATAACAACACATATTATCTGCCAAAAATATGAACCACGAAGCCCTATGGTATAATTCTTTAAACAACGGTGATGTACAATGCAATTTGTGCCCGCACCGATGTAAACTTACCGATGGCAAAGCCGGCATTTGCAGGGTGCGGATCAATAAGGGCGGAAAACTGATTACCGAAGTATATGGTTTTGCTTCGGCTGTTAATTTCGATCCTATCGAAAAAAAGCCTCTTTACCATTTCCAGCCCGGGTCAACCATACTTTCGCTTGGCACGTATGGCTGTAATTTACGGTGTTTTTTCTGTCAGAATTGCACCATATCGCAAACAGCTGCATACCCCGAATTGCCCAGGAATTTTAACACACCCGAACAGATAGTTCAGCTGGCTCTCAGTAATCCCGATAACAGAGGGATAGCCTTTACCTATAACGAGCCAACCATCTGGTACGAGTACATGTATGATATTGCCAGGCTTGCAAAAAAAGCCGGATTACAAACCGTGATGGTTACCAACGGATTTATTAACAAGGAACCGCTGAAGGCTCTTCTTGAATTTATGGATGCTTTCAGCATTGATCTCAAAGCATTTGACGAAGATTTCTATACCAAAGTAACATCATCAAAACTTGAACCGGTGAAGGAATCAATGAAACAGATCATCCTTGCCGGGAAACACCTGGAGGTGGTAAACCTGGTTATTCCCGGACTTAACGATGATGAAGGATCATTTACTTCGATGGTAAAATGGATCGCTGCTGAGCTGGGGAAAGAAACGGTGTTGCACCTGTCGCGCTATCATCCGGCCTATAAGCTTGCAACCGATTCGACACCGGTAGCATTACTCAGGAGGCTTAAGCGTATTGCCGACAAAGAGTTATTATACGTTTACACCGGAAATGTTTCGTCCGAAAACAACAACACATACTGCCCGGTGTGTAATACAATCCTGATTTCGAGGCGGCTTTACAATACTGATGCAAGCGGCCTTGATAAAGCAGGGAATTGCAAAAACTGTGGAAAAGAATTTCTTAAAAAAACTTAATTTTAATTTCATATTAATTTGGTTTACACTACTTTTGGAAACTCAAGAAAAAACATATATCGGGTTGATACATATCATCACCTGACAAAATAAGCTTTATGGCATTACAAAAAAAAGCTCTCACCCTACTCTTATCAATGATTTTCAGCCTAAGCTGTAGTGTGGCAGTAGCCCAGCAACTTGCCAATGAACCGGCAGGAGGAATGGACGAAAATGAGCTGGAAGAGTCTGAAATATCGCTTCCCGTATCCAACTCAGCCACACCGGCCGAAATTGATATCCCTTTTTTAAATCAGTATTACACAAGTTGGGATACATTATATGTTCGCCGGTACAACGAAGTTCCGCCTTCGACAGGCGACTCCACTTATTTACCGCTGTTCAACGACTTTTCAACAGGATTTGTATTTCCGATAGAAGGTGACTTTTTATCGCCTTTCGGATACCGTGGCCGGCGCATGCATTCGGGTGTTGATATACGATTGGAATCGGGCGACCCGGTAAGTGCAGCTTTCGATGGTGTGGTTCGTATGGCCCGCTACTATTCAGGCTATGGCAACTGCGTGGTTATCAGGCATTTTAATGGGCTCGAAACCCTTTACGGACACCTTTCGAAAATAAATGTTAAGGTAAACCAAGCGATTAAAGCCGGCGAAGTTGTCGGGCTTGGCGGTCGTACCGGAAGGGCCAGTTGCAATCACCTCCATTTCGAAACAAGGTTCCAGGGCAAGGCATTTAACCCGAAACAAATGATTGATTTTGAAACATACAGCCTGCTTACGGATACATTCAGTATTACAAAAGCAACATTCGGGCGCACCCGCGATTATTTACCCGGAACATCGGGAAATATTGCTACCGACAAGGATGAGCTTACTAACACTTCGAAGTCAAAAGCAAAATCAAAGAAATACCATACCATAAAAAGCGGCGACACTCTCTATTCACTTTCACGCAAATACGGTACTACCGTAAACCAGATTTGTTCCATTAATGGGATGAAAGCTTCCAAAACCTTAAAGATTGGAACTAAGGTGAGGGTAAGATAGAAATCGCTTAATAAAATCCTACGCATTTAGGGGCAGGGCATATTCCAGCCCCTTTTTTTTGTATTTTTATCCCGAAATTAACTCAGAACTATTTTGCAGATTTTTACAAGGCGACCTTTTCGAAATTTACTGTTGAGTATTCCTGTCTGGATACTGTTAGCCGGGTGCAATCCTTCGCTTAAAATTACCGGAATGGATATTAGCAGCCTTTATACAGGCCTGAAATCCAACTCGCTACACATCAACCAGTTGTACAATATTAATGATAGTTTATCGATCATTAGCATTGAGTTGCCTGCGGGACTTATACCACCTGATCCTGCAACCAAAAAATACACCCGCCAAGGCAAATTAAAATACGAAATTATAGGAGCCGGTAAACGTGTTGAGTTGTTCGACAGCGCATCGTTTGCCATTCCCGATACCCTGGCTTTTCAAAGCTTTATCAGCCATACCTGGACGTTCAGAGCCCCTGTTGGTAACGACTATTTTGTGAAAGCCACCTATTCGGTTCCGGGAATGATGGATGATTTTTTGCTGCTTGAGTTTTTTGGCAAAAAAAACCATTTAACCCAATCGTGGTACAGGATTCAAACTGAATCGGGCGACTTCCTTTCGGGAAACCGCCTATCGTATTCGCAAGCAGTGAGGCTGGTTAGCGAAAGCGCCGTAAACAGTACTATGAATGTAAAATGCTATTTCCGTAACTTTCCGCCCCCGCCCCCACCTTTTGTTGAAGAAAGACGTTCGCCTTTCGACTATACCCCCGACAGCACCTTTACCCTGGAGTTGAAAAACGGAAGAAGCGTGTATTTTACTCCTGCAAAAGCCGGGTTTTATTTTTTCCAGGCGGATACAAACTTAATGGAAGGCCCGACAGTTTTCAGGATGAATAATGGTTTCCCAAAGGTTACCCAGCATACGCTTATGCTGGAAGCGTTACGCTACCTTACTTCATCAAAAGAGTATCAGCAGTTACTCGAACACCGCATCCCCAAACTGGCTGTCGATAGTTTCTGGATTGTAAGTGCCGGGAGGCCCGACCTGGCCACAGAGCTAATCCGTAAGTACTATCAGCGTGTGGAAGTAGCCAACCAGCTATATACATCCTTTACCGAAGGCTGGAAAACGGATAGGGGTATGATATTTATTATAATGGGAAAACCCACCCGGGTTTTCAGAAGCTTTGAACAGGAAGTATGGATATATGGCGAATACGAAGACCCCAGAGCATTGAAATTTTACTTTAACAAGGCAATAAATCCTTTTTCGAAAAACGACTACGTACTGGTTCGGAACCCTTATTATAAATCAATCTGGTACCAGAATGTGCAGGTGTGGAGAAGGTAGGAAGGATGTGGGATGTGGGATGTGGGATGTGGGATGTGGGATGTGGGATGTGGGATGTGGGATGTGGGATGTGGGATGTAGGATGTACGATTTACGATGTGGGATGTGGGATGTGGGATGAAAGAATAAAAAGGAAAGTGAAACTCTTCAACCGATCTGCCAAAGGCGGGAGCTCAGCCTGCCTGACTGCCTGCTTCGCGCAGGTAAACTGCAGGCAGGGAAGCTAAACCTTTTAAACAGATAATTAACAACAAGCAATTTTCAATGAATAATGAACAATTGAACAAGTTACCCATTGAACGTCGAAGGCATTTGAACGCGAAGCATTTGAACAATAGAACAGTTGAACATTTGAACTCTTCAAACTCTTAAAACCAGGGTTCGGCTCCGCTCACCCCTCGTGCAGCCCCTAAACTCTTTGTTTATTTTTTTCGCTCCGCTCACCCCTCGTGCAGCCCCTAAACTCTTTGTATAATAAACAATGAACAACAAACAATTTTCAATGAACAAATATAAAGGGGGGAACGTACCAACTACCCTTGAACCCTGAACGCCGAAGGCATTTAAACGCGAAGCATTTGAACAATAGAATGATAGAACAAATGAACATTTGAGCAATTGAACCCTTCAACCCCTCAAACCCTTCAAATTCCTTGAAAAAACGCACAATTTCAAACAAACAATGAACAATGATCAAATGAACCAACCACCTCTTGAACGGCGAAGCCATTTGAACGCCGAAGGCAATTCCTGCCTGACTGCGTCAGCAGGCAGGGAACGCCGAGGGCATTTGAACGCCGAAGGCATTTGAACCCCTCAATCCCATCAATCCCATCAATCCCCTCAATCCAAGAAAAAATGTACGAAAAACACTTCAAAGGCCCCCGCAAGCAACCGGAAAATATGATTTACGGAATTCATCCTATACTGGAAGCCCTGCATGCCGGAAAAGATATCGAAAAAATATTACTCTCGCGTGAACTGCGAAATGCACAGGTGCGCGAAATAACCGATTTTGCTGAAAAACGTGAAATCCCCGTTCAGAAAGTGCCGAACGAAAAGCTCGATTCGTTTACAAAATCAAACCACCAGGGAATTGTTGCTTTTGTTTCGATGATTGAATACCAGCCTATTGAGGACGTGCTTTTGCATACTTATGAAACAGGGAAGCAACCTCTTTTTATGGTATTGGACCGCATTACCGATGTACGGAATTTCGGAGCCATTGCCCGCAGTGCCGAGTGTGCAGGTGTTGACGGACTCATCATTCCTTCGCGCGGAAGCGCACAGGTAAATGCCGATGCCATTAAAACATCAGCCGGAGCGCTGAACCTGATTCCTGTTCACCGGAGCCCGAATCTTAAAAACACACTGCGGTACCTCAAAGATTCAGGTATTCGCCTTGTGGCTGTTACCGAACACGGAAGCACCGATTACGGAACCACCGACCTTACTGGACCAGTTGCTTTTATATTAGGATCGGAAGAAGATGGGATATCGCCCGAATACCTGAAATTATGTGATGAAAGAATTAAAATTCCACTGTTTGGAACAATCGGATCATTAAACGTTTCGGTTGCAGCAGGAATTATTGTTTTTGAGGCTTTACGGCAGAGGAATAAGTAGGGATGTGGGATGTCGGATGTGGGATGTGGGATGTGGGATGTGGGATGTGGATGTCGGATGTGGGATGTCGATTGGATGTGGGATGTGGATGGGGATGTGGGATGTGGGATGTGGGATGTGGGATGTACGATGTACGATGTGGGATGTGGGATGTGCGATGTGACGATGTACGATGTGATGTACGAATGACGATGTGGATTGCGATGTGGGATGTGGGATGTGGGATGTGGGATGTGGGATGTGGGATGTACGATTTACGATGTACGATGTGGGATGTATTTAGCAATCGGAATACAATTTGAGGTAATTAAAAAAATAATTGTTGTCCGGTTAAATTTGATTAAAAACGCTGTAAAGCTTGGTATATCTCGTCCGCCTCAGGCGGTCTTTATTGCTGAGGAGGTTGCTTTTTATTCTACCAATATTACTTCCGCCCTAGGCGGAATGTCCCGTAGGGACAAGATATTGGTAGAAAACACATCGTAGATTATTTAAAAGTCCCGTAGGGACGATATAAGATTTTAATCGGACACCAATGTTAAAAAACATAATTTCGGGCCATTCCTTATGAAACTTCGCAAATTTATACCTGAGATTATTGTCCTGGTATATGCTGTTTTGTTTTTAATTACCAAAAACCCTTCAAATGAATGGGACAGGGTAATTGTAAGCGACGGGAAAGGATATTACGCTTATCTCCCGGCCCTGTTCATTTATCACGATACCGATTTCGGATTTCTGGAGCAATATGAAGCTGAATATTATCCTGACAGCCGGCAGCTTTATAAAGATTACAGGTTCGATACCGGCAACGGCATTGTAAACAAATATTTCCCGGGTCCGGCTATACTCTGGCTGCCATTTTTTGGAGCCGGGCATGCTGTTGCTGTTATATCCGGATATGCCGCCGATGGCTACTCCCTCCCCTACCAATGGGCAATTGCCATTGCTGCATTTTTTTACTTCTGGCTTGCCTTATTGATTCTGCGAAAAATACTGCGCTTTTATACGAAAAATGAAAACATCATCGCGTGGTCGCTGGCAGCTACAGCACTTGCCACAAACCTTATATATTACACGGTTAACGCAGGCTGCCAGGTACATGTATATAATTTTTTCCTGATCAATGCTTTTGTTTATTCTGCTTTAGCTGCAAATAAATGGGGCAAACCGGCTTATTACGCCTCAGCAGCATTTATGCTTGGCATGATTATTATCAGCCGGCCACAAAACGGGCTCATTGTATTTGCACTTCCGTTTTTATGCGGAAGCCGTGAGTCTTTTTTAGCATTCTTTAGTAATGCATTTACCAAAATCCGTATCCTTCTGCCTTCAGCAATAGCCCTGTTGCTTCCACTCCTGCTAACGGTAACGTATTGGTATGCAAAAACAGGTCATTTCCTGGTGTATTCTTACGGCAGCGAATCGTATGATCTTACAAAGCCACATTTATTCACCTTCCTCTTCAGTTTCGAAAAAGGATGGATGCTGTACACTCCCGTTGCCACTTTCGCAATGCTGGGTTTTGTTTCCCTTTTCAAAAAAAGCAAATGGCGGTTTTTCAGTTTAGCCGGATTCCTGTTTTTCCTGGTTTATTTTATGTCGAGCTGGTGGGTGTGGCATTACACTTCGTATGTTAGCCAAAGGGTGATGATCGATTTTTATGTGTTTATTGCCATATTGCTGATTTTCGTTTTTAAATGGGTTGGTGAAAGCCGGAAAAAAGTCATGCTCCCAATACTGTTGGCTGGTTTTATAGCGCTGAACCTAATGCAGCATTTCCAGCAAATCATATGGGTTTACCCCGCTGGCCCGGTTACAGCAAAGACATATTTTGGTAACTTTTTCAGCTTCAGTAAAGGCACTACCTTTATGATTCCCGAAGATGAAATCCTGGAAAAACAAACTTATTCAACTGATTTTGAGAAAGATTATCCGTTTTTCAGTACAAGCAGTTTTTCATTTTCGCAATCTGCGCATTCAGGTAAAAATGCGTTGATATTGGATACCATTTCAGCTGACAAAACCCTTTTTGTTCGGGGAATGTCCGACTATAAAGAGATTCAACCTTTAATTCTGAAAATCGGGGGCTGGTACAACCCGAACAGCACAGATTCGTCGGTAACACTAACTGTATCGGTTGGACATTCAAAAAACAAATATTCCACAACTCAACACAACCTTATGCCCGGGCTTATTGCCGGAAAGTGGAAATATGCCGAAATGGCTGTTTACCTGCCCTATATCCGCTCGGTTTCGGATAGTATTTTTATTTCTGTTAAAAATCTTAGCAAGAACAGCCTGCTGCTCGACGATCTGAAAATTGAATTCCTGAAAATGAGAGGTGCGGTTCGTCACGACTGGATTTTGCCAGCGGATGACCAGGTTGATACAGCTGTGATTTTTAGAACCGATCTGGAATCTCCTTTGTCAGCTCCCTGGAGCAATAGTTCGTCCGTTAGTGAGGCGCAGGCATTTTCAGGTAAAAAATCATCGCTTATAAATTCAGCTTCGCCTTATAGCGTAGTTTTTGAAAAGGAGCTGGAGGCTGAAAGCAAAACAGATGGATATTTCAGGGTGAGTTCCCGGATTTCGGGCGATACGGCTGCTGAAATATTGCTGGTTTTCGACTTCAGTTCGAATGGGAAACAGGTTTTTTATAAGACCTATCCTGTGTCCTTTAAAGGGAACTCAGGCAGCTGGAATATTTCTGAAATTTTCAGGGAATTTCCGGTAGCAAGGCTGAAAGCCGATAAAGTCAAAATTTATTACTGGCATCTGAAAGGAGCTAGCCCTGTATATATTGATGACATTCAGGTAGATATAGTAAAATACAAACCCGCGGTAATTCCATGGTTGAAGCCTTTCAACGGAATTAAGAACGCTGAAACCTTGCAGACAGTTTGTTGCGATTTCGAGCAGGTTTGTTTACCTGAAACCGGTAATCGTGCTGAAGTACCTGATGCATTTTCGGGTAAATATGTGAGTATTATAAATTCCGCGCAGGCATTCAGTTTTTCGCACTTTATGCCTCTTACTTCACTCCAGGCTAACAAGGGGAATTTTATTTACATAACGGCCCAGGTAAATTCCGATCAGTACTCAACAGCCGCTACACTGGTTGCCGATTTCAGGCAAAACGGGAAATCAGTTTCCTACCATCCGGCGTACCTTCGCGGACGGACCATCAAAGGACAATGGAACTCCATTGATTTTGGTGTTAAAATTCCGGAAGGGATTACAGCAAATGACTCGGTACTGGTGTATTTTTACCTGCCGAAAAATGATGAGGTTTTTATGGTGGATGATTTTTGCGTAAAACTTAAAAAGTGAAAAGTGCCCTTCGTTCCGATAGCTATCGGAACCGCTCAGGGTGAAAATAGTGAAAATGCCTTCGGCTACGTCAGGGTGAAATAGTGAAAAGTGAGATCAATATTGTTAAATCAATTCGATTAATTTTACAAACAATATCCACATTCAATTTACAAGGATGCATTGGTTACATAAGCTAAAAAAGCCTGAGAATATCTTTCTGCTGATCATCATATTGGTGGCGGCGAGCGCTGCGGTTTTATCATTATGGTTCGTTTTCGTATTCCAACGACGAACTGAGTGCATTAAACCGCTTGTATTACGATTCATTCTCCGAACTGGTGGCAAAAGGGTTTTACGTGGATGGTCATCCGGGCGGCATACAGGTTTTCCTGTGGCAATGGGTTCGCTATTTTGGTGATAACGAATGGGTTGTAAGGCTTCCGTTTATTATTGTCGGGATTTTAGCTGTGTGGATGAGTTATAAGGTTGGCAGGCTAATGTTTGGAACTGCAGCAGGCTTATATACCGCAGCAGCAATCACGTTTTTACAGTTTCCGCTTTTATACAGCCAGATTGCCCGTCCGTATGGACCGGGAATGCTTTTTGGCCTGATGCTCGTGTTTTACTGGCTTAAAATATTTTTCCCTGAAAACGGCGAAATAAACAAACATAAGCCGAAATTCAAATACCTGCTCGGTTTTACGCTCTCAGCCGCTCTTTGCATGTACACGCATTACTTCAGTTTCCTTTTCGCGCTGATAGTGGGATTTTCGGGCTTTGTGGTTGCCAGGCGGAATACCATTTTCCTGTATATTTCGGCAGCATTGGTTGCAGCCTTGTTGTTCGTCCCTCATATTCCTATCACGCTCAACCATTTAACCTATAAAGGCGTTGGCTTATGGCTTGGCGTTCCCGGAAAAAGCTGGATGCTGGAACATTTGTTTTTTATTTTCGATCAGTCGCTGTTCCTTCTCCTTGTGTTTTTTGGCACTTTACTGGCACTTGTTTATTTATACCGTGAAAACAGAAACAAACTCCGGTTCAGGCTCTTCCTTGCGGTCTGGTTCCTGCTTCCGGCCGCGATCGGATATTTTTACTCCCTGAAAGTGAGTCCTGTTTTGCAGCATCCGGTACTTATTTTTTCGTTTCCATACTTTATTATATTGATTTTCAGCTATGCAGGCGATACGTTCGACCGTAAGAAACAATGGATTCTTGCATTTTTCATGGCCGCAGGTATTTTGAGCACAACAGTTGTCAACAATTATTACTCAAAACAGCATTTCGGCGAATTTAAAGATATTGCCCGGCTCACAGCCCAATGGCAGCAAGAATATGGCGATACAACCATCACCAAAGCCATAAATATTAACAACCCTTTGTATATTGATTATTACCTCAGCCGGTTTCATACAAAAGCCAGGTTCGATCTGTATAAAATTGAAGGATTGGACGGATTAAAAGCACTGTCCGAAACCGTGATGAACAGCCGGAAACCGCTATTTCCTGTATGCCACCACAAAGCCAACGCCTTCGGAAGGTGAAGATATTATCCGTTCGACGTTCCCGTATATCATTGATATAAAGGATTATGGCCAATATTCGAAAGCCATACTTTTTAGCAGGGCAAAAGGTAATTCGTACGAAAAGGCACAGCATCTCACCGAGATCAAGACATTAAAAGCCGAATTAGCTTCTGATACGCTAATCGCGGATTTATCCGGAAACCCGGTAAAGGCTTATAAAATGGATTCATTGTCGGAGTATAGCCCCGGCATCGAATTAAGTTTCGACGAATTCCGGAATACCAAGAACCTGCTTATTTCAGCCGAAACCGACTTGCTGGCTCCTTATGGTTCAGGAGATAATGTGCTGGTTATTTCGCTAGAAACCGCTGATGGAAAAAGTATTAGCTGGAAAGGTGCTGAAACCCGTTATGTGGAAATTCCCGGAACCTGGTGCCACGTTATCAACACCTTAAAAATTGAATCGGAAATTCCGGAAGGAGCTATACTGAAAGTGTATTTTTGGAATAAGGATAAGAAATTAATTTTTCTGAAGAATTTGCAGTGCAGGTTTTACAAATAGAAATATTGGATATATTTACTATTAAAATAAAAGTTCTTAAGGTTGTTTCAGAAGGCAGAGATTATCAGCCGTTGGAAATTGTGATTGCATGGCTAAGATGCATTCCGATAGCTATAGTGATCGTATTAGTGTGGGACTTTCAAACTCATTAAAAACAAATGGCATGAAGTACACGGTAGCTGAGTTAATGTTTACAGCCATTAAAGTATGGTACGACGATGGTATGATATGCATAGTATTATCGGACAAAAAAGAAGTGCGCTTTCCTGTTGAGTTAAACGCCAAATTAAAATTGGCTTCGGTTGATCAGGTTAGGAATATTGAAATTATTTGCAATGGAACCGGCCTTCATTGGCCGGATCTGGATGAAGATTTATCAATTACCGGAATTATTGAGGGCCGGTTTGGATATTGAACAAAAAATACCCCTTTCGCACTTATCTCTGTTCGCGCGCGTCTTTCCTTCAGACGCGTGCGGGCACAATCACCTGTTTTACATTCCCGCTAATTTTATCAAAGCCTTGAGTTAAAAAAAACAGCAGGTTTTCATCATACAACCCATTCAAAAATTAAAATATGACAGGTTAACCTGACATATTTCATGTAATTTGTCAGGTTGATACGACAAATTGTATTATATTTGTCGACAAATGCTTATAGTATGGAAAAGAATTCAATCGAAAGGTCATTGCTAAGCCAAATCAGGAACTGGCTGTTTCAGGGAAAGGTACTGATTATTTATGGGGCCCGGCAGGTTGGAAAAACCACTTTATCTAAAAAAATTCTGGAGGATCATCCCGGAAGCACCTATTTAAACTGCGAACAAAACGTGGTTAAAGAATTGCTTGAATCAGGTAATATGGAAAGGATCCGCACTAATTTTGGTAACTCTTCGTTGATAGTTCTGGATGAAGCACAGAAAATAAAAGATATAGGATCAGTCCTGAAACTTATCCATGATACATACCCGGAAATACAACTTATAGCAACCGGGTCGAGCAGTTTTGAGCTGTCGGGTGAGCTATCCGAAGCCCTCACAGGCAGGAATGTGAAGTTTACCCTCTACCCTATTTCGCTTGAGGAATTAAGGCCATACTACACTTCTATTCAACTGGATGAAAAACTGGAAGAATTTATGAGGTTTGGGATGTATCCTGAGATTGTACAAAGACCAGAAATCCAAAAGAAAGTGCTGCTCGACGAAATGGCCGGAGATTATCTGTTTAAAGATGTATTGAAATTTGAAAACCTGAAACGACCTGAGTTACTTTTAAATCTTTTAAAAGCACTTGCCCTGCAGCTTGGTAATGAGGTGTCGTTCAGAGAATTGTCAGGCTTACTCAAAGTATCGACCGAAACAATACAACGGTATATTGAGTTATTGGAGAAATCATTCGTTTTATTCCGATTACCATCTTTCAGTCGAAACTTGCGCAACGAATTAACCCGAAGCCATAAATACTATTTTTATGACCTCGGAATCCGCAACAGCCTGCTGCGAAATTATTTACCTCTCGAATCACGCACTGATACCGGCAGCCTTTGGGAAAATTTTTGCATTATAGAGCGGATGAAATCGAATCAGAAAATAATGCGCCGCGCTTCTATGTATTTCTGGAGAACCTACCAGCAAAAAGAAATTGACCTGATTGAAGAATGTGAAGGGAAACTTGAAGCTTTTGAATTTAAATGGAACCCAAAAGCCAATGTTAAAAGGCCTGCTGAGTTCCTGAACGCCTATAATGACAGTAGTTTTTCAATAGTCCACAGGCAAAACTACCTGGATTTTCTGTAAAAATGTTGCATCACCTCCGTTAGCACCTCGCTACCGCGCGAACGCTCTCAACGAAGGTAATCCTTTCGCGTGGTGCCATAAACATCCATCCTTTCGCGAACTTAACAATTTCAATATTTTTATAATTCTAAGTGACTTTCTAAACTTAATTCTTAAACCCGGCAAGTAAATTGTATTCCGAAAATAGTAATTGACTTTATTTTAACAGCTATCATTTAATACTCTTTCTTCCGTGCCACCGTAAGCAAACCTCGCCAATAACATCACCAGCACTAGCAACGAAAACGCTATTATCCAATCACTTACCTTTGCAGTTGACGGTTTATCCGATTCATTACCTATAGTTTGCATTTTGTGCTGATCGGGCAACGAGTCAGCATTAAATAAGTGCATATAATTTTTGGCAAACAAATCCATAAGGCTGTCGGCTGCTGAAAAATTGTGTAAAATTGATTGTACGTGTGCCAGGTTACGGTAGTTCTCGAGCATTTCGTATTTTGAATTTATCTTTTGAGTAATCTCGAGGCTTTTCTGCAGATAGCTGGATGCTTTATCAATTTCGTTTACCTCCATTAAATTTCGGCCCAGCGAGGTGAGTGCCCTGGCAGCTTCGCGCGGATTATTCATTTCCTCCTGCTTTTTAAGCACTTTCTGCAGTATCATATTCGAACGCGCGTAATCCTTTTGTGAAGCATATATTTCGGACATCATCCAGAGTGTATTCAATACATCATTTTCTTCGTTCACTTCGTCGGCCATAACCAATACCTGGTTAAGAATTTTCAATGCCTCGTCGGGATCGCCTTTATGCCAGGTAACTACGCCTAAATTACTCAATGCAAGTGCCTCTGCGTAATTATCTTTAAGTTCCTTTGCTAGTTTTATAGCTTCCCTGCAATCGCTAACGGCCTCATCGAACTGGTGCAGATTATCGTAAATAGAGCCGCGGTTGATGAGCGTCATCATAATACAGTAGGTATCCGATTTTTTTCGGCATACCTGCAATATTTCGTTCGACATTCGCAGCGCTTTTCGCGAATTTCCTTCATAAATATAAATATCAATTATATTCCGCTTGGTAGCAATAACGCCCGTTTCGTCGCCAAGCTTGGTATCCATATCAACCGAAAGCTGGTATAAGCGCATGGCATCGGCGTATTTGCCGGTTTCCTGTGCGATAAGTCCCAGGTTATTGTAACAGGCTGACATTCCCGACAAGGTCGTTTATACGGGTAAATACGTCCAGCGCTTTTGTATAGCAGTAGGTAGCTGAGTCGTTGTTACCGATAAAAAACCAGCATATGCCTTCATTTTTCAATGCCAGTGCCTGGCCCGGAAGGTAGCGGGCTGTTAGAGAGTTATCAAAAGCCTCGCGCGCATAATCCAGTGACTTATACCTGTCGCTCCTGCGGTATGTGACAGAAATTTCGTTTAAAAGGTCAACTTTCGCATTGCCACTGCTCACTTCCAGGCGCTCAAGCAAAGGAGTGATTTCGTCCTGCGCCAGCATGGCAAAAGGTAAAAGTAGAATAAGGAGTAAAAACCGGAGTTTTAAAAAGTCAATCATTGTTAAGTTGAGTTTGCTTTCATTATTATTCGATCAGCAGGTAATGGCTTATTTTATTGTACAACTCTTCGTGAATAAGCGGTATTGCCTTTAGTTGCTGCAGGCTGGTGTATTTGCCTAACACTATGCGCTGGTCAACAATGGCTTTGGCGGTATAAAAATCGAAATAAGGGTGTTTTTTCAATTCATCGGTTTTTGCTTTGTTGATATTGATCTTTTGAATCAGGTCGGGATTTACTTCGCAACGTGCTTCCATTTGATTAAATTTTTCCTGGTCGAAGCCAAAAACTTCAAGCAACTGAGCTTTAGTGTAAAAGCCACCAAGCAGCGTACGGTATTTTATAATTCGTTTGGCAAAGGAAGGTCCAATGCCATATAACGACAGTAAAGTAACGGAATCGGCACTGTTAAGCTCCACTAAAATCTTCGGCTTTATCTCCCTGGGTTTTGTATCAGGTTTTGAAATAGCATATTCAGTTTTGCGTTCGGGTATAAAAATATAAGGCTCAAGTAAATCATACTCCGAAGGCGAAATGCAGTACATACGTTTAAAATCTTCTTTCTTGTAAAACTTTCCGCCTTTAGCCTGGTAATTTATAATGACTTTTACCTGCCATTCTTTCAATCCCATTTTAGTCCATTCCGCCTTAGTGAGTTCATTGGGATTAAAAGGGAAAGGTGTAATTTTATTTTCAGCCATAGCCCGGTCCATTTGCTGAAAATCCGATTTCCTGAGCTGTAAAACCGAGTCGGCTGAATGTTTTATGCTGTTTTCGAACTGCACTATTTCACTGGCAAACAGCGCAAACTCAGCCTCATTACCGGGATTGCTGATTTTAATACAATAAGGATAGGCAAGTACAATAATTATTAAGGCTATAACCAGCAGAATGCCAACACGCTCGCCTTTGTTGAAATTGAAACTGTTACGGATATTGCTAAACATTGTACGTTAATGCTTAATAAAACACTGATTTATAGTGACAAATAAAGCAATAGTAGTGAATTTAGTAGTTCGGGGTTTAGGGGTTAGGGTTTAGGGCCTGGCAAGTGCCTGATAAAATGTTTGTTTCAATGTTTGAAAAAAAATGTAAGTAAAGATAGCAAATGTTTCAACGATTAGGTATACCCACATTAGTTATTTTTTTACACCCTGGTCTTTCGCATTTTCGCTAAAAATCATTGGTTCTTAAATTCTTATTGATGTATATAATTGTTTCCTGGGGAATATCTATTTCAGCGGCCACCTGGGGCCATTGATTCACAGCAGATACAACTTCTTCTAAAATTAAACTGGACTTTTTAATTCCATATTTTTTAGCAAAGTCAAATAAGTCGTATTTAGTAAAGTTATCGTATTTCCCATTTATTGATGATTGGTGTACATTAGTCCATGTTCCACCTGGGCTATACGAAAAGCAAATATCATAAGCCGGAGATATTTGCCAGTTTCCTTCTTTATTCATCAGGAATGAGAAGTTCTTTACATGGTCGTCGTGGTTCCGGGCAACAACATTAAATAACATGCGTCGGTATTGCTGTTCAAATTGTTTATACGGAAGTTGAAGCCTTTTCATAACCCTAAACAAAGTTTCATAACTGCTCGCCTTCTGAATTTTATAGTCTATACCTGCCAGAGCTCCGAATGTTTGCATATGAATTTTCCCGCAATCATCCGTGCGATCAAATCGTTTTGTTAAAAAGTGAAATCTGTTATTTTCTTCATATAAAGCACTTTCGGCGATTTCGATACCAGCTTGTTTGGCTAATTTATAATAAGCAAATTCCAATTTGCCCATGCCTTTTCCTTCGCCCAGACTTTGTTCATTTACCCCATCGATCTTCAGAATCCAATACGAATATCCTTTGGGTTGCATTATGTCCCCTGGTCTTATTTCTTCAATATTCTTATTTGTATCCCTTTTAATTGCTATCAGAGCTTTTGCTCTTGCTCCTCCAACGGATGTACCAATTCTTAATATTTCTGTGAGACTATCTTTGTCCAGATCAGGGAAGGTAATTTCTGTTTTACTTTTTAAAACACTTTTGGCAACGTTATATATTTCACTTATATCAACACTGTTGTTATCATTTTCTCTGTGATTTACGGGTATGTACTCCAAAGCTCCCATTCCTCTTTTACCTACATAGGTCAATCTGTCAATAGGGTTGATAGCATCAATGGACAATCCCTTTTGTTTTAGCCATTCTTTCATCATAACATTTCCAAAATCATCTGGCATTGAATCAGATAATAAATAAGGCAAGTTGTGAAAGTTGATGTGATCTCTGCTCGTTTCAAAATTTCTTTCTGCCGTGGGCATTAATATTGGTGAAGGTTCGAAGGTATTGATTATTTTTTCACTGTACTGAAAAACAGAAACACTTTTTTTGTTGTTCCATTCAGCGGCTCCAAGTGTTTGACCATACAACTTTACCTCAACTATCATAGTTATTTTACTTTTTTAGATGCCCGCTTTCTGTCTGATTTTAATCTCGCTTTTTCAAATTTTAATTTAAGTTCCAGATTTTCGCCAACTCTAAACACTGATTCAAAATCTTTTATTCGGTTTAATCTCATTAAAATCCTTATCAGACTATCAACTGTTGTGGATTTCCCCTGTTCTATCAGGCTAATTGTTGAAACACTTAATCCAACCTCCTCGCTCAATTCTTTCTGAGTAAGATTATGCTGGAGCCGTATTTTTTTTATCCTTTTGCCAATCTCTTCTGCTATTTCCTGCTCTGTTAAAAACAACCAATTATCCATACCATTTAATTGTTAAAATGTTAGTAGTTATGAGCCCAAAATTAATACAAATATTGAGTTTTAACAAGTTAATTAACGAAAATTCGATTTTATAACTATTAACATAACAGTAGTTGATAGCTATAAATGCACATAACTATCAATATTCAACAACTTATAATTCACCCACCCAAGCCCGCATTTATTAAACCCGCTGATACCGGCAAATCTTTCTGTCAGTTCGATGCATACTGGTGTCAGGCAGCCCGTAAAGTTTTTTATTCAATACACCCTGTGTAAAACGGGTTAAAAGAGAAAATTTTCGCCGTAAATATTTTGTTTTGTATTGCTATGTCTTTTTTAACCAGGTTTTGTGCTTCTGCTTCGTCCTTCGCTTTTAACAAAATCATTCCCGTATCGCCGTACCGACCGCCAATGTCAATTTGTTTTGTTTTTCTCAATCCTGAAAGGTGTGATGAATGGTCGCTAAAGTATAGTTGTTCGTGTGCTTGTTTTGTTGTGTCCCAGTTTTCGCCCAGGGTATAAAGTACTATAAAATATTCGTAGTCGCTTTTATTGCTGGTGTCCTGTGCATACCCTATCACAACAGAGGCAGTTATAATTATTGTCAGAAAAATTGTTTTCATCCTTTTAGCTATTTATTGCGGATTTCGGAAAGTCATTAAGTTTTCACCTGCTAAATAGTATTTCATCAACTTGAGAGGCAGTTCGTTTTGTATAAGTAGGTCTGGTTTAAATTCGCCTATAGTAAATTTGCCTGTTTACAATAATCACCTCTTTAACTTATACATTCTGAAATTCATCAGTTTTTTTTATGCTTGTCCTATTGTAATGTGAAGTGTCGGAAAAATAGTTGGCGGTACTCGTGTTTGCCTAATATTTTGTTCGGGGTTATTGGTAACGGTTACGATATGACAAATGGCGGCACTTCGGAGCACTTTTCTGTCTACCGGCAGAAAACTGCCTGCGGGCACTAAGTTAACTAATTTTCACCTTAACCCGCCATTTGTTATATCGTTTGTTAGCGCACGTTATTTATTTTTATTGTCTTTTTTGATACTATTCCTAATTTTCAACTTCTTTCGCAAAGTAAACTTACAATGTCAAGGATCACCACAATCTTCAATTGCGACAAATAGATCACTTTACAAGCAGCCGCAATCAAAGAACCTAAAATTTGCATCGTTTGAATAATTTCAGGTCAAAATTCGCCAGATGAAACCAATCTCGACTCTGACAATCGCCCATTTGCTTACTAAACCTACATGTCCGTTCATGTTCTCTAGTTGTCTTGATGTTTGTCCGCTTGTCACATTTTCTCCGTAAAAGATTGTCTTGTCAATTACTTTGAAATTATGCTCTTTCACGATAATCCAATCTGTAAGGCTTCTTCTTTCGCTTTTCTTTAAGATCGGGAGTACTCCAGGTTTTGCATAAACAGATAATTAAGAAAAGTCAAAAACTCTGTCCATCACAAAAATTCAAATAGTGATTCCAACTCGACATGTTTGTCACGTTCTTGTTCATACCGTAATTAACCGTTGATTGCAAAGTGTTTCATGTTGTCTAAAATGTGCCCTAACTAAGATATAGCAACAGTTAATCCTATCCTTTACCCCTATCACCCCATTTCTTCCACAAATAATAAACCGGAACGCCTACGATCACGATAATCAATCCCGGCCAGGTGTAATTGGGTTTGTAGATAAGTAAAACCAACATAACCAGCGAGGCTGAGGCCATATAAATAAGGGGAATAAATGGATAACCAAATGTTTTATACGGTCGTTCGGCATCAGGCCGCTTGCGGCGCAGCACAAAAATACCGGCAATGGTAAGCACATAAAATATCAATACAGCAAAAACAACATAATCGAGCAGGTTCGAGTACGAACCCGACAGGCATAGTAGTGAAGCCCACAGTGCCTGAACCTTTAATCCTACCGCCGGCACCGAGTATTTATTAAGTTTTGCTGCTCCTTTAAAAAACAGCTTATCCTTTGCCATAGCATAATACACCCTGGCGCCCGAAAGAATCAGCCCGTTATTGCATCCGAATGTCGAAATCACTACAAAGGCAGCCATTAAAAGGGCAGCCATCGATCCGAACAATCCATACATGGCAGCCGAGCCAAGCCTGTCGTTGGTTGCAAACTGCAATCCCCTGTCGAACACACCGGCACCATCGGCCATTCCACGCAACGGAAGTGCATTGAGATAGGCCATATTTGCCAGTATATAAAGTATAGTAACCAGTGTAACGCCCGTAACAAGGCTAAGCGGAATATTTCGTTTTGGATTTTTTACTTCGGCGGCAGCAAAAGTGATATTATTCCATGCATCCGACGAAAACAGCGAGCCAACCATAGCAACGCCAATGGCTGCAACAAGTGCCAGTCCGCCAAGTGATTTCCCATCCAGGGCCACAGGCTCCCAGAAATAACTTTTATTGATGGCAAAAGCTTCCGGATTTTTAGCAAAGAATAACCCCAGGATAATAAAGCCAATCAGCAGGCCTACTTTAATAAAGGTGAAAATATTCTGCACCCATTTGCCATTGCGTATTCCCAGCAGGTTGTTAAAGGTAAGAAGCACAATCATACTGATAGCCAGGAAATGTACCGTGTTGATTTTCAGGAAACCCAGGTCAAGCAAAATATTACTTTCGGAAAACCAGGGAAAAAGCACACCCATAAATTTGGCGAAAGCCATACCCACAGCTGCAATGGTTCCGGTTTGTATAACGGTAAAAAGTGTCCAGCCATAAAGGAACCCCGTTAATGGGTTAAAAGCTTCGCGCAGATAAACATACTGTCCCCCGGCCCTGGGCATCATCGAGGCCAGTTCACCGTAACTGAGTGCAGCAAAAATGGTCATCACACCCGTAATTGCCCAAACCATAAGCATCCATCCCGGCGAACCTACGCTGCGTGCAATATCGGCACTCACAATAAAAATGCCCGATCCTATCATCGAACCTGCCACCAGGGCCGTTGAATCAATAAAACCAAGGCTTTTTTTGAATTCTGACTTTTCAGCTTCCATAAAAAAGGCTGTTATTCTTCGGTGTAGGAATCGGGTTCGTCCTTAGGTTTGGCGAGCAACACCCTTATAAACAAATACAGGGTAATGCTGGTGATAATCACTTCGGCCGTAACCATAAATATAAGTGCCTGGGTTTCCATAATCGATAAGGATAAATGTTAAAATTAAAGGTTCAGTTTTAAAACATGGTAGGTTTATTATTTAAAAGAAAAAGTTCCCTGTTCCGGGTTCCATGTGCCATGTGCCACCTGCTAACTTCTATTATCTATTGCAGGATTTTCTATCTATTTTCGTCAGTACATATTCTTTAATCTGTGGCTGGCACCCGGCACCCGGCACCCGGCACTTCTATTTTGCAAGTATTTATTATCTGATTTCTTTTCAACAATTCTCTGAAACAGAACCAAACTAAATTAAAAAAACCATTTGCATTCGTACGACAATCAGGTTTGGCTAAATCCTGTTTTCGCGCACCCGTTTCCGGTAAGCCAGGTACACAGTAAACCCGATCAGCAGGAATATGGTGGTAAGCAGGAAACGTGATATGTCGATATAAAACAGTTTATTGGTCACGCCTCCGGTGTACAACACATCACCGGTTTTAACCTGATCGCCTAAACTGACCTGGAGCTTATTTTTCGCTTTGTATTCAAATTTTGCCGAAGAAACAGCACCTCCAGCGGTATCGCTGACCCGGATCCAGTTTCGCTGCCGCAAAACGTAAAGTGAATCCACTACTCCTGTTTTTTCGGTATAAAATGCATCGCTGAAATATTTTTTATTCGGGCCAATATCGCTGTGCATCATCTGCCCCAGTATGCTTTCGCGATGCAGCTCCCAGCCGCTGAAACTTATCTTGCTCCACTCGTCGTTTACCGGGCGCACCAGCGAGCCGAAAAAGACAGCAATCAGCATTAAAGGTGTAACAAATTTGAGGATAAATTTATAAATACCCGGTAGTTTAATATCGGCGCCTGTGGTGAGCTCAGCCCACCCCTTCTTGACCCCGAAGACCCAGGAAAACAAAATAATTTCGAGCATGGCAAACACTACCAGCGAAACGGTTCCGGCCCAGTAATCGTATTCGTCGAACACTCCCTGCTGAAAAAACAATACTGTAGGCAGACCCAGAACTAATACAGCTACACCAAAAGCCAGAGCAGCTCTTTTCCGGGGCCAGTTAAACTCGTCCATCAGGAACGACATACAGGGTGTTCCCATTGCCAGCGAACTGGTGATACCGGCAAAAAACAGGAGACCGAAAAACGAAACACCGGCCATTACTGAGAGTATAGGTCCCCATTGTTCGAAAAGGAAAGGCATCACCCTGAATCCCAGCCCTAAGCCGCCAAGCTGTGTGAGTTCCAGCACTTTATCGAGACCAAAATAGCCAATCGAAATAGGGATAATGATGGCACTGCCCAGTACAACTTCCACAAACTCGTTCATAAAGCCTGCCGACATTGAATTGAGGGCTATATCATCCTTTTTCCTTACATAGGAAGCATAGCATTGCACAGAGCCCTGCCCCAGCGAAAGGGTAAAAAATATCTGTCCTGCTGCTGCAAGCCACACTTTCGGATTGGTAAGTGTATCGTATTGAGGTGTCCATAAAAAGTTGAGTCCAACTACGCCATCGAATAATGCTCCGCTACTTCCTGCCTTGAGGGTGATACCACGTATGGCAAGGAAAATACCGAAAAGGATGAGCAAGGGCATCATAATTTTGGCGGCTTTTTCAACCCCGCCGCTTAATCCACGGCTCAAAATCCAGATATTCAGGGTAAGGCACAAAATAAAGAAAACCACTGCTTCGTAAGGAATGCCGGTGGTGCTGGTTGAAATATCCAGGTAATTGGTAAAAAAATCGGCCACTCCATGCTGTGATAATCCGTCGAAAGTTCCGAAAGCCGAATGCATGGTATACGATAGTGTCCAGCTTTCGATATAACAATAATAAGCAGCTATTGAAAGGTTCGAAAAAATACCGAACACACCAATGTATTTCCACAACCAGCGGTTATTCATTTTATGGAAAGCAAAGGGTGTGGTGTGATGGCCAAACTGTCCACCAAAACGACCCGTTGTCCATTCGACAAATAGCAGAGGAATCCCCATTAACAGAAAGCACACCAGGTAAGGAATAATAAAGGCGCCGCCCCCGTTTTGAATGGCCTGCATCGGGAAACGCAGGAAATTACCCAGCCCGACAGCATTACCCGCCATGGCAAGTATCAATCCTACTCTCGATCCCCAGGCTTCGTTGTTTGTACCCATATTTTAGTTTTTGGAAGATTTATTCAGGTTAGGGAGGTTAATTGTTTTAAAAGGTGCCGGTGTGCCGGGTGCCGGGTGCCGGGGAAGGTGCCGGGTGCCGGGGGACGGGTTATTGGAGCAGTGATCCGGGTTTACGAGGTAATTTAAAATCAATTTTATCGTTAATTTCATACAACAGAATCATTTATGATGTACCGGACTGGTATGAATGGCTTATTAGTGAATTCAAAAATAATAAAATTCGGGCAAAAAGCTAAAAATTATCTGTTTGCTTAAAGAATTATCTGAGCAGGGTATTTCCAATGCGGCAATTCAGGCATTTTTTAGCATCGCAATAGTTTGATTTTAACTCAAGTAGAGCTTGAGTGGACGCAGCATTGGAAACATCCATTCCTAAATCAGCCCATTTCCGGATCACGGAATTATTCTCACCCTTGAGTTGCAAAAGCATTTCAACAGGCCTTTCGGTAGTTTCGGAATCACTTTTCCGGCGCCCATAAACAAAGAGTATGGGTGCCACCAGGTTAATAAGCAGCAGATCGATGGAAGCCTTGCCCAGGGTTTTGCGCCTGGGGGCTGAAGGTTTATCGAAAGTGTAATGTGTTAACCAATACCCCGAGGCTTCGGCACCAAAGAGTTTCCGGTAAGCGTCCACATCAAACGAATCAAATAACCCACTGATAATGGATCCTGACTGATGAATGATTGAAGCAAACTGTGCCAGGCGCAAGGTGGGAAAATTGCCCGGATGCAATCGCATAAACCGCCACAAATGAGCATCGATGGGAGTAAGATCAAACTTGGCTTTCAGAAATTCAAATTCCTTTTTCAGTTTTTGAGGATACAAATCCGAGAAATCCGATTCCAGCAAACCGGCCTGTCCGAAAACCATGGCTTCTACCTGGAAAAGATCGTCGGCATGCTTTGCCAGGAAAGCGTATGGCAGGGCCTGGGCCAGCATTTCGAAAGCCTGGTTGTTGAGTTTAAAACCCATACTCCTCGCGAGCAGGCGGTAAAAAGTCTGGGCCCAATCGTTCTGCGTCAGCGATAAAACATGTTCCACCTGTAAGGCTTTGCGTTCGAGCCGTTCAATCAGCACCCTGTCGAGCCATGCATTACGCACAAACGAATCAACACCCGAAATCATTGACTCGCAGGGAATCCATTGCTGCGAAGCCATAAAATGCAGGTAGTGTTTCCACGAATTCTCATTGTACAGGCCATCGAGTTCGAGCGTAGGAATAGCTGAGCCATCCTTCCGGCGAACCGGTGCATCATCGCGCCATACCACATGAAGTATAACATTATCGTAACTTCTGTCGTACTGATGCTTATGGCGATTCCAATCGGAAGAGTGAATATGGATTTCGATATTCCCGGCCCAGAGGGTATCGCCAATCTTTATTTTGGCATTAAAAAAGTCAGGGCCTGAGTCGCTGTTATGAATTCCCGGGTGCAAAACCCCGATCAGCTCACCTGTTTTCAGGTTGAGATCGGGAGAATACAGGCGGTATTGCCATATATAATGCAGGAATTCCTCAGTCATGATACAAATATAATGAGAAATCGAAACGGGCTAAACTATTTTTTTTATGACTTTACAGCCGATTTTATAATGAAAAATATCCAACCTGGCACTTTCGAAGAATATTATCTTTTATACGATTACTTATCAGGCTTTTACATATTCCTATAAATGAAACCTCCTGACTTCTGACAATTAGTGCGGTAAATATTGCGTTTATTCATTTTACTTTTTGTTTGATCAAAAAGTAACAAAATCCCGATAGCTATCGGGACAAGGCTTTATAAGCAAGATTGTACATAAAGCACCATTGCGGGATAAGCTATACTGTTCTTTGCTAAAGAGAAAAGGCAGGCATGCACCGGTTCAGGTCATTACAGTAATTTTCAGGGTGTAGGACCGGCCTAATAGAAATTTCACAACAGATGTTGCCGAAGGTAAACAGCGCTGGCATGTGCGTAGCAAAACACAGCTTCACGTGCTGCCAGGATTATGTACTACCGTTTTAAGCCTTGTTTTGCGAGATTTACCGAGGCATACATATGTGTGAAATTTATATTCAGCCTAGACTTTTTGGTCCTTTTGTGTCATGACAAAAGGACAAGAAATTAAATCATAAGAGGATTCTACATTATATAGACTTTCCAAAATAAACTTTGATGTTACAAATTTGCTTTTGAACATAATCAGATTTTGCATTAACTAACCTTATAAAATACACTAACTCTAAATGCTGTTAGTGCGGTAAAGATCAGATTCTGCGAATTTATACCACTCAAAAACAGCAACTTACGTTTTGGGTTTTTGGGAAAATATGATGGCGTCAGAAGTCAGGACATATTCCTATAAATGAAACCTCGAAAACTCAACTAATGAGTTGGCAATGGTAAATAATTGACGAAAAACAAGTCTATATTCTTATTTTTCAACACATTACATTATTATTTATTTGATTGAAACCAAAAAAGAGAATTGTATCTCCGCGATCAACATCTGTTCAAATTATAAAAAACTAATTTATAAGCCCTTACAAGTTTTTAACACAATAAAATGTTATAATATTGTTAATATATCTTTTAGTCGCTATCTTTGCACCTATAAGATGATGAATTAAGGACCATAATAGTATATGGAAGATTTGAGCGACCTTGTGAAAGGCATTGATATAAAAAGCAGGCAACTCGCGCTCAGATACGGTACACTTAAGGAGGATTTTAACACACTACAGGCTAAAAACCTTGAATCAGAGGAAATCATAACACAACAAAAACAAATCATTGTTGAACTAGAAAAACAAATACAAATACTAACAATAGCAAAATCAATCCCAACCGGCAAGGAATCATCCAAAGCCAAAAAGAAGATAAATGAACTACTGCGGGAACTTGATACATGCATTGATCTTTTAAGCAATAAAACGATATAATAGCCTATGGCAAACGAATTACCCATCACCATTACAATAGCAGGCAGGCCTTACCGGCTTACCATTGGGCGTAGTGAGGAAGAAAACATTCGTAAAGCGGCAAAACATATTGAAGGACAAATCACCCATTATGCAGATACCTATCGGTACAACGACAAACAGGATTTACTCGCGATGGTAGCATTACATTTTGCTACTACTGCAATTCATGCTCAACACGAAGCAGCCTTTGCAACCGAAAGTTTAACCCCGACACTGACAGGCATTAACAGCATACTGACCGAAGCTTTAAAAGACTAGTGCTTACCGTTCTTTGAAAATACAAGGATTAAAACCCGCATTAATTCAATCCGTTTGGAAACTCAACATTTTCAGCTTAAGGCGAAGCTACAGAGATAACAGGACAGGCCTTACCGTATACCTTCGGGTATAAGGATTCCCTTCGGGGGACATTGGACGCCCGACGATCTCAAGCAGCCTAATCTTGTCGTTTTGGGGTTTCCCGAAATGCATGAATTAATTGCGGGTTTTTCTTTTATCTTCTGCTTTATCCTTCGCCCGGTTATATGTTAAACCTTTTATAACCAAAACAAAATGGGCAATATTATAGTAGCTGTTATAACAGCTATTGTCGGGTTAGGAGTCGGGCTCGTGCTGGCTTCCACCCTGCTGCGTAAGTCGATACAAAAAAAGAGTATCCACTTGCTGCGCGATGCTGAAGAGAAGGCCGAGATTCTCAAAAAAGAGAAAATGCTTCAGGCCAGGGAGAAATACCTGCAGCTGAAAGCGGATCACGAAAACATGACCCAGGAAAAAAACAACCTGATCGCAAAAAACGAAAACCGCCAGAAACAACGCGAACAACAACTGAACCAGCGTCACGACGAGATTCAGAAAAAAAACGAAGAAGTTCAGAAACAGCTTAAAGAGCTTACCGAAACCAAATCGAACCTCGAACAGCAAAAGGACATCATCACCCGCAAACAACAGGAAATAGACAAGGCTCACAAACAATATATCGATCAGCTCGAGATTATTTCGGGTCTTTCGGCCGAAGAAGCCAAAGACCAGCTTGTCGAAAACCTGAAAGATGAAGCCCGCACCCAGGCCATGTCGTCGATCAACGATATTATTGACGAAGCCAAACTCAAAGCCAACAACGAAGCTAAGAAAATTATCGTTGAAACCATTCAACGTACTGCTGCTGAGCAAACTATCGAAAATACGGTTTCGGTATTCAACATCGAAAGCGAAGAAATAAAAGGCCGTATTATCGGTCGCGAAGGACGAAATATCCGCGCACTCGAAGCACTTACCGGTATTGAAATTATCATCGACGATTCGCCCGATGCCATCATTCTTTCGGGATTCGACCCGGTACGACGCGAAATTGCCCGATTATCGCTGCACAAACTGGTAACCGATGGCCGTATTCACCCGGCCCGCATCGAGGAAGTGGTGGCCAAAACCAAAAAACAGGTCGAACAGGAAATTATCGAAGCCGGTAAACGTACCACTATCGACCTGGGTATTCACGGATTGCATCCTGAATTGGTGCGGCTGGTTGGCCGTATGAAGTACCGCTCATCGTATGGACAAAACCTGCTTATGCACTCACGCGAAGTTGCCAACATGTGCGCCACCATGGCTGCCGAACTGGGCCTCAACGTTAAGAAAGCCAAACGCGCCGGACTACTTCACGATATTGGTAAAGTAGCCGAAAACGATGCCGAATTGCCACACGCAATACTCGGAATGAAAATAGCCAAAGGAATTTAAGGAACAACCAGATATTTGCAATGCCATAGGAGCCCACCACGACGAAATTGAGATGGAAACCCTCATTGCTCCTATCGTTCAGGTGTGCGATGCTATTTCGGGCGCTCGCCCGGGTGCCCGCCGCGAAGTGGTTGAAGCCTATATTCAGCGCCTTAACAAACTCGAAGAACTGGCCCTCTCCTATCCCGGTGTTGTTAAAACCTACGCCATACAGGCAGGCCGCGAATTACGCGTTATTGTGGGTGCCGATAAAGTTACTGACGAGGAATCGAACCAGATAGCTTTCGACCTGTCGCGTAAGATACAGGAAGAAATGACCTATCCAGGACAGATTAAAATTACAGTTATCCGCGAAACGCGAGCCATAAGCTTTGCCAAGTAGCTGACATATAGTTCAGAAAAGGAGTTCTTTTTTAAAAGGGCTCCTTTTTTTGTTTAAAACAGAAATTCGGTCTTTTTGATATAATTTACAATGGAAGCAAACCAACTCAAGCTATTCAGAAAACTCCTTCCCGGCCTCTTGCCTATTTTCGTATTTATCCTGGTCGACGAAATATGGTCGACAGAAGCAGGGCTTATTGTGGCTGTAATTTTCGGGACAGTTCAGCTTGCGTATGTTTTTGTGCGCGAAAAGCGTTTCGACCGGTTTATATTGTTTGATACAGCTTTGCTCGTTGCCCTGGGCGGCGTTTCGCTGGCACTGCACGACGAAATATTCTTCAAACTGAAACCTGCACTTATCAACCTGCTATTATGCGCCCTGCTCGGCTATTCGGCTTTCATCAACAGGAACCTGCTGATGATATTCTCACAAAGGTATATGGGTAACTTCAGTATGTCCGAGGAAGCTGCAAAAGCCATGCAAAAAACAATGCGCATGCTTTTCTGGATGATGCTGGCTTATACTTTGTTAATAATATATTCAGCCTATTTTATGAGTAAAGAAGCCTGGGCATTTATCAGCGGAGGCCTGATGTATATACTATTCGGAGTGTTTTTTGCGGTTCAGTATTTCGGAACAAAACTCAAATCGAAATCGCTGAGAAATGTAGAGTGGCTTCCATTGGTTGATGAAGAAGGAAAGATTACCGGTCGCGCCACCCGCAATGAAGTGCACCGGGGCCCGGGGAAACTGCACCCGGTTGTGCATTTACATATCACCAACAGCAAAAAAGAAATTTACTTACAAAAACGCCCCATGCACAAGGACGTTCAACCCGGCAAATGGGATACTGCAGTTGGCGGGCATGTTGCATATGGCGAAACCATCGAAAATGCACTGATCCGCGAAACAGCCGAAGAGCTGAACATTAAAGGATTCAAACCTATCCCACTGGCTAAATACAAATGGGAATCAGATGTTGAATCGGAACTGGTATTCAGTTTCAGGGCATTGTATAATGCCACTCCAATTTTCAATAAACAGGAAGTGGACGATGGCCGGTTCTGGTCAGTTAACGAAATAAAGGAAAACCTCAATAAAGGTGTTTTTACTCCAAACTTTGAAAATGAATTTCCAATGCTGCTCAAAGCAATAGCTGTTTAAAAACAGGATGGTGGATGAAGGAGGAATCTATAACATAGAAATAATAGTGCCGGGTGCCGGGTTCCGGGTTCCGGGTGCCGGGTGCCGCTTTCGGGTTTACGTTCTTGATTCAAGGTATTTCAACTCTCAATTTACAAGCATAAAACAGGAATATAATAGGATAAAGGTTAGTGACACATGTCACCCGGCGCATGACACCCGGCACTTGGCACCCGGCACTTGGCACCCGGCACCCGGCACTTCGGCACCCGGCACTTGCCACCCGGCACATGACACCCGGCACTCCCCGTCATAAGCTATAATCCCACTCTCTAAAATACAGAATCTCAACCATCACAAACCTTGAAGCAGTAACCGGATAAATCACAACACAATTACCCCTTCAATTTCCGAAGCTTTTTGGTATCTTTCAATTACCTCGTCAGCCGAAAGCATTACTTCCTTAATTGTAATACTCAAATATTTTCCCCCTTTCGAATGCCTGCTTGTAAATTCGGTATGAGCCGGAAACAGATCGTGCAGCAAAGCAAAAATGCGGTTGTCAGCCGGGGAAATAAACTTGAACATATAAACGGTAGGCCACGTAATGTTCTCAGTTAGTCGTTTATGAAGAATTTCGAAATTATGAGTATCCAAATCAGTAAATCTTTTTAGTAAGTACAACCAGCTCTTGAACAGTTTGTTTAAATTAGCCGCTTAAAAAATTAACTCTTCTGTATTATGTTGGAAATGATAAAGGAAGTGGCTTCGTTTCTGAAGCACAAAGGTATAACATCTCCTGATACCGGTATTGTGCTGGGAACCGGCTTAGGCAAACTGGTATCGGAAATTGATATTGAAGTAGAAATTGACTATGCTGATATCCCGCATTTCCCGGTATCAACGGTTGAATCGCATAAAGGCCGCCTGGTTTATGGCAAGCTGCAGGGCCATAATGTACTCGCCATGCAGGGAAGGTTTCATATTTACGAAGGCTATACATTGCAGCAGGTTACACTCCCTATTCGTGTTATGAAATTATTGGGTGTAAAATGGCTTTTGCTTTCGAATGCCGCCGGGGCCATTAATAAAAACTACGGCAAAGGCGAGCTGATGTTGCTCGACGATCATATAAATTTACTTCCGGCCAACCCGCTTACCGGGAAGAATATCGACGAACTCGGTCCGCGCTTTCCGGATATGAGTTGCCCCTATTCGCTGGAAATAAACACGAAAATGGAAGCTGCTGCCAAAATTTTAAATATAACCTTACACAAAGGCGTATATACCATTGTTGCCGGCCCTAACCTCGAAACCCGTGCCGAATACCGTTACCTGGGGCTGATAGGCTCCGACGTGGTTGGAATGTCGACAGTTCCCGAAGTTATTGTTGCCAATCATATGGGATTGCCTTGTGCTGCCGTGTCGGTGGTAACTGATTTATGCGATCCTGATAACCTGGAACCGGCAAACCTGGCCGATATTCTCGAAACTGCCGGGAAAGCCGAAGTAAACCTGATCAGGCTGTTTAAAGAAGTTATCCGGAACCTGTAACGCCCTAATCCTTAGGCTTACGAATGTATGTCTCAGTTGTATTAGTGAAGAAATAACTGTTCGATTTATTTTTCGCTATAAACTCTTTTAAATCTTTCGATGTATCAAAAGTTTCCTTGATGTAATCGGTAACTTCGGAAGTGGTAATTTCACCCTTCTTCTCATCAAAGTTAAACTTAAAGATGTTGTATGTCGAGCTTTCATCTTCCTTTAGATTCATAAAAACATCGCCACCCACATCTGATAAAGTAAGATGGTAAACTATTTCGGAGTACGTACTGTCCGATGTGGAATATTCCATTTTCTTTGCCGTGGCATGAAACATATCATTAATAATAATAACGTATATGGTAGGATGTTCTGATTCCTGATCGTCGGTACTCATCCATTGTCCTGACAGTGAAGGGGAAATTTTTACGGTTCCCTCATCAATAGGGACATTACTCGAGTATGGACACCCTGAAAACAAAACTAAAACAGCCATAAGCGCGATTGAGGCTGAAACTTTTTGATAAAGATTAATTTTCATATATTTGTAGTTTAAAATGGAACAGAACTGAAAAGTTGAACAAAAGTACAAGAAATTAGTTTAATTTTGGAGTATTAAAATTAAGCACTCTTCTGAACACTCACAAAATCAAATATTTATTAAAACCCTCCTGACATGAAGATTTCTACCCTTAGAATGGTGGCTCTGTTAAGTTTAACCATTATGCTTTTTACAAGTATAAAGGCTTATGCTCAACCTGCCACAAAAGATAATAACATTTTACGTGACCCAATGGTTATGGTTCCCGGATATGTGGCTCCCGACAATGATGCCACCCAGGCCACTGTTATTACTATTGGCGATTACGACAACTTTAAGCTTGGAGTTGATTTCGCTGAATGCAGCATTACATCCAACCCACTCGACCCCAGACAAATGTACGCTGTCTGGAATTCAACTGCATCGTCGGGAGGTAAAGGATACAGAACAATAAACGGTTTCGACTGGACTTCTTCAAATCCTTCCTGGACCGGTATGGCCGGTGATGTGGTGGTTACCAGCGATGCCAATGGCAAACTCATATACGAAAACATGTACGGAAGTATATCGGGATGTAAGGTTGCTACCTCATCGGACTACGGTGCTACCTGGGATCCAGTTGTTATTGCCATTTCAGGTAACGACAAAAACTGGATTGCTGCCGATCAATCAAACGGAAGCTATTCGAATTATCAGTACACCGTTATGACAGCCAGTGGCAGCGGAAACCATGCCAGGTCAACTAATGGAGGAACAACTTACACCAACACTCAAAATTTCAACACCCAATCACTTCCTGGAATGATGGTAGCCGTAGGACCTAAAGATGCTTTGCAAGGCGGATCCGTTTATGTGGTTACCAATTCGGGTAGTTCATTTGCTTCAACTTACACTTTTTACGAATCGAATGACGGTGGAGCTTCGTACACCTATAAATCAGCGCAAAACTTTGCCAATTATGTAGGAGCCAACGTTGGTGGTCGTAATTCCGTTCAAAATATGCGGACTCGTCCTTACCCGTTTATTGCCGCCGACAACAGCAACGGACCAAACAGGGGACGTTTGTACCTGGTTTATGCTTCCAATTTCCCTTCAGGAAACGGCAATAAGCCCGATATATTCTGCCGTTATTCCGACAATGGCGGAACAACCTGGTCGTCAGCAAAAACAGTAAATGACGATTTAAATTCACAAAATAACAATAACTGGTTCCCTGCAGTTTGGTGCGATAAAAACAACGGACGCTTATTTATTTCGTGGATGGATACACGCGACTGCCCTACTAGCGACAGTTGCTTAATGTATGCTACCTATACTGACGATGGCATTACCTTCGCTCCTAACAAAGCCATTTCGAACAAGAAATTTAAAATTAACTGTACCACTTGTGGTGGTGGCGGCACACCGGCTTATTTAGGCGATTACAACGGAATCACATCACATGGGTTAACTTCGGCTATGGCATGGACTGATTTCCGCGACGGAAACTTCGGCAGCTATATGACCTATTTTCCCGATTACGCTCTACGCGCTGAGCCGGCTATTGACACACTGAATCCTTTTGCAGTTATTAATGTGGTTGTTCCCAGTGTTAAACTGTATACCGATACCGTTTTTGTATCAGCATCAGTTAATGCTGCACTTGGAATGTTTACGGTCACTTATCCCGAAGGAAATAAATTATTTTCGTACCCCGGCCAGCTTGCTTTGCAGATCAGCGGCAACAATCCTCCGGCAGGCGACTATACCCTTAATATTACTACCACCGGATCCAACGGAACCCCGGTTCACAAACGTACAGCTACCATCAGGGTTCTTCCTTCGGTAGCACCGGTGGCTAACTTCACTTCTAATATAACCGATCCCTGCGAAGGACAATCCGTTAGTTTCACTGACTTATCGTCAGGACCGGCATCAGCATGGGAATGGTCGTTCCCTGGTGGTACACCTGCAACTTCGACCGTTCAAAACCCTACTGGCATTGTTTATAACACTGCAGGTTCATACGGCGTAACCCTGAAGGTTACCAATATTATTGGTACCAATACCCTGGTTATGGAAAATTACATTACAGCAAAAACCACTCCTGCTGCACCGGTTGCTCAGAGCTTAACAGCATGCTTCGGACAACCTATTCCTGATCTTACTGCTACAGGTGTTGGATTACAATGGTACCAGGGCGGAAGTGTTGTAGGAACAGGTTCACCTTTTGCTACAGGCCAGACCGCTATCGGGGTTCATAACTATTTTGTAACCCAGACTGATAATGGATGTTCGAGTTCACCAACCGCCGTTTCGCTGACCATTCGCGCACTTCCTGCAGTTTCGCTTGCAGCATTCGAAAGCGTATGTGCTTCGGCTCCAGCTTTTGATCTTACCGGTGGAACACCCGAAGGTGGAACGTATTCGGGAACAGGAGTGAGTAACGGAATTACTTTCGACCCATCAGTTGCTGGTGCGGGCGACCATACCCTTACCTACTCATACTCCGATGCTTTTGGTTGTGCGAACTCAGCTGACCAAAACATTAATGTTAAAACCATTCCTACTGTAAGCTTGAGTGCTCTCGCTCCGGTTTGCGTTAACGGAAATCCTGTTATACTTACCGGCAGCCCAATGGGTGGTATGTTCAGCGGCACCGGTGTGTCGGGCGACACCTTGTATCCTTCGGTAGCTGGCGCAGGTGATATTGATGTTACCTACACTTATACTGATCCTGCAAACGGATGCCCGGGAATGGATATGAAAACCATTACAATAAATTCATTACCGAAAGCTGCTATTAACGACACCGCTGTATGTGGAAATCTTAAAGTGAAGTTTGATGCTACCATCAGCAATCCGCAATCATATCTGTGGATGCCAGGTGGCGCAACCACTGCCACACTTCAGATCGACACTGTAGGCAGAGGCCTGGGTACACATGTCTTTAACCTTACTGTTACCGATGCCAACGGCTGCGTTGCTACCAAAGCAGCGAATGTTTCCTTCTTCGATTGTACAGGAATTAACGAATTCGTCGACAGCAAGTTGATAGAGCTTTATCCTAACCCGACCACCGGACATTTTGCTATCAGGAGCCAGGCCATACCAACAGGTATTTACGACCTGAAAATATTCGATGCATTCGGGAAATCGGTTTATACCGAAGCCGGACTGAAAATTGAAAATGAATTCATGCACCCGCTTAACCTTACGCATTTAAGCAACGGAATTTATATTCTGCAACTGCGCAATAAGGTTACCGGATTCAGCAAGCGATTCGTAATCAGCAAATAACGAAATCTTTATAATGAAAAAGGCTGTCATCACTGGCAGCCTTTTTTTTATTTCACCTTACCGGGTTTAACTACGTTTGCTTATCTCAGATGGTTTAAAACAGCAATTTCTTCCGCGTAATCGTGCTGCAGATCTTCGTGCAGCGTATGTATAGCAAGCTGTATTTTTCGGACCTGGTTTTTATATAAATTTAGAAGCGAGGTACTCGATTGAATCCTGATTCCTGAATTTTTCAGCTTCGTGCAAAAAAAGATCAGCAGTTCCACCTCTGTGCGCTTCGAATCCGAATACCTTATATATTTATGTGTGATTTTTAATATCTTACGTATGCTTTTTTTGGCAAAATAAATATGACTTGTATTAATAGCATCGAATTGATCGTTGATTTCGGATTTCACACTGTTAATATAATCCGGTTCATTATTTGAGTCGAACAGCAGGTAACTGAGCAGCTCTTTATTCTCCTTACGGAATTTAGCCAGTTTCATACAAATATCAATCAGGTCGCCGGCCGGAAGGATGGCGAGTTCTTTTTTCAATGTGCTGACTGATGAAGGTTTCATTTTGATGAGTTCATTTTTTTTATAGGATCGAGCAGGAATTCGAGTCCGTTCATTTTAATTTCGTACATGGTACGCAACAGCATCCCCAGTTTGCCATCAGGGAAACCCTCGCGGTTAAACCATTCGAGGTAAGAAACAGGTAAATAGCAAAGTACTGTCCCTTTGTACTTACCAAAAGGCATCTGCATTTTAACCAGGTCAAGCAACAATTTCGGATCAGGCTGCATACAATTGTATTGAACAACAAATGTACAATTATATTCAGGCAATTTCCGGCTGTTCAGGTTCAGCCTGTGGTACAAGGTGTTGAAATTAACAGGAAGAAGCATTCTGATGTTATAAGTTACTGGCGACGAATCAGGATAGTACCAGAAGCCCAACGCACTTCGAGTGAACCGGCTTAAGTGAATCCATCACCCCATATTACGCTGTATCCCTGCATGTTACCTCTTACACCGAAACAGGCAGCTGATTCACCGATCATTTTCGGTGGTTAACCGATTTAAGCATTCGTTAACATTTTAATTTGTAACAATTCGAAAACTTCGCCGTCATACCAACAAATGAAAAATAAATAACCAAAAACATAAATCCCTCGAAAGAGAACAAAAAAATAAAGCCATGAAAAGTTCCATTTTAATTTCAAGTTTCGCAGTACTCTTCCTTCTGATAGGTTTCGCAGAATCACCAAGCAGGAAAAATTCAGAAAAGTATCCTGAAATCACCATTGAACAGGTTTCGTATATACCTGTACGCAGTATTAACACAGTATCCAAAAACAAAATATCGCGCAAAGGTGCCGGAACTGTTGCTAAAAATACTTTGGTTGAATTGAATAATGATTTCAGCTACCTGAAATTTGATGTTGCTGACTATGAGGCAGATGTTATGGATGCAGAACTCATTGCAGTGCCCGAAGCATCGGAAAATAATTACAGCGCACTTACATTCGATGTTAACGATTATAGTAATGAAGCTCCTTTAATTTCATTTGAAACCATCGAAATGCCGCTCAACGATTTTGATTATCTGAAATTCGATGTAAACCGCTTTATGGAATCAGATAATATTTCATCAGAGGCAATGGAACTGCCGGTTGAAGACTTCGGCTACCTGAAATTCGATGTAAGCGATCATTCGGAAAACAGCAAAATTACCGGCATAACTTTGGGAGAACTGCCAGAGGCTGAGATCACAAATAATGCAACCGAAAACTCATACAGCTATCTTAAATTCGATGTTTCAAAATATGAAAATGCTGCTGATGGCGTGACTTCTGATCAGATGGAATTGCCACTACACTAAGCTTCCTATCACGAAAAGTTTTCGACTTAAAGATATTTTCAAAAAGAGACTGTCCGGTAACGGCAGTCTTTTTTTTGCGAATTACCATATAGTTATATTCAAATATTACATAATTCAAGATGCAGTTTCAACATTTATAACTTACTCAACTCCTTTAAATTCAAGCCATACGTATTAATTGTTATAAAACTATCATGTTCAATATTTCCGTACAAAATAATTAGTATTTACCTGAATTGTTGCATAGTAATATATACTATATTTGTAAAAGGGAAAATACTATTTTACATCAACCAGTAAGCATATATGAGTATTAAATTATTGACTATATGCGTATTATGCTTATTCGCATCCTTGCTTTCCAAAGGTGATGAAGTGTCCTGTTCAAACTCCGGCTTAGAAAATATTATTTCTTCAAAAAATATACTATCCCACTCTTTCAATTACTTTCAACTTTCTGATAAATCGAATCACTCTTCCAACAATAATTCATTACCGAAAGAAAAAGGCAGCACTCCAACCATTCAGCCCGAAAACAAACAGCCTTTACTTGCATTGGCATCAAATAACGGACCTGTATGTGTGAGTGACACACTGAAATTATTCGGACAAGGCGGCACATCTTATTCATGGTTGGGCCCGGGCGGCTGGACTTCGAACCTGCAAAACCCTGTTCGACCCGGAGTACTGGCAAACATGGCAGGTGTTTACACCCTTTTTGTTTCGGTTAACGGAATACCTGATGATACGGCCTATACCACGGTGGTTGTGCATGGTTTACTCAGCGGTACACTCAGCGGATCAACCACCATTTGCAGCGGACAGAGCACAACTCTCATAATAAATGTTAGCGGAAATGGCCTGGTAAACGGGATGCTGTCGGACGGCACACTTTTTTCCGGCTTCCCTCCCTTAATCACACTCACAGTCAGCCCGTTGGCAACAACTCTTTATACCATTGTTGCCTTATCTGATCCATACTGCACTGCCAACGCTTCGAATATTTCAGGATCAGCACAGGTTGATGTTGAACCTGAACGCCCGGTAAGCATTACTATTAGTGCCCTGGAAAATCCGGTTTGCCCGGGTTCTCCCGTTAAGCTTCTGGCATTGCCTGTTAACGAAGGCACTTCCCCTTTTTACCAGTGGAAAGTAAACAATGTGCCTGCAGGCAGCAATTCACCTTCCTTAACATACATGCCTACCAATGGCGATGTTGTTACCTGTGTGTTAACATCGAACAATGCAATATGCTCAACCGGAAGCCCGGCTACTTCGAACGCTATAGTGGTCAACGTTGGTAACAACCTTCAGGCAGCAAATGTTATTTCTGCAAGTCAGAATAATATTTGCCTGGGCACTACGGTGAATTTCACTTCAAATCCTGCCAACGGAGGAATTTCACCAGCCTTTCAATGGAAAGTAAATGCGCTGAATGTTGGTGTTAATTCCCCTTCCTTTTCGTATCAACCTGCAAACGGTGACATTGTTACCTGTGTACTTACCTCCTCTATGGGCTGTGTTACAGGTAATCCCGCAACATCCAATTCGCTGGTAATGAGCGTAAACGCCATGCAGCCTGTGAGTATCGCCATAGCAGCCGATCAAACTACCCTTTGCCCGGGAACAGTAGTAAACCTGAATGCATGGGTAGTAAACGGAGGAACCGCTCCACAATATCAATGGAAGGTTAATGGAGTGAATGCCGGATCAAATTCTTCATCCTATTCTTATTTACCTGCCGATGGCGATGCTATTACCTGTATTGTAACATCCAATGCATTATGTACTACCGGTAATCCTGCAACCTCTGATCATATTATGCTTAGTGTATCGCCCTGGCTGCCTGTAAGCATCTCAATTTCAGCCAGCAACAACAACGTATGCCAGGGAACTAATGTAACCTACAACGCAACAATTGTTAATGCCGGAACGGCTCCGGTTTTTCAGTGGATGGTAAATGGCATTGCTTCCGGGCTAAACTCTGCTGTTTTCGTTTATGCACCCGCTCCCGGCGATATTATATCCTGTTCAGTTACATCCAATTATATGTGTGCAACAGGCAATCCGGCTGTATCGAATAGTATAGCAATGAACGTTTTCCCTGTAATGACGGCTGGTGTTACCATTTCGGAAAATTTTAACAACGTCTGTGCAGGGACAAGTGTTACTTTTACCGCCACTCCTGCCAATGGCGGCACAGCGCCGGCATTCCAATGGAAGGTGAATGGTGTAAATGCCGGAACCAACTCCCCTGTTTATACTTTCACCCCTGCGAACGGAAATATTGTAAGCTGTGTTTTAACTTCGAACCTGGGTTGTGTGAGCGGAAACCCAGCAATTTCGAATTCGGTGAGCATGATAGTATCCCCTGTGCTGCCATTGAGTGTAACAATTTCGGAGGGGCAGAACAATGTATGTGCCGGCACTCTTGTAACTTTTGCTGCTACACCGTTTAATGCCGGCGCCTTTCCTGCTTTCCAGTGGAAGGTGAACGGAGTTAATGCCGGGTTAAACCAGCCAGCCTTTTCGTACACTCCCGCGAACGGCGATGTTGTAACATGTGCGCTTATTTCGTCGGCACAGTGTATATCAGGTAACCCCGCTACTTCCAACGCGGTGGTAATGACTGTCAACTCTGCTTTAGTTGCCGGCATTTCGGTAACAGCCTCAAACAATAATGTTTGCCAGGGCACCATGGTAAATTTTACGGCTAACCCTTTGAACCCGGGAAGTAGCCCGGTTTACCAATGGCGAGTTAACGGGATTGATGCAGGGATCAACCAGCCTGCTTTCGCTTATATTCCATCAATCGGCGACGAAGTTACCTGTTTGCTATTTTCAAGTTTGTCGTGTGCCACCGGGAGCCCGGCAACATCAGCACCCGTTATAATGACTGTGTATCCGATGCTTACTGCAACAGTATCAATCAGTGCCAGCTCAACCAATGTTTGTGCCGGCACTTTAACCAACTTTACTGCATCGGTAACTAATGGAGGTACATCCCCGGTTTTTCAGTGGAAGGTGAACGGTATAAATGTGGGCACCAACAATTCCATTTTCAGCTACATACCACAAAATGGCGACATCATAACCTGCACTCTGACATCCAATGCTTTATGTTTATCAAATGCTACCGTAACATCCAATAGTGTTGTAATGACGGTAAATGCCCTTTTGCCGGTAAGCATTTCAATTTCGGCGAATCAAAATAATATTTGTTCAGGGACAACGGTTTTGTACACTGCTACTCCTGCCAACGGAAGCAGCACTCCAGTGTATCAATGGAAGGTTAACGGGCTTAACACGGGAGCAAATTCACCTACGTTCAGTTATGTGCCTTTAAACGGCGACCTGGTTACCTGCACCCTAAGCTCAGGATTTGCCTGTACCACCAATAACCCGGCTGTTTCGAATACAATCACGATGGCTGTATTCAGTTCATTGCCAGTGAGTATCACAATAGCGCCCGATAATAACATTGTTTGCCAGGGAAACACGGTAAGCTTTTCATCCTTTGTTACCAACGGCGGGGCAAATCCGGTTTACCAGTGGACTGTTAACGGCATAAATTCAGGTACAAACTCTCCTGTATTTTCTTACGTTCCTGTTAACGGTGATGTGGTGCTGTGCCTTGTAACTTCAAATTTATCGTGTGCCAACGGGGTTCAGGTCAGCTCGAATACTGTTTCAATTACAGTTAATGCATTTATGGCGGCTTCTGTTTCCATTTCGGCCAGTCAGACCCTGGTTTGCCAGGGAACTTTTATCAATTTCACCGCAAATGCAGTTAACGGAGGTGCAAGCCCCGCTTACCAATGGAAAGTTAACGGTATAAACGTGGGGTCAAACTTAGCTTTTTTCTCCTATACCCCAGCAAATGGCGATGTGGTAAGTTGTGTGTTGACATCCGGTTTGATCTGTGCCATTAACAACCCTGCTACGAGCAATATCATTTCTATCACTGTTAACCCTTCCATTCCGGTGGCAATAAGCATCGCAGCCAGCCAGCTGAGTACCTGCCCGGGTGTAACGGTAACTTATACAGCTACACCCACCAACGGGGGCAGCAGCCCTGTGTATCAATGGAAGGTGAATGGAGTAAACGTGGGAATAAATGCAACAACCTATTCGTATATCCCGCTCAATGGCGATGTGATTACCTGCAGCCTGACTTCTGACGTATTATGTGCGACCAACAACCCGGCTACCTCCAATTCCATAACTATGAATGTGAGCAACTCCTTGCCGGTATCCGTTATAATTTCATCCAATCCGGTTAATGCCTGTGCAGGATTGCCCGTTACTTACACAGCAGCTCCAACCAACGGAGGAAGCGCAGCTGCATACCAGTGGACTGTTAACGGGATTAATGCAGGAAGCAACTCAGCTGTTTACACTTATACTCCGTCAAACGGTGACCTTATCAATTGTTCACTTAATTCAAGTGCGCTTTGTGCTACAGGCAATCCTGCTTCGTCGAACACCATTAATGTAATAGTGTACCCCAATTCGCCTGTAAGTGTTTCAATTGCTGCCAACCAGAATAATGTATGCAGCGGAACAACAGTTACATATACGGCTACCCCCATAAACGGTGGGACTACACCTGCCTATCAATGGCGAGTAAATGGTATTAATGCCGGGATAAATTCACCTACACACTCGTACACCCCAGTAAATGGCGATAAAATAGTTTGCCGGGTAACATCGAATATCCCCTGCCCTGTTGGAAGTCCTGCCCTTTCGAATGAAATAACCATGCTTGTGAACCCGCTTCTGCCGGCAAGCATTACCATAACAGCCGATCAGAATAACATCTGCATGGGCTCGTCAGTTATTTTCACCGCCACTGCTGTAAATGGTGGCACAACACCTGCATACCAATGGCAGGTAAACGGGATTAATGTCGGAACAAATTCAAATGTTTTTACCTATATCCCGGCAAATTCCGATCTGGTTACCTGCATACTCACTTCCAACGCATTATGTGCGTCCGGGAGCCCCGCTACGAGCGGTTCAATTACTATGAATGTGAGTGCAACACTGCCGGCAGGAGTCACCATAGTGCCTAATAACACCACCATTTGTGCAGGAAGCACGGCAACTTTTTCAGCTTCTCCTGTAAACGGAGGCATGTCACCCGCATACCAATGGCAGGTGAATGGTATTGCCGCCGGGTCGAACAATTCAAATTTTTCGTACATTCCGGTTGATGGTGATGTGGTGACCTGTATAGTATCGTCATCCCTGTCGTGTGCAAGTGGCAACCCGGTTACGTCGAACCCGGTTGTACTCAATGTTGATCCCCTTTTAAATGTTGCTATCTCCATTGTGCCAGGTGCAAACAACGTATGCCAGGGTACAGCTGTTACATTTACTGCTACTGCAGTAAACGGTGGAATATCGCCCATATATCAATGGAAACGAAATGGCATTAATACGGGAATCAACTCGGCTGTATTTACCTTTAATCCGTTAAACGGCGATGTAATAAGCTGTGAAGTAATTTCTGATGAAGGCTGCTCCAACAATAATCCCGCTACTTCGAACCAGGTACTTATGGCTGTTAATCCAAACATGCCTGTAAGTGCTGTAATCAGCGCCGATCAGAACAATGTTTGCCAGGGAACAAATATTACTTTTACAGCCGTGGCAACCAACGGAGGCACTGCACCGGCCTATCAGTGGCAGGTAAACGGAATTAACAGCGGTGCAAACAATGCCTCATTTTCGTATACTCCCAATAATGGAGACCTTGTAAGGTGCATCCTCACTTCGAATGCTGCATGCACCGTGGCGAACCCGGTGAATTCAAACAGTATCACGGCTATTGTAATTGCTATTCTGCCAGCATCTGTTACCATTTCGTGCGATAAAAACAATGTTTGCCAGGGAACAGCGGTAAATTTTATTGCCACAGCCTCGAACGGTGGCCTGGCACCTGCATTCGAATGGGTTGTAAATGGGATCAGCACGGGAATAACTTCCACCACTTTTACCTTTTTTCCGAATCATAACGATATCATTTCCTGCACGCTAAACTCGAGTCTTACCTGCGTTTCGGCAAACCCGGCAAGCTCAAATACATTGTTTATGAGCGTTTTACCTTTGTTACCTGCAAACGTTTTGATTACAGCCGACGATACCATCATTTGTGCAGGAACCAATGTAAATCTGACTGCTTTCCCTGTAAATGGTGGCAGCAACCCTGTGTACGAATGGAATGTAAACGGGATAATCACAGGTTCGAACCAGGCGACATTCTCTTACACCCCTCTGGATCACGACCTTGTAACCTGCACCCTTACTTCAAATGATTTATGTGCTGTTAATAATCCCACAATCTCAAATATTGTTCATCTTACCGTTTGCCCGTTATTGCCTGCAAGTATTACTATTCAGGCTTCCAAAAACAATTTCTGCCAGGGTACCGATGTGGAATATACAGCCTTTCCGGTAAACGGAGGAGCGAACCCGGTGTATCAATGGAGTGTGAATGGTATGAATACCGGCACCAATCAAAACACCTTTAATTACATCCCTTCGAACAACGATATTGTGAGATGCAGTATGATTTCGGATACTGTTTGCGCGACCGGGAACCCGGCTGTTTCGAACGCCATCGTTATGAAAGTTGTCCCTTCGTACCCGGTAAGCATTTTCATTAATGTAAATCAGAATTCCATTTGCGAAGGAGCACAGGCATTGTTTACGGGTACAGCCTTAAATGGCGGAACTTCACCTGTATTCCAGTGGACAGTAAACGGAACTGCTTCGGGTATTAATTCAGCTGCATTTTCGTATATTCCTGCTAACGGAGATGTGGTAGCATGCAGTGTAACAGCTAATAACGCGGTGTGCCCGATTGGGAGTCCTGCAAGTTCAAATACAATAACCATGATCGTTGACCCGGTATTGCCGGCAGGTATAAGCATAGTCGAAAATAATAACAATGTATGCCAGGGTACCGTGGTCAGTTTTAATGCAACACCCACAAACGGCGGTAGCACTCCGCTTTACGAATGGAGAGTGAACGGTTTGATGAGTGGTTCCAATTCCCCGGTTTTTTCATATATCCCGGTACAGGGCGATATAGTACAATGCCTTATTACTTCAGGATTAAATTGTGTTACAGGAAGTCCGGCTTTATCCAATGCAGTTACAATGACCGTTTTCCCTAACCTGCCGGTAAGTATCACGATTAACAGTACAATGAATAACATTTGCCAGGGCGACACCGTAATTTTTAATGCTGTTGCAACTAATGGGGGAACAGCACCGGCATATCTGTGGCAGGTTAATGGCACAAATGCCGGACTTAATTTGCCTTCGTTTGTGCTTGTGCCGGTTAACGGCGACGTGATCACTTGTATTTTAACGTCGGATGAAATCTGTACTGCAGGAAACCCGGCCACTTCGAATGCCGTTTCGATGACGGTGAATCCAATTACGCCTGTAAATATTTCAATAACTGAGGACCAGAATAATGTCTGTGAAAGTACCAGCGTAACATTTACATCGGTAGTTACTAACGGAGGAACATCCCCGATTTACCAATGGAAGGTGAATAACCAGCAGGCCGGGAATGGCCAGGCATCCTATGTTTATGTTCCTCAAAACGGGGACGAAGTTTCGTGCAGCCTGGTATCCAGCGCTTTATGCCCATCGGTAAGTCCTGCAATTTCGAATACGGTATTGATGTCAGTAAACATACTCAACATTTATGATGTGGGTTCTATTTCAGGAGGGTATTATTGTGAAGGCGGCCAGGGAGTTGAGATACTTTTATCAGGATCGCAAACGGGGAATTTGTACGATGTACTTTTGAATAACCTCAACACGGGCGTTACTTTAGCAGGAACAGGCTCAGCACTCAACTTTGGGCCTTTCAGTACACCGGGACACTATTCGGTTCAGGCATGGGATGCCGGAAGAATATGTACCGCCATGATGCGTGATACCATCAACGTTATTATGAACCCTACACCGGTTACCGATTTCACAACCAATACTGCCTGTGCCGGCGACACGACCTACTTTACATTAACAGGGAGTTATATTCAGCAAACCAGTTCCTGGTCACTGGACTTTCGGCGATGGCACCTTTGCTACCTACAATGCACCTTTCAGTCCGAAACATGTATATCCGACTTTTGGAACTTACAATGTTACCTTAAGCGTAGTCGATACCAACGGCTGCCAGTATACCGTAACCCATCCGGTGGAAGTACGTCCGCATCCTACTGCTTTTTTCAGTTTTACTACGCCTAACTGCCTGGACGGCATTACACAGTTTACCGATCTGAGTTCCAATCCAGCCGGGCAGGGTTACCTGCAGCAATGGATCTGGACATTTGGTGACGGAACTCCGGCTGTAACCATTAACTTCCCTGCCAGCCCGAATGTTACACATACGTATGGCTCAGCTGGCAACTACACGGTTACCCTTACGGTTTTGAACAGCCGAGGATGTACATCGGTATACCAGGCGGTAGTATCGGTATTTAACAAACCAATCGCTGATTTTAATTTCTGGAGCAGCTGCCAGAACCTGGCCACCACCTTTACCGATAACTCCTTACCTAACCAGGGCGGACAGATTTCGGGCTGGCTGTGGAACTTTGGTGACCCTGCTTCCGGCGCTTTGAATGCCAGCATCCTCCAAAACCCGGTGCATACCTACGCTACGCCAGGTAATTTTACAGTTCGCCTGATTGTTACCAACCTCAATGGCTGCAAGGATACAACCGAAAGAACAGTTACGGTAAAAGCAGCTCCCGTTGCCGATTTCTTCAGCAGCCCCGGCTGCCTGAACAGCGCTACCCTGTTTTTTGCCGACAGCATTACCATAAATATTCCTGCCACGGCAAGCTACCTGTGGAACTTTGGCGATGGAGGCACGGCAAGCAGCCGTAACACTTCACATATTTATCTCGCAGCCGGCACATTTACCGTTACTCTTACTATTACTGATACTGCAGGCTGCGAAGGCGTAAAAACCCGCCAGGTCACTGTTAATCCTCCACCTACGGCACTCTTTTCGGCCAATACCGATAATTGCCAGGGGCAGTCGGTGGCATTTTTTAACCAGAGTACCATCCACCACTGGGTTTATCAACAAATGGATATGGAACTATGGAGATGGCATTATTGATACCATTACTTTCCCTGCCAATCCGAATGTGAACCATATTTATACAACCGCCGGCACCTTCAGTGTAACGCTCCAGGTGATCAACAGCGAAGGCTGCAGCGATACGAAAATCATTCTTATCAATATGCTCGGGGCACCGACATCCGATTTTATGTCGGCAGGGCAGTGTGAGGGTACAGCGGTTTCATTTACCGATTTAACCACCGTAACAGGCATACAAAGCATCAGCAGCTGGAACTGGAATTTCGGCGATCCTACTTCGGGCGTTTTCAATACCAGCACACAGCAAAATCCATCGCATACCTATGCGGCTGCTGGAACTTATAATGTAAGGCTGATCACTTTTACCGGTAACAATTGTTCGGATACCCTTATTAAGACCGGTTACCATCAAAGCCAAGCCCACCGTTGATTTCACCACCCAGAGTGCCTGTGCCAATAATGCAGCGGCATTTACTCCCACAGGAATGGCGGTTAACACCATTTCGGCCTGGAACTGGACTTTCGGCGACGGCGGCACTTCCAATGCACAGGCTCCAACGCACGTGTACACTTCGGCAGGCACCTATTCGGTTACCTTAACCGTTACCGATACTGCCGGCTGCAGCAATACCCGCACCAAACCGATTGTAATTACGCCGGTTCCTGTTGCCAACTTCGGGTACAGCACTCCCACCTGCCAGGGCGATGCAGTAAATTTCTCGGATATGAGCACTACAGCCTCCGGTTTTGTGGCCCGCTGGGTGTGGAATTTTGGCGATGGGAATACACAAACCATTCTTTTCCCGGCAAGTCCTAATGTAACGCATCAATATACCAACGCGGGCACTTTCAACGTAACCCTTACGGTAAAAACCAGCGACAGTTGCACCAACTTTATCACACGCGTGGTAACCATTTTACCCAAACCCACGGCCGACTTTATGTATGGCTCTGCCTGCCAGGGCAATACGGTTAGCTTTAACGATTTAAGCATCAGCAATACCACGGGAGCCGTCAGCGGCTGGGTATGGAATTTTGGCGATCCTACTTCGGGAACAGCCAATACTTCTGCTTTGCAGCATCCTACTCATATTTACAATACGTCAGGAACCTATCCTGTTTCACTCATCGTGTCCTTACCCGGCGGTTGCAGCGATACCGTTACAAAACAAGTAGTGGTTAGTGCCCCGCCAACGGTTGATTTTACACCGGTGGCAGGTTGCAACGGCGATACCACATCCTTTACCTCCACGGTAAATGTGGCCGCCACCCAGAGTTTCTACTGGCAGTTTGGCGACGGAACCACTTCCTTTGTAGCGAACCCGATTCATATTTATGCCACTGCAGGAACCTATACCGTTACCCTTACCATTACCGATACGGCAGGTTGCACCAACACCAAAGTAAAACCAGTTATAGTGATCCCGGGACCACTGGCTTCTTTCAGCGCCGGCACCCCAGCCTGTTCGGGAATGCCCGTAACACTTACCGACCTGAGCAATGCCAACGGTGGCAGCATAACAAGCTGGCACTGGACTTTTGGGGATGGTACGGATACCACTTATACCAGTTCCCTTGCCAGTTTTACACATACCTACGCACAACCCGGCACATTCATTGTTACTTTGCAGGTAACTACAGCCATGGGATGCGAGAGCGTTACACAGAAAACTGTAAGCATATCACCTTCGCCTATCGCGAATTTCGCCTATGCCAATACCTGCCAGGGGCAGAGCACACAATTTACCGATCAAACCAGCCTGAACGGAGGCAATTCACTTACCCAGCGCGCATGGAATTTCGGTGACCCTGGCATCGGGCGTTCTGAATACATCCACGCTGACCAATCCAAGCCATAACTTTGCACTGCCCGGGACGTATACGGTTACGCTTTCAACCATCAATGGGAACGGATGCATGGATACGGTTCAGAAAAATGTGCTGATTGTACCTAAACCAGGTGTTGACTTTTACAACGACAGCCTTACCTGCCTGGGAAGCACTACTACTTTGTTTACCGATACGATTGCGACCAACATTGCCGCCATTTTAACCTACGAATGGGATTTCGGTGACGGAAGTCCGCATGCTTTTACGCGCAATGCTTCGCATACCTATGCAATGGCAGGAACGTTTATGGTAACCCTCACGGTGCAGGATACTTCCGGATGCCAGAATATAAAGGCGCGACCGCTTACCATCCATAATGCACCGCTTTCACTGTTTTCGTTCAGCGGTATTTGCGAGGATGCACCTACGCAGTTTACCGATCTGAGTACCCCGCCAGCAGGCGAAACCATTGTAAGCTGGGCCTGGGATTTTGGTGTAGCCTCATTAACTACCGATACTTCGACTTTGAAAAACCCGGCATATACCTACACCCAGCCGGGAACCTATATTGTAAGCCTCACCACCGCCACAGCTAACGGTTGCTCACATACCAAAACCTCGCCGGTGCAGGTGTGGAATGCACCTACTGCTTTTTTCAAATACACCGCCAGTCCGTGTGCTAATGGCCTGGTGCAATTCCAGGATTCGTCGTGGAGCTACCAGGGAACTGTAAACAGCTGGCAGTGGGAGTTTGAGCCCTACCAGTATGGAACAGGTAAAAATCCTACCCACCAGTATTATGCAGTCGACAGTTGTTACGATGTAAAACTGATGATCAAGGACCTGAGAGGATGTGTGGATACGGTTATTCAGGCTATCTGCGTTCCACCGCCTTTAACGGTTGATTTTAACACCAACCTCACCTGTTTTGGCACAGCGGTAACCTTTACACCGCAACTTCTAACGCCTGCAGCCCCGGCCGATTCGCTGATCACTTTCAGCTGGAACTTTGGCGATCCTACCACCGGAACCAACAATGTTTCGGTCAAAAAACAACCGGATCACCTGTTCAGCAAAACCGGGTTTTATACCGTAAGCTTCAGTACTACTGATAAATACGGATGTACTGCCACTGCCTTTAAACAGGTTCAGGTAAATGCCTTACCTGTGGCGGCTTTCAGCTATACCACCGGGTTATGCGACAGCACCCTGGTATTCAGCAGTACCAGTGTGGACACCTCCTCGCTTATAAACACATACATCTGGCAATACGGTGATGGAACATCGGATACGCTTACGGTGCCCACCAGCATACATAAATACAGTATACCAGGTGAGTACCTGGCTACGCTTACGGTTGTAAATGCCAATGGCTGCACTGATAGTTTTACCGATACCGTAACCCGTTCATCCTGCCTGGTAGCTGCTTACCTAACAGCGGACGATCTGCTTTGCCAGAACCAGGAGCTTACCTTTACGGATATGAGCACCTGCGACGGCACCATCACCCAATGGAACTGGAATTTTGGCGACGGATCGCCACCAAACATCTACGCTACCTACAAACCTTCGGTAACGCATACATTTACTACTTCAGGTACTTTTACCATCAGTCTGAAAGTCAGCACTATTGTTGGCACATCGACCATCAGCGACAGCATCAGTGTGGATATACTGGTAAAACCAGCGCCTTTGGCAGGATTTACGGTAAACCCGGTATGCCTGGGCACCAAAGCTGTTTTTAACGACACAACGCATGCCAACGGTGCCACAGCACTCAGCTTCCGCTGGGAGTTTGGCGATGTCAGGCATAGCCGATACCTCGAACCTGCGGAACCCGAAATACCTGTATTCCGTTCCCGGAACTTACAGCACGGAGTTGATAGTAAAAAACCAGTTTGGATGCAGCGATACTGCTATCAACGATATTTTGGTGCACGGTCTGCCCGATGCTATGTTTGCCAACAGCCTGGCATGTACCGGGCAAAAGACATACTTTTTCGATGGATCGGAACCTTACCTGGCACCGCTCAGCAAGTGGGGATGGCGGGTGAGCGACAGCATCGGAAATATTGGAAGTATGCAAGGCGAAAAGCCTTCGTTCATGTTCAGTTCGGGCGGGAATTACCTGGTACGACTCACGGTGGCTGACACCAACACCTGTGCTGACACAATCGTTCAGCAGGTTGCGGTGGTTGCATCCCCGATAAGTGCGTTCACCTATACTGAAAACGTGGAAAATATACAGGGGCAAATTGAGTTTACCAACGGTAGCATTGGCGCTACAGAATATTTCTGGGATTTCGGGAACGGGGAAACATCCTACGCTGAATCACCCATAATCACCTACGCTGAGGATGGAATTTACCCGGTGCTGCTGGTAACCGTGAATGCCCAGGGATGCCACGATACAGCAATGATTTCGTACGATATGCTTTTCAAAGGCTTATATGTGCCCAATGCGTTTGCCCCGGGTGGAACCGTGCAGGCAACACGCTACTGGAAACCGGTGGGGCTGAACCTGGCATCGTACCGTGCCGAAGTTTACAACAGCTACGGCGCCTTAATGTGGAGCAGCACCAAACTCGACGAAAAAGGCACTCCTACCGAAAGCTGGGATGGCACTTTCAATCAGAAACCCTGCCAGCAGGATGTATATGTGTGGAAAATCATGGCCATATACCGCGACGGAACCATATGGAATAACCAGGATGTAGGCGAACGCGAAGGATTATCGGAACCGAAATGGGGGACGATTACGTTGATACGGTAAGAAATATTCACTTGAATAAACAAGGGCGATTGCCCTTGAATTTAATGCAAATATTATTAAAAAGATTCGAATCTTCGAATCTTTTTTTTATTTATTGCGATTTTGCAAAAAATATTTTATATTTTTATAACCGAAAACTATCCCAGTCAGCATCTTTACTGGTTCCCTAAAACACTCTTATCATGATTACAAAGTTACTCCTGTCCATCGTAAAACCATGGAAATCAAAATATAAAAATATATTCACCCTTATATTTTTAACCTTTTACCTGGCTACAGGTAGTTTTGCGGAGGGGACAAAGCAGTTGGAACCCCAGGGAGCCATACCCGTACCTCCGGCAACCCTGCAATATGGAAAAATTTATTTGGATAATAACACAACGGCCCCGAATTACCGTGTTCTTTTCGCGCAGTATAATTGTATCCCTCAATACAGGTTAAATATTAGGGTAAATGATCATTCATCAGAGAATATTTATTATGGACTAGGAATCACCCAAACATGGACTGGCGGTGCTGCAGACAATATATACTATCGAATATTAGACCCTACAGGTGTTTCTGTAACAGGAGCATTCGCGTTATTGCCAACAACTGGGAATGGTTTTATTAATACTTTCACACAAGCTTATGCCGGCCCCAATATTTCGGGTAGTGTGCCCACAGGGTATGATCCTTTAATGATAGATCCAACAGTGAATGGAGATTATTTCATTGAGTTCTCCTCCTCTCCAACAGGCGCATTAGTTTCTGGAACCGCATTAAAATTTATAGATATTACGGTTGCTCAAGGCATTACACCTGTTAACGGCAGGCTATGGAGTACCGCCTGGCAGCTAAGCTCAGGATCAACCAATTCAAATACTCGAAATACACTTTCACAGTTTTTCGTATATTCTGATGATGGAATAGTAACTTTACTCGACCTGAACGGCATGGCTGGTGGTGCTTTTACTCTTTACTGCAATCCCTGGGGAGTTTCGAATACAGGCAACTGGATTGTTGACAGAAAGTCGACAAATTCCTGGCCTGTAGGGGGCGATTTACCCAAATATAAACTTTTTTTAAACGATCCGGATATTATCGCTTTTCCTTCGGGGCAATTTGGCGAAATCTGTGATATTGCTACCCAATCGAATTGCAACGGCACTATTGATTTTATTGTACATGTAAGTAAACCAGGGTCTCTTACTTTCTTTATGGATGTTGATCCGGTCGGCCCGGGACCTGAAGATGTTTCCATAACCGGTGATGTTACCGGTGTTTCGGATTGTTCCTTAGCTGATACCATCACATGGGATGGTTTAAACGGACTCGGGGTGCCGGTAACCAACGGAGTGTTTGTTTCAACCAATATCGACTACCTTAACGGGCTTACTAATCTGCCTTTGTGGGATATTGAAGATAATCCGTATGGAATAAAAGTTAGTATTGTACGACCAACTCCCCCGGGGAGCAATAAATTACCTATTTTCTGGGACGATTCCAATTTCCCCGGAGGGACTGTAAATGCAGTGGATGGATGTATCGCTCCCGAAGGAGGGATAGTTACCGGTTGCCACGGTTGGGATAATGAAAATGAAGATATGTACAATTCGTGGTGGTACTATTTAACCGAAGGGAATTTTAGCGCCAACCTGACATTAATCCGTAAACCGGAAACACCAGCCATACCACCGGCAGGCCCCAACCCTGCTTGTGAAGGTCAGACCAACGTTGTGTATACTATTCCTGTTATCCCTTCTGCAACAAGCTATATCTGGACTTTACCCGATGGCTCGGTTGTAACAACAGCTACCAACCAGATTTCATTAGACTTTCCTACAACTGCCGGAGGAAATCTTTCGGTTCACGGTCAAAACGCGGATTGTGGCGACGGACTTGAATCACCACTTTTAGCAATCACTGTTAATCCCAACCCTGTTCCATCCATTGCCGGTCCGGCAATTGCATGCCAGGGCACAAGTTCCACGTTTACAGTAACTGCAGGTCTTAGCAGTTACAGCTGGACAGTTACCGGCGGCACTATCCCCGGGCCATCCAATGCCAATTCGGTAACCATAAACTGGACAGGTGAAGGCAACCAGACAGTGAGTGTAACAACTTCTTCGCTTACATGTACAAATATTCTGACAACCAAACCGGTAGTTATCAATCCACAACCTGCGAATGCATTCAGTTTTGCCAATAATTGTGCTGCACAAAGTGTACAATTTACTGATATCACAACCATAACCTCAGGATCAAATGTAGCCTGGATATGGAATTTCGGCGATCCGGCCTCGGGAGTTGCCAACAGCAGTAATCTTCAGAATCCTTCGCATATTTTTGCCACGGGGGGAATTATACCATCACATTAACAGTAACTTCTGACCTGGGATGTTCAAAAACCATAACACAGGTAATAGCTGTAATACCGCCTCCCACCGCCAATGCCGGCGCTCCGGGTACTGTTTGCCAAAATTCCACCTATAATCTCATTGGTACAGCCACAAATAACGTGAGTATTGTGGGACCAATAACGGATCAGGCACACTGGCTTCACCTAACAACACTTCACCAACCTATACGCCAGGTGCAGGCGAAACAGGAAATGTAACCTTTACCTTAACGGCTATTGGTAACGCACCTTGCGGCAATGCTACCAGCCAGGTGGTGTTAACTGTAAATCCTCCTGCCACCGCCAATGCCGGCCCAACGGCTACCATCTGCGAAACCAGTACGTTCCCGCTCACAGCTGCAGTGGCAAGTAATTATTCCGCTTTGTTGTGGACCCGCTCAGGAACCGGAACTTTTGATGATAATACCATTCAGAACCCGGTTTATACCCCCAGCGCTGCCGATATAGCAGCCGGAAGTGTAACGCTTACCTTAACCGCTACAGGGCTTGCAGCCTGTACTCCTGCAGTGCATGCCATGACTTTAAATATTTCGCGTCAGGTGGTTGCCAGTGCAGGTTCCGATGGTACAGTATGCCAGACAAATCCATTCAATGTTACCACTGCCACCCAGCAATTCGCCGGTTCCCTGCTTTGGACACATAACGGAGCTGGAGTCTTAACTGACCCAGGTACCTTGATTCCCATTTACACACCTGATATCAACGAATCCGGAATTGTAACGCTGACTTTAACAGCAAACCCGATTGCGCCCTGCGCTGTGGTTATTGATGAGATGGAGTTAACTGTAAATCCGCAAACTACGGCCAATGCCGGACCCGATGTAACCATATGCGAAACAGGCACCTATACCCTTACTTCGGCTGTAGCAGCTGATTATGCCAGTTTGCTGTGGACCACGGCAGGTGATGGCACATTTGATGATGACCTGGCCTTGCAACCCACCTATACACCGGGTGCTGCAGATATTGCAGCCGGGTCAGTTGACCTTACACTTACTTCTTTCGCTTTTGCAGCCTGTTCCGATGCTTCGGATGCCATAAAAATTAACATCAACAAGCAGGCAGCTGTAGGTGCAGGACCCGATGAAACTGTTTGCCAGGACAATACGATACAATTAAAATTTGCCACACCGGTTAATTATGCTTCCATTCTCTGGACACACGATGGAGCGGGAACTCTTGCAACCCCAACGGCAGTGATGCCTATTTACACTCCCGATCCGGCCGAAACAGGCATAGTTACCTTTACGCTCACAGCTTATGGATTAGCGCCTTGTGTTGATGTAAGCGATCAGCTCGAGCTAACTGTTAATGAAGCTGCACTTGCAGATGCAGGTCCCCCGGAAACCATTTGCGAAGGAAGCACTTATACACTGGCAGCCTCGTCAGCATCCGGATTTGCAGGATTACTATGGACCACACCAGGAGATGGCAGCTTCGATGATGCCAGCCTGCTTCATCCAACTTATACTCCAGGGGTAAATGATATCACAAGCGGAGCCGTTTCACTCACGTTCACAGCTTTCGGAAATCCAACCTGTAATGATGTAACCTCGCTGTTTAACCTCAGTATTACCCGGCAGGTAACTGTGGATGCTGGCAGCAATGCTACGATTTGCCAGACATCAACCTTTTCGCCAACTACAGCCGTATCGCAATTTTACGATCACTTAGTATGGACACATAACGGCAGTGGCAGCATTTCCAATGATAATACATTAACACCTGTTTATACGCCAGGTGCAGGCGAAACCGGAACCATTACCCTCACTCTGACTGCTTTTGCCCTCGCCCCCTGCACGGATGTAACTGACCAGATGCAGCTCACCATTAATGAAGCTGCACAGGCATTTGCTGGCACCCCGGCAACGATATGCGAGACCAGCACTTTTACCCTGGCCTCATCCACAGCTTCGGGATATGCCAGCCTGTTGTGGACTACTTCGGGCACAGGAGGTTTCAGCAATTCAACTGACCTGCATCCTGTTTATACGCCTTCGGTGGCTGATATTGCAGCCGGAAGTGTAACCCTTACCCTCACCTCTATTGCCTTTGCTTCATGTACTGATGCCAGTTCCGCTATAACCTTGAATATCACCCGGCAGGTAACAGTGGATGCAGGAAACAATGCTACAATATGCCAGACTTCAACTTTTTCGCCTACTACAGCCGTATCGCAATTTTACGATCACTTAGTATGGACACATAACGGCAGCGGAAACATTACCAGTGATAATACATTAACCCCTGTTTATACGCCAGGTGCCGGCGAAACCGGAACCATTACCCTCACGCTTACCGCATATGCCCTTACGCCTTGTGCTGATGTTACCGATCAGATGCAACTCACCATTAATGAAGCTGCACAGGCTTTTGCAGGAGCAGGAGCAACCATTTGCGAAGGCAGCACTTATACCCTGGCTGCATCAACGGCTTCGGGGTATGCCAGCCTTTTATGGACTAGCTCAGGAACAGGAGGTTTCAGCAATTCAACAGCACTGCATCCGGTTTATACGCCTTCGGTAGCTGATATTGCTGCCGGCAGTGTGACCCTTACTCTCACTTCTATAGCCTTCGCTTCGTGTACCAACGCAAACTCCGACCTAACACTGAATATTACCCGCCAGGCTACTGCCAATGCAGGTCCTGACGGACAGGTATGCCAGAATGCTACCTTTACAGTTACTTCGGCCATTGCTAATTTTCAATCGTCACTGTTATGGACACATACCGGCACAGGAACCATAATAAACGCTAATACCATTTCGCCTTCGTACACACCCGGGGCTGGCGAAAGTGGTAATATCATATTTACCTTAACCTCCTATGCAAATGCACCCTGTGCAAATGCTAACGACCAGATGGTATTAGCCATCAGCGAAGCAGCCGGATCATACGGTGGCGCCAATGCGACAGTTTGCGAAGGCTCTACCTATACGTTGGCTGATGCAACGGCATCGGGATATACAACGCTGGCATGGAACACTACCGGTACTGGCAGTTTCAGCAACAATACGGCACTGCATCCCGTTTATTCACCCAGCGCGGGCGATATTGCCACCGGCAGTGTTGTACTTACCTTAACGTCGATTGCAACGCCACCCTGTTTAAATTCATCCTCAAGCATGACCCTGAATATCACCCGCCAGGTGACGGCTAATGCAGGAGCGGACGGGCAGGTATGTCAGAATACACCTTATGTTATTTCGGGTGCCACATCGCAGAATTACAATACTATCAACTGGACACATACGGGTTTAGGTACTCTGAACGACATCAATACCCTGACTCCAACCTATACACCGGCAGCCAGCGAAAGCGGAACCATTTTGCTTACTCTGCATGGATTGGCAAACTCACCATGTGCTGATGCCAGCGATGATATGCAACTAACCATCCATCCGCTGCCTGTGGCCAATGCCGGCCCTGATGCATTTTCGTGCCAGGGTTTCAACTACACCATTGCAGGGGCTTCGGGATTGCATTACTCAACTGTTTCGTGGACCGAAAACGGTGCAGGATCATTGCTGAATCCAACCACATTATCACCAACTTATGTTCCCGGCCCGGGCGAAACCGGTAATGTGACACTCACATTAACCATTATGGGCACGGCTTCCTGTGCAGCCGAATCGTCGACCGATACACGCATTATAACCATTACCCCGCTTCCTGATGTCGATGCCGGGTCAGATGCCACCATCTGCGCTTCAAATACACTTACGTTGAATGCAGTACAGACATTTTGTTCGTCGGTATTATGGACCACTTCAGGTAACGGAACTTTTGCTGATGCCAGCCAGTCAGCAACTGTTTATACTCCCGGATCAGCTGATATAGCTGCCGGCACGGTAACACTCACTTTTACAGGAAATGGAACCGGTACCTGTTCAGGATTAACTGATGTCGACCAGATTACTGTTACCGTTGACCCTATGCCTGCCATTGATGCCGGTCCTGATGGCTCGCATTGTGTACAGGCGCCCATAGCTATTTCGGGCACCTCGGCAAGTAATTATGCTACCTTCAGCTGGACTACTTCCGGCGACGGCACTTTCAATAACCCGTTGAATCTTTCGCCTACGTATATGCCTGGTAATATCGATTTCAACAATGGAATTGTTACCCTTACACTCACGGCACAAGGCAGGCTTTCGTGCGCGTCGAAAATAGTGACGGATACCAGGATTTTGAACGTTGCTCCTTATCCAATTATCAATGCAGGGCCCGACGATTACATCTGCAGCAACGTAACACAGTTTCAACTGAATGGAACCGGTAATCATTACAACCTGGCCAATATCCAATGGACTGTTAGCGGTGGCGATGGAACCTTCAGTAATCCGAATATTATGAACCCGATTTACTTTGCGGGTCCTGTTGATTTGAGCACCCCCAACCGTTCCATTATTTTTACACTCACCTTGCAGGGCAACGGAAGTTGCAGCGGGATTCTTGTAAACGATCAGATAGAGCTGAAAATTGACCCTACCCCGGTAAGCAATGCCGGTCCTGATGATGCCACCTGCGATGAACGTCCTTACCAGCTGAATGCAAGCGGGCAATATCAATCAACATTGACATGGACCACATCAGGAGATGGTTTTTTCAATAATATTAATTCATTTACCCCAACATATACTCCAGGCCCTAACGATGTGGGGAATACCGTGGTGCTTACTCTTCAGCTGCAGGGATGTAAAAATATTATAGGCGGCGACTTTATGTGGTTAAGCGTTCATCCTGATCCTACTGTTACCATATCAGGGTCCGATTTAATATGCGAAGGTGAAACCACGCCTATCAGCATTGACTTTACAGGAACGCCTCCATGGAGTGTAACCTATACAAACGGTGCGGGAACGCCTGTTACCGTTAGCAATATCAATGCAACGCCTTATACATTTAATGTCACGCCTCCGGTTACCTCAACCTGGTGGGTTACGGCTGCCAATGATATAAACTGCTCGGTTCCTGCTGATTCTATTTTCGGGCTGGCTTCGATAAGTGTAAATGCCTTACCGCACCTGTTCACTGTAACAGGATCGAACAGCGGCAATTATTGCGAAGGCGATACCGGTGTAATTATCGGGCTTAACAATTCGCAGCTTGGTATGGAATATGAGCTGCTTCGTAACGGCTTAGCTATAGGATATAATCAAACCGGTACCGGCTCAGCATTTGTTTTCGGAATCTTCACCACACCAGGTCTCTATTCTATCCGTGGAACCAATCCATTAGGCAACTGTATAGCGATGATGAAAGACACCATTAATGTGGTAATGAATCCTATACCCGTTACTGATTTCACCACCAATATTCCATGTTCAAATGATACTACCTATTTTACATTAACCGGTAATTACCTGCCCCGAACCAGCGCATGGCACTGGAATTTCGGCGATGGTACTTTTGCCACCTACAACGCACCTTACAATCCGAGTCATCTTTACCCCACTTATGGAACCTATATCGTTACCCTGAGTGTGGTTGATACCAATGGGTGTCAGTATACTGTAAGCCACCCTGTGGAAGTGAAACCCCATCCCAATGCATTCTTCAGCTTCAATACGCCCAATTGCATGGGAGGGATCACACAATTTACTGATTTGAGTAATAACCCTGCGGGACAGGGATACCTGCAGCAATGGACATGGTCGTTTGGCGATGGAAGCCCGGAGGTTACGATTAACTTCCCATCGAGCCCTAATATTACACATACTTATACCGCGCCGGGAAATTACAATGTCACGCTCACGGTACTCAACAGCAGGGGGTGTACTTCGGTGTACCAATCGGTGATATCGGTATTTAACCGTCCTATTGCTGATTTCAATTACTGGAGCGGCTGCCAGAACCAGGAGGCTACTTTCATTGATAACTCCCTGGCAAACCTGGGTGGACAGATTTCGGGATACCTGTGGAACTTCGGTGATCCTACATCAGGAGCATTGAATACAAGTACGCTTAAAAACCCTGTTCATACCTATGCCACTGCAGGCAATTTCCAGGTACAACTTATTGTTACCAACCTGAATGGATGCCGCGACACCACCGAGAAAACTGTGGTTGTTAACGCTTCGCCGCTATCCGATTTCTTCAGCAGCCCCGGGTGTTTAAACAGCGCCACACAGTTCCTGGCCGACAGCACGGTGATAAATATTCCGGCTACTGCCTCCTACCTTTGGAACTTTGGCGATGGTGCCACTTCGGGTAACCAAAATACTTCGCATGTTTACCTTTCGGCAGGCACATTTACCGTAACCCTTACTATCACCGATACGGCTGGTTGCGAAGGTGTTAAAACCCGACAAGTAACGGTTAACCCGCCACCTACGGCTCTTTTCTCGGCCAATACCGATAACTGCCAGGGGCAGTCGGTTGCTTTCTTCAACCAAAGCACCTCTGTAAGCGGTTTTATAAACAAATGGATATGGAACTATGGCGATGGCATTACCGATACCGTCACCTTCCCTGCCAACCCTAACGTGAGCCATACCTATGCCACCACCGGCAATTTCAGCGTCAGCCTCAAGGTGATAAACAGCGAGGGCTGCAGCCATACCAGAACAATAGTTATCAACATGCTTGGTGCCCCGACTTCCGACTTTGCTTCGAGCGGTCAATGTGAGGGTAGTTCTGTTTCCTTCTCCGATTTAAGCAGTGTTAGTGGTTTGCAGAACATAACCAGCTGGAAATGGAACTTTGGCGATCCAACCTCGGGAGTGTTTAATACCAGCACACAGCAAAATCCTTCACATACCTTTGCTGCAGCAGGAACCTACCCCGTTAAGCTTATCACCTTTACAGGAAACAACTGTTCGGATACCATTACCAAAGATATTATTATCAGGACTAAGCCGGCAGTAGATTTCAGCGTACAGAGCGCCTGTGCTAATAATCCTGCATCCTTCACACCTACAGGAATGACAGCAACTGCAATTTCGACCTGGAACTGGAACTTCGGCGACGGGGGCACATCCACGGCACAGTCGCCCACCTATGTGTACACTTCGGCAGGAACTTATACGGTTACCCTCACTGTTACCGATACATCGGGATGTAGCAATACACGCAGCAAACCTGTAATTATCATCCCATTACCCTTTGCAAACTTCGGGTATTCAACCCCTACCTGCCAGGGCGATGCGGTAAACTTCTCGGATCTGAGCACCGCTGCTTCCGGCTTTGTGGCACGATGGGTATGGGATTTTGGTGATGGCAACATACAAACCATCAATTTCCCGGGCAGTCCGAATGTAAGCCACCAATACGGCAGTTCAGGTACTTTTAATGTCACATTAACGGTAAAAACCAGCGACAGCTGCACCAACCTGCTTACCCGGGTGGTGACCATTCTTCCCAAGCCTTCGGCTGAGTTTGCTCATGGCGCCGCCTGCCAGGGCAATGCAGTTACGTTTAACGATTTGAGCATCAGCAACACCACAGGAACGATAAACGGCTGGAACTGGAATTTTGGCGATCCGACTTCAGGAACAGCCAATAACTCAACATTGCAACATCCTAACCATATTTACAATACGGCCGGAACCTATACAGTTTCGTTGATTGTCTCTATTCCCGGAGGGTGCAGCGATACCATCATGCACCAGGTAGTAGTTGGCACACCACCAACGGTTGATTTTACGCCGGTAGCAGGGTGCAATGGCGACACAACGCTGTTTACCTCCAGCACGCTGGTAAATATGCCTGCCACACAAGGCTGGTACTGGCAGTTTGGCGATGGCACTACCTCGTTTGTGGCCGACCCGGTTCATATTTATAATACAGCCGGAACCTATACGGTTACTCTTACCATTACAGATACTGCAGGGTGTACCAATACCAAAACCAAGCCTGTTATTGTGATTCCCGGCCCTATAGCCTCATTCAGTGCCAGTACTCCGGCCTGTTCGGGTACACCTATAACGCTCACCGACCTCTCGAATGCCAATGGCGGAAGTTTATCGGCATGGCACTGGGATTTTGGCGACGGTACCGACACCACGTACAACAGCTCACTGGCAAACCTTAATCATATCTATACACAGTCAGGAACATTTGTTGTTACGTTACAGGTATCATCGGCACAGGGGTGCGAGAGCGCAACACAGCAAACAGTTACTATTTCGGCTGCACCTGTTGCAGGTTTTGATTTTTCCAACACCTGCCAGGGGCAAAGCACACAGTTTACTGATATGAGCAGCCTGAACGGCGGAAACATTATCACCCAACGTTCCTGGAATTTCGGTGATCCGGCATCAGGAGTACTGAATACCTCCACTTCGGTAAATCCTGTACACAACTATGCGTTGCCAGGGCAGTACGTGGTTACGCTTACCACCCTGAATGCCAGTGGATGTTTGGATACCTTACAGAAAAATGTAGCTATAACGCCGAAGCCGGGTGTCGATTTTTACAACGACAGCCTCACCTGCCTGGGAAGCCTCACCACCCTGTTTACGGATACTATTGCAACCAACATCCCGTCAATTCAATACTACGAATGGGACTTTGGCGATGGCAGCCCACATGCTTTTACCAGGAATGCCTCACATACCTATACGGTTGCAGGCACCTTTACGGTGACACTAACCGTAAGCGATACTGCAGGATGCCAGAATATAAAATCGAAGCCACTCACAATACATACAGCAGCAACGCCTTTATTCTCGTATTCGGGAATCTGCCAGGATGCACCCACACAATTTACCGATTTGAGTGTTCCACCTCAGGGTGAAAATATAGCAAGCTGGTATTGGGAGTTTGGATCCCCTGCTGACACTTCGACCATGCAGAATCCTGACTTTTCGTTTGCCCTTCCGGGATCTTATGCCGTAAAACTTGTTACCACCACCGAAAATGGCTGCTCAAGTTCGAAGGTGATGCCTGTGCAGATATGGAATAAACCCAGCGCTCATTTCAAATACACTGCCAGCCCTTGTGCCAATGGCCTTGTGCAATTCCAGGATTCGTCGTGGAGTTACCAGGGAACGGTAAACAGCTGGCAATGGGAGTTTGAACCATACCAATATGGTAGCGGCCAGAACCCAAGCCACCAATACTATGCAGTCGACAGCTGTTACCTTGTAACACTGATGATCGAAGATATGCGTGGCTGTATGGATACCACACAGATTGAAATTTGTGTTCCACCGCCATTAACGGTTGATTTCAGCACCAACCTGACTTGTTTTGGTTCACCGGTTACATTTACACCTGAAATGCTCACACCGGAGGCAACCGCCGACTCGCTGATCACTTTCAGCTGGAATTTTGGTGACCCGACAACCGGGACCAACAATGTTTCAACTGTTAAGAAACCCAACCACACCTTTAGTAAAACCGGTTTTTACACGGTTAACTTCACCACTACCGATCAATTCGGATGTACAGCTACTGCATTTAAAACAGTACAGGTTAATGCCTTGCCTGTGGCAGGATTCACTTACACAACAGGGCAATGCGACAGCACCCTGATATTCAGCAGTTCAAGTGTTGATACATCTTCGGTAATAAGCACCTATATATGGCAATATGGCGACGGCACTTCCGATACGCTGAGCATTCCTGCCAGTATACATAAATACAGCGTTCCGGGAGAGTACTATGCTACCCTCACCATAATAAACGAAAACGGGTGTACCGACAGTTATTCTGATACGGTAACACGCTCTTCGTGCCTGGTGGCAGCATATCTAACAACCGAAGAGTTGCTTTGCCAGAACCAGGAACTTACCTTTATGGATATGAGTACCTGCGATGGAACTATTGCTGAGTGGGTATGGGATTTTGGCGACGGTACACTGCCGACCACATATACCACCTACAAACCGGCTGTCAGCCACACCTTTATGGATCCCGGCACTTTTACTATCAGCCTGAAAGTAAGCACGCTGGTTGGCACCCAAACCATCAGCGACAGCACCAGTGTTGATATTTTAGTAAAACCGTCGCCTTTGGCCGGATTTACTGTTAACCCGGTTTGCCTGGGAACTAAAGCCGAATTCAACGATACCACACAGGCTAACGGTGCCACGGCACTCATGTTTAAGTGGGAGTTTGGCGATGCAGGCATAGCAGATACCTCGAACCTCAGGAATCCGAAATACCTGTATACGGTCCCCGATTTGTACCAGGCCATGCTGATTGTTACCAACCAGTTTGGATGCAGCGATACTGCCGCAAACGAAGTACTGGTTAACGGTCTTCCTGACGCCATATATACTAACAGTATTGCCTGTGCAGGGCAGAAAACCTATTTCTTCGATGGATCGCAGCCTTATGTTGAACCGCTGGGCATGTGGGGCTGGCGTGTGAGCGACAGTCTTGGATTTATCGGAAGCATGCAGGGCGATAAACCTTCCTATACTTTCAGTTCGGCAGGAAATTACGAGGTCAGGCTTACGGTTGCAGATATCAATGGTTGTACCGACACACTTATACAGCAGGTAGAAGTTAACTCTGCTCCTGTGAGTGCCTTTACCGTTACCGAAAATGTGGACAATATTCAGGGACAGGTGCAGTTTACCAATGGCAGCATCGGCGCCATTGAGTATTTCTGGGATTTCGGAAACGGGGAAACATCCTATGATATTTCGCCAACCATTACTTATGCCGAGGATGGCATTTATAATGTAAACCTGGTAACAGTTAACAAGGAAGGATGCCACGACACAGCAACTATTTCGTACGATATGCTGTTTAAAGGCTTGTATGTTCCTAATGCTTTTGCTCCTGGCGGAACCGTGCAGGCAACCCGCTACTGGAAACCGGTGGGCATTAACCTGGCATCGTACCGTGCCGAGGTTTACAACAGTTACGGAGCCTTACTGTGGAGCAGCACCAAACTCGACGAAGAAGGCAGACCTACCGAAAGCTGGGACGGCACTTTCAATCAGAAACCCAGCCAGCAGGATGTATATGTTTGGAAAATCAGGGCTATTTTCCGCGATGGATCCATATGGTACAATGCGGATGTGGGCGAGCGCGAAGGTTTGTCGGAACCAAGGTATGGTACGATATCTCTGATAAGGTAAGCTTACAGGAATAATTAAAAATAATCCTAATCTTCAACAGCTTAGGATTATTTTTAGTTTTCAGAATCAATTGGCTGTTTTAAGAACAAGCAGGAAAGCTTAGTGCCGATCAGACAAACCTCTCAGTGTAAACTATTCCGGTACAAGCCTGGTAAAAAAATTACTCCTGAGTTTATTGGGGCTTACTTTTAATCCGTTTTTTCCCTGAATTAACTAATGTTTTCCTGTACTTCCTCTTTGCATTCCGGATACTAACATTCAGCTCAAAACCTATCAAAACGATCATAGCATTGAAAAGTATCCAGAGCAATAAAATGATAAGGGTACCAATGGAACCGTACAATGAATTGTACTTCGAAATACTGTTTACATAAAAATTAAAACCAACTGAGGCCAATATAGTAAGAACGGTTGAAAGTGTACTTCCGGCAGAGATAAACCTGAACCTCGATTCGGCTGCCGGAGCCATATAATACAGAAAAGAGAACGCAAAAAACAGCATGGCCGTCGAAACTATCCATTTCAAGGCAATAATAAGGTAATAGCTGAAACTAACCCTCAGAATACTGTGTTGAACAAGGAAATCCAACACAAGCGGGCCAAGAGTAATCAATATGATGGCAATAATAACAAGCAGCGAAAGGATTACAACCAATACCAGGGATATGAGCCTTTGTTTTACCCAGGAGCGGGTTTCGATGGTATGACGTGTCTGGTTAAAAGCTTCGATCAGGCTGTGAATACCATTGGTGGAAAAATACATGGCCATTACAAAACCTATCGACAAGAGCCCGCCACGAGGCCTTTTCACTATATCGAAAAGTGTTTCTTCGACAGCAGCGTATACTTTTTGGGGAATAAAATCCTGCATCAATTCAAGCAACTGGTCCTGGAATCCGTTAATGGGAATATACGGGATGATAGTAAAAAAGAACAATATAGCAGGGAAAAGTGCCAGGAAAAAATTAAAGGAAAAAGCGGCAGCCCGCATGGAAAGCGCACCCTTTTGTAGCCCTTTTATAAAAAATGCAGCTACATCATATAATGGCATCCCATCAAAACCAGGAATTACAAGCTTCCGGCTATACCTAACAGTTGAAGTAACCAAATTACTATCAATCAACCGATTAAGCTTATTCTGGAAATAAATGTTTAGTCTGGTGGATATTTTATTCATAAATGAACAATCAGCTTACTTTTGCCATAATACAGCAGTGAGCAAAATAAAGAGTGTAAAAAACGGAATACCTGAAAGCAGTATTTACTGTTGAAATCAATTTTTGCATCAGATATTCTCCGGGTGCAAAGGTAGTGTCATTAAGCCACTAAAGAAAACGTAATTAAAATTGGCTATTTTATGGCTTTCAGACTCATATCAAGGCTACTGATATGATGAGTAAGTGAGCCTACCGAAATAAAATTCACCCCGCACTCGGCATACTGCCTGATAGTTAGCAAGTTAATGCCTCCTGAAGCTTCGGTTTCGTATCGGGTACCAATCATTTTCACGGCCTGCCGCAACATTTCGAACGAGAAATTATCGAGCATAATTCGTTGTACGCCACCATGTGAAAGCACCTGCTCAACTTCACCGAGGTTACGTGTTTCAATTTCGATGGCCAGCTTCAAGCCTTTACGGTTCATATACTCGTGACAGGCTGAGATGGCTTTCTCAATGCCCCCGGCAAAATCCACATGATTATCCTTAATAAGGATCATATCGTATAATCCAAACCGGTGATTGAAGCCCCCACCCATCCTGACAGCCATTTTTTCGAATTCACGAAGTAAGGGGGTAGTTTTACGGGTATCAAGAATTTTTACCGGAAGATCTCCAATGGCATCAACCAGTGTGCGGGTTTGAGTAGCAATACCACTCATGCGCTGCATAAAATTAAGTGCAGTACGTTCAGCAGTGAGCAATGCAATCGACGGACCACTCACCTCGAATGCGATATCTCCTTTTTTTACTCTTGTACCATCCTGAATAAACTGTTCCAGCTTAATACGATCGTCGGTATGAAAGAATACTTTGCGGGCAATATCAACACCGGCCAGTACGCCGTCTTCCTTAATAAGCAGCCTGGCTTTGCCTGATGCATATGCTGGAATGGTCGACAAAGAAGTGTGGTCGCCTTCGCCAATATCTTCGCGTAACGACTTAATTATGAGTTCATCAATGGTCACGGTAACAGGAAGTTAAATGGTTAATTAGTCGGTTTCGAACCTGATTTGCTGAATCATCAGCTGATTCGACACATGTTTAAGCAGAATATACACATTCAGGGTTTCGGCTTTACTTTTGTAAGTACCTATAATATACTGGGCACCTCCGGCCGAGTTACCTTTTTGGTTAACCACGAAGGATAAAGGAGCTGATTTGATAAAAAAGTCTTTCATAATCATTTCAGCCTGGGCCTTACTAAAGGCACCATCGATACCCGGAAGAATAATTTCAACGGTAGGTCCGAAATATTTACCCAGTTCGCGGGAGTTTCCTGATTTAATAGCGACAGCAATATTTTCAACAATTCCGGGTGGCACGTTGGCTACGCCCTGATTGCTGCCCAGCATGAGTAGTGACAAGCAGATAGTTAAGATTTTTATACTATTTTTCATTCTTTTGTTTTATCAACCCTGTAAAGATACAAAAATCGCTCCAAATATGAATCCATTTCGTTTAATCTTCGGATAATTAAGGACAAATTGTATCTTTGAGCCTTCTGAATCTGATACACCCAAACGATACACTGAAAGCCTAAGTAACTAATATTATGAATATTACAATACTAATGATTGGTAATACCTCGGAGGCTTATGTGAAATCCGGTTATGATATTTTTATAAAGCGGCTGAAACATTATATCAAAGTTAAGGAAGTGCTTATTCCTGATCTGAAGGACCGCAAACATCTGACTCCGGATCAGGTAAAGGAAAGAGAATCGGCTCTATTACTCGAAAAAATAAGTCCGTCGGCTTATACGGTGCTGCTCGATGAAAAGGGATCAGCCTATACCTCCGTTGAATTTGCCGGGCTATTGCAGAAAACGATGAATGCAGGCAACCGCGAACTGGTTTTTATTATTGGCGGGGCTTTCGGAGTGGCCGACAGCATTAAACAAAAGGCTGACCTTAAGCTTTCGCTCTCGAAAATGACCTTTACGCACCAGATGATTCGCCTTCTTTTTGCAGAGCAGCTGTACAGGGCAATGACGATATTAAAAAACGAACCCTATCACAACGAATAAATTACAATGGACAACCTGATTTTCGCCACCAATAACAAGCACAAACTTACTGAAGTACAATCACTTATCGGCAACAAAATTACAATCAGAAGCCTTGAGCAGATCGGTTGTACTGAGGATATACCCGAAACAGCTCCCTCCCTCGAAGGGAATGCCTTGCTGAAAGCACAGTATATTTACGAAACCTATGGCGAAAACTGTTTTGCCGACGATACCGGGCTCGAGATTGAAGCTCTCGGAGGTCGCCCCGGCGTTTACTCAGCGAGGTATGCCACAGATGGGCACGATTTTGAGGCAAATATTGATAAGGTACTCAACGAACTAAGCGGAATTACTAATCGCCGGGCAAGGTTCAGGACAGTAGTAGCCTTAATTATTGCAGGCACAGTGCATTATTTTGAAGGAATTGTCGAAGGCGTAATAATAGATGAACGGCGGGGTGGCAGCGGTTTCGGCTATGATCCTGTTTTTCTGCCCGACGGCTATACTGAGACTTTTGCCGAAATGCCGCTTTCCGAAAAAAACAAGATCAGCCACAGGGCCAGGGCTGTGAACAAACTGGTTGAGTTTCTGAAATCAGGTATCTGAAATTCAAAGACTGTCTAAATTTCTAAATTTAATTCTAAAAACATCAATTTCTTTAAATATCGAACAAGGATTAACGATTATTCGCTCATTGCTTAATTTAAAGGAGCTCATGAGATCGCTTCGCTAAGTTTTTGATTTAAGATGTCTGCTCAAACTGTTGATTTCTGCTACTTCGTAAATCGTAAATCCTTGTTCTCTGCCTGCAGCAGGCAGGCTTGTTCTTAAATCAAGCCATTCAATTAAATTTAGACAGTTTCTCAGTTTATTTCCTTCTCAATGTTTCGTCGATCAGCCCGCCAAAAAAATCGCTCATGTCGATGCCCGAAGTACGGAGTTGCTTGGGTACAATGCTTTCGGCCGACATACCCGGTATGGTATTTACCTCGAGGAACCACCAGGTGGAATCGGCCAGGAAATAATCGAACCTTACAATTCCTCTGCAGTTGAACTTGCGGTACAGGTAGCGCGAAATACGCTGGCATTCATCGGATTGTGCTTTTTCGATGGGAGCCGGGGTAATTTCATCGACCAACGAAGCGGTATATTTAGCCTGGTAATCGAAGAAATCGTTTTTCGAAACAATTTCGGTAACGGGTAACACCTGTATTTCGCCATGCGCAGTGTAAACCCCGCAGGTCATCTCGCGACCTTTAATAAACTGCTGTACCAGTACTTCGTCGTCCTCGGCGAAAGCTTTGGCAATGGCTTCGGGCAGAGCGGCAGCATCATACACCTTGGTAACTCCTACACTTGACCCGCCTTTATTGGGTTTAACAAAACAAGGCAATCCCATTTCCTGACAAAGAGTTTCCGCATTCCAGCTTTCGCCTGATTGAAGAACTATGGTGGAAGCTACATTTACACCATATTGTTTCGCCAGGTCGTTACTGAAATACTTGTTAAACGTTATGGCCGAAGTAGTTACATCGCATGTTGTGTAGGGGATGCCGGCCATTTCGAGGTATCCCTGCAGTTTGCCATCTTCGCCGGGAGTGCCGTGTATGGCAATGAAGGCACAATCAAATTTCACAACCTTGCCATCAACAAACAGGCAATGATAGTTGCGGTCGAATGGAAATTCGGTTCCATCGGCATCGGTGTAGGACCATCTGCCTGATTTTACAAGCACCGTGTAAACATTATATTTTGCGGGGTTCAATTTTGCAGCAACCTGGGCAGCACTGCCCAGCGAAATTTCGTACTCACCCGAATCGCCACCTGTAAATAACACAACATTGATTGCACCCATAATTATGACTTTTAAATGTGCAAAGTTAAAGAACCTTTATATACCAACACAGCCATGTAAATTTATATCTTTGCAAAAAACAAACAATAATAATCTACTCTTGCAGTTTATATAAGCAGGAGGTTAACCAGCATCGACACTGCGCATAATAAGGACATGAACTTTATACAATTTATCACAACCCGGCGGTTTTTAAAACACCTGGCATATTCAATATTGCTGTTTATTGTAATTGCCTGGATCGCTTTTACCGTTGTAAAAATGTATACCCGTCACGACCAGGTAGCTCTAACGCCTGACTATGTCGGGATGTCGATGAACCAGGTAAATTCACTCGAATCGAGTAAGGATTTTGAATTGGTGGTGGTTGATTCGATATATGATTATACTAAAAAACCCGGAAGTGTTATTTCGCAGGATCCTTTGCCTGCAACCAAGGTTAAACCCGGACGCGCCATTTACCTCTCGCTTGTATCGTATGTACCCGAAAAAGTGAGTATGCCGGCTTTGATTGACCTCTCGCTCAGGCGTGCCAAGGCTTTGCTTCAAACCTATGGATTAAAGCTTGGAAACATACGCATCATTCCTGACATGGCTGAAAATGCTGTGTTAAAAGCTACCGTTAACAACCAGGTAATTAAGCCGGGAACACCGATACGAAAAGGCTCGGTTGTCGACCTTATAATTGGTTCGGGAAGCGGAGGCGGACAGCCTGCTATCCCTTTCCTTATAGGTAAAACCCGCGAATCAGCAATGAGCGAACTGACCAGGCTTGGCTTTTTTGTAGGAAATGAATCATTTATTGATGGCAGCGACGAGGAAGATGCTTTGGTGTATTCGCAAAACCCTGTGTATGTGTATAATAAAAAAACCCATTCGGGTACCAGTTTTACACTTACTTACAAGCCCAGCAGTTTTAACTTCGATGATTATATCAGTAACCTGGAGATTGATACTATTCAATCCGAAACCCTTTTACCATAACCTGACGACTACATGACAAAAAAAGTTTTTGCCATATTCATTATAGCCATCACCTGTTTTTCGGCCACAGCCCAGGAAATACTCACCATGCCTTCGTATAACCCGCTTGTTGCACGTCAGTATCAAACGCAGCAGGTCGCGAAATCGGTAGCTGCTTCAGCCATAACATTACCATTTTACGATGATTTCTCAGTAATATCCGTATTTCCCCTCCTCGAAGCGGTGGGTTGATGCCTATGCCTTTGTAAATACCGATTATGCCAAATTCCCACCCAGTGTTGGCGTAGCAACCCTTGATGCATTGGACGAAACAGGATCACTCTATACGAATGCCGGCCCTAATCCTTTCGATGCCGACTATCTCACTTCGCTACCCATACGGCTCGATTCCTTATTTACACCGGTGTTAAAGGCAATAAACCGTGCCGATTCGGTATACCTCAGTTTTTACTATCAACCCCAGGGCAGGACTATCAGTCCTCCATCGAAAGATGCCTCCCTGGTTCTTGAATTCCATTCGCCACTCGAGTTTGATACCATTACTACTACCTCGGGCACTACTATTGAACCAAGGTGGCGCACCATATGGTCAACAACAGGTGGAATGCCGGTTGATACGTTTGCCTTACCCGATAACCAGTATTTCAGGCAGGTACTTATACCTGTAACTGACAGTGCGCTTTATTACCAGAACGGTTTCCAGTTCAGGTTCCGCAATATAGCAACCCTTACCGGCAACTCACAGCCCGACTGGCGGAATAACGGCAGCCATTGGAATATTGACGTGGTATGGCTCAATACAGGACGTGGGCTAAACGATAAAACACTCAAGGATGTAGCTTTTGGCAGCCAGGCACCTTCGATGTTGCGAAACTACGAATCAATGCCTTACAATCAATACCGCAAGAATTTCGTTAACGAGATGAAAGATTCGCTCAACATCGCCATTGCCAACCTTGATAATTCGAATCAGAATATTTCGTACAGGTATAATGTTCGTAAAAACTCGCTTGCTCCTTTCACCGAATACGATGGCGGAAGTTTCACCATAAGCCCGTTTCTCACCTCAGGATACTCAACCTATAAGCCATTTTCGAGGCCTCCGGTAAACTTTTTCTTTCCTATCTCAAACGAACAGAAAGTTGTATTTCATGTAATTCATACACTTACCTCCGACCCAAATCCCCTGTTCCGATCGAATGACAGTATTCAGTTCGATCAGCTTTTCAGCAATTACTATGCTTACGATAACGGATCGTCGGAAGCAGGAATAGGCATAAATGGTGCTGCCGGGTCGTATGCCGTTCAGTTTAAGCTCAACGAAGCAGATACACTGCGTGGCATGCAGATATATTTTAACCCGGTAATAGGCAGCAGCAACCAGGAACTTATTAACCTCAATGTGTGGAACGATGCTTTGGGTAAACCGGGTCAAATAATTAAAACACTAAGCGGTGTTACGCCCATTTATACTACAAACCTGAACGAACTGAATACCTATTGGTTTGAGGAACCGCTGTTAATCAATGCCGTTGATTTTCCCGGCCTGATTTTTTATGTTGGCTGGAGCCAAACATCAGTAAACAACCTTAATGTAGGATTCGACAGGTTTAAGGACAGCCACACCAAAAGATTTTATAATGTTAGCGGGAGCTGGGAGATGAGCACCTCAATAAATTACGGATCACTGATGCTGCGTCCTGTAATTGGCGCCAAGGACCCGCTGGGCATCAACAAACCTGCTGAGGTTCAAAAACTCAGCATTTATCCTAACCCGGTTACCGATGGCAATCTGATGATACAACTACCCGAATCATGGAGCCTAAATGCATCAGGCAGTATGAGCGTAAGCATTCTATCAGCATCAGGCAGGCAGGTTTTAAACGAGGCTTTTTCGAACCCTGTGAATGTCAGCTCAATGGCACCGGGTTTTTACCTGCTTATACTTACTGATACCAGAAACGGCCAAAAAGCCACGGGTAAATTTATTATCAGGTAAAATTATTGAATTCATTAAGCCTTGGCTCCTTTTTGATGAGTAAGCAGATTTTTAATCTCTGTACTCATTTTATAAATAGTTTATTGTTTGGTACCAAAGCTTGTTTCGGCATATCAATAAACAGCCCATGCCTTACATCACGACAAAATAATATGACAGAAGATTTAGAAGATTTATCAGCTGCAACCGAGGAGACCGATCTTTACGAACATTTCAGGTTCGAAGTGGATAAAGGGCAGGCTTTGCTGCGGATTGATAAATTCCTGATGGGGCGCATACCGAATGCTTCGCGTAATAAAATACAGAATGCGGCACATGCTGACAATATACTGGTTAACGAAAAACCTGTGAAGCCCAATTACCGGGTAAAACCCCTGGATGTTATCTCCATTGTGCTGGCATATCCGCCACGCGAAACAGAAATACTGGCCGAAGACATTCCGCTTGAAATTGTGTACGAGGACGACGATGTACTGGTAATAAACAAGGCAGCGGGCATGGTGGTGCATCCGGCACATGGCAACTACACGGGCACCATGGTTAACGCCCTTGCATACCGTTTCCGGCAACAGGGGATAGTAAGCGAAACAGGGCCCTACCTTGTACATCGTATTGACAAGGATACCTCGGGACTGATACTGGTGGCAAAGAATGAACTGGCACAAAGCATACTGGCGCGTGGTTTTTTCGATCACAAAGTCGACCGTAAATACCAGGCCCTGGCATGGGGCGATTTTAAGGAAGAGGAAGGAACTGTTGAAGGGCATATCGGCCGCTGTCTCCGCGACAGGCTGATAATGGATGTATTCCCCGACGGAAGCCATGGCAAGGAAGCCATCACACATTACCGTGTGCTACGCAGGTTCCATTATATAACATTGATTGAATGCACGCTCGAAACGGGTCGTACGCACCAGATACGCGCTCATATGCAGCATATAGGCCATACCTTGTTCAACGACTCACGCTACGGCGGCGACCAGGTGCTTAAAGGAACTACTTTCAGTAAATACAAGCAGTTTATACAGAATTGTTTTGAGGCATGTCCTCGACAGGCGCTTCATGCGCAATCGCTGGGTTTTGCACATCCGGCTGATGGCCGAAGGATGTTTTTTGAATCGGAACTCCCCGCTGACATGAAAGCGGTAATTGAGAAATGGGAGCGCTATGTTATAAAGGAAGATACTGATGAAGAGGAATAAAAAAAAAGGCCTGATGTTCGGGCCTTTTTTTTATTCTGGGTATAACTCGTTTTTAGAATTTCAGTGCAATTCCAAGGTTAAGATAGGTGATGCCTGAACCAAGCTCAACCATACCTGCAAATTTGTCGCTAAAGTAATAGCGGCCACCAATAAATCCTGACCAGATCAGACCACCCGAAGAATTTGAATAATCATATCCGAATGAAGTACCAAATTCACTGGAACTAACCACATTGTAACCAATTAACAAACCGGCATAAGTATCCAGTTTATCCATAAAACCATAATGAACATAACCTCTAGGGCCGATAATAATATTAGTATATTTATATCCCCATCCGCTATATTCCCACTTGTAGGCTGAATACCCGACATAACCGCCGAGGCCTAAGGCTCCATTTCCATCGAACAATTCGTCCTTAACAATTACTTCGAGCGATCCAGATATAGGCGGAACAGAACTTTTATAGTAACTCCCTGAATAAAGAGCAGATCCCAGGCCTATACCAAGATTTAAAATCTTGTCACCCTGCTTAACTTCCTGGGCATGTAACGAAATAAATCCAAAAGTAAACAAGGCAGCGAACAGTAAAGCTTTAATTTTCATAATTTCAAGTTTTAGGTTTAACATAAATTGATATTTTATTTTATTTATCTGAGAACAAATTTAAGGTGAAAAAGTTTGAATTGATTCTTAATACTGCATAATAATACTAAAAGATTTAAACACTGCCTGTTTATAAGTACTTTTTAATATCCCTGAAAAAAGGGATACCTTGCGAATAACCACCAGGCTGTACTTGTATTATTCGCTATAAATGAGCCTATTAACAAATTATAATATATTGAAAATTAATATATTACAAAACATTCAATATGTAAAATTCATAAAGGCAAGAAAAATCCGGGAGCAAATTAATAAAAAGGAAACCCACAGTCATTTTTGTTGACAAATTGATTTTTTGCAAAAAACAACCACTCTGATTTTATGTAAATGCGGGAAGCAGACCAGTTTTATTGCTCATAACGACTATATAACCTTAGATCTGGATAGTAAAAGAATGCTACGGCATGGAAACTGGAGGTTAGCAGCCTGAGCTAAATATAATAAAACTGGGGTTTGGTCTGAACTTTCACCACATTTTCGACAATCCGTTGTTATGAGTAAGCCGTTGCATTATTTGATTTCTGTAATCCCGTGCAATTCCGCTTTGGCCAGTTTAATATAGTACTCCTTTTCGTCGCTGCTGAGTTGAGAATTTCCGGAGGCTGTCCGTTCCATGATTGACAGGCGGGCTTTGGCGTCAGTTAGCTGATCGAGTGCAATACTTATCCGGAATTGATACCATTGATAAAGTAAATTCCCGGGATATATTGCCAACAGCTGCTTACAATACTTTGCTGCTTCGGAATAGTTCCCGTAAATGTCGAAATTAATCTTCATAAGGAAGTACATGGCTTCCTGCCTTATTTTCCAGTCGTCCGAAATCCCAGCCAGTTTAATATATAACATCCCTGTTTCCTTATTTCCGGATTCATAGAAATATAAAAGAGGTGACAACACAGGCAATTTCTCCCTTGCATACCCTGCAAAAAAATAATAAAGGCCCGATGTGAGGTAAAAAGGCTTATAATCAGCTTCATGTCCGAAGGATTTCTTAAGCACCGAGTAATAATTCGAAAGGTCGGTTAGTGCCGCATAATACGAATAATCGAGCAGGCTCACTCGTGCGCTGTAGGCATAAATTGAGATCAGCAGAAAGAGTTTAGCCTCATCCGCATCAGGAACAGTTTGTTTATGAATGATTTTTACTTTTTCGATACGCTCCTTAAGTAATGCTGAAAACCCGCCATTTTGTTCGCCCGAAATAAGTCGCCACCAATAGTAATTGATAACGGCAAGATTAAAATCCAGATCATTCGTATGTACAGGATCATTAGCGCTTATCAGTGAATCAGCCTTTGTAAATTGGAAACGGTACGTACAGGTGTAAATTTCGTCAACCAATAGCTTATTATCCCCCGAAACGGCAGTTCCTGCATGCGCAGTTTTCAGCAGAATAATAAAAAACAGTGAGATAAATAATCGCATTGAAAGTATTTTTAGTGATTTCAATGAGCTGAGGGGTGGTTCAGCAACCTTATTACCTGGGCAAGTACTTTATTTTTTTCATTTAGCTGTCGCTCTTCCGTAATTTCATATGCGTTCTGATACCCGCCCATATAATACCGTTGAAACCAGGGAGCGACAATAATAAATGAATCGAGAATTGAGACGCTGCCCGAAAGTGCAACCCCGGCATATAACAAACCGGATACCAGTAGTATGGAATTAATGCCGTTTCGGTAATCACCGGCCCATATCTGCCCCGAACCAGGGAGAATAATGCTCATCACTTTTGCCCTGCCGGGATTGAAGCGTCGTTCTATGGTATGTATGCGACCGAAATACGCATTAAGCATTTCAAACTGTGATTGTTGCAAAGGATCAAGACTTTTCGCAAAGTACTGCTTCGACTGATCGTACTGCTCGAGGTAAAAATAGCTTATACCGAACAACATATCAAACTGCCTTTGCTGGAAGGAGGATATTTTTTTGTCGAACGATAACAAGTCGATAAGCGCCTCCTGGTACTGATGAGCATAGAGTTTACAGCTTACTTTGCGGGCGGTAACTCCGGCCAGCAGGCTGTCGTTTTCGACCTGCACTGAGGCCAGATCGTAGTAATAGTAAGCATTATCGTACCTGCCGGTTTTAAAATAACAATCGGCCAAAGCCTCGAACACTGAAGGGAAATTATTTGGTTCGTCGAAAAACTGAAGCCTTTTAAACGATTTTATGGCAATATCATAATTCCCCAGCTTGCTTTGCTGAACGGCAAAAGCATAGGTTTGCTCCGGGGTTTGTGCTGTTACGAGTACCGATGAAAAACTAAAGAGTACCGTTAAAAACAGAGCGTATTTCCGAATGTATTTGTTTCCTGAGCCTGTCATTGAATTTATTTGCGGCTTTAAATGAGCCATATAGATTCCCTAAATAAAAAGTTGCGGCAACGCTGGTGTATGCAATAAAAAATCCACTTTTACCGCCATATTTTTTATACCCGCGCACAGCCTGAAAGGTGCTTCCGCCAACAAAAATCATCGAAAACAAACCATCCTTCCAGTTACGGGTATATACTTTCCCTGCACCCGGCACAACGGCCGAAAGGGCAATTGCCAATCCCGGGCTTTTATACTTTGTTGTATTAATACGGTTAAATAACAACTCGTACCGATAATCCAAAGCCAGGTTTGTTGCTTTGGCTTCGTTGAAGCTTTGCTGAGCAGCTGCCCATTTATAGTCGAGCAGTTCCATATTCAGATTGAGGTAAAGCCTGTCGTTAGCAGTAAGTTGCCGGCTCCCTCCTACAAAACTGCGAGCATAATCAAACGAATTCATCGAAATTAAGGCTTTCGAATACTGCAGCGCATAAATCCGGGGCATTGCGAGCGGATCGGGGAAAAGGCTATCCATACGGATTGTAACTTTTTCGAACTCATTGCCCAAAAGGTAAGCACGGATAAGCTGGAATTTTACTGAGTCGTTTTCACGATTATAAAACAATACCCTTTCCAACTCTTCGGAGGCCAGGCTGTATTGCTTTGAATCGAAAAGGTATTGGCTGTATTTCTGTGAATGCTCATAATCGTAGAGGTTTTGCGAAAAGACAGGAAAACTCAACACTAAAATTACGAGTACATATAAATACCTCATCAGGGTTAAGTTACAAGCAAAACCCGATAAAACAGAAGGGACATTTGGGAGGTATCGTTTATGAATAATCACAGGCAGTTTGTATTTTTTATTCGTATAGCTGTATTTATACTATTAGGGATTCAGATCATATTTTACGGAAAATCGATAAGCAACTGTTGTTCATAGTCTATTTCATATTCCTCGGGCGAAAGTCCGTTGCAACGGGTAAGGCGGTCGACTGCATCCATAAATCCGATAAAAATTCCTTTTTTCTTAATCGTTTCAATAGCATATACTGAACAACTGGGATTAAACGTACACCCGCGGTAGTCCTGCGAAGAGATAAAACTCTTGTATCCCACAAAAAAACCTGTCGTTACAAGCTGCAGTTCGTTGGAACAATCGTGGAAGTAAGGCGAATAATTATGCTTATGCGTATCGGCAGTATTCATTTCGACAATATTTTCGAACGAAATAAACTGCTGCGATTGCGCATTACATAACAGGCAAAAACTACCTGCCAGGAATACTGTAATTATACATTTTCTCATCCCAGTTATTTACTTTTATGTTTTTGTAGGTAGTAACCTGCTGTATCTCAATTCCATTTTCGGGATAGGAGAAACTGATTATTTCGCCCGGGAATTCAAAACTCTGCAGGGTAATATAGTTGGTAAAAATCTGCTTCCCTATCATCCTTTTCTGTGGGTTATAGAAAATTACACCATACAATTTATTATCAACCACCGATATTTTAACCTCACCCAGCAGTTTTTCGAATTCTTGTTTGGGTGCCCAAATCGAAATAACCATATCGCCTTCTTTTACAACACTTTTTACCGAGTATACCGATTTCTTCAGCCCGTAATCCCTAAGGTTGTTAGCAAGCGAAAGGTTGAAAATCGAAAAATCAATATACCCGGGCATCAAAGGACTTTTATCGACTACATCGTTTTGTATTTTATACATCAGTGTATCCTGGAAAAGCCAGGTTTCTTTTTCGGGGAACTTTACGTTGTAAACAATTTTTTTCAGCATACGGTCGTAAAACACTTCACCCATGGTAAGGCTCGACCTGCCGTCGCTGCTTTTCTCTTTTATCGAAAAATCAGCACGTACACGGTAATAAGCTTCTTTTTGTGCTACAACAAAAACAGGCAGCATAGTAAGAAGCAAAATAATCAAAGGTTTAATCCGCATGTTAAAGATGAACTGTTTGTTTAAAATTAATATTTTCATCAAATTTAAAAAAAATCGGATACGGAACGGTTATAAATTAGGGCTGAATGTAGAACAAGAAGTTGATGAAAGGGATCAGAATACTGACCTGATTATTAGTTAAGTTTTAATACATCCATATTACGCATTAGTGTAAGCGATATACCACATCAATGTTTATCAAATCCAAATATTTGAAATTCAAAAATTTGATTTCCTGTATAGTTATCGGGAGGAGCTAACATAACTAACACAAACAGTCCTGACTTCTGACGCCTTCAGGTTTTCCTTAAAGCCCTAAACGTAAGCCACTGTTATTGAGTGATATAAATTTGAGAAATCTCATGTTTACCGCACTAACAACACTTAAAGTTAGTTTATTTTATAAGGTTAGTTAATGCAAAATCTAATTACTTTCAAAAGCAAATTTGTAACCGCCCAAGTTAATTTTGGAAAGTCAATATAATGAAGAATCCTCTTATGATTTAATTTCTTGTCCTTTTGTCATGACACAAAAGGACCAAAAAGTCTAGGCTGAATATAAATTTCACACATATGTACGCCTCGGTAAATCTCGCAAAACAAGGCTTAAAACGGTAGTACATAATCCTGGCAGCACGTGAAGCTGTGTTTTGCTACGCACGTGCCAACGCTGTTTACCTTCGGCTACATCTGTTGTGAAATTTCTATAAGGCCGGTCCCTACACCCTGAAAATTACTGTAATAACTCGAATCCATGCTTGCATATCTGCTGCACCTTAGTAAACAGCAGGCTAAGCTTATCCCGCATTGTTCCTTTATGTGCAACTTTGCTTAGAAAGGATCGGCCTTAGAAAAATACATTAGCGGTTCTTGGAGGAGGTATCCCGCAAGAGCGGGACAGGTAGTGCGGAAGGCATCCCGATGAAAATCGGGAGCAACGACAAATGCACGGAATTGTGCCATTTACTTTGCCTTGTATTGCGCGAAAATACCTCCGACATAGAAACGCAATGTATTTTTATAAAGCCTTGTCCCGATAGCTATCGGGATTTTGTTACTTTTTGTTCAAGCAAAAAGTAAATAGAATAAACGTATGCACCGCACTAATCGTCAGAAGTCAGGAAAAATTTGATTTCCTGATAGTTATCGGGAGGAGCTAACATAACTAACACAAACAGTTCTACTTTGTCGCCTGCGGTGTAATTAGGGTTTTACTAAAAATGAACATTTAGTGACTAAGAACCATTGCAAAAATCTTCATTAACGAGAATAAAAAAACAGGTATAAGGACAATTCATTTCGCCTTTATACCTGAATTTAAATGGAGCATTCTGACAGTGTAGTAATAAATCCGGCAGTTAAGTATTAGTAAATAAACCTCCCGTTAACATACAACTGAACATTTAATCAAAACCCCTGGAGTTTTACGACTAAATTTCAACTTCCGGAAATACATTTATACTTACAGGAGCTAGATTCCATAGAAACTGGCACCAACCGCATACAAAATAATGTTAATCGCCACCCAGAAACCAGTACTTACAAGGCATCCGGTTAATGCTTTCTTTACTTCGGATCTATCATTATCGGTGATCACATAAACAGCCAGTATTCCAACCGGGCCGAATACACATCCCCACCAGAAGCCCGGGATACCCAGAGCCGGATCCCCCATCATGCTACCGGCAAGATTCAGGTTCGAAAATTGTGTGGCGATCATGTTGTTTTGCTGCATTTCCGACAAGGTCATAAAACTATTGTCGACAACCGTCTGCTCAAGACGATTCAAATCGGCAAATTCATCCTGAACCTGCTGTTTATTATACTTGAAATCATCAGCCTGATTGGCTAAAAGTCCCTGGCAACTGAAAAACATTGCCAATGCTGCAATGAGTAGATTTTTTTTCATCGTTAAGGTTTTAAAAAATGAATGACTTAAAAAAAAACAAATAATTTGCATCACAAATATAGTCAATAAATAGAGGTAATACAAAATGGCTGGGAAAATATTATTCACAGAATCAACAAATTTCACCATGACAAACAACACCAATTAACTTTCTGTTTATCTGGAATCTATATAAACAATAAGCATCAAAGATCATTTTTTGACGTTCCGGCACAGAGTTTTTATCCAATAAAATAACCGTAAATCGTATGATAATATCCTTTAACCTGGTTGAAATACAAAAATATATTATTGAAAAAAGCCAGGTTTTATCCTTCGTGTATGATATTATACACCGAATCTCTTTCAGCAGGTATGCGTCCGGCCTTAACGATCAACTGCCTGATTTCGTCGCTGCTCAGCGAGGGATTTTCGCCGGCACCGGCCAGTGAATATATTTTAGTTGAATCGTTGATGGTACCATCGAGATCGTCGACTCCAAAAGCCAGCGACAGGGCAGCCATCTCCTTCCCTATCATGGGCCAGTAGGCTTTTATATGTGCAATGTTATCGAGGTAAATACGCGAAACGGCGTAATTACGCAGATCTTCCACCAGGGTCGTCTCTTCAATATGCGACATTTCGTTATGCTGATTCTTGAATTTCAATGGAATATAGGCATTAAAACCACCTGTGCGGTCCTGCAGCTGCCTCAGCAGTTCCATATGATTAATACGGTGACTGAATTGCTCAATATGCCCGTAAAGTATGGTAGCATTTGTGGGAATGCCGAGTTTATGGGCGGTTTCGTGAATAGCAAGCCAGGCTTCGGTCGATGACTTCTTACCGCATATCTCTTCCCTGATCGTATCATCGAATATTTCGGCACCTCCGCCGGGCAGCGAATTGAGGCCGGCATCTTTGAGCAGTTGCAGCCCGGCTTCAAAACTCAGATTTGCTTTCTGAGCCATATACTCAATTTCGATTGCTGTATAAGCTTTAATATGAACCTGCGGTCTGGCTGTCATGCACACGCCTTACCAGGTCGGCATAATAATAAATATCGCGGCCCGGATGCACTGCACCCACAATGTGGACTTCGGTAATATCATCGCCCAGGTTAACAACGGTTTTCACCATTTCGTCAATACTCAGCTCCCACGATTCCTTACTCTGGTGATGCGAATACGAACAAAATTTACAATCGTACACACATATATTTGTGGGTTCGATATGCACATTGCGGTTATAAAAAACATACTCACCAACCATGCGTTTTCGCACCTGGTCGGCTAATAATGCCAGCAGCGACGTATCGGCTTCGCTGTAAAGCGCGATCCCTTCTTCAGGAGTAATACGCTTTGCATTGAGTACTTTTAAAGCTATATCTTTTATATGGCTGCTTATAGCCGATGATTGTATTATTTCTGAAATCAACATTTGAATTTTTATTATTATTTTCAGACTTCCATATAAAACAAGTGTTGATACGATTTATTACCGAATCACAATCACTTTATGTGTCTGTACCTGGTCGGATTGTATAATCCTGATTATAAATATAGTACCATAATCAGGCAGTTGGATTGTATAACTTGAAGAGATAGCACCGCTATAGCTGAATCGCTGAACTGCGCGACCCTGGACATCGTACACCTCAATATCAATGCCTTGAGGATTGTCAATATCAGCAAGAATACTAACTACTCCCTCACAGGGGTTTGGTGATACGATGGCCCGTACATCGATGTATTGTTCCTTTACGATTGAATCAGAATTGTATGAGTTACTTGCCACCAGTTTTACATTCATGGCCCCGAAACGCTCAAAGCGAATGCCTGTGGGATTTTGAAGCTTCGACTCCGATGGAACGCCACCCTGGAAATACCAATGCCAGGAATCCGGTTTGCCGGAAGTGAGATCCTGGAAGTCAATAGTTTCACCTACGGGAATAACAGTACGGTTAGCAGAAAAATCAGCGATCGCCAGCTTTTCGTTGAAGGTTCCGGGCATTTTGAGTAAGCCAGTATTTGCCGGATCGAACCAGGGCTTGAGTTGTTTATTTATTTCCGAACCGTTTGATACCCACGAATAAGATATTTTCCCATACATATCCTCTCCCCCTGTATTCTGGCATGAGCTTTCGCCTCCTGTGAGGGTGCCTATAACCAGGCGCTCGTCGTCGAACAAGGGTGAACCTGACGAACCTCCTTCGGTGACTCCAAAGCCATTTTCGGTGGCCGACCATTTTACAATCCAATGGGTATTTGGATTAGAGCCCCAGGTTCCGGAAGCAAGCGGTGTTTTGTAGGTTGATATCTTTTTAATATCACCATCCGGATGATGAATTCCAACTCCGGTTGATGAACTGCTGCTACCGGCATCCCAGCCGCAATAGTAAGGGTTGTATTTCGGAGGAATGTCGTTCAACAAACGGAGCAACAGGAAATCGGAACCCAGATCCGAAGAATTTTCGGAGGTGGCGAGTTGCTCGGCACCTACCACAGTTTGCTCCGGTGATCCTGAGGTGATGCACCCTGGTGATTCGTAGCTAAAATAGAAAACCCATAAACTGAAATCTTCGGCAGTTGCGCCGGAGCCAACAAAATCCTTACTGCAGTGTGCAGCTGTGAGCAACAGCCCGCTGAAATCCTGTTCGGTATTATTCATCAAAACACCCGAACAATAGAAATACCTGCTACCGACCTTGGCAAGAATCTTTGTTACGCCCTGCTTCTGATTTTGCCAGTTTTGTCCTTCGGTACAATTCACATTCACTTCGCATGAACCGGAAGCTTCCGACTTGTGAACTGAAGGGTTTTGAGCCTCAAAGCCACGATACATATAGGTGAGGCCCGAAATTTCGACCACAGTGTTTGAAGTCACCGATTCGGGTTCGAAATATTCAATTACAAGTTTATCGCCAACTACTGGCCGGGTAGTAAAATTACGGTACGATGGAACTTCGAAACGGGTGAAGGCACCAAGCACTATACTGCGATCGGGGGTGTATACAAACAAATCACTTCCGGCAGGCAAATCAAGTTTATCGAAATTTAAACCGAGAGCCTGTGCTCCAGCTACAAGATACTGTGATACGCCAAATCCGGCCGCCAGACGGGAGCTTTTCCCATTGCCCTGCATCAGCAGATGAAATAAACACAGGGACTTCAACACCTACACGGTACGACTTTTCGAGCCGGGAATCTTCGAAGTCTTCTCTATGTATAGCATCCATATCAGGTTGTGCTACAGTAACAAGAGGCAGGGATGTTTTTTGTGTGTAGGCTGACTGAAAACTCCTTGGCACTCCTCCCCTTTCAACCTGGCAATAAGCGGATTGAGCAGAAAACAGAAGGCTTGCACAAATAATTATAAAGGTCAGAAATTTCAACAGAATCGGATTTTAAAATCAATACAAAGGTACTAAATTATTGGAATGCTGTGAACAGGTTTGCCGCAGATGCGGATATACAGAGGCTTATGCCTTGTGCCGTCTAAAGATCGGAAGCGAAAATCAATGCAGGTACCTGTTTGATAATACCTGCTTCGAGAGCATAGTCAAACATCCTGCTTACTGACTCTTTTCCCGTATCACCGAGGTTTACCGAAAACTCATTCACATACAGAGCTATATGCTGCTGCATAACGCCGACTTCCATTTCGCTGGCATGGCACCTGGTAAAATCACTTATTTCGCCTTTATGTGCATTGGCATATTCAACACTTCGGCGTATGCTGCGGTTTACCTTTGCAATTACATCCTTTCCAAGCCGGTTATGAGCTGCTATGCCGCCTAAAGGCACAGGCGAGCCGGTTTGTTTTTCCCAAAACTCGCCCAGGTCCAGTAGCTTATGCAGTCCTTTTTGCTGATAAGTAAACCTGTTTTCGTGAATAATAACCCCCGCATCCACTTCGCCGAGTAAAATGGCATTCTCGATGTCCGAAAACAACATTTCTTTTTTTTGCACCTGCTCTTTCATGGCCAGCGAAAACAGCAGGTTTGCAGTAGTGTGCTCACCCGGAATGGCGACAGTTTTCCCGGCAAGTTCGTCAATATGGCTGAGTTGTTTACTTATAAGCAGCGGACCCGTTCCAAACCCCAAAGCTGCACCCGAATCGAGCAAGAGGTATCTGCCGGCAAGATGAAGGTATGCATGAAAACTTAATTTGGTGATATCGGGCTTTTCGGCGAAGGCATCCTCGTTCAGTTTCTCGACATCGGCCATACTATACTCAAATGCGAGCCCTTCGGTATCCACTTTCTGATGTACAAGCGCATCGAAAATATAAGTATCGTTCGGACAAGGGGAAAATGCGAGGGTGAGGAGCATGGGTTTGAAGAGTTTGGAGGGTTTAGTGGGTTTAACTTCGGTGAGCTCTCCGCCTCAGGCGGATCGGTTCGGGTTTGAAAAGTTCCCTGCCTGCTGACGCAGTCAGGCAGGAATTGCCTGCGGCGTTCAAGGGTTCCCTGCCTGCTGAAGCAGTCAGGCAGGAAATGTTCAATTGTTCGTTTGTTCGATTGTTCGATTGTTCGTTTGTTCATTCATAATTCCAACACCAGATTTCCTAGTATCTGACCCCCGCCCCTATATCAGTATCCCACATCCACCATCATACATCGCTGCCTGCAGCAGGCAGGCGACATCCCACATCCCACATCCTCCCCCTACTCATTTAACAATTCAATCAGAAACCGGTTCAGATTATTTACTGCCAAGGGAATGTTCCATTTACTCTGATCGCGTTCTTCGATGTAATTGGAGACGCATCTTATTTGCAAATACCTCATTTTATGCACTTTACACGAAAACATAAATGCGGCTCCCTCCATGGATTCAACATCGGCTTTATGTCGTTTTATAAATGCAGCTATTTTCTGAGCATTTCCATGGACCGTATTCACCGTAACGCCGGTTGATTTCATAAGTCCATTGATAAGGCTGCTATCGAAAACCGATTCGTTCACCAACATTCCTCCGCTGAAAGGGAATTCATCCTGTTCGAGAAGATTCAGGTCAATGAGCGATAAAAAATGTTCACCATTCTCGGCACCTGTTTCGGGCAAGCTGTCGGCATTAATATTAAGTAATGTGCCTATGGGTATTTCGGGCTTGAAACTCCCGCATATACCGGCATTTATAACCGCATCATACTTGTTTTTTCCCAGCACAATGCTTGTAAAAACAGCTGTGGGAACCATTCCGACGCCGGTTATCAGTATATCTACCTGAAAATGACGGTAGCGGAACCTTGTGATATAATTCTGCAATACCCGTCCTTTACCCAACACCGAAATCACTTCCTTTATTTCGAGTTCGGTGGCTGATACAATCAGTATTTTCATAAGTGGCGTTTTGTTCATCAATTCCTGCTCCTATCTAAGGCCTAACAACTCGACACATTTTTTAAAAATATCGGTATTATCCTGAACCCCGGTAAATTTTTCGGCACCCGGACCATAAGCAAAAAGAGGAACCATAGTAGCGGTATGATCGGCTGATAAAAATCCGCCTTTCACTTCCCCGGTTTTAATATCGCCACCGGTGATGCCAAATCCACCTGTTTCGTGATCGGCAGTAACAATAACAAGGGTTTCGCCATCCTTAGCGGCGAATTTCAGGGCTTTTCCAACTGCATTATCAAAATCGAGCATTTCGTCAATAACATAATTAATATCATTGTCGTGTCCGCCCCAGTCGATCTGCGAACCTTCGATCATGATAAAAAATCCTTTTTTATTTCGTTTCAGCATTTTAAGAGCCATTTCGGTAGCATCGGGCAGCATATTTCCCCTGCCTTTCGACATGGCCGGCATATGCTCATCGGCCAGCAACGCAGCCAGGCGTTTGGTCGAAGGCACATCAACATCCTTAAGGTCGCGGGCAACAAGGTATCCACGGGCTCTGAGACTATCAAGCAGGTTGAGGCTATCGGCACGTCGTGCAAAGTGATTATAACCGCCACCAATAAAAACATCGATATCCGTACGAAGAAAGTCAAATGCAATATCAGCATATTCAGCCCGGTTAGAAGTATGAGCGATAAATGAAGCCGGTGTGGCATGTGTGATGGCTGAAGTAGAAATTAGGCCTGTCGACAGGCCAGCATATTCGGCCATTTCGAGAATTGACTTCACCACCTGCCCTTTGGTATCGACTCCGATGCTGTAATTATTGGTTTTTACGCCTGTTGCCAAAGCTGTTCCACCGGCACCTGACTCTGTTATATAGGCATTTGCCGAAAAAGTTGTCACAAACCCGCTTACCGGCATCCCGGTAATATTCATAATGCCTTTTTGAGCAGTGTACCCGGCATAAAGATGGGCTGTTCCCATGCCATCGCCGATTAACAGGATAACATTTTTGGGTGGTTTTGACTTATTTTTTTTTCTTTTTTCCCAGGGATTGCCTGCGAAAACAACAGGAACGATAATTCCTGAAAGGAATAAAACAATGATATATTTTCTCATTTTAATGATTTTACGATAGCAAAAATACTAAACCCTAACTAAAAACGAGCAGTAAAAAGTATTGAAACAAGCAGTCAGCATAATAATGCGGGATATTTTAAATATTATTTATGCCAGCAATACAAATGATACCACACTTTTTGAACATGAAGATGAGCAGATAAAAAAAATAATTACATTTGGCCTTTCTAATGAAAAATACATATTAAAAACCACATATTTCATAAACTCTTCTTAAACCATAACCTTTTACACAATTTACAATGAAAGAAAAAATTCAAAGTGCACTCTATGATTCGAAAACAGGCCGATGGTTTGCTTTGCTCCTGATATCAGCAACCATGTTTTTCGCTTATTTCTTTGTTGATGTGGTTGCGCCACTTCAAACCATGCTCGAAGTGGATTACAAATGGACTCCCGAAGTTTTTGGAATGCTCGGAGGATCAGAGTTTTTCCTGAACGTTTTTGTTTTCTTTCTCATTTTCTCAGGCATCATCCTTGATAAAATGGGGATACGATTTACCATAATTACAGCCGGAATTACTATGGTTCTGGGAGCCGGAATCAAGTATTACGCACTTACTGCCGGATTTCAGGAATCAGGCCTGGCATTATGGCTCAATTCATTTCTCACCTGGATTCCGGCCTCAGCGAAATTAGCTTTCTTTGGTTTTTCCATTTTCGGAATTGGTGTTGAAATGGCTGGAATTACTGTTTCAAAAACTATTGTGAAATGGTTTAAAGGAAGAGAAATGGCACTTGCTATGGGACTCGAGATGGCAGTGGCACGTTTAGGCGTATTTGCCGTATTCCGTTTAACACCGGGTTTTGCTGAAAACGGAGGACCTTCAAATTCAGTACTCTGGGGACTTATTTTCCTGTGCATAGGTTTCCTCACTTTCCTCATTTATACTATTATGGATTATAAACTTGACAAACAGATGGGCGTTACAAATGATGTTGCCCCTGAAGATGAGTTTAAAATCAGCGACCTGAAAAAGATTTTCACAAACCCGGGGTTTCTCGCTATCGCAGGGCTTTGTGTGTTATTCTATTCTGCAATTTTCCCGTTTCAGAAGTTTGCAACAGATATGCTGTCGTCAAAACTTGATGTTGACATGAAAACAGCTGCAGCATATTTCTCTTATTTCCCTATCGGTGCAATGGTGCTTACTCCCTTTATTGGTTATTTCCTTGATGTAAAAGGAAAAGGAGCTTCGATGATGCTTTACGGAGCAATACTACTTACAGTTTCACACCTTATTTTCGCCCTGGTTCCTGCCGAAATTTTCAATGTGCCCATCGCGATTCTGACCATTGTAATACTCGGAACTGCTTTTTCGCTCGTACCTGCCTCCATGTGGCCTTCGCTTCCTAAAATTGTTGAAGACCGCTACCTTGGCTCGGCTTACGGCAGTATTTTCTGGATTCAAAACATCGGACTACTGGCAGTTCCAATTCTGATCGGCTGGTCATTATCGTATTCAAACCCTGGCGTTTCTGAGCAAATTACAGCAGGAGTATTAGGCGCAAAATACGATTACACGGTTCCTGAGTTAATTTTTGCAGGCTTTGGCGTAATGGCTATTGTTTTAAGTCTGTATCTGCGAAAGGTTGACCGTAAAAATGGGTATGGCCTCGAAATTCCTAATAAAACAAAATAGCATTGTACATCTTAATACATAAAAAAAGCAGCTTTTCAGCTGCTTTTTTTATTTCTTTTTTGCCATAACAAACCTATGCTTTCCTGACATATCGTTTATCAGCCTCTTCTCCGAATAAAAATCCGGATCAAAAAGTGCAAGCACCTCCTCACCGAATGCTTCGTTTATCTCGAACCATACACTACCACTTTTGGCGAGCTTAAACATTGCCAACATGGTGATTTCCCTGTAAAAAAGCAAGGGATCATCATCGGGTACAAACAGAGCTGTATGCGGTTCATTATCCAGAACATTCGGCTGCATTAGTTGCTTTTCGGAATGGGTTACATATGGGGGATTGCTGACTATCAGGTCGAACACAGGCAGTTTTTCCCATTGATTGCGGTCGAGAATATCAATTCCGGCAAAATCAATTACCACTTCGTTCTGTTTGGCATTTGCAGTTGCTGTTTCGATAGCCGGTAGTGATATATCAACTGCGGTAACGATTGATCCGGGCATATTCCGCTTGAGCGAAATGGCAATGCAACCACTCCCTGTTCCAATATCCAGAATTTGCAAAGGCTGATCACCCGTTTTCGGGGAAAATTGGTTGAGTATAAGGCACACCATTTCCTCAGTTTCGGGTCGCGGTATAAGCACCGAAGGATTTACAAGGAATTCCATATCCATAAAATAAGCCGTTCCGGTTACATATTGCAAAGGAAGCTGCTTTAATAATTCCGAAACCGATAATTCTATTGAATTAAGTTTGTCATCAGGCACAGGCTCAGAGCCTGTTAAAACCCTCTGCGAAGGCGAAAGGTTTAAATAATGTTCAAAAAGCCGGTCGGCCATGGCATGCGCTTCATCCACTGAATATAATACTTTCATTCTGAGCACTATATCCTTATAAAAACCGGAAACTGATTGGGGCGTCATGCTTTAATTTTATCGACATTTTACCGGCAAAGTTATTCTTAATTAAATTATCATAATAAATATGTGTAAGGTGTTTATCAATTCGTCTACAAATTCACTATTTTTGATAAAATTTAGCTACTTCCTTTTATGAAAAAACTCCTGACTCTCTCGCTGATGATTTTCCTTTTTGCTCCGACACAGCATGCACAGGAATTCCTGCCTTTTGCTTCGAGTAATTATGCCGGTGTAACAGGATTGCAGCTACAACCTGCATCCATAGCCGACAGCCGCTACAAATTCGACCTGGCGATCAGTTCGACCAGTTTTTCGATAAATAACAATATGTATGGAATCGACCCCTATGCTCTGGTAAGTCCGAGAAAAGCATTTGCCGATGAATTTGATCTTAAACCTTATGTTTTCAGGAATTTCAACGGAGAAGAAAAATCAGGTATTATCAGCTTAAAGCAGGATGTTTTCAGTTTTATGATAACACTTTCCGAAAAGGATGCCATTGCATTTACTCCTTCGGTACGTTTCATGCTGAACCTGGATAATGTATCGGAGGACCTGGCACGATTGATCGACAGCGGGCTCAACTACCCTGAATTGTGGAAGATAAAACTTAACAACGCAAATTTCAGCCTTCAGCTTAACGCCTGGACTGAATTCGGAGTTACTTACGCCCGTGTGATTATGGACCAGGAAAAGCACTTTTTAAAAGCCGGTGTTACAGCTAAATTCACACAGGGGATAGGCTCTGCTTATATGTTTGCCAAGGATTTGAGTTACAACTTCGCCAATTCGGACACACTTTCCTTGTTTCAATCGTACGTAAGCTATGGCACTTCCGATAACCTCGAAAATGAATTTGATTATAAATTTGATCCTAATCCCTCTATTTCTTTCGACCTGGGTTTTGTTTACGAGTACCGCCCCGGCTGGATGAAATATAAGTACGATATGAATGGCAAAACCAACCTATGGCGGCGCAACCAGGATAAGTACCTTTTCAGGTTAGGAGTTTCGGTATCGGACCTGGGTGATGTGCGGTACCGCAGGAATCCTATGAGCAATGACTTTAATGCCGATATTCAGGATCTATATATTGGCGATATGACCATTAGCTCCCCTGCGGACCTGGATACCATTATTTCAGAGAATTTTTCGTTTTACGATGTTCCGTCGAAGTTTAATATGAATATGCCTGCCGTTTTCAGTGTGCAGGCCGATGTGAGAGTTGCCAAAGGCTTGTATTTTAATTTTACGCCCTATATTGCACTCAAACGCGGAACCAAGGACATTAATAAGTCACATTATTTGACCTCATACAACTTTGTTCCCCGTTACGACCTGGCCCGCTTCGGCATCTCTGTGCCTGTTCAGTATAATGCCTATAAACAGTGGAATGTAGGTTTGGGATTAAGGCTGGGGTATTTCTGGCTGGGTTCAAATGATATTATTTCGTTGCTCACCTCTTCAAACGACCGCTTCGGGACTGCATTTTCGGCGGTAGTGAAAGTTCCGATATTATATAAGCAGCCTAAGGACAGGGATAACGATAAGGTTTCGAACCGGAAAGACAAATGCCCTGATGTACCCGGTCTTTTTGAACTCGACGGATGTCCTGATGCCGACCTCGACGGTATTACCGACGAACTCGACAAATGCCCTGATGTACCAGGTTTGAAGGAATTTGAGGGTTGCCCTGATTCGGATGGAGATGGAATTATCGATGGAAATGATAAATGCCCTGATGTAAAAGGTCTTGCGCAATTCAACGGATGCCCCGACAGCGATGGTGATGGCATAATTGATCAGGACGATGCATGTCCGTTCAACGCCGGATCACTTAAAATGAATGGATGCCCCGATCAGGATGATGACGGGATTGCTGACAAGGACGATAACTGCCCTACGGTTGCCGGCACCCGCGAAAACAAAGGATGCCCCTTTATTGATACCGATGGCGATGGCATTAACGATGATATGGATAAATGCCCGGGAATAAAAGGACCTGTCGATAACCAGGGCTGTCCGTACCAGGATACGGATAATGATGGCATACCCGATAAAGACGACGATTGTCCCAGCATACCGGGAACCGCAGTATTTAATGGCTGCCCCGACACCGATGGCGACGGCATTTCGGATAAGTATGATCTCTGCCCCACCATTCCAGGTGTTGCGCAAAACAACGGATGCCCCGAAATTAAGAAAGAAGAGCAGGAAATTCTGAAAAAAGCTTTCGATAACCTCGAATTTGAAACCGGTAAATCGGTGATCAGGAGTTCTTCATCAGCATCGCTGGACGAACTGTCAACGGTTCTGGAAAAACGCCCCGAATTTATGCTTCTCATCTCAGGCCATACCGATAATGTAGGAAGCGCTGAATCAAATCTCAAACTGTCGCAGGACCGTTCGCTATCAGTTAAAAATTACCTTATTAAAAAAGGAATAAAACCCGAAAGAATAAAAGCAGAATGGTTCGGGCAAACGAAACCAATTGGCGATAACAGCACGCCCGATGGCCGACAGCTAAACAGGCGTGTTGAAATGAAAATTATTTTCGAATAAACATGCAATATTATGAAAGCAAGCGAATCGATAAACATGTTCCTGCAGCAACCCGAAATTGCGGTGGTAGGAGTTTCGCGGAACAAAAACAAATTCGGTAATACGGTTTACCATACTCTTAAAAAAAAGGGCTTCAAGGTACTGCCGGTAAATCCGCATTTAACTGATTTTGATGGCGATAAGTGTTACAGCGACCTGCAGACCGTGCCGGCATCGGTAACTGCAGTTTTCATTAATACGCCACCCGATAATACCTTAAAAATTGTGGAAACAGCCATTCGTAAAGGCATACATCATATGTGGCTGCAGCAGGGATCGACCAATACCGAGGTAATGAAATACCTCGAAGGAAAGGATGTAAATTATGTGGCCGACCGGTGTATAATGATGTTTGCCGAACCGGTAGGCTCATTTCACAGTATCCATAAATTCCTGTCGAAAATAACCGGCAATTATCCAAAGTAATCCTTTTGAATCACTCATATAATGAATGAAAAAACTGAGGATGCCACTGGAAAATGTATTTTCTGCAATCCCGAAATAGCCGGAAAATCGTTTTATGCAAACGAACAATTCAGCGCAATCTACAATATTGCACCTATACTGCCTGGGCATACACTGGTAATCCCCAGGCTGCATATTCAATCGCTTTTTGAATTATCAGATGCTGCTTTGGGTGAAATGATGGTTTTTGCCCGCAAAGTGACCAGTCTATTAAATACTGTATTCGACTGCGACGGTTTCGACTGGACTATTCAGGATGGTGTTTCGGCAGGGCAGACAATTCCACACCTTCATTTGCATATTATACCACGAAAACCACTCGATTTACCTGAAGGGCAGGATTGGTACGGGAAAATTGAGGAAAACGAACACCGTTTAATCGACAGCGAACGTCGCGAACGGCTCAGCGATCAGGAATATATTGATATAACTGCCAGGCTATCGGATGCCGCATCCGAATTATTGAAATAGTTTTTTGTCGTTTAAAAGATAGCATGCTTTTTGCAATGAACTTTCGACATAAAAACGTCCGGCCTATCCGAAATCTGCAAATTCGGAATTGCAGCGATTCATCATTTATCAGATGAAGAACAATATTACCCCGCCAACTGCTATTAAAGCGCCAATAACTTCACGCATGGTAATGCGCTCCTTATTAATCCATATGGCTGGTGGTATGATAAGAACCGGTGTTAACGACATAATAGTCTGTGCTATCCCTGCATCGGTATGCTGAACTGCCATCAGCGAAAAGGAAACGCCGAGGAAAGGACCAAAAATAGATCCTACAACCAGCCATTTCATTGCTTTTGAATCATGGAACGATTTCGGAAGTTCCTTCCATTTGCGTAAAATAAAGAACAGTATGGCAAATCCTATAAAACCTGATATTACCCTGATATGCGAGGCAGCAAAGGAGTCATAATCCCTCATTCCGTATTTACTCAGCACTAAACCAACACCTTGCCCCGCGGCAGCAATAACTCCAAACATAACACCTTTCAACGGGTACGACATGGATAATGACCTGCGGCCCGGCACCTGGTCGAGCGAAAGTTTGCGGGTACGTGTAAAAATAACCATAGCAATACCACTCAGGGTAATAATCATGGCCAGCAGGCTCAAAGGGCTCATTACTTCACCCAGTATAATCCAGGCAGCAAAGGCAGCAAACACAGGAGCCAGGGTCATCATAAGCATTCCTACCCGTGCACCGGTAATAATAAATGCTTTAAACAAAGCATAATCGCCTATAATAAAACCGATTACACCCGACAAAGCCAACCACACCCATGTATGCATGTCGGCATCCATAGGGAAAAACATTCCCCTGTAAAAATACGAGAATACCGAAAGAAATACGACGGCCAAAGCCAACCTGAGCAGGTTAACATGCAATGAACCAATACGTTTGCTTGCAGTTTCGAACGACAAAGCAGTAACAGTCCAGAAAACCGTTGTAAGCAATGCAGCGAATTCACCGATATGTGACGACATATACCTTAATAATATAAGAGCGGCCAAATGTACTTAAATGATGCTTCGAAAGTGTTAAAAGAGATTTTTTTTCTGGCGATTTCTTCTGAAAGTTCCGATCAGGCTGTGTACCTTTGCAACACAACATCACCTAGCCCATAAATCATACCTTATATATACCTGCGATGCTTTTCAGCGACGAATATAAAACTATAACCGAAGCAGCACAGGCATCGTTCCGCGATAAAGGAAGCAAATTTATGGCTTTTGCTTTTCCTGCCGGCAGCGAACAGGAAGTAAAAGCTCATCTCGACGAACTACGAAAGAAATATTACGATGCCACGCATCATTGTTATGCGTATGTATTGGGTTTCGACAAATCGGCTTATAGATTCAACGACGACGGCGAACCCTCAGGAACTGCCGGGAGGCCAATTTACGGGCAAATTCTGTCGGCCGACCTCACCAACATACTTATTGTTGTGATCCGGTATTATGGCGGAACAAAACTGGGAGTTCCCGGTTTGATACATGCATACAAAACTTCGGCAGCCGAAGCTTTGCAAAATGCAACAATAGTTTCAAAAATTGTAAAGGAAGTTTATAAAATTGAATACCCATATGAAGGAATGAACGATGTAATGAAAATTATAAAAGATGAAAATTTAGAAGTTATTAACAATGACTTTGGCATGAAATGTGTTATCGAGCTGGCAATCCGGCATAGCGAATCGGAAAGGGTCACCGGCAAACTTGCCAAGATAAACCATCTAATTATTAGTTACTTATCAATTTTTTAGCTTTTAATGTTGCAAAGAAAATATTTTTTCATACATTCTTCCATATACAACTAAAATATTACAATTCAAATACCATTTTAATTTTTTTTTTAACTTTGTTAGAGTGATTTTTGATAACTTTTTCGATTGACAACACGAACTCATCGACAATTTTTAATTATTCAAGTGGTAATAAGCTGATTTCACGATCTATAACACCCAGAAGTAAACATGCAACATAACGAAATGGAAGGAATTAAAGAACTACATCAGGAAGTTTGGGAAAATTGTCTGAAAGTCATCCGCGACAACCTGAATTATCAAAGCTTCAAAACCTGGTTCTCTCCCATTAAACCGATAAAACTCGAAAACAGTATTCTCACTATACAGGTTCCCAGCCAGTTTTTTTACGAATGGCTCGAAGAACACTATATTACCTTATTAAAGAAAACCATTCGCAACGAACTGGGCCCTAACGGGAGGCTGGAATATAGTATTGTGATGGAAGGAACCTATACCTCCGACCCTTACACAATCAAACTACCAACCAGCAACAAAAAAGCCAGTACAAATCCCTCCGTTCAGATGCCGATTGATCTAAATGCCGGAAAATCAAAGGAAATTCCTAACCCTTTTGTTATTCCCGGCTTAAAAAAGATACAGGTACAATCGCAACTGAATGAATCGTACTCATTTGATAACTTTATTGAAGGCGACTGCAACAGGCTTGCACGCTCAGCCGGGTATGCCGTTGCATGCAACCCTGGCAAAACAGCTTTTAACCCTTTATTCCTCTACAGCCCTGTTGGATTAGGCAAAACCCACCTTGCCCAGGCAATCGGTTTGCAGGTAAAAAATAATTTCCCCGAAAAAACAGTGTTGTACGTAGCTACCGAACAGTTTACCCAACAATTTATCGATTCGGTACGCAGCAACAATCAAAACGATTTTGTGCATTTTTACCAGATGATTGATGTACTCATTATTGATGATATACATTTTTTATCAGGCAAGGAAAAAACCCAGGATGTATTTTTCCATATTTTCAATCACCTGCACCAAAAAGGAAAGCAACTTATACTCACCAGCGACAAAGCACCTGTTGAGTTAAAAGGACTGGAACCCAGGTTGCTATCGCGTTTCAAATGGGGCCTGGCAGCTGACCTGCAGGTACCCGACCTCGAAACCCGCATTGCCATCCTTAAAAAGCGCCTGTACAAGGATGGTATCGAAATGCCTTACGAAGTACTCGAATACCTTGCTTACAGCATTACCACCAACGTACGCGAACTCGAAGGAGCTCTTATTTCGTTAATGGCTCAGTCGTCGCTGAATAAAAAAGCTATCACCATCGACCTTGCCAGGCAGATGATTGATAAGTTTGTAAAAAATACGGCACGCGAAATTTCTATCGACTTTATACAGAAAATTGTGTGCGATTATTTCGATATCCCTATTGATGCGATAAACTCGAAAACCCGTAAACGCGACATAGTGCAGGCTCGGCAGCTTGCCATGTACTATTCGAAAAAGCACACCAAGGCATCACTTGCAACCATAGGGCTGCATTGCGGCAATAAAGATCATGCTACGGTATTACATGCCTGCCGCACGGTAAATAACCTGATTGAAACTGACAAACAATTCAGGACCTACGTCGAGGAAATTGAAAAACGGATTAAATTTTAACCGCTCAGGTTTACGCGAAATATACAAGGAAGTTGTGCTTTTGCAGCTTCCTTGTTTGTTTTTATAGCCGCTCAACCATAAAATGAACCGGACAGTAGGGCGTTAAGCACCATAACTGCAAAAAGCTATTCCGATACAATAACACCGAATTGAGTATTTTTGTATATTGGGAACAGAATTTAACACCCGGCATAGGCCGGAAAAAGAAATGTATTTTGATACCGTAATGATTTCAATCTAAAACCATTATCGCTCATGAAATCGAAAGGAACTGTTTTGTGGATAGTGCGCCTGCTTTTGCTGAGTCGCATTGTGATTGTATTACTGGCCTTAGGTTTTGCCCTGGTATTATGGCAGCGGAACAGCCAAACCCTGTTGCGCTCGGTTGAGGAATTATCTGTTGCAAATCCATCGCTCGCTATGCTCGAACGAGGCATTACAACCTTGTACCAGGCCGAAAACAACTTCCGGTTTTATTCAGCCACTTACGACAGGTCCTATTTTAAAGCATATACCCACGACCTCAATTCAGTATCCGCTATTATTGATTCACTTCAAATTTTACCTTCAGTTAACAGTGATGTGAGTAAAATAGAAGAATCCCTCACTCAAAAAGCTGACATTTCGAAAGTTGTGATCAGGCTCAAGATGCTTACCGACTCCCTGCTAACGGTTACCGGACAATGGGATACTTCGGCCGCATTTATTACACAGGTTCCGAAATTTGATATCCGTAAAATTCAAAACCTGCAAAAAACAACAAGTATCGACAGTATAATTGATACAGCCACCAATCAGAAAAAAGGATTTTTGCGAAAGGTTAAAAACCTGTTTAAAGACGAAGAAGCTACCAATAGGGGAATTATAGTAAAGCGCAGTGAGCTTACCAACGATACTGTTGTTGAATCGCGTGTGGAGGGAACCCCCGAGTATGCCCTTTTGCAGGATATACATTCGTTTTATTCGAATAAAATAAATTCATACTCCGACGGCCGTAACCGGCTAAATGCGAACGAAAAAGCCCTTGCTGCCGTAAACACAATGCTGATAGAGGAAATAGTACGTATTTTAAAGGAGATAAAACTATCGGAACTCGAAAAAACCAGGCTGATCCAGGATAAGGCATTACAGTCGGGCGAAAGATCAGCCCGCACCATATCAGTGATTGCAGCCATATCGGTGCTTATTGCAGCTGTTTTCTTTTTTATGGTATTGCACTACCTTGGCAAGATTAAAGAAAGTACAGCAAAGCTCGAGTACGAAAAACACAAGGCTGAAACCCTGGCATCGCAAAAAACGATGTTTATTTCGGGAATGAGTCACGAAATCAGAGCACCGCTTAATAATATACTGGGGTTTGCCGAGCAGCTAAAAAACTCGCCCGACGAGAACCGCGAAAAATACCTCGCTGCTATAAACACCTCGGCCGAGCTTATGCTTTCAACTGTAAACCAGATACTTGATTTTTCGAAACTGGAATCCGGCAAAATGGTTTTCAACAAGGAAAACTTCAGCCCCTTCAATGCAATTGAGAATGCTGCAGGCACCATGATTCTTCGTGCCCGCGACAAAAAACTTATGCTTAACCTGCATTTACCTGCTGAGGAAGATGTGAAGGTAAACGGGGATAAGTTCAAACTCGAACAAATAATAGTTAACATTATTGATAATGCAATAAAATATACCGACAAAGGTGAAATTAAGGTTTCGGCCTCGGTTAAGCCATCGGCCGACGGATACCGGGCATTTATTGAGGTAGCTGACACAGGAATAGGCATACCGTCCGATAAGGTAACCGACATTTTTAATGAATTTGAACGCCTCGAAGATAATGGCGACCGGCGTTGGAAACCGGGAACAGGCCTTGGACTACCCATTGCAAAAATGGTGATTGAACAACAAGGAGGAAAAATTTACGTTAAAGAAACCTCTGACAAAGGCACAATATTTGCAATTGAACTACCTTACAATAAGCCAACCCATGAAATGGTAAAAAATGCTGAACCAATTAAACCTGCAATAATTCCGCCGGGTAAAACCATATTACTTGCTGATGATGATGCCTTCAGTATTTTGTTAATTACCACTATCTGCAATAAACACAATATCAAAGTGATTACTGCCGAAAACGGACAGGTTGCTTTCGCGAAAGCTTCGGAAAATGGATTTGATCTTATTCTTACTGATATTAATATGCCGGTACTTTCGGGTATCGATTTCACCCGTAAAATAAGGAACACCCCGGCCGTATCGTCAATTCCGATAATTGCTGTTACAGCAAATGTTATGAATGAGGATTTAAGGCGTCTGAACGATGCCGGTTTCAGCGAAGTACTCTATAAACCTTTCCGCGAAAGCGAATTTATTGAAAAGATAAGGGTATTTTTGCAATAGACATTTACTAAATCAGGGTAAAACCAAAACACTTAAAGCCAATGAAAATACTAATGGTATGCCTTGGCAATATATGCCGTTCGCCCATGGCGGAAGGTATTATGCGTGCTAAAATTAATAAACACAAGCTCAATATCGAAGTCGATTCAGCAGGATTTGAATCCTTTCATACCGGCGACAAGCCCGATTCGAGGGCTATCAGATATCACGAAACAACACGGAATTGATATCTCCGGCCAACGGTCGAGACTTTTCAGAAAAACAGATTTCGATGCATTCGACCGGATTTATGTTATGGACAGCACCAATTACAGCGATGTACAAAGTGTTGCCAGCAACGGGGAGCAGATGCTGAAAGTTGATTACATCCTTAACAGTTTATACCCCGGAAGCAACAAACCGGTGCCCGACCCCTATTATGGCGGAGCTGATGGTTTTGAGAAAACTTATCAGTTGCTGGATTCAGCAATCGAACTGATAGTAAGTGAGCTAAAAAAGAAGGGAAGTAAATGATTAAGAATAAGGAACCCGGAAAAGCCGATATTATACAAGCTGCCGAACGGATACAGCCTTACCTCCACAATACACCTGTATTAACCTGCGATGCCATTGACGAACTGGCGGGTGCCGAGTTGTTTTTTAAGTGCGAAAATTTTCAGAAAGCCGGTGCATTCAAATCGCGCGGGGCTACCTATGCCGTGCTGAGTTACGATCCATACGACATTAAACAGGGCGTTGCCACACATTCGTCGGGCAACCATGCAGCCGCGCTTGCACGTGCAGCCAGGCTGATGAATATACCTGCCTATATCGTTATGCCCGAAGACTCATCGAAAGTTAAAGTTGCAGCCGTTAAAACCTACGAAGGCAGGATCACTTTCTGCAAACCCACACTCGAGGCACGCGAGAGTAAGCTTAACGAGGTACTAAACGAAACCAATGCATTCGAAATTCATCCATACAACAACTACGCAATTATCGCCGGACAGGCAACTGCCGCATATGAGCTTATTGCTGTACAACCCAAACTTGATACACTTATTACACCTGTCGGAGGTGGCGGATTATTAAGCGGAACAGCATTGACGGCGCACCATTTTTCGCCCGGCACACGGGTTGTTGGTGCCGAGCCTTCGGGCGCCGACGACGCATACCAATCGTTTTATCAAAAAAAGTTTATCCCCTCAGTTTCACCCGACACTATCTCCGATGGACTGCGCACCTCTTTAGGCAGCCTCACATTCCCTATCATCAGGCGACTGGTCAGTGATATTTTTACCGTTAACGACCATGCCACCGTCGAAGCCATGAAACTCATATGGGAAAGAATGAAAATTATTGTTGAGCCATCGTCGGCAGTTGCTTTAGCCATCGTTTTAAAGCACAGACACCGCTTCGAAGGTCAGAAAATCGGGATCATTCTCTCTGGAGGCAATGTTGATCTGATGCATTTGCCCTGGCTGTGAGAAAGAGGTTGATGATGTTGATGAGTTGATGGGTTGAAGAGTTGATGGGTTGAAGAGTTTGAAGGGTTTGAAGGGTTAACCCTAAACCAGAAACACCTCAGACCTCTCAAAACACTAAATCAACTCATCCATCCAAACCAGAAACCAGAAACCAGAAACACCTCAGACCACTCAAAATTCTAAATTAACTCATCCATCTTAACCCGAAACAATGAGCAAAGGCAACCTTTACCTGATTCCGACACCACTAGGCGACACGGGCTTCGAAGCCGGGCTGCCGGCTGTAAATCATCATATTCTTCAGCGAATTGACACCTTTATTGTAGAGGAACTACGCACGGCTCGCAGGTTTTTGCGTAAAGCAGGATATGCCAAAGATTTCGAAACGGTTACCTTTCACCTTCTCAACGAGCATACACCCGACGAGGAAGTGGATTTAATGCTTGCTAAGGCACTTACAGGGCAGCACACAGGCTTATTAAGCGAAGCCGGTCTGCCATGCGTTGCCGATCCCGGAAATATAGCTGTACGGATAGCACATCGCAAAGGAATAAGGGTTATACCGCTCACCGGTCCCTCGTCGATCATGCTCGCCCTAATGGCCTCGGGGCTTAACGGGCAGAATTTTGTTTTTCATGGCTACCTGCCGGTGAAGCCCGACGAACGCAGCAAAGCACTTCGCGAACTGGAGCATGCCGCAGCGAAAGGCAATCAAACACAGATATTTATTGAAACACCTTACCGGAACATTGCCATGCTCGAAAGCATAGTTAAAACATGCCGTCCGTCGCTTACCTTATGCATTGCAGCCGACCTGACCCTCGAAACAGAATGGATACGAAGTATGCCACTACAGGAATGGAAAAAGCAAAAACCGGAATTACATAAAAGACCGGCGGTTTTTCTTCTGGGGATTTCGTAACTTGTTACAAAGCTTTATCATTTCACTGAATTGGATAAGCGAAAAATACTTACTTAAGTGATATTCATCTATTTCAATCGCTGAATTATAGTTATTCAAATTAGTCGTATATTTATTGCAGCGAAATAAATCGCTGAAAAATACACATTTACCGTGTATAAGCCTGAAGCTGACTGATAAATTGACAGGCACCTTCAAAAAAAAAATAGAATTATGGAATCAAAACAGGATTTAAAACTCGCGGTTATCATTGACGCCGATAACGTCCCTCATGGGAATGTGAAAGGCATGATGGAAGAAATTGCAAAATATGGAGTTCCTACCTTTAAAAGGATTTACGGCGACTGGACCAAACCAAATCTTTCGGGATGGAAAAGCATATTACTCGAAAATGCCATAACACCGGTGCAGCAGTATGGTTATACCTCAGGCAAGAATTCAACCGATTCGGCTATGATAATTGATGCCATGGACATACTGTACACCGAAAGAGTTGACGGCTTTTGCATTGTATCGAGCGACAGTGATTTTACACGACTTGCCGTGAGGCTAAGGGAGTCGGGGATGAAAGTATTCGGCTTTGGCGAGCAAAAAACACCAAATCCCTTTATTGTTGCCTGCGATAAATTTATTTATCTCGAAATCCTGAAAAGCCAGGTTGCAGCTGAACCCACCGAATCAACATCCCGAAAAAGGGTAATCGCTAAAAAGACTTCCATTTACAAAGTGGACCGAAAGATCATTTCGTTGCTATCGACAAGTATTAATGATATTGCCGACGAAGACGGATGGGCATTTTTAGGCGATGTAGGAAACCTGCTGATTAAGAAAAAACCCGATTTCGATCCCCGGAATTATGGATTCGAAAAACTTACTCCATTTATAAAATCGCTGAAAGCAAATTTTGAGATCGACGAACGGATAACTGAAAGAGCAAATATTAAGCATGTTTATATCCGAACGAAAAAATAGAATTATCTTTCAGGAACAAATATTAAGGTCAAAACAGTAATTCCTTTAACAAGAAGAAATCATGGCTGATGATTCGCTTTTTGAATGGTTACTCGAAGGTGATGTATCCTTACAATACCAGGTTTACCGCGATCTCCTAAATACAGAGCGACCCGATTTAAAAGAAAGAATCGCTCTGGAAGGCTGGGGAGCAGCCTTTCTGTCGCATCGTAATGCCAACGGTCATTGGGGATTGCGGTTTTACCAGCCTAAATGGATTTCGACGCATTATACCCTGCTCGATCTTAAAAATCTTTGTATAGCAAATCAGCAGCAGGATATAAAAGCCACCCTTATTAAAATTCTCAACGAAGATAAGTGCTCCGACGGCGGCATACTTGTAGCACGTACAGAGGGGAAAAGCGATGTATGCGTCGACGGTATGTTTTTAAACTATGCTTCGTATTTCGGGGCTGCCGAATCTGATTTACAATCCATTGTCGATTTTATATTGTCACAACAAATGCCTGATGGGGGATTTAATTGCCGGTCGAACTACACAGGCGCTATACACAGCTCACTGCACACAACCCTTTCGGTAATTGAAGGGATTCATGAGTATGCGCAACAAGGATACCAATACCGGTTAAGTGAATTACAAAAGGCAGAAGAACAATCGGGGCAGTTTATCCTTGAACATAAGTTATACAAATCGCACCGGACCGGGGCAACCATCGATAAAAAAATGCTGATGCTTTCGTACCCTTCGCGATGGAGGTATGATATACTGCGGGCCTTGGACTATTTTCAATTTGCGGGTGTTACTTTCGACAAACGTATGACCGATGCCCTGAATGTGTTAATAAAGAAACGTCGACCGGATGGCAAATGGCCTTTACAGGCACGGCACAGCGGACAAACCCATTTCGAGATGGAGAAAACCGGCGGTGCCAGCCGATGGAATACGTTGAGAGCACTGAGAGTTTTGCAGCATTTTGAAATGGAGTAAAAATATAAAAGATCAAACCATGTAAACATACCATGCTACACCGCTTATTTTGCTTTAAAAGACTATTGATTCAATCGCTGGTGACATCATTGAATTACATCATAATAATTCATATACAAGCACTTAACTATTCCAAAACTTTAAATCGTACCATTATGAAAACAATGAAAACAAATCTGCTTTTGGTTTTACTTATACTCGGAACAACCTTAACCGCCCAGGCACAAACAGAAAGTGAATGGAAAATGATCTTAAATAACGATCATACACCTTTTTCTATGAAAATGACTGGCACCCAATTAACGTATTATTTCAATTCGGCCAGCGATACGCTTACCTTCTCAAAGACTGATAAGCAAGCAGTTAAACCTGGAACTTTGGTCGAAATCAGGTTTAAAGACAGCAACAAACTGCTTTATACTTCAGGCAATAAAAATATAAATCCTGAAAAAACAGCCATAACTATCCGAATGGCAGAAGTATCTAAATTACTGACAAACATACAATTAGCTAACAAACCACTTTTTGAGCTCAGGCTTAGGGAGAAAAATACTGTCAAATCGCAGGTTCAGTTTATTTTTGTAGTAGATGAATAGTTAAATGTAAATTGCTAATTGAGAACCACATGATTTGATTCAGCATTCCTGAATATTGTGAATTTATTGCAGATACAAATATGTATCAGGCATTAATTATCATAGAATAAAACATGATATAAGAAACATGACAAGAAACTGACTTTAAAGCACTTGCAACTCTCTTAGTTTAAAAGAAACACTAGGTTAATTGCAAATTCGAAGTGAAGGACATACATGTTTCATGCAAACAAAATTCCCGCCCTATACTCAGGCATAACAGCCATTATATAGAGCGGGAATTGTATTAAATCCGGAATTCTCCTAGTGCTGATGTCCGCCAGCTCCGTGAGCATGGCCATGGCTGAGTTCTTCAGCGGAAGCTTCGCGTACTTCAATTACATTTCCTTTAAAATGCAATACATTTCCGGCCATAGGATGGTTAAAATCCATGCGAACGGAATCGGCACTCACGCTTACCACGGTGCCTTGAAGCATATGTCCCTGGTCATCGCGCATGGGAATTACATTCCCGATGGCAAGTAACTCATCATCCGTTTTTCCATCGATCATAAAAATGCTCTTCTCGAGGTCGATTATAGCATCCTGGTCCATTTCGCCATAAGCATCGGCGCTGGAAAGCGTAAATTCAAAATCGTCACCGGTTTTTAGGGTGCTCAGGTGCTCCTCGAATTTTGGCAGCATTTGTCCGTTTCCATAAAGGAATACTAATGGATCGCCGGCACGGGTTTCTTCAATAATTTCGCCTTTTGAGTCATCCTTCTTCAGTATGTAACTGAGTGAAACGACTGTGTTTTTTGTAATTTGCATTCGTATTGTTTTTATAATTATTATTTGATGTGGGTTATTTTTTTTAGAGTGATTTTCTTTGGTCGGAAGTCGGGAGTCAGGAGTCGGAAGAATCCTAATTATCTCCAGATCATAATTTCAGAGAGCTAATTTCCAGGTAATGTATTTTTTGAATATTTTGAGTTTATTTCATCAATTTTTCAGTTCTGAGAATTCTAACTGCCGGATTAAGTCTTCCTGCTTCCGACTCTCCGACTTCCGACTCCCGACCTCTAACATCCAACAACCTAAACTCCCATATGGTTCAATAGCGACATCACTTATTCCACTATTACAGAATCCGCAGTCGCAACAAGCGAATCGGCTACAGGCCAGGCAGTCTGGCAGGTGTAAGGTTTACTTATTTTCATTTCGGGTTTAGCGAATTTCTGTCTGTACTCCTTCAGTGTTTCGTCCTTCAGTACTTTAGCCATAAACTTACCATAAATTGGTTGTGCGGTCCGAAGGCCTTCGCCTGCCTGCGAAGTTTTAAAATGGATGGAGCGGTCGTCGTTACCCACCCAGCAGCCTGCAACAAGCCCCGGTGTTACACCTACAAACCAACCATCGGTATAGTCGGAAGAAGTACCGGTTTTACCGCCAAATTCAGTTCCATACCTGAAAATATCGTATCCGAACAAGCCCTGTGTTGTGCCTCCGGGTTCGGTAAGACCTGAACGCAGCAATACTTCCATCAGGAAAGCCGTTTCGGGGTTCAGGACAGTTTTTTTCTCAGGCGAAGCCTCGTATATCACATTTCCGTCCTTGTCTTCTATACGGGTAACCAGAATAGGTTTTACCAGTGAACCACCATTAACAAAGGTACAATAAGCATTCACCATTTCCTTCAGGGTAACGTCACTCGATCCCAGGCATATGGAAGGCACATCAGCGAGCTTTGATTCCACACCCATTTTTTGTGCATATTCAATCACTTTTCGCCAGCCTATTTTTTGTGTAAGCTGCACAGCAATGGAGTTTACCGAACGGGCAAAAGCATGCTTCAACGTCATGCTGCCGGCATGGCTGCGATCAACGTTCTTAGGGCTCCACTCCTTTTCAACACCATTTTCGGTGTATTTTATCGAAACCGGCTGATCTGTAACCATATCGCAGGGGCCATAGCCATTGTCAAGGGCCGCCGCGTACACAAAGGCTTTAAAAAGAGAGCCCGGTTGCCTTTTCGACTGGTTTACATGATCGTATTTAAAAAACTTATAGTTAATACCACCCACCCAGGCCTTAACATTTCCGCTTCCGGGTTCCATGGCCATAAAACCGGTCTGGAAAAATTTCTGGTAATATTTGAGTGAATCGAGTGTTGACATGGTAGTATCGCGTTCGCCGCTGAAAGTAAAAACCTTCATCCGATGCTTTTGACTTAAGGCAATGCGGATGCTGTCGCTGCCTTCGCCATAGCGTTTCACAAGTTTCTTGTGTAAAGGCAATTCGGCAGCTTTGTTTAAAAAATAGCCGGGTATCTCCTTTCCTTTGTCATCAATCCATGGCATTACAGCATTGCTGCCCGACTGGTTAAAAATGCGCTGCAGGTTTCGCATATGCTCGGCAACAGCTTCTTCGGCATATTTCTGCATCCGCGAATCGATGGTAGTATATATTTTCAGTCCGTCAGTCCACACATCGTTTCCGGTTTCCTTGCTCCATGCCTGCAGGTCGCGCACAATGGCATCGCGCAGGTAGGTCATATTTCCTTTCGAGAAGCTTTTGCGCTGGAACCTCAGATTTAATGGCAGCAACACCAATGAATCTTCTTCATGCTGAGTAATATAGCCATATTTACTCAGTTGCCCTATTACCTGGTTGCGCCGGTTTAGTGAGCGTTCGGGGTTGGCTACCGGGCTGTACGACGAAGGTGCTTTTAATAAACCAACCAATAAGGCCGATTCGTTGTAGGTAAGCTGCGCAGGATTTTTACTGAAAAACGTAGATGCCGCCGAATTGATGCCATACGCATGACTACCGAAGTCGACCGTGTTGAAATACATCATTATGATGTCCTCCTTCGAATAATACATCTCAATTTTAAATGCATTTATCCATTCCTTTGCCTTGCTGATGAGAGTCGAGAGTACCGGAACGCTGCCAAAGGGGCCTGCAGAATAATCTTTGCGGGTTTTGAAAAGATTTTTCACCAGCTGCTGGGTAATAGTACTGCCACCCCGCTTGTCGCCCTGAATCACCGACCATAAAGCCGCAACAGTGGCCTTGGTGTCGATGCCGTGGTGGTTATAAAAGCGGATATCTTCGGTGGCAATCAGCGTATTCACAAGGTTCTCAGGCAAATCCTCGTATACGGCAGGTGTGCGGTTTTCGGTAAACAGGGTGCCGATTAATTTTTCGTCAGCCGAATAGATGGATGAAGTAAGGCTTATATCCGGGTTTTTAAGTTCGCTGATATTGGGCGAACGGCCGAAAAGCCAGAGGAAGTTAATATCAACAGCCAGTATTAACAAAAGTAAAAATGCCAGGCCGTAAATACCTGCCAGCAAAGCTTTCATCCACAATGGTGCTTCGCGGGGTATCCTGATCCAGACTTTGATTATGTATTTAATCCGTTGATACAATCTCAGTGCTTTTTCACTGAGGAAGCCTATCCTGCTCTTCCTGTTGTTTTCCGTCATCTGACAGCTTGTCCGTTCCTTTTAGTTGATCGGCAAAATTACTTCATTTTTTTCGAATAACCTTGTCTGCAACACTGATGAGGTGACTTTACACTTTCCCTGAATCGTTAATTGCCCCTAGCCGCTGCAGAAGAGTAGGATGCGAATAGTGCACAAAAACATACCAGGGATGTGGAGTCAGGTTGCTCAGGTTTTTCACCGAAAGGCGTTTCAGGGCTTCCTGCAATGCACCGGGCTTCGAAAGTGTGATGGCAAAATTATCAGCTTCGTATTCATGCTTCCGCGAAATGCTATTAAAAAGTATTCCCAATACAATAGAAACCGGGCTGTATAAAATACCGAATGTTATAACCGACATATGAAAAGAAGGCAGTGAAGCGCCCAGCGCCAGCGATGGCAAGGGGCTTTGCAGCAGCAGCGACAGCAAAAACAGCAATACGCCCGTTTGTAATATCCCGGATACAAGGCCCTTTAACACATGTTTCTTTTTATAATGCCCTATTTCGTGTGCCAGTACCGCTGCCAGTTCGTCGACACTATGCTCGTTTACCAACGTATCGAAGAGAACAATGCTCTTTTTACGGCCAAAACCACTGAAATACGCGTTTCCACGTGAACTACGTTTCGATCCGTCCATAATACTGATGTCCTTCAGGCTGAAATCGGCCTGTGTTGCTACCGATTGTATGGCATCGCGCAGCTCGCCTTCGGGCAGGGGCGTAAGTTTATTAAATACTGGGACCAGCAGCGTGGTATAAAAATAACTGATAAACAAGGTGATCACCGAAATAAAAACCCAGGCCAGTACCCAGAACCATGCCCCTGATTGTTCGTAGATAAAAACAACGAGTGCAAGAATACCGCCACCCAAAAACGCAGACAGCAGCCAACCTTTAAGTTTATCCAATACAAAAGTTCCGGGTGTGGTTTTATTGAAACCAAATCGCTCTTCGATCACGAAAGTATGGTAAACATCAAGCGGGATACCCAGGAAATCAGATGCAAAAGCCAGGATTCCAAAAAACAGTATGGCCTGTACTATAGCTGAACCGCTTACCGACTGAACAAATTCATCGACAAAGGCAAAACCACCCAGTATAAGCATGGCCAGTATACCGATAAAAGAAAGAATTCCCGACAAAAGTCCGAACCGGTAATTCACCTTTTCATAATCCTGTTGTTTGCTGTATGTGTGCTCGTCGTAAAAGCCTTTTAAAGCTTCAGGCAGAATATTACTACGCGTGGTGGTGTTCAGGTAACTGATCCACTGATCGAATGCAAATCCGATAATTGTAATGAAAAGAATTATATAGAACAGGAGTTGGGGGGACATTGGAATGGTAGGTTAGTATTTATTGGTGGCTGGTTACTGGTGGCTGGTTACTGGTTATTGGTTACTGGTTTAATGGTTAATGGTTAATAGTTACCGGGCACTGAGCGAAGCCGAAGTGCTGGTGGCTGGTGGCTTCTGGTAGGTGGTAAATGGAATTACTGAAATAAAAACACATATAACTCTTATTGAGGATATTAACACCTATTTCCAATTCACTATTCACTATTCACTATTCACTATTCTCTATTCTCTATTCACTTTTCACTCCCGATTGCTATCGGGATCACTCTTCACTTAATAGCTCCCATTCCTCTTCCTGATAAACCACTCAGCCGAAAGAAGACCAAGCAGCAACAGAAGCACAGGCAACAAGCTCACCAGGTCGGTATAGCGTTTGCGGGTATAGGCTATTGTTTTCAGGTCGTCGCGGTCAGACAGTAACTTTTCAATCTGGCCGAGCTGAGCAGGATACACCATTTTACCTTTATGACGAACAGCCATATTGTTGAGCAGCACATGGTTGGCTACTGTATTGATTGCTTCAACGTTCAGCGACATTACAGTAAACATCCCGGCTTTCTGGTAAGCTTTGCCGGCATGGCTGGCAGTGGCTTTGTAGGTATATTCTCCGGGCGGCAGGCTGCCTGCATTAAGGTAGTATGCATTTGAAGTACGGGTGAAAGCAAACGGAAAGCTTTTTTTATTCTCATCTGTAATCACAATATTAACATCCGGTTCGTTTACAAGCTGGTAACTGTCGTTATACAGTTCGGCATCAATTTCCACTGCTTCGCTACCGGTGTATGTATTTTTGAGCAGAACCCTGAACTGGCTTTTATCTTCTTTCACCGCCAGGTATTGAATAATACGGCTGAACAATTCGTCGAAAGCAAGCTGGTTTCCGACTTTTGCGTAATTGGTAAGACGCCAGCGCCAGATACCTTCGCCGGTAATAGTAGCCGATTTGCGGTCGACACCCTGGTTGAATAGAATAAGCGGTATGCGTGTGCTCACACTTCCAACCTTCTGATACATCAATACCTGTGCGGCTGTGCCCGGTTTGTACTGGCTGAAAGGAACATGCAGAGGCGGAAATTCAGCGATCATATGCTCAATTTCGGGCCCCAGCGAAAACAGGCTGAAGTCAGGATTCAGAATACCGGTGGCTTCGTTGAACGAATTCAGTGTCTGTGGTATGAGCAGACCGGTCATAAGGCTGTTATATGCCGGAATATTCGATTGTGCCCCTATAATATACAACACAGGCACCGGAATCGTTTTTAACTGGTTGGTTACCTGGAAACCGACATCGCTTATCGATGGTATCTGGTGCAATATCACCAGGCTATATGCAGCCACTGAGCCATTAAAATCGCTGAGCATGAAATTTTCGACCGAATAGTTCCGGTTTCTCTCAATCGCCTGTTTTAAGGCAGCAATATCAGGGTGAGGTGCCGATTGAAGCAGAAGTATTTTCTGGCGGCCATCGAGCACTTCAACAACAATATCCTGGTAATTATTTGCGGTACTTATTTCGCCTGCAACGGATGTTACGGCAATCCTGTACCTCTGCATTCCGGGTTTTGAGGCTGTAAGTGTGGTAGTAAAAGTACGTACAAAGTGCTCCTCTCCTATCGCGAAATTGGCGCTGTACACCGACTGCGCTCCCGACGAAACGCTTACCTTGGCTTGTGCACCGGCACATTTATGCGCGCTAACTGTAATTTCGAGCGGAAAATCGTTACCCAGAAATGCTATTCGGTTGTAATTAACACGCGAAATCAAAATGTCCTTTTGTTGGGCTGTATCACCCAAAGCAACAGTGTAAATGCTGTATGGAGCATCGTCAGAAGCATACAGCGGATCGGCGCCCTGGTTATAAATTCCGTCGCCGGCAAGGATAAGCGCAGCAAGGTTGCGGTTCGAATACCGGTCGCGTATTTCGGTGAACAAACCCGACATATCGGTTTGCTTTTCATCGAATGTGGATTGCAGGCCGCTTGTGAGTTTTTCGCCAAAGGTATAAGTCTGCACATCGTACTTTTTCGAAAGCTTATCAGCCAGCTGCCTGTAATTACCAGCAAATTCGTTTTTATAAAAAGCTGAATCCTTACCCATAGTAATGGAAGCGGAATTATCGAGAGCCAGTAATACAATGGGTTTTTCGGTATACCGCGATGTACTTTTGAGCAATGGCGAAAGCAGAAGGAATGCTATTAATGTAACTGCTGTACCACGCAAAACGGCAAGTACGCGTGTTACCAGGGTACTGAAATCAGAATCTTTCTGCCTGTAATAAAGCAGCGTAGCATAAGCTGCACCAGCAATCACACAAAGCAGCAGGAACCAGACTGGATATGAAGTAATAAGCGATAATCCCACAACCGATAAGGGTTTTATTAATAACCCGGCAAAGGTCGCAAAATTTTCGCTTACTCAGGTATATTTCGAAAAGGCAAAACGTTAAGATTCCAGGGTTCTATTTTTTCACCTCATGAAGCATCGTGGTGCCCATTAGTTTGCCTTTTTTATCGTAGGTTATGGTTTTAACATTGCCTACTCCCATATTTATATACTCTGTAACGCTGGTCGAAAATTTAAAAATAAGTTTGGTTTCCACATCATACGTAATTTTATAACATTCGAATGTACCTGCCGGAACCGTAATTGTTTCAATGGCAACAACTTTTCGGTTGGTGATATTAACAAGCATATTCAACATACTGATGCCACCCGAAGCGCCTGTTATAGTGATGCTTGCATCCTGAAGAGCCATGCCCGCCGATAAACCCGGAGGATATACCATATCTTTACTATCGATGCTCACTTCCATGTCCTTAAAACTTTCCATTGATTTCGGATCAACAAAATCCTGCATATTCATATAAAACATACCATTCTCACAACGCATTTCGAACTCCTGCGACGACGGATTGCTGTTTTTAGCATCTGCAAATTCACTTTTTACCTTGTAAACAATGGCACCTCCTCTATTTTCAATATCCAGACATGTTGTTCGCCTGGTACCGGTTAATTTGTCCTTGGCATCAAAGTTCTGATAACCAAGAATCATTCCTTTCGACATGGCATAATAACCACAATCCTGCGCTTTGCCAATGCCCGTGAATATGAGTGAAAGCAAAATAACAAATACTACTTTTACTGATTTCATAATTTTTTGTTTTAAAGATGGATATACAAATTTAGAAATATTTATACACATCGTATATGATTGTGAAATGATTTCAACTAAAATTAGCAACAATTAAGACTGAATAAAGGAGATTTTAGCCGCACTTGCCTGATGCAAGCAGGGATTTCACAGATCACAGGCTTGCCTGCTGTCTACCTGCGCGAAGCAGGCAGGCAAGCAGGGATTTAAACAGATTTCTATAGATTTTTTAGATTAATTATATCATAAGCTGTAAATATCTGTCTGTTAATACCATAAATGAACTGATTAATTGCAAAAATTAAACGTTTGTTTAAAAATTAAAAAATATTTTCTATTTAGGTATTGTCGTACCTGAATTATTCTATACCTTTGTGCAGAATTATTCTAAATAAGCAAAGCACTACATTCAAATAACTGAAACTAACAATTATCAATCTATAAAAACACTGAATATGAGCGAATTAATAAACAATTCCGAAAACAGGAAAGAGCTTCTCAAGCATATGATTTTGCAGTTGCATAATGGCGAAGCTCCTGAAGCGGTAAAAGCACAATTAACAAACCTGCTGAAAGGCATTCCTTACGACGAAGTGGTAGAAGTTGAACAGGAACTGATAAGCGAAGGCCTCCCGGTAGAAGAAGTACTTAAACTGTGCGATATCCATTCGATGGTACTCGATGGTAACATCGATCATACCGATGCAAAAGCAATTCCTGCCGGTCACCCGGTTGACACCTTTAAAAAAGAGAATCGCGAACTCGAAAAACGGGTTTTACAACTTAATGCCGTTTATACAGCATTGAAAAACTCGGATCAGTCCGCATCAAATGAGTCGGTCGACAACTTAATTCTGCAGATGCAAGGCCTCTTTAACGAATTAAGTGATGTGGATAAGCATTACAGGCGTAAGGAAAATCTTCTTTTCCCTTTTCTTGAAGCAAAAGGCATTACAGGTCCGCCAGTGGTAATGTGGGGCAAGCACGACGAAACCCGCGCCTACCTGAAAAATGCGATCGAAGCGCTGCAAAATGCCAAAGGTGCCAATTCCGGTGAAATGGCCGATATTGTTGAGATTATCCTGGCACCGGCATCAAAAGCCATAACGGAAATGATTATGAAGGAAGACGAAATTCTGTTTCCAATGGCTATGGACGAGCTTAACGACCAGGAATGGTACGAAATACTGCAACAAACCAACGAAATTGGTTATTGCCTTTTCGACCCGACTGATGAGTGGTTGCCTGAAAACCTGGATACAACGGCCGCCGACCTTCGTAACGAATTTGCCGGTGGCATTGTGCGCCTGCCCAGCGGAAGTTTTAACATCGACGAACTAACCTTATTGCTAAACACATTACCCATTGATATAACCTTTGTGGATAAAAACGACAAGGTGAGATTTTTCACACAGGGCGAACACCGTATTTTCGACCGCAACAGGGCAATACTGGGCCGCGATGTGCGTATGTGCCACCCGCCTCACAGCATGCATATTGTTGATCAGATTCTTAACGATTTTAAAAGCGGGAAAGAAAAGGCTGCTCCATTCTGGATTCAGATGCAGGGCAAATTTATCTACATCAACTATTTCCCACTTCGCGATAAAGACAACAATTACCTTGGAACCATTGAGTTTTCGCAGGACCTTACTGAGCTTCGCGCACTTGAGGGTGAGCAAAGGCTGCTATCGTACGGGAAGTAGGGCTGGTGGCTGGTTAGCTGGTGGCTGGTTGATAAATGTAAATGTTAGTTGACGGCTACTATGAGGCAATCTGGTAAACAATATTATTTAAACAAAACGATGAACCTCTCATGACAAAACCACAGATAACGCCAAAAACAAGGGTTGGAGATTTCCTGGATAGCTATCCTGAGCTGGAGGAAATGCTTATCGGCCTCTCCCCTGCTTTTCAGAAATTACGGAATCCAGTTCTCAGGCGAACCATAGGCCGGGTTGCAACTTTTCAGCAGGTTGCAGTGGTTGGAAACATCCCGCTCGAATCAATTATTAACACCCTGCGCAAAGCCGCAGGACAAAACGAAACAAACGAAATTATGAGCAATAACAACAATATGAACGAAAAACCTGAATGGTTCAATACCTCGGCAGTAAGCGAAACCCTCGATGCTCGCGAAATGCTGCAGGCCGGACAACATCCGTTGGCCGATGTGCTTACCAAAACCTCAGGTTTGTCGAGCGGACAAATATTCGAACTAATTACTCCATTTACACCCATGCCTCTGATCGAAAAAGTGATGGATAAAGGATTAGCGGCGTATGTGCTTACAGTTTCGGAGACGGAGATACGGACTTATTTCTATAAAGGATAAACAATTTCAAAGTTTATTTTGTAAACTTAGTTTTGACAATTGTCTTTGTAATGATTTGATCCTTTTACTCCCGCTGATTATCGGGAATACCTTTATCATTTATAAAAGTTTATAACTTTATCAGGCTGCATCTGCTTTTTAGCTGAAGAACAATTCGGTTGTTCCGCTTGTTTGTTTCGTTAATGTGGCTGCAGCCTGTATAAAACATTTGCAAATGATAGCTGATACTCCTTTACCACCTTATTATGCTGTAATATTTTCTTCACTTCGAACTGAGGGCGATAATGGATATAATCGTATGGCTGAAAAAATGGCGGAACTTGCCATGCAACAGACAGGATTCCTTGGGATGGAAACCGCACGCGAACAGCTTGGGAATCACGGTTTCGTATTGGCGCAATCTCGAATCGATAAGGCTATGGAAAGAGAATCTGGATCACAGCCTGGCCCGGGAAAAAGGACGTACCGAATGGTACCGCTCATTTAAAGTGAGGATTTCAAAAGTTGAACGGGATTACGGATTCAACGAAACTAATTGACAATATGGGCTTTACAGGCCTGTAACGTTAATAGGAATAACTATCTCCATCCGCTGAGTTAATAAAGGGCTTTTCGCCGGTTCTTTTGTAATTTTGCCACATTGTTGAAACAGAAATATGAAGAAGTTCGGATATGCCCTGGTGTTTTACAGCAGTGTACCTTTTATATATTTATTATCCATATTGCCCTGGCCTCTGTTGTTTGTGGCTTCCGATTTCTATTTCCTGGTACTTTATTATGGATTAGGCTACAGGCGAAAAATAGTCAGAGCCAACCTTGTCAACTCATTTCCAGGGAAATCAAAAAAAGAACTGGCTAAAATCGAGTTTCGTTTTTACAGGTATTTTACGGATATGATCCTCGAAATGTTCAAGTTATTCACCATGAGCCCGGCACAGAAACTTGCCCGCTGCAAAATGGACCCGGAATCTGAAGCACTCTTTGCAGATTTATATGCTAAAAAAAGGAGCGCCATATTGGTAATGGGGCATTACGGCAACTGGGAATATTGCCCGAGTGGATTACCCTTACAAACTGATTTTCAAACCTATGTAATTTACCATCCTTTAAGCAATCCGTATTTCGACAGGCTTTTTTCGCGTATGCGCACAGCTACCAGCTGTAAACTTTATACCATGGCCGGCACATTGAAAGGAATGATTGCCAATCGTAACGAATTGAATATGACCGCTTTCTTAAGCGATCAGTCACCTGATCCCAAAGGCGCATACTGGACACAATTCCTTAACCAGGATACTGCCGTGTTTTACGGTTCCGAAAAAATTGCACAAAAACTTAAGATGGCTGTAATTTATGGCTCCATGGAAAGAGTAGCCCGGGGGAAATATATTTATCATACCAAACTGATATGTGAAGATGCTTCTAAAACCCAAACAGGAGAAATTACAGAAACTCATTTACGTCTGCTGGAAGATGATATCCGTAAAGCTCCGGAATACTGGCTCTGGACTCACCGGAGGTGGAAACACAAGCGACCGGAAGGGATTTAGCTTTTAAACTAAAACTTATAATACGGTATAAGAAAAAGCACCATGAGAAGAGGCTGTCATTTTTATAACAGCCTCTTCACTTTCCAGGAATCTATCCCTACAAATCTTCTTTATTGTATTGAAACCTTAGCTAAAATTGTCCTGCTTCCTGAATTAATCCGTAAAATGTATATACCAGGTTTAAAACCTTGTGTGGCAATTTTCACCTTATTACCGGATTCTATATTCTGGTAAACTTCTTTCCCTATCATATCGAAAAGAAAAACCTGGTCAATATTTTCTTTCATCTCTAATATAAAATAGCTTTTAGCTGGATTCGGATAGATCAGAACCTCAGGCAATTCACCATTTTCATCAATAAAGTTGGGAAGATAGATAGTTACATTATTCGAAGGGCCCGATTCGCCTTCCTCATAAAGCGCTTTCACATAATAATTGTAAGAGCCGCTTGGCAATTCATTCGCGAGCCAGAGTGTATCCTCAATAATACTTGTATTGACTTTGGCATAATTACAATAAAGGTTATAACCCAACACCAGGTTGGGGGCAGGTCCTTCTGCAGAAAATAAACTCTTTTCGCCAGCCTGGTTGGTAACTAATGCCTGGATGTTCCAGTTATAATCCCAGGCAGGATTTAATGTAGATAAGGGCACATAAGTATAGCCATCCGTACAGATTAAATCGCTGTAACCGGTTGTTCCTGGCCCAAAGTCTGCTCCGGCCGGCCACTGACCTGCAGGATGGTTTATCACTTTGTAACCTATCCAGAGTTCCTTTGTGACATCTATAGGAATTGCCTGAGCTAACTGAACTGTATCCCATTGGTTGATTTTTAAGCCCGGTAAAGGAATAGTAGTAATTATCGTTGATGCATTATTCCCTTTCGCTATGAAGAATTGATAAGTGGTATTTTGACCCCGTGGGTAAATCCTTGCTTTTGAAATGCGCATTCCTTCATACTTTGCCAGTTGTTCGGGTTTAAAACGAATTGCCACGCTAAAAGTCCCGCCATTATTAAGACCTAAACCCAGTTCACACGAATCGCCATCATAATGTATCCATTCTTCTGATAAGGGTGGAAGTGGCTTGGTCCAGTTGAGTTGAACATCATGATCAGTGAGACTCGCCGAAAGTCGCAAAGGTGGATTTAGTAAATTTCCAACAGTAGCTTGTGCAGGCCCTGACAATACAGAAACCCCTGAATCATATACTGCTGTGACGTGATAAATGTAAGTTCCGGGAGCCAGGCCATGTTCGGTATAAGTAAGTTCAGTTAACGGTTGGGCATTCAGTTGTGTGCCTTCCCTGAAAACATTATATCCGAGCAGTATTGGAACATAATCAGGTCCTTGGGAGTTAATCAAATAAGCAGGCTCAGCGACTGTGCTGTTATTAACCGGCTGTCTTACCTTCCCGGTTAAATGGTTGCTAATACCCAAATCAGTTACCACACCTGCGCTTGTATTTTTGAATTTTCCAACCTGTGCTGATTTTAAAGAATAAGGATTACCATAAACATCGGTTACAAAAGCCTGGATACACCAGTTATGGTTCCAATTGGAATAAAGTTGGCTTGCCGAACTCCACGAGCCACCTTCGAAGCATATCATATCCCCAAGACCAGGATTTGAGGGGCCTTTATCCACCCCAACCGGATATTTGCTCTGGCCTTGATTTTCAACTGTGTAACCAATCCATAGGTCTTCGCTTGCATCAATTACAATGGGTTGTTCAAGGATAAAAGTATCATACTCACGGACTGTATCCCCGTTAATGTGTACCCACGAACTCGATTGTTTAATCGAAATTGGTTCATCGAGTACGGTGATGGTGGCATTTTCCCCCTTCCATACATTCAAGCGGTAATTGGCTGCGTCTTTTCCCGCAATAATGCGGATTTTGGTTAATTGTAACCCATCGTAAGATGCCAATTGTTCCTTATTATAGTGAATGGCAACCCTATAGTTCGGATTGGCATTAAAATGCTTGCAGTATTGAAAGGTAGTATCATAATGCATCCATTCGGTGATGGGCTTTGGAGAAGGAGCTGACCAGTTGAGAACAATATTATCTGCTTCTGCTGTAGCTTTCAGGTGCAAAGGTGGCGTACATTTTACAGTATCAGGAAAAAGTCCGACAATAGCTGCCTGCCGTCCTGCATAATTACTGGTCCCAGGGCTGAGATCCGATAAATTAAAATATCCGTTATATTGTCCGCCCCAACCCCAGTTGATATGAAAAAAACCATCTACCTGATAGCCATCGCAAACAAAAGCATGGCCGATGCCACTAACTGTATCCAGGCCTGAATAATAAACAGGTAGTTCCTTGTCCAACTCAGCCTTTATTAAACTCTTCCAGCGCTCATCGGAATAATTCGCCTTATAAATTAATGCTGCATTGGGCGAACAGCCAAAGTTGTAAACCAACGCATTTCTTACTGCCGGGGCATAGGTTCCGGAAGATTCAGCACCATAACGCATCTGAGATACATAACCAGTCCAATAGATTAGTTTAGCTATTTCGGCATAATTGTCTTCTGTGGCAACATCAGGCATTTTGGTCATGTCAAAATAAATTATACTGTCACCTTGCGGGTACTTGCCTGCTACTCCTGCTACATCTGCTGCCGTATGACCCTGCATCGATCCTTTCTTTAACCTCTTATAAGTCTGTGCCCCTGCAGTCGCGGCGCATCCAGCAGGCATGTTTTTACCCTGGTTATCTTTAGGGCATAGAGCATTATACGGCCACACCTGATCCCAAAGTGTGGAAAGGAGTGGTGCAACCCAATCGGTGGGGGCATCAAACGAGAAAGGATCCATCAGGTAATGGGCCCATCCTGCATTGTTTTCGGGCGATTGAGGCAATTGGAAAGTTCTTATGGCCAACAATTGCCGTTCGTACGATTCCATAAAGAAATTGAACCCTTCGGGCCTACCTTCGCTGGCGGCTGAAAAGTTTCCTTGAAATGAATAACCCAAAACAGGGTAGGAAGCATCATCGCCGGCTACAAGAATAAAGCCGGCATTGTCGGGCAGATTGAAGGCATACATCAAGGGTTGCTGCTTGTCTCCAATACAAATAACATTACTGAATACTACTTCACCAGGGAGTGCGCATTTTTGCAGCATCATAGCCTCGGTGTAAAGATTTTTCGCAACCTTACTGGCTGCATCCATAGAAATCGGAGTGCTGAACGCCTCCAATGCTGCCCACGAAAAGAGTATCGCAAGCAAACTTGTTTTTAAATTGCTCATAATACTTAATTTTATATGATGCCCATAAAGATATGAAATAAAACACGATATATTAAGTTTTACATGATTTTTTTTTACAAATATGTGCTAATTTCTGATCAGGAAATGTCTGTAATATTCCTGGATTAAAAAGAAAATTAAATAGAAATATCGCTCACCTTTGATTTGCTAATCTTATCAATTGCCAGGATTAGCTGATAGTTAGATTGTATAAATTATAGTTTTGTTTAGAAGAGTAAAATGAAAAGCATAAAATCGCATTCTCAAACAAACAGGCCAATAACTAAGTGGGTTTGCGGAAACCAAATACCCAAATTAAAGAATAATTGCATGCACAATTTTCTTTTAAGATACGTTTCCTGGAAAATGAAAACTGCAAGACTCCGCAATACTGGTTATCTAATCAGCGCAGGTGGAAACACAAGCGACCTGCCTCGACCGATAAGTTTTTAATTGCTTACCAAATTAACTCTCAACACATCTTGAGTAATTAATGGATTTCAGCACATAACGACAAAACATCTATTACAATTTATCGATTTTTATATTATTTATTATCTTTACTTAATCTAACAAATCATAATATGCAAAACACATTAAAGTTACTTGCCTGGCTCAGCGGGGGCCTTGGTATTATATTAATGCTATTGGGTGTGATAGCAGTTTTAGCAGGGAATAAGTTGTTTGGCCATTTCTGGGAAAATTATTTTTATCCTGCTTATAATTTTCTACTGCTGGGAATTTTCCTGTTCCTGGCGGATATTGCAGGAAAAGACAAAAAAGCATAGATTTACAGCTTAATTCCTTTAACTTTTATCTCAAGACACTGATAAACAGTGTTTCGGGCTGAGGTCACCTGTTATTTACCATACTAAACAAATATTATGCTGAATACCTGTTATTTCTAAGTCCTAACTCAACACAATGATTAATTTATTTCAGTCTATTTATTACACTTATCACTAAAATCAAATCCCTATTTCAACAATAAATAAAATTCAGATTTACAATGATGAAGAAAATGACTATTAATTTGTCAGCAGCTATCCTACTAGCTTTAGCAACAACAAGTATTTTTGGGCAGGAAAAACAAAAGGATTTTGATTATGGAAGAATTGAAAACAACACCTATTTCAATTCGTTTTTTGGACTGAAAATGACCATTCCCAAAAATTGGATAGTACAATCGAAGGAACAATCTGAAGGACTTGCGAACAAAGGGAAAGAGCTGATAGCAGGCGATGATACCCAATTAAAAAAAACAATGGATGCTGTAGAAATAAACACAGCATTTCTATTGACAGTTTTTCAATACGAACTGGGTGCCGCAGTTGAGTATAATCCAGGCTTCATTATAATTGCAGAAAATGTTAAAAATTTTCCCGGCATAAAAAACGGAAGTGATTATTTATTTCATGCCAGGAAATTGATTGAACTATCGCAATTAAAATATGATCATCTGGATAGCGAATTTAAAAAAGTTGTTATTAATGAAACGACTTATTTTACAATGAATGCACGGTTGAAATACCAGAATATTAAAATTAAACAAGTCTATTATTCAACCCTTGCTGATGGATTCGTCATCAGTATTGTAATTTCATATACTAACAAAAAACAAAAAAGAGAATTAATTCAAGCCTTAAATTCCATAAAATTTTCGAAATCATAAACTATACTGATTTCTGCATAAATCGGGCGAAGCTAACCGAGTAAATAAGGTAAATTAAGGATTTTGGGGATAGAGTAGAACATAAAATTATTGTATAACGGACTTTCCATGATTCAGATAAAAGACTTGCAAATAGAAAAGGAAATATTAACATTACTCGATTTTACGCATAATGGCTATGCTAAAAAAATCCTTAGCAATATGTTGGAAAATCCACTTCAGTCGGTGGATGAAATAATTTTGCGACAGAATATTATAAAAGGTTTTATTGCAAACAATCACATACTTAAAGGTTTTTCATATACCCGTACCGATTTATACGAGGTAAACCGTTTTCTCGAATTATTCCCTTATACTTCTGAATCGAAAAACAATCTGCGATTCAGACTTCTTCTTTCGGAAAGTTTCCGGCATCAGACAAAATCAAAATTCATTCAGGTAGTTTTATTGTTTCATAAGCTACATACTTTTTATTTTGCGCGCTTAAGCAGCCAGGCTTTTCCTGAATCCTACGCTAAGCAATTGAAAAGCATATCTGATTTTCTTTCCGGTTTCAAATTAGCTCATTATGAGTTACTTATTCGCGAACATCGCTTTAAAATCAGACATATTATTGAACTTGTTGAACATATTTCAAAAAAAATCAAATCATCCGAAATTGAAACCTTCTGGAATCAATATTTTCTTATTTGAGTCTTATCTCTCGATAAGTTTTGGCATAATCAGGCATAACTTTGTGTTTCCGGTTTTTACGGATACAAATTTATCGCTTCACGATTTTTATCATCCTATTCTAACGAACCCGGTAAAAAACAGCGTATCAACCGATCACAATGTTATTTTACTTTCCAGGACCAAATATGTCTGGAAAATCAACATTGCTCAAAGCAATAAGCCATTGTGTTTACTTAGGGCATCTGGGGCTGGGTGTACCTGCTTCGAAAGCAGAGATGCCTTTTTTTGAAACTATTGTAGTAAAAATAAACCACGACGATGATATACAGAATGGTTACAGCCACTTTATGACAGAGGTTGTGAATGTTAAGAATGTAGCGATGGAAGCAGAATCCGGCAAAAAATGTTTTGCTGTTTTTGATGAATTGTTTATGGGAACCAATATTGAAGATGCGGTTGAGATCAGCACCACAACCATCAAAGGTCTTACGAAATATAAAAATTCATTATTCTTCATTTCAACACATCTGCACCAGCTCAAAGAAACTGAGGAAGTGAAAACCAACAAAATATCAGGTTGGTTTATTGAATGTGAATTGAACGGTATGAACCCAACTTTCACATTCAAAGTAAAAGAAGGATGGTCCGAAATTAAATTGGGAAGGATTTTATTTGAAAATGAAGGGCTTAATGAGCTGTTTGGCCGGTAATGACAAATTAATTATATCAGCTTTCACAACTATACCTAAAACAAAAAGCGGCCTCCCAACCGGGAATCCGCTTTTTGTTTTTATATAATTGAAAATGTTTAGGTGCTCATTCCACCGCATACGCTTAATACCTGTCCGGTAACATATCCTGACAGGTCGGAGGCAAAGAAGATACAAGCCTGGGCCACATCTTCGGGTTTGCCGCCACGGCGAAGCGGAATCTGGGCGGCCCATTGGGTACGTACTTCTTCGGATAGCTTGGCGGTCATTTCGGTTTCGATATAGCCGGGAGCAATAGCATTGCAACGGATATTGCGTGAGCCTAATTCCTGGGCTACCGATTTGGTAAAACCAATTAAACCGGCTTTCGAGGCGGAATAATTTGATTGCCCGCCATTGCCATTAACGCCCACAACGGAGCTCATATTAATGATTGAACCGGAGCGCTGTTTGAGCATATATTTCTGAACTGCCTTGGTAAGGTTGAATACCGATTTGAGGTTTACCTTTATTACCAGGTCCCAATCGGCTTCGGTCATGCGCATAAGCAGGTTGTCGCGTGTAATACCGGCATTGTTAACCAGTATGTCGATGCGGCCAAACTCTTTGGCAATTTCGTCAACGGTACGTTCGCTGTCGTCGAACGAGCTGGCATCGGAAGCATAGCCAATGGCTTTAACACCCAGAGCCTGGATTTCGCGTTCGGCAGCTTCCATAATTTCGTCGCGGCGCATATCGGTAAACGCAACCGAAGCTCCCTGTTGTGCAAATGCAATAGCTATGGCTTTGCCAATGCCTCGCGAAGCACCGGTGATCAAAGCAACTTTTCCTTCGAGTAGTTTCATTTTTAGTTAATGGTTAATGGTTATTCGGTTGAATAGATGAGGTTTTAGGGTTTTGGTTCTAGGGGTTAGGGGGAAAAGATGTCGTTGTATATTTCACTATTCACTATTCACTATTCTCTATTCACTATCCTACAACTAAGCCCACTTCACCAGGTTAAAGTCCATACGATGCGGCAGTAAAGAATTTTTGGGAGTAATGCGGAAAGCGAAATCGAAAACGCCTGCCAGTGAAGTTTCAATTTCAATAGCATAGTGCGAATGATTGCCATCCACTTTCTTGAGTTCCAGTTCACGAATCGACTGGGGTTCAACCATTTCATCGTTTACTTTTTGTCCCGAAACCATTTCGACCAATACATCATCAGGAGCAATATCGCCCAGGCTGAGGATGAGTTCGGCATTAAATATTTCGCCCAGGTGCAGTGTCTGGTAGCTCGAATTAGGGAATATCACATCCACCACTTCAATACTGTCCCAGTTGCGTATCATTCTGAATTTCCACGACGCCAGCCTGCGCATGGCATCATAATCGTCAGCTTTCAACAATGCTGAACGTTCGGCCAGTTTATGGTAAAATTTCGAGAAATAATCGTCGAGCTGGCGTTTCATGGTAAAATGTGGAGCAATACCAGCAATGGTATTTTTCACATAATTAATCCATTTATGAGGTATCTGATCCTTATCGCGATCGTAAAAAGCGGGGATGATCTCGTCCTCGAGAATATTGTACAGGGTTTCGGCATCCAGTTCGTCCTGGAACTGCTGGTTGTCGTACGTACGATCCTCTTTCAAAGCCCAGCCGGCATCTTCGCGGTAGCCTTCGGCCCACCAGCCATCGAGCACGCTGAAATTCACCACGCCATTCATAACGGCTTTTTCGCCACTGGTACCGCTGGCTTCCAGCGGGCGGGTTGGAGTGTTCAGCCATATATCAACTCCCTGAACCAGTTTCCGGGCCATAGCCATATTGTAATTTTCGAGGAAAATAATCTTGCTCACAAACTGCGGCATCCGCGAAACTTCAATAATCCTCTTTATTAGGTCAGCACCGGCTTTATCGGCGGGATGCGCTTTACCGGCAAAAACAAATTGCACCGGCCTATCCTCGTTACCAAGTATTTCGGCCAGCCGTTCCATGTTCGAAAATATAAGGTGAGCGCGTTTGTAGGTAGCAAACCTGCGGGCAAAACCAATGGTGAGTGCATTGCTGTCGAGCGATTCAACTATTTCGATAACCTGTTTCGGGCTTTCGTAGCTAGCACCCATAGTATTGGTAAGGCGTTTCTTAATATAGTTTATAAGTTCGCCCCTGAGTTCCTGCCTTATCTGCCAAATACGTTCGTCAGGCACATTATGTATTTTGTTCCAGTATTCAGCGTTCGACTGATCATCGAGGTAGGCTTCGCCAAATTCTTTCAGGTAGAGCTTTTTCCACTTGGCATTAGTCCAGGTAGGCAGGTGAACACCATTGGTAACATGTCCGATATGAATTTCATTTTCATAAAATCCGTTATACATGCTGCGGAACATCTGCCGGCTTACCTGCCCGTGAATTTTACTCACACCATTAATTTCCTGCGAAAGCTTTGAAGCAAGCACACTCATCGAAAATTTCTGATCGTTATTATTTTCGTAATGACGGCCCAGGTTCATAAATGTATTCCACGAAATATTGAGGCGTACCGGGTAATGAGGGATGTATGTACGAAGCAGGTCTTCGGTAAATGCATCGTGACCTGCCGGAACCGGTGTATGTGTTGTGAAAAGTGTTGAAGCCCTTACCAGTTCAATTGCCTGGAGGAACGACAGTTGGTGATTCTGAACGAAATTACGCAGCCTCTCGATACCGATAAAAGCTGCATGCCCTTCGTTGCAATGATAAATATCAGGATCAGCGCCAATGGCTTCGAGCATACGTATGCCACCTACACCAAGCAATAACTCCTGTTTGAAGCGGTTTTCGAGATCGCCGCCATACAACTGATGGGTAACAAACCTGTCGGCATCAGAGTTTTCCTCAATATCGGCATCCAATAAATATAAAGGGATACGGCCTACATCCAGACGCCATACTTTTGCCTGCATAATGCGGCCAGGCAACGAAATGCTTATAGAAATCCATTCGCCGTTTACATCGCGCACTGGTTTAAGCGGTAAATGGTTAAATCGCTGCGGGTAATATTTAGGCACCTGCTCGCCATACGGAGAAAGTGTCTGCTGGAAATAACCATAGCGATACATTAGTCCAACGGCAATCATATCCACATTTGAGTCAGATGCCTGCTTCAGGTAATCGCCGGCCAATACGCCAAGTCCGCCCGAATATATCTGAACACTTTCGTGCAAACCAAATTCCATGCTGAAATAAGCGACTGATGGCTTTTGCTTTTCGGCACCTTTTGCCATATATGCCTCAAAATGTTCCATTACATTTTTTAGGCGGGTCATAAAATCCGGATTCTTTTCGAGTTCCCTCAGCTGACTGAATGTCATTGACTCAAGCAAGGCAATAGGATTGTGATCCGAAAACTCCCATCCTTCGGGGTCAATCATACGGAACAAATCAGTAGCTTCGCTGTTCCAGCACCAGTAAAGGTTACGGCTGAGTTTTAGCAGTCCTTTCAGCGATTCGGGAAAAGTATGACGAACAAGAACTTTGCGCCATTCGGGATAGGAAGGTTTTTTACCATTAACGCTGATAACTGTTTCAGCCTGCCGCTTGCCGCGGAAAAGATCAGAACGGTCGGCTACTTTTTCGAGTGCTATCGAATAAGCTTCTTTATAATAAATCAGCAGCTTGCTCCATAGTGTGGTTCGGGCCAGCGAAATTGATGATTCCGAAAGCAAAACGTGCCTGCTTTCCGACATTTTTTCGAAATTGAGAATAACCTTAACCATGGCTTCAACAACCTGTTGGTTATTTTCATCGTTACGGTCGATAACCGTTATTCCTTTGTCTTCGCCGTGATTTCTCATCCATAATCCATAACCGGCCAGGGTAGTGGTGATGGTAGGTACGCCGAAAGCAAGACTTTCTAAAGGAGTGTAACCCCAGGGTTCGTAGTACGAAGGGAACAACGAAAGATCGAAACCAGGCAGAAGGTCGTAGTATGAAAGGTTAAAGATGCCATCATTCCCGTTGAGATAACTCGGCACGAATATTACTTTCACCTGGTCCTGCAGCGAATTAAACATACGATCCTCAATTAGGCGCCTGAGGATAGGGTCGTAATCGGGTTCGAACAATCCATGAGTCAGAAATTGTTTGTCCATAGGGTTACCTATGATTCCTGATTCTATTTTTTCGGCTAAACCCGGTACCGGCCCCGAATGATGGGCAGGAATAGTGATAAATGCAACCACCGGGTAAGTCAGTTTTTCGTCGTGATTCAGGTTAGCCAGTGCATCAATAAACAGATCGATACCTTTATTCCGGTATTCGTACCTTCCGCTGTTTATCAGCAGCAAAGTATCGGCAGGCAGTGGCTGACCTGTTACAGCCTGAGCTACAGCCAGAAGTTTTTCGCGCGAAGCCTGTCGTTTGGCTGACAAGGTTGCCTCGTCGAGGAACAATGAATCATCAAATCCATTTGGTGTAATAACATCGGGCTCGCGACCGACAAACTGCCGGCATTCGTTGGCAGTAAGCTTGCTCACGGTAGTAAATGCATCGCTTTCGCGGGCTGCAATATGCTCCAGCGAGTGCTTAGCCATTACGTGAAAACGCTGAGCCATAGCATCGCCATTGTATTCGTTGAAACGGCTGTATAAGGGCAGATTATTGCCGGCAATACTCCGTCCGACAACAGTGGCATGAGTCGTAAAAATGGTTCCTATCTGGGGTACCCTGTCATTAAGGTAAAGAATACCTCCGCCAGTCATCCATTCGTGAAACTGAGCAACAATTTTATCCTGATCTGAAAGGCTGAACTCGTAAAAGCTCTCGATTACTTTACCGGCAGCATAACCGAACAGGGCAGGTTCGAAATAGTCCCACGAACCGGTAATGCTGTCCAGCTTATATTTTTCCCAGAATTCGGCCAGTATTTTATCTTTCGATGTAATATACTGTGTAAAGTCTATCAGTATGGCAACCGGCCGGCCTTTAATGTTCCAGCGGCCGATTTTTATCCTCAGGCCTTCCTGCTCGGCACGTTCGCGCCAGGCACGGAATATGGATTTATCTTCGGTAAAATCGGGATTCTGGCTTGTTTCTTTCCAAACATCAGGGCCTAAAAGGATGTAGTTATTGCCATATTCCTGTTGTAAGCCGGGAGCTTTTGTTGCTACCACCGTGTATATTCCACCGACTTTATTGCAAATTTCCCAACTCACCTCGAAAAGGTAATCGGGTTTCAGTAATTTCTTCTCACTCATAGATTAGTATCAGAATCAGGTAAAGCAGTGCTTAAATTAATGTAGTTGGCACTAAAATCAAACCTCTGACAGGTACTAAAACCTGAATCAGAGGTTTGCAAAATTAACAATTTTCGAATTAACAGTGACTAAAGTTATTCACATCATGCTTCAAAAAGCATCACCGTTTTCTGTTATTTTTTCGTTTTTGCCTTGGCATCCAGTTTCTTAGGAGTTTTTTCTGATGTCGTTTTACCAGGCTTCGATATTTTTTTAGCAACAGGCTTTGCTTTTGGAAGCGCTTGCTTTTTAACTGCTGCTACAACTTTTCCCACTGCTTTTTTAAGGTCAGCAGGTGGATTTTCGGCATATTCGTTTACCCGGATCAGGAAATCGGAAAGCACATTCATATAATTAAGAAAGGCTTCGTAAGGTGTGCCATAGGGGTTGAAATAATTATGCACGGCCCCGTCGCTGAACCATTTGGTCGACATATAATAAAAATGGTCGCTGGCCTGCAGGTAGTTCCAATCTTTTACCAGGTCGGCATCCTTGCAATTTGCCATTATATGCGAAACCTTATAGAGGCTCGAAAAAGCTTCATCCTGAAGGTCGTTGCCGAGCCATGCGGTAAGATCACGTTCCTCGTCGGCCCATGAAATGGCGTGCGGGCAATCGATGCCGGCTACAGGCTGCAGTTCTTCAGCCACTTCGGATGGAGTCCGGAAGGTCCACTCCTGTGATTTAATCAGTTGCTCAGGGAAAGCCCGCAGAAAACCAAATATTCCGGATTCCGATTTCTGATGCTCGCCGAAGGTCTCATAATCCATAAACAGGTTCACGAGTTCCTGTTTTTTGTCTACATGATTGATCCAGGAAACATATTTTTCGGCTGTAAGCGGCCATTCGTTCCAGTCCTGCTGCGAAAACCTGAAAGTAATATCATCGCTGAGGTTATAGTTTCGTAACAGAAGTTTCAACCGGGGGTGAGGAGCGCAGAAATACAGGAAATTCGGGCTTTTCCAACCCAGCAATTGTTTGGCACCTTCGGTAAGCATGGTTTTATAACCCATTTCGAGCACCTGCCCTGCTATACTGTTGGAATATACCAGTTCGGTATTACGGAATGCTGTTGGGGTCTTCCCAAAGAGTTCTTTAATAGTTTTGGCATGTTTTTCGACCTGGCGTTTAAATTCAGCGGGATCATTTAACCCTGCCAGCGAATGCGAATACGTTTCGGCCAGAAATTCAACATTGCCGGTTTTGGCAAGGCGTTTGAAACTCTCGATAACATCGGGAGTATATTTCTGGAACTGCTCAAGAGCCGTGCCACTAATACTGAAAGTTACTTTAAAGGCTGATCCGTATTCACTTATCAGTCCGAGTAATATCTCGTTGGCCGGTATGTAGCTGTTATTTGCAATACGACGTACGATACGCTTATTTTGATAATCGTCATAGTAATAATGGTCGGCACCGATATCGAAAAACCGATATGTCCGAAGGCGGAAAGGCTGGTGCACCTGGAAATAAAGACAAATTGACCTCATATAATAGTTTTTAAAGTGGTTTAAATTAATTTTTAAAACTTACAGCGTTGACTCATAAACATCGGCAACTTTACGTGCTGCCCCTTCCCATTTCAGGTTGTTTACTTCCTCAGTGCCATATTCAAGAAACATAGTATTCAGCGATTTATAATGCAACAGCCCGTAAATAGCATCGGCCATGGCATCTACATCCCAGAAATCGACTTTCATCACATGGTCGAGTATTTCGGCAACACCCGATTGTTTTGAAATTACAACCGGAACATTTGAACGCATAGCTTCGAGGGGCGAAATTCCGAATGGTTCCGAAACCGAAGGCATAACATACACATCGCTCATGGCAAACATTCGGTCGACATTTTCGCCTTTAAGGAATCCTGTGAAGTGGAAATGCGAGGATATTTTAAGTTTGGCAACGCGGCGTATCATTTTTTCCATCAGGTCGCCGGTTCCTGCCATAACGAAGCGAACATTTTTATCGCGCTCGAGAACTTTGCGGGCAGCTTCGATAAAATACTCAGGTCCTTTCTGGAATGTTATACGACCCAGGAAAGTCACAATTTTTTCTTTAACATGTTTTTCGGTATCAAGCATTTCGGTTTTCTCGGTTGGCTCAACAGCATTATGCACGGTGAAAACCTTCGCTGGATCGATATGATACCTTTCGATTACTATGTTACGCGTGAGATTGCTTACCGTGATAACCCTGTCGGCTTCAGCCATTCCCTTGCGTTCAATTTCGTAAACGTTTTCATTGTAATTTTCGCCCGAACGATCGAATTCGGTGGCATGCATATGCACCACCAGGGGTTTACCCGATATTTTTTTTGCGGCCACACCGGCTGAGTAGGTAAGCCAGTCGTGGGCATGAATAACATCGAATTCACTGTTTGCTGCAATGGCAGCACCAACCAGTGCGTAACGGGCCACTTCTTCCATAAGGTCGTGACCATATTTACCCGAAAACTGGAATTTCTCGGAGAACACCCTGCTCGTTTCTTCTATTTTAACATTCAGATTTTCGCTCACCATCTGCTCAAATTTCTCCGGCCCGACATACGGTATAAGGTTCGACCCTATTTCCATATAGGTTATCTGGTTCCAGTATTCGCGAAACACAGGATCATTCATCATCACCTTAACATCGCTGGCATTCACCAATCGCACCGCCTCCTCGCTTTCGTCGCCATACGCCTTAGGAACTACAAACTGTACCTCCACCCCATGCTTTAACAATCCTTTGGTAAGACCAAAACAGGCTGTACCCAGGCCTCCGGTGATATGAGGAGGGAATTCCCATCCAAACATTAATACTTTCATTATATATTTTTTATAAATCTTTAATTATTTTGATTTTTTCCCTTTAGCAGGCTTCATAGCATCGAGTATATTTCGCACGCGCAGGAGTTCCGATACACTCCATGCCTGCGATATTGCACCCGAAGGGCGGAAAGGCGGATCGCCATCGTAGAGTTCCGAAATGGTTCCAACACCGTGTTCGTCCATAACTTCTTCAAAGCCTTTGTATAATTTCTCAATGTATGCAACACCGCTTTGTTCATACAACTTCAGCCATGCCTCGGCAAAATGGCCAAAAAGCCATGGGAAAACCGATCCCTGGTGATATGCAAGGTCGCGCTGGGTAGGATTACCGGTATATTCGGGTTTGTAGGCAGGATTTTTAGGCGAGAGTGTGCGTAACCCACGCGGTGTAATCAGTTCGGAGTTAACCCTATCGAGTATACCCTTACATTGATCGTCGTCTACAGGCGAATAAGGCAGGGAAACAGCGAACAACTGGTTCGGACGCACTGATTTATCACGGAAATCGCCATGTGCATAATCGTAGAGGTAGCTCTTTTCCTTATTCCAGAAGACCTCGGTAAAGGCAGCCGGTATCATTTCAGCTACAGGCTTCCATTCGCTGACAAATTCTTTATCGCCAGCCTCTTCAGCCAGTTCAACGGCAAAACAAATGGCATTATACCACAGCGCATTAACTTCAACGGCCAGGCCTATACGCGGAGTAACGGGTTTACTGTCCACTACGGCATCCATCCAGGTAACGGCAGAGCCTGTTTCGCCGGCAAACAACAATCCGTTGTCGAGCATATGAATATTGTAGGCAGCTCCTTCGCGGAAGCTGTTAAGAATCAGTTTCAGGTATGCCCCGTATTGCTTCCATACGGATTTGTCGGCACTGTATTTTTTGTATTGTTGCAGTGTCCAGAAAAGCCATAGTGGTGCATCCACCGAATTGTACTGAAGACGTTGTCCGCTTCCTGAATTAGGGAACAGCGGGCCTTTCATCTCGGTAAGGCTGTTATCGAGAATAGATTTAAAGGTTTTGAAATCGCCCTGCAGCAGCGTAAGGCCGGGCAATGAGATAAAGGTATCGCGGGCAACGCGTCCGAACCAGTGAAAACCGGCAAAAATCTCGAATTTCTTTCCGCGTTTTACAACGAACTGCTGCGAAGCAGTTTTGAGGCAGTTTTCGAAACTATCGCGGGGAATACGTTTCTTCAACTCCTGGCTGAATAAACGGGCAAATGTTTTCGGATCTTCGGTTTCGAGGCTGGCCATAAAGTAAATACTTTCACCTTGTTTAATAGGTACCTCGAAACTGCCGGGAGTAAATAAATCTTCGAGCGCTTCGTATCCCCTGGCTTTCTCGCGCATGTATTCGAAATCGAAATACCAGTCGGGAGCATGAATATACTCAGGCTCTTTCGAAAACTGAAGATGCAGATATGGATACCCCTGGTACATACGTACTTTAACGCCATTGGGAATGGGATCGGATTTGCGCTCAACATCGTTATTTGCTTTGCTTAGCGAATGAATATTGCGGTAAGCAAGGAAAGGCCTGAAACGCATAATCGTAGGCGAATGTGCTTCGACCAATGTGTATTTAATGATGATGCTGTCGCTGTTACCGGCAAACAACATTTCCTTGGTAAGCATCACGCCTCCTACCCTATAGGTAATAACAGGATTGGGATCGAAGGTAAAATCAGTAACATATTTATGTCCCTTTGGGATTATATTTCTCGCCTTTGTATTTATGTATGGCCAGGTTAAATTCCTGATCGTGCTGTATAACAGTTTCGTCCAATTGAGAAAGCAATACATGCATCCCTCCATCGAGCTGGGGTTGCGGGGCAACCAACAAACCATGATATTTCCGGGTGTTGCAACCGATTATGGTAGTGGATGCATAAGAACCGGCCCTGTTGGATCGGAGAAGTTCGCGAATAAGCGAATACTCCAGATTTACAAGCTGCGATTTGTCAAATTTAATATAATCCATAGTATGTCAACAATTTAGCAATTAGTATATTGGCTCCTTAAAAATGTGCAAAGGTAGTTATATTTTACCAAAGAAGCAATTAGTACTCCCGGTAAGCGGTAACGAAATCCATGCTACATAACCCTAAAATTATAAAAAATGTTTAATCAAAATATTAAATCATTAAAATTTTCGTTCTATGGAAAAGAAAAATGCAATCCTTTACCTTTTCACGCTAACTAAAAAGCATGTCGTTTATACTCAAGCATAGTGCGCAGGCCATAGTATTATTAGGGATTACTGTTTTTGTGGCCTTATCAGGGTGCAGAAAAGATGAAATGAATATTGATACGGCATTCCGTCTCGAATTCAGCAATGATACGGTGCTCTTTGATACCGTTTTTACTACCATTGGTTCGAGTGCCAGGGCATTGGTGATACGAAATACAACAAATAACAGAATTAATATATCCAAAATAACCCTGGCAAGGGGCAAAGCTTCACCTTTCAGGTTGAACATTGATGGTGCTGCTGCTGAATTATATTACGACCTCGAAATAGGTGCTAACGATAGCGCATATATATTTGTAAAAGTTACCATTGATCCCAATAATGTGAATACACCCTGGATAGAGAGTGATTCAATTGTTTTTGAAACGAACGGAAATATTCAGGATGTAAAACTGGTTGCATGGGGGCAGGATGCGTATTTTCACCATAATACCGTGCTTACGGGCGATATAACATTGCCCGACGACAAACCGCATGTGATATACGGGAAGCTTTCGGCTGAAAAAAACTGTAACCTCACTATTTCGGCAGGCACAAAATTATATTTTCATAATGGAAGCAGCTTCGAGATATTATCGGGTGCATCGCTGAAAGTGTCAGGTACGCTCGAATTGCCCGTACTATTTACCGGCGACAGGCTGGAGGATTATTACCTCGATAAACCCGGCTTATGGGAAGGCATATGGCTCGAAGAAGGCAGTAAAAATATCAGCTTCACCTATGCCGAAATTACCAATGCCAAAGTGGGCATACAAGCCGACAGTATTGGCCTTACCGGCGAACCGCTGCGTTTACACAACTGCCTTATTCACAATATGACAAACTATGGCCTGAGAGCGAGCAGGTCGAAAGTAATTGCAACAAACTGCCAGATAAGCAATTGCGGAGGCAACGTGGTTTCGATTGAAAACGGAGGTGAGTATGATTTCCGTAACTGTACCCTTGCACGGTATTTTTCGGGGCGGGGATATCCGGCCTTATCCATAAGCAACTATGTTATCGACACTGCCGGTAATCAAGTTCAGGGCGAGTTGACAGCCGCTTATTTTGGCAACTGCATAATTTCGGGCTATCAGTCGGGTGAAATTGAACTCCTGGAGTTAAAACCCGGCGCTTTTAATTTTCAGTTCGATCAATGCCTTGTGAGCTGGGATAAAACACTGTATAAAGAATATGAATCGAGGTTTACGAACTGCATCAGCAACGAGGAACCCAAATTTATTGATCCATATAAAAACGAATTCCAGCTCGATACCCTTTCGGTAGCTATTGATGCAGCATCCTTTGCTATTATAAACAATACGATTCCGGATATTACGATGGATCGCAAAGGCGTTTCACGAATCATTCCCGGCCCGCCTGATTTAGGCGCATACGAGAGGGTTGAAAAACCATAGAGCCGCAATGCTTTGCGGCTCTATGGTATTTGAGGAGACGCAATGCTTTGCGGCTCTATGGGGATTTAAAGAGACGCAAGGCATTGCGTCTGCACGTGAATGAATCTAAAAAGCCTGCAAAATTAATTTTTAAGCAATTTAAGCATTGCAGCACCTATTTCGGCGGGTGAATCAACCACGGTGATGCCGCATTCGCGCATAATGGCTTTCTTGGCTTCGGCAGTATCCGATTTTCCACCAACAATGGCACCGGCATGACCCATGGTACGTCCGGCAGGAGCTGTTGCACCGGCAATAAAGCCTACCACAGGTTTTGTTCCGTGGTCGCGTACGTAGTAAGCAGCTTCGGCTTCCATATTTCCACCAATTTCGCCTATCATAACGATGCCTTTGGTTTCGGGATCGGCCATAAACAATTCCACTGCATCGCGGGTAGTAGTTCCGATAATAGGATCACCACCGATTCCCAGTGCTGTTGTTTGTCCGAGGCCTGCTTTGGTAAGCTGGTCGACAGCTTCATAGGTTAAGGTGCCCGATCGCGACACAATGCCAACAACACCTTTTTTATGAATAAAACCAGGCATAATACCAACCTTGGCTTCGCCCGGCGTAATTACACCCGGACAGTTGGGGCCAACCAGGCGGCAGTCGAGTGCATCAACATATTCCTTGGCGGCCATCATATCGGTAACCGGTATACCTTCGGTAATACATACAATTACTTTAATACCGGCATCCGCTGCTTCCATAATGGCATCGGCAGCAAAGGCCGGTGGAACAAAAATAAGCGAAACATTAGCTTTTGTTGATTTTACTGCTTCCTTAACCGTATTAAAAACGGGGCGTCCGATATGTTCGTTACCGCCTTTACCAGGGGTAACTCCACCAACAACATTGGTGCCGTAATCAATCATTTGCGAAGCATGAAAAGTACCTTCACTGCCTGTAAAACCCTGTACAATAATCCGGGAATCTTTATTAACGAGTATGCTCATAACACTATATAGTTTATGCAGCCAAAGGTAAAAATATTTTTAAAACGTGTTGTAATTTCCTGAAGTATCTTCATATGTATTTATGTTTTAAGCTGACTTAAAGGAAATCTGAGCGCTGATTTCGCACGAAGAACGGATTGCAGGGAGGTATTTATCAAAGTCAGGGATGCTTATTTAAAGGGTTTTGTTTTAACTAGGTGGGAATATATTTTTAAGGCCGGTCCGGGTTCCGGGTTGCCGGGTGCCGGGTTGCCGGGTGCCGGGTTGCCGGGTGCCGGGTGCGAGGTGCTGTCCAAATTTTCAGATGTCAATAAGCATTCTCTTTTCTGAAATCGTACTAAACAGAACCATTATTCAACGTGATTATCCGAACTATAAAAATTACATGAAAACCATAACCAGCCAATAAGCGTGATAATCACTGCATTACATATTACTGAACATTTATATGTTTATAACCTTTACTGAATCCATGTCGGGCGATGGATTGGTTTAACTTTTTTTGTAAAAAATCAATAATCAGCGCGTGAAATACTCAAAACTCAAAATAACACTGCTACTGTTTACTGCCATTCAGTTAGTTAACTTTCAAAGCTGCAAAAACCCAGGCGAATTCAATCCTCAAGATGTGGTTGATTGTATTGCACAGTACAGGCTGACTCCCGAAAAGGAAGCCAGGGTCAGAAAAAAGATTCACGCTGAACAAAAATCTGCTTCACTCGACTCACTTTATCAGAAGAAAGCAAAATTACAGGGGTTCAATGGTGCTGTGCTGATTGCCCAAAAAGGGGTGATTTTGTACCAGAATGTTTTCGGGTATGCAAACCTGAAGAGCAAAGATAGTTTGTCGATCAGTTCCTCTTTTCAGCTGGCATCCATTAGTAAAACTTTTACCGGTGTAGCGGTTTTATTGCTTGCGCAGGACGAGAAACTTCAGCTCGGCGACAGCATTCAAAAATTTATCCCGTCATTTCCGTACCAGGGTATTACCATCGAACACCTTTTGAGTCATCGCAGCGGATTACCAAATTATTTATACTGTTTCGAGGATAAACGAAAGCGGAATGTATCTCAACCCAGCAATGACACAGTATTGAAATGGTTCAGTGAGGCCAATCCGCTGCCTGCCGTTACAAACAGCCCGGGCAGGAATTTCAGTTATAACAATACCAATTACATTGTCCTGGCATCGATCATTGAGAAGGCAAGCGGGATGAGCTACAACAATTTTATCCGAACCCGGATGTTCGACCCCCTGGGCATGACGCACTCGTATATTGATACCCTTGTGAATGAAAAAGTGAAGTATTACCCAACACATGGCCACCAGGGAAATAAGCGCAGGGCGAGAGAGTTTTTTGACGGAGTATATGGCGACAAGGGCATATTTTCGTCGGTCGGCGATATGGAACGCTGGTATTTTGCATTGCATTCGGGGTGTTTACTTAACAAACACTGGCTGAAGGAAGCATTTACCCCGCGCAGTTTCGAGCGTAAAAGCAGGCATAACTACGGGCTTGGCTTCAGGCTAATGACCGATCGCGAAAAAATGACCGATGTTCACTATGTGTACCATGGCGGATGGTGGGCCGGATATAGTACCATGTTCTGGATGGATATGGATGCTGATATAGTTATTATTGTGCTGGGAAACAGGAAGAACGCAAGTGTTTACGATATTAAATCGGTGCTTTCGATACTGGAAGAAAATAAAGACACTGAGCTGGGAAGTATTGATGATAGTGGGGAGTGATGGGGGGTGCCGGGTGCCGGCGAAAGGGAGAAGGGAGAAGGGCGATGGGGAGATGGGGAGATGGGTGAAGGGGAGATGGGTGAAGGGCGAAGGGGAGATGGGCGATGGGCGATGGGAGCATACGATTCGGAGAGTGAATATTTCAGATGATTTTACAAACATTTGTATCTGCTAAAAATAAATGGTCCGCGGCAAGCGGAACCCGGCACATAGAACCCGGCACATGGAACCCGGCACATAGAACCCGGCACATGGAACCCGGCACATGGAACCCGGCACATAGAACCCGGCACATGGAACCCGGCACATAGAACCCGGCACATGGAACCCGGCACATGGAACCCGGCACATGGAACCCGGCACATAGAACCCGGCACATAGAACCCGGCACATGGAACCCGGCACATGGAACCCGGCACATGGAACCCGGCACATGGAACCCGGCACATGGAACCCGGCACATAGAACCCGGCACATGGAACCCGGCACATGGAACCCGGCACATGGAACCCGGCACATAGAACCCGGCACATGGGAACCCGGCACATAGAACCCGGCACATGGAACCCGGCACATGGAACCCGGCACATGGAACCCGGCACATGGAACCCGGCACAAGGAACCCGGCACATAGAACCCTGACATTACCTCAAATTCCTGAATATTCATTCAAACAGGAACAAAACAATAGAATTTCAACATTTTGATTTCCATATACAAATCGAAAAGTATAGCTTGAAATTTTGAAACAGGGCACGTTTTCACTATCTTTGCTTTCCCAACAGCTGAAACCTATGAATCCATATACATCCTTAGCTAAAAATGATACCATCTGTGCCCTCTCAACTCCTACGGGGATAGGCGCTATATCGGTAATCCGACTTTCGGGGGAAAAAGCTGTGACCATCAGCAATATGTTTTTTAAATCGCTGAAAACCGGCTTTACGGTCGATCAGTTTGAATCGCATACCGCGCATTTCGGGTATTTTATATCCGAGGGCGATACCATCGACGAAGTGGTGCTGACAATTTTCAGAAATCCGCATTCGTACACAGGGGAAGATATTATCGAAATATCGTGTCACGGATCGGAATACATACAGCAACGCATACTCGAAGTGCTTATTGATGCCGGTGCCCGCCTGGCCATGGAAGGCGAATTTACACTACGCGCTTTTTTAAACGGCAGGTACGACCTCACTCAGGCCGAAGCTGTGGCTGACCTTATTTCGTCGCAGTCGAAAATAGCACACGACCTGGCACTGGCCCAGATGCGCGGTGGTTTTTCGAAAAAGATAGTTGAAATGCGCAGCCAGCTTATCGACCTGGCATCGTTGCTTGAACTGGAACTCGATTTCAGTGAAGAAGATGTTGAGTTTGCCGATCGCGACAAGCTGAAAAGCCTGATGAATGGAATAATTTTAGAGATGAAAAGCCTGGCATCGTCATTTTCGCTGGGCAATGTAATTAAAAAAGGAATTCCGGTAGCCATTGTTGGCAAACCGAATGTAGGGAAATCGACACTTTTAAATGCGCTGCTTAACGAGGAAAGAGCTATAGTTAGCGAAATACCCGGCACTACACGCGATACCATCGAAGATACATTGACTACCAAAGGCATTACATTCCGCTTTATTGATACGGCCGGGCTCAGGGCACATACCAGCGACAGCATCGAAACTATAGGAATAAGCCGCACCTACGAAAAAATTAATGAATCATCGGTTATCCTCTATCTTTTCGATATCAGCACTATTACAGCAGAACAGATTAATGAACTGAAAGGAGAATTTCATGATCATATCAATGACCCTGAAAAACACTTCCTGCTAATTGCCAATAAAACTGACCTGATACTCGAAACACCTCCGCATATTATTTCGCTTTTCGATATGGAAACCATTTTTATTTCGGCCAAGCGCAAGGAAAACATAAACCTTATTATTGAGCGACTGGTGAGTACCGTAAAAACAACCAGCATCGGCGACCAGGCAATTGTTAGCAATGCACGGCATTATAATTCGATAAAAAGCACGCTGAAAGCCCTTGAAGATGCTTCGACAGGGCTTGGCGACAAACTCCCCACCGACCTGGTAGCAACCGATATACGATCGGCCTTGCATCACCTGGGTGAGATAACCGGAGAGGTGACAACGGATGATATTTTAGGGAATATTTTCGGGAAATTCTGTATCGGAAAGTAATCCCCTGCCAATCCTATGAACCAGCTACCCAATATACTCATTGTTGATGATACCCTCGAAAATTTACTCTACCTCGAGGCTATCATCCGTAAATCAAATGTAAACCTGATAAAAGCACTCTCAGGCAAGGAGGCTCTCGAAAAATCAGAGGGCGTTGATATTGCCCTGGCTATTATCGATGTGAGGATGCCTGTAATGAATGGCTACGAATTGGCTCTGAAACTGAATGCGGGCCGAATAGCTGACAAAGTACCTGTTATATTTCTGACGGCTAACTACTTCAACGAACCGGAAATGTTCGAAGGCTATAATTCAGGCGCCGTCGACTATATTTTTAAACCTGTCGACAAACGGGTTTTGCTCAGTAAGATCAATGTATTTATTGACCTTTTCAATCAAAAACAAACCATCCTTAGTCATACTGAATTATTAAAACAATCGGCCAAAGAGTTATCCGGTGCCAATATTTTACTTCAGAAGAGCGAAGAAAAATACCGGAGTTACATTGATAATGCTCCTGATGGCGTTTTTATTTCGGATGAAACCGGGAAATACATTGAAGTGAATGATGCCGCATGCAATATTTCGGGATATTCGAAAGCCGAACTGCTGCAGATGTCAATCCACGATCTGTTACCTGAAGATACCCGCGAAAGCAGCCTGCTGCAATTCCGATCGATGAATATCAACAGTGTATTAAAAGAGGAGTTGATATTCAGGCATAAGAACGGCAGCAGACGATGGTTCAGTATCGAAGCCGTTAAACTTTCCTCAACCCGTTTCCTGGGATTCACCAAAGACATAAATGAGCAAAAGCAGGCAAAGGAAGATTTACTTGAAAGCGAGGCTAACCTTGCCAAAGCTCAGCGCATTGCTCATATCGGAAGCTGGGAACGCGATCTGAAGTCGGATACGCTTAAGTGGTCGAAAGAAATGTTTAATGTTTTCGATATCCCGCCCGAAACTTTCGATGGCAGGATTGAATCCGTCCTTCCGATTATACATCCCGACGACGTTACCCTGGTAACCAAAAATTTTAGCAGCAGGAATAAAACCGGCAAAAAACCTTCGTTTGAATACCGCGTAATTCACCGTGATGGTTCGGTTCATTATATTTTCGAAGAAGGCAGTATTGAAGTGGATGAGGCCGGAATTCCGCTGAAAAAAATTGGCATTGCGCAGGATATCACCGATCGCAGGAAAATAGAAGATGAGCTGCGGAGTTCGTTGAAGCAGCTTCACGAACTGGGCGAGTACATCGAAAAAGTACGTGAAGACGAAAGGGTGGCTATTTCGCGCGAACTGCACGACGACCTTGGACAGGCTCTTACAGCTGTTAAAATTGACCTGGGTACCATAAGGCAAGGCATCGATAATCCCGAAATTATTACACGGGTGCTGAAAGCTTCGGCCATAGTGAGCGAAACGATAAAAACAGTACAGAGACTCACCGCACAGCTCAGGCCACAGATTATTGACGACCTTGGCCTGGCTGCCGCTATCGAATGGTATAGCAGTGAGTTTGCCCAGCGCAATAGCATTGAAGTCGCGCTGCAGGTCGATCCCGGTCTTGAAATTTCAGCGGATTCTTCACATATTGTGTTTCGCATTATGCAGGAATCACTCACCAATATTTCGCGACACTCAGAGGCCACAAAAGTCGATATTATGCTTACAACAAAGGGGTTGTTCACCCATCTGAGTATTTCGGACAATGGCAAAGGGATAGATGAAAACGCACTGAATTCAAAGAAATCATTTGGCTTAATCAGTATGAAGGAAAGAGCAGCATCCCTGGGCGGCACTTTCGAAATTTCCTCCACGCATTCGGGTGGAACTACCATAAACTTAATGTTTCAGGCTAACCTAAAGAAAGAAAATGAAAATCCTGATTTGTGATGACCACAAAATTGTACGCGACGGTTTAAGGCAAATACTGTTACAACTGGAAGGTGAAATTACTATCAGTGAAGCCGGTTCGGGGAATGAGGCACTTGCTCAGTTGAAGCAGGAGAAATTTGATATCATACTGTTGGATATCTCGTTGCCCGACCGCAATGGCTTAGAGGTACTGCAAATGGTAAAAACGAAATGGCCATCGACCAATGTACTGATGCTGAGTATGCATCCGCAGGAACAGTATGCGATACGCGCTCTGAAACTTGGCGCTTCGGGCTACCTCACAAAAGATACCGCTTCGGAAGAGTTACTTATGGCCTTCCGGAAAGTTGCGGACGGAGGTAAATACATTTCCCAATCCCTTGCCGAAAACCTGGCCCAACTCCTCGACAAGGATACAAAAAAGCAAAAACATGAAACCCTTTCGAGCCGCGAGTTTGAAATTATGCTTAAACTTGCCGATGGTAAGTCGTTGCAGGAAATCGGGAACGAATTGTTTATTTCGAATAAAACTGTAGGCACTTACCGCAGTCGTATTATGGAGAAAATGGAATTAAGTAAAAATACGGAGCTAACGCGTTATTGTATTGAGAATAACTTGATTTAGGTTTATATAATTTGAGGAGGGAACTTTTTTTGGTGAGGGGTTCCGGGTGCCATGTGCCATGTGCCATGTGCCGGGTGCCGGGTGCCGGCTTCCGGGTGCCATGTGCCGGGTGCCGGGTGCTAACTCCATTCTTCGTTTAAATAAATATTTTGCAATATTGAGTTAAGGATGATAATTGCCCTGTGTGATCCCGATAGCTATAGGGACGGAACCCGGAACAATCATTTTTTCATCGTACATACTATTCACTTTTCTACCATCTTTTTAACCAGAAACACTATTTCTCAATAAATGATATTTCATTTAACGAGCCAAATGATACCGGATTAACACCCAAATGAAGTAAGTAAAAAGAACAAGAAGGTATATTTACAAATTTTAAAATATAGCCATCACACACATTATCAACACCATACAACTACTCAAGATGCTGTCGGGCCTGATGGCAGTGTAAGAAATATCTTACAAAAACTCAGGTCGAATTCTTACAAAAATACTGCCCATATCTTACAAGCCAGGTTGCCATGTGGTTATACTTTTACCACATTCAAAAAAGGACAACTAATGAGGGTATTACTGGCCGATGATTCAGGATTTATTTTAGAGCGCTTACACGAGATGTTAAATCCTTTCGAGGAGGTCGAAATAATTGATTCTCTTAAAAACGGAACCGATGCCCTTGCCTCCATCAAACAAAATAAACCCGACCTGGCAATAGTTGACTTAAAAATGCCCGGGCTCACCGGACTGGAGGTATTAAAAAAAATACGCACCCAGGATAAAAAACTCAAATTCATCATTCTGACTTTCTATACCGACGATCATTACCGGAAAATTGCCTTCGAGGAAGGTGTTGATTATTTCTTTTCGAAAGTTGATGATTTTGACAAAATAGCACCTGTAATTCGTGATTTTATTGCACAGGATAACAATTCAAAAAGAAATTTGCTGGCTTGTGTTTAGCATCAGGCTAAAAACAGCTCCCAAATTATTAATAACACTTCAACAACCTGGAATACTAAATAATCAGAATACCAATACCTGCGATGAAACTGCAAATGCTCAAAATACTACACCAACTCTTCATGACTGCCCGTTTCTAAAAAAATTAAATTAAAAGCGGGCAGTCATGATACTACCTGGCCTAAAGCTGAACCATTAATTAATAACTCAACTAACTGAAAACGAATTCCTTTTTCGGTTAACAGTAATAAAAGGAATTTCAAAAAGCTATATAGCAACAATAATGAAGTATTTGAACCCAGTATTTCAATCTGCAAAGCCCTGTTCAGTTTCAGGGATTTTACAGGTTTATACTGCACTTTTACCAGGTGCTTTTGCTGGGTTGCACTCAAAATTACCGGGAGCATTTTATAATAAGCCGGTTTTATCAGAAGCCGGTACCGGGAGTAAAACAATTATGTTTAAAAAATCATATGTCAGCCTTTTTGCAGTTTTGATACTGTTGATTGCCGGCACCCGGGTTGAAGCTGCAAACCGCACCGCCTCGTCGTCGGGCAACTGGAACAGCACCGCTACCTGGGGAGGAAGTTCAGTGCCCACAGCAGCCGATGCGGTAACAATTAACTCAGGTATCACAGTTACTGTAAATATCGTCAATGCTCAATGTGCCACGCTCACCTTTGCAAATTTATCAACCACCAGTAACCTGACAGTAAGTGGTACAAATACATTGACAGTTACCGGGCTTATTTATATGCCCCGTCCATCGAACAATTCAGCCTCATGCAATTTAAACGTGAATGCCGGAACCATCAACTGCGGATCGTTAACCATGAACGCCACCAACAGCGGGCGCAACGATAATATAAATATAACAAGCGGAACGCTCACTGTTACCGGAACATTATCGACAGGGGCAACAGGGTGCAACTTAAACCTTACAGGCTCAGGCACACTGAATATGGGCAACCTCGATGGAACACCCAACCTGAACACTGTTACCGGTTGTTCAGTAAACTACACAGGCACCACGGCGCAAACTATTTACGGAGTTGACTATAACGGCAACCTGGGAGTTTCAGGTTCAGGAACAAAAACCCTGGCAACATCGCTTACTGTATATGGCAATCTTTCTGTTGGCATAAGTACACTGCTGAGCATTTCGTCAACGGTTGCGGCCAGTATAAACGGAAACATCACGAACAGTGGCAGTATTTATATGAGCGCCGGAACTAGCTCGAACGACACCTGGTTGCGTATGGGTGGCAATGTTACCAACAATCCTGGTGCTACCATCACGGCAACCGAAAACGACACACGATTTCTGTTTATTTCAGCCATTGCTCAAACATTTACCAACAATGGCACGGTAACACCCCCGGTTGCCAGTTTTGGTGTGGCAAATACGCATGCATCAGGTTTAACCATGGCAGGAACAAATAATGTAGTAATTGCCAGGGCAAATCTTTTTTATGGTACTGTATTTAACTCCGGGAAACTAACCTTAGGCAACGGTGGCAGTTCAGGTGCAGTTATCCAAAGAGGCATGTCGGGCAACACTTCAGCCGCAGGTAGCTTCAACGCTGCCCCAGTGTTTAACACCGGCACAGGTGAATTATCAATATACTACGACAACGGATCAGTTGCATATACTACCGGATTCGAAATACCAGCTTCAAGAATTGTTGACAACGTTTCATTTTATGATGCAGCCGATGTAACACTAAATGGCAACCTGACCATTACGACCAATCTCAACTTCGCAGGCGGAACAGGCACACCTGCCATGCGTATTGCTGCCAACACCTTAACACTTAACGGAGCATTGACTTACACGGTTGATCCTGTTTTTATGGGGGGCACTTCCTCAAACCTGGTACTTAATACGATCACTACATTAAAAGGTGTAACAAACGGGCTGAATAATTTTACTGTTAATGGTAACACAACCTTAGCCGGTGCTGTTACAGTAAACGGAATACTTACTTTAACAAATGGTGTGCTGGTTAACGATTCGTACCTCACTATGGCCAGCGGGGCTACCATTTCGCGATCGCAAGGCTCCTTATGGCTGGCGCCTACCTTCGCCGGAACCATAAACCTTGTTTACACGGGTAGCAGTGCCATTACAAGTGGGGTTGAAACGCCCGTTGCACCTGCTGTTCTCAATAATCTTACAACCAATACCGGTGGAGTAATACAGGGCGGAACACCCAGTTCACCCATTAGTATACTTACCGAAGATTTCTCAAGTTTATCGAACTGGCAAGGCGATATTGGCACTTCAGGAAACCAATTCCGATCAATGAGCAGTTCCAATGCCGGTGGATCGGCAAATGAATGCAGGTACATTTGGGGAACTTCATGGAACACATATTATACAGGTTCTATTTACCGATCAGTAAACACAACGGGCTATACATCGCTGAATATCAGCTGGAAACAATTTATCGATAATTATAATGTTGTAAGCTACCCTTTTACATTAAAGGTTCAGTGTGCGACTTCAACAAGCGGCCCGTGGACAGATATTTATTCGCTCACGCCAACCGTAACCACCAATATAGGACCCGAAACACAGACTTTTAACAACTGGACCACCAATGTAGGCGGAACATTTTATATACGTTACTACATCACTGGCTATACTTATGGTATTAATTACTGGTATATTGATGACCTTGAAATAGTTGCACAGCCCCCCCTTTCGTCGTCGATCGTTACGGTAAACGGTACCCTGGATTTATCAAGCGGACCCTATTCCATTGCCTCCAACACTTTGGCTCTGGCAGGAGGAATCAGCGGTAGCAATACCATTACAGGAACATCGTCGAGCAATTTATCGGTTAGCGGCAGTGGTTCCAACCTTACAATTCCGTCAGTCAGCGGAGTGCTGAATAATTTTACTATCAACAGGGCTAATGGTGTTACCCTTGGCGGCAATGTAACTGTAAACGGAATTTTAAATTTGCAGAGTGCCAACCCAACCGCGAGCCAGGGAACAGTACACACAGGATCAAATACACTAAGCATGGGTGGATCGGCAACTACTGTTGGTGCCGGCGATGTTACCGGAATTGTAAGCAGAACGGCCTTAAGTCCTAATATACAGTATACATTTGGTAATCAATTTACTACAATTTCATTTAGTGCGGTTGGCACAGTTCCTGCAGAGCTGAAGGCCAAAATCAGCATTGGCACTTCACCCGCATGGAAACCAGCGGCCATAAAGCGGGTTTACGACTTTGTTCAAACCGGTGGCAGCGAATGTGTTGCAACAATAAGAACCCACTACCAGGATAGTGAATTAAACGGTTTAGATGAGAACAGCCTTTCGCAATGGACGTATGGCACCCCCGGTCCTCCGGCAGGCTTGTTCGAATGGGGAAGCTCCAACCGCAATACAACCGAAAACTGGGTTGAGATTGCCAATATTGATATTTCTAATTTCCCAACAACTTTCGGGCAATTGGAAAATACGCTGGGAACTACGGATGTAGTGGGTTACCAATGGAATGGATCGGTAAGCACGGTATGGACGAATGCGTCGAACTGGACCCCGGCAGGTATTCCCTCATCTATCTCGGAAGTGCTTATTCCCGATGCTACAACTACAACCTTTTCGCCAAGTATTCCGGCTACAACCGAATTAAAGAGTATAACCATTGCAGTAAATGGAGTGGTAAATGCTGTTGCCGGTGCTCAGTTAACCATTAACGGGGGCAACGGAGCATGGAGCAATATAGGGGGTACATTTAACCCGGGAACGAGCACTGTTATTTTTACTAATGTAGCAGCAACATTATCGGGCACAACAAATTTCAATAATGTAACCATAGCTTCGGGAAAAGAGCTCTGGATGACCTCAGGCAGTACCATGCGTATTGCCGGCACCATGAACAATATGGGTATATGGAAAACAGTAATAGGAGGTCAGACCACGGTTGAATATAACGGAGGGAGCCAGACTATACTGAACCCGAACGGCCCCACCACAGGGTACCATCACCTGGTACTCAGCGGCAGCGGCACTAAAACAATGCCTGCTACAAGTTTAAACATTGCAGGTAATTTTACATTGTCGGGCACGGTTTCGGCAACTGTCGGTCAATCTATTACGGTTGCCGGCAATATTACCGTTGGCACCGGAACTACTTTAGGACTGGGAGCATTTAGTCATAGTGTCGGAGGTAATATTACCAATTCGGGGGGCACGTTCAACTCCTCTTCAAGTTCAATAACACTAAACGGAAGTTCGGCACAGACCATTACTTCGACAGCTGCTGTTGCATTCGCTAATTTTACGATAACAAATACCGGCGGCACCCTAAGCCTGGGTGGATCGACCAATTGCAGCATAAGCGGGAATTTCACTACCGTTGCCGGATCAGTATTCGACCTACTTACCAACAGGATTACCGCGATTACGGGAACGGTTAGCCATTCAGGAACAATCATAACCCAAAGCACTTCGGCCACTCCTGTACCTTCGGGTAAAAATTGGGGCGGAACCTTTACTTATGCAGGCGCTGCTGCACAAACGGTTGTTTCGGGTACATACAATAATTTTACCATAAGCAGTACCGGAGGTGTTACAGCAGTTGCCAATATTACTGTTAACGGAATCCTCAGCCTTTTACCGGCTAATCCTTCTGCCACCAAGGGAATACTCGAAATGAGTACTTTCACGCTATTGATGGGCCCGGCTTCAACTACGATCGGAACAGGTGACGTAACAGGTATTGTAAAAAGAACCACTATTTTACCCAATGTTACCTACACCATGGGTCATCAGTTTACAAGCATTATGTTCCCTGCGGTAGGAACCTTACCAACTGAACTCAGCCTGAAGCTAAAAATTGGCTCAGCACCTACATGGAAACCAGGCGCAATAAACAGGGTGTACGACCTTATTCAAAGTGGTGGCACAGGCACACAAGCCATTTTGTATGCTCATTACCTCGATTCCGAATTAAATGGAAATGCTGAAAATGCCATTGTTGATTGGGTATATGTAGTTCCGGCAACCATGCTGATTGAATATGGCAGGTCCGATTACAATACGGATGATAACTGGGTTGCCATTTCCAATGTTAATGTAGGCGTATTTTCGTCAGTGTTCGGAATTTGGGAAGTTACCATGGACGAATCGGAAACACTTGCACTGCGCTGGAACGGATCGACGAGCACATCGTGGGTTACAGCCTCCAACTGGACTCCTAACGGGGCACCCTCGGATCATACGGCAATTACAATACCCGATGCCGCGACAACTAACTTTGATTTGACAATACCAGTTATCGCAACCTGTGGTACTATTACCTTCGAAAGCGGTGCCATAGTGAATGCTACGGCCAATGCGCAACTAACACTAAACGATGAAACCGGGACATGGAATAACCAGGGAGGAACGTTTAACCCCGGCAACAGTAATATTATTTTTACTCATGCAAATGCTTCCATCGATGGTTCAACCGATTTTTACAATCTCACAATAAATTCAGGTGCCGGACTAAGCCTCGAAAGCAGCACTTATATAGGAATATCAGGCGAAATTACAAATAACGGAATAATCTATGCTGTCGAAAAAGGCACAACGACCATCGAATATAAAGGTGCAGATCAAACTGTAATTGTTCCTAACCCGGCTACCAACCGATACAGTAACCTGGTACTAAGTGGAAGTGGCACCAAGAATATGCCTGTAACCCCTCTTGCAGTTCACGCTGATTTTACAGCCTCCGGACCCATTACTGTTGTTTCAGGCTCATCATTAACCGTACATGGCCATGTGAACATTGGCAATGGTACAGCATTTAATGCCGGCGCTTTCAGCCATGCTTTCAACGGAAACTTTACAAACAACGGCTCCTTCACTGCTCCCTCGGGAAGCACCGTTACAATGAACGGTTTGGCGGCTCAGTCTATGGGAGGTGCGTCGGTTACAACTTTCAATAACCTTACTATTAACAATAGTTTTGGCGTTTCCCTGTCAACTGATATAAACATAAACTCATTGCTATCGCTAAGCAGCGGGAACATGAACCCGGGAACCACTACCCTGGGTATTAACGGAAACATCAGCAAAACGACCGGTTTTATCAATGCCGTTACAGGTTCTTCCTTTTCATTCGGCGGAACTTCTGCTATAACCCTGCCCAATAATTTATTTGCTACGCCACCAACCATCAACAACCTGGTTATCAACAACCCAGCAGGTATTACAACCGGAAACCAGGACATTGCGGTTGAAGGCTTATTGAACCTGGCCGCGGGAACACTAAACCTTAGCGCCATTGAATTTACTATTGTCAATAACGTATCGCGCACAGCCGGAACCATAAACGCCAGCAACTCCGGAGCTACCTTAACTTTTACTAATTCCTCGCCTTTAACGCTGCCTGTCGGAATTTTCAGTGCAGCTGTCAACAACCTTGATCTTGATGGGGTTGGCGGTATAACTGTCCCAAGCGATTTTACTATAAATGGTGAACTCGATCTCGATCATACCAACCCTACTGCAACCAAAGGCTGCATTGATATGTGGGATGGCTCCTCCATGAAAATCCTTACCATGGGCCCCAATTCATCGACCATTGGAGCCGGCGATGTTACGGGTATCATTCGGCGTACAACTATTAACCCTGAAGTGCTTTACACTTTTGGCAGTGAGCTTATGACTGCCTATTTCCCTGATGAAGGAACCATTCCATCCGAAATGAGCATAAAAGTCACTATCGGAAATGCGCCTTCGTGGAGGGCCGGAGCCATTCAGCGTTATGTTGAGATTATTCAAACCGGTGGTATGAATACCAAAGCTGTGCTTACCATGCGCTATCTCGACAGCGAACTGAACGGGAACGATGAAAACAACCTGGTACTTTGGGTTGGCCCGCCTTATAACATCGAATACGGACGTTCAGCCTATAATACCTCCGATAACTGGGTTACCCTTTCGAACATCAACATGGGATTCTTCTCGGGCAGTTTCGACGGCACAAAAAACATTACCCTCGACGAGTATGGAACAACCACAACCTTAACATGGAACGGTTCGGTTTCCTCATCCTGGACTACTGTCGACAACTGGACTCCCAACGAAGGTCCATCCAGTTTTAAAAGGATAGTAATACCCGATGCATCAACAACTCCGAACGATCCCATTTTACCGTTGATAGCTGATATAAAATCGCTGGTTCTGCATTCGGGCGCTATACTAAATTCGAACACCGATGCCCAGCTTACCATAAACGGTGGCAGCGATGCATGGAGCAACAGTGGAGGAACATTTAATGCCGAAAACAGTGAAGTAATTTTTGTCAGTGCTGCGGCAACCATTTCGGGATCGACCAATTTTTTCGATGTAACCTTAAATGCAGGCAGTGAACTCTGGATGACGGGCGGCAGCACCATGCGCATTGCCGGCAGCATAACAAACAACGGAATATGGCATACCGTAACAGGAGGTATTACCACGGTTGAGTATAACGGCGGCAACCAAACCATCGTAAAACCCAACCCGACTACCAGCAGGTACTCGAACCTTATACTCAGCGGCAGCGGAACCAAAACTTTTCAGGCAGGTGCCATGAGCATTAACGGTGATTTTGAAATAGCCGGGACAGCAACAACAACTTTAATAGCATCAATTTCTTTTAGAGGTAATTTCGATATACGAGCGGGAGCAACTTTAATTACCGGCTCATTTAGCCATATCATTGGAGGGAACTTTTCGAATGAGGGCACTTTTACGAGTACGGGCGGCAATACTTTTACATTTAACGGCAGCAGCAGCCAGCTAATTGAAGGATCAACCGCCACAGTTTTTAATAATCTCACTATCGACAATGCTTCGGGTGTGCAACTCACGATGACGGCAGTAACAACAGTATCGGGCGACCTGACTATAAACAGCGGAAAGAAGTTTATTGTTAATTCAGGAAGAATGCTAACTGTTGAAGGAACCATTACAAACAATGCTGGTTCCGGGGGATTTGTCCTGAAATCGGATACTTCGGGAACGGCATCTTTGTTACATAATTCAGCCAGCGTAACTGCTACAGTTGAAAGGTATTTTAACGGACTTGCCGAGGCCTGGCATTTTATTTCAGCGCCTGTCGCGAACCAGGATATCAGCGGACCATGGCTGCCATCGGGCACTTATGGCAATGGTACCGGTTATGATATGTATATGTGGCATGAGCCCACAAATTGTTGGATATATAAGCTCAACACGACCGCAACAGTTAATTGGAATACGGTTCATCCTGCCAGTAATTTCGCAGCGGCGCGGGGCTACCTTTATGCCGCACAGGCATCATCACCCACCAAAGAATTCGCCGGAAACCTTAACAACGGCAGCAATAGTATTGCCCTATCGTATAGCAGCGCAGTCGACAGTCTGAAAGGTTTTAACCTGGCAGGCAACCCTTACCCCTCGCCTATCGACTGGCAGTCGGCAGCAGGTTGGTCGCGGTCAGATCTGGCAATTAGCGGCAGCGGTTACGATATGTGGATCTGGAATCAATCGACCAATAACTACGGGGTTTGTAATTCGGCTTCAGGAAGTACAGGCACAAATGGTGTATCGCGCTATATAGCACCTATGCAGGGGTTCTTTGTAAAAGCTTCAACAACCGGAAATCTCAGCATGGACAATTCAGTGCGCCTGCACGAAAACTCGGCTGTGTGGCTTAAAAATTCAGATGTCAGCTTTCAACATGTAAGCCTCAAAGTTAAATCAAACGAGGGTTTTGGCTCCGATGAGATTTTACTTGGCTTTGGTGGTTCCGAAAATGCAAAAGGAGCCATGAAACTTTTCAGCCAGGTAGCTACAGCACCCAGTTTGTTTATGAGCTCGGGAAGTGAAAATTATTCAGTTCTTTATTTTACCGATACCCAGGAAAATCCTGCCGTTCCTGTAAAATTTAAACCCGGCGCCGATGGAACTTATTTGTTTAGCTGCAATTTTGATCCTGAGCAATTTGATATAGTAATGCTCGAAGACCGCCAAACGAATTACATACAGGATATGAAAGCAAAACAAACCTATGCCTTCGTGGCGTCAATTAATGATGATCACGACCGCTTTGTAATGCATTTCGGAGCCGAAAAAAATCCTGTTAATAAAGAACTTCCCGCCAGGATATTTTCCGGTAATAATAACCTTATGATTGATCTTACCCTGATACAGAATGAAACCAGCCTGATGGTGTACGACCTTTTAGGGCGCCGCTTATTACAAAAGCAACTGAAAGGCGGGATGCAACATTCCATATCATTTAGCGCCGGGCCACAGATACTGGTAATTTATCTACAAAACAGTAATGGAAACCTGAGTCGTAAGATATATTGGAAAGGTAACTAGCCAATGAAGGAGAACCCTATAAAATTGAATAAAAGAATAGCTTAAAATCAATTGTAAACCTATTTGTGCTGCCAGTTGCAGGGTAGCCCTTATGCCTTGCCCGGCTGAGCAGAGTTGAAGTAAACAACTAGTCAATTCGTAAGAGTACCACTACACCCACATGTATTAACACTTCTTCTCTGCTCGCAACGGCAGGACTCCTGCTTTTGATGTACAAAATTTCAGACAAGCGTTATGTTTGCTGGCATACCCAGTGAGTAGTTTTCCGGGACAATCATCACCTCTTCCCACTGTTATCAGCATTTTATTATCTATTACCTGGTTCGAAATATGCCTTCTAATGTTTTATTATTACGATATTTACGCAGTGAAATGAAGCGGCACTCCCGGTAAATTAGCCGACGCTTTACAAATTGACTTAAAAACATTGTTAGCAGGAGAATTAAGTGTACATTAGTTTCTTCAATATTCCAACCAGAGGCATGATAAAAAAAGGGGGAAGTACAAGTTTTAAAAGGCGGATATTCCTGTACCTTATCATTATTGCATTTCTTTCGGCGGTTATCATAGGTTTTTTCTGGGTAAGGATCGAACTTAAATACTATCACGAGGAAGTAAACCTGCTTAAGCAAACCTATTCGGAAACCAAAAAACTCGAGATAAAAAACAAAATTCTGCAGGTAAAAGATTATATACAATGGGTTTTGGCTGCGCCTTCACAACCCATTGCCCAAACACTGTCAAAACAGCTCGATTCGCTCAGGCTGCCTGAAACCGGAAATAAAAATAGTACCGATCCAAGTTCGGCTTTCCTTTCGTCGGCAATTATTGATTCAATCCGGACTTCGGCTGTTCCTATATATGTAAGCAATAAAAAGGGTGAAATAGTTTTCGCGCATAACCCTCTGCCGGCTTCAAAAAACACCAGGCTTTCCGTTGCTGAGCAAAGAGCTTTTCAACAGCTTGGGAGCAACGAAAAGAGTAAAGGAAATATACTTTTGTACGGAAAGCTGTCGGAACAGGATTCGGCCATTGAAGTTATAGCCTGCTATAACAAGCTGTTGCTTCCTGGTTTTCATATTGTGGCTATGGTAACACCAGCCAATTTTGAACCCATAGTTCAGATATTTATTCTCGATTCGATAAGCAAACTCCGGTATTCGGATAATGAATACATTTTTGTGAATACACTTTCGGGCAAAGCACTTGTAACAGATGGCAGATACAACGAACACCCGATTATCATTGCTGAGGCCGGTAACAAATTCTGGAGTGATATTTTCGAGGTTCAGCGATCGGCGGCCGAAAAAATCGAAGGCGTTTTTTACGACTACAAATGGCCAAAATTATCGACACCCGAAATAACGCAAAAAACAGCCTATTTCAGTTTTATCCCAAAGTGGGAATGGATCATAGGAACCGGATTCTACCACGACGATATAAACACATTAATTGAGTCAAAAACAAAAACAATCAAGGCTAGCTTGTTGAAAAGCATGCTCTCCATTTCAGTATACCTGCTATTGTCCTTATTGCTTTGTTATTTCCTTGTATTATTATTTACACAGAAAATAGGCAGAGACTTCCGTGTGATCATAAACTTTTTTAATAAAGCGACTACCGAAAATTCTATAATTGAACTATCGCAAATCAACTACAACGAATTTGTTACGGTGGCCGAAGCAGCCAATAAAATGATTGCTCAACGCATCAGCGCTACAGATAATCTTCGTAAATCAGAAGACAAGTTCTCGAAAGTTTTCCGCAACAGCCCTGATGTTATAATTATCACCTCAGTAAGTAACGGAAAAGTAGTTGATACCAACGAAACCTTAACCCGAATTACCGGATACACACGCGAAGAAATTATAGGGTCGTCGGTTAAACAAAAAGTTTTGTGGGAAAAACCCGGTGACCGTGATAAATATGTGAACCTATTAATGAAAAATGGCAGGGTTAATAATATGTTTGCCAATTTCAGGATGAAATCGGGCGAAATCAGGAATTCGCTTATTTCGGGCGAAATTATTGAACTCGAAAATGAAAAGTATATAATAAGCATAATACGTGATATTACTGAATACTTATCACTTGAGAAAGAAATAACCGGCTTAGAACACAGATTTCGCGAAACCCTCGAAAGCATAAACCTTATATCGGTACAGCTCGATTTAAACGGAAATGTTACGTACTGCAACAAATTTCTGCTCAGCCTTACAGCTTATTCGCACGATGAGGTAATCGGGAAAAACTGGTTCAGTTTGTTTATTCCCGAAACCCGGACTGATGTGAGACAGTACTTCCTGCAAAGTCTTGCAGAGGGCATTTTTTCGCCCACATTTGAGAACCAGATCACCTGCAAAAATGGCGAACAACGCTTCATCCGATTCTACAATTCGCTGCTGTACGATTTAAACGGAGCAGTAATAGGAACCACATCCATAGGAGAAGATATAACCGAACAAAAAAAAGCGGAAGAGGAGGTCAGGCGCCTGTCGCTGGCTGTTGAGCAAAGCACTTCAATAATAATGATTACGGGTACCAGCGGAAGAATTGAATATGTAAACAAAAAATTTACCGAGGCTACAGGTTATGCCCTGAACGAAATACTGGGTAAATCACCCTCTATCCTTAAATCGGGCGACAAATCGGCCAATGAGTATAAAATGCTGTGGGATACAATCAGAGCAGGGAAAATATGGAAAGGTGAATTCCGTAACATAAAAAAGAACGGTGAAATTTATCTCGAAGCAGCCTCTATATTCCCATTAAAAAATGAAGATAATCAGATCATAAATTATGTAGGTATAAAAGAGGACATTACCGAAAACAAGAAAACAGAAGAAGAACTTTCGAACTACCGGGGCCAACTGGAGCAACTTGTAGTAACCAGAACTTCGGAACTGGAGAACAAAAGCAAGGAGCTGGAAGGCAACCAGCATGCTTTACTGAATATGGTAAAGGATCTGAACACAAAATCCGACGAACTAACCAAAGCAAAAGAGCGCGCCGAGGTGGCCGACCGGCTGAAATCGGCTTTCCTGGCAACCATGTCGCACGAATTACGCACACCGCTTAACTCAATAATTGGTTTCACGGGTATATTGTTAAAAGAACTTGCCGGCCCCTTGAACAATGAGCAATCAAAACAGCTGCAAATGGTTAAGGGCAGCGCCCATCACCTGCTCGAGCTCATTAACGATGTACTCGATATTTCGAAAATAGAAGCCGGCGAACTGCATATTGTAAAAAAACAGTTTGTTTTCCAGGAATCCATCCATAAGGCTGTTGCTACCGTGCTGCCTATGGCCAACAAAAAAGGATTGCAACTGATTGCGGATATTCAACAGGCCGAATACCACATTTACAGCGATAAACGCAGGGTTGAACAAATACTGATCAACCTGTTGAATAATGCAGTTAAGTTTACTGATACCGGCAGCATAAGCATACAATGCGAAGCAGTAAACAATTCGATAGTTACAAAAGTAATTGATACAGGAATCGGAATTGAGAAAAACGATTTGGAAAAACTGTTTAAACCTTTCAGCCAGGTTAATACCGGTATTACCCGCAGCCACGAAGGCACCGGGCTGGGACTTTCTATTTCGGCTAAACTCACCAGCAAATTAGGTGGTACCATTACGGTCGAAAGCAAACCCGGTACAGGAAGTACTTTTATACTAACCTTACCTACAGACTTGTGACACCTCTGGTAAACTCCTGGAAATAATAACCTTACTAAGCTGAAAATGAAGACAAAAATCCTTATAATCGAAGACAACGAACAAAATATGTATATGCTTTCGTTCCTGCTCGAACATAATAATTACGATATTTACCGGGCTTTTAGCGGTATTGAGGGCATTGCCGCAGCACAAAAAATAATACCCGACATCATTTTACTCGACATACAAATACCCGAAATGGATGGATACACTGTTGCCCGTAAAGTCAGGGAAATTGATTCACTTAAACTAACCCCGATTATTGCTGTTACATCCTATGCCATGGAAGGCGACAGGGAAAAAATACTGGCGGCAGGCGCTAATGGTTATATCGAAAAGCCAATAAACCCCGATACATTTATTGATTCGATGAACCAGATTATTAACGATATAGTAAAATAGTTATGAAAATTAAAATTCTGATAGCCGACGATCATGCTGAGAACCTTTATTTGCTGGATAGGTTGCTGCTTGGCAGCGGGTACGAGGTTATTTCCGCTGATAACGGGAAACAAGCGTTAGAGAAGGCCATTGCTAATCCGCCCGATTTAATAATTTCCGATATCCTTATGCCGGTAATGGACGGCTTTACCCTGCTCCGAAAATGGAAAGCTGATATAAGGTTAAAAGATATTCCCTTTGTTTTTTATACCGCCACATATACCGATGCAAAAGATGAGGAGTTAGCCCTTCACCTTGGCGTAGATATGTTTATTGTTAAACCACAGGATCCTGATAGTTTTTTATTGCTTATAAAAGAGCTGCTCGAAAACCTGCAAAAAGGTAAATTCCCGCCTCTTGAGGAACCAAAAATTGAGGAAGAAATCCAGCTTAGGGAATATAACCAGGCCCTGATCCGCAAACTGGAGGATAAAATGACGCAGGCTGACGAAACAAACCGGCAGTTGTCTGATGTTTTATACCGTTACAAAACGCTGCTTTTAACCTTGCCGGATGCCATTTTTGTACTAAATGATCAGGGCTTTATCATGGAAACGAATGACCGGGCCGTTAGTATGTTTGGCTATACAAGGGATGAATTATTGCAGTTGGAATTGAAGGTTCTGCATGCCACATCGGATACCGAAAAAGTAATGCAATTTCTTAAATCCGCAAAAGCCGGTAAAATTGAGCACGGCGACTGCCAGCTTAAACGTAAGGACGGAAATGCATTTTATGGAAATATAAACGCTGCGTACCTGCCGCTGATCGGATTCCAGGTTGTTATCCGCGACATCTCTGAACGCAAATTAGCCGAGGAACAGCTGAGTAAGAGCTTCGAACGCGAGCAATTGTTAGGCAATATTGTTCGTGAAGCACCCATGGCTATAGCTTACGGGTATCCTGATGGCCGTATCGAAAGTTGTAATGAAGCATTTCTTACCCTCACAGGTTACACCCTCGACGAATTAAAACATGTGAAATGGAACGACACACTCACACCCGAAAAATGGAGAGCCATAGAGTATGAAAAGCTCAATACGCTCAGCAAAAAAACAATCACGGTAACCTACGAAAAGGAATATATCCGTAAGGATGGATCCATTGTACCTGTTGAGCTGGCAGTAAATGCCCGCTATGATAATAACAATACGGCACAGTACTATATAGGGTTTGTTACTAACATTAGTGAACGCAAGCAAGCTGAAAAGGATTTGCTCGAGAAACTAAAAGAGCTTCAGCTATTTCACAAAGTAACGGTAGGCCGCGAACTTGCCATGATTGAATTAAAAAAGGAGGTAAACGAATTACTTTCCAAATCAGGACAGGCTGCCAAATACAAGATAACGGAATAATTCAATTGTTTTTCTTAAGCTACTGATGCTCTTTTAAACTTCAGGATAAAAAGAAAGGCATTATAAAATCAGCCTCCAATGCTAAAAAAGGTAAATTTATTATCAATACACTTTCCCCCTTTACAATGATCAAACAGGAAGCTAAAAAAATAAAAATACTGGCCATCGACGACGAAAAGGAAAGCCTGCGAACCTTAAAAACAAAGATCCGCAGCGCTTTTCCCGAAGCCGACGCATATTATGCTTTAAGCGGAAAACAAGGTATTGAGCTGGCTATTACCGAAAATCCCGATGTTATACTTCTCGACATAGTAATGCCCGACATGGATGGTTTCGAGGTTTGTCGTTTGTTAAAAAACGAATCAAAAACCATTGATATCCCTGTTGTTTTCGTTACAGCCCTGGAGGCTGCGACCGAAAACCGCATTCGTTGCCTCGAAGTGGGTGGCGAAGCTTTCCTTTCGAAACCCATCGACGATAGCGAACTCATTGCCCAGATTAAGGCCATGGCGAAAATTAAAGCCTCCAATACACGCAGGAACATTGAAAAAAAAGAGCTTGCTTCGTTAATTGAAGAGCAGAACCGCGAACTAAAAACAAATTATAAAGCAACCTTAAACCTGCTCGAGGATTTAAGAAGCGAGAACGAAGCCCGCAAAAAAAGTGAAGCTGACTTGCATAAAAGCGAAGCCGTATTAAGTGATATTTTTAAAACTGTTTCCGAAGGGATGTTCCATGCCGACCTTGCAGGTAAAATCCTGTCGATAAATCCGGCACTCGAACGTATTGTTGATATGCCGAAAGAGGACATTATCGGGCGGAATATCATAGCCTTACTCGAGGAAAATTTAACCATCGAAAATTATCAGAAAGCAAAACAATTCCTGAGAAAAATTATAAAAGGCGAAAAAACCATTTACCTGCAACTCGATTATAAAAACAAAATACTCGAGGTACACGGTTCCATCAACAAAATAACGAAAAGAGTAACCGGGGTTATACGCGATGTCACCGAAAAAAAACTGGCCGAGCAGCAAATCAGGATGCAGAAGGAGCAATACGACGAGCTGGTCGAAAACATAACAGTTGGCATCTATAAACTCAGGATGAAAGCCGACGGGCAAATGTGCTTCGAATATGTAAGCCCCAAAATGTGCGAAATGGGCAATATTAAAGCAGAGGATGCCTACAGCGATTACATGAATATGTTCCGCCTTATCCATCCCGACGAATTGGATAGTTTTGTTCAGCAGGTAAATGCATCGAGAGATTCACGCGACAATTTTCAATGGGTTGGCCGTGCAGTAGTGAATAATCAAATTAAATGGTTACAGATTGAATCGCATCCAAAACTACTCGAAAATGGTGATATATTAAATGACGGAGTAATCGCCGATATTACCATACAGAAGAAAGCCGAAATTGATTTAATTGAAAACGAGCTCAAATACAGCACCCTGGTTGAGCAAAGCCCTGATGGAATTTTTATTGTTGATATATCCGGCAAATTTCTGACGGTAAACGAGGCAATGTGCAATAACCTCAATTACAGCGAGAAAGAGATGCTCAACTTGAACATCTGGGATATTGTCCCTGAACAATACCTGGCAATGCACAAGGAACGTCTGAAAAAAATTCTTCAGGGCGAAAAGCAAACCAAGGCAGCCGAATACAAGGTTCAGGATAAAAATGGTGCAGAGCACGATATTGAAGTTCTTTCAGCCCCATATTACAGGCAGAACGAAATTATAGGTTTTCAGGGTATAGCCCGCGATGTTACTGATCGCAAAAGGGCTGAAAAAGCTTTGATACATGGAGAAGAACGCTACAGGCTGGCTACCCAGGCCGGCAATGTGGCCGCATGGCAGGCAACTCCTCCTGATATGTCTGTTGATTCAGGCGGAGCCATTGAGAATTTGATCGGCTATGCCAAAGGAGAAATCACTGACTGGTATGCCGTTACCCACCCCGATGACCGCTTAAGACTGGAGAAACTGTGGGCCGACATATTTGAAGGTAAAACCACACGTTACGATATTGAGCACCGAATGATTCATAAAGATGAAAGCATACGTTGGGTATCAATTAAAGGGCAGGTGTTTAATGATGATCAGGGCAAAATACTGAAAGTAGTTGGCACCACACAGGATATTACCGTACGTAAAAAAGCGGATGAGGAACTGCGCGAAAGCCAGGAAGTATTTATGCGTTTGTTTCATGAATCGGCTGACCCGATTTTAATGCTCGACGATAAAGGATTTACCGATTGCAACCAGGCCGCCATAAAAATTTTGGGGTACAGCTCGCGCCACGATATTGTTGATAAGATGCCCTGGGAAATATCGCCCGAAAAGCAACCTGATGGCCGGCTCTCGGAAGAAAAAGCTAAAGCATTGATCATGGAGGCTTTACACAAGGGATACAACCGTTTTGAATGGACTCATAAAAAATCGGATGGTACTGAATTCCCTGTTGAAGTAATGCTCACATCTATTGTTATAAGCGGCAAACAAGCTTATTATACTATCTGGCGCGACATCACCCAGCGCAAAAAAGCAGAAGAAGAACTGAAGGCCGCTAACATTGGATTTACCAATATACTCGAAAGCATGAGCGATGCCTTTGTTTCGCTCGACCGCAACTGGTGTTATACCCATATGAATACCAAAGCAGGCCTTATATTTAATTGCAATCCCGAAGAAATGATCGGGAAAAATATCTGGGCCGAATTTCCCGAAGGCATAGATCAGCCTTTTCATCGAAATTACCAGAAAGTGATGGATGAAAAGGTGTTTATTAAAATGGAAGACTATTATCCGCCCTATAAAAAATGGTTCGAAAACAGGATAAATCCTACCGACGAGGGAATTTCAATCTTTTTCCAGGATATTACCGAACGTAAAAACGCTGAAATATTACTCCAAAACTCCGAAGATAAATTCAGAAAAGCCTTTACCACAAGTCCTGATTCAATAAACATAAACAGGCTCGACTCCGGAATGTATATTGCTGTAAACAATGGCTTTACACGTATTATGGGCTATACCGAGGCAGAGGCAATTGGAAAAACTTCAATCGAAATAGATATCTGGGTGAACGTCAGCGACAGGAAAAAACTTCTTAGCGGTTTGCGTAACGGTGGCTTTGTTGACAACATGGTGGCAAAATTCCGCACCAAAAGCGGCGAAATTAAATATGGAATGATGTCGGCCAGTATAATCGAACTCGGAGGAATTGATCATATAATAAGCATAACCCGCGATATAACCGAATTAAGGCAAACTGAAGAAGCCCTGAGGATAAATGAAGAAAAATACCGCTCCATTTTTGAAAATGTTCAGGATGTTTACTACGAAACACATATGGATGGCACCATTATCGAAGTAAGCCCATCCATTGAACTGATTTCGAAAGGACAGTACAAACGAACTGACTTGATAGGGAGGTCGATGTACGATTTCTATCCTGATGCCGGAATACGCGATTCGTTAATTGCTGCCATGTTGCAAAAAGGCAGTGTAGGCGATTTTGAGGTCCCCTTAAAAAATGGTGATGGATCATTTATTCAGTGTTCACTTTCGGTAAAAATAATCTTCAGCGAAAACGGGCAGCCCGAAAAAATTGTAGGAAGCCTCCACGATATTTCGGAACGCAAAAAGGCGGAAAATGATCTTCGCGAAAGTGAAGAGAAGTTCCGCAAATCGCTGAAAAATGCGCCCTTGCCTATTTGTTATGTTGATAAAGATGGGAATTTTACTTTCAGGAATGAACGTTTTATTAAAGTTTTCGGTTACGACGAATCGGTGGTCTCTACCATAAATGATTGGTGGCTGAAAGCCTATCCCGATGAAGAATACAGAAAATGGGTTGTTAACAACTGGGAAGCAGCAGTTACAGAGGCCGCCCATAAAGGTACTGATATTAAATCGGAAGAATATAAGGTTACATGCAACGATGGCAAAGTTCGCGATGTAGTAATATCGGGTATTACCATCAACAACGATGTATTAGCCACATTTTTCGATATAACCGATCGCAAAAAAGCTGAGCAGGAAATAAAAAACCTGAATACCGAACTGGAGCAGCGTGTGGCCGAACGCACCTACGAACTTACCATTGCCAACCAGGAACTGGAAGAGGTAAACGATATATTTGTAGGCCGCGAAATACGTATTATTGAGCTCAAAGAAGAATTGGAAAGGCTTAAGGATAAACTGAAAATGTAAACTCAATTAACCCCCACTGCCGCAATAATCATGGAAATAACAAGCTGATGGTACAACAACAAACCCGAAACCGTAAAAGAGCCGAAAAAATAGTGCCGTATTTTTTCTTTGTTCTTATGGTATTGCTTACTCAATTTACGCATGCACAAAATCCCCGTCGCGACACCGTGGTTTTTGGCAGCGATTCAAATTTCCCTCCTTATGAGTTTTTAGATGCCCACGGAAAACCTGTCGGATTTCATATTGATCTGATGCGAGCCATTGCAAATGAAATGGGTTTTATTGTAAAATTTAAATTAGGTGATTGGAGTGAAATAAGGCATGAATTAGAGGTTGAGGGCACAGTGCATGTTTCTGATATGTTTTATTCAGCAAAACGCGACGAATCAGTTGATTACGCCATTCCGCATGAGGTTAACTTCGATGAAATTTATATACGAAAAAGTCAGAAAGGGATTAATTCGCTGGCCGATCTGAAAAACAAAAAAGTGGCTGTACAGGCATCGTCGACCATGCAGGAGTACTTAATGCAAAACCATCCATACTTGCAGGTTATTGCTACTAAAAGCGAACCTGCAGCCTTGCTATTACTTTCGGAAGGCAAATGTGATGCAGCACTTGCATCGCATTTTAATGCAAAGTTTACAATTGCCAAGCTAAAGCTTAAAAATATAAAACAGGTAGGGGAGCCGGTATTCCCCCGCGAATACTCGTTTGTTGTAAAGCAAGGTAACAAGGAAATGTTAAAACTGGTTAACACAGGTCTTTTCCGCATTAAAGGGAACGGGCGATATGCAAGTTTGTATGAGAACTGGTTCGAAAAACCCTCTGGTACCTGGTCCACACAAAAACTGATCATTGCACTTGGTATTTTAACATTAATAATTATCCTGTTCCTCAGTTGGATCATTTCACTCCGGTACCTTATTAAACGAAAAACCAGGGAACTCGAATACTCCTATTCGAGGCTCAGGCTGCTGTCGAATGTTAAAACAGATCGTATCGATAAATTTTCGACAAAAGAACAGACCATAAAATTACTTAAACAGGTAAAATCCACATTTAATGTCGACGCTTGTATACTACGCACCATCGAAAAGGACCAGCTGAAACTCATGGGTACAGTAGGTATCGCAAGCGATATTTTTCCTGAGTTCATTCCGGTAACCCACATATTTGCAAAGCAATTTTTCATCAGCAAAAAGGCAATTGCCGTTCACGATTATAAGAAGTTTTATAACCCGGATCCAGCATCAGCTGATGACATCCGGATTCCGGAGTATAAATCATTCGCACTAGCCCCCATGATTACGGATGGAAGGATCAGCGGCTTACTGGGCTTGTATTTTAAGGACGAGGATGCCGAAATCACTGATATATTTTTGGAACACCTGCAAATAGTTGCCGATCAAATAGGTATCTATATCGAGAATAACCGCTTATTCGATCAGAATGAAAAACAAAAAGAGATTTTGGTCAGGCAGATTGTTTCACGTAAAAAAGCGGAGGTCGAAATTATTAAGATCAACTCCGAACTCGAACAAAGGGTTGCTGATCGTACAGCTGCTTTGGAACTTGCCAACAAGGAACTGGAAGCATTTTCGTACTCGGTATCGCACGATTTACGGGCTCCTTTGCGCCATATCAGTGGTTTTATCAGCCTTTTCCTCGACAATAAAACCACGCAGTTAACCGAGGAAGAACGAGGGTACCTCGATATAGTATCGAAATCGACCGACGAAATGGGGAATCTGATTGATGCCCTGCTTTCGTTTTCGAAACTCAATCGTACCGAACTGCGTAAAACCACTATCGACACCCGCCATATGATAAAACAGGGCTTGCAACTTTTTACCCCTGAGATTGAGGCCCGCGCCATCGAATTACAAATACCGCTGTTACCCGATTCATTCGGCGATTACCAGCTCATAAGCCAGGTATGGATCAATTTAATCTCAAATTCAATTAAATATACCCGCAAAAAGGAGCAAGCCGTTATCGAAATCGGGAGTATTGCCGACAATGGCGAAACCGTTTTCTTTGTAAAGGATAATGGTGCGGGCTTTAATATGAAATATGCCGATAAATTGTTCAGGGTGTTTCAGCGCCTTCACAAACAACAGGATTTTGATGGTATTGGTATAGGCCTGGCTAATATCAACCGCATTGTTTCGCGGCATGGAGGCCGATGCTGGGCCGAAGGTGAAACAGGAAAAGGTGCCACATTTTATTTTAGCTTACCTTTGGAAGAAAAATCGCAAAACACAATTAAACCCCAAGCTTAATTAATTCGAAAACTAAAAAAAAATACAACTGACGAAAGGATGATGTTAAAAGGATTATACCATAATGAATGTAATAACAGTAAGGCACCTTTTCACTTATAATTAAGAGCCTGAAAACTACCTGGCTTTTATCATTTTACTTTTGTCGTTTACCATAAGCTTAAATAATGCTGCTTAAATAAAACACATGAGGCGTTATAAGTAAGTTGAAACAGTAAAAAATATACTGGTGTTTTATAACTCATAAACTTGTACTCCATGAAGGCAAAGATCCAGAACATCCTGTTAGTCGATGATAGTGTAAACGATGTGGCACTTATCAGGAATGCTCTTACAAAAGCACATCTTGGAAACAACATAATAGTGGCTGAAGACGGTGAAGAGGCGCTCGATTTCCTTGAACGTAAAGGAAAATTTGCTGATCATGAAGGTGATGACCCTGTCCTTATTTTGCTCGATATAAAAATGCCGCTGGTTGATGGAAAAGAGGTATTAAAACTTATAAGAAGCAACGAAGCCTATAAAAAAATACCCGTGGTTATGCTTACTTCATCGCGAAATACCAGCGATCTTGAGGAATGTTATAAACTCGGTGCCAACTCGTACGTGGTAAAACCAATTGATGTTATCGATTTTGTACGTGTGGTTTCCGAAATCGGGCAATACTGGGTAGTACTAAATGAACGCCCTGTTTAATTGTGATCTAAATACAATAGAAATAATAATGGACAATCCGATTAAAATCCTTCACCTCGAGGACAATCCTAATGACGCGATACTGGTGCGAACCATGCTCGAAAAATCGAAAATCCGGTTTGATTATTACCTGTGCGACAATGAAGAAACTTTTCACACATTGCTGAGTGACGAAAATGTAGATATTATTCTGTCCGATTATCACCTGCCCGATTATAATGGCAACGATGCCTTAATATGGGCAAGAGAGCAATATTCGCATATCCCTTTTATTTTTATCAGCGGCACCATGGGCGAAGAAGCTGCCATCGAATCCTTATTGAACGGGGCTACTGATTATGTGCTGAAAAATAAAATGGAGCGCCTTGGCTCGGCTGTCAACAGGGCAATAAGTGAAGCAAAAGTACAAAAAGCAAGAGTTTTAGCCGAAAGGGAAGTATTAAAACTATCACGGGCTGTTGAGCAAAGTCCAAACTCTATAGTAATTACTGATGTGAATGGTACTATTGAATATGTTAACGCAAATACAGCTGCTTTAACAGGATATACAAGCGAAGAAGTGATCGGTAAAAATCCAAGAATATTTAAAACCGGCAATACTTCAGATGAAGAGTATAGTAAACTTTGGGAAACCATCACTTCGGGTAAAACATGGAGTGGCGAGTTCATGAATAAAAAGAAAAACGGAGAGCTTTATTGGGAAAGCGCCTCCATTTCGCCTATTCTCGACCTGCAAGGCAAAATTGTGAATTACCTGGGAATAAAAACTGATATTACCGAAAAGAAAAAACTTTTACAGGAATTGATTGCTGCCAAGGAAAAAGCCGAAGAAAGTGACCGCCTTAAGACTTCGTTCCTGAATAATATTTCGCACGAAATCCGAACCCCTATGAATGCTATTGTGGGTTTTGCCGAGTTCCTCAACGAACCGGATCTCACATCCGAAAAGCGAAAAGAGTTTTCGGACATTATCATTCAAAGCACCAAGCAATTGCTGTCGATTATTACCGATATTATTGATATTGCAGCTATAGAAGCCGGGCAGGAGAAAACGCATCTCACCGAATTTGATCTGAATTATTTGCTGCGTATCGTTTACGAACAATCGCTGATGAAGGCTGCTCATCAGGATGTGGAGCTTCGCATGCAAGCCGGCATGCCACAAACGGAAATCAGGCTGGTATGTGACCAGACCAAGCTCTCACAAATACTTAACAACCTTATTGGTAATGCCCTCAAATTCACAAAAAAAGGCCATGTTGTTTTTGGCTATGAGATAAAAGGCGAAGAAATAGAATTTTCGGTACACGATACCGGTATTGGTATAGCAGCCGAAATGCACGACGAAATTTTTAAACGCTTCAGGCAGGTCGAAAGCACACTGGCACGCAAATTCGGAGGCTCAGGACTGGGATTATCCATTGCCAAAGCATTTGTCGAACTGCTGGGTGGTAAAATATGGCTTACATCCGAACCCGGCAAAGGGTCAAGCTTTTATTTCACAATACCTTACAATAAAGCGCCTCAATCAGATGTTGCAGGCCCTTCGACGAAAAAGACAACGCATTTTCGTACGCAAAAGCCAAAAACACTCTTAATAGCCGAAGACGAGGATTCGAATTTCATGCTGCTCAGGGAACTTTTGTCCGACTTTAATATTACTATTATACGGGCTAATAATGGTCGTGAAGCTATTGAAATGTGCAGGTCACAACTTATTGACCTGGTACTGATGGATATTAAAATGCCCGAAATGGATGGATACGAAGCTACAAAGTTGATCAGGGAGTTTATGCCCGATTTACCTATTATAGCACAAACGGCATATTCAGCTAATGCTGATAAGGAAAAAGCTTTAGCCAGCGGTTGTTCCGACTATATCGGCAAACCCATCAGCCGCGAAATCCTCATCACAAAAATAAAAGCACTCATCGAAAAATCATAAATGATGCCGGTTAGGAAAAAATCGACACTTACCGGCCATAAAATCAAATCAATCCCTTCAGGTTTGTAACAGCATTAGTTGTGAAACCCTGTCCAGCGTCTCATTACAATCCGTATCAATCAGCTTAAACCTGGTTCGTATTTTATTGCTCTGCTACCCATAAAACACCGATAACTCACTGAACTTATTACCCCGACTCCTGAAATCAAAATGAAAAGTTTTAAAATGAACATTCATACTGACGACCATACTGTGACTGAAACATTGGAAAGCCTGCAATTCAGCGACCTTTTCAATATTGAGGATATACAACGCATACAAAACCTGTTTTCGGATGCTACCGGTGTGGCTTCCATAATTACCCTGCCTGACGGTTCGCCATATAACCGAACCCAGTAATTTCTGCCGTTTATGTTCGGATCTGATACGTACTACGGAGAAAGGGAAAGCAAATTGTTTTAAATCAAAAGCGGAGTTTGGCTGGAGGCAGGATAAAGGCTCAGTTGTTCAGCCTTGCCTCAGCGTTGGGTTATGGGAATCGGGCGCTGTTCTGAAAGTGGGCAATAAACATGTTGCCAACTGGATTATAGGCCAGGTACGTAGCGAGGAACTGGATGAACAGCAAATGCTTAATTACGCTGATGAAATTGGTGCCGATAAAGAAGAGTTCAGGAAAGCACTGAGCGAGGTACCCGTAATGCCGCTTGTTCAGTTTAAAAAAGTTTCGGAAATGCTTCATGCAATGGCCGCTGAACTCTCGGCTAACGCTTACCAGAACCTGAAACTCAAAACAAGGGTAAACGAACTTGAAAATACAAAAAAGCAGTTAATTGAAAAAGAAGCCAAATTCAGGAACCTGGTCGAAAGCACTAACGATTTAATATGGGAAACCAATACCGAAGGGGTATACACCTATGTGAGTCCGCAAATCGAATCCATACTGGGCTATAAACAGGAGGAAGTAATAAACAGGTCGCCATTTGCTTTTATGCCAGCCGGGGAGGTAGAAAACATAAAATTACGATCTGATAAAATTGTCGCCTCCCGAAAACCATTTTATAGCCTGGTAAACACAAATATACATAAGGACGGGCGGCATATAATACTCGAAACCAGCGGTGTTCCTATACTTGATGACAAGAATAATTTACTGGGTTACAGGGGAATCGACCGCGATATTAGCGAATGGGAAACGGCTAAAAATGAAACACTCCAAAGCGAGGAGAAATACCGGTATTTGTTTGCCAACAACCCACAGCCTATGTGGATTTACGACCTCGAAACACTTGCGTTCCTCGAGGTAAACCAGGCTGCGGTAAAGCATTATGGATATTCGAAGGAGGAATTCCTGGCGATGACCCTGAAGGACATCCGACCTCCCGAAGATATTCCGGCACTACTCGAAGATATTGCAAAAACCCACGAACCCTTAAACAATGCCGGCTCGTGGAGGCACCTGAAAAAGAACGGAGATTGTATTGTTGTTGAACTCACATCGCACACGGTAGTATATAATAAGCGTAAGGCGCGTCATATATTGGTAAATGACATTACTGAGCGCGTTGCAACTGAAAAGGAAAGCAGGAAAACAGTCGAAAAACTGAACCACGAAAAACTATTGCTCCGCACAGTAATTGATAATTTGCCCGATCCTATCTATTCGAAGGATATAAATCTATGCAAAACCCTGGTTAACTTAACTGAAATTAAGTACCTGGGGGCAAAAAATGAATCAGAGGTTTTAGGAAAGGACGATTTTGCTTTTTACCCAAAGGAACTTGCTGAAAAGTTTTATTCGGATGACATGGAAGTTCTCAAAACCGGGAATCCGGTGATTAACAGGGAAGACTACATTTTCGATGAACATGGAGAAAAACGCTGGCTGCTCTCATCAAAACTGCCATTACGCGATAATGATAACACTATAATCGGCCTGGTTGGTATTGGGCGCGATATTACCGACAGGATGCTGGCAAAAGCAGCCATGCTCGAAAGCGAAGAAAAATATCGCCTTATCTTCGAACACTCCCCAATGGGCTTGTTATCCTATGACTATGAAGGAGTTATAAAGGCTTGCAACCAACAATTTACTGAAATAATAGGTACAACCGCCGACAAACTGATTGGCCTTAATATGCTGCAACTGCCTGACAAAAAACTGGTTGCGGCTGTTCAGCGTTCCCTCGACGGAAATACCGGGATATATGACGATATCTATCATTCGGTGAATTCAAATAAAATAACTCCCGTACGTGCCATATTTACACCCATGAATTCAGGCACATCTTCCTTCAGAGGTGGAGTAGGTATTATTGAGGATATTACCGAGCGTAAAAAAGCCGAAAATATGCTGGTGAAAAGCGAATTGCGATACAAACAGTTATTTGACAATGACTTGACAGGCAATTTTATTGTAACAATTGAGGGAAAGCTTTTATTGTGTAACCCGGCTATGGCTAAAATGCTTGGATTCGATTCCGTTGAAGAGCTTATGCAAACTAATGTTTTACAGTTCTATAAAAACCCTGGCGACCGCCGGAAAATTATAGATACTATAAAAGAGAAGGAAAAAGTTGAAAGTTACGAACAGGTGTTACTCAGGCGCGATGGCATAGAAATTAACGTGATCGAAAACATTATTGGTGAATTTGACGAAAACGGGGATTTGATCCGGTTAAAAGGCTATATGTTCGATAATACCGAACGCAAACAGGCTGAAGAATTACTCAGGTTATCAGAAGAAAAATTCAATAAAGCCTTCCAATCATCGCCTGTGGCTATGGCAATACAAAATGCGGAAAGCATATTTATAGATGTTAATAAGGCTTTTACAGATCTCACAGGGTATCAACGCGAAGAATTAGTAGGTCACGGGGGCCGTGAATTTAATTTTTGGATAAAAAAAGATGAATACAAACGAGCTGAAGCCATATTTGCTTCGAACGGGGTACTTAAAGATTTTGAGTTAGAAGGCATTCGAAAGTCAGGTGAAACAGCTTCGATTATACTTTCGGCCGAGTCGATTTCATTGGATGGTCAGCCTGCAGTCCTGATTTCGGTGCTCGATATTACCATTCGTACCCGGGCTGAAAACGCCCTGCGCGAAAGCGAGGAAAAATACCGTGCTATTTTCGATAACGTTCAGGATGTATTTTATCAAACTGACCTCGAAGGGACTGTACTTAATATCAGCCCTTCCATTAAACATTATGCTGAATTCGACAGAAACGAAATAATCAGCCATCCGGTTCATAAACTATACTACGACCCAGCCGACAGGCAATTTTTACTTGATGCAATTAGAACTCATGGCGAACTAAGGGATTTCGAAATAAAGGTACGTTCAAAATCGGGTGGTTTAAAGTATGCTTCAGCCAATGCCCGGCTGATATACGATGCGGAAGGAAATCCTCATCATATTGATGGCGCTCTCAGAGACATAACCGAACGCAAACTGGCTGAAGAAGAACTTTTTAAGGAACAATTATTTTCCAATTCAATGATCGACAGCCTTCCGGGTATTTTCTATATTTATTCCTACCCCGAGCTTAAATTAATTCGCTGGAATAAAAATCATGAAATACTCCTCGGCTATACCAGCGAAGAACTAGGCAATCATTCAATCCACGATTGGAATGACCCGATAGCAAAAGAAAAAGTAATTTATGCTATCGAGAGAACATTGGCAGAAGGGCATTCAAAACTGGAGGTTACTTTAAATGCAACCAACGGGACCAAAATTCCGTTTATACTTTCGGGGGTGCCCATTGCAGTGCAAGGTAACCAATATATTGTTGGAATGGGGATTGATATTACCGAGCGCAAGCAAGCCGAAGAAATGATTGTACGGGAAAAGGAGAAAGCACAGGAAAGCGACCGCCTTAAATCAGCCTTCCTGGCCAATATGAGCCACGAAATCCGGACACCTATGAATGGCATACTTGGTTTTACCGAGCTTCTGAAAAAACCAAATCTTACCGGCGAAAAGCAGCAGGAGTATATCCGCATTATACAAAGCAGTGGCGACCGAATGCTCAATATAATCAACGATATCGTCGATATTTCGAAAATTGAAGCCGGGCAGACGGAAGTTTTCATGTCCGAAACCAATATAAACGAACAGATTGAATTTATCTACAACTTTTTCAAGCCTGAAGCTGATAACAAAGGGATTCAGCTTGGTATTGATAACGAGTTTCCATATCATAAAGCTTTTCTGAATACCGACAGGGAAAAAGTATATGCCATACTCACCAACCTGGTAAAAAATGCCATAAAATTCACACATAACGGATATATTAACATCGGTTATAAATTGAAAGGCGAATACCTCGAGTTTTACGTTAAAGATTCGGGCGAAGGCATCCGCGACGAGCAGAAAAAAATAATATTTGAACGCTTCAGGCAAGGCAGCGAATCGCATAGCCGCAGCTACGAAGGTGCAGGCCTGGGTTTATCCATTTCGATGGCATATGTCGAAATGCTTGGCGGTGAAATTTGGCTCGAAAGCTCGGCCGGTAAAGGCTCAACCTTTTATTTCACTTTACCATACGACACCTTAAACATAAAATTCAAACAGGATGAAAGCCTGAATGCTGCCAATAAAAAGATCCATAAGTCAAATCCTGCTACTTTCCTTATTGCCGAGGACGATGCTACATCAGCAAAACTGCTCAGTATTTCGGTTGGTAAACTAAGCGATGAAATTTTATTTGTACGTACCGGGGCCGAGGCTGTTGAAATGTGCCGTAATAATCCTGGTATCGGCCTGCTGCTTATGGATATTCAAATGCCCGAGATGGATGGGTATGAAGCAATAAAACGCATCAGGGAATTTGCGCCCGCCTTGCCGGTAATTGCAATTACAGCTTCTGCTTCGGAAGTGGATAAAATCAAATCAATCGAAAGCGGATTCTCCGATTACCTGAGTAAACCCTACAGCCGCGATTTGTTGATTTCGAAAATAGTAAAGTTATTGGGCGATCACTCATTCGAAGGCCACGGCGATGTGAATAGTTTGAGTAGTAACAGTGTATGGTAGGTTTTTTTGTACGCAAATAAAAAAACCGGTTTAACGAACCGAAATGCCCCGGCGTTGTTATATTAAAACAAAATTATTCCGATGTACAAACTATCGCAGAAACTTGCTGATATTATTCATCACGATTATCAGCTTATTCCGCTGGTTAACCGCTTTGGTATACGGCTGGGATTCGGCGATGAGAGTGTGGCCGACATTTGTAAAGCAAACCATATAAATGCTGATTTCTTTATCGAAATCCTCAACACCTACCACGATCCCGATTATTTCCCACGCGACAGGTTCCTCGATTTTCCTTTACCCCTTATTGTCGATTACCTGAAGAAAACACATAAGTATTATTACGATTTTTATATACCGGAAATTGAAAAACATCTGAATGATCTTATGGCTTCGGCTCCGGGCGATAACAAATTGTCGCTTCTTACCCGCTTTTACCTTAAATTTAAACAGGAGCTGTTCGAGCATTTGCAGTACGAGGACAAATACACTTTCCCATATGTGTTGAACCTTCACGAAATGCTTTTGCAATATAATGCCGGGACTAAACCCAAAATAAAACCCGACAGGAGTATAATTGAGTTCGAAGAAACCCACAGCGATGTGGACAGCAAGCTACTCGACCTCAAAAACATCATCATCAAATACCTGCAGGCCGATTACGACGATAATGCATGCAATACGCTGCTTGCCACACTTTTCAATTTCGAGGACGACCTGCGCGACCACTCCCGGATCGAGGACAAAATTATGGTTCCAAAGGTGTTGCAGATTGAGAAAAAACTATTCGCATCATGAATACACGCGTACTGATCATACATCAAAGTACAATTGTAGCCGAAGGATTGCAGCAAATTCTGCAAAACTCGGGTTTGCAGCTGCACGATCATTTGCGGGTATTCAATAACCCCGCCAACGTAAATATTCACCAGGGGTCGAACTATGTTTTTATTGCTTCCTTATCCTTATTTCAAAGCCTTTTTAATATACATCTGCGAAATATCCCAGGAGTAAATTATAAATTTATTCAGCTTATCACCGACCAGCAAAATGAAACAGAAGAAACCAATACAACTTCAATTTACATCAACGATACTCATAACCAGATAGTTGAAAAAACAAAAACGGCTATTCATTCATTTACGCCCGAAAAAATAACTCCCACCCTCTCGTTAACCGAAAGAGAAACTGAAGTGCTTAAACTTGTTTCACTCGGAAATGCCAGTAAAGAAATTGCCGACAAATTAAATATCAGCACACACACTGTTATTACACACCGGAAAAACATCACCGAAAAACTCGGTATTAAATCCATTTCAGGACTTACCGTATATGCAATCCTGAACAAAATTATTGATACTGATGAACTGAGTATTGATGATCTGATATAGATCGACCGGCCATTGGCGCCAATATATCACGCTAATTATCATAACATTACACCCTGGTTGTTGTGTTTTCATATAGCCGTCATCGTTCCCTGCTGGGCAGGATAAAATTCACTTTTCATTATTTCACCCCGGGCTGTTGTCACCAGTAAGACGAAGCAAGGCCGACGGGCACTACCGATAGCTATTGGTATCACACTTCCAAATCACTCATCGTTCCATCTCCATTAAGCATCCCAACAATTAGTGACTTTTTGGAAGAGCAGAATACCCACTTCTGAGGATTTCATATCGTTTCGGAGCGGTCTACTTTTGCAGGGTTAAACATAAAAACGAAATCATGTTAAAAACTTCACTCTTCACACTGGTATTTTTTGCGGCTACGCTGCTATTTGCACAGGATAAAAACGAAAACCAAAATACTGCCGGCAATATGCTGACATCCGAAAACAAACTCACCATCGGTGGATACGGACAGCTCGATTATAATCAGCCTCTTGACAAGGATGTATATAAAAACGGGCTGCTTGATGTGCATCGGCTGGTACTTTTATTCGGATATAAATTCAACGAACGCACCAATTTTATAACAGAGATTGAATTTGAACATGTTAACGAAGTTTATGTTGAGCAGGCTTTTGTGAATTATAAAATTAACAAATGGCTTAATTTCAGGGGTGGACTCTTACTCATACCTATGGGCCTGGTGAACGAATACCACGAACCCACAACCTTTAACGGGGTAAACCGTACAATGGTTGACTCCAAAATTATCCCCACTACCTGGCGTGAACTAGGAGCCGGATTTGCCGGATCGTTCAACGAAATATCTCTCAAATACCAGGCGTATGTAGTTAATGGCTTCAACGGGTATAACGGGAATGCCCTTATTAATGGCAGCGATGCATTTCGTAAGGCACGTCAGAAAGGCATAAAATCCTATATCAGTTCACCCAATTTTACTTCGAAAGTGGAGTATTTCGGAGTACGGAGTCTTAACATAGGCGCATCCGTTTACCTTGGTAGTACACAATCGGCATTATACAATAATATTTCGCGAACCGATCAAGCCCTTATAGCAAGAGCCGATAGTTCAGTGCTGGGTTTAAGCATGATGTCGGTTGATGCCAAATACTCGCGCAGCGGAATTCAGCTCCGGGGCCAGGTGGTTTATGCGGCTATCGGTAACAGCGAATCGTACAATACTTTTGCCAAAAACAACGGTACAAATAAAGGTATCGGCAGCGCTATAAACGGATACTACCTCGAAGCAGGATACAACGTTTTTCATCACACAGCAATTGATGACAGTGAACTTATTCCTTTTATCAGGTACGAAAAGTACAATACACACTACAAAACCGATGCCGTTACTACCCAAAACGAATCGTACAACAACTCGCTTATAGTAACCGGTTTAGGCTGGAAAATTAGTCAGGGTGCAATGCTTAAAGCTGATATGGAATTCGCGAAAAACGAACTCACCCAACAATATAAAAAGACGTTAAACCTGGGTATAGGAGTTTGGTTTTAAAGTTCGAAAATGATTCAAGAAATCCACGAAAAGAGTAAATCTAAAAAAATGCATATTAAACTTCTCACATATAAAATACTATTACTTACTTCACTGATAGCACTTGGAGCTTCGAAGCCTGTTGGACGAAGTATGCCTCCGGAGTTAACGGCAACTATTGAAAAAAAATGGCCGGGTAGCCGCACTGCTGCAGTGTTACGAACTTCGACCCAACCTTCGACACTCAACCTTTACTATATCCTCCTCAACAGGGATACAGTCGGCTGGGCATATACACGCCGGGTGATAAGTTGCCGCAACGGCGGATGCGATGGCAAACATATACAAACCGATGAGTTACAACTTCGTGAATACTTTGATTATTATGCTATTACGAATAAACAGTACACCGTTCTGGAAGTAAAGGTCTTCAATTATGCGGCTACTCATGGCGAAGAAATATGCAGCAAAGCCTGGCTTAAGCAATTCAGGGGCTACAATGGAACAAAACCTTTGAGATATGGAAAGGACATTGACGCTATCAGCGGGGCAACTATTTCGGGAAAGGCCATTACCGAAGATGTGGAGTTAAGCATTAAACAAATCGGGAAGCGAACTCCATGAACTGTTATAGAAACAGGTAAAAAAACTCAGGACTCAACGCACGCCATTTCAATACTATCCTTCAAACCTCAACTCTTAGCAAAGAAGGATTGTCGTAATATCCTTACCTGATCAGTGTAATAGTGCCGGCAGTACCTTCCGACAGTCCCTGCCGGTTGCCCACATCATTATTCTGCCAGATTGTTCCATCGATAAATACAGCAGTGATCTTCCACATATAAACACCTTCCTGGCATGGCTTTTCGTTAAAAGTACCATCCCACCCTTCAACAGGTGCGCCCTTATCATTCAGCTTGCTTGAGCTCCATATTTTCTCGCCCCAACGGTTATATATTTCAGCCTTATACATGGCCAGGTTAACGCCAACCGGCTTCCACATACGTGTTTCCGAAACAGGACCAGAAACAAAAGCATTAGGTACCCACAGGCCTTTGAACATCAGTTTATAAAGCACTCCCGTAGAGTCGACACAACCAAAATCATTTCGCGAATAAAGCTGAATCAGGTATTCTCCATCTTCGGCGTAGGTAACTATGGGCGAAGCCACATTGGAGGTTTCACCATTTCCAAACTCCCAGAAATATTCGTCAGCACCGAGGGAACCGTTCTCCAGTTGCACCTGGCCCTGAACACCTTCAAAGTTATCAACGACATTGAACACAAATTATGGAGCATGAATTTCCAACCTGACTGCGTCAGCAGGCAGGGAAGCTAAACCCTTCAAACCTTTTTTTTCTACCTTTGCCCCAACAATGAGAATCTAAACATCATGATGCATTTCGAAGCTACAGAATACAAACTGCATTCGCTGGTAACAGGCGAAAACTATACGAGGATACCGGCTGGATGCTCGACGAGCCCGGTCAAACCGAAACCGGCATTGATCAGGGCTGTGTACAAACACCTGCAAATGAATCCGAAAGACGTTTCATACGGCATTTACCGTTTCGCCGACTGGCTGCCTGTTAAGCGTATGCTTCAGGGATCCTCGGCTCCAGTTACATACAAAAGCGAAGGGTTAGCCACGCTGCTCGGACTGAAAAACCTGTATATCACTTTCAGTGGATACTGGCCCGAAAAAGGTGCGCGTGATGACAACCGCTTCGTTTAAGGAAACCGAAGCTTATTCCGTTTGCGCCCGCATGGATACTACTCAGCGCGAAGGTACTTGTGGTGGCTTCGGCAGGAAATACGGCCCGTGCTTTTGCCAGGGTTTGCTCCGATAATAATATTCCATTGCTGCTGTGTGTTCCCGAAGATAACCTCGAAGCTCTCTGGTTCGAAAAGCCGCTCAACGACTGTGTAAAACTGCTTGCCACCCGCAGCGGAAGCGATTATTTCGATGCCATTCACCTGTCGAACCTGGCCTGCCAGTGCGAGGGCTTTATTGCCGAAGGCGGTGCCAAAAACGTTGCCCGCCGCGACGGCATGGGAACTACCATGCTTTCTGCTACTACCATATCGGTAAAATTCCCGATTATTATTTCCAGGCTGTGGGAAGCGGCACCGGAGCCATTGCAGCCTGGGAGGCCAACCTCCGCCTGATTGCCGATGGACGATTTGGGAACACAATGATGAAACTGATGGTTTCGCAAAACAGTCCTTTCGTGCCCATCATGAATGCCTGGAAAGCCAACTCACGCGAAATGCTTCATTTCGACCACGATACTGCCCGCCGTGAGGTTGAAATTATTGATGCCAAAGTACTCTCAAACCGCAAACCGCCCTACCCTCCTGTTGGCGGACTGTTCGACGCACTAACCGAAACAAAAGGCGAAGTATTGGCAGTTACCAATGACGAAGCGCGCAAAGCTGCTGAACTATTCCTTGAACTCGAAGGCAACGATATTCATCCGGCTGCAGCAGTGGCCGTTGCCTCACTTATGCAAGCGGTAAATGATAATAAAATTGAGCCGGAAGCCATCGTTATGCTCAATATAACCGGTGGCGGCGAAGAGCGGTTTAAAAGCGGTAAAACATTGCACTATCTGAAACCATTTATGATTTTCGATATTGATGCTACATTAGAAGATGTAAAAGTTGCGCTAAACAATGTGTCTGCTAACCCAACGGGCGCCTGACACTTTGTTTTCATTATTTTGATTTCTGGAATAAATATTATTGTATTGTCTTTTTCGGTAAGGATGTTGTATCTCTTGTTCAAAAACAGAAAAAATAGAACACGGATGACGCAGATTTAACGGATTTTCGCGGATTAATCATAGAATTTAAATCATTTTTATCCCTTCTTTCTGCGCAATCTGCGTTCAATCTACCTCATATTGTGAAACACATTAATCACATCATCATCCTCTTCCATCTTCTCGAGCAGTTTTTCAACATCAGCCTGCTGTTCCTCGTTTAGTTCCTTGGTATCGTTGGGTATACGCTCGAAAGCAAAGGTTTTGATCTCAAATTCATTCTCTTCAAGGTATTTCTGTATGGATCCGAAGTTATGGAACTCGGCATACAAAACTATTTCGCCTTCATCCACAAAAATTTCATCGATTCCGAAATCAATCAATTCAAGCTCAAGCTCCTCAATATCAATACCTTCTTTCATCTCCACTTTGAAAGTGCATTTGCGATCGAAAAGGAAATCGGTCATGCCGGTAGTGCCCAGGCTTCCGCCATATTTGTTGAAATACATGCGCACATTCGCTACCGTACGGGTTGGGTTATCGGTTGCTGTTTCAACAACCACAGCTACTCCGTGAGGTGCATAACCCTCGTAAACCACTTCCTTGTAATCGGACGAATCTTTCGAAACAGCCCGTTTTATTGCCCGGTCGATATTATCTTTCGGCATATTTTCGCTTTTCGCGGTCTGAATAAGCAAACGCAACCTTGAATTACTTGAAGGATCAGGCCCGCTGGCTTTTACAGCCATTTCAATATCCTTGCCGAGGCGGGTGAAAACCCTGCGACATATTTCCCCATCGTTTCATTTTGCGTGCCTTACGAAATTCGAATGCTCTTCCCATAGTATTGTTCTAAAAAAGTAGTATTGTTGTTTTTGACGCGACAAAAATACTCCGTTTCTGCCAATTGAAAAAACTAAATGCTGTGATTTCATGCCATAGCTGAATAAAAAAGCCCCGTCACGTTTTTAAGGTAACGGGGCCAAAATTTATATGCCTGGTTTCTATTTAATAATACGCATTTTGTAAAACGAACGGTACACAAAATAAAGAGCCACTAAAAAGAATACTGCACCAACATATGGTGCTATGGCGTAAAAACTTTCGGTAATGGCAATTTCCATGGCCAGCAAACCAAACAAGGTTGTGAACTTAATAATCGGGTTCAGAGCAACCGAAGAAGTATCCTTGAAAGGATCACCTACGGTATCGCCAACAATAGATGCTTCGTGCAAAGGAGTTCCTTTTTCGTGCAGATCAACTTCAACCACTTTTTTTGCATTATCCCATGCACCGCCGGCATTAGCCATAAACATCGCCTGGAACAAACCGAATACTGCTATCGAAATAAGGTAGCTTACAAAAAATGAAGCTGCTGCGTACGTTATTTCGGGTGTAGCGCCAGCGAGGTCGCGGTAACCCGCAAAAAACGCAAATGCAAGAGCAAAGGAGAAGATTCCGATAAAAATATTCAACATACCGGTCTGAGCATACTGTGTACATATTTTTACAACTTCCTTAGATTTTTCAATGGAAGCGCTGCTGTCGGCACCTTCGTCGAGTTTAATGTTTTTCTTGATATACTCAACAGCACGGTAAGCACCGGTGGTAACAGCCTGTATGGATGCGCCTGTAAACCAGTATATAACAGCTCCGCCTGCAAGAAATCCAAGAATTGTATAAGGATTTAGGATGTTGAGGATGGTTTCAGGAGCAATATGAAATTTCTCCTTAATCACCAGGATAAGGGAAAAGATCATAGTGGTGGCACCAACAACAGCGGTTCCGATAAGCACCGGTTTGGCAGTGGCCTTAAAGGTATTTCCTGCGCCATCGTTAGCTTCGAGGTAATGTTTTGCATTTTTGAAATCGGGTTTGAACCCAAAATCCCTTTCAATTTCCGCTACTGCATCAGGATTTTCCTCGATCAGCGAAAGTTCGTAAATACTCTGCGCATTGTCAGTAACCGGGCCATAGCTGTCAACAGCAATTGTAACAGGTCCCATACCCAGGAAACCGAAAGCAACCAGTCCGAAAGCAAAAATGGAAGGATAAATCATCATTTCGGCAAGTCCGTATGTAGAGGCGAAATAAGCCGTAAACATAAGCACCAGGAACACCATACCTTGCCAGAACGCGCTGAAATTACCAGCAACAAGTCCCGAAAGTATATTAAGCGAAGCGCCACCTTCGCGCGAAGCAGTTACAATTTCGTTCACATGATGCGATTTGGGACTCGTAAAAATTTTAGTGAACTCAGGAATAAGAGCTGCACCCAGCGTACCACAACTGATGATAATGGAAAGCGTAAGCCAGAGGTTATTGGCAAGTTCGCCCAGCATGAAATAGCTTACTCCAAAAGTTACAACAATCGAAAAAATGGATGTGATCCAAACCAGGGAGGTTAATGGTTTTTCAAAATCCATATCAACGGCATCGCGGTATTTTGCGTTGGTATACGCTTTATTGATATAAAAAGCACCTATGGAAGTAACCACCATGAGGATACGCATTACAAAAATCCAGGTAAGTAAAAGTGTTTGATCGGCAATTTGCATTACAGCAAGCACGATAAAACTGATAAGAGCAACACCGGTAACACCGTAGGTTTCGAAACCATCGGCTGTTGGTCCGACACTGTCGCCGGCGTTATCACCCGTACAATCGGCTATTACTCCGGGGTTACGCGGATCATCTTCTTTAATTTTAAATACCACCTTCATCAGGTCGGAACCTATATCGGCGATCTTGGTGAAAATACCACCTGCAATACGTAAGGCTGAGGCTGCCAACGATTCGCCAATGGCAAATCCGATAAAACTGGCTCCGGCATACTCGCGGGGAACAAATAATAATATGACAAGCATCATAATAAGCTCAACACTTACAAGCAAAACACCTATACTCATACCTGCATCAAGTGGAATATTAAGCAGTTTCAGCGGTTTGCGCTCAAGCGAAGCAAAAGCCATACGGCTGTTAGCCAGTGTATTCATGCGAATACCAAACCAGGCAACACCATAAGATCCCAGGATACCGATAACGGTCCATGAAAGAATCAGCAGAACGCCACCAATACTCATTTCGCCGAGGTATCCGAAATAGAATGCTATACAGGCTGCGATAAACGCAAACAATATAACAATGAATTTACCCTGCTGAATGAGGTAAGTTTTACAGGTTTCGAAAATGATGTTTGCAACATCGAGCATACTTTTGTGAGCCCTGAGTTTTTTTACCGAACTAAACTGGTAATACCCGAATAGCAATCCGAGTATACAAATTGCAAATCCGAACAACAGCAGGTTGTTCTGTTCAAGTGTGAGATTGGGAATTTTGAGATCGGCTTCACTGGCAAATACCGGAATGCCAGCCAGAGTCAAGGCAATCAGTGTAAAGATTCGCTTCATAAACTTAAAATAAGTTGGTTAATATTTGTTTTGAGGTGGGTCAAATATATGGATGTTTCGAATTATATCAATCAAATTGTTAAAATCAATTGAAAAATGTGTGTCAAATATTTTACTTAAAGGCTAAAAAACTACATATAAAAATGGATAGGGCTTTCAATAAATTTTAGTTGCCATGAGGCTGAGGAATTAGCTGACGATAGTTTTCTTCAACTAAACCAAAAGTGATCATCAAAAATAATCTATTGGGCCATATTTCAATTACAGCCTCAAAATGTTGTTGACAAACGGGTCATTTTGTTGCAATAACAAAGAGGTCGAAGCAGTTTTCGGTAGTATCCCTGAGGAAAAAATCTTCGAGTGTCACTTTATTTACAATTTCGGTATTGCCCGAAAGCAGTTTCCGGCGGTTCAGCCGGTTCATAATATCATAAGGTATCTGCAGCAACTGCCTGGGCAGCCTGTACTGCAGATTTAATACATCAAAACGGGTAATGCGTTTAACCGAGGCTTTGTTGCTTTCGTGGTATTGCATTACAACAGGGCTGCCGAAAACGCCCTTCACCTCTACTTTTGCGAAACTTTTGCCTACCCGGGCAGCCAATTCTTCACCGGTATATTCACGGATATGCCATGGATTGCGGGTAAGCGACATAAGGCGGTTAGGCGTGGTTAATAAAAGCTTACCTCCGGGTTTTAATACCCGGTGTATTTCGCTGATAAAGGTAAGGTCATCCTCAATATGCTCTATAACCTGGAAAGTAACGGCATAATCGAAGCTGTTATCAGCAATGCCGGCCAGCGAAGGGAGCATCTTCTTGCGGAATTCCACATTCGTATGTCCCGAAATATCCGTATCAAATTTATCGACAGCCAGGTAATGCTTCGCAAGCGTCGCCAGTAAATGAATACCGTAGCCTTCGCCACTGCCAAGTTCTATGATGTTGCCGCTCACAATTTCGCTGGCAGCCTTATATGCATAAAGGCAACGGTTATAAATTACCTGTTCGGATGGATCGTGTCCTGAGCTGCGTTCGGCTGTCTGCATGGTGTTGAATAATTTGAGGCTGCAAAGGTAAAGGAATTCGGTATGGTGGCCAAACCTGGCAAAGTGAATCCTAAACTGATGAGGCTATGACCGATACACGATGATGCTTCCTTAACTATCAAGCCCGGTGATTAAAATCCAACAAGGGTTTAAAACGCTTGCAGTACCAGCAGCATGGAAAGAGTATGATTAATCAGCCTGTTTTGAACAGTAAAACAAAACTGCAATTGAAATGTTAAGCTTCAATCTGAACCCATTAGTATATTTTCTAATGGTTTACACAATGCTAATGTAAAAACCTGGAATAATTTAAACGCTGAGAAAAAAAAATAAAAACAGTTTGTCACGAGAAATAAATCTTTATCTTTGCATTTCAAATTTACCTAATGACTCAAGGCTTACATATTCCTGCTAACAATTGGTGGCGCCGATGGCTAATGCACATCGTAGCGTAATCCCGGGTATGTAATAAAATATAGAAGCATCCTCGTCAGGGCACATCGTTACGATGTGCCCTTTTCGTTTTTAATCCAACCATTTTCTTACTTAAATACTAATTGTTATGAAAAACAACAACCGAAATATAGTTTTACTTCCCGAAGAAATGCCTGATAAATGGTATAATATTGCCGCTGACCTTGGAGGGAAAATGTTGCCTCCCTTGCATCCCGGCACGCTCAAACCTTTGGATGCAGCTTCGATGGGTGCGCTTTTCCCCGATGAACTGATACGGCAGGAGATGTCGGGTGAGCGGTTTATTCCTATCCCCGATAAAGTTCGCGAACTTTATTCAATGTTCAGGCCTTCGCCATTGTACAGGGCAACAAACCTCGAGAAACTGCTGGGAACACCTGCAAAAATCTACTATAAATACGAAGGTGTCAGTCCTGCCGGTTCACATAAAACCAATACTGCCATCCCACAGGCATATTACAATAAAATGGAAGGCATTAAAAAGATAAGTACCGAAACAGGTGCCGGGCAATGGGGCAGTGCCTTGAGTTTCGCCTGCAATCACTTTGGAATTGACTTACAGGTTTTTATGGTGAAAGTGAGTTTCGACCAGAAACCTTACCGCAAAATGCTGATGAACCTGTGGAACGGGAAAGTGGAAGCTTCGCCGAGTACAACCACTCAAGCCGGGCGCAATGTTCTGTCCCGTCATCCCGACAGTCCCGGCAGTCTGGGCATTGCCATAAGCGAAGCCATCGAAATTGCAGTCAGTGACCCGGGCACCAAGTACTCCCTTGGGAGTGTACTAAACCATGTATTGCTGCATCAAACCATTATCGGCCTCGAAGCTGAAAAACAATTCGAAAAAGCGGGCGATTACCCTGATGTTGTAATTGGTTGCTTTGGTGGCGGATCAAATTTTGCGGGAATATCATTCCCATTCGTACGCCATAACCTCGATGGTAAAAAGAAAACCAGGTTTATAGCTGTGGAACCATCTTCGTGTCCCAAACTTACAAAAGGCAAATTCCGTTACGATTTCGGTGATGTTGCTGGCATGACTCCCCTCCTGCCCATGCATACACTGGGCCACGACTTTATCCCTCCCGGAATTCATGCCGGAGGCCTTCGCTATCACGGCGCAGCGCCACTTGTAAGCACATTGGTAAATGAGGGAATAGTTGAGGCTGTGGCCATTGATCAACTTGAATGTTTCGAAGCTGGTTTAAAATTTGCACAGACCGAAGGAATACTTCCGGCACCAGAAACAACGCACGCTATTGCGGCCACCATAAGGGAAGCATTACTGGCAAAAGCCGAAAACTCGCCTCGTACCATCCTTTTCAACCTGAGTGGACACGGCTATTTCGATATGAATGCTTACCAGCAATACCTCGATAATAAACTTACCAATTTTATTTTCGATGATGAAATGCTTGCAGGTATCGAAAAGAAGACGCATCCGATTGAGCTGGCTTTTAAATAATCCACTCTTTAAAACCCATTAAGGGTTTAGATCCCCTGATGGGTCTTATCATTTAGATTTAACTACAAAAACTAAAAAACGCATCCTGTATGTAACAAGATGCGTTTTTTAATTTCACTACTTATTGCTTGAGATCAATCCTGCAAAACCTTGTTTACCAGGTCAGCAGCTTCCTGCAGGGTGGTTGCCGAATAAACGGCAAGTCCTGAGTTATTGATAAGATCTTTGGCTTCGATGGCATTGGTACCCTGTAGCCTTACAATGATAGGAATAGGAATATTACCGATGTTCTTGTAGGCATCAACAATTCCCTGTGCAACACGGTCGCAGCGAACAATTCCGCCAAAAATATTTACAAGTATTGCTTTTACGGCCGGATCTTTCAAAATAATACGGAAAGCGCGCTCAACCCTTTCGGCATTGGCTGTACCACCCACATCGAGGAAGTTGGCAGGATCGCCACCGCTCTGCTTGATAATATCCATGGTAGCCATTGCCAGGCCGGCGCCGTTAACCATACAGCCCACATTACCATTCAGCTTCACATAATTCAGGTTATACTTACCGGCTTCCACTTCCGAAGGATCTTCTTCGTGAACATCGCGCATAGCAGCATAATCAGCATGCCGGTATAGTGAATTTCCATCGAGGCGCATTTTGCAGTCAACTGCCAGTATTTTATCGTCGCTGGTTTTAAGCACCGGGTTTATTTCGAGCATGGCACAATCGGCACCCATATAGGCTTCGTAAATGCCTCTTACGAATTTTACCATATTTTTATGCGCTTCGCCCGAAAGACCCAGGTTAAAAGCAACATTACGGCACTGAAAAGGCTGAAGCCCGACTTTGCGGTCGATAATTTCAACAAAAATCTTATCAGGTGTGTGTTCAGCCACTTCTTCAATATCCATACCGCCTTCGGTCGAATACATAATCATGGCTTTACCTTCGTCCCTGTTGAGCAGCATACTCAGGTAAAACTCTTTGGTTTCAGTAGCACCCGGATAATACACATCCTCCTGTATCAAAACCTTACGCACCAGCTTCCCCTGGGCACCGGTTTGAGGGGTTACAAGGGTCATCCCCAGTATGTTGGTTGCTTTTTCGCGGGCATCGTCGAGCGATTTTGCCAGCTTTACACCTCCTCCTTTACCACGGCCACCGGCATGTATCTGGGCTTTAACCACACAATACTGCGATCCGCTTATTTTCTGAATTTCTTTGGCTGCATCAACAGCCTGATCAATAGTTTCGGCCATTATGCCCCGTGGCACCGGTACTCCGAAACTGCTTAAAATCTGCTTGGCCTGGTATTCGTGAAGATTCATTGTAACTTGTTTTTATATAAATATTCCGATTCAATTATCTAAACATATAATTATGTGACTCTTTCCAAAATGCTTCAAATAAAAACCAAGCACATTGTACTCAAGGAAGTTACGATACAAAAACGAAAGGTTTCTACGTTTTCAGGTTTGTATCAGGCTGCTAAAATAATTATTTTTAATTACATTAAAGTTATAAAAGGCAAGCTATATCTTTGCAGTCTAAAAATTATTTTTACGTGTATAAGTTATTTATCGTCATCACACTTCTATTCTTCGGCCTACTGAGTTATGCAGAAAAAAATCCCCGAACCTCTCAGCCACGGAAAACAACACAGGCTGTAAAAATTACTATTGCCCCTAAAATTGACGGTTCCGGCGAAGATTCCATTTGGCACACTATCCCTGCAATAAGCGATTTCAGGCAGTATAAACCTTTATACGATTCGGATCCTTCCTTCCGAACCGAAGTGAAAATTGCCTACGACAATTACGCCATTTATGTGCTGGCCTATATGTACGATCCTAATCCCGACAGCATTTTAAAGCAACTGGGCCTGCGCGACGAGGAGCATCTGAATGCTGATCTGTTCACAATCGAATTCGATACTTATAATAATCAACTCGATGCTTATACGTTTACAGTCAGCGCATCGGGGGTTCAATTCGACTCGCGCGAATCGGACGAAACTTACGATGCTGTTTGGGACAGCGAAGCTAGTATTACCAGCGATGGCTGGATTGCCGAACTGAAAATACCTTACTCAGCCCTGCGATTTGCCAATACCGAGAATCAAAAATGGGGAATGGAGATCGTCCGCTCCATACGGCGCTACCGCGAAACAATCCAATGGGCACTCGAGGATCCGGGAGCCGAAAACGATTTACCCTATTGGGGAATTCTCGAAGGCATACATACTATAAAACCGCCTGTACGCCTTTCGGCAACGCCCTATTTACTAGTGCAGGCCGAGCATTTTCCAAATAAAACAGCCGAAAAGGATATTTCAAGTTCTTTTGGCGGGGGCATGGACCTGAAATATGGCATTAACGAAAGCTTCACCCTCGACTTATCGCTGCTTCCCGACTTCAGCCAGGTGCAATCGGACAATAAAGTTAAGAACCTTACTGCCTTCGAAACGGTTTACGACGAACAAAGGCCTTTCTTTAACGAAGCCGTCGATCTGTTTATGAAAGGCGACATTTTTTATTCGCGCCGCATAGGGAAAACTCCCACTTTGTTTTTCGCTGCCGACGACTCCCTGATAGAAGGCGAATATATTACCCGAAACCCGGTGCAGCAGCGGCTTATTAATTCAACAAAAATTTCGGGTCGTAATAAAAACGGACTTGCCATTGGTTTTCTGAATGCGATCACAGCCAACACCTATGCAAAAATCGAAAGCGAGGAAGGCAATGAAAGGAAAATCCTTACGGATCCTACAACCAATTATAACCTCATAGTGCTTGACCAGGCTTTGAAAAACAATTCGAATTTTTACATCACAAATACCAATGTAATACGAAGCAGCAATTTTCGCGATGCCAATGTTACAGCCAGCGGATTGACGCTTAACGACAAAACGAACACTTACCGCATAAAACTCACTGCCGGTCTGAGCCAGGTGTTTACATCCGAGCCCGGATCCGATTCCAGAGCAGTAAACACCAAAGGATTTAAATATGGCATTAATATTTTAAAGACAAAAGGTAATTTCCAGTGGTCGCTGAACAGGCAAACCATGGATAATAAATTCGATGCCAACGATATGGGGCTTACCCGTTACAATAATTACAATTCCAATTCGGCAAGTATCAGTTATAACTTTTACGAACCTTTCTGGATTTTAAGGGACATGGAAAATACCCTTACTTTATCCAATCAGAATAATTACACCACGCATAAGCCACAAACTGCACAGCTTGAATACCGTACTTTCCTTACCACTCTGAAGTACCTCTCTATTTGGGGCGGTGCCGGTTATGCTTTTTCCGAAACCTACGATTATTATGAACCGCGTACGCCGGGTATGTTCTATTTAAACCCTGAATTTATCTGGGTAAGGCTAGGGTTTTCGTCCGATTACCGGAAACTCTTTGCCCTCGACGGCGGTGTAAATGCCTATACTTCAGCACGCGACGGCTCCAAAGGTTTTAACCTTCAATTATCGCCCATTATCAGGTTAAACGATCATATCACGTTGAACCTTTCGTCGACTTACGAAAAGGATATGAATGCATTTGGTTTTGCAGGCCGTCAGGATCAACTGGTTATTTTTGGCAGACGAGAGGTTAATACAGTGGTTAATTCTATCAGTGGGAAATACCTGTTTAACAATAGTATTTCGATAAGTCTCAAGGCGCGCCATTACAATTCGCAAGGGCAATACGACAGCTATTACACCCTGCTCAACACCGGCTACCTCGAGGCAAATCCTGACTATACCGGAAACCAGGATTTCAGTTATAATTCATTTAATATTGATATGATACTGGCTTGGATTTTTGCTCCCGGCAGCAGCCTTAATTTTGTATGGAAAAATGAAATTGTGAGCGAAAAAAATAATGTTGCAGGAAATTACATCCATAATCTCAACGATACTTTCGCTGAACCTCAACTGAACAATCTCTCAGTTAAAATTTTATACTACATTGATTATCATCGGTTAACGCATAAATAGTACTGCCCGGTTATCGCAATTGTATATTTCTGTCCGTATAAATATTTGCCTGTCAAGGCTTATATATGTTCACACTTTGTTTTCAAAATAGCAGCCAACTGAAATTAACATACACATACTGTTTATTTTACATTAACTTGTACCTTTGCCAGCCTAGACAATTTTATGATATCAGGCAAAAACATTCATAAATCGTACGGAGCCCTCGAGGTACTTAAAGGTATTGATCTGTCGATTGATAAGGGCGAAATTGTATCGGTGGTTGGTGCTTCGGGTGCCGGAAAAACCACGCTTCTCCAGATAATCGGCACACTCGACAGGCCAACAACCGGATCTATATATTTCGACAGTCAGGATGTTTCGACGCTCAGCGAGAAGCGACTTTCCGCCTTCCGGAACACGAATATCGGGTTTGTATTCCAGTTTCATCACCTCCTGCCCGAGTTTACGGCTCTCGAAAACCTTTGTATTCCTGCTTTCATTGCCGGTACCACGAAAAAAGATGCAAACCGCAGGGCCATGGAACTGCTCGAATTTTTACATCTTACTGATCGTGCCGAACACAAACCTTCGGCCCTTTCGGGTGGCGAACAACAGCGTGTAGCAGTGGCCCGTGCACTCATGAATCACCCGGCCGTAATACTGGCCGACGAACCTTCGGGAAACCTCGATTCGGCCAATGCCAAGGAATTACACCAATTGTTTTTCACCCTGCGAAAAGAGTTCAATCAAACCTTTGTAATTGTTACCCATAACCAGGAACTGGCTGATATGAGCGATCGCAAACTGATGATGCTTGATGGAAGGATTTTATAAGATCGGGATTGTAAGCAATCTGTGATGGTAAAAGATATGGTTGCGGATAGCATTTTAATAAAAAGTGGCAGGAAGACAGAAGTCGGGAGTCAGGAGTCGGAAGACCCAAGTCAGTGATGCCAGTGAGATTTAATACAGAATTAGACGATGAAAAATCTCTATTCATCACAGCAAGGAAAAGATAGTGGGAATCATTAAGTCTTGAAAGCTATTCGACTTCCAGCTTCCAGCTTCCAGCTTCCGACAATTCGATTAGTGATTTATAACTATTTAGGTGAAACCTGAAAAAATAATTCAACCAAATCCATAACTACAACATTTCCAAATCAATAAAAAAGTACTACCCCAGTTTATTTGTCCAATAAATCAGTGAAACAACCGTTATACTATTCAGTTCGAAATTTCAAACCAGTTTGCTCAATGAAGAATAGCTCTACCCGCAAGGGATTAAACATATATTTCCCCCTTATATTTCTCATTTTCATTTTCACATCTTTAGCTACTCTTCCCGGTTCAGCTCAGGGTCAGAATAATGCAACAGGCTACCCTGAACTTATTCAGCAGGCTGACCAGGCGCTTGCTTCAAAAGATTACCCTTCGGCCTTAATGTTTTATGCAAAAGCCACCAATGCCAAACCTGAGTTGAAATATGCCTCCGGAAAAATAAAGGAAATTAACGCTATACTCGATGCCAATCAGGATTTGAGGCCACAGCTTTTCGAAAATTTAATTATAAATGCCGAAACGCTTTACCGGGCTAAAAGCTATGCTCTTGCCAAAATGGAATACCAGAAAGCACTTGGTATCGATCCCAAAGCCCAGTTCCCTAAAGACCGGCTAAGCCAGATCAGCGCTGTATATACCGATCCCTCCGACATTGCCTTTTTTAACGATGCCGTGGCAACCGCCGACCGGGCACTTGCCGAATCGGATTACGAGAAAGCCGTTTTATTTTACGAAACAGCGCTTTCAGTTAAACCCGATGCGAAAAACATTAAGGATAAGATAGCAAGTACCAAAAAACAACAGGCCGACGCCAAAGTCCGTGCCGAACAGTCGGCTAAAATTATAGCCGCTGCCGATAAACTGCTGCAGGACGAAAAACGGGCCGAGGCAAAAGCCGAATACCAAAAGGCACTGGAAATAATGCCCGAAAACCTTTATGCAAAGAACAAAATCAGGGATATCGACAACTTCCTGAACGATAAAAAAGCGCTTCAGGAAACCTACGATAAAGTAATTGAACAGGCCGACAAGTTTTATATTAACCGCGATTTTGCTACTGCACGCCTGAAATACCAGGAAGCGCTGAAAACAAAACCCGATGCCCGCTATCCGAAAGATATGATCGAAAAAGCCAAGGCAGGGGAATCGCAGCTTCAATCGGACCAGCAGAAATACGATGCAGCCCTGGCAAGTGCCGAAAACCTTCTGAAAATAAGTGACTACGATGGCGCCCTGTCAGCGTTCAAATCAGCATTGGCTGTTAATCCGTCCGAAACGTATCCGAAAACAAAAATTACCGAAATCGAAAAGCTGCTGGTCGATCGCACATCGCGCCGCGAAGCCTATGATATTGCAATAAAAAACGGCGATCAGACCCTGAACGAGAAAAAATACAGCTCCGCACTGTCGCACTTCCGTAACGCACTTACCCTGCTGCCCGACGAAAAATATCCTGCGCAGAAAATTGAGGAAATTAACGCTATGCTGGTGCAGCTTGCAGCTATTGATGAGGATTACAAAAAAGCTGTTGCCGATGCTGATAAACATTTCGGCCAGAAAAAGTATACCGAAGCCATTGTAAGTTACACACAGGCACTCGACCTGAAGCCCGGCGAGGCATATCCTCAGCAACGAATAACCGAGGCACAGAGTCAGATCGACATGGCTAGGAGCCAGGACGAAAAATACGCTTCGGCCATTGCTGCTGCCGACAAATCGCTGGGCGAAAAAAAATACGAAACGGCACTGCTCGAATACAAACAGGCTCTTTCGGTAAAACCCAACGAGAAATATCCCGCCGATAAATCGGACGAAATAAATAAAATACTTTCGCAGCTTAAATCGCAGTCCGAAAACTACTCGCTTGCCATTGCCAGCGGCGATAAAGCTTTGGCAGCTTCCAATTTCAGCCAGGCTCTCACTTCGTACCAGGATGCACTTAATATTAAACCTGCTGACAAGTATGCAACGGATAAAATTGCTGAAGTAAACGGTGCACTGGCGGCTCAGCAAAAAATCGACGAACAATATACCACCGCCATAAATACCGGCGACCAGCTTTTTGCAGCCAACGATTACGACCTTGCTGTGGCAGCATATACCGAAGCTGCTAGCTTGAAGAAGACTGAGAAATATCCCCAGGACCAGCTTACCCTTATCAATAAGCTGCTTGCCGATTTGCGTTCGGCTGACGAGACTTACTCCAAGGCTATAACCGAAGGTGATAATAATTTCAAAAATCAGAAATTAACCGAAGCTAAAGCAAGTTACACTAACGCTTCATCCATTAAACCTGCCGAAGCATATCCCAAAACCCGAATTGCTGAAATCAATACCCTGCTGGCCGAAAAAGCAAAAATGGAGGGCGAATATGAATCTGCCATTACAGCCGCTAACCTGCAGTTCGACAATCAGCAGTACACCGAATCCATCGAAGGATACCGTAAGGCCCTCGTTTTAAAACCCTCCGAGAAATATCCCAAGGACAAAATTGCGGAAGCCGAAAAGCTGATTTCGCAAATGAAAGAACTTCAGAAATCGTACGATAAAGCTATTGCAGAAGGTGAAAAGCAGCTGAAGGATAAGGATTATCCGAAATCCATGGCTTCGTTCGGAAGTGCAGTGGAGCTTAAACCTGCCGAAACTTACCCAAAACAAAAGATAGCCGAAATACAGGCCATTCTCGATAAGGATAAAGCAGAAGGGCAGCGCTACCAGGATGCAATAACTGTGGCTGACAAACTATTCACCGACAAGGCATACAGCGAAGCTATCAGTAATTACCAGCTTGCAAGCGGTATTAAACCGGCCGAAAAATACCCCCAGGACCAGGTAAGCCTTATCAATAAACTGATTGCTGATCAGAAAAAACTTGATGAAGATTACCTGAAACTTATCACCGATGCTGATGTTCAGCTGAAATCGGGTAAATACGATGAAGCCCGGAAAATGTTTGTTGATGCCGGCAAACTGAAGCCCGCCGAAAACCTGCCTAAGGATAAAATCGCTGAAATTGATGGCTTGCTCGCTGATATCAGGAACAGGGACGAAAGTTTTACGAAATATATCAGTGAAGGCGATTTGAACCTTTCAGCAACTAAATACACCGAAGCCCTCGCTTCGTACAACAGCGCACTGAAATTGAAGCCCGAAGAGGCATACCCTCAGGCACAGATCGATAAAACCAACAAACTGATCGCGGATCAGAAAATACTGGACGATAATTTCCTTGCGGCCATCGAAGCAGCCGACAATTATTTCGGAATTAATAAATATACCGAAGCTATTGCTGATTATCGTAAAGCACTTGCGCTAAAACCCACGGAGAAATATCCTTCCGATAAAATAGCTGAATCACAAAAGCTGATTGATGATCTTAAGTTGCTTAATGAAGCCTATGCAAAAGCCATCGCTTCGGGTGATAAAAAACTAAGCGGCAAGGATTACGAAAATGCATTGGCTGATTTCAAAAGTGCTAATACACTGAAACCGTCAGAAGAATATCCAACCCTGAAAATAAAGGAAATACAGGCTATCCTGGATAAAAACAAAGCCGAAGCCGACCGTTACAACGAAGCAATTGCCCTGGCCGACAAATTTTTTACAGCCGAAAAATACCTCGATGCTCTGGAGCCATACCAGCGGGCAGTTACTATTAAACCTGGCGAAAAATATCCGGCCGATCAGATTGTACGCATCAATAAATTGCTCGACGAACTGGCAAAACTCGATGCCGCATATCAGAAACTCATTACCGATGCCGAAGCAAAATTCAAAACAAACATGTATGCTGATGCACGCAAGGCATATGCCGAAGCAGCTTTGATGAAACCGTCGGAAAGCCTTCCAAAAGAAAAAATTGCTGAAATTGACGGGATACTTGCCGGCATAAAACTCAGGGACGAAAATTATACAAAAGCTATAAACGATGCAGCCAATGAGTATGCCGGTAAAAACCTGGTATCAGCTGTTAAATTATACGAATCGGCTCTCACAATAAAACCCGAAGAGAAACACCCACAGGAACGGATTACAGCCATTAAAGCTGAAATTAAAGCTATCGACGACCGTTATAATAAAGCCGTGGGCCTTGGCGACGATAAACTGGCTTCGAAAAACCTGATGGAAGCGCTGAACGCTTACCAGGATGCACTCGAAATTAAACCGGCAGAGGAATACCCTAAAACTAAAATTGCCGAAATAAACCTCGCCCTGGCGGCTCAGAAAGAAGAACAGGAAAAGCTGTTTGCTTCCTACATTGCCGATGGCGACAGGTTATTTGCCGTTAAAGACTATAAAGGTGCAAGATCGGCCTTTACCAAGGCTACCGGGATTAAACCTGCTGAAACCTACCCCAAACAGCGCATTACCGAAATAAATAAGCTTATTGAAGCTCTCGAACTTGCTTTCAGGGCCGAATACAACAAAGCTTTGGGCGAAGCCGATAAACTATACAATACCAAAATCTACGACCTTGCCATCGATGCCTACGAAGCAGCTTCAGTTATCAATCCCGACGATCCCTATCCGCAGCAACAGATCAGTAAAATACGCAAGTACATGGCCGATCACGCTATACAGGACCTGTATTCGCAACCCCTGGTTATCAGCGAGGGAAACGAAAAGAAATTTACTTTCCCGGCCGTTGAGCAACGTTTGCGCAAAAACAATTACATACTTCTTAAGGCCAGATCGACAGGAAGTTCTGCACCTAAAGTATATCTGAATTATGGTAAAGATGGTTTAAAAAATGGCGGTATCGTACTAAGGAGTATCGACAAGAAAGATATCAGCGATTTCCTGATACGCATCAGCGTGCAGGACAAATGGTACCGCGAGGATAATAACTGGATCACGCTCTTTGTCGAAACCGGTGAAATTGAAATAACCAAGGTACAGATAGCTGCGGGAGATGATTAGGGTTATTGGGTTAGGATTTAGGTCCCGATAGCTATCGAGATAGGGATTAGAGGGTAAGATCCTGTTACAATATATGCTGAAATTAGGTGCATTTGAATTTCGGGAAAGGAAGAAATTACAGTCAATTGTTTGTCAGGTGCTTAATAGTGCTCTCTGTTTCCTGGAAATCATGATTTGATTGATTGCGAATACTGTAAATATTAGATGAGGTAATAAGTTTTTTGACATTACTACAAAACATTTTTCAGCGTATATATAATTTTCTGATATTTGCCACAGATACGATTTAATTTATCCGATGGTAAACTTAAAAGAGCATTTCAGCAAATACCGAAACAATATTGTAGGCAACCACCTGGAATACAAAACTCATTTCGGCTTACAGAAAATGCTTTATGCCGATTGGGTTGCCAGTGGCCGGCTCTACAGGCCTATCGAAGAACGCATGCTGAATGTCATAGGGCCATGGGTTGCCAACACCCATACCGAAACCTGCGAAAGCGGGCAGTTAATGACCCTGGCATACCATCGGGCACAACAGATCATAAAACAACACGTACATGCAGGCCCGGCCGATGTACTCATATCCTCCGGGTTTGGAATGACCGGGGTGCTGGTGAAATTCCAGCGGATGCTCAACCTGAAAGCACCCGAAAAAAATATTTATGGCGAATTTATAGCCGACGGGAAAAAACCGGTGGTTTTTATCACCCATATGGAGCATCATTCAAACCACACTTCATGGTATCATACCATAGCCGATGTTGAAGTTGTTCCCCCTGGAAAAGGCCTGCTGGTTGATCCTGAAAATCTCAGGGAATTATTGAAAAAGTTTGAAGACCGGCCATTGAAGATAGGCTCATTTACGGCTTGTTCCAATGTTACCGGTATCGAAACACCCATACACGAGCTGGCACGTATCATGCACGAAGCAGGCGGGTATTGCTTTGCCGATTATGCTGCATCAGCTCCTTACGTTGATATTAACATGCACCCTGATGACCCCCTTGAAAAACTGGATGCGGTCTTCTTTTCGCCACATAAATTCCTTGGCGGGCCCGGCTCGTCGGGTGTACTGATTTTCGATTCAGCCCTCTACCACCGTAAGGTACCTGATGCTCCCGGAGGCGGAACTGTTGACTGGACCAATCCCTGGGGCGAGTATAAGTTCATTGATAATATCGAAATTCGCGAGGATGGCGGCACTCCCGGTTTTCTTCAATCCATGAAAACAGCCTTATGCATCAAGCTGAAAAATGAAATGGATACAACCCATATCAGGCATAGGGAAGAAGAGTTGGTTGCTATTGCATTCAGGAATCTGTGCTGTATTCCCGGGGTACATATATTGGCTGATAACCAGAAAAAACGCCTGGGAATTATCTCCTTTTATATTGATGGAGTGCATTTTAACCTGGTTGTTAAGATCCTCAGCGACCGCTATGGTATTCAGCTCAGGGGCGGATGTGCATGCGCAGGAACCTACGGGCATTTTTTACTTGATGTAAGCTACGAAAAATCAAAGGAAATTACCGATCTCATTACCCACGGCGACCTATCACAAAAACCCGGATGGGTAAGGCTCTCACTCCATCCTACTATGACTGATGAAGAATTGCTTTTTATTATCGATGCCATAAAACAGGTGTCCGTTCATCACCTCGAATGGAGCAAGGACTATATTTACAACAAACATACCAACGAGTTTAAGCATATTAACGACAATCATCAGAAGGACGACCTGGTAAACCGTTGGTTAACATTCGACGATTAAGCTGCTTTTCGCAATACTAAAAGTGTAATTTCAGGCCGTGTTAAAATACGACCGGGATAGCCCAGTGTGCCTGCCCCCCTGTTAACATACAAAAATTGCTTTATTCCATTTTCATGTACCTTCTCATAAAGGCCTCCCCATTCTTTAAAAAGCAGGGATGCAGGGCTCCATTTAACGCTTTCAGTTTCTACTGCTATTTGAAAGGCATGGGTATGACCCGAAAGCGTGAGATTGATCTGCGGATACTGAGTGGTTACCTCAGCACCCCAGTGCGAGGGATCATGCGTCATAAGTATCCTGAATTGAGCTGATTCAGTTCCGGCAATAGCTGCCTTGAGATTGCCTTTTTTCCCAAAACGCTTCGATACACTCCAGTTTTCGACACCAATGATTGCCATGGACGATGAATCGCGATGGATCTCAACATTCGTATTCCGAAGCAGGTGCCAGTTAATACGATCATAGAAATCAAACAAAGCTTTGTCATTAAGTTCCTTGTCTTCCTGCGATTTCCATTTGGTATATTCACCATAGTCATGATTTCCGAGTATGGCAAAAATACCATCCCTTGCCGAAAATTTATGCATCTCGTACTCGAAAGGAATGGCTTCGAAAGTTGCATAATTAACAAGGTCGCCGGTAAAAAGAATAATATCAGGATGCTGCTCGTTAACAATTTCACATATTTTCTTCAGAGGTTTATCATTTACAAAACTCCCAAGATGCAAATCACTAATCTGAACAATTTTATACCCGTCGAATGCATCAGGTAAATCATCAAGAGTAACTTCAAGGGTATGAAGCTTATAATTGTTTACCCAAAATAACATTCCTGTAAAAAATACTATCATCACTATCATCGACAGCCCTGCACTTGTAAGCAAAAAACTTCGCGGCCGGTACCATCCGCCTTGTTTTTCAGCATTCTCCGGGTCAATGCGTCGGATCATATTCAAAGGAATGATAAAAATATCACTAGCTATAAGTATGGAAAGAAAAATCCCCTTCCCTATTAAAAGAATCATTAATATTCCAGGAAAATAAACTCGTAAAAATGGTGTCCAGAATGGGTAAGGAACTACACTTCCGGAAATAAAAAACCATAAAAGCATCACCAATGGCAACCAGTAGAGGAACGAAAGTACAGGTTTAAAACGACGCGTCATGGCTTTCTTTACCGAAAACCAGTAGATCATATCAATCACTGCAAGTATGGCTATCATCGTTAAGCGGCTGCCATAATTGGGCATCTGCTGTCTGCCAGCTATCAAAATTATAGCGGCAACAACAACCATCTGAACCACATACCAAAACTTAAGTGATCGCATTTCGCCTGAATCAAAAACCGTGAAATTAATAAATAAAAACCTTCAATGCAAAAATTACCGAAGCTGATACGTATGTACTTTAACGTAACATGCTAACATAATGATTCTTACAAATTTTATCAACTTTGATTTTCCTGGCTTTGTAAGGGTAAAATACCTCCCATATCCTCTTGTAAAGATGGTATCTTTTTACTCTTTTCGAAAATCACACACAAAAGAAACCGGAATTCGTATGTATATGTTTTCAGTATGCTGGCACAACGAATTGCATTGTGTTAATCCACATATAACCTGTACTTTTTGTCTTTACTCGCAACGCTTCGCGCGGGATTGACGAACACCCGGTTGCGGCTATGCAGAAAAATATACATAAACGGTTTGTTGCCATAAAATCAGACAATAAAAAAACTCCTTGAATACCAGGTACCAAGGAGTTTGTTATGATTGAAAACTTATCAGAACCAGAAACCTATATCGATTCCCAGCCGTGGCAATATTCCGCTGTAGCCGTCGTCATAAATGCCATCGCTCGAATACATATACTGGGGTTCGTAGTTGAATGTTTTGCGTAATCCTCCGCCGGTGTAAATATCGAGGTTAATACGGTTGGCAAAGGAGTAGGACCAGCCGAACAGCATACCACCGCTGAAAGCATCAAAACTATTGGTGTACCAGGGGTCAAACGATGAACTGGAACTGTAATCGCGGCTTTCGGTCTCCATAAAATGGTTGAGCAGGTAGGGTGCAAAGTATAACCTGTGGCTCTCTTTAGGTTTAACAACGGTGAAAACATGGAATCGCATCTGGGCTTCCGTGCGGATACCCCATACTTTTTCGTAATCCGAATCTTTAAAATTCAGCCCGGCAGAAATGTAAAAGCTGGTATTCGGGTTAAAAAACCGCTCATAGCCCATCTGAAAGGTGTTGCGGGTAAAAAGCGAGGCCGACATTTTTAAAACATTGCCATATTCAGGAGCATTGGCTGTAACCAATACCTGCGACCATGCTGCTGTGGTTGAAAGTACAATAATTAATGCAACAAGGAGTTTTTTCATAATTAAGGGTTCTAAAATGAATGAAGGTTTATTAAATACGGATGTTTCAATTTAAGTGAATTTCGGGCAAATATACAGTATAAAACCTGTACTATGAATAACACTGATTATTAATCAAAATTGTGTTAACACGAATTATTTCCTGCATAAAAATATCACGGAAAATAAATAAGTACGAATACTTAAAATAAATTTGCACTTGTCAGTATTATGATTACTTTTGCACTCCATTTTTGAAGGAACAAAACGTTTTTTCATTAACCACTGGAGAGGTGGGTGAGTGGCTGAAACCAACAGTTTGCTAAACTGTCGTACTGGAAAGGGTACCGGGGGTTCGAATCCCCCCTTCTCCGCAGTTCTTTAAAATAAACAAATTGTCGTTTTTCAGACCGGAATTTTTGATTCCGGAAAATGCTGAGAAGTAACAAAAAATTAAATAATAAGTTCGGGGTATAGCGCAGTCCGGTTAGCGCACCTGCTTTGGGAGCAGGGGGTCGTAGGTTCGAATCCTACTACCCCGACAACCTAAAAGCCCCTGGCATCGCCAGGGGTTTTTTTATTTCCGGAAACGAGGTGCAAACTTGTTTGCTAACCGAGTGAGCGGAAATAAAAAAAAATACCTTCCGAAGGAAGGCTTTTAGGTTGAATCACCCCCTCCATGGATCAATTTATTAATCCTACTACCCCGACAACCTAAAAGCCCCTGGCATCGCCAGGGGTTTTTTTATTTCCGGAAACGAGGTGCAAACTTGTTTGCAAACCGAGTGAGCGGAAATAAAAAAAGTACCTTCCGCAGGAAGGCTTTTAGGTTGAATCCCCCCCCTCCATGGATCAATTTATTAATCCTACTACCCCGACAACCTAAAAGCCCCTGGCATCGCCAGGGGTTTTTTTTATTTCCGGAAACGAGGTGCAAACCTGTTTGCAAACCGAGTGAGCGGAAATAAAAAAAATACCTTCCGAAGGAAGGCTTTTAGGTTGAATCCCCCTCCCCTATCAACTTCAAATTAGTTTTAGCTACCGTTATTTTCAGGATTTGTACAATAACTTATTCAGGTTTAACCCAAAGCTGATCCAGCCTTTATTAACTGTGGGGTTATAGGCAAATTTGATTTTGGGTTCGAAACCAATTTTCATACCTGTCGAAAATTTACGGGATACTCCAGCCCCAATATTTACAAAAGCAGGAGATTCAGAATAATAACCCGCGAAGGGCGTTAAACCGGCAAAAGCCTGGAAATTAAAACTATGAAAAGTGTTGTTATAAGCTGACTCTATGTAGGTTGAATAATAATTCCTGCCGGTTTGCGGGTTTAAATCATCTCCGTAAAACAGGGTTGAGACCAAGATTGAAAACGGGTATTTACCCGGTAGTGAATACTTCATGACGAGGTCGAAAGTATGCCGTGTTTTACCCTGCTCAATTTCAAAAAACTCATGGTTCAGTACCGGCTTCTGAGGGCAGTAATAATCGAACAGTGTAACGGAAAAATCATTAAAGGTTAAGGTAGTGTACAAATCGAGTTCGGAGTAACTGCCGTCAGTACTTACTGCCGCCCATATCCCGGTCGAAAAGCCTGAATAGCTGTATGCTATATCAGGTTGTATGCTTACCGGGTTACCGTTCACTATTCCACGCCACATATGTTTCGAATATAAATCGACTGAAAAGTTGATTTCATGTTTCGTTTCGTCCGCTACCGCATAACTTTTTATGCCTGTGAGCAAAATAAGGGCTGCGAAAACATATCCAAGTCGCTTCATATCAATTAATTAGCATGTGTTGATTTGAGGCTGCAAAATTAGCACTATTCTTTTTCTCAGCAATGCCTGCTATAAGAAATATTTAAAGATCCTGGTGGTTCAGATAAGAATACCCTCAAGGCGATTCATTAAATAAGTACATTTGGATTATAAATTACCCGGCAATTGTGTGTTACCTTGTTCAAATTTAAAATCAATCAGCCATGAACAAATCTTTATCAGTTTTTTACATAGCTCTTGTTTCAGGAGCTATAATTGTTTCAGCATGCAGAAGCAATCATTCGGGAAACAGTATTGATCCGGAACTTATTTCGGCTACCGAGAAGCTTTTCGACCTCACTATGAGTAGCGCCGAGCGCGATTCGATGATTACCAGCCTCGAAAACCAGTTGAACGATTATAAAATCATTCATAGCCAGGAAATCGATAATTCAGTACCCCCAGCCATATGGTTTAACCCGGTTCCTGCCGGAGTAGTTTATAACGAAGCACAGAAACCTATTAACTGGAACCTATCAGCAAATGTATCAATGCCTTCTGATAAAAATGAGCTGGCCTGGTATTCGGTCGCCGATTTATCCGTTTTGATACGAACAAAAAAGATCAGCTCGGTTGAACTGACACGCTTCTTTATCGGAAGGCTGAAGAAACACTCCGACACACTTCATTGCGTGATTACTCTTACCGAAGAACGCGCTCTGAAACAGGCACAAAAAGCTGATGAGGATATTGCCCGGGGAATTTACCATGGCCCTTTGCACGGAATCCCTTATGGAATAAAGGACCTCTTCGCTGTTAAAGGATATAAAACCACATGGGGCGCTACGCCTTATAAAGATCAGGTTCGCGACGAAGATGCCACCATAGTAAAAAAACTTGATGAGGCTGGCGCTATACTCATTGCAAAATTCTCACTCGGTGCGCTGGCAATGGACGATGTGTGGTTTGGCGGCCTTACCCGTAACCCGTGGGATTTGAACCAGGGATCGAGCGGTTCGTCGGCCGGGTCGGCATCGGCAACAGCAGCAGGCCTGGTTCCGTTCGCAATAGGAACCGAAACCTGGGGATCAATCGTTTCGCCCTGCAACCGCTGTGGAGTAACAGGCTTACGCCCCACATACGGCCGCGTAAGCCGCGCAGGAGGCATGGCTTTGAGCTGGAGCATGGATAAGGTAGGCCCGATTTGCCGTTCAGCATTCGATTGCGCCCTGGTTTTTGAGGCATTGTTAGGCCCCGATGGCATCGACCAATCAGTTACTGATTATGCGTTTAATTATAATTCATCTACAGATATAAAAAAGCTGAAAGTAGGGTACCTGAAATCGCTTTTCGACCTGAATGAGAACCGCGTTAACGATAGTATAAGCCTTACTGAAATCCGGAATATGGGAATAACACTTATTCCGGTAGTATTACCGGATTCAGCAACGATTCCTGTGAAATCACTGGCTTTAATCCTTGTGGCCGAAGCTGCAGCAGCATTTGATGACCTCACAAGGAGTAACAATGACGATGAACTCACACTCCAGGATCAGAATGCATGGCCTAATATTTTCAGGTCGGCTCAGTTTATTCCGGCTGTTCAATACATACAGGCTAACCGTTTAAGGTATAAGTTAATACAGGAAATGTATGCGGTAATTAAGGAGTACGATGTTATTATTACGCCTAGTTTTGGTGGCAACCAGCTGCTGCTGACCAACCTCACCGGTAATCCCTGTGTAGTAGTTCCCAATGGTTTTGATAAAAAAGGGCATCCCACAAGTATCAGTTTTATTGGAAATCTTTACGATGAAGCCACATTACTGATGTTTGCAAAAAAATACCAGGATAAAACAAAACACCACAAACAGCTGCCACCTCTTTTCAGGTAAATTTACCACAACAATCAGCGTGGCCTTCATGCTTCAGGTATGACCAGGTGGTTTTAATAAAAAAAAGCAAAACCCATCATAATCAGGGTTTTACTTTTTTTTAATTGAATGAGAGCGGGCAATTAAGCCATAAGCTGGAATCAATACGTACGTGTGCTGTTGTGGTAAACAATAAACTAAATCAACACACTGAATAATAACCTTCTGCAGTTTTTGTACTGCCTTGGTTTTGAGCATCTAGCCTGCAGTCAGTTTGTAAACCGGCAAGGCTTCTTCCTGAGGTTGAGCCCTTTCGAAATGTTCCGCTAGCGTATCGAGCAATTGCTCCTTACGTATAGGTTTCGAGAGGTATCCGGTGCAACCGGCAGCATAACATTTTTTCATATCCTCAGGGAGTACAAAAGCGGTTTGTGCAATAATCGGCAAACCAGGCCTGAGTTTTGAAATCACTTCCGAAGCATCGTAACCATTCATTAATGGCATATGCATATCCATCAGTATAAGGTCGATATCCTGATTTGTTTGTACATGCTCTATAGCTTCTCTGCCGTTTTGAGCCCATAGGATTTTGACGCCCGTACGGCGGAGTACAGCTTCGATGTAAAGAAAGCTGAAATCAATATCTTCAGCTATCAGAATGGTACGCTCCTTAAATTGAAATGGATAGGAGCTGTAGTTTGATTGAGTAGTTTCCATAGTAGAGTTTAGTATGTTAGTATTGATAGTGAAAATGAAAGTTGATCCATGTCCCGGCATTGATTCCACCCACAGGCGACCTCCAAGCAGATCGACCAATGCCTTTGTAATTGCTAATCCCAGTCCGAAACCTATTACCGGCGACGAACCTGCTGATTCCACCTGTCGGAATCGTTCAAAAATTGATTTTTGATTTTCGAGGGGAATACCTATACCGGTATCTTTAACCCAGAAAAGCATTTCCTCATCCGCAAATTCAGCACCAACCTCTACACAGCCTTCGGGTGTAAACTTTAAGGCGTTGGTAATAAGGTTGATAAATATCTGGCGTAAGCGGTTGGGGTCCGAACTTATTTCAAGCTCCGGCTTAATATTATGCGTGTCGAATTTGAGTTTTAGCTTATAGGGGTTGCCATAGGCTGAGTTCTCGAACTGGTTTTTAAGGTCTTCCATAAAATCATAGGGCGAAAACTTTCGGCCGGCAATCACCAGGTTACCCGATTCGAGCTTCGAAATATCAATCAGGTCGCTGAGCAGCGAAATCAAGGCATTGCCATTGTTCTGAATGATGTTGAGGTATTTTTCGCGTTCCTCATCGGTAAGATTACGATCGGCAAGCAATTCCGAAAAACCTATGATACCATTGAGCGGCGAGCGTATTTCGTGCGACATATTTGCCAGGAATGCCGTTTTGTTGTTATTGGCCCGCTCCGCTAACTGTGTCGCTTTCTCAGCATTTTTTACCGATTTTATTTCATCGGTTATATCGTACGCTATTGCATGATTTCGCTTGGGGAAACATTCATTCTCGTATTGGGTTGTGATGCTTACCCTGTAGTATTTTTCTTCTCCGTTTTCGAGCCGGCAACAAATTTCCTCATTGAATATCCCTGTTGTATTATACTGCTGCAATGCTTTGCGTATCACATCCCTGTCTTCTTTCCGCACCAGCTTTATTATGAGGCCCGGCTTGTTTATTATAGCTCCCAGCGAGAAAGGCAGTATTTGCCTGCAGCTTTTATTGAGGTATATGGCCCCTTTCTCATCCCATATCCAATGCAGCGTATCCACATTCTCAATCGAATTGAAAAACAGGGTCGAAAGAGAAGGCTCATTACTTTTGCTGCTGGTATTTTCCACAAGATGGAAAAGATGAATCTCGTCGGGATCGTAGCTAACAGTATCGACCGAAACAAGTTTTGCAATTATATCTTTTTTATTCCGGGTTAGTAAAGCAATACCTTGTGAATGGTTTATTTCTGTTGCCGACATACGGCTGAGCATGGTAAAGTTGACTAATGATTCAGGATGTATGAGTGAGGCAAAATCGCGCCCGAATACCTCAACAGCCTCGTATCCTGTCATTTTAAAGAAAGCTTTATTGGCAAACATTACCGAACCCGAGGCAATCATAACAATACCCTGGTCGGGTGTGGTGTTTTTCTTTAATGAATGGGCTTTTGATTTAGGAGAAGCTGATGTACTGTTGGTTATGCCGGTATGATGGCCTGCCAGGTAAACACTTCCAATACCTTCGGCATGCTGCAGTATGTTTAAACGGAACGGGAAGAAATGGAATTTGCCAGTGAATCCAAACCTTATCAGGGTGGTGGTAAAAATGAATAATCCGAATATAAATGCTATCTGGGCTAAAACAGGCATTCCTGAACTCATAGTGAGTCCATAATAAACGAATTGTGATAAAGGTATAAGCAGAACTCCGGAAAATCCATCGGCTACCTGAACTATCACTATAATCAAAATGATGAGTAAGGTTCCGTAGCTGAGAAATTTGCTTTTTGTTTTCAAAGTGATACGAGTTATAGGAGTGAGTGTAGTGTAGGTTAGTAGGTAAGCAGTCGGAAAAGAGCAAAGTAAAAAATGAAACGTTTAGTAGTTTATTACTCTTTACCGGAAAAGTAATAAGCCTAAGACAGATTATTTACAAAAAAAATACTAACCCCCTCGTTTTAAACTTTTTGGCAAACACCCGTCATAAAAGAAAACAATCGATAAGTTAGCGTATTAGCAGGTGCTGCAAAATCAGGAATTACAAATGAAATGTTTTACTATCTTTGCACCCGTTTTGGGCCTCGTAGCTCAGTGGATAGAGCAGCAGCCTTCTAAGCTGCGGGTCATAGGTTCGAATCCTATCGGGGTCACTTTTACGCATATATCAGAGCTGTAATTCAATGAGTTACGGCTCTTTTCTTTATCCGCCTGATTTATGGAAATCATATTTTAACATTTAAATATGAATACGGTAAACCAGTAGGTATTACCTTTGCTGCTTCTATATCTAAAAATTGGAAACAAATCAAAAGAAAGAAGTTTTTGCCGTAACCGGTATGGCTTGTGCAGCTTGTGCAGGTAGTGTCGAAAGCATGATTTCGTCGCTGCCGGGAGTTGCCAACGCATCGGTTAATTATGCCGGCGCCAATGTATACGTTAACTACAATCCTGATGAAGTGTCGCCGGCTGATTTTGCACGATCGGTTGAGGCCATTGGTTACGGGCTTATTATCGAAGAGGAAAACCTTAACGAAAAACTCGCTGATATAGAGTTTAAGCACTTTCGTGTGCTCAGGCGAAAATTGCTGGTAGCAGCCATTTTTACCATACCGGTATTTATCCTGTCGATGTTTCATGTGATTCATCTTAATAATAAAAACTGGATTTTGTTGTTGCTTTCGCTACCGGTAATTGTTTTTTCAGGTTCCGGTTTTTACCTCAGCGCATGGAAACAGGCCAAGCACCTGATGGTAAATATGGATACGCTGGTAGCGCTGAGTACAGGTTTTGCTTTTATTTTCAGCGTGATAAATACTGTTTTTCCGGGTATTTTTCTGAGTGCCGGCCTCGAGCCACATGTATATTACGAATCGGCAACCGTGATCATTGCTTTTATACTTGCAGGAAAATTCCTCGAGGAACGCTCGAAAAGCAAAGCCTCATCGGTTATCCGCAGCCTGATGGGATTGCAACCTAAAACACTTACTGTTACGCGCAATGGCGTTGAACAGGAACTGCCGCTAGCTATGGTTGCGCCCGGCGATAAAGTTATGGTACGCCCGGGCGACAGGATTCCGGTAGACGGGGTAGTCGAAAGTGGCGACTCTTACATCGACGAAAGTATGATTTCGGGCGAGCCGCTCCCCGTATTCAAAACAAGTGGAAGCAATGTGTTCACAGGCACACTGAATACAAATGGCAACCTGGTTATTACGGCAAACAAAACCGGTAAAAACACCTTGCTGGCTGGTATTATTGCCATGGTACAGGAAGCACAGTCGGGTAAACCACCCATACAGAAACTGGCCGATAAAATTGCAGCAGTATTTGTCCCCGTGGTACTGGCCATTTCGGCAGTCACCTTTTTGGCCTGGTGGTTTTTGGGGCCACAGCCGTCACTTACCTTTGCTTTTCTTACCACCATCAGTGTGCTGATCATAGCCTGCCCGTGTGCGCTGGGACTGGCCACACCCACGGCACTTATGGCCGGCATAGGTCGCGGGGCTTCACAGGGAATACTGATTCGAAATTCCGAAAACCTCGAAACCGCCTGTAAAATAAATGCGGTTGTTTTCGATAAAACCGGCACGCTCACCAGCGGAAAACCCATGGTAACCCGCAGTGAATGGTACAGTGATGAGGCTATACTAAAACAGGTATTATTTTCGCTCGAGAAACGCTCAGGTCATCCGCTTGCTTATGCCATTTCGACGCTCTTTGAAGGTATGCAAACAGTACCTGTCGAAAATTTTACGGATATTCCGGGCAAAGGCATTAAGGCATCCTATAAAAACCAAAATTACCTGGTCGGTAACCGGGCGTTGATGACTGAATCGGGAGTAACCCTGCCCCAACAGGATGAGGATGATAGCTCTGTATTTTTTGCTTGTAACAACCGGTTAACAGCCTCATTTTTAATTGAGGATACAATGCGGGATGATGCCCGTGAAGCAGTCAGCAAATTGAGAAACGAAGGCATTGAAGTATTTATGCTTACCGGCGACAAGGAAAGTACGGCAGCGAATATTGCAGCCAAAGCCGGTATTTCGAATTATGTTGCGGGAGTGCTGCCGGCCGATAAAAACCGCTTTATTACTGATTTGCGCAACAAAGGATATAAAATTGCCATGGTCGGCGATGGAATCAACGATTCGGCTGCATTGGCCGAAGCCGACCTGGGAATAGCAATGGCTACCGGTTCGGATATTGCCATCGACAGCGCCGGCATTATACTGATGCAGGGCGATTTGAGAGCTGTTGCACAGGCAATACACTTATCGAAAGCTACGGTGAAAATTATCAGGCAAAATTTCTTCTGGGCATTTTTCTATAACATCGTTGCCATTCCCATAGCAGCCGGGGCACTTTATCCTGTTGCCGGATTTTTGCTCAGTCCTATGATTGCAGGTGCAGCCATGGCCATGAGTTCGGTAACGGTTGTCCTGAATAGCTTACGACTTAAAAGGATTGATTTATAGCTGAAGATTGATTGTTCGGCTGTTCTTTTGTTCCCTGCCTGCCAGCGCAGTCAGGCAGGAATTGTTCAAAAATCACCTTTTAAGGACTGACAATCATTAAGTCACTGTTTAAAATTACTAAATCCCCTTAGCTAAGTAAGAAAAGGTCAGAAGACGGGAGTCCGATCCCGATAGCTATCGAATGGAAGAATCATCAATTTAAAATCAAATTTCCTAAGATATTTTCGCCTTTCACCCCTCGCCTTGTCTCCCCTCACTCATTAAGAATTAAAAAATATAATTTTAAACAGACCCTAAACCTATACAAAAAAATCCATAGTAAATTCTGAGGCAGCCATATACCAAAAATGAAATTGTGCTCAACTAAATCAAGCAACTCACGCTTCCTCGACTTCGCCCCAAATAAAAAGCCCGGACTGAGCATTTCTAAACTTTTTCAACCTCCCGCTTGTTGCATTGATGGAGAAATAACAGAAGTATAATCAATACAAATATTTACAAAATGAATACACTCCGATTTAAAACCAGCCTGAAATGCAATGGATGCGTAAGTGCCATCACCCCGGGACTCGAAAGTCTGGGTAAAATCGACAACTGGTCAGTTGACCTTGAAAGCCCGGATAAAGTGCTGCAGGTTGAAGCTCCTGAAGATATCAGCGAACTTGTAATACAAAGTGTTAGCAAAGCAGGCTACCAGATCAGCAAACTTTAGCATTCCTGAAATATCCGACTTCGTGCCATGGAGAAGGCAAGTTCGACCAAAAGAAGTAATTCAAAATGCAAAATTCAAAATTCAAAGTGAAGAGCACCAAAATACTCATTCTCTGGTAACCGCAGAACAAGTTTGAGTTCTATAAACAGACTTACCAGGTATAATAATTTTGAATTTTGCCTTTTGAATTTTGAATTTTACACTTTTATCAAAGCCTGTTGGCTACAACATCCCAATCCACCAGTTGCCAGAAAGCATTCAGATAATCCGGACGGCGGTTCTGATAATCAAGATAATAGGCATGTTCCCACACATCGCAGGTAAGTATTGGTTTTAATCCATCGCGAAGTGGATTACCAGCATTTCCGGTAGTTACGATAGCCAGGTTTCCGGAGGCATTAACAACCAGCCATGCCCATCCCGATCCGAACTGAGCGGCAGCAGCATCGTTGAATTTTGCCTGGAAAGCATCGAACGAGCCAAAGTCGTGGTTGATCATTGCAGCAAGATTGCCTCCCGGTTTTGTGCCTCGTTTTGCCGAAAACCCCTCCCAATAAAAGGTATGATTCCAAACCTGGGCAGCATTATTAAAAATGCCGCCATCGGCTTTTAATATAATCTCCTCGAGGGTTGAATGCTCAAAAGCAGTTCCGGGTATAAGGCCATTGAGTTTGTTCACATAGGCCTGGTGGTGTTTTCCATAATGGAATTCGATAGTACGTGCGCTGATCACCGGTGCCAGTGCCTCCGGTGCATAGGGTAAAGCAGGAAGTTGAATCGTCATAATGTGTTGTTTTTAAAATGATTAATAGGAAAATATTTTTTTATTCCGTAGAGACGCGATGCTTCGCGTCTCTATGGATTTTATTTTTTATCCCATAAGACGCGATGCTTCGCGTCTCAAAGAATTATTATATTTTATTCCGCAGATGAAGCGATGCATCGCGTCTGTACGGCATTTTATCCCTTGAACCGATGCTTCGCGTCTCAAAGATATTATATTTTTTCCGCTGAGAAGCGATGCATCGCCTCTCAGCGGATATTATTTTTGCGATTTTTATTTAATAAATGATGTGGTGTACGATGCGCTGTTCCCTTTATCGTCCTCCACAAAAAGTTTAAATGTGTTTTTCCCGCTTTGTGCTACCTGGTCGAAGGTGTATTTCATCAGTTTATTTTTGGGATCCCATTCCACCAGCACCCATTTCCCGTTTACCTCACCACGGTAAGTGGTGATTCCCGAAAAATTATCGGAGACTGTAAATTTAAGATTAATTTTACTTGTACTGTTACCCGAACCGGGTTTTATTACCGGTGCAACCGTATCGACCACTATCGCATACCCATCAAACAGGTTAGTAGTGGCTGTTACATACCCGTTTTCGAAACTACCTCCGGCTGAGCTTCGTTTTCCTTTTCTGTCGATGCGCATCAGCAAGGCTTTCGATTGCAGATTTTTTGGCACATTCGTGGCCTTTATGGAGACTTTCATCTTCGAATGCAGCGGCACGGTTGCATCGTGCAAATAATGAATATCCGAATAGTTTGAGTTACCTCCCGGGCTTTTTTTGTACTTGAAAACTAAATCTTCGTAAAGGCTATTGGCAGGAATTTCCATTTTCAGGTCGCCGTTTTCGTATTTATTTACCTTATTGTACCTGAAGCTAAGAGTTGGATCGGCTACAGGCGCTGACTTCGGCACAAACCCCTGAGGTTTAACAGGTTTTACCCAAAACTTGAGGTTTACTGAATTCCCGGCCACATCGGCAACCGTTATCAGCACCTCATGAATTTTAGTGTCATTAAATGTGGCTACACCGTTCGCCGAATTTGAATTGAAAAAGCTCAGCTGATTACCTGCTCGTTTTTTTGAACAAACAATACGGTTGCCCAGGTTATAATTGGCTTCATAATCGATGCTTGCATTCAGGTAGCGGCTCTCGGCAAATGAAAAGCTATCGCACACCATAGCAAACAAGCTGGCATTATCAACAAACATTTTTAAACTGTAGAAACCGTTCCGGTTGCCCGGCCTCTGGTTATAATCGAAAGCCTGAACTCCTATACTGAAATCGCCCCATAGCGAAAGGGTATCATTGCTGGCAAGCCTGTATTCGTTGCCCCCTGTCTTTTTCAAAGTGAGACGTTTAACCTCATTTGATGAACCTATATAACTATTGATGTTATCAGGATAAATATTTATAAAATCGATATAGGGCGACAGTTTGTCGGTAAATGGAAAATCGAAAAGCAAGGGGTTGATAATATGTTCCGTTTTAGTGTTACGGATTTCGAAATGAAGGTGAGGGCCTCCCGATGATCCGCTGTTTCCGGCATAGCCGATCAGTTGCCCTTTTTTCACATAAATAAATTCTTTGCGGCTTGCCGGGAAAAGGTCAACCTCGAAACTTTTTACCTTATATTGATTCCTGTATATATAAGCACTTAAAGTATCAATATACCCATCGAGGTGGGCGTATACCGAAGTAAATCCATTCGGATGATCGATATACAATGCATTTCCAAAACCGTAGGGCGAAACTTTTATTCGCGAAACAACGCCATCGGCTATCGCATAAACCGGCAACCCGACTTTTTGCTGAACTGCAATATCCAGCCCCGAATGAAAGTGATTGGACCTGACTTCGGAAAAAGTTCCAGTTAAAGCCAGACCTATCTTCAAAGGTGAAGTAAAATATCCTTTGGGAATAGCAATCTGAGCATTCGCATACACTAAAGGAATAAACAGCAGGAGCTTAATTAATATTGCAGGAGTAATTTTCATTCTACAAACTTACTGTTAAAAGGTGTAAAAAACAATATAAACAGTAAAATGATATCATGATTTACATTGGCCCGTTAAGCAGCTAAAAGCCTTATAATCAGTACGCCATAGACTCTAAACTGTTTCTTTCCGGAATACATATCGCTGAACAACAGCTAAATAAATGCCTACACACAGCACACCGGCTCCTGAAATGATAAACATTGCTTTCATGCCCAGCGTGTACCATATCAGGCCTCCCAGGCTGCTGGCAAGCATGGTGAAGATGCTTGCAAAGCTGGTATAAAACCCTATGGCTGTGGCTACCTGATCCTTATTGGCCAGATTGCTGATAAGGGCTTTCGAAATACCTTCGGTGGTGGCAGCATACAAAGCATATAATCCGAAAATGGCGATAAACTGCCACGAAAAAACAGCAAAACCCATAAGCAGGTAAACGGCAGCAAATACGAAGAATCCAAGGATGAGGGTGCGTGCCAGTCCGAATTTATCGGCCAGTATGCCTATTGGAAACGAAAGCAAAGCATAAACCATATTGTAAAAAATATAAACCCCTATCATATAGGTATCGGAAAAGCCCCTGCTTTTTATCGATAGCAGTAAAAAAGCGTCCGAACTGTTAAATAAGGTAAATACAAGTAATCCGGCCACCAGGAGTTTATATTTTTTTGTCGACTGTTTCCAGTATTTTAAAAAGGCAAAGAAACCCGGCGATTTACGCGAAGTAACGGTTTGCTGTTTGTCCTTGAGGAGAAAAGTAAGCGCAATGGCTATAATTCCGGGCACCACAGCAATTACAAATAACCACCTGTATTCGCCGGGATAATAGTAAAGGAATACCAAAGCGGCAAATGGGCCCAGGGCCGCACCGGCAGTATCGAGTGCCCTGTGAAACCCGAAAACCTTGCCTTTATTTTCTTTTGTGGCCTCGTCGCTGAGCATGGCATCGCGTGCACCGGTGCGAACGCCCTTACCGAGCCTGTCGAGTGTACGGGCAAAAAATATCCACAATGGCCAAACAAATGCCGCCATCAATGGTTTGGAAATAGCACTCAGGGTATAGCCCCAGCGTACAAAGGGCACCCGGCTGGCGAGTTTATCCGAATAATTACCGAAATATCCCTTGCTGAGGCCGGCCGTAGCTTCGGCCACACCTTCAAGTATGCCTATCAATAAAACAGAAAACCCGATCGACTGCAGGTAAACAGGCATGATCGGGTACAACATTTCGCTGGCAATATCCGTAAAAAAGCTGACAAAGGAAACCAACAGAACAGTGCGGGTAAGGATTTTTCGCATCATAATTTAAATACCAGGCAAGGAATTATGTGGAGCAAAAATAACAATCTTTTCCATTGCCGGCCCTCATGATATCAAGGAATTAACAAACTCTAACCCATTCCCGAAGCCTATCCTGACTTTATAAATGCATTAATATTCATCCTTTTGAGACTCAAAGAGACTGATTCCATTCTATAATCCTGCTAACGACGAATAACTTCGTGAAGCAATAGAGAAGCATGTAAATTTGAAAGTTTTAAAAAACAGTTGAATAATAGAATAATAGAACAATAGAACAATAGAGCAATAGAAATAGAGCAATAGAGCAAATGAACATTTCCTGCCTGACTGCTTCAGCAGGCAGGGAACTCTTCAATATCTTCAATCCTATCAATCCCTGCTTGCAGCAGGCAAGCCATCAATCCCATCAATCTCATCAATCCCATCAATCTCATCAATCCCTGCCTTCAGCAGGCAAGCCTTCTATCCAACTACCCCGTCTGACTGATTTTATTCAGATGCTCAATATTTAATATTTCAAAATCATTTGCAGTTACCTGTATAATGCCTTCATCTTTAAACTCGCGCAGAATACGAATGGCACTTTCTTTCGACATACCCGACATATCAGCAAGGTCCTGCCTCGACAGTGTGGTATGGAAAGGATTGGTTTCGTAAACCTTATCCTTGAGGTAAATTAACATATCGGCAATACGCCCGGGCATTTGTTTTTGCGTCAGACTGATAAAAAGTTCGTAATTATAAATCGACTGAAGGCTGACTTTTTTCAGAAAATCCTCTGCAAAATCAGGGTTATTCCTGATCAGTAGCTTAAAAGTAGCCATGTCGACCAGGCAGGCAATAGAATCTTCGATCGCCATGGCCGAAAAATGATGCATCTGATCGGCATAAATGCCTGGCCCCAGGATATATTCAACCGGCTTCACAATGCTAAGGATCAGATTTTTATTATTATACCCCTCGATATAAGTTTTAACTTTCCCCTGCGTTAAACACAGGAAATGCAGGTTAGGCGTACCTTGTTTAAAAATCAGTTCTCCCGCTTTAAAATGCACTTCAATCCGCTTATCATCTATCAGGTCAAGCTCTGACTGGCAGAGACATCCGAATATATCGGCTTTATCTTTACAGGAACTGCATCCTTTTACGTATTGAGTATATTGATTCACAATTTCAGATGTTATGTTAGGTATTTGGAGAATAAAACTTATCTTTGGATTGATTTTTCCGCAAACTTAGTTTTCTCAAACTGCTACAAAGATAATGACATATATCAATACTTCGACTGATAAGTATCAAAATATTGTTGCGAAACAATCATATTTAAAAACGTCACTATTACGGTTAAAAAGTATTCCTTTGTAACAATGTTCAACATCCTAAGTGCAAATAATTTAACATCCTAAATATCAGACTAATGAAAAGAAACCTTAAAGGATTAATGTTGTTAGCTGGCACAATGCTTTTAATGCTGACTGCATGCGAATACGACTTTATTGAACCCACACCCGCTCCTCCGCCGCCTCCTGCAGGCGATACAATAAGTTACTCGCAGGATATTCAGCCTTTTTTCGATGCGAAATGTGTATCGTGTCACCCTGGTGTGTACAAACCTGATTTAACAGCTGCTAATTCGTATAATGCACTTATTTTCGGGTAATTACGTTGTTGCAGGCGACCCGAGTGCCAGTTCATTATATACCAAATGTAAACCAGGCGCAAGCATGGGTCCTTATACAACAGCTGCAGAACTGGATCTTATGTATCGCTGGATTTACGCAGGCGCTAAAAACGATTAAGTTCATTTATCAATAAAAAACCGAAAATAATGAAAAAGATATATATGATGCTCCGGATTAGCGCTTTAACGCTTCTCACTTTGCTAATGTTTTCCACCACTTCCTTTGCACAGGATGAAGAAGCTACCGAAGAAATCCCTGTTGAAAAACCAAAAGACCGTCCGGTACGTCCGGCATTCGAAAGCGGCCTGCTGTTTGATGCTGCCACTACCACACTTCAACCTTCCAAAACCCTGGAAATGATCATTCAGCATCGTTTCGGAGTTATCGAAAATGGAATTCATGATTTATATGGTGTCTGGGCGCCTTCGAACATACGACTTGGTATGAATTACAACATAACCGACAACCTGGCCGTAGGTATCGGGACCACCAAATTCAATAAAATGCAGGATCTGCAGCTCAAATATAAAATTATTGAGCAAACACGTTCGAACAGTATTCCTGTTACCATAGTATTTTACGAAGTGGTTGGTATCGACGGAAGCGCCGACTCAAAATGGGAGGAAGGATATAAATTCAATAACAGGATCTCCTATTTCTCACAACTTATGATATCACGTAGGTTCAACGACCACCTTTCGCTGCAGATTGCTCCCGGATTTACACATTACAATTCCGTTGATTCAGTTTACAATCACGACAGGGTTTCCTTATCAGTTGCCGGAAGGTATAAATTCACACCACAGGGATCGTTTATTTTCGCTGCTGATTTCCCCTTAGATATTGAAGGTGTAAAAGACTTCAAAAAAGTGGATTCCAAAACTGTTGTTTACGACAGGCCAAATATCAATGTAGGATTCGAAGTAGCTACCAGCACACATGCTTTCCACATCTATCTTGCATCAGCCCAGGGGATACTTCCACAGGAAGACCTTATGTGGAATAAAAACGACTTCTTTAAAGGAGGGATTCTTCTTGGTTTAAATGTTACCCGTTTGTGGAATTTCTAATCCCCGATTCGTATCATTTGGAATACTTTTTGCATTAAAATCATTTATAAACAATTAAAAAAACAATATTATGAAAAACTCAATCAAACTTGCTGCATTCATTTGTATCGCAGTTATTTTTGTTACAGCCAACATGGCTATGGCACAAAAAGCAGGTGGTCCCTGGACAGTACCAGCCAAGTACAAAACAATGAAGAGTACTGTTAAAGCCGGCGACGCCTCAATTAACAGTGTTGGAAAAGCGGAATACAACAAGCATTGCAAATCGTGCCACGGATCAAAAGGACTCGGTGATGGCCCAAAAGCTGCCAACCTGAAAACCAGCACAGGCGATTTTTCGAGTGCTAAATTCCAGGCATACAGCGATGGCGAACTTTACTACATGTCATTTATCGGCCGCGACGAAATGCCGAATTTCGAAAAGAAAATTCTTGACGAAGCTGACAGGTGGGCTGTAATTGGCTACATGCGCACAATGAAAAAATAATTTGGTTAACCAGAGGGTGTTCAGTAGATTGCTGAACACCCTTTCTTTTTTTTTGCTTCGAAACTTCATATGCTAATTATTCAATAACATGACTACAATTAATCACCAAGGCTTCCTGAATTTTACCGGGCATCTTTTGCTGACGGTCATTTTCGTACTGATGACTGCTTTCACACTAAATGCACAGACAAAATTAAGCGAGAACGCCGAGATAAATGAACAATGCCTTAAATGTCACGGGCAGTCAAAATACAAGTACATGAATCCTGAGTCTGGTTCAGAAGTGACTAAGCGGATGTACATCGAAACTATCATTGACCGTAAGCTCTTTGCCGAATCAAATCACAAAACCTTTAAATGCACCGATTGCCATTCCGCTGACTATGCAATTTTCCCTCATGATGGCAATCTGCGCATGGAATCGAATTATGCCTGTAACGACTGTCATGCTGGTGATGATGCGTATGCGAAATTCAAATTCGAGGAAATTGAAACCGAATTTCACGCCAGTGTTCACTCGACCAAACACAGCGAAGATTTTGACTGCTGGATGTGCCATAATCCGCATACCTACAAAATAAGTGTTCGCTCCGAAGATAAAATAAGAGATATTGTTGCTTACGACAATGCAATATGCCTCAACTGTCACACCGATAAGACGAAATATGAGTTATTAACGGATATGGAAAATCCGAATATAATTGAGAAACATGAATGGTTGCCAAACCAGGCACTGCATTTTAAAAGTGTCAGGTGCATCGAATGTCATGCACGCACCAACGATTCCATACTTGTTGCACACAACATTCAGCCAAAAGAAATGGCAGTCAGAAGATGTGTTGAATGCCATTCGACCAACTCCATACTTATGGCTTCATTGTACAAGTATAAAGTACAGGAAGAGCGGAGCAAAGCCGGGTTTTATAACGGTGTTATCATGAACGAAGGGTATGTAATCGGTGCTAACCGTAATTACTACCTGAGTTTATTAAGCGTCCTCATGTTTGGCTTTGTAATCATAGGCATTGGAATTCATGCTACTTTAAGAATCATTAAACGTAAAAAGTAATGTCAGAAAAACTATATCTCTACCCGGTCTGGATCAGGCTTTGGCATGCCGGCAATGCCATATTAATACTTTTGTTAATACTCAGCGGCATAAGCATGCAATATTCGAACCCTGCTAACCCTTTTTTACGGTTTGATATTGCTGTGCGAATGCATAACATCAGTGGTATACTGCTAACCATTGCCTATGCAGCATATGTAATCGGCAACCGCGTAACTCCCAACGGCAAGTACTACAAAACCAATTACAAAGGCCTGATATCGCGCCTTACCAAGCAGTTTATGTATTACACCTTTGGTATTTTCAAACATGAAAAACCGCCGTTTCCTGTTACCAAAGAAAGCAAATTCAACCCTTTACAAAAGTTCACCTATAACATTGCGATGTATATACTGTTGCCCATTGTATTTATTACAGGCTGGGCTTTACTCTATCCCGAAGTTATACTTACAAACCTTTTGGGTGGCAGTGGGTTGAAAATCAATGATTTTATCCATGTTATTACAGGTTTCTTCTTGTCCTTTTTTATGGTTATCCATATCTATTTCTGCACAATAGGAGCCACTTTTGTAAGTAATTTCAAAAGTATGATTAACGGTTTTCACCAATCACATTAGGAATCTGTAATTCAACGGTAGGCCTCCGGGAATTATAGTATCAATACTTCATCAACTACAATAAAATGCACGATTATGAAGAAAAAAAAGAGTGATGACAATAATTCCCGGAGAAAATTCCTGAAACTCGGCCTGATTGCCGGCGCAGGTACGGTTGCTACCGGGGCAATGATAGCTACCGGCCATAATTCGGATGCTTCGGGCGAAACCATAAAGGTGCTTACTACATCGGGCGAAGTAATGGAAGTGGATAAAAACTTCCTGCAACTCGCACCGGTTGGTCGTAAGGAGTCGCACCAAGGAATCCCCGGACGCAAGTTCGTGATGGTGATTGACCTTGCCAAATGTAAAAATGCACGTAAATGTGTTGAAGATTGCCAGAAAGGGCATAATTTACCCAAGGATCAGGAGTTTTTGAGAGTGTACCTGCTACAGGATTCCGAAAAAACTGCTCCTTACTGGTTTCCTAAGCCATGCTACCACTGCGACAATCCACAATGTGTGAGCGTCTGCCCTGTAGGTGCAACGTATAAACGCAGTGATGGTATTGTGTTGGTTGATAACGAACGTTGTATAGGATGTAAGTTCTGCATGACAGGATGCCCCTACTCTGCACGTATTTTTTCGTGGAAACACGATGACGCCTATGATTCGGATCAACCGTATTCGCCCGAGAAAAGTGTTCCCGGCGTTGAAGGTACTGTTATGAAATGTGATTTCTGCCCTGACCTTGCGCGCGAAGGCAAACTGCCATACTGCGCCTCGGGATGCCCCATGGGCGTTATATATTTTGGCGACATCGACGAAGATGTTGTTACCAATGGTACCGAAACCTACAAATTCAGCGAACTGATACGCGACCGCTCGGGTTACAAATACCTCGATAACCTGGGGACTCGTCCCAACGTATATTATTTACCTCCTGTCGACAGGCAATTCCCTGTTGAACGTGGCCTCGACGGCCTCGAAGAAGAAGTTGCCAAAAGGTATGAAAAAACCCCTTATGTTCAATCACTTAAAAACAAGGAGGCTAAATAATGAGCGATGCAGTAAGTTCAGATAAATTACTAAGAGAGTTCGCCCCCCAGATTGAGCACACAAGTTTATTGGGTAAACTGTGGATCGCATTTTTAACCGCCGTGGTATTCCTGGGATTTTTCGCCCTTTACTGGCAGGTGTCGCGCGGACATATTGTTACAGGAATGCGCGACAACGTTGTATGGGGTGTGTACATTGTGAACTTCATCTTCTTTATGGGCATCAGTTATGCCGGTGCGCTTATATCGGGTACACTACACCTTTTCCATGCCGAATGGCGTAAACCTATTATCCGCATGGCCGAGTTAATTACCATCATATCGCTTCTGATAGGTCCGGGATTTATTATGATGTGTATCGGCCGCCTCGACCGCCTGCACAACCTCGTCATCTTCGGACGAATTCAATCGCCTATTACCTGGGACGTTATTGCCATATCAACTGATATTTTCGGATGTATACTCTTCCTTTACCTGGCATTACTGCGCGATTTAGCTAAAATGCGCGATTTTAAGGAGCTTAACATTCCAAACTGGAAGAAAAAAATGTATAAGTATCTTGCCATAGGTTATACAGGCACGCCCGATCAGCAGCTACGCCTGAAAAAAGCAACTGATATTATGGCAGGTATGGTAATTGCCATTGCCATTATTGTATACTCGGTATTGGCATGGATTTTCAGTGTTACCCTGCAGCCGGGATGGCACAGCACTATTTTTGGACCCTATTTCGTTATTGCTGCGGTATATTCGGGAACAGGTGTTCTGATTGTTGCTATGTACTTCTTCCGAAGAGTGTATCACCTCGAAGAACATATTACGCTTAAACACTTTGTGAATGTGGGTGTTATCATGCTCGTTCTGGCAGCTTTCTTCGGCTACTTTACCTTTAGCGAATACCTCACAAAATGGTACGGCTCCGAAAAAAATGATGAAGCACTGATTAATACGCTTTTCGATAATTACTATTTCCTGTTTATCCTCTCTAACTATGTTGGAGTGCTTGTTCCTTTAATTGTTATCGGTTTCAGGAAACTTCGTACCATCAATAACATAACCATTGCAGGTTTTATAGTTATTGTTGCACTTTGGCTTAACAGGTACCTGATTGTTGTTCCAACCCTCGAAACTCCTTATCTCCCTATACAGGAATCAAGGGAAGCATGGGAAATTTATTCAGCCACCTGGGTCGAATGGTCACTCACGGCCGGCGGAGTTGCCCTGTTCTGCCTGCTTTTCACACTGGCTTCAAAAATGATACCTATAGTTCAGGTATCGGATCTGAAAGAAGAACCGATAGAAGCAGGTGACATATACCTGAAGTAAAAGATTCAGAGTTCGATAACACGTTAACAGGTCTTAAAGAAATTGATATGAAAAGTATTAAAACAGGATTCATACTTACGATCATAGTCCTCACCGGACTAATGCAGTCGTATGCCCAGAATAATGCCGAAACTACTGAGCCGGGCATCACAGTGTTGCGATTTACCTGTGCCAGTACGTCGGATGATAGTATTCAGCTGAAAAGTACCGTAACCGTGAAACGCGAGGAGGGCAATACAAACCTTGCCAACGCTCCGGTCTTGTTTTATTCGGTCGAAAAATCAGGTGATCTGCTTATTGGTGAAGCCAAAACCGATTTTCGCGGTGTGGCAGTGCTTAAAATTCCTGCACGCAATACCTATGAGCGCAATGAGGATCAGATGCTTACTATAAGATCAGAGTATGCCGGCAACGATAAATACGAAGCTTCCGAAAGCGAATTCAGCCTGAAACCGTCAAAATTAACAGTATCGTTTTACGAAGAAGACTCAATCCGTTATGTTAAGGTTGATGGCACACAGCTAAATGCTGATGGCACCGAAAGCCCGATCAGCGAAATGGATGTTTATATTTCAGTACCTAAAATGTTAAGCATGCTCCGCATTGCAGAAGTGTACCTCGACGAAACCGGAACCGGAACTGCCGAATTCCCCATGGATATTATCGGTGATTCACTGGGCAACCTCACCGTAGTTGCCACAATCGAAGAACATGATATTTTAGGTAATGTAAGAGCTTCGGCTGATAACAACTGGGGATTGCATAAATATCTTATCAGTCCCGATTTGCCGAAACGCGAGCTATGGACACCCATTGCACCGCTCTGGATGATTATTACGCTTATTATTATGCTTCTCGGGGTATGGGGACATTACGTTTATGCCATTATACAACTGGTTATGATCAGCAAATCAGCAAAAAACCCTGAGAAAGAATGAAGTTAATTATTTAAATCATTTTTTGGCACCTGCCACAATTACCTGGAATACAACACTTCCAACTTTGTAGTACTCATAAAATACCATTGATATTCAAAAAATCAATGGTATTTTTTTTTGATGTTTATTGTTCCGGATTATACTTTAGGGGATATTTTTCCGGCCCTACCCTTTTTGCATCCCGCTATTTAGAAGGAATCTAAAAATACGAAAAACAAACAAATACATTTCAAATAGGTAGTTTTTTGCATATCTTTACAAATATAAAAAAAATTAATTTTAATCCAGCGCTTATGAAAGCCCCGAAAAAACTCTACAACTGGCTGAGTATGACCGGTTTTATACTTGTCGCTAACAGCCTGATTCTAATCCTTCTGCTGTTCCTGTTTTCGATACTCTCAGAGCAAAGCAACTCCTACCTGGGTCTTTTTATTTATATCATACTGCCTGCTTTCCTGGTATTGGGCTTAATACTGATACCCCTGGGTATCCTTTTCCGGATCCGCAAAAATGTCGGGGCCCAGGAAAGTGAAAATGCCTGGCCTATTATCGACTTTAATCAACGGAAACATCGTGGCAGCGTTTTTAAAATTGCATTTATTACCATGATTTTCCTGGTGGCCTCAGCCATGGGCAGTTACCGGGCTTTTCAATATTCCGAATCCGTTGAATTCTGCGGAAAGCTATGCCATACAGTAATGGAACCCGAATATGTTACCTACCAGCATTCGGCTCATGCCCGGGTTACCTGCGTTGAGTGCCACGTGGGCGAAGGTGCCGACTGGTACATTAAATCGAAAATGTCGGGCCTTTACCAGGTGTATTCTGTTTTATTCAAAAAATTCCCGACTCCTATTGCCACTCCTATCCATAACCTGCGACCGGCACGCGAAACCTGCGAACGCTGCCACTGGCCCGAAAAATTCTATGCACGCAAACTTCGCAGCCAGCGTTCGTACCTCACCGACTCGGCAAATACGGAATGGAACATATCACTCCTGATGAAAATAGGCCCTGAATTCAGCCCTATGGGCCTTTCCGAAGGTATACACTGGCATATTAACAAGGATTTCAAAATTGAATATGTATCCGACGACCAGAGACGCGAAAGCATTCCATGGGTCAGACTTACCAATATGAAGACAGGTGAGGTGAAAATATTTATGGACGAAGAAAACCCGCTCGAAAAGGGAGTATTGGACACACTGGAAGTTAGAGGGATGGATTGCATGGATTGCCATAACCGGCCTTCACATTTATACAAATCCCCTCCCGATTATATCGACAATGCGCTGATTTCGGGCTTATTCCCCAAGAATATTCCTTTCATAAAAAAAGCGGCTATGGAAGCATTGAAAGTTCCCTATACAAACAAGGATACCGCAATGATGACTATAAAGCAAACCATGCTTGCCTTTTACAAAGATGAACAGCCCGAAGTGCTTTCGCGTGACGAACAGCGCATAAATAAAGCTATTGTTGCAGTTCAGGGTCAGTACAAGTTGAATGCTTTCCCGTTTATGAAAGCTGATGCAAGCCGCTACCTCAATCACATAGGTCACCTCGAATCGGATGGCTGTTTCCGCTGCCATTCCGACAGGCATAAAACAGCTAATGGCGAAGCTATTTCAAAGGATTGCGATCTCTGCCATACAATTATTGCGCAGGGTGAAACAGGTAAAATCACATCTGCTCCAATAAATACTACGCTCGAATTCGTTCATCCCGTCGCAATCAGGGGAATATGGAAAACAGCATTCTGTTCGGAATGTCACCGTGTGTTATATGAATAAGTAATCCGGGATTCCATTATCAAACCTGGTTATTACATAAACTTTAAGAAAGATAACAGATAAATCAGGTTAAATCAGGATGCAGGCATGATTATTTTCGCCTTGAGTTTTATTAAATATTGCATAAAAAAATAAATGAAAGTATTGCTTACCGGTAGTACCGGCTATATAGGGAAAAGACTGATGCAGGAATTGCTCAACGAAGGGCACGAAGTAATATGCATGGTACGTAACCTCGAACGCCTGATGAACGCCGAACAATCCTTCACCGGATTCCAGGCGATTGAACATGATCTGCTTAACCCGGTTCCGGTTGCTCATCACTCCATGGAAATTGATGTGGCATTTTTCCTGATCCATTCCATGTCGACATCCATCACTGAGTTTATGAAGGAAGAAGCCCGGTCGGCAGGAAATTTTGCCGATTTTATCAGGCAGACCAACTGTAAACAGATTATTTACCTGAGCGGCATTTCCAATTCCGAGAAACTTTCGAGGCACCTGCAATCGAGGAAAAATGTGGAGGATATTCTCAGGAGTTCAGGCCGGCATCTTACGGTACTCCGTGCAGGCATTATTGTGGGAAGCGGAAGCGCATCCTTCGAAATAATAAGGGACCTGATGGAAAAGATGCCTTATATTGTTGCCCCTACCTGGGTTAAGACACTTTGCCAGCCGGTAGCCATAGCCAATGTAATTAAATACCTGACCGGTTGTATGCTTCATCCGGCTACATACGACCAGGAATTCGATATAGGAGGTTCCGAAATTTTATCCTACAGGCAAATGCTTCTGCAATACGCTGCTATCAGGGGGTTGAAACGACGCATATGGGTGGTTCCTTTTATAAGTCCAAGGATCTCGTCGTATTGGCTGTACTTTGTGACCTCCACATCGTATTACCTGGCTGTTAACCTGGTCGATAGTATGAAAGTAGAAGTTGTTTGCAAGGACACCCGCCTCAAGGACATCCTGAACATTACACCACTTACATACGCCGAAGCTTGTACCAGGGCATTGGAAAGGATAAACCTCGATACGGTTCAGTCGAGCTGGACCGACGCAGTTTCGATGAAACCAGGGCAATTGTTTCAATACCTCGAAGTTCCGAATTTCGGGATACTTCGCGACAGGCGAAAAATTGAGATAAAGGGCGATCCTCAAAAGGTATTGAATAAAATATTTTCGATAGGAGGCGACAACGGCTGGTATTATGCCAACTGGATATGGAAAATCAGGGGAATGATCGATAAAGTGGTTGGAGGTGTTGGCCTGCGCCGTGGACGACGCAATGCAACCGAACTCAACCCGGGCGATTCGCTCGATTTCTGGCGGGTGCTTATCGCCGACAAGGAAAATATGCGCTTGTTGCTTTTCGCCGAAATGAAAGTCCCGGGTGAAGCCTGGCTTGAATTCCGTATTCTGAAAAGACCGGATGGCTATTATCTTTACCAGACAGCTACCTTTATGCCTAAAGGGCTCAGTGGCAGACTTTACTGGTTCCTTCTTTTACCCATACACCTCTTAATGTTCCGCGGTATGTTGCGTGAAATAGGTAAGTAACAGCGCCCTTGATTCCAGGATTACTCCTTATTTTATTATGCGAAACTCACTCTTAGAACTCTGATTATGGAACCAATGGAAACCACATTCAACCTCAGTAACCAAAACCCCTGGGTTTTGTTTTCAATTCTGCTGTTTGTTGTATTGATCATATATTTCCTGGTCAAATTTTTCTCGGTGTTGTTCGATTTTGTTCAGGCCAAAGGATGCCTTACAGTTGGGTTAATTGCTTTGGTTGGCCTGCCCGGTATAGTTGTTCTTAGTTTATTGACCGGTTACACGGTTACCTCAACCATACTGATTCTTTTTGCCATTGTCGGCTTAATTACCGGCTACATTGCCCTCGATTCGGAAGGGAGTGTCGGGAAATTCGGACTCTTTATCATGGTTGTTTCAGCTATTACCTTAATCATAGCTCTGATCACTAAAATCCTGGAATATTTACAGGCTTAATCCTTAATTCTTCTGGTTGGATTAATAAGGATAGATTTTTAACAACAAATGAATTTTGAGCCTGGAATAGCAACTTTAATAACAATTTTTATACCCTATATTTAAAAATAGAAAGGCTTGCAAATTGGGTTGTAACTGCCTGGCTCATATCTTATGAATAAAAAATACAGTTTATACTATCAGTAGGAATTTAATAATGCCTTGAAAGTTCAGGAACATTACCAAAGCATTCAAAACCTGATACATAGTCAATGCTTTTAATGCAAAATCATATATATGCCTCTATATCTGAATATTAAAAACAATTCGTTGCACAGCAGAAACTATGATTAAAACCATTTTGAGATATCTAATACATCTATTTATCTATATTTTTTTATATTAAGAATAAAATGCCCATTAATAATGTTTACCTTTGGAATGAAATTTGCAATTCAATACCTAATAACCTAAATCCAATTCATTATGAAAACATCAATCCGACTGGCTGCACTGGCATTTACAGCTGTACTTTTTGTAACAGCCAACATTGCAATGGCTCAAAAAGCTGCAGGCCCCTGGACAATCCCTGCCAAGTACAAGGCTATGAAAAGCACCGTAAAAGCAGGTGACCCTTCAATAAACTCTGTAGGTAAAGACCTTTATAACAAAAACTGCAAATCGTGCCACGGTTCCAAAGGCTTAGGCGATGGAGCAAAATCAGCAAGTTTAAATACGCTGATTCCTTCGTTTGCTGACAAAAAATTTAAGGCTCAGTCAGATGGCGCAATCTATTTCCAATCGTTTGTAGGCCGCGACGAAATGCCTAACTATGAGAAAAAAATTCCTGATGAAGGCGACAGATGGGCAATTGTTGGCTATATCAAGAGTCTGTAAATTACATTATTACCAATGAAAGTGTTCCTGAATAAGGAGCACTTTTTTTTATGCTGTTTTTTTTGAAAACACGTATCACATTAAATTCAAATTTTAACACTCATAAGCTTTTGCCATTTCTTATTTTAGGCTGAAATCCAATGAAACTGAGTTAAAATGCGCAACTACAATTTACAGTTTGCAAAGTTTCCAGATCAGTTTCAACAAAATCGCACGTTCAAAAGGAAAATACACACTTCATTCATTTTTTATAATTTAGACTTAAAATAAATAGCGTATTCTATTACATTTTAAATAATTATTACTACCTTTTATGGAATAATTATATTACCTTTGATACTTACCGACATTATAATTCAATTCTCATTTGTGAACAAATAACTCTCAGAAATGAAAATAATGCAAATGAATTATCAGTAGGAATTTATGATCATTTCCTGTTAATTCCATTTCCTTTCATAAATTAATAAACTTCTGATACTTTCTTCGAACCCGCTCTTTGACATCATACCACATTTCCATGTTAAACTCTATTCGGAAAGTTGAATATTGCAAGAAAAATATCTATGCTTCATATATGAATGTATTGTATTATTGACATATATCAACGAAAACAAGGAAAATTACTTTTATTACAAATGAATATATCATCATATTTATCGTCTATATGAAGAATTATTATAACACATTTGTATGTTATTTAATTCACAATTAAATCGAATAAAATGTTCGAAAAAGAAACCCTAATAATCAAACATAAACAAAACTAAATCAACAACTTATGAAAAAAAATCTCTTTGTTATTGGTATTGGCGCCCTTCTCATCGGAGCTAGTATGATTTCTTCGCTTGTACCAAAGAAGGACCAATGGGACCTGCCGGAGCAAACGGTGTAAATGGTACCAACGGAACTAATGGTACCAATGGAACTGATGGAACATCAGGCTGTATTCAATGCCACGATGCTTCACAGGATATTAATGCAAAATCTCTGCAATGGGCTACATCAGGTCACGCAGTAAATGGTAATTATGGCCGTAATACAACAGATTGTGCTCCTTGTCACACCAGCCAGGGATTCCTCGAAAGAATGGCTGCCGGTACAATGGCAACTACTGCTACCATAAATGATCCTATGCCACCGAATTGCTACACCTGTCACCCTATTCACGCTACTTACACTTCAGCTGACCTGGCTTTAACCTACAGCGCAAAAGTTGCTTTCTGGCATAACCCTGGTGATGATGCTACTCCTGACTATGGCACTGGAAATCTCTGCGCTAACTGCCACCAGTCGAGGGTTACTACACCTTTCCCAAGTGTTGGAAGCACCGAAACATTTACAATTACCAGCTACAGGTATGGTCCTCACCATGGCCCAATGGCCCAGGTTGTTGGCGGTTTTGGCGGTTATGAAGTTCCTGGCACTTTAACTTACAGCGACTCACCACACACTAACGTTCCTAACGGTTGTGTTAGCTGCCACTTAGGCACATACAACGCATCTACAATGGTTGGCGGTCATAATATGGCACCAAATATTGCAACAAACTGTGTTACCTGTCACCCTGATGGAATTGCTACTGAAACAACTGCAATGCAAGCTGAAATAACTCTTCTGCTCGAAGAATTGCATACCAAACTGGTAGAAAAAGGCATTGCTACCACTGCAGGATACCTTGCAGGTGCAAATGGTGCTAATGCCAGCTCAGCTAATCCGGCAACTCTTACTGCCGATAAATTAGGCGCTTTCTTTAACTACAAATTAATTGAAGAAGACAAGAGTATGGGCGTACATAACTATAAGTACACCAAGGCTTTATTGACCAATAGCTTAGCTGCTGTTAACAAATAAAAAAAGCAGATTACATCACAACGAAGAGGCTGTTTCAGGATATTGAGACAGCCTCTTTGTTATTTACAATGAATATTATTACTCGTCCTGATCATCAATGAGAGCTTTCCTTATATTTGCCTCCACTATTATTAATTTACAACAGGTATGAAAACTAAAATACAAATTCACTTTTCTCAGCATCCTGGCAATGGCTCTTTCCTGCCAGCTCAATGCTCAATCCAATAAGGATTCGATACCCGAAAAATTCATTTTCACAAAAACCATCGATCTGCCAGCAACCCCGGTTAAGGATCAGTCGGCATCAGGCACCTGCTGGAGCTATGCAACCACCTCATTTATCGAATCGGAATTGCTGCGCCTTACAGGACACTTTCGACCTTTCGGAAATGTATTTTGTGCGCAAAGCATACGAAACAAAAGCAAAACAATTTGTGCGTATGCATGGTACAGCCAATTTCGGGCAGGGAGGCCAGGCACATGACGTAATGAATGTACTCCAAAACAAGCGGAATGATGACCGAAGCTGAGTATTCGGGTCTGGCAAACGGGCAAACAAAACCGGCTCACGCTGAATTGGAAGCCATACTCGATGCCATGGTGAAAGCCATTGCGAAAAATCCTGCCGGGAAACTTTCGCCCGACTGGATGAATGCAGTTTCGGGTGTGCTCGATGTATACCTGGGCAAACTACCACCCGCTGCCGGAACATCTGTTACTAAAGCTGCTATAGCTTCCGGAAGTAAATCCAGCCGATTATATTGAGATAACTTCTTATACCCATCATCCTTATTATACTGCTTTTTCACTCGAAATACCCGACAACTGGTCGGGAGGATTGTATTACAATGTACCTCTTGATGAACTTGTTCAGATCATGGATAATGCGCTGCGCAAAGGCTATACCATTGCATGGGATGGCGATGTGAGCGATAAGGGGTTCTCGCATAAAAACGCGGTTGCAATCGTACCCGAAACCAACATCGAGAATATAGAAGGTACTGAACGAAGCAAATGGGAGAAACTTACGGATAAAGACCGAAAAGCACAGTTATATACCTTTACAAAACCGGTTCCGGAGCGCGACATTACTCCTGCCATACGACAAGCAGCGTTCGATAACTTCTCGGCTACCGACGATCACCTAATGCATATTACAGGTACTGTAACCGACCAGAATGGCAAACGGTATTTCCGGACAAAAAATTCGTGGGCAGCCGACAGCAACAGCGAAGGTGGCTACCTTAATATTTCCGAAGCCTATGTGCGTTTGAATACTATTGCCATAATGATACATAAAGATGCGCTTCCGAAAGAAATCAGGAAAAAACTATCAGCCAACCTGTAGTTGCTGCCTGATAATGCTCTTTATATTTCTGAATGTTAAAAGTTGCTTGAAACAGCGCTCTATTAACATTTTTTAACAGCCCTTACTAGGGGCTGAACAATCCGTGTTTTTTACATTTGCAAGTCCTAATCAACTATACGAAATGACAGAGAACAGCCTGAGTGAAATAAACGAGAAGATTCAAAAAGAGAGTGCATTTGTCGACTTACTTACCATGGAAATGCACCGTGTGATTGTTGGTCAGAAACAGATGATTGAACGACTGATCATTGGATTACTCACCAATGGCCACATTTTGCTCGAAGGAGTACCGGGTCTGGCCAAAACACTGGCCATTAAATCCTTGGCAAATTCCATTAATTTAAGTTTCAGCCGCATACAGTTTACTCCCGATTTACTTCCGGCTGATGTGGTAGGAACTATGATATACAGCCAGCGCAGCGAGGAATTTAACGTTCGCAAAGGCCCCATTTTTGCAAATTTTGTGCTTGCCGACGAAATTAACCGTTCACCCGCCAAAGTGCAGAGTGCGTTGCTTGAGGCCATGCAGGAAAAACAGGTTACACTGGGCGACCAAACGTATAAACTCCCCGACCCTTTCCTTGTGCTTGCCACACAAAACCCCATTGAACAGGAAGGTACCTATCCACTACCTGAAGCCCAGGTCGACAGGTTTATGCTGAAAGTTATTATCACGTATCCACTGAAACAGGAAGAAAAACTGATACTACGTCAAAACATCAACAACGAGGTGCTTTCGACACGTAAAATCCTGAAACCAGCTGATATTCAGCGTGCAAGGGAGATTGTAAAAGAAGTTTATCTCGACGAAAAAATCGAGAATTATATAACCGACATCGTATTTGCAAGCAGGTTCCCTGCTGATTATAACCTGAAGAAATACAAGGATCTGATCCGCTACGGCGCATCCCCAAGGGCAAGTATTTTCCTGGCTATGGCTGCAAAAGCTCTTGCTTTTATCAAAAGACGCGGATATGTTATACCCGAGGATGTACGGGCCGTTGCACACGATGTGCTGCGTCACCGCATAGGGCTTACCTATGAGGCCGAAGCCGAAAATATTACTTCCGAAGATATAATCAACGAAATTCTGAACTCTGTTGAAGTACCTTAGGATGAAATTTCCGGGTAGCGGAAAACCTTTGTAAAGCTACTGAGCGTGCATTAAATACCCATGTACGTAGGTTGGCTTTCGGTATTTATCAGCATTGATTCCTTGAATAACAATTTGAAAACTGTGGAAACCTCCGATATTCTTAAAAAAGTACGACGGATCGAGATCAAGACCAGGGGCTTGTCGCGAAACATCTTTTCGGGGCATTACCACAGCGCCTTTAAAGGAAGGGGTATGGCCTTCAGCGAAGTACGCGAATACCAGTACGGTGACGATATCAGGAATATCGACTGGAATGTAACCGCGCGTTTCAACACGCCATATCTTAAAATTTTTGATGAAGAGCGTGAACTCATGGTTATGCTGCTGATCGATGTAAGTGGCTCGAATGAGTTTGGAACCCGAACCTCGTTTAAAGAAGACCTTATGACCGAAATTGCAGCAGTACTTGCTTTTTCGGCCATTCAAAATAATGATAAGGTAGGAGTGATATTTTTCAGCGATAAGATCGAAAAATTTATACCACCCAAAAAAGGCACTTCGCATATCCTGCGTATCATTCGCGAACTTATTGATTTTAAACCCGAAAGCCAGGGCACCGACCTGTCGGAAGCATTACGGTTTTTAACCAATGCCATTAAAAAACGGTGTACAGCATTTATTGTTTCCGATTTTATCGATCACAAATTCGAACAGGCCATAAAAATTGCATCGGGTAAGCACGACCTGGTAGCCATAAGGGTTTACGACGAAAAAGAAGCCAACCTCCCTCCTATCGGGATGATAGAAGTTTTCGACAAGGAAACCGATGTCCGTATATGGGTTGATACCAGCAGCCGGAAGGTTCGCGATACTCACGCCCAATGGTGGATAAATCATGAAAAAACGATCAGCGGGATTTTTAAACGTTCAGGGATAGATTCGACCAGTATTGTAACCGGTCAGGATTATGTGAAACCATTAATGAAATTATTTACACTGCGCGAAATGCGGCAATAACAAAGCATGGCTCATACGACTCAATTCAGGCGCTTATTCACCTTCAGTATTCTGCTGATTGCTGCTGCTTTTTCATCCGCTCCTGCCATTGCTCAAAAAGCAGTCCTAAGCCTCGACACCTCTTCCATCAGGATAGGAGAACGTGTACAACTCAGGTTGCACGCAACCTTGCCGAAATCAGCCAAAATATACTGGCCTGCTATTGCCGACACCATAACGGCAGAAGTTGAAGTAGCATCAAAATCGAAACTCGACACCAATGCAACCAGCCGCAATGATTTTGTGAATTACAGCCAGACGATTCTTATTACATCGTTCGATACCGGGTTTCATTACCTGCCGCCGTTTACCGTTCATTATTCGTACCCCGGCGACAATTCGAAGCACGAGCTACTGTCGGAAGGGGTCTATTTAAAAGTACGAACTGTAGAAGTGGATACCACCAAGGCAATCCGCGACATACGTGGCCCGATACAGGCTCCGCTTTCGTTTTCTGAAATTGCTCCCTACATGGCGGGTGTTGCAGTAATTGCAGGTATTATAGGGATGATCTGGTATTATATCTGGCGTAAACGGATGAACAAGCCGATATTCCCTGTTATGGTCCGTCCGCAGGGGCCTCCATGGCAAAGCGCATTGCAGAATCTTACAATACTCGAAAGTAAAAAGTTATGGCAAAGCGGTAAAATAAAGGAGTATTATTCGGAGTTAACGGATATACTCCGGCATTACCTGCAAAAGCAATATCATATTGAAGCCATGGAAATGATAAGCTCCGAGATTCTGTCGGCATACGATTCGGCAGGCTTAAAACCTGAACCCCGGATGCTTTTGAATAACATCCTTTTGCAGGCCGATTATGTTAAATTTGCCAAAGCCATACCTGAACACAAAGAAAATGAGCTGAGCATGACTTATGCCCGGCAATTTATCGAAAACTCAAGGCCAGCGACAACGGAAGCTGAAGTTAAAGCAACCGGGCCTGAAACTGTTCAAACAACTGAATCATAAATACTGAAATGCTAGCTAAATTGCACTTTGCGGATCCCGAATACCTATGGCTGCTATTGCTGATACCCGCAGCAGTGGCATGGTACTGGTATAAGCTGAGGCGATATACGGTACCCATTCAGATTTCGACTACCGAAGTATTTAAAAGCATTCCTTTCGGTTGGAAACATTATGCTCATTATGGCCTTTTTGCTCTGCGGATGCTGGCAGCAGGATTATTGATACTGGCGCTGGCCCGGCCACAGACCAACCTTAACCGGCAGGACATCAGTGTTGAAGGAATTGATATTATGCTGGCTACTGATATTTCGAGCACCATGCTGGCCGAGGATCTGAAGCCCAACAGGCTGGAAGCGGCAAAAGAAGTAGCCATTGAGTTTATTAACAGCCGGCCCGACGACCGCATAGGCCTGGTAGTATTCAGTGGCGAGAGTTTTACGCAATGCCCGCTTACATCGAGTCATGCCATGCTTATAAACCTGTACAATGAAATAGGTTTCGGGATGATCGACGATGGGACTGCCATCGGCGACGGCCTTGCAACTGCTGTTAACAGGCTAAAAGACAGCAAAATGAAGAGCAAAGTAATCATACTGCTTACGGATGGAATCAACAATATGGGTTCAATCGATCCACAATCAGCAGCTGAGATCGCCGAACTTTACGGTATCAGGATATACACTATCGGGGTCGGATCAACCGGCACTGCCCTGGTACCTGTCCGCACACAGTTTGGAATGCAGTATCAGCGGATGGAAGTTCAGATTGACGAACCTCTTCTTAAAAAAATATCGGCGCTCACCAATGGTAAATATTTCAGGGCAACCAATAAACAGAAACTTCAGGAAGTATATAAGGAAATCGACCGCCTCGAAAAATCGAAGATCGATGTTACCGAATTCAGCCGTAAGAAAGAAGAATTTCTGCCTTTTGTAATCCTCGCTCTTGTATTGCTGACTTTAGAGTTTGTTCTGAGGTTTGTTGTTTTAAAACTGGTACCTTAATCAAGAAAAATAAATAGTATGTTTCGACTGGCACATCCACAATTCCTTTACCTGCTGCTGTTAATTCCGCTGCTGGTGCTGTTGTTTGTGCTCTCGCGCCACCGGAAGAAAAAAGCCCTCGCACGTTTTGGCGATTGGGACCTGGTAAAGCGTCTGATACCTGAATATTCGGGAACCCGCGAAATACTAAAATTTATTTTGTGGTCGTTGGCATGGATTCTCATTGTAATTGGTATGGCCGACCCTCAGACAGGCTCGAAACTCGAAAAAATTAAACGCAAGGGAATCGACATGGTATTTGCACTCGATGTTTCGAACAGCATGCTGGCACAGGATATTACGCCCAACAGGCTCGAAAGGGCAAAACAGGCTATTATCCACCTTTTGGGGAAACTCGAGAACGACCGCGTAGGATTAGTTGTTTTTGCAGGGAAAGCATACGTTCAAATGCCTCTTACAACCGACTATTCGGCTACCCGCCTTTTCCTTTCGAACATCAATCCCGGTATGATTCCGGTTCAGGGAACTTCCATTGGCGATGCCATAAAAACCAGTGCTGCCGGGTTTGGTAAAACAAAACAAAGTAAAGCCGTGATCGTTATCACCGACGGCGAAAACCATGAAGACAATGCCATTGATGCAGCCCGCGATGCAGCCGCTAAAGGGATAAGGGTTTATACCATTGGAATAGGATTACCTGATGGAGCTCCGATTCCTGTTTACAGTGGCAACACCCAGATAGGGTATAAAAAAGACGCCTCAGGCATTACCGTTATCACAAGGCTGAATGAGCCTATGCTGCAGGAGATTGCCAAAGCAGGAAAAGGTCTTTTTGTGCGGGCTAACAATTCGCAATCGGGAGTACAGGAAGTTTTCGACCAGATAAACAAACTCGAAAAGGCCGAATACAACGAAGCCTTTTTCTCGGATTACGATGACAGGTTCCAGTTTTTTATTCTTGCGGCCCTGATTCTGATTTTTGGCGAAATCTTAATAGCAAACCGGAAAGGACGCCTGGCAGGAAAAATAAATTTATTTTCAAATAAAACCACCAAAAAATGATGAGGACTGCTTTCATTATATTTCTAAGCCTGGTGGTGAGCATTGTATTAGCTCAACCCGCCCAGAAACTTGTTCGTTCGGGTAATAACTCCTATAAAAACGGACATTTTAAAGACGCTGAGATTGATTACCGTAAGGCTTTAACCAAGGCTCCTGAGTCGCAAAAAGCAACCTTCAACCTCGGAAATTCGCTTTATAAACAACAAAATTTCGATGAAGCTGCTGCACAATACCAAAAGCTGATTCAAAACGGGAACAGTGATGTGCCTAAAGGCGGGTCATACTACAACCTGGGTAATTCGTTGCTCGAAAACAAAAAATATAAGGAGAGCATAGAGGCTTATAAAATGGCTTTACGGCAAAATCCTAAAGATGAGGACACCCGTTATAACCTCTCGTATGCCATGACCAAACTTCAGGAACAAAAAAACCAGGAACAGGAAAAGCAGCAACAACAGGAACAAAAACAGCAGCAACAACAGCAAAAGCAGCAGCAGCAAAAACCCGACATGTCGAAGCAGGATGCCAACCGCATGCTGAACGCCATGAATAATAACGAAAAACGAACCCTGGATAAAACCAAAAACAAACAAAAAACTTCACAGAGTCAGCCGGAGAAGGATTGGTAAAAGGGACTTGGGACGGGGGACGAGGGACGGGGTGACGGGTGAGTTTAAGAGGATGGGGCGAAGGGGCGAAGGGGCGATGGGAGAAGGGGCGATGGGGTGAAGGGAGCAACCAGTAACCAGCTCCCCTGATTAAAAATTAAAGAGAAATACCTGAAATAAAACATAAAATGAATCGCAGACTGATACTTATTTTCCTGCTTGCAATACCTGGCTTGCTTATAGCACAGGATGTCAGTTTTACTGCCCAGGCTCCAAAACAGGTTCACCTCGGACAGCGGTTTCAAATTACATACACTGTAAATTCCGAAGGCACTAATTTCATGGGTCCTGAAATTGTGAATTTTGATGTTTTAAGCGGCCCCATGATGTCGAGCGGCCAGAACATAATGAATATTAACGGTAAGCTCGAATATACCAGTTCCACTTCCTTTACGTTTGTTTTAGAAGCCAACAAGGCCGGCACTTTTACCATTCCCCAGGCTTTGGTTACGGTTAAGGGTAAAAGGTATATGTCGAATTCGTTATCCATTACCGTACTCAAACAAAATCCCCGCCAATCGCAGCAAAATCCCAACAATCAGCGACAGGGTCAGGCAGAAGTTCCTGCCCGCGATGATATTGGTAATGATGTATTCCTCAAAGCCGTTATTGATAAAAATAATCCCTTCCAGGGCGAAATGGTTGTTATCACCTTTAAGCTGTATACTCCCACTAACCGCTTACAGGTGGATCAGCCGGATAAAATCCCCTCCTACCCCGGGTTCTGGGCACAGGATTTGTTAAAGGATGCAACTCAATATCCTCAGTATACCGAAACCGTAAACGGTAAAAAATATATTGTAGCCGAACTCCGGAAAGCTGCCCTTTATCCTCAGAAATCGGGTGTTCTAACCATAGAGCCTTTGGTACAGGATGTAATATACCAGGTGAAAGTAAAATCGAGGAATCCCTTTGCTGATGATCCTTTTTTCGGGAATGATCCTTTCTTTAAAAATTTCATGGACGACTCGTTCATGGGAAGCGAATTTCAGAATGTAAAAAAGACCCTGAGCTCCAATTCGGTTACCATTACTGTGAAACCACTGCCGTTAGCGAACAAGCCTGTCGAATTCACAGGTGCTGTTGGACAGTTCAGCCTTAAAGCTGATGTTGACAGGAACATAGTAAACGTTAACGATGGAATCACCATGAAGGTTTCCATCACCGGATCAGGCAACCTCAATCTGATTGAAAAACCCGGCATATCGTTCCCTCCTGATTTTGAGGTATATGAACCCAAAATTATTGACAATTTTAACAATAAAGGAGCCACCTCCGGAACCAGGACCTTCGAATACCTAATCATTCCAAGGGCTGCAGGCGATTTCAACCTTGATCCAGTGCAGTTTGCTTTCTTTAACCCGGCTCAAAAGGACTATAAAGTGCTTGAATCAGAAAAATTCAAGATCAAAGTGAATAAAGGAAACGGTCCATCGGTTGATGCCAACGCACAAAACCAGGTGAAATACCTCGGTAACGATATCAGGTACCTTATGGAACCTCCTCTATATATTCATACTACAGGGAACAGGTTCTACGGCAAATCAATATACTGGCTTATACTTTTATTGCCTGTACTCGCATTTATAGTGTTTATTATTCTGTACCAGCGTACCATGCGCTTACGCGGCGACGTAATGCTAATGCAACGCAAAAAAGCTACCCGTATAGCCGTAAAACGACTGCAAAAAGCAAAAAAGTTCCTCGATGCAGGTCAACACGATGCATTTCATGAGGAAATTTCATTTGCCTTGTGGGGATATATAAGTCAGAAATTCAATATACCCATGTCGCTGCTATCGATGGAAACGGCAAGAGAGCAACTCGAAAAACTCAATATTGACAATGCTTTAACCGAGCGATTTATTTCAACACTCGATAACTGCAACTTTGCCCGTTATGCTCCTGCCGGAAAAGCACTAAACATGCAACAACTTTATGAGCTTGCCATTAAAACCATTACCGAAACGGAACAGGTATTGAAATAAGTTCATCTGAACCTTTTTTGTGGGTAGTTAATAGCTGATTAACTGATTCAGATAAAAAACAGAAATTTCAAAACTCTATTAAAAACCGCTTCTCAGCGCCTGCTTATTAAACCTGATCGAAAAAACATACGAATCATGATGAAATGTAAAACTATAATAGTCCTGCTTGCGACCCTAATGGTATCATCATTTCACCTTGTAGCACAGAACCCCGGACAGCTGGCAGCCCAGGCAGCAAAAGAGTATAACAGCAAGGCATACACCGAAGCTATTTCGACCTATTCGAAAATTATTGCCGGTGGCTATGAGTCCTACGCCCTGTATTACAACCTTGGTAATGCTTATTTCAGAACCAATGAATTGGCCGAAGCTGTTTATTACTATGAAAAAGCATTAAAATTTGCACCACATAATGAGGATATTATACACAACATCGAAGTTGTAAACAGCAAATTAACTGATAAGGTGGAGAAGGTTCCGGAACTATTCTACAAACGATGGTGGAAAGGTGTATTGAACCTGATGAGCATTGATACATTTGCCACTGTTAACATTTTGCTGCTTAGCTTATCATTATTACTATTTGCTTTGTATATAGCCTTGCCAGGCCTGCTGATCCGGAAAATCAGTTTCTGGGGCGGCCTGTTTTTACTGTTACTTTTCACTATCGGAGCCATAGCTGCATCACAGCAGAACCATTATCTGAATAACCATCACGAAGCGATAATATTTACCGAAACCGTTAATATTAAAAGCTCGCCCGACGAAAACAGCAAGGACATTTTTGTTTTACACGAAGGAACAAAAGTTACACTTCTCGATTTAGTTGCCGAATGGCAGGAAATCCGTATTGCTAACGGTAGTATCGGATGGATAAAAAATTCCGATATCCGCAAAATTTAATACCTTTTTTGAAACCTCCCGGTTTGTGTTACACATGCAATATGCTGTATATATTTATGCGTATATAACTGTATTTCAACACCTTACAAGTGTATTTTTTTCTGGCATAGTTATTGGTAAGTTATTGTGCATACAAAGCAAATGTAAATATTTTTGCTTTTGCCTATTTTCTAACTTATCTTTGAGTAAATTAAAGATTAACAAACAAGCACTTTATGGGAAAAACTACTCTGATTTTATTAATGTCCTTCTTAACTATTCAGGCTATGGCCTCGAGGCCTGAAGGCGACACATCGTGGAAGTCGAAATACGAAGCTTCTTTAGGATTCGCTCAAACATCATTCAGCAACTGGGCTGCCGGTGGCGAAAATTCATTAGCAGTGAATGGCATGTTGAATGTTTATAAAAATTACGCAAAAGGAAAATTGTCGTGGGACAACTACCTGGGTCTGGCATATGGAATAAATATGCAGGAAACTGCTCCGAAAGTGCGCAAAAACAACGACAAGATCAATCTCTTATCCAAAGCCGGTATTAAAGCCTGGGGAAAATGGGATTATGCCGGTTTATTCGAATTTAAATCGCAATTCGACCAGGGATTTAACTATCCGAACGATTCGGTTTACATTTCAAAATTTATGGCTCCCGGTTACTTTCAGCTTTCACTTGGTATGACTTATAAGCCTGTCGATTATTTTTACGTATTTATTTCGCCGGTTGGAGCACGTTTAACTATGGTTAACGATTCGAAATTAACTAACCGCATGGATTCAAAAGGTAAAGTGATAGGTGCTTTTGGTGTTATCGGCGATAATACAACCCTGTGGCAAGTCGGGGGATCAATGAACATAGTTTTCAAAAAGGACATTATGAAGAATGTAAATTTCATGTCGAAACTTGACCTGTTTTCCGATTACCTGAATAATCCGCAAAATATTATTGTAGGTTGGGAAAATAATATACTGATGAAAGTTAATAAGTATATATCGCTCAACCTGGCAACCATGCTGATTTACGACGACAACATCGATTATATCGACGATGCCGGTGATGCACATGGTGCCCGCACACAGTTCAGGGAAACCTTTAGTATAGGATTAGCTTATTCAATTGCAAATTAAATTTTGTTACTACCAGTAAATACAATTATTAACCAAAAATCAAAAACAACAATGGGACTAGTTAAAGAATTCAAAGAATTTGCCATCAAAGGCAATGTAATGGACATGGCAGTAGGTATCATTATCGGTATCGCATTCGGTAAGGTTATTTCCTCCTTTGTGAGTGATGTTCTTATGCCACCAATCGGGGTATTGCTGGGTGGAGTTGACTTTACTTCATTCAAGGCTACTTTGGTTGAAGCTGTTGGCGAACAAGCTGCAGTTACCATTAACTACGGTATGTTTTTTCAGGCTGTGATTGATTTCCTGATTATTGCCGGAGCCATTTTTATGGTCATTAAAGCAATGAATGCAGCTAAAAAGAAAGAAGAAGAAGCACCTGCTGCTCCTCCTGCTCCGACTGTAGAGGAAACTCTTCTTACCGAAATAAGGGATTTACTTTCGAAAAAATAAATTCTATTTTTATTTCATTGAAAAGCCGGTTTTTAAAGCCGGCTTTTTGCTTTTATTACTACTGGTTTGAGCAATAATATTATGAAGTTTAAATACTTTATGATAAATATCCGAATAAACTTGGTCAGAAAAACTGAACAGTTTACCTTTGGAGGCGCAATTTAAAGTGGGAATGAAGAAAATACTAGCGGTTTTATGGTTAATAAGCACTCTATCAGCTGCCAGAGCCAGTGAACCAAAAATCGATACTACTTATTGGAAATCGAAATACGAATCGGCCCTGGGATTTTCGCAAACCTCTGTTTACAACTGGTCGAAGGGAGGCGAAGGATCCTTTTCGTCGAACTTCATTTTTAATGCGTATATCGATTACAACAAGGAAAATATTACCTGGAACAATTACCTCGGCACAGCCTATGGAATTTCGAAACTGAAGAGTGTGGATAATTTACGGAAGACCGATGATAAAATAAATTTCACCTCAAAAGCAGGATTAAAAGCATCAAAACTATGGGATTACACGGGTCTTTTTGAATTCAAATCGCAGTTTGCCGAAGGGTTTAAGTATCCGAACGATTCGGTTCATATTTCCAGGTTTCTGGCACCCGGCTACTTCCAGTTCTCGCTTGGTATGAATTATAAACCTGTGAAATATTTTTCAGTATTCATTTCTCCCCTGGGAGCACGTTTAACAATGGTCAGAGATACATCTTTAACCCTTCGCAAAGAAGGAGCATACGGAGTTTTTAACGATAATACCACACTCTGGCAGGTTGGCGGATCGGTGAATGCGGTTTTTAAGAAAGATATACTGAAAAATGTTAACCTGATGTCGAAACTCGATATTTTCACCAATTACCGCATGAACCCACAAAAAATAATTGTCAGCTGGGAGAATAATATCCTGATGAAAGTAAACAAATACATTTCTTTCAATATTTCGACCATGCTTATATACGACGACAAATCGATATCAGACGGGAATGAAAGCAAGTTCAAGGATATTGTTCAGTTCAAGGAGAATTTCGGGATTGGCTTAGCATATACTATTTTTCATTAAGCGTTTAAATCACGGGCTAATAGAACATTTCACGGAACAATAGTGTTATCGTGAATAAGCTTGCATTTGACCAAATTCAGGAACCCGCTCCTTCCAGGTTTTGATTAATACATAACTAAGCACCCATATTGGTCAGGCTTTCACTATTTTTGCAACTATAATCCTACAGCCATGAAGAAAAAACGCCTGAGCAGGAAAGCCGGTCTGCCTCCCGGAAGCCCCGTATATACAGGGTCAACAACGGGTAATACCGTAATCAACATGCTGGTGTACGACGATGAAAATTTCCAGGCGTATGAAAATATTTCCGTTGATAAAGCCATTCAGTTGCAGAGTGATACCACAACGAGCTGGATAAAAATAACAGGATTTGAGAAAACGGATGATCTTCAGAAGCTCAGCGGCCACTTTGGAATCCATCCTCTGATAATCGAGGACATTTTCAATGTTGAACATATGCCTAAGGTTGAGGACCTCGATAACAAACTGTTCGTCACCTTAAAAAATCTTAACTGGGGCGAAGCCGATAAAACCATTGAATCGGAACAGATAAGTATATTCTTAGGCCCTCATGTGCTAATTTCGTTTGAGGAAAAAGCCAATAACCTCTTCGATCCGCTTATCGACAGGCTGAAAGCCGGCAAAGGCAAAGGCCGCATGCGCCAGGAAGATTACCTTTGCTATATGCTTATCGATCATATAGTTGACAACTATTACGTTTTGCTCGATCATACCGAGGAGCAAATTGAGGAACTCGAAAAGCTTTTAATCGATAATCCTACCAATGAACTATCACATTCATTCCTCAGGCTGAAGAAAAACCTGATGCTCCTCCGCAAAACCATTAACCCGCTGAAGGATGAGATAAGATACTTATCACGTGAGGAATCGAGCGTAATAAGCGTATACACCAGGCAATACCTGGGCGATATTTACGACCATTTATCGTTTATTATACAATCAGTTGATAGTTACCGCGAAATGATTTCGTCAATGATGGACCTCCTTATGGCCAACAACGCCAACCGCATGAACGGCATTATGAAAACCCTGACCCTGGTTTCAACCATATTTATTCCAATGACCCTTGCCACAGGTATTTATGGTATGAATTTCGACCATATGCCCGAATTGCGCTATAAATACGGATATTTTATATTCTTAGGCGCCCTGGCTGCTATGGGATTGGCTATGTATATTTATATGAAAAAGAAGAAGTGGTTTTAGGAGGGGTTTGAAGGGTTCAGTTGTTCGATTGTTCGATTGTTCGATTGTTCCCTGCCTGCAGTTTACCTGCGCAAAGCAGGCAGGCAGTCAGTCAGGAAAGGGAACATGTTGCTTCTTCCCACTGCTAATTGATCATTGTTTATTTGTCATTGTTTGTTTTTAAATTCTGCATACCTATGGCATATCGGTTGATAGGATTGAAAAGTTCACCCGAAACAACGCATACAACTAACCCAACTAAAAATACTCTACCTTCTTAACCCGAAACTTAAAAACGCTTGAAGAGTTTGAATTTCAGTTGGAATTGAATAGGTTGAAAACCAAAATTCTCATTTAAATAATTTATCTATGCCTCGTATCGGTCTTTTAAGCGACACACATGGATCCATTCATCCACGATTGTTCGAATTCTTTGCTAACTGCGATGAGATATGGCATGCCGGCGATATCGGCAATATTGAAACCGCTGATAAACTGGCAGCATTCAAACCTCTTAAAGCCGTTTATGGCAATATTGATGGTACCGAAATAAGGAAATCGTATCCTAAATACCAGTTATTCGTCTGTGACCAGGTAAAAGTGCTGATGACTCACATTGGCGGTTATCCGGGCCGTTACGAGAAAGAAGCCCGGCAACTTATTGAGGATGAGAAACCCGGTATATTTATCAGCGGGCATTCACATATACTAAAAGTGATTTACGATAAAAAATACGAATTGCTGCATATCAATCCAGGCGCAGCAGGCAACTCAGGAATGCATCATATGATCACCTGCGTGAGGTTTGTGATCGATGGGAAGGACATCCGTGATCTGGAGGTCTTTGAGAAACAAAGATAGATTGTGTAGGGAGTAGGTTTTAGGTCCCGATAGCTATCGGGATGGGGCTTAGAGACTTCACGCTAATTGAACCTAACAAACAGGGCATTGTCATCCTGAACATAGCGAAAGGACACTATTCACTGTCATCGCGAGCGAAGCGAAGCAACACTTTTCACTACCTAAGCCTGTCAGCCGACCTCACCAGTTTATCATCCCGTTTTATAGCCCTGTTAGCCATTACAATGAAAACCAATGCTACTAGCGGGAGGTATATTCCAAAAGCTTTACTGTAATCGGGTACAATATCAACTTTCTTTTCGATCATAGGGATGTATAAAAAGAAAATCGCCATAATCAGTGCTACCGCAATAAGCACTGCTATATTGGTAAGTTTAATCTGGTAAGCGCGGCTTTTATACTGAAAAATGGTAAAAACGGTTAGTATTGCCAACATGACGACAACAATAATAATTGGAAGGAAAATTATGGATTTAAAGGCATCGGGTTCGCCGGGAACCATATTCTTAAGTCCTGTAACCGAAAAAATATAGGCTCCGTGATCGGACAGGAATTGTGCCAGTGGAAATGCAAATAGTAATGCAATAGCAATAAAGGCAAGCGAAAGATATACGGTTTGTATGCGCTGTATCATAACTTTTAGGATTAATTTTGATTGCAAAGATAACATGGAATAGTGAATAGAGAATAGTGAATAGTGAAAAATGGGGTAGAAATTGCAAAACAATTGATATAAACCTGGCAAACTGTCCATCCCTGGTTTTGTAAATTTCCTTTGATTAATTATGCTTAAAAGGTATTTAGCATTTATTTTTTCTGCAATTTAGCATCAGATTAAACCAAAATTAACTTAAAATATTTTATAATACATTATGCCTCAGCGCACTACCATCATCTGGGACTGGAACGGAACCTTACTCGACGATGCTGAATTATGCCGTACGGCAATTAATAAAATGTTGAAGGTCCGTGAATTGCCGGAACTCAGCATGGATATATACCGCGATGTGTTTACTTTCCCGGTAATCGAATACTATAAAGTGATAGGTTTCGACTTTTCAAAGGAAGACTGGGATCCGGTAGCAATGGAATTTATCGACTTATACCTGAAGGCTTTACCGGGATGCGGCCTCACTCCTTTTGCCGCTGAAACCCTCGAAGCATTTCATAAAAAAGGATACCGGCAGGCTATCATTTCGGCCATGCAGCACGATGAACTTATTAAATCGGTTTCAACACTGGGTATACACCAGTATTTCGATTTTATAGGTGGCATTGGCGATCATTACGCTCATAGCAAAACTGATAATGCCCGAACTTATTTAAAACTGGCAGGACTAAATCCGGAACAAATAACCTTAATCGGCGATACTATTCACGATTCGGAAGTAGCAACCGAATTGCAATGCAAATGCATGCTGGTGGCAACCGGGCATCAATCGTACAACAGGCTGAAATCAACCGGTTTATCCGTACTAAATGACCTTTCGGAGGTTAACGATATTTTATAAATTCAACATACATATCACAATGAAAATTAACCACTTAAATGTAACTTATACAATCCTCACAGCACTGATTTTCGCTTTAGGAGGGTGTAATTATAAAAACCAAAATCCTGACAGCAAAGCACTGGCCGACACCGACCGTTTTTACTCAGCACTTTCGGCCGAAAAAGGGATGAATACGGCTTTCCTGGCCATGTTCGATTCGGCTGCAGTAATGTTAAAAGCAAATCATGCACCTATCGAAGGATATGAAGCCATTAAAGCAGATCTTCTGAGCGAAAGCGATACTTCATATATTCTTACCTGGGAACCCATGTTTGCCAAAATTGCAGTTTCGGGCGAAATGGGATATACCTATGGAACTTTCAAAGTAACCGACAAAGCAACAGCTTCAGTGTCGGGCGAAGGAACTTATACCACTTTCTGGCGAAAGAACGTTGAAGGAAAATGGAAAGCCATGCTTGATACAGGGAATCCGGGTTTGGGTAAATAATGATGATCAGTATTCACTAACAACAATGTGATCGAATGATCATTTCGGTGCATGTAAATCATAGTATCCCTGCCAATCAGCAACACAGCAATGAAGTTTGTTAACAGAAAACTTATACTCCTTTCAATTGTATTGATAAGTTTATCAATGCATTACAAGCATTTCCCCAAGGATTTAATGGGCATTCATGTGTGGCGGCAAACACAAACACAGTCAACCATCAATAACTTTTACGAGGAAGACATGAATATTTTAAATCCCAGCCGCAACGACCGGGGCAATGGAGATGGAATATTCAGGATGGAGTTTCCGCTGATGCAATGGCTGGTGGCAGGCATTTATAAGATACTTGGCAATCACATAATTATCAGCAGGATTTTCATGTTTATAATCGGAATACTTTCAGTATTAGGTATGTATAAACTACTGGAAGCACTTTTCAGGAACAGCACTATTGCCGTAATTGGTGCGTGGGCATTTAATTTTTCGCCCAGTTTTTACTATTTCACAATAAATCCTTTACCCGACAATTTTGCCTTGTGCTGTTCCATATGGGGAATAGCATTATTCCTGGGCTGGATAAGAGTAAACAAACCATATTTATTGATAATAAGCGGACTGTTACTTAGCATAGGTGCACTTTGTAAACTTCCGTTTGTCCTGTATTTCATTGTTCCCTGGATGTATTTCCTGCTTGAAATTAAAAACAATAAACTAAGCAAGTTACTGGTCATCAGAATAATAAGTATTTCAATATTCCTGATACTTCCACTGGCATGGTATATTTCAGTAATCCCGCAATGGCATGGGAATGGAATTGTAAGCGGAATAACTGATAACAAAGTTCCGTTTTTGGTTATTTTGGATTACCTGCAGCATAACCTGGTTTCGACTTTGCCCGAATTGCTGTTAAATTATGGTTCCGTATTGTTTTTTATGGCAGGATTTTATTTTCTGTACAAGAAGAAATCGTTTAAAAAGCCACTGTTTCCCGTATTAGTAGCATGGAGCATGGGTGTTTTGGCGTATTTCCTGTTCGAGATAAATATGATTGCAAAAGTTCACGATTATTACCTCTTCCCGTTTTATCCAATGCTTTTTATGCTGGTAGCTTACGGGGCGTATCATCTGTTTTACTCTGGAAACAGCTTTCTCAAATACCTCACTATACTATTATTGCTGATCCTGCCCTTAACCGCTCATTTGCGTATGCAAAACAGGTGGAATCCCGATTCGCCCGGGTTTAACAGCGACCTGTTGACCTATAAAGATGAACTTCGCAGCGCTGTTCCTGATGATGCGCTATGCATTGCCGGTAACGACGATTCTCATTTTATTTTCTTTTACTATATCAATAAAAAAGGCTGGGGAATTGATCATGATAAGCTGGATTCTCAAAACCTGAAAAGTATGATACAACAGGGAGCTGCATATTTGTATTCCGATTCCCGAACTATCGACACAAATCCGGAAATTGTAAAATTCCTTGATAATTTAGTGATGGAAAAAGGATCGGTGAGGGTATATAGCCTTAAGAAAATGGAAAATTAACCCTGTATCAACAAAGCAGCTGACAATACCTGAATTGTAAAAATTACTTCTCCGGAATCTCCTTTACCTCATTTTTCAACTCAGCCTCACGGGCTTTGTCGTAATATTTTTCGCTCACAACTACACCGTCAGTATACACAATTTCGCTTTCCTTTTCGCCGTTTTCCTTATAGGCTGTCCATACGCCATCACGTACATCATTAAAAAACTGTCCGGTTAATATGGGCTTGCCATTTGGATAATTATAGGTTGCAGTACCTTCGTATTTTCCTTTTACAAAATTTACTTCCGATTTTATGCTTCCATCCGTAAAATATTGCTTGCAAACACCTTCTTTCAACCCGTTTTTGTAGGCACAATCTTCGAGGAGTTTGCCATCGTCGTAATACGTTTTCCAGACGCCTGTTGGTGATCCTTCCTGGTAAAACTCCTCAGCCGAAATAGTTTCGAGGTCGTTATAAAATTTCCAGTGGCCATCCTTTTTAGTATCGAGGTAAATGCCCTCGGCCATTTTTTTCCCGTTAGGATGGAAATTCACGGCAGCAGCTGTTTTACCGTCGGCTGAATACGATAGTTGTGTCCTGATGTTACCATCCTCGTAATAATATTTAAAAACGCCCTGAGGAATATTATCCTTAAAATAGCCTTCGTAAATCAGCTTTCCTTTCGCATCGAGTTTACGCCATTCGCCCTGCTTAAGTCCTTTCGGATCGGTAACATTCTGAGCGAACAGTAAAGTTGTTGAAATTATCATCAGGAAAGCAATCAGCAGCAAGGGTTTCATCTTCATCATCGGATCGGTTTTTTATTCGGGAAATTAACGTAATCGAATGGATTCTCTATTTTGAGGCGTAAATATTGACTACTTTTGAGCAGCAAATTTACAATTGTTATTAATAACAACGACAGCTCAAATTGCATACCAAATTTATAGAATATGGAGGGGAATTATTCATCGGTTTTATTGAAGAATGTGGTAGGCGAATTCAGCAGGTTGCCGGGGATAGGACAAAAAACCGCATTACGCCTGGCTTTGCACCTGTTGAAGCAGCCACCTGAGGTTGCTGCCGCATTGGGCGAATCGATACTTAAACTGCGCAGCGAGATAAAATACTGCTCGGTTTGCAACAATATTTCGGATCAGGAAGTCTGTGCAATATGTTCCAACCCGAAGCGCGATCATACCACCTTATGTATTGTTGAAGATATCCGCGATATGCTTGCTGTCGAAAATACGGGTCAATTCAAAGGAGTTTATCATATACTGGGAGGCATTATTTCACCTGTCGAAGGTATTGGACCATCGGACCTGAGCATTGCTCCCATTGCCGAAAAAGCAGGTACAGGCGAATTCAGGGAAATAATAATGGCTTTACCTGCCACGGTTGAAGGCGATACTACTAACTTTTATCTTTT
>CAVQQF010000003.1:0-787886 GCA_963714825.1 uncultured Bacteroidales bacterium | reverse complement strand
CATTTTTTGATGCGCTGGAAAAAATAACGAACTTTGTTACATGACAAAGTTAAGTGATACCCCCAAGGGCTTGGAAGCCCATGTACTCAGGTTACTCATACCGGAAGATATATTGGAATTTTTCGAATTAAAGCAGATCATTGAAAACGATGATGAGTTGTTATTTGACCTTATTGAGAAAGAATCGTGTGTTCCCAAAGGGTTACCGAAGGAGGTGTCAGCACTCAATGGTTATATGAATGAGACAACGCTTCAGAGTTTTCCACAAAGGGGAAAGCGGTGCTATATTCATTTGAGGCGGCGCAGGTGGAAAATGAAGGGAAGTACAGATAATAAGAGTTACTTTAACGAGTATGAATTTACATCTTCTGGCACCATGGCAACCAAGTCATTCGGTGCTTTTTTAAAAAGAAACTCTTTGACAACCACCCCCTCACGTTTAGCTCAGTCGCTCTAGTATTAGGAATAGACAAACAAAAGCTTCATGATTGGTATAAGAACCACCTGAGTGATTTTACCACACCACGGGTGCAGCAGCCACTCCATGAGCATGACATTCCACTGTCGCCCCAGGAGGTTACCAAAGAATGCAAGAGCATTGATGTTCCCATCCTAAAGCCTGAAAATATTGGCGAACACATGGCCGTTGATGAAAAATATATCAATGGTGAATTTTACACATTACTTACCAACGGTACTACGGGAAAGATAGCCCTGATGGCCGCTACGACAAAAACCTCACTATTAAACCGTGTTATGCCCATGTTTGGAGATAAACTGTTTAATGTAAAGATATTAACCCGTGATTTAGCATCGAACTATGAGTGGTTTGGGCGTGAAAATTTTATGAATGCCGCTCAGGTTGCCGACAAATTCCATGTTGTAAAACACGCCTTTGAAGCCTTACAGGACATAAGAATCTATTATCGTCAGAAACTACTTACCCAGCGCAGAGAAGCCTATGAAACATATAAGATCAATAAGAAAGCTAACCCTGCCTTGAAATTTGAATTTAAAGAGGCAAAACTTTCAAACAACGAAACGCACAGGCAATTATTAGCCAGAAGCCAGTACCTGCTTTACAAAAAGAGAAATGATTTTACTCCAAGCCAGGCTCAACGAGCTGCATTACTTTTTAATTACTACCCTGACATTGAAAAAGCCTACGAACTAATATGCCAATTTAGAGCTTGGTATAGTAAAGATAATATCATATGCCACCAACTGGAGAAGACCTTCCAGAATCGAAGCGTTAAACAGAATCGCAATTAAATTGGATGATTGGATCAATCAAGTTACACAAGCTGATATATCCGAAATTTTAAACTTCAAATCACTTGTCGAAAGAAACAGAGGTTGCATCTTGAATTACTTCTATACGGGTGCTACTAATGCTATTGCCGAAGGTAACAACAGCATAATCCAACATTTTATTCAATCTAACAGAGGGGCCAGAAACCTAAACTTCTTCTACTTCAGATTATCTCAATTCCTAGCTTAGCACATCAAATACTGAAATAACCCACTTTTTATAATGCGGCTCCGGTCGCATTTTTCGTTTTTAGTGCTTTAAAACAATAAATTTGTGTTATAAAAGCAAAAGGTTGCAATGTCAAAAAAAGGCTATACATACATTTTAACAAATAAAAACCATACGGTTCTGTATACTGGTGTAACAAGCAACCTGCCGCAACGCATGGAACAGCATCGTACCGGGAAGTATAAAAACTCATTTTCGCACAGGTACAATGTTACCATTTTAGTATACTTCGAGGAAACCAGCAGCATTGTCGATGCTATTGCCAGGGAGAAACAGATTAAGGCCGGTTCGCGGCAAAAAAAGATTGATTTGATAAACAGCATAAACGCGGAGTGGAAGGACTTGTCGGAGGGATTGAGTTAACGAGCAGAATCTTTCTTAGCAGGATTCCCTTGTTACCAAAGCCATTCTTAGTACTATTCCCTTCCTCCATCAGATTGCTTCGGCGAATGCCGCCGGTGCATCTGTTCAATCCCGTGCGCGCCTTGCAATGACTGTGCGTCTGGTCATTCTTTTACCAGCGAGCTGCTTAAAAGGCAACACCGCAAACCACAAACCCATAATCGAAGGCGACGTCATTGCGAGAAGGAGCCGCAAAAAGAAGAATTAGAAGCACAAGCTTAAATCCGGCTCCGCCGAAGCAATCTCATCCCACATGGGCCATCCTTCTTAGCACGCCTCCCTCACTCCAACAGATTGCTTCGGCGCAACATTCTTGTGCAACTCAGCCATCTAAGGCGCGCCTCGCAATGACTGTTAACCCGGTCATGGTTTTACCAGCGAGCTGCTTCCCTGCCTGCTGTTTACCTGCGTTTACCTGCGCGAAGCAGGCAGGCGAAGCAGGCAGGCAGGCAGGGAAGGCAACACCACCAACCACAAACCACAATTGAAGGCGACGTCGTTGCGAGGCGGTGCCGCAACAAATTACAATAAAAGCTCATCTGTGGTTCGGCTACGCCGAAGCAAACTCATCCCATAAGCAAATTTTTAGTTAGCAAGCCTCCATCCGGCTCCGCCTAATCAACCAGAGCCATTAGCGAAAACAATCATAAAAACAAATCATTATGCAATTCCCCGATATTGATCAGTTTATTAACTAATATATAACTAAGAGGTCACAAAGCCTGCTTGCTGCAGATTTTAACAGGCATGCTGCCATACTGCAAAAGCGTATCAACGGAAAATCGGTATTGGTTATCGGCGGTGCAGACACTATTGGTTCCTCCAATATTAAAGCCTTGCATAGCACGATGGCAAAACTTTACTTCAAACTCTAAACTACATTCTTCTTAAAACTTTTCCTCCAATCAAATTACTATTATATAAATTACTATATTAGCTGTTAAATATCATATTTGTACTTTATGGATACTATATTAACCGATAACAACTATATGCCTGATGATTTTAATCCGGTAGCCATTGCGAAAAATATTTGTAAACAGTTTAAGTTCAGGCGGTTGGAACTAAATATTACTCAGGCGGAACTTGCAAGCAAATCAGGAGTGAGTCTGGGATCGATCAAACGATTTGAGACTACAGCAGAAATATCACTCAAACACCTGCTGATGATTGCATTAGTAGTAGGATCATCGGATGAATTTTTGCTGCTCTTTAACAGGAAAAATTATAAAAGTATAGCAGATGTTATTTCATCAGGCAAAGTAAAAACCAGGAAAAGAGCAAGGTAACATGATAGCGAAATACGATTTTCTGGAAGTTGGATACGAACACAGTATAGTTGGAAAGCTCGCTCTTAGTCCTGATCATCTTGCTGTTTTTGAGTATGATCCGGAATTTCTTAAATCAGGTTTCTCCATTTCTCCATTTTATCTGCCCCTGAAACCCGGGGTTTTTATTGCCCGACGTGAACCCTTCAATGGACTTTTCGGAGTATTTAACGATAGTTTACCCGACGGATGGGGAATGTTGCTTACCGACAGGCTGTTAAAAAAGCAGAAAACGGATCCGGCCCTGCTTACACCTCTCGACAGGCTTAGCCTGGTCGGGAGTAATGGCATGGGGGCCCTCACTTACAAGCCTGCTACTTCGTTTACACACCAGGAAGGTATTTCGGACCTGAACCTGCTGGCCGAAGAAGTGAAAGAAATACTCCACAGCGACTATAATGGTTCGGTTGAGAACCTCTATCAGAAAGGAGGCACATCGGGTGGAGCAAGACCGAAAGTATTGATTACAATTGATACTATTGAATGGCTGGTAAAATTCCAGGGTTCATCCGATCCTGTCGACATAGGTCAACAGGAATATAAATACTCGGAGGTTGCCCGGAAATGTGGGATTGAAATGCCGGAAACCAGGTTATTTGAAGGAAAATATTTTGGAACACGTCGCTTCGACCGGGAAGAGAACAGGCGTTACCATATTCATTCAGCCAGTGGACTGTTATATGCAAGTTTCAGGTATCCTTCACTCGACTATACCGAACTCATCAAGGCAACTATGGCTTTAACCCGAAACATAATGGAAGCCTGGAAGGTGTTCCGGTTAATGGTTTTCAATGTTCTGACAGGTAATCGCGACGATCATGCGAAGAATTTCTCATTTATATGGAAAAACGGGGAATGGGCTCTGTCGCCGGCATACGACCTGGTATACAGTTCCGGCTTTAACGGTCAACACACAACAACTATCAGCGGCAAAGGAAATCCTTCGAAAGCGGATATATTTGAAGTAGCGAAAGTAACCGGATTACCGGCAAAAACAGCTGATACTTTATTTGAAGAAGTTTATGAAGGGTGTAGTGAGATCAGAAAGGTAGTGCTTTAAAGAGCCCATGCCGCATGTGCATCCATTCTTTCTCGTGCGCGCCTCGTAATGACTGTAAACCCTGTCAGGCTTTTAGCAGCGAGCTGCTTCCCTGCCTGCTGTTTACCTGCGTTTACCTGCGCGAAGCAGGCAGGCGAAGCAGGCAGGCAGGCAGGGAAGGCAACACTGCCAACCACTAAACCACAATCGAAGGCACGTCATTGCGAGTCGAAGCCGCAAAAAGAAGATTTAGAAGCACAAGTTTGTACCGGCTCCGCCGAAGCAATCTCATCCCACATGGGCCATCCTTCTTAGCAAGTCTCCATTACTCCAACAAATTGTTTAATCGCATGCTGCCGGTGCATCCATTCCATTCCTGCGCGCCTCGCAATTCCCTGTCTGCCAGATGTTAAAGAATCAGAACAGAGTAAAATCGAAAGAACGGAAAGATGAAAGGAATATAAAATAAAAACAAAATCTCATCAAAATAAACAATTTTGTTTACTTTTGCATTATGATTCAATATCTGTCGGTTTTAAAAGGAATACATCCCGGGTTCATACTCGAACGCGAGTTAAAGTTGCGTAAACTCCCGAAAAACAAGTTTGCCATATTAGTAAATGAACATCCTCAAACTATCGTTTCCATAACAAAAGCCAGGCGCGGAATGAATACTGCTTTGGCATTAAAAATCGAAAAATTACTTAACCTGGAAGAAGGCATACTGATGGTTTTGCAGGTATATTACGATATTGAGCAGGAGAAGAAAAAACTGCCTGCAAATACTCCTGATCTTAGTAAGTTACGATCTGTATTGTTTTGGGATACTACTATAGCAACAATCAATTGGCAAAAACAAAAAAATGCGGTAATCAAAAGGGTTTTTGAAAGAGGAAATGAATATGAGAAACAGGAAATAAGTCGTTTTTATGGCCAAAATACTGTAAACGAAGCTTTGACCTTTTATGGGAAGTAAACTTCACTATAATACCACTACACCCTTACTATTAAGCATTCTGAAGAAACTAATGGGCAGTAAGGAATTTATTGCTTTCCGTTTGGTAGGAGGAACCGCGTTAAGTTTACAGAGAGGGCACAGGCTTTCCGCAGATATTGATTTATTTACCGCTGCAACATATGGCAGCATCGATTTTGATGCCCTGGAAATATATTTACGCCACAACTGGCAATATGTTGATACTACTAATATGATGCCGGTTGGTATGGGCAAGTCATACTTTGTCGGTTTCGGTAAAGATGACTGCATTAAGCTTGATCTCTATTACACGGATGATTTTATGGATGATTTTCAGCTTATTGATGAAATCCGCCTAGCAAGTATTGATGAAATACTAGCGATGAAGGTAGATGTTATAAGTCGGGGTGGACGAAAGAAAGATTTTTGGGACGTACATGAACTAATAAACGATTACTCCCTGGCAGAAATGCGTGAACTACACAAGTTACGATATCCCTACAGCCATAACAGCCGGCACTTAATAAATAAATTCACCGATTTTAGCCAGGCTGATAATGATTTCGACCCAATATGCTTACGCAACAAACACTGGGAAATTATAAAGTTAGAGATGATTGAATTTGTCAAATCAGCATAATAATCGCATGATCCTCGTTATAGGATGTTGAGAGTAAGAAATGAAATTGATGGGAGTGAACCCTGTTGTAAGTAATGATCTTTATCCCCGACAGATCGATAATGTACTTCTACTGCCATGGAAAATGTTCCTCGATCAGCTTTGGTCGGGCGAAATCATCTCCTGAAATCAGTTTTACCGTTCAATAAATAGTAAAATTACTGTGATAAATTTTATTTTTTCCTTAAAACCCTGGCTTCGGATTACAATCGGGTTGCTTTACCTGTTACTTCTCGTTTTGCTTTCGCTGCTGCCTACATCCAATTTACCTGATATTCCGTTTTTTTCGGGTGAGGACAAATGGATACATTTCTGTATGTACCTCGGACTTGGGTTCCTTACCTGCTGGAGCCTCGATATCAGCGAAAAACGGCGTCGGCCGCCCTTATTTTTATTGTTGGTTGGTGTATTTTTGTGGGGCGTGCTTATGGAGGTTCTGCAGCGCCTGATGTCGAACGGCCGCGGGATGGAAGTAATGGATATGCTGGCAAACCTGGCAGGGGCCATTGCCGGGCTCTTCATTTATAAGTACTTAAACCGGAAGTGGACAGAAGTTAGAATTACATAATAAGCACGCAACTTAGCGAATCCTTACCTGCTGTTTACTTATGGGAAACAGGCATGCAATTCAGATGGGTAAGGTTTTTTGATGGAGCGAAGGGGCGAGGAAGAGATAGAAAAAAAATTGCTTACAATATCGGAATTCAATTCCAATATTGTATGTTAATACTATGATAGCTGGCAGAAAAGCTTAAGTCAAATCCATGAGACTAATAATTGAAAGGGTAATAACTCTTGGCAATTTAAGCGATATAAAACTCATCAGAAAAATATATACCGAAAGCGAAATCAAACAAACATTATGTAACCTGAATTACTTAGACCCTAAGACCTTGAATTTTGTCTCCTTGCTTTTTAATATTCCGAAAACCAGGTTCAAATGTTACATAAAGAAGCAGTCAGTCCAGACACCCTGGAACTATTAATCCAATTGCAAAAAAAAGATTACCTCAAAGGGTTTTACCTTGTTGGTGGCACTGCACTGGCTTTGTAAATCGGGCACCGGACATCCATCGACATTGAGCTTTTTACTGATTCAGCATTTGATACAGCTTATTTGCTCGAAAACTTATCAGCAGATTTTAACTATAATTTGTTTTTTTCAGCTAACAATACACTTAAAGGAAGCATTGACGATGTGCAGGTTGATATATTGGCGCACAGGTATCCATATATTTCAATGCCGGTATTTATCGACAAAATAGCGATGTTGTCAGTGGAAGATATCATTGCTATGAAGTTAAATGCTATCTCTGTAAGCGGGCAGCGGGTTAAAGATTTTATTGATATTTATTATTTGCTTACATCGTATTCACTTGATGAAATGATTGCTTTTTATAAAACAAAATATACTGCTTTCAATGAGGTTAATGTTTTAAAAAGTCTAACCTGGTTTGATGACATCGACCATTCAGACTGGCCTGTATTAATTCAGAATCCGAACCTGAAGTGGAAGGAAATAGCAAAGAAGATATTACAGGAAACCCGAAAATACTTGCAAAAATGAGGCTGAAGTTTAGGTTCGGCATGTGAAGGTGCGAGGAGCGCTTTGTTGCACTATTGACCCACTCCAACAGATAGCTTCCCTGCCGGCACCATCCTTCATAGCAAGCCGCTTCGAAGATTGCAATCCTTTACTATCTAAAAATGCATGTTCCATTAATATTTTGCCGAATCTTCCTATCTTCGCACGTAAAATTTATATCCTTATGCTTGATAAATTCAAAAATTATATAACCCGTAACAGGTTATGGCCAATAATTGATGTATTACTCTTCGTAATTATTACATGGGGCTTTCATAAACTCTACTGGACATTTTTCAGCCATTTTATCAGCAGCTCGGGCCTAAACTCAGTTACCGACTGGCTTGCCGGCATCGTGTATACCTCCAGTGCCTGGATTGACGCGAAAATACTGGGGATGGATATGGTATTATACCCAAAAAATATTATGCATTTCAATGCCAGCAACCGGGCTATGGCTATTAACGAAAGCTGCTCCGGCTTTAAGCAAATGTGGCAGGTACTTATTTTGTTCCTCTTGTTCCCCGGTCCCTGGAAACACAAACTCTGGTTTATCCCCGCCGGTATGTTAGCGATGCTGATAACCAATATTATTCGTGTTGTTCTGCTTAGTGTAACCATGATCCACTGGCCACAACACTGGGATTTTATTCACCTGTGGGTGTTAAGGCCGTTTTACTACGTGGTAATTTTCGCATTATGGGTTTGGTGGGTTGAGAAGTTTGGCGGAATGAAGAGGTATTTTGTGAAGGCTTGAGGCCGTGAAATTGTGAGAGGCAGGAAAAGTGAATAAGGAAATCAGGAAGCTGTAGTTTGGCTATTGATAGATTCCATATTTCAAAGTCATTTCCCATTGAAGAGCGCTACTCATTAACAGGGCAGATCCGAAGTCCATCAAGGTCGGTTCCCGCAAATATTGCAGAAGCATTCAGAAAACGTCGTTATAAGAAAGCTTTTATAGCTAAATTGTCCGATGCCGAAGCAGAAGCAGCCGAAACTCAGACATGGCTGGATTTTTCGCCTTATTGCAACTACAAACCTCCTGATATCTGTGAAAAATACAACAGCGAATATGAACATGTTATTTCAATGCTGGTTAATATGATCAAAACACCAGAAAAATGGTCGTTTTAATTTCTAGGCTTTATAAATCCATAAGATTCTCAAGCCTTGAAAAATGACAAATTAATTCGAACAGCTCCTCTCGCGTAAGATTGTAACTCTCCCCTTCTCCCCATCTCCCCATCTACTTATCTCCACATCTCCCATTCACTCATTCACTCATTCCTCATTCTCTCATTCCCTCATTCTCCCATTCACTCATTCTCACATTCTCCCATTCTCCCATTCTCCCATTCACTCTCCATTCTCCCATTCACTCATTCTCACATTCTCCCATTCACTCATTCTCCCATTCTCCCATTCACTCATTCCCACATTCTCTCATTCTCCCATTCACTCATTCTCCCATTCACTCATTCTCTCATTCTCCCATTCCACTCATTCACTCATCCACTCTTCACTCATCCCCCCTCTCCCATCCGCTATATTCCTCAACAAAACAGTATGTTAAAAAAATATCTCTTCTTCGCCTACCTCCTCCTGATCACAGCCCTCAGCCTCTGGCCTTCCGACAATATGCCTGATGTAATGCTTTTCCCTTATGCTGATAAACTTATTCATTTATGTATGTATTCCGGTTTTACCTTTTTAATGTTATGGGCCTGGCCGGTAACTTTCAGCGGGTACAGGCAGTTTTTGCCTTTCCTGGCTGTTGTTGCTTATGGATTCTTTATGGAAACGCTCCAACGTATCAGCGTCCTGGGCCGATCTTTCGATCTGAGAGATGCGCTGGCAAACAGCCTGGGTTTTTTCCCTGGATGGGTGTTTTACAAAATTGTTACCGCTCTTAAATACAGGTTCCCCTTTGCCAGGAAAGCGAAAAATGCCGGAAATTAGGGCATTCAACCAAAAATTCAGATATTTGTGATTATCTTTCCCCTATCAGTGTCATCAGGGCAAAATACATATAGAAATATCAGGTACATTTGTTTTAACACATCCGTTCTCTATGCCAATTAAAATCCTTACTGAAGATGGATCCGGTGCTAAAGCATCAGGAACAAAAGGATTTAACACATTAGGAGATAACGAGTGTTTAGCCCCCATCATTGCAAATACCTTCGGTTGGGAAGCCATTTACATTCAGTTTACTGACGACTCCGGCGAAACGACAAACTATCCTGCCTGCCGTAAGGGGAAAAGAATGGTTATGCTCCCCCATTTCTCGTATGGTCCGGGAGCAAATGCTGATGAAGCTGCCGAAATAATGAAGGAGTTAAAAGCGCAGGGATATTTTTGCGAATGGCGACTCACTGCTAAAGCTTCGGAATATTGCTATACAGATAAAACTACCTCCTTCCTGCCCCTCGAAACAGGCAGCGACAAGCAATTCAGGCATTTGAAGTCCAATGTGAAGCGAAAAATAAGGAAAAGTGCGGCAAACGGTATTATAACCAGGAGTGGAAATACAGAACTGCTCGACGACTTTTATTCAGTTTACAGCCGCAATATGCACCGCCTGGGCTCCCCTGCACTTCCACGCCGTTGGTTTGCCAACCTGCTTAAACAATATTCAGGTGGCGAAGCAGGTATCTGGTGTTCATACCTGAACGACAAAGCAATAGGGGCAGCGTTCTTACTCGAATACCGGGGGTTTTACGAGGCCTGCTGGTTCTCGACACTAGGCAAGTACAATAAACTCTACACTTCCTATGGCTTGTACTGGCAAATGATTCATCATGCCACAGAGCAAAAAGCAGTGATTTTTTCGTTCGGTCGCAGCACTGCCGGAAGTGGTGTACACACATACAAGCAACAATGGGGAGGCCAGGATTTGCAATTATACTGGAACTATTCGCACCCGCAAGCTAAAAACATCAGGAACTTCACTTTCCTCACCAAACTATGGAAGCTTCTGCCTTACCCGCTAGCACGAATTATCGGCCCTTTTATCTCAGGCAGATTCTATTAACCAAACCCGCCCTCTCCCACTCTCCCACTCTCCCACTCATCAAACTCATTCTCACATTCACTCATTCACTCATTCTCACCTTCACTCATTCACTCATTCTCACTCATTCACTCATTCTCACATTCACTCATTCACTCATTCTCACATTCACTCATTCACTCATTCTCCATTCACTCATTCTCACATTCCCCCATTCACTCATTCTCACATTCCCATTCACTCATTCCCCCATTCACTCATTCTCACATTCACTCATTCACTCATTCACTCATTCACTCATTCTCACATTCTCACATTCACTCATTCACTCATTCTCACATTCCCTCCTCCACTCTTCTCCAAAAACAACTATCTTTGCCCAATCTCTTGCTCTGACAAAAACATGCGCATACTCACCTTTGATATTGAAGACTGGTACCATTTCCTGGAGCATCGATCGACGCGGAACGAAAAACAATGGAAGGATTTTGAACCCAGGGTACGACAGGATACAGCTCATATTCTTGAATTTCTTGAAAAACACAATCAGAAAGCCACCTTTTTTATTATAGGATGGATCGCAAAAAAAAATCCCGGACTGGTAAATGAAATTGCCGCTGCCGGACATGAAATAGGATTACATTCGTACGGACATCAGTTAATCTGGCAACAAACACCGGATGAATTCAGGCAGGACCTGCTACGTAACATGGCAGTGCTCGAAGACCAACTCGGTTACAAAGTGGAAAAATACCGCGCACCGGGATTTTCAATCAAGCGAACCAACCCCTGGGCATTCGATGTAATGGCTGAGGTGGGCATTACAACTGATGCAAGTATATTCCCGGCAACAAGGGCTCACGGAGGCATGCCTTCGTTCCCTTACAATTTCCCCTGCCTGGTATCACGCAACGGCATCACAATCAAAGAGTTCCCTACCAATTACAGTAGCATTGCCGGAATACGTACGGTATTGAACGGAGGTGGTTATTTCAGATTTTGGCCTTACAGTTTGATCAGGCATTTTACACTGAAATCACCCTATGTTATGAGTTACTTCCATCCCCGCGATTTCGACCGCACACAGCCTCTCCTCCGCGACCTGGGTCCATACCGAAGATTCAGGGCATATTACGGACTGAACTCTTCACAACAAAAACTCGAACGCTGGATTAGTGAATTTACTTTTACCGATCTGCGAACGGCCGACAAAACGATCGACTGGTCCAAGGCACAAATTGTTAATCTATAGCTAACACGTAAATTTATTGGATGAAACTCCTCCCCCGGGTACCTTAGGCCGGCAGAAATTCAAAATATAATCCAGGCAGTTTCTTAATGTTGAAAAGAATTTATTAACTTTTAAAAAAAATAAATGGTATATAGCCTCATGCAAGGGGTACTGATAATTAATATATTAAGTTCTTCGAAAGTATAAATGAAAGCAACAGGTGAATTACACATGCAATATTATTATGAAATAAACAGAAAAATAAATTACATTTGCATGCGAAGGCGATTAAATAAAAACACCTTCAATGAACATTTTTTGCATTTTTGTACTATATTTGTATTTCTATTTAATCATATATATATCATATTAATTTAACATGAATATAACTTAACTATCGTATGCATTCAATTGAAAATTTCTATTTCCATTTCTTTCAGCCACAGTACCGAATCGGTTTCGCGTTTTTAATAGCTGCTGTGTTTAACATGTACGCAATACCTGTTATAATAAGAATAGCGAGGGTTAAAAACCTGTTTGATGTACCTGATGAACGGAAAAACCACCAGGCTTCGGTACCAACATTAGGCGGGCTCGGGATATACGCGGCAATTGTTGCAGTAAGCCTCACTTTTGTTAACACCTGCGGGTTGAATGGTGGCACCACCGAAAGTAGTCTTACATCATTACCTCCCATCATAGCTGGCTTCACCCTGATATTTTTTATCGGAATGAAAGATGACATGTTGAATATCTCAGCCTGGAAAAAACTTACCGTTGAATTGCTTGCATTGTTTATACTCGTTGTGGTGGGCGATGTCAGGCTTGGCAGCATGCAGGGTATGTTTTATATCAGCTACTATCACCTATGCTCAAAGTCTTGTTCTGTCAATTTTCGCCGGTATTGTCATCATTAATGCATTCAACCTGGTTGATGGCATCGACGGGCTTGCTGCCTCCATTGCCATGCTCGCGAGCCTGTTTTTCGGAAGCTATTTCCTGTTGGTTGGCGATTGGGAATATTCCGTTTTGTCATTCATTATACTGGGGGCACTTATTCCATTCTTTTTTTACAACGCTTTTGGCACCACAAATAAAATATTTATGGGCGACACGGGCTCCCTGCTCCTTGGTTTTATTATTACAGTGCTCGTGTTCAGGTTCAATGAACTCAATTCAAGTTCAACTGTAAGTCCTCACTTTTCGGCCGGGCCGGCCTTATCGTTTGCAGTTCTTATTATTCCCATGTTCGACACACTCAGGGTATTTGCCATTCGAATTATGCGCGGTAGCAGCCCATTTAAAGCCGACCGACGTCATATCCACCATATTCTTACCGATATAGGATATACGCACCTGCAATCGACCGCCATACTTATTTTTGTGAACATCGTTTTTGTTGCATTCGCTTATTACTTCAACTTCCTTGGTAATTCCAACCTGGTTTATATTATGATACCTGCGGCAACAATCCTTGCAGGAATTGCTATCTGGCAACGCCGTATCAGTGTTGCTAAGAGGAATAAAAAGGAGGACGCCGGATAAAAAAGCAACTACCTGCCTCCTTTCCGGATGTTTATTTATCTTTACGGTGCCAAAATGCTTTCGCTGCATGGTTTTATATATCCTGTCAAGGGCTTAAGCATGCTAAGTATTTCCCCGTAAATTAAAGATTCATAACATTACCCGTACGATCATATGATTAAACATATACTTACTGTTTGCTTTGTAATCATGTTGTTACCTTTGGTTGCTTTAGCCCAGTATATTCCGCTGGATAATTTTTATTATAACAGTATCATGCAACGGTACCACGAAAACAACACATCCATGCTTTCGGCTATGAAACCTATTATGCTTCAGTATATGGATAGCGTGGCTGACATTGAGAATGAACTCTATTGCACTCCGGAAAATATAAAGCATAAAAACAAGTTTATTTACCGCAAGCTTTTCACCGAAAACCTTTTCGTATATAAAACAAAAGATTTCACGATAACGGCCGACCCCGTATTTAATTTCGGGCTTGGATACGATACCAAAGATTCAAAAAGTGCCTGGATAAACACACGCGGAATAACGGTTACGGGCTTATTGGGAAATTATCTTTCGTTTAACACTGAATTATACGAAAACCAGGCTTTATTTGCTTCGTGGCCGGCTTCATTTATAAGCACAAATGCTGTTGTGCCAGGGCAGGGCTGGGCCAAGTCGTTTAAGGAGAATGGTGTTGACTTTTTTTCCAGCAGCGGATATTTAAGTTACAGCCCTTCGAAATATGTAAACATGACCATGGGATATGGTAAAAACTTCATTGGCGAAGGATATCGTTCCGTTATATTGTCGGATGCTTCATTTAACTATCCCTATGTAAGAGTGACCGGAAATTTTAAGAAGGTAAAATATACGGCGCTTTACAACCAGTTTATCGACCGTAGTTCAAGGCTTTCGCCTGAATCGGGCTACGACCGCAAATGGGCGGCTATGCATTACCTTCAGGTTTTATTGTGGGGGCGGCTTAACCTGGGCTTTTTTGATGCCATTGTATGGGAAAATGCCGATACCACCGGCCGCCGTGGTTTCGATATGCAATACCTCAATCCTGTAATTCTGTTACGTCCGGTCGAGGAGTCCTACGGCTCGCCCGATAATGCGCTTATGGGTGCCACTTTCAGCCTGCGTGTAAATCGTCATTACAGCATTTATGGACAATTGCTCCTCGACGAGTTTAAATTGGAACACATAAGGGCTAACGATGGCTGGTGGGCCAATAAATATGCTTACCAGTTGGGTGTATCAGGCTGGAACCTGCTCAACATCCCTTCCCTCAATGCCAGGCTCGAATATAATCATGCCCGCCCTTATACCTATGCCCACGGAACCACTACCGAAAGCTACTCGCATTTCAGCCAGCCACTTGCACATCCGCTTGGAGCCAATTTCAAAGAGTTTATTGCCATGGCATCCTACACCCATGGTAACTGGATGGCTAACCTTAAAGTAAATTTCGCCATGTACGGTGCCGACACAGCAGGCATGGACTTTGGCGGAAATATATTTATCCCCTATAGCCAGCGGGTGAGTGAGTTTGGAAACAATATCGGACAGGGATTAAAAACCAATCTGACTATAGCCGATGCCAGTATTTCGTACCTTCTCAACAGGCATACCAACATGCGTTTCGAAGCCGGTATTACTCTCCGAAACGAACATAACACCAAATGGGATAAGCAGATGCAGTATTTCTATTTCGGGTTTAAAACCGGTTTGAGGAATATTTATTATGATTTTTAGGCACAACGAATAAGGGATCAGTACCCAAAAACACCTTTCTCATCGCAACTAAGCCTAGCATTTATTCAAATAAACAGAAAAATTATAATAAAAATTTGGTCATTTAAAATAAATGACTACTTTTGCATCCTCTTAAAAGGGAGCATAGCTCAGCTGGTTCAGAGCATCCCGATGCAATCGGGAGGGTCCGGCAACGTGAAACTTCTATCGTTCTTTAAAAAGTTAATTAAAAATATTGGGAGCATAGCTCAGCTGGTTCAGAGCATCTGCCTTACAAGCAGAGGGTCCTTGGTTCGAATCCATGTGCTCCCACAACAATGACAAGGGTTTCAGAAGGTTTTCTTTTGAGACCCTTTTTTATTTTTGGAAACATGTCATTCCTTTATATCCTTTATTCTGATTCGATTGACAGATATTATATCGGAAGTACCGATATGCTTCCCCAAGATCGTTTGATAAAACACCTTACGAACCATAAAGGATATACTGGCAAAGCTAAGGACTGGAGAATAGTTTATACAGAAGAATTTCCTGATCTACACCTGGCATTAAAAAGGGAAAAACAAATTAAATCGTGGAAGAGTCGGATTTCGATTAAAAATCTAATTGCCGGTTCAATTATAAAATAGTCTACCACGGCTGGTTCAGAACATCCCGATGCAATCGGGAGGGTCCTTGGTTCGAATCCATCCCGATTTTATCGGGACAAGTAGTGCTCCCACAACAATGACAAGGGTTTCAGAAGGTTTTCTTTTGAGACCCTTTTTTATTTTTGGAAATATGTCATACCTTTATATCCTTTATTCTGATTCGATTGACAGATATTATATCGGAAGTACCGATATGCTTCCCCAAGATCGTTTGATAAAACACCTTACGAACCACAAAGGATATACTGGCAAAGCTAAGGACTGGAGGATAGTTTATACAGAAGAATTTCCTGATCCACACCTGGCATTAAAAAGGGAAAAACAAATTAAATCGTGGAAGAGTCGGATTTCGATTAAAAATCTAATTGCCGGTTCAATTATAAAATAGTCTACCAAGGCTGGCTCAGAACATCCCGATGCAATCGGGAGGGTCCTTGGTTCGAATCCATCCCGATTTTATCGGGACAAGTAGTGCTCCCACAACAATGACAAGGGTTTCAGAAGGTTTTCTTTTGAGACCCTTTTTTATTTTTGGAAATATGTCATTCCTTTATATCCTTTATTCTGATTCGATTGACAGATATTATATCGGAAGTACCGATATGCTTCCCCAAGATCGTTTGATAAAACACCTTACGAACCACAAAGGATATACTGGCAAAGCTAAGGACTGGAGAATAGTTTATACAGAAGAATTTCCTGATCCACACCTGGCATTAAAAAGGGAAAAACAAATTAAATCGTGGAAGAGTCGGATTTCGATTAAAAATCTAATTGCCGGTTCAATTATAAAATAGTCTACCAAGGCTGGTTCAGAACATCCCGATGCAATCGGGAGGGTCCTTGGTTCGAATCCATCCCGATTTTATCGGGACAATTAGTGCTCCCACAACAATGACAAGGGTTTCAGAAGGTTTTCTTTTGAGACCCTTTATTTTTTGCCTCACAATTTGACCGGAATTTGAGGATCAGGGACAAAAGTTGTGGAGAACAGAGTAGAGTGTATAATCCTAATTCACAAGTTTATCTATTTCCGATACTCATATTATAAAAAAAGCACTCTTCTTTCAACGCTTCCTGCTATCTTTGCTTATTCAAATTATAAAAAGTATTTAAGCTTTTGAAAAGGGAAAGAATACATATTACAATATTGATACTGATAGCGTTATCGCTTTCGGCCTGTAATACTACCCGTAAAACCGAGCGTCGCGAAGGAAAATTGCTTGTTAAGAACACAATTAAATACAAAAACCCATACCTGCCTTACGACGAACTGGAAGGATTTCTGCAGCAGGCTGCCATGCCGGGTCGGATGGCACCTTTCTTCCGACCGGGTGTATTTTTTTATGAGAACAGCTTTAAGGGCAAAGAAACAAAATTCAGACTTTTCGAACGTAAATCACTGGGCACTAAGCCAGTGATATTTGATATGAATATGACACTGAGTACGGTAAACAAATTGGAAATATATCTCCGCAATAAAGGGTTTTACCATGCAACCGTCAGCGATTCAGTTAAATACAAGCGTAAAACTGCCCTCGTAACCTATAACATCAACTCCGGCCCTCCCTGTATTGTTAACAGTTTTGTATATAATATTCCGGATTCAATAATGCGTAGTTATATCATGTCGGATACCGCTAACGGGAAACTGCGCGAAGGTATGATATACGACACCTATGTGCTCGACGACGATCGCGACCGTATTGCCACACTATTAAGAAATAACAGCTACTTCGATTTTTCGCAGAGTGATATCTATTATACTGTCGACACTTCCGGCGCCGGCCTTGCGGCAAATGTGGTATTGCAGATCAAAAAGCAAAAAGTCAACCTGCAGGGCAGTCCTGAATCACTCATGGAAATAACGCATCAAAGGTATTTCCTTAAAAATATTTACATTAATCCTGATGCCGATATCACCCAGCAACTCATTCCGCACGACACACTAACTTTTCATTATCACCGCAACAAATCGGATACTGTTGGCAGTGCGGTTTACATTCTTTACAATAAAAAGCTTACGCTGAAGCCTTCATTCCTTTCGTCGAGCCTCAACTTCGCCTCAGGCGACCCCTATAGCCAGGCTTCAGCAAACCGCACTTACAAAAAACTGATCAGCCAGGGAATCATTAGTTCAGCAAACATCAGCATGATCAGGCATCAGCCTGAAACGTTTCATCCTGCTGATACACAGTGGCTCGACTGCAATATCAGGCTTATTCGTAACAATTTAAACACTTTCAGCCTTGGAACCGAAGGAACCAACGCCGGCGGGCGTTTAGGCATGGGAGTAAACACCTCTATTCAAAACCGGAATCTTTTCAGGGGAGCCGAAGTTTTATCCCTTAAACTGAAAACAAGTGCTGAATTGCAGGGCAGCCTGAGTACAAGCAGCCAGGATGGCGATAAATACCTGTATATCTTCAGTACCCTTGAGGGAAGCGCTGAGGTAAGCATCGATTTCCCGCGCCTTGTAATACCGTATCGTTCGCTTTACCAGGCTTATAACCGGCAGGGCCGTACTTCACTCAGCGCAGGTATAGGCTATGAGCAACGGCCGTTATACAGCCGGAGCATCTCCACCTCGGCATGGTCGTACAAATGGAACAAGAACGAACAGATCAGCTTTGTTTTTACTCCGCTCGAGTTAAACTATATCAAGATTTTCCCTAGCGACTCATTCAATACCTACCTTGCTTCCTTATCCGACCCTCAATACAAATCACAGTTTTCGGACCACCTGCTTACCATGGTGCGTTTCAGCGTTATCGTAAGCAATATGGGGATTTCAAAGCAAAGCAATCAGTTTTTCTTCAGGCTGAATGCCGAAACTTCGGGAAATTCATTTTACATGATTGACAACCTGTCTAACAAAGAAGTCCCTGCAGAAGGCTATTATCAACGATTAAACGTAAGGTATTCGCAATATGTACGTACCGATTTTGATTTCCGCAAATTCTGGAAGCTTCGTTATGATAACACCCTGGCATTCCGCTTCATGGGTGGTGTAGCACAGCCTTATGGTAACTCAGTGTCGATGCCATTTGAAAAAAGCTTCTGGCTTGGCGGCGCCAACGATATGCGCGGCTGGCGAATCAGGTCACTCGGCCCCGGTGGCTATGCCGACCCTGATATCAGGTACGATAAAACCGGTGATATCATGTTGCAATCCAGCATCGAACAGAGATTCCCTATCTATAGCTTTTTACTGGGGAGTTTGTTTGTTGATGCCGGCAATATTTGGTTGCGCAAGGAAAGTGAAGATTTCCCCGATGGCGCATTCAAACTAAACACATTCTATAAACAGATTGCTGTTGATGCCGGTATTGGTTTCAGGTTCGATTTTTCTTTTTTCATATTCCGGATCGATGCGGCTGTTCCTGTTCATAACCCGGCCCGAACAACAGCATGGTTTAATTCTGAAGATTTCAGGTTCCGGAAAGCAATATGGAATTTCGGAATCGGGTACCCATTCTGAGAAATTAATCTAACACAAGCCTGTAAATACCGGGCAGCAACTTTCATAACCAGGCGGGTATCAACGTTTACTTATTACCCTTGCAAAAACCTTTCCTTTGATTACAGCAACCGAATTCAGCAATGCAATATTCCGTGAGTTTCCTTACTCCCCAACTCCCGGGCAACAGGACCTGATAAAGAGGCTGGCTGAATTTATTGTTTCCGATGGCAGCCAGTTTCCTTTGTTCCTGCTCGAAGGCTATGCCGGAACCGGAAAAACAACCGTTGTCAGCACCCTGGTAAAAGCATTACCCAAAGCCGGCTACAACGCTATTCTGCTTGCCCCTACCGGCAGGGCAGCCAAAGTTCTGTCGTTGTATGCGCAAATGCCGGCTTATACCATTCACAGGCGCCTTTACCGACCCAGCATGAATGGCGACGGGCATGTGCAATTCAGCGTAATGCCCAACAAGGCAGCCCGTACCTTATTTATTATCGATGAGGCTTCAATGATACCCGACAACCGGCAGTCGGGCGATGGGAATGCATTCCAGATGCGTAACCTGCTCGAGGATTTGATCGGTCATGTTTTCGGTGGCGAAGCCTGCAAAATGCTGTTCCTGGGCGACTCCTGCCAGCTTCCACCGGTAGGATTATTTCAAAGCCCGGCCCTTGATACCGAAATGCTGAGGCAGTCGTACTACCTCGACCTCGATACTTTTATACTCTCGGATGTGGTGCGGCAATCGCTCGAATCGGGAATACTCTCAGAGGCAACGGCTATAAGGGCTAAAATAGGGAAGGAAAATATACTTGCTCAGTTGCCCCTGTTCGGAAAAGAAAATGCTTTTCCTGATGTAATCAGCATTACAGGAATGGATATGCCCGATGCAATTCAACAGGCATACAATGATTACGGGCGCGAAAATACCGTTGTGATTACCCGCTCCAATAAACGTGCGAACCTTTTTAACCAGGCCATACGCGAACGCATTCTTTTCCACGAAAACGAGCTTTCGGCCGGCGATCATTTAATGGTTGTGCGAAACAATTACTTCTGGCTTCCCGAAGATTCGAAAGCCGGATTTATTGCCAACGGCGATATTGTTGAAGTACAGAGCCTCAGGAGAACGGAAGAACTATACGGTTTCAGGTTCGTTGAAGCAACTATCCGCATGGTTGATTATCCCGACGAGCCTTCTTTTGATGTGAAAATAATGCTTGATACGCTCAATACCGAAAGCCCGGCCCTCAATTACCAGGACAACCAGCGGCTTTTCAATGAAGTAATGGCTGATTATATGAACGAAAGTACCCGCCGAAAACGCATGGCACTTATCAGGGTTAATCCCCATTTTAATGCCTTGCAGGTTAAACATGCTGCAGCACTTACCTGTCATAAAACACAAGGCGGACAGTGGGATGCTGTTTTTATCGAAAAAGGATTTCTGAAGGACGACATGATTGATACCGAATACCTGCGATGGCTTTATACGGCCATAACACGTGCCACTAAAAAACTCTTTCTTATTAACTTTGAAGAACGTTTTTTTGAATAGCAGCACTTTCGTCATTACTCCATGCTTCCATTCTTGTGACGCGAGGCATAGCGTCTCTCCCGTCTTCAACACTCACCCACTCTCACATTCTCCTAAACACCAAACCCTAACCACTAAACCCTGAACCCTAACCCCTTAATAATATGAGAATTGGATTTGGATACGATGTACACCGTTTTACCGAAGGCCGCGATTTGTGGCTGGGCGGGATAAAAATACCCTACACCAAAGGCTTGCTTGGGCATTCGGATGCCGATGTGCTGATACATGCTGTTTGCGACGCCCTGCTGGGTGCAGCGGCACTGGGCGATATAGGAAAGCATTTCCCCGATACGGATCAAAGGTTTAAAGGCGTAGATAGCAAAGTACTGCTGGGGGAAACGCTGAAACTGATCAACGGTGCAGGTTTTAAAATTCAGAATATCGATTCAACCCTGGTGCTGCAGCTCCCTAAAGTGGCTCCCTATATCGAAATGATGCGGACCACCCTGAGCGGGATATTAAACATCGACGCCTCTCAACTTTCGGTAAAAGCAACAACAACCGAAAAACTTGGTTTCGAAGGTCGCGGGGAAGGCATTTCGGCCTATGCAGTGGTGCTGCTCTCGGACAAATAATATACAGCCCATACCTGAAACAGAAAAGGCTGACTTATAGCCAACCTTTTCCAATGCTTATTATTTGTCAAAAAGTCTTATCTCACCGATGGTGCGTCGAAATTAATCAGTAACGAGAACCTCAGGGTGTGTTCGAGCGGGTTCTTGGTTTCGAGCGGAATAAGATACGAGAAGTCAATACCTAGTACATTGTACCGGAAACCGGCACCCAGGGTGAAATACTTACGGTTACCCTTGTTTTTATCTTCATAGAAAAATCCACCACGAACAGCAAACTGCTGTGCATACCAGTATTCCATACCTGCCGAAATACTGATTTCACTCATCTCTTCGCTGAATCCACCGGGAGCATCGTAAAACGAATGAATCATACCTACAGGTACCGATACATTAGGATCCATACCGCTGATAATAGTATCACCACTTGTAACCGCATTTGTAGGAACCAGGAGTTTGTTAAAATCAATCATAAACGACATCTGGTTGTAGTCGTCGAGGTCGAGTGTGAGGCTGGGACCAATTTTCAGGTTGGTTGGAATAAAATCTTTACGGGTATTATCGTCGCTGTACGAAATTTTCTGGCCGATATTTGAGATATTCAAACCCCACGAAAAATTACCTTCCACCTTATCGAAGGAAACCGGGAAACGCTGAAAAATAGACACATCGGCAGCAACTGAGTTACCAGGTTTGGTAGCCTGTCCGCCTACATCCTGACCTTGAGTAAGGTTTGAGTGTATAAAACGTGCTGCTACTCCCATCGAAAGAGTTGGGGTAAGAAAACGCGAGTAAGTACCATCAAGAGCAAACTCATTGGGGCGGTAATTACCGATAGACCAGCCGTTGTTATCAGTGAAATTGATATCGCCCAGATTAAAGTAACGCAGCGACATGGCCACTACCTGGTTTTTATCGATACGTTTAAAAGCACTGATATAAGCCAGGTTGATATCGTTAGTAAGTCCTTTAAGCCATGGGCTGTACGATATGCCAACTCCCATATCCTTTTTGATAAAGGCATATTTAGCCGGGTTATAATGCATTGAGAAAGCATCAGGTTCTGATGCCACTCCTGCATCGCCCATGGAACCACCACGGGCATCAGGCGAAATGCTTAAAAAAGGAACTGCCGTCGTAATTGGGTTAAACTGGCCAATATAATTTGTTGGCGTAGTCTGGGCATTTGTTGTATAAATTACTGCAAACAGCAAAAGAACAGTTAAAAATGATTGTTTTTGAAGTGTCATACGTTTTTGAAATAAGGTCGCAAAATTACTAGTTATTATTATCCGTGTTATAAACGGCAATTATAAAATGTTATTGCATGATTTTAATTTTTTCTGCTCATCATAGGTAACGCAGAATCAAATGAACAAAATCCATGTCGCACAGGCCGGCGGGTGCAGTTATCTTTCACCTAATTAACCTTAATTATCCTGCTTGCTTTCACCGTTTCGGAATTACCGTTACTCACCCTGATACTCACCAGGTAAATCCCAGGCGGAATGGCTTCGCCCGAATGGTTGCGACCATCCCATTCCAGTTTTCCGGCTGAAAACCCATGCGACATCAGTAATGTTTTGTCGGTTTGTGCTACCAGCGAACCGTTAATATTAAACACTTCGAGGTATGCCTCAACCGGCGTATCAAAGAGGTTGATGTCAAATTCAACATTCACCACATCCCTGAAAGGGTTTGGATAAACATTAACATTGGTGATGGTGATCTGCAGATTCTGTGTCACCTTAAAAGTGATGGTAGCCTCCGATGAGTTATTAAAAACATCCCATGCTTTTAGCGTTAGTGTATGCGTACCTTCTGTAAGGCCGGCAAACCTGTATTGCACAATTCCCGAACGGTAGCTGTCGAGGTCGGCACTATAATAGCTGTTAAGCACTATCGAAGATGAATTATCACCATCGAGGGTGGCCACTATATCGTGCCCGATACCGTTGCTGATGGTGTTGATACCACTTTCGTCGCTGAGTTTTACCAATAACAAAGGTGTGTCGCTGGTAATGCCTCCATCCACAAAATCGAAACTGTCCATGCACATCGATATTTCGGGCCCGGTAACATCATTACTTTCGTTGCCTGAACCACCAATAATGAGTTGCTTACTGAATCCGTTGGCATCGTCGACACCATCGAAGGCATAGTATGAAATTTTTCCGGGACCATAGCTGTAGTCGATATCGCGCGGCACAATAAAGTTTACTGTAAAATCGCCATTGGTTACAGTTGATCGCCCCTGGTAAATATAGTTATCCTGCACTATGTACTTATCGGGCCAGTCGCCGGGTTCGGAACCCAACGTAAGGAGGGTCCTTGCTTTATCAAATACCTTCACATCAACCGTTCCGTTAAAACCAGTAAGTTTATTTCCGGCCTCATCAGCCACCATTCCTTTTATTTCGACAGGCGTCATGGCCGAAATAGTATCCGGATCCTGGCCCATATCATTACCGTTGATTTGAGTAGTAACAACATTATATTTCGGATAGGCCAACCTCATCGCCGGGTTGCCGAGCAGCACAAAATTCCGGATCAGCGAAGCATCGTTGCCGCCTACCTTATTCTTGGCATGAGCAATAACATCACCGAAACGCGGATATTCGCCATTATGTTTTGCAAAAAGGGTGTCGTAGAAATAGATGGTGAGGCTGATATTTGTTCCTGCATTTGCCAGTCGTGTGGTTGTAAACAAGGCAATGCCGCCACCGAGCGGGTTCAAAAACACATGCTCACCGGCCGACATACGCATAGGATCGTCGTAACGGCTGAATTCGCAGGTAGCTGTCATAAACACCGGCATATTGTTGTAATTGGTCCAGGCATCAATTTCGCGTACCGACAAAATGCCTTCGTCGGCCCAGCCTGTTTCGCCGCCGTGGCCTGTGTAGTTCATCAGCAGAACACCATTCTGAACATTATTATTGATAGCTGTATTCGCATCGGGGCATCGCTGTCCGCCAGCTGTTGATACCTGCTTATAAGCGTCCAGGTAAACCTTGTTAATATTATACACAGGTGCAATTTCATCAATCAGCGGGTATATCTGTTTTTCAACCTGCCTGAAATGGGTGTTTCCATTGCCATCGTCGGCAACAAAACATAGTTTATTCCGCCAGTCGCCTGTTGAAGTGGGGCTGTTGGTTGCATAAAACAAACATTTATCGACGGCTATTTGGGCATGAGCCGCTGTGCTTACCGGGAAACGCCCTATACCAATATCAATTAACCCGACAGCGTTCTCACCTTCATTATCGTCGAGAATACCAAAGAAATCGTCGCTGGCATACGAATACACTGAATTAAGCGACTCCTTGGTCTGGAAAGTAAGCACACGGTTGGTATTTCCAGGAATGCGATCCTTAAAATCGAAGGATCCGTCGCCGAAGAGTAACAGGTAACGAAGTTTGCTTCCTTCGGCAGGCCTGAAATAAAGCATGCGTGCAAAATCACGGATGGCTACAATATCAGGCGATCCTGATGAGAACTCATTATATATCTGCTGATTGGTGGCAACCGTAACATGCAGTCCGTCGAAACTACGGTGGTGCTCAGCTAAACGGTTAGCCTCACCAAGGTATTCGTTAGGGGTAACTATCAGCATATCAGTGGCCGCAATTCCATGCAGATTCTGATTCACAACTTTAGCCGTAAAGGTGGCTTTTAAAAATGAGGTATTATCCCAGGCAACAAATTGCCTGATCGAATCGGTAGCTAATACAAACCGGCTCATACTGCCCTGCTGATCGGCGGCAATTCTTTTTACTTTCAGCGGGTCGGTAACCTCCCATATGGTGACTGCCGGTGAGGAATTGGTAAGCTGAAATTCGGTAACCGAATTCGGCATGGTCGAAAAAGGATCGGCAAAAGCCATCTGCCCGCCGGTAAATTTCAATTCGCGTGGCACATTCAGTTCAACCCAGTCGAGCCACCCTACTGAAGTACCGGAACCGTTGTACTGGAAGGAAACCTTCAGTTTATCGCTGTTCGGGAAGAAACTCTTTATTTCAACTTTTTCGGTAGCATAATTATAATTGGAAGCAACTCCACACGAAGGTGTAGCAACGGTATTACCATTAACATACACAGTAAAATTGGTACTTGCTGCCGAACGAGCGGTAACCCTGAAACGTATCCACGATTGCCTGCTTGTAATCAAATTCGGAAAGCTGAATTCGGGAAGTTCAATCAAGGGACTGCTGGCATCCATACGTTCACCTACCCATTCCTTACCTGAATTCACAAAATTCAGCATATCTTTTTCATAAAACACACCCTCGGTAAAAGTGGTGCAGGTGTAGGTTGGTGTCAGTGTCGATTGCCCGAGATCCGTAATGCGCATACCTGCATCGCCGTCGAAATTCAGGTAATAATAGGTGTAATCGGAATAAATATTGAGCGAATGTTCAAATTTGAAAGCAGTCTTGTTATAGGTGATAGCATTCGGTGCAGTGCCATAAAACAATATGTAATCGCCTGCTGCAAAAACCCCGGGTGCAGCCGTTACCACACTGATGGCGTTCTGAGTTAAATCATCGTACCTGAATACACTGTTGGCTTCGGGTAACATAGCGCCCCCGTTGCCGAACAACCTGATATTGGATGGAGTCACTTTCGACATATCAACACCCATTGCCAGCATATCAGCATAAGTGACCTTATAAATCCCTGTTTTATCAAGTTGAATCTTATACCAGTTGCCTTGCGCAAGTACCGAATTTGAAGCGTAGGATGCTGATTTAAGTGAAGAATTTGCCGCTCCTGAGGGAATGTAAACCACATCGATGGTAAACGATTTGAGTCGCATTACACCACCGTCGGGATTAATAACTACAGGCACAAGGGTAAGCATTGCCATGTTAACACCTCTTTCGGTGCCAGTTTCAACAACCGGCGAAAGAACATCAGCCGGCATTACAGGATAGGTTAACTGACTCAATTGATCGTTGGTCAGCGTTTCCCATTCGGTATGCGTAACAATAATATCGGCACTGCCAACACCAGCCGGCAATGCAAACTTTTCGAAATATTCGGGTGTATAATTCCTGGCTGCATTGTTGGTTAAACCATCGGCAACCAGTGCTTTTACATTTTCATAGTTAATGCCCTGAATAGTTTCAACACTTTTCCAGTTCAGAACCACTTTTTTCTGAATACCCTGGCCAAAAACTGAGCCATGAGCTAAAAGCAACGATAGCAAAGCAATTATCAATACATTATATCTGCTCATTTTATTATTTTTAAATGGAGTGAATTATTTTTGATACAGTAATTTCCCGGTCGATTGGGAGTAAAGTCCGTTGGAGGTACGAACCCGAAGATTGTAGATATACATTCCGGCAGGAACGGCATTACCATTGAGGTCCAGCCCATTCCATCGTAAAGGAGTACTAACAGAACCCGCCTGCGTAGCAGTTTGTTCAATAACACAAACTAATTGGCCGGTTATTGAATAGATTTCAGCGGTAGTTGAGAAATCAACATTTTGTTGATTATGTTCGAAAACAATGTCGGTAAAATCCATAAACGGATTAGGAAAATTATACGCATTAGTTATTACAAATTCGCCGGAAGAGTGAACAACAAAACTAATTTCTGCTTCGGAGGAGTTGTTGAAGATATCCCATACTTTAACAGTGAGGGTATGCTCACCAGCGGCAAGCAATGAGAAAGGAAACCAGATATATCCGCTTCTGAAAGTGTCGATATCCGATTCGTAGAACTCGTTGAGGATGTATGGCTCGGCTGTATTTCCATCGAGCACGGCAGTAATATCGTGACCTATCCCGTTACCGATGGTGTTGATACCATTTTCGTCGCTCACAATGGCAAGCAAACGCGGGTTTGCATCCGTAATGCCTCCATTACGGAAACGCAGGTCGTTCATATAAAGTTTTATCTCGGGCCCCTGCGTGTCGGTAATATCCTTTTCAGCAGATCCGCCTACCACAATATTGGTATACGAACCGCAGGCATCGCGTGTAGCATCGGCAGCGTAATAACTGATTTTACCTGCATCGTACCTGTAGGCAATATCTTTGGGAACAATAAAAGAAAAGCTGAAGCGGCCATCCGTAACATTTACCTTGCCTTTATAAATCAGGTTTTTCCTTAAGCGGAACGAAAAAACGGATCCTCCGTCGTTGGCAAGTGTTTTTTGAACCACTGATTTATCATATACCGAAGGGTACACGGTACCATTAAAATCGGATACCAGGTTTCCTTCATTATCGGCAATCATGCCTTCGATACGCACTTCCATATATGCTTTGAGGGTATCAGCTGCGCTGCCGGCTGCTTTGTTGTTTACCGAAGTGGTAACAACCTGTAGCGATGGGAAAGCAATTTGCATGGCCGGATCGCCAAGCAGAACATATTTCCTGCCGTTTTCGTTAGAGCCTTTGTCGCGCTTTGAGTTCATAATAATATCACCCATTCTGAGCCTTTGCCCATCGGGTTTACTGAGTGCATACTGATAAAATTTCTTGTTCAGCTCAAAGTTTGGGGTTCCGTAAGTAGGCCTGGTTGTTGTAAACAAGGCAATACCACCGCCTTTGGGATTGGTAAGCACCATTTCGCCAGCAGCCTGCCGGCCCGGATCGTCGAAGCGGCTGAATTCGCAGGTTGCAGTAACAAATACGGGCAGGTTATTAAAATTTGACCAGTTATTAATTTCGTTCACAGTAAGCACTTCCTCATGTGCCCACCCGGTTTCGCCGCCATGACCGGTATAATTAAGTATCAGGCTTCCTTTTTCAACCCGCTGGGTAATGGCCTTATTAGCTTCGGGATAACGATTACCGCCCGAAACTGAAAGCTGCACAAACGAGTCGAGGTAAATTTTATCGAGGTTTATATCCGGGTAGTTATTTTCGATGGATACTGCCATCTGCTCAGCCTGGTCAACATGATCGTTCAGATCCTCGTCGTCGGCAACAAAAGAAATAATATTCCGCCAGTCGCCTGAATTTTCGGGCGAAAGAACCGAATAATGTACAATTTTATCCACTGCCTGCTCGGCTTCCAGCAATGTTTTAACCGGGAAGCGGCCAATACCTAAATCGATAACATCACTATACGAGGTGCCTTCGTTATCATCGAGCATTCCATAATAATCGTCGGATACAAGCGAACTGATAGGGTTGTACGATTCGGGCGATTGCCACGAAGGAACGAAATTGGTGTTTGAAACAATTTTATCCTTAAAATCATACGAGGCATCACCAAAGAGCAAAAGGTATTTTGGCATTTTCACGGCCGGTGATTTATCGTAAAGCATTTTTATAAAATCGCGTATTGCAGTAATATCGGTAGTACCCGACGAAAACTCATTATATATAGTTGCCAGGTCGAGCACCATAACATCCATATCCGAGGTGTTGGCATGAAATGTAGCAAGGCGTATTGCCTGCGGCATAAATAGCTGTGGAGTGATAATCAAAAGTTCGGTTCCGGCCGAAGCATGCAGGTTCTGATTCTGGATTTTCTGTACAAAACGTGGCTTCAGGAATTTACTTTCGTCAAAACCAACATATTGCCTCAGTGTGTCAGCAGTTGATTTAAAAACCAGGTCGTTACCCGACACAGCAGATTCAACTTTAAAAGGATTCAGAGCATGGGTTACATCCCAAAGCCTGATTTTAGAGGCAGCATCCCTGATGGTATACTTCGCAATATTTCCGGCGCCAAAGGACTGGCTGTCGCGGAAATCGAGCTGGCCACCTGTAAAACGCAGATCGCAACGCGCTGTCACATCCAGTAAATCGAGGTACCCGGCAGCCGTTGAAGAAGTTTTATTATACCTGACATCAATTTTCAAAGGCAGAGTCACCGATTGCAGTGTTTTAAAGGACAGAGCACCGGAAGCTACGGAGCTGTTAGGGTAAACCGAAATGGGTGAATGCGTGGCTGTCCACGACTGGCTGCCTATTGAAAACTCAAAGGAGCTTGCATTTATTGATTTTGCCGCTGTAAGTGTTCGTACTTTAACTTCGCCCCCGGCTGCCAGGGTCGGTATATCGAATGAGAAGGATCGGCTGAGGATAACATCAAAAATCTGGGCAAACCATTGCCTGCCCGATTTTATAAGGTTGAAATTATTTTCGTCGTAATAGGTATAGTAATCGAAGGCGTTTACCTGGTGAGTCTCTGTTTCAGAGGGATTTACCTTCACACCAACCCGTTTACCTGTGCCCTGGTCGGTGGTAAGGAAGTACGAAATGGTATCCGTATAAAGATGAGTGGTATGTTCCCATAGTTGTTTCGAAGCACTGTATTGCCACGAAACCGGCCCCTGGGCATAAAAAAGTATCACGTCGCTTTTGTCGAACGTTCCATCGGCCTGCCCGGTGACCTCAATGGCATTTTCGGGCAGATCGTCGGTGCGGGCTTCACTGTTGCTTTCGGGGAGCATCACTCCTCCCCTGCCAAAAATACCAATCTGTGACGGGTTTATTGTAGCTGGGTTTATTCCCATAGCTACCAGGTCGTTGTACTCGATGCGGTGAATTCCACTTTGTACTACTGCCAGTTTGTACCAGTTGCCTTTCGCAAGCACTGAATTTGGCGCATAGCTTCTCCCCTGCTGTGCCGCAGCCTGGTCATTTTCAGCAAACTGAATGCTGAATGAAATCAACTTAAGAACCTGGTTAGTAGACTTTTCGCGGATGAAGGGCAGAATCTCAATATAAACACCCTTCTGCTTGCGGCTTGTTACACCAGAGGAGCTAAATTGTATTTCGAAAGGGATATTATCAATGTATGCTTGCACCAACATCAACTCCTCATCAGTTATTGCAACAAACGAACAGTTATTTATCTGCACGGCAGGTGCTAATCCGTCACCGTAAAAGGTTTCGTTCCAAAAAGGCAAAGCCTGCAATCCGGTATAATATGCACCTTCGAAAGAGATTTGCTTGATGATGCTATCATTTATACTTACTACCGAAGGAGCTGTCCATTTGACCGAGCGCTGCACATCCGGCGACTGGGCATACGCAGCCGGAGGCACCATCAGCACAAGCAATAATGTGTAAAAAAATATGTATGTATGTTTTATCAAGGGTTTTAACTTAGTTTAAATGCTTCAAAAATACAACAAATAAAAAAGGTTTTCGTTTTAAAGTAGCTGTTAACAAATTGTAAATATGTAAAATTGCGCCTCATATTCCTTTAAATAATGAAACGGAAAAAACAATTCATTATTGCAGCATATGAGATATTTTACAAAACATAAACAGAGATGCGATTTATTTCGTAATATTGTCCACATAAATCAATGCTTATGAAAGCATCCGTATTATTTCTATTGGTTACGCTAATCCTGTCAGTTTCATCCGTTTCGGGACAGGATGTGGCCTTTTCGCAATATTACGCCAACCCGGTTTATCTTAATCCTGCCCTTGCCGGCAATAAAATATGCCCGCGGGTAACGCTTAATTACCGCAATCAGTATCCATCCTTGGGAGGTCATTTTGTTTCGTACAGTACAGGTGCCGATATGCATGTCGATGCCATTTCGGGCGGAGTGGCAGTGATGGCAAATGCCGATATGTCGGGTCCCCTGGCATCGTTTTCGGGAAGTGCAGTATATTCGTACCGGCTGAAAGTTACCAATAAAATCACCATGAATGCTGCCCTTCAGGCCGGATATTTCCAATACAGGCTTAACTGGGATAAGTTGATTTTCGAAGATATGATAGTACCCGGTACCGGTGAAATTATTCCCGGCTCCGAAACCCAACCCGACAGGATGAATGTTGGCGATGTTGATTTCTCGACCGGTATGGTTGTTGGGTACAACGAAAGGCTATACCTGGGAGCCGCATTTCATCACATTACCATGCCCGACATGGCATTTTACCAGGGTAATTCGAGCCGCCTCGATATGCGTATGACGGTGCATGCAGGTGCTTTGTTCGACCTTGAAGGAGGCTTACAGGGCAGTGAAAACGAAAAATTATCTTTTTCGCCCAACCTTGTTTATATGCAACAGGGTAATTTTCATCAGCTTAACAGCGGGATATATGTAAATTTCTATCCTTTTGTATCCGGATTATGGCTTCGTCACAATTTTGAGAACCCTGATGCGTTAATAGTATTGCTTGGATTTCAGCAACCCGAGTTTAAAATAGGTTATAGTTTCGACTATACGGTATCAAAAATAGGTATACCGGCAGGTGGCGCCCACGAAGTATCGTTTGTATGGTTGCTGCCATGTCCGAAAAAAGAATTTAAGTACAAGGCAATAAAATGCCCTAGTTTTTAGTTAATACCAAAACAAACCATTAAAAAGAGATGGCTAAATACGGCAAATTAGCAGCAACTTTGATGTTTGCAGCAACAATTGCACTTCTGGTTTCCTCCTGTAAGAGTAAAGAGAAATCGCGCTCTACGGGCTGGAATTATAATGATCCGAAAAACGGAGGTTTCGAAGTAGCAGATTACAGGGAACCTATTACTGGTCCTGGTCTTGTGTTTATCGAAGGCGGAACCTTTACTATGGGAAGGATGAGTGACGACCCTATGTTCGAATGGAATAATATTCCGCGAAGGGTTACCATCCCCAGTTTTTATATGGACGAAACAGAAGTTGCCAATATTGATTACGTGGAATACCTGTACTGGTTAAGCCGCGTTTTCGGTACCAGTTACCCCGAAGTTTACCGCAAAGCATTGCCCGATACACTTGTATGGCGCGAAAAACTTGGCTACAACGAGCCTTTGGTCGAAACATACCTCCGGCATCCTGCTTACAGGGATTATCCTGTAGTAGGCATAAGCTGGAACCAGGCGAGCGACTATTGTTTATGGCGTACCGACAGGGTAAACGAAATGCTCCTTGTTGAATGGGGCGTTCTGGAACTCGATCCTGCTCAAAAGGACGAAAACAATTTTAATACAGAAGCCTACCTGGCCGGCCAATATACCGGGCTTGTAAACAAACCTATGCGCGACCTCAATCCGAATGGAACCGGCGAACGCAGGGTAAGGCTCGAAGATGGGATACTGTTACCGAAATACAGGCTCCCGACGGAAGCCGAATGGGAATTTGCTGCATACGGACTTATTGGCAACACGCATTTCGAACGTGTGGTCGAACGTCGTATCTATCCCTGGAATGGTACCATTCTCCGTACCGATGACAAGAAATTTTATGGCAGCTATGTTGCCAACTTCAAACGCGGACGAGGCGACTATATGGGTGTTGCCGGCAACCTGAATGATGGTGCCGAAATCCCTGCATCAGTCGGATCGTACTGGCCTAACGACTACGGGCTTTACAATATGTCGGGCAACGTAGCCGAATGGGTAATGGACGTTTACCGCCCTTTAAGTTTCGAGGATGTTAACGACTTCGCTCCTTTCCGTGGTAATACATTCCAGACCCGCATAACTGATGCCGAAGGATACCTTGTTCCCAAGGACAGCCTGGGCCGCATTAAATACCGCGAAGTTACCGAAGAAGAGGCCATGGGCCGTTTCAACTACCGTAAGGCTGATAATATCAACTATCTTGATGGTGATCATCAGTCGCTACTTGGCGTTGACTGGCTTTCGCCTTCCGAAGATGGCAACACAACGCAACGAATGTACGAATATGGCATTACTTCGCTTATCAGTGATAAAGCGCGGGTATATAAAGGTGGATCATGGCGCGATGGAGCTTTTTACCTCAGCCCTGCAACCCGCCGTTCGCTTGACGAAAACATGTCGACCAACTATATCGGCTTCCGCTGTGCAATGGGTCGCGTTGGCAGCTCGTCGCCCGGAAGAAAATAAAACGATTATTTTTATAAAAAACCCATCCTCATCCGGATGGGTTTTTTTTTTGTGTAATTTGCATGCATTAAAACACAGCTGTTCTATGTACACTTCCATTGATGAATTATACGCTCTTTACCTTAAGCATCCTTCCATTTCGACCGACTCGCGGCAGATAAAGCCAGGGTGCCTTTTCTTTGCCCTTAAAGGCGAAAACTTCGATGGCAATTCGTATGCTGAAAAAGCACTGTCATCAGGAGCTGCTTATGCTGTAATCGACAATGAAACATATGCCGGAAGCCATACTTTACTTGTTGAAAATGTGCTTACAAGCCTGCAGCAGCTTTCGCAATTTCACCGCCGCAAATTCGATATCCCGTTTATTGCCATAACCGGCAGCAATGGTAAAACCACCACCAAGGAACTGATGAATGCTGTTTTAAGCCAGCATTACCGTGTTACGGCAACAAAAGGCAATTATAATAACCATATCGGCGTACCCCTCACACTGCTGGAAGTAAGCGATAAAACACAAATTGCCATCATCGAAATGGGAGCCAACCACCAGGGCGAAATAGCTGAACTTTGCCGTATTGCCGAACCTACGCATGGGCTTATTACCAATATAGGCAAGGCACACCTCGAAGGATTTGGCGGCATTGAAGGCGTTATAAAAGCCAAAAGCGAACTTTACAATTGGTTGCGGGCTGCAGGCGGGCATATTTTTGTAAATGCGGATAATTCTTTATTGATGGATCGCTCGAGCGGGACAAAGCGGATTCTTTATGGTACCGGCAACGACAATTTCATACAGGGAAGCATGCATGAAGGCACTTCGAGGCTTGAACTGGATTGGATATCACGAGATGGCAAACTGCCTGTTAAAACCATGCTTGTAGGTAATTACAATTTCGAAAATGTACTGGCTGCCATATGTACAGGGGCATTTTTTGAGGTACCGGCCGAAAAGATTGTAAGTGGTATAAATAATTACACCCCGTCGAACAGCCGCTCACAGTCAATAAAAACATCCAGGAATACTATTATTATGGATGCCTACAATGCCAACCCGACGAGCATGCAGCTGGCTATTGAGAATTTCAGCCGCCTGGATGCCGTGCCTAAGATGGTGATATTGGGCGATATGCTTGAACTAGGAGATGAAAGCCTTCCGGAACATGAGGCTATTGTAAAACTGGTAACTGAAAAAAACTTTGAAACAGTTGTTCTCGTCGGGCCCGATTTCGTTAGTACGGCAAAAAGGCATTTTCATTGTTTTAAGACTTCTGATGAAGCATATTTGTGGCTTAACGGAAAGCAATTCAGCGGATATACCATACTTATTAAAGGCTCACGGGGAATAAAGCTTGAAAAAGTGATGGATGCTTTGTAAACGGAGAGTTAGGTTACCATTGCTCCACATTTTAGCTCAATAACCAATGAAATAGCCGGCTGATGAAAACAACACGAATTATAGGAGTTATGTCGGGCACATCGCTCGATGGAGTGGACATTGCCTGGTGTACATTCAGTGAAAACGAAAACGGGTACTCCTATCAGTTAGGGGTTTGCGAAACTGTTCCCTATTCTGACCATTGGCTCAGCAGGCTGAAATCACTGCCATCGGCTACAGCCCTCGAATATGCTGAAACTCATGTTGCTTATGGGAATCACCTCGGTATGCTTATCAGCGATTTTTGTAAACGCAACAAGCTGGAAACCGATTATGTTGCCAGCCATGGGCATACCATTTTTCATAACCCTGCGAAGCATTATACCTGCCAGATTGGCGAAGGAGCTGCCATAGCTGAAGCCTGCGGCTTGCCGGTTGTATGCGACTTCCGCACCGGCGATGTAGCTGCAGGCGGACAAGGAGCGCCACTGGTACCAATAGGCGATGAGTTCCTGTTTTCGCAATTCGATTATTGCCTCAACCTGGGAGGCTTTGCAAATATCTCCATGCGATCGGAAGGACAACGTATTGCTTTTGATATATCGCCGGCCAACATTATTCTGAATCATATTGCAGGGAAAACCGGAAAATCGTACGACCGAGGGGGTGCCCTGGCAGCCTCAGGAAAAGTAAACGATGAACTGCTGCTTACCCTGAATGAAAAAGCATACTATAAGCTAACACCGCCAAAATCGCTGGGCAGGGAATGGATTGAAAAAGAGATACTTCCGGTGCTTAACTTATACAATATCAGCCCTGCCGATTCGGCATGTACCTTTTGCGAACATATTGCAGTACAGATAACAGCCTGCCTTGTGAATGATGCCACAAAACAAATGCTTATAACCGGTGGCGGGGCTTTTAACACCTATCTGCTACAGCGGATTGCTGCCCATACAAATGTTAAACTGATTATTCCCGACAATGAAACGGTAAACTTTAAAGAAGCCCTGGTATTTGCATTTCTGGGCCTGCTCCGCATGGAGGGAAAACCAAATTGCCTGGCCCCGGTAACAGGAGCTATGTATAATGTATCGGGCGGAGCCATTTACAAACCTTAAGTATGCATTATAATAATAAGTCTGATTCAGTTGAAATCATCCATATATCGTGAATGTTTTTTATATACTTTTGCGCCAATGTTTTACCAGCAATCAGAACACGGCTTAACAGACTCACTATCAATACAAATGAACTCAACAAATCTTAATTTATAACTATGAAGTTTAATACAAAAACGTTGATTGCCCTGATAACCGGTATGTTTCTACTGATTCCGGTTATGACTTATGCGGGAGTACCGGCAGCAGTACCCATGATTTTTGGCATCAGGATCGAATTTCTGATTTTTGCTTTAACGCTGATAGGCGTAGCTGTGTTTCATAATAAAACCATGTATGTTTCACTTACAGGATTAGTGGTTGTATTGATTGTGAAATATATTTTCATGCCTGAGTTTTCGTTTATTGATCATTTAACTGGTGATTCGCATCACGAAGGTGAATGGCGTATCCTGCTGAACCTGGGTGGTTTGCTGTTTGGTTTTGGCATTCTTGCCAAGATATTCGAAGAATCAGGAATTCCCGATAAACTTCCGAATATACTCCCCGACGACTGGAAAGGTGGGTTCGCACTCCTGGCCCTGGTATTTGTGCTTTCGGCCTTCCTCGACAACATTGCGGCAGCCATGATAGGTGGCACTGTAGCCGTGGTTGTTTTTAAAGGAAAAGTTCACCTGGCTTTCCTGGCAGGAATTGTTGCTACCAGCAATGCCGGAGGAGCAGGATCGGTTGTGGGCGATACCACTACCACACTTATGTGGATCGACGGGGTTAGCCCGCTTGACGTTTCCCATGCTTATGTGGCATCTTTTGTATCCTTATTTTTAATAGGTATTCCTTCCTCAATTATCCAGGACAGGTACCATCGCATTGTAAAGAATGCAGACAAAAAGATACATATTGACAAGATGCGTATTTTTATTGTAGCAGTTATTCTGGTTTCAGCAATACTTACCAACTATTATCTCGATTTTCCGGCTCTCGGAGTATGGGCAGCCATTGTTTTCGGAGCACTACTAAGGAAGATGCCATGGGATGAAATTTCAAAATCGATGCAGGGAACCATATTCCTTTTGGCACTTGTTACCTGTGCATCACTGATGCCTGTCGAAGAGCTTCCGCCGGCATCCTGGCAGAGTGCTTTCTCTCTTGGTTTTATTTCAGCATTATTCGACAATATACCTTTAACAAAACTTTGCCTCGACCAGGGTGGATACGACTGGGGGATACTGGCCTATACCGTGGGTTTTGGAGGCTCCATGCTTTGGTTCGGTTCATCGGCCGGAGTAGCTCTCTCGAATATTTTTCCCGAAATGCGCTCAGTTGTAGCCTATGTTAAAGCAGGTTGGTTTATTGTTATTGCTTATGTAATCAGTTTCTTTGTAATGCTTTGGGTGGTAGGATGGAATCCTCACGAACCGCATCGGGAGTCGCATAAAGCGGCTCAAACGGAAGAGTCAATATCGCCTGCAATCAAGCATTGATTAAAGTTTTTTTCTGAACAGAATTAAAGCCTGTACAGGACATATTATCACAAAAATAAAATACACGGTATCCTTAACGATTACCGTGTTTTTTTATTCAGGTAAAATAAATTCGCTCAAATTCAGTTACTATTAACAACGCAATGTTTAAAAGTAACAGGTTCGTTACTGCAAGCTGTTCCAAACAGTAATACCTTTATACTGAAAAATTTCCATTTATGACTAACGGAGTAATACTTCAGATTGTGCAGACTACCGGCGCTGCAAGCGATACTGTAAACCAGGCACTTACCGGCATACCACAACCTTTACGGCAGAGTGAAATATCACTATCCATCCTCGACCTGGCAATAAAAGGCGGTCCGGTAATGATACCGATTGCATTGCTTTCGATACTCGGAATCTATATTTTTATCGAAAGATACATTCTGATAGGCCGTGCCTCGAAAGAGGATATGAACTTTATGAATAATATACGCGATTTTATGCATAACGGCAGGTTGGATTCAGCTTTATCGTTGTGTCGCAATAACAACACACCCATAGCACGTATGATTGAAAAAGGCCTGCAACGCCTGGGAAGACCCCTGGGTGATATAAATGCAGCCATCGAAAATGTGGGTTCGCTCGAAGTTGCAAAACTCGAGAAGAATATCGTTTTACTTGCCACCGTGTCGGGAGCGGCACCTATGCTTGGTTTCCTCGGAACGGTTACGGGTATGGTAAAAGCATTCTACGATATGTCAATGGCTGGCAACAACATCGATATTCAATTGCTTTCGAGCGGAATTTACCAGGCTATGGTTACCACTGTTGCCGGTTTAATTGTTGGTATTATAGCTTATTTGTGCTACAACATTCTCGCTGCAAGGGTTCAGAAAATTGTATTTATGCTGCAGTACCGGGCTTCCGAATTTATGGACCTGCTGCACGAACCGGCAAAATAGCACAACCCACTTGTCACACAATGACTAAAAAATTAAGAAATGGCTATTAAGTCACAAAATAAAATAAGTACCGATTTCAGCACTTCGTCCATGTCGGACCTGGTTTTCCTGTTGCTGATTTTCTTTATGCTTACCTCCACCCTGGTGAGCCCGAATGCAATAAAACTATTATTACCTTCGAGCTCAAGTAAAACGATTGCAAAACAAACCACCACCGTTTACATTAACGATGAGAACCTGTTTTTCGTAAACGAAACGCCGGCAACCGAGGCTAATATGCAGCAGTTGCTTACCCGATCGCTGATTGGGCAAACCGAAGGAGTAATCGTACTGCGTGCCGACCGCACTGTTCCGGTGCAGTATATAGTTGTGGTTATCGACGCTATTAACCAGATGAACGACCTTTTAAAAACAAAACATAAAGTTATACTCGCAACCAAACCGAAGGAATAGAATTCAAAATTCAAAATGAAAGCCGAATGATAAATTAGCAGGATTATTTACTGAACTTCTTTTTTTATCATTCATCCCATTGAAAATGAATAAATTGTAAAAATAGCCTAACAAAATACCTTTGCATTTTACCTTTTGACCTTTGCATTTTGAATTAAAAAAAAGGGGGAAAGGTAACAATACACCCTTTAAGAAAACCAAGTTTACAGTAAATAATACCCATAAACAAATGCTTACCTCACACGAGCAGAAAGAACGAAAATCGCGGATAGCAGCAGTTATTGGAACCATTTTGTTCCATGCACTGATGTTGATTGCTTTGGTGTTCCTGGCTTTTCGTACTCCCCTGCCTTTACCCGGCGAGGAAGGTGTTGAGGTAAACCTGGGTTATAGTGACGAAGGCATGGGAAACATTCAACCCGAAGTTCCTTCGCAGGCGCCCGCTGCCGCACCTCCGCCAAGTCAAAGTAAAACTGACAACCAGGTGGTTACCGAAAATAATGATGAGGCACCGGCTATCGAAAAAGTTAAAAAGAAAGTTAAAAAGCCTGTTCCCTCACCTGTAACTGCACCCACACCGGTAGTTGAAACGCCTAAAGAGCCGGTAGTAAATCAAAGAGCCTTGTACCCCGGAAAGAGTAATAAAACGGCTACAGGTGGCAACGAAGGTATCACCGGTAAGCCCGGCGATCAGGGCAAACCCGACGGAACTCCCGGATCACCAAATTACGATGGTGGCGGTGGTAAAGGCAATGGTATTTCATTCGACCTGGGCGGACGTGGTGCCCGCAGCCTTCCTAAACCCACCTACAACTCGCCTGAGCAGGGGAAAATAGTAGTTACCATAAAAGTAAACAGGGAAGGCCAGGTTACGTATGCCAGCGCCGGGGCCAAAGGAACAACAATCTCCGAAATAAACCTCCGGCACCAGGCCGAAAGTGCTGCCCGTAAAACACTTTTCGCTCCCGATGCCAAAGCGCCCGAAGAACAGCGCGGCACAATAACTTATGTTTTTGTAAAACAGAGGTAGCACCAGCAGTTCTCGAAAGCTGGAAGATTTCCATAATTTCATTTTACAATCAACACCTCCATAGTATGTGAAGTGAGATTGCTCATTTTATTAACTCAATATAAAAAGGTATTTTTGCACCACTTCCGGCAAAGCCTTTTAAAATGAAACCTTCCAAATTCAGTTTACTGCTGTTGATTCCGGCACTTACATGCCTGGCTTTGCTGCCTTCGTGCAAGGAGCGTAACCCCGATTATCCGCCACGCACCTGGAGCGAGTATTCATACACATCGGAAAATATACCTCCAAGGGACATTTCTGTTATTTATTACGAAAACGACCACTCCATATGGCTGGGAGCAAAAGGCGCCGAAGGTTTGTTACATAACAACGGATACGAATGGAAGTCGTACAATTTTCACCAATACCGGTATCGATTTTACTTCGGTAACAGCAATTACCCGCGATTTGAATGCTTTACTATGGGTAGGATGGAATGGCGGGCTTGCAACATTCGATGGCCTCAACTGGAAAAAGATCAGCCAGTTTAACGGGTTGCATATCACCTCGATAGCAGTGGAAGGCATAGCCAACATCAAAGTCGGGATACAGGGGGATTCAGGGGGAATAGCAACTTTTGAGAATAATAAATGGAGTTTTCTTACTCTCTCCAATTCCGCGATTCCATCGGGTGCTATCAATTCCATAACACTTGATCATGAGCAAACGCTATGGATAGCGACCTCGGATAAAGGCATAATCAGGTATAAAAACCAGCAATGGGATAACGTGAGCCAGGCCATACCACTATCATCACAAAACTTTACCTGCATTATAACAGCTCCCGATGGCAGCGTTTGGGCTGGATCGGAGACCTCGCAACTGCTACATTTTCAAAACGATGATTTTACTATTTTAAACACCGGCACTTCAAAACCCATCAGCTCGCTTATTATTGCAGATGATGATGCGGTATGGTGCGGAACTTCGGGTGCCGGCTTGCTAAAATTCGACGGAAGTAAATGGCAATCGTATACTGTGGATAATGCGGCATTGCCATCGAACGAAGTCATGGCAATAACGAAAGGTTCGCCCGGCAAGCTGTTTTTCAGCATACCGGCAGGAAAAGTTTTACTTATCAAACAATAGCATCCGATGACGTATTTATACAAGTATTTTGTGGCGAGCGTGTTTCTGATGACCGCTTATTGTTTGCAAGGCCAGAACTTTTATGAAAGCTATAATCCACGATTTCCGGCTGACACATCAGCACAGCGCAAAATAACCATTTCGATTCACAACAATAACTTTATCAGGAATAACGAATATTTCGGACCTTATACCGAAGGGATAACCTACATTGGCTCTGTACTTCAACCCGAAGTAACGTTAACGCTCAGCTCCAGTTTCAGCCTGAGTGCAGGATGGTATTTAAGGCATTATTACGGGCAGGATGGGTTTAATAAATCCTTACCTGTGATACGGGCACAATACCTGGTCAATCAGGGAACGCGTTTGATCATAGGGCAGCTCGACGGTCAGTTAAAGCATGGATTTATTGAGCCTTTGTATAATACGGATAATTATTTTCAGAAGAATCCGGAATATGGCATTCAGTTTTTACTCGATAAAAAAAGGCTTCACGCTGATATTTATATGGATTGGGAGAAGTTTATATTGCCGGGCGAAGATCACCAGGAAGTTATTACCGGCGGTATGCTTGCCTCCTATGCTTTTAATGAAAAATACAACAACAGTGGACTGAGTGCTCAGGTTCAAGGCATAATTCATCATGTTGGAGGGCAGGTCGATAAATCCGAAAGTCCGCTTCAATTGCGTGCAAACCTGGCAGCAGGATTAAAATACGCCTTCGTTACTGAATCAAAAGTACTGGAGCGGTTAAGTATTTCATCCTTTTACCTGCAGGCTCATGAGCTGTCGCAAACCAATACCATACCATTCGAATCGGGGTTTGGCTTATTGAATACAGTTACTGCCGAAAACAAATGGGTAAAAATAAGTACAGGCTGGTTTCATGGCGAGTATTTCTTTGCACCCTTAGGCGACTATTTGTTCCAGTCCATCTCACAATTCAACAACTGGTATGTAGGCGAAAAAAGAGACATTATTACATCAAAACTGCTGATAGACAATGAAATAATGAAAGGAGTGAATCTTGGTTTCAGGATCGAATCCTATTACGACATACAACGAAAAAGCACTGATTTCAGTTTTGGACTGAATATAAGTGTGAATGCAATGGTTTTTGAGAAGGTTGTGAAGAATTAGATGAGGAGGGCTTTTAGGTAAGGTTTTAGGAGTTAGGGGTTGGATCCCGTTATCGGGATAGGGCTTAATGGCGATATATCTGGATAGGGGTTGGCATTGTTTACGATATCCTTCCGGGAGTGAAGTCGGAATCAACGAACTTTTGCGAAGTAAAACAATTGAACAGTTGAATAAACGAACAATTCCTGCCTGACTGCCTGCCTGCTTTGCGCAGGTAAACTGCAGGCAGGGAACGCCGCAAGCATTGAACGCCGAAGGCACAGAACGCCGAAGGCACTGAACGCCGAAGGCACTGAACACTGCACCTCGTTGCGATAGCTATCGGAAACACTGGGTGCTCGTTAACGCTGGAACCATGAAACCCTGAAACGCTGAATTCATTAAAACCAGAACGCCCAAGCACTGAACGCCGAAGGCATCTGAACCCTTCAAATCCTTTCAATCCCTTCAATCCCCTCAATCCCCTCAATCCCTTCAATCCCTTCAATCCCTTCAATCCCTTCAATCCCTTCAATCCCCTCAATCCCTTCAATCCCCTCAATCCCCGCATGACCTACCCACAAACCCTGGAATATCTTTACAGCCAACTGCCGATGTTTCACCGTATCGGAGCTGCAGCTTATAAGGCCGATCTCAACAATACGCATGCACTATGCCATGTGCTGGGGAATCCTGAAAAGGAATTTAAGAGTATTCATATTGCCGGCACTAACGGGAAAGGGTCGAGCGCACATTTTATAGCCTCGGTGTTACAGGAAGCGGGATTTAAAACCGGGCTTTTCACCTCACCACACCTGAAGGACTTCCGCGAACGCATCAAAATAAACGGCCGTATGATTGCAAAGCGTGATGTTCGCGGTTTTGTGACAAAATATAAATCTGATTTCAACCACATACAACCCTCTTTTTTTGAATGGACTTTTGCTCTTGCCTCATGGTACTTTGCCAAAGAAAAAGTGGATATAGCAGTGATTGAAACAGGCATGGGAGGCCGGCTGGATTCGACCAATGTTGTGAAGCCGGTTATCACTGTGATTACAAATATAGGTCTTGATCATACCCAGTTTCTCGGTGAAACACTACCGCTGATTGCCCGCGAAAAAGCAGGCATTATTAAAGCGGGAATTCCCGTTATAATAGGGGAAACTCATTCGCGAAACAGCTCCCGTTTTCGATGAAGTGAGCCTGCAACAGAAAGCTGAAATAACATATGCTGACCAAACTATCCTGCTTAAAAATTCGGGATATAGCAGGCATTTGCCACCCTTGCTTACGGCTGAATACTATTCCTCGCAAACGCAAACTGTTTATAACATAAAATCACCCTTATCAGGGAAATACCAGTTGAAAAACCTGGCAGCAGTAATCAGCACTTTCGAAAATCTGCAACAATCGGGAATCCACATCAAAGCTGACATTATCACCAAGGGAATTCGCAAAGTAATAAAGAACACTCACCTGATGGGCCGCTGGCAAGTGTTAAAGCGCAATCCGCTCACCATTGCCGATATAGGTCACAACCCCGATGGAATAAGGGAAGTACTTGAACAGGTTAAAATAACTCCGTATAAAAAACTTCATTTTGTGTTAGGTGTTGTAAATGATAAAGATGTACGTAGTATGCTGGGTAAATTGCCTGTTGAAGCGACGTATTATTTCTGCAAAGCCGATATCCCACGCGGATTAGATGCCACAGAACTTGCAAAGCAGGCAGATGAATTTGCATTAAAAGGCTCGGTATACAATTGTGTAAAAGATGCTTTTGATGCCGCTACGAAATCCGCCGGACCAAATGACCTGGTAATAATTGGCGGTAGTGCTTTTGTGGTAGCTGAAGTGGTTTAGGGGAGTGAATAATGATAAGTGAAAAGTGTTCTTCGTTCCGATAGCTATCGGAACCGCTCAGGGTGCAAAATAGTGTCCTTTCGCTTTGAGTCGTTTTGCTTCGTTTTGCTTCATTTCATTCGCAATGACAACTCGCAATGTCCACTCGTAAATGACAGCTCAGGATGACAGTGAAATCTGCGAAATCTGCGAAATCCGCGAAACTTAGCGCAGCCTTGCCTGCTGCTTACCTGCGTTTACATGCACTCAGCAGGCAGGCGAAGCAGGCAGGCAAGCAGGGATCTCACCGAAGGTAATCTGTGGCTGGTATCCCTTATCTATAGTCTGATTAGTTGCTATGAATTAATATTTTTAAGTACATTTAATGTAGTTTAAAACCCAAATTTATGAGAAAATTACTATACCAAAAATTGCTACTACTTTCGACCCTGTTTTCTGCAATTATCATGCTGAGCAGCTGCACCGACAGAAAAAAACTTTTTATCGCCGAAGATTTTACGGCCGAAAACCTTTTCTCGGTAAATATCGAAGGTCCGGCTTTCGATAAAAACGGGCAACTGTATGTGGTAAATTATCTGCGCGATGGCACTATCGGCAAAGTAGCTTCTGACGGCAGCTGTTCCATGTTTATTGAGTTACCCGAAGGCAGTATTGCCAATTGCATACTTTTCGACAGTCTCGACAATATGTATCTGCCTGATTTCAAAGGCCATAACATATTGCATGTGGATATGCCGACGAAAAATGTAAGTGTTTTTTGCCACGATTCACTGATGTATTCGCCCAACGATCTCTGTATGAATAAAAGGGGACAGATTTTCGCCAGCGATCCCGACTGGGAAACGAATATCGGTCAACTGTGGCGGATCGAAACCGATGGAAAACCGGTATTACTCGAAAAAGATATGGGAACCACTAATGGGATTGAATTAAGTCCCGATGAAAAAACACTTTATCTGAATGAAAGCATACAACGCAATGTATGGAAGTACGATGTGGACGAAAACGGGAATTTATCCAGCAAAACACTCTTCTACAAATTCAGTGATTTTGGCCTTGATGGCATGAAATGTGATAAAAACGGGAACCTTTACATCACACGCTGGGGCAAAGGAACCATAATAGTTTTATCGCCGGAAGGTGAATTCATTCGCGAAATAGCACTCAAAGGTAAAAAGTGCAGCAACCTGGTTTTTGGTGGCCCGAACGGAACAACCCTGTTTATAACCTTACAGGACAGAAAATGTATGGAGAAAGTGGAGAATGATATTCCCGGGAAAAAATTCAAATAACATTGCCTGCAATAATGTAAAACAGTGATGGTATTCCAACTGCTTAACCGCCCGAAATAAGGTGCAGTACCATTACATCATCGCCTTCGCGAACAAGGGCTGTGTCGTATTCTGTCTTTTTTATAAGCTGGTTATTTACTTTTATAACCAGCATTTTAAATGTAAAATTCTTCGCCTTCAATAACTCATTAATAGTGAGTTGTTCACCGGTCAGTTCTTCTTCTTTATGATTGAGTATAATTTTCATTTCTGGTTTTCTGAATGAATCTGATGTTCGTTTTGCCCCAGCAGAATTTCGAGTACTGCATTGGCCTGCATACTGGCAACTATTCCCACACGGGGAGCCATGGGCGGGCATTGTTCATCAATTGCATTTATTTCGTCGCCACAAATAATCAGTTTATCCGACTGCCTTGACCGTATCATATTGTTATCGCCCCATCCGGCCATTCCTATCCCCATAACAAGATACTTTTCAGGAAGGAAATTATGTACGGCATCAAGTATCATAAACTTCATTTCGGCCTTATCGAAAGCTTCAACAATTACATCGCATTTACTGAATATTTCGATAATATCGCTCTGGCACAAGCGTATATCAAAAGCATTTACCCGCAACTCAGGATTTACCCGCAAAAGGTTTTGTTTGAGGGCAGCCACTTTCAGCATACCTATCTGATCGACAAAATAAAACTGACGGTTTAGATTACCTTTTTCAACCAGGTCGAAATCGGCTATTACCAGCCTGCCAATACCTACACGCGCCAAAGCTACAGCACAATTTGATCCTAACCCGCCGCAACCGGCAATCCCTACAGTTTTGGTTTTCAGAACCTGCTTTACCTCATCAAAAGTCATGGTTACAAATTTAAAAAAAAACACGGTACACTGTGTCCCATTGTTAAAAACAAATCAATAATACATAGATTTGTAGAATGGGGGAAATAAAACCGGGGATAAATTTAAATGGAAAGTATTAACCTCGGGTGTATAAAGCGAACAAGATTCAAACAGCATAACCAAATTCATCGTACTCTCCGTAAAAACACTTCCACCACATGAAACCCTGAAATTAAACATCACAGGGTATCGGTCTCAATTTACAATGTCTATCGTAACCGATATCGCAACCCTCTCCCCTTTTTCAGAAATTCCTTGTACACAAATCACATACCTGCCAGGTACATCGGGTGCCGTACAAACGAATTCACTGGTTTTACCCGGTTCAGGATTTAAAACGCTTTGCCAGAACAAAGTATTCCTTGCGTCCGGAAAGTGATCTGAATCGGTTATCTGCATTTCATGACAGGTATTTTCGGCAAGAAACTGATAGTTTACAAAAATCCCGGTCGTGGGGAGGTCGATACCGGCAAAGTCACCTTTTTTTGAAATAATACTTATAATGCCGCCATAGGTTTGCTCACCTTTAACATAAGCCTTATTCACAATTTCAATCCGTGCGATATTCTGCGGAGCTATGGCAAGCACTTTTGGAGTTTCGTCAACAGCCACCCAATCGACCAGGATAAGCGGATCGAAAAAGGATAAATCCTGAGGACCTGAAACTTTAAAATATTTATCGTTACCGCGCTTCCTCACTTTCACCAGGCCCGGCAATTCGTTGAAATACTCCTCCAGGGTAGGAAGTTGTATGTACTGATCGAGGTAAATGATATTGGCAGGCTCACCATAAAAAGCCTTATCAATCCTTTTTACCCGCAGAAGTTCAGGAACTGAATCGGGTTTGAAATGCGACGAAACCTGCATATTCAATGCCATTTTAAAAGCAGCCTGCCGTTCTTCCTCCGTTAAAATAAATACAGGAGCAGGCAAGCTGATCGGCGCAGCACAAAAATCGTTATCAACCCATATTTTTAACTCGGCATTTTCAGTTTTCTCGGCACTGAGAAAAATATCGTGAGAACCGTAATAATCTGGTAACGCAAAGTGAAAACGGCCATCTGCATTGCTTCGAACGGCCATAAAATCGCGCCCTTCACCAATTATCGACAAATTAACACGTTTTCCTTTAACGGTATTGCCGGCTGATGCTTCGGTAAGTTTCCCGGTAAGTGAGAGCCCCCGGTTTTCGGTATAATAAATTGCTTCGGGTTGTGGTTGAATTGTATTTGCATCGACGTAAAAAAATTTGGCTTCTGTTTTTTCGGGAACAACCGAAAGACAGAGTGACTTTACTAATGCAGCAGGATGTATAGGTGCACCAACTGTTATTCTGATTTTTTCACCCGGCGAATAAGCTTTTTTATCTGAATCAAGCATTATAGCTACCTCCGGTGACTTAACCCTTAAAAGGTCGGGCATATTTTCGCTTATCTCCCCTTCGAGCATTTCACTTTTCTGAGGGTTAATGATCCTTACCTGGCAGTAGGCGTATGAATGAGGTCCGTAATTCCGCATTTGTTTTGTGTAGGCACGCAGGTAGTATGTTCCGGTGATAATATCGGCAGGGATATCAAGGCAACCCCGGGTTGACTGATTATTCAACAGGTATTTCCCGGCAACTATTTTCTTCCCATCGGGAGTAATCAGCTCACAATAAAGAATATGGCTATAATATGCAGTATCAATGGTTTCACCTTCAAACAATGTGGCAAAAAACTGTAGCTGTTCACCGTTAATGTATATAGATCGATCCGTAAAAAGGGATACCTTTTCAGCCATTTCATCTGTTTTAGGTATCTGCCCAACAGCAAATATTGGCTGCAAAAAAAGCAACGTCAATACAAAAAACAGGTAAGTGTTATACTTCTTCATGTTAATACGGCCAGAAATCGGGTTTTACATTAATTCCACCTGCCACCAGGCAATCCACACATTCAGGAATAAGAACTGCCATGGAGAATCCGTTAGCATCACCATACAAATACCCTGGATAATCGGGAGGCAGAATCTCTTTTAATCCCTTTCGTAAACCAATAGGCGCGCAGCTGGGGAAATGTTCATTAACCAGAGCGTTGGTAACAAAAATACGTTTCGATTTCACGGCCGCAGCCCCGAAAAAGCCAAGCACATCCTGGTCGGGGAAGGTGGTATTGCGCATATTGCCTTTTATTGCTAAGGGCTGCTTATCGTACAAGCCACCCTGGTCGGTGCTGTTGATGCGCATTTTATCCCAGTAAATATATGCTGCCTCGCTCAGGGCATACTGCCGCACCAGCAGGCTGTAGCCATAAACCAGCCTTTGCGAGGAATAATTATCGACAAAATGCAGGGGTAAAAAACTGTATTTGTTTTGTGCCAGGTTCTCAGTGGAAAGGGTGTAAACGTTTTTAACTATTTCGGTCTTCCAGCATATGAACCGCGAATAATCAGGAGGAGTTACATGATGTACCACACCATCGTAATACCATTCAATTGGATAAGTTGAATGGTATTCCCATGTTTCGACACTTTCCCACCTGAACTTTTTACTGCTGGTAGTACTAGCATCGAAATCGAGGTAGAATTGCACCCCCTGTATAAACCGGTCGGGATTGTTGGTTGGAATTTTCTCCACCTGGTAGTACACGGAATCGAGATCAGGGCAATCGTGAATCTCATCGAAATCGGAAGTAAGGGATTGTCCGTCGGGCGTAAAAATATCAACTTTAAACTTTGCCCCGTCCACAAGGGCACTTTCAGGAATATAAACTTCATAATCGCCTTTCAACTTGTCGGTGGCATTATAACTGATTCCCTTATCGTCAGTTATCGTAACCACGCAACCGGTAACCGGGAAAAACTGAGGTCTGTCAATTGCCGAAGTCTTTGATATATTAATATGCTGAACCGGGTCGCCTTGTACCACCTGCCCCGAAACCACAAACTTAACGGCATCCTTACTCTCGATCACCGGTTCGTACGATTTTATACAGGAAGGAAGCATGAAAGCAACCATCACTATTATATATATGATGTTATTCCGAAGCATAATTCCCAAGTTTAAATAACCATGTGGCAGTTAATATTGGAACCCCTATCACTGCATACCGGTAGCTGCGTATAGCTCCATTTTCGGTTTTGAAATATACTGAATACGGATTCTCGCGTCCCAGCGCATTATAAACGCTGAAAATAAGAGAGCTGTGCAGAAGTTTTTTCTTTTTCAGGTTCCCTTCGATGGTGAGCGACAGGTCGGCACGCACATAATCGGGTATACGGTATGCGTTGCGTTTCGAATAATCGAGAACCGGAATTCCGTCAATGTAATACACTGATACAGGATAAGTAACCGGTTTACCCGACTGGTAAGTAACAATTGAGGCTAAAGTTATCCTCCTGTTAATATGATAATTGAGCACAAGGTTAAGGGAATGCGGGATGTCAAAATTGGCAGGGTACGCCTCTCCCCCATTTATTTTTAACCAGTCCTCGTCGCCTGTTACCAGTATCATCGATCGTGAATAGGTATAGGATATCCATCCATCAATTTTATGCAAACTGCGTTTCAGGTAAACCTCAATACCCCAGGCTTTCTGGTCGCCCTGTAATACCGAAGTTTCAACAAGGGGCGAATCAAGGAAATTGGCTCCATCCTTAAACTCAGGGAAATTGCGGGTTTGCTTGTAATATATTTCGGCCGAAACATCGAGGCCGTATTTAGCTATTGTGCGGAAAACGCCTGCCGAAAACTGGTTGCTTCCCGACGGCTTAATATGATAATCAGCCAGCTTCCACTGCGTATTTGGGGCCACAGTAACCGTATTGCTTAACATAAACAGGTTCTGATGCATCTGGTTAAAAGCAAGCTTAACCGATCCGGATTCGTCAGTTTCAAAATTGATTGCTATTCGCAGGTCGGGTTGATGATACCAGCGTATGGGCGAGTTGGCACTAAACGTAATGCTGTCGACAATATTCCTGCTATCCATAGCAACACCTTCGGCATATTGATACACTGTCTTAGGGCCAGTGGGTGTGAAAAGTGTGTATCGAGCGCCGACGGTAAGGTTTATTAACGGAGTAATGTCGTACATATCCGAAATATAGACTGAACTTTCGTAGCCCTGCTCAGAGCCGAGGTCAACCCTTTTGCGCAATGAACTTAAGCCGTAAGGCATTACAGTCCCCCGGTTGAGCTTGTAAAGCACAGTTCCAATACCATACTCCAGCGAGTTTTTATTGCTGAGCACCTGTTTAAAATCGACCTTAAACTCGTAATGCTCCATTTTATACTCATGTTCGTATGAACTGGATTTTTCTTCCGTATTAACGGTTGAGAAACCATATTGAGAGCCTACAACCGAAAACTCGCCCCGCAGCGAATTGGTGAAATTACGGCTAACCGAGGCCGACAAACCATTGTTTGAGTATTCATAACTGTTGAGGTCCGATAGCCTGAAACGGTCGTAGCTCCGGTAGCCGAAAACAGCAAGCTGTGTTTTACGTATATCGTAGTTAACACCTCCCGAAAAATCGTTGAATCCTGCGCTGCTGTTCCTGATATCATAATCATTCAGGCGTTTCAGAATCCAATCGGAGTACGAGGAACGGGCACTGAACATAAACGAACTGGTATCCTTTTTAATAGGCCCTTCAACCACCAGGTTACCGGTAATAGGGCTTATACCGCCACGTGCCGAAAACTTTTTGCGGTTTCCCTGCCGGGTAACAATATTGAAAACCGACGACAGATGGCCTCCGTATTGAGCCGGTATATGGCCTTTGTAGATGGAGAAATCCTTAATAATATCAGAGTTAAAAGCAGGGAAAAATCCGAAAAGGTGTGAAGTATTATAAATAGGAATTTTGTTAATATAGAATGCATTCTGATCGGAACCACCGCCGCGTACATTTAATCCGGCTGAGCCTTCGCCCACACTCACAATTCCGGGCAGCGTGCTCGAAACTTTAAGTATATCGCGCTCCCCCATCATCATTGGCAGTTCCCTTATTGCTTTTATCGATAGCTTATCAAGCCCCGGATCCTTGGCGCGGATATTCATCTGCCTGTCGCCGTATACAACAACTTCCTGCATTTGTATCACCGATTTTTTCATAGTAACCTCAAAGTTACCATCCGACAATACTTCGAGCTGGTATTTTTTCTTCCCGTATCCCAGGTATTCGAATAAAACATCGTATTTGCCCGGCCTGAGGTTGAAAGAAATAAAGCCATTGAGGTCGGAAACAGCACCGGTACGTATTTCGGCTATATAAATGGTGGCAGCTATAAGCGGCTCCCCGGTTTCTTCGTCCTGAACACGACCCAGCAAGCGGGCAATGTTACCCGAAACCGGTCCTCCTTTGCGGCCTACCGTAATGGTTTGAACGGCATCGGCCCTGCGTCCGGTTATATACCTCTCTTCGCTGGCGGTAAGGGCTTTTACCCCTGAATCAGGATTCGGTTCCGGATTTTTCATGCTTTCGTACAAGGGCAATCCTGCCAGCAGCTTATCGCCAGGCAGAATAACAAGGTTGCCGTGCCACTCCGAGACCTGCAGATCCGTTCCTTTTAAAGCCTCGGATACAGCCATAAATGCTGAAATACTATCAGCGTTCATGTTTACCTTAAGCGCGCTAACCCAATCAGTACGATAAAAAACTTTTACTTTAGTGCCGGCATAAATGATACTGCAAAACTCACTGAATGTAGCATCCTTAACATGAACTGCCAAAACCTTGCCCGATTGCTGAGCGGAGGCAACAGTTGTTAACGAGAGGAACAACAAGGCAATAATTATTTTTTTCACGACTCGGTTAGCTTATTGCAATAATTGATCAATTCAAGAATAATGGCGTCATTTGCTTTTTTTACCTTTATTTTATGCTGCCTCAGGTATTTTTTAATTGACTCCTTATTGCTGGCACTAAAACACTTAACAAAACCACGGTTGTTTTTATACTTAAGCAGGCGATTGCCGCTTAGCACATATTTTTCGCGGGTTACATCCGAAAAATACCGGTTTCGGACTGCAGCCCGGGTATCGACCAGCAACTCCTTATGGCGGTAGTATAATACAACTGATTTACCTGAACCAATAACCTGGTAAATTGTTTTGGCTGAATCGTGAATTGCCATGAACCTGAAGCCGGCATCTCCCAGTTCAAAAGCTTCGAGCCAGGCAGGGGAAATTTCAATCAGGTTTGCCGAACCTATATTATCATAATATTTTAATACAAGAAGTTGATTGTACACATCGTAATTAAGAGTGATGGCATTGAATTTAACACCACGCAAAGTTACCGACGAATGTGTATTAAACTCATCGTCAATATATTGTGTGCCTTCGGTACCTGGATTAGGAAAGTAAGTATACTTTTTACCATTATACAACAAGGGATCGAAACCATAAACATGATCGGGATTTTCAATTTTGACCTGTGCGAAAGCTCCTTGTGTAACAACGGCAATCGTAACATATACCAACAGACATTTAAAAAATCGCATTCGCTTAATAATCAATTCAGGAACTTTTCCGGCTTTCTTCGGGCAGCAGTATTGCAGCTATCGATTGAACCTGCCCAACCACATGCTTGTACTGCTTTTAAAGAAGTACAAACTTAACAATAATACTGACAACACGCTCATAAAATAATTTGAATATCACGAAAGATAAACACTGCTTTTTTTTAGGTGCCTTTCCCATTTAACATGACTACACCACCAACTATATCCTGTTTTTCGGGGCAATAACAATATAATAACAGTTATAATCAGGACATAATCTGATGCATTGCGATTACCCTTATCACATAGAGCCATGCAAATGGGTTGACATAAAGTTACTTTTTGCAAAACTACTAAGGGCTATCTGGCTAAAATTAAGTACGTCAGCAATAACCGATTACAATACATTTTCATAACGTAATTTTTGAATAAAAAGCTTGGTAGGTCCATCTCATTTCTTACTTTTGTGAATCGATTCACAGTAAGAAAAAAAAACAAAAAGTATGAGCTTAGAAAATTTTCAAAACACGCACAAACTCCTGTATTCGTACAAGTACACCTGGGCACCGATCGAAAAAGGGTACAACAACCGCACCTTATATGTTAACGTTGGTACCGGAAAGATTGAAGAAAGGCCCGTTTCGGCCGAAATGAAGGAAAAATTCACCGGAGGAAAAGGATTTGGGCTGAAACTTTTATGGGATGCCACAACCCCCAACACGCAATGGAACGATCCTGAAAATGAAATCGTTATAAATACCGGTCCTATCTGCGGCATCACCCAGTACTCAGGTACAGGTAAATCGCTGGTAGTAACCATTTCGCCACAAACCGATATACCTGTCGACAGCAATGTGGGTGGTTTTTTTGGCCCGTTCATGAAATTTGCCGGTTTCGATTCACTCGAATTACAAGGTAAATCGGATAAGGACGTCATTGTGCTTATTGACGAAACACGCGAGTTGGTTGAAATATATGAAGCCAGCGACGAAAGCAACGACAGCCACCTGATGGCCGAGTACCTGACCGAAACACTTGCAACAACCGAGAAAGACAGGCTTAATGTTTCGGTAGTTTCAGCCGGAACTGCTGCCGACAACTCATTGATCGGCATGCTGAACTTCAGTTTCTTCGATTCGAAACGCAAGCTGGTTCGTTTGAAACAAGCCGGACGCGGTGGCATCGGCACTGTGCTTCGCGACAAAAAAATAAAAGCTATTGTAGCTCATACCAAAGGAGTTACCGGTAACCGCAATGGCGTTATCGACCTCCAGGCTATTATGGAACGCGGAAAAGTATTCAACCGCGAAATGCGCGAACTCGACGACAAGCAGTGCGAAATGCGCAGCAAGGGTACAGCCCATCTTACCCTTATCATGAACGATTATGACTTGCTGCCGGTTAATAACTTCAAATACGGAAGTCATCCGGATGCAGTAAAAATATCGGGCGATGTATGGAAGAGCTATTTCACACAAGGCGTGCCCGACGGATGCTGGATAGGATGTAATATGGCCTGCGCCAAAGGAGTTGATAATTACGAATTACGCTCAGGACCTTACAAAGGATCGAAAGTAATTGTCGATGGCCCGGAATACGAATCCACATCATCCTTAGGTTCCATTGCCGGGATTTTTAACCCGGATTTCACCATCGAATCAAATTTCTATTGCGATACATATGGTATTTGCACCATTTCGTGGGGAACCATCCTGGGTTTTTTAATGGAATGTTACGAAAACGGAATCCTTAACGAAGAGCGCACCGGTGGTATGAAACTGAATTTCGGAAACGCCGATTCAGCCATGGAACTGTTACATATGGTTTCGCGTGGTGAAGGATTTGGTAAAATTGCCGGCCTAGGTGTTCATAAAATGAAAGAATTGTTTGCTGCCAAAGGCTGGGGCGATGCTGGATTTATGCAGGATATAGGCATGGAGAACAAGGGCCTTGAGTATTCGCAGTATGTTTCGAAGGAATCGCTTGCACAGCAAGGCGGTTATGCCATGACCAACAAAGGCCCGCAGCACGACGAAGCCTGGCTTATTTTTATGGATATGGTAAACAACCAGATTCCTACTTTTGAGAAAAAAGCAGAAGCATTGCATTATTTCCCGATGTTCCGCACCTGGTTCGGATTACAGGGATTGTGCAAACTGCCATGGAACGATGTGGAACCCGAAGATAATCATACCTATCCTGAGCCAGGAAAAGTTCCGGGACATGTTGACAACTACATCGCCATTTATAAGGCCGTTACCGGCAACGATTTCAGCAATGCTGAATTAATTGCACAAAGCGAGCGGGTTTATAACTTCCAGCGTATTTTTAACATTCGCATGGGCAAAGGCCTCCGCTTGCACGATGCTCAGCCATACCGCGCTGCAGGTCCTGTTACCGAAGAGGAATACCAAAGCCGCCAGGAACGTTACGACGGACAACTGGTTGACCTGCTGAAACTTGATCCTTCGAAAATGACCTTGCAGGAGAAAATGGCTGCCACCAGGGCATACCGCGAGGACCGTTACGAACAGTTGCTCGATGCTGTATATGCACGTCGTGGCTGGACTAAAAACGGAGTTCCCACACTTGCACATCTGAAAGAACTTGGCATGGATCTGCCTGAAGTTCTCGAAGTTGTTACTCCTTTACAATAAAAGTTTAAACTCGTTTTCAAAATCCCTGCCTCTGAGTTACTCATTGGCAGGGATTTTTTTAAATAAAGCTAACCTATTGTGAATCATAAAGTCAGGAAAGTTATTCCCTTTTATGGGTGTTTATAAGTTGAAACACCACAAGACTTATTGCATATAGTTAACTTTTAAATATTATTTTTGCATTGACATAAAACCTGTCAAACTCTTGTAATTCCTTTAAATAATTTAAAGTAAACTTAATTATGTTAAAAAAAATAGTCCTGGTTTTTTCAATTGCAATTTTTGCCGGCAGCCTGGCATTTGCCCAAAGTAAACAATCAGCACACCAGCTTAACCCTAGTTGTTATGTAAATACCAATGGTAAAATTGTTGTTAACGCAGGAGGGAAATACACCACTGCAGCTTCGGAAAAGGTATACCTGCGCGACTCACTCACCGGCAGCATTTACGATACCATCAGCAGTTCGTTTAAGAGTAATAAACGGGTAGCTTATACCTATGATGCAGGCGGGTTACTAACCGAGTCGCAGGCAAAAACCATCGATAAAAGCGGTATAAGCTGGTCGAACAGCCAACAGGTAATTTATAAATATACCGGCTTCCAGTTGTTTGAGGAAACAAATAAAAACTGGGATAAAACAAATTCGGTATGGGTAAACCTGAATAAATATATTTACTCTTACGAAACCGATAACTCACTGACAGCTATTCTTTTACTTCCGTGGAATGCAGATTCATCCGTATTTAAATATTCGACAAAAGATGTTTTAATTTACGATGCGAGTAAAAATATACTATCCATTGCAAACCAAAAATGGAATAAAAACCTGGGAAGCTGGGATAAATACCTGAATATAAATTTTGAATACTCGGGAGGTTATGTTTCGGCAAAAACCTACCAGGTATGGAATTCGGCAACCCAGCTTTGGGATGATTATCAGAAAGAAACTTACACCTACAGCAATGATAAAATTACGGAAGTAATCATGCAGGTTAAAACCGCTACCACCTCGTGGCAAAATTACTCGCGCAATGTATTTATGTACGAAAATACTGTGCCTGCTACTGTTACCGAATACCTTTGGTTTGGCGGCTGGAAGGAAAATAAAAAATACAATTACTCATACGACACCAATAGCCTCGAAACCAAAATTGTTACTCAGCAGTGGACTGCGCACCTGTCAGCTTTCCGTAATCTTAATCAGGAAGAATCATACTATTCGCAACGCGAAGTTATCGGGATTTTCGAAAACCCTGTAAATACATTTATCGTTAAAAACCCGATTTCAAAAAACGAAGCCTTTTATCCGTCGGGCTTAATGAATAATGTAAAGTACCAGATGAAAATAGTTGGCCTCAACGGGCAAACAGTTCTGGATATTCCGGTAACAGCAGGCCAGGCAGTTAAACTGAACAGCCAGATCGCAAATGGCATTTATATTCTCAGCATTACCGCTCCGGGGATTAAAGCACTGAATCAGAAATTATTGCTGACCGATTAATTTTGAACATACTAAGCATTTGTTTTTTGAATCAACATACCATTTAAGAGCACCTGAAAAGGGTGCTCTTTTCAGTTAATTCCGGTGTGAAAATACTTATGGTATGGTTCTTGTTTAGAATTACTCTAAACAAAAAACTTATTTTTTATCAAACTCAAAAAACAGATGTTAGAAAACCTTACCCAATTAGTAAAAGAATTTGCAGGCGACGCCATTATTAATAACCCGGATGTTCCGAATGAGCAAAACGATTCGGCAATAGAAGCAACAGCCGGATCCATATTTGAATCACTTAAAGGCCAGTTTGCCGGTGGTGGCGGAATGGACATGATAACAAATCTTTTACAGGGAAACGAAGCAGCCAGTGCCAACACTATGGCAAGTGGAATTTCGGGTGATGCTATCAGCGGTTTAGTTAAAAAACTTGGCATTTCGGAAGCTGCTGCTGCCGGAATTGTTGCTCAAATACTTCCCAAAGTAATGGATAGCCTGAAAAGCAAAACCAACGATCCTAACGATAACTCATTCGACCTACAGGGGATAATCGGCTCATTTTCCGGCGACGAAGCCGGAGGTTTAGTAAATAAAGTAAAAGGCTTATTCGGGATGTAGTACTTGTATTCTCACAATCACTTTTATATATAAAAAAACCCGAATGAATTTTTCGGGTTTTTTTTATGCCTTTATATTCAGTTATCGTTTATCTACCTCTATTACAAAAGCAACGGCATCGCTGTTATTGATAGGTGCATCGAAGCTTACATTACCCGAAGTGGAAACAAAGTTTATATCCCTGCGCAGTTTCGGACCGAGGGCTTCAGCAATTTTAGCTGCAAACGAAACCTGCCGGCTGTTGCTGATAGCTTCGTTAAGCACATTATAATCGACAGGCTTTTTAGTAACAATAATTGCCATAATGTCCTGTGTACCGATATCGTCGGCCTGCAGTGAATGATCTTTAGGGAAAAGCCGGGTTCCGGTAATTCCGCAGAAAGGCGAATGCTTGGGAGTATATGGGAATAAAACATAGGAGCTGCCATCGGTTTCCTGCCCGAAAATATAGGTGTAACAGGCGGAAGAGTTAGTGACTTCAATTTTAAATTTGTCACCTTTTTTAACAGGCTGAGCCACCGAATATGTGATACCATTTTTATAATTCAGCGGAATAGCAGGCAGGTTACGTAAATCAGTAAGGTCGTCGTTATACGAAGCAAGGCCAAATTCGGCTTTTAAACGTGTATCGTCCTGTTTGTCGGCTGCTCCCATAGCATCCATTCCGTATGCTTCCTTCACGAAGAAGTCAAAATCCCTGTATCTCACCCATCCTATCCCGTTTTCGCCCCATTCGTTACCCCAGCTGTTCATAATCTGAAATGCACCGCCTTCGAGGTAATCGTCGTAGCCAATCACACTCATGGCATGGCCGCCGAACCCCATTTTATTATAATCGCTGGCCGAAGGTATCCATACTTTTTCGCCCAGCATACCTTTCATAAAGGTTCCGCCAACCATCATGCCAATTACAACCGGTGCACCCTGTGCCAGGTTTTGTTTAACGGCAAGCATATCGACCTTATAATCGTCGCCACTCACCGAAAGGCGGTTAAATCCGTTAATACGGAATGCTCCGGCTTCCTGCAACTGGAATTGCGCAGGTTGCGACGAACAGTCATTTTCATCGTAAGGAAACTGTTTGAAAGGCAGTGCACCAACTTTCTGCATATTTTCCATTGCACGGATAATGTATGATCCCTGGCAGCCATCGAGGCCAATCTGGTTATACATAAACGAAGGGCTGAAAGCCACTTCATCAGGCCGTTTCCCGGTTTGACGGGCATACAATATGCTACGAGCCGAGTAGGCACTCGACCATGCTACACACGAACCCTGCTGCCCCTGGTTGAGGCGTTGAGGTGCGTATTGAAGGAGCGAAACCTGCTCGGGCATAGGATTTTTAATGTTGTCGGCCAGCGGTTCGAAAACCTCCGCCTGGTCGTACATCTGTTCGTTTAAGTCGGCTCCAAGCGAAAAGGCACCACCTCCGGCAGCTGATTGTATCAGGTTTTTACCTCCCAGGAAATATATGGCCGCTCCTATCGCCAATACAATAATAGCAATTTTGGGGTTTTTAAAAAGCAATGGCAGCAAAGCCGTAAGGCATCCGCTATTGATACCGCCGGGCATTTTCCGGCCTCCACCTCCACCGCCACCGGGATAGTTACCGGCGGTATTCCGGTTTTTGTCCTTTACACTTCGAATAGGCATAATAATTTGTTTTGAGCAGTGATTAAATAAAAACTATTCGTGAATAATTACAGAATGTAAATATACTATAATTCATTGAAATGTTTCCCTGTCAGCGAAAGCAGGAAGAGCAAAATGTTATTCAACCGTGGAGAAAAATTCATAACTTTGCATTCAGCATCAGCACTTATGAAACAAATCAGGACATACATACTTATTTTCTTTCTTACATCATTGTTCTCAACCCCGGGATTTACTCAATCCGATGATGGTCCGGATATTGAGATTTCCAATGACGGTAAAGGCTGGATATTCGGCTTGAATGTCGGTGTATATTATCCTTCGAAAAGTACGGCAAACTTTTACAACGGCAGGTCCGAAAACGAAAACAGTGTTGATTATGTTTTGTCAAATTATTATTGGTACCAGGAAATATTTTTTGCCTTAAATGCCTACGATTCAATTTTAGTATCGGGCTTGCCTGATAATATGCATTATAAGCTGGCCATGCAGCCGGGATTATATGCACAATATAGTTTTAATCCCAACCTGGCCTTGGTAATACAGTTCAATTACATGAGGCTCAAAGCGAATGATGCCATTACATTTGAAGTTGACCCGAAACCTTATGCTACCAATCCTGATCTGCGGCTTTTCCCGATGCGCGGAGTTGAAGAGAGGGTGTATGCCGACATAGGGCTTAAACGCAGTTACCTTAAAAGCGAAAACCTTTCATGGTTCCTGATGGGTGGGGTAAATGTAAACAGTACAAAAGTGAAGCAGAATTCCTTTTACGTGAAAAACGAACTAACCCTCGAAGACAGGGAATACAGTATGATTAACCTGTATGGCAACAGCACCTACATTCCGAACAGCAACATGCAAACATACAATGTTTACCAGGGAGGTATAGGTGTCGGGATGTATGCAGGCACAGGCCTTTCGGTTGTTTTTGGAAATGGCATTGTGCTCGAGCCCGGCATTAATATGCATTGGCTGATGGTAAAACTCGAACGTTACCAGGACATGAATCCGGGTGCGGGAGTATATGTACGGTTTCTGTTTTAAACTTTTTTGTACATCACACAAGCATGAAGTATCTCTCCTACTTGTTTTTACGATTTATGATAATTTTAGTCGGAATAATGCCTTTCAGGGTATTGTATATTTTCTCCGACATGGTTTACTTCCTGGTATATTACCTCGCAGGATACAGGCGAAAAGTTGTTTTTGAGAACCTTCGCAGCTCATTCCCCGAAAAAAATGAAAGGGAAATCCGTTTGCTTACCAAAAAATTCTACCATCACCTTTGCGATATCAGCCTCGAAAGCATCAAAGGCTTTACCATGAGCCCGGAACAACTTATTATGAGGCATCATATCCTGAATCCTGAACTTGCCGATCATTATTTCGATTCAGGAAAAAGTGTAATAGCTGTACCCGGCCACTATAATAACTGGGAGTGGGGCTCATTATCGCCAGGACTTCAAATGAAATATCCGATAGTTGGTTTTTATAAACCCATGAGCAACAAACTTGTGGATGCATATGCAAAACGACACAGGGCTAAATTTAATACGCTCCTGGCATCGATCAGGGAAACGGCATTAACTTTCGGGAAACTTGCGGATAAACCGCTTGCATATATAATGGCCTCCGACCAGAGTCCTACGAATATGAAAGATTCCTACTGGTTTAACTTCCTGAATCATGATACAGCATGGCTGCATGGCCCCGAAAAATACGCACGTATGTATAATCTGCCGGTTATATATGTTGATATACAGAAAGTTAAAAGAGGTTATTATGAATTGAAGCTGGTGTTACTTACCGAAAATCCGGCTTCGTTGCCCGACGGGGAAATTACCAGGCTGTATGTTCAGCATCTCGAAAAATCTATTTTACAGGATCCTGCATACTGGCTTTGGAGTCATAAGAGGTGGAAACATAGAAGGGATTGAAGGGTTTGGAGGGTTGAGAGGTTCAATGCCTGCGGCGTTCATATGTTCATTTGTTCGAATGTTCTTTTGTTCAATTGTTCCCTGCCTGCTGACTCAGTCAGGCAGGAATTGTTCATTTGTCCGCATGTTCTGGTGTCCTCTGCATTCTGACTCAATAAGTCAGGAATGAGTTCTTCGTTCAATGATAAACTCTTTTTGTCAAACAATCAAGAGCTTGATTGAAAGGCAAAATGGCAACGTGTTGCAAATATGGCCCGTAGCCGTTCACTTGCAGTTTGTTTCTTGATTACTCGTATGATTATGTTTCTACTCATTTGTCTTAATAGCACTAAAGCGGCTATGGGATATTATTTGCTGTTAGTGGCTGGCTTTTTTATTCTTTTAATGTCAGTTTGCATTCTAAGCATCCGAATAATTTTGTTCTTTAGTCTATCAGATGCTCCAAAGTCAATAAATCCTCCTTGATAATCTTGTCCCTCTACATTAATTGCAATCAAATTTTCATCAGCAAACAGGTTTATCTCATATGGCAGTCTCCACCAAGCTTTTTTATATTTATAACTTCTATGATCTATTTTTGAAACTTCATTAATATCAATCAATTCAGATATGACTTTATTAATCAAGTTTATATTTTCTTGTTTTGTCAATCCATTTGTTATGTAAGTTAATTTGAATCTTTTATTTAATGCATAAAGTCCAGATAAACCAAGTAATACTAATAGAGAAAACATTAAAATAGCAAATCTTTCATTTCCTTTGACTTGAAATGTTTTTTCAACTCCAATCTTATAGATCATTATAAATCCAAAAATTACAATAGCTATACTAAACAAGTAGTAAAGAATGATTTCAATTCCATTTTTCTTTTTAATTAGTATTCTATATTCAGTTAAAGTCACAAATAAATAATTTTTGTTATTTATCAATTGGTCTTTTTAAGCTTGCCACTAACTTCACTATAGCAACAACTCCGAAAACCAGATAACACTCTACCATGCTATTAATCACCAACATACATGTTTTCAATTTCAGCCTTAAACTGCTCGGCTACAACCCTGCGTTTGATTTTGAGTGAGGGTGTTAATTCGCCCGACTGTATGGTAAACTCTTCGGGAAGCAGTACTATTTTTTTAACCTGCTCAAAAGGCGACAGATCTTTTTGCAAGAAATCAATACGTTGCTGGTAAAATGCTATTACGGCCTTTTCTTTTACCTGTTCGGATTTCGGTTTGCCTTTCAATCCCATCTCACCCATTAATTGTTCGAATGCAATAGCGGCAGGAACAACGAGGGCTGTTATAAATTTACGATCGTTACCAATAATGGTGATCTGCTCGATGTATTTATCACCGTTTAAAAGCATTTCAATTTTCTGTGGTGCAACGTATTTGCCTGAGGATGTTTTAATTATATCCTTTATCCTGTCCTTCAGGAATAAATACCCGTTCTCGTCGAGCCGTCCTGCATCACCGGTACAAAAATACCCGTCCTTGAAAACCTGGGCTGTAAGCTCAGGCTTTTTATAATAGCCCATAAAAATGGTATCGCCTTTTACCATCACTTCGTCATTTTCGCCTATTTTAACATCAAGCATCGGCATTACTTTCCCTACCGAGCTTGTATTAATATCGTCGTCGAGCAGGCAGGTTACAGTAGCCACGGTTTCGGTAAGGCCATAACCTATTTTAATATGTATGCCTACAGCCTCGAAAAAGTGGATTATGTCGAGTGAGAGAGCAGCACCACCGCAAACCATAAACCTGAAATTCCCGCCAAGGGCACCCCGGCCCTTAGCAAGTACCAGTTTATCGGCAATGGCATAAGCTATTTTCAGGCCCAGCGGAACGCTCTTCTTGTTCCATATATAATCGAGGCGTTTGCCACCAACATTGATAGCCCATTTGAAAATGGATTGTTTTGCCGGGGAACTTTTAGCAATCTCAGCATTAACACCCTCGTAAGTTTTTTCAAAAAACCGTGGCACCGAGCACATAATGGTAGGCTTAACAATCTTAACAGCATCAACTACCTCTTTTGGGTTTCGCAAATAATAGGATGTCATACCCATACTCAGAACAATAAAAGTCCATCCTCTTTCGAAAATATGACTCAGCGGGAGGAAACAGAGCGACACATCATTTTCGTCGACTTCCAGGCGGATATCGTGCATCCGCAGGCAGTGCATAAAATTCAGTACCGAAAGCATAACACCTTTGGGCTCACCCGAAGTACCGGATGTATAGAGAATAGAGCATAAATCTTCAATTTTAGCCTGGCTTTCGAGCTCCGTAAGTTTCCCCGGGAAATCACTGGCCTTGCCAAGTGCGATCATATCAGTGAAAAATGAGGACTCGATTCCCGTGTCAAATTTTACCGAACTGTCGAAAGCAACAATTTTGCGCAGAGTGGGTATTTTCCCAATCAGCTGTTTTGCAACATCGTATTGCTCCTGCTCACCCACAAGAAACATAACACATTCCGTTTCGCTCACCATATATTCGGCTTGTGAAACACTTGTCGCCGAAAACAAGGGCACCGACACAGCCCTTACCAATTGCAGGGCATAATCCGCCATAGTCCATTCGGGCATATTGCGCGACATAATTGCCACCTTATCACCGGGCTGAATACCATTCGCAAGGAATGCCTTCGCCAGGTGTTCGATCGATTGCCAGAATTCGATCCAGGTTATGGGCGTCCAGCTTTTGTCAGGATTCTGATAATAGATTGCATTTCGCGAGCCGAACCTGTTGCTGTTTTCGCGAATTATGGATGTTAATGTGGTGTTGGTAAATGCCATGGGATAAAATTTTATAACTATGGTTGGTTATTGTGTTATTTAAGAACAGCGCAGTCAACAAGCTCAGCACTAAGGTGTTTCGGAAAATAAAGAAGTTCTGCTTCCTGAAAAACTGATGTAAAGATATGGCATTTTACCAAAAATATACTATAAATTGAATACGTTTTCGGGATTTCCTGCTGTTTTCGCTTCCTGGCTTTGAACAGCCATCAGGTTTTCGGACAAGCTTGGGTAAAAGTTGGTATCTTTGCCGCTCAAAAATAACAGATGATTTCAGTAGACGGACTAACAGTAGAGTTTGGAGGGACCACACTTTTTAAAGATATTTCTTTTGCCATAAACGAAAAGGACAGGATTGCCCTTATGGGTAAAAACGGCGCCGGTAAATCGACCTTGCTTAAAATTATTGCTGGTGCCAAATCACCCTCGCGGGGAAAAGTTTCGGCACCCAAAGAGGCTGTTATTGCTTATTTGCCGCAGCATTTGCTGGCTGCCGACAGCCGTACTGTTTTCGAGGAGGCAGCACAGGCTTTTGCACAAATTTTCGCAATGCAGCACGAAATCGACGATCTTAACAACCAGCTTTCGACACGTACCGACTACGAATCGGAAGGGTATTACGATATCATTGAAAAATTATCGGCACTCAGCGAAAAATATTATTCAATCGAAGAAATTAACTACGATGCCGAGGTTGAGAAAATACTGCTGGGCCTGGGATTTGTGCGCGAGGATTTCACACGCCCCACAAGCGAATTCAGCGGAGGCTGGCGTATGCGTATTGAGCTGGCTAAAATACTGCTTCAAAAACCCGATCTTATCCTGCTCGATGAGCCTACCAACCACATGGATATTGAATCGATACAATGGTTCGAGGATTTCCTGATCAACAGCGCCAAAGCGGTGATTGTAATATCGCACGACAGGGCATTTGTCGATAATATTACCACGCGTACCATCGAAGTAACTATGGGTAGGATATACGACTACAAAGTAAATTACTCCTCCTACCTTCAACTGAGGCTTGAGCGCCGCGAGCAACAGCAGAAACAATTTGACGAGCAGCAGAAATTCATAGCCGATAACCAGGATTTTATCGACCGGTTCAGGGGTACCTATTCGAAAACCAACCAGGTACAATCGCGGGTTAAGATGCTCGAAAAGATTGAGACAATTGAAGTTGACGAGGAGGATAATTCGTCGCTCCGCTTAAAGTTTCCTCCATCGCCCCGATCGGGCAGCTACCCTGTGATAGCTGACGAAATGTCGAAAACCTATGGCGATCATACTGTTTTTTCGAATGTATCGTTCGGTATTTTAAGAGGCGAACGTGTTGCTTTTGTGGGTAAAAACGGCGAAGGAAAATCGACCATGGTTAAAAGTATGATGGGCGAAATTGAATACGATGGCAAACTCACACTCGGCCATAATACCATGATAGGTTATTTCGCACAAAACGAAGCATCATTGCTAAACGAGGAAAATACAGTGTTTCAAACCATCGACGATGTGGCAAAAGGCGACATTCGCACCAAGATAAAGGATATGCTCGGAGCTTTTATGTTTGGAGGCGATAGCTGGAATAAAAAAGTGAAAGTGCTTTCGGGTGGCGAACGAACAAGGCTGGCCATGATAAAACTGCTGCTCGAACCGGTAAACCTGCTTATACTCGACGAACCTACCAACCACCTCGATATGAAGACAAAAGACATCCTGAAAAGCGCATTACAGGATTACGATGGAACATTGATACTTGTTTCGCACGACCGCGATTTCCTGGATGGATTGGTTAATAAGGTTTTTGAATTCGGAAATAAAAGGGTGAAAGAACACCAGGGCGATATCAGCAGTTTCCTGGCAAAGAAAAAGCTGGAAAATATGAGGGAACTGGAGAGGAAAGGGTGAAAAGGATAATGGGGGTTAGGATTTAGGTCCCGATCGCTATCGGGATAGGGGTTCAGGGCTCGATTTCTATCAGGAATGGGGTTGGGGAGAAGAAGAATAAGTAATAATATGAGGAATTGAAATTGCAGTATTGCAGAATGATCTTATTCCTATTGTCATTTTTGCTATTTTTGCATACAAGGTGTAGTCTGTAATTATGAGAATTTTTAGCTTCGTATTCATTATATTGATATTTCTTTCCGGTTGCAGGCAGCAGCAGGAGAGGCCTACCGATGTGGTGCCCGACGAAGTGCCTGTGGTTGTCGATTATCCGGCCGGCGTTATGATACGGGCCGAAAAACAGGAAAACAGGCCTGCCGATGCCAATGCTTTTTTTGCTAAAAAAATACTCTCGGCTCACAGCATTCCCTTACTCGACACCATTGGACCTCAACTGGAATTTGTTACCAAAAACGGCGACAGGGTGATACTGCGCACCGAGCAGCTTGCCGGAAAATATGATATTGTATTATTTGATGCTGTAAATAACCCTGTTCCATTGCGAATAAAGGATCTTCAGGGTGCTGTCGACCAGATTTTCAGCGGTGAGGTCAAAAAGAGAAAAGCTCAATCCCTACTAAAGCCTAAGGTCGTTAATAAAACCCCTCAGTTTAACGGACAGCAGCAGCCAGGTGAATGGAATCCATTTACAAACCTGAAAAACCGGGATAAAAAAATTATTATCACTTCGTCCGACACAGCCACAAACCGCTTAACTTCCAGGATATTCCCCGGGGTTCAATGGGTCGAACACCGGCTTGACCAACGAACGATTTTAAAAGTGAATTTCGAAAATGACCTGATCACTTATGCCAATACCGACCGATATTTTACCAACGGTGTAACCATCGAATTACAGGCTGCCTGGCTCAGCCGTTCACCCTTCGCGAAACTCATGATCCCATACCGGAACAATGCTTATAAAAGCTACAGCCTCAGCATGGTACAGGATATGTATACGCCGACTGATACACGGGTGGCCCCTGCCCTTAACCACGACCGGCCTTACGCTTCGTACCTGTATTTTGGATTACGGCAGGTGGTTGCTGATCCGTTGCGGAAACTTAAAATAACATCGCAGGTGGATGCAGGGTACATAGGGCCCTATTCGCCGGGTTCGTATATGCAAACACTGGTACATAAAACATTTCCGACCAACGATGAACCCCTGGGCTGGGAAACACAAATAAATACCGATGTAATCCTGAATTATGGAATTCAGGTTCAAAAAGCCTTTGTGAATAACAGGAATTTAACTTTGCTCGGAGGAGTAAATTTGAATGCCGGTACACTATACAATAAGGCCGGTGCCGGTTTTGAGTTACAGGCTGGCAGAGCTGAGCCTGTTTTCGGGTTGGCCGAAAAGGAAAACTGGCCGCTGCTCGAGTATTATTTCTTTGCAAAAACTAATGCAGGTATAGTTGCCTATAACGCACTGCTGCAGGGCGGCATGTTTAACCATGAAAATACTTTTACCCTTAATGGTAATGATATTCGTCGACTTGTGGGATCGGCAGAAGCAGGCATACATGTTCGATACAAAGGCGTGGGGATTGAAATTGCTCAACATTATTTATCACCCGAATATAAAGGCGGATTATGGCATAAGTGGGGCAGGATGAGTTTGATGTTTGGATTGTAGGAAGGGAAAGGGCGAGGGGGTCGAAGGGTTGAAAGGCGAGGGCGAGAATGGTGAGGGGGCGAATGGGTGAGAGTAGGATTGGCAGAAATATGCCTGCTGGCGGGAACGAGAAACAGTTTTTTGTCAAAAACAATTAATATAAAATTACTACATTGCTTACAATACTTTCATTACAATAATCTGCAATTAACCTTTACATGAAATCGTCCAGGATATACTACTTCGTAAAACGACGGGTTATGCAGATTTCGCTTATTCTGTCGGCGGCCTTACTGCTGGCTTTGCTGCCGTATAAGACATCGGAGAGTGCGTCGCGGGTTCAGGCTCCTTTGGTTACCCATGAAATCACACTGTTATTTGCCGGGGATATCATGCAGCATTTGCCACAGGTTGAAGCTGCATGGAATGCTGACCTGGGAGTATATGTGTACGATTCGAGTTTCGGGTATATAAGCCCGTTTCTGGCTGCTGCCGATTTAGCCATTGCCAACTTCGAAACCACACTGGCAGGAAAACCTTATACTGGTTACCCTGCTTTCAGCTCGCCCGACGAACTTGTTACCGGCATGCTTAACGCGGGTATTGATATGGTAGGTACCGCCAACAATCACAGCTGCGACCGCGGCCGCACAGGTGTTGAGCGCACAGTACGGGTACTCGACAGCCTGGGGATGATGCGTATGGGTACTTACATCAGTAACGCCTCCTACCGGAAATCAACACCTTTAATAATAAATACCCGCGGGTTCCGGCTTGCATTCCTTAATTATACCTATGGCACCAATGGAATACCTGTGCCCGAAAATAATGTGGTCAGCCTAATCGAAAAGGAACGCATGCAGTTGGATTTGCAGGCTGCCCGCGATTCGGCTGTTGATAAAACAATCGTGTTTATTCACTGGGGCGACGAATACCAGCGCTCTCCCAATGCTTTTCAGAAAGAAACAGCTCAATTTCTTTTTTCGCTGGGCGCCGACATTATTATCGGCTCGCATCCGCATGTGATTCAGCCCATGGAATGGCATTCAGCCGACAGCATTAAAAAAGAGCAACTCATAGTATGGTCGTTGGGGAATTTTGTTTCGAACCAACGAAAACGCTATACCGACGGCGGCACAATGTTTTCGGTTACCCTGCAAAAAGAAGCCGGCAAAACGCATATTAAAGAGACCGGCTACCAGCTTACCTGGGTTTTTAACCCAACTAAAAACGGACGCAAACAATATTATATTTTACCTGCTGCCCGCTACGAAAATGACACAGTTCTGCTGGATAATGCTTCGCGAAATGACTTGAAACTATTCCTGAACGACTCCAGGCAACTGCTCGATGCCGGAAACTTAAATGTAAATGAGATAAAATAAAGGATAGAGGATAACTATCAGAGGGCTGGAGTTTTGCGATTAATCTTTGGAAACATGCAATAAAAACATACCCCCACCAATAACAAGCATGCAGATTTGCCAAAAAGATTTATTTGTACTTTTGAACTTTTTTAAGGAACCTTTGCGGTAATTATGCCGGCTACTGACTACACAGGCGTCAATACTTTCACCATTTCACTCAAAGCAAATACTTCATTACCAGTAATATAATAAAAAGATAAACAGATGAATGAAATTTACCTCGTAATTGTAGTTGTTTTGATAGCGCTGGCGGTCTCCGACCTGGTTGTCGGTGTTTCGAACGATGCCGTTAACTTTTTAAATTCGGCTATCGGTTCAAAAGTGGCTCCTTTTAAAATAATAATGCTGATTGCCAGTGTTGGAATTATTTTGGGTGCCATGTTTTCGAATGGCATGATGGAAATAGCCCGAAAAGGTGTGTTTTACCCCGAAAACTTTATGTTCAGCGAAATTATGATATTGTTTTTCGCTGTTATGATTACAGATATTCTGCTGCTCGACTTTTTCAACACCCTGGGACTTCCTACCTCTACAACGGTTTCGATAGTTTTCGAATTGCTGGGTGCTGCCGTGGCTGTTGCACTGGTAAAAATAGGTGCTTCGGGCGACTCATACTCTACGCTGGGAACCTACATTAACTCGGCTAATGCCTTACTCATTATTTCCGGGATATTGATTTCGATAGTGGTAGCCTTTTCGGTTGGTACCTTAGTTCAGTATTTGTCGCGCTTGCTCTTTACCTTCAACTATAAGAAACAAATGAAATATTTCGGAGCGCTTTGGGGCGGACTGTCAATTTCGATCATTCTTTTCTTTATCGTAGTAAAGGGAGCAAAAGGATCAACCATTATTTCGGGTGATACAATAGATTACATACAGTCGCATTCATTTACTATTTTGCTGGTGAGTTTTGTGATTATGACAGCTATTTTGCAACTGCTTCATGCATTGTTTAATTTCAACATCCTTAAATTTGTTGTTCTCACAGGCACTTTTGGACTTGCCATGGCATTTGCCGGCAACGATCTTGTTAACTTCATAGGAGTGCCCCTTGCGGGACTTGCTTCGTACAATGCCTTTATGGCTTCGGGCATGAGCGATCCTTCGGCATTTTCGATGGGTATTTTGGGTGGCGAAATCAAAACAGATACATACTTACTTATTATTGCCGGAGTAGTAATGGTAGCTACCCTCTGGTTATCGAAAAAAGCCAAAACAGTTACTGAAACCGAAATAAGCCTCGGCCGGCAGGATAGCGGTAGCGAGAAATTCGGATCATCGCTGCTGGCACGCTCCATAGTAAGGCAATCGCTGAACCTGAATGCTTTTTATGTTTCCATTCTGCCTGATAAAATGGTAAAATGGACAAATGAGCGATTCAAGCCACTAAAGCCTAAATCATACTCGCCTGACAAGGATGCTCCTGCATTCGACCTTATCAGGGCTTCGGTTAACCTTACAGTTGCCAGCGTTCTGATTTCGTTCGCCACCTCGCTTAAGTTGCCTCTTTCAACCACTTATGTAACATTTATGGTTGCCATGGGTTCGTCCTTATCGGATAAGGCATGGGGACGCGAAAGTGCTGTTTACCGGATTACCGGTGTTATTACCGTTGTAGGAGGCTGGTTCTTTACTGCTTTCATGGCTTTCTCAGCTGCGTTACTCATAGCATTGGTGGCTTCGCATGGAGGAATTTATGCCATAATTGGATTTTCGGTACTTACCATAGTATTCCTTCTCCGTACACATGCTTTTCATAAGAAAAAAGAAAAAGCTTCGAAAGAAGCCAGATCTTTTACCGCAATTGGCGCACAGGCTACTGCTTCCGAGATTATCGAAAACTGCAACAAACGAGTCAACTCTACTATTAATCTTGCATCAACTATTCTCACCCAGGCTATTACCGGGTTGATAACTGAAGATCGTAAACTGTTGAAAGATGCCCGTCATAACGTAATGAAACTCACCGAAAAGGCTAAAAATATTAAAGCCGGTATTCCTGAAACAATTCGACTGCTCGAAGCCAACCATGTTAAAGAAAGCCATAAGTACATACAAATTATTGATTACCTGCGCGAGCTTACCCGCTCGGTAAAGAGCATTACCGAACAAGCCGGCGAACATGTAAATAACAACCACGAACCATTTACCAGTATTCAAAAGGAGGAAATCGAAAAGATTATTGCTGAATTCGATTCCATATTATCGGGCATGGAATCGGCAGTTAAGCATAAAGATTTTTCAACTTTCGACACGATCAGGCAACAGCAATTGGATCTGGAAACATTAATAAATACATATAGCCAGAAACAGGTTGAACGCATGAGTGCCGGAGTATCCGGATCGAAAAGCTCGCTCCTCTTCCTTAATCTTTTGTTCGAATCGGGTAACCTTGTTACCGACACCATTCATATGATTAAGGCCCAAAGAGTATTCAATTCGCGGAATGAGACGTAATAATTTATAATTCACAGTTAAGTGGCTAAGTATAAAAGGTCCGACCGTGTCAGGTTTTTTATGTGCTTAGCCACTTTTTTACATCTTTTTCGATTAACAGCAAACATACTGTTCAGTTCTTTTGTTTCGATTGGATGATGCGGACGAGAAAATGGACGTTCCTGACAAAGTTTTCATCTTTTTTCGCTGCATGAAAGGTTCTGCTTATCAGCAAACACTGTTAGTCGGACAGGATTCCCGAAGGGTTTAACTCTCCTCGTTTTAATCGCTTAACTATTGCAACATACACCATCCTATGAAATTAAAACTATTATTGGTAATACCAGCTACATTCTTCACCGTAATGTTATCGGCTCAGCATGACACCCATGAAAAGCATAATAAATTTAATGAGGAACATCACCGTAATGAAGTTGGGATTGCATTTTCGCCCGTTTACTTTGTAAAGGAAAAAGAATTGAGTACCGGCATTCATGCTCATTACCTGTATTATATCCCGGAAACGAAATTTGGAATCGGCGCCGGTTATGAAAGAATATTTGACGAACATAAACACAATACATTTGGAATTGTAGCCAGTTATCAGCCCATCGACCACCTCAGCCTGAATGTATCGCCGGGAATAACCTACGAAGCAGCCAGCAAGTCGAAACCGGCTTTTGCCCTGCATCTGGAAACAGCCTACGAATTCGAAATAAAATTCTTTCATATAGGTCCGGCTTTTGAATTTGCTTACGATCCCGAGGATTATCACCTGAGTTTGGGAATACATATTGGTTTTGGTTTTTAATCCCTCGGTTATAGTACTTGCTTTTGCATGTGCGAACCCCATACTTTCAAATAAATTATAAATTCCTTGAACGGTGGCCAATCGTTCAGGATAAAGAAATATTGCTAATTTTGGAGTAATGAAAAAATTCCCTCTCCATTGGCAGATTCTGGTAGCATTAGTACTTGCTGTAATCTTTGGTATTTATTTTTCCGATTACATCGGCTATGTTAGCTGGATGGGGATACTTTTTCTGCGTGCACTGCAGATGATCATTATCCCCTTGGTTATCAGCTCTATAATTTCGGGCGTTGCCAATATCGGCAATGCCGAAAACCTCGGTCGCCTCGGTACGAAAACAATAGTTTATTACCTTTCGACCAGCACCATTGCCATACTCACCGGGCTTGCATTTGTAAACATGGTTAAACCAGGCGTAGGCACCGACCTTAACCTTTCGCAGGATGCCAAACTCGATTTGGTGGAGCATTCGTTCAAAGACACGCTTCTCAACATTATTCCCGATAATATTTTTTCGTCGATGAGCCAAAACAGCCAGTTGCTGTCGGTCATCTTTTTTGCCCTGATCTTTGGGTTTTTCATCACCCAGGTTACTGAAAAACCCCGCGATGTACTTACAGGCTTTTTCAACGCGGTGTTTGATGTAATGATGAAGGTAACCCTGTTTATCATCCGCTTCACCCCTTTCGGGATATTCGGGCTTGTTGCCGAAAAAATAGCCGAACAGGACGATATGGGAGCACTCATACAGGGATTAGGTTCGTATATGCTGGTGGTAATGGCCGGGTTAGCTTTTCATGCACTTATTACGCTTCCGCTTATCACACGCTTTATCGGGAAAGTCAACCCCATGAAGCACTTCCAGGCCATGAAAACAGCTTTGCTTACAGCATTCTCAACTTCATCGTCAAACGCAACGCTTCCGCTTACCATGCAATCGGTTGAGGAAAATGAGGGGGTATCGAACAAAATATCCAGTTTCACTTTGCCGCTGGGTGCAACCATAAATATGGACGGAACAGCACTTTACGAATGTGTAGCGGTAATGTTTATTGCGCAGGCATATGGCTTTGAACTGAGCTTCGGGCAGCAGGTGATTGTTGTTATTACCTCGGTATTGGCCTCTATTGGTGCGGCAGGAGTGCCTATGGCCGGCCTGGTGATGATCACCATTATTCTTTCGGCTGTGGGTCTTCCGCTCGAAGGCGTGGGCCTGATTCTGGCCGTTGACCGTATACTCGATATGTTCCGTACCGCCACCAATGTGTGGAGCGACAGTTGCGGGGCAGTGGTGATTGCAAAGAGCGAAGGTGAAGTACTGAAAGTGTGAGAAATGCAGAAGTATCCACGACATTAGTAAAAAATTCAATTAAGGAGAGAAAAGTGAGTGTGTTGGGCGATGGGAGAAGGTAGAAGGGCGAAAAGGAGAAACTTAATTTACAATTTATCTGAAAAAAGCAGGCAGATAGGAGTTCAAACCTGATACCCTTGGATTTTGATGGCTGCAGGCATTTGCACTTTGAATTCTGAGTATACAAGTTACCCCATCCCGATAGATCGGGACCAAGGGGCTTAACGTAGACAAGCATGGATTTGCTTTAGAATCTTTGAACCATATATCTCATTCCGATAGCTATCGAAACCGCTAAGAGCTCGTATAACACAATTAACCTTGAAAGCTGTAACTCTTCAAACTTCTTGAACATACAATGTCAAAAAAAAACAATGAACAATTGAATGTCCTACTTTTTAAAACGGCAAAGCCATTGAACCGCGAAGGCATTCCTGCCTGACTGCCTGCCTGCTTTGCCTGCCTGCTTCGCGCAGGTAAACGCAGGTAAACTGCAGGCAGGGAACGCCGAAGGCATTGAACCTCTCAACCCTCCAAACCCTCCAAACTCTTCAATCTCTTCAATCTCTTCAATCTCTTCAATCTCTTCAATCTTTTCAATCTTTTCAATCCCCTTCACCCCAAACCCCTCAATCAAATAAGCTGTTAAAAAAAATATGCTTCCCAAAAAGCGAGAACATCCTAAAGAAAAAACTCAGTTGCATCTGCGAAATAAACATCGCGAGCGCTATGAATTCAAGCGTTTAATCGAAAGCTGCCCGGAATTAGCGCGGTATGTAAAAGTAAATGATTACGATGACGAATCCATTGATTTTTTCGACCCGGAAGCGGTTAAAATGTTAAATCGATCCTTGCTGAAACATTATTACGGCATCAACAACTGGGATATCCCTCCTGGTTATTTATGCCCGCCTGTTCCTGGCAGAGCTGACTATATTCATTATGCTGCCGATCTGTTAGGCAGTAAAAATAACGGCATAATACCAACAGGAGAAAATATAAAATGCCTCGACATAGGCGCTGGAGCAAATTGCATTTATCCAATTATCGGGAACGCTGAATATGGCTGGTCATTTGTCGGAACCGATATTGATCCTGTGGCCATTGAGGCAGCAAACAAAACCGTTGAATCGAATCCTAATTTAAAAGGAAAAATTGAATTGAGGTTGCAAACTAATCCAAATGATATTTTCCGGGGAATTTTCAAAAAAGATGAGTTCTTTGATCTCGCTGTCTGCAATCCTCCTTTTCATGCTTCGCCGGCCGAAGCCAAAGCCGGGACAATTCGTAAACTCTCGAATCTTACAAAAAAGAATATCAGCAAACCTGTCCTTAATTTTGGCGGACAGAGCAATGAATTATGGTGCGTAGGTGGTGAGGAAAAATTTGCCATTACCATGATTCGCCAGAGTAAACAATTCTCCGGTTCCTGTTTTTGGTTCTCAACACTTATCTCAAAAGAATCCAGTCTTCAAAGTGTTTACGACGCGCTACGGAAAGCGGAAGCCATGGATGTGAAAACAATTCCAATGGGCCAGGGCAACAAAACAACCCGTATTGTAGCATGGACATTCCTTACCCGGAAGAACAATCCACATGGGTTATCAAAAGGTGGAAAATACAATAATTCCCTTTTCTATAGGCTGAAACCGATACTGCAAACAAACCATATTGATTTAGCATTCTTACATTTCTTCAAAAAAATCCGGCAACAAATTGTTAAACAAACAGTTTAATGTTGCTGGAGAAAGTATAACATTCCAGAATTAAATGAGTGAAATAACTATTTGCGTTAATTATGGTTTAAGCCGTAGTTCTGATTATTCCAGCAAAATGAATAAATTTGCCTTATAAGTACAGAAGCTGAAACAGAGCAACAATTCTCTGGATTAACTAAACATTTGATATGAAAAAATTCCTCCTCACAGCATATGTCATTTTTACATTCGTTATAAGTAGCTCGGGACAAGGCTCGTTCGGATATACCGTTAACCTGGAGCCTGTGAGTATACCCGGTTTGCCGGGGCTTCATTCCTACGCTTTCGGGCAGCACGATGGGAAATGGTTAATCATAGGTGGCCGTTTGGATGGGATGCATGCACGGCAGCCATTTAATTCCTTCCCCCAAACGCAGAATAGTACGGATATTTATGTTGTAGATGTAGCAATGCAGCAATTCTGGATGGCCAGTGTTAACAGCCTGCCTGTGGGTATAAAGGAGCAATTGCAATCGACCAATATGAACTTCTACCAGCATGCTGATACTCTATATATTATTGGCGGATATGCTTTTTCGGAAACAGCAAATGATCATATCACCTTCCCGAATTTAACCAGCATTCAGGTTTCGGCTGTTATTGATGCTATAGTAAATGGCACAACTATTTCACCGTATTTCAAACAAATATCAGATAATAATTTTGCCATCACCGGGGGGCAGCTGGGTAAAATCGATAATTATTTTTACTTGATTGGCGGACAAAGGTTCGATGGAGTTTATAACCCTATGGGTATGCCCACATTTACCCAATCCTATTCGAACGAGGTACGGAAATTCTCAATCAACAACAGCGGAACCCAATTAAGCGTTGGGAATTATTCAGCAGTAAACGATCCGGTCCATTTACGACGACGCGATTATAACTTACTGCCGCAGATTTTCCCCGACCGAAGCAAAGGTTATACCATTTCATCGGGTGTTTTTCAGTTGGATGCTGATCTGCCATTTTTATACCCGGTTGACATAAAGTCATCAGGATATACACCTGTAACGGGTTTCAACCAATACCTGAGTAACTATCACAGCGCAAAAGCATGTTTATACGACAGCCTAAATAACGAAATGCACACTTTGTTTTTCGGGGGCATCAGTCAGTATTATTATCAAAATGGCACTATGATACAGGACGACCAGGTGCCTTTTGTTAAGACTATCAGCCTGTTAACACGATCAGCCGATGGAACACTTCACGAATTTCAACTTCCTGACGAAATGCCGGCACTTAAAGGGGCAAGTGCCGAATTTATTCCGAATAACTATTTACCTCATTACCATTCAGAAATAATCAAATTAAGCGAAATTGAACAAGATACAATTTTAGCAGGGCATATTTATGGAGGCATTTTGAGCCCTTCATTAAACCCATTTACCAATAACCAAACTAACACAACTATTGCCGATCCTACAATATATGCAGTTAGGCTCGTTCGGAATCCGAACCTTAGTGCGCCCGAAATGGAAGGGAAAAATCCCTATTCAATAAAAGTGTATCCTAACCCGGCAAGCGGTAAACTGACAATAGAATTAAACGACAGAGGCTTTTCCGAAGCAAATTACTATCTCACAAACAGCAGCGGACAAATAATCATGAAAGGAAAAATAAATTCCTCACACGATAGGCCAAGCAAATCAACCATCAAAATCGATAAATCATTAGCGTCACAAACTTTATTTTTAACCGTGACTGTTGACCACAAATATTACCTTTTCGAAAAAATAATTATAAAATAATTTCAAATAAACTCATCATTGAAAATGAAATATTCACTTGAATCGGGCAAACCTGTTGAACTAAAATCAACTTTAAAATGTCCGGAATGCGGTCATAAAAAGGACGAAATTATGCCAACAAATGCCTGTGTATATTTCTATGAATGTGAACTTTGCAAATCCATTCTGAAACCATTGCAGGGCCATTGCTGTGTGTATTGCAGTTATGGAACAGTTAAGTGCCCGCCTGTGCAGGCAGGTGAGAATTGCTGCTGACATATGATTGAGAATGCCAAACAAAAAATGCAACATTTTGGACTTAAATACTGAATCTATTCCGAAAGCTTGTTTTCCTTTTCGGATGAGTAAAAGGAGCAATAGCCGAGGTCAGATTCTCAACCCCTAATCATTCCATAATGACACCTCTCTTTAAAAAACTCAATTATAAAGGCCAGGAAGAAATCTGTATTATCAATGCACCTCCGGAATTTGATGCCGAAATGTTGGCAATGAAAGCTTTTGCGAATATCAATACAAATATCGAAACATGCTCAGGCATAGATTTTATACTAACATTTGTCCGAACTCAGGATGAGGTTGAGATTTCCTTTTCAAAGCTACTTACGGGCCTGAAAGGCGATTGTATACTCTGGTTTGCCTATCCCAAGGGAACTTCAAAAAAATATAAATCCGAAATTAACAGGGACAAGGGCTGGGAAACCCTTCAGAAAAATGGATTCGAAGGAGTGCGGTCCGTAGCTATCGATGAGGATTGGAGTGCTGTACGATTCCGGCGCATCGTATTTATAAAGTCATTGACACGAAAAAAATGATGTCCTCATGACTTTTTGTGTAAAGCACTTTTGCATTGCTATATATAAATTTTGCGATACGTTAATTTTTACTTATTTCTTACTTTTTAATTGGTCGTTCGGTTAAATTATATTTATTTTGTGGAGCCAAATCTATAAACATGGCAATAAAAACGATTTAAGATATGCTCAGAAATGGTGAACGCATCAAAATAAGTCGCGAACACCTTAATTTTCAGTACAATACACACCTATACTCTTTCCGGGAAATGCCAGGTTTAATCCCGCAAAACGATGGAGCGAAAGTCTGTCTGCCGGCATTTTTACCCACGAAAGCAGCCCGCACCCTTCAAACCACTCCTGCTGATATTTACAGAGCAACCGAAAGCAGCTCACAGAATCTATCTGTAACATTTTCAGGTAAAAAAAACGCATGCTTCGCTGATGGCGAAATGCCCGCTTACCTTAAACCTGGTTGCAATCAATCAAAATTAACAGAAACTACTGTGCAAATTTGCACTTCTGTAACAGACCTAATGAAAATTAAAGATTTTAAACCTGTTCAAAACCGATCTATTATGTTGAACAGCAGTTTGAAGTTGGTTTTGTTCTCAAATAAACACCATATGCCACTGGGCAACTTAACGCATCTGATTTCCGAAAAAACAAACTGATGCTAACACATGCAGCCTTAAGCCGGGTTGCTGTTTGAAACCTCCAAACCTGGCATTTACATTTTAAAAACAACAATACAATGAATAAAAAAGTAGTAATCATCATGGGTTCGAAAGCTGATCTTGATTGGGCAAATCAAATCGGCAGCGCATTAAAAAGCTTCGGAATCGAAGCGGTCCTTCATATTGCATCGGCGCATAAAGTTCCCTTGAAATGTTATGACCTCATTAAGACTTATGAAAAGGAAAATGTAGTTTTCGTAACCATAGCAGGTATGAGCAATGCATTAAGCGGATTTACCGATGCACAAACCTATTGCCCGGTTATTGCCTGCCCTCCTTACAGCGATAAATTTGGTGGCGCCGACCTGTTTTCGAGTATTCGCATGCCATCGGGCGTTGCTCCTTTAACCATTCTGAGCCCCGAAAATGCTGCTTTGGCTGCTGCTAAAATTATCGGGCTTACAAATGCCGATATCCGTGAAAAAGTTAAAGGATACCAGGATAAAAAAAGGCAGGACCTCGAAAAAGCTGACGACGAACTGCAGAAAAGCAGTTAATCAGCTGATTCGAAATAGCTTAAATATTGCTTACATACAGGATTGAAAATAATGGTAACACAACAGCAGATTGAAGAAGCCGCAATAATCATAAGGGAAGGTGGATTAGTTGCCTTCCCTACTGAAACAGTGTACGGGTTGGGAGCCAATACAATGAATCCTGAAGCTGTAGCTAAAATTTTCATTGAAAAGGAGCGGCCGACCTTTAATCCGTTGATTTCGCACATCAGTTCACTCGACGACCTGTCGTTGCTTTTCCGAAATGTCGACGAAAACACACTCAGGCTGGCAAAGGCATTCTGGCCCGGACCTCTGACTATTGTGAGCCAAAAAAGCATCCATGTCCCCGATATTGTTACCTCGGGCTTACCGTCGGTTGCTGTGCGTATGCCCGACAACGATATTGCTTTGAAATTAATTGAATTGGCAGCTTGCCCGATAGCCGCTCCCAGTGCCAATAAATTCGGGATGCTAAGCCCTACAAGTGCTGAACATGTGCGCAAACAGCTTCCCTCCCTGGCGTGTATTCTCGACGGAGGCTCCACCAACATTGGCATTGAATCAACGGTAATTTCCGTTCATCACGATGGCTTCAGGATGCTCAGACCCGGAGTAATAACACGGCACGACCTCGAACAAGTTCTGCCTTATGCTACAGCACCTTTAAGTAATGAACACCGCCCGGCTTCACCCGGCTTATTAAATTCGCATTACAGCCCGGCAAAACCCTTGTATATCGCTGACATACAGAATACTATAACAGAAACTGCAAATGCAGCCTACCTTTCGTTTACAGGCAATGAAGTTTCGGGCTATAAAATGGTGGAATACCTGTCGCATAGCGGAGACTTTAAGGAAGCGGCTATCAATCTTTTCGGAGCCCTACATCGCCTCGAAAATGCGGATATCGACTTTATTGTTGCTGAACCTGTACCTGAAATCGGCATCGGAATAGCCATAATGGACAGGCTTAGGAAAGCCGCATATCGTTTTTCTCAGAAAATAACTAAACATTGAAATAAATCAACAAAAAAAATTATGGAAACAATCGTTGCGAATTCGTTAAAAACAATTCAACAATCGGATGTAACAAACATGATGAAACGTTATCTGTACTCCGATGATGTAAAAGGAAATATTGAAAATGAAAACCTTTTGCCGGCAGGATTAATTCAAAGGATGCACAATAATTATTCGAAGTATTCGGGTATGATGGAAACGTATGATTTCATTTTTACCGGGAAGGAAAATTATAGCGGGTTAAAAGGCTTCAGGGAAATTGTCGAAATACTGAGCAGTAACGGAATTGAAATAGGCCATATTAAGGAGCGCGAATGCTTTATTGAGATATACCGGTTTATGGCTACACGGCATGTGCTCAATAATATTGACTGGAAATCATTTAGCAAAGATTCCTTATTTCAACTGGTGTTCCCACAGCCTGGCATGGTTAAACCCGAGGTGCTGAACGAATATCTTGCAGCAAAAACCGATGAAGAGAGGCAGAAAATGGTTGACGGTTACATCAAAAGGACAAATCCGCATGATGGCAAACAGATGCTTAACAAACCCTGGTTCGAAAACAAAGCGGGAGAACTTGAATTTATCGAAGGCAGCCAGCATAAGTACCCGCAATGCATGCTTATTTTTGACAAAAGCACTCAAAACTGCTTTGCATTCTGTACTTACTGTTTCAGGCATGCACAGGTTCGTGGCGATGAGGATATGTTTATCCAGAATAATATCGATCAGATTCACGAATATGTAAAAATTCACAAAGAAATTACCGATATGCTTATTACTGGCGGCGACGCCGGTTATATTACTTACGAAAGGCTCGAAAAATATGTTATGCCACTGCTCGAAGACCCTGAGCTCATGCATATCCGCACCTTACGCCTGGGCACAAGGGTTCTCTCTTTCAATCCAAAAATGGTTCTGGAAAGCAGTTTTAACAAAACGCTTGATTTATTCGAAAAGCTGATCGGAAACGGCATTCAGGTTGTTTGGATGGCACATTTCTCAACCCCGCACGAGGTTATGAATCCAACCACCATTGCTGCTATCAGGAGGCTAAGGCGCAGAGGAATACATATTAAAATCCAGAGCCCGATCATGAACCATATCAGCCTGTTTATGCACGAAAACGGCAAAGTTGATATCGACAGGTCGGCACAAAACTGGATCGATCTTGGCAATATCATTGCTATGCTTGGCGTTGGTTTCCATTCGATATACTGTGCCAGGCCAACCGGTGAGCATCATTACTTTGCAGCTCCGCTTGCTGACATACAGGAAATATTCTCCCGGATTTTCCATACACTGCCTTCAATTAACCGGCCATCAAGGTTTATAACCATGACATCATCGGCAGGTAAAACTTCCTTGCTGGGAACCACAGTTATAAAAGGCGAAAAGGTGTTCGTGCTCAAATTCAACCAGGGCCGTAATATGGAATGGATCGACAGGGTGTTCCTTGCGAAATATGATGAGCAGGAAACGGTAATCGAAAACCTGAAACCTTACGAAGGAGAGAAACATTTTTATGTTGAAGAACTTCACCAGATAGAAAATAACCTGGAGGCGTCCATAGTCAACTTTAAAAAGAGCAAAGCTGTTTCGTCATAAAAATGCATCATTATGATTAATAAAATAGTTGGCTCTGCGGCCGAAGCTGTATCCGGAATTTTCGACGGGGCTGTGGTGATGATCAGCGGTTTCGGCGAGGCCGGAAGCCCGATTGAACTTATTCATGCACTTATCGACCAGGGTGCCGCAAACCTTACGGTTGTTAGTAACAATGCCGGCAGCGGCCATGTGGGCCTGGCAGCTCTGATTGAGAATAAGCGGGTGAAAAAGATCATTTGTTCGTTCCCGAAAACAGCTAATTCAACTGTGTTCCCCGATTTATACCACAAGGGTGAAATAGAACTGGAGCTGGTACCCCAGGGAACACTTGCCGAACGTATACGTGCCGGCGGAGCAGGGATTCCGGCGTTTTTTACACCTGCTTCCGTTAACACCCCTCTTGCCGAAGGTAAGGAACATCGGGTGATCGATGGCAAGACATACGTACTCGAAAATGCCATTGTTGCCGATTTTTCGCTGGTTAAATGCAAAACTGCCGACCGGTACGGAAACCTTGTGTATAATAAAACTGCGCGAAACTTCGGACCGGTAATGTGTATGGCTGCAAAAAAAACGATTGTGCAGGCACAACATATCGCTCAACTTGGCGAGCTGGATGCTGAATGTGTTGTTACACCAGGAATATTTGTTCACAGTGTGGTTGAAATCTCGAATCCTGCAATTGAAAGTCAGCTTGTAACCGAAAATAAAATTTACCCATGGTAAAAGAAGAAATAAAAACCGGGTGGAACCGCAACCAGATTGCTCAGAAAGTGGCATCGGCCATTCCTGATGGCTCGTATGTGAACCTGGGTATTGGATTGCCCGAACTGGTTGCAGCCTACATCCCCGAAGGCCGGGAAGTTATTTATCAGACCGAAAACGGATTGTTGGGTTTCGGCCCTGCTCCCGCAGCTGGAACTGAAGATCCTGAACTCATAAATGCCGGCAAAAAGCCCGTTACAGCCATTCCGGGAGCCTGCTATTTTCATCATGCCGATAGTTTTGCCATGATCCGTGGTGGCCATATCGATATTTGTGTGCTGGGAGGAATGCAGGTTTCGGAAGAAGGCGACCTGGCCAACTGGTCGACAGGCGAGCCCGGCTCAATACCAGCCGTTGGAGGCGCCATGGATTTGGTGGCAGGCGTAAAAACCATCTTCGTCATTATGCAACACACTTCGAAGGAGGGAGAGCCCAAAATCCTTAAAAATTGCACCTTTCCTCTTACCGGTAAAAAAGTGGTAAACAGGATTTATTCCGACCTCGCCATTATCGATGTAACCGAAAAGGGCCTCTATGTAAACGAACTTGCCCCGGGCGTAACGTTCGAATATCTGCAGCAGAATACTGAGGCGAAGCTTTTTATGCAAGCGGATTAAAGGATAGAAATCAACTCTTAACGTTCACGAAATTAGCGGATCAGAAATTTAATTTTAGGAATTATAAGAATAAATCGAAACAAAATGTCCATAATGTCGTGCCTACGGCACTACCATAATATCGTGCCTATGGCACTACCATAATGCCGTGCCTATGGCACTACCATAATGCCGTGCCTATGGCACTACCATAATATCGTGCCTATGGCACTACCATAATGCCGTGCCTATGGCACTACCATAATGCCGTGCCTATGGCACTACCATAATATCGTGCCTATGGCACTACCATAATGCCGTGCCTATGGACTAGCCCCGTAGAGGCGACATTATGGTAGCCTCGTAGAGGCGACATTATGGTAGCCCCGTAGAGGCGACATTATGGTAGCCTCGTAGAGGCGGCATTATGGTAACCAAAAAAAAACGAACCAATTACATTTTATTTGACAGAATAATTTTCAGAAAATAATATAAATTATAATTCTTATGGCAAACACATACACTCAACTTAGCACACATGTTGTTTTTGCGGTAAAGGGGCGAAAAAACAAAATGAATGCAACCATCCGTCCCGAAATTTTTAAATACATCTCGGGAATTCTGACTAATATCAATCAATTTTCTTTAGCCGTTAATGGATACACCGACCATGTGCATATTTTTTTCGAATTAAACCCAAGTACATCCCTTTCGGATGTGGTGAGAACAGTGAAAGCCAATTCCTCAAAATGGATTAATGATAACAACCTGATACCCGGGAAATTTTCGTGGCAGGAAGGGTATGGAGGATTCTCATATTCAAGAGCAAATCGCGACACTGTGATAAAATACATTATGAACCAGGAAGAGCATCATCATAAAAAAACTTTTCGTGAAGAATACCTCGATATTTTAGAGACTTTTGAAATAAATTTTAATGAGCAATATATCTTTGAATTCTATGAATAATAAGATCCTTTGTATATCACCACCAGGCTTTAAAAAAATGTGACTATTATTCTGACCTCACATTCTACAGGAGCTTCTACCTCTAAAAAAACCAACAAAAAAAATAAACCGGGATTAAAATGCAGTAATTTTACCTGCCTTTAATCGACCCACAAGCTGAAACCTTTGATTTAAAAAGCAACAGCCGGCCGATGTTTGAATTTTACACAGTAACTCATGAACAGCATTCCTTATTTCCTGAAAACCTCTTAACGAAATCAAACCATAATTAACCAACAAATGACTACCAGCAAACAATTGTACGACCGTGCCTGCGAGGTGCTCCCGGGCGGACTCAGCAGAAACACCGTTTTCCGGCTTCCTCATCCTTATTATGTCGAAAGTGCATCGGGTTGTTATGTTAACGACATCGACGGTAACAGGTATATCGATTTCGCCAATAATATGGCATCACTTATTCACGGCCATGCGCATCCGGCAATTGTTGAAGCGGTGATCGATCAGCTTAGAAAAGGCTCAGCTTATACGTTAGCAACTGAAGCTGAACTTAAACTGGCTGAATTATTGTGTACGCGTGTCGAGAGTTTTGAAAAAATCCGTTTTGTAAATTCCGGAACCGAGGCGGTAATGGCAATGATAAAAGCTTCGCGGGCCTTCACCGGCCGTCCGAAAATGGCAAAGGCCGAAGGTGCTTATCACGGCACTTACGATTATGCCGAAGTGAGCCAATCCTCGAACCCCACAAACTGGGGCGACATTACGGCTCCTAACAGCAATCCCCAGGTTACAGGTACACCCCGGGGCGTGATGAACGATGTGGTTATTTTTCCGTATAACGATATTGAAAAAACTATTGCCATCCTCGACTCACATGCCACTGAGCTTGCCTGTGTATTAATTGACCCTATTCCACACAGGGTTGGACTTGTACCTGCAACTGTTGAATTTATACAGGCGATATACAACTGGACACGCAAAAACGGAGCGCTGCTCGTTTTCGATGAGGTTGTAACATTTCGAGTAAAATACAGCGGCGCTCAACAGAAATATCCCTGTAAACCCGATCTTACTGCCTTAGGAAAAATTATCGGGGGAGGTTTCCCGGTAGGAGCAGTAGTTGGACGTGCTGATGTGATGAAAATCATGGATCCGCGTGAACCAAAATTGATATACCCGATTTCGGGAACATTCTCAGCAAATCCTATCACTATGACTGCCGGGCGTATATCGATGGAGTTATTTGATAACGAAGCCGTTATGAAGTTAAATAAGCTTACGCTACAGGCAATTACACAAATAAGGGAGGCAGTAAAAATTGCTGATGTTCCTGTATCAATAACTGGCGCAGGCTCCATGTTCCGTATACATTTCAGGGCAACTGCGCCTACTACCTACCGCGAAGCATATCAAAACAAGGAAACTACCACCTTAATTGACCGTTTGCTCGATTACCTGCTCGAGACCGAAAAAATAATGATGATAAACACTTGTTCCTGTATGTTCTCGACAGCATTAACCCAAAAGGAGGTTGACCGGCTTTCGGATGCATTACTGAATGGATTCAGACTGTTAAAACCTGAACTCGATAAGCTGGCTTAACCTCTCATTCTAAATCAACTATCTTATTATGAACGAAGTATATATTTGCGACGCCATCCGCACCCCGGTAGGGAAATATGGGGGATCGTTATCATCCATACGCACCGACGATTTAGCTGCTCTCCCGATTAAGGCTATTATGGAAAGGAATCCAGGTATCGACCCGAAATACATCGACGATGTATTCATGGGCTGTGCCAACCAGGCAGGTGAGGATAACCGTAATGTTGCCCGCATGGCGCTTCTTCTGGCGGGATTACCTGACACGGTGCCGGGAGCCACTGTTAACCGACTATGTGGATCGGGAATGGATGCCATAGGTTCGGCAGCCAGAGCGATAAGAGCGGGAGAAGCCGATCTGATTATTGCCGGAGGTGTCGAAAGCATGTCGCGGGCGCCGTTTGTAATGGGTAAGGCAGGCGAAGCATTTTCGCGCTCGACCGAGATGTACGACTCCACCATTGGCTGGAGATTTGTGAATAAAGCTTTTAAGAAAAGATTCGGCACTGAGTCGTTGATAGAAACAGCTGAGAATATCGCCAGGGAAATGAATATCAGTCGCGAAGACCAGGATTTATTTGCTTTCCGAAGCCAGCAGAAGACTTCCGAAGCACAAAAAAACGGACTTTTTACCGACGAAATACTGGCTGTTGAAATTCCACAGCACAAAGGCGACTCGGTATGGGTTAAAACAGATGAACACCCGCGATTGACTCCTGTCGAAAAGCTGGCATCGTTAAAACCTGTTACCGGCGAAAACGGAACTGTTACAGCCGGAAATGCATCGGGCATAAACGACGGCGCTGCTGCTTTGATAATTGCTTCGGCATATGCTGTAAAAAAATACAATTTAACACCCAGGGTAAAAATACTCGGGATGCAAACGGCCGGTGTTCCTCCCCGAATCATGGGAATGGGACCTGTACCGGCAACCAGTAAGTTGCTTGCCCGCTTAGGATTATCAATGGGTGATATGGATATTATTGAACTTAACGAAGCTTTTGCCGCCCAGTCGCTTGGGTGTATCCGCGAAATGGGAATGGACGATAACGATAAGAGGATTAACCCGTTGGGCGGAGCCATTGCCCTGGGTCATCCCCTGGGAATGTCGGGCGCAAGGCTTATCACAACAGCCTATTACCAGTTGCTTCGCTCGGATTCAGGTAAAGCGCTGTGCAGCATGTGTATAGGTGTAGGACAGGGTATCTCGGTTGTGCTCGAAAAAGTTTAAGATTTACAGCGTCGTTGCGCCTGTATTCCTTTTGGAAGATTAAAGGAAAAGCAGGGTTTGCCTGGTAGCAGAATAATTATTAATTTCTGGGGTAATTCAGGTTCCGGGTGCCGGGTTCCTGGCCGGGTGCCGGGTGCCGGGTGCCGGGCGAAATTCATGTCTGAGTTTTACAACAGCTGTAATATTACTGTTAGTAATTGATTGCCTGTAGGAACCCGGAACCTGGCACACGGCACTAGTGTTAACAAGGCTTATCATCCCAAAATTCCACTTCTGAAACAAATAAAACTACGCTTATAAAAAAAAGTGTAGTATCTTTATATCATTCGGCTCCGGTCCGGTTAGGGGTTGTTATCGGAATTGCAGACGCTTCAGTACCTATGCATTGAAGATGCCTGCAATCCTGTAATTAAACTTTTTGAACAATATCGCCGGAACAAGAGTTTCATCAGAGAATAAACACTATCGCAAACCGGAACCCTTATACACAAACCATATTTTTATGAAATCAGAAAAATACACAAAAGTCTTTGAGCAAAACAGGGAATGGGTGAGCCAGAAAGAAAATGAGGACAAAGATTTTTTCCTGAATTTCAGCCACTCACAATCCCCCGATTTCCTGTATATAGGCTGTTCCGACAGCAGGGTACCGGCCAATGCCATCACTGGTCTGGATATTGGCGATCTGTTCGTTCACCGCAATATTGCCAACGTGGTTTCGGGCAACGACCTGAACATTCAGTCCATTATTCAATATGCCGTTGAGCAGCTTGGTGTAAAACATATTGTTGTTTGTGGTCATTATGGATGCGGAGGTGTTCAGGCTTCGCTGAAACAGGAATCGTTCGGGTTGCTCGATAACTGGTTGCGCAATATCAGGGATGTGTACCGCATGCATTACGACGAACTTGAACTGCTGCACGATCATGATGAAAAGCTCGACAGGCTTACCGAATTGAATGTTATTGAGCAATGTACGAACGTAATAAAAACATCTTTCGTTCAAAAAAGCTATATTCACAAAGGATATCCAACTGTTCACGGGTGGATTTACAATATGAAAAACGGGGAACTGCTGGACCTTGATATTGATTTCGAGAAAATCCTCACCGAAATCCAAAAAGTTTACCACCTCGAATAAATACAACAGCATAAATGGAATTTTTCAGAATTATTGAAGTCAGCAGTACCGAGGATGACATTCGTAATTTATTAAGCCTTGAGAATCTCGAAAACCTAAGCACCTTGCTCTTCGCAACTTCCGGGCCTGGTATTCATGGAGTAGCGGTCGGAGGTATCTGGGGCGAATTCACCCTGAGTCGTGCTCCGATTAAAGGAGGGCTTCGTTTTGCACTTACCGAATGTCCCAATGCCCTTGCCTGGACCGTGACCACTGGCTATGCGCCGGCCCGCGAGCATATTGTGGTACATCTTACAATTAACCGTGAGCGCAAAAAGCAGGAATTTATTGACGAGATTGAAGAATTCCTCGATGATCACTGCAAATGCCTGCAATCGGTTTTTGCCCGCGAAACAACAAATGAAATAAATTAAGTAACTGATAAGGACACAATAATTGTTCGTCCCGAACTAGTGATCCCGATAGATCGGGAGTGCTGTTCGGCTATTAAACAATCAAAAAATGCACCAAGTAAAAAGATTAGAGGAGTTTCAAAAGCTGGTAAATAACAAGTTCAATATTTATAACAGCTTATTCCTTAACCTGCCATACCACAAGGACAGCAATATCGGCATTCTTATCCCGATTTTGTACGATGCCTGCCAGCAAGGCCTTGCTTCGGGGCAGGATCCGCAGGAGATATTGGATTCATTTTTCGATACTTATCCAGGTATTAAATCGGAAGCGGACAAAATAGAGTTTATGTTCCGTGTGATACAATATGTTGAACGGCAGGTAGTTCTGTTCGACAGTGTGGAAGATGCTGCGTTTGCAAAACTTCAGGAATACAGCACAAGTCTTTCGATCAAAGATTTTTTTCAGTTGCTGAACAGCAGGCAGAGCAGGGACACTTTATCCGATAAACTTTCAACTTTCAGTGCCCGTATTGTTTTTACCGCCCACCCTACCCAGTTTTATCCGCCTTCGGTGCTTGATATTATCAGCAGGCTGCGTTTGTTGATTGCCGATAACAAAATAAATGAAATCGATGTAACCCTGCAGCAACTGGGCCTCACTTCGCTGATAAACGCCCAAAAACCAACACCTTTCGACGAAGCCCGCAATATTATTTATTTCCTCAGGAATGTATATTACGATGCCGTAGGGGAACTTTATTCGTACATAAAGGAGAATGTTGACAATGATTATTTTGACAACCCGAACATCCTGAAACTTGGATTCTGGCCGGGAGGCGACCGCGATGGAAACCCATTTGTAACTTCTGAAATTACTAATAATGTAGCCGACGAACTACGCATGACGCTGATGAAATGCTATTACCAGGATGTAAAAAAGCTGCAGCAGAAACTTTCGTTCCGCGAAATTGAAGATATACTCGGACAACTGAAAATCAGGATTTACAGCACCATGTTTAACCCTGCAGCATATATAAGGTACGATGAAATTATTGAACCTCTTACTGCTGCCCGCGAATTGCTGATAAACAAATACCACAGTCTTTACCTTAAGAATCTGGATGAGGTTATTGATAAGGTTAAAATTTTCAGAACCCATTTTGCCACACTCGATATAAGGCAGGATCACAGCATCCATAAAAAAGTGGTTGAAGCCGTTCTGAAAAATGAGAATTTGATATCCGAAAGCATTGATGAGCTTACAAAAGAGGAACTGCTGCAAATTATGCTTACTCATAACATAAGGCTCGATGCCGAACGTTTTGAGGATGAAATAATTAAAGATACCATCCTGAATATTTCGCAGTTAAAAGACATTCAGGATAAAAACGGTGAAGAAGGTTGCAACCGATACATTATCAGCAATTCCGAAGATGTGTTCTCGGTGCTTTTTGTGCTGGGTTTATTCCGCTGGTGTGGCTGGGACGCTGAAAAGATAACCTTCGATATCGTCCCTCTTTTCGAAACCATGATAGGGATGGGCAGCTCGGAGCTTACCATGCAGGAACTTTTTAATATTCCGGCATACCGTAAACACGTTGAACAGCGTAACGAAAAGCAAACCATCATGCTGGGATTCAGCGACGGCACCAAGGATGGCGGTTACCTGAAAGCGAACTGGTCCATTTTCAAAACAAAGGAAAAACTCACTGCCGTTTGCGCGAAAAATAATTTCAAAGCCATTTTCTTCGATGGCCGTGGTGGCCCGCCGGCGCGCGGAGGTGGTAAAACGCACAGGTTTTACGCGGCTCAAAGCGACCTTATTGCCAATCACGAAATACAGTTAACCATACAGGGGCAAACCATCACCAGCAGGTATGCCACCAACAGGCAGTTTATTTTTAATTGCGAGCAACTTCTTACGGCCGGTTTATCGCATAATATCCCTGGCAGGGAAAATGTTATTTCTGACGCTTCGAGGCAGTTAATGGAAGAGCTGGCCGAACTCAGTTTCGAAAAATACAAGGCCCTGAAAGAACACCCGAAGTTTATTTCGTACCTCGAGAACAAGAGCACGTTAAAATATTATGATAAGGCTAATATCGGCAGCCGGCCGGGGAAAAGAGGCAATAAAAAGACCCTCGAACTATCCGATCTCAGGGCCATTTCGTTCGTGGGATCATGGAGCCAGCTGAAGCAGAATGTACCCGGTTATTTTGGCACCGGAACAGCGCTGCATACATTGATGCAAAACGGCAAACTGAATGAACTGAAGCAATTATTCAGGGAAGTGCCTTATTTTAAAGCACTTATCAGCAACAGCATGATGTCGTTAACAAAGAGCAACTTTGAACTTACTGCATACATGCAAAAAGATGAGGAGTACAAAGACTTCTGGAACATTCTGTTTGAGGAATATAAGCTTTCGAAAGAAATGGTATTGCTGATTTCCGACACCGCTGCCCTTATGGAGGAAGAACCCGTTTCGAGAGAATCGATTAAGATTAGAGAGAAAATTGTATTACCTTTATTGGTAATTCAACAGTATGCGCTGCAACAAATAAGCATGGATACCGAAAGTAAGAATGTATATGAAAAGATAGTTACCCGATCGTTATATGGCAATATTAATGCAAGCAGAAACTCTGCCTGATCAGGAAAGAAAGAGTGTTTCGGTGTGAAAAACACGAAAAAGCCGGGTGCGATATTATAATTTAAAACTGAAAACATGCAGAAGAACAAAATTCTTTGGACATTGCTCAGGATATTGGGATTAATAACAGTCGGACTTTTTAATACCGTTTTTATCAAAGCCGGGGATATATTTTCGTGGAAAAACTATCTCGGTATTTTATTGCTTCTGTTTGCTGCAATCGACATCATAGCATTGTATGTAAAACTACGGCACAACAATAAAATACTCGACAAACCGAAAGACATCGCGCTTAAAATAGTGGCACTTTTTATTCCCTTTTATTTTGTGTATTACTGGCCCTTACACGAAAAACCCGAAAAGGTGAAAATTATGACACTGTGGAAGTACATTATAGCAGGCTTCCTGATCTACATTATTTTAGGGGGACTCCTTTACCTGTTCGAAAAAGGAGTGTTTACAACCTGAAAAGCAGGCAGTAATAAGTTTCGTTTTGCTGACATCTATAAAAGCCAGTTCACAAGATAGCTACAACTTTTTATTGCATTTCATAGCAAACCGGCTTTACTTTGTGCTGTTCGTGCCGAAAAACACTGACACTTGATAAATAAATAAACAATCAATGCAATACGCATACAAAAATGAGAAAAACCTTATTGATAACAATCGGATTTGTGGCCTCATTCCTTTTCGGTTTCGGCATTAAGACAATCCTTTCGGAAAAACCTAACAAACCAACCATGATGAAAAAAGTAACAGGCATAGGCGGAGTATTTTTTAAATGCAACGAACCCGCCAAGATGAAAGAATGGTATAAAAAACACCTTGGGCTCGATACCGATCAGTATGGAACCAGTTTCGAATGGCGCGAAGGTGCCGATTCGTCGAAATATGGATTTACGCAGTGGAGTCCTTTTCCTGCAAAGACAAGCTATTTTGAGCCATCGACCAAGGACTTTATGATCAACTACCGGGTCGAAAACCTCGAAGCGCTGATCGAGCAGTTAAAAGCCGAAGGTGTAACCATTGTTGATGCTATGGAAACCTACGATTACGGAAAATTTATTCATATTATGGATATGGAAGGCAATAAAATTGAGTTGTGGGAGCCCAATGATATTGAATACAACAAAATAGTAAACGGGCGCACCAAATAATTGGGATACAATACAAATTAACAGGCCAAATCCCCCGGCCTTCAGCCACCCCCTTTTGGCGCTTGAGCGAAGCCATTACCAGATTAGCCCCGTAGCAGCCCCGCAGAGGCGGCATTATGGTAGCCTCGTAGAGGCGACATTATGGTCCCCACAACAAAAAAAATCATAATCCCACCCCAATTTATCCATTTAAAACCAATGCATTAAAAAAAAATTTTGTATCTTTGAATCACAACCCATAAAAGCTGCTCTTATTCTTATCACACAGCAGCAAGTGTAACCTATACTTCCTTACGGGAGATTTTTATTTACAAACGCTATGACAACTATTCCCGATTCAACATCTGTTTTTATTAATCCCAACCTCAACGGACTCGACGTTTCAGCAACTTTAGCCATCAACGCCCTTTCGAAAGAGCTTATCGCCAAAGGAAAAACCGTATACCGTTTCGGGCTCGGGCAGTCGCCCTTCCCTGTTCCCGAAAGCGTGGTGGCGGCATTGCGCCTCAACGCGCCTCAGAAAGATTATTTACCTGTAAAAGGACTGCCTTTATTGTGCGAAACCGTTGCCGAATTCCACCGCCGCAAGGATGGTGTTAACGCCCAGGCCGAAAACGTGATTATAGGACCCGGATCGAAAGAGTTGGTTTTTCTGCTACAGCTTGTTTTTAACGGCGAAATAATCATTATCAGCCCATGCTGGGTTTCGTATATCCCGCAGGCAAAAATCCTGGGGAACGAAATTTCCGTTATCCATAGTTCGTACGAGGACAAATGGCAGCTGACGCCCGAATTATTCCGTAGTTTCCTCGAAAAACGCAACAACAAATCAAAACCCGGGCTTATGATCCTGAATTATCCGGGTAATCCCGATGGTGTAACTTTTAGCGAAGACAGCCTGAAAGGGATTGCCGCACTGGCCCGTGAGCACAATATTTTTATCCTTTCGGATGAAATTTACGGGCAGCTGAACCATGAGGGAAAGCATATTTCAATCGGCAAATATTACCCCGAAGGAACCATTATCAGTTCAGGACTTTCGAAATGGTGTGGCGCCGGAGGCTGGCGGCTGGGAACCTTTACCTTCCCTGCCGGACTGAAATGGCTGGCTGATAAAATTTCGATAGTTGCCAGCGAAACCTTTACATCGGTAAGCGCTCCCATACAATATGCAGCTATACAGGCGTTTAAGGGAGGTTCTGAAATTGAGGAATACCTCTGGCATGTGCGCAAGATCCTTTCCAATCTTGGCAACGAATGTGTAAGCTCGCTGAGGAATGCCGGGGTAAAAGTACATGCTCCTACCGGGGGATTTTATCTCTTTCTCGATTTTTCGGCATTCAGCAGCAGGTTGCAGGCGCATGGAATCACCACTTCGAAACAGCTTTGCCTGCAATTACTTAACGATACCGGTGTAGCAATGCTCGATGGCCATGCTTTCAATCGTGACGAGAAAGAGCTTACGGCACGCATGGCCTATGTCGATTTTGATGGCGCACGTGCGCTTGCTGCAGCTAAGGTTTTGAAAATCAGCGACCCTCTGCCCGGCGATTTTAACCGCACCTATTGCTCAAAGGTAGTGGAAGGAATAAGCCAGGTGAACCAATGGCTCGAAAAACTCTGAGCCGTTTTACATCAAACTGAACATGTACACAGGGCTAAGTGTTACTTCCATCAGCATTCAGCTACAGCTTGATGCCGGAACAAACGAATGTGAACATAATTATTCCCGATCAGTACTCCATATCCTGAATATTTTTTAAATCTATCACCCAGTCATTAGAAAATATCACCCGATTGCCTTACATTTATGCGGATTTACAGAAACATTAACCAATCAGAAATACTAAAAGCCGGAACGCACAAATAAAATAATTATCCAAACTCAATTATGACCACCACCATAATAATCACCTTTTGTACGATTCTGCTTATTGCCTATGTTTTTGATCTTACTTCTTCAAAAACCCGGATACCATCGGTTATATTGTTGTTGCTGCTTGGCTGGGTGCTGCGGCAGCTGACTCTTTTTATGGACATTCAGCTGCCCGATTTAAACTCGGTACTGCCGGTAATAGGTACCATCGGGCTTATTATGATTGTTCTTGAAGGATCACTTGAACTCGAACTTGACCGATCGAAAGTACGGCTGATTAAAAACTCACTTTTTGGAGCCTTGTTTTCTATTTTTGCTTCCACATTTATTATAGCCTACCTTTTTTACTATTTCGGGCAATACACATTTCAGAACAGCCTGATAAACGCTATTCCTTTTGGCATTATCAGCAGTGCCATTGCCATTCCCAGCGCTACCAACCTTAAGGCATCCGATAAGGAATTTGTAATTTACGAAAGCAGCATGTCCGATATTTTCGGTATTGTATTTTTTAATTTTATAGCCCTTAACGAATTTTTCGGTGTTAATACCTTCGCGACTTTCGGGTTGCAGTTTTTAATTATCCTTGTAATTTCGTTTGTTGCCACCTACGGGCTTTCATTTTTATTAAGCCGCATCGATCATCATATAAAATTTGTACCCATCATGTTGCTGGTAATATTAATATATTCCATAGAAAAAATTTACCATTTGCCTGCGCTGATATTTATTGTGTTGTTCGGTTTGTTTATCGGCAATCTTGACAAGCTGACCCGTTTCAAATGGATCGCAAAGATCAGGCCCGGCGAGCTGCATAAGGAAGGTATAAAGTTCAGGGAAATCACCAGCGAAGGCGCTTTCCTGGTTCGGTCGCTGTTTTTCCTGCTTTTTGGATATTTAATTGAAACGACCGAACTGCTCAATGTCGGCACTTTGGAATGGGCTCTTGGCATAGTGGCAATTATTTTCGTACTTCGTATCATACAGCTGAAGCTGACGCGACTGCCATTGAGACCTCTGCTTTTTGTGCTACCCCGCGGACTGATAACCATATTGTTATTTCTCTCCATCGAGCCAGCCCAGCGAATACTTTTAGTTGATAAATCGCTGATCATACAGGTAATAGTACTAACCGCCCTGCTGATGATGTTCGGCCTTATGGCGGTACCGAAGAAAGAAAAGCTGAAGGAAACTATAATCCCGGAAGCTTTGCCTGCCGAAGCAAAGATTTAATGGTGGCTGGTTACTGGTGGCTGCTTTCGGGTTAGTTGTTGCTCATTATTAGTTGTTTATTTGATATTGTTCATTTTTCCCTTACTCCTCAATCGCCTGGAAAAGTTATCCCTTACCAATTGTTCATTGTTCATTGTTGGTTTGACATTGTTCATTTAAAAAATGAAAAATTAAAGTTAAAAGCTTATTTTTCACACTATTAAATGCAATATTTTTCACTTTGTGTTATTTTCACCCTGAGCGTTTCCGATAGCTATCGGAACGAAGGGCACTCTTCACTCCCATATAACCCTTCCCCTAAAAAACCTCCTTCAATAGATTAATCCGCAAACCATCAGCGCTCATATAAAATATGTTTAAATTTACTAAGTAAATGGACTGTATGCAGTGTAAACAGTAGTATCGGTAAGTTATGTGTTATGTACAACAATCATTCAACAACCGGAGCTGAAATACCAGACTATGAAAACAACAGATGAGACGGTAGCAACCGCGATGGATATTACCGAAAAAGAGCTCTTACCTTATCTGCCCTACATTCTTCAGGATTTTTGGGAGATTGGGGCCGATCCTGATACCATCATTCGTTTAATCGAAAAACATGTTTATAGTGATAAAAGACTGAAAGTACTTGATTTAGGTTGCGGCAAGGGCCCGGTTTCGGTTAAGATTGCGAATAAGTTTGGTTACGAGTGCTATGGAATAGATGCCATTCCTGATTTTATTGAATATGCTATTACAAAAGCTAAAGAATACAATGTTAGCGCGTTATGTAAATTTGAGGTTGGTGATATCCGGGAAAAAATTAAAGAACTTAATACGTTTAACATTATTATTCTTGGCGCTATAGGTCAGGTTTTCGGCAATTATTATGCGACCTTAACGGCTCTTGACCACTGTTTAAGTGAGGAGGGAATTATTATAATTGACGATGGGTACATTGAGGATGGAAGTAGTTTCAGCCATCCTCAAGTATTAAAAAAACAGGAAATGCAAAGCCAGGTAAATACCGCCGGCATGAAAATTATTGATGAAATTATAGCCCTTGATGATGATAAAGTACCTGATAATTACGATACGGAATATGAAAATCTGGAAATGCGGTGTCGCGAATTAATGGCTCAGCACCCTGAAAAAGCAACTTTGTTTGCTGATTACATAAAAACGCAGCAAGAAGAATACAACAACTTAAAACTGAGGGTTGTTGGTACAACTATGGTCTTAAAACGAAAAGAATCAGGCAAACAATAAGATGCAACCCTATGGCACACACCATGGAACATGCAATATTGCGTAAAACAGGCATGGAAATAACAATTGCAAAAAAGTCCTTACATGGAAGGAATAGTTTAATCGTTTTAATGGTGTTTTGTGCTACGGCATAATTTCGCAAAAAAATAATTGCCTGTTCAAAATATGTTTAAATTTACCATACAAAAGAGCCGGTATAAATTCTATGTAACATGCCCTTTGTATTTATTTTACGACTGCATATTTTAAAATAAGAATTAAAGCGATCAGGCATACAGCTATAATGGAGTGGATATGTATGATAATATAAGGGGTGGCGATAAGTTGTGGGCAAGCATAAACGACTAACTGCAACTTATGAGCATTGACAAACAGAAATAAATACTAATGAATAAAAAATGGGGATTTTTGAGAGAGACAAGAGCAATGGCAGAAAAAGCAGGTATTGATAAGGATACTGGACTTCATAGAACTGGACTTGAAGATTATCTAAAAGTAATTTACCCAAACGTAAAAGACTGGATACATGATAAAACATTAGGAAATATTAATGGAGTATTATATAGAAGTCGTCCTGACTAACAGGAGTGAACATTTGAAACTAATTATCGAATTTGATGGACTTCCACATTATACAAATCCTGATATTATTGAAAAGGATTCAAAAAACACTGTTCTCATTCCGGTCGAGCCATAACGGATGAAGAATTCGCGAACTTTCATACAATTGGTCTGAAAAGCATTAAAACTTCCCGAATTAAAATTAAGGTTGTCAGACCGTGACTTGACTGCACGGTAGTTTATTTCCTCTTTGGAAAAGACGATGACGGAAAAGACCAAGTTTATATTGGTGAAGCGAATCAATTTTAAAACGACTAAATCAACAGTTGACTCAAAAGGATTTTTGGAAGAAGCAATTGTTTTTATAAGTAAGGATGAAAACTTAAACAAGCGCACATAAAATATTTAGAAAATCGACTTCACGATATTGCAAAATCGCCAATCGCTACACGGCATACCATAAAATTCTGTGGAATAAATTTTTACCAAACGGAAATAGATTTGAACTTACCGACAAGAAAAGCGGAACGTATTTATACCACCATTCAGGTTTTGGTGAATTTATATTAGGGAGTGACGCAATCACACATTCATACAGAAATAACAAACGCAAGACATGGTTGACACAACAAATTCAAGACGAAGTAAAAGAGCTGTTTGACACAGGTTCTACAATTGGAGCATATACACTTTTTCCAAACAACCGAGTTGACGGCAAACATACAATTAATCAAGCTCGTGGAGTAAATAACTTAATTGACGACCGATTTGACTTGACTTTAGAGTGCATTCGACTTTTTTACTTGGGACAAGAAAGTCCTCTTTTCGACACGTTGATGAGATATAAAAACTTCTTTGACCTTTTCGACACATTTACAGGTTATATAAAGTTCTTCTTACTTGAAGATCTTGTTGACGAAAACGGAAAAATCAAATTTTATTTACCATTTGACAACTTCAAAACAAAGCCGACATTTACTGAAATTAACGACTACTTGACTTATAAAAATGGAGTAATGAACTTCATTAAAGCGAGAAACAAAAGAATAGAAAATTATGCAAATCAACGGCCGACAGAATAGAATGCCAGCCCATAATCGAGTAGACGGCCCCGCCAGCATCCCGATAACTATCGGGATTAACGGGGTGCGCCTCTCACACCACTGTACGTAAGGTTCTCGTATACAGCAGTTCGTCAGGTATCAGCATCATCGCTCTGTACGTAATTCCCAAGGTTATATCCAATTGAAAATGAAGATAGAACACCTCCGACCTTGACAAAAAAGATAGAAACGAAACTATTGACAAGTTTAATATGAAAGTGCAATCTGGCTCAAACGCCCAGTCAGCCAGGAACCACCAGTGCCTGGCACGCAACAATAAAACATTGCGCGAAAAGTGCTGTATTTGAAAAACATAATATTTAATAAACAGTGTAACGGACTGATAGGAAAGTGCCTTGAAATGCGCAACGATTTCTTATCGCAAGCTGTTGTTTGTTATGGCTACACCGTTTCACCCAAGTCCAGGGACATAAAAAAAATAATCCTGACGCTCAATCTGTCCCAAATATTTACTATATTTGGGACGAAAACAAAGTTTCACGAACTCCCTTAAAATGGTCAATTCGTGAGTAAACAAAGCGAATGGAAAGACCACAAGTAGAAAATAAGATAGCGGAAGCACTGAAAGCCAAACAGAAAGGAAGCGTTCTGTTTGTGGACGACTTCTTAGATTATGGCAACTCCGAAAGTGTTAAGAAAGCCTTGCTAAGGTTAAAAGAAAAGGAAATTCTTGTTCGATTGGCTCACGGCATTTACTTCTACCCAAAAATTGATAAGGAACTTGGTATTCTCTTTCCTTCAACCGAAGAAATAGCTATAGCTATTGCCAGACGGGATAAAGCGAGAATCGTTCCGACAGGAGTTCAGGCGTTGAACAAATTGGGCTTATCAACACAAATTCCTATGAAAGTGGTCTATCTGACTGACGGAGCGGCAAGAACCGTTAAAGTTGGTAAGCGAACAATCACGTTTAAGAGAACAAGTCCCAAAAATCTATTAGTGAAGGGCGAAATAAGTGGTTTGGCTATCCAGGCACTCAAAACTATTGGGCAAAATAAGGTAGATGAAAAAACAATAGAAAAAATTCAATCCATTCTAAAGAATGAGAAGAAAGAGAACATCATCAATGATGCGAAACTCTCTCCTGCCTGGATAAACAAAATATTAATGCAAGCGATTTGATGAATACAAGGTGGCTAACATTACCAAAAGAAAAAAGAATTGAAATTCTCAATCAGGCAACAGATTCGACAGGCTTGCCATCAATAGCTATTGAGAAAGACTGGTGGGTGACATTATGCCTGAATGCCTCGTTTTCAATGCCATACAGCGAGTATATTGTTTTTAAAGGAGGAACCTCATTGAGCAAGGGATGGGATTTAATAGAGCGTTTTTCAGAGGACATTGACTTAGCAATTGACCGAAAACTCTTTGGATTTGAAGGAGACATCAGCAAAACACAAATCAGAAAACTCAGAAAACAATCTTGTGAATTCATTTCAACAGAATTTCTCAAAGGCTTAACCCAAACTTTGACAGAGTGGGGAGCAATCGCAGAATGTGAACTATTTGCCCAAGCTGTTTACGATTCGGACAAAGACCCACAGGTAATTGAAATTCAATACAATTCGGTAGTTGACACTTCGGAATATCTACCTCAGAGAGTTTTAATTGAAGTAAGTTCGCGTTCAATGATGGAGCCGACAGCGAAACGAGAAATCAATTCGATTTTGAGCATTAATTTTCCTAAACTGAGTTTTACTTCTGAATCGTTTGTAATTCCAACTGTTCTGCCACAGCGAACTTTCTTAGAAAAGATATTCCTGCTTCATGAAGAATTTGCTCAAGTGCCTGAAAAAATCCGCATACACCGACTTTCAAGGCATTTATATGATTTGGAAAGGTTAATGGACACCAAACACGGAATAGAAGCACTTCAAGACAAAGAGCTTTATAACAACATAGTTGCTCACAGAGAAAAATTCAATCCATTAAGGGGACTTGACTATGGCAACCATACTCCTGATAAAATCAAAATCACACCTCCTGACACCATTATAAAAGAATATGAAAATGACTATTCGGAAATGACCAGGTTTATGATTTATGGAGAGGCTTTAAAATTTGAAGAACTTTTGAATAAAATCACTGAATTACAAAACCGAATAAACAATTTGAAATGAAAAGAGCCACTACCCACAACATACATTGGACCTAATGCCGGAAACCACCGCTAACTGAATTGAACTGACTTAAGAAAAGGTAATTAAATAAAAGATAGAAACGAAACTATTGACAAGTTTAATAAGAAAGTGCAATCTGGCTCAAACGCCCGGACAGCCGGGAACCAACAGTGCCTGGCACGCGGCCATAAAACATTGCGCGAAAAGTGCTATATTTGAAAAACATAATATTTAATAAACGGCTTGGTAACTTAACAGGCAGGTACTTCGAAATCCCGAACCCTTCACACCGCCAACCCCTGCCACCCTATTAAATCATATCCCATCATTTCAATTTACAGCCGTACTAAAATAAAAAACCAATGAAAATTTATAACGATAATATAAAAAGGTATAATGCCAGATTACTTAAGTTAAGTAAGCTATTAAATCGTATTTCATTACTCAGGTTACTTATTTTTGTTGTTTCAAGTAATCATTCTTATAACCTTATTTAGTTTCAATTTAATTACTCCCATTTTTATTGTTTTCCCTCTTTCAATAATATGTTTTGCTTTTGTAATCAAATATCATAACAAAATAGCTTTCCTGAAAAAGCATACATCATTCCTGAAAAGTATAAATGAATCCGAAATTTTAAGAGAAAATTGTAATCTGGAAGAATTTGATACCGGACAAAAGTTTATTAATCAAAATCACCCTTATACCTCTGATTTAGATATTTTCGGACAACATTCCATTTTTCAATTGCTTAACAGAACAACTACAGAGTCAGGTATGATACTTTTATCCGAATGGCTATCGGAACCTGCACCTGATTATGAAATACATGACAGACAAAAAGCCATAAAAGAATTATCTCAAAAATTGGATTGGAGGCAAGATTTTCAGGCATCAGGCATGCACTTTCAAAATAAAAAAAGTGATTATTATAAATTGTTAGATTGGGTGGAAGCAACCTGTCGTTTTATTAAAATATCAGCCGAATATATATTGCAGTTGCAATAATCCTTTCGGTTCTGTCATTGCTTGGCTTATATTTTTCTAGTAATTAATTTGAATTCATCAGATGGGTATATTTATTTATCCCTTATGATTTCTGTTTTATTTATCAATTATCATAATTTTAAGAAAAGTAAAACCCCTGGCGGAGGATATCGTTGAAACCTCAACAAGAGAATCTTAACACTTTAAGAGGTTATCGGACACTTATCAATAAAATTGAAAGTGAAAGTTTCAAGTCAAAAAAATTATACGAATTACAATCAATACTCATAAAAGGCAAATATTCAGCATACAATGAAATTAACAGGCTGTGCAGATTATTGGATTTCTCTCATCAAAGACCTATAAAAAAGATACCAATAGATGGAAATCATTTTTATTCTTTATTAAACAGTTTCCTGCTACTGGATATTTACCTGATTATTGGAACAGAAAAATGGAAATCAAAGAATAAAGCGTTTTTAAAATCATGGGCTGAAGTAGTAAGTGAGTTTGAAGTAATAAATAGTCTTGCAGGTTTTTGCTATTCAAACCCATCCTATACATTTCCTGAGATAACAGAAAAGAACAACTACGTACATTTTGAGTCGTTGGGACATCCCTTAATAAATTCCAATAAACGGGTTTGTAATAATTTTCACTCAGAGGGACATGGTGATATTGTTATGATTACCGGTTCCAATATGGGAGGGAAAAGTACTTTTTTAAGAACCGTAGGTGTAAACCTTGTTTTGGCATTGGCCGGTGCACCTTGTTGTGCAAAAAATGGGCAGGTTTCGAACCTGAAACTATATACAAGTATGCGAACCCAAGATAATTTGAAGAAAGGAATCTCTTCTTTTTATGCAGAATTAAATAGAATTGAAAAAATGCTGAAACTGATTGAAAGTAGTCACAAATGTATTTTTTCTTTTGGACGAGATGTTTAAAGGAACAAACTCAGAAGACAGACATAAAGGAGGTTTTTCATTGATTAATCAAATAAGTAAGCTCAAAACATCAGGAATTATTGCAACACACGATATTGAACTTGCAAAACTATCGGGGAATAAAAAGTTAGTTACAAATTATAGTTTTAATAGTGAGATTAAAGATAATTCAATGATTTTCAGCTATGAACTTCATCCAGGTATATGCAATGATTTTAACGCCAGTGAACTTATGGAAAAAAGTGGAATTAAAATTATATCGGATATCCCAGGTAAATGAAACCCTTATCACGTTAACACAGCTAATCTTGCGTCAAAATAAGCAAAGAATTATATTTGCACAAGCAGGTACATCAGAAAAACACTGAATTATACGGATGCCTGCAGAAGTTAATTGCACTAAAGCCCCAATAATCGAAAACCGGAACCAATTTTCGCTTGCATTTTCATGAAACACGAAAGACACAGCCGGCACAATAAACATGCACCCTATTGGGCTGGTATGCTCCTGGTTCTGCTACTATCGGGCCTGTCGACCATATGGTTTGATTTAGGGACTTTCGGGAATGGTTATGTGTTGGATATGGCTGGTCCGGCCTGGACTTACATTTTATTCAGGGGATTATTTACCGCCGAGGCCAGTAACAAATGGACCCGGTTTTTTACACCTGCTGCCACATATGCAATTTTAATAACCGTGGCTTTCGGTATCGAAATCATGCAATATTTTGAAGTTTACCCTTCAACATTCGACATTTTCGATTTTGTTGCCTATGCATCCATTCTTACCCCAATATTTATTATCGATTTTTATCAAAGCAATACATAAAAAAAAGAACTTTGAATGCGAAAAAATCTGAACCCATTTTTAACAACCAACGATAATGCCACACCTGGCAGCAGCACAAAAACCATCACTATGAAAAAATTATACATCCTCACAGCAATCCTTCTCCTGGCTGTTTTCAGCCTCACGGCACAAACCGAAACCAGCGTTGACCTTGTTCAGCTTGATACCTATTTTGCAAAAATGGTACAGGACTGGGATGTACCTTCGGCCAGCATTGGCATAGTAAAAGATGGCAAACTCATTTTCACAGGCAATTACGGGGTTCTCGAAATAGGCAAAAAAGCCAATCCCGACGCAAACACATTGTACGCCATTGCATCCAACTCAAAAGCATTTACCTCGGCCATTATTGGTATGCTGGTGCAGGAAGGCAAGCTCAGCTGGGACGATAAGGTGAAAAAGCACCTCCCCTATTTCGCATTGTACGATCCCTGGGTAAGCAACGAGGTAACGGTTCGCGATATTCTGAGCCACCGCACCGGCCTGGGTACTTTCAGCGGCGATGTTATCTGGTTTAAGTCGGATCTTACTTCCGAAGAAATTATACGACGCACGAAATTTATCCCCAAAGCTTTCGATTTCAGAGCAGGCTATGGCTATTCGAACCTGATGTATATTACAGCCGGTGAACTGATTAAACAGGTGACCGGTAAAAGCTGGAGCCAGAATGTGGAGGAAAGGATTTTTAAACCGCTGCAGATGGATCGCAGCATTACAACTCCTGAAAAATTAGCCGCCAAAGGCAATTTTGCAACTCCACACGGTCGTGTTGATAATGTTAATGTCGCCATCGCCTGGGAAAACTGGGAAGAGATCGCTGCTACCGGCGGCATCATTTCGAGTGTGAACGATATTGCCAAATGGATGATTTTCAACCTGAACAACGGTATAAATGGCAAAGATACCCTGCTTACCCGCGCAACCCGCAATATGGTGTGGACACCTCATAACAACTTTGTGGTTGACCATACCCGGAAAAACAATTTTAACCGCCATTTCTCAGCTTACGGATTAGGCTGGGGATTAAGCGATTACCATGGGAGATTGAACGTTTCGCATACCGGCGCCTACGATGGAATGATCACTGCCATTACCCTTATCCCCGACGAAAAACTGGGCATAGTAGTGCTGACAAACGGGATGAACAGCCCCATTATGGCTGCTACGTATTATGCGCTCGATAAATTTCTGGGTATTGATGGTAAGGATTGGTCGGCCGACTATTTAAAACGGCTGAACGCACAGCAAAATAACGATACCCGCATCCCTGACCGTAAAGCGAAAAGAGTACTCAATACACAGCCTTCGCTCCCTCTCGAAAAATATGCAGGCGCTTATAAATCCGATATTTACGGCGATATTACCATCACTTTTGCTGACGGGCAGTTACGAATGAACTTTGAGCATTCGCCCTCGCTATCGGCAACTTTAAATCACTGGCATTACGATGTTTGGGAAATTAAATGGGACGAGGTACATGCCTGGTTTAGTTTCGGAACGGTGAAATTTAATACTGATAACAATTTGAATATCACGGGTATGGATTTCGATATACCGAACGATGATATTTTCTTTGAGGAACTAAAGCCTTATAAGGTGAAGTAAGTTAGTACCAGAAACCAGCTTTTGGTTAACATGCGCTCAATATTTTGAGAGTGCTTTTTGAACTGTGATCAGGCTTAGCCGAAAAAACCGGAAAAACTTCATACCTGCGGAGGCAACGAGAATAGGGAGGCAAAAAAGAATATGAATTACCTGTTATATAATATCAGGTCAACATCTTTAACTTTGGCGAGTTCTTTATCAGCCGATATCAATGGAATACTCATATAGATAGAAGTGGCAAGAATAATACTATCAGGCAGTTTGAGCCCGAATTCACGTCGTATTTGAATAGTGATGTCTTTAATAGGCGCATTGATATCAATAATTATGCATTCGGCTAATAAACCTGAAATTCGCTCCATTTCCTTGTCAGACAGCCCTTTATAACCTAATAATTCCAATTGGGTGATAAATGAGATATAAAGTTGTTTGCCTTCGAGCAATGGGATCAAAGTATGATCACCACCCAGAAGGTAAAGAATGATATTTGAATCGAGCAACAGGCTATTCCCACTCATCGCGCCACTGTTTTTGAAGATTCATAGGGTCTTCCTTCAGTTCCAGCACCCCGCAATATTTTTCAAGGTCTATATACTTCCGTCTCTTTTTTGCATGTTGCTCGAGGATATCTTTGATTTTCTCCTTTGAAGTTCCTCTTTTAATTATTGTAACCATTGGACGATTATTTCTACAAAGATAATCAATAGGCTTAAATAAATGAATACGGTGTAGTGATATCCGGCATCATTTTATTTTGATGTGCTGGATATATTACCGACTGAATAAAATTCATATTTATTTTGTTCTTTTGTCATGAAACAAAAGGACCAAAATCCCGATAGCTTTCGGGACTAGGCATAATATAAATTTTACACATCTGTATACCTCGGTAAATCGCGCAATCCCGATAGCTATCAGGAAAGACATAACACATTGGAGCATTATCCTGGCAGCACATGAATTATGTACCCCTGAATTCCTGCCAAAGTTCCATTCAAAGAAAATAACCCTATATTTGCCTCAATAATTACACAATGCTAAAAAAAAGAACAGCCATATTTTTCCTGCTTCTGGCCAACATCATTCTGTTGGCACATGCTGCTGTTCCGCATCACCATCACAATAGCCAGGTTTGTATCCCGGTAGCACAAACGCAAACATGCAGGCACGAGCATAAAAACTGCGCTACCGAACACAGGCACGAGCACGAAGGAAACAAAAACACCGAATGCTGCGCGCTGAAGAATATTGTCGTAATTCCTTCGAATACATTACGTCACGAATATCAGTGTTTTGATTCTGCCGGCAATCATTCCGGTTTTGATTATTTTCAAGCCATTATATTTACAAATGGAACCGAAAAAGTTGTTAAACGCTACTTTACAACAATCCATCCACCATTAATATCTGCTTGTTTTACACATTACGCATGCACCTGCCTGGGTATGCGCGCCCCTCCTGTTTCTTAAATCACACCTCTCCTTATAAGAGCCGGCGATAAGTAATTTATCGCTCACTTATTGTGTGTATTCACTTCATTTTAAAATCCTAATACCGTTTTCGATGAAACGTTTAATTTATTTATTCGCAATGCTTGCATTGATATCAGCGGGTTGCAAAAATGCTATCGAACCCGAGAATACCGGGGGACATCAGCACGAAGATGTGAAAATTCAATTAACTGCTTACAGCAACGAATTTGAGCTTTTTGCCGAGGCCGATCCTTTTGTTGTTGGCCACAAATCAAATATATTATCCCATTTCTCGCATCTGCCTGATTTTAAGGCCATGGAGAGTGGCAGCATAACAATACGCCTGGTCGTGAAAGGCAAGGTAAAAAGTAAAACGCTTGCCAAACCCACCCGTAAAGGCATTTACAGTTTCGACCTGAAAGCCGAAACTGCTGGGGTAGGACACCTGGTTTTTGACATTACAACCGAAAAGGGTGTGTTTCAATTGATTGTACCCGAAGTTCGGGTTTATGCCAACGAGCATGATGCTTTTCATGCAGCTGAAGAAACACTTCCTTCAAAAACAAACACCACGGTATTTACCAAGGAGCAGTCGTGGAAAATTGATTTCGCAAGCGGTTTCCCACGCATGGAACCTTTCGGGCAGGTGATTAAAACCACGGCACAGGTGCAATCGGCACAAGGCGATGAAATGATAGTTTCGGCCAAAACAAATGGTATTGTGATGCTTTCGAACAGCAGCATCCTCGAAGGGAATGCCGTTTCGAAAGGACAGGTTTTGCTTTCGGTTTCGGGAAGCGAACTGGCCGACAACAATATTTCACTGCGGTTTGCCGAGGCTAAAAATAATTTCGAAAAAGCTGCATCCGAATATGATCGGGCAAAAGAACTGGCAAATGATAAGATTGTTTCGGAAAAAGACCTCCTCAACGCAAAAAATCAATACGATAATGCACGGGCTATTTACGACAATCTGAACAAAAACTTCAATACCACAGGACAACGTGTAACAAGTCCGATGAATGGTTTTATCAAACAAATATTTGTGCATAACGGCTCCTATGTCGAAGCGGGCCAGCCCATTGCAAGCATTTCGCAGAATAAAAACCTTGTGCTCAGCGCCGAAGTGCAACCCAAATATGCGTCTGCTTTAAGCACTATTCTATCAGCCAATATCCGTACCCTTCACGATAACCAAACCTATTCGCTCGAGCAACTGAACGGGCGTGTTTTATCGTTTGGAAAATCGGCCAACAACGACAATTACCTGATACCCGTGAAATTGCAGATCGACAACAAAGGCAGTTTTACCCCGGGAAGCTTTGTCGAAATATATTTAAAAACGCTTACCAATGCGCAGGCCATAACTCTTCCTGTTACTGCCTTGCTCGAAGACCAGGGTACTTTTTTCGTGTATGCACAAATCACGCCCGAACTTTTCGAAAAACGCGAAGTGAAAGTCGGAACTACTGATGGCATAAAATCCGAAATCCTGAGCGGGATCACTCAAAACGACAGGATTGTCACCAAAGGTGCAATTTTTATCAAACTTGCCCAGGCAACAGGTACATTGGATGCTCATTCGGGTCATGTTCATTAAACCGGTATCGTTATGTTAAATAATATCATAAAATTCTCGCTCAACAATAAATACTTCGTCCTGCTGTGTTCGTTGTTGCTGGTGGTTTTCGGACTGCGCACCGCTTCCAATATGGATGTGGATGTTTTCCCCGATCTTACCGCGCCTACCGTAGTGGTGATGACCGATGCGCATGGCATGGCTTCGGAAGAAGTGGAACGCATGGTTACCTTCCCTATCGAAACAGCCGTAAACGGAGCTACTGATGTTCGCAGGGTACGTTCGGCATCCTCACAGGGATATTCATTTGTTTGGGTCGAATTCGACTGGGGGACAGATATTTTCAAAGCCAGGCAAATTGTAAGCGAAAAACTGATAAGTGTTGCCACACAAATGCCATTGGGAGTCGGGCAGCCTGTGCTTGCGCCTCAATCGAGCGTAATGGGCGAAATTTTCTTTATAGGCATACAGGCCGACAGCACCAGCATGATGGATTTGCGGACCCTGGCCGAATGGAATGTAAAACCTCTGATACTGGCTACCGGAGGCGTTTCGCAGGTTACCATTATTGGTGGCGATTACAAACAGTACCAGGTGCTGGCCAATCCTCAGAAAATGAAATATTACCACGTAACCATGACCGAATTGGCAGAGGTTATTAAAGGTATCAGCCAGAACTCGTCAGGAGGCATTGTGCAGCAATATGGTAACGAATATGTGGTGCGGGGCATAGCCCGGACTGCCGACATTGATGCAATAGGAAATTCATTTATTAAAGCAATTAACAACAAGCCTGTAAGGGTAAATGATGTTGCCGAAGTTAAAATTGGCAGTGCTCCCAAGCTTGGGTATGCATCGGGTAACGCAAATCCTGCCATTATTATTTCCATTTCGAAACAGCCTAATGCCAACACGCTGGGGGTAACACAACGTATAGAAGAAAACCTGGCTGTGCTGAAGAAAACACTTCCGGCCGATGTAAAGCTGGATACCAAAATATTCCGACAGGCCGATTTTATTGCAACCTCGGTAAGCAACGTTCAAAATGCATTGATCGAAGGGGCAATATTTGTAATTATAGTGTTATTCGTGTTTTTGGGAAGCTTCCGCACCACCCTTATTTCGCTGCTGGCAATCCCGCTGTCGCTGCTGGGCGCCATAATAGTGATGAAAGTATTGGGCATTACCATAAATACCATGAGTTTAGGCGGAATGGCAATAGCCATAGGCTCACTTGGTTGACGATGCCATAATTGATGTTGAAAATGTAAATAAACGCTTACGGCAAAACCGGGCAAGGCCACTGAGTGAGCGCCTTTCGTCATTCACGGTGGTTTACGAAGCTTCGAAGGAAATAAGGGCTTCGATACTCAATGCTACCCTGATCATTATCGTGGCTTTCCTGCCTTTGTTTTTCCTTTCGGGAATGGAAGGCCGTATGCTGCAGCCCCTGGGAATTTCATTTATTGTTGCTTTATTCGTTTCGCTGATCGTAGCCATGACACTGACACCTTTACTGTCGAAAATGCTGCTGGCAAACGAAAACTACCTTTCAAAAAATGAAAAAGAGAAATGGCTGGTACGCAAACTCACGGCTGCTTATGAGAAGTCACTTTTATGGGCATTAAATCACAAGCGAGCGGTGATTATAGCAACGTTCGGCTTATTTGTTATTTCGCTTATTGCCTTTTCGAACTTTGGGCGTAGCTTTTTACCCGAATTTAACGAAGGCTCCTTAACCTTATCAGTAGTAACAAAACCCGGCACCTCGCTCGACGAAAGCAACCTCCTGGGAAACCTGGTGGAAACAGAGTTGCTGTCGATACCCGAAGTTTCGAGTACTGCACGCAGAACGGGAAGGGGTGAGTTGGACGAACATTCGCAAACCACCAACAGCGCCGAAATAGATGTGAATTTCGACTTGAAAGATCGCAGTCAGCAGGAGTTCCTGGCTGAAGTGCGGACCACTTTATCGCGGATTCCGGGAATTGCTTTTACCGTTGGGCAGCCATTAGGCCACCGTATCGACCATATGCTGTCCGGAACGCGGGCAAATATTGCCATTAAGCTTTTTGGCACTGATTTAAACAGGATGTTCGCCATAGGCAACGAGGTGAAAAGTTCGATAGTAGATATTGAAGGACTGGTGGACGTAAATGTGGATCAGCAGCTTGAGATTCCGCAGATACAGATAAGGGCCAACCGCGATATGCTGGCACAGTATGGCATCACCATCGAACAGTTTAACGAATTTGTTGAAATTTCGTTCGCCGGCGAAAAACTGGCCGATATTTACGAAGGATCCCGTAGTTTCGACCTGGTGCTGAGGTTAAACAAGGACTACACCGAAACAATCGAAGGTATTCGTGCAGCATTGATTGATACGCACGATGGTAAAAAAATCCCGCTCGAGCAGGTTGCTGATATTGTTTCCGTTGCCGGACCAGGATCCATTAGCCGTGAAAATGTACAACGTAAAATTGTTATTTCGGCAAATGTGGCCGGCCGCGATCTGCGCAGCGTGGTAAACGATATTCAAAAAAACATCGACGAAAATATACAACTGCCCGAAGGATACAGGGTTGAATATGGCGGTCAGTTCGAAAGCGAAGCAAAGGCATCGCAAACACTGATGTTAACTTCCATTCTTGCCATTCTGATAATTTTCCTTTTGCTATACCAGGAATTTAAAAACTTTAAACTGGCAGGTATAATACTTCTGAATTTACCCTTAGCACTTATCGGTGGAGTGTTTGCCATATGGTTTACCTCGGGGGTACTGAGCATTCCGGCAATTATAGGTTTCATCACACTTTTCGGTATTGCCACCCGTAACGGAATCCTGCTGATTTCGAATTACCAGAAACTTAAGGATCAAGGTGTTGGCCTCTACGAAACAGTAACCAAAGGCTCCTCCGACCGCCTGAATGCGATTTTAATGACCGCACTTACGGCAGCCCTGGCATTGATTCCACTGGCTCTCCGAGGCGACTTATCGGGTAACGAAATCCAGAGCCCGATGGCAAAGGTAATTTTGGGAGGTTTGCTTACATCAACCTTACTTAACATTTACATAGTTCCCATTGTTTACAGCATTTTTAATAGTAACGGGAATGTTAAAGAGAAATAGTGATCAACTGGAAATTTGTACTTTAGAGAATTAATAAGAGAATGATAGAATGAGAGAATGATAAGAATGTGAGAATAGGCAACCCTGGTGATATGGCTAACCATTCACTCATTCACTCATTCACTCATTCACTCATTCACCCATTCACTCATTCACTCATTCACTCATTCACTCATTCTCACATTCACTCATTCACTCATTCACTCATTCACTCATTCATTCACCCATTCAAAACAAACCAAAAACCCGAGAATCATGACCGAAAAAGAGCAATTCATTGAAGCCTTAAAGAAGCGGACCCGAAAATTTGCTGTTGATGTCATAAAGTTCTGCAACACATTAAAAACGTCGAAAGCTTCCGCTGTTGTCACCTATCAACTTGTTAAAGCGGCAACATCAGTTGGGGCCAACTATCGGGCAGCCTGCCGGGGGCGGTCAAAAGCTGAGTTTTTCAGTAAAATCTGTATTGTAGTCGAAGAATCAGATGAGTCACTGTATTGGCTCGAAATAATCGATGAATCAGAATTATCCAACGACCTGATCGAATTACAAAGGCTCCTGAAAGAAGCAAATGAAATCACAAAAATTATGACCTCCGCAAAAAACTCAACCTACCCTCTCAAACAATCCACCTAACCCATTCTCCCATTCATCTCATTCACTCATTCTCACATTCACATTCACTCATTCTCACATTCACTCATTCCCCCATTCACTCATTCACCCATTCACTCATTCACTCATTCTCTCATTCTCTCATTCTCACATTCACTCATTCAATCATTCACTCATTCACCCATTCACCCATTCACTCATTCCTAAAAAAATGAAACCCTCCACCATAACCCTCATCATCAGCCTTATACTCAGTTCCGGCCTTTCCGCACAGAGCACTATTGAATCTATTCTGACCGGTATTGAGAAGAACAACACCACCCTTTCCGCCTTGCGCAAAACTGTGGAAGCTGAAAAAATCGGGAATAAAACCGGCATTTACCTGCAAAACCCCGAAATTGAATTTAACTACCTATGGGGAACACCTTCGGTAATGGGCAACCGCAAGGATGTTAACATAACGCAAACCTTCGATTTCCCGACCGCTTACGGGCATAAAAATGAAATCTCCGATCTGAAAAATGAGCAGATCGAACTCGAATATCAGAAGCAACGACAATCGCTGCTTTTACAGGCACGCACTATTTGCATCGATTTGATTTACACAAATGCGTTAAATGCTGAGTTGACAAAACGATTAAAGCATGCCCAAAACATTGCCAAAGCCTACAAGTTAAAATTCGATGCGGGCGAAACGAACATCCTCGAATACAACAAGGCACAGCTAAACCTGCTGAATGCCGGTAACGGATTAGCAACGGCTGAAATTGAACGAAATGCACTTTTATCGGAATTAACACGATTAAACGGAGGACTGGCTGTTGATTTTACCGAAAGTGAATTCCAAACTCCTGAAATCCCTGCCGATTTTGAACAGTGGTATGCCACAGCCGAAAAAAACAACCCTGTTTTAAGCTGGCTGAAGCAGGAAATCGACATCAGCATGGAGCAGGAAAAACTAAACCGTGCCATGAGTTTTCCAAAACTGCAAACCGGTTACATGAGCGAAAGCGTTGCAGGCGAGCAATTCCAGGGTGTTACCCTAGGCGTGACTATTCCGCTGTGGGAAAACAAAAACAAGGTGAAATATGCCCGGGCAAATTCCATTGCCATGGAAAGCATTGCCGCCGATACTAAACTACAGTTTTACAACCAGCTTAAAAGTTTGCACGCCAAAGCCATTGACTTACAAAGAAATGCATCGGATTACAGGTTAAACTTACAGGCCTTCGATAATTCGGCACTCCTGAAAAAAGCGCTTGACAAAGGTGAACTTTCATTGATAAACTATATGACCGAGCTTTCGATTTATTACGAAAGCTACAGCAAATTACTTGATTTAGAAAGAGATATACATAAAACTGTAGCCGAACTAAATCAGTACAATTAACCATCGGGGCGATAGCAAAACGCTTTAGCGGGCAGTAATTTTCGCACAGATTATATTTACACCCGAAAAGGTGCTATTTTTGCGCTTTAATGTAAACAGCTATATAGTTGCCTGTTTTCATTTAACAAAGTTTACCAGGCATTCTGCTCAAGCAGGTTACACTCAGAGCTTGCCATCATAGCAAGGCTCACAAAAACAGAATCCCGGGGCTGTATCCCATAAACCTTTTCAGCCTTTAACAAAGAGGATTACAATTTCCATAACGCATAAAATCAAGAAAATACAAAATGAAAAAAATCATACAATTCGGCGAAAATGTGGAGGGGTACAAAATCCCGGTCCTGAACGAACGCGAAATACGTGCCGCGTCAGGTATTTTATTCCTGATGATGTTTATTGCCATACTGATCGTAATTTTTAAAGGCGACTTTACCATGCTGAAGTTTGCCGTGGTAATATTTCTTGTCGATATTTTAGTGAGGGTTTTTATCAATCCTAAATTCTCACCTTCCTTAATTATAGGGCGAATGATCGTCAGGAACCAGACTCCCGAGTATGTGGGAGCCCAGCAAAAGAAGTTTGCGTGGATAATTGGTGTGGGGCTGGCACTAACCATGTTCGTTCTGCTGGTGGTTGTAAATTCACACAGCCCGATAACAGGTATTATCTGTTTGATTTGTTTAATATTCCTGTTTTTCGAATCCGCTTTTGGAATCTGTATCGGTTGCAAAGTATATTCGCTGGTTTATAAAGAGAAAGCGCAATACTGCCCCGGCGAAATTTGTGATGTAAAATCGCGACAGGATATTCAAAAAACATCATTCGCACAGATTATAATCGTGCTGGCTTTTATAGCGTTCACAGTAATGACGGTGTATGTTTTTAACGACAGTTTCAGCGAGCAGCCTTACGACCTGTTTGGGATTGAAAGAACCTCGACTCCTGAATAATTTACTCCCTTAACGGTATATTACCGATCGATCGATTTCTTTTTTGCAGGCATTTTTTGGTTTCAATCACCAATTAATGGCACAATTGTGCCTTACATAACTCCCTGCCGGGGTGCCATATTATTTTATTCCCCTTAATTCCGGTTCATTTTATATAAAGTGATACGCGCAATTGGAGCTATCCGGGTTCTGTTATTTTTCATTTTTCATTATCCCGAATCGTTTCAAGGATTCAACTTTTAGCAAGCATTTTCTTCAATTTCCACCCAGTAACCGATCTGTTTCATTTCAAATAAAACTGTTCAGTTTTATAAAACAGGACATATACTTTTTGACAAACGAGCTTTTGATCCTTAAATTTATTCGGAATTAATAATCAGGAGCTAAGACACTTATAAATAGTTTATTTATTGTTAACCATAAAAATTAAAACACCATGAAAAAAAACATGACGAAGTTAACACTGGTATTTCTTATTACGTTACCACTACTAATTGCTTCCTGTGGAAACGGAGGCTCCAAATCGGATGAAATGAAAGCTGCAGGAAGTGAGCAGATTTTTGGAGATATAATCGGACCCGTTGCTCAGTACCAGGCGAAACTCGAGCAGAATGAAGAAGATCAGAAAAATAATACGGATCTCAACGATGCATTCAAATTAGCCCAGGAGGAGAAACTGTTGAAAGAAGAAGCTAATACCAAGGTTGAAACATATTTTTCAGAACTTAAGGAGCCTCTCAAAGCAACTGTGGTACAGGAAGGAGATGCGGAAGAGTATAAAATCACCGAAGTAGTTCTTACAAAAGCTAATTTCAAAAATTTCATGGTAAAAGCTATGGTTGAAATTCTTAATCCATCAGCTATGGAAGGTAAAGGTATCCATTTGCAGGTTTACAAAGGCGATGAACCTACCAAACGTTGGTTAAATTTAGGATGTTCGGGAGACGCTGACAAAACATCGAATACCTGGGAATTTACAGGAGGCACATACTGTTCGTTCCTTATCGGAGCTACAAAACTTGTTGCTAAGCCCGACTCGGTTTACAGGGCGAGTTTAAAATAATTTATACACAGAAAATGTGATGAAATATCAATGACTGCTAGCATAGAATAAGGATTGGTATTTACACTGAACGACAGAAGATTTCTTGATTACGTTAAATAAGTGTTTGAGAAAATTAATCCACTAAAAACGAAAAGCTATGAAAACAAAAGTTGTCGCAAGCATTTTTTTATGCTCATTATTCCTTATTGCCGGTTGCAACAAAGAGAATGAGGAACCTCAAAATAAAACAGGAAAGCTTCAATTTAAAACATTGAACCCCAATGCATCAGGTAAAAAAAGTTCAGAGTTTTTAACATCCGCCACCTTAAATCCGCCCTTAACCGGCGACATTACAACAACAATTACTACCAGTTTTAAACTTACCATCGGAGATGTATGGGTATCGCAAGGGGAAGTAAAAGCAGGTAATTCCGACGATCTTGATTGGGTCAGGCTCACCAGTTTTACCAATACTGAACCAAAATTATTTGAGGATTATTCGTATACAGCCATAGAAATACCGGAAGGCACTTACCAGAGCATTAAGATTACATTCAGAAATGTTTTCTACCGGTATAATTACCTGGTTTCAGATCCGTCGGTAAAATACGAACTTCTCGAGACCATGGGAAGCTGGACCGACGAGTGCGATGAAAATGATACAACATGGGCCCGGACGAACTACTTTGGCCCGGACGGAAATCATTTTTTAAATACAAATAATACTTTTCAACTTGTATCCGAAGGTGAGAAAATTGGCGGTTTCTCTATTGAAGCCGGAAAAACAGCCATCTTAAGCTGGCGATTAGGAGCCGGATACACAGGGATTTGTTATACCTACTTATTAGATGAAAACAAGAATCGTGTGTGGGATTGTGGTGTTGATAAAATGGACTTTGAGTGCATCCCTGATTCCGATTACTTATATATGTGGGATTTCCTGGTTGAATATGAATAGGATATTAACATAAATAAAACATTATCATGTCAAATCCTGAAAAGCATGTTTCAGCTAAAATCATTAGTTGAAGCTTTTCAAACATAGTTGTTTCATGATTATGGATGGCACATAATCGCCTTCATGGAATATTCTCATCCATTGGCATAAATACCAACCCCTGCATACAATAACCCTGGAAATGATATAAAAATTATCAAGGCACATTCCTGATGTAATTGAAGATAATACAGTCAAGCGAATGCACTGGGTCAACTAAGTCATTTTTTAGATGAATCAGATACCACTGGATGACTATGCACATATACCTTAGAAGCAAGAAACAATCTCAGTTTACCATTGAACCGGCAAAACTGCCCTCTCCCTCGATTGAACTAAAAAAATTAAGGGGAAGAGGGATAGTTTCCATAATTAATAAACATCATGATAAAGAAAACACTACTTCTATTCCTACTTGTTATAACCCTGACTTTTTATGTTATTGCACAAAAGGATGACCCGGCTTTGGGTCGCATTATTTGATAAGGAACTTGTTACCCCTGGTATACAGCCAGAGGTATCAGGCGGGTATAATCTCTTTTCGGACAACCGAGCTGCTACAGGAGTTTTTGTAGAAGACATTGGTCATTTGTATAAGCATAAAGGTATTACGGAAGTCGAAAGAAGTCTAATCGGCTTACATCCTTGATGAACTGACTATTGGCTCATCCGAATTAGCCGATCCAAATATGCGCACCAAACTTGGAAGAATCACCTTAGCTGCATTTTTTGTATTTACTGACTTTACGGTTGATGAAGACAAGGCAGCATTAAGTATACGAGCTGTTGCAACCGAAACCGGTGAACTGGTTTATGCCAATACTGTTATTTTTCAAAAGCAGGGAAGCGTTGAAGATGAAGCTAAAAAAGAAGGGAATAAAATTTATAAAGCTATTAACCAATATGCCATGGAGCACGTCATTAATATTCACGAACAGACCAGAAATTGACAGGACAACGATTAAAGCAGAAACTTCAGAAGGCTTTTTTCAAATGAACTAAATTAATGTAATATCAGAAATATCTTTTTTTTGTCGTCACATCAACATGCAATTTTTATGAAAACTAAATCCCTATTGACTATTTCCTGCATTTTACTTAGTGTGATTTCGGGTAACCAAATACTGGCTCAACAAAATTCCTTACCTGCAAATTATATTCGTGTTAAGGTCAATGTTCCATTAATAATTAATGAAACCACTTCGGTGAAGGTGATTAAGGGGCGGGGTGAAGATAAACAAACAAGCAGAGACTCTGTACATGGGGAAATCTCAGTATGGATTATAGATGCTGAGATTAATCCTTCCGGTAATAGTTTTAACGGGAAATACGAAAATATTCTTTTTGAAGGAAGCAAAGAAGACATTTCATTTGCAGGCACATTTTCGGCCGACCGGAAAACACTTTTAACGATCCGGATTGATTACCAGTTAAATACTGAATCTTCCTACCAGGATGAGCATATCAGTTCCCAATTTCACATAAATGATCTTAAAGTCCATTCTGCTACAAAGCCTGACAACAATGGCAAATTTATGTACTTCTGCAATTATGATAAGAATAAAAGCTCCGTGTTTGTGGAGTCTTATGGAAGCATACAGCTTACCAAATCTTCTTATTCTACCAATACGCTAAAAAAGAGCCTTGTTGGGATTGATGAAGATAAAATAGGCTGGCTGCCATTCAGCCCTGACATCAGAATTTTAGCAGGGCCCGGTGAACCCAACCATGCCATTGCAATAAAAGGCAACAGCAGAACTTATGCCGGGTTTGTTATGGCATCCCTGGCTAAAACCGCAGATGTAAAACTCTTCGATCAAACCGACAGGGCTAAAACTGCAAGGGCTTTCGAAGTTTCCCTGAACGGATTATGTAATCCTGCACATATCCAACTCACCAAACTGACCGATGAAAACCTTAAAAACCCACAACAGTGCGAAACAACGGTAACTATTTCTGAAAAAGACAATACTCCAAAACAAACTCTGGAAACTACCATACTCATTATCGGCCCGAAAGGGAGAAAAGAACTCAAATATAATTTGTTTTATGGAGAAAAAATGGCTGACAACTATGGAAATGATGTACCTACCTATATCGAATTTAACCGCCAGTTATTTACCCAGGTTGATGAAATTGTTGCATCAATAATACAATTCAAATAGCCAAAGGAATATCTGGTTAAGGAAAATAAAGAATACTAAACATCAGATACTTCGCAATATTTCATCTACGATAAACTCTATAAAAAGTTGTCCGACTAAATTTTCCCACGGTTATGAAAAGCAAAGAATTATTGAAAAAAATTTTAATTTTAGTATTTGCAACCATTCTATACTGTCCAAATACTCAAAGTCAAACCACTAACCTCCAGGAAGGCTTAATCCTGAAGTACACTTTTACGGGTTCTGCCTCCGACAGGAGTGGAAATGGCCATAACGGACAAGTAAATGGAGCCCAATTGGTTAACGACCGATTTGGAAACGAATCCTCCGCTTACAGTTTTAATGGAATTTCAGATTATATTTCGGTACCCGAAGATGTTTATTTCAAAGGGGATTTTACCATCTCGGCATGGGTGAATCCACGAAAGATCAAATACTGGAGCCGAATACTCGACTTCGGGAATGGAAGTGATGCTCAAAACGTATTCCTTTCACTTTCGCAAGGCGCTAGCAGCAGGGCAGCAGGAAGTATTTTCGGTTCAACAGGGAGAAACCTTACGAAATAGCTTCACAAACAATTACCCCATTAAACCGATGGAGTCATATCGTATTGCTGTTACAGGGCACAACAGCAAAGTTATACCTCAACCGTGAGTTGGTAGCGGTAAAACTCAATTGCATAGTTCCTCCGGAAGTAAAACGATCGAGCAACTATATCGGACGCAGCAACTGGGCTAGGGATGGCTATGCCGATGCCCTAATTGACGATATTGCAATTTATAGCCGGGCTCTCAATGAATCCGAGATTGAAGCTCTCTTTTTCGATGGCGATGGTTCAGAAATCCTTTTTACTGAAAATTTCGGGAAACCGGCACTCCATAGCTGGCTGAAAGGCACATCAACAGGGACTTTTATCAACTCGCCGGGCAAAAGGATTACCGGCACATTATCACCCGAGGAACTCTCCGTCACCCAGGCCTGCGGGTGCGGGCTACAGTTGTATTCATTCGGGAAGAGTACCTGTGCGGCAAGTTGTTATGATCGTTATACTTCCAAACTCAGTTTAATGCTTCCTGATACAGAATATATAACATCAATATCTTTTAATGAAATGGAAATCGGGAGTAACTGGGGTTCGAAAGGTGAAATTATAATTGATGGATCCACATTAGAAGGTTTTGATTTTGGCAGGAAACCTGCTAACGATAAAAATTCCGATACCATTTGCAGGCAGCATTCCATTTTTATTGGTAAGAGAATTAAAAAAGTTGAATTCGTGGTTTCGGATATTACCAGTGCAGGTGAAATATTATTTGACGACATTATTGTCCGTTACAAAAAAGCAGAGCAGGTTAAAGAAGAACCAAAACCAGAAAACAATCCTCAAAAACCAAAACAGGAAATTGTGAAGCCTGAACCTGGTAAAGAAAAGCCTAAACCAGAAACTCCCGAAGAGCCTCCGACAGAAGCCAATCCTAACCCAATAATTAACGAACCCGTCACAACCACAGGAAACATAGCTTTTAGCTGCACCAAAACCAACCCAACAGGAACTTATACATCCAATGGCACAATAACAGCGAGGGCTTCAACTCTGGCAAACGGTGAATACCGGTTTCGGATCACGGATAATAATAACAAAAAAGACAGCTGTACAATAGTTTTAGGAATTTCTGATGCGTTTATTCCCGCTTCAAAAGGACTTGCCAAACTCTACCTCGAAAAGGCTGATTTTGCCCCGGGAGAAAAAATAAAGCTAAAGTACAAAGTCTCGGGACTTCTTATCAGCAAGGATGCATGGGTAGGTATTATTCCTTCAAATATAATGCATGGCATGGAAGAACTCAATGATCAACACGATATAGCCTATAAATACCTTGGCGGGAAATCAGGAGGTGAAATTATTTTTTCAGCACCCTGGAAAGAAGGCGAGTATGATTTTCGGTTAAACAATACCAATAACAACGGAATTGAACTGGGGACAATATCATTCCAGGTTCTGAAACAAAAAGCAGATTTATGTTCATTCCGTTATTTTAACATTACGCACAAAACCACTCAGCCCTCTTCACCCGAAATTCCCGATGGAACCATTGAGTTTTCAATCAACAAACTCACTGAAGGCGACTTTACACTCCAACTTATTGATGAAAAGGGTCAGGGTCGTACATGCACGCAGTCCTTAACCACACCTTTGCAGGTAAAATGCAATGGGAAAAATCCTACGGTAACTAATGCTTCTGATGGATCGGCCGAAGTTACAATTTCAGGAGGCCGAAAGCCATTTACCATAAATTGGAACAATGAAGCAACAGCACCCAGAATTACCGATCTGGAATACGGGAAATACTCGGTTAAGGTAACTGATGCATTACAGAGTTCAGATTCCTGTAATGTTACACTTATAATCCCAACATCTAAGCCCGATAATACCCGAGCACTGCTATCAGATTTGGTTGACAGCATATTTGATACCACTGGATGCCAGAAACGAACCACCCGTTTTTTCCATTGCTGGAAGAGATCAAATTGGCATGGAGACGGATTCTTACAACTTCTAGACTCACTTGGGAGCAAGCGGCTGGTCAATTGATAAGGATGTAAATTTATTCCCGATGTACCTGATGGTTTCACATGACACGCTGAGTAATCCTCCTTTAAAAGAGAAATTCAGTTACAAGGTATTTTATCCTGGGTCAGGATTTCTTTAGGAAAATAGCCGATACTGCCAATTTATATGGAAACCAGGGATATGAACTAATGTCGGCAAATGCCGTAGTAGCAATTATGATGAAGGATGAAACAGATAACAGTACAGCCCATCTTCATTATGAATATCAACAAATTACAGATATTGAGAATGCCTTTTCCTCCATGAGCCGTTTCGAAAAACATGGACAAGGTATCCTGGATATGCTGAATAAAATGGGTGAACAAGGCTGGGATTTGTATATTATCGGTGAAGATGATTGTATAATGCAGAGGATTAAGGAGAAAACAGATGTTAAATACGAATATAACATTGTTCCTATGCAAGGCGTTTCGAAGGTGAAAAAGCTTTTCAACAACCTGGGCGAACAGGGATGGGACTATTGTTTGTGGGCAGTAGTTATGCATACCGGGTATAATACGCCACCAATGATAATGAAGCGGAATATGAGCCTGGAGCAAAAATTTGAGTATAATTTTAAATTTATTCCACAAATAAGCCTTTTCGAAGGCAAAAGTTACGACCGCTCATTTAAAGAAATGCAGAAAGCTTTTCAGGATCCGCTCGTTAAAGGATGGAAATTTAAAAATGGCCTGGTAATCGATGAGAAATTTTGTGGATTTAATGATAAAATATTCTTCGTGTTCCAGGTGGATAAAGATTGCAAATAAAGGTCGGCATACGGCTTATGGTAAGTGAAAAAATTGCGCTTAACAGGATCATTTCATTCCACGCTTGAAATTCGTATATTTGTATAACGATGGCAATCAATGCTATATATATCCGTCAATTTTCTTTTAAGATATTAAGTATCTTATTACTGGCTATTTTTCTGATGGCTTGTCGCGAAAACAAAGGTAAATCTGGCAGTATAATAAAGGCCAACAGCAAAATTGTTAAGCCGGTCAAAATCTATAATGCCTCCGACTCCCTTTTACTGGCTATCGAAGCATTCGATCAGGACTCAGTCCTCCGTAATGCTTCATTTGCCTATATAATTTACGATGTTACTGCCGATAGTATAATTGCTGAGCGGAATCCCGACCTCAGCCTGGTACCAGCCTCCACCATTAAACTTTTTACAACTGCAGCAGCACTCGAAATACTGGGTCCCAGGGCAAATTACCGTACCCGGCTCCTGTACGATGGAGTTATCGAAAACCGGATTTTAAAAGGCAACCTGATTATTAAAGGCGGTGGCGATCCCACTTTTTGTATGGGCAAAGAAACTATGAACCGGGTTTTCTCCTCATGGGAAAACAGCATTGCCAAACTTAATATCGATTCGGTTACCGGCAATATTATTGGTGATGCACGCATCTTCTCCGAGGATTTTATCCCTTATACCTGGACCTGGGGCGAAATCAATATGGGTTACAGCGCCGCACCATCGGGCTTATCCATCAATGGAAATCTATTCCGGTTAAAATTCGATCCTGATAAGAAAGATTTTATTATTCCCGAAGCCGGCGATCTGGCACAAACTCATCCCAGCAGCACCTTTCTTAACCAGGTTGCTATTTACGATGCCGATGACGAATTGTACCTGGTTGGTTTCCCCGACAGCCCTGAAAAGCGTATACGCGGAACCGTAAGGGAAGGCACCCGCAAAGCCGAAGTGGTTGGCGTTATTCACGATCCGGCACTGGCAGCAGCCACGCTTCTGAGGAAAAAACTTATTGCAAAAGGAATACGGGTTTCGGGCAGGGCCGTTTCGACCTCGGGTATGGATTCGCTGCGCGCCCTTAAAAGTTCGCAACCGCGGCACGAAATTGCCTCTGTCGGTTCTCCTTCAGTAGCTTCGATGGTATATAGCGTAAATCATCACAGCAATAATTTCCTGGCCGAAACGCTGCTCAAACAAATGGGAGTTAAAAAACAGGGCTATGGCAGCACCGAAGCAGGCGTTAAAGCGGTATACTCATTCCTGAAAAGTAAAGGCATCGATTTATCAGGGTTTTATATGTTCGATGGAAGCGGTATTTCGCGTTATAATTCAATAACAGCAAACCAGCTGCTGCATTTATTGAAATATATGCAGCACTCACGCGATTCAGCCGTTTTCCGTTCCTCACTTTCGGTAGCCGGCGAATCGGGGACCCTCGGTAAAATGTGCCTCAATTCCGATGCTACAGGTAATATTCATGGGAAAAGCGGAACCATGTCGCGGGTAAAAAGTTATGCCGGTTACGCCAAAACACGCAGCGGTCATCAGCTTATATTTGCGGTTATTGTGAACAATTTTAACTGCAGTACGGTTGAAATGCGAACAAAAATAGAGCATATACTTAACCTGATGGCGTCATTATAATTTTAAAGTCTGCCAATTTCTCCTGAAAATCAAGATCATTGATATTATATTTTTCAGTAGTGGTTTGCAATATACAATACACTAATATTCTGTGATTTACAACCATCACATCTGCTTAATTCCGAGTACATATTTTATGTCCCTTATGATCATTTTTATAAGAAAATTCAACATATTTTAGCTATTTAGTTTTTCTGAATATAATAATTCCCTAACTTTATCCGACTAAAGGACTGCTCATTCACTAAGGACAACCGAATTGAAAACTTACGGATCGGCATATAAATATCCTGGACTATTATTGCTTTTTTTGTTTTGCTTAAACATTGCAGCCAATAGTCAGGATCGGATTGCGCAGCGCCGGCAAGATTTTTATTCCTCGGTCGAAACCCTGAAACAACACCCTGAGAAACTCAGGCTTGTAGCAAAAAGCAGGCAGTATAATCACGATTCCTTAACTGTATATTACAAGGAGCTTCTTGATAAGTATTCGGGTACTTTATCCGGCATGAACAAGGAGCAAAAAACCGCCTGGTTATATGAAATCGGGATTCTACAGTCGTGCCTCGATTTAACGGATGAAGCAATCGGGACTTTTAACCGGGCGCTAAGCCTGGTGGATAAAAAATCTGACCCTGAATCCTTTGTGCGTTTACAATTCGAACTGGGATATGCATACCGCGAAATGAGTTTATTCGAAAAATCGAACGATGCTCTTTTCGGAATTCTCGAATTGCCATCAATAAAACACGACACAGCTGAACAGGTACATTGCAGGTATTACATAGCCGAAAACTTCGAAAACCTGGGCGAATACCAGAAATCGCTCGGGATATGCCAGCAGTTGTTCAATTATACCTACAAAAAAGGCGATTATGCCAATGCTTCTTACAATTTGATACAGATTGGCCGTATGGCAGGATACCTCGAGGTTGACACATCATACTTCGAGTACTTTCATTTTGCCAACAGGCTTGCCAATAAATCGGGCAAAAAAAGGGTTATAGGCAACAACCTGGTAAGCACGGGCTATGCATACAGCAATGCGGGTTTCCCCGAAAAAGCAATAGTATATTTTACGAGGGGTGAGCGATACTCCGCCGATTATTCGATGCGCGACCACCTCTATTGCCTGACAGGCCTAAGTTCAGCGTATCTTTCGCTCGAAAACACAAAACTGGCTTTCGCAACAGCAAAAAGATCAATGAAAATTGCCGGCAAAATCAAAGGATATAAATGGATGGCTGAATCGTGCGAGGTAATGGCTGGCTGCTACCAGAAAATGGAAAAGTTCGATTCGGCAAGGTACTACCTGCTCGAGGCAGTAAAATTCAATAAACTGTCGGGAATGGCTTCGCACACCACAAAATTGTACGAACAACTAGCGGAGGTCAGCAATAAGCTGAACGATTTCGAGAAAGCGGTTTTATACCTCGATACCGCGTATATCAGCTACAAGCATTTTGTTGCAAAAACCAACGGTGACGAGCTGGCAAAACTCCGTGTCGAATCCGACTACTACATACATAAAGCACGTATTACTGATTTAATTTCAAGGAATAAGAGCGAGAAAGAGAAAAGCAAACTTTTTATCATTCTTTTTTCGGCCATCTCGGTTATTTTGGTGCTGACCATACTGTTTTCGACCTTCCGTCGCCGTCAATTAAAAAAACTCAAGGAATCCTATGTTGGCCTTGTTAAGAAAAACATTGAACTTGACCATTTAAGCAACAAACTCCATGACTGCGATACCCGGCCTACACGGAAATCAAAAACCGAAAATATTAAAGATGAAGCTATTATACTGAAGAAACTCAGGAAACGTCTTCAAAAAGATGAAATTTTCACCAACCCCGAATTATCCCTTAAAATGCTGGCCGAAGACCTGGGCACGAACACATCCTATTTATCGGCTATCGTAAACAATCACTTCAATTGTAACCTGAAAACACTGATAAATAAATACAGGATTGATAAAGCACGTAAGATGATGGTAACCAACGGATACAGCCATTATAGCATGGATGGTATTGCTTCAGAAGTTGGCTTCAGGTCGCGTTCGGGGTTTTACCTTGCATTTAAATCGGTTACAGGGATCACTCCCACACTTTATATCGAAAATTACAACCTTGCTCTTATTCCTTCAGAAGCGGAAACAGAAATCGAAAATTCCGAAAATTTTTAATCCCGTCTATTTCATTTAAACACATTACTCTTGGCTAAACACAGGCCTTAATAATCCTATCCAACAAATTCATTATACTTATATATAAACTTGTCCTGTTTCATAAACTGCGACACTTAAAAATTGTGCGCCCCTTCTTTTACCATTTACTTTGTCGCACATTGACACTGCATTTTGCAACATTCAACATTTCAGTTATGCCAGGTTCTGATCAAAAGTCATATGCAACTGATACGGATCAGCCTTTAAATTAAAACGAACTACTAACCCTAAACAAAATGATTATGAAAACAAAATTATTCAATTCACTGATTACTGCCTGTGCAGCTGCTCTAATTTATAGTTGCGGTGGATCAGGAGGAGGCTTTTCCTCATCCAGTAATGATTACCTGAACTATTTGCCTTCGATTGCTAATAATTATGAGCAGCAAATTGAAGCAAAGAAAAAAGCAATTCACGATAACACTTCTATTGAAGATGCTTTTAAATTGGACAAGGAGCTCGATCTATTGAAGGAAGAATGGGATGCTAAAATAAAGGAGAGCAATATTTCTGATCCTATTACCAAGCCACTCCCTTTTGAAGCTTTGCCAGATATGCCTTATACCATAAACCAGGTTACAATTGATAAAGAGAAGGTTTATAAAGCGAATATTACAATGAACTTTGATGTAACCATTAAACAGGATATTAAAAATGAATATGGTAATTTTGTAAAGACGCTCTTTGTTTATTATACCGCCATGGATAAATCGGGTACGTTAATTCCTGGTGTGGTATCAGTAGGTATGAACATGAAACCCGAAGAGCTGAAGGCCGGATTAAAATGCCTTGTCTCCGCACAACTGGGCCCTTTGGCCAAACTCGAAGACTTTGCCAAAATAAAAATAATCACCAATGAAGAATATAAAACTTTGAAGAAATAAGCTGCGGCAAAAAGAGAAATAAGATTTACACCCCTAATACCAGGCAATTAAATGTTTCCTTGTTTTGTTGTATCTTTGCTAAATAGCTCCTGCAGGATGATTTTAAGCAGATCATCCTGTAGGTTTTATTTCCAGACTTGTCAGCCCTTTCAGGTTAAGAGGTTACTATACGACAAAAAATGTGCTTTATTCAATATTCCAAAACCGGGTTTGCAACTGAAATTTAAAAACAATTATACTAAAAGGAAAGCAGGAAACTGAATGAATAATAAGAATGACATCTTCTACGAGCCTCGAAAATATAATACAATAGAGCTTTGGAAAGATGTTACTGACGAACAATGGAACGATGCCTTCTGGCAGGTTAAAAACTCAATTACTACAGTTGAACAGCTGAGTAAAGTCATTGAATTAAACGATTACCAGGCAAGTGAAATAGAACGTACCATCAGCACCCTGAAGAGCCAGGGGAAGGAGCCTTTCCGCATCACGCCTTACTATGCTACCCTTATGCAGGCCGATCCGTTTCACCCGCTTATGTTAAAAGGCGAAAAAGCGGAGAACCGGCTTGATCCGATTTTCTGGCAAAGTGTCCCTACGCCGGCCAACCTTCTGTTTCCCGACACAGGTGCCGAAGGAGCAATGGCCGAAGTATCGAGAAGCTTTGGTGCGGCCTACCAGCGCTATCCTAACCGGGTGGCCTTGTTTGTTGGTCAGAATACCAGTTGCGCCAGTTATTGCGTACATTGCCAGAGGTCAAAATCATTGGATGGCTCTGTGGATGTTAACCGCACAGAGATCAACAAAGGTTTATTTTACATTTCATATAACAAAAACATAAACGAGGTACTTGTTACCGGTGGCGATGCACTCAGGATCAGCCGTAGCCGGCTACAGTATATTCTGGAAGAACTGAGTAAAATACCTCATCTTCGCTCCATCCGCATTGCAACCCGGGTTCCGGTTGTTCTGCCAATGGCTGTAACCGACGATTTACTTGAACTCATCAATACATCTGCCAACAGGTATAATACGGGTCCTGATAAATATGTATATTTCATGACCCATATCAACCATTATCAGGAAATAACCCCGGACCTTGCCCTGGCCGTTAAAAAAATCCGCAGCCACGGCTTCACCATCCGAAACCAGACAGTTTTCCTGAACCATGTGAACGATAATTTTAAAACTCTGGCCGAAACCTTCAGGCGTATGTTCTGGATAGGAATTCATCCGTACTACCTATTGCAATGTCATAAGGAAAAAGGCATTGTGCATTTTATTAGCCCGGTGCAGGTAGGCAAAATATACATGAAACACCTGCAGGGATGGATGTCGGGAACCACGCTGCCTAAATATGCTGCCAATGTCGAAGGAGGCGGAGGGAAAGTGCTTTTAATGCCTTCGGGTCATGATACGTTGCACCGGGGAACCCTTCTCGAAGAAAAAATATCCGAAAGCTTTGCCACTGTATATACCTGGGATGGCCGGGAGTTATATAACTACGAAGCACTAGGAAGAGCTACACGCAAAACATTTACCGAAGCAGTGGAAATAATGGATAAATTTATTGGACGTAAAGGGGTGTTCCTGCCTAAAGTAATACTTGTCGACAATGAAGGCATCCATATAGAAACAACCAACCGGATGAAATTGCCAAAAATTGGTGTGACAAAAAAAACAGAATTACTTGATTACGAAATTTATAAGGACGAGAAACCACTCACTAACCCGGTTGAAATTGCTGATATACTGGAAAAACTTTTCAGCGAATCAAAATATAATATTCAACAGGATTAAGAGTTTGTTGAACTCCAGCTCATCAAATTTCAATAAGTTCTGTAAAGATTAAATGATACTATTCAGAAACCATCCATGCCCGGAACCTGGAAAAAGCCCATGCCGATTGATCAATCAGCAAGCATAAAGCACTTTACTGATTTTTGCTGTTCGTTGCTGCCGCCTGCACTGTCTCGGGGCAAAACACTTTTTCGCAAAACCTTTCAGAAGCTGCACTCGGGCTTACTTTACAAAAGATAAAATACGATCCTTCCTATTATAAAATCACATACCCTAACGGCGATATCCCTGCCGGAAAAGGTGTATGTACCGATGTTATAATCCGTGCCTATCGCAAGGTGGGTATTGATCTTCAGAAAGTAGTGCATGAGGATATGGCTGCAAATTTTGCTAAGTATCCCAAATACTGGGGATTATCGCGTACCGATAAAAATATTGATCATCGCCGTGTTCCCAACATGATGACATTCTTTATAAGGCACGGACAAGTCAAACCTATAACACGAAATCCTGCCGACTATTTGCCCGGCGATATTGTATGCTGGAACCTGGGCGGAGGCATTACCCATATCGGGCTGGTGGTGGATAAGAAATCAGCCGACGGATTACGGTATATGATAGTTCACAATATAGGAGCCGGGCAGGTGCTGGCCGATTGCTTATTCGATTTTAAGATTATCGGGCATTTTACTTATGGGGAATAAGATTAGAACGCGGATGACGCGGAAAGGACGCTTGCCTGCTGTTTACCTACACGAAGTTGGTAGGCAGGCAGGGATGTTCGCTGATTATTTTTTACTTTTCCCTAAAGTATCTGTTTTGTTAGAAACTGCAATACGAAAAGTTCAAAATTATACATCTGACAAATTATTATTCCCTTTGGAATTAACTATTTATTCACCCTATCCGTAGCATCCTTCTTCACTTTATCGGCTTCGGCACGGGCACGGGCAATTATGGCATCCGACTGTTTCTGAGCTTCGCTAACCAGCTTACTGGCTTTATCATTGCCTTCTTTTTTAACTTTTTCGGCAGTTTTTTTAGCAGCAATTTCAGCAATATAACCATTCTTTTTACCTTCCGCTATTAAGCGATTTGCTGACGAATCGGCAGCAAAACGAACATCATCGGCTGCTTTATTAGCCGCTTGCATTATTTTCTGTGCCTGTTTTTCGGCTTCAGCAATTATTTTTGCAGCTTCGGCATCGGCCTGGGCTATCAGGTTGGTGGCTTCTTCTTTTACTTTCGTTACAAGTTCTTCCTTTTTCTTTTCAACCACTTCGAGGGCCTGTTTTTTCATATCAGCAGCCAGGTCGGCCATAGCTGATTTAATACCGGTTGTAATTTTAGGATCGCTTGCTGTTCCGCCAATTAAAATAGTGATAGGAATGATATCGCCCAGGTTAACATTAACACCTTTCTGTGATGCATTCTTCACCAGTCCATCGAGAACATTATTGGCTTTACTGCCAAAATCGGCTCGTGGCACATCAAGCGTAAGCACAAAATTAAGTACCTGGTCGAGGCCGGTGGATCCCGAAAAATTCGCTTTGTAGGTTCCGAGTTTAAAATCCATGGGCTTCACCGTAGCCTTACCATCAATAATATCGAACGAAAGATTGATCTTTTCGAGTGAAGGATTCCGGAGTTTCTCTATTTTGAGGATATCGGCAATTTTACCAAATGTATTCAGATTGGTTAATCCCAAAACATCGGAAAGCAACAGGCCATAAGCGGAAACCGACGAAATTTCGGGCATCATATCCTGCTTAAGTTCGCCTTTAAATTTCATGCTGGTGCTGATATTCCCATTTAGCTTGCTTGCTATCGGGGCAAATTTCTGCATTGAAACAAAAGCATCGTACGACTTTTTCACGTCAATATTTTTAATCTCCAGGGCCATATCAACCAAGGGTTTAGAAGGATCGTACGTTGAGTAAGTGCCTTTCAATGCAATGGAACCACCCAGCATATGAACCTTTAAACCATCAAGTTGCAAGGTATGATCCTTAACACGCACAAGGCCACTGACATCCGTCATATCGTAAGTATCGTAAATCAAACGGGCGAAAGTTGTACTGAGCGAAAGATCCATATCGCCCGGCATTTCAATAACTGTGAGAGATGATGTATCAGCCGTGGAAGCGGTTGATGCCGTTCCTGACATCAGGCTGTTTATGTCCATAAAGTTGGAGGTAGTGCTTAGCGAACCTTTAAGTACGCCGTTCTTTTTCATGATATACGGAAGGTAATTCTCCACCTTGCCATTGGCTGTAAGATCGTTTTTACCGATAGTTAGAGCTAAACCTGTTAGCTGTGCATAGGCAGGAGTGAAATCGAAGCGTGCCTTGCTGATATTGACTGGTTGTGGCACTTCCTCACCTGAATAAATAATATTATCGAAAGTGGCAAAACCCGAAGCGTCGAACTGATCGTAAGCACCTTTTTCGATGGCCGATAGTTTGCCTTTGAAAGCCATATCGGCATTTACTGTACCCGACAATTTGGTTTTATCGCCCAGCGGGTATATTTTCGAAACATTATCGAGGTTAAGCATTCCTTTTATTGTAGCATTTACATCAGGGTCGGATACCGGGGTGCGAAGCGCCAGGGTAATATCAACCGGGTTCTGCATCATACTCAGGTGCAAACGTGGTATATCAACCGTGGTATGATCCATTACTCCATCGGCATTGGCAACAGCCATCTGCAACTGAACGTCCGACACATTCCCGGGCAGACCGGGATAGCTGAACATACCATCAGCTACCTTAAGGTTAATCGCAAAAGCGGGCATCGAATTATCGCTGTAGAGGCCTTTCACAAAACCATCAAAAGCCATGGTACCGGAGGTTTTCAGATCGGCAAAATCTTTTGAATATATAGCCGGGATAAGCGACAGAAAGGCTTTAAATGTATTTTCTTTGGCTGCAAACTTAATATCCATGTTATACCCTTCGTCAGGCATGGCAAAAAACCCGTCGGCAGTAATATTGAGTTCATTCAGGCGAAGATTGCCATCCTTGAAAGTAAATGTCCAGGTTGATAGGTCAGCATTAAGCAGCGTTGTTATTTCGCCATTTGATTTACTCAGGTAACGCACACCATCGTAATCGGCAGTAATATCTTTAATCACTGCTTTAACATCGAGCTGAGTAATATCGGCAGTCATATCGCCGCTCAGCGTACCGGTTAATCCGTCGAAAGCCAGCATGGTTGGTATTTCGGCATCGTCGTATACAATACGGGCATCACTGATGTTGATTTCATCGAGGAAAACCTTAAAAGCCGATGGTGCCACAGTGGTGGTGTCGACGGCTTCGGTTTCTTTCATAATATCCCAGTTGGCTTTGCCATTGGCAAGCACTTTAAAAAGCAAGCGCGGCGATGTTAAGCCGATTTGCTTCACTTTATATTCGCTGCCGCTGAAAACACTTCCCAGGTCGAGCGTAAGCGACAATGCAGGTATCGAAGCAAGGGTATCCGTTTCAAAATCACCGGCGCCTTTTACATTCAGGTTTTTCAGTTTTACGGTAAGATCGGGGAAATGCTTTAACAGCGTCACTCCTACCCCATCGAAGGTTACCACGGCATTCAGGTTTTTGTTAATTTCGTCCTGAACGGCTTTATGTATTTTCCCTTTGAAAACAAAAGGCAACGCTATTACAACTATAAGGAGAAGGCCAATTATGATGGCTGAAATTTTCAATGCTTTCTTCATCTGAACGGGGAGAATTAATTTAAAATTGAAACGTATAATACCTGGTTTTAGTCTATAAGCGCGACGACCGGTTGCGCAGCAGATGATCGGCAATAACCAGGGCAGCCATTGCCTCAACTATAGGCACTGCCCTTGGTACCACACAAACATCATGCCTGCCCTTAGCCGGCAAAACGACATTTTCGCCACGTGCATTAACCGAAGGTTGCGACTGCTGAATAGTGGCGACAGGTTTAAAAGCCACCCTGAAAACAATGTCGTTGCCATTGCTGATGCCTCCCTGTATACCTCCCGAATGATTTGTTTTTGTGGTTATTTCACCCTTTTCGCCGGCAATAAAAATATCGTTGTGGGCTGAGCCCTGCATAGATGCAGCCCCGAAGCCTTCGCCATATTCGAAACCTTTGGCTGCGTTAATGCTCATGACTGCTTTTGCCAGGTCGGCCTGCAGTTTATCGAAAACGGGTTCGCCCAAACCCGGGGGGATTCCGTTGATAATACAGGTGATTATTCCGCCTGTTGTATCGCCTTCGGATTTCAGGCGCGATATAAGTTCAATCATTTTAGCCGAAGCATCCTTATCGGGGCAGCGAACAGCGCTGGACTCCATTTCGCCCAACTGATCAATTGTAAAATCTTTGCTTGCTTGCACATCACCAATGCTGCTTACATATGCTTTTACCTGCATGCCCGAATGTTGCAACAACAATTTAGCAATTGCGCCACCGGCCACCCGTGAAAGTGTTTCACGAGCCGATGAACGACCACCACCGCGGTGATCGCGGAAACCGTATTTTCTATCGTAGGTATAATCAGCATGCGAAGGACGGTATGCTTCGCGCAGATGGTCATAATCGAAACTCTGGTGATCGTGGTTACGGATGGCGAAAGCAATGGGAGTACCCGTTGATCTGCCTTCGAACACACCTGAAAGTAATTCGATTTTATCGCCCTCAGTGCGCTGTGTGGTCACATCCGACTGCCCGGGACGCCTGCGGTCCAGTTCGTGCTGTATAAACTGTGCATCAATTATCAAACCGGCCGGGCAACCATCAATAACACCGCCAAGTGCTATGCCGTGCGATTCGCCAAAGGTGGTGAGTCTGAATACTGTTCCGAAAGTGTTAGCTGACATAGAACAAAGGTAAGGATATTAAAGCAGAAGAAATATAGAAACGCAGTACCGTGTACAATTATTTTACGGTTTATACTGCTTTCGGAAAGCAAACCTTTTCCCATAAAAAAAGCCCCAAACCGGGGCTTTTCATAATTTATTGTTGTTCGCGTGCTACATTTCGGAGGATTTTTGCTTTTGCTTCGAGCGTGGCAAGTTCCTCTTTGGCACGGGCTATTTTGCCTTCAAATTCGGCTTTCAGAAGATTTGCCTGTTTCGACCTGGCGAAGAAACCGATATTGTTTTCCCAGAGAAGGATTTCTTCTTTGAGTCCATCAATTTTTGACTGCAAACCGGTGCGCTCGCGGTTAATAATACGGCCGGCTTCGGGCTGGTCCTTCACATTTTCGAAACGCGAGCGGTAATTCATCTGGCTGGCTTCGTGCGAATCGACCTTGAGCTTATTGTAAATTTTATTTACAGCAGCCTTAAATTCGGCCTGCAAACGATCTTTTTCCTTGATAGGCACATGCCCGGTATTCATCCATTCGCGCTGTAACTCCTTTACTTTGTTCAGGCTTTCCTGCCTGTTTTCGTCGAACTCGAAGGCCACAAGTTTATTGAGGATTTCCTGTTTAATTTTCAGGTTATCGCCTTCACCGGCCTGCAGGTTTTTGAAATATTCATTTTTAGTATTGAAAAAGTCATCGCAGGCGGAGCGGAAGCGTTTCCAGATTTTTTCGCTGTGCTTGCGCGGAACAGGACCAATTTTCTTCCATTCGCCCTGTAACTTTATCAGCTCGCGCGACGAATTTTTCCAATCGGTGCTTAGTTTATGCGATTCAGCCTGAAGACAAAGGTCAACTTTAAGGTTATAGTTATGAAGTTGCTGATCTTTAAGTTTACCGAAATATTCTTTTTTATTGGTAAAATACAGGTCGAGCTGAGTCTTGAAACGGTTCCATACTTCGTTGTTCACTTTCTGAGGAGCCTGCCCTACCGACTTCCACATACGAAGCAATTCGTTAAGCTGCTGTGTGCTGTCCTGCCATTGTTTAATGGAATTATACTCGGTAGCAACCAGTTGTTCAGCTTTTTCGCAAAGCAATATTTTTGCGGCATAATTGGCTTCGAGGTCGCCCTGAATTTTCTTAAAGAAATCGTGGCGGCGATCGTTGATTTTTTCGGTAGCCGATTTAAAACGGTCCCAGACTTCCTCGCGCTTATCGTGAGCTACAGGTCCAACCTCTTTCCACTCTTCGTGAAGCTCCTGCAGTCTCTTGAACGATTGCGAAATGGACTCTTCGAGAACCAGCTCTTCGGCTTTTTCGCATAACTCAATTTTACGTTCCAGGTTTTTACGAAGATCGAGGTCTTTGAGCTCCTTGTTAATTTTTACCTTATCGAAAAACTTCTCGATAAGGAAATGATAGTTTTGCCATAAGCCCTGGGCTTCGGCTTTTGGAACCATCCCAATGCTCTTCCACTGATCCTGCAAACCCTTAAACTCGTCGTAGGTTTTCTTAAGAGTTTCCTCCGAGCTGATGAGTAATTTCAGGTCGTCGAGTATTTTTTTCTTGGCTTCGAGGTTGCGAGTCTTAATTTTTTCCTGCTCTTCGTTGTGGCGGAATTTATTATGGCGGTATATTCCAAATGCTGTTTTGAAACGGTCTTCCAAAGGATCGGCTGTTTCAACAACTTCAGCACTTTCAGTTTCTTCGCTTTCGTCGGAATTTTTATATTTCTCCTGGTTCTCTTTATTGGTAAGGGCCAGGTAGGCAACTTTAATCTTGGCAACAACAGATTTTATTTCATTAACATCCGTATTCTGCACCAGTGTTTCGAGGTTTTCGACCAACTGCTCCCTGCTCATATGAGCATAATCCACTGATTCGGCAGCTTCCAGGTCATCTTCCATTTCATCATCGTCCGATTCTGAATCATCATCAGAAACTTTCTCAGCAACAACTTCAGTCCCGGCAACTACTCCGGCTTCAGTCACTACTTCCGCTTCGGCAACCACTGCTGGCTCAGCAACTACTTCTGCCTCAGCAACTACTTCAGGCTCAGCAACTACTTCTGCCTCAGCAACTATTTCAGGCTCAGCAACCACTTCTGCTTCAGCAACCACTTCTGCCTCAGCTACAACTTCTGCTTCAGCTACAACTTCTGCCTCAGCAACTACTTCTGGCTCAGCTACAACTTCTGCCTCAGCTACAACTTCTGCCTCAGCAACTACTTCTGGCTCAGCTACAACTTCTGCCTCAGCTACCACTTCTGCCTCAGCAACTACTTCTGCTTCAGCTACAACTTCTGCCTCAGCAACTACTTCTGGCTCAGTAACCACTTCTGCCTCTGCAACTACTTCAGGCTCAGCTACCACTTCTGCTTCAGCAACTACTTCGGGCTCGGAGGCTACTTCGTCAACAACATTAGCTTCAGCTAAAATTTCAGGTTCGGCAACGGCTTCAGCATCGGTATTTACTACTGTTTCTGATACTGTTGCAGTGTTTGTTTTCAGTTCGTCCGAAACGATGGATTCTGACTCGGAAGCAGCATCCATAACCGGTGATAATGATTCTTCAACTGTGCTAACAGGATTCTCCTGCTGTGAATTCTCGTCCTGTTTGAGCATTGGCGCTTCCTCAGGATTTTGATCGGGATGTTTGGTCGTTTTCATTTGTAATGAGTTAGTAATTAAACTAATGATCAGGTTAAATAAAACCCGCTGCTTAAACGAAACAGCGTTGGTATGTGAGTTTTTCTTTCGAAAAAAGTTAGTAAAACAATACCCCCGGGTCATGCCTGGGGGACTGCAAATTTAACAACATTTCCTTACCTAATTCATTTTATTGTAATTTGTTTCAGGCTTTTGAAAAGGCGATTCCAGGTATTTGTTTCTTTCAGAGGTAAGGCACCTCAACTAAGTCCGCAATGAGAATCGCGATACCCTTAAGTTCGATTAAAATCGGGTAGATCCAAACCTAAAGTCATGAAATCCATAAACAATCATCTATCAAAAAAGTGAATGATCAATTAAAGAGCAAACTAAAAAGCGGATCGGTTAAAAATAAGATACCCGATATTAACAAAAAATGAAACCGGTGTTTCGTCATCGTAAAAATTTACCGAGGCACTCAGCGGCCCAAGTGGCGTGGTATAAACAAAACTGGCCGAAAGCACCTGGTGAAGTGTAGGAAAAAGTTTGCTTTGGTAAACCTGTTGCATGGCATCGCTCTTAATTTCACGAATGGGGGCCACAACAAATCCTTCGAGCCTGAAATCGATATTTTTGTTCAGGTTGAAAATATTCCTGAAACCTATAGCGGTAAAACCTTGTGGCCGGTAAACTGGCTGGTAAAGCGTTGTCATTTCGTACACCGGCAAATACCCCGACATATAGAGTGTTGAAGAAGTGTAGTTACGGAAACTTCCAATCGTGTTAGCCTGGAATTCGAAATTGAAACCAGGCCTGTAAAATTTGCCATTTCGAAAATAGCGATCGTATTTTAGCTTGAAAATCAAATAATTATGATAATCGGTATATTTACCTTCGAGCAAGGATGTTGTCCCCGGGGTATGCCTTTCGAGTCCGCTCACAAACTGCAGCGAGGTAAACAGCCGGTACCCCTGGTTCGAGTATTGCTTGCGGTTCAGCGTGTTAAACTCCATTTCCAGGTAGGGGCTGTAGAAACTGAATTTTGTTTTATCAGCCTTATCAATTTCGGTGGCGCTGTTGGTTTGGAAATAATTGGCATTGTTTATACCCAGGGTAAAACCGGTTTCAAATTTCCCTTTGTAGGATAAGGGGAAACCTATGTCGGCACGTATATGCGAATTATTTTCATATAAAAACAATGGGCTGTCGCCGATAAAAAAGAAGGATTTGGTGCGAAAATAATTATACTGGTTAAAGGTGTAATATGCTTCGGCATACTTTGGCCCCTTGCCGGGTAACTCCACACGTCCGCCTGCAAGAATGGAGTTATAAAAGCGACCGAAAGACCCGTTCACCTTTACAGTTGATGCAACTTTTCGCCAAAGGCTGTATTGAAGTTGTAAAAATATTTCATTGGTAGCGCCTGACGACAAACTGCCACCGAAACTGGCTTCCATGCCTCGCTCGTACTGTGCATCAATAATAAATTTAAAGCGTTGCGAAATGGTATCGAAAAACAATGAAGGGTAACCCGATTTCAATTTATTTTCGCCTATTACTTTGAAATAACCACTTTTAACCTGTTCCATCCCCAGGTCATTGGAATAGTAGGTGTCCGATCTGCGCCCTCGTACCTGTCCCATAATAGCATTTGCAACATAGAGGGCCTGTCCTTGCTGTAACCCCCTCACCTCTACGCTGTTAATATTGAATCCCGGTTTTCGCGCATTAAATTTTGCCCTGATACTGTCGTGCATCTCCTTGCTTACCTTATCAAGTACAAACTGTCGTATCAGCGGGATGCTGCGTTGGGCAGCCACATAACCGCTATCGATAAACGCTTTGGTATTCGAAAAATCAATCACATTTACATCCCATAATTTTGGCTCAATAAGTACACTTGCATCACAATACATATTGAATTTGGTTTCACCCATCAGCATACTGGTGAGCTGCGAAACTACATCATCATCATCGGGGGGCAGGTAGTTTCCTGAGGCTTTGCTTCCAATTATGATATCAGGGAAAAAATCGTCCATTACCACGTCCGAAGGGAAATTATTATACATTCCTCCATCAAAAAGCAGCCGCCCGTCGATACGGATCGGCTTAAAGTAAAAAGGGAAAGTCATGGAAGCCCTGATGGCAGTTCCCACATCACCTTCGCGGAGAATATACGGTTTGTTGTACCTCACATCGGAAGCCACACAACGGAAAGGAATCATGAGACTGTCGAAATTGTAACCCGACACAGCTGCTGCCTGCGAAAACAGTTCGATAAAAGCATAGTCCATTCGTATCGGCGATACAATATTGGTTGGGATTTGTGTTTGAAATACCGAGTCGTACTTAAACCTGAAACTGAGCCACGAAGGATCAGGCTGGCCTTTACGGAAAAAGTAGGTGTATTCAGGATCGAGTGTGCCCGATACCCATTTGGTAAACTCTGCCGAGTTGATAATCTGTTTCATATCCTCGGGCGAATAACCCGAAGCATATAAGCCTCCGATAATTGCGCCCATCGAGGTCCCTGCTATATAATCGATAGGTATGCCATTATCTTCGAGCGCCTGCAGAACGCCAATATGCGATACGCCTTTTGCTCCTCCTCCGCTCAACACCACAGCCACCTTTTGCGATTGAGCAACAATAGCAAAAAGTATAAAAAACAACAGGATGAAGCTCCTTTTCACGGTTTCGGAAATTGTGTTAGCTTTACAAAAATAACAAAATCCGGAACAGGGTCCGGATTTCATTTTTACAATTATAAATACCTGACGTAAAATGGCAGGATATGTTGAAATTAAATTTTTGCCAATGCCTGGTCCAAATCGGCAATTAAGTCGGCCACATCTTCAATTCCTATTGAATAGCGGACAAGACCATCAGAAATACCGGCAGTAGCTTTTCCCTCGGCCGACATTTTCGAATGTGTCATCGATGCAGGATGCTGTATCAATGTTTCAACACCGCCCAGCGAAACTGCGAGGATAGCCAGTTCAACAGTATTCATAAGCTTACGACCTGATTCAATTCCCCCTTTTAATTCAAAGCTGAGCATACTTCCGAAGCCATCCATCTGTGTTTTCGCCAGTTCATGCTGAGGGTGCGAAACCAAACCCGGGTACTTGACCCATTCAACTTTGGGATGCTGCTCAAGATAGTTAGCAATTTTCATGGCTGATTCCTGGGCACGATCAATACGAATGCCTAAAGTTTTAACACCACGGATTACAAGGTAGGCCTGGTGAGGATCCATATTGAATCCTAAGGTTACCATTACCGAACGAAGTTTTTTATACAAAACCTCATCTTTTGCAATTACAACTCCACCAACAATATCGGCATGCCCGTTAATAAATTTGGTAAGCGAATGCAGAACTATATCCACTCCGAATTCGATTGGCCGCTGAAGGTAAGGGCTGCAAAATGTATTGTCGACAGCCACAATTATTCCATGCTGATGAGCAAGTTCGCTGCAGGCTTTCAGATCGGAAATTTCGATGGTAGGGTTCGAAGGTGTTTCGATGTACAACAATTTAGTTTCGGGCCTGATGCTTTTACGTATTGCTTCAATATCCGAAGTATTTACAAAGGTTGCTTCAACACCAAACTTTTTATAGTAGGTTTCGAGCACCACACGCGACGGGCCATAAACAGCAGCCGAGCTGATAACATGGTCGCCTTTGGAGAGCATGGCTCCGTAAACTGTATTTACGGCTCCCATACCCGAACTGCAGGCAATGCCTCCGAAACCGTTTTCGAGTTCAGCCAATAAAGTCTCCAATGCATGAATAGTTGGATTTCCGATACGTGTATAAATATACCCGTCGCTTTCGCCCGCAAAACAGGCTGCTCCATGCTCGGCACTGTCGAATTTAAAGGTTGATGTTTGATAAATAGGAACCGTTGCACTCCCCAGTGCGTCATTAAATTCGCCTCCATGGATGAGTTTTGAGTTGAATCCGATTTTTTTGTTTTTCATTACAATTCTGTTATGTATTTGTTTATTAGATTATTATATTTTTCCGATTTGTTATTTTCGTTATTACCGACATTTCAATTATCCGATCCCAGATACCCGGAAATTCACTTTCCTCCTTTTTCACTGCAGGAGTTAAGCTGAACGGCTCATCTTCAATATTTTTGGTAAAATTAACAATTCCAAGCAACGGTATAGCATTCAGGGTGCAAAAGGACGACACCATGTCAACAAATTGATTATCAGCACTTATTTTATTCATCAATACTGCTGCAGCCAGGTTTTTGCTGTGAACCATATTTAACATGGTGTTAAGATTGGCCTCCCACTCAGCTCCAGGTATAACAATAATAACACCTATGTCCATGCCTTCAAGCCCGCGTTCAATCAGGGCATCTGTTCCCGGGCCAAAATCGCAGATAACCGAGGCCTGCGGATTTAATCGTTTTTTAAGTTCACATATAAGTGGAATCCCAGGCACATCCAGGCCTGCCAGCGATCCGGATATAAAGGAATGCTTTCCAATATTGGCATGCCGTATTGTGCCCGAATGAATTTCTTTCATTTTAATGCCTTTACGGGAGCAATAATGCGAGCATTTACCACAGCCGCAACAAAGCGAAACAATTACCGTTACCGAAGGCACAAAACGGTTAAACTGTAAAGCTTTCTCGGCACAATATGCTGAACAGGCTCCACAGTAACTGCATTTAGCAACATTAACCGAAGGAATTGACGAAAAAAAATGCTCAACAGCGATGGGATAATCGCTGAAGAAATGGACCATATCAGGTTTCTCAATATCAAAACATGCCAGTTGAAAAGGACCAGCTCCGGTAATTACAGCGCTCTTAAAAAGATTCCGGGCAACAAATGTACGACCGGCACTGTCATCGTGTGATAATATTGCTATTTGGGTTCCCGTAACTTTATAATTATTTAATTATCAATAATTTATTTTGCTTTTTTCAATAAAGAAGCCATTCCTTCGCCGAGTGATCGCTTCCGTGCATTCGCTTGAAAAACACCCTCACGAGCTTCTTTAACTTCCTCGATGGTGTAAAAGGCCGACGGATTATACTCATGCAGTAAATTCAGAAAAGCAGGTGTCTGTTTTCGCCGGATGATGGAAAATAATATTTTGACTTTACCTACAGCACCCTCAGCGTCGAGGATGGTAAGCCCGAAATTTTGTGTTTTTAACGCCGCAATAAGTTCAGGAGATTCATTTGGCAATACCACCCTGATGATGGATGTTCCCAGCGATAATTTTTCCTCAATCAGAATACCGATATAGTTCCCCATGGCAAAACCGGCTCCATAGGCGATATAACATAACCAGTTGTCGAGGTGCTGCATAATCTGACCAATGGCAAGCAGCCATATTATCACTTCGAAAAAACCAAGTACCGGGGCTATGTTTTTCATTCCTTTTGAAATGAAAATGAGCCTCAATGTCCCGATAGTCTGATCCATTATACGGGCGATAAATATCAGTATTGGCAATATTACCCATGTAAAAATCCAAGCTTCCGAAAATAAGACATCCATAATAAAACGGCTTTTGTATAGCAGGTGCAAATTTAGCATTTTAATCGGGTCACCCGGTATAAACCAGCAAGTATTTGAATATGAAAAATGCAATACTTTATGAATAACAAAACCTGAACGAACAAGTAATTGCTTATTTTTGTTTAAAAACAAATAAACTCATAAACACTCACAGCATGAATCGAAATTCCAAAATTATTTTATTGCTCTTTTTTACATTTATCTTCCCGGCTCTGCTGTTTGCGCAGGATGAAGCCAGGTTAATGCGATTCCCGGCCATTCATGGTAACCAGGTAGTTTTTTCCTACGCAGGCGATTTATATACTGTGCCTTCGTCGGGAGGCATGGCTCGCAAGCTCACTAACAGTGCTGGTTACGAAATGTTTTCGCATTTTTCGCCCGACGGAAAATCCATAGCCTTCACAGCACAGTACGACGGCAACACCGAGGTATATCTTATGCCTGCACAGGGCGGCATTCCGCAGCGGCTAACCATTACGGCAACCCTGGGCCGCGACGATATCAGCGACCGTATGGGACCCAATAACATAGTGATGGGCTGGACACCCGACGGCAATAACATTATTTACCGTTCGCGTAAGCAAACATTCAACGACTTTATCGGCCAGCTGTTTATGGTACCCCTATCGGGAGGCATGTCGAAAGAACTTCCTTTACCTGCCGGGGGATTCAACTCCTATTCGCCCGACGGCAAGCAACTTGCCTATAACCGGGTTTTTCGCGAATTCCGCACCTGGAAATACTATAAAGGTGGCATGGCCGACGATATATGGATTTACGACTTTGCATCAAAAGCCACCCGCAATATTACCAATAACGATGCACAGGATATTTTCCCTATGTGGTTCGGCGACGAAATTTATTTTTGCTCCGACCGCGACCGCACCATGAATCTTTTCAGTTATAACCTGAAAACTAATCAGACTCGCAAGGTAACCAACTATACTGATTTCGACATCAAATTCCCTTCGGCCGGCGATAACCGTATTATGTTCGAAAAAGGCGGCTATATTTTTATTTTCGATATCGCTACACAAACAGCTACGAAAATTAAGATTCAGATTGCCGACGATTTTAATACCTCGCGCAACGATTTGAAAGATGCCACACAAAATATTGGTTCAGTAAACCCCTCGCCCGATGGAAACAGGATTGTAGTGACCGGTAGGGGCGACATTTTCAGTGTACCTGTTAAAGAAGGAATTACACGTAACCTTACAGGCAGCAGCAATGCACACGAGCGCGAAGCATTGTGGTCGCCCGATGGTAAATATATTGCCTACCTGGGCGATAAAAGCGGAGAATATGAAATATATATTGCTAAACAGGATGGCAGCGAAGCCCCGGTACAACTTACTACAGGTGCCGATACATACAAATTCACCATACGCTGGTCGCCCGACAGCAAAAAAATTATGTGGAACGACAAGATGCTGAGATTACAATACATTGATATCGAAAGCCGTAAAGTGACCCTTGTGGATAAATCGAAGGTATGGGAATACGGCAGTTTCAACTGGTCGCCCGACAGCCGCTGGATTACATACAGCCAGCCTCTCGAGAATGGGATGCAGCAGATTATGCTCTTTAATACCTCCGATGAAAAAAAATATGAAGTTACCGATCAGTGGTTTTCTTCGGGGCAGCCTGTTTTTTCGGATAATGGCAAATACCTCATTTTTACCTCCGACCGCACCTTCGACCCTATTTACAGCAATGTGGAGTGGAATTATGCTTACGAGAATATGACCAAGTTATACCTTGTTACATTGGCAAAAGATACCCCCTCGCCCTTTGCCCCCTCGAATGACGAAGTAACGATAGCTGATAAAAAAACCGACACCGAAGCAAAGCCTGACAAAAAAACAGGCAAAAAGGACAAGGGCAAAGATGATGAAAAGGAGGCTGAACCTGATGTTAAGCCCATAAAGATTGACACCGAAGGTATTCAGCAACGAATTATTGAAATACCTGTTGATGCCGGTAACTATTGGAACATATGGCCGGCTGAAAACAAAATTTATTATAACACGAGCAGCGATAAGGGAATGTGGGCTAAGGTTTACGACCTGAAACAAAAAAAGGAAACGGAACTCGGCACCCGGATCGCTTTCGATATCACAGCCGATGGCAAAAAAATGCTGGTCAGGCAGGGAAGCAGGTATGCTATGATTGATCTGCCCTCAGCAAAAATCAATATCGAAAAACATATTGACCTATCCGAGCTCAAAGTACAGGTGAACTACCGCGAAGAGTGGAAACAGATATACGACGAAGCATGGAGGCAGATGCGCGATTTCTTTTATGTACCTAACATGCATGGAGTCGACTGGAAAGCGATGCACGCAAAATACGACCCCATGTTGCCCTATGTGAATAACCGCAACGATCTTACTTACCTTATCGGTGAAATGATTGCGGAACTTAGTGTTGGCCATGCCTACATTAACGGTGGCGAGCGAAAACCTGTCGACAAAATAAACCTGGGACTACTGGGAGCCCGTCTTAGCAAGGATGCTTCAGGCTATTTCCGTATCGACAGCTTACTGCAAGGCGCTAATTGGAGCCGCGATCTGCGGTCGCCACTCACCGAGGTTGGTGTTGGCGCTGTAAAAGGCGATTTTATCACTTCCGTTAACGGGAAATCAACCAAAGATATGACTGATATTTATTCGGCATTGATTGACAAAGCCGGAACTAATGTTGAGCTAACCCTTAATTCGTCAGCTGTCGAAGGTGGACGAAAAGTGCTGGTAGTACCTGTTCGCGATGAGTCAAAATTATATTATTACAACTGGGTTCAGAATAATATCCGCAAGGTCGACCATGCCACCAATGGCGAGGTCGGGTATATTCACATCCCCGACATGGGCGCTGAAGGTCTTAATGAGTTTGTTAAATATTTCTACCCTCAGTTATCCAAAAAAGCACTTATTATCGACGATCGCGGCAATGGCGGCGGTAATGTTTCGCCTATGATCATCGAACGCCTGAACAGAGAAATTCAGCGAAGTAACATGGCACGCAATGTCGAAGCCATCGGGCATACACCCACCCGGATGATGCTTGGCCCCAAGGTGCTGCTGATAAATAATTATTCAGCTTCCGATGGCGACCTTTTTCCATACGGATTCAAAAAAAGCCGCTTAGGAAAGGTTATTGGTACGCGCAGCTGGGGTGGTGTAGTCGGAATCAGAGGTTCACTACCATTTGTTGATGGAGCCGACCTGCGTAAGCCTGAATTTGCCAGCTATTCATCCGACGAGAGCAAATGGATTATCGAAGGTGTTGGTGTAGAACCTGATATTGTTATCGACAACGATCCGGCAAAAGAATACGCAGGCATCGACGAACAGCTGAACAAGGCCATCGAAGTGATTCTCGACGAGCTGAAGGCGTATAAGGAGCAACCCCCTATACCAACTCCACCTGATAAAAGCAAATAAATAACCCTGCATAAAAACGGCGACCGCTAACCTGGATCGCCGTTTTTTTTGTAGCCACCAAAACTATTTACCCGAATTCACCGTTTATAATAGTATACTGCCCTAAATAAAATACGTATCAATTCAACGTTCTAATGAAACAAAAACTGCTACTTCTGCTTTTTATCACCCTTGTAAGCGGAACTATTTTTGCCCAAAAAGGCAATTTCAAGCTTTCGAATGGCACCGGCGGCCTATGGGCAGGCGCCCTGGCAGGCCCCAGCCTGCTCGTTGAAAAAGCACCCGACAGCATTGCACCCGAAATACAGGACTATTTTAACAAGCTGCGTTCGGGCTGGCATTATGGCTTCGAAACAGAATACTTTTTCAACAAATACGTAGGTATAGGAGCAAAATACACCAGGTTCAACACCAAACAGGAAGTGGACAGCATTGTGGTCGAATTTTTTTCCAATATATTTTATATAGATTTATCGAGCGACATGAGCGTTCATACCCTGGCTCCTATGGTGTATGGCAAGTTGCCATTACTCGACAACAAGCTTTCAGTAACCGGAGGCATAGGCCCGGCCTGGCTGTTGTACCGCAATATTGGCAAAGCTGTCGGCGACTCAGCCATGTTCAAAGGTTCTTCCCCTGGATTATCCACTTCGCTCAGGATAAGCTACGAAGTATTCCGCAATGTGAATGTTGCTGTTCAGGGCAGTTATATCCATGCTTTCCTTAAGGAGTTTACACAGGATAATGGCACAACAGAAGAAGTGGTAACGCTCGACGAAAAGGATTATCAGAACATTTCGCGTATCGATTTCTCATTTGGTATTTTTTATACCTTTCGGCGAAAATAACATTATCCGGCATGAACAAAACACTCCTGGTCCTTTGTATAGTATCAGTATGGCTATTTTCGGCAAAAGCCGGTTTTACAACCCCCGAATTCGACTCGATTCAATTTAACAACAGCCTGCTAAAAGCAAACTACCTGGCCGAATACGAATATTTCACACTAACGGTAACTGACAGTCTCAGCCAAACATCAGGGCAGTCCGATTCCGAATGGTTCAGCTATAAAGAACAAAACAACTGGTATATTATTGGAGGAAAAGTAACAGATGGCAGTTTTAAAATACTCAAACATGTGAAGGTCGAGCCCGATTTCAATACCTCGGAATATACAGGCCCCTGCGACACATTAAAACTCAAAGCTTCGGGTAATGCTTTATCGGCTGCAAACTCAAAGTTCCAGGTGGTTCGCGATACCAGCAATTTTTATTTTTTGTCTTTTGTTTACATCAATCCCGACCAAACGGTGAGCGTATGGTTTCTTCCGGCTTTCCAACCCAGCGGACAGGCAATTTACGGTTGCGAGTGGGAGTATGTTTTCGATAAAACAGGAAAGAAACCGCTTAAAATAAATTCATATGTCAGCAATGTTACCGGTGTATGGATAGGGCGCCCCCGGGAGTTATGGCTCAATTACCGCAATTCCGGCACTGCTACTGTTGGCTCACTGTTTTTTGCACTTTCGTTCCGCGATTATTTCACAAGGTTACGTATCGACACCCGGATAAGTACCAGCACCACGGCCAGGGATTCGGAAGGAAACTACCAGTGGGAGCATAAAATAAAATAAATATCCTGACTATTTAATTTCCTTTAACAAACATCTTTTTTTTTACTATATTTGCTATAACTAAACTCTAAGATTATGCAAGCTTGGTGGGATGCCCTGTCGGCAATAGAAAAAGTGTTCTGGCTCTTAGCTATTCCGTTTTCAATCATTTTCGTTATACAGATGATACTGACATTTATAGGTATTGGCGGCGGAGCCACCGATCCCGGTGCTGATTTTTCGGATATAAACTTCGAATCCGACGCCACCGACCACGACGCCTTGCACAGCAACGACGATTTCGGCCCCGGATTCAGCTTTTTCACCATACGGAATTTTATTGCCTTTTTCACTGTTTTCAGCTGGACTGGCATAGCCTTTATCAATGCAGGGTACAGTAATATTGCGACTATATTTTTCGCCATACTGGCAGGTCTTTTTGCCATGGTTATTATATCGGCTATGTTTTATTTTATAATGAGAATGGCCGATAGCGGAAATGTTTCAATAAAAAATGCTCTTGGAGCCGTCGGGAAAGTATACATACCTATCAAAGCCAACAACGGGAATGTCGGAAAAATACAGGTAACATTCCAGGGGGCACTTCGCGAAATGCAGGCTATTACCAAAGCTGATCAGGACCTTCCTACCAATACCCTTGTTAAAGTTACAGGCATTGCCGGCGACGAAATACTTATCGTAGAAAAAAATTAAAAATCCGATCCCTAAATTTCTCCTAACCTTAAAATACCCAATCCATGTATCCAGTAGCCATTGTTGCAATTTTTGCAGTAATTATCTTTACCACTTTTATTTCGCTTTTCAAGCGTTATAAAAGATGTCCTTCTGATAAAATCCTGGTTGTTTACGGACGTACCGGAGTAAATAAGGAAGGCACCAACCGTTCATCGAAATGTATACATGGTGGTGCGGCTTTTATATGGCCGGTAATTCAAAGCTATGCTTACCTGGATCTTACGCCTATCAGCATAGAGGTTAACCTTACCAATGCGCTGAGCCGTCAGAATATCAGGGTTGATGTACCCTCAAGGTTTACGGTAGGAATTTCGACCGATGCTTCGATTGTGATAAATGCGGCCGAACGGATGCTGGGACTGCCATTGGCTGCTATACAGGAACTGGCAAAGGATATAATCTTCGGACAGCTCAGGCTTGTTGTTGCAACCATGGATATTGAAGAAATAAATACCGACCGCGATAAGTTCCTGGCCAACGTTTCGCAAAACGTGGAAGCTGAACTGCAGAAAATCGGACTAAGACTAATCAATGTCAATGTTACCGATATCCGCGACGAATCGGGATACATCGAAGCTTTAGGTAAAGAGGCAGCTGCAAAAGCTATAAATGATGCCAAAAAGACTGTAGCCGAAAAGAACCGCGACGGGTCCATTGGCGAAGCTGTGGCAATGCAGGATCAACGTATTCAGGTAGCCGAAGCCAATGCAACTGCTGTTGAAGGAGAGAATACGGCTTTAATTACCATCGCCCAGAGTGATGCGAACCGACGCGAAAAAATGGCTGAAGCCGAACGCCTGGCTGTAGCTTCCGAAAAAGTACAGGCCGCAAAAGCACTTCAGGAAGCCTATGCCTCCGAAGAAACTGCCGAAATGGCCAGGTCGGAGCGCGAACGTGCTACCCGTACCGCTGATATTGTTATTCCTACCGAAATTGACAAACTGAAAATTGAAATAGAAGCCGAAGCCCTTGCTGAACAAACCCGCCGCGTGGCTAAAGGCGATGCCGATGCTATATTGCTGAAAAAGCAGGCCGAAGGACAAGGTATTTACGAAGTGCTGAGCAAACAGGCTGCCGGTTTCGATAAACTGGTTGATGCTGCCAATGGTAATTCGCGCGATGCAGTTCTGATGCTTATTGCCGACAGGCTTCCCGAAATTATCAAAACACAGGTGGAAGCTATCAGCAATATTAAAATCGACAAAGTTACGGTATGGGATAGCATGGGTGCAGGTGCTGACGGTAAAACACCGGCTACTGCTAATTTCCTTGCCGGTATGTTCAAATCGATACCACCGCTCGACGATATTTTCAAATCGGCAGGTATTGAACTTCCCTCCTACCTTAAAGGCGAAGAAAAAAGCCAGGATGAACCCAAAACGCCTACAGAATCGACTGAATAACAGTACACGTCCGGCCTGATTCACTTGTTTTAAACTGCAAAGCATGATACAGAATTGTACCAAGCAAAGTGATGAGTGATCAAAAGTAATTGTATAACGAACAAATCAATATACTCATCTGTTTATCAATTGAACATGGTTGATGAGAATTTGAATTTTTAACATAAATAGTAGCTTTTTGGATTTTGTAATTAAACAATTTAGAATTACATTTGCATCTTCTCAGAAATGTACGGGCTGCAATCAATGTGGTTTATTTTTTGTTTATTCGAAACCCAAATTAATCACGGGTACTGATTGAGAAAATTGAACAATTAAACAGGGTTACTGTTATCTAGTAATATTTTATATCAGAACCTTTTGTTACATTATTATACATTAAAAAGATGGAAGAGAAAATCAAAAAAATCGGACTGTTCATCGATGGCACTTTCTTTTTGAAAGTGAATTCGTATTACCGTTACCATCATGAACGTAAAAGTACCATTAACTTCAACGGACTTGCCGAATTTCTGCGCGACGAAATTTCGAAACTCGAGAATGCAGAAAAACGTTACTGCCAGGTTGTTGAAACACACTGGTTCAGAGGACGTTATTCAACCAGCCAGCTGGAGAAAAAATACCCTGACGAATCATATCGTTTAACTCAGATGACCAACGAGCGTCGGATTGACGATATTTTTATGTACGAAGGTATTACTACTCACAACTATCCTCTTTTGGTTGACTCACGCACAGGCGATGCCGAAGAAAAAGGAATTGATGTCTGGTTCTCGCTCGAAACCTATGAACTTGCATTGATGAAACAACTCGATGTAGTTGTTATTATTGCCGGAGATACTGACTACGTACCTCTTATTAAAAAAATTAACAGCCGCGGTACCAGGGTTATGGTTCTGGGCTGGGATTTCTCATACGAATCGACCTCAGCAGCCGGACGTGCTTATAAAGTAACTACCCGTACCAGCCAGGCTTTGATTGACGAGTGTGTATATCCGCTTATGATGGATAAACGTATCGACGATCGCACAAGTAAAAACGATCCGATAGTTAATTCATTATTTAACGTTTAATAAGCGTTAAACCAAAATTCAGGACAGCAGCATTTTTATGCTGCTGTTTTTTTTTGCTTTTATAGCAATGTCAGCCGATAGCAATAACAATCACATAAAAATCAGTGATTGTAAGGCATGTTGCCGTATCAACCAATATAAATGATAGCATTTTGAGGGAAACTATCGGAAAATTTTAATACTTTTGTTGCCCTAACCAACATCCTACTTATGAAACCTATACTTGTTGCATTTCTATTAATTGTAGCCGCTGCATGCAGTACAACACAACTATATACACCCGGTGAGAAAAATGTAAATAAAGTTGAACCGGCAACCCTTGCCGAACTCCAGCAGGGTCACGATCTGTATATGAATAATTGCGGCAAATGCCACAAACTTCCGGGTATAAGCAAACACACAAACCAGCAATGGAAAGGCATACTCGACAGAATGATTCCTAAGGCTGAACTTAACAATGAGCAATCGTACCTTATATTCAGGTATATAGTTAACCGCTAAGATTTTTCGAACAAAAAAAAGAGGCTACTGATTCAGTAAGCCTCTTTTTTTTTATCGCTAAAGTAATTTTAAGCCTGTCCGGCAGGGCCACTGAGCTGGAAGGGGAAATCACCACCCTCGGTTTCTTTAATGGCGCCATGTGCGGCTTCGAACTTGGTGATATTTTCTTTCAGTGCACGGTACAAACGTTTGGCGTGCTGAGGAGTAAGGATAATGCGTGATTTAACTTTTGCTTTAGGAACACCCGGCATAAGCTTAATAAAATCAACAACAAATTCCGAATTCGAATGTGTTATTACTGCTAAATTTGAGTAAATACCTTCGCTCACATCATCGGAGAGTTCGATATTTATCTGGTTCTGATTTTGATTTGGTTGATCGTTCATGGTTGTATAATTTTTAGCTGTTTAATCAGTAAACAAATTTTAAAAATATAGGGAAACCGATCATTTTGGCTGATACAGTTTCCCTATAAAATCATGTATAAAAAATTATTCCGCTTTTGAAGCCAGCATACGGTCGTACTCTTCGCGCGAACCCACAATAAGGTGTTCGTACTCGCGTAAACCTGTACCGGCAGGAATCAGGTGACCTACAATAACATTTTCCTTCAATCCGAGTAATTCATCACTCTTCGATTGTATAGATGCCTGTGTAAGAACCTTGGTTGTTTCCTGGAATGATGCAGCCGAAATCCAGCTACGAACCTGTAGCGAAGCCCTGGTGATACCCTGCAGTACCTGTTTGGCAGTTGCTGAGTTGGCATCGCGCGATTCGATCTGCTTTTTATCGCGGCGTTTTAACAAGGAGTTTTCATCACGAAGTTTACGTGCGCTGATAATCTGGCCCGATTTCATATTTGTGCTGTCGCCAGGGATCAATAACGATCTTTTTACCAAAGATCCAATCGTTCTCATCGTTAAAGTCAATCTTGTTAACAAGCTCACCTTCAAGGAATTTGGTATCGCCCGGATCAACAACTTCAACTTTACGCATCATCTGGCGTACGATTACCTCGTAGTGTTTATCGTTAATTTTCACACCCTGTAAACGGTAAACTTCCTGTATTTCATTCACGATATACTCCTGAACTTTCATCGGGCCTTTAATAGCGAGAATATCAGCAGGAGTCATAGCTCCGTCCGAAAGTGGTGTATCCGGCATGAACATAGTCGTTTTCCTGTGCCAGTATCTGCTTTGAAGTAGAAATCAGGTAGCTGTTCTCTTCACCTGTTTTGGAGGTGATGATAATTTCGCGGTTACCACGTTTCAACTTTTTACCGAACGAAACAACACCGTCAATTTCAGAAACAACGGCAGGATCAGATGGATTACGGGCTTCGAATAACTCGGTTACCCTTGGCAAACCTCCGGTGATATCACCGGTTTTACCAACGGCTCGCGGAATCTTAACCAGGATATCACCGGCTTTAATGGTTTTTCCTTCTTCCATCTGGAGGTGCGATCCAACAGGAAGGTCATAAATTTTCTGATCTTCTCCGTCAGCAGTTACAATACGAATGGATGGATTTTTGGCTTTAACACGCGATTCGATAATTACTTTTTCCTGGTATCCGGTTTGCTCATCGGCTTCCACTTTAAAAGTAATACCCTCGTTAATGTTATCAAACACAATTTTACCATCTACCTCCGAAAGAATAACAGCATTGTATGGATCCCATTCCGTAATAAGTTCACCTTTTTTAACGGTGGCACCGTTAGCATAATAAAGGTTAGCAGCATAAGGAATATGTCCCGAAGCCAGGATAATACCTGTTTGCGGGTCAATGATCCTCATTTCGGCCGAACGGCCGATTACGATCTGGTACGATACGCCCGTCATTATTTTTATAATCAACCGAACGTAAGTTCATCAATCTCGATAACACCGTCGTATTTTGCAACAATACGTGAAGCCGAGGCAATATTGGCACCGGCCACACCCCCCACGTGGAAGGTACGGAGAGTAAGCTGTGTACCAGGTTCACCAATTGATTGAGCTGCAATAACTCCAACGGCTTCTCCTTTCTGAACCATTCGTCCTGTTGCCAGGTTACGTCCATAACATCTGGCACAAACACCTTGTTTCGATTCGCAGGTAAGTACTGAACGTATTTCAACTGCTTCGATCGGTGAATCTTCAATTTGAACACAAATTTCTTCGGTGAGTTCCATACCCGCTGAAGCAATGAAGCTCGCCCGAGTTAGGATGATAAATATCGTGTAAGGTTACACGGCCGAGAATACGGTCGTACAATGATTCAACAACTTCTTCATTTTTCTTGAGAGCTGTTGTAACACGTCCGCGTAAAGTACCGCAGTCGTTTTCCGAAATAATAACATCCTGTGCCACATCAACCAAACGACGGGTAAGGTAACCGGCATCAGCAGTTTTAAGAGCGGTATCGGCAAGACCTTTACGGGCACCGTGAGTAGAAATAAAGTACTCAAGAACCGAAAGTCCTTCTTTAAAGTTCGAAAGAATCGGGTTTTCGATAATTTCACCACCGGTTGCACCTGATTTCTGAGGTTTGGCCATCAGTCCCCTCATACCCGAAAGCTGACGGATCTGCTCTTTCGATCCACGGGCACCTGAATCAAGCATCATATATACCGGATTGAAGCCCTGGTTATCAGTTGCCAGGTCACTCATTACCTTTTTAGTGAGGTTAGAGTTGGTATGTGTCCAGATGTCAATAATCTGGTTGTAACGTTCATTGTTGGTAATGAATCCCATATTATAGTTATTCATTACTTCTTCAACTTCGGCATTGGCCTTGTTAATCAGTATTTCTTTCAGCTTCAGGAATAAGTACATCACCCAGGTTAAATGAAAGTCCACCTTTAAAAGCCATATTAAAACCAAGGTTCTTGATATCATCAAGGAATTGGGCAGTTTTAGCTGTACCTGTTTTCTTCAGCAAATCGCCGATAATATCACGCAATGATTTCTTGGTTAGCAGCTGGTTGATATAACCGTATTCCACCGGAACAACCTGGTTGAAAAGTACACGTCCGACAGTGGTTTCAATACGTTTTTCAACAATAACGCCATTTTCATCGAAAGGTACTCTTACATTGATCAAGGCATGCAGGTCAACTACGTTTCTCGTTATAAGCAATAATTACTTCTTCGGGTGAATAGAAATTCATTCCTTCACCCTTCATAATATGACCCGGCTCAGTTTTACGGCCTTTGGTCATATAGTAAAGACCAAGAACCATGTCCTGCGAAGGAACCGTGATAGGAGCTCCATTGGCAGGGTTCAGAATATTATGTGAAGCCAGCATCAGAATCTGTGCTTCAAGAATAGCTGCATTTCCAAGTGGAACGATGCACAGCCATCTGGTCACCGTCGAAGTCGGCATTGAAAGCCGTACAAACCAGCGGATGCAGCTGAATAGCTTTTCCTTCGATAAGTTTAGGCTGGAAAGCCTGGATACCCAAGCCTGTGCAGCGTAGGAGCACGGTTTAGCATAACAGGATGTCCTTTCAGTATATTTTCGAGAATATCCCAAACAACAGGATCTTTACGGTCAACAATTTTCTTGGCTGATTTCACGGTTTTTACAATGCCACGTTCAAGCATTTTACGGATAATAAACGGCTTGAAAAGTTCAGAAGCCATATCCTTTGGAATTCCGCATTCGTTGAAGTTTGAGATTCAGGACCTACAACAATAACCGAACGACCTGAATAATCAACACGTTTACCGAGAAGATTCTGGCGGAAACGTCCTTGTTTACCTTTTAAACTATCGCTCAGTGATTTCAGTGCACGGTTCGATTCAGTTTTCACTGAGCTGGCTTTTCGTGAATTATCGAAAAGTGAATCAACAGCTTCCTGCAGCATACGTTTTTCGTTACGCATAATCACATCAGGAGCTTTGATTTCGATCAGTCGTTTTAAACGGTTATTACGGATAATAACCCTGCGGTATAAATCATTTAAATCGGTGGTGGCAAAACGTCCACCATCCAGAGGAACCAATGGCCGGAATTCGGGTGGAATTACCGGAACTACTTTTACGATCATCCATTCGGGTCTGTTTTCACCACGTGTTTGTGCATCGCGGAATGCTTCAAAAACCTGGAGTCTTTTCAGGCTTCCTTTTTACGTTGCTGTGAAGTTTCGGTATTTGCTTTGTGACGCAAATCGTATGAAATCTGATCGAGATCGAGTCGTGCCAGTAAATCAACAAGAGCTTCTGCTCCCATTTTTGCAATGAATTTATTTGGATCGCTATCGTCGAGGTACTGGTTATCCTTCGGAAGTTTATCGAGGTAATCGAAATATTCTTCTTCGGTAAGAAAATCGAGGGTTGCAAGTCCTTCGGAAGCCAGTAATCCTGGTTGTACAACTACATATCGTTCATAATAAATAATTGTATCCAGTTTTTTGGTTGGAAGCCCAGAAGCGCACCAATTTTATTGGGTAATGAGCGGAAATACCAGATATGGGCAACAGGAACAACCAGTTGAATATGTCCCATACGTTCGCGGCGGACTTTTTTCTCGGTTACTTCAACACCGCAACGGTCGCAAACAATACCTTTATACCTGATTCGTTTGTATTTACCGCAATGACATTCCCAATCCTTTACCGGTCCGAAAATACGTTCGCAGAACAAACCATCCCTTTCGGGTTTGTATGTCCGGTAATTGATAGTTTCGGGTTTAAGTACTTCTCCGCTTGACCGTTCCAGAATCGATTCAGGAGAAGCAAGGCTGATCGTGATTCTGGAAAATTTATTTGAGGCAGTATTTTCTTTTCTGAAAGCCATATATCAAGAAATGATTAACGATTAAAATTACTTTTGTTTCACATTAAATAAACCTTAGCCTGCACAGGCATCATGTTGCATAACAACATGACGCCCTGCGGCCACTGAATATTTATTCGAAGTTTACGCTTAAGCCTAAGCCTCTGAGTTCGTGAACAAGTACATTAAATGATTCAGGAATTCCGGGATTGGCATATTTTCGCCTTTAACAATGGCTTCGTATGCTTTTGCTCTTCCCATAACATCATCAGATTTAACAGTAAGAATTTCCTGCAAGAATATTGGCAGCACCAAATGCTTCAAGTGCCCAAACTTCCATTTCACCAAAACGCTGTCCTCCAAACTGAGCTTTACCACCCAGTGGTTGCTGCGTAATAAGTGAATATGGTCCGATTGAACGGGCGTGCATCTTATCATCAACCATATGATGTAGTTTCAGCATATAAATGTAACCTACAGTTGCGGTTTGATCGAACCTTTCGCCTGTTCCGCCGTCGTAAAGATAATACCTTACCATTTTCGGGTAAACCGGCTTTTCCCAGGTAGTCGTTAATCTGATCGATAGATGCCTCCGTCGAAAATAGGGGTAGCAAAATTCAGTGCCGAGTTTATCACCTGCCCAGCCCAGAACAGTTTCGTAAATCTGTCCGAGGTTCATACGCGAAGGTACACCCAGCGGGTTCAGAACGATATCAACAGGTGTTCCGTCTTCGAGGAAAGGCATGTCTTCTTCACGTACAATTCTTGCAACAATACCTTTATTTCCGTGACGACCGGCCATTTTATCACCAACTTTCAGCTTACGTTTTTTAGCAACATAAACTTTTGCCATCTGAACAATACCATTAGGTAATTCATCACCAACAGTTGCAACAAATTTCTTCCGGTTGTAAACACCCAGAATTTCTTTGTATTTAATAATGTAGTTGTTGATCAGCTGTTTGATCAGATCATTTTTTCCTTATCAGTAGTCCATTTATTAGGATTAACATTAATGAAATCAATACCCATGAGCATTTTCTGGGTGAATTTCACCTTTTTAGGAACCATTTCGTTCTTGAAGTTATTGTAAACACCTTGTGAAGTTTTTCCACTAACCAGAACGGTAAGTTTATCAACAAGTTTCTGCTTTAAGTCAGCAGTACTTTTGTTAAACTCTTCATCCAGTTCCTTAACCATATCTTTCTCTTTGGCCTTAACTTTTTTATCCTTAATAACCCTTGAGAATAGTTTTTTGTCGATAACAACACCTTTCATCGAAGGAGGTGCTTTGAGCGATGCATCTTTCACATCACCGGCTTTATCACCAAAAATGGCACGAAGCAGTTTTTCTTCAGGAGTAGGATCACTTTCACCTTTCGGTGTAATTTTTCCGATAAGGATATCACCTTCATTAACTTCGGCACCAATACGGATCAATCCGTTTTCGTCAAGATCTTTGGTTGCTTCCTGCGCTAACATTTGGAATATCATTCGTAAGTTCTTCAACACCACGTTTGGTATCGCGTACTTCGAGTGTAAATTCCTCGATATGAATCGAAGTGAAGATATCTTCCTTTACAACTTGTTCAGAAATAACAATAGCATCCTCAAAGTTATAACCTTTCCATGGCATAAAAGCCACCATCAGGTTGCGACCAAGAGCAAGCTCACCATTTCTGGGTAGCATAACCTTCGCATAAAACCTGGCCTTTTTTAACTTTATCGCCTTTTCGAACAATTGGACGAAGGTTAATACAGGTATTCTGGTTGGTACGTGAAAACTTGGTCAGGTTATATATTTTCACATCATCATCGAAACTTACCAGCCTTTCCTCTTCGAGGCGTGTATAGCGGATCACGATCTGATCCGAATCAACATATTCAACAATACCATCACCTTCGGCATTGATAAGTACACGTGAATCCTGTGCAACACGGGCTTCAATACCTGTTCCTACAATTGGCCTTTCAGGATTGAGAAGCGGTACAGCCTGGCGCATCATGTTTGATCCCATCAGTGCACGGTTAGCATCATCATGCTCCAGGAACGGAATCAACGAAGCTGCAATAGAAGCAATCTGGTTAGGTGCAATGTCGATAAGGTCAACTTTTTCTCTTTCAATCAATAGGATAATCAGCAAGGTAACGAACTTTTACTTTTTCTTCAGAAATTTCCCGCTGTTATCCATCGAAGTAGTTGCCTGTGCAATAATTTTGTTCTTCTTCTTCTTCAGCACTCAGATACATGGTTTCGGTAAGATCAACTTTGCCTTCGATAACTTTTTTATAAGGAGTTTCAATAAAACCAAGTTTATTGATTTTTGCATAAACGCAAAGTGAAGAAATAAGACCAATATTCGGTCCTTCAGGAGTTTCGATGGTACAAAGACGTCCGTAATGTGTATAGTGAACGTCACGAACCTCAAAACCGGCTCTTTCGCGTGAAAGACCTCCTGGTCCGAGAGCAGAAACCCGGCGTTTGTGAGTCAATTTCGCTCAGCGGATTGGTTTGATCCATAAACTGCGAAAGCTGGTTGGTACCAAAAAATGAGTTGATTACCGACTGACAAGTGTTTTGGCATTGATCAGATCCATAGGTGTAAACACCTCATTATCCCGAACATTCATTCGTTCCCGGATGGTACGGGCCATACGGGCCAAACCAACACCAAACTGGTTGTATAGCTGTTCACCAACTGTACGTACCCGACGGTTACTCAGGTGATCAATATCATCAACATCTGTTTTAGCGTTAATAAGTCCGATCAGGTACTTGATAATAGAAATAATATCTTCTTTGGTAAGAACCTTGGTTTCGAGAGGTATTTCGAGTGTCAGTTTTTTATTGATCCTGTATCGTCCAACATCACCCAGGTCGTATCGTTTATCCGAGAAGAACAATTTCTCGATAATACCACGGGCTGTTTCTTCATCGGGTGGTTCAGCATTTCGCAACTGACGGTAAATATATTCAACAGCTTCTTTTTCGGATGTTGGCAGTATCTTTCTGCAGCGTATTGAAAATGATGGAATAATCACTGCGATCTGATATCATCGCGGTGAAGAAGAATTGTTTTTGCACCGGATTCAACAATCAGATCGATATGATCATTTTCAAGAACGGTTTCACGGTCGATAATTACTTCGGTACGTTCAATTGAAACAACTTCACCTGTATCTTCATCACACAAAATCTTCGATCCAGGTTTTTAAACACCCTGGCAGCAAGTTTTCGTCCGACATACTTTTTTCAGGCCGGCTTTGCTAACTTTAACCTCTTCGGCGAGGTTGAAAATTTCAAGAATATCCTTATCACTTTCATAATCCGATAGCACGCAGCAAGGTGGTAACAGGTAATTTCTTTTTCCGGTCGATGTACGCATACATCACATTGTTGATGTCGGTTGTAAATTCCATCCAGGAACCTTTAAAAGGAATAATCCTGGCTGAATACAACTGCTGACCGTTGGCATGATAGCTGGTACCGAAGAAAACGCCGGGTGAACGGTGCAACTGTGATACAACAACACGTTCGGCTCCATTCACCACGAATGTGCCTTTTGGAGTCATATAAGGGATCATACCCAGATAAACATCCTGAATAATGGTTTCAAAATCTTCATGTTCAGGATCGGTACAATAAAGTTTTAATTTTGCTTTAAGCGGAACACTGTAAGTTAGTCCTCTTTCGATACACTCTTCGATTGAATATCGGGGAGGATCAATAAAATAATCGAGAAATTCCAGAACAAAATTATTCCTGGCATCCGTAATCGGGAAATTTTCGGCAGAAAACTTTAAAAAGACCTTCATTTACGCGATTTTCAGGATTTGTTTCCAGTTGGAAAAAATCCTGGAAAGACTTTATTTGAATTTCGAGAAAATCAGGATATTCAGCCTGGATTTTTGATGTTGCGAAACTACTCCGTTCAGTTTTTTGTGAAGCCAAGGTCATGAAATTTAAGATTTAAATAAACAAAGTATTTTTAAACAATTAATCCCGATATGAGAATCGGGAAGAAAACTAACTGCTTACTAACCGCGTAGAGCAGGTACAAGCAGTCAGTTTGGTAATTGTAGTCTAAATAGCAATATTTACTTTATCTTCAACCTCTGCACCTGCTTCTTCGAGTTGTGTTTCAAGGCTTCTGCTTCGTCTTTGGTTACACCTTCTTTCATTGCTTTTGGAGCTGCATCAACTAAGTTCTTTTGCTTCTTTCAGGCCAAGGCTGGTTAATTCTTTTACGAGTTTTACAACTGCTAATTTAGCTTGCACCAGCTGCTTTCAGAATAACATCGAATGAGGTTTGTTCTTCAACTACAGCGAGCGTCTGCACCAGCATGATGCTACTGCTACTGCAGCAGCAGCTGCTGGTTCAATACCATATTCGTCTTTTAAGTATCTGAGCAAGTTCATTAACTTCTTTTACAGTCAAATTAACTAACTGTTCTGCAAAAGCTTTTAAGTCTGCCATTTTATTTGTTGTTTTTAAGTGTTTTACATTTATTGATTAATTCATTTTGTACGCTTGCCTGGTGTTATGCAGGATTTTCGGATAAGGTCTTGATGAACACCGGATAATTTTTGACCGCCGGATTGCAATGCAGAAATAACATTGCTAGCTGGTGATTGAGCGCAAGAATAACATCGGCAATAAGTTCATTTTTAGACTTAATTGCGACGAGTGCGTCCAGTTGATTATCACCAATAAAGGTCATTTCCTCTACGTATGCTCCTTTAAGTATTGGTTTATCGGATGTTTTCCTGAATTCTTTGATCAGCTTAGCCGGTACATTTCCCTGCTCAGCAATCATAATTGAAGTATGACCTTTCAGAACTCGTACAGATCTCCAAAGTCCTTGTCGGATTTTTCCATTGCTTTATGGAGCAATGTGTTTTTAACTACGATCAACTTAACGTCCCTTTTGAAACATAGGCGACGCAGCTTGCTTGTTTTTTCAACATTCAGATCTGAAATATCAGTAATATAAAGATATTAGCAGCTATTAAATCCTCCGTAAGGGTTTCTATAAGTTGATTTTTTTCTTCTTTTCTCATAGCGATGTTTGTTCTTTAAGGATTAAGTACTTATTGTTTCCGGAAATCTTATTTGATCGATTTTTCATCGATACGTATGCCAGGACTCATAGTACTTGACATGTAGATGCTTCTTACATAAGTACCTTTTGAGAGGAGGTTTCAGTTTAATGATAGTTGCAGTAATTCACGGGCATTTTCGATAAGTTGTTCCTGTTCAAAAGATACTTTGCCATACGCTGCATGAATGATACCAAATTTATCGACTTTAAAATCGATTTTACCGGCTTTCACCTCTTCTACAGCTTTGCCTACGTCCATTGTAACGGTACCGGTTTTTGGGTTTGGCATAAGGCCACGGGGACCTAATATACGACCTAGAGCACCAACTTTGGGCATAACGCTGGGCATGGTAATAACAACGTCAACATCAGTCCAGCCTTCTTTAATCTTCTGGATATACTCATCAAGACCAACATAATCAGCTCCGGCAGCTTTAGCTTCTTCCTCCTTATCAGGAGTACAGAGCACCAGAACCCTAATTGTTTTCCCGGTTCCATGCGGCAAGGTAACGATACCTCGAACCATCTGGTTGGCTTTACGGGGGTCAACCCCAAGACGAACATCAACATCAACAGAAGCATCAAATTTGGTGGTACGTAATATCTTTGACAATACTTGACAGCTTCTGCTAGTGAATAAAGTAGCGTCCTTGTCGAATTTAGCTAAAGCCTCTTTTTGTTTTTTTGTCAATTTAGCCATTTCACGCTAGGTTAATGGTAATACACATTTTAAATTCATGAAAGCCTGATCGAACGATCAGCTTTACATATTTGTTGGGAATTCGCCTTTTACGTAATTCCCATACTTCGGGCAGTACCTGCAACCATGCTCATAGCTGATTCAATTGTGAAAGCAGTTAAGGTCTTCCATTTTGCCTTCAGCAATTTCTTTTACCTGATCCCAGGTTACTGAGCCAACCTTTTTACGGTTAGGTTCAGCGGATCCTCTTTTAAGCTTAGTTAGCTTCAATGAGTTGAACGGCAACAGGAGGTGTCTTGATAATAAAATCAAACGATTTGTCCTTATAAACAGTAATGATTACAGGAATAACCTTACCGGCTTTTTCCTGAGTACGTGCATTGAACTGTTTGCAGAACTCCATAATATTCACACCTTTCGCACCTAATGCAGGTCCAACAGGGGGTGAAGGATTTGCCGCTCCTCCTTTAATTTGCAGTTTAATTAATCCAGCTACTTCTTTTGCCATTTTGTAGTTTTCTTAAAGGATTTGTATTTGCGGAATTTGGTAACTACCTACGATTCCTTTGCAACCTGCATAAACGAAAGTTCCAGAGGAGTTTTTCGGCCAAAGATCTTTACCATTACTTTCAATTTCTTCTTTTCCTCATTGATTTCTTCAATGATTCCGCTGAAACTGTTGAATGGTCCATCGATTACCGTAACCGTTTCACCAACAATAAACGGAATATTGAACTCTTCGCCTTGCTCAGACAGTTCATCAACTTTACCCAATATCCTGTTTACTTCGGCTTGCCGCAAGGGTACAGGTTCCTCTTTCGAGCCAAGGAAACCCAATACACCCGGAATATTGCTGAATAATGTGTGGTATTTCTCCGGTAAGCACAGCTTCAATCAAAACATAGCCCGGAAAGTAATTTCGTTCTTTGCTTATTTTTTTACCGTTGCGTACCTGGTATACTTTTTCAGTTGGGATCAGTACCTGCGAAATATAATCCTGTAGGTTGAGACGACTAATCTCACTTTCAAGGTATATTTTCACCTTTTTCTCATTCCCGCTGATGGCTCTGACCACATACCACTTTTTCACTTGTTCGCTCATGCCGGATGGTGAATTAAAGGTTGGTTACCACTTAATATCAGACTTATGAATAATAACAGTTAAAATAATGAATAAAATTGCTGGAGAATAGTCTCGAACGATATATCCATTAGAAAAACAACCAGTGCAATTATCAGGGAAGCAATTGATACAACTATTGCACTATTCTGCAACTCACTCCATGTTGGCCAGGAAACTTTATGCATCAATTCATCGTAACTTTCTTTGACGTACTCTACGAATTTATTACTTTGCCATTGGGTCTAAATATTTTTGCACGGGTGGTAGGACTCGAACCCACAACCTATGGTTTTGGAGACCACTACTCTACCAATTGAGCTACACCCGTATAGCCATAGCCTGTTACAGGAAAACCTGAACAGGCCATACTGTAATAACATTAATTAAAGGCAGAGATACGCTTCAGGCAATACGTCTATATCTCATTTTATATATTAGTCAAGAATTTCAGTTACCTGACCAGCACCAACGTACGTCCACCTTCACGGATAGCGAAACGGAGATTTTTATTCATAGCGATTTCGCTGATCAGGTTAACTTCAATGGTAAGGTTATCACCTGGCATAACCATTTCAACGCCTTCTGGAAGTATAATTTCACCGGTAACGTCAGTTGTTCTGAAATAGAACTGAGGACGATATTTATTGTGGAATGGAGTATGACGTCCACCTTCTTCTTTTTTCAGGATATAAACCTCAGCTTTGAAGTGTGTGTGAGGATGTAACTGATACCTGGTTTGGCAATAACCATACCGCGACGAATTTCATCTTTATCAATACCACTGAAGAGCAAACCAGCATTGTCACCAGCTTCACCATCGATCGAGAATTTTACGGAACATTTCAACACCGGTAACATACTGATTTCAGTTTCTCAGCACCCATACCAATAATTTCAACTGGATCACCTACGTGAATAACACCTGATTCAATTCTACCGGTAGCAACAGTACCACGACCTGTAATTGAGAATACATCTTCAACAGGCATCAGGAATGGTTTGTCAATATCACGAGCAGGTAGTGGAATATAATGTATCACACAGCTTCCATTAGTTCCATAATTTTTTCAACCCATTTTGGCTCTTTATTCAAGTGCACCAAGAGCTGAACCTTGGATAACAGGAGTGTTGTCACCATCGAAACTCGTAGAAACTGAAGAAGTTCACGAATTTCCATTTCAACCAGTTCAAGAAATTCTTCATCATCAACCATGTCAACTTTGTTCATGAAAACAACCAATTGTAGGAACACCTACCTGACGTGCGAGAAGGATATGCTCACGGGTTTGTGGCATAGGACCATCAGTAGCAGCAACTACGAGAATAGCACCGTCCATCTGGGCAGCACCTGTAACCATGTTCTTAACATAGTCAGCGTGACCTGGACAGTCAACGTGTGCATAGTGACGGTTTTCAGTTGCATACTCAACGTGAGCAGTATTAATAGTAATACCTCTTTCTTTTTCTTCAGGAGCATTGTCAATTGAATCGAATGATCTGTAAACTGAGCAAACCCTTTATCCTGCAAGATTAAGTGTAATAGCAGCAGTTAAGAGTAGTTTTACCGTGGTCAACGTGACCAATAGTACCAATGTTAACGTGTGGTTTGGAACGATCAAATTTTTCTTTTGCCATATTAATTAATTGTTTATAGATTTACAAATTTGTATTGATTATTAATTTAAATATCAGAGCCATTGACGAGAATTGAACTCGTGACCTCTTCCTTACCAAGGAAGTGCTCTACCCCTGAGCTACAATGGCTTTAATGAGCGGAAGACGGGGCTCGAACCCGCCACCTACAGCTTGGAAGGCTATCGCTCTACCAAATGAGCTACTTCCGCTTTCAATCCCGAGTTTGAAATCTATGTGTTATCGAATTTAATTTGTTCACTAAATATTCCGAACTATATAACTCAAGACTTGTAACTAAAGGGTGGGGAGAGGAGGATTCGAACCTCCGAAGGCTTCGCCAACAGATTTACAGTCTGCCCCATTTGACCGCTCTGGTATCTCCCCGGATATTAAAACATTTCTAAGAACTGAGCCGATGGAGGGATTCGAACCCCCGACCAGCTGATTACAAATCAGCTGCTCTGGCCAACTGAGCTACATCGGCTTATTTTTTTTGTAAAAAAGCCTCAAAAGCCGGTTTTTCGTGTTTATGCAACTCCAACAACCCTATTATCAGCACTTTACAATCCCTTTTCATCAAACAAAAGCAGTCCTTTTGAAAAGGACTGCAAATGTACGCACTTAATTTGAATTACCAAACAAGTGATGAAAATAATTTCATTTATTTTTTATTCGCCCCTAAGTTTCTCTTTATGCTTGGTTAATTGCTTACGTAATGCATCAACTGCGGTATCAGTGGCTTCTTCAAAAGACTTACTCTGTTTTTTCGCAAAGAGGTCATTTCCAGGTACCATTAAGCGAATTTCGGCTACCTTATTATCATGGTCTTCGCTGTTGTTGACCCTGAGTGTTACTTCACTTCCGATTATTCCGTCGTACAGTTCCGAAAGTTTCTCAACCTTCTCAGAAATGAATGAATCCAGTTTTTTATCGGCTTTAAAATGTACTGCATTGATGTTTACTTTCATGAGTCCTCCTTTTGTTTATGCCCTTGGGTGGGCCTGTTTGTAGATTGTTTTCAGTTTTTCGATAGAATTGTGAGTGTAAACCTGGGTAGCAGCCAGGCTCGAGTGCCCGAGTATTTCCTTTATCGCGTTCAAATCGGCACCGTCGTCGAGCATATGAGTAGCAAAAGTGTGCCTGAGCACATGAGGGCTTAATTTGCTGTTCGATGCAATTAACGACAGGTACTTATGAACGATGGTATAAATCAATTTAGGATATACCGGAAGTCCTTTAGATGTAACAAAGAGTGAATAGGTATTGTTTTGAGAATCACCTGATATTTTAGAAAAAAATTCATTCCTTACTATAAGGTATTCCTTCATCGCAGAAATTACAAAATCACCCATTGGGACGATTCTTTCCTTGTTACGTTTTCCCAGCACCTTGAGTGTTCCTTTGTCAAGGTCGAGGTCGGTAGTTTTAAGCTGAACCAGTTCGGCTCTTCGTATTCCGGTTGCATAGAATAAGGTGATGATCATTTTATCGCGGCAACCTTCGTAGGTAGCGTCAAAACCAATAGTGTTAAGCAGTGTGTCCAGGTTATCGCGGGTGAGGAATACCGGCAGCTGTTTCGAAGCTTTGGGTGCAACCACCTTGAGCATGGGATTGGTTTTGATCAGGTCCTGTTTTTGGCAAAACCTGTAGAATGATTTAAGGGTTGATATTTTGCGGTTTACCGAGCGTGAGGTAATTTTACGATCGATAAGTGAAATGAGCCACGACCGTATCAGTGTATGATCGGCCTGAAGCAGGTCGGTAACAGAATATTGATAGGTAAGGAAATTGGTAAAATCATCCAGGTCGGATTGATATGCCAAAATGGTATGCGCTGAATAGCGCCTTTCAAAACTAAGGTAATCGATATATTTTTCCTTCAGCATCCTTCAAAATAAAACAGGAAGTAACCTTTGCCTTCTCAACTTGTATCGTAATCTTACTAACGTTAAAATTACAATAAAAGTATATAAAATGCAAGCATTACTTCCTGCTCTCCGGAAAAAAATTCCGGTTGATTACAATTCCTGCTGCTGCTGAAGCTGTTGGATGTAAATAGCGTGACGAATTTCTTCGCGACGTACGATTGACGGTTTTGTAAATTTCTGACGGTTACGCAGTTCTTTAACAACACCAGTCTTTTCGAATTTACGTTTCAGTTTCTTCAGCGAACGGTCAATGCTTTCGCCTTCTTTTACAGGAACAATGATCATAATGGATAAACTTCCTTTCGGTTAAGTGATTATTTAATTGAATTTTAAGGGGTGCAAAGGTAGGAAATATTTTTATAAATAACTCAGAATACCGAAAAATAATATTTACTCTCCTGATTGATACAAAAAGATATCAGTCCGAACGTAGGACTGAGTAACAGTAGCCCACCTGAAGTTAAACAATACCTTTACTTACAATTCTTTCCTGTAAACCCTGAATCTCTTATGAACAGGTATTTTAAGCCGCTCAATTTCGGCACGCATTTTATAATTGTTTTCAAGAATAAGATGTGCTTCAATATCTTTAAAATCGGCTTTACGTGCTGATTCTATAAGACTTATACCCATTACTACTTCAAGGCCGGTCCCCTGGAAATCGCGGCGAACGGCGCCCAGCATCAGGTCGAGTTGCCTGGTTTTCCTGGATGCCAGTATTATCTGGAAAATACCGATAGGGAAAAGATATCCGCGTGATTTCTGAATTCCTTTGGTGAGATTAGGAATGGCAATGATAAATGCAATTACTTCCCCGTCCTTTTCGATAACTTTAACAAACCGAGGATCAATAATAGGAAGATACCGTGATGCAAGTTCGTGGATTTCGGTTTCCGACATGGGAACAAACCCGTACAAATGGTCATACGTTTTGTTTACCAGCTGCAAAACCGGAACTATATAAGGTTTCAGTTGCCTGCGCGAAGTAAATTCAATGAGTTGTGTATGGTTGCTGTAATTTGCACGTTGAACGATGCGGTAATACAGTTCGGGTAAGGCAAGGTTCACAGGAAACTTATATGTCATACAATCGACTTCCTTACCAAATCCTTCATTTTCGATTAGCTTCACCACATAGGGCGGATTGCATGCCGAGTCGATCAGCGGTAAATGCTCAAAACCTTCGATCTGTAGGCCTTGTATATCTTTATCCGAGAAACCATAAGGACCAACCAGAAGCGTTTTGCCTTTTTCTTTCACCCAATCCTGGATAAAAGCAAACAAAGCATGTGCAACATCCTGGTTATCAATAGAGTCAAAATAACCGAAACGGGCAGTATTTTCGTTGCGTAGCGAATTATACGTATGGTGAATGATGCCCATAATCCGGCCAACTGCTTTGCCATCGCGAAAGGCCAGAGCCATAATGGTATCGCACGCTTCAAACTGGTGGTTCTTCTTTGGATTAAAAAATTTCCAGTCGTCGGCATAGATGGTTGGCATCCAAACTTGTTCATTCTTGTGAAGTTTGGCTGGCAGATGAATAAAAATCCGGAGCAGTTTGCGTGAGGTAACCTCAACTATTTTTATATCCATGATAAGGCATTATCACCAGTAAGTTGACGCAATATTAATTAATTATTATGATTCTGTGACAAAATTGAATAAAAAGAGGGGTAGAGGTCGGGAGTAGGGAGTTGGGAGTCGGGAGTCGGGAGTCGGGAGTCGGGAGTTGGGAGTCGGAAGTCGGAAGTCGGAAGTCGGGAGTAGGGAGTCGGGAGTTGGGAGTCGGGAGAAGGGAGAAGGGGAAGGGAGAAGGGAGAAGGGAGAAGGGGAAGGGAGAAGGGAGAAGGGAGAAGGGGAGGGGGAAGGGAGTAGGGAGTAGGGAGTAGGGAGTAGGGAGTAGGGAGTCGGAAGTCGGAAGACGGAAGCGGGCAGCGGGTAGCTGGTAGTCAATGTTATCAGAAAGTAATTTTTAAATGATGGGGTGTATAGTTCATACAATAATTCGTGTTTACTGATAATTGAGTGAAGTCCTAAACTTAAAATGATAAATTTCGTCCCTGCCTTGCCTGCTGCAGAGGCGACTTCCGACTTCCGACTTCCAGCCTAATAATTGAGATCAATATCAAACAGCGCGAACCAAGGTGTAAAGCAACAAAACCCAACCATCTGTTTTACTGTTATTTGCAATAATTTGCATACCAAATAAAAACAACCCTTCCAAAATTTGGTTATTAAGTATACTTTTGCAACATAAACATATATCAATAACTACATGAACATACAATACATCGGAGAACACATTATGGCCGGCAATTTGGGCCGTATCTTTATATGGCTCAGCATTTTATCGCTAACCATCTCGGCATTGCTGTACATCCTTTCGCTTAAAAACAAACAGAAGAAAGTTTTGTATATGAACCTTGCCGGTAAGCTCTACTGGTTTCATTTTATTACCTTACTTGGCGCCATAGGTGCTTTATATTACCTGATTGCTACGCATAGCTTCGAATATTTCTATGTGTGGCAGTATTCATCAACGGATATGGCTACCAAATTCCTGGTCTCCTGTTTCTGGGCAGGGCAGGAAGGCTCCTACCTGGTATGGGCTTTCTTCCAGGGGCTTATCGGATTAATGCTTCTGCGTACGGCTAAAGAATGGAAAGCATGGGTAATGCCGGTATATTCCTTAGGACAGTTCTTCCTGATTTCAATGGTTTTGGGATTTGACCTGGGAAGCTTCAGCATAGGCGGCAGCCCGTTCGGATTGCTGCGTGATTTACCGCAGAATGCAGGTGAAGAACTCTTTAAACAAGCTAATTACCTGAGTTATTTAACCGAAGGAAACGGTTTAAATCCCTTACTCGAAAACGTATGGATGGTAATTCATCCGCCCGCGCTTTTCCTGGGTTATGCAGTAGCGCTGGTTCCTTTCAGCTACGCAATAGCTTCGTTGTGGCGTAAACAATACCATACCTGGCTGAAACCGGCTATACCCTGGACTATTGCAGGTATTTTAACACTCGGAAACGGTATTATACTTGGTGGCCGCTGGGCTTACGAATCGCTGACTTTCGGCGGTTTCTGGGCATGGGACCCGGTCGAAAATGCTTCACTGGTGCCCTGGCTCTTACTGGTTGCCAGTCTGCATACCATGCTCATTGCCCGTAAGCGCTATAACACCTATGCCACGACTTATTTTTTCACTATCCTGGGCTGGTTTTTCGTAACTTATGCAACCTATCTGACACGAAGCGGGGTGCTTGGCGAAACTTCGGTACACTCATTTGGTGAAAACGCACTTTCGTTGCAAATGATCATTTTTAATGTGCTTTTTCTGGTACCACCCATTATTCTGCTGTTGATCCGGAAAAAGGAATTCCCCAGTAAGGACAGCGACGAGATTATGACCCGTGAATTCTGGATGCTTATAGGCGCTATTGTTGTTTTACTTTCGGCATTCCAGATTATTGCTACAACCTCCATACCGGTTTTCAATAAAATATTCGGTACAGGCATAGCGCCTCCCATCGATAATATAAATTTTTACAACACATGGCAAATGCCTTTTGCAATTGTAATAGCACTGGGAATAGCCATCAGCCAGTATTTATGGTATGGCGAGAATAATTTAAAGTCATTTTACCGTAAAATCGGTATCGCTACGGGTATTGCCATTGTACTCACCGTATTGGTTGCCATTGGCGATCAGGTTACAGGTGGCAGCCGTATTGCACTGCTTTTCAGCATAATGCTTGCTACAGTAGTGTCACTTGATTTTATATTCCGCTATGTAAAAAAGACGTCGAACATTGGCGGAGCGCTTACCCATGTCGGATTTACCTTGTTTATGCTGGGCGTTGTGCTGGCATTCAGTAATTCGCAGGTAATTTCGCGTAATACTTCGGGTTTTGATCTTGGCAGCGCAGCCGACAACCAGGAGAATCTTGTCCTGATGAAAGGTGTAGGGAAGCCGATGGGCAAATACATGGTTACCTACAGCGATGCCACGACCAAAGGCAGGGAAACTTTTTACAGGGTTGATTTTGTCAAGATGAAGGATGCAGGAACGGATAAGATTGCTTTTACAGTATATCCCTCCTTAAACCGCAATACCCGTATGGGGAATGTATACAACCCTGATACAAAACACTTTATTGACAAGGATATATATACATACCTCAGTTTTGCGCAACAAGCCGGTGAAAATACCGATGCCGAAGGATTCAGCAAATCGGGCGAACAACCTATGAACCTGCACGACACCCTGGTTTTCAACCGGAGTTATGTTATTCTCGACGACATTATAACTACCATGGTTAATGATGATGCTAACAATGCCAGTATCGCTGCAAAGTTTAAAATCATCAGTATGAAAGAGGGAATCCAGGAAACTGAAATTAAATACGAAATAGTGAACGGCGAACTCAAAAAAACTGACGGTGTTGTTGAACCCCTGGATCTGAAATTGAAATTCGAAGGCGTTGCAACCGATTCGAAGGCTATACATGTAGGCATTTACGAGCGGCAGCAGGACTATATCGTTATGAAAGCCATTATTTTCCCGTTTATGATTGTACTTTGGTTTGGGGTTGTTGTACTTTTCAGTGGACTGACGTATGCTATTATGCGTCGCACCATTGGTAAAGCAAAAGATATAGAAACCAGGGTCTGAAATATTTCGAACCTTAAGTAAATACCATCGCCTGAATGCAAAAAAGCATCCGTAAAATCGGCTTAGCCGGATCAGGAAATGTTGCATGGCACCTTGCCAAAGGCTTAACGATGCGTGGATACGACATTTCAGGGGTTTGGAGCCGTAATTACGACAATGCACTTTCGCTGGCAGGTATGTGCGGATCAGTGGTTTGCAGCGAGTTAAGCGATTTATGCAGCGACTCCGACCTTATTATTATTGCTGTTGCTGACGATGCAATTGAAAATGTTGCCCGGCAAATAGGACATTACGATGGTATTGTAGTGCATACTGCCGGTGCGGTTCCTTTAGATGTGTTGAAAAGCTCTTTCGAAAATGTCGGCGTATTATATCCCTTACAGACTTTCTCGAAGGAAGTAGCCATTAACCTGGATGTGGTGCCTTTCTTTCTCGAAGCTTCATCACCGGCAGTGATGGAGGCATTAAAACTACTTTCAGGCAAACTGACTGTTAAAGTTTTTGAAGCCGACAGCCGGCAGAGGCTGCTGTTGCATGCGGCTGCTGTATTCGCAGGTAACTATTCGAACCTTATGTATATTATTGGTAACGAATTGCTTGCTTCTTCCAAGCTGCCACAGGAAGTGCTACATCCTCTTATTTTGGAAACAGCTACGAAAGCAGTTAAAGGCGATCCTTTGAGTTTACAGACCGGTCCTGCACGCCGCCACGACACTTCAACCATCGAAAAGCATATCAAAGCACTTGCATCGCTGCCCGATTATGCTGAACTTTACCGCCTGCTGGCCGATCTGTTACAAAAAAAATATAAATAGAAAACATTACATCATTTATGTCGAATTACAAGGAGAAACTATTAAAGGTAAACACATTTATTTTTGACTACGACGGGGTGCTGACTGATGGTATCATGGTACTGACAAGCACAGGCGATGCTTTGCGTACAGCCAATGTTAAGGATGGTTATGCCATGCAGCTTGCCGTAAAGAAAAATTACCGGATTGCTATAATTTCAGGTGGCTTCTCCGAATCCGTCAGGCGGCGTTTCGAAAACCTGAATGTTGAAGATGTGTTCCTCGGGGTTGATAAAAAAATTGATGTGTACAACGAATACCTCGAAACCCATAATCTGAAGGATGAAAATATTCTCTTTATGGGTGACGATATTCCGGATTATGAAATTATGCTGCGTGCCGGAGTTCCGACCTGCCCTGCCGATGCTGCCGAAGAAATTAAAAAGGCCGCAACTTATATTTCGCATCAGTCGGGCGGGCATGGCTGTGTGCGCGATATTATTGAGCAGGTGCTGAAAGTGCAGGGGAAGTGGATGAACGATGATGCGTATCATTGGTAGGGTTGGAAGGGTTGGAAGAGTTGGAAGGGTTAGAAGATTCAGATGCCTGAGGCGTTCAATTGCCTTCGGCGTTCTAATGCCTGCGGCGTTCAAGGGTTCAAATGCCTTCGGCGTTCAATTGCCTTCGGCGTTCTAATGCCTGCGGCGTTCAAGGGTTCAAATGCCTTCGGCGTTCAAGGGGTACGGGGTTATTGATTAGCCCGAGGGGTGAGCGGAGCCGAACCCCGGTTTGAAGGGTTCGGGAATTTATAAACACATTTTAATACATTTTGCAGCCTGTATTTTTGAACTATTATTTGCAGTCGCACAAATTAAATCACACAAAATAAGAGCCATGCGGGTTATTTTTACTATGCTGCGAATACCAAACCTGCTTATTATTGCTCTCACTTTCCTGCTGCTGCGTTACCTGGTATTTATTCCTGTATATTCTGCATATGCCATGGCACCATGCATGGTTCAGCAGCATTATATTCTTATGATACTAATTACTGTTATTATAGCCGTTGCCGGATATATCAGCAACGACTATTTCGATGTGGTTACCGACAGCACCAACAAGCCCGGAAAACTGTATATCGGGAAACAAATCAGCCCGGCTTCAGCACTTAGTACTGCGCTGTTATTCAGCTTTGTTGCACTTGCGCTTTCCATCTGGCTGACACTGATTGTAAAAAGCTTTGTGCCCTCATTTTTACTCATGTTAGCCCTTACGGTTACATGGTGGTATGCGATGCAGCTGAAAAAAAGTTTTATTTTGGGGAAATATAGCTGTTTCCTGCCTGTCAGCAGGCACCATAGTAATGGCATGGCTTATAGAAGCAGCGTGTTCGCCTTTACCTTTGGAGGCATCGCATAGAATAACCGCTATAATTGCTGCGATTAGTATATTTGCATTCCTGCTGAGTTTGATGCGTGAAATTGTGAAAGACATAGAAGATATGGAAGGCGACAAACTGATCCGCTGTCAATCGGTTCCAATTAAAAAGGGCATACCCTTCACAAAAAAACTACTTTTAATACTTGTTGTACTTACTTTAGCACTGCTAATCATTTCACAGATTTACCTGGCAAGCTACAGTAAATGGATTGCAATTAGCTGGCTTAATGATAAGCGTTGAATTGCCCCTGGTATATTTTGCGTTTTTGCTGAATAAAGCCCAGGTTAAAACCGATTATCACCAGTTAAGCACTTTGCTTAAATGGATTATGTTGGGTGGAATAGCAACGCTTATAGCAGGACAGTTTTAGGAGGTCGACAGCTATTTCGCCATGTCAATAACAAATAATGAATGTCTCTATTCCACAACTTAAGAACTAAAATATCTGAACTCTCATATTAAACCCATGAACCAGGAAATTCTCAGGCACTACAACTTATTATTAGGCTCAAAATCGCCCAGGCGTCAGGCTCTGCTCAAGTCCCTGGGGCTAAACTACAGCCTTGTGGATATTGAAGTTGACGAAGTTTACCCATCACACTTACAAGGCGCTGATATTGCGCGCTATCTTTGCGAACTGAAAGCTGATGCCTTTGACAACAGTCTTTTGGCAGAGGATTCAATTCTTGTAACTGCCGACACCATTGTATGGCTCGATGGCAAATATATCGGAAAACCCTCCGGTAAAGAAGAAGCCATTGCCATGCTAAATCAACTTTCGGGCAAACAACATTCAGTCTATTCGGGCATCTGCCTGAAATCGTCGACCCGCAAGCTTGTGTTTCATGCCCACACCCTGGTGAATTTCCGTGAGCTTGCTGCCGACGAAATCGAATATTATGTTACCCATCATAAACCTTACGATAAGGCCGGTTCGTATGGCATTCAGGATTGGATCGGCTACATAGGGATCAGCGGTATCGAAGGCTGTTATTATAATGTAATGGGTTTTCCGGTTCAGATGTTTTATGAAGAACTCACTAAATTTATAGCCGAAAGCATGGAGGATAATTCGAAAATTGAGAAATTATAAGTAACTGTCTAAATTTCTTCATAATACTTTACTTCTGCCCTTTTTCGTTTGACCCCGACCCGCAGGGAGCCGAAAAAGGGCAGAAAAAGTAGAATTTTCAATACGGCAAATGTTATTTAATTCTATAATTAAGAAATTTAGACAGACTCTTAGTAATCCAAAAAGGAAATTCAGCAACAAGCATCATTACACCTAGAATAATTAAGCTCTAAATCCTCTAAAATGAAAACATTTTTTACCCTGTTAATTTTAATAACTGTTATGCAACTTCATGCCCAGGACGAAACTACCTACAAAGAACCACCACGTGAAATTTATGACCTGATCATGGCTAAGCCCATTCCTTCGGCAAGCGTTGACGATGCCGGGAAATGGATGTTGCTGATAGAACGTAATACCTTTCCTTCGGTGGCCGAACTGGCTGAACCCGAATTGCGTGTGGCAGGCTTACGGATCAATCCCGATAATTTTGCACAAAGCCGTATGACAACAGTTGCAGGTATGAGTCTTAAAAATCTCAATACCTTAGAGGAATTCCCGATAAAAGGTCTTCCTGCAGATATGCGTGCCACAAGTCTTCAATGGAATCCGTCGCAGACAAAAATCGCCTTTGTAAACATCTCCGACACCCGGGCTGACTTATATTGTATTGATATTGAATCTTTTACAGCCTCAAAAATCAATAAATCACCTCTTAACATTGTACTTGGAGGAGCCTTCTCGTGGATTGACGATAACCGCTTACTATATAAAATTGTCCCGGCCAATGCAGTAAAACCTTCGAAACCACTCGCGCCTAAAGGGCCGGTAATACAGGAAAGTCTTGGTAAAAAAGCCGCAGCACGTACTTACCAGGATTTGATTAAATCGGGTTACGACGAGGCTTTGTTCGAATTTTACACAACAGCTCAATTGGTAATCAATAACTTTACCGAAGAAGTGTTGATAGGAGTTCCCTCCATTTACAGGAGTTTTAATTCATCACCCGACAATAATTTCCTGCTGCTTCAAACCATCGACCGGCCATTTTCGTATACTGTTACAGCCTATGGGTTTCCTTATTCGGTTAATGTTACCGACCTAAGCGGAAAGCTGGTACAAAAAATTGCACAAAACCCATCCTCCGAAGGTGTTCCCATCGGATTTGACGACGCACCTGATTTTCCGCGATCCTTTTCGTGGCGTAACGATGAGGCAGCTACTGTTACCTGGGTAAAAGCATTGGATGGCGGACTTGGTAAATCAAAATCGGAATGGCGCGATGCACTGATGGCTTTAAAGATAGGTTCCGGCAGCGAAAAGCCCGCTCTTGAATTGTTCAGGACCAAAATGCGTTACCAGGGCGTAAGCTGGGGAAACAATACCACCGCTGTTTTTTATGAAGAATCGTACGCTACCCGAAGGATGCAGATGAACAGATACAACCCGTCAAGCGGGAAAGTCGATTCCATATTTGCACGCAGCTCTAACGATTCGTATTCGGATATAGGCGATCCGCTGACCCAAAAAAATGAATTCGGACGGCAGGTTTTGGTTGTCATTAACGGGAAAGAACTGATACTGAGCGCCGATGGTGCTTCCGACGATGGTAATATGCCTTTGATACAGGCCTTCAATATGAACACTGGCCAAAAGCGGCAATTATGGAGATGCCAGGCACCGTATTACGAGTATCTCGTAAAAATGATTGACCCGGTGAAACTCACCTTTATAACCGCACGCGAAAGCCAGGAAGAAATCACCAATTATTACCTTCATTCAACCGAGAAGAAAAAAACCTTTACCAAGCCATTAACCTCATTTACAAGTCCTTATTCAGCTCTTGAAGGCATCAGCAGGGAGAAAATCACCTACCAGCGTGAGGACGGAATAAGCCTGTCGGGCAATCTGTACCTCCCAAAAGGCTACGACGCCAAACGCGACGGACCTTTGCCCGTTTTAATATGGGCATACCCTATCGAATACAAATCAGCGTCGGATGCTTCACAGGTGAGAGGTTCGAAAAACACATTTACCAGGCCCTCGTACGGATCGCCGGTATTGTGGGTTACACGCGGGTATGCAGTGCTCGACAGAGCCGAAATGCCTATAGTAGGCGAAAACGGTAAGGAACCCAATGATAATTTCATCCCACAGTTGCACATGAACGCCTGGGCAGCCATTCGTACCCTGGCCGAAATGGGCGTCGGCGACAGCACGCGGGTTGCAGTCGGCGGACACAGTTACGGCGCTTTTATGACGGCTAACCTGCTGGCACATACCAATTTGTTTAAAGCCGGAATTGCACGTAGCGGCGCCTATAACCGTACGTTAACACCTTTCGGATTCCAGGGCGAGGAGCGAACCTACTGGGATGCTCCCGAAGTGTACAACAATATGAGCCCTTTCAGCCATGCCGATAAAATTAAAGCCCCGCTCCTGCTTATACATGGCGATTCGGATAATAATTCAGGCACCTTTCCTTTGCAAAGCGAACGCTTATTCGCCGCCATCAAAGGGCTTGGAGGAACGGTGCGGTTTGTATCACTTCCTTACGAAAGCCATGGTTATTCAGCCAAAGAAAATATTCTGCATATGCTTTGGGAAACGGACGAATGGCTTGAGAGGTATGTGAAAAATGCGGGGAAGGATTAATTACAGGAGAGAGAAACCTGGTATCGGCATATTTTGCTGATTTATAAGTTTATGGTTTGGTATCGTGCGGTATTACGGAGCGAAAATCTATCAGTTTACACTGACTTTTTTTACGAGCCACGAAGCTTCAAAAACCTCTGAAACCCGCATGAACTGAACCATTTATTAGCCGCTGGCATTTTTATTCAGAACCTAACAAGTCATTCAAATTAATTATTGTACTACCATTTTTTTCGTAATACTTCAGCATTTCGTCAATTTTCCTTTTATCATAACTCGTAATACAATCTGATATCACAGTAACTTTGTAGTTTTCCTTGCACATATTAAATACGGTTGATTTTATGCAGGCAATGGCGTCAGCTCCTGTAATATAAAATTCGTTTATATCATTTTTCCTGATGAAATCAGCAAAATCATCGCTGGTCAATGCGTTGCCTTTGGATTTTTCGAAAATGTTTGTGGAGACCAATTTCAGGTCCGAAACTAATTCAGCCCCACGAGTACCAGGTTTGAAAGTCCTTGTGCCGTCAGATAAGTTATAATGCCTTATGTAAACGACATGAATTTCATTTTCCACTGCCCAATCTATTGCCCGATTCACATTGTCAATGATTTCTTTGTAGTTTTTGGTAATGTCATTTTGAATGTCAATTACCACTAAAGACTTTTTCTGCATAGGATTTCCTTCTTTTTTTTGTTTTAGTTCAGTTTTCTATTTTACTGTACATTGCACTGATGCTTATTTGCTTGTTGGTAAGGATTGCAATAAGAAACGCAGGGCATTTTAAGACATCTACCTGTCAAGCTTCCAAGCCGTTTACTAAATGTTATGTCTTTCAAATCTGGCACTTTCCGCCCTGGTTTTTTTATTGCGTATTGGCAGCTGTGTTTGTATTTTATCTTTAATTTTTCTAATTCTTAATTCGTAAGGATACATAAGAACCATTCAATATTTTCCAATTACCATCTTCTTTAATAAGAGTGAAATAGTCTAAATTATTATTTCTTGGCTCACCATTTATGGTAAAAATTGCATCAGCTCTTACAAATGCCAACATTCCCATTTCGATGTGTACGGTAAAATCAGAAACAGGTTCTGTATATTTTGTTGGGTTATCATAAGATTTTAAGCGCTCCAAAAATTCCTGAATTGTATATGTATTAGTAATCCATTTTCCTTCTCTTAATGAAGCTCCATATATGTTAGCCTTCTCGCTAAACATTGTCTGTACAGTCTCTATATCGTGATCGCCAATAGCAGCTAGAAATTGCTCCACTAAATTTATGACGGCTGCTTTTTCAGATTCTATATCCAATTCTTCATTTGGCTTTTGGGCAGAAGCTAAAAAACAAATCGTGAGTGTAATTATTAGTGTAAATATTTTTTTCATTTCTTCTTTTCTTTGATTGAACTATATTTTGTTCAGCATTGCTGTTAACGGTTACGATATGACAAGTGGCGGACTGCGGAGCACTTTTCTGTCTACCGACAGAAAACTGCCTGCGGGCACTAAGTTAACTAGTTTTCACCTTAACCCGCCATTTGGTATATCGTTTGTTAGCACACGTTTTTATTTTTCTTGGTTCAATAATACTTTCGTTGAATAGTCACCTTCCTTTTTGCCTGTTCTCATGTCTAGAATCACCCAATCTTCAATTAGGTCTTTATCGACTTTAAAAGGCTGTCCAATTTTTGCATTTTTCTATAATTTCAGGTTCATTCGCCAGGAAGCCATAAAATTCTTCATTCGCATATTTGCTTACATAAACCCACATGTGTTCATGTTCTCCATTGTCTATAAAGTCCATTTTCACATAATACTCCAAAATTGTGTCATTTGAATTACTTTGAAATGATGTAATAAAATAATCCAAATTTGATAAAGCTTCTTGTTTAGCTTTTTCTAATTCGGGATCTCCAGATTTTGCATAAACAATTGGATCATTTGTCTTATTTGTCTGTCCATCACAAGAAATTAAAATAAATGATGTAAAAGCTAGAAATATTGCAGTTCTGATTTTCATATAAGTTTGATTGTGTGTATGTTGTCTTAAAATGTGTGCTAACAAGTCTATAGCAACAAATATATACCACTTTTTCCAATATTTAATAGAATTCACTATATTCTTGCCACTTCTATCAAAGGCATAGCTTCCACACTTTTCCGGCAGCAAACAAGCAATTCAGAACAAAGGCAGATGTTAGCCTGGCAACGCTTTGCCTTTTGCAGCGATTAATTGCCTATTTTTGCAGTTCAATCAGGCATTATGAGCTATATAATAAGGTACTTCTTCCAAAGGCTTCTGCTTATTTCATCCTTGCAATAAATAATATTCCCGGGAGTTATTTATGCCTCATTTTGAAAGTAAACATCTCCAGAAAACACCTCAGAAAAAATCAGTATATTTGTAATTAATTTTGCGGTAAGTGAACGAAAAAGAATTTTACATTTACCTGGGAAATAATTATAAGGACAGGCTCAGGCTTCGCTTCAGGAAGGATAAAGGCGAACTTATTGATATGGTTTTACAATATGAAGCCATGATTAATGAAAAATGGTTTGCGATAGTACGATACGACTGTTCACATGGATTTTTCCATCGGGATTTGTTACACCCAAATGGAGATAAAGAAAAAAAAATAATTGAGGTCCCCGACCTGAAATATGCTTTCTCATTTGCAAAGCAAGACATTGAGGATAAATGGGAATGGTATAAAGATCAATATCTGAAAAAAATAAAAAAATGACAAACAGGGAACAAATACAACGGGATATAGTAATTGCTCTCGATTTTGCTGAGCAGATCATTGAGAATCCTTCTGTTTTGGATAAAATACAGGAAGGCGCAACCATTACTTTTCTGGATGACGAAAATGTTAAGCCCGAAAAAAGTGATGACAGTAAGCCCGAAAAAAAGTATGTTAAGGTTAAACGACGTTTTGAAGTATTATAATTTTCGAAGCTGATAAATCGGGTGAATAGTCCTGGCCGGACTCACACTCCATTATTACCAACTCTAAACCCTTCACTAACCACTGAACAATTTTCTAAACAAGCCTTAATCGGTGTATCCTTTCAGGCTATCTCCATTTATTGCATTATATTGACTAATTTTGCATCCTAATTCAGTAGTATGAACAGGCTTATCCGTTATTTCTTCCAGGGACTTCTGCTTATCTCGCCTCTGGCGATTACAATATATGCCATAGTAGTTTCGCTCGAATTTATTGATGGCTTGCTGATTCAGTATCTTACCGACTTAATCGGATTCAGGATACCGGGACTTGGATTTATCATCATTGTATCCTCCATTACTCTTGATTGGCTTGCTGGGGAGTTCGATACTGATAAAGCCTATACTCAGTTACCTCGATAAGCTGATAAGCCAGGCGCCCCTGGTTAAAATAATTTATACCTCGATAAAGGATTTTATGTCGGCCTTTGTAGGTAAGGATAAAAAATTTACAGAGCCGGTGCTGGTAAAGGTTAATAAGGATTCGGATTTAGAGAAACTGGGATTTATCACACAGCACGATCTTACCGAATTAGGAATAGAAGCAGGCAAGGTAGCTGTATATTTACCTCATTCGTATAATTTTTCAGGCAACCTGTTTATTGTTCCTTCAGCAAACGTAAAACCTTTGAATGTTAACTCTGCTGAGGTAATGAAATTTATAGTATCGGCAGGAGTAACAAGTATTCCGGGCCGGAAAATTATACCTGCACCAGAATCGGAACCGGAACCGGAACCGGAGACACAATTATAGAAAAACGTTTACACAGAATATGAAAAAACCACTTATATTAATCACCAACGACGATGGCATTTATGCGCCCGGGCTTCGTTACCTTATCGAAACGATACGTCCTTTGGGGGAAGTACTCGTAGTAGCACCCGACAAGCCTCAGTCGGCCATGGGCCACGCCGTTACCATACAGGTACCCTTAAGGCTTCATCTGCTTGCCGAAGAACCCGGTTACAGGGAGTATAGCTGCAGCGGAACACCTGCCGACTGTGTAAAACTGGGACAAAAAGTGATACTCAGGGGCAAACCCGACCTTATTGTTTCGGGAATCAACCACGGAAGCAATGCCTCCATAAATGTACTTTATTCGGGCACTATGGCAGCTGTAATTGAAGGCGCTATGGAAAATGTAGCAGCCATAGGCTTTTCGCTGAACGATTATTCGCATGCCGCTGATTTCAGTCATTGCAGCACCTACATTACTTCTGTTGTTGCAGGCGTGCTTAAAAACGGGCTGCCCGACGGTGTATGCCTCAACGTAAACATCCCGGCACTCAATGGTATTCCTGTGAAAGGCATAAAAGTAACAAAACAGGCCAAAGCTTTCTGGAACGAAAATTTCGACGAACGAAAAGACCCGCACAAACGCGACTATTACTGGCTCAGGGGCGATTTTGTAAATCTCGAAAACGATGAAGATAACGATCACTGGGCACTCAACAACAATTATGTAAGTGTGGTGCCTATTCAAATCGACCTTACCGCTCACCATATAATCGACACCATCAAAAGCTGGAACCTCGGGGATTAAAATACGACTATGACCTTTAAAGAATGGATTAATAACGACAAGGTTTCACTTGGCATTATACTCGGGCTTGTATTACCAATACCCGTAACTATGGTGTTTGCCGCTTTACTGCGTATTGTACAGTATAACCTGCATGTATTCACAACGGTACGGGATGCGAACCTTCTTTTATTAGGCATTGCCGCCAACCTTTTTGTAATGAGGTATTACCTTGTTAAACTTAAGTTCGAAAAAACGGGTAAAACACTCCTGGTATTAACAGTATTTATGATTCTGATGTTTTTCCTTTTCCTGAAGAATAGTAATTTTACGCTCCCTTTCTGAAACCACTACCTTTAAAGTAAATGAAGTATTACATTATAGCAGGAGAAGCATCTGGCGATTTGCATGCATCAAAGCTTATAAAAGGGCTTAAAGCGCGTGATGCCAATGCCGAATTCCGCTGCTGGGGTGGCGAGCAGATGGAAGAAGCCGGTGGCACGGTTGTAAAACATTACCGCGAACTGGCATTTATGGGATTCCAGGAAGTTATACTGAATCTTCTCACCATTCTTCGCAACATACGTTTCTGCAAAGAGGATATCACTTCGTGGCGACCCGACGCTGTTATACTTGTCGATTATCCCGGCTTTAATATGCGTATCGCTAAATTTGCCAAAAGCAAAGGGTACAAGGTATTTTACTACATTTCGCCACAGGTGTGGGCATGGAAAAAACATCGTGTACACAAGGTGCACCGCGATACCGACCTGGCTTTTGTTGTACTCCCTTTCGAAAAGGCATTTCATGCAAGCTACGGGTACCATGTTGAATATACCGGCCATCCTATGCCTGATTCGATGGACCTGGATGCCAAAATTGATGAAGCAGCATTCCGCGAAGCCCATCACCTGGGCAACAAGCCAATTATTGCACTTGTTCCGGGCAGCCGTAAGCAGGAGCTGAAACGCATTCTTCCCTTCATGCTTCCTCTAACAAAACAGTTTACGGATTACCAGTTTGTGATTACAGGTGTAACCACGCTCAGCGAAAAATTTTATGCTAAAATCATTAAAAACTATCCGGTTAAAATAGTGTATGGCAAAACCTATGACCTTTTACGAATTTCGAGAGCGGCAGCCGTTAAATCGGGAACCGTAACCCTCGAAACAGCCATGCTGGGAGTCCCGCAGGTGGTTTGTTACCGTTTTAGTTTTCTGTCGGCTTTAGTTGCCTGGATGGTTGTTCATGTGAAATACATATCATTGGTGAACCTGATATTGGACCGTGGATCTGTTACCGAACTGATACAATATAAATTTACTGCAAACACCCTCAGCCGTGCTTTAGCTCCTTTGCTGCCTGATGGCGAAGCACGAAGCCGTATGCTTAATGATTACAAAGAATTACTTATGTTAGTAGGACCTCCGGGGGCTTCCGACAGGGCTGCTGCACTTATAAACGAAAAACTCCAAATTAAAACCGAAATACTACATTCATGACCAGGAATATTTTACTTACACTTGCCATTTCGCTTTTTACCGTTACGGTAGGATTTACCTCATGCAAACACGCCTCGAAAGGAAATACTGAATCAGCCGAAAACCTGCTGATGGATTCATCGCAGATTATTGTACCTGACACCACCCTGAATCAACAGGCTGTTGCCGACACAAGCTGGGAAGAGGCAGCCCAGGCATTTTCGACAGAAGAACCTGTGCAGCAGGACACAAGCGGTATTAGCGGTAAAAAGCCATCAGGCAGAACAAAAATCAAACCATTAAAAAGATTTGACCCTTTCAGGCCACAGCAGCTGCTCGATGGACTTGAACTAGCCAAAGCCGGCGACCTGCGTGGAGCCATTGTTTATTTCGATAGCTGTATTGTAAAAAACTACAAAAACCACAATGCATATTTCTACAAAGCAAAGGCTTTTATCGAACTGAACGAGCCACAAAATGCCTTGCCGAACCTGAACCTGGCTATCGAATACAACCCTGAAAATTCGATGTTTTATTACTACAGGGGGAAGCTCAATTTCGATTTAGGCAAAACCCAACAGGCTTATGACGACTTCAATAAAGCGGTGTCGAAAAAAGCAGACTTCCCTGATGCCTTAAATTACCGTGGCGTTACAAAAGAATTAATGGGTAAGCATGCCGAGGCTATTGACGATTATAATGCCGCGCTAGCCCTGAACCCTAAATTCGCCACCGCACATTATAATAAAGGTACTTCGGAGGCCGCCATGCAAAAATACAAAGAAGCTACGGCATCATTTTCGCAGTGCCTGGTGCTTGACCCTACCAAGATCATGGGTTTCCTGAACAGGGGAAACTGTTATGTTATGCTCAAAGATTATACAGCGGCTGTTGCCGATTATACCTCGGCCATTGCCCTCGATCCTAAAAATGCCGATGCTTATTACAACCGCGGCGCAGCCTACCAACTGGCCGGCGATAATAATGCCTGCCCCGACTGGCGCAAGGCACAATCGCTTGGACATAAAAGAGCTGCTGATGTGTTAAAAGAGTATTGCAAATAGCATCCTTTCGTAAAAATCAAAAGGCAAAGCCGGATATGAATCACATGTCCGGCTTTTGCATTTTCGAAACCTGAAAATATTTTACACCACAGGAATTTTTTCGCCGATTATGTCATAACTTTGATATAAATCCGATTCACATGCAATACCGGCACCTGTTCCCTATGGTGAGAATATTGCTGCCATTTATGGCCGGAATTATCGTGAGTAATGTATTTGAAAGCGAAACACTTTTACCCCTGTTTTTATGGATCAGCCTTTTGCTGCTTACCCTGGGTGCCGGTTTTATTCCCGCTATTACGGCAAGCAGAGTTAAGCACTGGCTTTTCGGAGTATTGCTGAGCATGTTTCTATTTGTAAGCGGTTACAACTCGGTAATTCTGCATAAGGAAATTCTGCGGCCCAATCACTTCTCAAACATACAGAGCCAGGGAATTTTTATAGCCCGGGTTCAGGAGCCTGTTCAAAAAAAGGATCACAGCTATAAAACAATACTTAAGGTAACAGCCCTGAAAAAAGGTGACAAACTGGTAAAATCAGAAGGGCTTGTGCTTACCTATTTCGCAAAAGATACAGTTAAAACCCCGCCGGCCGAAGGCAGCCTGGTAGCCATATCAGGAAAGCTGCAGTTAATAAGCCCTGCGGCTAATCCAGGAGCATTCGATTACCGGAAATACATGGCCTCGAACAACGTTTACCACCAGGTTTACCTGTACAATACTTCGTGGCGCCTGCTCGAACAACCACAAGGATTCAGCATATACCGTTTCGCTCACCAGGTATCCGATCGTTTTATCAGCATACTTAACAGCAATGGTTTGAAAGGGCGCGAATTTGCAGTAGCATCAGCTTTGTTATTAGGACAGAAAGATATGCTTGATAACGAAACGCGTCAGGCTTTCGCAGGATCAGGCGTTATGCATGTGCTTTGTGTGTCGGGACTGCATGTCGGGGTAATTTATATAATTATCAGTTTCCTCCTGGGATTTATGAAAAACAAAGGAAGTCAGCTTCTCTTGAAAACCTTTGTAATTCTTTTTACCATATGGTTTTATGCATTCCTGGCTGGATTGTCGCCCTCGGTGATGCGGGCAGCCATTATGTTCACATTTATCACTTTTGGCCATGCCAGCAAGCGGTACGTGCATATTATCAATTCGCTGGCTGTATCGGCCCTGGTGCTGTTGCTAATCGACCCGCTGATGATTAACAGCATAGGGTTTCAGCTCTCGTACCTGGCAATACTGGGTATAGTTTTCGTTAATAAACCCATTGCCGATCTGTGGAACCCTTCGAATAAAATACTGCGTTATTTTTGGCAACTCGCAGCAGTGTCGGTATCAGCCCAGGTAGCTACTGCACCACTATCCATGTTCTACTTCCATCAATTCCCCCTGTATTTTATACCTGCAAACTTAATCGCCATACCGGTTTCGTTCCTTGCAATATATTCAGGACTGGCCGTGCTGGTCACTTCATTTGTGCCGGTAATAAGTAATTTTTTCGGGCTTATTACCAATTCACTTTTATTTGCACTAAACTATTGCATGCAGCATATTGAACAATTACCTTTTTCGGTACAGAAGATTACTTCAGTATTCAGTATCGAGATGTTATTGATTTACCTCACAATTACAGCAATTGTAATGCTCTTTTACTTACGCCGGAAACAGCTGGTATATATTTCGCTGGCAATGATGTTGTTGCTCTCGGTAAGTTTTACATCAACTGAAATGAATCGGTTAAAACAACAGGAGATCATTTTCTATTCGGCAGGTAAATCGTCGGCAACCGGGTTTATTTGCGGGCGAAGGCAAACGCTTCTCGCTGATTCGGTACTAATAAACGATAAAAAGGCAAACCAGTTTCAACTGGACGGGACAAAGTCAAAATATGGCATTTCGCATACCCAGGTTATTGCACTCGACACGCTTGTGCAGAAATTCACCCGGCTTTCGCAGGAAACAATCCCTTTCCGGACCCTGGGAAACCACTTTTTATTTCACAACAAACGAATAGCTGTTATCGACAGTCTTCCTAAATACTATGGGAACTGTAAAAAGCTGAAACTCGACTACCTGGTAATCCGCAATAATCCGAAAATACGAATCGACGACCTTACTAAATTCTATCAACCGGAACTTATACTATTTGATGGTTCCAACCTTCAGTATAAAACAGGCAGGTGGATGGAAGAATGCAAAAAAGCCGGGCTAAAGGCCTATTGCATTAAAGATTCGGGTGCTTATGTTGTGAAGTTGCAGGAGAATAAGGCTTTGAAAAGGAATAATTTCCGCATTTAATAACACATCAATTCTGTCAGTAGGCTATCAGATCGCCTGCTTTAATACCATATTTGTCAGTGTATCCGGCAACAACTTCAACCACATAGAGTGCGGGTTTTAACGATTGAACCTGATCGAGAGAATAGGGTGTACAGTTTTTATGAATGCTTACTATCCGGCGGTCGGAACCGACATAGATAATATCGATAGAAATAATTGTATTTTTCATCCAGAAAGCCTGTGGCTCTTCGGTTCCCATCATAAAAAGCATTCCCTGGTTTTCGGCCATGCTATCCCTGTACATAAGGCCCTGCTCGCGCTCATGTTCTTCATCAGCAACTTCAATATCGATGGTGCTTATAACATTCAGCGATTCAGCATCCACAAACCTGAGTATGCCATCCTTACGGAAAACAGGTTTCGGAGGTTTTACAGGTTTCTCATTCAAGGTATTGGAAGGTTTGCGGCTTGTCTTTTTTCCGGGAGTTACAAAAAGAATCAGTGAACCTACAACAATTATAAGCAGGAGTATCAGCGCTAGTATAATGTTATAGATTGAAGGTTTGCGTTTCATTTATTAATCAGAAATTATTATTTGAATAGGTTATTTAGCAGCTAGCTTTGCGTTAAAAAAAAACGTGGCGGATCCTTAAAATTTAAAATCCGCATAAATCGGAAGGTGATCGCTGAATCCTCCAATGTATTTGGCTCCGTAATAGGTACGGAAGGGTTTCTGCCCGTACCAGGCTTCGTCGTCCTGTAAAAGGAAAGGCGCATCGAAAATTTGAAGGCTATGCGGTGTTGTATGCGAAAGCAGCTGACGCGAGATGATTATGTGATCGATGGCTTCCCACTCCTCACGGAATTTTATGGTGCCTTTTTTCCACGATATGCCGGCACCAGCAAGCATATTATACAAATCGTCGGGTGCCAGGTTTACTGAATCCATTTTGGCGCGAAGAACCATATTTACACTTTCTTCAGCAGGTGAGTCGTTTAAATCGCCCATTACCATGATATTGGCATTTGGATTTACAGCCAGCAACGAATCCACGTGTTTGCGAACTACCGAGGCTACATAATTTCTTTTCGGAATGGTGGCTATGGCACCCCCGAATTTGGAAGGCCAGTGATTGATAAAGATGTTGATCGTATCGCGTTTACAGGCAATTCCTTTTACATACAATATATCGCGGGTACGTGAGGCCGTATCGAAAGGAAACCTAACCTGTATCGGAATACTGTTTAACACCTTGAATTTTTCGGGTCGGTAAAGCATGGCAACATCAATACCACGAGGATCGGGCGATTCGTAGTGGATAATCTTGTAGCCATAACTTTTCAAAGGTGTATCGTTAGTTAACTTATACAATACATAGCGGTTTTCGACTTCACACATGCCAATAACATCAGGTGGATCCCAGCCGCCTACAGCAAGTACAACCTTCGAGATATTTATAAGCTTACGTGTTAAGCGGTTGTGTGTCCAGCCACGGATACCGGTTGGCTGGTACTCTTCATCCATTTTAGCACTATCCTCCGTCGGGTCGAATAAATTCTCGACATTATAAAACATAACTCTGAGTGCGTCGTCGCCTCTTTTGCTTGCACCTGATTGCTGGTAAACAGGTTTCTTCTGGCTTGCCTCTTTTTTATCCTGAGCCTGCGCCGAAAAAGCAACAACAACTGTAAAAGCTAATAATAACGGGTACTTTACACTGAGTTTCATCCAATAGGTTTGTTGAGTTCTCAAAGATACTAATTTATCATTCACACAGGTATTTTTAGCCGCCAGGGCATGTGCGCCAAAGTCCTTCATAGAATAATTCTAAATTACGATTTCGCACTTTTTACAAAGCTTCATTTCATACTTTCGCAGAATTATCTGCAAAAGCATAAGTACTTACTTAACTGAATATTGTAACAATGGCACGTAAAAAACAATCACCTGTAAACTATTACCGCATCACCCTGCAATGGGGCATTTTAGCGCTTCTGCTGTATATGGTCATCCGTCTGTTTGTTGATAAAAACTATATAGCCGATTTTGAAGCTTACTGTCCTTTCGGAGGAATGCAGTCGCTGGCAAGTTACTTTTCGAGCCATTCGTTATCATGTTCGATGACCACCGTGCAAATAGCTCTGGGACTGGCGCTGGTAGTTGGCGTGATACTGTTCAGCAAACTTTTCTGCAGCTATATCTGCCCGATAGGGACCTTTACCGAATGGATGGGGAGTCTAGGGAAGAAAGCAAAAATGCATATTTCATTAAGCGGAACTGCCGACAGGCTGCTTCGCTCACTCAAATATATACTGCTGTACATCACTTTTTATTTTACGGTAACCAGCAGTGAATTATTCTGTAAGAAGTTCGACCCTTTTTATGCAGCCTTTACAGGTTTTAGCAGTGATGTGGAAATATGGTATGCCATTCCGGCAATACTTGTAACCATAGTAGGATCTTTTTTCATCAGGCAGTTCTGGTGCAAGTACCTTTGCCCGCTGGGAGCAGTAACCAATATTGCTGTATATGCTTTGCCTGCGGCAGCTGTTACCCTGCTCTGGGTTTTACTCACCAGTGTGGCAGGTTTAGTAATCCCATGGCCTTGGCTGCTCGGCACATTATGCCTTTTAGGTTTCCTGTTCGAGGCTACCACCTTGAAATTCTTTATTTTTCCATCCTTACGCATTACCCGCCACGACGACCTTTGCACACATTGCCGCATTTGCGACAAGAAATGCCCGATGAATATTGAAATTTCGACGGTTGATGTTGTTGATCATATCGATTGCCACTTATGTGTCGACTGTGTGGTAAAATGCCCGGAAAAGGGAGCTTTAACTCTTAACAAACGCAACTTACGCTGGTTACCGGCTGTAGCCACTGTTATACTTTCAGCAGCAGCCATCACTATTGGCACCTGGTACGAATTACCGACTATAAGCGAAAACTGGGGCGATCTGAACAGTAAGAACATGAAAATTGTTCAGATGGACGGCCTGAAAAACATCAAGTGTTTCGGCAGCTCACGTTCATTCGCCAACCATATGAAAGAGGTTAAAGGTGTAATAGGCGTCGAAACTTTTGTAAAACACAAGCGTGTTATTGTTTATTATGACGAAACCATGATAAACGAAGCAAAAGTTAAAGAGGCCATCTTCTCCCCTCTTGCCGAATTCCTGAACAATCCACGTAAAACTACCGGAATGGTGAGTTTTATTGAACTGGGCATCGACCGCTGTTTCGACCCCAACGACCAGGAATACCTCGCCGCATTATTGCGCCAGGATAAAGGGATTCTTGCTTTGAGCACCCAGTTTGGCGAACCGGTGCAAGCCACAATTTACTTTGACCCCACTCTTACCGATGTAAATGCGATAAAAGCAATTGCATCGAGTAAAAACCTGGTATTGGGCGAAGGCGATGATCAAATAACTGTAGAAACAGGGTTTGTTGTTAAAGGAGGTAACAACGCTATGGGTGAGATACCGGCACAGGATTTCCTGGCTAAGTTTATAAATACAACGGATGTTTCGTTTAATAAATACGAGAAATATACTGATGACGAAATGCTGGTTTACGAATTACCTTTTGAACAGGCTGCTGATCCGGGAATGCAGCAATGGATGCCTTACCTGGTATCGCATGCTTCGAACGACGATGGTATTGTAAGGATACAAACCGGGTTTACTGAGGATGGCCCCATAATAAGAATATGGTTTATTGAAAGTCTCACCTCCGTGGAAAAGATAAATGCTATCCTTAAAACCGGAGAATTTACGGTACATTATCCTGATAAATCAGTAAAGCAGGTTAAAAACCCGTTCACCTTTACATTCTGACAAAACGAAGCATCCGGTAAACGGAAAATACAGCTAAAGCCATCATGGTAAATTCTTTATACCATGGTGGTTTTTTTATGAGAAAAATGAAATTGAAAACCCAGTTTAAGGATCAATCCTGGCTTTCGTACTTCGAAAAAATAAGTACAATGGATGTTGAAAAATCGAGGATAAAGGCCGATATTACCGTAGTCATAAAAACAACCTGCCACGAATAATTTACTTCCCGCGTCCAATAATAAACAATTAATACAAGGCAATTGATAAGGGAGAGAGAACCGAGTGCGTATAAAGAGAAGTTTTTTTCGGGCGACACCGGCATCAGCAATGCAGCAAGGCCCATAGCCGATAACTTAAATACGCCCCAGATGGTGCCCCAGAAAAAAGGTATCAGTAAAATAAAGAACATAACATCCAGGTCGTTATACCACTGCCCGGTCCGGTCAATTGTCCAGTTTAGCAGGCGCATGAAAGTCCAGTTGATAATACCCAGGGCAACAACACATAATGGGATGAACAAAACAAATTTCAGTTTTTTCATTTGTTTTATAAATGTTACAACTCCATTTCTCACTCAACAACCTCCCTCATTATTGGTTAACAATTATGTAAAAATACATAATTAATTTTCGAAATGTTTCAAGAAAGTTGAAAAAAAATATTTTTCTGTGTCTTGGATGGCCCGAAGAGGAGATTCAAAAGTGCATATTTAACCGGAAAACGATAAAACTGTTCAATTATTGCCGGCGAAAAATATTGAAATGTTTTACCCTGAGGGGAGGAATTCATTTAATCAGGAACTGAGCTGCTATCGGGCATTTTTTTTTGATTGGACAAAATAAATGCAAGAAATTATCAAGTATTATTTCCCTGATACTTTATCAATCCCTACATAGTAAAGATCAAAACCGCCTTTGCCTCCCGGCCGGTTGGAGGAAAATATCATGAAATCATTTGTAAACTCATAAAAAGGCTTCACAATTGGCCTGAATTCGTCGTATTTTGTATTGATCTTGTCCCCGAAATTAACCGGTTCTGACCATAGTCCATTGCTGAACATGGAGTAATACAAATCATAACCTCCGAATCCTCCTTCACGGTTTGAGGCAAATATCATAAGGTCATCAAGTACAAACGGACATTTATCATCAGCCGGAGAATTTAATTCAGAAACTTTGTGAACCGGCCTGGCCAGAGTATCTTCAAAATTCCTACGCAAGCTCATGTTTGTATCAAGTGATACACGGTATATTTCGAAATCACCTTCCCTATCGGAACAAAAATAGATGGATGTACTATCCTTATCTAATGCAGGGTAAGCATCTTCCTTCGCTGAATTGAGCCAGGTAACCGGTTTTGGATAAGTATATAAATCGTATGTATCGAGGTTATGCACATACCGGATATCCTGGTTGCCCGTTTCATTATTAGAATATAGCAATATAAAAAGGCGATTCTTTGTGTAGCCGTTTCCGTTTTTTGCATCTGGAATCAGGTAAGGGCCTATTTCGTTATACGAAGTACTTATATGTGCTACGCCATTCAGAATATTTGAATATTCATTAAAGACACTCAGATTTCCACTCGTATTTTCTGAAACTGTAAGATTACCGTTTCTTTTTTCCATCCATACATTGAGTAATTTATATACTATATCAAAATCAGCACCTTTGCTTTTGCGCTTCGAAGAAAAACATAATGGAGAAGTTCCTCCAATGGTAGGACTGGTCGAATTATAGTCATCATATTCCGAATTAATGTCACCCATATTAACAGGCTTATCCGGAAAAGTACCTGTATTGTGCCGTTGTTCGAAAATCTCGCAGGAAATCATTAACAGCAATAAACATAAAATTCCAATAGTAGAAGTCCTCATAATTAAGAATTTACTGGAATTCTATTCCTGCAGTTAAGTAAAGGTAGGTTCAAAAAAGAGTATCCCATATCTGGATTAACAAACGTAAATAGAGTCTCTTGATTTTTGAATATAATAAGTGCGTTGTACTGGATTCGAACCAGTGACCCCCGCCCTGTCAAGGCGGTGCTCTAAACCAACTGAGCTAACAACGCGATCAGGGTGCAAAAGTAGCATTTTATCTTAATGTATCTGACCGGAACAGTATAAATTTTATCTGCCTGAATTTCAGATTATAAACGATACACTATCTGACAAATCATATGGCCGCGGTTTTTTTTATAAGTGTAATATCATACTTTTGTCGCTTATCTAACAAAAAACATGAAGAACACTCACCTTTCGTACGCATTACTAGCGTTTTGCTTTTTTATTGTTTCACAGGCCGGGGCCCAAAACGGAACCAAATCCTTCGAATTCGACGATTTTTTCAAAAACTACACCTTTTATTCACCTGGTGTACGTGGATTAAAGTCGATGAATGACGGTATTCATTATATTGCCCCCGAAGGCCGGAATAGCAAGCTGGTGCTGCATAGCTACGAAACCGGCGAAACAGTTAAAACGCTCCTCGATCTGAACACACTCAATAACGAAAGTCTGAAATCATTCAGCGACTTTTACCTGAGTGACGATGAATCCAAAATAATGCTGCTTACCGACAGGGAGGCTATTTACCGCCGTTCGTTTACAGCCCGTTATTTCGTGTACGATATTTCGAAACAAACGCTGACACCTGTTTCGGTAAACGGGAAACAACAACTGGCAACGTTTTCGCCCGATGGCAGCAAGGTTGCGTTTGTTCGCGAAAACAATCTTTTTTACACCGATCTGCTGAACGGAGCGGAAACACAGGTTACTACCGACGGAAAGTTTAATTATATTATAAACGGTGTTCCTGATTGGGTTTATGAGGAAGAATTTGAATTCAATAAGGCCTTCGAATGGTCGCCCGACGGGCAATACCTGGCATGGATCCGTTTCGACGAAAGTGATGTGCCGCTTTTCAGCATGAGTATGTTCCAGGGACAGGAACCAGCCATGGATGAGAACAAACTCTACCCGGGAGTAAGCACTTTTAAATACCCAAAAGCAGGAGATCCTAATTCGGTGGTAAGTGTGCACACCTATGCCATTGCTACCACTCAGAAACAAACCATGGATATAGGTACCGAAACCGATATTTACATCCCCCGCATCCGTTTTACAAAACATCCTGATCAGCTTGCGATTTTCAGGCTGAACCGGCATCAGAATAATTTCGAGATTCTGATTGCCACTCCTTCGACAGGTAAAACAAAGGTTTTATTAACCGAAACCAATAAATATTATTTCGACGAGAAACATTTTGATGAATTAACATTCCTCGACGACAAACTTCATTTTATGATGATGAGCGAGCGCGACGGCTACGCACATATATACCTGTATACTATGGAGGGTAAGCTCGTAAACCAGGTTACCAAAGGCAACTTTGATGTAACCGGCCTGAGCGGTTGTGATGTAAAAAACAAACTTATTTATTACACCTCGGCCGAACCAACTCCATACCAGCGCGAAGTTTATTCGGTTAAATGGGACGGCACAGGTAAAAAGAAAATATCAGTAAACACCGGTACCAACAGCGCTCAGTTCAGCAACGATTTCAGGTATTATACCATTACATCATCAAATGTTAATACTCCGGCTACCACCGTTTTATATAACAACAAGGGAAAGACAGTGCGTGTGCTCGACGACAGCAAAACACTGGTTGCTAAACTTAAAGAATACAAATTCAATACAAAGGAGTTCTTCAGTTTCAATACTTCTGAGAATGTTACCCTGTATGGATGGATGCTAAAACCGGCCAATTTTGATCCCACCGCAAAGTATCCTGTTTTTATGACACAATACAGCGGACCTACCAGCCAGAGTGCACTGGACAGGTGGAGCCTGGGTTGGGACAATTACCTGGCGCAACTCGGATATATAGTTGTATGTGTTGATGGACGTGGCACTGGCGGCCGGGGTGAAACCTTCCGCAAAATGACTTACCTTCAGCTGGGTAAATACGAAACCACCGACCAGATTGAAACCGCCAAATACCTTGGAACACTTCCGTTTGTTGATGCTGCGCGTATCGGGATATGGGGATGGAGCTATGGTGGCTATATCTCCTCATCGTGCATGGTGAAGGGAAAGGGTATTTTTAAGACCGGTATTGCAGTGGCACCGGTTACCAACTGGCGGTATTACGATAATATTTATACGGAGCGATTTATGCGCACTCCCCAGGAAAACCCCGAAGGTTACGACCTGAATTCGCCCCTTAATTTCGCCAATGATTTCCAGGGCAATTTCCTTATTTGCCATGGTACAGCCGATGATAATGTTCATGTGCAAAATACCATGGAGTTTACTGAACGCCTGGTACAGGCCAACAAGCAATTCGAGATGCAGCTTTACACCAACCGTAATCACGGTATTTATGGCGGAAAAACAAGCTACCACCTGTATACCCGAATGACTAATTTTATCCTGGAGAAATTGTAATACAGCCTGTTGAAGCTTTTCGATGAAATTATTTTCCCGAAAAAGCTTACCATCGGGTGAATGGCTCGAAAATCAGATTCGAATTATAGTAGCGTATATCGCCGGTTACCTCGGTGCCCAGCCAGTCGGGTTTTTCGTATAATTCTTCTTCTGAACCAAGTTCAACTTCGGCAACCACGAGTCCCTGGTTATCACCATAAAACTCGTCAACCTCAAAAGTATACGCCCCTACCTGCACCAGGTAGCGGGTTTTATCAATAATGCCAGGTTCACACAAAACCAGCAACTCACGTGCTTCAGTTACTGCAATTTCCTTTTCCCATTCGTAACGGCTCATCCCCGAAAGGTTCGAAATGCCTTTGATGGTCAGAAATCCTTTTTCGCCACTAACACGCACCCTTACAATCCTTTCGGGCACTGACGAGAGGTAACCCTGGGTAATGCGTGCAGAAGTAAAGGCATATTGCTTAAATCCATCTTTAACCAGAAATTTCCGTTCTATTTCCTGAGGCATTGTACTTGTGTTTGGGCTAAATTAATGACATAATACTCATTCCCGAAATCGTATTGATCAAAACACGAAACGTTATAGCAAAGTTATTCGATTTAAGTCATATAACAACTTTAAAATTATCTGAAATTAAAACTCTACCCGCAGGTACCGCAAAAAAAAAGCCGGCAGTAACTACCAGCTTTTTTATACTATTCAAAATTTAATTACCTCGCGTATTTAAAATCCTTACCAAGGTAACGTGCGCTGCTACCGAGTATTTCCTCGATACGAAGCAACTGGTTGTACTTGGCTATACGATCGGTACGGCTGGCCGAACCGGTTTTTATAAGGCCGGTGTTCAGAGCAACTGCCAGGTCGGCAATAGTGGTATCTTCGGTTTCGCCCGAACGGTGACTCATTACTGCTGTATACGAATTGCGGTATGCAAGGTTAACTGCATCAATGGTTTCGGTGAGGGTTCCGATCTGGTTTACTTTTACAAGTATCGAATTGGCCACACCTTTATCAATGCCCATCTGCAGGCGTTTGGTATTGGTAACGAACAAATCGTCGCCAACCAGCTGAACTTTTTTACCCATAACATCGGTCATAAGTTTCCAGCCATCCCAATCGTCCTCGGCCATACCGTCTTCGATCGAAATGATAGGATATTTATCAGTCCAGGTTTTCCAGTAGTCGACCATTTGTGCTGGAGTGAGTTTTTCGCCGGTCGATTTTTTCAGGTGATACATGTTTTCATCAGCAATGAAATACTCACTCGAAGCCGGGTCGAGAGCAATAAAGATGTCTTGTCCGGGTTTGTAACCGGCTTTTTCGATAGCCTGAAGAATAACAGTAATAGCTTCTTCGTTCGATTTGAGGTTTGGAGCAAAGCCACCTTCGTCGCCTACGTTGGTCGAATAACCACCTTTTTTCAGTACAGCGCTGAGGTTATGAAAAACTTCGGCACCCATACGTAATCCTTCGCCGAACGAACGAGCACCAACAGGCATGATCATAAACTCCTGGAAATCGATGCTGTTATCGGCATGTGATCCTCCGTTTATGATATTCATCATAGGAATAGGAAGTGTATTTGCGTTAACGCCACCCACATACCTGAATAAATAGGAACCTGATTCCTGTGCTGCTGCATTGGCTACAGCCAGCGAAACGCCAAGGATTGCATTTGCACCCAGGTTAGCTTTATTGGGTGTACCATCCAGTTCGATCATTTTCTGATCAATTTCGTTCTGTTCGGAAACAAAGTATCCTTTAAGCTCTTCGCCCAGGACTTTATTTACATTTTGAACGGCTTTCAGAACGCCTTTACCCATATAGATGGATTTGTCGCCATCGCGCAGTTCGCATGCTTCGTGAATGCCTGTTGAAGCGCCTGATGGCACTGCAGCACGGCCCATGATGCCGCTGGAGGTAAATACATCAACTTCAACGGTTGGATTGCCGCGCGAATCCAAAATCTGGCGGCCTGTAATGTTTACTATCTGACTCATATTTTTAAAATTAAGGTTTTAGGGGTTAGGTCCCGATAGCTATCGGGATGGGGTTTAGGGAATGTGTTAATTATTTAATGCGGTAATTATTTGGTGTGCTGATGTGCTAATCCTTTGAATTAGAAGGATATTACTCAAAGCACAAGATTATATCAACTAATTATCGCATTTTCACATTATCAAATTAACGCATTATCACATTCAATTCCTCAAAAAATGATAAAAGGATAAAGCAAAGAAACCTTCACTTTATCCTTCTATTTTATTCATTGTCTGAATTTTATTTACTTTCTTCAGTTTCGGTTTCGTTTACAACGTCTTCGGCTGGTGTTTCGGCAACTTCTTCGGCTACTTCAACTTCTGGTTCAACCTCTTCAGCTTCTTTTGCTTTAGCCTTGGCTTTAGGAGCTTTTTCGGCTACAGTTTCTTCGGTAGCAGCAGCAGCCTTCTTAGCGGAAGGTTTGCGGCGGCGAACAGCTTTTTTGGTTGAAGTTTCTTTTGCTGTGAGCAGGTTTTCGTTATAGTCGACCAATTCGATTATACACATGTCGGCATTATCACCCAGGCGATGGCCTGTTTTGAGTATGCGTACATATCCGCCCGGACGGCTGGCTACTTTCACTGATACCTCGCGGAAGAGTTCGGTAACAGCTTCTTTATCCTGCAGGTAACTGAATACTACCCGGCGTGAGTGTGTTGAATCTACTTTAGCGCGTGTAATCAATGGTTCGACGTATCCACGGAGTGCCTTAGCTTTGGCAATAGTTGTACTGATACGTTTGTGCATGATCAGCGAGCTGGCCATATTGGACAGCATAGCTTTGCGATGAGTACTGGTTCGTCCCAGGTGATTTATTGATTTCTGATGTCTCATTTCGCTTATTCCTTATCTAATTTGTACTTCGCAACATTCATTCCGAATTCTAATCCTTTGGTTTTCACCAGGTCTTCGAGTTCGGTGAGCGACTTTTTACCGAAATTGCGGAATTTCAATAAGTCGTTTTTATTAAAAGCAACCAATTCGCCGAGGGTTTCAACATCAGCTGCTTTCAGGCAGTTGAGGGCGCGAACCGAAAGGTCCATATCAACTAATTTGGTTTTAAGTAACTGACGAACGTGAAGGGTGTTTTCGTCAAATTCTTCAGCAACAGCTTTTTCTTCGATATCCAGTGTGATTTTCTCGTCACTGAAAAGCATAAAGTGATGAATGAGAATTCTTGCTGCTTCTTTCAAAGCATCCTTAGGATGGATGGATCCGTCGGTTTTTATTTCAAGAATGAGTTTCTCATAGTCAGTTTTTTGCTCAACGCGGAAGTTCTCCATACTGAACTTTACGTTTTTGATCGGGGTATGAATTGAGTCCATAAAAATGGTACCCAGGTGTGCTGTCGGAATTTTGTTTTCCTCGGCTGGCACATACCCTCTTCCTTTGTTTATGCTGATCTCGATATTAAGTTTTACCGAAGGCTCCATATGGCAGATTACTACCTCAGGATTAAGCACCTGGAATATCGAAAGATGTTTGGTGATATCGCCGGCGGTAAAAGTATCTTTTCCGGTAACGGTAAAGTTGATCTTTTCGCTTTCTTCCGATTCGATCTGTTTGCGGAATCTGACTTTTTTCAGGTTCAGAATCACATCTGTAATATCTTCAACCACGCCTTTAACTGACGAAAATTCGTGTTCAACTCCGTCGATGCGCAACGAGGTGATAGCATATCCCTCGAGTGAAGAAAGCAAGATCCTGCGTAATGCATTACCGATAGTGATACCAAAGCCAGGTTCGAGTGGGCGGAATTCAAAAGTTCCGTCAAACTCGTCAGCCTGCAACATGATAACTTTATCAGGTTTCTGGAATGCTAAAATTGCCATAAAAGTCCTTTGTTTAAAAAATAATGCAAGATAAAAAATTACTTCGAATACAATTCGACGATGAGTTGTTCCTTGATGTTTTCAGGAATTTCTTCGCGCTCGGGATAATTCACAAATTTACCGGTCATAGTTGCACCGTCCCACTCAATCCATGAGTAACGGTTAATACGACCTTGTAATGAATTCTGGATTACTTCGAGTGATTTTGATCGTTCGCGCACAGCAATCACATCACCCCTGTTACATTCGTACGAAGGTATGTTCAATACTTTGCCGTTTACCGTGATATGTGCATGATTAACGAGCTGGCGTGCGCCATCGCGTGTTGGAGCAATGCCCATACGGAAAACAACATTATCCAGACGTGATTCGATCAGCTGCAGCAGAATTTCACCGGTGATACCTTTTTTACGGGTAGCTTTCTCGAAAATATTCCTGAATTGTTTTTCAAGGATACCGTAGGTGTATTTAGCTTTCTGTTTTTCCTGAAGCTGAACACCGTATTCCGATTGTTTTTTCCTGCGTTTGTTCTGCCCGTGCATTCCGGGAGGATAATTCTTCTTTTCGTAAGACCTGTCGGGTCCGAAGATAGGTTCTTTGAATTTTCTGGCTATCCTTGTCTTTGGACCAATATATCTTGCCATAAAGCCTTTTGATTATGTATTATTAAACTTATTGTTCGTAAATATCGAAGTAAGAATTCAGTATTAAACCCTTCTGCGTTTTGGAGGACTGCAACCATTGTGTGGCAATGGAGTTATATCCATAATTTCGGTAACTTCGATACCAGCGGTATGAAGTGTACGAATAGCGGATTCTCTTCCTGATCCAGGTCCTTTAACATACACCTTCACTTTGCGTAGTCCGAGATCGTAGGCTACTTTCGAGCAATCCGTAGCTGCCATCTGCGCAGCATAAGGAGTGTTCTTTTTGGAACCTCTGAATCCCATTTTACCTGCCGATGCCCACGAAATAACCTGGCCGGCATTATTAGTCAGCGAAATGATGATGTTGTTAAAAGATGCCGAAATATATGCTCTTCCAACAGGTTCAACTTTAACAACTCTTTTCTTCGATACTTTGGTGGTCTTTGCCATAGTAAAACTATATTACTTTAATTGCTTTCTTATTTGGTTGCTTTCTTCTTGTTGGCAACAGTTTTTTTCCTGCCCTTACGTGTACGGGCATTATTCTTTGTACTCTGTCCACGAAGCGGAAGACCTAAACGATGACGCACACCACGGTAACAACCGATGTCCATCAATCGTTTAATGTTGATCTGTACTTCCGAACGAAGTGCACCTTCTACTTTAAAACTGTCGTTGATAAGCGAGCGAATGCTGTTTTGCTCATCATCTGTCCAGTCCTGAACTTTTTTATTACGGTCGATTCCGTTTACATCCAGAATATTCTGGGCAGAAGTACGACCTATGCCGTAAATGTAGGTTAAACCTATTTCGCCTCTTTTGTTTTTAGGTAAATCAATACCAGCAATACGTGCCATATATATTTATAGCTTTGGGGATTACACAATTATTTAACCTTGCCTTTGTTTGTACTTGGGATTCTTTTTGTTGATAACATAAATTCTCCCTTTCCTGCGCACGATTTTACATTCAGGTGTTCTTTTCTTAACTGATGCTCTGACTTTCATTGCTTGAGTTATTACTTATGGTGTTGTTTCTTTATTTATACCGGAAGTTATTCTTCCTTTACTTAGGTCGTATGGCGACATTTCAATCTTGACTCTGTCACCTACAAGTATTTTTATGTAGTGCATCCTCATTTTGCCTGAAATGTGCGCGATAATCATGTGCCCATTTTCAAGTTCAACCCGGAACATAGCATTGCCAAGTGATTCCTTCACTGTGCCGTCCTGCTCGATTACAAGTTGTTTTGCCATATTACCTAGTTATTAATATATCAGGGTTTGTTACCTCTTCAATTTCACTGAAACTCGACAATATTTCCGCACTGTTATTTCTTATTACGACAGCGTGTTCGAAATGTGCCGAAGGTAGTTTATCCATTGTTCGTATGGTCCAACCATCGTTTTCCTGCATTACATGCTTTTTACCCAGGTTGATCATAGGTTCAATACAGATAACCATTCCTTCTTCCAGTTTTGGTCCTGTCCCCCTGCGTCCGTAATTAGGAACTTCAGGTTTTTCGTGGAGACTGTTTCCCAAACCATGCCCGACCAGATCGCGTACAACCGAATAGCCGAAACTTTCGACATACGATTGAACTGCATGACCAATATCACCAACCCTTTTACCGGCTGATATTGCAGCTATGCTTCTGAGCAGCGACTCATGGGTCCGTTTCATCAGCAATTCCAGTTCAATTGCCATTGGCAGTACACCGAACGAAAAAGCCGAATCACCATAATATCCATCAATAATAGTACCACAATCGATCGAAATCAGATCGCCCTCTTTCAACTCGCGTTTGGAAGGGATGCCATGAACAACCACTTCGTTAATCGAGATGCATAGCGTTCCGGGAAATCCGTGGTATCCTTTAAAAGCAGGTATTGCTTTATGGTCGCGGATAAACTCTTCGGCTATTTTATCGAGTGCAAGAGTGGTAACTCCAGGTTTAATATGCCCGGCAACTTCTGCTATCGTTTTTCCAACAAGTAAAGAACTCGTACGTATTTTCTCTATTTCTATTTCAGTCTTGATCAAAGCCATTTTATCAGTTTTACAACTGCTTAAAAAGCTGCACCAGCTGCGGTACGTCCTTTAATACGGCCTGATTTGGTAAGACCATCGTAATGGCGCATCAACAGGTGACTTTCAATTTGTTGCAGTGTATCCAACACAACACCCACCAGAATCAGAAGTGATGTACCTCCATAGAACTGGGCGAATTGCGAACTAACACCGATTAAACTTACCAATGCAGGCATAATAGCTACAAATGCAAGGAACAGTGAACCGGGGAAAGTAATTTTCGACATGACTGAATCAATAAAGTCAGCCGTTCTCTTTCCGGGTTTAACACCAGGAATAAAGCCATTGTTTTTCTTCATATCCTCAGCCATCTGATTCGGATTAACCGTGATAGCAGTATAGAAATAGGTAAAGACAATGATCATTATTGCATAGGTGAAGTTGTACCAGAAACCGTTAATGTTAGTAAAGGTTGCTGCAAAACCCTGCAGGCTTTCGCTGCTTGCGAAACCGGCAATGGTTAAAGGAAGAAACATAATTGCCTGGGCAAAAATGATAGGCATTACACCGGCAGCATTAACTTTTAAAGGTATATACTGACGAACACCACCATATTGTTTGTTTCCAACAATCCGTTTTGCATATTGTACAGGTATTTTTCGGGTGCCCTGAACAAGCAGGATACAGAGTAAAACAACAAGTACGAGTATAACAATTTCAACGATAAACACTACCAGTCCGCCACCTTTTTGCTCCATACGGGCGATAAATTCGCTGAAAAGTGCGAAAGGCAACTGGGCAATGATACCAATCATAATGATAAGGGAAATACCGTTACCAAGGCCTTTATCTGTAATCTTTTCGCCAAGCCACATTACAAACATGGTGCCTGCTACCAGTATCACAACCGACGATATCCAGAAGAATACCGAGGGTGATGTTATATTAGGATCGAAAGGCGTAATGGCTTGTGCCGGTAGCTGTGAGATAAGGTTAGCAATGTAACCTGGAGCCTGAAGTCCGGTGATTAGCACAGTAAGGTACCTGGTGATCTGGTTGATTTTTTTACGACCGCTTTCGCCTTCTTTCTGCAGTTTCTGGAAGTATGGGATAGCCATACCAAGCAACTGAATAACGATAGAAGCAGAAATGTAAGGCATGATACCCAACGCGAAAATGGAAGCATTACTGAACGCTCCACCTGAGAACATATTAAGCAAGCCTAACAGTCCATCGGCAGTTTGATTCTTCAATGCAATCAATTGCTGAGGATCAACACCCGGGATAGTAACAAACGAACCGAACCTGTAAATCAGAACAAGACCCAGCGTGTAGGCTATCCTGTTACGAAGTTCCTCGATTTTGTATATGTTTTGAAGTGTCTGAAAAAAGCGTTTCATTAAGTTCAGAGTTTAATAACAGTTCCACCAACGGATTCGATTGCCTGTATAGCTTTTTCGGAAAAAGCATGGGCAGTAACTTCTACTTTTGCTTTCAGTTCGCCACGACCCAGGATTTTGAGAAGGTCTTTTTTTCCTAACAAACCATTTTCCCTGAGTATTTCAGGAGAGATAGCTGTTAAGCCTTTTGTTTCGGCAAGTTGTTGAAGTACATCGATATTAAGTCCGGTATATTCAACCCTGTTAATATTTTTGAAGCCACCTTTTGGTACGCGACGGTACAGTGGCATCTGGCCTCCTTCGAAACCACGTTTGCGTTTGTATCCTGAGCGCGATTTGGCACCTTTATGGCCGCGTGTGGAAGTACCACCACGTCCTGAACCCTGACCACGTCCGATTCGTTTTTCAGTTTTAACAGCGCCTTCGGCCGGTTTTAAATTACTTAAATCCATGTTATATACGTTCTATAAAGGGATTTACAATTAAATTTCTTCCACTTTTAATAAATGGCTGATTGCTCTAATCATGCCTTCGATTTGTGGAGTGGCTACATGATCAACCGGGCGATTCATTTTAGTAATGCCAAGTGCACGCAGAGTACGTTTCTGACGTTCGGGTTGTTTAATACCACTTTTTATCTGAGTGATTCTTACGTTTTTCATGTGTTCTTTTTTATTTTTTACGTGTCACATGGAATACGCCATATTGTCATTTTTATTTTGGATAAAAATATAACCATGGCTATTTCATCGCGTATATTTTTAGTGGTTAACCGTTAAAAACTTTATCCATGCTAACTCCGCGTAGTTGTGAAATTGAATGAGCATCTCTCAACTGGCATAAGCCTTCGATGGTTGCTTTAACAACACTGTGAGGGTTTGATGAGCCTTTTGATTTAGCAAGTACATCTTTTACTCCAACACTTTCGAGAACTGCACGCATAGCACCACCGGCAATAACTCCTGTACCTGGTGATGCGGGTTTCATGAAAACCAGAGCTCCGCCATATTTACCATATTGTTCGTGAGGTATAGTACCTTTCAGAACCGGAATCTTAACCAGGTTTTTCTTGGCATCATCAATTCCTTTAGCAATTGCAGCCTGTAACTTCCTTAGCTTTTCCAAGCCATGGCCAACAACTCCGTTTTCATTTCCTACCACAACAATGGCTGAGAAACTGAATGTACGTCCTCCCTTGGTTACCTTAGTAACCCGTTGGATGCTGACGAGCCTGTCTTTAAATTCGATATCGCTCGATTTTACTCTTTTTATGTTTACGTTTGCCATAGCTGTAATTAAAATTTAATGCCACCTTCTCTGGCTGAATCAGCCAGGGATTTTACTCTACCATGATACAGGTAACCGTTACGGTCGAAAACTACTGTCAGTATCCCGCTTTCGAGGGCACTTTCGGCTATAAGTTTTCCAACCAGTTTGGCTTTCTCAATCTTGGTACCTTTTGTTATCCGCTATACCTTTAGCGCGCGATGATGCAGCTACCAGGGTTTTACCTGTCTGATCATCGATCAGCTGCACATAAATATCTTTATTGCTGCGGAAAACAGTCATGCGTGGGACGTTCGCCTGTAGCCTGAAATGATTTTCCGAACTCGCTGCTTGATCTTGTGTCTCCTGTATTCTTTATCTACCTTTGAATGACATCGGTTGAATGTATTATGCTGTTCTCAATGATTATTTATCAGTTGCTGATTTACCGGCTTTACGTTTCAGTACTTCGCCTACAAATTTGATACCTTTACCCTTGTATGGTTCAGGTTTACGTAGTGACCTTATTTTTGCCGCTACCTGTCCGATAAGTTGTTTATCGTGCGATACCAGGGTAATGATAGGGTTTTTTCCTCTTTCGGTAACCGCTGAAATTTCAATTTCAGCAGGCAGTTCGAAGAAGATGTTGTGCGAATAACCGAGGCAAGTTCAAGAAGCTGACCGTTAACGGCTGCTTTATAACCTACACCTACAAGTTCCTGTTTAATAGTAAATCCTTCGGTCACACCTATTACCATATTGAAAAGCAGCGAGCGGTAAAGTCCATGCTTTGACCGGTGACGTTGCTGATCGGTTGGGCGTTGTACCAGCAGTTCATTATTTTCGACCTTAACAGTAATATCCGGGTCTACCTGTTGTTTCAGTTCACCTTTCTACCTTTAACGGTAACAAGGTTTTTGTCTGATACAGTGATTGTAACTCCGGAAGGAACCGTAATCGGTAATTTTCCAATTCTTGACATTCTTTTTCCTCCTTAAATTAGCTAACGTAACAAATTACTTCGCCACCCACATTTTGGTTTCTGGCTTCCTTATCGGTCATCAGTCCATGTGATGTGGACAGGATGGCTATACCAAGTCCGTTAAGAACCCTGGGAAGTTTATCACTACCAACATAGTAGCGCAAACCGGGTTTGCTTACTCTTTCAATCTGCGTAATGGCTGATTGTTTGGTTACAGGGTGGTATTTCAATGCGATCTTAATGTTACCAGGTATTGCTGTCGTCCTCAAATTTATAATTGAGGATATATCCCTTTTCGAAGAGGATTTTTGTTATCTCCTTCTTGAGATTGGATGCAGGAATTTCAACAATCCTGTGGTTGGCCATCACGGCATTCCTTATTCTTGTAAGATAATCTGCAATCGGATCTGTGATCATTTGTATCTTGTAATTAATTGTTTTCTGTATTTATTTTACCAACTGGCTTTTTTTACGCCAGGGATCAGGCCTTTGAGTGCCATGAAACGGAAATTGATACGCGAAACTACCAAATTGCCTCATATATCCTTTTGGACTGCCGGTTATTTTGCAGCGGTTGTGCAAACGTATCGGGTTTGAGTTTTTCGGTAATTTCTGTAAGCCAACATAATCGCCGGCAGCTTTCAGTTCAGCACGTTTGGCAGCATATTTGTCAACCAGTTTCTGACGTTTTACCTCTCTAGCCTTTAATGATTCTTTTGCCATAGTATTGTAGGTTATTTCTTAAATGGTAAACCAAATTCTTTTAACAGTGCCATACACTCTTTATCAGTTTTGGCTGTAGTAACAAATGTAATATCCATTCCGTTAATTTTTGTAACTTTATCGATTTCTACTTCGGGGAAAATAATCTGTTCGGTAATCCCCATGGTATAATTTCCACGACCGTCGAAACCTTTTTCGTTGATTCCGCGGAAGTCGCGTACACGTGGAATAGCAATTGAGATAAGCCTGTCGAGGAATTCGTACATTCGTTCGCCCCGTAAGGTTACGCGAACGCCCACAGGCATATTTTTACGTAACTTAAAGTTCGAAATATCCTTTTTCGACTTGGTAGCAACTGCTTTCTGACCTGTAATAAAAGTCATTTCGGCAACGCCAACGTCAATGATTTTTTTATCTGAAATGGCAGTTCCAAGACCCTGGTTCAAACAGATTTTAACCAGTTTGGGAACCTGCATTTGATTTTTGTACTGGAATTGTTCCGTAAGAGCAGGAACAACTTCCTTGTGGTACTTTTCCTTTAGGCGAGCTGAATATTCCATTATTTAATTACCTCCCCGGATTTTTTTGAAAATCTGACAGTTTTGTTTGTTTTTTCATCTTTCTTGCGTCCGATGCGTGTGGCTTTTCCAGCTGCGTCAACCAGCATAAGGTTGGAAATGTGAATAGGCATTTCCTGTTTCACGATACCACCCTGTGGGTTTTTAGCGTTTGGTTTGGTATGTTTGGTTGCAAGGTTAACACCTTCAACAATAGCCTTGTATTTTTCCAGAATCTACTTCCAATACTTTACCGGTTTTTCCTTTGGAGTCGCCGGCAAGGATCTTCACGTTGTCACCTTTTTTGATATGAACTTTATTACTCATAGTTTCTATAAATTAAAGCACTTCAGGTGCGAGTGAAACAATTTTCATGTACTGTTTTTCCCTAAATTCTCTGGCAACAGGTCCGAAGATACGGGTACCAATCATTTCGCCTGCGGCGTTGAGAAGAACTACTGCATTGTCGTCGAAACTGATATATGAACCATCGGCCGTCGTATTTCCTTTCTGGTTCGAACTACAACCGCTTTAGCTACAGTTCCTTTTTTAATGTTTCCTGATGGAAGGGCTTTTTTCACCGAAACAACGATTTTATCGCCGATCGAGGCATACCTTCTGCGGGTACCTCCCAGCACCCGGATACAGAGTACTTCTTTAGCACCGCTGTTATCGGCTACTGTAAGTCTTGATTCCTGCTGTATCATAATTATTTAGCTCTTTCAATGATTTCAACTAATCTCCAACATTTTTTTTTGCTCAACGGACGGGTTTCCATGATGCGAACCGTATCACCGATATTGCATTCGTTTTTTTCGTCGTGTGCAGCAAATGTTGAGGTCTTTTTAACAAACTTTCCGTACTTGGGGTGCTTTACACGCCTTTCGACCTGAACAACAATGGATTTCTCCATTTTGTTGCTTACAACAAGCCCAATTCTTTCTTTTCTGAGATTTCTTTCTTCCATTGCTGTGAAAATTATTATTTAGTAGCCTTGTTAGCTATTGCCGATTGTAGATTCGCGTTTGTGCAATTCGGTTTCCATACGTGCTACTGTTCTGCGATACGCTTTTATTTTGTTAGGATTCTCCAGAGGAGAAACAGCATGGTTCATTTTCAGCTTGGTGAGCTGTTTGCGCTCTTCTTCGAGTCTTTCGATCAACTCGGCAGTTGATAGTTCTTGAATAACTTCTTGTTTCATTGTTATTGTCTATTTTACTGGTCAATGTTATGCTCTGTTTACTTCAATTGATTGCTTCAATCAAGCTATCTCATTTGCTTCATTATCGGTTCAACATTCTTATCGGGTAGCCGGATTAAGCTAATTTTTCAACATAATCCCTGCGAACCACATATTTAACTGCAATCGGTAGTTTCTGGGCTCCTAAGCGGCATGCTTCCTTTGCAATTTCGGGGCTACACCTTCGAGCTTCAAAAAGTATACGGCCAGGGGTAACACGTGCCACGAAATATTCGGGTGCACCTTTACCTTTACCCATACGTACTTCGGCAGGTTTCTTGGTAACAGGTTTGTCAGGAAATATTCGGATCCAAATCTGTCCTTCACGTTTCATATAACGGGTAACTGCCTGACGGGCAGCTTCTATCTGTCGGCCGGTAATCCAGGCTTCTTCGAGTGTTTTGATTCCAAATGAACCGAATGCTAATTGGTTTCCACGGTTGGCATTGCCTTTCATTTTGCCTTTCTGCTGCTTCCTGTATTTTGTTTTCTTTGGCTGTAACATGCTAATACTGTATTGATGATGAGTACTTTATTCCTTTATTATTTCTTCTTCCTTGGACGGTCGGTCGCCTCCACGGTCGCGGTCGCGGTCGCCACGAGGGCCACGGCCCGGTGCACGGCCACCACCATGTGATGGTTTATCTTCTGCGACATTTTCGGTACCTGGAACCAGATCGACTTTACCATAAATTTCACCTTTGCAAATCCATACTTTTATACCAATTCTTCCATAGGTGGTATGTGCTTCGGCTAAAGCATAATCAATATCGGCACGTAGGGTATGCAATGGGATACGACCTTCTTTAAATTGCTCGCGACGGGCCATTTCAGCACCACCGAGTCGGCCTGAGATCAGTACTTTTATTCCTTCGGCACCAATACGCATGGCTGAAGCAATAGATGTTTTGATAGCTCGGCGGTAGGAAATCCTGCCTTCAATCTGTCGGGCAATGGTGTTGCCAACAATTACAGCATCCAGTTCAGGGCGTTTTATTTCAGAAATATTGATCTGAACTTCTTTACCGGTGAGTTTTTTCAACTCTTCTTTCAGTTTATCAACTTCCTGTCCACCTTTTCCGATAATGATACCCGGGCGGGCAGTATTGATGGTAACTGTTACCAACTTCAGAGTACGCTCGATAATGATCTGTGAAATACCAGCTTTTGACAAGACGAGCATTCAGATATTTACGGATTTGATCGTCTTCAACAAGTTTGCTTTCAAACTTCTTGCCACCATACCAGTTGGAATCCCATCCTTTGATGATACCTAACCTGTTGCCGATCGGATTAGTCTTTTGTCCCATTAGGCTGCTTGATTATTTAGTTACTATTTCAGTTTCTTCTTTCTTCAGCTCTACTGTCGATCAATAACAGTAACATGGTTTGAACGTTTTCTAATCCGGTGTGCCCGACCTTGAGGAGCTGGTTGAATCCTTTTCAGCATACGGCCACCGTCAACAGTAACTTCTTTAACATAGAGGTTGCTATCTTCCATACGTACACCTTCATTTTTTGCCTGCCAGTTGGCAATTGCTGATAGCAACAGTTTGTGCAGCTTTCCGGCAGCTTCCTTTGGTGTATGTTTCAGAATATGCAATGCTTTTTCCACATTCATTCCCCTGACCAGATCAGCTACCAGTCTCATTTTTCGGGGTGATGTAGGGCAATTGTTCAGTTTGGCAAAATACATGACTTTTCTTGCCTCTTTTCTCTGCTCGGCATGTATTATGTTTTCTTGATCCCATTGTTGCTAGTGTCTTTATTACTTTCCTTTATCTTTATTTCCGGCATGTCCTCTGAAAATACGTGTTGGGCAAACTCTCCGAGTTTGTGTCCTACCATATTTTCGGTAACATATACAGGAATGAATTTGTTCCCATTATGAACAGCAATTGTCTGTCCAACAAAATCAGGAGAAATCATTGATGCCCTCGACCAGGTTTTGATTACAACTTTCTTTTTGCTTTCAATCATGGTCAATAACCTTTTTTTCCAGTTTATAATCGATATATGGTCCTTTTTTTAAGCGAACGGCTCATAATGCTATATGTTATTAGATTACTTCTTCCTTCTTTCAATAATATATTTGTTCGAAGCCTTTTTCTTCGAACGGGTTTTATAACCTTTTGCCGGTAGTCCCTTGCGTGAGCGTGGATGTCCTCCTGATGCGCGACCTTCACCACCACCCATTGGGTGATCAACCGGGTTCATAACACACCACGTGTGCTTGGACGGCGGCCGAGCCAACGTGAGCGACCTGCTTTTCCAGATACTTCAAGCTGATGGTCACCATTGGAAACCATTCCGATGGTAGCTTTGCAGGTTTGAAGTATCATTCTTGTTTCACCTGAAGGCAGTTTGATAACTGCAAATTTACCATCACGTGACATCAACTGGGCATATGATCCGGCACTTCGTGCCATTTTGGCACCCTGTCCGGGACGTAGTTCAATATTATGAATCATAGTTCCGAAAGGAATTTCACTCAGATACAGTGTATTTCCAATTTCAGGAGCTGCGCCTTTGCCGGAAATTACTTCCTGACCTACTTTTAGTCCATGAGGAGCAATGATATAACGTTTTTCACCATCAGCATAAAACAACAAAGCAATACGTGCAGTGCGGTTAGGATCATACTCAATGGTCTTTACAACGTTGCAGGTATATCTTCTTTATCCCGTTTGAAATCAATGATACGGTATTTCTGCTTATGACCACCACCCATGTAACGCATGGTCATTTTTCCGTCATTATTACGTCCACCTGACTTTTTCTTAGGTGTCAAGCAAACTTTTCTCGGGTTTCGATGTAGTAATTTCATCAAACGCGCTGATAACCTTAAAGCGCTGACCTGGTGTTGTCGGTTTGAATTTCTTTAAAGCCATTATTCTTTAGATATTGCTGTAAAAATCAATTGTTTCACCTTCAGCTAACGTTATAATAGCCTTTTTAAATGAATTGGTCTTGCCGGTTAGTACTCCGCTTTTGGTAAAACGTGATTTGCGTTTACCGGAATAATTCATTGTGTTGACCTCTTCTACTTCAACGCCGTACATATCCTTCGACGGCTTTTTTGATCTGGAGCTTGTTGGCATTTTTGTCAACAATAAAGCCATAGCGTTTCAGTTTTTCGCCCAGGGCTGTCATTTTTTCGGTAATTATCGGCTTGATTATGATACCCATCGCTATATTATTTTAGGTGTTATTGCTAACGGTATTTATTAATTTTCGAACGATTTTTCAATTTCGCTTACTGAGCTCTCCAGGAGGATCAGATTGTTGTGCATTGAGAATATCGTATGTATTCAGGTCGCAGGCACGGGTTACTTTCGAACGTTTGAGGTTGCGCGATGAAAGCACAATGTTCTGATTGTTATCGGCAAGTACCATTAAGGTTTTGCGGCCATTGAGTTTAAGAGCGGTAAGAACGGATGCAAACTGGCTTGTTTTTGGAGTTTCGAAATTGAAATCTTCAACTACCATTACATTATTTTCTTTCACTTTGTATGCGAGTGCTGATAAGCGGGCCAGTTTTTTCAGTTTTTTGTTGAGTTTAAAACTGTAATCGCGTGGCTGTGGGCCAAATGCACGGGCTCCGCCTCTGAACAAGGGTGACTTACGGCTACCTGCACGTGCTGTACCTGTACCTTTTTGTTTCTTGATCTTTTTGGTACTTCCACTTACCATTGATTTCTCAAGTGTTGCGTGGGTTCCCTGCCGCTGATTAGCCAGATACTGTTTGGTATCGAGATAGATAGCGTGATCATTGGGGGTTGACTCAAAAATTTCGGCATTGAGTGTAACCTTTTTGGCAGTTTTCTCGCCTTTGATGTTATATACTTCTAGCTCCATCTTTCAACTATTACATATGAACCATTAGCTCCTGGAACGGAACCTTTAACTACAAGCAGATTTTTTTCAGGAACGATTTTCAGTATCTGGAGGTTAATCATTTTAACACGATCAACACCCATATGGCCTGCCATACGCATACCTTTAAAAACTTTACTGGGGTATGATGATGCACCAACTGATCCGGGAGCCCTGAGACGGTTGTGCTGTCCGTGGGTTGCATCACCAACACCAGCAAATCCATGACGACGTACAACACCCTGGAAACCTTTTCCTTTGGTAGTACCAACTACATCAATGAACTCTCCTTCTTTGAATATATCCACTCCGAGAATATCGCCAAAGTTTTGGTATGACCTGCTTCGAAGCGGGTGAATTCAGCAACAATGCGCTTAGGTGTAATTCCAGCTTTTTTGAAATGGCCAATCTCGGCTTTGGTCGAATGCTTTTCCTTCTTATCCTCGTAGGCGAGCTGTATAGCCTCGTAACCATCATTGGCCACTGTACGGACCTGGGTAACAAAGCAAGGACCAGCTTCAATAACTGTACAAGCCACGTTTTTGCCATTGGCGTCGAACATGCTGGTCATTCCTATTTTTTTTCCGATAATTCCTGACATTATATCGAGATATTAATGTTTCTTTTTTTTATTCGTTCAATCCATTACAAACCTGACCGCGATCAGATTTTAATTTCCACTTCCACTCCACTGGGCAACTCAAGCTTCATCAGAGCATCGATGGTCTTTGCTGTTGAGCTATAGATATCCAGTAACCGTTTGTAAGAACTCAATTCGAACTGTTCGCGCGATTTTTTATTTACAAAAGTCGATCGAAGAACGGTAAAGATCTTTTTGTCGGTTGGAAGAGGAATCGGCCCGTTAACAATTGCACCGGTCAATTTTACCGTCTTCACGATCTTTTCGGCAGACTTATCTACCAGGTTATGATCGTACGATTTCAATTTAATTCTAATCCTCTGGTTCACGTTGTAATCTTTTATTGCGTTATGATGACTGATTTAATATCCTTTTATTTTGGTTATCACCTCTTCGGCGATATTCCGTGGTGTTTCCTGGTAATGCGAAAACTCCATACTTGAACTACCACGACCCGAAGTTACTGTGCGAAGGCTGGTTACATAACCAAACATTTCGGACAATGGCACTTTCGCTTTTACGATCTGGTATTTTACTTTGGCATCGATGTTTTCGACTACTGCACGACGTTTGTTCAGGTCGCCGGTAACATCACCCACATAATTATCGGGGCAAACCACTTCTATTTTCATGATAGGCTCGAGCAATACACTCTTGGCCTTACGGGCTGCTTCTTTGAAAGCTATTTTAGCACAGATTTCAAATGCCAGCGCATCGCTGTCGACTGCATGAAATGAGCCGTCGATTAATTTTACTTTAAGGCTTTCGACAGCATAACCGGCTAAAACACCATTTGTCATTGCAGCTTTAAATCCTTTTTCAATAGGTGTGATAAATTCTTTTGGAATATTTCCGCCTTTCACTTCATTAACAAACTGAAGGCCTTTAAAGTCATCATCGGTAGGTCCGAGTTCGAATACGATATCGGCAAATTTACCTCTACCACCGGTTTGTTTCTTGTATACCTCGCGGTGACTAACGGTTGCAGTAACAGCTTCGCGGTATGCAACCTGGGGAGCACCCTGGTTAACTTCGAGTTTGAATTCGCGACGTAAACGATCGGTTAAAATATCGAGATGCAGTTCGCCCATTCCTGAAATTACGGTCTGACCGGTTTCCTGATCGGTACGGATCTTGAATGTAGGATCTTCTTCTGCAAGTTTTAGTAAAGCGATATCGAGTTTATCAACATCATCCTGGGTACGCGGCTCAATTGCTACACTGATAACCGGTTCGGGGAATGTCATTGATTCGAGTATGATAGGATGTTTTTCGTCGCAAAGGGTATCGCCGGTACGGATTTGTTTAAATCCAACTGCAGCACCTATATCGCCTGCTTCGATAACATCAATGGGGTTTTGCTTGTTGGCATGCATCTGCATGATACGCGAGATGCGTTCTTTTTTTCCTGTCGAAGCATTCAGCACATAACTTCCGGCCTGCAATGTACCTGAATAAACCCTGAAGAATGCTATACGGCCTACAAAAGGATCGGTTGCAATTTTAAAAGCAAGTGCGGCAAAAGGCTCTTCTGAATCGATGTGACGGGTTTCTTCCTTTTCGGTATCAGGGTTAATACCTGTGATAGCAGGAACATCGTAAGGATTAGGAAGGTATAAACAAATAGCATCCAACAGGTTTTGAACTCCTTTATTTTTGAATGCTGAACCACAGATAACCGGGGTTATTTTCATTTCAATTACCGATTTGCGGATGATGCGGTGCATCTCTTCTTCAGTTATTGAATTGTGGTCGTTAAAGAATTTTTCGAGTAATTCGTCATCTTCTTCGGCACAACCTTCGACGAGGCGTGTGCGGTACATATCGACAACTTCGAGCATATCTTCAGGTACCGGACCTTCGATATAATTCATCCCTTTCGAAGTTTCGTCCCAGATAATGGCCTTATTGCTGATAAGGTCAACTATTCCCTGGAAAGTATCTTCGGCTCCGATAGGAATTTGCAGTGGAACTGCGTTGGCTCCTAATTTTTCTTTCAGTTCGTCAACAACCGAAAAGAAATCAGCACCTGAGCGGTCCATCTTATTGATGAAACAGATACGTGGTACTTTATATTTATCAGCTTGTTTCCAAACAGTTTCGCTTTGAGGCTCAACACCACCAACGGCGCAGAAAACAGCTACAGCTCCATCGAGAACACGCAATGAGCGTTCCACTTCAACAGTAAAATCAACGTGGCCCGGGGTATCGATAATATTGAGGCGATAATCCTGGTTATCGAAAGCCCACTTAACAGTGGTTGCAGCCGAAGTGATAGTAATTCCGCGTTCCTGCTCCTGAACCATCCAGTCCATGGTAGCAGTACCTTCATGTACTTCGCCCAGCTTGTAATTACGGCCTGTATAATACAATATACGCTCCGTCGTCGTCGTTTTACCGGCGTCGATATGGGCCATAATGCCTATGTTGCGCGTATATTTCAGTTTATCTGATGACATGTATTATACTTTCCTTTTGATTATAAATTAGAACCTGAAATGGGAGAAAGCTTTATTAGCTTCGGCCATACGGTGCGTATCTTCTTTTTTCTTGAATGCTGAACCTTCTTCTTTGTATGCAGCCATAATTTCGCTGGCCAATTTCGAAGCCATTGATTTTTCATGACGCCTGCGTGCAAACAGGATAAGGTTTTTCATTCCAATTGATTGTTTCCGGCCCGGGCGGATTTCGGATGGAATCTGAAAAGTAGCACCTCCGATACGGCGGCTGCGAACCTCAACATTCGGGGTAACGTTAGCCAGTGCTTTTTTCCATACTTCCAAACCGTCTTCTTTCAGTTTTTCGGTAACGATTTCAATAGCATCGTAAAAAATATCGTAAGCGCAATTTTTCTTACCACGCTCCATCATATTGTTAACGAACTTTGTAACTACCTGTTCGTTGAACTTTGGATCAGGCAGAATGATACGTTTTTTGGGTGATGATTTCCTCATTTTGAGTTGTGCTTATCGTTTCGACGATTCAATTATTTTTTCTTTCCTGCAGGTTTAGCTGCTGCGCCTTTTTTCGGACGCTTGGTACCGTATTTTGAACGGCTTTGGTTACGACCATCGACACCTGAAGTATCGAGAGCGCCACGTATGATATGGTAACGAACACCCGGAAGGTCTTTAACACGACCGCCACGGATCATTACAATGGAGTGTTCCTGCAGGTTATGACCTTCACCAGGAATATAAGCGTTAACTTCCTTACCGTTAGTAAGACGAACCCTGGCTACTTTACGCATGGCCGAATTCGGTTTCTTAGGTGTGGTAGTGTAAACCCTGGTACAAACCCCGCGGCGCTGTGGACATGAATCCAATGCCGGTGATTTACTCTTATCAGTGAGTTTTTTACGACCTTTACGAACCAATTGTGCTATTGTAGGCATATTGAATCTATTGATTTTACTGTTTATTCAGCTATTTTTTTTCTAAGGGGCTGCAAAAGTACAATTATTATTTTGATTACCAATCCTGTAATTCAATATAATTGCAATTAATTTGCCTTCACTTCAAACAAAGAGCAAAAAAAATACCCTTTGCGGTTTTCTCCGTCAAAGGGCTGCAGTCGTATACTTCGGGATACAATTCTGATAATAAGACGTTTAACACAAGAGGCTTTCGTAAAAGCTGACAAGGATCACTCCTTGCCTTTATCGTGTTTTGAAACCTATATCGTCTTACTTTTTCAGGTTTCCCGGACTATTAAAAAACTTTAGTCCTTCGCTAATAAACGGTTGACTTATAAAAAGCCTGTCGTTTTAGGAGGGTGCAAAGATACAACTTATTTGATAAGTACAACAGGATGAGGAAAATATTTATCAATAAATTTATGAAACATCATCGCAATTCAATCTAATAATAACAAAATGAGAACTTTGTACTCTGAAAAAAGAAATGAACATTTGAATTTCGTTCGAACTCCGTATTTTCACTCAGTAACGGATAAAACCTGGAACAGTTTTATTGCTGCCGGTTTTTTACGATCATTACCGTGCTATCCAGGTCGGGCACCAGGATTATGTTTTCGGAGATAGTAGCGGCGAATTCGTCGACTGCTTTTACTAATCCCTCCCATTTATCATTATAATCGTGAATAAAAATAACACCGCCGGCTGCAAGTCGCGGATAAAAATACTCAAGCCCGGCTTTGGTAGGATTGTAAAGATCGGCATCCATATTAACCAGTGCGAAACTTGTTTCTCCTATCGCGGTAGTTGATTGAGGGAAATAGCCGGCATGGATTTTAAGTTTCTCAGTGTTTCCGCCTATATTTTTCAATACCTTAGTAACAGAAGTGTCGGCAAAATCTTTAGAAGAATAAGTAGCAGCTTTCCCGGTTTCAGTCCCGAGGTCATTACCTGTGAATCCTTCGAATGTATCGAACAGATGAAAAGTACGATCCGTATCCATAAGATGCAGCAAGCGGGCACTATCGCCTTTATAAACTCCCAGTTCGGCAAAATCGCCTTCTACCCTATCCGTATTAATGCGCTGTACCTGCAGCCAGAAATTATACAGCCTTATTTTATCGGGGTAATTGCGTGAGGCTTTCAACAATTCGCGGCTTATTCTTCCCTCTTTCCGGGCGTGTTCCCAGGCGGGTGGTTCGTAGTTTTCACCAAAAAACATATCCCAGAGGTATTTGATAAGGAATATCAATACGATAAGAATAATTGTAAAGTTGAGGATATAGAATAGGGGGAGGTGCATGGAAATGTCGGATTTTGGATGTCGGATGTCGGATGTCGGATGTCGGATGTTAAATAAATGCAAATGTACTTTGTTATCCTGAAAACAAGAAATCCTGAGTGGAAATCGCAAGGATTGATATTGAGAGAGAAATAAACTGTTAGACTGTCTAAATTCCTAAATTTAATACCAAAACTATCAATTTCTATAAATATCGAACAAGGATTAACGATTATTCGCTCATTGCTTAATTTAAAAGGAGCTCATGAGATCGCTTCGCTAAGTTTTTGATTTGAGATGTCTGGTCAAACAGTTGATTTCTGCTACTTTGTAAATCGTAAATCCTTTCTCCTTGTTCTTAAATCAGAACATTCAATAAAATTTAGACAGTTTCTGTAAATAAATGCTTAAAAACCTATAAAAGTGCCCTCAGCCGTTTATACCCTTCGGCACTGGCGCGGAGTTTGGCTCCGCATTTTAGAGTAACCATATGAGTGTCCTTGGTATAGGGGTCGATGGCTGCGATTTGCGAAAGGCTGATAATGGAACCACGGTGAATCCGTACAAAATTATTTGACGGCAGGTGTGCCTCGAAAAATTTCATGGTTTTTTCCTTCAGGTGGTTTCCCAGCTCTGAATATATCATTACATAATCATCGGCCGATTCGATATACCATATTTTGTCGACAGGGATAACGGTGACTTTTGATCCCAGGCGGGTAACAACACGGTCGATGGTTCCGCGTGCTTCCTGTGCATGCTCTCTTAAACTGTCGAGAGAGCGATCCCCGGTAGCTTTTTCGAGGCTGATACGTTGCAACGCCTTTTGAACAGCACTTTCGAAGCGCTCCTTCGAAAAAGGCTTAAGCAGGTAATCCACGGCATTCATTTCGAAAGCCTTGATCGCGAACTGATCGAAAGCAGTGGTGAATATAATGGCCGGATTATAGTCGAGCACCTCAAGCAGTTCGAAACCATCGAGTTTCGGCATTTGTATGTCGAGAAACAATAAATCGGGTTTCAGGGCCTGTATCTGCCTGAGCGCATCGAATCCGTCGCTGCATTCGGCAACAATATTTAAGCTGTTAATTTCTGACACATACCGCCTTACTATTTCGCGTGCCAGTGGTTCGTCGTCGATAATAATAGTGGAAACTGCTTGCATTTCAGTATGTTTTTATGAATTAAAAGTATGCCTTTTGATTAACAGAACCTTCTATTCCAGCTAAAAGTTCAGAACAAATCAACAAAAATGTAAAATTATTCTTTATCCTTTTCAAGCAGAACAGGGACCTGGACACGAACAGTAAACACCTCACCGGAACTGCTGTACGACAAAAGGTCGCCCCTACCGTAAATTTTACTCATACGCTTTTGTACATTGCTTAAACCGGTGCCTGTGCCTTTGCGAGGCAGGGCTTCGGGATCGAAATTGTTGCTGATAGTAATAACAAGGTATGCTGGTGTGCACTCGGCCTTCAGGGAAATAGTGCAGGATGCCGACATGGTATTAACACCATGTTTAACAGCATTTTCGAGCAAAGGCTGAAGCAGCATAGCCGGAAGTTTGATCTCTCCGCAATCAGGACTGATGGTTTTTTCAACTATCATCTTATCTGAGAAACGAACTTTTTCGATATCGAGGTACAGGCCTGAATGGTATAATTCGTCGTTAAGGGTATTCATAGTATTAGCGCCCAGGCTTAACGAATGCCTCATAAACTCCGATAGCCTGATGATCATATCCTGCGCTGCCTTTGGATTGATAAGCGTTAGTGCGCTCACCGAATTAAGGCTGTTGAACAGGAAATGCGGTTTTATTTGTGAGCGAAGCATATTCAATTCGGCTTCGCGGAGCATGGCCGAAAGTGTGGCCTCGTGCTCAGCCTGTTCCTGCATTTCTTCGAAGCTCAGTATAAGAAAATCGATTGAAATCAGCAGGAAGTATATCAGCACGCCTGTAAGGATTCGGACAATCAACGAATCGGACAGAAAACCAAGATAATCCTCATGATCCGCAAAAACGGCGCTCAGAAGGGAATAGGAAATCAGTTGCCAGATAAGTATTGTAAACGCGCATCCTGTAAGGTGGTAAGCTATATTTTTAACAAACCCATGAACCTGCTTGCCCGAAAAACGAACCATAAACCATAATCCGATGCCGAGCAGGGCAAAAACGATATTTGATACCAGGCTATCGGTAAGGGCTACGATCATTTGCTGGCTGTACACCTTGTATGATAAGGCAAACTGAATAGCTGCAACTGCCAGCCAGAATGCCGTGTAATATATCCAGAGGTTTCGGGTGAAAAAGGATCGGTCCATGTAAAGTCGGATGTGGGATCCCGATAGCTATCGGGACGGATGTGGGATCTTGATAGCTATCGGGACATATGTGGGATCCCGATAGCTATATTGAGGGATGTGGGGAAATAACGGATCTGATATCAGTAGCTCTTCACTTCACCTCCACCAAAGATTGTAATACCTTTGATGATAACAGTTTTATTAACATCGGCCTGTGAAGATATACGTTTATCGGAATATCCCCCGAAAATATTGAACACTTCAACCTTCATGTTCCAATCGGCCGGAACGATCAATGCATTCCCTCCAAAAATGGATACCACTTCGATTATGGGTCGTTCGCCGGCAGCAATAGCGCTGTGTGTGAGATTTACCTTCGATCCGCCAAAGATGGCCACCATACGTCCTCCTTTAAAATTTTGTGTTACTATGTTTCTTTCGCCCCCGCCGAAGATGGCTATATCCTCAAAGAAATCCTCATTGGCAGTACTCTGGCTGAAAATCGGATGGTTACGCATTTTATTTTTCCAGTGTGCGGCACCGAAAATCATTTGTAACCCGATGATAATGATGATAGCGGGTAAAAATATCTGCCAGGTACTGAAAGGCATATGGTAAAAATTTACCAGCAGGAAAAACCCGCCCACTCCTATCAGTATCAAGCCTGACCAGAGCGACTGCCGCCAGAAAATATTCGTGACCCCGATGGCTACGAGCAGCATTTCCCAGGAGAAAATGATACGGCTGACTTTCGGATCGAGAAACCCGGTATTACGGGCAAGCAATAATAAGCCTGCAGCGATTACAAGCACACCAAGAGCGGTGGCTTTTCCTGAAACACCTTTACCAACTGTGACTTTAGGTTCGGTGCTGTCCTTTTTGTTATAGTTGTATTCCATAGTTTTGTGATTTACATCATTAATATTGATGAAGCAAAAGTACTTTGCTAAGATACAACCTAAAAGCGAAAATCGGCGAACGGCGGAATTGAGAGGGTGAACGGAGTATTTGAATAATATAACCTGGTTTTACCACCGGAGATAACATAATAAGGCGCATCGGCGGAAAGCTGCCCGCTGTTGATTGTAAATAAAGGCTATGTTTAAGAAAAATGTGGGGAATGAATTTATCTGTGACTCATCAAGAATTTTGTTCCGGGTTCAGGGTTCCGGGTTCCGGGTTCCCTGCAGCAGGCAAGCGGGTTCCGCCACTATCTATTGGAAGCTAAGAGCCTCATACGGGTTTGTGATTCAAGGTAATTTAAATTTGCAAGGAACATAACAAAATATAAAACTATTAAGGTTAGAAGCAACAGGCACACGGTACCTGGAACCCGGCACCCGGCACCCGGCACTTCAACTAAAAAGGCCTGTACCTGCAATGTTTTAAAACACAACTTAAATAAAAAAGGTGGAATTCTATTCCCGTTTCCCGGATATATACGTGGTGATAAAGCTGTCGACCCAGCCGCTTCGCCTTATGACGGCTTCGTACTTGCGGGCTTCGGCAAGGCTTTTGAAAACACCTGCGCTATAGTGATACAAATTGTCTTCGCCAAACAGTTCAACAATTTTTACCCCCGGCAACCTGGAGATAAGAAGACCGAACGAATTTTCGGTGGTTACCGGTTTGTGAAGAGCCAGAAGCTGAACTCTGTAAACGGTATCAGCATAATTAAGGTTTTCGATGGCATCGTTCACAAGCACTACTCTCTCGGTAATGTGCATTCCTTTTTCGGGAGGGGTATTTTTATATGAACTCAGGGCATCGGCAGGCGCTATTCTGTTCGCCGGGATTTCGATCCTGACTTGTTTTTCCAACAACATACCTCCGGCGTACACTGCAATAAAGCTATCCTTCCATCCTGTGCCTTTAATGGTATGCATATATTCGCGGGCTGCTGACTCATCGCAGAACGCTCCTGCGCTGTAGTGATACAATCCGTCGGCTTCGAGTTTTTCAACAATCACAATACCGGGTACTTCTTCGAGCAATTGTGCAAAGTAATCCTTAGCCTGTATCGGCTTCCTTAAGGCGAGCAACTGAACTTTATACAGGGTGTCGCAAGGCAGGTCGACCGACGAATCATTAAAATCAGGCTTAACGGAACCATCCTTCGATTGTTGAGCCTGTTTGCCTTGCAGCACACGGTGATAGGCTGTAGTATTATTTACAAGGGTATCGGCGTAAATTTTCGGCTGCTGAGTTTCCATTCTTGAATTTACAACTGTAGCAGTTGCAATCGCTGAATCAGCTTTTTGCTGACCGTAGGAGATACTGGTATTCGCACGAAGAACAAATTCAATTCCATCCACTATATCGCCATCTTCGAGGGCGCGTATGGTAAAATATTTGCAGGGAGGATCCGCGCTGAAATCGAGGTTACGCAATTGCACTGAATCAATACAGGCCTTATATTCGCCGGGAGCAAGTCCCAGGAAATAAATGTATCCATCCGATTCCGAAAGCGTTTCGGCAACCACTTCGTTGCTGTTCTTTTTATAAATCTTTATCCAGATACGGCCGATACCTTTCAGGGCGTTTTGTTTATCAATATAAGCCATACCGCTTACTTCACCTACCGAAATAATTGGAATATCAACCCGTTTAAACTGGTTGGGGTCGACCATTACCTGGTAGGTTTTATCCGTAAAACGCCAAGCAATGTTTTCGAGGTCGTTATCATTCAGTGAAATGGTATAATTGGTAAATGCATTCAGATCAGGGAAGCGGACCAGGGAGTCTTTTTTATTAAAAACAGCTCTTCCACCGTTTATTTTGGCAGAAGTTAAATTCACCAATTTCTCACCGTCATCGAAAATGCCATTCTGATTCAGATCGAGGAAAGGATGAAGTATAATGCCACCTTTGCCAACCGAAGAATTATTGCTTATATGCACATATTTATTACCTCCGCCAAAAGCCAGGCTGCCATTTGCACTCTGCCCTGTAGTAACGCCACCTTTGCTATGCGAAGCCGACACACTGGTGCGTGCAAAAGGTAAATCGTGCCTGTAGGTTACATTCAAAAAATGGTCGTTGTACATTACATTGCTTTCGTACGAAACCGAAAAATTACCTCTTTGCATTCTCTTTTCAATTTCGGCCTTGTACGACATGAATTGCCCGTTGCTTACATTATAGCGTGCCGAAGGCCTGATAATCAAGCCATTTTTTGTTCTGTACGAAAAAGCTAATTCGTCAGTAATATAAGGTGTGCGTTCGCCGATCCAGTTGATTTGAGTGGTGTTGTTTGCGCTAAACTGGTTAAAGTATGCCGAAAACATAAAATTAGCCTGGTTATAGTTAAACTCATTCTCTTTTTCGTCCTCAGCTGATTGCGTTTGCGCTGAACTGATTATAGTATGCCGAAAACATAACATTGGCCTGGTTGTAGTTAAACTCGCTGTACACCAATTGAGTATAGTCCAGTTTGGCAAAACCAGTGATTTTTTTCACCTTAAATGGAACCGACAAACGGATTTTACGTTCTTCGGGGGCATTAAAAAGGGTAGCTTGCTGACCTTCAACGTATTTTGTATAATCAATCTCCAGAAGTATATCCCTGCTCAGGTAATAATTAATCAACGCCCTGCTCCTGACGCCGTAAGCATACTCAGCATTTAAAATAAGTTTACTGAAAGGCTGTATGGTAGCTTTTGCAAAAGGGATAAAGGGAGCATTGGGAATGGACGAAAGGTATTCGAGACCTCCGCCTACTGTTATCTTACGGCTCAGGCCGTAATTAAATTCGCCTTTCCCGATGCGGCTGTGGCTGCTGTCCTGCACTACCCCGGCCGAAACGCCGTATTCGAATTCGTTAACAGGCATAAAGGTGTAGGGTACATTCTTTACACGTTCTTCGGTGCGCTCTTCGCCCATGGGGCCGTAATATTTCAGTTTCAGGGTGGTAAAACCATATACTACCGGAACTTTAAAGGAAAAAGCCCCCGAGGCATCGGCGGTGGTATAATCAACCAGTACATTATTTATATAAAGTTCAACGGTCCAGTCGGGTTCAGTAATCTCGCTGATGGTGTAGTAGCCTGATGCCTTACGCACCGTAGTAGGCGTATTTCGCACAACAGCCCCGACAACCGGGGAATTTACAAATGAAATGGTTTGAACTGGTATTTTACCAAGCTGAGCCTGTCGGATCAGTGTTTTTTCGTTATCGACCCAACGCCAGTGGTAGTGCAGCTGCCGGTTGTCGAATTTGTACTTATCATAGTAATTAACGGCTATAACAGCTTCTCCATAAAGCAGTTCAGCCCCAAGGCCAAGTCCAAAACGGTTATCGGTTGAGCCTTTCCATTTCTGGAACGAAGCAATCGACCAATCCATGGCGCCCGGTTTAAAAAGATGATAGTTTCGTTTTACGATAGTATCAGCAATTAATCTCGCCTCTGACCTTTGCAATATTGCTCCGCATTTTTTCGATGCGCATCTGCTTAATTATAGGTAGCTCGAAATCCGATTTTAATTTCATGGAAAGGGAGCGGTAATTAAAGGACAACTGAATACCAAATACTTCGGTAAAAAAGGATGACTCCATATACAAAGCACCTGTTTCTTTAATAAGCTTATCCATGGTATTGAATAAGCGGTTACCCACTTTTATCTGACCCTGGTTAAAGTCGATGGAATACGTACGTTTTTCGTTTTCAATAAATCCGCCGAGGCTGTCACCTTTTTGGCCGACGATGCATGGAATTCTGAGTGTGCGGAACAGGTCCTCAATATTAATATAAACTAAATCGGTATTGGTATAAATAATATCCACATTAAAACTGCCGACTCCTTCGATAGCAACATTTACGGGAATTTCATCGTAGGATAAGGGAGAAATCTCTTTTGCATTATCGAATTTATCCTGGGCTATGAACTGCAGAAGTGGTAAAAGTATAAATAAATAATAACAGGAATAATGATTTAACAAAAACCGGTCTACAGGTACGGGCAATTAGCATGCAGTACGCTGAGTATTTACCGATGTAATTGCTTTTTATCATTGTTTTTTTTATTCCTGGTTAAAGGTGATATTAAAGGTGCCTGTATATATACCCGGAATAGCAGTTCCCGGTACATTAAGTGTGCCACCTACGCGCAAAGGTGTTATAAAGTCGCAGTCGTTATTTGTAGGGAAGAAAGCGCCGTTAGCTCCTTTCTCGGTTGGGCCAATATCAAGTATAAGCGATCCGCCTCCGCTGCCAGTTAAAGTTGTTGATGGCTGCAAAAGCTAATGGTAACATTACGCCCCTGGCAAAGTTTTATTTCGAAAATGGCTGGTTGTGAAATCGGGGCCATTGCTAAAAGAACTAACTCCCCGGTGACGGTCGGCTACCATCCCAACCAACAGTTACCGTTCCTCCTACACCACCTGTTACAGCAAACGTTCCAAAATGAATTGGTTGGGTAGGTGTTACTGTTAATGAGCGCTGTGGCAGAACAGGCTGAGCCATTGAGGTACCTGTAAAAACAAATATTACTGTTACCAAACACAGCAATTTTAAATACCACTTACTAAAACTCAGCACTTTCATTTAATTATCTTTACAATCAGTATCTGTTGACTTTTCTTTCATTCCCGATAGCTATCGGGAGCACCCTGAGCTTTTCGCCGAAGGGCACTATTAACTTTTCATTATTTAACCTCTAATTCTCCCTCTGCATAAACCTCTATATTTCCTATCGCCATTGCTTACATACTGCACTTTCAATTTCCCTCCTGTTAATGGTTTCCCTGCTATGATTATTTAAATCGTACAGCAATATCGTCGTTTACGTAATACTTAGTATAAACTCCTACTCCCTTAAGCGCACCAACTTCAATATGGTTTGCCTTGTGAAGGAAAAATATTGTACGATTATATCACCATAAACTGAGATATTACCGGTCCTGTTAATTGAAAAATTAAGGTTTTGAATTCCATCAGCTTGAGTTTCAAGTTTTAAATCATTTAATGATGAACTAACCTGAACTTCGCCGGAACGGATAATTATAGGAATACTGATTCCGTAAATAGGTATTAGCTGAACGTTTAACTGATGTTGTATCACTTGATGCTTGTTTCTGCCCAAGTGGTTCGTAATTTTTTTCAGCCCTGAAATATAAGTGCGAACGGTATTCGCCTGCTGCATATCTGGTTTACGCCGGCATTGGAGCATAATAACCTGTGGTTCACCTGGAGCTAATGTAACTTTACGTGGAAAAATCCGTCAAATAAGGATCAGCAAACATTTGTCCTGAATCAGGCGTTTCAATAACTATAAAACTTCCATCTTCCTCCATATTGTATTGAATAAATGAAATGGAATAAGTAGCTGTATCTTTACCCATATTTACCAGGTTAAGTGCTTCTTTCTGCTTATTGCCTTCAAACACCACGCGAATTGGAGTTATAAGCAAATCACTTTGTGCCATTGAGTATGAATACTTAAATCCCAAAAATGCAATCAGAATAAGTATAAATGATTCTCTTCATGTGTCTTAAAATTATTTTTCGACTAAGGAAATAGTCTCTGTATTAATAAATAAAGGGGAAAGCCTTCTGAAACTGGGCTTCCCCCTTTAACAGAAAGCTAAATTTAGTTGTAAGCAACAGTTACATTAAATGTTCCGGCATAAGCTCCAGCAACCTGACCAGCTGCAACATTTAAGTGTTCCTCCAATGGTAAAGGTATCGGTTCCTCCTGCTGTCAAGAGTGCTCCAGTTACTGTGCATTGCACTGACTGCGATGAAACGTAGCATTGGAGCTATTAATACCAATTGTCAGGTGTTCCAATTGCAACAGCTGAGTCACTGTAATGCTGGCAAGGTGATAGCATAAGTTCTTGCTATAGTACCACCAACAGTATACGCTGCATTTGTGGGAGTTGTGCCTGTTGAAGTAGAGTTACACCGCCAGTAACAGAACGCACACGGCAGTAGGTTGAAGTAAGCACAATGTTCCAGCTGTAGCCGCTAATACACTCATAGTACCAAATTCCAATGGCGACATCTTCAGTAAGAGTAATTGGGTCATAAGATTTAGCTCCGCTGTTGTGCCTGTTACTGTAGCTGATCCTGAGCCATTGCTTTGTTTGCGAATCCTGCCACCATTACGATAGCAGCGAAAATAATAAGTGTTTTTTTCATGATTTTGTTTTTTTTTGAGTTTTTGTTATTGTAGTTCGAGTTTAGAATTTTTGTTTTGAATTTTGCATATAATTTATTGTTTCCCATATCCTGTTAATGTTATACAATTCGGCTCGCTATGCTACTTGCCTGGGTGAATACTTTACTTTTTCTTTTTTTCTTTCATAATGTAGTTTTTGGGTTCGACAATTGGTTTGTTATGTATGTATGTAGTTTATTGTTTTTTATCTTTATTTTAATCCCCTGTGCCAGTTTTATGAATACTAAGAACTATGAGTTTGTGTAGTTGTGGCAGGCAGAGGCAGAATGCATTTTTAGTGTTGAAAAGGCAAAAGCTCCCTATTGAATTCCTCCGTAGTTATGTGTATCCAGGGGATAATGCTGCTTGTTTTCATATTCTGAGTGAAGTTTGTTAGTGTGAAATTATTCTCCTCATTAATTATTAATTGCACAACATCGAAAAAGTAATACGAAGCCAGTGCAAAAAAGTAATTTATTTTTCAAAGTACAGTATAACGCCTGATTTTTAGCCGGGTATAATCTGCTCAAATTTGTATGGTTTGTTGTCAACATAGGCTTTAGTAGTTACTGTTGTTAAAAAAAACCTTGCTTGTTATACTTCCATTCCGGTTCAGAAGACGCACTATAAGTACCTGTGGCGGCGAATTCAGGCTAAGAGTGTGCTGCAGGTAAGATGTTAAAGTTTTTCGCAGCAGCAGGCGGCCAAGGGCATCGTACACTTCGGCTACAGTTTCGTCACTTACCAGGGTAAGATCAACATGCAACTGAACACCATCGGTATAAATTCGTGCCGGGAGTGGTTTAGCGGATAAATTATCGTCAGTTGCTAAACGGAGCCTGAAGCGATTGACATCATCCGTTGCAGATGCTGTAAAACTATAGGTGCTCCCGGCCTTCATATCATGGGAAGTTTGCATTAAGCGATCCTCGAGCATCAGGGTTCCAAATTCATTATTATTAAAACTGCAGGTGATTCTGTAAGTTCCGTCCGTACCCGGTTTAAAACTTACCGGTACTATGCGGTTAGCAAGGGTATCAGTTAAATATTGTACAGAGTAATTGCCATCGCCTGAATTAAAGTAAACACTTGGCGCAGCAGGCATAATACTGAAGAGTTTAGGAGCACCGGGATTATTCTCCGCATAACCGAACTGCATATACGCTTCATCAGAACTACCATCGCTTTCGGCCTGAACCATAATTCTGACGATACCCGAACCCGGGCTTTCGTTTTTAAACCAGTTTCCGGCCCCGTTATGAACGCGGCTTGCATTATTCAGGCTTATGTTACCGCTGCTTGCAGCTTTCACAAAATATCCCTGCATAGGTGCAATGTACCTGCTTATGGAATTAGTGCCAATGCCTGTTACCGAGTTACAAACACCATAATTACCGGCAGCAGGGTTCCATATCCACATATCGTAACCTCCGGCGCTTGGTTCGAGATTCGACCTGTCCCATCCTGAAGCAGCGCACCAGTCAACCGACGAGGGATACGGATTACCAAGCAGGTTAAATCCTTTAAGGCTTGCATCGGGACTGCTGAAAGTAAGAGGATAAGTAACAGAACCATTGTTTAAATTTCCGGCAAACTCTTTTATGGGATTTACTTCCTGTACCGAATACAGGTAACCACGCCCGCTTACAAAATTGGCTGAAGGATGCACTGTATTCCAGTTTGTAGTGGTAGTTGTATTCAGTTTAAATATCCAGCAATGGTCGGGTTCGTTCCAGGCATACAGATCGTACCCTGTACCATTACCATATGTTCCCGAAGGTGTCCAGGAACCTCCAATTGCCTGGTCCGAAACCGGCGGTGAGAGAAAATGCCATGCTTCGGCTGCTCCGCTGATATATCGTTTTACCGTGGCCGGCACATTGTTGGTATTGTGTATGAGCGAAGCTGTTCCTGTAGCATCCGATTTGAGCACAAATCCCGCAGCGCCTGCCGAATTGGTAATAGAACCGCTAACGGTAAGATTTTTACCGGCGGCTATCATAAAAAGTTTACCGGCATTAATATTGAGATTATTGTTTATGGTAAGATCAGTATCAAGACTCACTCCTGCAGTGTTATTACTGGTTAAATTATACACTGCATCGTTCAGGTACTGGCTGCCTGAAATGCTCTGGGCCGACGTGCCGGAGTAAATAACTGTTGGGGAGTTGGTTGCAGCATCCAGCCGTCCTGAAGTAACAGTAAGCGTATTCATCAGGCTGACGGTGCCATTTAAAATCGCATTATTGGAGTTATTTAAGGTAAGGTTATATACTTCGTTATTAAATAAGGAAGCATTAGGAATGGATTGAGATGAAGTACCTGCAAACTCCAGGGTAGAACTTACGGCAGAAGCATCGATTTGTGCACCGTTGGTAAAAAGCAGGTTTCCTTTTATGGTAAGCTTATACCCGTTACACACCATCCGATAGCTTGCCTGTGTATTGGTGATATGGGTAACCGAACGGTTCTGATCAAGGAGACAATGGTTTACAGGAGCATCATCGAAAATGATATCGGCATCAGCGGCAGGAACATAGTTTTGTGTCCAGTTGCCGGGAGTATTCCAGTTGGTACTTACGGTGCCCTTCCATTTGTTAATGCATGAATTAACCGTCATGATCAGGGTGTTGGATGTGGCCGGGTTATTTGAGGTACAGGAGGTTACACTCGATGTCAGCACACAGGTTACGACATCGTTATTTGCAGGTTTATAAACAAAGGTTGCACTGTTGGTGCCGGCATTTACCCCATTCACTTTCCATTGGTATGCCGGGGTGGTTCCTCCGTTGGTTGGCGTAGCAGTAAAGGTAACATCAACACCTGAACAGGATGGATTAGCCGAAGCGGTAATAGCAACGCTCACGGCTACCGAAAGGTTGATGGTAAGATTAGTACCGTTATCCGTTCCCGTAATTACAGGGTTGCTGCTAATTACACGTATCCTGTATGCTGTTCCTGCAGAAGCTGACAAAGGAATAGTTGCGCTGATTGTGCCTGAAGTTGTGGCAGAAAGAGTTCCTATATTCACAGGAGCAGTAAAGCTTCCGCTTGCATTTGAAAGTTGAGCAGTAAATATGTTGCCTGTTTGAAAACTTCCCAGGCTCGTATAAGGAACCGAAATAATTGTGCCGGTACAAAAAGGTGAACCGGAAATTGTGCCTGTATAAATCCTGTTATAGGCAGGTACTATTTCACCTGTTGCCAGTATAGCTGCCGGAAAGTATGAGGTACCGTTGTAAAACAGAATCTGATCAAGCTGCGATGCAGTTAACCCTGTTGCTGAAGCACCAACAAATATTCTACCTGCTGTACCGCTTGTTCCGTTGTAGCTTCCTGCCCAACCGGTAATGGTAAGGATTTTTCCTGCTGACCAGGATACGGCATTGCTGGCGGAAAAAATCAGGTCATGAGAGCCGGTGCCCAGGGCAATGCTTGAATTATCAGCCAGGTTTAGCGTACCTACCGTTTCAGAATAACCGATAGTTGAGCCTGTTCTTAATACACCTCCGTTAAATATGATAGCACTTCCATTGGCGATTCTGTTGGCAGCTCCCAGGGTCAGGGTACCTGAAGTAAGGGTTGTTGAGCCTGTATAGGTATTATTGCCTGTGAGTGTGAGTGTACCCGTTCCTGATTTTGTAAGCCCAACAATACCTGAGCCATTCTGAATAATTCCTGAAAAGGTAGTATTTGTATTGTCTTCTCCCGCCCTTAATACAACCAAACCTGAAATGCTGCTCGTTACCGTTCCTGTTCCTGCCAGGGAACCAATCGTTTCGCTATAGCCGGCCAGGTCCAGAATTGAATTTACAGTTACGGCGCTATTGTCAGGGATTGATCCATCAGAAATGCCAATCTTTAAAGTTCCGCTGCTGATAAGTGTTGAACCCGAATATGAGTTCGAACCTGAAAGTGTAAGGATTTTAGTACCTGTTTTTGTCAGGCTAACCGATGTAGCTGATCCGTCTTCAATACTGCCCGAAAACTCAGTATCCGTATTGAGAGATCCAACGGTAAGGATTACTATACCCGAAGCACTGCTTGTGATTCCTCCATCGCCTTCGAGTGACCCTAAAGTTTCGTTGAATCCAGCCAGGTCAAATGTGCCATAAACCGTCACCGCACTTGAATTATTTATGCGTTCGGATGCTCCGAGTTTTAAGGTTCCGGCATTGATAATCGTTGAACCGGTATAGGTGTTATTCCCCGAAAGGGTCCATACCCCTTCATTTTCTTTTGTTAACGAACCGGATTTAGTTCCTATAATACTGCTTATACTTCCATTTCCCGATCCACCTAAGGTTAGCCCCAAAGCGTCTCCTGTTATTGTTCCTGTATTGGAAATAAGAATATTTCCAGAATTGGCGATAATACTGCTTGCACTGCCAAGGGTAATCAAGCCCGAAAAAGTTGCCCCGGTGGCAGAACTATTGATCAGCGCACCCTCACTGTTTAATCCTGTACCATTTATAGTAAGTGCTTCAGCGGTTGTATAATTAATACCGTTCAGATCGAGTACTGCTCCGCTGGTTATTGTTGTTCCGGCTGCTACTGTTCCTAAAGCATTGGAATTGCCGATTTTAAGAATTCCTGTACTGATCGTTGTTAAGCCGGTATAGGTGTTTGATCCTGAAAAAACCATTGTTCCCGGGCCGGCTTTAACAGCACCAAAAGCTCCGCTTACCATTCCACTTACTGTTAAATCCAATGCCGGAGTTCCATCGTCCTCTACAGTAAAAGTACGGTTAGCGGTACCCAGGGCAAGAGGAGCAGAAATGACAGCACCATCGGTGCCGGTTGCCATATTAATTACATTTACGTTTCCTCCAAGTGTAAGTGTAGCTGAACCATTGATCCTTGAGCCAATTAAAGCTCCGCATTCGAGTATAAGACTTGTGGGCGCTGCAACAGCATGATTTAGTGAAAATGTCGCGCCTGCTTTTACAGTGAGTGCTCCGGATATGGCAGTTATGGCAACACCTGTTGTGGTTGTTCCCGCATCGATCTGCAGGTTATTAAAGCTGGTAAATATGGTGGACGGCAAAGTATTGGTGGCTGTCATAACTACAGTGCCTGTTCCGGGTAGCCATGTATTCCCTGTTACAGTATTCACAATTAGCTGCCCGGTCATAAGCTTCCCACCTGCCGACATATCAATGTTGCCAGCAGCGGGAGTTGCGGCATTGCCTCCAAGATTTACAACGGATGCTGAAAGTGTAGCTCCGTTTCTGAAAATAATCTTGCCAAGCCTGTTGTCATTTGAACTGCCACCAACAACAACTGCCGCGGCAACAGTAAGAAAAGGATTATCGAATGTTAAAAAGTCGAGCGTTGCAATTCCATCACCAGTACCTAATGTAAGATTTTTACACTCAGCATCAGGAATATCGACTGTTACCGTGGTTCCGGCTTTGATAAAAACATCATAAAAAATGGTAGGCACATCGCCATTAGGCCAGGGAGCATCGGGAACTGTTGAACTCCAATACCCTGAGCCGGTGTTAGTAATTATTGCCAGCACTTCGATGGAAACGCTAAACTGTGTGCTTCCTGCTGCGTTGCTGGCAGTGATAATATAATTGGTTGCAGGTGATGGCTCTGCAGGTGTTCCGGTTATTATGCCCGAATATGGATTCATACTTAAGCCTTCGGGTAAATCAGGATTAACAGTGAACAACTCAATAAAGCCGCTGGCACTGGGTACTAATGGCGTGATGGCTATTCCCCTGATATACTGATTTGGCGTTTGATATACCAAATTACTTGGTGCTGAAGGAATAACAAAGGCATCGGAAGTAGGCACCACTTCGCCTGTTGAGAGTATGGTCGCTTTGTAAAATCCACTGCCACTATCAAAGCGGATGTGCTTTAATTGCTGAGAAGTCAATCCGGCAGCAGATGACCCCACAAATATTTTCCCCTGGGTGCCGCTGGTTCCGTTATAAGCACCCACCCAGCCGGTTATCGTAATAAGGGCATCATAATTGGTTGTCCAGCTAACGGTGCTGCTTGCTGCAAAATTCAGTGAATGATTTCCAGTTCCCAAAGTAATAATCGAACATGCGCTTGCATTTAACAGGCCAACCGTTTCGTTATATCCGGCTGAAACTCCTGTACGGAAAGTACCACCCACCAGATATAAAGGACTTGCATTGTTGATTACTCCCGAGGCACCCAACACAAGCACACCTTCTTCAATAGCTGTGGCACCTGTGTATGAATTTACGCCGGAGATTATCCAGTTACCAGATCCTTTTTTCGTAAGTGAGCCCGTGGCTGTAGCAATAATGCCGGTAAAATTTCCTGTTCCTGTTCCGGTTAATACCAGGCCGAAAGTATTTCCTGTTGCACCGCCCGTTAGTGTAAGTATTCCGCTTCCTGATGCATTTACGGCACCACCACTGGCAGTTAAATTAATAACCCGATTTGACGAATGTCCGGTACCTGTATATTTTAAGGTGCCGGTTGCAGCGATATTGATGGTACCATTTGCTGTAGTTGTTGGCGAACCTAAGGCACTGGCACCTCCGCTCACATTCAAAATAGTATTTACACTTAAAATACCGGAGCTAATGGTTGTTTTACCCGAATACGTGTTTAAAGCTGACAAGGTTACTGTACCTGAGGTTAATTTGGTAAGAGTTACATCTGCTCCGGCCAATATTGCACTTACTGAGCCTTTGTATACAATGTATGATGTACCTGTGAGCACACCGGTGGTTCCGGCTATAGTTCCGCTTATCAATGTAACTACTTCCACTGCATCCGTATAAGTTTCAATATCAAAAGTGCCGCCTGCCACAGTAACATTTCCGTCGGAAAGTGCATTGTTTATTCCGTATTTCAGTGTGCCTTCGTTTACCCTCGTAAGACCGGTATGCAGGTTGGCTCCGGCAAGTAACAGCGTACCAGCGCCTGTTTTTGTAAGAGCACCATTTGTATTCTTGCTTTTACCTGATATTGTAAGCGTGTTGGCGGTAACTTCAATTTTTGAGGTTGTTCCTCCGGTAAGTATAAAATTCCTGTCGGTTGAAGCTGTAAGTCCGGTATATTGCAATGTACCTCCGCCCAGAACAAGATTTGATTCACTATTGGATGCCGCTCCAAGGTTACTGGCAACACCCCCGTTGCCAATGCTTGCCACGCTCAGTATGCCAGTATTAATGGTTGTTACTCCTGTATGTGTATTTGCTCCCGAAAGCTGCATAGTCCCCAGGCCTGTTTTTGTTATTCCAAAGGCACCAGATATGATTCCGCTGATAACTAAATCCGTTGCCGTAGTTCCGTCGTTGGCAACGGTAAAAACGCAGTTTTTACTTAATGCCACCCTGGAGGAAAGCGATGCACTATTTGTGCCGGTTGCTACTTTATTTACGGTAACAGCTGCTCCGAGGGTTAAAGTACCTGTGCCGATGACTGAAGACCCTGTGATAGCACCACATTCGAGCAGCACGTTTATAGGGGCTGCATTTGGACCCAGGTTATAGGTTGAGAGGTTAAGTGTACGTCCGGCTCTTACTGTTAATGTACCAATCATATTTACATTGGAAGCAAGTGAAACCAAAGCACTTGAATTGGTTATTTCAAGACTTCCAAACGTTTCATTAGTTCCGGCATTACTTGAAATGGTTTGAGCATTCGTTCCGTTAAATTGAAAATTGGTTGAGGTGCTCACACTCAGACCAGCCGCCACATTGTTTGTGAAGTTATTGCTGATTTTGATAATGGAATTCCCTTGCGATCCAAATTTCGGATCGGCATCCACTATGATATTATAAAATTGGTTATTAGTGGATCTGAAATCAGAACCTCCGGCTGGACCTGAAAATTGCACTGTTCCGGCTGTCGAATTAAACACATGCGTTGTCCCCGGTTTCCAGTCGTGAAATAATTTTAGTAAAGCATTTGAATTGGGTTGAGTAAAAGTTCCTCCGGTTGATTTGTAGTCCTTTGTATATATTACACCTCCGGTTTGAGTGACAGTTCCTGCCAGCATAATAAAATTATCAGTCGGATTAATCGATGTTGTAGCTGCCATCCAAAGGGTACCGCCCGATTGTGTAATGGTTCCGCTGGTTTCAATATCATCGGACGAAGTGATTATACCTCCTTGAATATCAATAGTCCCTAAACTGGTTATTCCAACTAAGGCAGCTGTGCCATTCACCATATTGAATGTCCCTGAAACATCAATAGTAATGAGCTTAGCTTTTAATGTACTGTTGATTGTTAGAGTTCCACCGACAATTAAAAGCTTCTTGTTGGGATCGGATGAACCATCCTTGGCCATATGTAAAAGCCCTCCTGTCTGGTTAAAAGTTCCTGTCAGAGTCAAATCCTGATCCAAAAAGAAAGATCCCCCGGTTTGAGTGAACGTACCGGCAATTGTCGGTTTTTTCGACAAGGCAGTAATTGATCCTCCATTTTGAATCAGCGTGCCTCCGGATGAAACCAGGGTATAATCCGAGCCTGCACCCGAAAGTGTAAGGATTCCACCAGATTCTACAGTCAGCATAGCCCCGCTCCCGGTGTTGTTGATAGAAATTGTTCTAACAGTAATGGTACCTGAAATAACAGGGTAATTAACCAATCCCCCGGGGATTAAAATATCATCATCAATATTAGGGACACTCCCACTAACCCAGTTCGTCACAACATTCCAATTAGTATTGGACGCACCGGACCATGTTTGTGTAGCCCCAAAAGCCGAAGATATCAATACTAAATTGAGGAGAAGCAGGCCAAACGTATGAAAAATGAATTTTACTTTACCAGTTTTGAGAAAAGAAAAATCAGCAGTGGGTTTCACTGCTGTAGTAAGGCCGTGGCCTGGAAAACGCTTTTCCTCAATAACTACCTGGTTATAAAACATATAAAGCAACAGGAAACTCTATTCTCTGGTGGTTCAGTATCAAAAGAAAATATCCTGTGTTGCTAGTTTATAACCAAAAATGGAAAAAGTAATACGGAAACACCATATTTTATTGTGTTTAGCGGCAATTCAAAAAAATAAGATAAAGGGGAAAAGGAAAAAGATAATTGGATGTTTTTGGGGGAAAATACCAGATACTTTTTTCACTTTCACTTTTGATTTGTCCCTTATCTTTTTCCTGACTATTAGTTTAGGTTGTTATGAAAAACCTTTCGTGTTAAATTTCCTCGTTTATTCTGTAGCCTGACGAGCAGAATCTGTGGTGCAGCATTCAGGTTTAACGCATGTTCCGATAAGCCTTGTAAAGTTTTTCGCAGTAATAAACGTCCAGCGGCATCGTATACCTCGGTTGTGGTGTGATCATTTACCAATGTAAGGTCAACTTTCAGCAGATTACCAGATGAATAAATGCGTGCCGGAAGCTGATCAGCGAAATATAAACCTTCGCTTGTAAAATGAAGCACAAAACGATCGGTTTCATCTGTTTTTGAAGCGATAAAGCTGTAGGAGTTATATTTCTTAAGGTTGCAGCTTGTTTTCATCAATCGGTCCTCGAGGTATAAAGTCCCGAATTCATTGTAATCGAAATTGCATTTTATAGTATAACTCCCCTCTTTACCTGGTTTAAACATGACCGGCACATCCGGATTATCAATCGTATCGCTTAAATACAGAACCGAGTAGTTTTCGCCTTCCGAATTCAAATAAACACCGGGTGCAGAGGGCACATGACTGAATAGTTTTTCGGCTCCCGGCTTATTTACAGTATGGCCAAACTGTATATAAGCTTCGTCAAAGCTACCAACTGTTTCGCATTGAACCATAATCCGAACAATACCATCCATCATGCCTTCGTTTTTAAACCAGTTTCCGGCTCCGTTGTGCACGCGGGCTGAATTATTAATCACTAAATTACCGTCGCCGGCAGCTTTTACAAAATACCCCTGCATGGGTGCAATGTACCGGCTAATGGAGTTTGTTCCGATGCCGGTAACTGAGTTGCAGACGCCATAATTATTGGCAGCAGGGTTCCATATCCACATATCGTAACCACTGCCGCCTGGCTCAAGAATGGACCTGTCCCAGCCTGAAACCGAACACCAGTCAACGGAGGATGGATAAGGATTACCGGCCAGGTTGAAACCTTTAAAGCTCACATCGGGACTGATGAAAGTAAGTGGGTATGTGACAGAACCATTGTTTAAATTTCCAACAAATTCCTTGGTAGGATTCAACTCCTGCACTGAGTAAAGGTAGCCACGACCCGCGTTGAAATTACTTCCGCTATGCACAGTATTCCAGTTTATGGCCGATGTTGTGTTAAGTTGATTTATCCAGCAGCTGTTAGCTTCGTTCCAGATATAGAGATCGTAACCGGTTCCGTTTCCGTAAGTGCCGGCTGGTGTCCACGCGCCCGAAACAGGCTGGCCCGATAACGGCGATGCGAGAAAATGCCAGTCTTCGGCAGCGCCGCTGATATAACGTTTTACCGTGGCCGGCACATTGTTGGTAGTGTGTATAAGCGAGGCTGTTCCTGTTGCATCCGACCTGAGAACAAACCCTGCAGTACCGGCTGAATTTGTGATTATACCTGTAACAGTCAGATTCTTGCCTGCTTCAATTATAAACAATTTACCGGCAGTTATTGTAAGGTTATTATTTATACCAAGGTTTGCATTCAGGCTGACACCGCTGCTGTTGTTTATGGTTAAATTAAACAATGCATCGTTCAGATACTGACTGCTTGAAATGGTTTGCGCGCTTGTGCCGGAATAAATCACCGTAGGGAAATTTGTAGCAGCATCGAGCCGGCCCGAAGTAACCGTAAGGGAATTCATCAGGCTGATTGTTCCGTTTACTATTACGTTATTGGGATTATTTACTACAAGATTATACACTTGGTTATTCAATAGCGCAGCTGCAGGAATGGATTGCGATGAAGTTCCGCCAAACTCCAGGGTTGAATTTACCGTTGAAGCATCAATCTGTGCCCCGTTGGTAAAAAGCAGGTTGCCTTTAACCGTAAGTTTATACCCGTTACAGACCATCCTGTAAGTTGATTGTGTGTTGGTAACATCAGTTACCGAGCGGTTCTGATCCAGTATGCAATGGTTCAGCGGCACATCATCGAAAATGATATTGGCATCGGTAGCCGGAACATAGTTTTGAGTCCAGTTAGCAGGTATATTCCACGCGGAACTGACAGTGCCTTTCCATTTGTTAATGCAAACAATTGTTGTTACGGCAAGGGTTCTGCGCAGCACTTGTACCGCAGCCGTTGCCTGCTCTAACCGTGATATTACCATTCTGCCCTGTACTTCCGGTTGTAACCGTTATTGATGTTGTTCCTGCCCCTGAAGTTATAGCCCAACCTGTTGGTACTGTCCAGGTATAGGTGGTAGCATTGGTTACAGCCGAAATGCTGTAGATCTGGCCTGTTAAAGCCGGGCACTGAGTGGTTGTACCACTTATGGTTCCGGGAGTTGAAGGAGCTGCGACGTTTACGGCTACAACTACTGAAGAACTTGCGGAACAGGCTTGTTGGAATACAATATCATCCAGCGCAAAATCATTTCCATAAGCAATAATGTTTTGATTTTTCAACGACAGAATTGCAGTTGTACTTGCACCTGAATTCCAATTGTATGCAAATTGCGCCCATTGGCAGGTGGCAGTGATAGCAGTGTATGTCGGTCCGGCCGAAATTCCGTTTACATACAATTGCAATTGCGAAGGATTACTGGCTACAACACTCTGCACCCAATATGTAAATTGATAATCGGTATTTGGTGTTACATTTACAGTTTGTTTCCACACATCAACTCCTGCTGTAATGGTACCATTTATTACCATTTGTAATGTACCAGCAGGTGAATGGTCGATACAATTTGTGAAGCCTGAGTGCACAGAATTGGGATTTGCAACTACAGTGTAAACACCCTCAGGTGTTAATGCATTAGTAGTAGGAGCAACATAACCATAACTACTGCTAAATCCCATGTTACCGGCTTCAAAATCGCCATTGGCAACCAGGTTAACTCCACTTAATGAGCTGCCGGTTACTGTATAGGTACCAGCCGCTGCAACAGTTACACTGCTGATAGCAGGGTTTTGACTAAGTGAATAAAAATTATTGGGTCCTGTCCAATACTGATTGGTAATATTTGTTCCGGAACTTGTAAGATTTACGTTTGCGCCTGTGCAAAACGAACCTCCGCCTCCTGCAACAATTGAAGCCGGGGGTATAATTGATGCAACAACCGCAACGCGTGGTGATGAGGTACAACCCCCGCTGTTAGCATCTACATAATATGTTGTAGTAGCTGATAATGAAGCTGTAGTAAAACTCGTTCCGGTAGCAATAGAGCTGCCGCCGGTTGAGGATGCATACCAATTGATAGTTCCGGCTGATGCCGTAGCACCTAAAGTAACAATTCCCGGCCCGCATTTTGACCCGTGTGTAATTCCGGTAATTGTCGGACTTGCTTGAACGATAAAAGAAGAAGAGCTGGAAGCTGTCCCGGAGGGAGTCGTAACACTTATTGCACCAGTGGATGCTGATGCCGGCAAGGTGGCTGTGATTTGTGTTGAACTATTTACTGTAAAAGCTGAAGCAATCCCGTTAAAACTAACAGCAGTTGCTCCTGTAAAATAAGTTCCGGTTATAGTTACTGAGGTATTACTACCTGAGCAGGCAGTTGTTGGATTAAAACCTGAAATTGTTGGGGCAGTACTTATAATCGTTAAAGTATAATCTTCCACCTCACCATCAAACCCTGTTTGGCAAGAAGTTGGATATCCATCGTATTTTGCGGATATTCTCATCCGGGTTGCCCCGGCTAAAGCACCAACAGGAGTATTTATACTCATTGGGCAAGCATTCGTTGCGCCATTGGATGTGTTTTTCACTCTACCTAATGTAAATTCTTCACCGGCATCCGTAAAATCCCCGTTCTGATTCCAGTCAATCCATGCTTTGGCATATACCCAATAATTGCCATCAGTATTCACATTTACTGTGAGATTATAAGAACTACCTGCAATCAGGTTTGTTGATATTGCTGTATAATTGCTATATCCCGAGGGTTTGGCACTCGCATTGTAAATTGTTCCGATGGTAACCAATGTAACACTGGTTTCATATGTGGTATTTCCGGAGGAGGCACAGTATGTCTGAGCTAAACTGGCTTCGTTAATTAGCAGGAATAAAAGACAAATAATAAGGTACCTGCCATTCGTGATAATTATCTTCATGATTGAAAAGAATTAATGATACTGATCAAATAATTAAATGTAACAGATTCGTTTTCAGCAACTGATGGTATTGCGAAGCCGTAATTTCCCCCTTTTAAATACGTTGATTTCATGACCGGAAATTCAACATCAGTTACAGAATCGGAGAAAACCCTGCAGGATTGCCGGGCAGATGAAGGAAACAAGTCAAAAACACCTGCAACCGATGCCGGTACTACCTTAACTGCGGTAAGCAGAATAAGGCAAGCGAACATATTGTCAGGCTGTAATTTCATGGTTTATAATTTGGTGCTTTGTTTTTGAATCAGTTTTATTGGTGTCGGGCAGTATTATTCATTCATGTTTTGCAGTACTGAATATCTGATCATTTCGTTCGTCGATTTCAGTTTCAGTTTTCTGCGAATACCTGAGCGGCAGGCATACACGGCCGACGGACTAACTTCGAGCTTTTGAGCAATCTGCCCCGATGTAATACCCAAGGATAAAAGCTGTAAAACTTCTGACTCGCGCCTGGTAAGCCGATGAGGATTGGATTTTAGCACTGCTTCCTGCATCACTTATGATTTATAATTTTTGCCGGACCGTTTCGAGGCACTGATAGCCCTAAACATGAACGGTTTTTCCATGATGCGATTAGCATTGCTGAGGGCAACACTCAATAGAGTTATTACAGGTTCTTTATTCGGGGACACGCGCCTGGTTTTTGATTTGATGGATATTGCTTTTTTTAACAATGCAATATTACACCATGGCTTCGCGCTAGTAAGTAGGCGGAATTAGGAAAAGCGTGTAGGCGGTTTTAGGACAAAACGGTTGATTGAATGCCTTTTTTTAAAAGTGTATACTTTTCTGATAGCTAAAATAGAATATTGAATACCGGATCAGGAAACTGGAGTAAGTATAAGAAGAATAATCTTTAACATGCTGTTTTACAATTACATGCGAACGATCAAACTAAAAAAAAATGAAATATTACTTTAATCAACCAGATTATTAACAATGGCATACCTGATAATTTCAGCTGTTGAGTTCATCATCATCTTAACCAGGATACGCTCGCGGTAAGTGCTTACCGTTTTGGGACTTACTGATAAGGTTGAAGCTATTTCCTTAGGGGTGTATCCTTTGGCCATCAGGCACATAACCTGCAATTCGCGTTCGGAGAGGGCTTCGTGAAGTGGAGCATCGGAGCCATTATGCATATTTTCGGCAATTGCTTCGGCCAGCGATTTGGTAATGTATTTCCGGCCTGCTGCTGCATATTGTATGGCTGTAATTAACTCGTCGGGGGCGCTTGACTTGGTAAGGTAACCCGAAGCACCCAGCTTCATGGCTCTTAAAGCATACTGTTCTTCGGGGTATGCGCTGAGTATCAGTACAGCAAGGGATTTATTTATCTGCTTAATCTCTTTCAGCAGTTCGAGGCCATTTCGACCCGGCATGGATATGTCGAGCAGCACTACCGAATACTCATTTTTCAACAGTTTTGTGAGCAATTGTGGTCCGTCGCCGGCTTCATCAATCACATCAATCTCCATGCATTCTTCCAGAATTTGCCTTATGCCTTGCCTCACCACCGGGTGGTCGTCGGTTATAATAATATTGATCATGAACAGTAAATTATTTAATAGGCAGATTAATCAACACGCGTGTTCCTTTTCCGGGTTTCCCCGAAATGTTAAATGTACCTCCATACGACTGCACTCTTTCTTTCATGCCGAGTATTCCGAAAGAATGTATATCCTGGATTTGTTCAAGGCTTATCCCATTGCCATTATCGTTAATTTCGAGGTGCACCTGTCCTTTTGTTTTCACAAACAGCAGTGAAACTCTATCAGCATCAGCATGCCGCATTACATTGGTCAGGGCTTCCTGTACCAGCCTGAAAATAAGGATCGATATGCGGGGATTTAACTCAAAATGTATGGGTGCTATACGGGGATAGCATTTTATTTCAGTATTCTTCGAGAATTCGCGCAGCTGCCATTTTATGGCTGCTATGATCCCCAGGTTGTCGAGTATGGTTGGCCGCAGACCTGAGGAAATTTTCTGTACCATCGAACTGGTGTCGTGAACCATATCCTTGAGGTCGGTAATCTTTTCGTTAACGGCATCGTTGGTGGCCGGTATATTTTTACTCAGCCATGCGATACCCATGTTAAGAGCTGTTAAGCGCTGCCCTAGGTCATCGTGCAGGTCGAGAGCTATCCTTTTTCGTTCCTCTTCCCTGATATCCTCCAGGTGACGGGTTAATTGAAGCAAGGCCTGATGCGATTTCTTAATCTCGGACTCGTTGTTTAATTTTTCGAGGCACAAGGCAATAACAGGTGCAGCATTTTCGAGTACTTCAAGATCGGAAGCACTGTATTCGCTTTCATTATCAAGACTTTGCAAAACAATTACCCCAAGCGTTTTGGGTTCAACCACTAAGGGGACACCCAGCCATACTTTAGGAATAGCACCTGCCAAATTAATCTCCTTTGCTGCAATCATCTTGCGGATATTGTCTTCGGATAAAAACAAAGGTTTCTGTGATTTCAACACTTTGCCAATAAGCGATTTTTTAACAGGTAAAGTTTCAGCGGTTTCAGTGATCTCAGTATTAGCAGGCACCCTTATACATCCGCTGGCCTCGTCGTATACTGCAAGAAATAAATTTTCGGTACGGATAATAGTACCCAGTTGCTCATTTACTATTTCAATAAATTCATTCAAATCGATGCTTGACCCTACCGAGGCTGAAATTCTGAACAAGGCTTTCTGTAATAACTCTAGTGCTTTCCGCTCAGTAATATCAGTAATCAAACCGGTAATTGACGAAATAGTACCATCTTCCCAATGCTCTGCCTGCCCGTATTCCAATACCCATTTCACGGTATTGTTTTTAGTTACGATACGGTACTCGACGGTGAAATATGAAAATGTATTCAGAAAACTGCTAATGGTTTCCCATATCATTTCCCTGTCGTCGGGGTGAATGATATCACTGTAGGATATAAGGCGATTGTCAATGATTTCGACTGGGAAATAGCCGGTTAAATTATAAGAGCTGTCACTAACAAACTTCATAGTCCAGTCAGGGGTATACTCGCACGAATAAAGCATTCCGCGCAGATCGTTCATCAGCGAAGGCAACTTATTACCACTTTCAATTATCTCCTCAGCTTTGCGTAGCCTGGTTAAATCCCTGAAAAACGACTGGAATGTTTTATCAGGCATTTGCTTTGAATTCATTTCAATGTAAGCCAGGCTGCCATCTTTCCGTATAAGAGTCCGCTCTGTACGCAGTGATAAGCCAGTTTTGAGCAGGTCGAAACGCAAAGGTTTTTCATTGAGGATTGCTTCGGGGAAAAGATCGAAGATTTTCATTTTCAGTAACTCCTCCCTTGAATAGCCGGTGAGGCTCAAGGCTTCATTGTTTAAGGTAATAATATTTCCTTCACTGTCGCCCTGGAAAAAAGCATCAGGGGCAAAATCAGTCAACATCCTGTATTTTTCCTCACTCTGCATTATACTCTTGTGAAGCTGTGTTAAATCCCTGAGGTTTTGCTTTAGCACCTTGGCATTATCCAGTATGGTGCGTTTCTGACGATAAATTTCGAGGAAAACACTTATCTTACTCAGAAGTATTCGCTCATTTACAGGTTTCACAATAAAATCCACAACCCCTAATTCATACCCTTTCAATACCTGTATATCTCCATTATAAAAAGCTGTAAGAAAAATGATAGGCAGTTTTTCCTCACCCCTGTCACTATTTAATTTTTCGGCAAGTTCAAAACCATCCATTTCAGGCATCTGTATGTCGAGAATCGCCATGGCCAGCTCAACACCTCTTGATTTTTCGAGGGCTTCGGCTCCGGACTGTGCCTTTATCAATTTAACGTCGAGTCCTTTTAATACCTCCTCGAGGTAAAACAGGTTCACCCATATATCGTCAACAATCAGTAAGTTCGGTTTTTGATCCATTGCAATCGATTAAAAGTACTTTAATACCGGTGGTAAAACATAGTTCAACACGAGTGTTAGCAAGTATGTGCTGAATAAATTTATTGACGTTACCATAGTTTATAAACATTTTATAAGGTAGGTGGCCCAAAACAACAAACAGGAAAACCGGCCCAGAAAGCCAGTATCATATGCCTGTATGCAGAAGTAGCCGCACCTTGTAAAGAACCGGATCCTGAAATCACAAAAACTTGTTCAACAGCTGACTGGCCGGGGCATTCACATTAAAAATCCTTCGGGCCATCTTCCTTCTCTGATTGATACAAGGATAAGCGATTTAGTAACCAACTTCGCAAAGATAAGGCTTGATCAGGCTGGAAAAACAGGGTTTTTTAACAAATTGTTAACAATTGGATTTGAATAAAAGCAAGCTCTTTTTCACCGCCTTATCTGACCAACTTTCAGAAGTAATACTCGAAATGGTTTGAATTTTCCGGAAAATGATCAATATCGAATGCAAATCAACTTGAGCATACCATTTTGCATTAACAATCATTAAATTAATAATCGCAAACAGGTACCCGGAATGCATCCTCAGTTTTATCTACAAAAAACGCTGTACCTTTGTCGCTCGAATCAAACTTATTTTAAACATGGCAACAGTAGGCAGGTACAATACACTTAAAGTGCTGCGCGAGACAGGAAGCGGTTATTTTTTAGATGGTGAGGGACTTGGCGACATTCTCCTTCCTGGCAAATATGCGCCCAACGGAATGCAGGAAGGGGAAGAAATAGAGGTTTTTCTGTATTTCGATTCGGAAGACCGCCTTATTGCCACCACCGATGACCCGTACTGCGAACTGGGTGATTTTGCCCTGCTCGAAGTGGTTGAAGTAAACGAAATCGGCGCATTCCTGAACTGGGGATTACAAAAAGATCTGCTGGTACCTTTCAGGGAACAAAAAGTTAAGATGGAACCCGGAAGCTGGCATGTGGTGCATGTGTATCTCGACGAACAAACCAACCGCATTGCTGCCTCAGCTAAGGTGGATAAATTCCTGGGCATTGAGCCTGTCGAATTTAAGCCCGGCGAGGAAGTTGAACTTTTTATTTACGGCCCCTGCCCGCTGGGATATAATGCCATAATTAACAGTGCCCACTGGGGAATGCTTTACAGCGGCGAAGTATTTCAACCGCTAAACCGTGGCGAACATATTACAGGCTACATCAGCAAGGTACGTGAGGATGGAAAAATTGACCTCAACCTCTACCCTGCCGGTTATAAAAAAGCAGAATCCTCGGCTGAACTGATTGTTGAATACCTGAAAAGGCATAATGGTTTTATGGACCTGACCGATAAAAGCCCTGCGGATGATATTTATGAAACATTCGGTATCAGCAAGAAAAATTTTAAAATGGCGATAGGAAATTTATATAAAAACAAGGTGGTGGAAATTGGGGCGGATGGAATTAGGTTAATTGGGTAGATGGGTTGGTGGAGATGGACGGGTGGTCATTCGGTTGTGGGGTAAGGGAGGTTTGAGTTGTATGAGAGGATTGGGTAGTCATTCGTGGTCATTCGGTTGTGGGGGACGGGAGGTTTGAGTTGTATGAGAGGATTGAGTGGTCATTCGGTTGTGAGAGACGGGAGGTTGAGTTGTATGAGAGGTTTGGGTGGTCATTCATTGTCATTCGTGGTCATTCGTGGTTGTTCGTGGTTATTCGTGGTTGTTTAGATGAATTGGGGCTTTAACTATTTTTTCATTTTGAATTTTGAATTTTGAATTTTGCATTTTACATTTTTCTCCTTCCCTTACCCCTTTGTTAATAAAAATCTTCCGGCTGCACGGGCATAAGTCTTAAATTTGCCATTCCTTAAAATAGCACTGAAAATTGAGCCGAAATATACTTGACGAATTGAACGAATCGCAGCGAAAAGCTGTTGAATGCACTGAAGGGCCTGTGATGGTAATAGCCGGAGCGGGTTCGGGTAAAACACGTGTGCTTACCTACCGGGTGGCTCACCTGATCGAAAAAGGCATTGATCCGTTCAATATCCTTTGCCTTACCTTTACCAATAAGGCTGCCCGCGAAATGAAGGACCGTATTGTTAAAATCGTGGGAGGCGAAGCCCGCAATGTATGGATGGGTACATTTCACTCGGTGTTTGCACGTATCTTGCGTATCGATGGCCATTTACTGGGTTACCCTGCTAATTTCACCATTTACGACAGCGACGACAGCAAAAGCCTGATCCGCAATATTGTTAAGGAATTTGAACTCGATGCCAAGGAATATGCTGCCAACAATGTGCTTTCGCGTATATCGGCAGCCAAATCGAACCTGATAACAGCCGAAGATTACAATAACAATGCTGAAATCCTCGAACAGGACCGGCAGGCACGCAAACCCGCCATCGGGCAGATTTACGCACGCTACCAGGTGAGGCTTTTCAAATCGGGGGCTATGGATTTTGACGACCTGCTGTTCAATACCAATGTCCTGCTTCGCGATCATGCCGAGGTGCTTTATAAATACCAGGATAAATTCAGGTATATACTTGTGGATGAATACCAGGATACCAACTTTTCGCAATACATCATTGTTAAAGAAACTGGCTTCAAGGTTCCTGAATATCTGCGTGGTGGGCGACGATGCCCAGAGTATTTATGCATTCCGTGGCGCCAATATCCAGAATATCCTCAATTTCCGCAACGATTACCCTGAATATAAGCTCTTTAAGCTGGAGCAAAACTACCGTTCCACACAAAACATAGTGCATGCTGCCAACAGCATCATAGCGAATAACAAGGATCAGATACAGAAGGAAGTATGGACCGAGAACGAAATCGGGCATCCCATCAAAATTATTAAAGCCGCCAGCGATACCGAAGAAGGCACCCTGGTTGCAAACGGCATTTTCGAGATAAAAATGAACGAGCAGCTTCGGAATGATGCCTTTGCGGTATTGTACCGTACCAATGCGCAGTCGCGCTCATTGGAGGAAGCACTCCGCCGGCTGAATATCCCCTACCGTATTTATGGCGGATTGTCGTTTTACAGCCGCAAGGAGATAAAGGATTTGCTGGCTTACTTCCGACTGGCGGTAAACCCACTCGACGAAGAAGCATTACGTCGGGTGATCAACTACCCTCACCGGGGTATTGGCGAAACCACCATGCAAAAAATTACCATACTGGCCGGACAGGGAAATCTGCCGATATGGGAAATACTTACCAATCACGCATCGTACCAACTGGGCCTTGGTACCAAAGCAGCCACCTCCATCAGCAACTTTACCACTATGATAAGGGCTTTTGGTGCGCAGGTTCAGTCGCGCAGCGCTTTCGACCTGGCCGAATACATTGCCAAGGCTTCGGGCGTGATGAAAGAAATTGATGAGGACAAAACCATCGAAGGCCAGGCCCGTATGGAAAATATCGAAGCCTTGCTTAATGCCGTTCAGGAATTTGTTGAGCGTGAGCCGGGCCCGGGCGAGGAAACCGGTGAAGTGCGGCACCTCGATCTGTTTATGCAGGAAGTTTCGCTTTTAACCGACCAGGATACAGGCGATAAAAATGATACCGACCGCGTTTCGCTTATGACCATTCACCAGGCCAAAGGTCTCGAATTCCCCTATGTTTTTATTGCGGGTCTCGAGGAAAATCTTTTCCCTTCGTTTATGGCTATTAACTCAAGGGCCGACCTTGAAGAAGAGCGCCGTTTGTTTTATGTTGCCGTTACCCGTGCCGAGAAAAAAGCTACTATTTCGTACGCCGAAAGCCGTTACAAATGGGGGCAGCTCACCTTGTCGGAACCCAGCCGTTTTATTGATGAAATTGACGAACGCTATGTTGAGCGTCCTGCCCGTGCCAAATGGAACCGCCTGAGTGAAGAGGTGCAGCCAAAAACAGCTAAAAAATCGTATCCGCCTAAAACGGTCCAGGCTAACCAAAGCCCGGCACCAAAACCAACACAGCCACCCGCCGGAAACTTCAAAAAAGTCGGGAGCTATCAGAAAGATGCCCCAACACCTGCTTCAAACAACGGCAACGACGACTACGAGAAAATACAACCCGGAATGACAGTTGAACATGCATCATTCGGAAAAGGAAACGTGACAAGTGTCGAAGGCTCAGGGCCAAATAAAAAAGCAACCGTATTGTTCGAAAGTGTGGGGCAGAAACAGCTGCTGCTGCGGTTTGCGAAGTTGAAATTTTAATCAGCAGGTTATAAAATTCGATACATAAAAGTTTTATTTAGGGGACGTGATTGCAGTTTATTTTTTATCCTTTTTCCAAGTCGTGTTGCGAGCCGAATGTTAATTCGGGTTAATGAAATGTTAAATATTTAAGGAAAATACATACTGTTTTTAGTGCGGAATTCGTGATAACAGCACCATAATAATCCTGATTTCCATAAAATATCATATTAATTATTAAGCATTTACAATAGTGTTCGCATAATTCATTCAGAATACATTCGTATTAAATATTCATTCCGCTTTCGAACTTTCTAAAAAGTTTAACAGAAAAATTTCAAACAAAATTTATTCTGTTCTGTTAAAGCATTTATAAAGAAAATTCTTCATTGTGAAATGGTCAATATGAAGAAAATCAAAGATGTTTGAGAACGTTCCTTACTAGTGATGAGTTTAATTAGCTTGAAACTAACTGCTTACAGTTGATCTAATAAAACCTCAGGTAAAACACAACAAACACTGCTCCCGATCGTCACAAAGGGTACCTTGTAAGATCAACTTTTCGTTAAGCCATTTAAGCCCGATTTCATTCTACTGACCTCTAAATTCCGGCACTTTTCTGCCTGAAATGCATGCATCACAACTCGTGAGTATTGCAGGAACTTTTCATCCGTTTTATTTTAAAGCCTGAATCAAAATGACTTCTTAAAAACAGAAGTTTCATTGAATTGATTGATCATTAAAATACTTGCGATGATTTCACATGGGTTAACAATTGTTATTAATGAATTAAAAAAGCACCTCGACGACGCCTACAATATACCCGTGTCGAACGACGAAGTTCAGTCAGGTAACCTGGCCGAAGGCATAGCAGCCACAACATCTGCCGGGGGAGTACCACGCGATAAGCTTATTTTCTCGGTTGTAAATATTAAGGAAGAAAAAGCACTCAAAAATCTTCCCAATTTCGTGAGAAACGATACCACGCTGCGTGCCACCTACGAAAACCCTCCCGTATTTCTCAATTTCCAGATTTTAATTACAGCAACTCACAGCAACTATAACAATGCCCTGCTGATGCTTTCGCGTGCGATACGTTTTTTCCAGTCGAAAAATGTATTCACACAGGATAATGTTAGTCCCACATCCATCAGCATCAATGCGCCTCCCAATGCCCTCGACCGGCTCGAATCCTTTAAATTGATTTTCGATCTCTACTCACCAACCCTTGAGGAAGTGAACCATATGTGGGGTACCCTGGGCGGCAAGCAGTACCCGTTTGTAATGTATATGTTGCGTATGCTCGATCTTAAATTCAGGGCTGTTTACAACGAAAGTGGACTGATAACCGAAGTAGTCAACGATTTTTATCATAAAAACAATCCATAATGGGCGAACGCATTGTTAACGGTTACAAACGCCTCTTCGAGGTCAGGCTGTTGCACCACTACTGGCTCGACGACGGATCATCTGTTTTCGATTCCTTACCCGAAAGCAGAAGAACAGCTTTGTTGTTGACATACGATTCGCGGAATTTTCTTGACGTTGCTCCCACTAAATCGACCGAAAACAAGCTAAAAGCCTTTGGCTGTGTATTTAAAAACACATCGCTCGGATTTGTGGTTGCTGTTCCCAAAGCAACAATTATTCCCGACGATGAAGTGTTTTCGTTTGTGATTACCATTACTAATGCTGCATTTTTCAATTACACATCTTTAACGTTTACCGATCGTAAAATATACGAAGTATACTATCCCGCAAAGGACAGAATAATAAGATACAAGGAAAATATCCCGGTATTTTCGAACCTTACAGGTGCTTCAAGAGGCGTTAGTCCTGACAGGCAACTATTCCTTTCATCCGAAATTCCGGGCTCTGCACCCACTGATAAGGTTGAATTCCTTAACATAACAAGCGGCAAACTTCTGCAGCTTACCAGCAGTCAACCGGGTGCCACCACTATGCAGATAAGTGCTTCGGCAGGCAGCATGCCGGTGTTCATGCATCAAAACGATACTCCTGCCATTATTCCTCCGGCTGGCGTAACTGGTGCACCGGCGAAAGGAGTAATGCTTACCGACGAAATTCCGGATCAGATTTTTGGACTTGTCAACATCGCGGCAACAAATCCCGGCGATTCCGATTTTAGCTGCACCACAGGCGGAGTTGCGAAAGCGATATGTCCCGTTTTTCAGATCCGTTTTAAAAGCCGCTCGGCATTCTGGAAATACCTTGATAAAAACACCGGTGCCTCAGTATCGGAAAGTGCAACACCTCTTCCCTTAACCTTTACCGGTAACGCCGGAGTAAAGCAAAAACCGGGTGAGGCCATCATAAAAGTGAAGTTTGAGAGTGATGATCCTACCAAACGCATTGAAAAAATTTACACAGAAATATATGAATAAGTAATCATTTAATCACGTTTAAAACAAATCAATATGGCAACATTGTACAAAACCCCAGGGGTTTATGTGGAAGAGATTCCAAAATTTCCGCCCTCTATTGCTCCGGTGGAAACAGCTATTCCCGCTTTTATCGGTTATACCGAAAAAGCCGACAGCGAAGTGGCAAATGACCTGCGACTCAAACCTACGCGTATATCGTCGATGGTTGAATTTACGAACTATTTCGGCGGTCCGCAGAAAGAGGAAGCAATTGTGGTAACTATTACCGAAACACAGGTAAGCGGAGTTACCACAGAGCTTAAAGCAACAGCCGCCCTGGCGGAGGCTGCCCGTTCGAAACACATTTTATATTATGCGGTGCAGATGTTTTTTGCCAATGGAGGCGGACCCTGCTGGATTATTTCGGTTGCCGGTTTCAGGCCTACTTTTGGCGGCGCTCTGGTTAAAACCGATCTCGATGCCGGGCTGGCCGCCTTAGCAAAAGAAGACGAACCAACCCTTATCGTTTTCCCGGAAGCTCAAAACCTTTCGATTGCTGATTTTAAAGCCGTTCACGATGCAGCCCTGTTGCAATGCGAAAACCTTAAAGATCGCTTTGTGATTATGGATGTGCATGGCAATACGGTGTCACTTTCGAACCCGGCTTCGGTGTTACTCACTGCAATCGGCAATTTCCGGACCAATGGCATAGGAGCCAACAACCTGAAATACGGTGCTGCCTATGGCCCCAATATCGAAACGGTATTGGATTATGCCTACGACGAAACAAAAACCGATGTAATAGTTGTACTGAATGGTGTAGCTGCTGCCGGTGTTAAGCTTAATACGCTTCAGGCCGCAAACAGCCGAAAGTACGAGATGGCAAAAACCGCTATTCTCGATATGCCTTGCAAACTTCCGCCATCAGGCGCTATTGCAGGAATTTATGCTTCGGTCGACAGCAGCCGCGGGGTGTGGAAAGCTCCTGCCAATGTGAGTGTGAATGCAGTAACACAGCCTGCCATACAGTTTACCAATGTGGAACAGGATGTTATGAATGTGGATGTTACAGCAGGTAAATCAGTAAATGCAATACGTGCCTTTACCGGCAAAGGAACCCTGGTTTGGGGCGCCCGTACCCTGGCAGGCAACGACAACGAATGGCGGTATGTAAGCGTTCGCCGGTTCTTCAATTTTGTGGAGGAATCCGTTAAAAAAGCAACCGAACAATTTGTCTTTGAACCTAACGATGCCAACACATGGGTAAGGGTTCAGGCTATGATCGAAAACTTCCTCACCACGCTGTGGCGACAGGGAGCATTGCAGGGCATCAAGACCGAGCATGCTTTTTATGTTGCTGTAGGCCTGGGCAAAACCATGACCGCGCTCGACATTCTCGAAGGCCGCATGATTGTGGAGATAGGTATGGCTGCCGTTCGTCCTGCCGAATTTATCATTCTCAGGTTCTCACACAAAATGGCGGAATCCTGAGCCGTAATTTTTGACTAAGCATCTAATTTTCATTCATTTTAAAAATAACAAATTATGGCACAACAATATCCGTTACCACGTTTTCACTACCAGGTCGACTGGGGTGGAGTGAAGATCAGCTTTACCGAAGTTACCGGCATGGACCAACAGGTGGAGGTGATAGAATACCGGCACAGCGACAGCAAGGATTTCAGTAAGATCAAAATGCCGGGCATGCGTAAATTCAGCAATATCACGCTAAAGCGGGGCAAATTCGAAGGCGACTTCGATTACAACAACTGGCTCGATTCAATTGCCAACGACCGCAGCGGTTCGCGCCGCGACGTGGTGGTGCGCCTTATGAACGAAAAACACGAGCCTGTTGCTGTATGGAAAGCCGCAAACTGCTTCCCTATAAAGGTTACAGCGCCCGACCTGAAATCCGATGCCAACGAAGTGGCCATCGAAAGTATGGAAATCGCCCACGAAGGATTCACCTTAGTGCGTTAATTATGGCTGGCGCAGCAGCATATTATCCGCCCTGGGGATTCTATTACAAAGTGGAATTCGGCATCAGTGGTAATAACAACGATGTCAGGTTTCAGTCTGTTTCGGGATTATCGGTCGAATACGATTACGAAAGCTTCAAAGAAGGAGGCGAAAATCGGTTCGAGCATAAACTGCCTGTGCGCACCAAATATGCTGATATGGTCCTGAAACGTGGCATGCTGGTAGGCTCCGAAGTTATCGACTGGTTTACCCGCGCTTTCCGCGACAGGCAATTTGAACCCACCGATATCAATGTAATACTGATGAACGAAAAAGGCGAACCGCTGCGAACCTGGAAAATTGCACAGGCTATTCCTAAAAAATGGATCGTCAGCGACCTGAATTCCACCGAAAACGCCATTGTTATCGAAACTATGGAGCTTACTTACCGGTACTTTACCGTGCAGTAAACCTATGCACCTCAGGATGCAAGGCTGAAGAAACCATTTCATTTATGTGATTTATTCTGAACTTTTTAACATCAGTACCTATGCCAATCGAAATCAGGGAACTACATATTAAGATGTCGGTCAGCAGTCCGCAGGCCGGGCAGGCTTCCCCCGGAACAACTTCGCCACAGCGCAGCAGTAATGAATCGCGCAGTAGTGACAAGGAGGAATTGGTTGCGGCCTGTGTTGAGAAAGTTCTGGAAATACTTCAAAACAAAACCGAACGCTGATGCCCGAAACAGGAAAACTTGAAAAAATGCTGATCCTTGCTTTTTCCGATTCCGAAAAAGCCGAGAACGGCGGTGTACACGATGCTGACGATTCTTTTGAGGCGCTTATTAATCCGGAAAGTTATACCCTTCAGTATAAGCTTAAATTTTCGGAAGGAGCGCAGGGGCAGGGAACCAGCGGCGCGCAGCTGAAGTACGAATACACCGAGCCCGAGGAAATATCCTTTGAGTTCCTGTTCGACAATACAGGGATTATCGATGGAAAACCCAGGGCGAGCATTGCCGATGATCTCAAAAAGTTCAAAGATGTGCTGATCGCATACAAAGGCGATTCGCACGAACCCCGGCATTTCAAACTTGTATGGGGCGAGAATTCAATCTTCAAAGGCCGTGTTACCGAGGTATCTATCAATCACAAAATGTTTAAACCCGATGGCACTCCCATCCGGGCAACCGCAACCGTAAAATTCAAAAGCAGCATCGAAGAACAGAAACGTGCTGCCAGCGAAAACAGGAGTTCACCCGATCTTACGCATATCCGGAAAGTAAAATATGGCGATACGCTGCCACTTATGTGCTACCGGATTTATGGCGACCCTAAATACTACCTGCAGGTAGCTGAAGTTAACAACATCAGCAATTTCAGGCAGTTGAAACCTAATACCGACATTTTCTTTCCACCCATTGATAAAACAAAATAACTGCTTTGCCCAACCGATCGAACATACCCACACCTGCCACACCCGATGTTTGCACTATTGAGATATCACTCGATGGAACGCAGCTCCCCGGCTCTTACCATGTATTATCAGTTTCGGTAAGCCGTGAGTTAAACCGCATTCCGGCTGCTATGCTCATTCTGCGCGATGGCGAAGCTTCACAGGGAACTTTCGAAGCCAGCAATTCAGCGCTTTTTGTGCCTGGTAAAAAAATAGAAATCAGCCTGGGGTATCGCTCGCAGAACGAAAAAGTGTTCAAAGGAATAATTATCCGCCACAGCATAAAAGTAAGAAGCAGCGGAAGCCAGCTGATTGTTGAATGCCGCGATGAAGCTGTGAAAATGACAAGCGGGATTAAAAGCAACTATTTTGTTGAACAGAAGGACAGCGAAATAATGGAGCAGCTTATTGGCAACTATGGTTTGAAAAAAGATGTGGAGGCCACCGTTCCCAGCCTGAAAGAAGTGGTTCAATACGAAGCTACCGACTGGGATTTTATGCTGTGCCGGGCCGAAGCCAACGGACAGGTAGTTATGGTTGAAAACGGAAAGGTGATCATAGCAAAACCAGCAACAGGAACAGCTTCGGTAGTTTCGGTACAATTTGGTACGACCCTGCTTGAGTTCGACGCCGAAATGGATGCACGTATTCAGAGCAAAGGCATAAAAGCCAGTAGTTGGAATGCAAGCGGACAGGAGGTAATTGAAAGTGAAGCTGCCGAACCTGCAACCACCAATAACGGGAACCTCTCTGCTTCGGTGCTGGCCGATGTAATAGGTGGCGATGCCCTCGAAATACAGCATGGTGGCAAGCTCAGCGAACCGGAGTTGCTGGCCTGGGCAAACGGAAGACTGATGAAGGAAAGACTTGCGAAAATCCGTGGCCGGGCACGTTTCCAGGGATTTGCAGGCATTATGCCCGGTAAGATCATTGAAATTAAAGGCGTAGGCGAAAGATTCGAAGGCAAAATGTATGTATCAGGAGTCCGGCACGAAGTATCTGCCGGTAACTGGGAAACTGATGTTCAGTTAGGCATTAATCCTGAATTGTTTTCGGAAACCTATAATCTCCGCCCTATGCCGGCTTCAGGACTGTTGCCTTCCGTTACCGGGCTTCAGACAGGCATTGTAACAGTGCTCGAAAACGACCCTGATGGTGAGGACCGCATCAAAGTGAGACTTCCGATGATCAGCACGTCAAACGATGGAATATGGGCACGGATTTCAACCCTCGATGCCGGGAATGAGCGAGGCACTTTTTTCCGTCCTGAGATAGGCGACGAAGTGATTGTTGGATTTCTGAATGACGATCCCAGGCATCCGGTTGTGTTGGGAATGATGCACAGCAGCGCCAAACCCGCTCCCGAACCTGCCAGCGACGATAACCATCGCAAAGGTTACGTGAGCCGCGAAAATATGAAATTCAATTTCGACGATGAGAAAAAAATTATAACCCTCGAAACTCCTGCAGGGAATAAAATGATGCTTTCGGAAGAAGATAGCGGCATAATCCTGGAAGATCAGAATGGCAATAAAATTACCATGAACGACAACGGAATCACTATTGAAAGCATAGGTGAACTAACATTGAAAGCAGCAACTGAATTGAATATTGAAGGCCTGAACCTGACCGCAAAAGCATCATCAGCTTTTAAAGCAGAAGGATCGGGAAGTGCTGAAATATCAGGTGCCAGTACAACTCTAAAAGGAAGTGCGGCTGTGGTGATACAGGGGGGAGTTGTGCAGATAAATTAGGGGGATTGAAGAGGGATTGAAGGGATTGAAGGGATTGAAGGAGATTGATTGGATTGAGGAGATTGAGAGGGTTGAAGGGTTTGACAGGGGTCTCTGAGATACTAACACTTTTACTAAAAAAGGCTTATGGAATCAAATACAAACTATACAGATGAAAAAGAAACACAACTTAGACTGTTTAAAAATTGAATAAAGTACCCTCCCCACCGCCTCCCTTGGCTTCGACTCCGCTCAGCCTGACAGGGAGGGTGTAAATTGTGCTAGCTTGAAGTTTATCCAAACAAAGATAAGTCAATCTTAGCACGTCCTCCCCCTGTTCCGATAGCTATCGGGATCAGGGGGAGACAGAGGGGGTAAAAAAGCAAAAAATAAATTTTAAACAGACTATTAAAATTGAAAATAAATTAATCTGAAATAACCATGTTTCCTGCAGCACGTGTAACCGATATGATTGTTAGTCCCGCCACCATGGGAATCCCAACGCCTATTATTCCTCCGGGGGCACCAACGGTATTGATACTGGGATTACCCGCTGCCCGCTTAAGTGATACCTGCGGTGTGGATGCAATTGTAAAAGGTTCGGCAACCGTGTTAATTGCAGGAATGCCTGCCGCCCGCATCCTCGACATTACCGCTTCGGGCGGAACAATAATTGGCCCGGGCGCACCCACTGTTTTAATAGGAGGATGAAGAATCGGGGAACAGCAAACAAATAACATTGATTTAAGACTAAGTAATGATCTGAAAAAAATATACAATGGAACAAAACCTGACTTTTATTGGCCGCGGCTGGTCGTTTCCACCAAAATTTAACCAGAACAACGGGAGCGTGGATATGCTTGAGCAGGAAGCAGATATTGCTTCGAGCCTCGAAATTCTGCTGGGCACCGTTCGTGGCGAAAGGCTTATGTTACCGCAGTATGGATGCAACCTCGACGAACTGATTTTCGAGAGCCTCGACACCCGTATGAAAACCCTGATGACCGATAAAATTGAATCAGCCATACTGTACCACGAACCCCGTATCGAACTCGAAAAAGTAAACCTCGACGACAGCCGTCAACTGGAAGGAGTGATACTGATCGAAGTCGTTTACCGTGTAAAAACAACCAATTCCCGCTTCAATTTCGTGTATCCTTTCTATAAACTCGAAGGTACAGATATCAATCTTACTACTTCCGTTAGTCAAATCATATGATAATACACTGATGTATGTCACATTCGATAAACTGTAATCAAAATACTGATCCGCTGAAATTAATCCGCGATGGCTCCAACCAGGAACAGCGGCTTTCACCTGCTTTGAACCCCACCTATGCGCCTGTTGACGAACATGGTACTGCGCATGGAATGATGTTCGCACGGGCTTTATCAGAGTTTATTAACTATTTCGACAGCAACAATATCAGCAATGGCAACTGGACTGCTTTTTTCAGCAAGGATCCATCACTGCTTCTGGCAGTAGCTTCGGTTCAGAATATCGAAGATTATAAATCGCAGATTAAATCGTATTTTGATTTTTTAAATAACCTTGATAACGAATTAAAGGAATCCCTGTTAAAAAACAACCTGGGCTATCTGTTCAGCTGCCTGGCTTCGCTTGCAAAACAACTCGACGTTCTCAAGGAAGGTCTGCCTGCTGATATATCACTGAAACCGACTTTAAGCAATCTTATTCAAACCCAGCTTGCGCCCGCTTTTGCAAAACTTATTGCTTATCAGAAAGCCGGCGCTGCATTATCAGTAATTAATGATATTGCTCCTGCCGACAGTATAAAAATACTGGGCGTAATGCCTGATAATTACAACGATGTTCTAACCACAGGATTTTCAGCTGACTGGATCACAAATTCTGCCACTGACTGGACTTCATATACAACCGGCATCGCTGCTGATGCGTCCGTTTATGGCAATCCGGCAGGCAGCATTTTTGAATTAACAAATCATATTGCAACCCATAATTTATTTACTTCGGTTTCGGATCAGTTCCTGAAGGTTTTCGCGCGTGTGATAAATGAAGCATCACTGGCTTTAGAAAAAAGCTTCACCGACCGCGACAGCCACGATCCGCATTATGCGCTATTCCTCAGCTTCCTGCGGTTGATGGAATATGCCCGCGACGAAGCCAACACCATCACCGGCCGGCATCTCGATCTGTATTACCGCGAAATACTGCAACTAAAGGAAAAACCTGCCCTTCCGGCGCAGGCTCACCTTATAGTGGAACTTGCGAAACAAGCTGTTTCGCACCAGCTTAAAACCGGCGAGCTTTTTAAAGCCGGTAAGGACGACCTGGGAACAGAAGCATTTTTTGCCAACACCCGCGACCTGGTTGCCAACCAGGCAAAAGTTACATCCCTGCAGTCGTTGTACCGGCATGGAGATGAGAAAGTTGGTTCAGGAGCCACATCAGGCAAGCAAAATGGCAGGCTTTATGCATCTCCTGTTGCCGATTCAGGCGATGGTATGGGAGCTGCGCTTATATCAGCCGATAAATCGTGGCAGCCGTTTTACAATAAGATTTACATCAACGGGAAACTGGAATCTATTCAGATGCCATTTGCCGAAACAGGCTTTGCCATAGCTTCGCATTACCTGTGGCTGGCTGAGGGCAAACGAACTATAACGGTCGACTTTACGGTTTCAGGTTATAAAGGTAAAATGAATGAAGAACGGGCATCGGATATTACCTGCCTGTTTTCAGGTGAAAAAGGATGGGTCGAAAAATCACCCGCAAGTTTTAAGGCAACTTCCTCAGGTAACATTCGCCTCAGCGTATCGCTGGCCGGCGACGACGATGCCATAGTAGCCTGCAATGTAAAAAAGCACGGATATGATTTCGATGTGGTTACGCCTGTATTGCTTATAAAACTAAAACAGGATGTAACTTCCGAATTCGCTTACAGTATTTTCGAAAGCACCGTATTAAAGCAGATACAATTAACGGTATCAGTCGACCAGGTGAAAAACCTGGTATTATCGAATGATTTCGGCCAGGTCGATTCATCAAAACCATTCCTTCCATTCGGAGCCTTACCCGAAACCGGCAGTTCAATGATTGTCGGCAGCAGTGAAATTTTCGTAAAGAAAAATATTAGCAGTTGTAATCTTTTCCTGCGCTGGAAGAATATCCCGGACATCAAATCGGTTGCCTATCTCGGCATCGGAACAATACTATCCTTCGGCTACTTATGACTGGTACACCAAATTTGTACCCTGGGTAAATATAACTTTCCTGAAAGAAGGACAATGGACCGACATCAGGTACCAAACCCTCTTCGACGGCGACAACGAAGTAAGCCTTAATATTAAACCGCCAGCTGGTGCATTTAACAAGGATGACAGTGCTGATTTTCAAGCTGATGCACGCTTTACAGTTAAATCGAAAACCGGGTTTGTACGACTGGCACTGCCTTACGGAATGGGGCATAAAACTTTCCGCGAAGCCTTGTCAGCCTATATGCTTTCCATTGCCACCGGAAGCACCACGGCAGTAAAACCAACGGAGCCCTATACTCCTGAAATTGAATCCATTGAAGCCGAATATACTGCCGTTCAAACCATAGTACTTGACTCTGCCGATAAAACCCTTTTCGAAAAACGGCCGGCTAAATTTATACATATAGCTCCTTTTGGTTTTGCCGAGCAGCAGGCTTATCTGAAAACCACAGCACCTGATACAACACTATACCTGTTTCCTCAGCTCAGACATCTGAACATTTCCGATGGCTCCTTACCCGAAGGACAGGCGGTACAGCACGAAGCTGAATTTTTTATCGGCATCACCGGGCTCAAACCTCCGCAAAACCTTTCGTTGCTGATGCAGGTCGCCGATGGCACAGCCAATCCCCTGGCTATCAAGCCGGAAGAGCATATCCATTGGAGTTACCTCCGGAATAACGAATGGGTGCAGTTTCAACAAAATGAACTGGAAGATCATACCGATGGCCTGCTCAAATCAGGTATCATAACTTTCGCAATGCCCCGCGATGCATCGGATGACAATAGCCTTTTGCCTGAAGGTGAACATTGGATACGCGCAGCAGTATCCGCCAAGAGCGATGCTGTTTGCAGCCTTATTCAGGTTGCGGCCCAGGCATTGCTGTCGGAATTTACCGATCAGGATAATGATCCGGCATTTGCGGCTAAAGTACTGCCTGCCGGTACCATCAGCAAGCTCAATATACCGGTTTCGGAGGTTAAAAAAATTGCTCAGCCCTTCGAGTCGTTTGGCGGACGGGGCGCTGAAGAATCCACAGCTTTTTATACCCGTATCAGCGAGCGACTGAGGCATAAAGACCGCACTGTTACCCTGTGGGATTACGAACGCCTTGTGCTTGAAGGCTTTCCGGGAATTTACAGGGTTAAATGCCTCAATCATACCCAATACGAGCCTAGCGACAGCGGCAACGGAATCTATAAAGAACTGGCACCCGGCCATGTAACCGTTGTGACTATTCCTAACAAACAATTCCATAACCTGCGCGACCCGTTGCGCCCATATACAAGCCTGGGCCTGTTACAGGATATAACTAAATTTATCGAAAAGCGTGTTTCCTGCTTTGTAAAACTGCATGTGAACAACCCGCAGTTCGAGGAAGTGCGCTTACACCTCAAAGTCAGGTTTTATGATGGATTCGACGAAACATTCTACACCCTGCTTTTACAGGAATCCATCACCCGTTTCCTTTCCCCATGGGCTTTTCCTGATGGAGGAAACCCCACTTTCGGAGGCAAGGTATATAAATCGGTGCTGATCGATTTTGTGGAGGAACAACCTTATGTGGATTATGTAACCGATGTACAGCTTTTCCACGATTTGGGAGGCGTAAAAGGGACTACCGATTACAACGAGATTGAAGGATCCATTGCGGTATCCATACTGGTATCGGTTCCGGCAAATCAACACCTGATCACTGTTATTAACCCATCGGAAGAGCTTATCGCTTCCGAAAAATGCAGCTGCCAGCCATGACTCAGAAAACCGTATCTATAGAAAAAAAGCCCGACCTGAAACCAGCACAGGATTACTACCGCCTGCGGAAGGATGGTATTGGCTTTATTGAGCAGATGGGTAGCCGGCAATGGACCGATTATAACACACACGATCCCGGTATCACCATACTCGAAGCGCTTTGTTATGCCATTACCGACCTTGCTTACCGTACTGGTCGGGATATAAAAGATATACTTACACCCGAAAATCCGCCTGCCGGAACTAATCCATTTCCAGGCCAGGCATTTTTTACTGCAAGAGAAATTTTAACCATAAACCCATGGACTCCTGACGATTTCCGAAGGATTTTAATTGATATTGACGGTGTTCGGAATGCATGGGTATTTTGTAAGGAATGTACCTGCGATGCTGAATATTACGCATGGTGCGAAGATGACAAGCTGAATCTATCGTTCGAAAAACCATTAAAAAAAGAGATTCAATCTCTTAAGGTTTCGCCAAAAGGACTTTATGATATTATGCTCGAGCTGGAATCCGACCCCGAACTCGGCGACCTTAACGATCATAAAATCGAACATAGCTACACCATTTTCGATGATGACGGTAAACCGCACACTGTAGTGATGGAATTGCATTTCCCGGAGTGGAGGCTCGAAAAATACGATGAGTGGAAGCTCTTTATCGAAAGCAACGACGCTTTTAATAACGAAAACGGTGCTTCCTTTACTTTGAAATTACTGCAGCTGGGCGCCACAAAAACCTACGATGTAATCAGCGATCCTTTACTCGACGAAGCTGGCAAAAATAACTACCTCAGGCGGCAATGGCGTAATATTTTCTATGCAGGTTTCGAAATAAGCATTCTGCCTTCAGGCAAAAAAATTGTGATCGATAATGTTTCAATACGCTTTATCGGCGATACAACGGCAAAGAATGAAAGTACCGTTGCAACTGTTAAAACCATACTCGAAAATGCAGGAAATGCAGGGATAATAAGCCTCTATCGCCGGAAACTTCTGAAAGTGGAAGAGTATGTTTCTGCTTCGAAAGTCCGCCTGCAAATGCACCGCAACCTCGATGAGGATTATTGCCGGGTGAAAGGAGTTGGCATAGAAGATGTTGCCGCCTGCGCCGATGTGGAAGTTAGCGCTGATGCTGATATTGAGCTGGTACAGGCCCGGATTTGGTTCGAACTGGAAAACTATTTTAATCCTCCGGTTTCATTCTACTCCCTCCAGGAAATGATGGCCGAAAACGTGCCTGTTGAAGAAATTTTTAACGGCCCCGAATTAAATAACGGTTTTATCAAAGCCGCCGACCTCGAAAATGCTTCACTCAAAAAAGTCCTTCGTAATTCCGATATCATAAACCTGCTGATGGAAATAGAAGGAGTGGTTGCTGTAAATAACCTCTTACTTTCGAAATACGACCAGGAGGGACTGGTTGTAAAAGGTGCCGCCGATCCGACCTGGATAAACGGAAAACCCGTTTTTGATCCGAATAAAGCTAGCGCTGCATGGCTGCTGTTTGTTAAAGACAAATCACAACCCAGGCTGTACCGAAACTTTTCGCGTTTCCTTTTTTATAAAAACGGGCTTCCGTTTCATCCGCGTATGGACGAAGCAAAAGATACGCTCACCCAATTACGAGGTGAAGCCGAGCGGCCAAAGTTTGCCAATGCTCAAAATGATCTTACGGTCCCCAAAGGTAAATTTGCAAATACCGAAGACTATTACCCTGTACAATACAGCCTGCCTTTTACCTACGGTGTCGGGCCTGCCGGGTTACCATCGCATGTTTCGGCTTTGCGCAGGGCTGAGGCAAAACAACTGAAAGCATACCTGCTGGTATATGAGCAATTGCTGGGTAACGCTTTCGCGCAGATTGCCAATGTATCGGATTTATTCTCACTCGATTCAACCATCGACAGGACCTATTTCGTTAAAGAATTCAGCGAAGAGCTTATAAGTGGCTATAATGAAATTACAAGCAGCCTTAGTAAGGAGAAGCTGGAAGAAATGACAGAAACGCTTTCGGAATTTCAGGACAGGCGCAACCGTTTCCTCAATCATTTAATGGCACGTTTCGGAGAGCAATTCAGCGAATATGCGCTTATGCTCACCAACCTGCAAGGGAAAGACCGTGGCTTCGGCACACCTGATCGACGATAAAATATCGTTCCTGAAAAATTATCCCGCCATCAGTCACGACAGGGCCAAAGCCTTTAATTATACACAGCTTACATGCGATCCATCCAATATTTCAGGCCTCGAAAAACGTATCAGCCTGCTGCTTGGATACCCTGATTTGTCGTTTACTTTCAGCATTTCGGGTAACAATACTGATCCGTATACTGTAAAGTTTTCGCTCGACGATAATAACGAGAAAGTATGGCTGAACGGATCAATAAAAGTGAAAGCAACAAACGAAGTTCTGGCGAAAGAAGAAGCATTTAAGGATATCATCAACCTCATGATACAAACTGATGCTTACGAAATAAAGGAGAAAGGAAGCAAGTATTTACTGAGGCTGAAAAATGATGATGGCGATATTGTGGGTTCCTGGCCCGAAAACATCGACAACAAACCTGCTGCACAGGACCTTATGAACGAACTTCTTGGCTGGAGTGCCAACGAAAAAGCATTTGTTGTGGAACACCTGCTGCTGAGGCCAAAATTCCCGGGCGATGCGCTCTTTCCTGCATGCAGCGACGGACCCTGCAAAACCTGTGGCGACGAGGATCCATACTCGTTCAGGCTTACTTATGTGATGCCCGGCTGGACGTCTCCTTTTAATATCAACCTCGATATGCGGCGCTTTGCCGATCGTACTATAAGGTACGAATTGCCATCGCACCTTCTGGGTAAAATATGCTGGGTTGGGAACGATGGTTTTATCGAAAACCCCTGCGATCCGGTAATATCGCAATTAACAAATTTACTTGTGAATAAAGCGCTGACTGAAGGCGGAACCCATCCTTCGGAAGAAGAGGCCTGTGCCTGCGCTCTTTCGATATATTCGGCATTTGCCCAGGCTTTCAGCAACTGGTACGAAAATAAAACCCTGGATTATCTGCATGCCGATGCCTTGGATATGCTACTCGAAAAAGCATTTTCCACATTAAAACCTGCTGATATTTCATGTTCAGCTACCATTGATAAGCCTTTATGGGCTGAAATTACAGACATAATGATCCTTTATTTCAAGGATATCGCCTTGTATGGCTGGCAATTCGAGCGGTTCGAAAATGCATGGTGCCAATGGTTAGCTGAAAATGCAACTTTCGACTGGACCGAAGAACGCCTTCACGATCATGTGGAAGCCATCCTTAAAGCAAACCTCGAAACAGAAACACTTACAGGCAAGTACAATCTGTGTGAATGCGCTGCAAACCTGGTAAATGAATATGGAGCTGCTTTTTATAAATGGATAAGCCGCAACCTGGAGGCCGGCAGGGATTTTAAAGACTTCACACGCTTTACCACGCCTAAGCTTACTCTTTGCCCGAATATTCCTTTCAAAGATGAAACGTTAAAACAGGTAACTGATTTCCTGTCAAAACGTTACAGGTCGTATCGAAAAGTATCGTACCTCCTTTGGAAAGTAGTGCATTTGCTCAGCAAACTAAGAAACACATACCCGGGCGCCACCCTCCACGACTGTGACGATGGCAGCGACCAAAACCCGGTACGCTTAGGAAGCACGGCCCTGGGAAATTACCCTATGAAACGGAATATTTCCCTTTAACCAGGCTCCTGATTATTGATAATAAGCACATTAACAATACCCAAAAACAGCTTTATTATGAAACCTACCCAAGATAAATATCCACTGTTCGAAGCTAACCAGGTGCTTACCAGCCACCATCTGAACCAGGTTTTCGATTACCTCGATGAACAGGAACGCCTTACCCGTGCTAATCTTATTGGAATCGGCATCGAATGTGGGTTAGAGATACAATTAGAAGTCAGCGGGAACGACAAAGCGATTCATCTGTCGAAAGGTTGTGGTGTAGGCTCGGCAGGATACCTGCTGATTGAACCTGCTGACGTAACCCTGGTTTCGTTTCAGAAATATATACTGCCAACCGAAGTTGATTACCCGCAATTCCATTATCAGTCGGGTGGCAAAACGGTGCAATATCCCTTATGGGAGCTGTTCCCTGCCGGTGAGCCAAACACGGTGCTCCTGGGTAAAGTAAAGGATTTCCTCGACAATAAAGCTGTTGTTTTGTTCCTGGAATTAAAGAAAGACGGTTTACGAAATTGCAGCCCGAATAACTGCGACGATAAAGGCGAAGAAGTAACTGTTACCCTGCGCCGCCTCTTAATCGACAGAAAAGATCTGGCAAACATTATTGCCAAAGCTAACCTGCTGGGAAGTGGTTATACGGCAACAGACATTGAGTCGGCCTTGCTTTCGCGCCTGAATCTGCCTGATTTGCGCCTGCCCAGATTTAATGTTCCAAACACTACACCTGTTTCATCAAACGATATATTTGCGGCCTACCTGGCAGTTTTTCAAAAGGACAAACTGGCTTCGGACACTGCAAAAGCACTTGCAGCAACATATCAGGCTTTCGAGCCGCTTGTAAACACGCTATACCCCACCAATCCTTTTGCAGGCTTCACGGCCAAATTCGGATTCCTCGATGCTATACCTGCATCAACCAGCCAGGTGCGCTTCCTTCAATATTACTTCGACTTCTTCGACGATCTTTTACAAGCCTACGAAGAATTCCGCTGGAAAGGCGCTGAACTTATGTGTGCCTGCTGCCCGCCCGAAGACCTGTTTCCCCGCCACCTGATGCTTGGCCTCCTCGATCCCACTGCTGTCAGCAATCCGGGTGTTTACCGTCACCATTTCCTGTCGTCGCCGGCCATAAAAGGTTGCGAAGAGCTCCGGGCTGCAGTACTTCAACTGTTCAGCCGAATGGTAGAGATGGTGAAAGTATTCACCGATAATCCAACTCCGCCTGATTTCAGCAATAAAGAAATTGCCCGTAAATTTATTCCCCTTCGTGTAACACCGAGTAAACTGGCTGATGTGCCGGTTTCGCAAAAAGCAATCCCTTACTATTACCTTCAAAATGGCACTCCTCCCCTTTTCCAGCTTTGGGATGTAGATAAAACAAGGCGCAACCGTGCCAACCAGAACCTGGGATTCCGCTCGGATGAGTACCTTCCGAAAGCACCTGTATTTGTTACCAAAGCGCTGCAATACGACCTGGAACCCTATAACTTCCTGCGTATCGAAGGGCACCTGGGTAAGAATGTAAAAAGTGTGATGAGCACCTTGCTGGCACTCAAAAAAAGCCATCGCTTACCAATAGAAATTATTGCACTGCGAACCGGCGAATTTGACCCGCGAATGCCTGTTGACCTCAGTAAAGAATCGTGCAGGTTCGAAGACCTCGAAGCGCTTTTTGATGCACTGAGGGATGAGTTTATCAGCGCTCTGGGTAAAACACTGGCATCGTTTTACACCCGTAAAGTGAGTAAGGACGTTTTGCTTACTGAAGGAATTAAAGCTTCACTCCTTAACACCATTAACACGGATGTTAAACTTGAGCCATCAACTTTCGGGGCCATGCTCGAAACGTATTATGCAGGCTTAAAGAAAACATCTGCAAAAAAAACACTGGCTTTAAAAAGCACAATTGGCTTTAGTGTAATTGATGCCTTTGCCGGTGAAAGCCTGATAATTAAGGCCACTGCATCGTATGCACAGGTATTGCTCGAAATCAGCAATTACCTGAAAAACATTCCTTTAAGCGAGTTCGACCTGAAAGAATTCCGCGATTTATATAATCAACTCGAAGCATTAAACAATACCTACCGAAAGCAAATTACTGAAAAAGGCGACGAATGGAACGAGCTCTTTAACCTGCTCGAAGCTGTGAGGTATGCCAACCAGATGGAAGCGTTCAGGTCCATTGGCGAAGAATACCGCAAACGGCTGCTGGATGTAAAGAAAAAGCAGTTTTTAAGCGATTTCCTGGAGAAAAATCCCGGTATTCAACATAAAGCAGGCGTTACCATTGGTGGAACATTTATTATTGTGTATCACGATGATCCTACTCCCATAAGGCAGACAACAGGAATCACAGCCGGCATCAGATCACTGAAAGCCAACTTCGACCAATTGGGATTTGCAACCGAAAGCTGCTGATGCGCTTTCGAAAGCATTCGAAAGGTTGCAGACTAAAGGCGACGAATCCGAAATTGATCCTGATATCCGATTGATACTGAATGAAGTATCGAGAAATGTTATTCGTCCTGACCTCGATTTTGGCAGGGGCGACCGCGAGAAAACAGCGGATAAAATCATAGCACGAACTGTGAATGAATTCGCGGACGGAACAGTAATCGCTGACTTTTATCTTCCCTATATCTGTTGTTCCGATTGTTCACCCATTCAGTATATCATTCCCAAAGACCCGGTGAATTTCACTACAAGGGTGGAATGCACCAACCCCAATAACGAAGCTAAAGTTGTAGTTAGTCCTTTAGGAGGAACCGCACCTTATACCATTAAAATTAATGCAGATGATTTTGTCGAATTAAAAGCTGATTTCCTGTTGGCTGCCGGAACCTATTCGCTTGTAATAAGAGATTCGGAAGGCACACTTTCGGATGCACAACAAATTGAAATTCCGGGCCATCTTACCTTAAGCGAACCCAATTTCGATTGTATAGGAGAAGACGAATATGTTGCAGTTTTCGAGATCAGCGGCGGAACACCACCTTATACAGCTAATCCGGGCACTGTGCAGGGTAATAATTATTTCAGCGATCCGCTGCCCGAAAAAAAGGATATCAAAATCATAATCACCGACAGCAGAAACTGCTCGGCTGCTATGATTGTAAACAATTCGTGCGGTTCCGACCTGGCATTACTTGTTAACATGGAATGCACTACGCCCAAAAACACAGCCAGGGTTACGATACAGCCTTCAGGCGGAGTTGAGCCATACGAAATACAGATCGGGACAGGAGCGTTTAAGCCCCTATCAGGCTCTATCAGCCTTCCTGCAGGAAACAACCAGGTTACAGTGCGCGATGCACAGGGATCAGCCATCACGCAGGATGTTAATGTTCCCGAAAACCTCGCTCTTTCGATCGTTGAGTTTATTTGCGATCACAACAACCAAAATTACAAGGCTCAGATCAAAGTCAGTGGGGGAACGCCTCCGTACAGTTCAAATACCGGTACTCAAACTTCAGAAAACGAATTTCTTACCAATTCTATCCCCGGTGGCGAGGGAATATCGTTCCAGGTATTCGACGGGAACAAATGCAGCAACAGCATTGAAGTACAGCATGTTTGCGAAGAGCCCTGCAAATTACCCTGCGAAGGACAGTCGATGAAATGTGCCTACAGGCTATGGCTGCAACCACCTGCCAAAGGATCGAATTACCGGTCGTATAAACAGCTGAAAGATGTAAGGTTACGACTTAACGGTCAGGATATCCCTATCGCTTCTTCTGAAAATTTATTACAGATAGCGACCGATGACCTGAACAATGATTTTACAAATGTGATGACAAAAGTGATCACAAAATTAAACAGGGCAGTTGAAAAAGCGCTTGTCAATGTACTTGGCGATGAGGGTAAAAACAGGCTTGTGATAACATACGAACCATCCGAAACCGATCCGTTCGGAATACTTTGGATCGAGAATTTCGTTTGCGAAACTTTCAACCTCGAATTCGAATACAATGTTGCAAAACCATCCCCGGGGTTCGCACTGCAAACGCGATATACCAACGAACCTGATGAAGAGGGGAAAACCTTCAAGGGAGCCATCACCACCAATTTTGAGATGAATAAGTCAACCCCTGTTCCTGCTTTCGATTGCCGCGAGCGCAACCAATGCTCAGGCAGCGAATATGTTAAGTTATGTACAAGCAACAAACTTAAGCCAGCATTTGTAATAGAGCGTTCAGGCGATAACTCCTTTATTTTCAACAGCACAGGCAAGGATAAAAATCTTGTTGCCTGGGTATGGGATGTATTAAATACGCCTGCCAACGAGCCTTTCTACGAGGGCGAAAGTGTGGAGGCAATAGTACCCAAACCCACAGGCGATGTGCGCCTGACTATCATAAACGAAAACGGATGCTTTGCATTTATTGACAAACAGTTCGAGGTATGACGCATTTTATCAGGCAGCAATTTATACATGTCGATCTGAAAGGATCGGAGGCAGAAGGTTTTGCACTGCAACACCATTTGTCGGAGTTGTATTATACAAAGTTGCTGCCTGTAATTGAAAAAGCACTTGATGCATGTTCGAAACCCGGCAAACACCTTGTAATCGATCGACTGGAGATTGATGCAGGATCGTTTGACCTGGAAAAGATAGATGAGCAAATGTCAGCATCGCTATTGGAGTCACTCATTAAGCAGATTGAAAAAATAGCTTTGCAGAGCACTGTAAGAGGCAACGAAAGTATAACTGAGGCACCTATTGTTCAAAATTCAGACGAAAATCTCCTGGATGTTTTTATTTATTTCCTTGCAAACGGCAACCTGCCCTGGTCGTATAAATTACCGGCCGGCAAAAGCCTTGAAGAAGTATTGGCGGAGCTTTTTATAGAAAATGCTGAATTTGACGTATTCCAGCTTGCTGAACGGAAACTCGCGAATGCTCTGGCATCTCCGGTTTCGGCACGGCGGCTGGTATTGCAGTTTTCGGAACCATTTGTAATTATGTTGTTGCAAAAAATGGTTCCGGATAAGTTAAATGAAATTGAAAGTCTGCTCAATCTCGCCGAAAATATGCAGCTTCCTTTGCATGAGATAAAAAAAGTCAGAAACCTGGTTCTTGAGAAATCGGTGCTGCTCGCAGGAAGCGGCGAAAATTTCACACGGGAATACATATCAAAAAAAGTGCTTGGTGACCTGCGAACCGAAACCCGACTTTTTCTCACCGTTTCGAATGCTTTCGATGATACCTGGCTCGATTTGAATACGCTTAAACAAGATATATCCCTGGCGCAAAAGCCTGTTGAAGAGAGGCTTAACATCAACGATACCGCTGAAGGCATTTATATCGACAATGCCGGTTTGGTTTTGCTACATCCTTTCCTGCCCCGGCTCTTCGAAGCGCTTGGGATATCGAAGGATGATGATCTTATTAAACCCGAGAAAGCGCTGAGTCTGCTTCACTACCTGGTGAGCGGTGAAACCCAAACGCCTGAATACGAATTGGTATTACCAAAATTATTGTGCGGGCTTTCTCTTGCTGTTCCGATACCGGTTGATACCGAAATCACCACTACCGAAACAGAAGAGGCCACTGCCCTGCTCGCTGCTGTGATACAGCATTGGGAAGCGCTGCGAAACACAAGCAAGGATGAATTGCGCGGCAATTTCCTGCTCCGGCCCGGTAAACTTTCGCTTAAAGACGACGGCGACTGGCTGCTGCAGGTCGAATCGCGAACCTATGATATTTTACTCAATCATTTACCCTGGGGAATAGGTATGATAAAACTTCCCTGGATGAAGAAGATGGTTTGGGTGGAATGGGGGTTTTGAGGTGGGATGTGGGATGTACGATGTGGGATGTACGATGTACGATGTGGGATGTACGATGTGGGATGTACGATGTGGGATGTACGATTGACGATGTATGATTTACGATGTACGATTAACGATGTGCGATTTCGGATGTCGGATGTGGGATGTGGATGTGGGATGTACGATGTATGATTTACGATGTGGGATGTGGGATGGCGGATGGCGGATGTGAGATTAAATAATCAAATGTTACTGCGTGGAAAACTATTAACTACTAACTAATTTCGATTAACAAAGAAATGAAAACCAGTTCAGAAAAATCAACCCATAGTTCATCGGCTGCTGTTCAGCAGAAGTCGGCGCAGCCTTTCTTTGCAAAGGCCGGCGGGGGTGATTTTTTTGCGCCGGTAAAGCAGTCGGCCCCGGCATCCGTTCAAACCAAGCTGGCTGTTAATGCTCCCGGCGATAAGTATGAGCAGGAAGCCGATAAAATGGCTGACAGGGTGATGCGGATGCCGGCCAACGGGTCCAAGGAACGTGAGAACTCCGTTATATCCCGCGAGGGAAAAAAGATTCAGCGTAAAGAAACTGGCAAAACCAATCAAGAAAACGAAGAGCATACCACAGAGGCTGCAACAGGCAACAACTCTGTAACAAACCCTGAAACAGAATCGGCTATCCGAAGTAAAACTTCGGGCGGGCAACCCATGCAAAATGATGTCCGCAATTTTATGGAGCCAAGGTTTGGAAACGATTTTAGCAATGTACGCATACACAACGACAGTCAATCGGCAAACCTTAACACAAAGCTTAATGCCCGGGCTTTTACATACCAGAACCATATATTTTTCGGACAGGACCAGTATCAGCCGCAATCGCCACAAGGCAAACAATTACTGGCCCATGAGCTTACACATGTGGTTCAACAGGGTGCTTCGCAGAAGCAGAACCGAAACCCTGTAAATTCAAACACTTCCACCGAAACAAATGAGCATGCAGCACCCTCACAGTCCGGGTCAGCAATGATACAGAGAGGGATATTCGACAGATTGGTTGAAGGTGCCAGCAGAGTAGCCGGTGTGGCAACTCATATCATTAACCAGGTTAAAAATGCTATCGGTACCGGAATCACAACCGCCACCACCTGGATACAAGGACTGGCTGCAAGGGTTGGCACAGGAATCACCACAGCCTGGTCGTGGATCAGTAACGTAGCAAGGGGTGTGGGACACAGAGTTTCGTCTGCATGGGAATGGATACAAAGAGTAGCTTCACGCATTGGCGATTCCGTTTCAGGAGCCTGGAACTGGGTACAAGGGCTTGCTTCACGAATAGGAATGACCGTTCTCTCAGCCTGGAACTGGGTACAGAATATGGCTTCACGACTAGGCATTGCCAATACAGCTGCATGGCGATGGGTACAGGGAATGGCGGAGCGAATCGGACGAAATATTACCAATGCCTGGAATTGGGTTCAAAACCTGGCCACCCGCATAGGGATGATGATACAGGGAGCATGGAACTGGGTTCAGAATATGGCCGCCCGCATAGGAATGATGATAACAGCAGCCTGGAACTGGGTTCAGAATATGGCCAGGCGCATCGGCAGAATGATCACCTCAGCATGGATATGGGTACAGAATATGGCTGCGAGACTGGCCATGATGATCACAACTGCCTGGAATTGGGTTCGGGCTATGGCCGAGCGGATCGGAATGATGATAACCTCCGCCTGGAGTTGGATAAGGTCGTTGGCTGTACGCATCCGACTAATGATTACAAATGCATGGAACTGGATACGCGCTTTGGCTGTAAGAGTACGAATGATTATAACCTCCGCCTGGAATTGGATAAGGGCATTGGCCCAACGTATAAGGAGAATGATTTTGTCGGCCTGGAACTGGATAAGAGAAGCAGCCTCCAGGATAAGACAGAGCATAATTGCTGCCTGGCAATGGATACAGTCAATGGCTGCACGCATAGGCCGCAGTATTATTGCCGCATGGAACTGGGTGAAAAACCTCGCAGGAAGGATCGGCAGAGCCATAGCAGCCGCCTGGAACTGGATTGTAAACATCGCCGTAAGTATTGCAAAAAGAGTAATGGCAGCTTTCAACTGGCTAGTGAACCTTGCAAAACGCCTGTTAAAAAGCCTCGCCGATGCCTGGGACTGGTACCTTAATGCGCCTGATATTGCTATTGAAACAGCCGTTAATGCACCTGATGGTTCCGGGAAATCGCGGAGGAAAGTAGGCGTTGGCGAAAGAGTAACCTTTACCGGGAGTAAAACCGGCGAATGGAAAGCTACAGGAGGTACGCCCCTGGCACTGGCAAGTGGACTTTCATTCACCTGGACTGCGCCTAACCGTGCTGCTTCTGTAACGATAAGCCTTAAATCAGGAAAGTATACTCGCACCCTAATAATGAATGTACTAGAACCAAATGCGATTTCAGCACGTCGTATCGGTGTAATGTCCTTCAGAAGAAGAAGAATGGGTGCCGGCATGAGGCTAAATTTCAATTACTTACCTAAAACGGTTTCCTTTGGCAATACGGATGCCAAGGAAGTTTCAGGGCCGGCAACAAATATCAGAGGTTATTTCGCAGGTCGCGCGGGTACTTTCCGTCACCACGACTCAGGAGATACCTTTTTCCCGGTACAAAATAATAATGAGGACTCAGCAACCGATTCGGCAGGCTTTTGGAATTACCCATCACCCTGGATAAGAGGCGGGTACGACTGGGTGATTCCAAATCACTTTAAGGTCAGGAGCGAAGCCGGCGATGGAAAGAAATTTACGGATGTTACACAGTCGCACACCATCGAAGGAACTGATGGATCGGCTAAAGTAACAAAGGCCGGTGCCGAGGTTGAGCGATCGCCATAGCAGCTAAATCACAACTACCTGGTTTAAATCCCATTTGCACAACAATTTTACTTTAGTTTTCCCAATGAATACTGCCCTTATTTCGTCATCATTACTCTATCTGCAATCAATTATCAGCCAAAGGCTCGAAGCCTATTCAGGTATAAACAGTACATCTGAAACTCCATCTTTTGCCCTGATCAACGACAATTCACCATTTGCAGGTTTTCTTGCTAAATACAAGCCTGATTCGTCAGAATTTATACTGCTGCTGCTGGGAATTGCGCCACATTTACAACCGAATTTCTTTAATGCAATAATCACCTCTTTCCTCCCCGAAGGCGGCGATTTCCCCGAATTTGGCGGAGTACGTGGCAATAACCACCGCGGCATGCTACCTACCGGCGAAACAGCACAGTTTGTTATTGCCGGCGATAATCTTACAAAACGCATTGAAGTACAGCAAATGCTTGGCAGCGATCATTGGTTTGCGAAAAAACATATTCTGTGGCTCGAAGCCGTTAACCACGGCGAACCCCTGATGAGTGGCAAACTGGTTATGGATCCTGAAATTATTGAGCTTTTAACGACAGGTATTGTCAGCAAACCCCGCTTCAGCATTGATTTCCCGGCCGAATATGTTGAAACTGAGATGGATTGGGACGACCTGGTGCTTCACCCCAAGACCCTTATACAAATCAGGGAAATAGAGCATTGGATCACCCACCACCAAACCCTGCTTGCAGGATTGGGGAATGAAAAAACGGGTAAAACCTGGCTACCGTGCCTTGTTTTACGGTCCGCCCGGAACAGGAAAAACCTTAACAGCCACCCTGCTGGGAAAATACACCGGAAAAGATGTTTTCAGAATCGACCTTTCACGGGTGGTATCAAAATATATAGGCGAAACCGAGAAAAACCTCTCGCGCCTGTTCGACAAGGCTGAAAATAAAAACTGGATACTGTTTTTCGATGAAGCGGATGCTCTTTTCGGTAAAAGGACTGATATACGCGATGCCCACGATAAATATGCCAACCAGGAAGTAGCCTACCTGCTTCAGCGAATCGAAGCGTATAACGGGCTGGTAATTTTAGCCACCAACCAGCGTGGCAATATCGACGATGCTTTTATAAGGCGTTTCCAGGCTATTATTCATTTTCCTTTGCCGGGAGCAAGGGAGCGCCAAGAAATATGGCAAAAAGCATTCCCGGTACAGATAGAGCTGGAAAAAGCAATTGACTGGCAACAAATTGCCTCGCGTTACGAACTTACAGGCGCCGGAATTATTAATGTAGCACATTATTGCGCGGTCGCAGTGCTGGCCAGTAAAGTGCACCGCCTAAGTCTTAAACAACTGGAAGCTGCTGTTATGCGGGAATATATAAAAGAGGGGAAGGTTGTTTAATTCTAAAGTTTGTTCAAGTTGAAGGGATGCGCAATGTGGGTTTCAGAGTAATTGCTTATTAAACTGCGGATAGTTTTATAAAACTGGTTATTTTTGATATAACGGTTTGGCGATTAGCGCAGTGGCGGACTTAGAAGCACTAAACTGCCAGCCAGCACTAATGCCATCTAGAGGCACTTCACTTAACCACTTCAACCGCCATTGAGCCAAACGCCTGTTATAGGCAGATTTTTATTTATGTTTTTTTGGGGGGATTTATTTTTTTAACGGTTTTGTTTTCGGGTAAAATAGATTTTGCATTTAAAGCAGTTACCACTTTTTTACCTGTTTTTGCTTCCAATTCCTTCCTTGCTACATTGGCTACATTACCCCCTTGTTTTGCTACTGTTTTACTTTCTTCAAAATCCTTAGGGTTAACAGCTTGCGAAATATCTTTGGTAGAGGCTTCGGCGAGCATATTCAAAATGAGTTCGGTGTTGGTCATATTATCCCGCAGGTTTTCCTTTTTTAAGCCTTTCAGTATTTTATATTCTTTGGTGGTTTTTCCAGCCCAAGCTTTGGTGATAATATCGGTAAGGGTTGCAAATTGCTGTCCTTCCTTTAGCCCTCTCTTTTTCCATTCGTCCGTTAGTTCTTTTCGAATTTCAATACTTTTCAAGCGTTGATTAATCCAGTTTTCAGAATAACCCAAATGTAAATACTGCTCTAAAGCCCTGTCCATAGTTAATTCAGGGTCTTGCATTTCGTCTAAACGTTCAGAAGCTATTTGAGCCAACCAGAGTTTAAAAGGTTCAGCCTTTGGCGATGGAATAGATTGTATAAGCCTAAAAAGCTGTTCGGTATCGGCTACATCGGTAAGGTAGTGTTTTCCATCAGTAGCTTGTAATTTCAGTTGTCCCAATTTTTGGGACAACTCACTACCTTCGGCTTTGAGTTTGGATTTTAAAGCATTCCAATATTTTCTGGGTCTTGGGCTATCTGTTAAAACTTCAATTACATCAATGACAGAAATAAACCATTTTTCTCGTTCTTCATCCCATTGTACCCGAACTTTTTGGTCCTGGAATAATCTTATAGCGTTTTCTTTAGTCATATTCTATCAAATAAGGAAATTCAAAGATAATCAATCATTTCAAAATTGATATTCTCTATCGGTGCAGAGTTTGTATGAATGGAACGGTTGATGGTTTAGTGTCGTGCGGGAGTATGAAGCAAATTCCAGTCAGGTTACACCATCTGTTTTAACGAGTTACAAACCCTCGCAAACCGCCGAAACCCACATGCGCTGTACCATGTGTTGAAAAAGTATTTTATTTTGGTATTTCAAAGAGTCCTTTCTGAGTACCAATATAGATAGTATTATCATCAGCATTACAAGTAATAATATCATGACTAATATTACTAATATCAATTTCAATCCATTGATTTTCTTTTAAATACCTAAGCGCATTCACACCCTCGCTTATTTGATATGACACAGCCCACAACACATTCATTGAATCCTTAATAAGATGTCTTGATGTAGGGGGATATTCCAATGACCATTTATTGTCTTTTAATTTTACAAATTTAGTACCTGCATCAGAGGAATAAACTTCAAACCAAGTCCCATTTTCATTATCTACCAAAGGATTAGATAAGTAAGAGAATTCAGTAAATCCAGGAATTTCTGAACCAGGAATTATTTTCCACTCATCTGATTCAATTTTAATCAATCCAGCAGAACCGATTGATGCCACCCAAACAATATTGGATTCATCAATGGCCAATTGGCAATGGTAATAACCTGATGGCAAAATTGAATTCTGACTATTATAAACAGTTAATTTAGAATGATCCCAGTAAGCTATCCCTGCATTATGACCATAAAACCAGATATTATCCAATTTATCAATTGCAAAATCTACAAAATAGAAATCTCCTGTATTTAGGATCAGATCAGATCCACCAGAGTTATTTAATTTAAATAATGTTTTATATGTCCCAATATACAAATTCCCTTTGCTATCCTTGTGAGGAACCCCTGAAAAATCCTCATACAAGTATGTTTCAAAGGATGATTCGTTTACTACGGTCCATTGAATGGTGTCACCATATCCTCCAGAGCTACCTGTATTGCTTGATTTTAATGATTCAATGTATATGGTATTATCTATAATCTCAATGTCTAAAATCGATTTATCTTTTAAAAAATCAAGATAAGCTTTATTATTTTCGACTAGTACATCTTTTTCGCATGAAACTAATCCAAGAATCATCAAATTCAATATTAGCAAATTAAGTCTTTTCATAGCGAATATTTGTAAGTTGAAAATGAATTTCTTTACATTATGGTTGCATTAGGAATCCTAATATTTTTACTAACTTATAAATACCCTAACACTGTCATCGCAAACCTACCATTTCCGGCAGGCAATATCTAACGGAGGGCATATATCTACACAAATATAATACAATTTCCAATATTATCAATTTCTTTATATATCGGACAAGCCTGCCTGCTGTTTACCTGCGTTTACCTGCGTTTACCTGCGTTTACCTGCGTTTACCTGCGCGAAGCAGGCAGGCGAAGCAGGCAGGCGAAGCAGGCAGGCGAAGCAGGCAGGCAAAGCAGGCAGGCAGGGGTTATTCGCTCAATACCTATTTTTTATAGGTGCTCATGAATCGCTTTGCTTGTTAGTGATTAGACGCTAATTGCAAATTGCGTTGACTTTTTATTTGGCAACACACCAGATGTTTTATTTTGAAACATTATGTTGTTTAATATTGAAACAATAACTATATTTGTAGCGTTAAACAGTATAACATAAATTGACATGAACACAAAATTGACTCAAAAGCAAATAGGACAGAGGATAAGCGCACTTCGTAAAATAAAGGGCTTGTCTCAGGAAGATTTGGCAAAAAGTGTCAAAATTTCCAGACCGTCATTGGCTCAGATTGAGTTAGGAAACAGAAGTATTGCTATTCTTGAACTGCAAAAATTGTCTTTGGTCTTAGAATTTTCATTGGATGATTTTATGTCGAAGGATTTCCCGGTAAGTCAGGAAGTTGGAGGCAAAGATGAAAAAAAAGCAAAGACAGCAGAAGAACGGATATCAGTGCCAACGCTGCAAATCAGTAAGTTTAAAAATGTTCTGCTATACATCCTTGAACGCTGTGCAGGTAAGCCCAATGTTGGAGAAACAGTTCTTCACAAGTTGCTTTATTTTTCCGACTTCAACTATTATGAGCTGTTTGAAGAACATTTAACTGGTGCTAAGTATCGGAAATTACCTTTTGGTCCTGTGCCACAAAAGTTAGATACCATTATCAATCAAATGATTGATAATGGGCAGTTACAAAGAGTAAAAACAGAATATCACGGTTTTCCTCAAACACGTTATTTGCCTTTGGAGAAAGCTGATTTAACTGAATTAAGGGCAAGTGAAAAGGAAATTATTGACAGGGTTATTGGACAAATGAGTGATTGGTCAGCTGCTGCAATCAGTAACTATTCTCATAAGGATATGCCTTGGCTTGCTACAAAAGAAGGAGAGGAAATTAATTATGAATTAGTTTTTTATAGGGATGCTCCTTTCTCCGTAAGAAACTATGGGGATGAAATTGAAGCATGATGACCTTTGATGAATTAAGCGAATTTAAAAAGGATTTGAAAAACCTTTTGAAGAAATATAGAACGCTAAATGATGATTTAGACGTGGTTAAGCAAGTGTTAGAAGTTACACCTGACGAAAGACCACCGTTTAGTTTTCGTATTGATAATTTGGGTATAGAAACATGTATCATCAAGGTTAAGAAAATTGCTTGCAAATCATTAAAAGGAAGGGGTGTAAATTCAGGATTGAGATTGATATATACTTATTTTACTGACGAACAAAAAATAATTTTCATTGAATTGTATCATAAGAATGACAAGGAAAATGAAAATAAAAAGCGAATAACGGATAATTTCAAATAGGTAAACAATAGCAAAAGGTAGCAATCAATGATATTGTGAATATTCCGGACAAACAAGGCCAGTGATTCCGGTCGAAAGTTTCATCTATAAGCGGAACCCATTCCCTGCACAGATAGAAATGGATAAAGCAATTGACTGGCAACAAATTTCCTCCCGTTACGAACTTACAGGCGCCGGAATTATAAATGTAGCACACTATTGTGCGGTTGAAGTGCTGGCCAGTAAAGTGCACAGGCTAAGTCTTAAACAACTGGAAGTTGCTGTTATGCGGGAATATATTAAGGAGGGGAAGGTTGTTTAGATTCGATGGGTGGTAGCGGTTTGCAGCTATGTTATATGCCTCATTAAAACTTTTGTAACTAATTAGTTCATTTAAGTCATTCACATACAGATAAATGCCGCACTTGCCTGATGCAAGCAGGGATTTCACAGACAGATATTTACAGCGTATGATAAATTAATTCATTGATTTAAAGTGTCAGTGGGATACTGAAAACCACTTTTGTACCCGTTCCCTGACCTTGATCGTCAATCAGGTCAACAATTTCAAAGCGGATTTTCTTTTTGTGCTTTTTATTAATTGTATTGATTCTTTCGAGTGTAATCAATGTTGCCAGTGATTTATGGTCCTTTTCCTTTTGTGTTTTTATTTCCATTGATCGTTGCCGGCCAATGCCGTTATCGGTAATTTGAACTATGAGGAAACCATGCCTTAAGCTAAAGTTAAGATCAATCTGCCCTTTATGACTAATAAGCCTGAAGCCATGTTCAATTGCATTTTCGATAAATGGCTGGGTAAGCATAGGAGGCAGGTTTATTGATTCAGGATTTAAGCCTTTATCCACACTGATACTGTAGTCAAACTTTTCGGGAAACCGGATTTTCTGTAATTCAAGATAGTTTTCAATAGTGTTTAATTCCTCTTCGAGCGTGATCATTTCCACCTGTGAATTACTTAATATGCTTCTGACAAGTTCAGAGAATCGTGAAAGGTATATGCTGGCTTTGATTTCATCATGCTGCATGATAAAACTCTGAACACTGGTAAGCGAATTAAAAATAAAATGAGGATTCATCTGAGATCGGAGCAGCCTTTGTTTAAATTCAGCAACTTTTCTTCCTGATTTAATCCTGTTCTGACGAAGAAAAAGCATCAGGATAAAAAGGAGAAGAATTGATATTGCGATTACCGAAAACAGTATCAACCTGTTTCTGCCAATCTTAAAACTCTGTATCTGGTTTTCCTGGGAGAGCAGGGTAATTTCATCATCTTTTTGTTCGGCCTGGTATTTATATTGCAAATCAAGAATCTCAGTTCGTTTCTGAAAATTAGCAATGCTATCATTAATCTTATTTAATTGAATATTTATTTGCAGCGCATTTCGATATTCACCCTGCTGCTCACTGATCCGCATTAAAATCTGGTACGCCCCTGCCATCACCTCTCCAGGCCAGAAACCGTTTGAATTGTTTATTCAACGGAATTATAATTCACCACTCATACCCAGCAGCCTGGAATATTCCCTAATCCCATAAAATGAGTTTAATGACTCAATTTGTGAGCCGAAATAAATGTCGAATCACAATATAACAGCCGATTGTTACGGGGTCTCCTGTAGCCAGGTATTGACGTGCCAGCCCGAGGGAATTCATTATTGATCCCCAGTAATGTTTATTTTTTCGTGTCAAGCGCCATGCCAAGATTGAAAATAATAAGCAGCGCTGTCCGGAATTTTTAAAGCATTGTAAGCATCACCAATCCAATAGGCTAGCTGGGCAAGGTATGCTCTTTCTTCAACATCATCCGGATTTATCCTGGGCCAGGTAACCAAATACCTGTTCAGGGCTTTCCTGTATTCACCCATTTGAGCGTAATTCCCTCCCGTAAGCGGCAATCACCATAGCCTCCTCCAACCTGGGTACAGACATTTCTTTTGCAAAGGAGGAGTAAATTTTTAAATATTTCAATGCGTTTTCATGATCCCCGGCAGTATTGTACAGGTATTGAAGTGAAGAATACATCTGCGATTCCCAATGTTTAAAACCTGATGCTTTCGCATAATCAAGACAAATCTGAACACAATGCAATCCTTCTTTTAAATCTGTAAAGGAAAAATAAGATACAGCACCAATCTGATAATAGGTCTCGATAATCATATTGGTATCCCCAATACCTTTATAAAGGTCCAGGGCTTCTGTACAGAATTGTCATGGCATCAATAAAATCACCGTTGATATAATTATTGGTGCCTTTGCAGAAAAGTGCTTTTGCCAGCCCTTCTTTATAATTGATTTCTTTTGCCAGTTGAACTGAAATTGATGATAAACTATCCGGATCTGGATGAATAATGCCGGATCAGCGCATAGGAAATACCATTAAGGATATCTACTTTTTCTTTACCGGATGCTTTGGGAAGCAAGCTTTCGAGACTATCGGCAAGGTGCAGATTTAATGGGAAATTCACCTGCGGCATGAATCGGATTGTATAAAAATCCAAAAAGAAGAATAACAAATATATGTCCCAGAAATTTTTTCATCAACTTCCGATTTCTTCAAACAATTCAAGTAATCTTTCGCGGCCGCTGGTCGATACAGGTATATGAGTTTCATTGCTCATTACCACATATCCGCCATCCTGCCTGTTGAAGCGTTTAATATGTTTTAAATTGATCAGGTGGGAGCGGTGAACCCGCAGGAAACCTGAACCGGATAAGAGTGTATCATAATCTTTCAGAGGTTTGGATACGATTATTTTCTGATTATCGACAGTTTTCGAAATGGGTATAACTCCCATCGGATTGACAAAAGATAATATCTTCCACATTGAGCAGGAAATATGCTTTCCTGGTTTTTCAGAATAATCTTTCGTGTATTGCTTTCCCGGGGTTTTCAAGATTTTCCCTCAGGCCCCCAATTGGGTATTAAATTCTTTCTGGTGCAGATATTCCGCTCTTTTCACCGCTTCAGCCAGTTTTTCGGGATTTACAGGCTTAAGAATATAATCAATGGCACTAAACTCAAAGGCCTTGATGGCATATTCTTCGTAAGCGGTAACAAAAATGATTTTGAAATTGATATTTTCAAACCGGTTGAGCAGATCAAAACCGGTACCGTCATCCATTTTAATGTCGAGCAAAACCAGGTCCGGCGATTTTTCCCTGATGGCCTGTGACTCCGGACTTCACACTACTCGCCTCCCCAACCACTTTTACCTGTGGGCAGGTTTTATCCAGCAACCCAAGCAATGTTTCCCTAACAGGTAGATTCGTCATCGATGATGAGGGTGCGTAGCATCTTGTTGGTTGTTTTTTCTTTAAAGATAGTCATAATTCCGAACGTATCAAAATCTGCGGTTTAATAAGATCAAAACCAAGCAATTATCGCTTTATTAAGCTCCGCATTTACACCTGCCTGGTGAGGTCGGGAAAAGTCAAGGTTTCCATTTCCCGAGCCCGATAGATGGAGGCATAATTATTCAATTTTAATTATTTTCTTTGTTACCATTTCATTCCCAATTTGTATCCGGCAGAGATAGATGCCTTGCGGTAAATCTTTCAAATCAAGCATATACTCTCTTGGGCCAGGTTGTTGATTTTGGTATTGCCATTTTTTCAGGCATATACCAGAAGTGTTATAAATGCAAATCTCCACCGGATCTTTTGTTTGGATATCCATGGTTAAGATTGCCTGGTTACTCATCGGATTTGGATAACACATTAATATTCCCAAAAGCCTGCCGGTATTCAGAAATGCCCAACGTCTTATAGGAATGATCAATAATCGAATCCATCCAGTGAATGGCTTTCATCCATGATTCAGTATCAAATTCATGAGTGCCTTCAAAATAACTGGTGTCATAGCCAATTCCATAAAAGTCGAGGCTATCGGTAAATTCCCTGTGAGATGGGAAGAAAGCCAGGTTATCCTGTTTTCCGCATATAAGGAACCAGGCCAGTTCATTTTCATCAGGCAGATCTTTTACCCTTCTTATAACCTCATGCTGTGACCATTTACTTAATAACCGTATCCTGCCAATTACCGAGAGTGTCAAACGGAATTTCGATATGATAAGGCTCAATATCCATGTTCGGAGAATAACCACCGCAAAAAGTAAAAAATACAGCTGTGTAATACCCACCGGGATAGTTTAGATTATAGGTTCCCTGTTCCTGATAACACCTGGTTCTGAAATTATATCAGCAAGGAATCCCCAGAGAAAGCACCGGACATGGGAACACAGGCCCTGAATTTTTCAGGATATTTGGAACTTAAACTGGCCGAACCATATCCGCCCATAGAAGAGCCTGTAATCATTCTGAAGTTTTTATCAGGCTTTGCCCGGAAATTACTTTCAACAAATCCAATTACATCCTGCATGATGTAATCTTCGTAATTGCCATAAAGTTCAGAATTAACATACATACTTCCCGCATAAGGCTCGCAGGAAGCATCAGGGCAGACAAAAATCGCTGGTGGCGAACTGATGGTAGTATCCTGCGACATGCAGGCTATAATACGTATAGGCGCCCTGTATTCCCTTCATTCTGGTTGCCTCCTCCTCCATGCAGGTAATATATGGTTGCATAATACTGACGGTGTTCACATAGTAATCTGCAGGCAAAAGAATATCTATGTTTTTCACTTCATCAAGAGCCTTGCTGTAAAATGAAGCATCGATCTTGATAAAGTTTTGTGCATTTGTGTTTAAAACAAAGCCGCACAAAAGACTAATTAAAATAATCGGAGTAAGTTTTTTCATAATACCAAAGTTTAAAATGGGTTGAGTAATAAAATTACAACCCTAAAAAAGGTAATATGAAACAGATATATAAACCCCGGGGATTTATTTGTGAATGCCGGGGAAAAGTTTTTAAACAAAAGAATAAATCAAGCTTCTGTTTCAGGAAATTGCAGAAAAGCAAAAAGGACAAGAAAATTATACAAAAGCAGAGGATGGAAGTAAGAGGATGCTTCGTCCAGTACATTAAAATAAAATGATGCTATATAGTCCTAAAATCCGCTAAGTGGTGTGCCAAATATGCCAACAGCAAGTTCAACCCATACAAGGAAGAGAATCAGCAAAAGAGTAAAAGTAAGAGCAAGGCGGTATTTCGTGCTTTTTACTTTCCTTAGAATCAATTCAATGGTTAGCCCGGTAATTAATAAGAGGACAGCTGCGACCAGAAAACCGAACAGAGTCCAATTAACTTCCGCGGTAAACTGCATTGCAATTAAAGGCACAAGCAACAGAATGCCGACTGCAGATACAATAAAGTTGTTTCCAATCGGCAATGTCCTAAATAGTTACCTTTAATAATGGAGAAAATTTAAGCATTAAATATATTCCTGTTCTGCAATATCAGTGCTTCGCGCCTACCTGTGCCTGAAGTTTCGGGTGGGTGGCGGCTGTAGTACTACCTGACTCCATTTTCCAGCTTTGCAATAATTCCCTTCACCATCGCATTACCCGGATCCATTTGTACAACCTGTTTATAATGTTTTAAAGCATTTATTGTATCGCCTGACATTAAATAGCCTTCGGCCAGGCTATCAAAGGTATTGGGAATATTGGGGAATAATTCGGAATTGATCTTAAACAGCTGAATGGCAATGTCAGTTTTACCTGCGTTCATAAACTCGTATCCGAAATAATTCAGAAACTGTTCATCAAAAGGAAGCCTTGCCTGCTCGGCTAATTTTTCGACATTTGCTTTTACATACTCTATGCCCTTTTCGTTAATCACTTTATATAGCTGCAGCCTGAAAGGTAATTCTAAAGGAGGGTATGGTTCCTTATTAAGGATAGAGAGGATGCGAGGAGCAAGTTCATCGGCAGCATCCCCCACATTGGCCATAATCACAAAACAATAACCACTTTTTTCGTTGTAGTAAATAACAGAATTCCATACCGGTGTTCCACCAGCAAACATTCCATTTCCATATGTTTTTGCCGACGGCAATGTACTTTTCCGCTTTGCTTCGGCAAATTCCAACATATTGCTGATGTTGGTATAAATTCCACCGGCTGGCGTGCTGTTGTAAATATTATCAAAACTGGTTTTGTTCCCGTCGAAGTCGGTTTCAGTCGCATAGGCACGATCAATCTGCTGCGCCTTTTCCGATTTCGAATAATACATTTTATCAAGGCCTAGTGGCTTTACAATTCTTTCGTTAAGATTTTCCTCATAACTCATGTTGGTAATTTTCTCGATTAAAGCCCCCAGTACAACAAATCCTGAATTGGAATACCGCTGCTGCGTTCCTGGCTCATAGAGCAGAGGCTCACGCTTAATGATATCCATCAGTTGGGTGAGTGAATAATCGGTAAATCGAATTTCGTCATATTCCGGATTCCGGAGATAATCGCCAAAACCGGCTTTCATGTCAAGCAGTTGCTGAATAGTTATTTTCTGGCCTGTTTCGGCAGGAAGAAAGCTGAGGAATTGGCTCAGTTTATCATCATACGAAAGTTTTTTTTCAGTAACCAGCTGATGTATCATTTCTTCGGTAAACTGCTTATTGAGCGAGCCAATATTAAAAAGGGTATTCTTGTCAATTTCTTTATTAGTTTTCCAGTCGGCATGGCCAAATTGGTTATAATAAACCATTGTGTCATTTTTCGATATGATAACATGTCCTGAAAATATTCCCAGTGTTAACGCCTCGTTTAACAGCGTGTCAAGCTGTATTGACATTTCGTCCTTATTTTTTTGTCCACACGACGTTACAAAGAGAAGCAGTACCACCAAAAAATTAAGAATTATCTTCATTGTCATATTTTTTTGAATTTATTACCCGGAATAGTTTCGTTTGATTGCCGATAACGGTCGTACATATGGTTGATGGCGGTTTTCTGTTCACCTGGTGTCAGCCATTATTAAGTCAGCTAAAAGGCTTAAAACCTGCAATTTACACTTTCGCCCTGCATAAGCTATATATAATGTTAACGGACCTTACATTTTCAGCACTTTCAGCACCGCTATTTTATCATTGCTTGTTATCTCAATCAGGTATATGCCTGCACTTCCTTCAATTGTTAGGTTTATTCTATTTGCTGCAGTGTAGGTTTTTCTATGAATTTCCTGGCCAACAGCGTTTTTTAGTATAACGGTTACAGCATTGTATACTGATCCTAAATTCAGGGTCAAATCCCCATCCGTTGGGTTAGGAAACATCATTAAATTTTCCCCGAAGTCATTTTCAATAATACCTGCTGATGATTGCTTGATTTTATGCACAAAAATGTCAGTTAAGCCTGACGAAGTAAGATTAAAACTTGTGCTACCCGGATCAAAATCGGCTGTTCCTTCAAACATACCTGTAATATATACATTTGCTGAGGCATCAATATTGATCGAATAGCCTATATCTTTGTTTTCAGTTCCTCCAATTTGTTGAGCCCAAACGAAATTGCCATTTACATCCAACTTACTGATGAAAATATCGCCCTCCCCAAATGTAGTGAGGTTGAAGATGCCGGTACCGGGATCAAAGTCAGCAGTCTCACGAAAGCTACCTGTGGTATAGACATTGCCTGAAGCATCCGTGGCGATAGAATAGCCGGAATCACTGTTAGGGCCTCCCATCTGTTTTGCCCAAACGAAATCGCCATTTGCATCCAACTTAATTATGAAAACTTCAGGGCCGATCAGCGGGTTTGTCGTTAGAATAAAAGTACCTTCACCGGGATCAAAATCAACTATTTCCCTAAAGTTACCTGTGGTATAGATATTTCCTGAGGCGTCGGTAGTGATTGAGAGACCATTGTCAAAGAGCGTTCCTCCCAATTGTTTTACCCAAACGAAATTACCGTCAGCATCCAACTTACTGATGAAAATATCCTGGTTTCCTGCCGAACTGAGGTTAAAGGCGCCGGCACCCGGATCAAAATCGACGGTTCCTGCAAACTGACCCGTTGTGTAGACATTTCCAGAGGCATCGGTGGTAATTGAGTTGCCATCATCCAAACCTGTTCCACCCATTTGCTTTGCCCAGATAAAATTACCCGAAGCATCCAATTTGCAAATGAAGATATCTTCCTGTGCAACCGCAGTGAGGTTAAAAACAGCGGTGCCTGGATCAAAATCGGCAGTTCCCCGGAAATTGCCTGTGGTTAATACATTTCCAGAGGCATCGGTGGTAATAGACCTACCCATATCATTAAATGATCCCACAAATTGTTTTGCCCAAACAAAATTACCGTCAGCATCCAGCTTACTGATGAAAATATCCAGGCCCGTAGCGCTTAAATTAAATATACCTGCCCCGGGATCAAAATCGACAGTTCCTCTGAAGGCACCAGTGACATAGACATTTCCAGAGCCATCAGTAGTAATTGAACCGCCGATTTCACCAGTCGTCCCTCCAAACTGTTTAGCCCAGATGAAATTACCGTCTGCATTCAACTTGCTAATGAAAATATCCTGGTTTCCGGCAGAGCTTAGATTGTGTATCCCTGTACCCGGATCAAAATCGACGGTTCCTGTAAACAGACCAGTAGTATAGACATTTCCGGAGGCATCGGTGGAAATAGCAAGGCCTTCATCGTAACCGGTTCCTCCTATCTGTTTTACCCATTCAAAGTTTTGGGCTTTTGAGTTAAATATTAAGATTACTAATAGCACTGAGCTCATCAGAGCTTTTACAATGATTGTTTTCATCTTTTCCAGATATTATGTTTACATATGACAATTTATAAGCCCGGGTATAACAATCAGCGATACCTGGCCCGCGTTATATACACTTTCTCACATATTAAACAAATCTCATGTAAAAATTGTTTTTAATCTTTTTCGATAAATGCAGAAACAAGAAATATACGTGTTTTCAGGCATCATAATACCGGGTGTTTGCGCCATTCGTTCAAACACTCATATATTCCTCTACTGAAGTAGCATCAATCCACTCACAGTTAGCAGCCACCCTCCAAACTGCTGCATGCAGGGAACCCTGAGATTTTTTCAGGTTATAAAAGCGTATAAAGTTTTGGGATTTCCCTGCTGCCATCAGTATAGCTAACGGGGAAAGTTCACTATGATTCACAGAGTTATTAAAGCAGCCGGTATTACCCTCGTACTTACTCAGTATTTCAGTGTTTTTGTTAACGGAAATAAAGCAGTTATACAATTAAGCCATGACTTCTGAAATGAATCATTCACTCAACTGAAATCGCATGAAACAGAATCAAACTTATTATAAGATGTACTTTATAATGGCAAATCCACCGATTAAAAGAACTGTGAATCCGATTGCCAGCCAATTGAAATACTTATCGATAAAGCGTTTGATACCGGGTCCGTATTTCCATATCAGGAAGGCAATAAGGAAAAACCTGACTCCCCTGCTGATGACCGAGGCAATAAAAAACATGAAAAGATTAATATCAAAAGCACCGGCCGAAATAGTAAACACCTTATAAGGTATGGGTGTGAAGCCGGCCGTAAAAATGACCCAAAAATCCCATTCGATAAATAACTCTTTTATGTTATTATACAGAGCTACTGTAAAGCCCGGAATATTGTCGAAAAAGAAATGGGCGAATCCTGTAAACTCACCGCTGGCAGTCATCCATGCAAAATGGCCTAAACCATATCCGACAAACGCCCCCGAAACCGAACCAACAGTACAGATAAGTGCGTAGCGAAACGATTTGGCAACAGCGCCCAATGCCAGGGCAATCAATAATATATCGGGCGGAATAGGGAAAAAAACCGCCTCTGCAAAAGCGAGAATAAAAAGTGCAACTGCCCCGTAGGGTGATTGTGCCCAGCTAAGCACCCAGTCATAAGTTCGTTTCAGCCAATTCATACTTTTTTGTTTTAATATATTTTGAAAATAACGAGTGCATAAGCCACGAAGCGGGCATACCTGAACAGAGCCCAAAACAAATAGCTACGGAAATTATATTTTATCAGTCCGCAGGCCAGGCTCACTATTGAATGTGGTAATGGCAGCATTGCTCCGACCACAACAAAAAAGCCTCCCCATTTCCTTAATTTCTCAATGTGTTTGGCTATTTTATGCTCCAGGTAAAACCGGAGTGATGGAATACGGAACAACTGCTTTCCAAGCAGGTACGATATAATTCCACCCAGGTACGAAGCTGTAGCCAAAAGGAACAGGAACAGCCAGGGCGTGGCCGATTTTGAGCTCCAGGCTATAAATATTTCGGGAGGAAGCAAACCCAATATAGTTTCGGAAAGCAGGAAAACCGAAAATACAATCCTTGGCGAATAGTCTTCGACCAGTCCGTTGAGTATGGCATTAATATCGATAAAAAAATACTCGAGCAGTATAAGAACTCCCACAATAATGAGAATGGAAAGTCCTCCTTTAAAAGTAATATTTTTTAAGAAACCATAGAACTTCGTAATCCGGTAGTAACGGTGAATTGCCATTACTTTTTCCTGTTTTGTCATAAATTCTTTACTCTTTCTCTGTTTAATACCAGGCGTTACACCTGATGTTGTTATTTGTATGTTATTTAAATTATTAGCACTACGCAGGCAACAAAGCCATATAACATGCGCTAAACACTCATACCGCAATATTTACATATAGCAGCTTCTTCCTTGATTACCTCGGCACAATGGGGGCATTTTTTGTATAAGCCTTTGGCAACAACCGGCGGTAACATAATAACGGCAATTACCAGCAACGGAATGGCGGCACATAATAAAAACCATACTATAGGATTACGCCCTTTGGGCTGGGCAATAAAAGCGCCCAGCGCACCGGCAATAACAATCAGTATAAGGTATCGGCCCATGACGTGATCTTTTTATTGTCAGTTTATCGTTTCTGTAAGTCGTTTACCCCGATAAAAGGCACGGCACCACCTCCGGTAACCTGTGGCAGTATTCCATTCCATTTTTCGATGGCTTTCAGATTTGCCTCAATTTTCCGGAGTTCGATAAGGTCGGGCGAAATATTCATCTTCTGCAGGCGCAAGGCCTCAGCTTCGGCGGTGGCTGCAGCAATGGTTTGTTCGGCTTCTATCTTTATCCTGTCGAGATCGCGCTTTGCCTTTAGTGCGTGTTGCTCAGCAGTTTGCTTGGCTTCGATAGCATCCATAAATACTTTCGAGAAACTGAAGGTTACAATCGAAACAGCATCAACCGCAATATTCGAGGCCATAAGTTTTTCGGTAAGAGCTTCTTTCATGGCTGTACTAACGGCAGGCCTCTTGGTGATGAGTTCCTCAGCCGAATATTTGGCCGAAACAGCTTTGGTAACTTCCTGTATGGCAGGGTCGATGATACGCTCCTTGAATTCAACACCAATCTTTTGATAAACAACATTAGCTTTATCAGGAATAATATGGTAGTTAAGCGCAACGGATAAAGTTACATCCTGCAAATCGGATGATGCGGATGAAGCATCGGTCTGTACTTTCTGAACTTTAACATCCATAAGTATTACCTGCTGCATAACAGGAACCCTGAAGTGCATTCCTTCGTCCAGTACTTTATTCTGAACAGCTCCGAAATTGGTAACAATTCCGCGCTGCCCCGGCCCTACCTGTACCCAGGGCTTTACTATTAATAATGCCAGTACAATAACTCCGAAAATTATTAATTTCCTGAACTTCCTGAATGATCGCTGTAATTCATCTATGTTAATTTCCTGGTTACTCATTTTTTTCTTTTCTTATTTTTTTTCTTACTCTTTTGGCTTTTCAGACGACGCCTCGTTTTTTATAGTGGTTACGGAACTCCACTTCCCTATTTTTATTTTAAAACAAAAACTGTGAGCATCTGTGTGAGCATAGGTTTAAAATATATACTGCAAACGCTGTAGCTCCTGCATTTTTCCTTCCGATCTGCAATTTAAGGTTAATGTTCTCATTTATAGTCCTTTTAACAAACGGATCAGGACCAACAAACCTGAAGTCCATAAGCCTGTTACCTGGTGTTTAATCTGCATATCCGGGGAAATCGACAAGGCTAGATCCGGGGCGGCTGCCATATAAGTATAAAGGAATCGGTGATTATATCGGCATCGTGTAATAAAGGCAAATGATTTAAAAGGTCAAAGGGTAAAGGATAAACAGCCGTTTGCGGTATCTGATCATCATTCATAGGATCATTATCTGAAACCAGGCAGTTGGTATTGCTGCTGTTTCCTTCGGAAAGTTCCGTACAGAAAGGCTTAACTAGTATCAACAGCATATGTACTCAGCCCATAGCTTAACAGGACTGCTGTAATGATAAGGAATCTGACTGCGAATTTCTGAACTGATTTCATTTCGCGGCAAAGATAATCTTAACTTCAGTAGCTTTTATATGTTGGATGTTAAATAATTGTAAATAAACTCTATTATAAACAGCATTTTGAAACCACGAGGCAAAAGATTATGATAAAAAGACAAATGCCAGGCAGTTGCAGCCTATTTAGGCGCTTTATTTCGAAGAGCTCATTTGTATGTGACTGAATATTGCTAAAAGAAGGATTTAAGAACTAAGCTGCCTGCTGTTTATTGGGACGAAGTTGGGAGGTGAAGCAGGCAAGCGTGGAATTTAACTGTTTATGAATGCATTTGGAGAACGGATGATATCCACCAATTATTATTTATCTTTCGCGATAAGATTTTTATTTGATATACTCTTTGAAAAAAGCTACCAATTTAGTTATTACATCATCGGATTGGGTATTGTCGAAACCATGAAATGCTACATACTCATAATATTGATTGGTGACTCCAAGCGTATTTAGTTTCCCTTTCATCCACTGGCTTTGGTACACCGGCACAATGGGATCGAGGTTTCCATGAAATGTAATTGTTGGCTGGCTGTTAGCAGTAATGTTCCAGTACGGGCTTACCGCTTTATATGCGGTGGTATCCCACGATTGTCCAACATATTGAGTTAAAATATCACCTACATTAGCACCCAGCCAAAGGTTGAAACTGTTATACCACGTCCAGTCGCTTATAATACTGGGTCCGAAAAGATTGCCTACGCATTTAATGTTATTATAATTATTGTATTTATACGCATAAATCATGGCTAATTGTCCGCCTGCACTTGCACCCATAATGCCCATACTTGAGGATATATGATAGTTTGCCTTATTAGCTAGCACATGTGCTACGGCAGCGTTTATATCGGCTATAATTTCGGTGTGATGAATATTGTCGGCATTACTTGCCAAACGATAATTCATATTCACAATTGCTACATCTTTCCATTTTGTCTTTATCAGGCTCATAAAGTAATTTAATTCTTCTTTTTGCCCTGCCTTCCATGCACCGCCATGTATCATTACAATTACGGGTGTGCTGCTATCGCGTTTTGCAGGCAGATATACATCGTACACCTGTTTTGCATGTCCGCCATATTCAACATTTGACAAGGTAGTATCTGTTAGATTGCTGTTACCGTTAGGATCGGTATCATTGGGTATAGGTTCTTTAGTACAGGCAAAAAAGCTCAATACTAGAACGCTTGAAAAGATAATTTTGCTGAATTTTGTTTTTATTTTCATATTACAAATGTAGCATATTCCATTTTATAAATATATCAATTTTGGGAATGTTAGTATGCTTTTGGGGAGCAGTTAATGGCAATCATTTTATAAAGTCGCAAATTCTTATCATTTAACAGAACAATAGTCCGTTAGTATTTTGTTTCTCGCAAAGGCGCAACTTAGCGAAGCCTTGCCTGCTGCAAGCAGGGTTCTCATGAGCGCAGCGAATAAAGGCGCAAAGTGCTGATTGTAAAAAGTTTAACAACAAACGAATCGTTTTGACAATAACCTTAAAATCAAACAATTAAAATTCGTTAACGGAGTATTGACATAAAACTAAAAAACAAAAACCGAGTTTGATCGAAGCAAAAATACCAGCTGAAAACACTACCATTCACGTTTCCGGCAATACTGTTATTAACCACCTCGTGCAGCGGACAAGTAAAAACCGACCTGCCCGATAACAGTGCTGATGAACCCAAACTACTATCGTGCCGGCAACCGAAACTTATTACAAATCCAGTCGCGGACAAATACCAGGACCTGGCACATAAAGTGAATTTGAAGGGTTGCCGGGTGAATCCATAAAACAATATTATTTATGCAGCTCACAGCCTGCTAAATATCAGTTTTCACAATCACACATGTATGGAAATATAAGTTAACTTGTTAATTTATTGTTAAATGTGTCAATTATACGATTTACTATTTAAAACAATTCTAAACATGCTTATATTTGCATATGTTAGATAACAACAATTCACGCTTATCTTTTTTTCATTAAACTGGATTGGTAAAAAAAATGGGGATTTGTGCTATCTGAATGTAACAATAAACAGAACAATTTCATTAAAAAACAACCTTATGAAAAAAATTACTTACTATTTAATTTTAGCATTCGTTCTCGCAAGCACAGCTGTTTTGAATGCGCAAACCACTTACACTTCGGTAGCAAGCGGCCCCTGGAGTGTTCCTGGTAACTGGTCGCCATCGGGTATTCCAGCACAAGGTGATTATGTAATTATAAGCAAAACTATTACAATTACAGGTTCGCACGAAATAGCAGGTTTCACATTGGGCTGGCCCGGACGAATTGAGTTTGGCGGAGCTAATCCCAGCTTGACTGTAACCGGTAATTCGACATGGAACAGCGGTGTGATTGATGGTGGCAACAGTGCCAATGGCGGAAATGCCGTTAACAACACCTTGCTGCTCACCGAAACCTCAGTGCTTACACTGAAGCAAGATCCCGCCAACCCCTGGTACCATTTATACGAAGGAACCAATATGATAAACCGGGGAACAATTATACTGCAGGGAAGCGGGAAATTTGGTGGCAGGGGACTATCAGTACTGCACAACGAAGGGCTTTTTGATATTCAGACAGATGCTGATTTTGGAGGAGAATCATTTAGCGGAGCGACATTTATCAATACCGGAACTTTGCGCAAAAGTGGCGGAACTGATGTAACTTCTATTAACAGTTGGTGGACTTTTGAAAATCAGAACGGCATAATTGATGTACAGACTGGTACATTGGAACACACCGGGAGCGGTACTTATGCCAATGGAACATATACAATAGCTGAAAATGCAATGCTTACTTTCACCGGCGGAATATGGGTATTAAGTGGTTCTTTAAATGGAAATTCTGCTGGAATTTTTAGCCTTAACGGGCCTACCTTTGACACAGATAGTTTGTCAGTAACATATAACATTCAAGGTTCCGAATTCCAATTTGTTGATGGTACCATCACCGGTGGAGGCACGCTAATCATCGCTGAAGATAACTTAATGGTTTTGCCCGGCCTTGATTATGCAGGCCTAAGCGGAGGAACATCAATTTTAAATGAAGGTACTATTAAAATGTATGGAAGCCAATATTTCTCAATGACTGGAGGCACAACAATTGACAACCGTTCACTGTTTGAAATATCTTCGGATGCTGATATGCAAGGAGGAAATGGAGGTAGTACCTTTTTAAATACCGGTATCCTGCGAAAAAGCGGAGGCAGCGATGCAACCGTATTTAGTGGAACAATGAATTTTTATAATATGGGAGGTACTGTTGATGTACAAACAGGTACCCTTGAATTTACCGCTTCGGGTAGCCTTGAGAATGGAGCCTATAACATTGCTGTGAATGCGTTTCTTAACCTGAAGGCTGGCATACAGATTCTGAAAGGAACTTTAAACGGTACATCGGCCGGCACTTTTAGCCTCAATGGGGCTGATATAAATACTGATAATGTGGCAGTTACCCTCAATATAATGGGCAACGGATTTAACTGGGTTCGGGGCGATTTAACAGGTGGAGGAACACTCATTATACCCGAAGGTGTTAAAGTTAATATTACCGGTACCGATTATGCCGGTATAAGCGGTGAAACAACACTAAAGAATATGGGCACTCTTACCCTGGGTGGAACAACCCGTTTTACAGCTCAGTACAGTTCCATTATTGATAACCGATCGCGTACCGAAATTAATTCGGATAACGATTTTTACGCGATTAACGGTGGTGGTACATTTATAAATACCGGCACGCTGATTAAAAACGGAGGCCTCGATAAGACTAGTTTCTCATCGCAGTGGTACGTTATTAATAAAACCGGGGGTGTTATCGACGCAGCATCAGGTGAGTTTGAATTTGCTAACCTCGTAAATGATGAGGGCGGAATTATACAGGGCAATGCCGCTATTAAAGTGCCTTCGAATTTCACTAACAACGGCATTACTTCGCCCGGTCACTCGCCTGGCATATTAACTTACAATGGCGATTTCAGGCCATCGGCAACAGCGGCATTTAATGTTGAACTGGGTGGTTTAACGGCCGGTACCGAATACGATCAGCTTCTGGTTACCGGCAAAGCCATACTGGGCGGTGCCTTAAATATTTCACTTGTTAATGGATTTATCCCCAAAGCCGGCGACAGTTTCGAATTTCTGGTAACTACAGCTGCTGTGAGTGATACCTTTGCAGAAGTAAGCGTTACGCCGGGATTATACATTGATGTACAGATTCAGGCAAACAAAATTATTATGGTTGTCGACAGCGTAAGCAGTTCGTTGTCGGTTGGCGAAGGACAAGCTGTTACCGGTTTCGAACTCAGTCAAAACTATCCGAATCCGTTTTACTCAACCACCACTATCAAAGTTGAAATAGGACAACAGGCAGGTGTAAAGAAGCAGGAAGTTTCGTTGAAAGTATATAACAGTTCGGGAATTGAAGTTGCTAATTTAATAGACCCCGAACTTTCGCCCGGCATATATGAAGTGACTTTTGACGGCTCCTTATTGCCTGCCGGAATTTATTTTTACAAACTCACGCGGGGCAATTTTAGCAGCAGCAAAAAAATGGTAAGGATGCGATAAATCAAATAGTATTGTTTTAAACCCCGGTGGAGATAAAATGCCATCGGGGCTTTTTATTTCAGGCTTTGAAAGTTCGGTATTAGGTATTCCCCCTGATCAATTATAGTATTATTTAACTGTCACTTTGTTTTAGTTTATTTAATATATTTGTGGAGCGCATATATAAAAGGCAAAAGATATACAGGCAGAGGATTTAAGTAATTGAAGGCTATGATTGTATATATACACTAGTTAGCAACAATTATTAAACCAACAATATGATAAACATTGGTTGTAAGACAATATTTAAAGCGAGGAATTTACTTTTGATACTTCTGTCACTTCAAATATCAGCCTGCACAGGACAAGTGAAAGAAAAATCTATTCCTGATATAAAAGAAAATGAAGTAATCACCCAACCAATAATTCTCAAACAAAACACAACATTTCCTCAAATTCACACCAACTTAAATGGAATGGTAAGAGAATTTGTAAGGACAATGCATCAAGACATAAAAGGGAACTATTGGTTTGGAACAAATGGTGATGGAATAATACGCTATGATGGACAAATACTTGAAAAAATCACAATTGCGGGAATCAGTCCACATTTTAGGGTTTTAGAGATTGTAGAAGATAAAGCAGGTAATTTATGGTTTGGAACTTCCGAAGGGCTCATAAAATACGATGGTCAGGAGTTTACAACATTTTCAAAAAAAGAAGGATTGCAGAATGAGGAAATTTGGGGTTTAACAATTGACAAAAACGGACTTATTTGGGTTGGGGCGACAGGAGGAGTTAGTCATTTTGACGGAGAGAAGTTTGTGCCTTTTTATTTGCCAGATTCTATAGTTGAAAATCCAAAGTCTATGCTGTCTCATAAATTGGTTTTTAAAATAATAGAAGGCAAGAATGGAACGATGTGGTTTGCCACTGATGGAAATGGAATATTCAAATACAACAAAGGGAAGTTTGCTCATTTAACAACCAAAAACGGACTTGTCGACAATAATACTGCTGATATTCTAGAAGACAGTCAAGGAAATATTTGGATTGGAACTTTTTATGGTGGTGTGAGCAAGTTTGATGGTAAAACGTACACGAACTTCACTAAGGATGGAATTATTGCAGGTGAAGAAACTTACAATTTATATGAAGACAGCCAAGGAAATATTTGGTTTACGGCTGAAGGTTATGGCGTTTACCGATATGATGGCAATAGTTTCAAACAGTACACCACTGAAGATGGCTTGACATCTAATGTCACGCAAAGTATTCTCGAGGACAAAAAAGGACAAATTTGGTTTGGAAGTTGGCAAGGACTATGCATTTTTGATGGAGAAAAATTTATGGACGCTAAACACAAAGAGCCTTGGACAAACTAAAAATAACTGTTGCTAACACACGATTTAACAAATGGCGGGTTAAGGTTAAAACCAGTTAACTTAGTGCCCGCAGGCAGTTTTCTGTCGGTACACAGAAAAGTGCTCCGAAGTCCGCCACGAGTCATATCGTTACCGTTGGCAGCAACCCAATGAAAGTATTTACAAATAAAAACTTAAAATACTTCTTTAATGAAAACTTTCCTTAAGCAGATTCTAAAAATAAAATTAAACGCTAGAATTCTTTTTTTCTCAATTTTGGTTCTTTTATGTTATTCGTGTGAGAAACCAAAAGATGTAATAATAGACTATGTATTTAATGCAAGTAAAATTATTTATTACCCTGATAAACATATTTCAATACTCTTCGATGTAAAGCCCAAATATGATATAGGTGATTATACAATTCATTGGTATAGTCCTGATACCTTAACAGGAGAAGGGCCATTCAAAATTAGCATAACGAATAATCTTATATTGGATTTTGAGATTTCGGATGAAAATAACAATGTGAAAAGATTTCAGTATGAGGTAAAAACGGATGCTATCGATTCAGTGACATATGACTATAGAAATGATTACATCGGAGCCTATTTTTGTAAAGTAACTTATTCATATAATGGCTCTATTGAATATCATCAAGACACCCTGACTGTTGTAAAAAACAACACTTTCAATATGCTAAACATTTTAACTACAAATGATATAAAACATAATTTTGAAGGGAATACAATGATTTACCACAACTCAAACGGTTATAATAATTCCCCAACAGGCGCTTTTTGGGGCTATCATTCCGGGGTTTCATTTTCAAATGATAGTATTCATTATTCGGTAAGTGGGCCTTTAGGATATTATTTTACAAATACTTATGAGGGAATTAAAATAAAATAATAATAAGAAAATATTAAATCAATAAATCATACTCAATTGTTACAGGATAAACAATGGGCAGTTGCCAACAAACGAATTAACAAATGCCGGCTTAGGAATAAAACCAGTTAACTTAGTGCTCCGCAGTCCGCCACTTGTCAAATCGTAACCGTTATGGGCAAGCTTAAAAAAAAATCTCGGCTTATGAAAACCATACTATTAATTCTCATAATTCTCTGCACTACGACAAGTTTTGCCGAGAACAAACTTGCCAGAATTAATGACCCAGACGGATATACCAATGTCCGGAGTGGACGAGGTAATGAATTTTCAATTATTACTACCATCGACAAAGACGACTTATTTTATTGCGAAAACACAAATGCTGAATGGTTAAGTATTATTGCTTTAAGATGGAAAGACAGCAAACAAATAGAGGGATTTATTCATAGGAGCAAAGTTCAGTTTATTGAAGCCCTTGAAAATAATACTCAAAAGGAATTATTAATGAGTATTTTAATCCAACAACAAATTTTAGCTGAAAATTATATAAAAGCTTGTGATGATCATGATGACCTTATGCATCAAAAAACAGTGGAGAAACTAGAAAGCTATGGAGAAATCCAATATTCACCAATTTTAGAAATACTACCTAAATATTTCTGTGCTACAAAAGACACATCTATTTTACAACAGCTTTTTAAAACAATCTGGGCTGACGCAGGATCAGCTAATGAAAGTCCATCTTTTGCTCTTGGAGAAAGTTACATATGCAAACCAAGCTTAGTTTTAGCCCAACTCAAGCATGTTAAAAATGTAAAACAGCGAAAATTCATTTTTGATAATATTGAATGGGGCCTTCTAAATCATTACAATGTTGACGAAGATGGAATTTCAGAGGACAAGGATTTCAACCGACTAAAAAACTTACTTGATGTTGAGAGGAAAAAAGCCTGCCCACAACAAACAAATTAACCAATGTCGGCTTAGGAATAAAACCAGTTAACTTAGTGCTACGAAGTCCGCCACTTGTCATATCACAACCGTTATACACAAGGTGTAAAAGACAGCTTAAACATAAACAAAAACAAAAGGAGACAACATGAAAAAGACAATTTTACTTTTATTATCATTATTGTGCTTAGGAAGATTTGTCAATGCCCAATGGCAGCAAACAAATGGTCCTGCAGGGGGAAGGGTTAGTTGTATTGCCACCGACGAAACAGCAATTTTTGCAGGATCTGCTGCGGGCGGAGTGTTTATTTCAACCGACAATGGCGTGAGCTGGCATTCAACATCGCTGAAGGACATCATGCCAAGCGATATCGCCATAAATGGATCAACAGTCGTTGTCGGGTCATTGCCACAACAAATATGGATATCAATTGATCATGGCGCAAGCTGGAACATGGCCAACACCGGTATTCCCATGTCTGCCGAGGTTCGTGCTGTGAATTTTATCAATGCAACCATGCTTGCAGGTACCGAAAGTGACGGCATTTATATTTCAACAAACAATGGCGCTTCATGGGCACAATCAAACACAGGGCTTACCAATCAGCATGTTTATTCCATTGCTGTCGTTGGCACAAATATTTTTGCTGGTACCAGCAGCGGAATATTTATATCAACCAATTATGGTGCTAGCTGGAGCTATGCAAGTACCGGATTGACATTGTCAAATATAGATGCTATTACAGCTATTGGCGCCAATCTTTTTGCCGCTAACAGTGATGGCGTTTTTAAATCAACGAATAACGGCACAAGCTGGACCATGGTAAATTCCGGGCTAACAAACAAGGATGTCACTTCACTTGCTGTTAGCGGATCCACTTTATATGCCGGAACCAACGGAGGAGGCGTGTTTATGACAACAAACAATGGTTCTTCCTGGACGATGCTGAATCCGGGTCCTATTGATATGCATGTCACTGCTATGAAAATGTACGGTACAAGTCTTATTATCGGGACTGGATCCGGTGTTTTCTCCACATCCAACAGTGGGGCTTCCTGGGCTAAACTTCCTTTCCAGGGAACAATGGTGAATTCAATCATGATCGCAGGTGCCAATGTTTTTGCAGGCACACAAGGTGACGGAATGTATTTATCCGCAAACAACGGTGATTCATGGAACACTATCAATACTGGATTGTCATCTTCAAATATAAAAAGCATAACGAATCTTGGAACAAATGTTTTTGCAGGTACCGAAGATTACGGAGTATTTTTATCAACCAACAACGGCTCATTGTGGAGCCCGGTAAACGCTGGCTTAATGGAACAAGATGTAAGAGCATTTGCCATTAACGGAACAAAAATATATGCGGGCACTTTTGGTGGTGGAGTTTACGTGTCGACAAATAACGGAAACCAATGGACAGCCGTGAACAACGGATTAACAACTCCTTATGTTAAATCAATGGCAGCCAATGGCACCAATATATTCGCAGGAACTACCTATAGCACCGGAATGTTTGTAACTGCTGACTATGGAATATCCTGGACGGAAGTCAATAACGGATTAACAACAAATAATGGCATCAACGCAATAGTATCCGACGGAAACCATGTTTTTGCCGGAACTTTTGACAGAGGAGTGTTTGTGACAACCGACAATGGCACATCATGGGCTCAGGTGAACAACGGTTTAACAGATTCTCTAATAAAATCCCTTGCCATGAGTGGAAGCAATATTTTTGCAGGTACTTACCATGGAGTGTTTTTATCAACCAATTATGGCAACAGTTGGACTGCTATTAATAGTGGATTGACTAATAAGAATGTGACTTCGTTAGCCGCAGATTCTGATTTTCTTTATGCAGGCACTTACTACGGCGGGGTTTGGAAGCGCTCAATTGCAAACATATTGGATGTGGATAAAATAAATGTCAACAATCAATGCATGGTTTTTCCAAATCCTGCAAAAAATGACATCACCATTGAATCACTTCCAAAATCAACCATCGAAATCCTGAATTTAAAAGGACAACTAATAAAAAGAATAAAAACAGACAGAGACCGGACGACTATTGATATTTCAGCCCTTACAAGAGGAATATACTTTATAAAAGTAACAACAGACAAAGGAGTGAGGACAATGAAATTTATAAAAGAATAAAACGCCAAGTGTATAACTTTAGCTTGCGGCAATGGCGGCGGACAGCTCTCTGTAGCTTTACAGTATACTTGACAGTATACAAGAGCAGCCATTGCAGCAAGCCCTAAGCGTTTGCGTTAACCCTATCAACACACTGCAAACATCAAACTGAAGTCAATGAAATCAAACATACTTTTATTTCTGAGCATTTTAGCTTTATTGACATCGTGCAATGGGCAGACCTCCGATCAGAAAATAAAAACCGAACAGTTTAACGAACAATTTGCAAAAGGCGACACAGTAAAAGAACCAGGCAGCAGTATAATGCTTGTTTATCAGGACGAAAAGAATATTTATTGGTTTGGAAGCTGGCAAACAGGGGTGTATAGATACGATGGAACGACACTGATTAATTATACAACAAAACACGGTTTGCCTAACAATAGAATTGATGAAATTAAAGAAGATAAATCCGGCAACATTTACTTTGTTAGTTGTCATCCGAATTCAACAATATCGAAGTTTGACGGACATACATTTACTACATTGACAGCAATCCCCAATAACGACTGGAAACTTCAATCCAATGATTTGTGGTTTAGACATTCATTATCAATCTGAAAAAGTGTATCGGTATGACGGCATTACTTTATATGAGTTGCAGCTTCCTAAGCCCCCTGAATTTTCCAATCCTTTCGAAATTTACAGCATCTACAATGACAGAAAAGGTAGCGTTTGGTTCGGCACTAATCCATCAGGTGTATGTCGCTATAACGGAAAATCATTTGAATGGATTACAGAAGATGATGTAACAGAATTTCGAAATGAAGGGGCAAACGGAGTGCGTTCAATTACCGAAGATAGAAATGGAGACTTTTGGTTCAATACCGAATATCGTTATAGTGTTTACGACAGTCTGACAATAAATAGCACGAAATTTTACAGACGACTTGAGAGCATAGGCAGCTTAGACGGGAAAAAAGACGGTAATCTGGACGAGTATCTATCAAGCGTAAAAGACGACAATAATAATTTGTGGTTTGTAACGTATCGTGATGGCGTTTGGAAATATGATGGGACGAAAGTTACGCACTATGTCGTTCAGCATAATTCAATAGACATTACATTATTCAGCATTTACAAAGACAACAACGGTGACCTTTGGCTTGGAACGCACGAAAACGGAGCATATAAATTTAATGGGACAGTATTTGAAAAATTCGCACCCTGACCAACTACATAAGAGCTACCGCTTATAAACGAAATAGCCAATGCCGTGAGCCTGAATTCTAATAAAATCAGTATCCAGAAACTGCTGCTGTAATAAATAAAAACAAGAATTTGTAACCTGAATAATACTTTACTATTAAATATTAAACAATGGAAACAAAAAGTGAATTAGTCCGCGTATTTGCCGGTTCCGAAATAACGGTTAACCTTCTGCAATACGAACTGGAAAAAGAAGGAATCTCAACAAACATTATCAATACGAATGATGTAGGCGCTTCTTTCGGAGCTCCGGCAGCAACGCCTTACACTGTTGATTTATACATTCTGGATACCGACCAGGAAAAAGCAGATCCCATAGTTAAAGAATTTTTGAAGACTAATAAAATGTAAAATGAGTATCTGGAAAGATTAACAATCCTTTATTTTTTTGTACCCTCCCCTGCCCTCCCTGTGCTTCGACTCCGCTCAGCCTGACAGGGAGGGGGTTGGATTGTGCAGGTTTTAAAGCTTGTTGCTCAGTTTGTTTATATCTGCCTCCCCTGGATGCTAAGATTGGCTTATCTTTGTTTGAATAAACTTCGCGCTGGCACAATTTACGCCCTCCCTGTCAGGCGGGGGTGAGGGTACTTAAAAAAAATCAATCTTTGTTTATCTTTCCCGAAACTCTTAAAAGAAAATATGCCATGATAGATTCTAAAGTTAAAGAAATCAGGGGCTTTTGTGAAACCAATTCCAACCCCGATATAATAACGAAATACCAGCGATATTTCAAAGAGGGGTACGATGGGTATGGAATAGATGATAAAGTGTTTATACACCAGATTGAAATTTGGGTTGAGCAATGGAAGGCCGAAATGACTATTGAAAGTTACCTGGCCTTAGGTGATGAGTTAATGAAAAATGGCAGATTTGATGAAAAGCATGTTGCTATATATTTTTTAAAATCAAGAAGACAGGATTTTTCGAAGGATACATTTAAGCGGATTGGCAATTGGTTTGATTATGGTATTAATAATTGGGCAACTACTGATGTTTTATGCATGCTTGTTTTGTCAGGTCTGTTATTCGACAAAGTCATCAGCTTTAATGATTTAAAAACCTGGACTGATTCGGACTCAGAATGGAAACGCAGAGCTGTGCCTGTTGCACTTGTTGAACTTGATAAACTAACGAATGATTTAAAACCTTTTGAGGCAATAGAACTTGTTGAACCTTTAATGCCTGATAATTCAGAATACGTTCAAAAAGGGATTGGCACATTATTGCGTGGATTATGGAAGAAATATCCTGACGATATTGAGCGTTTTCTAATGAAATGGAAGGACAAGTGTGGAAGATTAATAGTACAATATGCAACGGAGAAAATGGACAAGGAATACAGGAAGAAATTCAGGAAAAGCAAATAATGCACTACGGCACAACAATGTGTATAATTCATAAGGGTTTGGCTTCGCCGATTTTCAATTCAGAGACCTTCGGGCGTTATCTCCCGCATCAATTTTGGGTGGTAACCTCATAGGTTTGAAGCCCGCAGTCCTTTACGAAATCATACAGTAAACCTTAGCAGCAAGCAAAAAAAAACACGTGCGATATAAAATATTTTTGCACGTATCGTGTTTTTATTTGTATATTTGCACGTATAAATTTAAGTAACAAAACACTAGTGCCATGAATACAAAATTGACATTAACGATTGAGCAAACAGTTATCGAAAAGGCAAAGAAATATGCCAAAGATAAAGGTCGTAGTTTGTCCGACATTATTGAGAACTACCTAAAAGCCATAACAAAAGAAGACAATATTGAAAGTATCGACCTGACCCCGATTGTAAAATCCTTAAAAGGTTCGTTTAAAGCTCCCAAAAACATCGACTATAAAAAAGAACTTTCAAAAAGACTTACAGAAAAATATCTTTAGCAAATGAAAAGAGTTCTTATTGACACTGACGTAATTTTAGACTTCTTTTTTGACAGAGTGCCGTTTTCTGACGATGCTGCAAAAGTTCTGTCACTATGTGAATCCAGAGAAATTAAAGGCTTCATCACATCAGTGATAATCAGCAATGTATACTATCTGTTAAGGCAAAATTCTACTCATGAGAAAGTTATCGAAAAACTAACACAATTAATTACTATTACAGAAGTACTTATAACTGATAAAGATGCTATCCTAAAAGCTTTGAACTCGAATTTTAAGGATTTTGAAGACGCATTACAAAACTATTCGGCAGAATTAAATGGGCAAATTGATATAATTATCACGAGAAACATCAAAGATTTTAAGAACAGCTCTCTTGCAATAATGACTCCTGGAAATTATTTGAAGACAACAATAGCCAGCCACTAACAGCAGCTATGCCCAATAGCCTGTGAAGGAGCAATATGAAACAGTGTACCCCGCAGAAAATTTGTACCTGCTTACAGTTACGAACCCCGCAAAACGGCTACCGGGCATAGCTGCGGAACGTTGATAATTACATATAATGCCGTAAGGTCGAAATATTTATCAACCCTCCCCCTCCACAATCCCAACCTCCTCCTCCGTTAACACCATACAGCATGGTAAACCATACGGTCAATTTCACGGTCGGTTTTTTCTATTCCGGATTTCAGGGCCTGGGCTATTTGTTTTTGCTCATTAAAATACTGCATCCATTCGGATTCTTCGGAAAGACTGAGTTTTGTTTTTGCTTTTATAAGTTCTAATAGGAAATTTTTATATTCTAACTCGTACCAGTTTTGCAGTTTTGTAGAAGGTTTTTCAATATTAAACTTTTCTCGTATAAGTGAGAGAAGTTTCATTTGTGTTTCATGTAATTGAGTATTCAACAATAAAAGATTTTCTGCTAAAGTAATATATGGCTGTTGAATTTCTTGTGACACCGATTTAATTGGCAAATTCCTTATTGCCTCTGGATATACATGAAGATTACTACTTAAAATTAATTTGAAATAGTAATTCAATAACTTAGAATTGATGAGTGCAAGTATATATTTCAACGAAGTTATCTCCGAAAGATATATTTGTTCCTCAGTGCCTTTAACACCTTCTCCGAAAGGCGTTAATTTCCTTTGAGTCCTTTGAGTCCTTTGGTGTAGCTAAGGTACTAATATATTATATCCACTAATTATGTCTTATCATTCAACTTCCGCTCTTTTAACAGATTTTCCAATTCTTTAGAATCGTATTTTGAATTATTAACCAGTTTATACGCTAAAAACAAAGGGATCAGGGTGAAAAATCCTAAATTATTTTTTACAATACTGTAAATTATAATTCCGATCAGGAATCCAATTAATACAGCATTAACGATGGAAGCTTTTTTTCTTTTCTTCGCTTCGTCTAGCAATTCCTGATCAGTTAATGCAGATAGTTCTTTTTGTTCCATTTTAATAAATATTATTGTTTAGGGTGTAGGTTTGGCTGGATAGCCAATAATTGGAATAAAAATGGAGCCATCCCGCTATCGGGTTGGTATTTAAGCGGCATTCTTTGTTTGTGGGCTTCCCGTAGTGGACTCAATGTTTTAGAATCATTAAAAGCTATTTCCTGCCTTTTACCGCTCAACAATGATTTTTTCTACGAACAGCTCATTTTCAGTATATACCTGAACAAGATAAATGCCTTTATTCAGATGCGAAACATCATACTTTTCCTGATCCACACTTGTTGTGAAAACTTCACGACCGTTTACATCAAATACTTCCAGCTTTTGTATTTCCGATTCCGATTGAACTGTAATAAAGTTTCCGACCGGATTAGGGAATAAAGCTATTGTTTGCCGGGCATCAATTTTATCGACTGAAAGCGTGGAGCTGTATTTTGATATTTTACCTCCATCATGTTGAGTAATATATAAGTCATTATCGATAAACAACATCTGAACCGGGCCATTTAATCCTGTAACAACATCGGTGGCTGTTGGGTTCGAATTTGTAACATCAATCTTCGAAATTTTATTTCCGGCATATTCAGCTATAAATAATTCGTTTTCATGAAACACAATTCCGATAGGGCTTGCCAGGCCAGCAATCACTTCGGTGGCAGTTGGAGTAGGATCAGTAACATCAATCTTCGAAATTTTATTTCCACTGCGTTCGGCAAAATAAAGTTCATTTCCCTTAAAAGCCAGGCCATCAGGATTCTGAAGCCCGGTTAGCACATCGGTAACTGTAGGGTTAGTTTCGGTAATATCAATTTTTGATATTTTATTGCCATAATGCTCAGAAATGTATAATATATTTCCATAAAGTGCTATAAAAGTTGGGCCGGTCAACCCCGTAACCACATCAACAGGCACCGGGGGAGTGTCGGTGATATCAATTTTTGTGATTTTATTTCCATCAAGTTCCGAAAAATACAATTCGTTACCATCGAATACTGATCCATTAGGACCATTTAATCCTGTTAAAACATCAAGGGCAGTGGCAGGAGTGGCTGTAATATCGATTTTGGATAGTTTATCACCGAGGTATTCGGAAATAAACAGCTCATTTCCATTTAATGCAATGGAGGCCGGATAATTTAACCCGCTAACCACATCAATTACCTGTGCCATGCTTAAATTAATGCTTAATAAGGCTATAATAGCCACAATTAATTTTGTCTTCATTGTGTATAATTTATTTGTTGTTAAATAATTAAACCGTTATCAATGCCTTGAATCCAAGCCAATCAGGGTATAGCTGTCGCTTTTCACAAGCTGTACCCCAAATATAAAACAATTTTAAAAAGCAGCTATTTTAGTGCAGTTTTTTTTGTTTCGGAGTTATTTTTTTTACCCGGCAACTATAAGAGCCTGGAGGGCCTCGTTTAAATAATTTTCTCAACCGATTTTTGAAACAGACTCATGGCGGTATAGTAAGTGCATACAGGAAAATGGAATATTTTGTGCTAAGATATTAAAAAATTTACGCGTATAGGAATCATTGATACGCCTACAAAACATTTTGATAAGTTAAACTTAGGATTTAATCAAAATTCGTTTTTGTTGCTATCATGAAGGATTTTCATTCCATGTAACACACAGAATAAAATCAATTCTATAGGGTGAATATTTAAATTTAATAGTCCTATTACTGATGAGTAAGGCAAAATATTTTATTCTTTTTACTTTTTGCATGATCAAAAAGTAACAAAAAATCTAGGCTTTCGAAAAATACTTGCGGTTCTAAGCCGGAGGTATCCCTCGCAATACAAGGCATGGTAGATGGCACAACTCCGAGCATTTGTCGTTGCGGTGTATTGCTACGCACATGCCACCCGCACATACCTCCGACAAGAACCGCTGGCGTATTTTTCTGAGGCCGGTCCTTTCTAAGAAAATTTTCCCTTATGGCAACATAGTGGAACAACAATTTTGGTGTACTTGTAAGTTTTCAGGGTGTAGGGACCGGCCTAATAGAAATTTTACAACAGATGTAGCCGAAGGTAAACAGCGCGGGCATGTGTGTAGCAAAACACCAGCTTCACGTGCTGTCAGGATGTTGTTCTGAGCTATTAAGCCTTGTTTTGCGAGCCTTTACCGAGGCGTACAGATGTGTGAAATTTCTATAAAGCCTTGACCTTTTGTTTCTTTTGGGTCAAGCCAAAAGAAAAATAAATAATTTATTGCATGGGAACTAATCCAGCACATCAAAATAATATCTTGCCATCATTGATACGATGGTTATTTTTAAACAAATTGTACCCCTCCTCCCGATAGCTATCGGGACGGCACCTCCCCTATGCTTCGACTCTCCCGCCAAAATGGGCGGGACAGGCTGCTCAGCATCCAGGGGAGGCAGACTCTAACTAGCTGATCAACAATCTATAACGTAGGCACGAAACTGCTCCCTCCCTGTCAGGCTGAGCGGAGTCGAAGCCAGGGAGGGTTGGGGAGGGTACAAAAAAATCAATCTTTGTTTATCTTTCCCGATACTCAATTAATCACATCCCTTTGTTTCGTTTGTTAATCCTGGCAGCAGTCATGCGTTCGCGCATTCCGCCTTCGTTGATAAATGCAATTTCCAGTGTTCTTAACTGTCGGCTGAGTAAATAACCGGTAAACCTGATTAATCCTATCATAACATTGGCACATATTTCGGGGTTCTCGTTTTCGATGCCGCGTTTAAAAGTTTCATAAGTAGCATTGGGTATTTTATTCAACTCGCGTAAGCGAATAACCAACCTGCTATCTTTTTCCCATTCCTGTAATTTATTTGTTCTCAGGAAATCCTGGTAGTCAATCAGCAATTCTTCGAGGCTGGCCCTGGCTACATTGTAAGTTTTACCCAGATTACGCATTAGAGTAACCGATACACCAAATCTAATGTTTGTCAAATCTAAGTATTTGACAAACAAAGATTTGCTTATCGGGGTTAACCAAACTAACGCAAATAGTTCGACATAGTCTCCTATTGCGTAATTTGGGTTTAATTTCTGCTTCTTTCGATGTGCCGGATGCCATGCTGGCTTCGGCAATATTTTGCTTGCCCGAGCGGGCTGCCTGAAGCATTTGGTCAATGGTACGGTCGTACCTGTGAAAAAACCGATTGCAGAAATATACCGTGCCATCGTAAATTATTTACGATTTCTGAGAAAGTGATCAGGTTTCGGTAACCTCCGTGTAAGGGTATAAAGCCATCGGGGTTTTCGGTCCCGATAGCTATCGGGATGGTTTGTTTTTTTCAGGGACTTCAGGGTCTTTGGTGTAGCTAAGATACTAATTTATAATTTGTACTGAACTTAAAAAAGATAGTTTGGGTGAAGTGAGATTGATGCAAGAAAAAAAACGCTCAACTTATATTTATATTATTGCATATAAATGAACTTTTGACTCAATAGCTTTGTTCAATAGCAAAATTCAGTCTGCTCAATATACCAATTTACATTTTGAAGTTATTTTGCTTCAAATCAGCTTTTTACATGTATCACTTCTCTCGGCTGCCTCAGTAAATCTAAGTTCCCGACAAATAAGTAAATCGCATCACAATTTAACGCCAAATAAGATGAAACGTAAAAATCTACCGTTACTTTTGGTAATGCTCTTAAGCTTATCAACATATGTACAAGCACAAAACTTCGAATATGCCAAAGCCATGGGGAGTGCTTTTGATGACGAAGGAAGGGATATAACCTTTGATGCAGCCGGCAACATTTATGTTACAGGAAATTATACGGGAACAGTTGATTTTGATCCCAATGCAGGCGTTTCCAACTCCACAGCTATAGGCATGACCGATATTTTTATAAGCAAACTGGATGGCAGCGGAAACCTGGTATGGTCGAAATCAATTGGTGGGTTGTCGGGCGACGGAGGCACAGCTATAACTGTCGACCCGGCCGGAAATGTATATACATGCGGTTACTTTTTTGGTACTGTCGACTTTGATCCCAATGCCGGAGTAACAAATTTAATATCCGTTGGGGGAGCCAATATTTTTATATTAAAACTAAACGCTTCAGGCGAATTGCTATGGGCAAAATCATTTGCCGGTGCCGAAAATGGCTTGGATATTGCCGTTGACGCAACTGGTAATGTTTATACAAGCGGTTATTTCGATGGTTCCGCTGATTTTGATCCGGGAGCAGGAAATGTTAGTATTCAATCGGCAGGTGGTTTTGATATTTTCATTTCGAAACTTGATGCAAATGGTGATTTTGTCTGGATTAAAACAATGGGAGGAACCGGCTCTGACATTGGTACTTCCCTGGCATTAGCTGATGCCAATACTATTTACCTGGCAGGCGCTTTCAGCGAAACAGTTGATTTTGATCCCGGCGCAAACACCCAAAACATTACAAGTGCCGGAGCAACCGATATATTTGTAACGAAATTTAATTCATCGGGCGATTTGCTTTGGGCAATATCACAGGGCGGTCCCGAAACGGACCAGGCATTTGATATCATTACCGATGTGGCTCATAATGTTTATACTACCGGCTATTTCAGGGGAACAGCTGATTTTGATCCGGGTAGTAATGTTGCTAATTTATCGTCACCCAATTTCCAGAACATATACTTATCAAAACTTAATTCCGATGGCGGGTATGAATGGGCAAAATCAATGGGAGGACCTTCTAACGACGAAGGGCGGTCACTTGCTTTTGATGGTTCAGGAAATATTTTTTTAACAGGCTTTTTTGCTGGCGAAGGTGTTTTCGATTCGGAATCAGCAAACTTTAACCTTACCTCTGCAGGTGGTTTCGATATTTTTATTGCTAAATTCACACCAACCGGAAATATTACATCGGCAAAACAAATGGGGGGCAGTAACGATGATCAGGGAGTAGCTATATGTATTGATAACACCAATAACATTTACAGTACAGGTAATTTTAGCGGTACAGCCGATTTCGATCCACAGTCGGGCACTTTTAATTTAATCTCAGCCGGAAGCCGCGATATTTTTATTTCGAAGCTGAAGGAATCAAGTTCAGGCATATTCCATTCAAATGCAACATTCTATTTATCATACATTTACCCAAATCCAACCCAGGGGCAATTTGCGATTCAATCAGGTATAAAGGATGCGAGGCTTACGATTTATAATGCCGTTGGAGATATTGTATTATCATCCTCATTTACAGGAAATTCGATGGAATTAAATCTGGCCGATAAACCAAAAGGGATATATTTTTACACAATACAAAATAAAAATGCAGAATACACATGGGGCAAAATTGTGATTGAATAATCAGGTGTGTGGCATTTAACTGTATATGAATACCTTAAACAGGCTGACAAAATGTTATTTTTTATCACTACTAAACGGCAAAACGAGTTAAAAGATTGAATTCCAAGTAATACCTCACCCCTAACCCCTATCCTTGAGGAGAGGGGCTACAGCACCCGTAAACTGTACCTTTCAGCAGAATTCTGACTTTTTAGTCGTACACTAGTGATTTTTTATACTTTAAAATACTTTTTTACCAATAACAATAGCTCGGTTTCATTTATTGGTTTTACAATATAATCATTGCAGCCGGCCTCTATGGATTTTTCCCTGTCGCCGCTTAATCCAAATGCTGTTTGAGCAATTATAACCACAGTTGAATTCATCTTTCGTATCTGCTTAGTGGCTTCATAGCCGTTCATTCCCGGCATTTGAATATCCATAAGTATCAAATCAAAGTCAGGGTTGCTGCGGCAAGCCTCCACCACTTCAAATCCATTCCTGGCTATAAATACTTCCCTGCTAAACTTCTGGGCAATAATTTCCAACAACATTACGGATGTATCATCATCTTCGGCAATCAATGTTTTAATGCCTGCAATTGCATGACCATGGTTGTTCTCAATCATTTGCAATGGCACATTCACTTGTGTTGCTGTGCTAAGCGATGCGGAATTGGCCGGCAAAGTGAAATGGAAGGTGGAGCCTACGCCTTCTGTACTTTCGACCCAAATTTTACCTCCAAGCATTTCGATATATGCTTTGGATATGGAAAGGCCCAGTCCTGCTCCCTGCCGTGCTGCCTTATCGGCAATATCAGCCTGTATAAAACGTTCGAAAATGGCTTGCTGCCGGTCATCCGGGATACCGATTCCTGTGTCTTTCACATAAAACTCAAAGTTTGAACCTTTTAATATATAGCCAAAGTCAATGCTTCCCTGCTCCGTAAATTTGATGGCATTACGGATAAGGTTTGTTAAAATGGCGTATACCTTTTCTTTATCAGTATATACATTGGCCTCATTAAGTGATAAGTAAACCTGGTAAGTGAGATTTATCCCTTTGGTATCTGCTTCGGGTTTGAAGAAAGCATAGAGATCATACATCTGTTCATTAATATTTGAAACCCCAAGGTCGGGTTTCATTAAACCGGCCTCAATTTTTGAAATATCCATGATATCATTGATGATATTCAGCATTCGCGCACCGCTTTTTTCGATTAAGCGAAGATACATCTGTTGTCTCTCGCTGCTAAGCGCAGGGTTTTTCAGTAAATCCGAAAAGCCTAAAATGCCATTCATTGGTGTACGAATTTCGTGGCTCATATTGGCCAGGAAAGCAGATTTCAGGCGGTCGCTTTCCTCGGCCTGCTCCTTGGCTTTTTGCAGGTTTATTTCCGCGATTTTCCGATCCGTAATATTACTGCCAAAGCACGAACCTCCTACAACCTCACCTTGCTTCACGATGGGATTAAAGGAAACCTGTATATACAATAAGCCGTTTCCGGTTTGAATCTCGTCATCAACAGTAAACTGTTCGTTGTTAAGAACCCGGTCGTAGCGCGGTTTCCAAATGGGACGTATGGCTGCTGGGAGCGATTCTATCAGGTTAACTCCAGGCTCCAGCCATTCCCCGAAAGTTTCTTGAAATTCCGATTGAAATACCTGGTTGATGTATAATACCTCGTAATTTCTGTTAAAAGCCCAGATACTGTTCTGATTTCCTTCGATTATGGCCGTAACATTGGCATTGTTCAGCTCAGCTGTTTCCTTGGCAAAAAGCAGTTCGTTGGTTCGTAGTTCCACCGTTTTTTCAAGGTTTGTGTTCACATAATCAACCAGCAGTTTTTCTTTATCAAGTTCGAGGTTCAGGTAAAAACTACGCCGGGCATAATACTCAATATTATAAGCAGCAAACATACCTATGATATTTGCACTCACAAAAAAGAAGTTGGTATTAACAATCATAAAGGCAGAGCATTGTGAGCAAGAGATCACCAGAATATTATAGATAAGCAAACTAAGCCAACCCGCAATGGAGGCTAAAAAAAACCGTAGCTTAATAAAAAAATAGCCGGCCGAAAACACCAGCATCATGCCGGCACTGTAAACATAGTTATCAGGCACAAGCATAATCATAATACTTATGCCAAATGCACCTGCTATAGTGCATATCAATAGCAATATCTGCCATATTTTTCGAAATACCCGTGTAAAGGATAAAAAAAACACTGCCGAAAATAGCGGCACAACAAACACATAACGTATCACATGGAACAACTTGGCATGTTCAGGAAACATTACTGAATCGAGATATCCGAATATGCCGTAAAGAAATGTTACCATAACTAAAGCAAACCGCATCTGGAACAGTGAATCCGTAAAATACGTTTTCAGAAATAGTTTTTCCTCATGCTCTGGAAAGGCTAATGTAAATTTATTATATTGCATTTATGGGGTTTTCAGAATCAATAAAAACACTAAAAAGAATAATTAATCAGTCAATTGGCATGGCAATAAAGCTGTTGAATTGCTTCTATAAAAATAGAAATATCAACAATTATCATACAGCGAAATCCGACATAAATATACTATTTTTTTATTTTATTCCACACGCTGATCAGCATAATTATATTGGGCACTTATCTTCTTATCCTGCACATACATATGCAAAGGTGTTATAGATCAAGGTATTCCAATGTTCAGGAGCGAGCGCCTGGTTCTATCATATTCCAATAAATTCATTCCGGCGACAGACTGTTTTTCATCTGCTGACACCTAAGAGTTCCTTCAGCTTTTCGTAAAGTGACAAAACCTGCCCCAGGCAAAGTATTGTCAACAGCATGAACCTAGAACCCGGTTTTCCAGATTTTATCCGAAGCCTCAAGGTATTCGGGCAAGGCTGCTGAACCATACCACTTATAGAGTTCACTGTCCAAAAAACCAGCCTTTATTGCAGGATCGGTTTCAAGCAGCAGACTGGCTTCTTCAATTGAAGCAACATTCAGAATAAAGATTCCTCTGTACGCGTTTTCATTTTTACCCAAGGGGCCGGCAACTATCAGTTTCTTATCCTTAACCAGGCGATTGATATTGTCCATATGCCCGGCAAAGGCACTGTCGGCCAATGCCTTATCAGTAGAAACATTACTTCCTGTTTTCAGAATCACCAGGATATATGGTTTCATTCCGTAGGCATCGGCACCAAGCCTGGCGGCCATAACGGAGTCGTAATTGGGATTGTTTTTCTGAGCAAAAGCTGAAAAGGCAGTAAATGTAACGATCAGAATTAAAAAGACAATTCGCATAGCAGTTGTTTGTTAAAGTCAGTTTAAGGGGTGGTGAAAATTCTTTCCGGCTCAGTAAGTATATGCATAAATTAATTTACAAAAGCCTGGTATGGCAAAGATACAGTGTTTAAAACATAACATGAACGTTTTATTCAACCAACTGAAGGACCTCTTTTTTCGCCATCAAACCCAGGAACACTCCCCTGGCGCCCATAAACAGCATCATAGCCAGCCACAGGCCGTTGTTTCCTAAAACCGGTTCAAGCAAGTAATATGCCGGAAGAAAAATAAGGGTGGTTATAATTACCATGCTGTTGCGCATAGCTTTCGAAGCGGTGGCCCCCACGTAAATTCCATCCCATATAAATGCAGCAAATGTAATTACCGGAACCAGCACAACCCAAAACATAAAGGGCTGAGCAGCGGTTAGGGTTACAGGGTCGTTTGTAAGCAACCTCAGAATAAAACTTCCGCCAGCAAGAAAAATCAGGGTAAAAGCAACAGCAATTGCAGCGCCCCACACAAAGAGCCGGCGTACGACCCTGGCCAGCATCACCCGGTCGTGCGAACCAACATAGCGTCCGGCAAGGGCTTCGGCTGCATAGGCAAATCCATCGACAAAATAGGAGAAAAAATAGAAAAACTGGAACAGCAAGGTATTCACTGCCAGTATAGTATCACTTGTGTTTGCCGATTGGGTGGTGAAAAACGAAAGGGTAAAAATAAGGCAGAGGGTTCGGATAAAAATATCCTTATTTACATGGATAAACTTTTTGAAAGCCCTGGCATTAATGGCTTCCGCAAAATTGATATGCTTTTTAAGTTTCGGCCAGTACAACGAAAGCAGGAAAACACATAACAACAATCCACCATACTGGCTGATTACATTGGCCCATGCCACCCCGTTGCTGCCCATTCCCATAAATTTGATAAAAAATATGCTGAGCACTACATTCAGCAGGTTTACACTTATTGCCAGTATCATGGGAAGGCGTGCATTCTGCATACCGATAAACCAGCCAATACTTGTATAAATAAGGAGCGTGGCCGGTGCAGCATAAATACGGATATTGAAATATTCGCGTGCCAGGGTCTCGACGGATGCACTCCCATGCACCAGGCTGAAGGCAGCCCAACTCAGCGGCCATTGCAGTAAAATCAGCAACAAGCCTCCGCCAAGGGCCGTTACCACACCACGTATGAGCACATTACCCGCTTCGCCCAGGTTGCGTTGCCCGAATGCCTGAGCTGTAAACCCGCTGGTACCCATGCGCAGGAAACTGAATGCCCAGAAGATAAAACTGAATATCATCCCTCCCAGTGCCACGGCACCCACATATACCTCGGAACCCATATGCCCCATCAGCCCCAGGTCGACCATTGCCAGGAGCGGAATGGTTATATTGGTGATAATATTCGGGATGGCAAGTCGGAGGATACGGCGGTTCAGCAAGGGAATAAGTTTAATAGACTTTGCAAAGATGGAAGTTTTTATTGAACCGGGTTTTCGATATTTGATAAGATTTTAAGGGGAATTTAATGTCTTTTTTTACCACGGAGGCACAGAGGGCACGGAGGTTCACGGAGTTAATGGAGAGTTGGCATCAGAAGTGAGAGGTATGATTTTTATAAAAAATATGAGTATCCGATATCATTAATAAGATGGTTAATAATAAACAAATTGTACCCCTCCGCCTGTCGGCACCTCCCCTAAAATTAGGGGAGGCAATTTTAACTAGCAGAGCGACAAGCCCTAACGCTGCACGAAACAACTCCCGCCCTGTTTTCAGGGAGGGCAGGGGAGGGTACTTAAAAAAAACAATCTTTTTTTCGTAAGCGTTGCAAAAACAACTGTTGCCCTTTTCAGTGGAGTTACCAGGTGAAGGAAGTATTAATCTAAAATACATCTCCAGGATTAAACGAAAATATCTCCTTATAGCTGAGGTTTTGATCACCTATTTCATTTCCTGATACTGAAGATCCTCTCAGCCAATGAACCGGATTATTGGAGGTATAGTTTGGAAATTCATAAAAGTCAAATAAAGTAATCATTCCAAAATGCTTGCTTAACTTAAACAACTTATTGTTAAATGGATGGGTGACCAATTCACCCGTGTTCCTTTTTGCCTGGAACGATATGTATTTCACCGAGTCGTCAACACCTAAAACAGGTTCAATGGCCTCGGACGTTACTGATGCATAAAGATGAGTTGTATCGTTAATTCTGCAACAAATCCAAGGCTGATCCAACTGGCTGAGTGTACTTATTCTAATTCCGTCACCAGCCGAATTAAAAAAGAAATTTTCACCTCCCAAAGCTGACATTGCTATACTCATTCTCGAAGCTCCGTTTGGATCATAGCAATAAAAATTTTCATAGTAACTGCCTATTGTCAAGCTATAAAGCCTCGTTGTGCGATATCCATAATGGTAAGTCCAACCCTGATGAATTCTAACGGAATCAATATTTACACACCACATCGTTTGTTTTGGGTGTTGCTCAGTAATATCAGTTGTATCAACAAAATTTGCAGTAACACCTTCGCGCACACATTGCCGTCCTGGGCCTTAATTGTAACCGGAAAGAAACTACCTCAATAAAACAAATCTATAAACTATTTTCATAATCTGATGAATTAAAATAGAGTAAGTACTATATAGACACTTGAAAACCGTTTTACCACTACAGCAAACATCGAAATAATCAAAATATTTTCCGTATATATTAGAAACGATATTTTTTTTTGACTGGCACGGAAAAGTAATCGGTGGTAAAATATTCTAATAATTTTTCTCACAAGTACAATGAGGTAAAGGCATTTCACCAAAATAAACTTAAATAATATTGCTAAAACATCTAATCGAAAATATTATTACCTTTGCCAAAGTTTTAAAGAAGATTCTCCTCGGATTTTTTTATTCATAATAGATTTTCTGCTTACCGGCGCACAAACCGGAAAACCTTACACCGATTTCAACAGCCTCACTTCAATTAGTTTTATAGCTAACCTGGCATTCAGGCAATATCAAAAAAAAAGCATTCACAGTATGGAATACAACACCACCCGCGGCTCCATGAAAATTTCGGAATATGGCCGGAATATTCAGAATATGATCATTCATATCACCTCACTACCTGACCGCGAACAGCGAAACCGTATGACCAGCACGCTGGTTAATATACTGGCCATAATGAATCCCGATATGCGCGACCAGGTGGATATTAAGCATAAATTGTACGATCATGTGCATATTATGTCGGATTTCGCACTCGATATCGACTCGCCATACCCTGTGCCTCCTCGCCCCGAAGAAGCACCCACTCCCGAAAGAATTCCCTATTCGCAGGAAAAAATTACACTCAGGCCTTATGGCAAATATATGCAGCGTATGATCGAAAAAGCTGTTGAATTTGAGGATGGTGAAGAGAAGGACGAGTTAGTTAAAACCATCGCCAACAACCTGAAAAAGATGTACCTCAACTGGAACCGCGATTCGGTTAACGATGAACTGATACATGAGCACTTAAGCCTGCTCTCAGGCAAAAAACTAAAACTCCGCGACGACGACCGCCTGCATTCAACCACCGATATACTGAAAGCCAATAAACAACAGGTACTAGACAAACAAAAAACAACCCCTACCTTCAAACGCCGTAAATTCACCGGTAAAAAGAACGAAGGAAACGGAAGAAAGAAGAATTACGGGAAGAATTAGATGAATGTTTGATGTCGGATGTCGGATGTTAGATGTTTGATGGCAGATTATAATAGCTATTGGGACGGGAGCCGGAAGTCAGAATTCAAGGGAAATTCTGAAGTAGGAAGATGACAGCAAAAGCTCTTTTAGGAGTAAGAACTTCATCCTAAGGGCTAATCATTCTCTATTCTCTTTTCGTTATTCGTCATTCGTTATTCGACATTCGTCATTCGATATTCGATATATCGTTATTCATTATTCGTTATTCATTATTCACTCTTCGGTATTCGATATTCATTATTCGTTACATTAGTTCGTTATTCACTTAATATCTCCACAACAAATCTTTTCCAAAAACCATCAATCAAGGCCTATTTTTTATAATTTCGGCACTGCATAAAATTGTATACCATGAGTTCGTTCGAAATTGAAGGTGGCTTTCAGCTGAAAGGTAGTATTACCCCGCAAGGTGCTAAAAATGAAGCGTTGCAGATTCTCTGTGCCGTATTGCTTACCCCGGGTGAAGTAACCATTCATAATATTCCCGATATCCTCGATGTCAACAGGCAAATAGAGTTACTGGCCGCAATGGGTGTAAAAGTCGCTAAAATCGGCAAAGGCAGTTATACGTTTAAAGCGGATAGCGTGGATATTGATTTTATGGATACGGAGGAATTCCGCCGACAGGCTTCGAGCCTACGTGGATCGGTTATGATACTCGGACCACTGGTGGCACGCTTTGGAAGAGGAAGCATTCCTAAACCCGGTGGTGATAAAATCGGCCGACGCAGGCTCGACACACATTTTATTGGCTTACAAAAACTCGGTGCTACCTTCGATTTCGATTCATCAAAAGGTTTCACCAAAGTTACAGCCGGCAGGCTTACCGGCGCATACATGCTGCTCGACGAAGCGTCGGTTACCGGCACAGCCAATATTTTAATGGCAGCCGTTCTGGCCGAAGGCAAAACCACTATTTTCAACGCTGCCTGCGAGCCCTACCTGGTACAACTCAGCGAAATGCTTGTACGCATGGGAGCAAAAATAGAAGGAATAGGTTCAAACCTGCTCAAGATCGAAGGTGTTGAGAAATTAAACGGCACATCGCACACTTTGTTACCCGACATGATTGAAGTCGGCAGTTTTATCGGACTCGCCGCTATGACACGAAGCGAAATTACCATTTGCAATGTAAATTACCCTGCTCTCGGCATTATCCCGGATGTATTCAGGCGTTTGGGTATCACTGTCGAGCAAAAGGGCGACAATATCCATATCCCGGCACAGGAACATTACGAAGTCGAATCGTATATGGATGGTGGCATCATGACCATTTCCGACGCTCCATGGCCAGGCTTTACGCCCGACCTTATCAGTGTTATGCTGGTTACAGCCATACAGGCAAAAGGAAGCGTGCTTATACATCAGAAAATGTTCGAAAGCCGTTTGTTCTTTGTTGATAAACTTATTGATATGGGCGCACAGATCATTCTCTGCGATCCGCACCGGGCAACCGTTATCGGGTTAAACCGCGAACACAGGCTGCGTGGCATCCGCATGTCGTCGCCCGACATCAGGGCAGGTGTTTCGCTTCTTATTGCAGCACTTTCGGCTAAAGGCATAAGCATAATTGATAATATTGAGCAGATCGACCGTGGCTACCAGGATATTGATGGACGACTGAATGCCATTGGTGCACACATACGACGAATTTAGGGTAACCTGTCAGGAGGCGACTGCGCCTCTATAGCATTGAGGTATAGGTGTAATAAAAAAACGGACGGTTCCGGATTTCAGGTTTTCTGCGCCACGTCACGGTCCGGGGTTTCCAACAAACAAAATATATTTTACCTTTTTCTTAAGCATTCTTGTATTAATACCCAGCTGAACAACTGAGAATAACTTAAAGAACACGTAATTTATAAAGGAGCCACAATTTTTTCTGCTGATCCATTTTGAGCTGCCCTGGTACCCTTTAATAATCTGCAGTGTAATATCTTCCTGGTACCTGATATTCAGTATTGTATTAGTGAATGATTTAAGGTATTCAGCCTCTGTCCAATGGAAAAACGACATTTTTATTCTCCATTTCTGAGAAAGATACTTCCTTTTCGGAAACTTGTTGACAAGATCGGCAATTACAAATTCACCATTTGGCTTCAACACCCTTCGCACCTGTTTCAGGAACAATTCCTTATCCGGGTAATGAAAAGCGCTCTCGATGCATAAAAGCACATCAATTGAATTATCGCTGATAGTTTCGAGTTTGTGGGCATCATCAATCCTGAATTCGACATTTCCCTGCGTGGATTTGTTGTGAAGAGCCAACGAAATATTATCCGGATTTATATCAATTCCCGTAATTATTGACGGAAACATCGTGTCGGCAATATACAGTGACTGAATACCGTTGCCACAGCCCACTTCGAGAACAGTTTTATTTGCCAGCCCTGGTATATGCGAAAGACAATAGTTGGTAAGATTTATCTGACGATCTTCAAGTGATTCGGAATCAGTTAAATAATAAGGATAGTGTAACATTAAATTTTTACCAAACAGGCGCAGGAAAATATGATTCAGCGATTTATAATAAGCACGGGTCGAATAAGCCGTTGAAATTAAACTTGGACTGTTTCTGATCGTTCTCATCCTTTGGTATTATTAGTTCAAACCCAAATAATAATTTCGCCTCATACATTTCACATAAAACCGGAATCCATAGCTTAATATTTATACCGAAAATGCGGGTTCAACAAACCCGAATTTCAAAAGCTATAAGAAGGACATGGTCACTTTAACAAATATAATATTTTTATTCATAAGTGATAGGCTGAAAAAATCACACAAAAAGTTTCATCCCGCCTGCTATCGGGATTGAACCGGCCGCCTGCTTTGCATGCCTGCTTCTTGCAGGTGAACAGCAGGTGAACTGCAGGCTGGGTACTTTTAGCTTGGTAGTGTTTTTTAATTGATTTCTTTTCTGCAATTTCCAAAAACAGAACCATAATATTTTTCATCTGCCATAATGACCTTCAATTTATAAATGGCAGATTTTTTGATACAGCATGCGTACGTTTAACTTTAACATTCATCATTTTCACTCGTGATGATGCATAAGTTATTTAACACCATTGATAATCAGAGTATTGAAAAATGTTTAATCGCATGAAGCAGAAAAAAACAACCGAGAAAGCTGAGAATAAGATCGAAAGCGAAACACCAACTGACAATATTGCAGAACCCCTTGCTGAAACTCCGACAGAAAAGGAAACCGAAGCGGAAGCCCCTAAAACATATTCAGAAGCCGAATTCCAGTCAAAAGTAAACGAACTGAACGACAAGTTTTTACGTCTGTATTCCGAGTTCGATAATTTCCGCAAACGCACACTCAAGGAAAAAATTGACCTGAGCCGCACCGCGTCCGAAGATGTAATTAAAGAATTGCTTCCGGTACTCGACGATTTCGACAGGGCGATGGCATCGATGGAAGGCACCGATAAAGTTGAAGCTGTTAAAGAAGGCGTTCAACTGATCCATGCCAAAATGAAGGCTGTTTTTTCATCCAAAGGCCTTCAGGAAATAAAAAGCATAGGCGAACAATTTGATACCGACTATCATGAAGCCATTACCAGTATTCCGGCGCCGACCGAAGAACTGAAAAATAAAGTAGTCGACGAAATTCAGAAAGGGTATATGCTGCACGATAAGGTAATCAGGTTTTCAAAAGTAATTACCGGAAGCTAGATATCTCATCGTCAGGACTCCGACACCTATACCTGCTAAAAAATAACCACCAAAAGGAACAAAGTGACAAAACGAGACTATTACGAAATACTGGGCGTTACACGCAATGCGGCTGATGCTGAACTGAAAAAGGCTTATCGCCAGATGGCGCTGAAATACCATCCCGATAAAAATCCCAACAACAAGGAAGCCGAAGATAAATTTAAAGAAGCAGCCGAAGCTTACGAAGTACTCAGCGATCCTGAAAAACGCAAGCGCTACGACCAGTTTGGTCACGACGGCCTGCGCAACGGTGGAGGCGGATTCAGCGGAGGGGGAATGAATATGGAAGATATATTCAGCCACTTCGGCGATATTTTCGGTGGTGCTTTTGGTGGCGGTGGTTTCGGTGGATTCAGCGGCGGTCAGCAACGTGGGGGCCGAAGGGTTAACCGTGGCACCAACCTCAGGGTAAAAGTCCGCTTAACATTGGAAGAAATTAATACCGGTGTCGAGAAAAAGATAAAAGTAAACAAATACATTGGCTGTACCCATTGTAAAGGCTCAGGGGCCGAAGGCGGATCTGCGTATTCAACCTGTTCAACATGTCGTGGCACCGGACAGGTAACTCGTGTTACCAATACTTTCCTGGGGCAGATGCAGACCAGTTCCACCTGCCCTACCTGTAGCGGCGAAGGACAGATCATACAGCACAAATGTGTTCACTGTGCAGGAAATGGCGTTGTTAAAGGCGAAGATGTAATCAGTATCGACATCCCTGCAGGAGTTTCCGACGGCATTCAGCTTTCGGTTAACGGTAAAGGAAATGCTGCAGCCCGAGGTGGCGTTCCCGGCGATCTGATCATTCAGATTGAGGAAGCACCTCACGACAGCCTGCACCGCGAAGGCAACAACCTGCTTTACGATCTGTATATCAGTTTCCCTGATGCAGCGCTGGGTACCTCTGTCGAAATACCCACACTCGAAGGGAAAGCACGCATTAAAATTGAACCCGGCACACAGGGTGGACGAATGCTGCGGTTAAAAGGCAAAGGGCTCCCTTCTATCAACTCATATGGCAAGGGCGATTTACTTGTAACCATAAATGTATGGACACCACGCAACCTCAACAGGCAGGAGAAGGAACAACTCGAAGTACTTCAGGGCGCTGATAATTTCAAACCTCAGCCCGGGGCACGCGATAAAGGATTTTTCGACAGGATGAGAGAGTATTTCCAGTAGCTCATGAGTTTATGAGCCAGGTTTTTACTGATTTTATCTCAGCATGAAAATTGCTGGTTTACTGCAAAAAAATTCCTTCACACTTTAAAAGCAGCCTTCACTGTTGAAAGCTGCTTTTTTATTAAAAACACTGAAATAACGCCCAGATTGCACATAATTTGTAATTTTACCCTGATTAATACGATAAACGGGCATATTTTCCCACAATATATAAGTAGCAAATGATTCTGCAAGCCAATTCCGTTACCAAAAAATTTGGCGACTTTACCGCGCTTAACAAGGTAAGCATCGATATACCCGAAAACAGCATCTTCGGGTTGCTTGGCCCCAATGGCGCAGGAAAAACCACGCTGATACGCATCATAAACCAGATAACAGGCCCCGACGATGGCGAAGTAATTTTTAATGGCCGCCCGTTACAACCCGACCATATTTCGAATATTGGTTACCTTCCCGAAGAACGCGGCCTATACAAAAAGATGAAAGTCGGCGAGCAGGCCATGTACCTTGCCCAACTCAAAGGGCTGAGTCATAACGATGCCCGGCAGCGGTTAAAAGCCTGGTTCGAAAAATTCGAGATACAGGGATGGTGGGATAAAAAAGTGGAAGAACTCTCGAAAGGAATGCAGCAAAAAATACAGTTTGTGGTAACTGTGGTTCACGAACCTAAATTGCTGATTTTCGATGAGCCTTTCAGCGGATTCGACCCTATTAATGTTAACCTGTTGCGGGATGAAATACTTGAGCTTCGCAAAAAAGGCTCAACCATCATTTTCTCAACACATAATATGGCATCGGTCGAAGAACTTTGCGACAACATTGCCCTGATTAATAAAGCTGAAAAAATACTGGACGGACCCGTAAAGGAGATAAAACGCAACTATTTTACCAACAGCTACCAGGTGCAGTACCGCGATTTCAACGGCACACCTTACCAGATGATGGAACCCGGGTTTGAAGTATTAAACTCGACTTACGACGATGGCATTTGCTCAGCTACCTTCAGGTTACCGGCTTCAAAAGGCCCTAACGATCTGCTTGCCGCACTGCTGCCGCATGTGAGCGTTATCACTTTCAATGAGCTGATCCCGTCGATGAACGATATTTTCATCTCCACTGTAAATGCCGTTAATGCCAATCATATTTTAGAATCCTGAAATCCAGCTATATGAATAAAATATTCCTGATAATTCAACGCGAGTACCTCACCAAGGTTAAGAAAAAGTCGTTTATTGTGATGACTATGCTGGGCCCTATTCTTATGGCCTCGCTGTTTATTCTGCCTGTTTATCTTGCCAGCCGGCAGGACGACAAACAATTGGTAACGGTTCTCGACGAAACGGGTTTGTTCTTCAATAAATTCGAAAACACCGACAACTATACATTTGTTCCCATAACACAGCCTTTACAGCAGGCAAAAGATGAGTTGATGAAACAAGGCAATTACCTGCTTTTGCATATTCCGGCTACGCAACTTAACATCCCCGACAATGGCGTAATATACTCTGATAAACAGCCAACACTTAACCTCAAAGGTTATATTTCGGGTATTATGAGTAAGGAACTGGAAAAACACAAACTGGCAGCTGAAATAAGGAATGAGATATTCCGTAACTCGCCGGGGTACAAGCCTGGTGACGATACAACCGCCGTTGACCTGATGAGTGAAACCATCCTTAAAAACATTCGTACGGATGTAAAGATAACAACCTATAAAACTGATGAAGCCGGTGCCGAACAAAAAAGTTACACCGAATTAACTATGGTAATAGGTTATGTAGGAAGTATCATGATCTACATGTTTATTTTTATGTTCGGTGCACAGGTAATGCGGGGTGTAATTGAGGAAAAAACCAGCAGGATAGTGGAAGTGATAGTTTCGTCAGTTAAACCCTTCCAGCTGATGATGGGAAAAGTTATTGGTGTGGCTTTGGTTGGTCTCACTCAATTTCTGCTCTGGATCGCGTTTACTTTTGTGATTATTACTGCGGTTCAAACAGCTTTCCCGCAGCAGTTTAAGAAAACACAAATTGAACAGGCCAAAGTAACCGGACAAAGTGTTGCAATACCAAATGAAACTCAGCAGGCCGCGCCGAATGCAATCAGTGCAGATACGGGTAACGATAAACTTAACAATATTTTCGAAGCTTTTTCGTCAATAAACCTGCCGGTGATGATTTTATCTTTCCTGTTTTATTTCCTCTTCGGGTATTTATTGTATGCGGCTCTTTTTGCGGCCATAGGATCAGCAGTTGATAACGAAACGGATACCCAACAGTTTATGTTGCCGGTAACTGTCCCGTTGATACTCTCACTTGTGGTGGCACAAACCGTGATCCAGAATCCGGAGAGCCCGCTGGCTTTCTGGCTTTCGATGATACCCTTCACCTCGCCGGTAATAATGATGGTGCGAATACCTTTTGGCGTTCCGACCTGGGAAATATTATTATCGGGAGGAATACTCATACTTGGATTCCTTGGCACCACCTGGCTGGCTGCAAAAATATACCGTACCGGAATACTTATGTATGGCAAAAAATCGAACTACCGCGAACTATGGAAATGGATAAAGTATAAAGGGTAAGGGAGATAGGGCAAAGGGAAAGGGCAAAGGTTAAAGGGCTAAGGGCAAAGTTAAGGAAGGCAAAGGAATATAGATATGCAAAAACCTCCGTGTTTCTCTGTGCTCTCAGTGCCTCCGTGGTGAAAGAAATGCAAAGGGCAATCCCGATAATTATCGGGAGCAAAGTTAAGGAAGGAAAGGGACATAGATAAGTAAACACCCTCCGTGTTTCTCTGTGTTCTCAGTGCCTCCGTGGTGAAAGAAATGCAAAATGCAATCCCGATAATTATCGGGAGCAAAGTTAAGGAAGGAAAAGGGACATTGATAAGCAAATACCCTCCGTGTTTCTCTGTGCTCTCAGTGCCTCCGTGGTGAAAGAAATGCAAAGTGCAAAGTGCAATCCACGAGAATTATGCGGGAGCAAAGTTAAGGAAGGCAAAGGAATATAGATAAGCAAACACCCTCCGTGTTTCTCTGTGTTCTCAGTGCCTCCGTGGTGAAAAGAAAATTCAAAGTGCAAAATTCAAAGTGCAAAGGTCAAAGTGAAGTAAAAATGAGAAACAAACAATTTTCAACAAACAACTAACAATTAACAATTAAGCCCACTACCTTTTCCTGCCTGACTGCGTCAGCAGGCAGGGAACGGCGCACCTCGTTCCGATAGCTATCGGAACCGCTCGGTGCTCGTACAACCCTGAAACCCTGAAACTCTTCAAACCACTCAATCCTATCAATCCCTTCAATCCCTTCAATCCCTTCAATCCCTTCAATCCCTTCAATCCTTTCAATCCCTTCAATCCCAACAATCCCAACCCCCGACACCATGGCAAGAATGCTGATAATTGATGATGAACGTGCAATCAGGAATGCATTACGCGAAATACTGGAATACGAAAAATACCAGGTCGACGAAGCTGAAGACGGTCCTTCGGGACTGGAACTGGTTAGTAAGGAAAGTTACGATGTAATACTTTGTGATATTAAAATGCCACAGATGGACGGCATCGAAGTTCTCGAAAACATACTTAAAACCACTGATACCCCGGTAGTAATGATCTCGGGACACGGAACCATTGAAACCGCCGTGGAAGCCATCCGCAAAGGAGCTTACGATTTTATCGCCAAACCACTGGACCTCAACAGGTTGCTTATTACCCTTCGCAATGCCATGGACAAATCGCGACTGGTTACCGAAACTAAAGCACTCAAACGCAAGGTGAGCAAACAGTACGAAATGGTTGGTGAGTCGCCTGCCATTACCAAAATAAAGGAAATGATAGAGCGGGTTGCTGATACCGATGCGCGTGTGCTGATAACAGGCGAAAGCGGTACCGGTAAAGAACTGGTTGCACGCTGGCTGCACGAAAAAAGCAACCGTGTCGACGGTCCGTTTGTAGAAGTGAACTGCGCGGCCATTCCTTCGGAACTGATCGAAAGTGTTCTTTTCGGACATGAGAAAGGCTCATTTACATCAGCTATCAAGCAACGGAAAGGTGATTTCGAACAGGCCAACAACGGTACTATTTTCCTCGACGAGATCGGGGATATGAGTCTCTCAGCCCAGGCAAAAGTGTTGCGTGCTTTACAGGAAAATAAAATTATGCGTGTTGGAGGCGAAAAAGACATTCCGGTGAATGTGCGTGTACTGGCGGCAACAAATAAAAACCTGCTCGAAGAAATCGAGAATAAAACCTTCCGCGAAGATTTGTACCACCGCCTGAGTGTGATCCTTATCAATGTACCTTCGCTGAACGAACGCGAAGAAGACATTCCGATGCTGGCTCATCATTTCGTGGAGCAGATATGCGAAAACAATGGCAGGCCGCCTATACAGTTTACGGATGACGCACTCGAAGAGTTGAAAAAGATCAAATGGACCGGTAATATCCGCGAACTTAGGAATGTGGTCGAACGCCTTGTTATACTTTGTGATCAGAAAATTACGGTTGAAGACGTGCAGATGTATGCACAACCAGCCCGGAAATAGATTTTCATGTAAAACTTAGGTGCAGCTCACCGCATCATCTTTAGCGCAGCGAACCGTCATATCTGTAACAAAACGAACTCATAACCAAATCCCCGGTGCAGCGCACCGCAATACCATTAGGTGCAGCGCACCGCAATATCATTAGGTGCAGAGCACCGCAATATCATTAGGTGCAGCGCACCGCAATATCATTAGGTGCAGCGCACCGCAATATCACTAGGTGCAGAGCACCGCAATATCATTAGGTGCAGAGCACCGCAATATCATTAGGTGCAGAGCACCGCAATATCACTAGGTGCAGAGCACCGCAATATCTAACGCTATGGCAAATACATACACACAATGTTATTTCCATCTGGTTTTCGCCGTAAAACGCCGCGAAGCCCTCATACAGAAGCAATGGAAAGATGAATTAGAAAAATATATCACGGGTATTGTTCAGATGAATAAACACAAGCTCTTGTCAATTGGAGCGATGCCCGACCATATTCATATTTTTATCGGGTACAATGTTAATCAGCTCATCCCCGACCTGGTTGAAAACATCAAAACCTCTAGCAATGCCTGGATAAAAGAAAAAGGCTTTTGCAAATTCAAATTCGACTGGCAAAATGGTTATGGAGCATTTACACATTCAAAATCCAATATCTCTCATGTTATCAAATACATTGAGAACCAGGAAAGCCATCATCGTCAAAAATCGTTCAGGCAGGAATATTTAGACATACTGGTTAAAAACGAGATTGAATTCAAGCATGAATATGTGTTTGATTTTTTTGACGGTATCGAAGCCTGGGATTAATATTCCGGTGCGCTGCACCTACATTTATTGCGGTGCTCTGCACCTTATCATCAGCTGATATTATCTTTTACAAATACTTCGGTGCGCTGCACCTCGTATAAGCAACATAACGAATTCGAAAGTTTAATTGAAGAACACCGCATCATCAGTGGGTGCAACGCACTGTCATATCTGTAACAAAACGAACTCATACCAAATCCCAGGTGCAGCGCACCGTAATATCAATAGGTGCAGAGCACCGCAATACCATTAGGTGCAGCGCACCGCAATATCACTAGGTGCAGCGCACCGCAATATCACTAGGTGCAGCGCACCACAATATCAACCATATTAGGGAAGAAATCTACCGAATCGGCATCGCCCCGTCCGGCAATTTATCCGGAGCAGCAAATGCAGGGTTTGCCAGGAAGGTATCGTCGCGTAAGGTTTTAATAAAGGCAATCAGGTCTGCCTTTTCACCGGCAGTAAGCTGAATTCCTCCATCATAGGCATGATGCATCAGTGGATGCACATTTGGCGACCAGATTATTCCCTGCGAATAAAAATCAATAACTTCTTCCAATGTTTTAAAACGGCCGTCGTGCATATACGGCCCGGTCAATTCAATATTACGCAGCGTGGTTGCCTTGTATGCGCCTTTATCAGTAGGATCAGCTGTAACCGAATAACGATCGCGGGCATCGTTAAACACCGAATCTTTCCCATTGTTGTAAAACAAGTTGGTAGTAAAAAGCGGGTTGCCCGATCCTCCATGGCAATGAAAACAATCGGCTCCTTCTTCGGTCATAAAAAGAACATAACCATTGAGCTCCTGGGTGCTTAACTGCTCTTCGCCACGCATATACTTATCAAATTTCGAATCAGCTGAAATTAATGTGCGTACAAACTGTGCTATGGCCTTGCTGATATTGTTCATGGTTACGGTCCGCGAGCCGAAGGCTTTTTCGAAAAGTTCGGGGTAACCCGGAATACTTTGTATTAAAGCCTTGGTTTTATTGGTATCGCCGGCCATTTCGTGTGGTGCGGTTACACCCATCCACACCAGGTCTTCGATATTACGTCGCGACGCATCAGGATTTTCGTTCGAAATCATTCCCGACCATAAATACCCCGATTCGTTCCATACAAGGTTTATCAGCGGCAGCATATAATGAGGTGTGGCAATTCCGCTTATTCCAAATGTACCTCCACCGGTAAATTTCGGATGATTGATACCACACTCGAACGAACTGGATTGCAGGTGACAGGTTCCGCAGCTCATCATGCTATCAGGTTCGGTATGACCCGAAAGGCGGCCATCGTAAAACAGGTAACGGCCAAGTTGAACGCCTTCCACCGTCATAGGGTTATCGGCGGGGATGTTCATTTTGGTAGGGAAAAACTTCGGAACCTTGATCTCATAAGGAGTAGGATTATACTCCGGGTCATCGGGCTGGCATGCCGAAAAAATCAATACCATCACAAGCACTCCCAATAACAGTAATTTTATTGTAGTTTGCATCATGATATTAGGCATTTTGATTGCTAATCTTTGTAAACAATATCTTTCCCTTCGTGTTTAACCTGGAAGGCAAAAGCTCCGTTTTCGCTGGCTTTACGCATAGCATCCTGGTTCTGCATAATCTGGCCGCCTATCACATTCCAATCCCAAACATGAGGAGCCTCAAACCATTTTTCGATATTCATGGTAATAGTGTAAACATTGCTTAAGGAGCCCGCAGTAATATTCAATGGCAGTGTTACGGTAAAATAGTTCTGGTATACAACCGTACCCGCCATACCTATTCCAAGGTGAAAATTAAATGGTTTGATGGTATCACCTGCGGCTTTCCAGTTACCGTTCATCTTCATATAATGATAACCACCACCTAACATATCGGGCCAGAACATATCACGCTCAGGCGGATTAACAAACAATCCGGTCTTGTTTTTTGCTTCGTTAATGCCGACAACAAACGAGATACTTTCGTAAGCAGTTATTGGCAAACGATTTGTTGGATTCCACTCCAGGGTGGAAGGAATGTCGATATCAACATAGTGAATAGCATTATCGTTTTCGATCGGCAGAATTTGGCCATCAGCTGTTTTCAGTTTTATTTCCGATATAAAATACTGTAGCTCATCGACCTGGTATTGGATTACCGGCCTGGTTGGTATAGTTCATTACACTTTTCTGTAACTCAAAGCCATTAACGGCATGTTTGAAAACAAACTGCGGAGCCACAGGTTTTTTATTATCTTTTCCACACGAAACGGTAAGCAGTATTATGCTAAGAAGGGCGAAAGCCAAACGAAAAAATGATTTATTCATTTAATTAAAGTATTATTTTTTTACAAAACGCACAAAAGTATCCTTTATTACCTCCCCAAATAATATAAAGCCGATTAAAACTGCTATTTTTCAAATTTTACGGCCCTAAATTGGCTGCTTACATATCCGGAAAAATCAGAAAAGAAAGGTTTTCCGTTTCCATGGTCTAATTGTTGCTACCTTTGCCCTCTGAAAACTCTTACAGTTTATAATCAATAAATTAATGAATGACATTATGCAAAATGCTGATGTTGTGATGAATGCAAATAATTAATACAAAGAATGAAATTTAAAGCAGGCGATAAAGTCAGGTTTCTGAACTCAACAGGAGGAGGAACGGTAGTAAAAGAGATAAATGCGTTCATGGTATTGGTGGCTATTGAGGATGGTTTTGAAATACCTACTCTCACCAACGAACTTGTTGCCATTGAGCCGGCAGGAGCTTCAGGCGATCTGTTTTTGAATAAGGGCGATCGGCATTCGGAGCCCAAAGTAACGGTTGAACCCGAACCCGAAATTATTGAAACCGATCGCATAAGCCGACTGGTTCAGCGTGGCAGTGCATCGGCAGCGCCTTCGGGCGTTTACCTGGCCTGGGTGCCACAGGATCAGCAGCGATTGCTGACAGGTACTATGGATGTTTATATTGTGAATAATACTGAATACGATATATTGTACTCATTTTCATTAAAAAACACTGAAGGTAATTTTTCGGGAATCGACTATGGATCGGTACCTGCAGAGTCGAAGCTGGTGATCGAGAGTATTGTACGCGACGATATCGGCACCTGGTCGAATGGAGTGGTACAGGTGCTTTTCTTTGCCGACGAAAACGAAAAGATACTGATGCCGGTAAGCGCGACTTTCCGCATCAAAGGATCAGTTTTTTACCAGGAAGGGAGCTACCACGAAACCCGTTTCCTCGCCAACCAGCGAGCCATCATGTACACCGTTTGTGAGCTTAACCGCATACCTACCACGTACGAGCAAATACTGAACGAGAAAGAAAACCGTGAGCCTTTGCCTGCTGCCGCCGAGCGATTCAGACCCGAAACCGCTATTGATCAGCACCGCACCGCACCCGGCGAAGCCGAAGTGGATCTGCATATTTCGGCTCTCAGGGAGGATTACAGCAAATTATCGCCACACGAAATACTTACCATTCAAATGGGATATTTCGAGCGCATGCTTGGCAGTGCTATTGCTTTTACTTTCAAACGGGTAGTGTTTATTCACGGCATTGGAAACGGATCATTAAAACAGGCTATTATCCAACGGATTAACGAATACGAGGATGTTGAATTCCGTAGTGCTTCCTTTGCCAAATATGGAAACGGCGCTATAGAACTGATAATTCACAGGAATATTTAACAGTTAAATCTTTCCTGAAAAACATTGCAGACCTGGAAGCGTATCGGTTTATCCACTGAAAATCAGTTATTTTTATAGCGACAGCAACCAATATTAATTCCATTTTGAATTATTATTACATTTGCTGTATTATCAACCATAAGCATCGTTGAAAACTCTGCCACGCATACAATTTACCCGAAAAACATACGAAAGCGACGAAGACCTGCTCTTTTCGATTATTATTCCTACATGGAATAACCTGCCCATGTTACAGCTTTGCATAAGCAGCATTCTAAAGAACAGCCGGTATAAACATCAGATCATACTTCATATAAACCAAGGCAGCGACGGCACAAAATCCTGGGCCGAGGCGAAGCAGATCAGTCACACGCACAGCGAAGACAATATAGGTGTTTGCTATGCAGTAAATGCTGCAGCAGCGCAGGCGAAAACAAATTACATACTGTATCTGAACGACGATATGTACGTTTGCCCCGACTGGGATAAGTACCTGTGGGATGAAATTCAGCAAATGCCCGATAAGTTTTTCTTTCTTTCGGCAACGGCCATCGAACCTTCGGATGCAGGCAAAAAGTCGGCCATAACACCCTTTTCGTTTGGTACAACTCCGGCTGATTTCCGCGAAGAAGAACTTTTGGAAAACTTCCAATCCCTGCCAATGAACGACTGGAACGGAGCATCGTGGCCGCCCAACATAGTGCATCGCGATATATGGCATGCCGTTGGCGGGTACAGTGTTGAGTTTTTCCCCGGATTTTATTCTGACCCCGATTTTTCGCTAAAGCTATGGCAACTTGGTGTACGCAATTTCAAAGGTGTTTCACGCAGCCGTGTGTATCATTTCCTGGAGCATTCGACAAAGCGCCTGGGGAATAAAAAAGTAAAACAAGGTAACCGCACTTTTTTAAATAAATGGGGAATTACCGCCAATATGTTTTACAAATTCTATCTGCGAATGGGCAGCCCGTATAGTGGGCCACTTCCCGAAGTTACCATAACTTTTGCGTATAAAATGAAAAAGTTTACCAGCAGTATTAAAAAGCTGCTTACAAAAGGAACTGCATTATAAATTTAACTGCACATTATCTATCAGATTTTTCTGAACTTAATTTTAAGGTAGCATACAAAAAGCCTGTAATCCGTTAAAAAATATGGAACTCATATCAGGAAATATAACCCTTCGCGCTTTACGCTTAAGTGATGCGAAGCGCCTCGCCGAACTGGCGAACAACGAAAAAATCAGTATAAATCTCCGCGATGGATTTCCTCATCCATATACTTTGGCTGATGCCGAAAATTTTCTCAGCAAATTCACCAACCAGGATCCTGTCACGTTTTTCGGAATCGACTACGATAATGAGTATGTTGGAAACATTTCGCTTGTTCCGGGTACTGACGTATACCGCAAGTCGGCCGAAATCGGCTACTTTATCGGCGAACCCTACTGGAACAAAGGCATTGTTACTAACCGCTGTAAACCTAATCACTGGTTACGGTTTTAATAACCTTGGACTAATCCGCATACATACCGGCGTTTTCGAATACAATACCGCTTCGATGCATGTGCTCGAAAAATGCGGATTTGTAAAAGAAGCTGTTTTTAAAAAATCTGTTTTTAAACAGGGTAAGATATGGGATGAAATACGATATTCAAAAATTAACCCTGAGTTTAATTAATATCTAGGAGACGTTATTCTCCTCGAATTAAGTATTGGGCTCTATCTGATAAGCACAGAAAATATCAAAGCCAACAGACTATCTTTATCATATTAAATTTTCGCGTATTTTCCGTACCTTTGCCCCGGTGACAACCTGTTCTATCGTATCCCGTCCCGATCATTCGGAACGCGGGTAAGGAAAGTCAGGACAACACAGAGCGCCATACTTCCTAACGGGAAGGTCCTGCGGCTGAACACCGTGGGAACAGCTAGTGCCACAGAAAATAAACCGTCACGCCTTTCGGCGTGATAAGGGTGAAAACGCGGGGTAAGAGCCCACGCCTTGTTGTAGCGATACAGCATGAGGGTAAACCTTATGGGTTGAAAGACCAAATATACCGGGAGTTGTGCCACGCAAGTGGTTGCAGTAAGGGTTGCTCGCCCGATGCCCGGGGGGTAGGTCGTTAGAGGCCGTTAGTGATAGCGGTCCCAGATAAATGATGGAAGCCGGCGGGTCGGCAACAGGCCCAAAGGAACAGAATCCTGCTTACAGGGTTGTCACCTAAGTGTTGCATTTTTCAGGAAGGAGTTGGGGGTTAGGTCCCGATAGCTATCGGGATAGGGGTTGGGGAGACTAACATTTTACCTATAATTTTGTTAAGGAAATTATACTTAATAGAACATTTTAATTTAATACAAAATCAGGCCATGAAGATTTTATTTCCAGCGGTAATATTCATACTTATACTAAGTACTCAAATGCGCGCCCAGCAAATTCCAAACGGAAGTTTCGAAACATGGTCATCGGGCGAGCCCGATTTATGGAATACTTCAAATATTAATCTCCTGGGGCTGGCAACTTTTACCACTGTTTCAAAAGATTTGTCGAATCCCCAATCGGGCCTGGCATCTGCGAAACTTACGGTTGTTACCAAAACCATTCCGCTCATCGGCACATATACCGTACAGGGAGCATTAACACTGGGAACGCTGAATATCGATCCTATTGGCCAGACCGCCACACTTACCGGCGGATATCCTTTTACCGGCATGCCACAGAAACTTACAGGGTATTTCAAATACAACCCGGTAAATAACGACACCTGCGTTATGGGCTGGGGACTCACCAAATGGAATAACGGTGTTCAGGACACCATCGGCTATGCAGCAATCGACACCATGGGTACTTTCAACAACTGGACGTATTTCGAAGTGCCGCTCGAATACCTGATATGGGAGGCACCTGATACCATGAATATCATTTTTGTAAACTCAAACCCGCTTGATGGGTTGAACCATACAGGAACAAGCATGTGGGTCGATAATCTCTCGTTTGTTTACGGCACCGTTGGGATTGAGGGGGTAACATTTGCCAAAGGCTTAAGTATTTATGCCGAGCCCTATGCCCGGCAACTGATACTTTCGTCAACGTTCGAGAAACAGGAAAACCTGGATATCAGACTTTATAATATGGCCGGCATGGAAACAAACCACTGGAAACGATACATGCAGCAATCAACCGAAAGGCTTGATGTAGGGAATCTTACTCCCGGCACCTATGTGATCCGTATCACTTCGGGTAAGCGGCTTATTGATACGCGGAAGATCAGTATTCTGAATTAGAGACTGATTAAAAATTTAACAATGTACCCTCCCCTTCCCTCCCTGAAATCAGGGAGGGCGTAAATTGTGCCAGTTTGAAGTTCATTCAAACAAAGAAAAATTATTCTTAGAACGTCCTCCACTTGGAATCAGGGGGAGACAGAGGGGGAAAAAAAGCAAAAAAAACAGACTCTTAGCATTTTTACCTTATTCGAATTATTGCAGACAAAACGGCCTGCAAGTCAGGATTTTTTCAGGTCCTGGACAAATAACGTTAAGCATTACAGGGAATTATCAACCTTGCACCCTTTGCACTTTCCTTTGCATCTTCGCGGTAAAAAATATTCCTGACCTTATCCTGTTAGCAGCCTGTTGTTTCCCAAATCTTCCTAAAAATATACTATTCGTAATTCAATTACGTTAAGTTTTCAAATCACAAATGTTAATAAGTTACTACACACCAACTCGCCGCTGCTGACATAAACTATACCTTTAATCCTGATTTTCAGCACTCCAATATGAATATACACCGCGTACTAAGTACTTCAGTTTTCGTACTGCTATGCAGCCTGTGTTTGCAGGTTTCGGCACAAAAAACCAATATTTACAGTAATCCGCAAGCCTCTTACGACCAGGCGATTGACCTGTATTCCAAAGCCAAATACGGTTCTGCATTGGTAGTTATTCGACCAACTTGCTACAGGCGAAAAGTCGAACATTAAAGCAGGCTCCGAGTATTATGCCGCCTTGTGTGCTGCGCAGCTCTTTCATCCGGATGCCACACAGCGATTCGAAAAGTTTATTGGAACCTATCCGCAGAATGCACAGGTGAACGATGCCAATTTTGAGCTTGGAAAACTTCAGCTTACTAATAAAGATTACCGCAAGGCTTTGCAAAGCTTCAACAAAGTGGATAAGTACGAGTTAACCCCTGAACAGCTTAACGAATACTATTTTAAATACGGTTATGCCAATTTTAAAACCGATAACCTTCAGAAAGCCCGCGAATACTTCACTTTAATTACTGAGAAACCTAATAAATATCTGATACCTGCCAATTATTACTATGCTCATATTGCCTATACCGAAAAAAACTACGAAACAGCACTGAAGCATTTCGAGCGTGTGGCAACCGACGAAACCTTTCGCGAAGTGGTAAATTATTATATCGTTCAGATATACGCTTTGCAAGGCCGCCACGATGAGCTGATCGAAAAAGCACTTCCCTTATTGCAAGGAAGCAGTGATAAAAAAACTGCTGAAATTGCACGTTTAACTGCTGATGCCTATTTCCATAAAGGGGATTATAAATCGGCTTTAAAATATTTTAACCAGTACCTCGAATCCCGTCCATCATCCGTTTCGGCTGTCGATAATTACGAAATTGCATTCTCCAACTACCGCACCGGCGATTACCCACAGGCGATCAAATATTTTCAGATGGTAGCCACCGGGCAGGATTCACTATCGCAAAATGCCTATTATCACCTTGCCGACTGTTACATAAAAACCAACCAGAAACGTTTTGCGTTTAATGCATTCAATTCGGCATTCAAAATTAAAGGTGATCCGGCACTGACCGAAGAAGCACTTTTTAATTACGCAAAATTGGCAGTTGAACTTTCGTACAATCCGTATAACGAAGCTGTTAACGCCATACAGGATTACCTCAACAAATACCCTGAGTCGGCCCGCCGCGACGAGTTTTATGGTTACCTCGCCGATTTGTACCTGCTCACCAAAAACTACAAGAATGCACTTGCCAGCATTCAGAACATTAAAAAACGCAGTTCACGGCTCGATGCCGCCTATCAGCGGATAGCCTATTACCGGGGCATTGAACTTTTTAACGAAACCGATTATGAAGGTGCTATCCTGCTTTTTGCACAGGCACGCGAGGTAACTTCCGATAATTCGATAAAAGCCCTGGCCTCGTATTGGGCAGGTGAAGCTTACTATCGTACTGCCCGCTGGGATAAAGCCATCGAAGCTTTCAATAAATTCCAGGTTACACCGGGAGCTATAAGCCAACCCATGTTTAATACGGTAAATTATAGCCTGGGTTATTGTTACTTTAAAAAGAAAGAGTATGGAAAAGCTGCAACTGCTTTCCGCAAATACCTGGCGGTTAAAAACCCCGATGTAAAACTCGCCGGTGATGCCAACCTGCGCCTGGGCGATTGTTATTTTATGACCAAAGAGTATGCCTCAGCATCTGAATTTTATCAGAAAGCAGTTACATCGCGGGTAACCGATGCCGATTATGCCATGTACCAGTCAGGCATAAGCTATGGAGTACAGGGCGATATGGAGAAGAAAATTGCGACGCTTAAAAAAATGCTGCAGTCTTATCCCAAGTCGGTTTACACGGATGATGCGCTATACGAAATCGGGTTAACCTATAATGTAATCGACAAGGATAGTGATGCGCTGAGTTATTTTCAAAGGGTAGTTAAAGAATTCCCTAACAGCACTTACGTAAAAAAGTCGCTGCTTAAAACCGGCCTGATCTTATTTAACCAGAACCGTGGCGACGAAGCCTTGGCCATGCTCAAACGTGTTGCAAAGGAATATCCCGGCACACCCGAGTCGAAGGAAGCAATGAGCAGCATCAAAAGCATTTATGTCGAAATGAACCAGGTGGAGGAATACGTTGAATTCACTAACCAGGTGCCAAGGGGGAATATTTCGCGGTCGGAACAGGATTCACTCACCTATATAGCTGCCGAAAACCAGTATATGAACGGTAATTGCGACAAAGCCAACGAGGGATTTTCGAAATACATCAGCAAATTTCCGGAAGGAGCTTTTATACTGGAATCTAACTTTTACAAAGCCGAATGCGACTACCGTGCACAACGTTACGATGCTGCATTAAAAAACTATGAGTTTATCATCAGCCAGTCGCGGTCGCGTTTTACAGCAAATGCCTCGTCGCGGACAGCGCATATTTATCACATTCGCAACAATTACGAATCGGCACTTGCCAATTATATACGCGTGGAAGAAACAGGCGATCAGTCGGGTATGATAATGGATGCTGTTAGCGGACAAATGCAGTGCGAATATGCGTTGAAGCGGCATGGCCTCGCTATACAATCGGCACAAAAACTTCTTACTTTCGAAAAACTACCCGAAAACCTGGCTACCGAAGCGCATATTACCATTGCACGCTCGGCATACGCTCTGGGAAACACTTCCCTGGCCCGAAAGGAATTTGAAGCAACCCTCAAACTATCGAAAAACGAGATGGGAGCCGAAGCAAAATATATGCTGGCACAACTGGAGTTCGAAAACGGCAGGTACGACGACTGCGAAAAATCAGTATTTGCCTTATCCGAAAACTATGCATCCTACGATTACTGGGTAGCAAAAGGATTCCTGCTGCTATCGGACGTGTACATTAAAAAGGGAAATACATTCCAGGCAAAACAAACCCTGCAAAGCATTATCGATAATTATGAAGGGCAGGATCTGGTGATGATAGCGCGTGAGAAACTCAGCGCCATCCGTTAACTCAATACTTCTTTCAACTACTTTACAACCCACAAGCCGACAAGTACAATTTATTTTCAGATGCATATGACAAAGTCAAAAAAATATATAACCACACAGGCATTACTGCTCGCTTTCGTGGTAATGGTATGTTCGCACCATGCTTTTGCACAGGTAAAAACCTATAACGAGGAAATTACGGTTGTGGCACCTTACGACCCTATTATTCCCGATGCCTTTAAAATAAGTCAGAATCCCGCAATCGACGACACTTCGACACGCATTCCGGTAATGAATTACAATATTATGCCAAGGATTGCCGAAGTTAAACCGGAAATTGAGACCTTGCCTGCTGTGAAACTGGTTGCCGAACCGCTGAGCAAGCTTTACCGTAATTACCTGCGTGCCGGAGCGGGAAACTATTCAGCTTTATATGGTGAGTTATATATGAGTTCGTTGCGATCGAAACAATATCTTGCCTCGGTGCATCTTAAACATCAATCGGCAGCCGGTGAAATAAAGGATTACGGTCCGCCGAAAAACAGCCGCAACGAAGCCGGGATTAACGGCTCCAAATATTTCGGGCAGCACACTCTTACCGGAAAAGCATTTTATTACCGCGATGTGGTGCACCTGTATGGATTTAAACCCTCGGAGTTCAAAGATACTTTAATTGAAGAAGACGACCTCAAACAGCGCTATTTCACAGCGGGTGGGGTCGTTAATTTCGGAAGCAATTACCGCTCGAAGGACAGGCTGAATCACACTTCCGGCCTTTCGTATTATCATATGGCCGGCCTTCACAAAAACGCTGAAAACAACGTTAAATTTACCACCACACTCGACAAAAGGCTCGACCTGTTTAATTTTGGCAGTGACCAGGTACTGGGTGTTACCGGAGGCTATAATTTCCTGAACCAGCGCGATTCGATCGGACATATCAACAGCGGTATTTTCACCATCCAACCTTTTATTAAAGCTGAGCTTAACGAATACAGTTTTATGGCCGGTTTCAAACTCAACGTTTCGTCCGATTCGGTTACCAAAGGCCATTTGTACCCGGTTGCCGAGGCTAAGCTCGAACTTATTCCCGACGCTTTGAAACTGTATGCAGGTATCAGTGGCGGCATGGAGCGCACATCGATGCAAGGTGTCACTGAACAGAATTTATTTATCAGTTCCGTAATGCCATGGAATTATGTGTACGACCGTTTTAAAATTTACGGAGGTTTCCAGAGTAATATCAGCCGGAGTTTTAATTTTAACGGAAGCATAGCCAGCAGCACCTACGAAAACTACCCGTTGTTTGTTGTAGATACAGCCGCATACCTGCGCAACAGCTTCAGCTTGGTTTACGACAATATCAGCACCGTGAAACTGAAAGGCGAACTGGAGTTTGTTAAATCGGCACGTTTGCGCTTGTCGGTTACCGGCGCATACAACCACTACAAAACCAACGAGCAGGAATATGCCTGGTACAAGCCTGCCTACGAATTTGAATTCAGCGGAAGGTATGATATGCAGAATAAAATCGTGATTACTGCCAAAGCCACAGTAAACGGCCCGGTATGGGCACTTGCACCAACTGAAGCAGTGATAATTGATGGTTCCGAACCCGAATTTACGTTTGAACCCGAAAAACTAAAAGGCTGGACCGACATTAACCTGGGAGCCGAATACCGCTTTAACAAAGCGCTTTCGTTCTGGCTGAACTTCAATAACCTTACCAACAGCAAATACTATCGCTGGTATAATTACCGCTCGTATGGCATCAACCTGCTGGGAGGGGTTAGTTATGCTTTTTAGGTTGGAGAAAGATCATGAGTAAGGGTTTAGGAGTTAGGGTTTAGGGATTCGATCCCGATAGCTAGCGCGATCACTTTTCACTCTATCACTATTCGTTATTCACTCTCCAATTAATCCATCATCACCTCGTCAATGCTCTCATGCCTGTGTTTTACCACAACTTTACTTTTCCAGTTCCCTTTAAGGTAATAGAGGTAGGATAGTACCATTCCAATAAACCAGGCCACAGGAATCGACCACCATATACCATCCACACCCATATACCTCGACATAATCCAAGCAGCGGGTATACGTATGGCCCAGAGTGCAAAAAGAGTAATAAACATTGGAATAAGAGTATCTCCGGCTCCTCGCATCACCCCTCCTATCACAAACATGGTAGCGAAAAATATATAAAACGAACTCACTATCACCAGGTAATTTGTGCCTATACCAATAACGGCAGTATCGGTCGTAAAAAGGCTCATCAAAGGTTGCCTGAATATAATTACCACCAGGCTTGTAAACAGTGCAAGTGCTCCTGCCATAAAAAACGTTGCTTTTAATCCCTGCTTCACACGTTCGGGCTTGTTAGCCCCAAGATTCTGCCCTACAAAAGTTGACAGAGCAGCGCCAAAATTCATAGCCGGCATGGCTGCCAGCGAATCCAGGCGGACGGCTGCGCTGTAGGCAGCAATTACATCGGTCCCGAAATCGTTAACAATACGCATAATAGCAAGCATACCAAGCGACACAAAGGTTTGTTGAAGTCCGGTTGGCAGACCGATAGCAAGGCTTTTACGGAAAACAGCCTTGTCGAAAACAAGTTTCAGGCTGTTGAGTTTAACCATGGCATTGGTGCGGTTTAAATATAATATACCCGTTAAAAAAGCACCTGCCTGCGATATTACCGTTGCCCATGCAGCACCTGCCACTCCCCATTCGAATACTGCAACAAACAACAAATCGAGGGCGATATTCATCACGGTTGAAATGATAAGGAAATACAAAGGTGTTTTCGAGTCGCCTAAACCGCGTAAAATAGCGCTGATACCGTTAAACCCGAAAAAGAAAATCATCCCGCCCAGGTAAACATTAAAATAGGAAATTGCTTGTGGTATAACTTCTTCGGGAAGCTTAATAAGTCTGAAAACCGGCCCACTCAGGCTGATTCCAAGTATGGTAACAATAATAGATGCCACAAACAGGAAAATATACATGGTATCGATCGAACGTTTCACCATTTTCATATCCCTGGCACCGAAATATTGCGATATAATAATGGTTGTACCCATGGCAACACCCACCACAAACGAAATAAGCATGAAGATTAAAGGGAATGATGCCCCCACGGCCGCGAGTGCTTCTTTTCCAACGTAACGGCCAACAATAATACTATCGACAATATTATACAATTGCTGAAACACATTACCAATGAGCATCGGTATGGCAAACTTAAAAATAAGGCTTCCGCTGTTGCCTTCGGTAAGGTTTTTCATTAAAATGAGAGGTAATCGGTATTCGAAATTATTTCTGTTAGGTAGGTGATTAACTTACAATCAGCCTGCAGGAATGTATTTTGCAAATATCAGTTAAAATCACGGATACGTGGTAGTAGTAAGAAGAAAAAAATAAGATTATTACTGAGTTATCACTATATCAACAGCTGAATAAGAGCACATTATCTGATAACAACCCTGTTATGAAAGCAGGTCCGATTTCATTTGCGAAATCATTAACGCACTTCGCTTTTCAGTACAATCAATTAATTCAGGGAGCTTTGCTGTTTCGGCTGTACCACGTGCTATATCTTCGATCATCTGCAGAGCTTGCTGAAGATCAGGAGCACCAAAAAACGAAAAATGTGGTTTCAGCTTATGAGCCTGCTGCCTGAGCACTTCCATTTCACCATCATTAAATGCTCTTTTAATTTCCTGAATGGAACCCGGTGTATTGGTAACAAACATCTCGATGATGGAGCGCACGAATTCAGGATCATCGCCATCGAACATTTCGAGCGAATAGAGCTTTTCGTTATCCGAAATCTTATCGCAAACAGTATTTAAAAAAGCCGAACAAATTTCCGATTCTGACTTCAGGTAGCGGTTCACTCTCAATGACAAATCGCGTTTGGTTATAGGTTTCTGGAGGTAGTCGTCGAAACCGGCAGAAGCTACAATACTCATGATATTATTATCATTATGTGCTGTAAGCGCAATGATAATATGTTTTTTCCCCGACAACTCCTGCTTCTTTCTGATAATTCCGGCAGCTTCGAGGCCAGTAATGCCTGGCATTTCGATATCCATCAGTATCAGGCTGGGTTCGATTTCATCAATCTGAGTTAGCAATGTATCAGCACAATCCATGCATAAACATTCGTAACCCATTTGCTTCAAATACTTCGAGAAGAGAAGACGATCGGAATCAGAGTCTTCCACCAGTATAACTGTCTGGTTAAGGATCATCAGTTGGGGTTAGTTGTTTGGTGGTGCAAATATAAGGAGCATTTCATTATAACAGTACATAAGTTATTAAAAATCTGTATCCTCACGCTGAATAAATGCTTTTGTTGAGAGTAACCCACAGGCTGCATCGATGTCGAGACCCCGCGAAGCACGTATGGTTGTTACTATTCCCTTATCATTCAATGCACGTTGAAATTCAAGCAACCGCTCCTCATCAGTTGGAGGGAGCGGAACATTGGGAACCGGATGAAAACGGATCAGATTAATGCGGCAACGGATTTTATTCAGCAATCGCGCTAATTCCTTAACATGTCGGGAAGTGTCATTCAATCCACCAAAAACAATGTATTCAATTGAAACGCGACGGTACTTCCCGAGATCGGATTTTTGTATGGTTTCAATCACTTCCTTCACGGGATATACATGCTGAATAGGCATCAACTGTCGGCGTTCGTCATCGAACGGAGAGTGAACACTAACAGCGAGGTTACATTTACTGTTTGTCAGGAATACCTCCATGGCAGGAACAATTCCAATAGTAGAAACTGTGACTTTACGCACGCTCAGTTCAAAACCATAGGAAGCTGTAAGTATTTCCTGGGCTTTCATTACCTCCTCGAGGTTGTCGAAAGGCTCGCCCATACCCATAAATACAATGTTGGTAACTGCTTCGCGTTCGGGTATACTCCGCAACTGGTTGAGTATCTGACCCGACGTTAACTGCGCCTGGAATCCCTGCTTACCTGTTGCACAGAACAAACACCCCATTTTACAACCTACCTGCGACGAAACACATAATGTATTGCGTTTTGCTTCAGGAATAAAAGCAGTTTCAATAAACTTATGATTGCTTACAGTGAACAGGTATTTTTTGGTGCCATCGGCTGACACCTGAACTTTACCGGGCACAGTCACACCCAGGCTGTAATGCTCTTCGAGCAATTGCCTTACCTTCTTCGAAATATTTGTCATTTCATCGAACGACTGAATATTTGTTTTGTAAAGCCAATAAGCCAGTTGAGCAGCAACAAAACCAGGAAGTTCAAGCTTTTTAACAAGGAGTTTCAGATCATCCAGGGTTTTGCCAAGCAAGGTGTCTTTTTGCAAAGAAGTTTCGTTTGTGGACATTTATTTTCAGAAATATATTTCGGCCACAATATTGTTGAAAGTTATTCCTTTGCTGAGTAAAATCTCGCGGCATTCAACAACCATTTCGGCACTTCCGCAAAGGTAGTATTTTTGATCCAATGGCAGGTCGTCAGCATCCTCAATATATTGGGTAACACGACCATTATAAACGTCATCGCCTTCCTGTTGCGAGCAGCAGCGGATATAACGATCGCCGAAATCATCCTTTAATTCATCGCTGTAATAAAACGAGTCGAGGGTTCTTCCTCCGTGTATCAGCTTTTTATTATCGCCCATACCGGAGCGATACATGCTGATAAAGGGAGCTATACCGGTTCCGGCTGCAATCCAGTATGCTGGTTCGGCCGACCCTTCGTACGATCCGAAGGGGAAACTGATCCACAAGGTATCGCCTGGTTTAAGAATGGCCAGGTTAGGCGTAAGTTTCCCGCCTGGTTTAATATTGTAAAGAATTTCGATATTCTCATCAGTTTCGCCACTGGCAATGCTGTAAAGCCGGGCATCATCATTCGAAGCAAGGGCTAATCCCAGCACCTGTCCGGCCCGGAAAACAAAATCGCGTTTGAAAGAAAGGATAAAAACATTGGGCGAAATTTCGGTATTCGCTATGATGGTAACCGCTTTGAGTTTAATTAGCGGTTTTGATTCAACAGTGTTCATTCTTTATGTTTAATTGTTTTGATTGAATTATTAAACGATCAGAGTGTAAATTGGTTCACTCGATGCTATTTTTATAGTATTTGATGCTATTACGCAGGTTTTGAGAAAAGAGCCCTGAGTTGGAAGACGAAGAGACATAAAACGCTGGCAAAAAAACATAGTCATATTTTCAGCAATTAGTGTGCCAGATGCCAAGTAAATAATCCGATATACTTATACAGCTTTGTTTAAGTCAATCTAATTTGTTATTATAAAGCCTGTTAGCTACATGTAAATAATCATACAACAGCCCTATATTAATATCTGAAAAAATTATACTTTTACACAGCTAACCGGTAAATATTAAAACAAGAATAAACTATGAAACATTATTTGAATCTTTTTCTTATCGCTATTTTTACAAGTTGCACATTATTGCTATCGGGGCAGGAAAAATGCAAAGTACTGAAACCCGAAATCGCCGGCACTTACGATGGCAAATGCAAAAAGGGATTGGCTCACGGCAAAGGCATTGCCACGGGAACCGACCGGTACGAAGGTCAGTTTAGCCAGGGTTTGCCCCATGGCGAAGGCACTTACATATGGGCTACAGGCGAAAGATACACCGGCAACTGGGCCGAAGGCATGCGGCATGGCAGTGGTGAATATACATCGGTAGTTAACGGAGCTGAGCATGTACAGGAAGGAATCTGGCAACTCGACAAGTATTTCGGACCCAGGCCACCACAACCGATTGTATTGTATAACTCAGGCGTAGGGCGTTATAATTTCCAGAAAAACAATACCACCAAAAGCCGTGTAATGATTGATATTTTCCAGAATGGCGGTCGGAACATGGGAATATCGAATTTCCTGATGTCGACCACAAGCGGAACCGAGACTAAAATCAGCCAGTCAATTGGATACGACTATATTATATTCCCTGTTACCATAAAAATTTCCTATACCACTTTAAATAAACTGCATACCATGCCGGTGAATGTAAAATTCGATTTCGAAATATCCGAACCGGGCGACTGGACGGTGGAGTTGAATAATTGAAAGAAGGGGGAAAGAGATGTGGGATGTACGATTTACGATGTACGATGTACGATGTACGATGTACGATGTACGATGTACGATGTACGATGTACGATGTGGGATGTACGATTTACGATGTACAATGTACGATGTACGATGTGGGATGCGGGTTGATAATTTTTTAAGAGGTAATGTACAATTGAACCAACTACCCTTTAAACGCCACACTTCGTTCCAGTAGTTATAGAAACCGCTCAACGCTCGTAAAACCCGGTAACTCTGAAACCCTGAAACTCTGTAACCTTTCAAACCCGCACCTCGTTCCGATAGCTATCGGCTCCGCTCGGTGCTCGTACTTCCCTGTAACTCTGAAACCCTGAAACTCTGAAACTCTGAAACCCTGAAACCCTTCAATCCCTCAATCCTATCAATCCCCTCAATCCTATCAATCCCTTCAATCCTTTCAATCCCCCTCAATCCCCTTCCCCTACTCCCCTATCAGCTTTTCCTTCATCAAGCGGGTTTTTTCAGCATCAGGTAAATTACTTTTGTAGTCGTATAAAGGCTTTTCCCAGGCTCCGTAATTCGGATTGGGAAGTACAATAAATTTCGTACCGAAAAGCTCATAGTTTTTTACTACAGCATCTTTTCCGTTATTTATGCTGCGGTCTTCAAAGAGTTCCGAAAAATCATTCAGGTTGTCGCCTATCAGCAGAATAATTTCATGATTTTTGGCCACTTTAGCCCTGCGGCCGACTTTCGAACTGGTATTGCCGGCATTGTCAGCCGTATCGCTTCGGGTGAGCAGGTGATCGGCTGTTGCAAAAGGGAAGCCTTCCTTTACCAGGTTTTCGAGGGTAATGGCATGCTCAATATCATCGCGGTTGGTAATATAAAACACCTCCACGTTCCGGCTTTGTGCATACTTTGCAAACTCAAGCGCGCCGGGCAGAGCTTTGGCACTAGCTTTGGCAGTCCATTCGCGCCAGCCTTTGCTAAACTCCACATTATTAATCAGGCTTGTTTCGAAAGGACTGTTATCGAGCATGGTTTCGTCAATATCAACCACTACTGCAAGCGATTTTCCCTCTATATTTTCAGCCACTGCCTTATCCAGGCGCTCGCGGGCAATATTAAAGCCCTGGTAATACAGCGCCATCATTTCGGACGAATGCTGGTACCAGGCTACTGATGTTACCAGCCTATCGTTGGCACCGGGAGTATATACCGTTGCTTTTTTTGTTGAACTGCAAGATATCAGCATTAAGGATAGTGCAATCGCGGGAATTATATTCAGTTTCATTTTCCGTAAATTTAGATTGTTTCAGACTTCAAAAGTAACTAAAAACCTCAGGTTGACCGTAAATCAAACTTTTGAAACACAAAAATCATAATTTATTAATTGGAAGCTAAACCGGACTAAAATATGATGTTGATCCATTATTTCTATTGATAAAATAAATTTACCGGCTTTAAATGAATATTAAGGAAAGTGGGATATATTTGTTAGTAGAAGTTATGGCACATTATAAATACAGCAATGAAACTTAAATTATCAATTATTCTGACGGTTTTAACTATTTCATCTGCATTTGGACAGACTGAGAAAGTTTCTTGTGACTGCCCAAAAACACAGTTTGCAGGTACAAAGACAGACACAACTTTCCATTTTTCAAATGGGCAGACAATTGTTCTTTGCGGCTACAAGAATCCTGAAAGTAAACCGACAACTTTTTCGGAATTTGTTCTTGCAGTTTGCGGACAAGACAATATCATTGACTTTTGGGGTGCTGTGCTGACTTGCAGACTGAACGTTAATAAAGACACTTTGCTTGTTGACGATCTTCGAAACTTACCGACAGGGCCAAAGTTCAAATTTCAAGAAACAGTTTGGACGACAGACAAAATATACTTCATTGGACAAAAGACATTCAGAAAACTTATTGTAAACCGACAGATCCCAAAATACAACAGAGACGGAGTAAAAGCAGTACTAAAAGAATACGAGACTGGAAAGCCAGGACTTGATGCCGACAAAATGGAAATAGCTAATAGACTTTTCATTGCAACAATTTCTGGCGACAAAACAGCAAGACAATATTTCAAAGAGTTCAAAACGAAATTCGGAACTTTGGATGGAGCATTTCAAGAAGAATATGTTGAATTGACAAAAATGCTAGAACTTTGGGACAAGAAATAATAACGCCCCATAACAAACGACATAACAAATGGCGTGTTAAGGCTAAAACTAGTTAACTTAGTGCCCGCAGGCAGTTTTCAGTTGGGAGACATAAAAGTGCTCCGCAGGTCGCCACTTGTCATATCCTAACCGTTGAACTATACCACAAAACGGCGTATTGCCTATGCCCTTTACTCCAATGGCGTATGCTAATAAATTGTCTTTTGGCATACCTTAATACGGAACTACATCAGTATAATTCGCTGTAAGGCCAACTTACAATAAATATTTCTGTACACATACCAGCTAAAAGATTTTGCCTTAATTTGCATGATACAAGCATAAACATACTAATGTCGAAAACTGAACCAGAAATAGTATTCACAATTTCGGGCAAGGAAATACGGGCCGATCGCCCGGAGCCTGTGATTTCGGATATGGAGGTTTTTGTTTATACTCGCCGCATCGAACCACAAATTGCGTTGAAAACACTACTTGAAGGTCATTATGTTTTAGTTCATGATTTCTATAGCAGCGGTTTGGTTCTTTTACAGGAACTGAACCGGTATCTGAAAAAAAAATATACCGATCAGTCGTTCCAATCGCAACGTGAATACCGGTCGGCTTACCGCGAACTTTCGCATCGGATTCTATTGGAAATTATCGATCACAAATTAACTGTGCGCAAAGCGCCTGAAATAGGCTGGCTCCATATTCTGTATCCAGAACTCGATGAGTTTTTGCTTCCTTTTCCGCAGGTTCAGGGACTTAACAGCTCGTGGCAATGGTACGAAAAAGGCATTTCAATCCCGGTTTTGGAACAGAAAATATATCCCTTTTATGGAACGTATTTCCCTACACGCTTCGAGCATTTAAGGCTTTTCGACACCTGGTTAAAACAATATAAGGGCCAAAAGCAATCGGCATTTGATATAGGGATCGGAAGTGGCGTACTTTCTTTTATGATGTTAAAATATGGCTTCGGAAAAGTGTACGGAACTGATTCGAATGCAAACGCCATAATAGGCATACACCAATTCCTGATGAAGGAGAAGCGAAATGCAGAGATTGAACTTTTTGTTGGCGATTTGTTTGGCAGTTGCACGGCAAATTCAGAATTGATTGTTTTTAATCCGCCCTGGATACCGGCTACGCATACTATCGATGGAATTGACAAAGCCATTTACTACGATGACTGATTTATTCCCACGATTTTTTGCTGAAGCCGAAAAACACCTGGCTGCCGATGGAAGAGTAGTAATTTTATTTTCGAACCTTGCGCAAATAACCCATACTACTGAAAATCATCCTGTCGAAGTTGAATTAGCTGAGGGCGGCCGATTCGAAAAGGAAGTATTTGTAAAGCAAAAAGTTAATCCGGCTTCAAAAAACACCCGCCGTAATCAGAGCTGGCGGACTTCCGAAAGGGTTGAACTTTGGGTGTTGAAAAAAGCCGTCCACAACTCTTTATCGCAAGGGAAACCGAACGCCTGAACCGGTTAGTTTGCCGGATATTTTCGAATAAAAATCAAACAATCACCTGATATTCGTGTTATACATATGTTAAACCTATATATTCATTAAAATTTTAAAAACATGTCAGTATTAAAAGTTATCGAAATTCTTGCTTCTTCGAACACCAGCTGGGAAGATGCATTGCGCAATGCCGTTAAAACCGCAAGCAAAACTGTTAAAGGCATAAAATCAGTTTATGTACAGGATCAGAGCGCTGTAGTTAAAGAAAACGATGTAATCGAATTCAGGGTGAATGTAAAAATTACATTCGAAATACTTTAGCACTCCGGCTAGTATAATTTGAAGTTTAAAGCTAAGTAAAAAATTGTGCTGCAATTTTGCCTGTGTTTTAACACAAATGTGTTATTGTGAATTCTGGCATTGTATCAGTGCAATTTTTTTATGGAAACCCAAACCATTTAAACAAGAATAAATTTACATATGTTAATTTTCTTATTTTGTACCCGGACGAAAAATTATTACTTTTAATGTGACAATTCATACTATACCGATGGCTTCACTCACTTAATCACTAATGAAACACACCTATTCCGATAGTAACACCAGTGCTTTTTTTTCGATACAAACACTTGCTAAACTGCGAAGCGAAACTGATTTCTCGATTCCCCATCCCTGGTTTACTGTGCTCATATTGAACAGCATGCAGGGTAAACTGGAGATTGATGATTTCGAGGCTGAGAACAGCACACGAAGTGCAATTTTTATTACTCCGGGACAGCATTTCGCTATTCCCAGTGCTGATAAGTGTGCAGGATATGCCATTTCATTCAACAAAGAATTTTATTGTATCGAATACCACGACAGCGAAGTTTCGTGCAACGGATTACTGTTTCTAAACAACTTTACTTTTGTACAGATTCACCTCGATGCACAGCAGCTTACTATATATAACAATACGGTGAAGGAAATGGAGCTGGAATTCGGTCATGATGATCCCTTACAGGCCGAAATGCTGAAAAACCTGCTTAAGAATCTTTTAATCCGGTCGAACAGGTTGTTTCGCACTCAAAATACGATCGGGGAAATTGACGATACGAATATCGACTTCGCACGGAAATTCAGCGAACTGGTTGAAAAACATTACAAAGAATCAAAGCAGGTTAAAGCTTACGCCGACAGGATGGGAATTGCCCCTGCCACCCTTACTAAAAAACTTCAGAAATACGGAATTGAATCGCCATCGCGTATTATTAAAAACAGAATTATTACCGAAGCCAAAAGACTTCTTATCTATACCGGAAAATCTATTAAAGAAATTTCATTCCATATAGGTTACGACGACCCGCACTATTTCAGCCGCTTATTTACCAACGAAGCAGGAATTACACCCAGCGATTACCGGAAAATGACAATTAACACCTGAAAAGGAAAATTTGTCCATTATACAGGAAAGTACATCCATTTCATTACCCACATTTTGAATGTAATTTTGTTTCATAATAATAAATACGTTAAAAATTATGAAAACATACAAACCATTCAAATTTAAAAAACGATTAACGGCCCTGAAACTACTCGCATTAGTATCAGTGATATTTTTTGCTTTTAGTTCCTGTCAGAAAGATGCTGACCCCATTATCCCCGTTACCGGTGAAATGGCACCTGATTTCTCGCTTAAAGCTCTCGACATGAGCCAGGTAATGCTATCAGAATACGATAATAAAGTTGTGGTGCTTTTCTTTTTTGGAAGCACCTGTCCTTCGTGCAAGGCTGCCGGACCATCGGTTGAAAGCATGCTGGTAACTCCTTTTGCATCGCGTACTGATTACCAGCTTATTGGCCTCGACCAATGGGATGGCAACTCAGCAGCTGTAGAAGCATTTAAAACCGCAACCGGATTATCAGTTCCCCTGCTTCTGAATGCCTCGGGTGTTGCTGCCAATTATAAAACAACCTACGACAGGCTTGTGGTAATTGACAAAACCGGAACCATTGTTTTTTCGGGTACACAGGGAGCCGCAGCTGATATTGCTGCTGTAAAACAAAAGGTCGAAACACTCCTGGGTACCATGGGAGGCGATCCGGTACTTGGCAATGCTCCGGCTTTTGAGCTCAGTTCATTATCGGGCGGCACGGTTAAGTTAACCGATCACAGCAATAAGGTGCGTGTACTTTTCTTCTTTGGAAACACTTGCCCGGCCTGCATTGCAACAGCGCCAAATATTGAAAGCATGTTGGTTACACCTTTTGCTTCGCGCACCGATTACCAGCTCCTGGGTCTCGACCAATGGAATGGCAATGCAGCATCGGTACAGGCTTTTAAAACTACCACAGGCGTATCATTCCCGCTACTGCTGAATGCATCGGCTGTATCGGCCGATTACAAAACCACTTACGACAGGCTCGTTGTTATTGATAAAAAAGGTGATATTGTATTCACCGGTTCGCAAGGTGCTTCGGGCGATATTGATGCAGTAAAAGAGAAGGTTCAAGCGCTTTTAGCTAAGTAGGATTAATAGTTATACCAGGCAGAACATCCGGCGGATTATTAACATCCGCCGGAATTTTTTACAATTCAAGCTGAACCTCAACATACGGATCATCAGCATTTTTCGGCGAAATTCCTTCTTATACCAATATTCCATAAACAATCAGAAACACATGAAAACCCTAACTATACTACTTGTCATGCTAACATTTTCAGGTATCGAAGCCCAGACAATCAATAACTTTCAACTTAAGAACCTGGATAATGTATCGCAATCATTCACCGATCTGAAAGGTGAGAAACTTACATTAATCGACTTTTGGGCTACGTGGTGCAAACCTTGTATAAAAGCCATTCCTGAGTTGAATAAAATTTACGAAATGTATAACAGCAAAGGCGTTCAGATAATCGGTATCAACTGCGACGGCCCCCGGTCTGTATCGAAAGTTGCACCCATGAGCAAATCGCTTCAGATAAAATATCCCGTTTTACTCGATATCGATTCGGAAGTAAAAACCGACCTGAACCTGATAGCCTTACCAACACTTATTATGGTTAACAGCCAGGGCGAAATCCTTTGGATACACGAAGGATATGTAAGCGGCGACGCCGAAATCATTATGGCAGAAATAGAGAAAAATTTAAACAGAGAGTAATTATGAGAAGTGCTGTAAAAGGCTTGTTGATTTTATATTTGTTCCTCTATATTCCATTTTCGCTCAAGGCCCAGGTTAACGGCACCAACCTGCTCGAATATCAATACGGCGAGCTGCCCGGGGATACATCGGCACTTTCGGGTGTTTACGACAGGGCTGTTGTAAATTACACCTACGATAAATTTAAGGCAGGTATAAGCCTCGAACAATTTCATTCGCCTTTCAGTAAGAGGAACTATGTGAAACTTTCGCAATATTCGTTACAATACACTTCGGATCCGCTGGAAGTAAAAATAGGCAACTACTACGAAACAATAGGGCGGGGCATTTTATTGCGATCGTACGAAATACCGGGCGCCATACTCGAAGATTTAAGTTACCGCTCGCGACACTATTTTAACCGCGATATTTTTGGCTTCAGCACCAAATTCAGGCATAAGGGTTTCACCGCTAAATTGTTGTATGGCAAACCACTGAACAATGTTTTTCCTCCATCACAACCTGACAGCATGCGCAGAACCGATATAATTGAAAGCATTTATGCGGATTATTCGTTCAAAAAACAAACCCTTGGCGCATCGCTGCTACGCCTGACCAACAAAAACAACAGCGCATCGTATGGAATGCTTAATGCTACGGGTAAAATATCACCGGTATTGTCATACTATACTGAGTTTGCAAAAAATATCAGCAATTATTCAATAAACGATTTTTCGGATAACAGCCCTTTTGCATATTATGGCAGCCTGAATATGGCTTTCAACCGGCTGGGGATAAGCCTCGAATACAAAAATTACAATAACTTCCTGCTGGGGGCAGGAATCAACGAACCACCTGCTTTGGTTAAAGAACACTCGTACAAAGTGCTGAACCGTAGCACACATGTGCTTCAACCGCTGAATGAGCAAGGCTACCAGGTTGAAATGTTTTACACCTTTGCCGATTTCTCAACACTAACGCTGAATAACACAATGGCAATTAATAAGTTCGGCAGGGATTTCATATTTCAGGAATACTTTATTGAATACAGTTTTGCCCTTCCAGGAGAGCACGAAACGAAAGTTTTTGTTGATTATGCTGAAGATCCTTTCAAATCGGAGGAACAGCGAATTTCGGCCGGAACTTATATTGAATGGAAAACAGGAAAGGCTTCAACAGTTAAAACTGAATATGAATTCCAGGCATTTAAACGCTTAGGCGAAAAAGTTCAGAACCATGTTCTGGTCATTGGGTATGCTTACAAATCAAAAATCCAGGCAAACATCATAGGTGAATTCAGCAACGACTCGTTTATAGTTGATAACAATAATAAAATCTGGTTAGGCACTAACCTGAAATACCAGGTAAACCGGGCCAACAGCGTTCAGATATTTGCCGGCCAACGACGAGGCGGCCCTGCCTGTAATGCTGGTGTATGTTACGAAGTACTCGACTTTAAAGGTGTTGAGTTACGATTAACAAGTCGTTTCTGATATCAAAAACCACAACAATTATCCATTTCCTGACCGGATATTAAGCTTTATCCTTAGCTTTGTTTTGGATTAAGCAACCGAAACATTTCAACGCTAACCTCACAATATGAAATTACCTTCGTTTAATATCGGGTATTTTTCATTCCGTAATAAGTATTCTGAGTATGATTAAAAACAATTTCCTTGAACGTTCATTCGGACCTGTAAGCAGTTCGGCTGGAATATTTATGTTTATCATCGGGCTTTACGTCACCTGGACATCGCTTTTTGGTTTAATACTTGTTGTGTTGGGTGCTTTTGCCGGGTTTACTTCCAACAGCAGCAGTATTGACTTTGACAAGAAGCGGGTACGGTTTTCGGATAATATTTTCGGGATCATAAAAACCGGAAAATGGCTGGATATAGATCCTTCTATGAAAATTGGTTTTAAAAGCAATAATAAGGTTTGGAGGGCATTTAGCAGGAGCAACCGCCCACTTGATGTAGGGACAGACGATTTTTTAATTGTGCTTTGCAACAGTCACGAAAAGGAAATTATGCCATTAAAAAAGGCAAAATCACTCGAAGAAGCTTACAAGGAATACGAAAATATAGCTGATCAACTGGGATTGTCAACGATTTAGAACTTATTGAATACCTGTCGGATAGAAGTTAATTCTTCTTCCGCCTGTAATCCCATGGCGCTTCGGGTTCATCTGTGCTCCAAATACCAACTTTAGCATTCCTGGCATCAAGCTCGAGTTGTGCCAGTTCCTGGTCGGCATTGTAGGCTTTATAATGCCAGGCGAGTCCCCTCCTCAGAAGTTCCTTGTTCAAACAGATATCATCAACATAAACGAAAGCAAGCGTCCGGCCGTAGGTATCAACACCGGTCTTTTCAATCCTGACTTTCTTATTAAAACAAAAAACTACAGTTGCCATTTTAGCGCTGTCGCCATATTCCTGGGTAAGTTCCGGACAGTCAATGCCCTCGAGACGCACTTTTATCTGAGAACCATCGTCGAGTTTTACTACAATGGAATCGCCACTGTAAACCCCTATAACGAGGCCTCTGATTGATTCGTTTAATGGGAACAGTGATATCAGAAGAATTAGAAGTAAAGTTTTCATATATATTTTTTTTCAGGCGAAACTTTTAACGATTCAATTAAATATCTGGTGCTGTACAATCCTGCTGCATTCAAATCACAATCACAGTTATTTTTGCAGATAATGATCGGCAGAGTATAGAAATTGCTTATTGAAAACAAGCTATAATACCCTATTATTTTTTGCCGGGAATAACGGGTTCGTAGGTCTGTTTGTGCTGATAGCAGTACTTCGACCCCTGCATTGCCTGCTTACTGCATCTTTTGTTTGCATTGGTTATAGCAATACACTGCAGGTCGGGGGCTTGTTTTTCGGTTGCATTAGCTTTTGGAGTTGATGGTTTTGCTGCGATGGGCTTTGCTACTTTTGCGGGTTGTACTGTTTTTTCTTTCTTGAATTGATCAATATCTCCGAGTTCATTCTCCAGCCAAAGAAGTTCAACTTCAAGGGCATTATTTTTTTTAGTGAGCTCATCAACCTTTTGCGTTAAAGAATCCACTCGCAAAGTCAAATCCATAATTTTTGAATTCACTTCCTTATTCAGTTGGTCGCACGAACTAAATACAAACAGGAGCAGTGCCGAAATTATTACTATTGGTTTCATCATCAAAATTATTTTTACAGTATAAAAGTACTTAATAAATCACAGATTGATGCAAAAAATGAAATAATTAACTTAAATTTTCAGCAAACGTCTATAGAAAATTAACAATACTCATATATCTAACAAGTAAATCATCATGTTGTTTAGCATAGTTAGATATATACCATACACAATCTAAATATCGGATACTATATTGAACAAGTAAATTTCATGGTACAGATTTTATATTTTTTTTAGAGTACCAGCAGCCTAATCTTCCTCACAACTTTAGCAATATAAATTTTTTTTTAGCATCTGAATCAGAATGATAAGGCCGGAACTCCTTCGGAATTCCAGCCTTATGTTTGCTTGTGGAGCTGCCGGGTGTTCCCGCCTCCTCAAGGCTGCGGCGGGATAGACTTCTCCTCCCGGCAGCTTAGACAGAATGAAAAAGGCCGGAACTCCTTCGGAATCCCAGCCTTATGTTTGATTGTGGAGCTGCCGGGTGTTCCCGCCTCCTCAAGGCTGCGGCGGGATAGACTTCTCCTCCCGGCAGCTTAGACAGAATGAAAAAGGCCGGAACTCCTTCGGAATTCCAGCCTTATGTTTGCTTGTGGAGCTGCCGGGAGTCGAACCCGGGTCCAAACAAGCAGCAAAACCGCTTTCTACATGCTTAGCTTTCAGTTAATTGTCGGGTAAGAGCCGGCAAAAAGCCTCCCAATCCTTACCTTATTCCTTAGGGTTTTCGAACTGCCGTCAGGACTCCGGCAGCCTTATCCTTCCCTTTGTGATGCCCTTGAGCGGGACGCCGGATGGCGAGGCTTCCCGGAGGACAATTAGCGGGTTAATCTTCTGATTAAGCGGCTAATGCGTAATCGTAATTGTTGCCATTTAGTTGGCGCGAGTATTTGGTTTTAACGGGCCATTCACCCAAAGTCCCGGCATGCTTACAATCCCACTGTCCTTGCTGTCAAAACCGGTCAGCCCCTGATTGTGTTTATTTAACTGCAAAGATAGTGCCAATTTCAATTGGTTCGAGGGTTCGAAGTGAATTTGGTAAATTGAAAGTAGTAAAAGGAAAATAGTAAATTGAAAATAATCGCTTTGTAAACGAAACTTTTACTCCTCGTACCTCTATCAATCCTCCCTCGTCCCAATTCCTATCAATCCCTGCTTGCAGCAGGCAAGCCATCAATTCCATCAATCTTAACAATCTCCCATCAATCCTCTATCAATCCCCCATCAATCCCATCAATCCAATCAATCCTATCAATCCTTAACCCTAAACCCTTCAACTACATTTTCTTCGTTATATTAGTCAACAACTCAAAATCCAGCGTCATTCCAAAATAGATATTCGCCTTCCATTCTTTTACTGTTGGAATACTCATCCCCGGTGTCAACTTATCCCCTTCCTGAAATCCTACCTTCAACTGCTGGTATTCGGCAACATTCATGCCTATCATAAAATGAAAATAATCGAATGCCTTAATACAGGGTGCAACATAAAAATTCTTGAACAGGTTATTGCCTCCAAATCCCAGGAACATGCCAACATCGGAAGTATATTTACTTTCAGGCTTTGAGAGGTCGTATAGGGCCAGGCTTACACCTGTTATATAATCAAACTCCACCTTCCCTCCATTTTTATTGGAAATAACGTAAATAGCAGTTGTTGCAGAGCTTTCGGGAGCCAATTGCCAATCAGGAGTACGATAGAATTTTAAAGCTACTCCCTGCACAAACCGGATTTTCTTTTTCTTATTTTGCGCATCGGTCCTAACCGCAACCATTTCATTATACTGGCTTTCAATTATTTTGAGTCTTTCGGTAACTTTTACCAATTCGAGCTCCTTCACATTAAGTGCCCGCGAAAGCGAATCGACAATACGGAGCGAATTCCCTTTTTCCTTGTAATAGGCTGAGAGTTCGTTGGTTTTTTCGGCAATTATCCGGTCTTTTTCCCTGAGCGATTCCTGCATATAGGCTATTTCGCGGTCCTTGGCTTCCACTTTGGTGATATTTACATCAATTTTACCCTCGAGCCTCGCCTGGTTCAGCGATGCAACCGATTGTGCTTCACGGAGTTTAATCTGGCAATCGTTTAACAGGTACTCCTTTTCGCGAAGCATTTGAAGGTTCGATTCCAGATCAGTGCTTATTGCCAGCATTTGTTGCTTTACAGTGAGCAACTCCTGTTTTACACGCAACCGTTGAACCTCAATGGTATCAATAGTAGAACTGGACACCACCATATCGGCCTGGTGCTGCATTACAATCACTTTTAGTGAGTCCAGCTCCCTATTCCGGGTCTGATTTTTATCGCGGCAATCGGTTATCAAAAGGTTCAGACTGTCAAGCTGAGTGTACAAACCAAGGTTATCCTGCATCAGCCGGGCAGCATAGAGGCTATCCATGCTTTTATCAGTTTCCTGGGCAATAACACCCTGGCACGAAACTAACATCATTACTACAAGAATGCCCTGGAGAATCTTAAATTTTCTTTTTTTCATTTCAGGTAGTTACAGTTTTACTTAATAAAATACTTAAGAAAGCTTTGTTTTATTGTGCGACTGCAAAAATAAACCTTTAATGCGAGTCATGGCCTTTCGAAATATATTTAGCCATTACATCCTGATAATCTGCATTATAGCAGATACAAAAACCATTGAAAGTCGGAATTATTTTTAACACCCACAATCAAAATATGTCGAAATAAAATTAATATATTTGCACAACAGATTACCTTACAAGTAAACGCATCCCGATAGCTGTCAGGACAGATAGCTATTGAGCAGCATGATAAATGGCAACATGGCCGCACAATATCATTCGCTCAACCGACATGAATCATTAAAACACAAGTTATGAAATTTGTAAAATCGTACAGGGCAAATAATATAACCGATCTCGAAGAAGCTGATATCAGGGAGCAGGAGTTCATTTACCAATATACTGAATTTAACGAATCAGAATTACCTGTTGAGGCTACCACCTATAATCCTGACGGCACAGTTGAACATAAATACAAATACCAATACAATTCCGAAGGAAAATTAATAGATGAGTTATTACTCGAAGCCGGCGACGAAGTTGCAGAGCACCGTAGCATGGAATACAATGACAAGGGACAGCTTGTAAAGGAATTTATCCATTATCTCGACGGCACTGCCGATGAGTTGATTTTTACCTATGATTCCGACGACAGGCTAATCAGCCGCAGGAGCATCGACAGCGATGGTGAAACCGGTAACTATCTTGTATTTGTTTTTGAGGGGAAACACCTGGTTTCGGAAACTGAATATGAAATATCAGGCGAAATTATCACCCAGCGAAAGATTGTTTATGATGAGGATGGAAAAATTACGGAGGAAGTGTTTAAAACTCCCGAGGAAAACTACCACATCCTGTACAGCTACGATGATAATGGGGTTGCATCTGTGCGAAGGCGTTACAACGAGGACAAACACTTAACCGAACGCAATACTTTTACGTACGATTCCGAAGGCCGTTTATCGGAATCGATGGACGAATCGGCTGCGGGAATAGAAATTACCTATATGCGTTACGATCCTCAGGGGAATATTATTCTGCAGGAGGAAAAAACAGAAGATGGTGAATTGCTGAGTAAAATTGAACGGGCTTACGACAGTTCAAACCGTATTGTTAACACAACGGTGGTATCCGAAAGGCCTGGCCAGCTTGTTCCGCAACATTATCGCATACGAATGGAATACGAATAATCTTTACCAGGATTATAAGTCGAAATACAAAAATATTTTTTTCGTAAAAACAAAATTCAATCCCAGGCTATTTATGATAATCAGATTATCCGGACACTTCAGATTTTAGTAACTCAAGTTTAATTGTTCTGGTAAAATATTAAATAACAGGCAGATAACTGCTTCATTGCTTTGAAATAATGAACCCTAATGTGATTCAGTACTATAAAACTTCAGAAATGGTATTACCTTTTTGCGATTTTTGGATTAAGGGTATAACAACTTCCGTAAAAATATGATATAAATACTCTTCGCGAATGCTCCAGAAACCATTTACATATGCATCTTAAACCATTTTTACTATTACTGACAATTATTATATGGTCCGGTGCAATTACATTCGCGCAAACCAAAGCTTTTCAAACTCTGAGGATTTCAGGAAAAGCCCCGGTTATTGATGGCTTTCATGACGAAGAAGTATGGCAGAGCGTTGAATGGTCGGGCGATTTTGTACAACACGATCCCAATGATGGTGCAACTCCATCGCAAAACACAGCTTTCAAGGTACTTTACGACGACAATAACCTATACTTTATTATTCGTGCATTCGACTCGGTTCCGGGCAAAATTGTCGACAGGTTATCGAGGCGCGACACCGACGATGGCGACTGGCTGGCAGTTTCAATCGACAGTTATGCCGACAAACAAACAGCTTTTACGTTTGGGATAACGTCAGCAGGTGTAAAATTCGATTTTATGTTTGTAAATGATAATGGAACGGACGCCAACTGGGAAGCCGTGTATTATACCGCCACCACCATCGATGCCCTTGGCTGGACTGCCGAAATGAGAATTCCACTGTCGCAGCTACGTTTTGCCAAGAAGGACAGGCATACCTGGGGACTCAATATTTTCAGGTATATATACCGCAAGCAGGAACTTTCGCTATGGCAATCCATTCCACGTATGGCTCCCGGATTTGTAAGTCTGTATGGCGAGCTGAACGGACTTAACGACCTGGTGCCCAGGCGCGCCCTCGAAATTCTGCCTTACACTTATGCCAAAGCTACTTTCGATAAAAACGAAGAAGACAATCCCTTAAAAACTGCTCAGCAGTATAGCGGCACTGCCGGCATTGATGGTAAAGTGGCTGTGACCAACGACTTAACACTGAATTTTACAATAAACCCTGATTTCGGGCAGGTTGAGGCCGATCCTTCGGTTGTGAATCTTACGGCTTTCGAGACGTTTTTTCCTGAGAAAAGGCCGTTTTTTGTCGAAGGGAAAAATATATTCAACTTCAAACTCACCGGGGTTGACAGCGAAAACAACCTGAATACTCTATTCTATTCGCGACGGATAGGCCGTGCGCCACATTACAATCCGCCTACCGACTCAGGCGTTTATGTAAAAGCACCCGAACAAACCACCATACTCGGATCATTTAAGCTATCGGGTAAAACAAAAAAAGGCTTCTCTATCGGCATTATCGAATCGGTAACCAAAAACGAATTTGCCACGATCGACGACAATGGAGTGCGCAGCAAAGTAAGCATTGAACCCCTTACCAATTACCTTATTGCCCGTGCTTCGCAGGATTTTAACAAGGGAACCACTGTAATCGGAGGTATGTTTACTGCCACCAACCGCACAATCAAAGAGCTTCAACTGAATTACCTGCCCGATGCCGCTTATACCGGAGGGGTAAATGCCATTCATTTCTGGAAAAACAAAACCTATTACCTGTCGGGGAGGGCAGTATTTTCGTCGATAAAAGGCAGCAAGGAATCCATTGATTACCTTCAACGCTCAGCTGTACGGTACTTTAACAGGCCCGATATGGATCATGTTACTTACGATCCAACGCGAACTTCGCTACAAGGCTACGGTGGCACCGTCGAAATCGGTAAAGCGGGAACAGGGAAATGGCAGTTTCTTTCGTATATGACCGTCCGCTCCCCGGGCCTCGACTTTAACGATGCAGGTTACCTGAAGCAGGCTGACGAGATTCAGCATTTATTCTGGCTCCGTTACCGAAAATACAAACCATTTGGAGCATTCCGCTGGGCTTCGGTAAACTTTACCGAATATATAACCTGGGATTTTGGCCTCGAAACCATTAATAAAGGTCTCGACCTTTATACAAACGGACAGTTTACAAATTATTACACCGCTGGGGCTGGAATAAACTATGCCGGCGATAACCTTTCGCGCAGCGAACTCTGGGGCGGCCCTGCCCTGCTGTTGCCTGCGATATTGAATTTCAGCGCATTTACCGAAACTGACAGCCGAAAAAAAATCATGCTGAGGGCTAGCACTTCGCATTATTTCGGTGAGCAAGGATACTACAACAGCCACAGGTATTCGCTCGAAATTACCTATAAACCGCTGAACACCCTGTTATTTTCGCTGATCCCCCTGTATAACACCGGTTTTAACCAATTGCAGTATGTAGCTGAGGTTGCAACAGGTGACGAACCACGGTACATTATGGCCAGCCTGAACAGGCAGGTGTTTGAACTTTCGATGCGGGTAAATGTAAGCCTGACGCCCGAACTATCGATACAATACTATGCCCAGCCGTTTATTTTTGCAGGCAAATACAGCGATTACAAGCGAATAACCGATCCGCGCAACAGCAGTTTTACCGAAAGGTATCATGTATTCGGCAGCAGTGAAATTTCGTATAACAGTGAGTGGGATGCTTACATTGTTGATGAGGATGGTAACGGTGAATCCGACTATGGCTTTTACAAACCCGATTTTCATTTTCTGCAGTACCGCTCAAATATGGTTTTCCGATGGGAGTATCGCACAGGCTCGTCCATTTATCTGGTATGGTCGCAGGGCCGAACCGGTATTGCCGCCAATGGCGAAATGGATTTCGATAAATATGTCAGCGAACTTTATAAAGTTGAGCCACGAAATGATTTTATGCTGAAAGCTTCGTACCTGATCGCTTTTTAAAGAAATCACTTAACTAAGTCAGCAACATTTTGATGCCGAAAAATAACCACAATCACTTTGATTGCAAAATCCGATTTTACTTTATCAGTTTCAATCCGCTCAAAGCCGAGGCATCCTGGGGCCTGAGGATAAGCGCATGGTTGAAAAGGACTTTGGCATCAGCTGATTTACCCGAATTCAGTTTCGACCACGCTAACATAATCACCGAGTCGTAATCCAAAGGATAAAGATTCACCACTTTTTCAATGAGTTTTGTGGCATTTACATAGTCCTTACGATTGTAATAAATTACTCCCAGCCAATAATTGGCAAGGGTATTCTGCGGATCAATTTTTAGAATTTCGACGTAATGCGCTTTTACTTTTTCCCAGCTTTCGATAGCACTAAGAGGCTTTACGCATCCAAAACGGGCTTCGATGGCATAAGGTTTCAGGGCAATTGACTTCTCATAATATTTTATCGATTCGGTATATTGCTTTGCCAGGTAATACAGCCATCCAAGCCTGATGTTTATAATATAACTGTCAGACTTATAAATGGTTTTCATTGTATTGATAGCACTTATATAATTACCGGCCTTTTCAGCCTCGTAACTTTTAACAAATACCGCCTGGGTAGCAGCTGTGTTTTGTGCCGAAAGGCTCCCGAACGCTATTATAAACGCTGCGATCAGTGATATTTTTTTTACCGTTTCCATATGATTCCTCCTAAAAATGATTGTTGAATATATTGATTAGTAGTTTGTTCCGTTTGTTTTATATCGTAAAGATAGTTACCGTAAATACTCAGGTGTTTCCATTTATTCCAGTATAAGGAAAATCCGGTCCTGAATATTGTCGGATCAATCGAATTGTAGATGTACAAAGCATTATGATCGTTGTAATTCTGCAAATTCCCTAATGTAACATTGGCTTCGGCCCATAATGATTTATAGATGCGGGCACCTGCATATTGCGAAAATATAAGCCGGCTGCTGTCTTTGTCCATCAATCCACTCAAGTAAGTATTAAAATACATATTGGATTTACCTGGCAAAGTGTATGCCGCACGAAGCCCTGCCTGCCCGAAGTCGCCTAGACTGTACCTGAAAAAAGAACCGTTCATTCCCAGAACCAACCGGTTTATGTTCCTGGTAACCGAAGCGAACAGCAGGTTGCCGGGATACCTGATGCCGTCAATACTTGTATTCAAATGATGATAGGCCACCGAAAGAGATGTATGTGAGCTTACTGAATAATTTATCAGCGCAAAGTAATCAGGTTGCTTTATCAGCGAGTTGTTCACTGTTTGTATATAATCCGATGCCGATTGATAGATAGAAACCCGGTAACCTAAATGAGTATATATCCCTCCACGGAAATAAGTCGGGTTCGACCGGATATCGCTGTTGTTTGATTTATAATTGTATTCAAGGTCGGCGGTGGCAACCGGATCAATTCCTTTAATCCCGAGTTTTTGCTTTACATTATCCGGAAGTTTCTGCGCATGATACCGGGCATAAACTATGTTGCCGGTATTTAAGCCGCAATAATAAAGGTACTCGCGGGTGCCTGCATCATATTCATCAAACTCCAGCGCTTTTTCGTATTGTGTGAGTGAAGCATAATAATCGGCCTTTGCAAAATAGGCATATCCCATCCGCTGCCGCAGATATTTAAAATCAATATCCTGCGCAACGGCAAGGTTGCCGGTAGCCAGCAGATTGTCCCAATCGCCGGTGAGGTAGCACTGATAGGTGATACTATCAACCGAACGGAAGGTGAGAGCGACCTGCGATTTCGCCGCAACCGAACCCAGAAGGAATACAATCATTATTATTTTATACATTTTGCAGTTATGTTGGTATTGGCTGATGCATAGCTGAATTCCCTGATGCAATCGTCGCCAACCACTATGGAACTGTTGCTTTCTTTCCGTGTTTTTCGCATTACTTTTACGTTTACTTCTGATTTCAGCACCAAGGCTTCGGTTTCGAATGGATTTTCGTTTGATTCGAGATGTATCGAAAATTCAGTGCGAATATAGTTATAGAAGGGTGCAATAAAATCATGAAGCCAGATACTTGTTCTTTTATGGGTAATGTTATTGAGTGGCATCCTGTCGTGAAGTACAAATGAATCCATAGGCCCTAAAAACACCTTATATGCCGACAGGTAGAAGTAATACAGCAACGATTTCTTGTTACCATAAAAGGCTGTGAAATAGAACATTGTGCTATCGTTCACATAATAGGCACTCGACTCGGTTTCCTTACAATACAGGTATTTATTGTTATATGCGTCGGTATATGCAATCCATTGTTCTGTCACCTCCACACCTTTAGCATCAGTATATTTGTATTTCATACCTGAATTCGGCATTATATCAAACGCTTTTTTCAGCAAATTATTTCCCTTAACCCCCGAAACCACATCACCCTCGGCAGGTTTCGAAAATTGCCTGAGTTCTGTGCCCGAATCAACATTCTGTTGGTAATACGCGAAAGGATAATCGATGGTGCGTGCCCCCACTGCAGGGGTTACCTGTACCTGGAAATGCAGGTGGGGAATGGGCGAACGGCCGGAGTTGCCACATAATGCAAGCAAATCGCCCCGTTGAACAAAAGCACCTTTGGCAACTTTAAAGGACCCCCTTTTCAGGTGCGACATTTGAGTATAAAGTCCTGGCAAATGCCTGATTATAATTGTATTACCCCAATTATTACTGGTGTTTACTTTGCCAATCTCGTTGTCGTCGACTGTATCAATAATTTCCTCAACAATTCCATCGGCCGGTGCAACAACCGGTTTATTATAGCAATAGTAGTTTTCGCACAACAATCCATTTGAAGTATGGGTTTTCAACTTATCGTCAGAAATCATAAAATCAAACGCTTTTCCCCAATCCCCTTTATGTGTATGTTCGCCATCGTGTCCCTGGGTAACTGTCCACTCGCCCCAGAAAGGCATATAAAACGGGAAATACAGGTAATGCGCGAGCCTTTCGCTGTTATTATTGAAGGTGTAAAGATTAATTTCGGGCGAGTAATATTGAATGGGTGTCAGCTTTAATTTTGAAGCGCTGATCCTTAAACGCAGGAAATAAACGAACAGAATTACCACGAAGGAAAAAGGCAGCGAAAACACAGGTAGCTGAACCACCCCGAAAAGCTTGCTCATAAACAACAATACCAGCGATGTAAGCGGAACCAGGAGTACAGCCCACAGGTACGAAAAACGCGAAGGAATTACGAAAAATCCTCCGATAGCTATCGATACCATCACATAGTTTGCACCAATATTGTAATAGGTAATACTTGCCGCCTCCGATCCCGAAAACTGAGCAAAAAGATAAGCCGACAGAAATCCTATGACTGACAACGAAAATGCTATCCGTGAGCTGATTAACAGGGCTACCGAAAGGATAATACCGGCAAGTATATTGTTTTGAAAAAATATGGAGCTTATCGAACGCAGGTAAATATCGAGCATTTTATGAATAGGAAGCGCCTCGATGGTCTGGAAAAAATCGAGCATGGCGGTACCTCCAACGGCATATACCTCATTCATCCAGAAAATATTGCGCTGGGTCAAACCCAGGTTTTCGAACAGCGAAGAGGGCAAAACAACAAACCAGAAAGTCATCACAAAAGGAATGCTCAGAAACGGCAATCCATTTTTCCCTAACCAGCCACCAAGGGCCACCGAAAGCATAAGTGTTAATAATGCAGCCAATAAAAGCAAGCTGAAAAACACTAAACCCGGGTCGAAGAATGTCCCCATCCCTATACCCGTTAACAGTGCATTGAAACTGTAAATCCCGTTTTTCAGCTGAAGTTTGTCAAATCCCATGGAATTTGCAATAGCTATTGCAAACAATACCGATATCAACCCGCTTAAACCGGCATAAAAATTGAAAAACGTCACTACCAGGATAGCCGTTCCCATCAGTTTGTTGGTGGAGAAGAAAATGGCAGCATAGCTATTGATAATAGCAGGCAGCAAAGTGTTTCGGAAGGTATCAGTGAATCGTTGCATAAGCTTCTGGGAAAAAGACTGGATGATAATGGCTGTGCTGCTCAGGTCGAACAATTACTGGACCTGCTGCTGAAAAATGGTCACTTCAGCGGATTAAGCTTCAGATGCTCTGGAATGGATTCATTGCTGGTAACATTTTCGAGCGTTTCGGCTTTGCGTATCACATGTGTATTGTTATCAGTATCAATCATAACCACATTGGGCCGTAGTGTAATAAACTGCATCCACTGTGTCATATTGTAAGCACCCACTTTATGGACAACCAGCTGGCTTCCTTTCTGCAACAAGGGCATGGTAATACTTTCGCGTACCACGTCGATATTCATACAGAGCGGGCCATACATCACCATTTCTTCGGTATGCTGTCCAAAGGACTCAGTTGTGCTAATTTTATGGTCGTACCAGAAAGCGGTGAACAAGGTATTAACTCCAAAATCGAGAACAGTCGCTCTTCTTCCATCCGAGAGCCTTTTGGTAGCTAAAACGGTCCCGAGCAAAAATCCTGCATCATCAATAAGTGCGCGGCCCGACTCCAGTATTAACACAGGGAGATCATCCTGCTTGAAACCATAGCCAAGAATAACATCGGTAATGGCATCGGCAAACTGGTCGATAGAAGGAATGGTATCAGAGCCAGGCAAATAGGCACCTTTTAATGTATTGGCCGAGGGAAAACCTCCTCCCAGATCAAGATAGTGAAGCACCTTGTTGAACTTTTCCTTCACATTCCAGCTTAATTCGCAGAGTTTTGTGGCAGCCACAGCATAGGATGATGGCGCAAGCATAAAAGTACCAATATGACAGTGAAGCCCTACCAGGTCGAGGTTTTCGGAATTCATAATCCGCGTGATGGCATTCCAGGCCTGCCCGTTCTCAAAATTGAATCCAAACCGGTCCCATTTCGGATAAATACCTGTGTCCATATTCACTCGTATGGCAACCCTGGGCTTCAGGTTATTTTCTTCGCTCAGTTTAATCAGCGAATAAAGTTCATCGAAATGATCGATGTGGATCAGGGAGTTATTTTTAGCAGCGGTTAAAAGTTGCTCATCCGTTTTATCGGGTCCGTTAAAAATTATTTTAGTCCCCGGCACCCCGTTACGGATTGCTTTTTCGTATTCGAATCCCGATACCACCTCGGCCCACGATCCTTCCTGGTGAAAAATCTTACAAACCGCGTCCATGTAATTGGTTTTATACGACCAGGCAAACTGCACCTTAGGATAGCGTGTTTTAAAAATCCGGTTGGCATTCTGATAGTTACGCCTGATCTGGTTCTCGGACAATACAAACAAAGGAGATCCGAAATCCTTCATCAGGCTTTTAACGGAAACGCCTTCAATGTGTGTAACGGGTACATTTTCGGTACGGGTGCCGAACTTATTCATGAGCCCGGTGCTCATTTTCTGAATAATCGGTCTTTCATATCTTAGTTTTTCCATGATTGGATTTAATTAATCGATGTTGACTAACGTGTAGTTTTTCAATAAAAATATCAGCGCGTTAGTATTCATTAGTTTTTTTCAGGTTTTAATTCTGTTTCAGGAAGGTTAGAAGTAACGACCAGGGTTATTGCTTCAGGAATAATTCTGTATACGCATTTCACTACAATTCACCGGTTCCCGAAATTTTCTGAAATTCGGTGATATTGGTTATCAGATCCCAGGCATAACGGATAAAAATCTTACCCACTTCGTATTCGGCGAAAGGTTCAACCTTTTGCCCCAGTGCCATTTTAACAAGCGATGCCGGCTGATTTTGCCCTGCAGCAGCTGTTAAGTATATCCATGCCGGGAAACGCGGATTTACCTCCATTATATATGGCTTTCCATCCTCCGACTGCATAATTTCGAGTTCGCATCCACCACGCCATTTAGTAACGCTGATAAACTTTTTTGCAAGCTCAATATACTCCTGGTTTTCGATGGTAATACCCGACCATGCTTTCCCTTTATCGGTAATATAAAGTTTCCGCATGGGGATAATACTTATTGCATTTCCCTCGCCATCGCCTAATGCGGCTATATTTATTTCGGTGCCTTCGATAAACTCCTGCACAATGATTGGCAGCCCCCATTTGGCCTGTAATTTATAAAAAGCTTTTTCGGCCTGTTCAAGGGTGTTAACAATAACAGCATCGTAAAACTTACCCTTTACTACCATAGGGTAACCTATTTCGTCGGCAATTTTTTCGAGATCCTTTACCTGGTGTGTGATTTTATCAGCAGGTACCAGCAAGCCATGTTTTTTACCGAATTCGTAAAGTTTAATTTTGTCGCGTGCCTCAAACTGATCGAGTTCAGGTAAAAATGTACGTATACCCACTTCACTGAGTTTACCCCTGAGCCGGATGAAATTAAACAACTCGGCATCGAAATTTGGAATGATGAGGTCGATGTTCTCCAGGTTATGTATATACAGCAGCCTCGCCAGCAGCGTATCAGTGCCGGCCGAAGGGTAAGGTATCTGGTAAGTTTTATCCACCAGGTCGTGCATATATGCGCCGGGTTCGAGCGATTCGTACGAGAGTCCGATGATGCGCACATTTAAATCGGCACATTCGCGTATGGCGCGGATAACAGCAACACCCGGCCCCGGGCTGTCAATAGCATTCAATGCCGTAATGGCAATCACAACCTGAGCGGATTCGGATTTTTCGGTATGTAAATTTTGAACATTCATTTATTCTCGTTTCTTGTAGTTTTAGTGGAAATTTCACATTTCATTTCCAAATGCATTCCTGAGTATTGCGACTGATATTTTCGTACTGTAATCAGTTCATAGTAACTTAAAAACTGCATCGCTGCCGCATTTATTTGCTTACCGACAGTTTCATTGTTTCCGTCCGGTAGTTCCCTGATTCAATATAGTACAAGTACATGCCAGCAGGCATATCATTGGTTTGCAGTTGCAAATTATCGAAGGTGCGATCGATTACATAGGATTTAACCATTACACCTTTCACATTAAAAAGCTTGAGTTCGGCCTGATTAATATGCGAAGGCAAGGTATAAGGTATAGTCACACTCCCCGAAGTAGGGTTTGGGAATGCACTGCGCACAGGAGTTACATTTTCGGCAGGGAAATCGCCGGTTCCGGATGCACTTTGCCCGGGAATACTGTAAACCAGGGTATTTACAGTTGATGGCGAAACAGCATAATTAAGTTGCCATACAAAAAGTTTTGAACCGGTTTCGGCAGGATAAACCAGGGAGTAACCTCCACCGGGAACACTTAAAAGAACAGTTCCCGACTCGTTGGCAATACGGGTATCGTATGTATAATATGCCGAAGCTGTATTATAATTATACGAAACATAAAGCAGTTCAATTGAATTGTCGGAATTAAATAAATTTTCGGTAACATACTTAATGTCATATAGATAATAGTTGGCCGGCACACTTAAATTTATGGTTTTCCACAAGGAATGATCGTTGTTATAAAGCCGGCATTGGTTATTCGGCACATCCATAATGTAATATTTGTATCCCGCAACCGGAAGCTTTATATATGCTGCCGAAATGCCCGAATATGTATGTTCAAGGTTTATCTGCCCTTTAACAGTAAATGTAGACGAAATAAAAAGTGCAAGTAGTATGATCAGTTGTTTCATAGTATATGTTTAATTAGGTAAATTGTTAGAGTATTGCTGTTTGGTTTGATTTCGGATACGCACTTCAGGGTGTTTTTACTGATCTGACTGCACGAAACCAGCGCTGACATAATGCAAGCCTGCATATTATTCCAGAACTGAATATTCTTTTAATTGCGCTACAAAATCATCCAGATCCTTCTCACATTGTTTGGCATCAACATCATATTTCTGGCAAATTTCGTCAATAATGAGAGCAATTGGCTTATCTTCTTTCAGCATGGCAATAATCTCGGTACCAATGGGATTCGTTGAAAATGAATCGCCGGTTCCCGGGTTAAAAACAAACCCTTCCTGGCTGGTGGCAATATTTTTTTTGAGTTTCATATAATGATGTTTTTTTACTGAAATGAAGTTCTACTATCGGGTTCGAACCTTTTTCTTTGACAAAGGTAATTTACTTCAGCAAGGGATTAAAGCGGATTCAGTAAAAGGCCCAAGTAATTCAGCAGAAAGCCGTATTTTGAAAGTAAGCCGACTGACCTGCGACAAGAATCAAATTGCAAAAATTGGTATAATCATATTATTTTTACCGAATCGAAGCCCTTTAGGAAAACTAAACACAATGTCCTATTTTTGAAATGTTGAATCTGTTATTTTTTTGTCTGTCAAACGGTTGGTTTCAACCAAGAACTGATGAAATACCAGAATTATATTTAAAGTACTGAAAATGAAACGACTCCCATTACCTGATTTACTAAAAGGGCTTGCTGTTTTCTTCATGATACAGGTACATATTACCGAACTTCTGATCGATCAGGCAGGCAGAGAAAGCATGTTTGGAAAGGTTTCACTGTTTCTGGGTGGCCCATTCGCGGCGGTGGTGTTTATGGGAGTAATGGGGTATTTTGTAGCCAAAAACAAAGACTCTCTATCGAAAAACCTTGGCAGGGGATTGAAAATTTTTGCCTATGGTTTTTTACTTAACATAGGTTTAAATTTCCATTTGCTGTTAAAAATCAAATTTTCGGGATGGCAGTTTAACCCATTCGAATATATATTTGGCGTCGATATACTTTACCTGGCGGGTATCAGCATCGTGATTCTTTCGTTACTAAAAGTGTTAAGCAAAGGCCAGGAATGGGTGACAGCAATTTTATTGTTATCGGTTGCAGGGTTAACAGGCTTTATGAACGAAAATCTCATGACAGCCAATCACTTGTACATATTGCCATTTATTGCAGGTGAATACACATGGTCATATTTCCCCCTATTTCCCTGGTTAGCTTACCCGCTGGCCGGATTTATAATTGCTCAGCATCAGCAGAGAATCAATCTTTTCATTACACAACAAAAAAGTATAAGTGTTGCATTAGTTTCAGTAATAGCAGCCCTGGTTCTGCTTTTTTCAAGGCAGGGAATAATTACCACCATCAATCTGCAGGCTTACTACCATCATACTTTTGGTTACGTTCTCTGGGCTTTGGGCCTGTCAATTCTCTGGATGATTTTCATTCAGTATCTGCTGAAGCTTTTTCCAGGAACCCGGGCAGGTAATTTTTTCTGCCGGGTTGGCAAAAATGTCACCCTTATTTATGTGATACAGTGGCTGATAATCGGAAATATTGCAACCGCAATTTACCAGACTCAAACGGCTGGCAACTTCGTGTATTGGTTTACCGGAATTTTTACTGCATCGGTAGTACTGGCTTTTTCAATTGAAAATATCAAACTCCGCATACAGCGCTTTATCCGTAAGCGGAAATTGCCGGGTAGCGAATAAAATGGTTTGCCTTATGATAAAAATGTCCGGTCGACAAAAGCCTGGAAAATCTCCTTATACTGATCGCCAACAGGGATGTAAACATTTTGGTCAAAAATGATCCGATGCCGTTCAATAACTTTAACCCGGTCGAGATTAACAATAAATGAACGGTGTACACGCATAAACCTGTCTTTCGGAAGCTGTTCTTCCATCACCTTGAGCCGGATAAGGGTGGTAACAGGCTCATCGTTAACCAAATGAATCTGTATATACTCGTTCGAACTTTCGATATATTTGATTTCGGATAAAAAAATACGCACCATCTTGTACTCTGATTTTACAAAAAGGCTGTCCTGTGTTGTACGGATGGTTTCAGTGTGTTTTTCGTTCATCTCGAACCAGGTTTTTGCCTTGGTAACAGCCTTCAGGAAAACAGAATAACTAATAGGTTTAAGTAAATAATCGATGGCATCAACCTGGAATCCCTCCATTGCATATTCGCTGTAGGCTGTTGTAAAAATAATCTGCGGCTTATGCGAGAGTGATCTTACGAAATCCATTCCGCTGAGTTCGGGCATATTTATGTCAACAAACATAAGGTCGATCTCGTTATTAGCCAGGAATTCCAAAGCCTCAAAAGCGCTGTGGCACAGGCATAAACATTCCAGGAAAGGAGTTTTATCAATGTAAGCTCCTATTTGTTTCAGCGCCAGAGGCTCGTCATCAATTGCTAAGCATTTTATTTTCATATACCGGTACCGTTAACTTAACTTCAAATTCTGTTTCACTTTCACGGATTGCAAGCGTATAATCTTCGCCAAACAGCAGTTTCAGGCTTTTTTTAATATTTGCCATGCCGATTCCCGAATAACTTTTTTCGGCACTTTCAATTTTTCTGAATTTGCTGTTCCTGACAATGCAGTTCAGTTTATTTCCCTTTTGTTCGATACTTAATAAAACAAATGAATCGCCATGGTAACTCACTCCATGCTTGAAAGCATTTTCGAGAAATGAAATAAACAGCATAGGAGGTATCTCAATATTGCTGACATCCTCCGGAACATTTAAAGTTACTACCACCGTTTCAGGGAATCGGAGTTTCATCAGGGCAATATAACTTTTAATGAAAGCTATCTCTTTTTTCAGGCTGGTTTTACCATGAGCAGTATCGTACAACAGGTAGCGCATCATGGTCGATAACTGTATGATCGTATTTTTTGCATCCTCGGTGTTAATATCGATCAGCGCATGAATATTATTAAGCGTATTCATGAAAAAATGCGGGCTAACCTGGTGCCTTAGCAAAGCCAGTTCGGTTTTTAGCTGCTCCTTTTCAAGGTCCTTGCGCCTGCTTTCTTCATTCAGCCATTGCGTCACCATTTTAAATGCCGTCCCCACTCCTACCACCAGCAGCGAAAGGATCAGGTTGTCAACAAAAACCATGAACAGCGATTTGGCTGGAAGCGGAGTAACAGGTTTGTACCCCATGGGTGGAGGCATACCGGGCCCTAATTCCATTGGTGGCATGCCGGGGCCCAGTTCCATGGGAGGCATCGCCAATGGTTGCGGCGACTTAACAATGGTTACTATATAAATTTTCAGCGCTATTACCAGCAAAATAACCAGTAAAGAAAAAGCGAAGTAAGCAGTATATTTTTTTTGAAACAGGAATGCCGGTACTAACAAAAAGGCATTTATCAGGAAGATTGTCAGCAACGACAGCATAGTTATCCAGTCGCTCGTTACCTTGTTCCAGTTTATTTCGTTCGAAATACGCTGATTAAAAAACGGAATGGCAAATACAGCAACCCAGATAACCAAAAACACTATAAATTCAATGTTACGTATATTGAGTGTTTTTTCTTTCATATGCTTTACCGGTAGCATTGTTATGTCACAAAGATAGGACGGCCCATGTTGATTAACAAATTTTATCAGCGTAAGGCCGAAAGTGATAAGCAGATATGCTGAAAATTGCTACGAAAGTCAATTGGCTGACTTTAAGTTTTAGAAACGTTAACCTCAGCCAAACAAATGCTTAATGAATCGCAAATCCATTATTCGGGTTGTTGATAATTTTTAATTCCAAAGCGCATCCATTCATTTCAAAACCGTCACAATACTTCTGCCTTTTTCAAAAACATACTGAAATTATTGTAACATTTTGGTTCGCGATACGTCATAAGTCAAACATGTTTTTATGACCAGGAGTATTACTTTATTGTTATTGCTGATTATTCCATTTATCGTTTACACGCAAAACAAGTCATATACAACCCATAAACTTCTGGTTAATCCACCTGTAATCGACGGGAAATTTGACGATGCCTGCTGGCAACAAGTTGATTGGGGAGGCGATTTTGTGCAGTTTGAACCCTACGAGGATTCGATGCCCAGCCAGAAAACCACCTTTGCCATTGTGTACGACGACAACAATTTATATGTCGCTATTAAAGCCTACGATACCGAGCCTGACAAGATTAATAAACGCCTTTCGAGGCGTGACGAAAATGATGGCGACTGGGTTGGAATTATAATCGACAGTTACGAGGATAAACTTACCGGTTTTGGATTCAGTGTTACCGCGGCAGGCTCAAAAACAGATGTTATCTACACAAACGATAACAACGAAGATGACAACTGGGACCCGATTTGGTATGTAAAAACAAGCTTTGATGCCGAGGGATGGAATGCCGAAATGCGTATTCCTTTATCACAACTTAGGTTCACAAAGAAAAACAATTACGAATGGGGCCTGGAGGTCGGGCGATTTATTTTCAGGAAAAACGAAACCTCCTTATGGAAACCCATTCACCGAAGTTCCAATAAACTGGTCAGCGATTTCGGGGCACTCGAAGGCATTCATAATATTTCACCCAAAAAAGACATTGAATTATTCCCTTTTGCACTGGGACAGCTTACCAAATCAGAAGTGGAAGAAGGCAACCCATTTGCTACCGGCCGTTCAACATCATTCTCGGGTGGGTTGGACGGAAAAATCAGCCTAACCAACGACCTCACCCTGAACCTGACTGTGAATCCTGATTTCGGACAGGTTGAAGCTGACCCTTCGCAGGTAAACCTATCAGCTTTCGAATCCTTTTTCCCCGAAAAAAGACCTTTTTTTATTGAAGGACGTAATATTTTTAACTTCAGGATGACCTCGGGCGATGGCGACGGATCATCAACCGGCATGTTTTATTCGCGACGCATCGGCAGGCCACCTCATTTTTCGCCCGATCTCGATGACAATGAGTATTCGCGCAACCCCGACAACACCAGCATTCTCGGGGCATTTAAAATCTCGGGCAAAACACGAAAAGGAACATCCATCGGCATTCTCGAATCGTTTACCCAAAGAGAAAAAGCTGAAACCGATATGGCAGGTACGCGCAGCGACTATCCGGCAGAGCCTTTCACCAATTATTTTGTTGCCCGTGTTGAGCAGGATATTGATAAGGGAAACTCCGTTGTAGGCGGAATTTTTACGGCTACGAACAGGGATCTCAACCACGAAAATTTTATCACGCTTCCGGCCTCAGCCTATACGGGAGGAGTAAATATGACCCGGTTCTGGGATAACAAAAATTATTTTTTCTCGGTAAAGGGGATTTTCAGCAGCATACATGGTTCAACCGATGCCATTACTGAATTACAAACCAGGTCTACGCACAACTTTCAACGGCCCGATGCCGGGCACCTCAAAGTCGACAGTACACTTACAAGCCTTAGCGGCCACGGAGGAACCCTCGAATTTGGCAAATTTGGCGGCGGTCATATCAGGGCACTGACATGGATTACCTGGTCGTCGCCAGGCCTCGATTTCAACGACATGGGATTTATGCAGCAGGCTGACTATATACAACAGGTAACCTGGGTAGGTTATAACGAATGGAGACCAAAGCACTTTTACAATTCATACAATTTCGGTGGCGATTTTTATACGGTGTGGAATTTTGCAGGGCAAAATATTTACAAAGGCCTCGAAATGAACGGCAATATTCAGCTAAAAAATCACTATTCGGTTTTCTCAGGCTTTAACCTTCAGGGTAATTCGTTATCATCCAGCGATTTAAGAGGAGGTCCAATGCTAAAAAACCCGGGAAGTTTTAATTATCGAATCGGAATGGAAAGCGATCAGCGTAAAAAGCTGCAAATGAGCATCTTCCTTATGAACCGATGGAGCCAATACGATAATTCGAACCTATCGCTAATCGAATATTCAATCACATACAAACCGGTAAATACAGTATCCATAACACTTTCGCCCGAATTTTATACCGCAACCGATAACCTTCAATACGTTACCACTATCGAAGGCGATGGACCTGATAATTATATTATGAGCAGGCTCGACAGCAAACAATTATCGCTCTCGGCCCGGATTAATGTTGGAATCACACCCGATATGTCGTTACAGTATTACGGGCAGCCGTTCTTTTTCTCCGGCGACTATTCGGCGTTCAAAACCATTACTGATCCTGATGCAGACGATTATTACGACCGTTTTCACGAATATACTGCAAGTGAAATACAATTGGACAGCGAATCGGCAGTATATAAGGTCGACAGAGATGGTAACGGAACTGATTTCAGTTTCGATGATCCCGATTTCCATTTCCTACAGTATAGGTCGAACCTGGTATTCCGATGGGAATATAAACCCGGCTCAACATTTTTCCTTGTCTGGTCGCAGGGACGAACCTGCGACGGACCCGACGGAAGTTTCCGGTTCAACAGCTATACCGATGAAATGGTGAAAGCTAAGCCGCAAAACGATTTTCTGATTAAAGTATCGTATGCTATTATATTCTGAATTGATCAGGAGCTGAAGATAAAAGGGAACATTGCATGTCAAATATAAGATTCATCGTAACATTATAAATCATAAATAGAGCATGTAAGTGCATGACTTTTATCGATTATTTTTATCCTTCACATGCTGCACGATTTACACGGCAAAGGCCTTTTCGAAAGCATTTCAATCACGGCACGCGCTTATACCTAAGGCCGGCAAGTGATTTCAACTGAGTCCATCTATCCGGATGTTATATATATCTATTTATCAGGCAAATAGCAATTACAGAATTCCCTGAAATTGTTAATAAATTCTTGCAAAACGGGGATGCCATTTCCCTGTTTATATCAAATAAAATGCATACCTTTGCGAAGCATTAAAGATTTAACTGCATTAAGTTGATTATGAGCGAATTAGAAAATAAAATGAATGCCAGCGGTAATGGCAACGGAAATGGAAACGGAACGTATACAGCAGATAATATCCAGGTACTCGAAGGACTCGAGGCAGTGCGCAAAAGGCCTGCCATGTATATTGGCGATATCAGTGTTAAGGGTCTGCACCACCTTGTTTACGAGGTAGTTGACAACTCAATCGACGAGGCCCTGGCCGGATACTGTAACCAGATTATAGTAACCATACTTCCCGACAACTCCATAAGGGTATCCGACAACGGCCGTGGTATCCCTACCGACCTGCACGAGAAAGAGAATAAATCGGCGCTGGAGGTTGTAATGACCGTGTTACATGCCGGCGGTAAATTCGATAAAGGATCCTACAAAGTTTCCGGCGGATTGCATGGCGTTGGGGTATCGTGTGTAAATGCGCTCTCAATCATGCTTAAAGTAACTGTTGAACGCGAAGGCAAGGTTTTCGAACAGGAATATTCGAAAGGTAAACCTTTGTATCCCGTACGTGTTGTCGGCGAAAGCAGTCAAACCGGTACTACTGTTCATTTTAAGCCTGACAACGGTATTTTCATCACCGAAAATTACGATTTCAGCATACTGGCAGCCCGCCTGCGCGAACTTGCTTTCCTTAACAAAGGCATTGAACTCACGCTTATCGACGAGCGCGAGAAAGATGACGATGGTAATTTCGTAAGGGAGATATTTCTTTCATCAAAAGGACTCGTTGATTTTATTGAATACCTCGATGCAACGCGCGAAAAACTCATCCCTGAGGCCATTTACATGGAGGGTGAGAAAAACGACATCCCGGTTGAACTTGCCATGATGTACAATACATCATTTTCGGAAAACATACATTCGTACGTTAATAATATAAACACTCACGAAGGAGGAACCCACCTGGCAGGTTTCAGGCGGGCACTTACCCGTACGCTTAAATCGTATGCCGAGAAATCGGGTATGCTCGACAAAATAAAATTTGATATTGCCGGCGACGACTTCCGTGAAGGCCTTACTGCCATTATTTCGTGTAAGGTAATGGAACCACAGTTCGAAGGTCAGACCAAAACCAAACTTGGAAACAACGAGGTAATGGGTGCTGTGGATCAACTGGTTGCCGAAATGCTCAACTACTACCTCGAAGAGCATCCGCGCGAAGCCAAAATGATTGTTAATAAGGTTATACTGGCTGCTACAGCCCGTCATGCTGCCCGCAAAGCACGCGAACTGGTTCAGCGCAAAAACATATTATCAGGCTCGGGCTTGCCCGGTAAACTGGCCGATTGTTCCGAAAACGATGCTTCACTCTGCGAAATATACCTCGTGGAGGGCGATTCTGCAGGTGGTACGGCAAAACAGGGCCGCGACCGGAAGTTCCAGGCAATTCTTCCCTTGAGAGGTAAAATCCTGAATGTGGAGAAAGCTATGGCTCACCGCATATACGACAGCGAGGAAATCAAGAATATTTTCACTGCACTGGGTGTAAATATTGGCACCGAAGAAGACAGCAAAGCCCTGAACGTTGAAAAACTCCGTTACCATAAAATCATCATTATGACTGATGCTGATGTGGACGGAAGCCACATTGCCACGCTGATCCTTACATTCTTCTTCCGTTACATGAAGGAACTGATTGAGAACGGGTACATTTATATTGCAACACCTCCCTTATACCTTATTCGTAAAGGCTCGACCGAACGATACTGCTGGAATGAGGAAGAGCGCATTCAGTTAATTAACGACTGGTCGAAAGATGGTTCCGAAAAAGGCATACATATTCAGCGTTACAAAGGTTTGGGCGAAATGAATGCCGAGCAACTCTGGTCAACAACCATGAACCCCGAGTTCCGCACTTTAAGGCGCGTAACCATCGAGAATGGTTCCGAGGCTGATCGCATTTTCAGCATGCTGATGGGCGACGAAGTACCACCAAGGCGTGAGTTTATCGAGAAAAATGCAAAATACGCCAACATCGATATTTAGTAGCAGGAATAATTTATTCAAAAAAAAGACAGGTTTTCCGCCTGTCTTTTTTTGTTTGTTTACCTGGCCACAAACTAACTACCTTCTGCCAAACTTTTTACTTTCAAAGCAAGGTTTTACGCATTACTGATTGCCTTGTTCAGAAAAGCCATAAACGGCTGCAGCTCTTTGATCATTTCCTGAACGTGGGTAAGGTATGTATCGGAAAGCACAACTTTATCGGGTATATTTTCGGATACTATATACGACTTGTATTTGAGCAGGTCGATATCGGGGAAATCTGCCGGAAAATCCTTAGGTGCCTTTTTCAGCTTGTCGAAATCGCCTAAGTGCGCGAAATGTTTTTTAAAGGAAGGCTTTGCTAGTATGCTTTTAAACTCCCGGGTATTGTAATAAACTTCGTTACGCAGAAGCTTTAAAGTATCAGGTTGTGGAATATAAACCCCGCCGGCCAGCATGCTAGCTCCCGGTTCGAAATGAAAATAATATCCGGGATACATACTTTTGCGGCCGCCACGCGCTATAAAAGCACCAAAATTGGTTTTGTAAGGCGATTTATCAGCTCCGAATCGCACATCCCTGTAAATACGAAACATACAGTCCTTAACCAGGGGTGTTTGCACCGACTTATCAATTTCCGAAAGGGTTACAACCATTTGACTCACAAAGGCCTCCACCTCTTTACGCGCAACTTCGTACATTTTTTTATTTTCCTGGAACCATTCGCGGTTGTTATTCGCCTTCAGTTGAGTTAAAAAATCGAAAATCAAGGATGCATTCATGTTTTTGCTATTTAAGGTTTACAGTGTATTAAAATTCAGGCCGGTTCGTTTTCACATTTTCAGCGATTGGAAGAAGATTGAAAAACCAGGCAATTTTTACGGGATTGAAATGCGGTTTTTTTAGCGTTATTCTGATGGTATTATTTACAAAACAGAGTCGCAGGCAACAATCATCAGCCATGCTGAATGTGAGCCACCGAAAACCATGTATGCGACATTAATAACAAGTATTTCGCCAGAGTTCCAATATCCAAAGTTAATACTTTTTAAACAATCATTTTCACTGTACAATTACAATACGGCTCAAAGTACAGGTACGAATTTCAATATCTGCTTATTACATTAAGTTTTTTTCATACATTCGTCGAAAATTAGAGGCAATGAGATTAAGCATTACCGTGTTACTTTTATTTGGAGCAATAAATTCCTGTTTCGCATCCGGCGAATGGATAGCACAGGGAGGACGATCAGCCGGCATGGGTGCATCGTCGGCTGCTGTCAGCGATTTCTGGAGTGTAACCAACAACCAGGCCGGGATGGCATTTTACGACCGTTCATCGGCCGGAATTTATTACGAAAACCGATTCCTGATCAGGGAACTGGGCTCGCAAACAGGCGCTCTTACGTTAAAAACAAAATATGGTATGCTTGGTGCATCGGTAGGCTATTCGGGCGATGCCAATTACAGCACAACAAAAGCAGGACTGGGCTATGCCCTTAAAATCGGCAACCGTTTTGCAGCTGGCATTCAGCTCGATTATATAGGTACAGCACTTGGCGAAGAATACGGAAAACGAAGCAATGTGACCTTTGAAGCGGGAATCATGGTAAAGCTATCGGAACAACTGACTTTCGGAGCACATACTTTCAATCCCCTGCATGTAAAAATTTCGGAGTATAACGACGAGCGCATTCCCACTACCATGAATGCGGGTTTCGGTTATACGATATCGGATAAGCTCCTTATTACGGCCGAAGCTTTTAAAAACAGCGAATTCCCAATGGAACTGCGCACCGGAGCCGAATTCAGGCTGAGCCAGATTGCTTATGCCCGTGTTGGCCTGAGTACCAATCCTTCGCTGTACACCTTCGGTTTCGGCCTCGAGATGAAAAAACTTCATATTGATCTTTCCTCTTCAATACACCCGCAACTAGGCTATTCGCCGCAAGCTTCCATTCAGTACATTTTTTAAGGAATAACTGACAACGCACCTCCATATGTTAAAATACGCTGCCCTGTTCCTTTTATTCCTCACTATTATCGGCCTTGGAAAAGTACAAGCCCAGGAGCCTGATACAACTAAGTTTTCGGGTAATGAGGCGATCGAAAATCAAATTGAGAATATAGCCGAACGAGCCGAGGACCTTGAAATTGATTTCAGCGATTGGATTGAAGAAATGAACCTCCTGCGTGTGCGACCTGTAAATCTTAATTCGGGTGATGAGAATGAACTGAGGCGACTTTTTTTTCTTAATGAATTACAAATAAGCAATTTACTCGCTTATACCCTGCAATATGGGCAGTTGGCATCCATTTACGAGTTACAGGTAATTGATGGTTTTAATGAGAATATCGTAAACCAGTTGATTCCTTTTATATCGTTGTCGCCATATGTTCCCGAGAAGTTTTCGCTGAAACGTGCCTTGAAATACGGTAACACGGATGTTATGGTCCGTTACCAGCGGGTTTTACAGGAGCAGAGTGGGTATGCAGCCGTCAGCGACTCCCTGCGCATAGCCAACCCCGGTCATTATTACATGGGCGACCAGAATGCCCTTTTCGTGCGCGTGCAGTATTCGTATAAGGATTATATAAAATTTGGATTTGTTGCCGATAAGGATGCCGGCGAAACACTTACGCCTAAATCCGATACCATTCCAAAGGGTTTCGACTTTTATTCGGCACATCTGTTTCTGAAAAATATCGGGCATCTCAAACACCTGGCCATTGGCGATTACCATGTGCAGTTCGGGCAGGGATTAACCATGTGGTCGGGTTTTACCATGGGTAAATCAGCGGGCTCGGTTGTTATGCGCAAACGGGCGCCTGCCTTGCGTCCACATGCTTCGTCGAACGAATATGCTTTTATGCGTGGCGCTGCCACAACATTAACTTTTGGCCGATTCGATTTCACCGCTTTTTATTCGAACCGGAAAGTGGACGCAAACCTGCTTCCATTCGATTCGCTCACGGATCCGGAAGCATATGTATCGTCGCTGCAACAAACCGGTTACCATCGCACCGTTAATGAAATTGCTGACAAAGGTGCTAACCATGAAGTTGCCGAAGGTGGGCATATTGCTTATAACGGCAAGCATCTCAGGGCAGGGCTTACCCTGTTTCATGTTGACTATGCTGTAGCGTTTCAACCCCAAAGCACACTCTATAAAATATTTCAACCAGTACTCAGTTCGAACACTTATGCCGGCCTCGATTATAGTTATAATTTCAAGACGTTGACTCTATATGGCGAGGCTTCCAAACAGATGGATGCCGGAATGGCATTCCTGCAGGGATTATCGTTCAGCCCCGATCCCAGGCTGGCTTTCGCGCTGGTATACCGTAACTATCAAAAAGATTACCTGAATGCATTTGCGGCAGCCTTCGGCGAAAGCAGCACCAATACCAACGAAAAAGGCCTGTATATTGGCATGGTGACAGCTCCTTTCAAAAAAGTTACCCTGAGTGCATACGCTGACAAATTCAGGTACGACTGGCTTCATTACCGTGTTGATGCTCCTTCGAACGGTGAGGAATATTCGGTGCAGGCCACCTATAATGTTTCGCGGCGTGGCGACATCATTTTAGGATACAGGTATTTGATAAACCCCATGAACATATCAGTTGATGAAGCGAAAATGAACCAAATTGGCGAATCGGAACGGGCATATTACCGGGTACAGTTTAATTACCAGGCGCTTCCGTGGCTTAAACTACAAAGCCGCATCGAGCTCATAAAACGCGATGCACCACTTAAAAGCACGGAAACAGGGTATTTAATGTACAACGGATTCCAGGTAAAACCGGTTGAGAAAAACTGGACTCTGTATTTCAGGTATGTGCTTTTTGATACCGACTCGTACGACACCCGGCTTTACACCTACGAGAATGATGTACCCTATTCCTTTTCGGTGCCTTCTTTTTACGGACAAGGAAGTCGTTTTTACATGATGCTTAACACCAAAATCAATAGAGATCTTTCATTTATTTTGCGCCTGGCACAAACATGGTACTCCGACAGGAAAATTATCAGCAGCGGGCTGGACGAAATAAACAGCAATCAAAAGACAGATGTAAAGGCCGTGCTGCGGTATTCGTTTTAATGAAACAAACAGCGTGTCAATTACATTTCGCACCGCTGGGAGCCCTATAGCCCGCTAATTGGAAAATTAGTTTATTTTTGCTTCCTGCAAACAATTAAAAACTTATGCAAACTAAACCCTAATTCTATGTTAAAAAATCACCCAAAAGGTTTATTGGTGGCCTTCTTCACCAATATGGGAGAGCGCTTTGGCTTCTACACAATGATGGCCATACTGGTCATGTTTTTACAAGCGCGCTATGGACTCGACGCAGATTCTGCCGGAAGCATTTACTCCTGGTTCTATTTTGCCATATATGCTCTCGCCCTTATTGGTGGTATGTTGGCTGACTGGACTAAAAAGTACAAGTCCGTTATCTTTATCGGGCAGGTTATTATGTTCGCAGGATACAGCCTTATCGCCATTCCTGGTTCCGAATTATGGGTTTCCATTGCTGCACTGCTTATCATAGCCTTAGGAAACGGATTATTTAAAGGCAACCTGCAGGCTGTGGTCGGGCAGATGTACGACGACCCAAAATACATGAAGCTGCGCGATGGCGCCTTTATGATTTTTTATATGGGTATCAATATAGGCGCATTTTTTGCCCCTTTCGTAGCTAAAGGTGTTAAAGAGTTCTGGCTGAAATCAAATGGTTATGTTGAAAACGCCAACTTACCTTCACTTTGCCACCAATACATCGGAGGCACCCTGAAAGATGTTGATCAGTTTCAGAACCTCGCTAACGCCGCTGTTATTGAAGGTGGCGGTAAGTCAGCAGCCGATCTGGCATTGTTTGCAACCGATTACATCAAAGTATTCTCAGCAGGTTTCAACTATGCATTTGGAATTGCTGCCGGTGCAATGATTCTGTCGCTGGTTATTTATATCATTTTCAACCGTTTATTGCCATCGAAACACAAACTGGCCCTGGCTGAAAAAGGAAAACAGGAAAAGACCGAAAGTACTCCAAATGTAAGTTTGGCTCACAATTTAAAATACATCCTAATCTCAGTTGGACTTATGGCCGGTATCGCCATATTATTCCATATTGCTGATGGATATTCGGACATACAGGATATTGACTATAAATTAGGCCTCGCGGTTGGATTATTTGTCGGATTTGTTTCCTTAATATTCCAGATTTCAACAAAAGAGGAAAAACCCCGGGTTGTTGCTTTAACACTTGTATTTGTGGTTGTAATTTTCTTCTGGATGTCGTTCCACCAAAACGGACTTACACTTACCATGTTTGCCCGCGATTATACCACTCAGTTTGTTGGTCCATTTACCAACCTGTTCTTTAACATCTGGTCAATTTTATCAGTTATAGGTGCAATTGCAGGCTGTGCAATGGTATTCTTCACCAAACAAGTAAAAACGCGTTTAATGGGCGTTGCCGGATTCTTAGGCTTCGGGTACCTTGCGTATTATTTCGCATCAAACTATCCTGCCTTAAACCTTATTTCACCTGAGGTTTTCCAATCGTTCAACCCGCTCTTTATTGTAGCTCTCACACCTTTGGTGATGGGCGTTTTTGCATGGTTAAATAAAAGAGGTCAGGAGCCATCGTCGCCACGTAAAATTGGTATCGGAATGATAATTGCATCATTCGGTTTTGTACTGATTTTAATTGCATCACTTGGTTTAATATCACCAAAAGAAATGGCAGGAGTTGCTGTGGCTGAAGCAAGCAGGGTTTCACCTTACTGGCTGATGAGCTCGTACCTTATTTTAACCATTGCTGAACTGTTCTTAAGCCCTATCGGACTTTCGTTTGTTGCCAAAGTAGCTCCTCCTCGTTTCCAGGGGATGATGCAGGGCGGCTGGCTGTTAGCTACTGCCATTGGTAACAAATTCCTGTTTGTAGGAAGCTTGTTATGGGGCAAAATCGAACTCTATATGCTTTGGGGTATATTTATTATCTGCTGCATATTGGCTGCTGTTTTCATTTTCTCGATTATGAAAAGGCTCGAAAATGCTACCAAATAATCAAAATTGATTTCCAATAGTCTGAAAAGAGGCTGGCCCGTATTGAGCCAGCCTCTTTTTCTTTACTTTTGCCCGATGTCCGAAAACAGATTTCCCTGGCAGCATAACCGCCGCTACAATTCCTATTCCGAATATTTTAAACGCGAGTTTGGCACCCGTGTTCAAAAAGTAACCATCGATGCGGGCTTTACCTGTCCGAACCGTGATGGCTCAATAAGCACTGGTGGCTGCACATATTGCGACAATGATGCGTTTAACCCTTCCTACTGTCAGCCACACAAAAGCATTACGCAACAAATAACCGAAGGAATCGAATTTCATAAAGTCCGCTATCGGAGAGCAAAAAGCTACCTCGCTTATTTCCAGGCTTATTCCAATACCTATGGCTCACTGAGTCATTTGAAATCGCTGTATAACGAAGCACTTGCATTTCCGGGCATAGCCGGACTCGTTATCGGCACTCGTCCTGATTGTATCGACGACGAAAAACTGGAATACTTTGCCCGCCTTTCAGAAAAATACTATGTGATAATTGAATATGGTGTTGAATCGTGTTATAACAAAACCCTCGAACGGATTAACCGTGGGCATACCTATGAAGATTCAGTTAATGCAATCAGGAAAACAGCAGACTACGGCATACATACGGGTGCTCATTTAATATTTGGCTTACAGGGCGAATCAGCTGATGATATGCTTGCTGAAGCTGCCATCATTTCGGAACTGCCATTGGATACCATTAAGTTTCATCAGCTTCAGATTATGAAAAACACGATGATGGCCAGGGAATATGAAGCCGATCCTGCACAGTTCAATTTATTTACTCTCGAAAATTATATCGATTTTATTGTACGGTTTACCGAAAGGCTGAACCCCGATTTTGTTATTGAGAGGTTTATGGGCGAAGCTCCTCCCCGATTCCAGGCCGGACCCACCTGGGGCAACCTGCGAACGGATAAAGTGCAGATTATGATTGAAGAGGAAATGGAAAAGAGGGATACATGGCAGGGGAAGATGGTGGAGATGACAGGGTTGTGAGTTTAGGGAGTTGTCATTTGGTTGGGGAGGGGTGGTTGTCACTCGTGGTCACTCGTGGTCATTCGGTTGTTGAGGTGTGAGATGTCAGAGTACTTGAGTAGGAGGAGTTGTCATTCGTGGTCATTCGGTTGGGGAGGGGTGAGTTTTGGCGGGATGATTGAGATGGATTGGTTGTCACTCGTGGTCACTCGTGGTCATTCGGTTGTTGAGGGGTGAGTTGTCAGGGATACTTGAGTAGGATGGAGTTGTCATTCGTGGTCATTCAGTGGTCATTCAGTTGTTGAGGGTTGAGTTGTAGGAGTTATTGAGTTAGATGAGTTATCATTCGTGGTCATTCAGTGGTCATTCAGTTGTTGAGGGGTGAGTTGTAGGAGTTATTGAGACAGGTGAGTTGTCATTCAGTGGTCATTCGGTTGTGGAGGGGTGGGTATGTGGAGCGTTTGAGTTTGGTGGTGGGATTTGAATTAAGAACCGATAAAAAACAGAATCAACAATTAATTACTCACAACTAATCTGTATCCAATGTTATGAATATTTTCGATTTTAACTGACGGGTCTGATTTCAGCAATTTCCGTAAGCGTGATATAAAAACGTCGAGGCTCCGGCTTGAGAAAAAATGATCGTTACCCCATACCTTATTCAGAATATCATCCCTTTTCAGAATTCGTCCGGAGTGAGCACATAAGTAAGCAAGCAGTTCGGCTTCGCGGTGGGTAAGCGAATGATTTTCGATCCCGTTGGTAAGCTGCAGCGATGATTGTGAGAAAGTAAAATCGCCAATTTTCGAAACAGGCTCTTTTTGCATCCTTGCCGGGTCGATGCTGCTGCGTTTCAGAAAGACTTCAATTTTAAGTATCAGCTCCTCAATGCTGAACGGCTTGGTAATATAATCGTCGGCTCCAAGCTGAAGACCGTAAATCTTGTCCTCTTTGGTCGACTTGGCCGAGAGGAAAATAATAGGCACTGCCTCGTTGGTTTCACGTATTTTTCGCGCCAGCGAATAGCCGTCAATCTTGGGCAGCATTACATCGAGGATGTACAAATCGTAGCTTCCGTTGGCTATTTTTTCGTAAGCGGCCACTCCATCCTCGCACGAATCGATACTGTAGCCGGCCCTTTCGAGGTTATCGCGGGTAACAAATGAAAGTGTAAGGTCATCCTCAACGTACAGAATCCGGGCTTTCATTGGCATTTAGTTTTTTAGAGTTATTTCCAGTTCGAAGGTTGCACCTGCAGGCGGCGATGGATCAAGATTGATTTTCCAATGATGAGCATCGCAAATGCTCTTTACGTAAAATAGCCCAAGTCCAAACCCTTTTACATCGTGCACGTTTGCTGTAGGTATCCGATAAAACTTACGGAAAACCTTTTTCTGGTGAACGCGTGGGATTCCCGGGCCATTGTCGCTGATTATCACAACAACCTTATTCGCCTTTATTGATGTTGAAATTTTTATTTCGGGCGTATCACCTGCATATTTTACAGCATTATCGAGCAGATTATAAAAAATATTCGTGGTATGCATCCTGTCGCCCATAATACTGCCAACATCGTCGGAGAGGCTGGTACTTATCATAAGCATATTGCCCTGGCTGGCCATGAAATTATCGACCACATTCATAATAAGCGCATTTAAATCGAAGGATTCCAAGCGGAGATGAAAACCGCTTTTTTCGATACGGGCAATTTGCAATACCTTGTCGACCTGGTCGTTAAGCCGGTTCACCTCCTGTTTAATAACCGAACCGTACGTTAAAAGACGCGAAGGTTCGTTTATGGTTTCAGGATTGGAAATTACATCGGCAGCAATATTTATACTGGCAATCGGAGTTTTAAACTCGTGCGTCATATTATTGATAAAGTCGCGCTGCAGTTCCGATAACCTTTTCTGTTTGAGGATTACAAAGATGGAATAAGCGAAAAAGATAATGGAAATAAGAAGTATGCCGATAAGGAAAAACCATATCGTCATATCGCCTGCAATGGTGTTTTGCATCAACGGAAAGTTAACACCGAAGTAATAATTATATCCGCTGTATTTGGGCAGATTTACGGTTACAGCATCCTCTTTAACAGTTCCATTGTAAAAAAAATAATTACCGTAAACCATCACATCGGTTTCGCAATTATAAATACCGTATTCGAAATCAGTCTGAATATTATATTTTTCGAATTCCGCTTTCAGATAATGTTCCAGAATATTGGCATCGATTTCGCTGTTGAGATCAACAACAAAATAATTCGACGACAACTGCCGCACCGGATTTGGCGTGGTAGGCATACTTTGGTTGAATGTGTATATTTTCACAGCTACATTCCGAAGACAGATGGTAACAGTTTGAGCAAACTGCTTCTCCTTGTTAGTCCATTCCTTCTTTACAAAGTACGACTGCACAGCAATAATGCCTATAATGGCAATTGCGCCCAATAAAACCACATACCTGATATGCTTATACCGCATTGCTGCAATTCGATGTTGAAAGGATAAAAATAGCTTATTTTAGGATTGAGGCCCCGTTATTTACATTTCATTTACATTTTTTTACATTTTGTTTGAATTGTTTTACATTTCCTTAAATAAATCGGTATAAAATGTATACATCTTTGCATTATTAAATCAAAAAACTCCATTGTCATATGAAAAATCTTATTGTTCTCACTCTTATTTCTGTGCTGTATGTAGGCCAGTTGTATGCTCAAAATGCAAATCCTTATGTTGTTACCGAATCGACTTCCGCTGTTAACCCTAATGCCCCTGTAGCAAAATGGGAAAAAACTGTATTTGATTTTGGAGATATCGAACAGGGAACACCGAAAGAAGCCCAGTTTAAACTTACCAATACCGGTAAAGAACCCTTATTGATTCAAACGGCCAGGGCTGGTTGCGGATGCACTAACCTTAAATATTCGCAGGAACCAATTTTACCTGGAAAATCAACCATTGTAGCTGCTACTTATAATGCTGCGGCGATGGGCCAGTTCAGTAAAAGTGTTACTGTTACCACCAATGCTGACCCTAACCCTTTGATGCTTATAATTAAAGGAAATGTTGTCGTCAAGAAGTAGTAAAACCTCTTACCCTTATTACCTATAAAACGATAGCGGCGGAATAAGATGTTCCGCCGCTATTTTTTATTTCTTGTTTTCTTCATCAGTCCCTTTGGAAGGGCGAAAACGGCGTGCATCTTTTAATGCCTTACTGATAATCCACTCCAATTGCCCGTTGGTACTACGAAATTCGTCGGCAGCCCATCTTTCGATAGCTACATAAACTTCTTCATCCACGCGCAGGGCAAATACTTTTTTCTTCGACATCAGTTTTATTTATTTTATCATCAACATTTTAACCGGCTTCATTTATCCGGCATTGATTGATGATCACGGAAAGGTATATTAAGCCTTTCCTGAATTACGTATTATCATTTTCAGCAAATAAAGCAAAAGGTATTTTACTTTACTTGATTCTGAATCCAGCTGCCAATTTCCTGTAAAGCAATCGGCGAAAAGGTTTGTTCAATTTGCGAATACTCAGCTGGCAAACCTGTTTTGCATTCCTGGAACAAATGGTTCAGTTCAGGCAATTCCTTAATGCTTACCTTTTTATTCCCTCCTTTGAGCAATGCTGCTTTTATTGCAGAGAGGTTCTCTTTTGCCGGTACCTGCAGGTCTTTCTCACCATTAATTGCCAATACCGGGCACTTTACTTTTTGCAGGGATATTGCCGGATCATGCTTTATAAAGTACTGCATCCAGGGGCTGGTAATTTGATCAACCTGTGATTTAATAAAATCATCTTCGCTCACACCTTGCGGTTTATCGGCTTCAGGAAGATCCTTGATCTTTTGCCTGATATAATCGGTTAAATCCGCCTTTAGTTGTTCGGTATTGGTTGATTCAATAACCAGGTTAAAAGCACCTCTGTTCACTTCTTTAGCCTTTTGCAGCTCGGCTTCTGAAATTCCCGATGCCCGCCCGATTGCTTCAGCCTGCATCAACAACAGTTGATCACCTTTTATGCCTGTTCCGGCAAGTAAAACAATGAAATTAACATCTTTTGAATAGGAAGCCACCAGGGGAGCAATTATGCCACCCTCGCTGTGACCGATTAACCCGATTTTGTTATTTTGTATTTCATTCCTGGTTTTCAGGTAAGCCACAGCGGCCTCAACGTCGGTAGCGAAATCAACAGAGGTTGCTTCACTGAAATCACCTTCTGATTGCGCTGTACCTCTATCGTCGAAACGCAGCACAGCTATTCCGTTTTTTGTCAGGTAGTCGGATAAAATAAGGAATGGCTTATGGCCCAGAAGTTCTTCATCACGATTTTGAGGCCCGCTTCCTGATATCAGAACCACAGCAGGGAATTTGCCTTTGTTGTGAGGTATTGTAAGTGTACCCGCTAATTTTATATTCGCCTGTTTATTCGTAAAAAAAACCTCTTCCGAATGATACGGTAACGGCTCAACAGGTTCCTGTGGCCTTATCAATTTCACTTTCTCGATATATTCCCTTTTCAATTCCAGGGGAATCGACAAGCCACCCTGCTTAAAAGTTCCTTCAATATGATTCTCCTTTAACTCGCCTTCGTAATCAATACCGGCATTAACAATTTTTAAATTCAGTTTTGAATTCTCGTAAGTTACCGAGGTTACCGGAATTCCGGTAACACCCTGATCAGGGCTATCCATGGTTGCGGTTAAACCGGTATCAGTTTTCTGTATGTCGAACACCAGCCTTAATTTAATTCCCTGTATTTCGAGCAAGCCGTTCCATTGCCCGCTTATATCCTGACTAAAGCCGTTAAACGCAGTCAGAAAGGACAAGGCGATTATAATTATCTTGATTTTCATTGCCTTCAATATATTTAGAGTGTCAAAATTCTTTATTCGTGTCGTTTATCAACATTTTTTCTATTGCCCGTTTCATTTCATCCTTCTTCCGGGTTCCAAACAATACCTGGCTTCCGTTTTTCCGTATTATGCGCAAGCCCAGGTTGCCACCAATATTATAAGCTGTTTTTCGGGCAAATATCCGCTTCCTGAAACCCCATCCGCCAAATTCGGTTAAGGGCCGGTATTTCCCCACTTCAGCCGAAGCAATATCAGTAAGTGGTATATGTTTTATTTTGCGGATGAAAGGCGTAAACAAGTACCTGATACCATCAGTCCAAACTTCGGTAACCAACGTTCCACTCATCAGTACAACAATAATACCACCTACAAGGATTATAGTCAGAATACCGGTTACCAGCAATCCGTTATTACTCATGGGTTCATCACCGAAAGGTTTTCCGATATAAAACTGCTGATAAAAACCATAAGCGAATACGGCAGTAATAAACAACCATACAGGTATAATGATCCATGGCAATGCTGATTGTCGCATGGGTTGTTCTTCCCTGAATAATAGCCTTTTCATAAGCTGTTTTTAATATATTGAACCCGCATTAACAATAGGCGAAGCATCTTTATCCGAACATAATACCACCAACAGGTTGCTTACCATGGCAGCCTTACGTTCCGCATCCAGCTCCACAATATTACGGTCGGCAAGGCTGGTTAATGCCATCTCGACCATACTCACGGCTCCTTCCACAATCTTGGTACGGGCTGCTACAATGGCAGTAGCCTGTTGACGCTTGAGCATGGCCTGGGCTATTTCGGCCGAATAGGCAAGGTGAGCAATACGGGCTTCGATAACGTGGATGCCGGCTATGAGCAATCGATCCGAAAGCTCTCTTTCCAACACATGGTTAACCTCTTCGCCACCTCCTCGCAGCGTAATTTCCGTTTGCTCGTCATCAAAATTATCGTAGGCATAATGGCCTGCGAGTTTCCTCACTGCCGATTCGCTTTGTATCTCTACAAACCTTAAATAATCATCAACCTGAAAGGCTGCCTTAAAAGTTTCCTCAACTTTCCACACCAGAACAATGCCTATCATAATAGGATTGCCCAGCTTATCATTGACTTTAAGCAACTCCGAATTAAAATTCCGGGCGCGCAACGAAACTTTCTTCTTCACATAAAAAGGATTGATCCAGTAAAAGCCATTACGTTTAATAGTGCCTTTATATTCGCCAAAAAGGGTGAGCACCGACGACTCGTTTGGATTAACAACCAGGAATCCCGGAGCCATAAAAACAGCAGATACCAGGAACACAAGACCGGCAATGAGCCCGGCTAAATACTCATTGTAATTGGCCAGGATCAGTATTCCACCGGCCAGAAATGCAACAAGGATTAAAACGCCGAAATACCCTGATGCATTTGAATTAAGTTTTTCTTTTTCCATTTTATTATGATATTAAATTGATATTGCAATAATACGAATAAATTTGATGATTTCGACAAAATGCTTAAATTTTTTTTTCGAAATGCAAACACTACTTTTGCATTTTAACCAAAACTGCCGGAATGGGGAAAACATATAAACACATATTTTTTGATCTGGATCATACCTTATGGGATTTCGAACGTAATGCCGAGGAAGCCAAACGCGAAATGTTCGAAACTTTAAAGCTACAGGAAAGAGGCATTTCGAGCTATGAAACTTTCCGCGAAAAATACGTAGGAATAAATACTGCCCTCTGGGCATTGTATCGCGAAGACAAGATTGGGAAGGACGAATTAAATTTTCGCCGGTTTTATGACACCTTGTGTTTATTGGGTGTCGACGACAGGGAACTGGGTGCAGCCATGGCCAGCGCATTTATCGAAGGGATAACTTCAAAAACATATCTTTTCCCGTTTACCAGGGAGTTGCTCGATTATTTATCGCAAAAATATCCGTTATATATTATTACCAATGGTTTCGAAGAAGTTCAATATGGGAAGCTGAAAAACTCGGGCCTGGGAAAATATTTTACCCAAATTATTACCAGCGAGGAGGCAGGAGTAAAAAAACCGGAACCTTATATTTTTAACTATGCATTGACCAAAGCAGGAGCTTTAGCCAGCGAAAGCCTGATGATCGGCGACGACCTGGAGGTGGACATTTCGGGAGCAAGGCAGTTGGGCATCGATCAGCTTTATGTAAATCATGATCGCAAACCACATAACGAGCCGGTAACTTTTGAAGTATTTTCGCTGAATGAGATTATGAATTTACTCTAAGTAAGTATCATTACCACCTACTTTGAATGTGTTACAAGGTACATTACCAGGCAAGCCTGCCGGTAAAAAACCATACTTTGGGGCATAAAAAAACCCGCTGCATGCAGCGGGTATATTTTGTTAATTCAATGCTTTAGTTCTTTTTAGGAACCGGAGCTTCTTCAGTTTTAGCTTCGCCTTTTTTGCCACAAGCTTTAGCTTCGGCTTTGCTGCAGGTTTTTGCGCAACCAGCTTTAGCTTCGCCTTCTTCAGCACTTGCTGATGCTTTAGCACCGCTTTTTGAGCAACATGCTTTTGCAGGAGCTGCTGCATCACTGCTAGCACTAACCTTTTCGGTTTTAGCTTTTTTAGCTGAAGTAACCTTCTGAGCTGAAGCTGTACTTACAGTGAAAGCAAAGATTAAGGTGATCATTGAAATTACGAGAGCAATCTTTTTCATAGTTTACGTATTATTAGTTGTTTTCAGAATTAGATAACGCAAAAGTATAACGATTTATTGGACAAACAACACTGCTTTTTGTTAAAAAGATGTTAAAGATATTAAGCTTTACTTCCTCCAAGCGTTGCGATAACAGTAATTCCGCCCCTTACCTTTTGTTCAAGTGCTATTTTAACATCAGCATCGAGAGGCAGGAAAAGGTCAACCCTGCTGCCAAATTTAATAAATCCCAATTCCCTTCCCTGCACAATACGCTCGTCGGGTTTCGAATAGCAAACAATACGACGGGCAAGGGCTCCGGCAATTTGCCGCACCATGATAGGTCCATATTGCGGGTGATCGACAACTATCGTATTGCGTTCGTTTTCGGTCGACGATTTCGGATGCCAGGCTACAAGGAACGAACCCGGCCAATAGTTGGTATATAGTATTTTACCCGAAACAGGATACCTGTTGACATGCACGTTATTAGGCGACATAAAAACGGAAACCTGTTTACGCCGGTCTTTAAAAAATTCGTCAACAAACACTTCTTCGATAGCTACAATGGTGCCATCGGCAGGACAAAGTACTATATTGGCATCCTCAACCAGTTCGCGGGCAGGCATCCGGAAAAACCTGATGACAATAACAAGGAATATGAATATGGCAGTATATGCGAGGAAATGATAAATTGTTTGTTCAGAAAAGAAATAATTGATTGCAACCAGCGCTGCAACAGCTGCAAATATTGCTGCGGCAATGCTGTTATATCCTTCTTTGTGTATTTTCATTAAATGTTAAAGTATTAATTACCGGCAAAACAGCGCCAAATATACGAATACAAATGGAGCTGACAGCAATACCGCATCAAATCGGTCGAGCAAACCTCCATGCCCGGGTAATAATGATCCTGAATCTTTAATTCCGAGGCTTCTTTTCAGCATGGATTCCACAAGATCGCCGAGTGTACCGCTTACTACAATAATTATCGACAGTATCAGCCACTGAACCACATCAAGTTGTGTAAAAACGTTCGAAAGCCCCCAGGCAGTGAGCAAAGCAAATAAGGCCCCTCCGGCACTTCCCTCCCAGGTTTTACCCGGCGAAATGCGTTCGAAAAGTTTATGTTTACCCATGAGTGATCCTACAAAATAAGCACCTGTGTCGTTGAGCCAAAGTATAAACAAAAAGCCAAGAACTACCCCATAATGCAAAGGCCCCGAAACAATTACCGGATCGAAAAAGTACATCAGCAATCCGAAAGGGAGAGATACATAGATGATGCCAGCAAGGCTCATGGCGATATTGGTAAAAGGCTTTGCTTTTTTGCGCCAGAGTTCAGTGATAAAAATCGAAAAGATAAAAGGAATTACGGCAAAAAGACTTTCGACAGGCATCAAACCCATTGCATTGGCTGCAAAGGCCACATAGGTAATGCCACCGGCAATAAGTGTAGGCCACAAAGCGGGCGATACATTATTATCCGAAACAATTCCGATAAACTCGTTGAGACTAAGAATGGTGATAATAAATAGCAAAACGGCAAATACATATTGCCCGAGCAGGGCCGAACCTACCATTACTATAACAAAAAAGACTGCTGTAAGCGAGCGTGTTGCGAGATTATTCACCTTTAAATTCGAGCATTAGTTGTTTTGCCTTCAGGGCATCGTGGGTTGCGACATAAACTTCAATTTCGCCGAACCCATAGGTTGAATCCTTTTTATTCATAATAACACACTCAATACCATTATCGGTCATCATGCTTCGTATCATTTCCGCCTCATAGAGTTCGGCTGTGCTATATATCACGATCCAGTTATCATGCATTTTCAGGCGTATTCGTTAGTGGGAGGAGGAGTTTCAACCAGTATCATGTACAATTCGCGGGGGCCGTGTGCTCCCATCACAAGTGTTTTCTCAATATCGGCTGTGCGGCTCGGACCGGTAATAACCGAAACCATAGATGGGATTTTCCCAGCATATTTAGTTTTAATGGCATCGAACGCATCTTTAAGGTCATCAACCAATTGATGCACATAAGCTATTACAACATGAATTTCGGGATAAGCGTTGAGTCGCCGGCTATTTTTTGATGAAACCATAATACTGCCCAGGCGTGCAATTACAAACTCACAACCGGTAATACCGACATGTATGTTTTTAAGGCCATCTTCATCCGACTCGAAAGGGACGCCAGCCATGGTAAGCATGTATTGAAATTCGGGCTCTGAACAATACACATTAGGCCACTGGCATTCGGTGTTGAGCGCAGCCAGCGTACTTGCCACTTCGCTTTCGTTATCACAATAAATAAAAACCCCGCCAACTTTGGTAAACTCCTGTGCAAAGTTTACATCGGCAGTGTCGCCCATCGGATTGTAAACAGGCGACTCAAAATCGACCTGTGGAAAGGGGTTATCGGTTTTATAAATTAAAGCATGGCGTACCCTTTTCAGAATTTTTTCCCGCGATGTACTTTCTTCCATGGTTATGTTTTGTTATTTACCCTTACTCCATTTTTCTGACAAGGTAAATTTATGCAAAAATTCCAATTATCCTAAGCCTTACTAAAAACTTATGCTTAGGAAAGAGGCTCTTCAGGTTTTTTAGTTTTTGCGGGCTTAGAGGTATCTGCTGGCACAGGGCTTACTTCGGACTCAGGAGTTATTTCAGGTTTTGAAGTGTCAGCGAGCTTTGAAGTATCAGCGAGCTTTGGAGTGTCAGCAGGCTTTGGAGTAACTTCCGCTGAAACAATTTCGGTATCTGCAGGAGCATCTGTTAAGGGCTTGGTAATCACTTCGGCTGTTCGCTCACCGGTTTCGCCATTTCCGTTTATCATCAGGTGATCCTGATCGGGAAACGGACGTTTGCCGAAAATTTTCTCGAGGTCTTCGCGGAAAATAACTTCTTTCAGAAGCAGTATTTCAGCCAACTGGTTTAGTTTATCACGATTCTCGGTAAGCAATTCCTTCGCACGGGTATAAGCATCTTCAACCATTTTATGTATCTCGAAGTCGATGGTACGCGCCGTTTCCTCGCTGAAAGGTTTTGAGAACGAATATTCACTCTGTCCCGATGAATCATAATAACTGATATTCCCGATTTTTTTGTTCAAGCCGTAGAATGCCACCATGGCATAAGCCTGTTTGGTGACTTTTTCGAGGTCGTTGAGGGCTCCGGTCGAAATTTTGCCGAAAACGATTTCTTCGGCAGCGCGCCCGCCAAGTGTTGCAATAATTTCGTCGATCATTTGCTCATAGGTGGTTATCTGTCGCTCGTCGGGCAAATACCATGCTGCGCCCAGGGCTTTGCCACGGGGCACAATAGTAACTTTAACCAGCGGGTGAGCATGTTCGAGCAACCAGCTAACAGCAGCATGGCCCGACTCGTGGTAGGCTATAACTTTTTTCTCGTGCTGCGAAATAATTTTATTTCTTTTCTCCAACCCACCTACTATTCGGTCGATAGCATCGAGAAAATCCTGTTTCCCGATTTGTTTTTTATCGCCACGGGCTGCAATAAGGGCAGCTTCGTTACATACGTTGGCAATGTCGGCTCCCGAAAAACCAGGTGTTTGCTTGGCCAGGAAATTCACATTGGCCGTATCGTCCATTTTAAGCTTACGCATATGGACGGTAAAGATGGCTTTACGTTCTTCGAGGTCGGGCAATTCGATATAAATCTGCCTGTCGAAGCGTCCTGCACGCAGTAATGCCCTGTCGAGCACGTCGGCCCGGTTGGTGGCAGCAAGTATAATAACGCCTGCATTGGTTTGAAAACCATCCATTTCGGTAAGAAGCTGGTTGAGGGTATTTTCGCGCTCATCGTTACCGCCGGTCATTGCGCTGCGGCCACGGGCACGGCCCACAGCATCAATTTCATCAATAAAGATAATAGCAGGTGCTTTTTCTTTAGCCTGTTTAAACAGGTCACGAACACGTGAAGCTCCGACACCTACAAACATCTCGACAAAATCGGATCCCGATAACGAGAAGAACGGCACTTTTGCTTCGCCTGCTACTGCTTTAGCCAGAAGGGTTTTACCGGTACCCGGAGGGCCCACCAATAATGCGCCTTTCGGAATTTTTCCTCCCAGGTCGGTATACTTATCCGGATTTTTTAAAAATTCAACGATCTCCATAACCTCTACTTTGGCTTCCTGAAGACCTGCAACATCATTAAAGTTCAGCGATACCATAGTATCTTTATCGAAAAGCTGAGCTTTCGATTTACCGATATTGAATATCTGCCCACCGCCGCCGGCACCGCCTTTGGTCATCATGCGCATAATAAGGAACCATAAACCTACCAGCACCACTATTGGCAATATCCAGCCCAGTAGATCGCCACCCCAGTTTTTACGTGTCACATTTTTCACGTAAACAGGCGAAGGCATTTCAGCCTGAACATCACGTATATCCTGCTCGAATGTTTCGACCGATCCAATCTGGTAAACATAAGTCGGTGCAGTGGTATTCAGCGAATTGGCAGGCTTTACGTCCTTGAATTTCGGCAGGGTCAGCTTCTCTTTCTTAATATACACCTCAGCCTGCTCTTTATTTACCAGGATAATTTTGTCAACTTCCTGATTAACAAGCATTTCTTTAAATTCGCCCCAGCCAATTTCTTTGGGTGCTCCACCCATATTATTCAGGTATAACCCAAAAAGTATAACACCCATGATACCGTAAATCCAGTAAAAACTGAATTTTACTTTAGGGAATTTTGGCAATTTTGGGATACCGGGGTCTTTAGGTTTATCGCCTTTGTTAAGATTATTATCGTCGCTCATTAGTTTCTGATTCTTAAATTTTTAGCCTTTTGTTTATGCAGGTATATCTTCGCGGGGCGCATCAGCCCATAATTTTTCAAGCTGATAAAAACTCCTTGTTTCTTCCATAAAAATATGAACAACCACATCGAAATAATCGAGCAGTATCCATTCGCAATTTTCGAATCCTTCCTTATGCGAAGGTAAAGCCCCAACGGCTTTTTTAACTTCTGCCTGCACCGAATCGGCAATTGCATCAACTTGCGAGCGCGATGATCCATGGCAGATGACAAAATAATCGGTAATAGAATTTGGAATTCCCGAGAGGTTGAGCTTTACAATATTTACCCCCAATTTCTCCTGAATACCTTTAACAATAATATCAGCAAGCATTCCTGATGTTTCACTTTTTTTACGTTTCGCCATTAATTATATATTATGAATCCTTTTTTTTGAAACTGATTTAAATTGATAAGGGCACACATTGTCAGGTTATTATTCAATGTGGTTTCGCCAATAACAAATTGTTGTCAGTCAATTGTTTCTAAATTGTATCGTATTTCCTTAGTTGACACACGATTGCAAAGGTACGGATTAAAAGTAAATGTAATCCGCTTATTAGTGCTGCAAATGTATCAAACTTCAGTCCCTTTTCCGACAACACGTCAATTTGTCACATCAGGTCCGGCATTTGAACGAATTTAATCCTTAAATGTTTTAACTTTGTTTCATAAAATTAGTTAAGTCAGCCTTATCAGTATGCTTAAAGCAACAATTATCCGACTACCCGAAACTGCATCAACCAATAGTTATACCCTCGGTTTGCTTTCGCAACAACGGCCTCCTGAAGGCAGCGTTTTTGTTACCGGTTTCCAGACGAAGGGAAGAGGTCTCGATACAAATTCGTGGGAAAGTGAAAGGGGAATGAACCTTACTTTCAGCTTATTGCTTTATCCAACCTTTACCGCCGACCAGCAATTTGTGCTGAACAAGGCAATTTCGTTAGGTATTTACGATTTCCTGAAAGCAGAAATGCCCGAAAATAAAATAGCGGTTAAGTGGCCAAATGATATTTATATCGGCGACAGAAAGGTTTGTGGTATTCTAATTCAAAATTCGGTTACAGGCAACAGGCTCGATTATGTAGTAATTGGTATTGGCCTAAATGTAAATCAAACTGTATTTACCAGTAACGCCCCGAACCCGGTTTCGATGAAAATGATCAGCGGAAAAGATTACAACCTGGATGAGTTGCTGACGAAACTTACTGCATCAGTCATAAACAGGTATATGCAGGTGAAACCCGGGATGAAGCCGGAAATTGAAAATGACTATTACAATTCGCTTTACCGCTTAAACGAATGGAATAAATACATTGTAAAAGGCTCCCAGATAAGCGCATGCATAACAGGCACAAGCGATTACGGTCAGTTAAAATTAACAACCGAAAGCGGCGAGGCTTTAATTTGCGATTTGAAAGATGTTAAGTTTATTATCTGATTGTTTAGGGTCAGTTTTTTAGGCGAAACAACAGATGGATTTTCCCTGCCACCCTCACTAAAGCTATCGTGACAAAACACAACAATCACCATATCACTAAAGCAGACGAATGTTATTTAGCGTTTACTTTGTGTAGTCGTGTCATTTCGGAGATAAATTAAGCCGTTACAGGTCTATGTACTGATGTACATTATTAATCAACAAGCAATCAGTTTTCACACAACTAGCATGCTCATGCATCCGATTATGCATGAGCAGAACAAACTGCAGGCAGACTTACTCTAGTTCACCTTTTTACGTGTATTAATTTCGAGCCCGATATTTCCTTTATTTACAGCCACAGGATCGATGAGCAGTGAAGGAACCAGTTTTACACCGTTATTTACCGTGTAGGTAGCGTAATATATCATATTGCCGCGGGCCATATCCATAGCCATACGGGCTGCATTGGAAGCTATATCCTCAATTGATTTGTACACTGACATGGTTTGTACACCTTTCACAATGTCCTCGCATGCCTGCGAATCAGCATCCTGCCCGGCAACCAGCACTTTTCCTTCCAAACCCTTTTCTTCCAAGGCTTTTATAGCTCCCCTTGCCAGGAGATCGTTGCCGGCAATAATGGCATCAACCTTATGGCTACGCAGGCATTCTTTTGCAGCTTCATAACCTTCGTCGAAAGTCCACGCACTTACCATTTTGTCGTACACCACGGTAATGTCGCCACGTTCAATATAAGGTTGCAAAATTCCCATTTGCCCGAATTGAAGGTAATAGGCGTTTTTATCGGTGTAAGCGCCACCGATAAGAGCAACATTACCTTTTTGAAGCCGGTTTTTTATATAGTCGGCCTGCAATTCGCCCACTTTCACATTATCGAACGAAATATAATAATCAACCAGGGCATTTTCGACAAGGCGGTCGTAGGATATCAATCCAATGGATGCTTTTTGGGCCAGGTTAACAATTTCTGCCGACTTTTTCAGGTCGACGGGTAATATTACCAGGACATCAATTTTCCGGGCAATAAGTTTTTTAGCCTGTTCGAGCTGCAGATCGGGGTCGCCATTTGCCGACATGCAAATTACATCGCCGCCCATTTTTTTAACATTTTCGATAAAGTAGGTTGTATCTTTTGCCCATCGTTCCACATTATACTGATCCATCAGCAAGCCAATAACAGGGACTTTCTGGCGTGGCTTACATGATTGGAACACCATTATTCCGGCAAAAATTACAATAACGGAAATAAGTAACCTGTTTCTCATAGCGTGTTGGTTTTAAGTGTTACAAAATTTATTTTCACTAATCTTATACGTGCTTCTTATGACTTTCGATTTAAAGACTTAAAGATAAAGCTTTAATAACGGATTTCAAAATAAATGACTGATTCTTCATAGCGAAAATTCTCTATAATTCTGTATTACAGCATCATATGCATGAACCAGGAAGTATTATTTTCTGTCAAAATACGTTTTCAGGAAACATAGCATATGAAAAGTGCAAATCAAGGGTATGATTTTTCCGGTCACCATCCCGAAAACGTTCGGCTATGACAAAAAGCTTCAGCAGGTTATTTAGCACCATCAATTAACTTACTTCGTGCTTACTTTGCACTACGGTGCGGTAGTGGCAATATGTAATGTAGTTATACCTTCAAACTTTGATTTACAAAAACAGCATTGAATTGAAGCAGCTGCAGTATAAACTGAAAATAGCTGCAAAAAAAATAGCAGGCAATGTGCCTGCTATCAGATAATATAATTCACTTGAATACAAGGATTTTATCCCTTATCTCTCAAGTTCCGTTTTAAGCTTGTTAATAAGCATATCAACAAAATTTTTCAAGGGTTTTTCGGCCAACGAAGCGATAAACGGGTTCATATCGGCATCTATCATCAAATGGCTTGTGCATTGCCTGAGCGAGGTTTCTTCGATATAAGCGTCGAATGTAAAACCGAACGGAATTTTCCCTTCGCCAATCATGCTTATCTGGCTATAAGGTGTTTTACCCGTAATTCGTAAGCCCAGTGTAGGCAAGCCTTTAATTTCGAAAGTACATGAATCGCCATTCGATTGCCAGTTTTGAACTGCACCGGGTATAAGGGCGGAGAAATTGTCGAAATTCCCTATAAAATCGAATGCTTTTTCGGAGTGGCAGTCGATGAGTAACTTCTGGCTTTCAATACGTTTGCTCATTTACCTTCCCCCCATGCTTTCGGATTCTCGCGCCACAAAGCAAGCGACTGTATGTCCATATCTTTTATATAATTACGTTCCAGGGCTTTTTTAAGCAGGAAATCGTAGTTGGTAAGGGTATGCAGCACACAGCCGGCCGTTTTGAAACTTTCTTCGGCATCACTGAGTCCGTAAGTGAAAATAGCAGCCATTCCTTTAACATTACATCCGGCTTCGCGCAATGCCATAACGGCATTAAGGCTGCTCTTGCCAGTCGAAATAAGGTCTTCAATAACCACTACCGATTGATTAGGTTCAACCACTCCTTCGATCTGATTTTCGAGTCCGTGTCCTTTTTTTTCGGAACGTATATATACGAAAGGCAAACCGAGGTCCTGTGCAATAAGAGCGCCCATAGCAATAGCGCCTGTTGCCACACCGGCTATCAGGTCGACAGTGCCATATTCTTCACTAATAAGTTTTACAAACTCCTGGCGTACGAAAGTACGGATTTTAGGATAGGATAGTATCTTACGATTATCGCAGTATATCGGCGACTTTAAACCTGATGCCCACGTGAATGGGTTAGCATTATCAAGTTTTATTGCTTTAATTTGCAGAAGAGATTCGGCAGTGAAAAGTGCTGTATCTTCAAAATTCTTTCTCATGCGGCAAAGGTATACAGTTTTTTTGAATGATCGCAAAGTTATCATTCATCAAGATATTAACATGCAGCTTCAAAGCCCGCAGGCATTGGATGTTGAGTATAAAGGAGCACATGAAATAAAACAGGCTTTCACACAATTTCGTTATACTGCCACATACAGGGAACTTAATATACGGGCTGCATCAAATTTCGAAGAGGCATGTTCGGCATTCAACACTATGTTTACGATGCTCGAAGCCGGTGGCGGTATTGTGCGACATGATACCGACGTATTGTTTATCAAACGGTTCGGTTTATGGGATTTACCTAAAGGCAAATTAAACACCAATGAACCTGCCACTGATGGAGCCCTGCGCGAAGTAACGGAGGAAACAGGACTTACTGACCTTAGTATAAGCCGGCAACTACCTTCAACCTTTCATATTTATACCAGTCCGAAGGGAGTTGATGTGCTGAAAAAAACATATTGGTTCGAGATGAAATGCACCCGGCCTTCACCACTGTTGCCTCAAACGGAAGAAGGCATTACCGAAGTGCGATGGTTTCCGTTTTCCGATATTGCTATACCCATCAGCCATACATACGCTTCGTTGCAAAACCTGCTTAATGAGTATTTGAGGTAGTATGTAGCTGAAATTCATTTTTAAGGGGTACATAATATTTTGATGTGCTATTAATTTTCACATTGGTCGCATAAATCTGACCCTTAATCATTATACAAGTTGGAATACCCAATAGGAATAATATTCAGTTTATTTCTTTTGTATTTCATACCTTTTCCTTGATGAAAAGGTATCCAAAAATCAAGGCTTTATAGGCTTGTCCCTTCTGAGAAAATTATCTCTTTTGGCAACATTACAGGTGAAGGGGTTGACTTTTCACCAGAATTGCCAGGGTCTGGAATTTTTGGTTCTTTTGTTTCATGACATAAAAATAAATATGAATTTTACTTCAGTCGGTCATATATCAAGCACATCAAAATAATAATCTGCCTTTTCAAAGTCCGAAACACTAATAAACACTTATCTTTTTTACCTTTGCACAAAACCGAAGTATGAAAATCGCAGTTTTTCCAGGTTCATTCGACCCTATAACTCTAGGACACGAATCCATTGTGCGGCGTGCCTTGCCTTTATTCGATCATATAATTGTTGCCATAGGTGTGAATGCCGAAAAAAGCGGATATTTCCCTATTGAGAAACGACTGGAATGGTTGCAGGAAACTTTTAAGGATTTACCCCAGGTTGCCATTGAGAGCTATAACGGGCTTACTGTTGATTTTTGCAAAAAAATGAATGCCGGATATATCATCAGGGGCTTGCGCACTTCGGCCGATTTCGAATTTGAGCGCGGTGTTGCACAGGTAAACCTGAAACTTGTTCCCGAAATTGAAACGGTGTTCCTGCTTACTCTCCCCGAATTCGTTATGGTAACATCGTCCATCGTGCGCGAAGTACATAATCATGGCGGTAACATCGACCAGTTTATTCCCGAACAAATATCGATTTAAGCTTTATTTTCAGCACTTTCGGGCACTGGTTTCCTGAAAAACGAAAAGTGTACCTTACCATAGCGTCTTTCGTCGGTAAAAAACGGGTGATCGCTGAAACTGATGTATTTATCATGTTCCAATACAAGCCATCCTTCGTCGGCAAGCCAGTTATTTTCGAATAGTAAAGCAGGTATTTTTTCGCGATCAGGCATGTCGTAAGGCGGGTCAGCAAAAATAACATCATAATTCCCTGCCGATCGCGCCAGGAAAGTGAGCACATTAGCCCTGATCACCGATACATTACTGAATTTTAAGTCGGTCGACATTTTCGAAATAAAATCGATGCATCGGCCATTGAGATCGACACTTAAAACCATTTTCGCCTTACGCGAGGCAAATTCGAGCGATATATTTCCTGTTCCTGCAAAAAGGTCGAGTACTTTAATTTCTTCGAAATCGATATAATTATTAAGGATATTGAAAAGGCTTTCCTTAGCCAGATCGGTGGTAGGCCTTACAGGTAAGCCCATGGGAGGCCTCAACACTCTTCCTTTATGACTTCCGCCAATTATTCTCATATTGCAATATTTAGCAACGTGAATATAGTATGCAGGTCAATATCGGCAAAGGTTTCGCTGTAAATGAAGCCTGGCGGGTTCGGAACAAACGTTAGCGAGCCACAGTAGAGTTTCAGTTCCGAGTTTATGGCATCGTTTTCGGAAGTTGCACCCATAAGCGTGACATTTTCTTCGGAAGGTACAAAACCGAGCTGTTCGAGCACAAATATTACATAGTATAACACATCCGATGCCGTTAAATACCTGAAAGTGTTGAGATAAAGCAGCCGCGAACCCTGTATGATAGCTATTTCGAAATAGCCTTTGTGTATGTTCAGAAACACCTGCCGTGCAATAATGCCGGAATGATTATGCAACACTCCTTTTACAAATACGGCAGGCGCGCTGTGAAGTGTGGCCGACGGGAACAATGAAGCGCAATATTGCTTGATGTAAGCAGGTATTACAATGGCAGTTGCAGGTCCCAGGTCAAAAATGGCCTCGGTAAGTATATCGTCGCCTGAACTCAGATCGTGAGCCACCTTCATGATGTTAAACTCATTGCCATCGTTAAAAAATCCGGCAGGTGCCGCCGTAACTTTATTCGATGCTATGGCAATATCAACCTGTTTGTACGAAAGCCAGGTAAGATCAATTTTGCGAAGTTGCCCGAAATAATGCGACCCATCAGCCGGCCATCTTCCGCCTTCGTTATTCTGAATATCGACCAGCATCAAGTTTGTAGGATGCGAGTATAAGAACCTTGTTGGTAGTAGTATGAGTCACTAAAAACGAAAATCCATCCTGACAGAGCAGCATGGATAGTCTGTAATCGAATCCCTGAGTAGTTTCAAACTGAGGATCTACCTTATTTAGAATACATTCCAAGGGATATGGTTTTTGTTATTCCCAGTTTCCATCAATGGAGGCTTCGGTCATGGAGCCGACTTTAAGCCCGGGAAATTTAGCACGGTCTTCCAATTCCTTCAGCCTGTTTACGACCAACTGCTTGTCAAGATCCTTGGCATACAGTTCGAGGCGGGCCGATACTTCAAATACTGAAACATCAACACCTCCTTTATTAATTTTTCCGGCTAAAATGGAAAATACTTCTCCTTTGGAAAATGGAATTTCGTTAAGTTTTTCAACCTTATAGGTTTTTTTTGCGAAAATAGAATCGAAAATACTGATATATCCGATTGTATCGGAAATGGTACGTGTATATGTAGTATCGTTAGGATCGGGAATCATTTTCACCTCGGGGATCTGTCCTGTTTTCACAAAATCGATCAGGGTATCGAAACCCGTTGTATAGCGACCGTTTTGATTCCTGAAAAGAACCTGGGCGGTGCGGATATCCTTTAATTTGGCAATAATAACATCACTTCGCGATTGAAGTGCATTTTCAAATTTAACCGGCTTATTAATGCTGTTGAAAATCAAATACCCTAATACAAGGATTACTACAGCGAGAATAGATTTAATGACACTATTTTTCATGGCATTTACAGTTTTGAAACCTGGGCAGATTGTATGTGAGTAAAAAACCGTGAGAACACCTCTTACGGCTTTCTGCTTAAGAGTGCAAATGTATAACAATTTTCAATAAATACTTTGCTAAGCTTCAAAAAATACATACTACAACAAGCTCACTGAACATTTTAATCACCGGCCCCGCTTGCTGAATTTGCTCATGAGTTAAGGATAGTGTTTTGAGGGCAAAGTTCGTGATTTAACAAAACTCAACCCCTAAAACTGACAAAAAACCATATCTGAGCAAATATCAAAATTTAAAGCCATTATTGCTGTACAGCCACTTTTTGACTGCTTTACACATTTTTATACAAATTATGGAACAGTTATTGTGATAAGTATCGGGTAATCAGATTTGCAACAAATACATAATTGTGTATATTTGCACTCTTTAGCACTAATTAATAACAAAATCTTACAATCAATGAAGAAAACATTCATCCTGGCTTTTGCCTTTTCACTTATGATTGCCTTTTCAGGTAATAATGCAAATGCACAAACCAAAGAAGAAGCCGGCACTGCTTTCAATGAAGCATTGGAACTTTCGAACACCAATCTCACAGGTGCAATAGTAAAAATGCAGGATGTGATAAAAATGTGCACTGCCCTGGGTGCCGAAGGCGATACCATTAAAGGCAAAGCAGCCAGCGTGTTACCCATTTGGCAGTACAATGCAGGTAATAACCTGATTAAAGAAAAAAAATACGATGCGGCAATTCCCGTTTTCCAGAAAAGCCTCGACATGGCCGTAACTTACTCTGATGACAATATTAAAGAAAAATCAGAATCCATTCTTTCGAAACTTTATGCCAACAAAGGCAACGGATCGTACAAAGCTCAAAAATACGATGAGGCTTTAGGATTTTTTGATAAAGCAGTAAAATACGACCCTAATTACAGCGAAGCTTATTACACAAGAGCTCTTGCTCATAAGAGCAAAGGTGATTCCGATAAAATGCAGGAAGATATGGATATGGCTATAACTACAGCTACGAAAACCAATGATACTGTTTTTGCTGATAAAGTAAAAAAAGTAGTCGCATCAAATTTATATAAGGACGGAGCTGCCGCAGTGAAGAAGAAATCATACAGCGAAGCAGTTGAAACACTGAACAAATCAGTTACTTATGATGATTCGAACAAGGAAGTTTACTACCTTCTTGCTGTATCAAACAACAGTCTGAAAAAATACGACGAATGCATCGCTGCCGCTACTACCGGAGTTGCTTTAGAGGAACAAACGAGCGCTAAAATGGCCCGCTTCTATTATGAAATGGCTAAAGCATATGAAGGCAAATCCGATACTCAGAATGCCTGCGAAAGCTATAAGAAATCAGCTTACGGTGCATTTGTTCAATCAGCCAATTACCAGATGAAAACGGTATTGAAATGCCAGTAACAGAAAAACTTTTGAATATTAAAAAAGCCGGTTTCTCCGGCTTTTTTTTATGGCTGCCTGTTTAGAAAACTATTAGTAGTTATACAGCATATCAGGGTTTCAGATTTTTTTTGTTCCAGGTTCCTGCATTTCAAAATCGGGAATTTCTTCTACAAAAATATACTGTTTATTCTCGTAATCGAGCCTGCACGAATAATGATCGAGTCCGTTAGTGATAAGGAAGTACTCGGCATGCAGAAGCATATTGTACCTGGCAGCCTGGTCAAAAACTTTTTCGGTAATTTCAATACCCGGGGCTTTACATTCGGCCAGTAAAAGTGGAGTTGCTTTGCGCGAAAAAACTACCAGATCGAAGCGTTTGGGTTGTTTGTTAAGCATCAGCTGCTTTTCGACACCTATTACCGATACAGGGTATTTTTTTACAAGCATAAGGTACGCAATTAAATGCTGCCGAACCCATTCCTCGGGGGTGAGGGCCACGAATTTGCGTCGTACAGGGTCGAAAATTTCATTGCGTTTATTGAAAATCCGGTATTTAAAATCGAAATCCGGAAAGTTAAGTTGCTGCATGTTATTAACATTTAGGCAAAAACTGCCATGGAATCACTGCAAAGATGGCTTAAAAATTCTAAATTTGCCATATAATCTTTTTAAACTACGGTTTACTATGCGGACAAAAAAAGAAATAGTTGAAAACTGGCTCCCTCGCTATACAGGCACTCCCCTCAACGAATTTGGCGAGTATATTTTACTGGTGAACTTCGGTGCTTATCTCGAAACATTTGCCCGGCTCAATAACGTTGAAATTAAAGGCCGGGGGCAGTCGATGCCCAGTGCCACTGCAGGTAATATTACAATGATTAAATTCGGCATGGGAAGCGCCAATGCAGCCACAGTAATGGACCTGCTGAGTGCTATAAACCCCACAGCCTGCCTGTTCCTGGGTAAATGTGGCGGACTGAAACACATAAACGCATTAGGCGATTACATTTTACCAATTGCTGCCATAAGAGGTGAAGGTACTTCCGACGACTATTTCCCACCCGAAATTCCGGCACTTCCGGCGTTTAACCTGCAGAAAGCTATCTCGACCACCATTCGTGATATGGGTCTCGATTATTATACAGGCACTGTTTATACTACCAACCGCAGGGTTTGGGAACACGACGATGAGTTCAAACAATACCTGCAATCGACACGGGCTATGGCCATCGATCTCGAAACAGCTACCATATTTATTGTAGGATTTGCCAATTTCATTTCAACAGGAGCCCTGCTGCTGGTTTCGGATCAGCCTATGATTTCGAGTGGGGTAAAAACTGCGCAAAGCGATAAAATTGTTACCGAAAACTATATGGAACAACATGTGCAGATAGGCATTGAATCGCTTAAGCAACTTATTGAGAAGCGTGTTACAGTGAAGCATCTCAAATTCTAACACATTACTTTCCTTCATTGCATCCATACGGTTAAAATGACATCAACATATTACCAGTTAGTAAAGGATTTCCAAAAGAGGCTTTTTGCCAATGTGTATCTTTTTTATGGCGAAGAGCCGTTTTATATTGATGAGCTTTCGGATTTCCTGATTGAAAATGTGCTCACTGAAACGGAGAAGGAGTTTAACCAGGTAGTGCTATATGGCCGCGATTCCACTACAGCAAATGTTGTAAATTACAGCAAACAGTTCCCGATGGTAGGCGAGCATCAGCTTGTAGTGTTGCGCGAGGCCCAGGATATGGACCTGAAAAAAGAAGAAAACCTGAACCTGATACTTTCGTATATAAAACAACCCCAGCTATCAACTGTACTGGTGATCTGTTATAAATACAAAGCGCCACCCGCCAAATTGCTGAAGGCTTTAGGTGCATCGGATAAGTGCGTGGCGGTTGAATCGAAAAAAAAATACGACAGCGATCTGCCGATATGGATTTCGACCCAGGTAAAAAACAGCGGGTATTCCATTTCCGAAAAAGCCACATCCATGCTCGTTGAATTCCTTGGCAATAACCTCGAAAAGATTAATAATGAGCTGGGCAAGCTTTACATTAATCACCCTAAGGATAAGGTAATTACCGAAGATGTTATCGAGAAATATATCGGAATAAGTAAGGACTATAATATTTTTGAATTCCAGCGTGCCCTGGCACAAAAAAACAATTTAAAGGCCAACCAGATAGCCAATCATTTTGCCCTTAACCCGGCCGAAAATTCTATATTCAAAATAATACCCATGTTGTTTAATTTTTTCAGCAAGGTATTGCTTTTGCATTCGCTTACTGATAAGTCGGAGGCCTCAATCATGACTAAAGCCAAGCTGAATAACTTTACTAAAAAGGATTATTTCGACGCCTACCGCAATTACGATGCGATAAAAGTGCAGAATATTGTCAGCTGGTTACGCGAATGCAATATACGTGCTATCGGTATCGAAAACTACTCAACCGATCAGGGTGAGTTATTGAGGGAATTGGTGTTTAAGATATTGCATTAGCCCGTAGAAGCCTCTGAGAGGCCGATCGTTTATACGACTTAAGAATTAAGTATACGCTAATAATTGTAACGATCCCACCTTTATCCTGAAAAGCTAAAAGTCACTGTTTACCTTTGAATGCTGAGCGTAGGTTGCTGAGCGTAGGTTGCTGAGCGTAGGTTGCTGAGCGTAGTCGAAGCAAGTCGAAGCAAGTCGAAGCAAGCCGAAGCAAGCCGAAGCAAGCCTTTGACTTTTGCCCTTATACTTCCTCCATCAGGTCCTGCCTCTTAAACAGTTTTTCAATAACCTGCATGTACCTGTTATGAATAAACGTCCTGCGGAGTTTGAGTGTGGCGGTGAGTTCGCCTGAGTCGACAGTCCATTCGGTATCGAGCAATGTATGCGCTTTAATCTGTTCGGCAGCCCCGAGCAAACGGTTGAATTTGTGGATTTCTTTCTGGTATCTCTTCTGAATACGCTCAAGCGCTATAATTTCAGTATTAGTGGTATAGGGAACTCCTTTTATTTCGCACCATCCGCGAAGGTGATTAAAATCAGGAACAACAATAGCTGCGGCATATTTCTGATTTTCGCCTACCACCATGAGTGCATCAATAAAGGGCGATTCTTTCAGCATGTTTTCGACTAACTCGGGACTGACATACTTACCGAAATGAGGTTTTAAATATCTCCTTTTTCCTGCCGGTAATTTTCAGATGTCCTTCCGGTTCAATTTTCCCAAGGTCGCCTGTATGAAACCAGCCATCGCTGTCGATAACCTCCGAAGTCATTTCCGGTTCCTTATAATACCCTTGCATCAGGCCGGGTCCCTTGCAGAGGATTTCATGATCTTCGGCTATTCTTACTTTTGTGTTTTTTAAAACCGGCCCAACGGTGCCAAATTTAACCCCGTTTTCTTCAAAATTATTTACAGCAATAACCGGCGAAGTTTCGGTGAGGCCATACCCTTCGAGTACCGGGATGCCGGCTGCCCAGAAGATATGAGCAAGCCTGGGCTGCAATGCGGCTCCGCCACTCACAATTACTTTCAGGTTGCCTCCCAGGGCTACCTGCCATTTGCTGAAAACGAGTTTTCGCGCAACTTTAAGCTTGAGTGCATAATAGGGCCCTTTTGCTCCGTACATTTCGTAATGTCTACCAACATTCACAGCCCAGAAAAAAATCATTTTCTTCATCCCGGTAAGTTTACGGCCGGTATTCATGATGCGGTCGAATACTTTTTCGAGCAGGCGCGGCACGGTCGAAAGAATATGAGGTTTTATGTCGCGGAGATTATCGCCAACAGTGGCAGGGCTTTCGGCATAATACACCGAAATACCACTGTACTGGTACAGGTAAACCAGCATCCTTTCGTAAATATGGCAAAGGGGCAGGTAACTCAGCGCCCGGCCCTCCTCTCCTACCGGAGGAATTTCTTTTACCGCCATAAAATTGGAAATGATATTGTAATGCGAGAGCATAACCCCCTTCGGATGCCCGGTAGTACCAGAAGTATAAATAATGGTGGCAAGGTCGTTGGTGGTAATACCTGCTTTTATGGCCTCAACTCTTTCCGGATCAGGATTTTCCTTTCCCAGTGTGATAAGTTCCTCCAGCAGTTTAACACCATCGGTTTCCTTAAAACAATAAATACCCAGCAAGCCTTCGAGTTCGCCAACTATGTGTTCGATTTTCCGGTACACATCCCATCCCGATATAAAAATCACTTTTACCCCGGCATGTGTAAGGATGTATTTGTAATCCTTTTCACTGATGGTTGGATAAATGGGCACATGAATAGCACCTGCCTGTTGAATGCCCATATCAACCATGTTCCACTCAGGCCTTCCACCCGAAATAGATGCGACATTATCACCGGGTTTAACGCCAAGTTTCAACAGCCCGAAACTTATGTTATCAGCTGCCGAAATGTAGTCGTTGATTGAATATTTTACCCAGGTTCCGTTGTTTCGGCCAGCCAGCACATCATCCTTGGGTTTATAGGATTGAGCATAATGAGGCAAAATGTCGAATAAGCGAGTTACGTCAGGCATAGTTCCACTTTAAGTTTATGAGGAATTGTAAAGATAATTATAAAATTACATATGAGACATAGCTCATGCCCAGTAATTTATTAACAATTTGAATTTCAACTTTTCAGATTAGAATAAAATTCTTTATAAGAGCTGAAATCAATTTTTCATAAAACTTTATGAATGTATCCCGGACTTGCCTGGGCTGTCGGCATTATCACCAGGTCGTTGATATTCACATGTACAGGCAAACTGGTAACCCAGCTGACGGCTCCGGCAATATCATCAGCTTTCAGGGGTTCGAATCCCTTGTATACATTTGCTGCAGCATCTTTATCACCCTTAAAGCGAACCTGGGCAAACTCTGTTTCCACCGCTCCGGGCGAAACCTGCGAAACTTTTATTCCATCACTGAGCATGTCGATGCGCATGCCGCGGGTGAGCGCATCAACGGCAAATTTGGTAGCACAATACACATTACCCTTTGCATACACTTCCTTCCCAGCAATGGAGCCAATATTTACAATATGCGGGCAACTGCTTTTCAATAATAAAGGGAAAATGCTCCTTGTAACATACAACAAACCTTTAACATTGGTGTCGATCATGGTTTCCCAATCATCGGTACTTCCATCCTGTACAGGATCACTTCCGGCAGCAAGCCCTGCATTATTGATGAGAATATCAATTGTTTGCCATTCGGCGGGTAAACTACCGATGGCCTTATTAACTGCCTCGCGATCGCGGACATCAAAATTAAGGGTGAACACTTCGACTCCATATTTTTGCCTGAGATGGATGGCTTCGTTATTTAAGCGTTCCGATCTGCGACCGGTAAGTATAAGCCGGTGATGGTCGCGTGCAAAAGCCGTTGCACAAGCCTTACCTATACCACTGGTAGCACCGGTTATAAAAACTGTTTTCTGCATATACTGAATGAGCGGTTATGAATGTAATGTATTTGAGTTGACCTGCTTGAAGTTTATTTTGCCAGAAGCCGTAACCCGACAATCCCGCAAATAATGAGCAAGATACAAACGATCCGTAAAATATCAACAGGTTCTTTAAAATAAATGATACCGTATATCACTGTGCCGATAGTTCCAATGCCTGTCCATACAGCATATGCCGTACCTATTGGTATGTTTTTCAACGCCATGGATAAGAGGTAAAAAGATGCGACCATCGCAATTACAGTAATAGTTGAAGGCAAAAGCCGTGTCCAGCCTTCGGTATATTTAATACCAACAGCCCAAACTATTTCGAATATACCTGCAAAAAAAAGAATAAGCCAGGGCATGGCATTTTGGATTTTGGATGTTGCCTGTCTGCTGCAGGCAGGGATGTTGGAATATTAAGCTTACTGTTGCATAAAATCGCAAATCTGAAATCGTAAATCCTAAATTGATTTACTCAGCCAGCGAAAGCGCCAGTTTTGTCATATTTGTAAAGTTAGTCTGCCTTTCCTCTGCACTTACATGCTCGCCGGTAAGCAGGTGATCGCTTACAGTTAGCAGCGAAAGTGCTTCAACGCCATGGCGTGAAGCAAGCAGGTAAAGCCCGGCTGATTCCATTTCAACAGCCAGTGTGCCATAGCGGCGCCAGAGTTCATAAGCATCGCCTTCTTCAGGAAAATGGTAGAAAAGATCGGACGATAAAACATTTCCGGCTTTATATGGCATGCCAATTTTTGCAGCGTTGGCGATGGCAAGTTGAACCAGCCTGAAACTTGCTGTAGGTGCAAAAGTCATACCGGGGAAATGCCTGCCAACCGATGATGAATCGGTTGAAGCGCTGATGGCAAGTATCACATCACGGAGCTTCACGTCCTCGATAATACCACCACATGTGCCAACGCGTACCAGTGTTTTAACTTTATAATCGTTGATGAGTTCGCTTGCGTAAATCATATGCGATGGGAGTCCCATGCCGGTTCCCTGCACCGAAACCCGTTTACCTTTATAATATCCCGTGTAACCCAGCATGCCACGTACGTTGTTATAACAAACTGCATCGGTAAAGAGGTTATCAGCTATATGTTTTGCCCTTAAAGGATCGCCCGGAAGCAGCACAAAATCTGCTATTTCTCCCTGTTTTGCTTCAATATGAATACTCATGCCATTAAAATTTAAGGCTGCAAAGGTAGTGACTATATAAATATGAAGCGTGGATTTGGACTATTTTGACTTGTTTCCAAGGGACATTTACGAGTTAATGCGAGGAATACATCAAAAGTAAAGTGCTACAAAACATTGAATTCTCAAAATCTGAAACCCTTGGATAATGATACTAAAAGCATATTTAAGGCCTTATAGATTGGCGGGAAAAGCTTTAAAGGCTTTTTTGCTGTATATATTCATAAAGCGTTATATATTTGCCACAGCTTAACGTTGGATTAATTTCCAGTATTTAAACACTCAACTACAATTTTATGAAGACAGTCTCCATAGTCGGCGCCCTGGTAGTAACCTTAGCACTGGCTTTTTATACCATTGGTTTTGCCAAGGAACAACGCAGAAAACTTGTAACACCAGCTGTTCTGTTGTTTTTTTTGTTTGGCGTTACATTCGATATTACTGCTACTATTCTGATGATAATAGGTTCGAGCAAAGGGATGCTGACTCTTCACGGTTTTATAGGATATTCATCGCTTGCCGGAATGCTTACCGATACTTTTTTACTGTGGAAACATAACCGGAAACATGGCCCCGAAAAAGAGGTTAGCAAAGGGCTGCATTTATTCTCGAGGATAACATATACCTGGTGGGTGATTGCCTATATTACCGGCGGATTATTGGTAGCGCTTAGCAGATAGAGGTAAAAATTATTTTTACCTGAACAAAAAAAATGGTATTGCGACGACCTTAATAAGCAGAAACTTTTTGTAATAAAGCAAACAGCTTAGGATTACAAACCTGCGTTATTGATTCTTTCAGCCATTCCCCTGCATTTACAAGTTCTTCATATCAGAAAGCATTTCCGGAATGTGCTTCGAAATTGGAATAAATGTGTTATTTTTGAAATGCAGGAAATTTCCAGAATCGGGCCGGTCAATTTCCGGGCTAAACCCTGGCAGGTAAGGCTTTGAAAATATTCGCCGCGGGAAACGCCTCATATAAACCTAAACGAAAAGAACTATAAATGATACACCTCCCGGCATTAATAATTGACCTGGCTCTTATCCTGGGAGCGGCGGCGGTTGTTACATTGCTCTTCAAAAAGTTAAAACAGCCAGTCGTATTGGGGTATATTATTGCCGGATTCCTGGTTGGGCCCAATTTTAAATTGTTACCAACCATTGTTGAAATTGAAGGGATAAGAATCTGGGCCGACATTGGCGTTATTTTCCTGTTATTCGGGCTAGGCCTTGAATTCAGCTTTAAAAAACTGTTAAAAGTTGGAGGAGTGGCTTTAGTAACAGCTCTTACTGAGATCATACTTACCATGTTGGTTGGCTACAGTTTGGGTAAGCTGTTAGGCTGGAATACTATAAATAGTTTGTTCCTTGGCGGTATTCTCGCAATAGGTTCTACAACAATTATAATCCGTGCTTTTGACGAACTGGGTGTAAAAAATCAAAAATTTGCCGGTATTGTTACAGGGGTTTTGATTATTGAAGATCTGGCAGCGGTTTTACTGATGGTAGTGCTTTCGACCGTTGCAGTAAGTAAAACATTTTCAGGAACCGAAATGGTAATCTCTGTACTCAAACTGGCTTTCTTTTTAGTATTATGGTTTGTTTCCGGAATATTTTTCCTGCCTACCTTACTTAAAAAAATCCGTTCGTTAATGAACGAGGAAACCCTGCTGATTGTTTCACTGGCACTGTGTTTTCTGATGGTGGTTTTGGCTGCCTATTTTGGATTTTCGCCGGCACTCGGTGCTTTTATTATGGGCTCTATTTTGGCTGAAACAACAAAAGCTGAAAAAATTGAACACATCACCAAATCGGTAAAAAATCTTTTCGGAGCCATTTTCTTTGTTTCAGTGGGTATGTTAATTGATCCCGAAATGCTGTTGCAACATACTTTTCCTATAGCTGCGGCTACACTTGTTTTGTTGTTTGGCAAACCATTTTTTGTAACCATAGGTGCTTTAGCCTCCGGTCAGCCTCTTAAAATTGCGGTACAGTCAGGCATGAGTCTTTCGCAAATAGGCGAGTTTTCATTTATCATTGCAACCCTTGGCCTTACACTGAAAGTAACCAGCGATTTTTTATATCCTGTGGCTGTAGCAGTTTCGGTGCTTACTACATTTACAACACCCTATATGATACGGTTTTCAGATCCCGTATATAAACGAATTGAGAAAATGCTGCCACAAAAATGGAACAAAGCTTTAAACAGATACAGTGTGGATGCGCAAAATATCACGGAGATCAGCGACTGGAAAAAAATATTACGTTTTTACTTTGTTAATGTAATCCTGTTTTCGGTAATCATCATTACCATTATTTTAGTAAGCACTCAATACTTTGCACCTTATTTTTCGGGTTATAAATGGGGGCAGGTGATTACTGCAGGTATTTCACTCATTATATTATCTCCGTTTTTGTGGGCACTGGCATTTCGCCGAACCCACAAGCAGGCTTATGCAAACATCTGGGTTAAAACCCGACAACGCGGCCCTTTGGTGGTTTTGCTTGCATCGCGTGTTTTATTAGCAGTTTTATTTATCGGATTTTTATTCGATCGTTTGTTCTCACCATTGATAGCCCTGGCAGGTGTTATTGTGTCGATACTGATTCTTGCATTATCATCAAAAAAGCTTAAAGCATTTTACGGCAAAATCGAAAACCGGTTCATGATCAATTACAACGAGCGTGAAGCCGGAATACCCGACACAATTAGTACCCTGAGCCCATGGGATTCGCATATTACTACATTCGAATTAAATCCTAAATCGCCTTATATCGGAAGAACCTTATTCGATTCGAAAATACGCGAAGAATTTGGAGTTAATATAGCTGTAATTGAACGTGGCGATATTGTGATCAATGTTCCCGGCAGGGCTGAATACTTATATCCAAACGATAAGCTCTCGGTAATTGGAACCGACGAGCAACTCGAAAAATTTAAATCGCATCTTATTTCTACTACAGTTGAATCGCAGAAAGAAGCTATCAAACAAATGGTATCCCTTCATCATTTTACTTTAGGTCCAAATTGTCCGCTTGTTGAAAAAAGTATAAGAGAATCAAAGCTTCGCGAACGTTCCAAAGGCCTGGTAGTTGGACTAGAAAGAAACGGGGAACGTATACTGAATCCTGAATCGGATCTGGTTTTTGAAGTGGATGATAAAGTCTGGATAGTAGGAAATGAAATGCGGATTCAGATATTGATTAAAGAGTTAACTGCTTAACCCAATTTACGCAGCAGCAGACTTAACCGAACTATTTGAATAATCAGTATAGCAAAAGAGATTAGCTATTCTTTGAAAATGCTAATTCATCGTAAATTGCTGAAGACTTATTCAATTGCCGCAGATAACCATTCCCTTGCATTTACAAATGCTTCGATCCAGGGTGATAATTCATCGGATTTGCGGGCATCGGGATACAAGGGCCATTGCCAGGGCAGCAGCGAGCGCTCGAGGTGAGGCATCATTACCAGGTGGCGGCCATCGTCGCTGTAAATACAGGCTGCATCATACATGGAACCGTTTGGATTTCCGGGGTAAGCGCCGTACGAATATTTTGCAGCTATATTGTACTTTTCCTCGCCATAAGGGAAACTGAATTGTCCTTCGCCATGCGCCACCCAAATGCCAAGTTTGCTTCCGGCGAGAGATTTCAGCATAACGGATTTATTTTCCCTGATATCCACCGTAAGGAAACTCGACTCGAACTTGCCCGATGCATTATGCAGCATATGTGTTTTTTCCTGGTGATCAGGATTAACAAGTCCCAGTTCGATCATTACCTGGCATCCGTTGCAAACACCGAGACTTAACGTATCTTTCCGGGCATAGAATTTTTCGAGGGCAATACGGGCATTATCGTTATATTTAAATGCTCCTGCCCAGCCTTTTGCGGATCCAAGTACATCGGAATTCGAAAAACCACCTACAAAAACAATCATACGGATATCTTCCAGTGTTTCGCGCCCGCTCATCAGGTCGGTCATATGAACATCTTTCACATCCAAACCGGCAAGGTGCATGCTCCAGGCCATTTCGCGATCACCGTTAACGCCTTTTTCGCGTATAATGGCGGCTTTGATTCCTGATCGTGTTTTACGGTGGGGATCAATTCCAAACTGAGTGTATTTCCCGGTAAATGTTTGTGGAAATACAAATTTCCGTTCCTGTAAGGTGTAATTATCGAATCGCTCTTTAGCTTTCAGTTCGCCGCTCTGTTTGCGATCCAGCAGGTAAGATGTTCGGAACCATGTATCACGGAAAGCATGAATATCGAAAGAATAATCTTTTTGATTTAGCGAAATATCAAGTGTTTTTCCGGCAACGGCTTTGCCTATTACACTGTATTTTATTCCTTTTTCATGTAGATAGATACTTACGAAATCAAGGTCATTAACCTGTACAACCACACCTGGTTTTTCACTGAAAAGCAGCCTTACGATATCGCTTTCGCCCAAATCATCCAGGTTCAGGTTCATTCCAATAGTATTATGGCTGAAAGTCATTTCCAAAAGCGTTGTGATCAATCCGCCTGCCGAAACATCATGTCCCGCAAGGATCATATCTTTTTGAATAAGTTCCTGAACGGCTTCAAAGCAAAGCCTGAAATACGCTGCATCTTTAACTTCCGGAGTATCTCCGCCTAATTTGTTTAATGCTTGTGCAAAAGAACTTCCCCCGATATTAAAATCACAATCTGAGAAATCAATATAAATCAAGGATGAAGTGAAACTCTCTTTTAACACCGGGCTTATTACTTTCCGGATATCGCTCACCTCCCCTACTGTCGAAATAATTACTGTACCGGGAGCCATAACAGTATCACCGTCCGGGTATTTTTGCGTCATCGAAAGCGAATCCTTTCCGGTCGGAATATTGATTCCAAGTTTAATGGCAAAATCACTGATAGCCTGAACAGCTTTGTACAAGCGTGCATCTTCGCCCTCGTTGCGGCAGGGCCACATCCAGTTGGCACTCAGCGAAACGCCGCTAAGACCTTGTTCGATAGGAGCCCAAACCAGGTTTGTCAAAGCTTCGGCCACCGAAAGTACTGATCCGGCTTCAGGATCAATTAAGCCTGCTACCGGCGAATGACCGATGGAAGTAGCAATACCTTTAATTCCCTGGTAATCGAGTGCAACAACTCCCAGGTTATTTAACGGAAGTTGCAGCGGGCCGGCAGTTTGCTGATGCGCAATGCGGCCGGTAACCGAGCGGTCCACTTTGTTTGTAAGCCAGTCCTTGCAGGCAACAGCTTCGAGTTGAAGAACCTGTTCAATATAGTGTTTCAACTGTAAATGATCGTATTCCGGTTGCTGAAAAGCGGATTCAATCGCCTTGTCGCGCATAAAAGTACGTGGCGGTTTCCCGAAAAAGTTTTCGAGCGGCATATTTATAGGTGCTTCACCCGTTTTGGAATGAACAAATGAAAAGTTCATATCGCCGGTAATTTTACCCACGTTATAAAATGGAGCCCGTTCGCGTTCGGCTACTTTCTGCAATATTCCTGCATCAGCATGCTTTCATCACCAGGCCCATTCGTTCCTGCGATTCGTTACCCACAATTTCTTTAAACGAAAGTGTTGGATCACCAACCGGCAATTTAGCTCAGATCAATAGTACCGCCTTGCTCTTCAACCAGTTCCGAAAGCGAATTCAGATGACCACCCGCTCCATGATCGTGAACCGAAACAATAGGATTTTCAGGCATTTCGGACATGGCACGAATAGCATTATACACCCGTTTCTGCATTTCGGGATTGGAACGCTGAACGGCATTTAACTCAATACCACTGTGGTATTCACCGGTGGCAACTGACGAAACAGCACCTCCACCCATTCCGATACGGTAATTATCGCCACCCATTACAATTACATTGTCGCCGGGCTGCGGATGGCCTTTTAAACTATCCGGTTTGCGTCCATAACCAATTCCGCCGGCCTGCATAATTACTTTATCATAACCGTAGCGTTTCCCGTTTTCGGAATGCTCGAAAGTGAGTACCGAACCACAAATCAGCGGCTGACCGAATTTATTGCCAAAATCGCTGGCACCATTCGATGCTTTAATCAGAATTTCCTCAGGAGTCTGATACAACCAGGGACGTGGTTCATTTTCAGCTTCCCATTCGCGGCCTTCGCCTGAACGTGGATACGAAGTCATATAAACAGCTGTTCCGGCTATTGGCATGGATCCTTTTCCACCGGCCATACGGTCGCGGATTTCACCACCCGAACCGGTTGCTGCGCCATTGAAAGGCTCAACAGTAGTTGGGAAATTATGTGTTTCGGCTTTAAGTGAGATAACAGTTTCAATATCGCGGGTTTCGAAATAATCGGGTTTATCCTGGGTTACAGGAGCAAACTGCTCGGCTACAGGACCTTCGACAAAAGCCACATTATCCTTGTAAGCGGAAACAATACGCCCGTGATGTTCTTTCGATGTTTTTTTAATCAGTTGAAAAAGGCTTTCGGGTTTCTCGTCACCATCAATAACAAAAGTGCCGTTGAAAATTTTATGCCTGCAATGCTCCGAATTTACCTGCGAAAAACCAAACACTTCACTATCGGTTAGTTTGCGGCCAAGTTTAAGGCTGACTCCATCGAGGTATTCAATTTCTTCGTCACTTAAAGCCAAGGCCTTCCTTTTTGTTGTAAGCAGCAATATCCTCAATTTCGATAATTGGTTCCGGTTGTTTCACAATAGTGAAAATATCCTGATCCAGCCCATGATACAAGCGCTGAAGCATATGATCAAAGGTGGCATTTTCACTTTCTACTTCGGTTAATTCCTCTATACGCAGTATGCCTTCAATACCCATATTCTGGGTAATTTCCACAGCATTGGTACTCCAGGGAGTGATCATTTCGCGGCGCGGGCCAACAAAAAACCCGGCCAATTTGCTTTCGCGTAACTGCCGGGCTTCACCGAAAAGCCATTCCAGCTTTGGGGTGTCGTTACTGTTTATATCTGTTTGATGGTGTACCGTGTAAACCGTTTTGTTTTTACGAAAGAAGAGGATCATGCCAAAAGTGTTTTTCCGGGGCAAAGATAGGGAATCCGGGAGAGACTGTTGCCTAAGATATTTTTTTTACCACGGAGGCACGGAGGACACTGAGGTTCACTGAGGAAATTTCTCAATACGCAACAACATCCCAATAATCCAACTATAAAGGAAGAAATTATCTCTTAATTACTAATTTTCGCACTAAATTAATATGTGCGCCTTTTATACTCAGAAAATAAATACCGGCATGCAAACCTTTAACAGATAGCCTGATATGATTATCTCCCATAAATAAGTTTTCTGTTTTCGCAAGTACACAATTTCCTTCGGGAGAGTATAGTTCAATAGTTACCTTTTCGGGTTTATCAGCTGTAATAGCAATGGTGACGTTATTATCCGTTGGATTGGGGTACAAGTTTATAGTATTCTTTGCTAAAGGAACCGGATGAACGGCTGTGTTCAAGGTATCAATATACTTAAAAATATTACTTCCCACAGCATAACCGGTATTGCCAAAAAATTTAATCCCATAAATAAAAAAATCAGTGTTTTCAAATCCAGCTGGATAAAGCGTATCATAACTGATACCAGCATCTGAACTTTTAAGGATTATCCCGTCTGCCCCGCCACCAATTCATACAGTTGAATCATTTTGAAAACAAAGAGCCGAAGGAATTGAGGGTAATCCGTCGAAAACATGAGAATATATCGAATCAAAATTATTGAATGTCATTTTTAATGAAGGTGTATAACTGGTTGTTACAAGAAATCCGCCCTGGTTGCAGTCGGTAAAATGCAGACTCGAAAAATATTTTCCTGGGAATAAACTACTATACGCGAGTTGCCATGATTGCCCGGAATCATTAGTTTTAAGAATGCAAGAGTATAATCCATTTCCTATAGCCCATCCACAAGTTGATCCGGAAAAATAAATTTCTTGTATCCAATATTCATCAATTTCGGGTGTTGACGGCTGGGCATCAGGTGGGATTTCAATTTGCACCCAGGATAAGCCTCCATTCACTGTCTTGAATAAATGAGAGAACCGTCCACCAAAATAACCTGTATCTGCATCGATAAAAAAGAAAGCAGCTGAGTGTTCCAATGGCCCACCATTTTGCATCAATACAGTATCTGTAATATCCTGCCAGGTATGGCCGCCATCCGTTGTACGCCAGAAAATGGACAAGCCATCAACCACCTGCTCCAAATCCATTTAAACTGTCAATCATCTGTATACGGTTAAAGCGCATGCCACCGGGGAAAGTGAAGCATGTATCCCAATCCAAACAAGCATTTGAAGTATACAATAACTGAGCTGAATTTGTTTGAGTGCTGTCGCGCGCGCACAGCCAGCCTTCGTTACTGTTTATAAATGAATTGCTATAGATTCCCAAAACATAGGCTTGGGGTGTAACATCCGCCATTGCTGAGCAAATGATGAAGTGTAAAATATTGAAAACGTAAATAAAAACAGAATCGGAAAGATTTTCATAGCTATAAGAGATAAGTAAAACTGTAAACACCTGACCCGATTCAGGCTTTCAAATATAGTTAAATGGGATATAAAAAGCAAGTAGTTGTTATATTTTAAACTGAACAACATATAGCATACGTTTTCAATAAGATGACTCAAAATAAAAAAAGCATAAGTCAAAGAACGCTTAAATCTTTGTGTAATTAAAATTTAAAAAAACATAATATTTTACGACTATAATCCGAAATTATTATACTATTTACCGATTACACTCCAGATTTATTATGATTTTAATCTGTATTTTGATAATGAGGAGGACTGAAGTTCCTCAAAAAACTTATTATCTGTTAAATTTATTTCCAAATATGAAGGTTTTCTGAATTTCTGATCAATTAAAATCAATAAACTCCACATTATTATCTAATTCGCAGATTAGCATTGACAGACTGAAACACAATACTGATTACCCTTAACTCTTTAATTATAAGCGTATTCGGAATTTATATAAACAGATATACTTCAACAAGGTGCTATAAGTCCTGATCACTATTTCCAATAAACTCATTATAATTATCCTGATTTATAACTTTAAAAGTTGAATTAGGATAATTTGATGAAAACGTTGAGCTCAAGTAAGCTTTTTTATCTGAATTCCACTTGAACTCGAAGCAACTTAACAAATCATTATTATCTTCGATATAATCAATTTCCTGCTGCTGGGTGGTGCGCCAGAAATAGCTTTTGGCAAAATTTTGCGCATATTGATTGCGTTTCATACGTTCGCTTATCAGGAAATTTTCCCACAAATTTCCAACATCATTTCTTAAAGCTATTGGATTAAAGTTAGTTATCAAAGCATTGCGGATTCCATTGTCGAAAAAATAGATTTTTCTACTCTTTTTAAGTTCATTTCGCACATTCCGGCTAAACGACCGCAAATGAAAAATTATAAATGATTTTTCCAACAAGTCAACATATCGTTGCACAGTTGCCGAATCAACACCTAAAAGTTGTGATAACTCATGAAACGATACTTCGCTCCCAATTTGCAATGCTAATGCCTGCAAAAGCTTTTCGATAATTTCGGGTTTGCGGATATCCTGAAATTCGAAGATATCTTTATATAAATAACTTGAAGCGATATTGGTAAGTATTTCGCGTTCATCCCCCTGGTTATTTACAACATCAGGGTACATGCCGTAAATCATCCTATGCTCTAACAATCGACTTTCTTCCAGAAGACCATGTTCTTTTGATAATTCGCCAAAGGAAAAGGGAAATAATTTGTATTCAAACTTCCTGCCTGTAAGAGGCTCATTAATTGAATTTGACAATTCCAATGCAGAAGATCCGGTAACAACTATTTGTTTTTCAGATAACTTATCGATTAATAGTTTTAAGGTTATTCCAATATCTCTTACTCGTTGAGCTTCATCAATAAAAACTATTTCAGCTTCGCCAACCAACGCCTTTAGCTTTGAGGAGGTTGGCAAATCAAGTTTTCGCCTTATATCGGGCTCATCGCAGTTAAGGAAAAGCTTCCGACTGTTGGACGAATCGGCAATTTGCTGAAGTAAAGTAGTTTTGCCTACCTGTCTGGGACCTACAATTACAATTACTTTCTTTTTAAAAAGGCGGCTTATAATAGTTTGTTCAAGTTCTCGCTGTACCATAAGTAGTCAATTTTTCACAAATGTATAACAATTTTAGACTATATTCGTAAATTATTATAATATTTACCGATTATACTCCAGATTTATTATGATCTCAATCTGGTTTTTGATTATGAGGAGGACTGAAGTTCCTCAAAAAACTTATTATCTGTTAAATTTATTTCCAAATATGAAGGTTTTCTGAATTTCTGATCAAACAAAATCAATAAACTCCACATTATTAACTACTTCATGTTATTTGATCGCTATTAAAGAGTACCTTTGCCGCCTTAATCTTAAATCATTTAATGAATACATTTGACGAATTGGGCTTGCAGGAAAACATCCTGAAAGCAATCAAAGAACTGGGTTTCGAAAAACCCATGCCCGTGCAGGAGGCCGTTATCCCGCGAATAATTGAAAACAACACCGACATTGTTGCCCTGGCGCAAACAGGAACAGGAAAAACCGCAGCTTTTGGATTACCGCTGCTACAGCTTATCGATCCTGACAACAAAAAAACACAGGCACTCATTCTGAGCCCTACACGCGAGTTGTGTATGCAGATAGCAAGCGACCTGAATTCTTACTCAAAATATATGCCGAGTATTAAAGTTACTGCCGTTTACGGTGGTGCTAGTATTGAGGCACAGGCAAAACAGCTGAAGGCCGGCACCCAGATTATCGCCGCCACCCCGGGCCGTATGCTCGATATGATTATGCGTAGGTACGCTGATCTGTCGGAAGTACGATTCCTGGTACTCGACGAAGCTGACGAAATGCTGGACATGGGATTTGAGGAAGATGTTCAATCAATTATTGAAAGTACTCCCAAAGACCGCCACACATTCCTGTTTTCGGCTACCATGCCGGCGGATGTTGAAAAAATTTCGCGACGGTACATGAAGAACCCTGAAACTTTAAGTATGGGTCAGCGTAACATTGGCGCAGCTAATGTAAAACACATCTATTATCTCACACATGCCCGCGACCGTTACACGGTACTGAAGCGTGTTGCCGATTTTCATCCTGATATGTATGCCATCATTTTTTGTCGTACACGCCAGGAAACACAGGAAATTGCCGATTCGCTTATCCGTGATGGCTATGATGCTGACGCACTACACGGTGATTTATCACAATCGCAACGCGATCACGTGATGAAAAAATTCCGCGATAAACACCTGAATATGCTCGTAGCTACTGATGTGGCTGCTCGTGGTATTGACGTCAGCGACCTCTCGCACGTTATTAATTACCAGCTTCCCGACGACAGCGATAACTACATTCACCGCAGCGGACGTACAGGCCGTGCAGGGAAAGACGGTATCAGCATCTCCATTATCAATATGAAGGAGAAAGGCCGTATTAAAATGCTCGAAAGGCAGATTGGCAAACCTTTCAGCGCGGGCAAAATTCCTTCCGGACGGCAGGTGTGCGAAAAACAGCTTTATCACCTGATCGACCGTATGGAAAATGTAAATGTGAAAGAAGACGAAATCAATGATTTCCTTCCTGTGATTTACAAGAAATTAGAGTGGATGACCAACGAAGAACTGATCAAACGATTTGTTTCGGTTGAGTTCAACAGCTTCCTCGAATATTACCGTGACTCTAAAGACCTGAACGTGGATGAATCGCGCGAGCGTGCCGATCGTGCCGATGGAGGAAGCTTTACCAGAATTTTTATGAGCATAGGCCGTAAAGATGGCCTTCTGCCTCCTAAGCTCCTTGGTTTGATCAACGAGTTTACACAAAGCCGCGATTTACGCGTTGGCAGGATTGAATTAGGCGACACTTTTACATTCGTGGAAATTGACACCAAGTTTGTACCCTTGTTTATGGAGTCGTTTAAAGATAAAACTTTAAACGACAGGCCAATACGCGTTGATATTGCTGAAGGACAAGCTTCGGAACGGCCAGGCCGTTCTTCGTATGGAGGAGGAAAAAGCTCAAGGGGAGGAGATCGGGGCGGTTATGGCAGTGGACGCAGCAAACGTGGCGATCGCGGTGATCGCGGCGGATCAGGCGGCGGATACAAAAAAAGCTATGGCTCAGGCAGCGACAGGACTTCCTACAAAGGTGGTTCTGACCGCAGATCGGATTCAAGCCGGTCAGCCACACGGCCAGACTCTGACAGAGGAAGCAGCAGACCTGATTCAGGTAAAGAGCCCTGGTACAAAGAACAAGCCGGCAAACCCGGTAAGAAGAAGAAAGAGGTTCTAGCTGATATAGTAGACAAGGAGAGTGGGAGACAAAGAGAAAAGGAGACAAGGCGAGCTAAAATCGAAAAAATAGAATTCAACTACTCATAAAAAAAACGCCTCTTTACAGAGGCGTTTTTTTTTATTTATTCACTTTTCATTATTTTCACCCTGAGCTTTTCGCCGAAGGGCACTATTCATTATTCTCTCTTCACTTTACACTGTCATCCTGAGCGGAGCGAATGGACACTACTCTCTGGCACCCATCCATCGTTCCGCTTCGATAGCAGCCATGCAACCGGTTCCGGCAGCAGTAACAGCCTGACGATACACATGATCCTGAACATCGCCGGCAGCAAATACACCTTCGATATTGGTGCGCGTGCTTCCAGGAACAGTTTTTATGTATCCCTGGTCGTTCAGATCAATCTGACCTTTAAACATTTCGGTATTAGGAGTATGGCCGATTGCCACAAAGAAACCCTGAATTTCTATTTCCCTGATTTCGCCGGTTTTGGTATCACGAAGCCTGGCGCCAGTAACAACCTTATCATCGCCAGTAATTTCTTCGGTAACGGCATTCCATATAATTTCGATATTTGGAGTATTCATTACGCGATGTTGCATGGCTTTGGAAGCACGAAGTTCATCACGACGAACAATCATATAAACTTTACGACCAAGTTTTGCAAGGTACGAAGCTTCTTCGCAAGCAGTATCGCCTCCGCCGACAACGGCTATATCCATACCACGGTAGAAAAACCCATCGCAGGTTGCACATGCAGAAACGCCATGTCCATTATATCTTTTTTCCGATTCAAGTCCAAGCCAGCGCGCAGTGGCGCCAGTAGCGATAATAATAGTTTCGGCTTCAACTATTTTTCCGCTGTCGGTTGTAGCTTTGAAAGGACGTTGTTGGAAATCGACTTTATCGATAATGCCGAATCTAACATCGGTGCCAAATCTTTCGGCCTGGTGCTGAAAGTCCTCCATCATAGCCGGGCCGGTAACACCTTTCGGATAGCCGGGATAATTATCGACTTCGGTGGTTGTTGTAAGCTGTCCACCCATTTGCATACCGGTGTAAATAACCGGCTTCAGGTCGGCCCTGGCTGCATAAATAGCTGCTGTGTAACCGGCCGGGCCGGAACCAATAATAAGGCATTCAATTTTTTCGAACTCAGATGATGACATAATAATATTCTGTTTTTTTATGAATTATTGCAAAAGTAATGTTTTCCTTTAAACGACATAAATTATACCATTTCGGTTAAAAGTGAACTAACTAACAATAAGCCTGACATACTATGACAAATTGACTGAAAAGTCATTTTCACCTTTCTTTGTCGTCTTTATTACTGGAATGTTTCATTCCTGCGAAAAAAAGGCAAAACAGATTACTTTCAAATAAAATTATCCTGGCAATGCATTTTAAAAGAGAAAATAACTACTTTTGCACTCTAATTAATCGGGGGTGGCGAAGTTGGATAGCGTATGGCGCTGCAGGCGCCATGGTCGTTGAAGTGAAATTAAGTTCTTTAAAATAATATTCGGGGTGTGGCGAAGTTGGATAGCGTATGGCGCTGCAGGCGCCATGGTCGTTAAAGTGAAATTTAGTTCTTTAAAATAATATTCGGGGTGTGGAGAAGTTGGAGAGCGTATGGCGCTGCAGGCGCCATGGTCGTTGAAGTGAAATTAAGTTCTTTAAAATAATATTCGGGGTGTGGAGAAGTTGGAGAGCGTATGGCGCTGCAGGCGCCATGGTCGTTGAAGTGAAATTAAGTTCTTTAAAATAATATTCGGGGGTGGAGAAGTTGGAGAGCGTATGGCGCTGCAGGCGCCATGGTCGTTGAAGTGAAATTAAGTTCTTTAAAATAATATTCGGGGGGTGGAGAAGTTGGAGAGCGTATGGCGCTGCAGGCGCCATGGTCGTTGAAGTGAAATTAAGTTCTTTAAAATAATATTCGGGGGTGGAGAAGTTGGAGAGCGTATGGCGCTGCAGGCGCCATGGTCGTTGAAGTGAAATTAAGTTCTTTAAAATAATATTCGGGGTGTGGCGCAGTTGGCTAGCGTACTTGCATGGGGTGCAAGTGGTCGTAAGTTCGAGTCTTACCACTCCGACATAGAGGTTGTCTCAAATTTATGAGACAGCCTCTTTTTTTTGTACTATAATGTGAACCGATTCTAAGAGGCTTAAAAGCATTTTGAGACAGTTATCTTATTTTTGTCCTATGTTTTACACTTATATTTTATTTTCAAAAAAACTAAACCGGTTTTATATCGGTCAAACTCAGGATGTAGATTCAAGGTTGATTGAACACAATTCAGGAAAAGGTAAATTTACCGGAAAATCTGATGATTGGGTAATTGTATTTACACAAACCTTTGAAACCAGGGCAGAAGCCATGCAACTCGAATCAAAAATAAAGAAAAGAGGTGCCGGAAGATTTTTAAATGATTTAAATAAGACGGATGGATAGCGTATGGCGCCAAAGGCGCCATGGTCGTAAGTTCGAGTCTTACCACTCCGACCTAAGCTGCTCTTTATGAGCAGCCTTTTTTTTTGCTATAATGTGAACCGATTCTAAGAGGCTTAAAAGCATTTTGAGACAGTTATCTTATTTTTGTCTTATGTTTTACACTTATATTTTATTTTCAAAAAAACTAAACCGGTTTTATATCGGTCAAACCCAGGATGTAGATTCAAGGTTGATTGAACACAATTCAGGAAAAGGTAAATTTACCGGAAAATCTGATGATTGGGTAATTGTATTTACACAAACCTTTGAAACCAGGGCAGAAGCCATGCAACTCGAATCAAAAATAAAGAAAAGAGGTGCCGGAAGATTTTTAAATGATTTAAATAAGACGGATGGATAGCGTATGGCGCCAAAGGCGCCATGGTCGTAAGTTCGAGTCTTACCACTCCGACCTAGAGGTTGTCTCAAATTTATGAGACAGCCTCTTTTTTTTGTACTATAATGTGAACCGATTCTAAGAGCCTTAAAAGCATTTTGAGACAATTATCTTATTTTTGCCCTATGTTTTACACTTATATTTTATTTTCAAAAAAACTAAACCGGTTTTATATCGGTCAAACCCAGGATGTAGATTCAAGGTTGATTGAACACAATTCAGGAAAAGGTAAATTTACCGGGAAATCTGATGATTGGGTAATTGTATTTACACAAAGCTTTGAATACCAGATCAGAAGCCATGCAACTCGAATCAAAAATAAAAAAAAGAGGTGCCGGAAGATTTCTAAATGATTTAAATAAGACGGATGGATAGCGTATGGCGCCGGAGGCGCCATGGTCGTAAGTTCGGATCATAGCATTCCAATAATACGGAGAGATATGGCGCTTTCCCTTGCCTTTTCACTGATATATTTTCTGATTTTATTAATCAAATTATTATTCGGTATGGCAATTACAAATCCTTACCGTGCCCGCTAACCTTCCTATTTCACCAATCGCATGGCAATTAAGGGATGCTTAAAATATTGAGTGGTTTCACCGTTAGTGAAAATAATTACTAATTATCATAAACTATTATAAAAATATTTTGTTTTACTATTACTGCAAATTGATTTTAAATATAAAAAACCTATATTTGTAGAAATAAATAACTAAAGTATAAACCAATATTTAGTCTGATGAAAAAATTTACTTTATTACTAATTACGATCGCTTTTTCCGCATGGGGAGCCCAGGCTCAAACCCTGCCGTACAGCGATAATTTTGAATCCTATACAGTAGGTGGATTTCTTGCTGTACAAAATTCTACCTGGTGGACAACCTGGAGCAATACCCCGGGAACCGGTGAAGACGCAATTATCAGTTCTGCGTTTGCAAGCAGCCCTACCAAATCAGTTCTGGTTGACGAAACAGGTGGAGCAACTGACCTGCTTCTTAAATTAGGTGATAAAACCACCGGAAAATATGAACTGAAGTGGATGATGTATGTTGAAACAAATAATTGCGCATATCATAATCTGCAGCATTTTCAGTCACCAGGCATTGAGTTTGCCATGGAGGTTTATTTCCGCACCAGCGGAAGCGGCGAACTTCTTGCCGGAAGCGCCACTGCCATTCCTTTTACTTATCCCAAAGCCACATGGTTTGAGGTAAAACATATTATCGACCTTGATGCCGATAACATTAAATTTTATGTAAACAATGTAATGGTTCATGAGTGGCCATTCAGTTACCAGTCAGGTTCCACCACAGGAACAAAACAATTAGGCGGTGTTGATTTCTACGCCGGAGCAAAATCCGGAACATCCGAAGTGCCTAAGTTTTTCTTTGATGATGTTACCTACCAGTTGATGCCTACAGCTTTGCTCGAAGAGGACATGGAAAGCTATGCTGTTGACAGCTATCTTGCTGTTGGAAACCCCACCTGGTTCACAACATGGAGCAATGCACCCGGTACCGGCGAAGATGCTTTGATTAAAAGCACTTTCAGCCATAGCGCCACCAAATCAGCTTTAGTGGATAAAACCGGCGGAGCTACTGACCTTATTATGAAACTGGGTAATAAGACTACCGGTAAATACGAACTTTCGTGGTGGACTTATATTGAAACTGCAAATTGCGGGTATTATAATATTCAGCACTTCCAGAGTCCCGGAACCGAATGGGCACACGAAGTTTATTTCCGAACCAGTGGCGACGGCGAATTACTCGCTGGCAGCGCTACCATAATTCCGTTTACTTATCCTAAAGACACTTGGTTCCTTGTTAAACATATTATCGACATCGATGCTGATAATATTAAGTTATACATTAATGATGTAATGGTTCACGAATGGCCGTTCAGCTACCAGGCTGGTTCAACGACAGGAACAAAGCAACTTGGTGGAGTTAACTTCTATGCCGGCGAAAAGACAGGTACTACTGAGGTGCCTAAATACTATTTCGATGATGTTTATTTTGCCCAAATGGGTGCTGTAAGTGAGCCTATGATCGGCGTTAACCCTACAAGTTTATCAGCGTTTATGGGAGTTTCTTCAACTTCGACACAGCAATTAACCATTTCAAATACAGGTACTGCTGACCTGGTTTACAACATTAATGTACTTCACGTCTCCGATTCACCTGACCATGCTACAACAGCCGTAAATACTGCACAATCGAAGCACAATATTGTTTCTCTCAGCAATTGTACATCAACACCTACAAATGGTTCATCGCGTTCATCCGACGCAACTGCTGTACTGAATTATGATGGAGATAATGCATCCGCAATTGGCTGGAATTCAGTGCCAATTACTGCAACAGTTGCCGCCCGTTTCCCTAATGCACTTACCCTGCCCTATGCCGGAATGGTGGTTGAATCGGTTGATGTATTTATCAATGACCTTAACGCTTCGGGTAACGAAATGACTTTAAAGATTTTCGGCATGGGAACAACCTATGAACCAGGCATTCTGCTTCATTCGCAAACCTTTACACCGGTTGGTTCATCATGGGAACATGTGGTACTTACCACTCCTTTAACAATCGACGGCCAGGACCTCTGGGTTGGATACCAGTTTACACAAACTGATGCAGGAATTTTTATTCCGGGTACCGATATCGGCCCTAGCAATCCTAACGGCGATTTTATTACAACTGGTGTTGGCTGGTCGCATCTTTCGAATAATCCTGATCTGGCCTATAACTGGAACATCAGGGCTAACCTTATGGGTGACCCGACCCCTCAATGGCTCACAGTAAGCCCGATGAGCGGAACCGTTGCACCCGATGGCACAAGTATGCTTGATGTTACGTTTAACTCAACTGGTCTCACTTTAGGGGTTTATGAGGGCATTATAAGGATACTTAACAACGACCCGGCAAACAACCAGTTAGATGTGCCATGCACACTTTCAGTATCGGTAGGTATTGATGAGTTGGATAAGGTTGCTGTAATGGTGTATCCAAACCCGGCCGAAAACACCCTGAATATCGTGTCAAACGACAGAATTCTGAAAGTTACCGTCATGAGTTTCAATGGTAAAGTTATGTTTACAGGTAACGAAAAAACCATTGATATCAGCAGGTTGGCTTCAGGAGTTTACTTCGTACAGACTCAGACTGCCAAAGGTGTTTCGAATATCAAATTCACTAAAAAATAGTCTTAATTAACCTATGTGAAAAAAGCTGTCCCGGAAATCCGGGACAGCTTTTTTTTATCATTCCATCAATGTTGCAAACTACCTGATGAAAGATTGCGGTGACAACTGAATGCCTGCTAACTCTGCCTGGCTCAGTGTAAACACAGTAAAATTAAGGGGATGCAGTACCCAAACAGGACCCGGAGTTTACTGCATACATTTTTGATCACCTATTCCTTATTATAAGGGATTGAGATATAAAACACTGATCCTTTTCCGGCTTCACTTTCGGCCCATAGCCGGCCATTCAGTATTGCTGCAAATTTTTGTGCAACCGTCAGTCCGAGTCCAAGTCCGCCATACTGACGGGTTGGCGTTTCGTCAACCTGCCTGAACTGCGAGAACATAATTTCAAGCTTATCACTTGAAAAGCCGATACCTTCGTCTTTTACATAAAAATCGATAATATTGTTTTCGCTGAAAGTATATCCTATTTCAATAAAACCGTCGTCGGAATATTTAAGTGCGTTAAACACCAGGTGGTTTAGTGCCCTTTTCAGTTTATACCCATCAGTAAGTATGGTAAAATTACTGTCCTTTATCGCTTTTGTGGTTTTAACAACAATATCTTCCTTATTCACATTCACCTTCTCGAGGTTTACCCAGGTTTGAAGTGAATTGAGCAAATTATTTACATTTACCGGCTCAATATCAACACCTGTTACACCCGATTCAAACTGTGAGATATCGAATATATCATTAATAATTTCGAGAAGCGAATCGACGTTACGGTTGATAATATTGGCATAAGTAACCTTATCCTCTTCGGGCATTGACGGATTTGAAATTAATCCGGCAAACCCCATGATGGCATGTAAAGGAGTACGCAATTCATGCGACATATTACACAGGAAAGCGGATTTAAGCCTGTCGGCTTCGCCGGCTTTCAACCTGATAAGTTGTAATTCGCTTTTAACCCGGTCAATTTCATCGACCAGTTGCTCATTTTCTTCCGAACAGTTTTTAAAAGCCTGAACCTGGTCAGATAACTTTTTCTTCTCTTTCGATAGCCGGGTGAACACAATTATATTTATTCCAATAAGAATAATTATAACAACAATAGCTGTTTCAATCATATCGACAGTTTGTATTTTATCAGGGTAAATATCGCAATAAATAAATTACAAAAGTCAGCTGCTGCAATAATATTCCTTTGATATTTAACAATTGATTGGGATCGTGTTGTTCATCGTATCAAAATCTTTTTGTATTGGCTGAAAATCAGGAAAAGTGCTCTCTTAAGAAGTCAGGTTTTAAGTTCAGGAAACAGCCGGAAAATAAAAAATTTCAGACGCATTAAAGCAGAACCAATCAATGAATTATATTATGGCATTATTCGATGTATCCCAATGGGGTAGTCATTACAGACAATCTCAATAAGCTTATTATAGTCGCCTGTATTAGCCACAAAATCAAGGTGATTTGTATCAATCAGCAACACCCTTAGCCCCTGCTGTTGTTTTATATAATCGAGGTATCCGTCCTGGATTTTCTGAAGGTAATCATTTTCGATTTTTTGCTCATACGATCGCCCGCGTTTGCGTATATTCGACTGAAGCCTGTCGATATCAAGGTACAGGTAAACAAGAAGATCAGGTTTTGGCAGTACATTTTCGATGATGCTGAAAAGACGTTCGTAGAGGGTGAACTCTTCCCCATTAAGTGTTTTTTTTGCAAAAATCAGCGATTTGAGGATAAAATAATCAGCGATTGTTACAGGATGAAACATATCCTGTACCGCTGCCTGTGTTTTAAGCTGCTGAAAACGATCGGCCAGGAATGAGAGTTCCAGAGGAAAGGCATACCGGGCAGGGTCTTCGTAAAACTTTGGCAGGAAAGAGTTATCTTCGAACTGTTCGAGTATTAAACGGGTACTGAATTGCTCCGACATACGGGTGGCCAGTGTGGTTTTTCCGGCACCAATGTTACCTTCGATAGCTATGTAGTTATATGGGATACTCATTCGTATAATATCAAATGTTGTTTTGAGTCGTCAGTAAATTTGCAATCTCAGGTTTCGGGGCAACAATCTTAATGAGGCTGTCATTATCAACCCGCGAATTTAACACTGCAATGGTAGTTTGTAAAACCGGGTGCATATAATCAGGGGCAATACCTGCAAGCGGCTCCAATACGAACTTGCGCTTATGCAATCGGGGATGGGGAATGGTAAGTGAATCGCTTTTGAGTATGAGGGTATCATAGAAAAGAATATCAACATCAATTTCCCGGCTGCTGTAGGCGGCACCTGACCTGAGCCTTCCCATAGCCTTCTCTGTTTGAAGTATGATTTCTAAAATATGTTCGGGCGAAAGTTCAGTTTCGGCTATGATGGCCATGTTGTAGAAATTAGTATCAGCATCGAAGCCCCAGGGCTCTGACTCGAACACCTCCGAGAAAGAAAGAACTTTACCAACCCGTTTCTCAATGTGTTGAATTGCCTCAACCAGGTAGGTTAACCTGTCGCCCTGATTGCTGCCTAACGAAAAATAAACTTTAGCCATTTGTTATACACTCCGCCTCAAAGGTACAATATGAGATCAATTCAGCATGCAGAAAACAGCAACAAGTTTTTAACAGTCTTCATTTTTATTCGGCGAGTTTGGAGCAAATGACCTGTTATGATTTTTAATCGTTTAAACTTTAAAGGAATTTTACTGTTATTAATTTTGTAACACTGCCCTTAAGGTTGTAACTTCGTAAAACAATTACCGTCAAATTATACAAACCTAACATTTATAAAAATGAAACAATTTTTCAAATTCACTTTTGCCTCTATGCTGGGATTCATCTTAGCGGGGTTCCTGGTATTCCTTATTTTTTTAGGTATAATCGTTTCGGCGGTTTCGCTCGGTAAAAAAGAAACCGTAGTTGTTCCTGAAAAAACAATTCTGATGCTGACCCTTGATCAGCCCATCAACGACCGTACTTCAGATAACCCTTTTGCTCACATCAATTTCAGCAACCCTGATGCAGGCAAGCAACTCGGGTTGAACGATATTATTGCAAATCTGAAAAAAGCATCGACCGACTCAAAAGTTAAAGGTGTTTATTTGGAACTCAATGATGTTCCTTCGGGCCAGGCAACCATCGAAGAAATTCGTAATGCATTGATCGAATTCCGGAAAACGGGCAAATTTGTTGTTTCCTATTCCGAAAGCTACACCCAAAAATCGTACTACCTCGCCTCTGTTTCGGATAAAATATACCTGAATCCCGCCGGTGATATGGTTTTTAAAGGAATGGTAGGCCAGGTAATGTTTTTCAAAGGCCTGCTCGACAAAATTGATGTCGAAGCCCAGGTGATACGCCATGGGAAATACAAAAGCGCAATCGAGCCTTTTACTCTCGACAAAATGAGTGAAGCGAACAAGGAACAGACGCTTGCTTTTATCTCAGGCATATGGAATCATGTGCTGACAGGTATTTCGGTAAGCCGGAACATTTCAGTGAATCAACTCAATACCATTGCCGACGAGTTTAAAATACAATCACCGAATGATGCTCTTAACCTGAAAATGGTCGACAAGCTATTGTATAAAGATGAAGTGCTCGACGAATTGATGGCCAGGGTTGATGTGAAGCAAAACAAAGACCTGAAAATTATGAAATTCGCTAAATACACCAAGACCTCTGATGCCGGCAAAAAAATATCAGACGATAAAATTGCGGTTATTTATGCCAGTGGAAGCATCATGAGTGGCGAAGGGAGCGAAGAAACCATTGGCTCGGAGCGGATTTCGAAAGCCATTCGCAAAGCACGCCTCGACGACAAGGTTAAGGCTGTAGTGTTACGCGTAAATTCGCCTGGCGGCAGCGCCCTAGCTTCGGATGTAATATGGCGCGAAATGGTAATGACCAGGAAGGTAAAACCTGTGGTTGTTTCCATGGGAAATGTTGCGGCATCGGGCGGATATTATATTTCGTGTGCTGCTGATAAAATTTATGCCTACCCCAATACCATTACCGGGTCAATAGGTGTATTCGGAATAGTTCCGAATATGAAGGAAATGTTCAGCAAAAACCTGGGAATAACTTTCGACGAAGTAAAAACCAATCCTTACGCCGATTTTATACCCATTACCCGGGCTATGAGCGAGGCTGAAAAGAAAATTATCACAAGCGATGTCGAAGATATTTACAACACATTTATTACCCATGTTGCCGAAGGCCGTAAACTTACTGTTGCACAGGTCGACAGTATCGGGCAAGGACGGGTATGGAGCGGTGCCGATGCCAAGCGCATTGGTTTGATCGACGAATTCGGCGGATTAAATGATGCCATTCAGGCTGCAGCTAAATTAGCCAAGCTAAAAGACTACCGCACCATCGACCTGCCTGAACAAAAAGAACCCATCGAACAAATTATCCAGGCTCTTTCAGGTGATAACGCATCCATTTTTACCCGGAACGAACTGGGAGCAGCTTACCCCTACTTTCAATACCTGAGCAGGATGAGCCACATGGAAGGAGTTCAGGCACTTATGCCTTACGAATTTGACATTAAGTAAAGGCTGATCGATCTGGTAATTCTCATTGAGGATTACAAGTGAAGCATAAAAGACACAAAAGGGTTTATCGTTTGATTTCCCGATTGTGTCTTTTGCATTTCAGTTCTATATTACCACGTAAATGAGTGCAAAAAAAAGCCGGGTCGCAACAAGCAACCCGGCAATTTTTATCAAATAACGTTATGGAATTATTTACTGAAATCCATAGCAGCCATTCGTTTATAGGAGTTATACCGCCATTTGGCATTCTCCTCGGCAGCAGCAAACAATTCGACTGCTTCGGCAGGGAATGATTTCATAAGCGAAGTATAACGCATTTCCGATTTCAGGAAATCCTGGAACAAGGTAAAATCAGGTTCTTTGCTGTCGAGTTGGAAAGGATTTTTTCCTTCGGCCTCGAGCATAGGGTTGAAACGATAGTTAGTCCAGTAGCCGGCTTTCACAGCATCGTCCTGTTGCTGCTGAGCTTTTTCCATACCCGCATGCAAACCATGGTTTATACAGGTTGAATAGGCAATGATCAGTGATGGTCCCGGGTATGCTTCGGCTTCGCGCAGTGCTTTCAGGTATTGGGTTTGATTGGAACCCATGGCAACCTGAGCAACATAAACGTAACCATAACTCATAGCCATCATTCCGAGGTCTTTTTTGCGAACCTTTTTTCCGGAAGCTGCAAACTTGGCAACTGCACCTACTGGTGTCGCTTTCGAAGCCTGTCCACCCGTGTTTGAATACACTTCGGTATCCATTACAAGTACATTCACATCTTCACCCGAAGCCAGTACATGGTCGAGGCCACCGTATCCGATATCATAAGCCCATCCGTCGCCACCAAACATCCATACCGATTTTTTGATAAAGTATTGTTTAAGAGCATAAAGCTCTTTTGCAACATCCGTTTTTGATGACTGCAGCAATGGCAGAACTTTCTCGGAGGCTTCGCGCGATAATTTCGCATCGTTCATGCCTGCCAGCCAGAGGTTACAGGCTTCTTTCAGTTCGGCACTGAAATCGCCACTTAGTATCAGCTGCATTCTTTCAGCAATCCTGCTACGCATTTTATCTACCCCTATCGCCATACCAAAGCCATACTCAGCATTGTCTTCGAACAATGAGTTAGCCCATGCCGGTCCACTACCCTGAGCATTGGTAGTATACGGTGTTGAAGGTGCTGATCCGCCATAAATTGACGAACAACCCGTTGCATTGGCAATCATCATGCGATCGCCGAATAACTGGGTAATTAATTTAATATAGGGTGTTTCGCCGCAACCTGCACAAGCTCCCGAGAATTCGAAAAGTGGTTGCGCAAACTGGCTGTTCTTAACATTCTGTTCTTTTGGAGCCAGGGTGTCCTTGTAGGTAACATTAGCTGCATGATAATCCCATAGTTCCGCCTGATCCAATTGCGAATCGAGCGGTTTCATAACCAGCGCTTTGGTTTTAGCCGGACAAACATCGGCACAATTACCGCAACCGGTACAATCGAGCGGGCTTATCTGGATACGGAACTGCAGTCCATCGAATGTTTTTGGGATAGCCTTGAGAGTAGCTGTACCTTCAGGTAGGCCTTTGAGTTCCTTTTCATCCAGGAGGAATGGGCGGATAACAGCGTGAGGACAAACATAAGCACATTGGTTACACTGAATACAATTATCCGAAATCCATTCAGGAACATTTACAGCAATACCACGTTTTTCGTAAGCTGCGGTTCCGGCAGGGAAAGTGCCGTCTTCGCGACCGAGGAATGCACTTACAGGCAAATCGTCACCCTTCATACTGTTAATAGGCTCTACAACATTCTTGATAAAATCAGGAATGTTACGGGTATCCTTGGTAGCTTCAACAACAATATTTTTCCATTCGGCTGGAATGATAACTTCGGTAACGGCAGCACCCTTATCAATAGCTTCATTGTTCATTTTAACAATTTCTTCCCCTTTACGGCCAAATGATTTCTTCACCGCTTTTTTCATCTCGGTAAGCGCCTGTTCGTAAGGAATAACTTCCGAAATTTTAAAGAATGCAGCTTGCATAATGGTATTGGTACGGTTACCAAGACCAATTTCCTCTGCAATACTGGTAGCATTGATGATGTAAAACTTTATTTCATTCTCAGCCATGTATTTTTTCATGTGATCAGGTAGCCTGTTTGGGCTTTCTTCGGCATCCCAGATACTGTTCAAAAGGAAAGTTCCTCCTTTTTTCAAGCCTTTTAACATGTCGTACTTGTCAAGATAAGCCGGAACATGACAGGCAACAAAATCAGGAGTGAATTAACCAGGTAAGGCGAACGGATTGGTACTATCGCCAAAACGAAGATGCGAGGTAGTGATACCACCCGATTTTTTTGAATCGTATGCGAAATATGCCTGGGCATATTTATTGGTGGTTTCACCAATAATTTTAATTGAGTTTTTATTAGCTCCTACAGTTCCATCCGAGCCCAATCCGTAAAATTTAGCCTGGTAGGTTCCTTTGGTCGAAAGATCGATTTCGGGTAATAATGGCAGTGAAGTAAATGAAACATCATCAACAATACCTACTGTAAAATGATTTTTAGGTTCATTCATTTTCAGGTTGTTAAACACTGAAATCATCATAGCAGGTGTAGTATCTTTTGAACTGAGTCCATAACGACCGCCAACAATTAAGCGGTTTGTTTTCTCTTTCATAGAAAATATCACGGATATCGAGGTACAATGGATCACCAGTAGCGCCAGGTTCTTTGGTACGATCGAGAACACAAATTCGTTTTACTGAATTGGGAAGTACATTAAAGAAATACTTTGGCGAGAACGGACGATACAGATGTACACTGATAAGGCCAACTTTTTCGCCTTTGGCGTTCAGATGATCGATAACTTCTTTAAGTGTTTCGGTAATTGAACCCATTGCAACTACAATATTTTCAGCATCTTTAGCGCCATAATAGGTAAAAGGATGATATTCACGACCAGTTGATTTGCTTATTTGCTGCATATATTCCTCAACGATATCGGGAACTGCATCGTAGAAAAGATTTGCTGCTTCGCGACTCTGGAAATAAATATCAGGATTCTGAGCTGTTCCGCGGGTTACAGGATGTTCAGGATTTAAAGCACGATCGCGGAATTCCTGTAAAGCATCATAATCGATGAGTTTTGACATGTCGTCGTTATTCGGGATATTCCACTTTTTGAATTTCGTGTGAAGTCCGGAAACCATCGAAGAAATGAAGAAAAGGCACCCTTGAACGAATAGCTGCCAGGTGGGCAATACCTGCAATATCCATAATTTCCTGCACACTTCCAGTTGCCAGCATGGCAAAACCAGTTTGACGGGTTGAATACACATCGCTGTGGTCGCCAAAAATGGAAAGTGCCTGTGCAGCAAGGCTGCGAGCAGAAACATGGAAAACAGCTGGTAATAATTCGCCGGCAATTTTATACATATTCGGGATCATGAGCAATAATCCCTGTGAAGCTGTATAAGTAGTAGTAAGTGCACCTGCCTGCAACGAACCATGAACAGCACCCGCAGCACCACCTTCGCTCTGCATTTCGACAACGCGTACTGTTTCGCCAAATATATTTTTACGGCCATAGGCTGCCCACTCATCAACATACTCGGCCATTGTTGATGATGGTGTGATTGGATATATTGCAGCCACTTCACTGAACATGTATGCAATATGTGCGGCAGCATAATTACCGTCGCAGGTTACATATTTTTTCTTTTCACTCATATGTTAAGATATTAGATTTTTTGACTTATGATTTTCAGGATGAAAGCGCTCTTAAAAAGCGGTGCAAAATTACCCTTTTATAAGGAATTGGATGTCAATAATTGCAGAAAAATAACATTAATACTCTAATTTAAAATGATTATAGATTACAAAGCCGGTAAATGTCAGTTACTTAGTAATTATTCAGAATTAAGAAGTGGTTTTTCGATAGAGTTCTGAAAAAAGTTCAGGTATTTCAATACTCTTATCCGAAAAATGAGTAACTTTCGGCTTTCAAAGCATAAACGGATAATTAATTAAATTTTATAAATCATATCGGAGGAAAAACTATGATAAACCTCAGTACAAATTACATGGGTCTTAAGCTAAAGAATCCCATTATTGCTGGTGCCAGCAGCATGTCGACAGACTTGAATATGTTAAAAAAACTCGAAGATGCAGGAGCTGCAGCTATCGTTTATAAAACCTTGTTCGAGGAGCAGATTAACCTCGAAAGTGCACAATTCGATGACAGGTTGGAAGCAATGGGAGGCATGCATGCAGAAATGACAACACTTTATCCCAAACTTCAACATGCAGGTCCCGAAGCTCACCTGGTTAATTTGCGCAAAGCTAAGGAAACATTGGGCATACCCGTGATCGCCAGCCTCAACTGCCTTAGCGAGGAAACATGGATAGAATATGCCAGGCTTATTGAAAAAACCGGTGTTGATGGTATTGAATTAAACTTTTATTTTGTTCCGGGCGATTTCGATGCCGATGGACGCTCTGTTGAAGAAACTCATCTTGACCTGGTTAAAACTATTAAATCAAAAATTACGATTCCAGTAAGTGTTAAGCTGAGTTCGTTTTATTCGAATCCATTGAATTTCATTTCGAGGCTTGATAAAGTCGGAGTAAATGCAGTTGTTATTTTTAACCGCATGTTTGAGCCCGAAATCAATATTCAGGACATGAAGCATATTGCTCCTTTTTACCTGAGCCACGAAGGCGATTACCGTCTTACACTCCGCTATGCAGGCTTGCTTTATTCAAATGTAAAAACCCAGGTTTGCGCCAATACAGGCATATATCAAGGCAACGATGTTATTAAAATGCTGCTTGCCGGCGCCGATTGTGTGCAGGTAGTTAGTACCCTTTATAAACACAAACCTGAACATATTGCCACTATGCTTAATGATATGGAAGCATGGATGGAATCGAAAGCATTTACTTCCATTTCCGATTTCAAAGGTAAACTGTCGAAAAAATCGCTGAAAGATCCGTTTGTGTACAAACGCGGACAGTATATCGATCTGCTGCTGGGTTCCGATCAGATTCTCAAATAATACTCAGTTTTGTAAATATAACAAAAACCCTGTGCCTATGGCTCAGGGTTTTTTGTTTTTACATGGTTAACACCCTTCATCTGAATATTGCTGACTGTTGGCGGATTTGCTTAATTAACGCAACCCCAGTAAACTCAGCAATCATCGCGTTAAAAACAAATAGAGGAACTAAACAAAAAAGAACAATTGTGTTAAATATAACTCAGAAGCAGTAAATATTAAAAGGCATAAAAAAAACCGGCAATTGCCGGTTCTTTCAACAGGGTGTGGGAAAAATCTTAAGCGTGTTTTGTTATTTCTTTTGTAGTTTCTCGATGATATCCTTCGCTTCCTGCTGATGGAAGTTTTCAGGATTGGTAGCTATTACAACAAATTGGTCGATAGCTTTATCCTTCTGATTGTTTTTGAGGTAACAAAGTCCGAGGTACCATTCGGCATGCTCAATGTATAGGTTGTCTTTTTGCCTGATAATGGTGCTGAAAGCTTCGATTGAATTATCATAGTTATTGGTTTCGATGTTGGCGATTCCATAGTAAAACCAGACAGCTATGTTCGATTTATCTTTTTCGAGAATTCGTTCGAATGAATCGGAGGCTTCGCTGAAGTCCTTCTGCTGAAATTTGATTACAGCATCCACAATATTTTCATCACCACGAGTGAGATCAACCAGGTTCTCGGAAGTATAGTACTGGGTGAATAGTTTATCGTTGGATATAGTACGCGGAGTTTGCAGCAACAAGGTTGCAGTAATGGCTACCAGGGCCGCCAATGAAGCGGCGGCATACCACCATTTCCTGCTGTTCAGGCGTACTACCGGAACTTCTTTTTCGACTGTGCGGCTGGCATCAATGGCAGCCAGGAGTTTTTGCCTCAGGTCGATGATATCGTCACGATGCAGAGCCGATTCAATTTGTTGGGAGAGTTTCAATTCCTGAGCCAATTCGGGATTCGAACGTAACTCCTTTTTAAATGCAGCCCTTTCGGGTGGCGCCATTTCGTTGGCTAAATATTGCTCAACGCTGGCCGAATGTTTAAAATTGCTTGTCATCTCTAAAAAATTTTTGACTTCGTGGGTCATCTGATATTCTCTTCTTTAATTCCTCTTTACAAAGGTATTGCCTGGTTTTTGCGTAATTTTCTGTTTTAAAGCCCATAATATTTGCAACATCGCGCAGAGAAATATTCTTTGTGAATAGCCTCAGCACTTTCTGGCAATCTTCCGGTAACGAAAGAAAGTGCACCTGGATAATCCGATGTAATTCTATCTCCTTAATACTGGCTTCGGCCGGCATTTGCTCATGAAGATGAATATACGTCTCAATATCCGCAAGTTTGTCGGATATGGCTTTCCGATTATTTAGTTTCTGCAGCCATAAATTCCGGCAAACGGAATAAATATAGGTTTTAAAAGAACTGTTTATTTCAGGCTGATCCGTATTCAGGTTAATTTTGTTGTATATAATGATGATCCCATCCTGAAATATGCCTTCAGCATCCTCAGTGTTCCCTCCATTTTGAGTCACCAGAAACCGTATCAGTGGGAAAAATTCCCTGTAGATGAAATTAATGATATAATCACTCCTTAATCTCAATCCTTCCAAAACGGCTTCATCAGAATAATGGATCATCTGTATATATATATCCAGATTTTTAAAAAAGGTAATACCATTTTCAGCATTATTTTTGATTTTTTTTGAAAATAATTTTTATCTGTCTGTTTTTCTGTGTTTTACAAAAAATATTTTTTTTTAACAATATTAAAAAAAAAGGCTAAAAATGCCTGTTTCGGTCAAAAATGCATGATTTAAGTGGGTAGTTTTGGCCCTGAAATGAAAATATTTTCAATTATTTTTCAATTTCGGTATTACCTTTTTCAAAAATCTGGATTAAGGCATAAAACGAATTCATAATAACAATGACTTAAAAGCAGAAAATTTAACCGAAATCCAAAACCACAATCCCAAAAACCACATTTATGAAAAACATCCTCAGATCATTAGCAATGATACTGATCGCTATTGCATCAGTACAAACGATTAATGCCGCATCAGTAACCGGAAATGTTTCCTACCAGGGCGATATCAACAGGCCCATCAGCAATGTTACTGTAATCCTTAAGAATATTACTACCAACACTATCAGCACCTACGTTACAGGTGTAAATGGTTATTATGAGTTTAACAATGTTCCGATCGGGAATTACTCATTAACCGGCACCACTTCACGAACTGCCAAAGAAGTCACTTACTTCGATCCAACCTTGCTTTTTCTTTATTTGAATGGCTCAGGTGAGCTCTCTCCTTTACAAAAACTGGCTGCCGACGTCGATAATTCAGGCGATGTAAGCTGGGTAGATTACGATGTTATAATGGACAATATTTTGAATGGCACACCATTCACAAACGGCACATGGAAATTCGAGTATCTTACCTTTGCCATATCTACTTTCAAGGAAGGTATTCCAAAAGGAATTGGTGGCACATGTTCAGGTGACGTAGGAGGAACATTTGTTCCGACAATAAACAATACGCCTGCTGTTCCTATAGCCCAGCAGGGTATATTAAAAGTAAGCTCAGGCGAATCATTTGCAACACGCATCATCACTCAAAACGAACTAACTTTTAACGGAGCGGGTCTTATAATAAACTACCCTACCGAATTTTTAGTAATCGAATCCATTGAATTTAAAGGAGCTGATTACAAGTATACAATTGACAACGGGCAAATCCGCCTGGTATGGGGAAACCCAAATACCAGCCCTGTAAGCTTCAGCAGCAACGAAACACTTATTACTATTAACGGGAAGTGTACACCTGCATTTGAAAATGGAATGACAGCCGGATTTAGTTTTGGCGGCAATACCAGCCTCATCAGTCCGTCGAACAAGGAAATCACTAACCTGAAATTTGCTTCCCCGGTTATAAAGGCTGAAAATCCATCACTGAAACTTGCCAATTTCCCTAATCCCTTTACAACCTCCACCAAACTAACAATTTATACTCCTGAAGAAGGAATTGCAGCTATCGAAATATATAATGCAAGCGGACAATTGGTGCAAAACATTGTAGCGGGGAATATACCTGCCGGTAACCACGAAATAATGCTTGATGGCTCACAAATGACATCGGGTTATTATATATGCAAAATGCGGATTCAAACTTCCGGCGGTGAATTAAGCAAAACGATAAGGATTCTAAAATCAAAATAATCAATGTTCGTGATTTGATCAAGGAGACTGTCCCTTTGCAGGGATGGTCTCTTTTTTTCTACAAACAAAAGCATTAACAATAGCTCAAATGATTTCCTGAAATCTTTCATTATATAATAAGTTGCCGGTTGTAATTGGCCAGCAATTTTTCATGCAGGAGATAACCGACAAAGTATAAGTATACAAATCAGGCAGTTATAACCCTTTTGGATATTCTATTTTTGTTGAGATGATTTATGATGATGTTTTCATAATGTCATAATCATTTTACCTTTGGCCTTGTAACTTTTGTTTTTTAAGATGTTTATATATTCATCAGGTTAGTTTAGGTGCCATGGTCCATAAAAGCAAAGTCCCTGTATTAACTTTTTTACAGCAAAACGAATTTTTAAACCTTCAGGCCGAGACAAATAGTCAATAATTATAAACGAAGTAATGAAAAAAAAACTGAACATAAAAAAACCGGCAGATGCCGGTTATATTAACAGGATTGGGAAAAGTCTTATTTGATTTTCAGTTTTTCCAAAATGTCCTTCGCTTCGCTGCAATGGAAATTATCCGGATTCGAGGCTATAGCTACAAAATTATCAATAGCTTTTTCTTTCTGGTTATTTTTCAGGTAGCACAAGCCAAGGTACCATTCGGCATGTTCAACATACAGGTTATCGTGTTGATTAATAATGGTATTAAAGGCCGTTATTGAATTTGTATAGTTTTGGGTTTCGATATTCGCGATACCATAATAAAACCAAACCGCAATATTCAGATTATCCTTTGCAAGTATGCGTTGAAATAAGTCGGATGCTTTTTGGTAGTCTTTCTGTTGAAATTTGATAACAGCATCAACAATGGTCTCATCACCGCGGGTTTGATCCACTATGTTTTCAGAATTATAATACTTGTTGAAAAGCGAATCGTTGGATAAATTGCGGTTGCTTTGCATAAACAAGGTGACCGATACTGCGGCCAAAGCAAGTATTGAGGCAGCAGCATACCACCATTTTCGTGTTTTCATTCGGATTACGGGTACTTCATTTTCAACCGTACGTCCGGCTTCGATAGCGGCTCTAATTTTTTGACGCAGATCAATAATATCATCACGCTGAAGAGTGGAATCAATATTCTGCGATAATTTCAGTTCCTGGGCTAATTCGGGGTTCGAACGGAGCTCATTTTTAAAAGCAGCCCTTTCGGCGGGTGCCATTTCGTTAGCAATATACTGCTCAACGCTGGTTGAATGTTTAAAATAGTTTGTCATCTTTATAGAATTTTTGACATCGTGGGTCATCTGATATTTTTTTCTTTAATTCTTCTTTACACATGTATTTTCGGGTTTTAGCATATTTTTCAGTTTTAAAACCCATTATAACAGCAATTTCACGCAATGAAATATTTTTCGAGAAAAGCCTGAGGATTTTCTGACAATCTTCAGGCATTGACAGGAAATGTATCTGAATGAGGCGATGCATCTCGACTTCTTTAATGCTGGCTTCAGAAAGCATAGCTTTAGGCAGGTCAATATACTCTTCAACATCCGACAGTCTGTCGTAAACGGCCTTCCTCTTATTGAGTTTCTGAAGCCAAAGGTTACGGCACACTGAATACATAAAGGTTTTAAATGAACTGGTTAGTACAAATTGATTAGTGTCAAGGTTAATTTTATTATATATGATAATGATACCATCCTGAAAAATATCCTCCGCATCCTCTCCTGTTCCTCCATTTTCAGTTACAAGAAACCTGATCAAAGGAAAAAATTCTTTGTAAATGAAATTAATGATGTAATCACTCCTTAATCTCAGTCCTTCCAATATCGCTTCATCAGAATAATGAATCATCACTTGCTATATATCCAGATTTTTAAAAAAGGTAATACTATTTTCGGCATTAATTTTAATTTTTTTTGTGAAGGCCACTTATCCCGCTGTTAGCCTGATTCTTAGCAATAATAAATATTTATCAACAATTATGTGCCACACAACTAAATCTGATAAAATTAATTATTTCTACAGCTATCATGTATGCAAATATCACACAAATTTAAGTTTATTTAAAAAAATTATACTATATCCGTATTACTTTTTACGAAAACATCAATTAAAATATAAACCAATGCGTTTCCTTTTACAGCTTTTCAACAAATTACCAGGCTGAATTAAAGGTTAACTATCTAAAAACTATCACTTAAGAAACTAAAAAGACTTACCTAACCCTTAAAATACCATGAAAAAAATACTGTTCACACTCGCCCTGCTACTGATCACTTCCATTTTTTCAGTACAAACATTAAAAGCTGCAACTGTAAACGGACTGGTTTTATACCAGGACGATTCAACCAGGCCGGTAAATAGCGTAAAAGTTATCTTACGAAATGTCGAAACCAGTGCTTTTCAAACCTATACTACAGGTCCTGATGGCTATTACGTATTTAACAACGTGGAAAATGGAAATTATAAAATTACCGGCACAAAAACGCTGCCAGGCGGCGGAGTAAATCTTCTGGATGCATTCCTGGTGTTCCTGCATATTAATGGTTTTTACCCTTTTACTGATATGCAGTTTCTTGGAGCGGATGTAAATGGCAGTGGCACTATCACCTGGACTGATTATTTTTTAATCATGAATCATATCCGACGTGGCACACAATTTCCTGTCGGGCCCTGGTCTTTTGAGATTTCAACCTTTAATATTTCAAATCTTAAAGAGGGAATACCTAAAGGAATAGGTGGAACATGTTCAGGAGATGTGGGTGGCACTTTTGTTCCTACAATAAACAATACTCCTGCTCTTCCAATAGCTCAGGTAGGCGAAATAAACATAAGCTCAGGCGAAAATTTCTCGACCCGTATTGTAACTCATGAAGCAATTTCATTCAGGGGTGCTGGGTTAATTATCAATTACCCTGCCGATCTGCTTCAAATTGAATCCATCGATTTTAAAGGATTTGATTATGAATACAGCATCGAGAACGGACAGATAAAACTTATTTGGGGCGATCCTAATACTGCCCTGCTTAATTACGCAAGCGGAGAGACTTTACTTAGCATTCACGGAATATGCACACCTGAATTTAAAAAAGGAATGACTGCCAGTTTAAGTTTCGACGGAAATACATGTTTAATTAATGCTTCCAACGAGGAAATAACCAAATTTCAACTTTCATCGCCTGTATTAAAAGGAGGTGGTCAGGCTCTGAAACTTCACAATTATCCAAATCCTTTCAAAAGCACAACCAAACTCTGTGTTTATACTCCTGAGGACGGAATCGCATCAGTAGTAGTTTATAACGCATCCGGCCAGGTTGTAAAAACTATCATGCAGGGCAATATTACTGCAGGGAATCATGAAATAATTCTTGATGCTTCACAAATGACATCAGGATATTACATTTGCAAACTGTTTGTTAAAACAGCCGATAGTGAATTAAGCAACACAATCAGAATCTTAAAAACTGAATAATCTGAATTTTTCAAAAATAAATTGTCGGAGGCTGTCCCTTAAAAAAGGATGGCCTCTTTTTTTTGCTAAAAAAATCATTGACCAGTAAGGAATGAAAAACATCTCAGAATCACTACTTTAAATATAAACTGTACATGATTTATTAGCTGTTGCCAAAACGAAATTGAAATTTTTTGATTTTTTTTTGCTGAAAACGTATTACTTTTTTCAAAAAAGTGGATTAAGATATAAAGCAATATGTTTAATGTTATTGCTTTTCGTCAGTAAACCAATAGAAATTATCAGGCAACTACTTGTTCTACTACTACTTACACAACAAATACCACTTACCTAACTCATATAGCCATGAAAAAGTTTCTTTACTCACTCGCCTTGTTGTTGATTTCAACAATAATATCGGTTCAAACTCTACATGCAGCTGAAGTTATCGGGCAGGTTTTATACCAGGATGACAGCACACGACCCGTAAATAATGTAAAGGTTATATTGAAAAACGTCGATGATAACTCATTTTCGACTTACATTACAGGTGGCGACGGCTATTACTATTTTTATAATTTACCAAATGGTAATTACCAGGTTACAGGCTCAAAAACCCTTCCCGGAGGCGGAGTAACCCTTCTCGATGCACAAATGGTAGCTGCTTACCTGAACGGACAAATACAGTTTAACTCGCTACAAATGCTGGCTGCTGATGTAAATGGCAGTGGCAATGTAACATGGGGCGATCACCAGTTGATATTAAATCATATTCGTAAGGGAACACCATTTCCTGCCGGCCCCTGGCAGTTTGAAACTGAAATTTTTTCACTTTTTAACCTAAAAGAAGGTATACCCAAAGGAATAGGCGGGACATGCTCAGGCGATGTAGGCGGAACTTTTGTGCCTACAATAAATAATATCAATGCATTACCGATTGCACAGGAAGGGAACATTACGATTTCGGCTGGCAAACCTTTTACAACATCAATAGAGGCTCGCGAAGAATTTTCCATCATAGGAGCAGGGATTATAATTAACTATCCTTCTGAATTAATGCAGATCGAATCAGTTGAATTTAAAGGTTATGATTACGAATATAGTATAGCCGACGGACAAATACGACTGGTATGGAGTGATTTTGATTGCAATCCTGTCACATTCTCAAAAAATGAAGCCATAATCACTTTACATGGTATCAGCACTCTTGCCTTTACAGAGGATTTAACAGCGAACCTGAGTTTTGCCGGTACTACAAGTTTTGTAGATCCGTCACTCAGGGAAATCACCAAGCTACATCTTGCATCCCCTGTTATCAGGATAAAGAAAGACCTGTTGAAATTATCCAGCTTCCCGAATCCATTTACAGCCTCAACCAGCTTACGCATTTATACACCTGAGGATGGTATTGGAACAATAGAAATATATACTGCAACAGGAAAATTATATAAAGTTATTTCGGCCGGTAACCTGAATGCAGGCGACAACGAAATATCACTGAATGGAACACAAATGCCCCGTGGTTATTACCTGTGTAAGATCCGTGTACAAACTGAAACGAATGAATTGATAAACACCATAAAGATATTGAAGGCTCAGTAAAATTATGAAACATCTGAAAAAAGGAGCTTCGTGCTCCTTTTTTTAGTTTAAAAAGATCATCTTTGTCATACCTTTGCCAATAGCATGGAAACTGGAAAAGTGATATCGTTTTTAAGTACTAAACTATGCCATACGAGAAACTCTCTGGCATTATTTGGTTTTAGGTCCCTTATGCTTGTATTACTTTTGGGGTTTTGGAATTGCGATAACAGCAGCTACAAAAAACATGATCCCATGGGTGATTCAGATATGGTAATTGCCCGACAAATGAAAAACCGTGGCAGTTTTGATTCAGCTATTATCCTTTTCACCAAAGCAGAAGCATTGAGTTTGAAATCCGGAAAGTATGATGATTGGACTAAAGCGGTCTCAGGAGTAATTGATTGTTACAGGGCAAAGGGTGATCTGGAAGAGGCTTTACGACTCACCGACAACGCACTTGTAAAGGCAAGAAATCTGATCGATACCACCGGTCCGCTGTATTGCATCTTAATTCATAAAAAAGCCGCATTGTATTCCGACCAAAGGCAATTTGTTAATGCCACTGAACTGTTTACAAAAAACATTAATATTTATCTTTCAAAATTAGTATTGTCGGATACCGGCCTGGCACTTTCGTACAATGGATTAGGCACTGTTTATTATCTGCAGAATAAGAATGCCGACGCGTTGCGCGAGTATAATAGTGCCGTTGAAACCTATGAAAAAGCGGGGCATACCAGGAGTGCTGATTACGCGAGTTCTATACAGAATTTAGGCATAGTATACTCAACAACAGGCAATTTCGAGAAGGCTGAACAATTTTTTCTTAAATCACTGAAAGTGAACCAGGACATTCTTCAGCCTACTGATCCAAAACTGGCGACCTTTTACATCAATATGGGACGGTTTTACCAGATTATTCGCAACGATTCGAAAGCAATTGAGTATATGAATAAGGCTGAAAACATTTATAGCTCTCAGAACCTTTCGAATTCGATACCTGCAGCCTCACTCTTCCTGAATATGGGAGTTTCATACATTTATACGGCCGATTACGAAAAAGCCCAAAGTTATTTCAATAAGTCCCTGGAAATTATTTCGGTTAAAACACCCGGTAACCTGGATGGGCTAATAAATATCTATTTAAATATGGGATTTATTGCCGAAAAAAAAGGTGATTATACAACTGCCAGAGAACTATACCTGAAAGGAATTATCAATTGGGGATAAACTCCTAGAATTCCGTGAAAGTGTTTCGTGGCCTGGCAAATATATCTTCAAACTGGTCGAATACAGCCGATGCAAAGCATATCTATCAAAAGCACTTCAGAAAAGCATTGAAATGTATGGCGAAGAACATACAGAAACTGCACTATCGTACCTGCGATACGGCGATTTCCTGTCATTTTCGAAAAATAATGATGCCTTGCAATACCTGAATAAATCTCTAAGTATTTATAAAAAATCATTCGGGCCTGTTAATATCGATGTGTCAACCGCTTTGTATTACATTGGCCTGTACTAGTTACAAAAGAACGAGTATACAACAGCAGCCCAGTATTTCCAGAAATCTCTGATAGCCGGTTATCCTTCGTTTACATCGACAAACCTCGAGGATAACCCGAAAATAACAAGCGAATACCTGAATGGGAATCTGATGAATCCTTTAGCCGCAAAGGCTGAGGTATTATTTCAGCTGTATACTTCCGATCCTAAAAATATTAATTACCTGAAAAATGCTGCCGATACGTATAACCTGTCGGTAAATATGATTGAGATGTTACGCTCCACTTACCAGGATGATGACAGTAAAATTTTTATCACAGGACTTGAAAAAACCACATTCTCGAATGCACTCCATGCCCAGGTTGAGTTGTACCATAAAACCGGTGAACCGGATGCGCTTGAGCGCGCTTTCAACTTTTCGGAAAAAGGAAAATCGGCCGTGTTGCTTTCACATTTGCGCGACAAAGAAGCAAAAGACATAGGAAATATTCCAGGTGCATTGTTAACAGAGGATGCCAGCCTGAAATCAGAAATATATTTTTATAACAAACTTATTCATGAGCAGAAACTGCTAGAAAATCCTAACCAGGAAAAAATTAATTTGTGGAACAGCCGTGTTTTCGACCTCAGCCGTAAACAGGAGGAACTCATAGAGTCAATCGAAAAAAATTACCCTGTTTATTATAACCTTAAGTATGACAATTCGGTAATTACGTTGAGTGAAATTCAAAAGAAACTTAGCCCAAACCAGGCAATTATTGAATACTCGGTTACTGACTCAGTGCTATATACTTTCGCCATTACAGCCGACTCGGTAAAAATATTCTCAAAACCTATTGATAATTCATTCTTCAGCAACCTCGACATAATCCGTGAGCAATTGGCGGGAAAGGAATACAATAATTACTCCAATTCCGATTTTAGAGTATTTGCAGCTTCTTCATATTACCTGTACACCAAATTAATGTCGCCTTTGGAATCGTTAATTAAAGGGAAAGAACTGATAATAATCCCCGATGGCGAACTCGGCTACCTTTCATTCGATGTTTTGCTCACTTCAATGCCTGATACTACTAAACAACTATACAAAAAATTGCCCTATCTTATCAAGGAATCAGCCTTAAGCTATGCACCCTCGGCAACAACATTCTTTAATGAGCTGAACCTGAAGAATACAAAAAACAACGGGCGCGTGTTGGCTTATAGTCCTGATTATGGACCTGCAAATACGGTGCTCGACACAAAAGATGAAAGCGGGAAAACCCTGCGTAAAGTTCTGGCAAATCTGAAAAATGCGCAGAAAGAAATTGAAATTCTGGGTAATTATTCGAATGTAAAAGCCTTTGCAGGCGAAAAAGCCACCGAAACATCATTTAAAAAGAACGCGCCTAAATACAGGGTATTGCACCTTGCCATGCATACCATGGTTAACCAGGAAAGCCCTCTGTATTCGAAGTTAATTTTCTTTAATCCTAAAGGCGACTCCATTGATGATGGAATGTTAAACGCTTCGGAACTAATAAATATGGAGCTGAATGCGGATATGGCAGTATTGAGTGCATGTAATACCGGCACTGGTAAAATGAGGAAAGGGGAAGGAATAATGAGTCTTTCGCGCGATTTCTTTTATGCAGGCGTGCCGGGAATTATTATGACAGCATGGGCCGTTGAGGACCGTGCCGGAATAAAACTTATGGACAATTTTTATAAATATATCGCTCAGGGCAAATCACGTCATGAGGCATTACGGCTTGCGAAAATTGAATACCTCGACAACAGCGATAAACTCACATCGCATCCGCATTACTGGGCTGCTTACATGAATGTTGGCGATATAAGCCCTCTGGATGGTTTTGGTAAAAATAAAAGCTATTTATCCGTTTACGGAGCTGGAGCAACACTACTCACATTAGCTCTATTAACCCTGTTGGGCATTCGCCGCAAAAGAAACCGCAAAAGCCTTTAAGTCAGGCTTAGGTTGATTTTAACTATTTTTGCAAAAAAAACGTTGTGATCGCACCTTCAGGTTTCGAGGAAAAAACCGGTTTTACCACCATCAGGCTTATGCTTGCCGGACACTGCATGGGCGAAGGCGGGAGAACACAGGTAGATTCACTCCGCTTCAATAGCGATGCACTAACACTTAACCACGAACTATCACTGACCGAGGAGTTTCGCACTATGCTGCTTACGGTATTCGGTTACCCTGCTTCGGAATATTTCGATCAGGATAAAGAACTGGATAACATACTTATACCAGGCACATTTCTGAATGCTGAGGAGCTGATGTTACTCCGCATCTCGTATAGCGGATTCAGTAATTGTATAAAGTTTATTTCCGAAACATCAACCGCCACCTTCCCGTTGCTTCACCAACTAATCAGCGGACAATTCACTGAGCAGCATATAATTTCGGGCATCAACCGTGTACTCGACAACGAAGGCAATATCCGCGATAATGCCTCTGCCGAACTGCTGGTGATAAGGAAGGAACTCTCACGAATGCTTCATTCCATCGACCGGAAAATTGCGCAGGCGCTTACCAGAGCGAAACTCGACAAACTGGTTCCTAATGATACTGAAATCGCGATCCGTGAAGGGCATGCGGTTATACCTGTACACTCGAGTAACAAGCGAAAGATCAGCGGGGTAATAATCGACGAATCGGCAACAGGCCAAACATCGTTTATTGAGCCAACCGAAGTTTTTGAACTTCGTAACAGCATAAGAGAGCTCGAACTGGCCGAAAAACGTGAAATTGTAAAAATACTTATCGCACTGGCCGACGATCTTCGCCCCCATATACCCTTGCTGAAAAGTTCACTCGAATTCATGGGCAGGCTCGATTTTCTGCGTGCCAAAGCATTGCTGGCAATCGAAACAGGAGCCTTAAAACCCATATTACAGGACACCCAGGCTTTCAGCTGGATACAGGCACGCCATCCACTCCTTATGCTTTCGCTGAAGAAGCAAAAACGTGAGATTGTACCTTCGGATATTTCGCTGGATGAGAAAAACCGGATACTCATTATTTCCGGTCCTAATGCCGGTGGTAAATCGGTTTTGTTAAAAACAGTTGGTTTGTTGCAGTACATGTTGCAATGCGGACTGTTAATACCTGTTCTCGACACTTCGGAAGCAGGAATTTTTGAACATATATTTATCGATATTGGCGATCAGCAATCTATTGAAAATGACCTGAGTACATACAGCAGTCACTTGCTGAACATAAAAAATCTGTTGAATTTTGCCAACAGTTCCACCTTATTCCTGATCGACGAATTCGGAGCCGGTACCGAACCACAGTCGGGCGGTGCCATTGCCGAATCCGTACTCGAATTTCTGGATACCAAAAAATCGTTCGGTGTTGTAACTACGCATTATGCCAACCTCAAACTTCTGGCTTCAAACCACTCGGGTTTTATAAACGGCGCCATGCTATACGACACGAAGCAAATGCGACCACTATTCGTGCTTAAAGCAGGAAAACCAGGTAGCTCCTTTGCTTTTGAAATAGCTTTAAATATCGACTTTCCGAAAGAGGTGCTTGCTAAAGCCGGAGAAAAAGTAGGACATGCCAAACTGGATTTCGATAAGCAGGTACAAGACCTCGAAGCCGAAAAACTCGAACTGAGTTTAAAAGAGAAACAGCTACAGCAAGCTGACGAAATGCTTACAGGACTTATAAACCGCTATTCAACACTGAAAGATGAACTCGATCGGAAGCAGAAGGAAATCCTTGAAAAAGCAAGTATCGAGGCTAAATCCATTCTCAACAGATCGAATCAGATTATTGAAAAAACGATTCGTGAGATAAAACAATCGCAGGCTGACGCATCGCGCACCAAACAATTACGGACTGAAATCAAAGAATTCACTGAACAGGTCGTAGATATCCCGGTTGATGAGCCAGCTGAAAAAGCCGAAGAATCGATTCCCCAGGATACAGTTACAAACGACCCGGTTCGCATTGGCAGCAGGGTCCGCATGAAAGGGCAGCACGAAACCGGTGAAGTATCTGAACTTTCGGGTAACGAAGCTACTGTCGTTTTCAACAGCGTAATTTTACATGTTAAAACCAGGAATCTTGAGGTTGTTGCCGGTAATTCACCTATGCGGAAGGCATTTAACCGCGGGCCTGCATACCAGAATATGGTTAACGATATGAACTCGCGCATGGCTAATTTCAGGCTTACTATCGATGTGAGAGGAAAGCGCGCTGACGAAATTGAATTGCTTATTCAAAGGTATATTGATGAGGCCATTATGCTGCACGTGCCCGAAATCAGCATACTGCATGGGAAAGGCAACGGTGTGCTCCGTAACATTATACGCAACTATCTTTCGGGTGTGCCCGAGATACGAAATTTTACTGATGCCTCGCTCGAAACCGGTGGATCAGGTATTACCCAGGTGTCGTTAAAATAAAAGTTCCAAACATCACAAAAACCTTCAACTGATGAAAAAAATTGTATTTATTGTCTTCGTTTTTGCAACTGTAATGATTAGTTTTGAGTCGTGCAAATCAGGCTCTTCCGACAAAAACATTATAACCCTCGATACTGATAATTTCAGTTCCGAAATCAGTAAAGGAGTAGTAATGGTCGATTTCTGGGCTACCTGGTGCATGCCGTGCAAAGCAATGGCACCTGTATTGGACGAAATAGCTGCCCAAACACAGGGAAAAGTTAAAGTTGGCAAGGTTGATATTGACAAAAACGGATTATTGGCAAATCAATTCCGCGTTCAGGCCATACCTACTATTATTATCTTTAAGGACGGTGTACCTGTTGAAACATTGATTGGGATTCAATCGAAGGCTGCTTTGGTAAATGCACTTTCAAAATATGTTGCTTTGCAATAATCAGCGATTTAGTGACATTTCGCTATAAAGTGCTTTTTCCTTGCGCGAAAAACCTGCCACTATGAGCCTATAGGAATCGTCAATCCATTGCTTCAGCAGCGAATCCGGAACAGAACCGTCAATCATAACGGTAATCCAATGTTTTTTATTCATGTGATAGCCAGGCAAAACACTGGAAAACTGCTCTTTGAGTTCAAGTACTTTATCGGGTGTATTCTTAATATTCATCGAAAAAGCATCAACCAGGTCGGTGAGTAAAAACATTTTTCCGGCCACTTTAAAAACGAGTGTCGTTTCGTCGAATGGAAAACTTTCGGTAACAGCAGGCTTCGAGATACAATAATCTCTCAATTCTTCGATGTTCATTGTATATGATTAAAGCCTCAAAATTAAGCATTTAAATTCATTTTCTGAAACCGATACCACTAATATTGCACCTCATCAGCATTAACTAACCATTAAATAGTCGTATATTTGCTACGATGAAAAATTCGTCGCCAGGCGGATTGAAACTTTTTATTAACTAAAACCCTATGTCCTTGAGCTCTAAATCTACAGATCTGAAACGCAGAATGCAGGAGGCATTGCGTGGTGGTGGCGACAAAGCCATCGAAAAACAAAAAGCCACCGGAAAGCTGACAGCCCGCGAAAGAATTATCGCACTATTGGATACCAAGTCATTTCACGAATACGACCTGTTTGTTGAACATGCAGGCCGCGACTTCGAAATGAGCGACAAATACCTTCCCGGTGATGGTGTAATTACCGGTACCGGCACAATTAACAACTACCCGGTATGTATTTTCGCACAGGATTTTACTGTTGCCGGTGGTTCGCTTGGCTATATGCATGCCAAGAAGATTACCAAGATCATGGATCATGCCATGAAACTTAAAATTCCTCTGATCGGGATTAACGATTCGGGCGGTGCCCGTATACAGGAAGGGGTAAACTCACTGGCAGGTTATGGCGAAATATTTTACCGCAACACACAGGCCTCAGGAGTAATACCTCAGATTTCTGTTATCCTGGGGCCTTGTGCCGGAGGAGCTGTTTATTCGCCTGCACTCACCGACTTCGTGTTTGTGGTTGATAAAATTTCGAAGATGTTTATCACAGGACCCGAGGTTATTAAAACTGTTTTGGGCGAAGAAATAACGATGGAAGAATTAGGTGGAGCCCGCGTACAGGCCGAACTTACGGGCAATGCCCACTTCTTCGCCGAAAGTGAAATTGAGTGTTTCGAACAGATAAAAAAACTCTGCAGTTTCATTCCCTGGAACAATCAAAAAAGAGCCGAGCCATTCCCCAAGAAACCACCACGTGTACGTCAGTACAACGTTTCGAAAGTTTTCCCTTCCAATCCACGTCAACCTTACGATGTAAAGGATATTATACGTGGTATTATCGACGATTCCGATTTCCTGGAAGTGCAGGAGTTATTTGCGCAGAACATTGTTATCGGATTTGGTCGTATTAATGGTTATACCGTTGGATTTGTTGCCAATCAGCCTTTGGTACTTGCCGGTGTTCTTGATGTAGATTCGAGCGACAAAGCAGCCCGTTTTATCATGTACTGCGATGCTTTCAATATTCCTCTGGTAACTTTGGTCGATTTACCGGGCTATCTGCCAGGCGTTGACCAGGAGCATGCCGGTGTTATCCGCCATGGAGCTAAAATACTTTATGCATACAGCGAGGCTACAGTACCCAAAATTACTGTTATTACACGTAAAGCCTATGGCGGGGGCTATATTGCAATGTGCTCGACCCATCTTAAGGCCGACTTTGTATTTGCCTGGCCAACAGCCGAAATAGCAGTAATGGGACCCGAAGGCGCAGCAAACATCATTTTCAGAAATGAAATTAAGGAATCCGAAAACCCGGACGAAACACGCAAACTTAAAATCAAAGAGTATAAGGAAAAGTTTGCAAATCCTTTTGTTGCAGCAGCTTATGGTTATGTTGATGCTGTAATTGACCCTGAAGAAACACGCGACATGGTAATACATGCCCTTTCAATTTCAATTGACAAGAAAGTTGACGTTCCCCTTAAGAAACATGGGATTCCACCTCTCTAACATTCAGGTTGGTGCTATCAGCAGTTTGTTTATGCGACTACAGAATATCAAAGCTGTCGTTCCCGGCAATTGATAGGATGGTGGCACCAATGTGTTTTTCAAAAGTTGTTTCAACTAATAAAATTGATTATGCCAACAAATGAAAACTCAAAGAGCCTTAATTTAAAAGACGTTCAAACTAATGACCCGGTTGAAGAGATTGCACCGGAAGTTTTTCAGACTTTGATAATTGAGGATGTAAAATATAAAACCAGGTTAAGTAAAAAATTCCTCAACCGGAAAACTTATGAACCTGTAAATCCCAAAAAAGTTATTTCTTTTATCCCCGGAAATATAAAGAAAATTTATACAAAAAAGGGGAAGAAGGTTAGAGCAGGTGATAAGCTTATTGATCTCGAGGCGATGAAAATGGTAAACACCATTTTTGCCCACGAAAACCATGTTATTGAGGAAATTTATGTGAAAGAAGGAGAAATGGTGCCTAAGAATAAGTTGTTAATGCTTTACAGATAACTGATATAACATTTACTCCTGTTCGATAAGGGAGGCATTCTCGCTATTGGAAAGTGCAATAAAACTGTTTATTTCGGCTTTCCCTTCACCTGAATGTGATGAAGTGATAAAAATGGGAGGAAGTTCCTCCCATTTTTCCAATAAGGCCGTTTTATATACATCAACATTTCTTTTTACTGCATTGCGCGATATTTTATCGGCCTTTGTAAACACCAGGCAAAACGGCAAGCCCTGTTCACCCATCCAGTTAATAAGCGAAAGGTCGCTTTGCTGCGGATCGTGACGCGTATCGACCAATATAAAGGTATATAATAAGGATGTGCGTTGCTGCAGGTATTCGCGGATAATTTTTTCCCAGTTACGTCGTGCCTTTTTCGAGACTTTTGCGTAGCCGTATCCCGGAAGATCGACAAGGTACCAGGTATTTTCGTCGACCTGGAAATAGTTCAACAATTGTGTTTTACCGGGTGTTGATGAAGTTTTTGCCAGGTTTTTAACTCCTGTAATCATATTGATCAGCGACGACTTACCAACGTTTGAACGTCCAAAAAAAGCATACTCAGGCAAATGCGCATTCGGGCAGCCCGTTACATCAGTAGCACTAATTACAAACGCTGCCCTTCTATTATTCATACTACTATTTTTGTTTTTAATTAAAGGATGGAAAGATGCCTGTCTTTTTTGAAATCGTAAACATCCTCAAGGGTAACTAAAATCCCTGATTCTTCAACTTCTCCAAAATCAGGATTTAACGAGGTTCCGAAATACCGCATGGTGGACGACAGGTTCATATAAGCATTTACCAGTGGTGGAATATTCTCGTGCCTTTGCCTTACCTGCTGCACAAGTATTTTATAATCCTTTTCATATGAACCTCCTACAAATACTTCGGCTAACAAGGGCTCGGGAGTTTTTATCAACAGTGGTTCAAAGGGAGTAACCAATTTATCCTTATCATTAAAATATTTCCTGAGAAAATATAATATCATGTCGCGGGCCTCCGAATTATAGTGAGGATACATGGTTATTTTGCCGAAATAGTATTTGGCATCAGGATTCTGCAGCAGGATAGCACCCAGGCCATTCCAGATATTATCGAGCGCATACATACCTTTGCGAAGGTTTACATTAGGCTGGTACATGGGTTGCACAAACGAACGTCCGAGCTCAATGGTATGCGGCAGGTACATATCGATAAATTTATTCGAAAGATGAAAAAGCTCACTGGTAGGAGTATTAATACGTCCATCAGCATGCCTGCGCAGGGTTTTACCATGTATAAACCGGTAACCACCTATGATTTCCTTTTCGCGCGGATCCCATACAAATAATTGATGAAAGGGTGTTTCATCGTCCATATCGAACTCATCAAGGTCGCAGTCGAGACCTGTACCACCTCCGGCATCACGAAAAGTAATTTCGCGCAACCGACCAATCTCACGGGTAATATTAGGTGAATTATGATGGGTTACAATAAATATTTCATTGCCACCGCTATTTGTTTTTCGCACAAATTTGTCGGGAGTAAGCTCCTTTTCAACCAAACTTCTGTCAACTGCTTCAATTATTTCCTGCATCGCTTTCAAATTATTTAATCCGCAAAAAATGAAATGCTATTATCCATTTCCAGGTTATACACATGGTTTTTGAGTTTCTGAGCCCATTCCAGGTCTGTTTTCTGTCTGTCGAAGTGACTCCAGGGAATCGGCTTCCCAAAGGTAATCACAATTTCTTTACCTCGTTGCCTGAACATTTCATCCACCAGGTAAAGCATCTCGATATTCACTTTTAATCCTAAAAATGAACGGAATTTTGCCAGGTTATAAAACCAGTTCGAATTCCGGCCATTGATAAAACAAGGAATAATATCCCTTTTATGAGCTCTTGCTTTTGAAATAAAGCTTTTTTTCCATTCGAGGTCACAAATTTCACCCTTTTGCTTGCGCGAACACAACCCGGCAGGGAAATACAACATGGTTTTGTCCGAAGCGTAGGTATCGTCAATAATTTTAACATTCCCGGCATTCGAGCCATGCTTGTTGATAGGAATGAAGAGCGGCTTCAGGTTAGGGACATTCATAAGCAGGTCGTTAACCGGAAAAACAATATCCTTGTGAATTTTCCCTACTACCCATATCAAAGCCATCCCGTCGAGGCCACCCAGGGGATGATTTGACGCAATAATTATCCGCCCTTCGTCCGGAATATTCTCTATTCCCCGGTATGTAATCTTTACCCCGAATCCTCTCAGAGCAGAATCAACGAAATCGAGTCCGTAATGATCCCTGCCATTACGCACTATTTCGTTCAACTCATCCTGGTGAGTGATCTTTTTCAGGTAATTTAAAATAAACCTGGGCAAAATCCGGAGTAAACGCGGGTTTTTCGCTCCAATTATACGATCAAGATCAAGAAAATCTTCTTGGTTTTGATTGCTAACAGGCTGATTGTCCATGGAATGATTTTACTTATAAATTATTAGCTACTATACGTTGTTGTGCAAAAATAATGAATTCCGGACATATATTGAATTTCATGCTTTTGAATAAAATATTCTATAAAAAAACACTTACCTATAACTCCTGTAAACAGTACGATACCAAATAACTATACAAATTTAACACATATTACAGGATATATTTTTTACAAAACCCTTTATTAATAGGCCTTCTGTGTATTGTTAATAAAAAAAAGTGGTAAAATGTGGTAAAATATGGGAAATCAACTGTAAATTTACCACAAATTAAAACTAACCATGATAACCTTAGAAGGAGAGCATATGTGCCGGGTTGATGCAAAAGGGAGATTTCTTCTTCCTGCTGCATTGAAGAACCAGCTTAGTGCTTTGCTGGGCGAAGGATTTGTGGTTAAGCGCAGCATCTTCAGTCCTTGCCTTGAGCTGTACCCGCGATCAAACTGGGATGAACTCAACCGTAAGATAATCAGCAAGCTCAACAGGTTTGTAAAAAAACACAACGATTTTATCAGGGCTTATAACGCTGGTTTGAAGGAACTCGAAATCGACACCACCGGCAGGATACTGATACCCCGCGACCTGGCATTATTTGCCGAGATTACAGGTGATGTGGTAGTTGCTGCCAAAATGGAATGCATCGAGATATGGTCAAAAGATAAGTACGACGAAGCTGTTAGTGCTACCCAGGCTGATATTTCGGACTTAGCCGAAGAGATATTAGGGAATATTAACCTCAACGAATGAAAACCGGATGTATCACCAACCCGCACTATTGCACGAATGTATTGAAGGGCTCCGCATCAATCCGTCAGGGATTTATGCTGACCTTACATTTGGTGGAGGTGGGCATTCGGGAGAAATACTGCAGAAACTGAATGCCGGAGGCCGATTGATTGCTTTCGACCAGGACGAAGATGCCATCGGCAATACCATCGAAGACGAACGCTTCATCCTATTGACCGAAAACTTCCGCTATATAAAAAACTTCCTCCGACTCCATAAGGCACTTCCATTGGATGGCATATTAGCTGACCTCGGTATTTCGTCGCACCAGATTGATACACCCGACCGTGGATTTGCAACCCGTTACGAAGGTCCGCTCGATATGCGGATGGCACGCAAACAGGCTAATACGGCTGCTGATCTTATTAATAACTACCCGGAAGAAAAACTAAAATCAGTATTCAAGCTATATGGTGAAATTGCCAATGCCCGTCAGTTGGCATATAAAATTGTACAAGCCCGCACCAACCCTATAACCACTACCAGCGAGCTGAAAGAAGCCATAAAATCGTGTTTGCCCTACAAAAATGAATATAAATACCTGGCACAGGTTTTCCAGGCGATAAGGATTGAATTGAATGATGAAATGGGAGCCCTGCAGGCCATGTTGAAACAAAGTGCCGATGTACTGAAACCCGGCGGACGGCTTGTAGTTATCTCGTATCATTCGCTCGAGGACCGCCTGGTGAAAAATTTCATCAAATCGGGCAATTTCGAAGGTGAACTGGAGAAGGATTTTTATGGAAATATTATTTCGCCACTCACTTCAATAACCAGGAAACCTATAACCCCCTCAACCGCTGAACTGGAAAACAATCCCCGATCACGAAGCGCAAAATTGCGTATCGCTCAAAAAGTATAATCATGAACGAACTCCGCAATACAATAAACATTAAAACTGAAGAGCCTGTAGTTGAGCCTAAGCCCGGAAAAGAAATAAAAGCAAAGCGAAAACCGGCAGGTGGTAAGGTACGAAGCGTACTCGAGGGCTCATTCCTGGTTCGCGAAAAGGTAATCGGATTACTGCCGTTCCTGCTGTATCTCACTTTCATAGGCCTGGCATACATATACAGTTCGAATTATGCCAACCGTACCATTATAAGCATAAGCAAAACGAAAAAACTGATTGAGGAACAACGCTTCGAATATATAAATACCAAATCGAAGCTAATGCATACCACCCGGCAAACTGAGATCGCAAAACGGCTGGAAAACAGCGGGCTTAAGGAATCGAAAACTCCACCCCGCAAAATATTGATTGAAAAACAGGATTAACAACCAACAAGAATAATTAGGATCAATGGATTCAAGGAAATCGATACTTACACGTGTGTACCTGGTTTATGGCTTTATATTCGTCATAGGCCTTGCTGTTATCGCCAAGATCCTTTATATACAGATGGTTGAAGGTGAAATGTGGAAAGCAAAAGCCGCGAAACTCTCCTTAAAATACTTCAATATCGAACCTAATCGTGGGAATATTTATGATGTTAACGGGCAAATGCTGGCAACCTCTGTTCCGCTTTTCGAGGTGCGAATGGATGTGGCTTCACCCTTAATTCACGATACCACTTTTACTAAAAATGTAGATTCGCTGGCGCTATGCCTGTCGAACTATTTTAAGGACAGATCGAAACAGGAATACAAATCAATGCTGGTTAAAGCCCGTAAGAGCAAAAATCGCTATTTACTCATTAAGCGGAAAGCAAATTTCGACCAGTTAAAGGCAATACGTACCTTCCCCATTTTCAGACTTGGCAAAAACAGTGGCGGATTAATCACCGAGGTTCAGAATAAGCGCGTTTACCCTTACAACCACCTGGGTTATCGCACCTTGGGATGGTTCAGGGAAGGCAACTCAAATAATGTGGGTATCGAGAGTGCATTTAATACGGAGATGCAGGGTATGGCCGGCAAAAGGCTTTACCAGAGAATTCCTGACGGCAACTGGCGCCCGATGAACAGAAGTAACGAAATTGAACCGGTAAACGGAGCCGATATTCTTACAACCATCGATATTAATATTCAGGATGTGGCGGAGGAAGCCTTGCTCAGGCAGCTTGAATTGAACCAGGCTGATCATGGCTGCGCTATACTGATGGAAGTTAAAACAGGTGAAATCAGGGCTATTGCTAACCTGGGGCGCACCAAGGACGGCACTTACGAAGAGCTGTATAACTATGCCATTGGCGAAAGCGCTGAACCGGGATCGACTTTTAAATTATTTTCACTGCTGGCAGCTTTCGAAGACGGGAAAACTCACCTTAACGATATAGTGGATGTAACAGGCGGTATCACAAAATTTGGTAACCGCACCATGAGGGATTCGCACCTGGGCGGAGGCGTGATGACTGTTCAGCAGGCTTTCGAAAAGTCGTCGAATGTCGGAATTTCAAAAGTAATTGTAAAAGCATATGCCTCCAACCCACAGGCTTTTGTTGACAGGTTGCACAGCTTTACTTCAAACAAAAAGCTTGGTCTCGAAATTAAAGGCGAAGGGCGCCCGCAAATACTGGGGACAAAGGATGGAATATGGTCAAATTCTTCTCTTCCATGGATGTCGATAGGATATGAAGTGGCTTTAACACCTATACAAATACTTGCTTTTTATAATGCTATTGCCAACGATGGAGTATTGGTAAAACCTCGCTTTGTAAAAGAAGTACGTAAAGCCGGTCTTCCTGTTGAATCGTTCGAAACCCAGGTAATAAAAAAACGAATCGCATCAAAAGAAGCCATAGCTATGGCTAAAACCATGCTCGAAGCAGTTGTTGATCACGGTACAGGCACAGCACTTAAAAATCCGATTTACAAGGTTGCCGGCAAAACAGGCACTGCCCAGGTTGCTCAAAAAAGTGGCGGATACAATAAATCAAATTACAAAGGATCGTTTGTCGGGTATTTCCCTGCCGACAATCCAAAATATTCCATCATTGTGGTTATCAACAATCCCAGACAAAAAGGCTACTATGGAGGCGCTATTGCAGCCCCGGTATTCCGCGAGATTGCTGATCGCATATATGCAACTGATCCTGATGTGGGAATGAACTGGACAGATACTACTCACTCCGTCAGATCGAACCCATTAAAAGCAGGGTATGCACAGGACATCCGTCAGCTCAGTCAGTGGCTGGGCTATGCCATGCCAATGCCTGATGCCAGCGAATGGCTGAACCAGGTTTCGGACAGTACAGGACTGTATTATGCAGCTATTTCGACTGACATGGAAACTATTCCCAATGTACTTGGCATGGGAGCCCGCGATGCCGTTTTTCTGCTTGAGAAACTTGGTGTAAGAGTACAACTAAGCGGCGTAGGGCCCGTAAAACAACAGTCGCTGCCGCCGGGAAGCCGAATTATACCCGGCACCCCGGTATTGCTAAGCCTTGGATTTAACAATTAATACTTTACAGGTAAAATAACATATGAAAACACTGGGTGAATTACTTCTGAACCTAAAAGTCAAGCAAATAATTGGTGCTGCTGATATAACTATCGGCGGTATTACCAACGATTCGCGCGAAGTAACCACCGGCAGTATGTTTTTTGCAGTAAAAGGCACAAGGATGGATGGCCACAGCTTTATTAATGCAGTTATCCAAAAAGGCGCTATCGCAATTGTTTGTGAGGAACTACCGACTGATATCAGCGGCAGTGTTACTTATTTACTTGTCGACGACAGTAGTTTTGCCACCGGAATAATCGCATCCAACTGGTATGGCAACCCATCAGCCAAATTAAAGCTTGTGGGTATCACCGGCACCAATGGCAAAACAACTTCGGTAACACTTCTTTTTAACCTTTTCAGGAAACTCGGGTATCACGTTGGATTGCTTTCGACCATACTGAATAAGATAGACGACGAAATTATTCCCTCCACTCATACAACTCCGGATTCAATAAAGCTGAATCAGCTGTTGAGCCAGATGGTTGAGAAAGGCTGCACGTATTGTTTTATCGAGGTAAGCTCGCATGCGATAGTGCAAAACCGTATTGCAGGTTTATTTTTTACCGGCGCTATTTTCTCAAATATCACGCACGATCACCTCGATTATCATAACACTTTTGATGAATACCTGAAGGCGAAGAAACAATTCTTTGATCAATTGCCTGCCACTGCATTTACCCTTACAAATATTGACGACCGCAACGGGCTGGTAATGCTGCAAAACACCAAAGCATCAAAAAACACTTACAGCCTGCAGAAAATGGCCGATTTCAAGGGGCGCATTATTGAGTCGCCGCTCGATGGCCTGCATCTCGATATCGATGGCAACGAAACCTGGTGCAGGCTGGTAGGTCGTTTCAATGCTTATAACCTGCTTGCAGTTTATGCTACCGGGGTTCTTCTAAACCAGGACCCAACCGAGGTGCTCACCCTGCTAAGTAATCTCGAGAGTGTTGAAGGCCGCTTCGATTACTTTAAATCGCCCCAGGGAATTATTGGTATTGTTGATTATGCTCACACTCCCGATGCTTTGCAAAATGTGCTCGAAACCATTAACCAGCTGCGTACCGGTAGCGAAATGCTTATTACGGTTGTTGGATGCGGAGGCGACCGTGATAAAACAAAACGCCCGCTTATGGCGCGCATAGCATCAAGGCTGAGCGACCGGGTGATACTTACTTCCGACAACCCGAGGAGTGAAGTTCCCGAAGAAATTATTTCGGAAATGATGCAGGGTGTTGAGAAAGAATATGCGCGAAATGTGCAGAATATCACCGACCGCCACGACGCCATCAGGGTAGCCTGTGCAATGAGCCGCGACAACGATGTGATACTGGTTGCCGGCAAAGGCCACGAAAAATACCAGGAAATAAAAGGAGTAAAACATCCATTCGATGACAAGGAAATATTGAAAAAGTACCTGCTTTAATGAATTAAATACTAACTGATAAACAAGGAAAAATGCTGTATTATCTATTTACCTTTCTTGATAAGGCATACAATGTACCCGGCGCCGGAATGTTTCAGTACATTTCGTTCAGGGCTGCCATGGCTACCATTTTTTCCCTGTTTATTTCACTTATTTACGGAAAAAGAATCATTAATTACCTGCGTGCCAAGCAAATAGGCGAAACCGTTCGCGAACTTGGACTCGAAGGGCAGATGGCCAAAACCGGAACCCCAACTATGGGCGGAGTTATTATACTGGGCGCACTGCTTATACCAACATTACTGTTTGCCAAAATACTGAATATTTATATTCTCCTGATGCTTTTTGTAACGGTATGGTTAGGATTAATAGGTTTTCTTGATGATTACATAAAAGTATTTAGGAAGAACAAAGAAGGTCTGGCCGGAAAATTTAAAATTCTCGGGCAGCTGGTTGCCGGACTGGTTATCGGATCAGTTTTATATTTTCATCCGGGAGTAGTAATCCGCGAAAGAGTGGTCGACAACCATATTTCAGCTAAAACGGAAACTCTTACCCCTTTCGAACAGGTGAAGGATCACAACACCAAGTTTAAAGCAACTCCTGTTAAATCGACCAAAACAACCATTCCCTTCTTAAAAAATAACGAGTTCGATTATGCGGTGCTGGTGAAGTGGATGGGCGATGATTACCGGAAGTATGCCTGGCTGATATTTATACCCATGGTTATCCTTATTGTCACAGCCATATCGAACGGTGCCAATCTGACTGACGGAATGGATGGACTGGCTACCGGCACCTCGGCCATTATAGCTCTTACCTTAGGATTACTGGCATGGGTTAGCGGCAATATTGTATTTGCCGACTACCTCAATATCATGTATATACCCGACACCGGCGAGCTGGTGATATTTATGAGCGCCCTGGTAGGAGCATGTGTAGGATTCCTTTGGTACAACTCGTACCCGGCGCAGGTTTTTATGGGCGACACAGGAAGCCTGGCGTTGGGCGGAATAATAGCAGCATTTGCACTGATAATCCGTAAGGAATTGCTGATACCAGTGCTTTGTGGCATTTTCCTGGCCGAAAATCTTTCGGTGGTCATACAGGTCTTCTATTTCAAATACACCCGTAAACGAACCGGAGTTGGGAAAAGGGTTTTCCTGATGGCACCGCTGCATCATCATTACCAGAAAAAGGGTTATTCGGAACCAAAAATTGTAATGAGGTTCCTGATTATTGGAATTGCGCTGGCCCTGGTTTCGATACTCACACTGAAGATAAGATAAAGCCTGAAAATGAATAAAAAGATAGCCATACTGGGTGCAGGCGAAAGCGGAACAGGAGCAGCAGTGCTGGCTAAAAAAAAAGGATTCGGTGTTTGGTTATCCGATTCCGGAAAAATAAAAGAAAAATACAAAAACGTTCTTTCACATAATGAAATAGCATTCGAAGAAGGGAAACATACTGAAGCACAAATTCTTGATGCCGACGAGGTGATTATAAGCCCGGGGATACCGTTAACAGTGCCATTGGTTAAAAAAATCAAAGCAAAACTTATACCCGTAATCTCTGAAATAGAATTTGCCTCAAGGTATACCAATGCTCGGAAAATATGTATTACCGGTTCAAATGGTAAAACAACCACAACACTGCTTATCCATCATATCCTTAAAAATGCAGGGATAAATGTCGGGTTGGCAGGCAATGTGGGCGAAAGTTTCGCGATGCAGGTTGCCAGGCATAATTTCGACTGGTATGTTCTGGAAATCAGTTCGTTTCAGCTTGACAGTATGTTCGATTTCAAGGCCGACATCGCCATACTTACCAATATTACTCCCGACCACATGGACCGCTACGATTACAAATTTGAGAACTACATCAACTCGAAGTTCAGGATCACACAGAATCAAACTCATAACGACTCTTTTATCTATTGCCTCGACGATGAAGTAAGTGCCGCAGAAGTGGGAAAACGAAAATTGAAAGCTCAGATTTACACCACTACCTGTCAGCCCGGAAACACCCAGGCGAATGCATATTGTTTTGAAAATAAAATACAAATAAACATACCTAATAACTCCTTTACCATGACATTGGAAGAACTGGCCCTACAAGGCAAACATAATGTGTACAATACGATGGCTGCATCAATAGCCTCAAAACTGGTTGATATCCGCAAGGAGAGCATACGCCAGTCGGTGAGCGATTTTGAGAATGTGGAGCACCGCCTCGAATATGTTGCACGTATCCATGGCATTGATTTTATCAATGATTCCAAGGCTACCAATGTGAACAGTACATGGTATGCCCTTGAAACATGCGATACCCCGTTGATATGGATAGCAGGCGGAATCGATAAAGGGAATGATTATGGAAAACTACTTGAACTGGTTGCCCGGAAAGTGAAAGCAATCATATGCCTTGGCACTGACAATACCAAGCTTATTGAAACTTTTGGCAGCCTGGTTCCGGCTATATATGAAACACAAACAGCTGAGCAGGCGGTTCTTACAGCATATACCATAGGAAAAAAAGGAGACACAGTTCTGCTTTCGCCTGCATGTGCCAGCTTCGATTTATTCGAAAATTATGAGGAACGTGGCAATAAATTCAAATCAGCGGTAAGAAATCTTTAAGTAATCATTACAAGTAAATATTTAAAATGGTTCAGTTAGTACCGAAAATACGTGGGGATAAAGTGATATGGGGAGTTGTTATTATACTCTCGGTATTCTCAGTGCTGGCTGTGTACAGTTCCACCACAACACTTGCTTTCCGGTTCAAACAGGGAAACACCGAGTATTACCTGATGAAACACCTGGGCATAGTGCTTTTTGGTTTTATACTTGATGTATGCGGCACATAAAATCAAGTATGTATATTATGCTAAAATATCCATGCTTGCCATCCTGATTGCAGCTCCCCTGCTGCTCTATACACTTATATTCGGCGAAGTGCGTAACGAAGCGGCTCGCTGGACCACATTGCCGGGCTTCAATATTATGTTTCAGCCTTCGGACCTTGCCAAGCTGGCACTTATTATGTTTGTGGCGCGCATGCTTGCAAAAAAACAAAATAACATCAAAGACCTGAAAGGAGCTTTTATCCCCATTCTTTTGCCGATACTTATTATTTGCGGTTTAATATTACCAGCCAATCTTTCGACAGCGGCAATACTTTTTGTAACCTGCATAGTACTCATGTTTATCGGAGGGGTTAAATTCAGATACCTCCTGGCACTTGCCGGAATAGGAGTTGTTGCTTTGGCGCTTTTTATAACCTTCCTTACTTTTTCGCCCAAGTCGAGTGGCCGTTTGGGAACATGGCAAAACCGCATCGAAAATTTCAGTGGCAAAGGCGACTCCGATGAAACCTTCCAGGTCGACCAGGCAAAAATTGCCATTGCGAATGGTGGATTTTTTGGCAAACTACCGGGAAACAGTATGCAAAAGAATTTCCTGCCAAATCCATTCAACGATTTCATTTTTGCCATCATCATCGAAGAGTACGGCTTTATAGGAGCTTTTATCGTAATCCTCATGTATATGATACTGCTATTCAGAGGAATACATATAGCCATAAAAGTGCCCGGGAATTTTGGGGCGCTGCTGGCCATAGGAGTGACAATAAGCCTGATATTCCAGGCATTTGCAAATATGGCAGTTGCTGTGCACCTGGTACCGGTTACCGGACAGCCTTTGCCATTGATCAGTATGGGCGGGACCAGTATATGGTTTACAAGTATTGCTATCGGGATTATTCTCAGCGTTAGCAAAGAGATGGATGGAGTTGAAAATTTACCGGAAGAAACATTAGAACCAGAGCATGCAGAAGCTTGATAACATAAGGGTTATACTCAGTGGAGGAGGCACAGGCGGTCATATATTCCCGGCTGTGGCCATTGCCAATGCCGTAAAAGAAAAGGCACCCGGCGCCGAAATTATGTTTACAGGAGCCAAAGGACGTATGGAAATGGAAAAAGTACCTGCCGCGGGTTATCCGATTGAAGGTTTATGGATTAGCGGGTTACAACGCCGGCTAACGGCCGAAAATCTTTTGTTTCCGATAAAAGTATTATCAAGCCTTTACAAGGCACGTAAAATTATAAAGTCCTTCAAACCTGATGTGGTTGCCGGAACAGGTGGTTATGCATCGGGCCCAACCTTACGCATGGCATCATGGCTTAAAATACCCACACTTATTCAGGAGCAAAACTCTTTTCCTGGAATTACAAATAAAATGCTTGCATCGAAAGCTGACCGCATATGTGTTGCATACCCGGGAATGGAGAAATACTTTCCATCGTCAAAATTAAAGCTTACCGGCAACCCTGTTCGTAATGATATTGAATTCAGCAAAGTAAGTAAACCGGAAGCACTCAATCATTTTAAGCTGAGCAACAACAAAACAACCTTGCTGGTTATCGGCGGAAGCCTGGGAGCCAGAACTATTAATCAAAGCATACATGCAGGCTTAAGCAGCCTGGCCGCGAATGGCATACAACTTATATGGCAAACCGGGAAACACTATGAGATTCAGGCAGCGCTGGCTGTAACCATACACCAGGAACAAGGTATACTAACCATGCCGTTTATCAAAGAAATGGAAATGGCATATGCTGCCGCTGACATCGTCGTTTCGCGGGCAGGTGCTATTGCCATCTCCGAACTGTGTATCATGGGCAAGCCTTCCATACTCATTCCATCGCCTAATGTTGCCGAAGATCACCAGACAAAAAATGCGATGGCGCTTTCGACCCGCGAAGCAGCTATAATGGTGAGAGATTCCGAAGCACCATCAAAACTGATAGAAACCATACTTAAACTGGCGTCGGATACCGAAACGCAGGAAAAACTCAGCTCAAAAATCCGTTCCATGGCCATGCTGCATTCAGCTGACCTGATAGCGGAGCAGGTATTTGAACTGGCCTCAGCATATAAAAACAGCAAATAATCATGTCGTTAGAAATTAAAGAACGTATTATTTATTTCCTTGGCATCGGGGGCATTGGCATGAGTGCCCTGGCGCGCTATTTTATGGCAAAAGGATACCAGGTAAATGGTTACGACCGCACACCTACTTCATTAACTGCCAGCCTTATTCAGGAGGGCATGGCTATTCATTTCACCGAAAATATTGAACTGATTCCGGCCGAAACGGGTCTCGTGATCTATACCCCAGCCATACCCTCAACAAATACCGAACTTCTTTACCTGCAAAAGAGCGGAATACGGATGATGAAAAGGGCCGAAGTACTGGGAATGCTATCATCGGAATATAAAACAATAGCCTGCGCCGGCACCCATGGCAAAACCACTACTTCAACCCTGTTAGCGTACCTGATGCAGCAATCGGCCACAGGCTGCCAGGCCTTCCTGGGCGGTATATCGCGTAATTTCGATACCAACCTGTTGATTTCTGACACATCGCCCTACCTAGTTGCCGAAGCCGACGAATACGACAGGTCGTTCCTGCAACTTCATCCATATATAGCCATAATCACCAGCATGGATGCCGACCACCTTGATATTTATGGCGATCATGCTGCAATTAATGAGGCCTTCGTCCAATTCGCCGCTAATGTGGTAACTCAGGGATCGCTTATTTTAAAAAAGGGTTTAAAACTTGAAATACACGAACGAGCCGATTTAAAAATATATTCGTATGCCGTGAACTCAGCTGCTGATTTTTACGCTACCAATATCAGGCTTGTAAATGGAAAATATCAGTTTGATTTTATCTATCCCAACGGGGAAATCAACAATCTAACATTGGGTATTCCCGGCCTCTACAATGTCGAAAATACTGTTGCTGCTCTTGCAGCCTGCATCCTGGCAGGAGTGAAACCCGAGGAACTGAGCAGGAGCCTTCCGGAGTTCAAAGGTGTTAAGCGTCGGTTCGATGTACGCATAAACAACGAAAACATAGTATATATTGATGATTATGCACATCATCCGGAAGAAATAAAGGCATGTATCAGTTCGGTAAGGGATATGTTCCCCGGACGCAGGCTTACCGGCATCTTTCAGCCTCACTTATACTCACGTACCCGCGATTTTGCCGCAGAGTTTGCATCAAGTTTATCCCTGCTCGACGAATTACTCCTGTTACCTGTTTATGCCGCACGCGAGCTGCCTATACCAGAAATTGATTCGGCCTATCTCCTTTCATTGATTCAACATGGAAATGCTAAATTGGTTGAGAAAGAAGATATTCCGGGCATCCTAATTGCAAAAAACACTGAACTGCTCTTAACCATGGGAGCCGGTGATATTGACTCACTGGTTGAACCTATCGAAATGTATTTCAACACTAATAAAACGAGATAATATGAAGTTGTTGGTTAAAATATTACTCATTACCCTCTGGATAGCCATTGCTGCCGGAGTTGTAGTAATGATGGGTTTTGCCAATGAAATGCATGATGTAAAGAAATGCAAAGGGATTACCTGCCGCATCGATTACAGAGGTGTACCGCCACTGATGAGTGGCAATGACCTTATAGCGGATATCAATAAAAAATTCGGCAAACCTCAGTCGAAAAATATAGGTGAAGTTGACATAGCCGGTATTAATGCATTTGTAAAGAAAAACCCTTATCTCGAAAACACAGATGTAATGATGACGGTGGAAGGCGATCTGCTGATAAGAGCCGATCAGTGCATCCCTATTATAAAATACTTTGCATCCGACGGGCAGCAGCACTATATCGACAGAAAAGGCCGCATAATGCCTGTAAATCATGCATTCCCTTACAAGGCGCTGATTGCAAACGGTTTCATTGAGAGTCCTTTGCCCGACGGGAAAAACATATTTTCAGTACCTGATTCCAATAAACTGCTACGATATAATCTGAAATGCCTGTATGGATTGCATACCATCGCCGAAATAATAGTTGCTGATGCTACGCTTAATGCCCTGATTGAGCAGGTGTATATAAGCTCGCAAGGTAAAATACTTCTGGTAACAAAAGCGGGATCACACGTAGTACAGTTCGGCGATACAACCGATGCAGCCGAAAAAATGGAAAACCTGAAATATTTTTATGAGCATGGCCTGGTAAAAGCGGGATGGGATAAATACAGTAAGCTGAATCTGGAATATAAAAATCAAATAGTGTGCACTAAATAAAATTAAAAGTTATGCAAACTGAAATCATAGTCGGACTGGATATAGGAACCACAAAAATTGCTGCCATAGCGGGATGCCGCGACGAATTTGGCAAAATTGAGGTTTTGGGGTATGGCCATACTGAGTCCATTGGTGTTCGTCGTGGAGTTATTACCAATATCGAAAACACAGTTAATTCAATACAAGCTGCCATAACGGAAGCTCAGGATAATTCGAAAGTAACCATTCGAACAGTAAATGTGGGTATTGCCGGGCAGCACATTCGCAGCATACAACACAGGGCCAGTACCATCAGGCCTAATCCCGATTCCGAAATAAGCCAGGATGATATCAACGCTTTTACATCGAGTATTTATAATATAGCCATGAATCCGGGCGAAAAAATTATTGATGTGCTGCCACAGGAGTTTATTATCGATGGCGAAGCCGGCGTGAAGGATCCGAAAGGAATGCTGGGGCACCAGATGGGAGCCAGTTTTCATATCGTTACAGCCCAAACCTCGGCTGCTCAGAATATTTTGAAATGCATCGAGAAATCAGGGTATAACCTTCAGCATATGATACTTCAACCTCTGGCATCGGCCGAAGCTGTCCTGAGTATCGACGAAAAAGAAGCGGGCGTGGTGTTGGTTGACATCGGTGGCGGCACTACCGACGTCGCCATTTTTCTGGATGGTATTATCAGGCATACCGCTGTTATACCTTTCGGAGGCGAAATAATCACCGAAGATATCAAAGCCGGATGCAGCATCATTAAAAAGCATGCCGAAGATCTGAAAGTAAAATTCGGCTCAGCGCTGGCCAGCGAAAACCGTTCCGAAGAGGTGGTAGCCATACCCGGTCTGCGCGGAAGAACACCCAAAGAAATTACACTGAAAAATCTTGCAAAAATCATACAGGCACGTATGGAAGAGATCATTGAGGCAGTGTACCAGGAGATAAAGAGCACCGGTCTGGAAAAAAGGCTTATTGCCGGTATTGTGCTCACAGGCGGAGGCTCCATGCTTAAACATATAGAGCAACTAACCCAGTTCATAACCGGAATGGATACGCGTATTGGTTTCCCGAACGAACACCTGGCTAGCAAATCGGCCGATGAAATGACAAGCCCAATGTATTCAACAGCCATAGGATTGGTGCTTATGGGCATGCAACGTGCCGACGTTTCGAGAATCAAAAATGGAGATACCAGTGAAGAAGAAACCGACGAAAAACAAAAAATAAAAGCGCCAAAAACAAACAAAGTGTCGGAATGGCTCGACCGGTTTTTTGGCGATGGAATCAGTTAATTATTAACAATTATTTTGTTAGTAAAAAACCAGTTTGCAAAAATTAACCAGATTATAAACATCTAATTTTAGGGGGAGAAAAATGACTAACATGCTTAAATTCGATTTGCCTGACGAACAGGCTCCTATCATAAAGGTTATTGGTGTCGGAGGCGGTGGCAGCAACGCTGTGGCATACATGTATAAGCAAGGCATTAAGGGTGTCGATTTTTATATTTGTAATACCGATGCCCAATCGCTGAACAAATGCGATGTCCCGAACAAAATAAGGTTAGGCAATACAGGCCTTGGCGCCGGGGCAAATCCTTCGGTCGGCCGCGAAGCCGCCATTCAGATTGCTGATGAGATCCGCGATATCATTGCTCAAAATACTTCCATGTTGTTTATTACAGCCGGCATGGGCGGAGGCACAGGCACCGGGGCAGCACCTATTATTGCCCAGATTGCCCGCGAACTGGGTATTTTAACCGTCGGTATCATTACCAAACCTTTTAACTTCGAAGGCCGCAAACGCGAGAAACATGCCGAAGCCGGTATCGAAGAACTGAAAAAATATGTCGATACAACCCTGGTAATATGCAACGATAAGTTGCTCGATATGCAAGGCGACATGAAACTGAGCCAGGCCTTTGGTAAAGCTGACAATGTTCTTACCATTGCTGCCAAAGGAATTGCCGAAATTATCACTGTAACAGGTCGTATAAACGTCGATTTCGAGGATGTAAAAACAGTAATGCAGGGAAGTGGTAAGGCCATTATGGGTGCCGGTATTGCCAGTGGACCCGACAGGGCCATTAATGCAGTTGAAATGGCTTTAAACTCGCCTTTACTCGATGATACCGATATTAAGGGTGCCTCGAATGTATTGCTTTATATCACATCAGGCAAAAATGAAATTTCGCTCGAAGAGCTGAATGAAATAACAGGATACATTACATCCCGCACAGGCGAAGATGCCAACGTAATATGGGGCGATGGTGTTGACGATAGTCTCGAGGATGAAATTTCCATCACCCTGATTGCTACAGGTTTTAACAAGCCCAAGATTCATGTATTTTCCCTGGATCAGTCGGATCAGAATACGATGAATACTACGGTTAAGAATGCAGTTGCTGAACCTGTTAATGAAGTAAAAATGGTTACCCCTGCTCCCCCGGTAAAACCGCTGGAAGAACCAGCCCGTTCAAGCAGCGAAGTTACAGTGAATCCTACTGCTCTTTTTAAAGATCTGGATATTGATAAAACTCCGACTGCTGAGAAAACCTACCAAAAACCCGAACCGGTAGAAATCAGATCGTTCTTTCATCCCGAACCGGAACTGGAAATAGTAAATCCTGATGCTCAAACTGAAGCCAAAGCCCCGGAAACTCCAGCCATTTCGACTGAAAAACAGGAAAAAGAACAGGAGGATCAGCGGCAAGATCGCATAAGCAAATTAAAAAGCCTGAGCCGCAAACCTGTCAATGCTTCGGAGGTTGAAGAAATGGAAAGAATACCTGCCTATCTGCGCCGTAACATTGATTTACCCGATCCCAGCCAGTTGAATGAGGAACCTGTTTCGCGCTATACGTTAGGAACTGATAGCAATAACAAGACCGGCCTGCGCGAAAACAATTCATTTCTACACGACAACGTAGATTAATACTTATAAACAATGGAACTCGAAAAACTCATCAATGAGGATATAAAACAAGCAATGATCAGCAAGGACAGGGAGAAGCTAGAAGCACTCCGGGCCATTAAAGCTGCATTACTCCTCGAAAAAACAGGGAAAGACGTTACCAGCGGCGAAATTCCTGCGAGTGTTGAATTGAAACTCCTTCAGCGGCTGGTAAAACAACGTCGCGAAAGCGCGGAGATATATAAGGCCCAGGGCCGCGCTGACCTGGCAGAACCTGAAATATTTCAGGCCTCAATCATAGAGAAATACCTGCCCGAGCAAATGAGTGAGGATGAAGTTGAAGCCATTGTTAAAAAAGTAATAACCGACACCGGCGCTGCCGGAATTAAAGATATGGGCAAAGTAATGGGCATTGCCAGTAAACTTGTAGCCGGTAAAGCGGATAATAAACTGATAGCCGAAATAATAAAAAAACTACTACCCTAACCAAAAACCACTCTTACGCTTGTAAATAAAAAACCCTGTATTCCCCTGCAGGGTTTTTTTACATCTGATTGTAATTGTTGGAGTAATGGACATTTTTCAGGATAAAAATCGTTGAAAGTATTATTATTGCAGTATTTAAATCAAGTCGAAGGCTATTATTCTTTTGAATGCTGCAAAAGGAATTACAAATTCCAGGCTCAGTGGAGCGGGATTGCAAATCCCGCTCAGCAGCCAATCCCGCTCAGCTTGCAAATCCCTATCAATGTGATAACTTTTCACACGGAATTACAAATTCCAGGCTCGGTGGAGCGGGATTGCAAATCCCGCTCAGCAGCCAATCCCGCTCAGCAGCCAATCCCGCTCAGCAAGCAAATCCCGACCGGCAAAAAAAATCCCGCCTTTTCGGACGGGATTTTCAGTAAAATATAAGATGTTTTTATGCACCTAACTGTAAACGGTTGAATTTTGTTACAGTAAGGTCTTTATCTGCTTTTTGCAGGTATTCGCGAACCGATACTTTCGAATCGTTAATGAACTCCTGGTTCAGCAAGGTGTTTTCTTTATAGAATTTATTGAGTTTACCTGTGGCAATTTTCTCAAGCATTTCTTCGGCTTTGCCTTCGGCACGAGCCTGCTCCTTACCTACTTCAATTTCGCGGGCAATGGTTTCGGCATCAACACCGTCCTTATCAAGAGCTATCGGAGCCATGGCGGCAATCTGCATAGCTACGTGCTTTGCAACATCATCAATACCTTCAGCATCAGCTTTATTTAAACCGAGTATAGCAGCCAGGCGGTTTCCGAAGTGATTGTAAGCATATACTAATGGCGCCTCGATAAATTCGTAGTTCGAAAGTTCCATTTTCTCCCCGGTTTTACCGGTAAGATCAACAACACCGTCAGCAATAACACGACCATCGATACTCATAGCCAATAATGCCTCGAGTGATGCTGGTTTAGCGGAAATTGTCAGGTCACAAATTTTATTGGCGTAATCAATAAACTCCTGGTTTTTTGCTACAAAATCGGTTTCGCAGTTCAGCATGATAACTGAAGCGAATTTTTTATCAGCGGTAGTTTTAGCAACTACAAATCCCTGGTTTGCGTTACGGTCAGCACGTTTAACAGCGAGTTTCTGCCCTTTTTTACGCAATATATCAATTGCCTTTTCGATATCGCCTTCCGACTCTACTAAAGCGTTTTTGCAATCCATCATACCGGCACCGGTCATCTGGCGAAGTTTGTTTACATCTGATGCTGTGATATTAGCCATTGTATTTTTTATTTCGAATTATTACTGATTGTTGTAATTACATAAACCTGTACATGTGCACAGGTTTATGATTACAAAAAATATTATCTGGAAAAATTATGCTCTGGGTTTGCGTGGGCCACCGGCACCGGCTTTGCGGGCAATAGCTTTACGCGGACGTTTACGATCTTCGCCGTCGGCTGATTCGAGACCTGCAGCAACACGTTTTTTACGGGCTACTTCACGTGCATCGTCATCATCGTCGTCGCTGATTGTGCTAACTGTGCGTTCTTCGCTTTCTTCGCCTTCTTCTTCGCGTTTGTCACGATCGAGTTTACGTTCGCTGCTGCCTTCTTCAATAGCTTCGATCATTTTTTTGATGATCAGGGCAATTGATTTTGAAGCATCATCATTGGCCGGAATCGGAAAATCAACGAGGTTAGGATCACTGTTGGTATCAACAATAGCAAAAGTAGGAATGTTGAGTTTGCGGGCTTCAGCAATAGCAATATGCTCTTTCATGATGTCAACCACAAAAATTGCTGAAGGAAGTTTATTCAGGTCCGAAATGGAACCAAGGTTTTTCTCAAGTTTGGCACGTTCGCGGGTAATCTGCAGACGCTCGCGTTTCGAAATACCAAGGAAAGCAGGGCTAACCATCAGTTTATCGATCGACGACATTTTTTTAACCGCTTTGCGGATGGTAGCAAAGTTGGTGAGCATTCCGCCCGGCCAGCGCTCGGTAACATAAGGCATATTAGTTGGACGAACCATTTCGGCTACCAGTTCTTTTGCCTGCTTTTTAGTAGCAACAAAAAGAATTCTTTTTCCTGATTTCGAAATTTGCTTGATTGCAGCTGCTGCCTCATCAATTTTCGCAATGGTTTTGTAAAGATCGATGATGTGGATTCCGTTACGCTCCATAAAGATATAGGGAGCCATATTAGGATTCCATTTACGTTTCAGGTGGCCAAAGTGTGCGCCTGAATCGAGTAATTCGTCAAATGTTGTTCTTGCCATTTAATTTATCTCCTGATTTATTAGTTTACATTCTTTAATGTCGCAATTGCCAGGTAGCTCCGCTTCAGGCAGAAGTCCTGGCAATTTAGATACTAAACTACCTTCATTTATTCTCTTAACGCTTGCTGAACTGGAAGCGTTTACGGGCTTTTTTCTGTCCGAATTTCTTACGCTCAACCATACGTGGATCGCGACGCATCAGGCCTTCAGCCTTCAGTGCAGGACGCCTCTCAGGATCGAGTTCCACAAGAATACGTGAAATACCTAACCTCAAAGCTTCGGCCTGGCCTTTAACGCCACCACCGTGCAGGTTAGCAGAAACATCGAAAGTTCCTACCGTAGCAGAAATTTCGAATGCCTGTAACACAGTATTCTGTAGTATTGCGGTTGGGAAATATTCTTTGTAATCACGTCCGTTAACAAGGATGACACCAGTGCCTTCCTTGAGGTAAACGCGTGCGACAGCACATTTACGCCTGCCAATAGCATTCGTAGTCTCCATTGTACTTATTTAATTTCGTTAATGTTTATCTTTTTAGGTTTCTGTGCTACGAGTGTGTGCTCGGCACCGGCAAAAACACGCAGGTTGCGGAATAATTCAGCACCCAGTCGGTTTTTAGGAAGCATACCACGAATGGCTTCTTCAACTACATAGCCTGGTTTTTTCTTCAGCATGATACGGGGTGTATTCACTTTTTGTCCACCTGGGTGTCCTGAATAATGAACATACTCCTTATCATTCATCTTGTTGCCTGTAAGACGAATCTTATCGGCATTAATAATGATGACATTGTCACCACAATCGAGATGAGGTGTGAAGTTGGTTTTAGTTTTTCCACGTAAAATCCGTGCTACCTGCGTTGCCAGGCGGCCCAGAATTTCGTTTTCGGCGTCAACCAGAACCCATTCCTTCTTGATTTCGGCGGGTTTAGGAGTAACTGTTTTGTAGCTTAATGTGTTCATATGCCTGTGTAATATGCTGTTAATCAAAAATTCCCTCTTTGGGTTAAAAAGGGGTGCAAAGGTATTACTATAAATTGAAATTCCAAAGACTTATTCACAATATTTTGTTGAATACTTTTCGGGATGCCTGAAAGTGTCGTTGGGACCGTAAAAACAAGGGTGCAAAAGTAGTTAATTTATGGATATAAATTGAATACCGTTATACAATAATACTGAGCGTAAATAATTTAAAAAACGATCTTCAAAACCCACTTACACTACTTAAAAAAAGGAATGAAAACGGGAATTTTCATTTTATAGCCAGCATCGCAAACAATAAACCCGTGTTATAGCCAAAAAGTTTATAATTTCGCATTCAGAAAAATCAAGATTGATGTCGATCATAACTCAAAATATCACAAAGCTTTACGGCACACAGGTAGTGCTCGATAATGTTAATATATCAATAGGAAAAGGAGAAGTTGTGGGTTTGCTTGGTCCGAATGGTGCCGGCAAATCGACACTGATGAAAATTCTGACCGGTTACATCCCTCCTACTTCGGGAAATGCATCCGTTTATGGCCACGATGTGCTTTTCGAAACCGAAGAAGTAAAAAAAATAGTGGGATACCTGCCGGAGCACAATCCTTTATATCTTGATATGTATATTAAGGAATACCTTGAGTTTATTGCAGGTATTCATAAACTGGGTAAAAATTCGCGCAATCGGGTTCGTGAAATTATCGAAACAACAGGCTTAGGACCTGAGCAAAATAAAAAAATAGGTACGCTCTCGAAAGGATACAGGCAGCGTGTAGGGCTTGCACAAGCGCTGATTCATAATCCGGAAGTACTGATATTGGATGAGCCTACTTCGGGCCTCGATCCGAACCAGATAATTGAAATACGCGAGCTGATAAAGGGAATTGGCGAACAAAAAACAGTGATTTTGTCGACACATATTATGCAGGAAGTAGAGGCAATCTGTAGCCGGGCTATAATTATTAACCTGGGGAAAATTGTTGCCGATGGCACCACGGCCGAATTGTCGGAAATTAAATCGCACGACATTGTTACCGTTGAATTTGCTTCGCCTGCCACCGAAGAAATGCTGCTTACCATTCAGGGAATCGCCAAAGCCACAAAAATCAGTCAGCTGTCGTGGAAACTGCATGCCAACCCGGGTGAAGATATCAGGCCGAATATTAACCGATTTGCGGTTGATAATAAACTTACCCTGCTATCGCTGCACCGCGAAGAAAATAACCTGGAAAAAGTGTTCCAGGAACTCACAGGGAAGAAATAGATTTTTCCGGTTTTAATTCGTATGAAACCAGGTTAACTATTCGCCACAATTCCGGCAAATATCTATCCCTGCCCGATCGCGCAGAATTTCCCTTCTGAAGGCTGAATATTGCTGGTTTTTCCATATTGCTGAAAGCGATTCGTCCAACAGGTTACCGGATTGGTGACCGGCATTTTTGTCGTAACAACACGGAACAACTTTACCATCCCAGGTTATAACCAGCGAACTCCATATCCGGTGGCAACGATTTCGGATTTTTTTTGCGACCGAAAATGTGCCATCTGGGTTTTGCCGGTAGCGCGAACTCTTTTTTATCGTGGGAATTATAGTATTTCCGGCCTCCGTATTATATACCTGGGCCGTTTTAAAAGTTAGTTTATCCACACCAGCATGTTTCGAAAAATCGCGCATAGCTTGCATTTGGTGCTCATTGTGGCGCATAACCAGGAACTGCAGCTCAATAAATGGATTCTGAGAACCTGATTCCTTTTTTACCTTAACTATACTCTGAATTCCATACAGTACTTTCTGAAAATCTCCGTTTACCCTGTATTTCTCATAGGTATCCTGATCGAGGCCATCGAGAGAGATAATAAGATGGTTTAACCCGCTTTTTACGATTTGATTGGAGGTGTTTTCATTTAAAAAATGCCCGTTGGTTGAGGTGGCAACATAAACATTTTGTTTTCTTGCCAGGGAAATCATTTCACAAAAATCAGCATTCAGCATCGGCTCACCCTGGAAATAGAGCGTGAGATGCATCAGTTCGGGCGATAGTTTATTTAAAATAGTTTCGAAATTCCCGTGGCTCAGGTTTCCTTTCTGACGAGCCAGGTTTTGCATCCCCGTAGGGCATTCGGGGCAGCGAAGGTTGCATGAGGTGGTAGGCTCAATAGAAGCAGCCCAGGGTTTTCCGAAAACAACAGGCCTTCGGATTATACGGCTAAGCCAGAACCCGGCTTCTACGAGCACAAGGTTTACAATCCTTCGGAGGCTTTGAATTTTAATAAAACCGAAATAATAAGTGAGGATTTTCAGCGGTCCCAAGTTAATTTATCTTTTCGGTAAGTTTCTGGACGATTCTGAATTTCTGAAAAAACTCCTTTCCGATCACCCTAAGAACCGTATACGATGGGATTGCCAGTAACATACCGGGTATCCCGGCCAGACTCCCTCCCATAATGATAACGAAAAATATTTCGAGTGGATGCGCTTTTACGCTGTTGGAATAAATTACGGGTATCAGGAAATTATTATCAATCAGGTTAGCGCCTACGAAAACGCCCATAATTGTTAGAGTCTGGGGCATTAATTCGGCATAAGCACCAACCGAAAGTGTTGCTGTAAAGCCCAGTGTAACACCTATTAATGTTCCTATTACAGGCCCGAGGTAGGGTATGATATTCATGAGGCCGCCAAAAAATCCGATTAAGAGCGCATTCTTAACCCCCAGGAAGTAAAGCGCAAGTGTAATGATCGACATCATACTGAGAACCTCAAGCATAACGCCAATAAAATAACGCATCAGCAGATGTTTTGAATCTGTAAGGACTTTGCGTGTAGCATGATGATGTCGTTCGGGAACAAGTAAGAGCAATCCATTTTCGAACATGCTTTCGTCCTTCATAAAAAAGAAAGCAATAAAAAGTACCGAAATAAAACCAATCAGCACGGTACCTGCCATTCCAAAAAAGCTGTTAATAATAGTGGAAACGCTGCCAATACTCACTAACGATTTGGCCTTCAGTACAATAAAATCCTGAACGGATTGCCCGTCGGGGAGCATACCGAGCGAATTGAGCTCTACTGTAAGCCATTGCATGGGACCCTGCAGGTCTTCGGCCAGTTGGTTGACATTAATACGCGAAATGGTTTCGGCCTGTTGTACAATAAGAGGCACAAAAATTGCGAGTATCCCTGTAAAAATTACTACTATAATTATAAGAGCCAGCGCCGCACTGAGCGAACGGGGCATATGCCATTTTTTGAAATGAAGACTGTTGAAAAAACGCACGAACGGATGACCAACAAACGAAATAACTGCGGCAATCAGTATCCATACAATCATAAACGAAAACCGCCAGACGAGGAAACCAACTACAAACAACAGCAATACGTACCCTGCATATTTTAAAACCTGCTTCATTGGAAAGTGATTATTTCACAAATTTAATAAAAATAAGGCTTTAGCTGCGAAAGAGTAAACTTTTCGCGCTTATGCTTACACCTTTATCTACAATTGCAAATTCGAAGGGAAAGTGTATAACTCCCTTCGTATCGTAATCGAGAAGAGTAAGTTCAAAAGTAAGCGAAAAAAAATGACTTAATCAGTCGGGATGAATGAATTAATACAAAAAAAACCTGTTACTATTCAACCCAATCGGCTATAAAAAGATTGGTATCGCGAGTGCCGTGGTTATTACGGTTCGATGAGAAAACGATCTTCTTACCATCGGGCGAAAACATCGGGAAGGCATTAAAATAGCTTTCGGTTGTTACCTGTTCGAGGCCTGAGCCATCGAGATTGACCATAAAAAGGTGAAAATCATATCCTTTTTCAGATTTGTGGTTACTCGAAAACACAATCTTTTCACCCGAAGGTGTGAAAAACGGAGCCCAGTTGGCTTTACCCAATTGTGTTACCTGCTTTAATTCGCTTCCATCCACATTGCAAACATAAATTTCCATATTTGTCGGCATCACCAGGCCCTGTGCGAGTAATTCCTTGTATTCCTTAATATCTTCGGGTGTTTGTGGCCTCGACGAGCGGAAAACCAACTTCGTGCCATCGGGCGAGAAAAACGCACCACCATCGTATCCTAACTGATTAGTAACCTGGTTTACATTAGTTCCGTCGATATCGCAGGTGTACAAATCCAGGTCACCGTTACGTGTTGAAGTAAAAACTAGTTTATCCCCTTTCGGTGAAACGGTAGCTTCGGCATCGTATCCCGGAAGATTGGTAAGTTGCTTTACGATATTCCCCTGAAGATCGGCCACAAAAATGTCGAATTCAGGATAAATTGCCCAGAGGTATTTATGGTCGGCACGGGGTTCGGGATTCGGAGGACATTCCTTACCACCAAGATGGGTCGACGCATATAAAATCTGCTGATCGCCGGGCATAAAGTATGCGCAGGTAGTACGGCCTAAACCGGTACTTATCATAGGAGGCCTGTAGGTTGAATCTTTGGAAGCTTTCGAAATATCAAGGTTAAATATCTGATCGCATTTCAGATCCCATGCAGGGTTATTGCATTGAAAAGCCAGGTTTTTGCCATCGAAACTAAAATAGGCTTCGGCATTATCGCCTCCGAAAGTGAGTTGTTTAATATTTTTCAGGTAAGTTTCCTGGGCTGCTGTAGCCAGGGTTGTAATGATAAGGAAAAGAAGCAGTATATTCTTCATATTTGATTTGTGAGTTTAAAGTTTTGAGAGTAGTTAAAAGGAATTTTTTGAAGGATTGTTCAGTGAAAAGAAATATTTTGAAAATATAAGATGGGAGTTGTTTGTAATCGGATGATCAGGCAGCAATTGCAAAAACTTTGGAGCCAGAAAGTATGAAAAACAAGAAAATTACTTAATAAAAGACAGATTTAATCTGAAATCAACTCCTTTAACTCTAACAATTTTTACTTTTACAGAAAATTACGAATAGTATGAATAATGCCGAATTCAGGGAATGGGCTCACCGACTTGCCGACCACATGGCTGATTATTACGAAAATATTGAATCGTACCCGGTAAAATCAAAAGTAAAACCGGGTGAAATATTTTCGCAGCTTCCGGCAAATGCACCGGATAAGGGAGAAGATATGTCGGAGATTATGAGTGATTTTGAAAAAATTATCATGCCGGGGATGACCCATTGGCAGAGCCCTGATTTCTATGCTTATTTCCCGGCCAACGGCAGCTATCCCAGCATACTGGCCGAAATGCTTACTGCCTCGCTCGGCGCGCAATGCATGGTTTGGGACACCTCCCCTGCCGCTGCCGAGCTGGAAGAGATGATAATGAACTGGCTCAAAACCATGACCGGTTTACCCTCCGGCTGGCATGGGGTAATACAGGACACAGCCTCCACCTCAACACTGGCAGCTATTTTATGTGCCCGCGAAAAACTCAGCGGGTATACGATAAACAACGAAGGATTTACAGGAAATGAGAAACTGCGTGTATATTGTTCAACAGAAACGCATTCGTCAGTCGAAAAAGCGGTGAAAATTGCGGGCCTGGGTCGCGAAAATCTTGTAAAAATTGAGACAGATGTGCAATACAGGATGGATGCAACACTTCTACAAAAAGCAATTTCGGCTGATACTGCTGCTGGTTTCAAACCTCTTTGCGTTGTTGCAACACTTGGCACTACTGGCAGCACATCTATTGATCCACTGGGTGCAATTGCTGCAATTTGCGAAAAAGAAGGCATCTGGCTGCATATTGATGCTGCGTATGCCGGTACAGCATTGATACTTCCCGAATACCGCTGGATGATTGAAGGAATTGAAAAAGCCGACAGCTTTGTATTTAACCCGCATAAATGGATGTTTACCAACTTCGATTGCTCGGCTTATTTTGTAAAAGATAAGGAAGCCCTGCTGCGAACATTCGAAATATTACCCGAATACCTGAAAACAGTCAGCCGTGGTAAGGTAAACGATTACCGCGATTGGGGTATTCCACTGGGGCGCAGGTTCAGGGCATTGAAGCTTTGGTTCGTAATACGTTCGTTTGGCGTTACTAAGCTTCAGGAAATGGTTAGGGAGCATATACGCATTGCCCGCTGGTTCGAGCAAAAGGTAGTTGATCAGTCAGGATTTGAAATTATGGCGCCGGTGCCCCTCAGCCTGGTATGTTTCAGGTACCGGCCTTCGTGCGTTATTGGCACCGATAACCTTAATAAGGTTAACGAGGAGCTGCTGGGGAAACTCAATGCTAGTGGAAAAATATTTCTGACACATACCAAGTTAAAGGGACAGTATACCCTGCGCATGTCGATAGCCGGCAACCTTACCACACAAAAACATGTAGAAAAGGCATGGGAGCTGATAAAGGAAACAGCTGTAGTGTGTAAAGGGTTTTAGCGTCTACTGGTTAAATAGAAGATAAAAGACAAAAGTCTGGCTGTTGTGAAGTGTGTAAACAATTTTTGCAGCTTATTTTAAGGACAAATTTTTCTTCTTGCCTTTATAATTATCTGATCCGTTTATCTTTTGCTTACCTGAAGTTTATAAATTAATCAGGCTAGAGCATGCATTTATTAAAATAAATCTTCTTAAAAATGAATATAAAAGCTCATTCTTTTTATCCAGGTATTTTCAAATTCAGCTTGTTAGTTTTGTTATTGGTATTCATGAGACACCCCGGGTTATGCTCAGGTTGAAAAAGTCGCTCAAACCCCACCCATGGGATGGAATAGTTATGGAAGCTTCGGAGCAACGGTTACTGAAACAGAAGTACTCGAAAACGCCGGTTTTATGGCTACACATCTCAAAAGTTTTGGCTGGGAATATGTAGTTATTGACTATTGCTGGTATTATCCGTACCCGGCTGCGCTCTATAATCCCCAGCAAACTGATGGTTTTATCCCGGGTTTTACCATTGACAAATATGGCCGCCTATTCCCGGCAACCGACCGGTTTCCATCGGCCCGCAGAGGCAAGGGCTTCAAACCACTTGCTGACAATATACATGGTAAAGGATTAAAATTCGGGATTCACATCATGCGTGGCATTCCGCGCGAAGCGGTTGCGAAAAATTTAAGGGTGAAAGGAACCAGGTTTTATGCCCGCGATATTGCCGACACCAGCAGTAAATGTACCTGGCTGAATCATATGTATGGCGTGGATATGGACAAACCCGGAGCACAGGAGTATTACAATTCGCTTTTTGAGCTGTATGCCAAATGGGGCGTCGATTTCGTGAAAGTTGATGACATTGCATATCCTTACAATGATAAAGAGATTAAAGCCATACGCACAGCCATTGGGCTTTGCGGGCGACCGATGGTGCTGAGCCTGGCGCCCGGCGAAACCCCGGCCGACAAAGCATTGCATGTAAAAGAATATGCCGATATGTGGCGAATATCATCCGATTTACGCGACAACTGGAATTCGCTGGAACAAATGTTCGGCCTGCTGCATGCATGGGAAAGTTCAATAGGTGCGGGACATTTCCCTGATGCTGATATGTTGAATGTCGGTTTTCTTTCGCAGCGTGGGCCGGTTGGGAATCCCCGTTTCTCGAACCTGACCCGGAACGAACAAATTACCATGATGACCTTATGGTGTATTGCCCGCTCGCCGCTTTTTTATGGAGGCGACCTGAGTAAGATTCGAAGCAGCGAATTACAGCTTATACAAAATAAAGAATTACTGGAAGTAAACCAGAACAGTACAAACAACAGGCAGTTGTTCCGCACCGACGATCAGGTAGCCTGGATAGCCGACATACCGGGTACCGAAGATAAATATCTTGCCATTTTCAACCTGGCAGAGGGCAAACAGATGATACGCATTAACCTTGAAGATATAGGATTTAAAGGTGTTTGCCACATTTACGAATTATGGACAGGCGATGTAATGGGCGACTTCGAAACCGCTTTCAGGCCGGAGGTGTTTGGGCACGGGGCACGAATATTCAGGATAAATAAATAAACATCCGTTTTTTTAAAGGATGGGAGTTTTTAGTAGCAGGAAAATTATGGAGCCCTGATTTCTCTATTTTATTAATTTTTTATTACTGTTGACCGGTTAAATAATAAGGGAAGGATGCACAGCCTGGTATATCCCGACCGCCTGAGGCGGACGGTATAATATTTTACCCGGATAACAATATTTCAGAATATCGACTTTGCCGTATACGTAGTGAACAGCTCAAGTGCCATAACACCCGCCAGTGAGTTTCCGGCTGAATTCAATCCCGGCGACCACACTGCCACAGCCAGTTCGCCAGGCATAATGGCAATAATGCCACCTCCTACACCGCTTTTACCAGGCAGGCCGACACGGTATGCAAATTCGCCACATTCGTCGTACAGTCCACAGGTTTGCATCAGTGAATTTATCCGCTTTACCCGACGTGCGCTACAAATCGGCTGTCGGGTTAAAGGATCCTCTCCACCATTGGCCAGGAAAAGGAATGCCCTTGCCAGGTCAGTGCAGCTCATAGCCAGCGAACATTGATGGAAATATACATTCAGGACTTCTTCCACTTCGTGCTTGATGTTGCCGTAACTTTTCAAAAAATTTACCAGAGCCGCGTTGCGGTGGCCGGTAATTTTTTCCGAAAGAGTAACTTCTTTATCATAATCAATAGCCGGGTTGGCAGCACAACGACGCACAAACTGCAGCACATCATGCAGAGGATCGCCATTTTCGGGAATAATGCAATCGGTAACCACGAGCGAACCGGCATTAATAAACGGGTTACGCGGATGACCGTTCTCGTATTCAAGCTGTACGAGCGAATTAAACGGGTTTCCTGATGCTTCGCGCCCGACGCGCTCCCATAAATCGTCGCCCAGCTTTTCCATGGCCATAGCCAGGGTAAAAACTTTCGAGATGCTTTGTATGCTGAAAAGCTCATTGGCATCGCCTATGGTAAAAAGTTCGCCATGGTTTGTCATTACAGCCATTCCAAACTTTTCGGGCGACACCCTTGCTAATGCGGGTATATACGTTGCCACTTTACCCTGATTGAGTAGAGGCTTGATTTCTTCTTTTATACGGATCAATATCGGTTGATAGTCCATGGTGTTAATGCTTACAGTATCGGTAGTAACTAAATATTTACCGGATAAATCACCGGCAAAGAAACTTTTGATAAATCCGGTTGTTTAATTAAATTGATTGTCGATGTGTAGTAAAGGTTATGCAAAATTAAGGTAATATTCAGTACAACGCAGTTTACAACCCTGATCAGGCACACAAAACAGTAATAGCATTTATTCAGAGTTATCATTTTAAGGAATACAGTGAAATTGAACATTTACTGCTGCTTATGGAAGTAAAGGTAAAATTATTTCCTGAAAACTATTTACAGCATAGCGGCATCCGAAAAGCAAAAGAGTAGGCACTTACAAACAAAAAGTAATATGAAAAATTTTATTAGAGGTATCGGAATGCTCTTGATAATAAGTTTTGTGCTTGCCGGTTGCAAAAAGGACAGCAAGGATGAAACCAGGAATTTCCTGAAAGTGGATGGCGCCGAGTATGACATCTCCACAGGATTAATAATAAATTACGGCGAGTACGATTCGGCTTACGAAATGGATATTTATCTGTTTTCGCCGGGACTTACAGTACACGAAGCAGGTGGATTCCCCGATTCGTTGTCGGGTACAGGGCATGCAATTTATTTCGAAATGGTTACCACTGCTACAGATAAACTTGCAATAGGTGACTATCCATATAACGATACCGAAATAGCCAACTCATTTTATTATTCCGAGTATTTTCTGAACTGGAATCCAAACACAAATTCGGATGATAATTTTGTTGAATTAAAAGCCGGAAACGTAAAAGTGATACAAAACGGAACCGAATACGAATTGTCATTTACCGGAACGGATGAAAATAACAAAGCAATTTCCGGATATTACAAAGGAACATTGAAATATTATACTGACTTTAAGAAGTCGGGAAAGCCCCATCACCTCAGGAAATGAAACTGTAATTGCGAAAATTAAAACCCACAGTTACCGGTAATTGTGGGTTTTACTTCTGGCACAATCAATGCTAAAAAAAAATATACTTCCAAAGGTTGTACACATATTTATTATTGTAACTTTGGTTGACCGAATAATACTTGTACTCACTCCTATTCTGTTGATTTTATACTGATTTGAATTAAGGCTTTTTAAATTTACTCACTTTACTTGTATTCTCTCCTTTTCTATTGACTGGAACTCAAAATTACTCCGGGGCTTTACTATTGATTTACTGAACATTACCAGCTTAAAATTAGTGGACTTGTATATGCCAACAACTGCGAGTCACCTGCTGCCACACTGCATTATTCCCCCTCGTAAGCTATGATTCTCCGCCAATTATTTAAAAAGGAAAAAAAAACCGCGGCTTAAAGAACATTTACTATTTGTTTAAAAATACTGCTTCAATGAAAGCCGGTTTTAATACATCCGGCGATTGCAATTGCAACACCTAATGAATTATCACTTTTTAAAACACAAGGCTATGAAAAAATTACTTATTGCTGCTCTGATTTTATTATCCATACAGGCATTTTCGCAATCGAATAACCGTGTACGGACTTCGGTTGGAGTACAAATTATCAGCATTTCGGATACGGCTCAGTTGCAGGCTTATATGCAGCAAACAGCGATGGAGCAGCCTCAAGCTGAAATGGATTACACCCTTAATCTGCCTGGCTCCTCTAAAAATTCGGTCTTAAATTTGCTGGGCAGCCCTGACAAGGTTAACAGGCTCAATAACGACAAAGAGAAATGGGAATATCCCGATTTTAATATCTATTTTAAAAACGGTTTGGTTGATGTGGTTGTGAAACTAAAACAAATCACGGCGAGCACCAAAGCTGGTTATGGATTGCTTTAACTCGTAAATTATTTACTGGCAGGGAATTTTATTTTCGCAGTTTCATCCCGGGTTGTATCACAACCTACATTAATAGATTGCTTTCGTTGTGAAAACGATGTAAAGAAAAAATTAATTAAAATGGCCTTAATAGTAAAACTGTAGCGCAAAAAAGGTTTACCTGTACTCTCTTTTTTACAACCACTTACTCTTCATACAAAAACTGATGAGCTCGGCAATGGTGTGCGTATAGGTTTTCTGCATACAATTACGCTTATGGTTTTTAACGGTATGAATGCTGATATTCAGTTTATCCGCAATCCGTTTGCTGCTAAGCCCTTCGAGGCATAGCTTAATAACCTCCATTTCCCTTTCCGATAATTGAGGGATACTATTTTCGCTATAAGTTTTTGACATCACTTTCTGAAAACCATGAACGGACGAATACCTGAAAATCGACAAAATCATAGAGTCATCTGTTTTAAAATCGCCTAATTCGGTAAAAACATTCAATTTTAATACCGGTATATTGGAGTCTTTTGATAATGAGAATGATCCTTCGTGCAGAAATTGTGAGACATTGCCATCCCTTTGGATATAACGGTGATTAAACAGGAGTTTCAGATCCTTTAACTCATACACAGGGTTTGATTCAATAAACTCAAGGATATCGGGATAAGCATTCAGGCACCATAAATTACGATCTTCGGGATGGAAATCCAGTTCATGAAAACCAGTATTTACATCTAAATCCATATCGCTGAAGCAACGGCTTTGATCGGGACAATGATCGTGAATACATGCAAACTGCCTGCCCGATGAGTCAACAATGCAATCACCAAATGGAAGAAAAGCATTTCTATCGGACAACTCATTCATCCCTGGCCCGTCACCCGAATCTGCTTTATAATCAGGGTCTCTGCTCATTATAGTTTTTCAAGTGGTTTATGGAGCAGCTCCGGGTTTAGCCCATTGCTTTATTTAATGTATAAACTCATTTCGGATGTCAAATTCCTCATATTTCATATTGAAATACCACGAAGCGAAGAAATTAGGAACATTAAAAAACAAATCTCCAGGTATAACAGCCTTTAATGCTTCTGCAGGAAATCCCTAACATGTTTCTGAATAAAGCTTTCGGAATAAATCAACAGATATTTGATTTAGCTAATTATCAGGCTACCTCCTCAGCATAAAGCATAATTAAATTGAAACAAGCACGGGGATATAAAGTTCAGGGAAATGAGAAATTGCATTACGAAAAATGACACGTTTGTGCTATTGCGTAAGGCTTTGTTAGTGTAGTATATTTGAGCCTAATAGTGTAATGAGAGCTTTTCGCATGATAAATGCTGTTATATACTCAAGTATATTTATTGAAAACAACTATCATGTGACTTCAATTTATGTATTGAGGCAATGTTTAAAAAACATATATGAACAGCTCCACGTTAACGGCTTATAGTTGCATCAGAATTACTTTTCATAATTATGACAGAACAGTTAAAGAGGAATGCTCTTTAATTAAACAGGCGTTTCCGAAAAGCCTTAAAAAAGAGTAGGAATGATTTAAAACCTCAGAGTTATGCCAGATTTCACACCTATGCCTGATGAAAATGAATTTATGAATGTCATTTTAGGCGATGTATTTAAAAAACTAACCAACGGTGGCGACCCCAAAATGCTTGGCCCAAACAATTTTGTTGCCTGGGAACCGGTTGCAACTGTAATTGACGAGTCGGCATTTGATTATGCCTTTAAAGGGTTTACCGGTAATGCCCCAAAAGTTGAAGGCATGACCGATGAACAATACAGCGAACTCCGTAATGAAAAAAAATATTCGGCTTATGCACATGCCGAAGAATTTGCACGGCTGGTTGACCAGATACCGAGTAACATACCGGAAAAAGACAAGGACGGATCGCGGAAATTCACCATTTTCAGCACGCAGAATGATCATACCGCTTCGAATGTGTACAGCGATATACTTGAGTTCTGTGTTGTAAAAAATTCGAAAATTGACCCTAAGGTCGAGAAGAAACTGGAATCGTTGCGGAAACAGCTTTTTGTTATTAAAAAGCTTAAAAATCCGGATTTTGATTCCGACGCGGTTGAGCACCCCGAAGACAATCCGAAATACATTTACAATTCATTCCCTTCGTCGAAGTATGTAAAATACCTCGAATATGAGGCTTTGTTTTACGAAGCTGATGATAAATTATCGGAACTAAAAATACGGGTCGACAAGCAGGATCCTGACGCTATGGCCGAGATGACCATTTCGGGGCGCAACTATATCAAACGCCGCGACGATGCACTGAAACGTTGGGAAACCCTTGGTTATAAAGGCAATGTCGAAAAAATTATGAATTATGTCGACGAAATCGAAAGCAGTAATTTTATTACCGTAAAGAAGCGATATGAATCAGAATTTTTAGCCGCAAAACGTACCGGCCTGGGTGGCTCAAATACCTATTACTACTCAGCACCCATCCCTTCGTCCATTTTAAGCAATAAGGATAAATGGACTGACTTTACTTTCAGCAAATCAAGTTATGAGTCCTCATACAAAAACACGAAACACAGCTGGTCGGCAAAGGCATCGTACTTTGGCATAGGCGGAGCATCAGCAAGCGGGCAACACCAGCGCATCGATAAGAGCTACAACTTCAACGATTTCGAGATGAGTTTCAAGCTCACAAAGTGCTATGTGTCGAGGCCGTGGTTAGGCACCACGTTTATTAAATCGAGGTTCTGGAAATACTCGAAAACAGGCACTACCATTGTAAACAACCAAATGGTAAGCGATGGAAACGGTGGAGGGTTAATGCCTGCTGTTACCACCGAATTCTATTTTATTTCGAACCTGAAAATAGGATTTAAAAAAGGCTCCGATTCATATAAAAGAGTCGAAGATCATGTAAAAACAGGTGCTGGTGTTAATTTTGGTTTATTTAAAGTTGGTGGTAGTTATGGTTACGATAACTCCAAAATCGAAACCTCAGGCGAACGAAGCAAGCAGGGTATTGCCTCATCAGGGATACTGCTGATAGGCCGAAAGTGCAATATCATCGACCTGGCGCCTAATCCTTTACCCGATATTAAAGCTGACGAATGGGTGGAAGTAAATTAAGTCAGTTTTCAAAAGATCCCCTTTCCTGTAAAAGGCTTGGGGATCTTTTTGGCTTTAAAAATGAACATGCCTTCTCATTAATACCCTACACGCAAAACCTTGCGCGGCAGTCGTTACTCAGGTAAAACACTTAGTTGGTTATACCTGGCTTACCTTTTAAGCTTTACTGATATGAAATATTATGTTGCCCTTTTTCAAAAAATTAAAGATTATTACCGCACTCAAAGCTCCGATCCGGCCGAAATAGCACTTATATGCCCCAGTTTAAGGGTGTACGAAGACTCGGAAATGAAGCTTCTGCTTCCGCAAATGCTTATTACGGACGAGTTAAAAGGGGAAGCGCTCTTAAAAAAACAGGACATCTCCTTCCAGCTTAACTCAATTCCTTCGTCGGATCAATACTGGGATATAAACCCCAGCAACACATTATTTAATGCCTATAAAAAAATTATAGGTGTAAAACAGGAATCGGATTTACAGGTCGAATCGGCAGAAATAAAAGCAGCGGAAAAGCTTTTGTACGATTCGAATGGCAATGCTACACGCGAAAAAAAATTATACGATAAATATTCAGCCCAATTCGATACTCTGCTTACCGAGTGGGAAAATCATATTTCAGCTTTCAGCGAATCGCTCACGGAGGATGAAAAAGCGCTTTGGACCGAAAAACTGAACTTTATCCTGCTTAAAAAAGAGAAAATAACTGTTGACCACAAACTGCTGGGATTTAAAAAACAGCTTGAGGAGGCAATGGCAAGGATAAATAAAACGGATGGGTATGATATGTTCCTGGCCAGTCTGAATAATACACGTTCCTTATTCGACAATACGGTAAAAACTGATTTACAGTCGCTGGCATCGTATTATGATATAAATTTTGTGCCTTACGACTTTATGACCAACGATAATGGCTGGATAAAACTTTCGTTGGAAAAGAAAGAATTAGATGAGCTTTACGAGGTAGCAAAGGGGCAGGACGATTTGCCCGAAGAAATAATTGCCATCGACTACGATGAAAAAAACATCGAAGGCATTGAGCTTGAATTCTCGATAGTATCGATGCAACGGAGCTGGTTTTCGTTAGGCCCTATACTATCGAATTACTTTAAATGGAAGGAAGTAACTCCCATTTCGGATGGCGAAACCATCAGTATCGAATACCTGCTCCCGGCATATCCCAAAAAGTTGCTATTGATGCGTAATCTGAAAATAAATATAGGCCCCGACGTGAATGCTGCTGTAATGAACTCCTTAAACCAGCTGATCAGTTTCGGTCCTATTTTGATGAAAACCCAGCTTTTTACCAACGACAGCACCAAAGTTAATTTCCTGAAAGCCACCACCAATAAAAACCTGATAAAGTCGGAACAGCTGAATTATTTGATTAAAAAAGGTATCGAAAACAAAGATTTAAGCTCTTTACGCAAAACCACGGTGGTAGCCTCAACAAGAGGAACCGCTAAAGAAAAGCCCGATACAACCAAAACCCTAATCAATAAAAGGTTAAGGGGCAACACAGTATTTTTAAGAACCCATGGAGCAACAGTGACCGCTAAACCGGCCGAAAAACCAACTACAGCGAAAACAAATCCTGACTTACCGGTATTTACGTCGTTTGTGATAAGCCCACAGTTGTTCACCAAAATAAACTTAGCGCCCGCCGAAGGTATAGCAAATGTATTTTTTAATTTAACTGACAAGCTCTCGGGCGAGGCGGTATATAAATGCGCTATTTCCATCAAGGGGAATAGCAACAACAGGGTGTTTGATATAGAAACCGACAGGAATGGTTTAATAAAATACGGCATCCCCTTTGGATCGTACGATATTGAATGCCGGGCCGATGGGTATAAAGTATTCAAATCGAAACTTACAATAGCAAATACAAACAATATAAGCCTCGCCTATTCGCTGGAGCGTGATGAAGTAGCTTTTAACAGCTATTTCCTGCTTGGAATGGTATGCGAAAAAGTTCCGAAGATTCCGCAATAAACGGAGTATATGCCAACTGAGGCGCGAACGAAATGGCGGGTAAAAATCTGTTTGAACTTATTTCCCCTACCCTTTAGTTGGAAAAGGAAACCAAATGCCAAAGCTCCGTTTGTTTTTTATGTTTAACCCCGCCGAATTAAATTTACACACACATAATATGAATGTGTTCAGAACTTTACCTATGATATATTGTTAATATGATATAGCTAAATACAATCGTTAATCAAAACTCAAAATACAATGAATTCAGTAGTACATTTTGAAATGCCAGCCGACGACAGCAAACGAATGGCCGATTTTTACAGCAAAGCTTTTGGCTGGGAAACACAAATGCTGGGCGAAGAGATGGGTAACTATGTGCTTGCCAACACCACCGAAACCGACGAAAACGGGATGCCGAAAAATCCCGGCGCCATAAACGGCGGATTTTACATGAGGGAAAAGGATACGCCTGCACAACATCCCTCGGTGGTTATTGGCGTTGACGATATTAACGATGCCATGAGAAAGGTTACCGAGGCCGGTGGCAAAGTACTGGGCGAACCCGTTGAAATACCGGGATATGGAATGTATGTTTCATTTTTCGATACCGAAGGCAACCGCAGCGGCATTATGCAGCCGCTTATGGAGTAATTTCAGAAAACAGGTTGTTATTCTTATGTTTATTCAATTACCGGAATCTTACCATTTTCCAATAATTAAAAATCTTCCTTCTTATGAAACGATATTTTTATGCACTTATAGCTATTGCCCTTTTCGCAAGTTGTACTTCTCAAAAATCATTTCTCGAAAAAGGCAAAACCTACGCTAATTTCAGGGGTTTTGAGCCAATTGATCCTATTGAATATGATAATAAGGTTCAACTGGTCGAAAATAATGAGCTGATTGAGAAAGAGATCAAACTGCTGAAACCCGATGAGATACTTGGCTTTTTGAATAACGAAACCGTGATTGTTGCCATTGGTCAGGTTATGGCCGAAGGAGGAATTACGTATTTACCGGTAACTTTTTCGACCCGCAATTCGAGCTACAAGGTAACCATGGATTATATGAAATATGCCACCCTCGGGCAAAAGGATGAAAACGGTGAGTTTATCGGTTTCAAAAGGGTTGGAGTCGGGCTAAGGCTTATTTCGTTAATCACCACCATGGAAGCGGGAATTAATATAGGCGATTTGTCGTCGATTGGATTAGCCGCAAAAACAGGCAAACTCAGCGGAACCATGATGATTGAAGTGGTAGGAATTAAATCGAAGGATGTAACAACCCTGCTGCCCCTGCCCTCGGAAATTAACCAAACCTCTATTCAGAATGCGATGCAGGCCCTGGCAGCCATCAAATCAAAAATATACGACGAAGATACTAAGCTCTATCCGCAGGTAATGGCTATTAAAGTGAATGAATATGCTTACACCGCTCCTATCACTACTTCGGGTACCAAGGTGAAAAACCCCGACCCGGTATTACAGAAAGCTGACAGCATAAAAATCGACAACCGTATAAAGCTACAGGTCGAAAACAGGAGTGTAGTTACCCTGAGCAAGGAGGAAAGTGCCGGCCGGCTCGAAGCGGAGGCTTTTCAGTATTTGTTCGACAGGGAGGTGGATATGGCCATTGAAACCTTTCAGCAATGCGAAGACGCCTATCCCAAATACCATAATGTTTACGAAATAGGCAGGTTGTTAAAAGGGAATAAAAAAGAGTTATCGGATAAAAATTCAGCTAAGTGGCGGGAGGTGTACGATAAAATTTTAAAGGACTATTCGTGGGGGCTTTCGGGGGAGATAAAGGAGAGGTTGAAGAGGTAGGAGGAAAAAAAGGTGCCGGGTGCCGGGTGCCGGGGGACGGGGGACGAATAAAAAAGGTTCCGGGTGCCGGGTTCCGGGTGCCGAAAGGGTCCGAGTTCCGGGTTCCGGACGAAAAAAAAGGTGCAGGGTGCCGGGTTCCGGGTGCCGGCGGTAGAAGCGAAGAGATTTTTTTTACATTTTAGTATTCCCAAGTACAATATGCATAACTGATCAATGCACAGCAGAAGCTGTCTACCGGAACCCTGAACACGGAACCCGGAACTTTCTTTACCCCAATTTAACAATTCACAAAGCCCCCTCCATGAAACGCAACCAATTTTTAGCCACCCTAATAACCGCTGCAGCAGCTATTCCTTTTGCCTCATTTACACAAAACGAAACGAAAATGACAGCGACAGCCAAAGGCTTTAAAGCCAGCGCCGGCGAAGGCCGCAAATATGGTCATATTAAATTAAAAGGCGTTAATGCCAATATACTGGATTTAAAAATATCCGGCAGCGATACCGATGGTGGTTTTGCCATGTTTGAGCAAACTTCCATCTCACAGGGTAAAGGAACACCCCTGCATGTTCATCATTATCAAAATGAGGTTTTTTATGTGGTCGAAGGCGCTTATTATTTCCAGGTGGGTGAGGATAAATATCATTTACAGGCGGGCGATAGTATTTTCCTGCCTATGAAAGTGCCGCATGCCTGGACACAGCTGAGCGAAAAGGGAAAAATGACCGTAACCTTTCAGCCGGCTGGTAAAATGGAAGATTTCTTTGTTACCATGGCTGCCCTTGACCATGAACCTACACCCAAAGAAGTAGCACAGATTTTTATTGATAATGAAATGGAGGTGGTTGGGCCGCCGTTGAGGATGGATTGAAATAAGTGAAGAGTAAAATAACACTCAACCACTTTGTAAAGCCAATTGGCGAATTAAGCTCCCTGCCTTGCATACTGCAAGCCTTGCAAATAATTAATTGCTGCTGAATGCTGGAAAAGCCTCTCTTTTTTAAGGGAGGTTTTTTTATGCAAGGGCCCGAAAAAAATATAATTTACCAAACACTTGTATATCTAAATAAACAATATATTTGTTAAGCGTTTGGATAGAAAAAACGGGGAGTATAGATTTTTAGAGTATTGGAGATTTAGGATTTAGGATTTAGGGAACAAAGAAGGATTACTAGGGGATTTACTTTCCGATTTGCCGGGATACAATTTGCAAAACAATAAACAATATTAAGTTAATTGTGCTATAGGCATGCATTGCAGGTTGTTTACCCGGGAAAAACAAAATAAGTTTGATCAATAAACATGCTATACACAAGCAAATCAGCAGTACCCTAAACTATATCATATGAAAAATATCCTTAAAAAAACCAGCCTTGTTTTTGCATTCATAACCGGATTAATATGCAATGTAGCTACATCGCAAACGGTTGAAAAAGTAGCAGATATAAACCCTGCCGGAAACTCTTCGCCTTCGGGATTTGCGAAATTCAATAACCTTTTATATTTCATGGCTTTTACTGATACTTATGGTTACGAGCTAATGGTAAGCGACGGTACTGAAGACGGAACCACGATGGTAAAAGATATTTTCCCCGGATCAGAGGGCTCATATCCTCGAGAATTAACAGAGTATAACGGGAAAATATTCTTTAGAGCTAAAAGTAGTAACGGCAATTCCGAACTATGGGTGAGTGATGGCACAGAAGCAGGAACTGTTTTATTCAAAGATATTAGCAGCTCAGGTAGTTCTGATCCTTCAGGATTTAAAGTATTAAACAACTTGCTTTATTTTAGTGCCATCGAAACCTCCGTGAATGCTCTTTGGGTTACTGACGGCACATTAAGCGGGACTCAAAAAATAAAATCCCTTGATATTTATTCGAATAGCCATCCATCGTGCTTCGTTGAGTATGCCAACAAGTTATATTTTGCGGGAAGTATTGATGGAGGCAGCTACAAGCTTTGGGAAACGGATGGCACAACAGCAGGTACAAAAACAGTATCAACGGTTGAATATCCCGATTATTTAACCGAATACAACGGAAAATTGTATTTTTCGGGATACGATAATGTGAATGGACATGAATTATGGGTAACCGACGGCACTATGCCGGGAACAGCCATGACGCAGAATATTAACCCTTTGGGGAGTTCAACACCAGGCGATCTTACTGTTTTTAATAATTTCCTGTATTTTTCAGCCGACGATGGCGTAAATGGAACAGAGCTCTGGCGCTCTGACGGCAGCGAAACCGGTACCGCTATGTTTAAGGATATAGACAATACCGGTAGTTCATATCCCGAGTATTTAACAGTTTACGGTAATTATTTATTCTTTTCGGCATCGCAACCCGATGTTGAAAGAGAATTATGGTTTACTGATGGCATCAACCCTGATAACTGTACACTTTTTAAAGAATTTAATGTGGGCGGATCAGGAGACCCTTCCTATTTAACGGTGAGTCAGAATAATTTATATTTTACGGCACGAACCGAAACCAATGGTTTTGAACTATTCTACAATTCCGAAGCAATAACCGACTCAACCTTTTTAATTATGCCGGGTATTGCGCCAAACTTCAGTCCATGCTTCGAAACGGACGAATTTTTTGATTTAAACGGGGTAGTGTATTTTGCTGCCGATTATTCCGGTATCGGCTTCGAGCTTTACAAAATAATAAACAACGATATTAATACTTCAGCAAAACCCACGAATAAAAGTCTGCTTACATTATACCCCAATCCGGCTCATTCGACCCTTAATATTACTTTGGCTGAACCTGCTACTATTTATATTTATAACTTCTCGGGCAAACAGGTTTTATGCCGGTCGCTTGATCCAGATCAAACTATTGATGTATCAATGCTAAAGCCTGGTTTGTACCTTGTGAGAGATGAAAAAAATTCGATAGTGGCGACATTTATTAAAAATTAAGATTGAAACTGACAGTACAACACATGGCATCTCGTCGGGTGGGATTTATAATCCCACCCTCACTTATTAAAAGGATTTGTAATCCGTAAAAACGTTAGAATCTATGGATATTCAATATCGGATAACAGGCGAAGTCTATTTTGTAACGGATACAGTGGTTGACTGGGTTGATATTTTTTCACGCCCCACCTATAAACACATCATACTTGAGTCATTAACGTATTGCCAGGAACAAAAAGGATTATTGATTTATGCATGGGTATTAATGACTAATCATCTTCACATGATTGTCGGGGCAAATGAAGATAATAAGGTGTCGGATATAATGCGGGACTTTAAAAAATTTACCAGTAAAGCAATAATAAACACTTTAAAATCTGATATTCAGGAAAGTCGTCGTTACTGGATGTTGAATCGATTCGAATATGCAGGGCGAAATGATAAAAAAATAACTAATTATCGTTTTTGGCAAGAGGGAAATGATGCACAGGAGATATTTCTGCAGGATTATTTCAATCAGAAACTAAATTATATTCATCAAAATCCGGTTAGGGCCGAAATAGTAAATAATCCCGAAGATTACAGATATAGTTCAGCTATAGATTATGCGGGTGGCTTGGGTCTATTAAAAGTAATTGTTGTGTGAATAGTTGGCGGATTACAAATCCTGATAGTATATGGTGAGGCGGGATTACAAATCCCGCCTGACGTAGGTTTCTTCTGACCTTCTAAAACCAATTCCATTCAATTCGTGGTAGAATCGATTAATTTATCTTAAGCTGTAAATATCTTTCTGTGTAATCCCTGCCTGCATCAGGCAAGTGCGTAATCCCTGCTTGCCTGCCTGCTTATCGCAGGCAATCAGGCAAGTGTGGCATTTACCTATATGTGAATAACTTATACGAACTGATTAGTTAAGCGGAAGTTAATATTTTAGTGTTTTTCCGGTCTATTTTTCAAGTTCCACGGATTTTTTCTTCGCATGTTACAGAAACCACCTTTTTTATATATTTACATCTTTATACTATCAATATTTCAAGCATGAAAAATATACTGATTGTCACTATTGTTTTCGCCCTGCAACTTATATCAGTTAAGGGTTTCACTCAAAATAACTTTGTTGCATCGGGCAGTTCAACCGTTTCAGCTGCGGGCGAAGCAAGTGTTAGTATCGGCCTTGTAGCCTATGTTTCGGACAGCAGCAACCTGGGTTCCGTTTCCGAAGGCAACCAGCAAACCTACGATATAACAGATGGTGTTATTCAAATTCCTGCCGACGGCTTTACGGTACGGGCATTCCCAAATCCTTTTCCCGGAAATATTTATATCACAATTGATGGTTCGCTAAGCGGTGCAGTGGAGGTTGAATTATACGGGCAGCAAGGCACTTTGCTGAAGAAAGAAACATTCAATGCACCGGATTATATGCTGCAAACCGAAAACCTGGCACCCGGCTCCTATATTATCCTTATACGATCAAAAAGTTTCGAAACCCGCAAATACAAACTTATAAAAAACCTGTAGCTATGAAACGTCAACCTTTATTCGTTTTATTTTTATTGATTTCAGTTATCCTTTATTCTCAAACACCCCAGCGTTTCAGCTACCAGGCGGTGATACGCGATGCACAGTCGGTGCTGGTTAAAAATACAAATATCGGCGTAAGGTTAAGCCTCTTACAGGGAAGTTTGACCGGTCAGGCAGTGTATGTCGAAACCCAATCGGTACTGAGTAACTCCAACGGATTAATTACTGCCGAAGTCGGGGCAGGAACAATGGTTTCGGGCAACATTACTGCCATCGACTGGGCGTCAGGTCCGTATTTTATTAAATCGGAATTCGATCCGCTGGGAGGCTCCAACTACACCCTGAGCACATCGAGCCAGTTGCTGAGTGTGCCATATGCCCTGCATGCCAATAGTGCCGTAACAGCCACCACAGCCACCACGGCGGGCAATGGCATAGAAAATGGCACAGCCGTTGGCGAAATGCTGTATTGGAACGGCACAGCCTGGGATAAAGTTCAGCCGGGTTATTACGGGCAAACACTAGTATATTGCAACGGAAAACCCAACTGGGGTCCTTGCCCGGGTGATATTTCACTTACCACCCACGAAGCTACCGGAATAGGTTCCAATTACGCTGAAGTAGGATTAACTGTGCTTATAGTGCCCAATTTCTCCGATCTGGAATCTGAAAATTTGTTACAGCAAACAACCCGTTCCAACCGAAAATGATTCCTCAGCTTTTGTATCTGCATATCTTACCGATTCAACCTCCAGCTGTTTTATTGAAAACCTCGAAATGGGTACAACCTACTATGCACGCGCGGCTGCTATGACAAGTTTTGGAATCGTTTATGGAAATATTATCAGTTTTACCACTGCTTCGAGCCCCACACTTGTATTAGGACAAAAATACGGGGGAGGAAATATTTTTTTCCTCGACAGCAGCGGACAACATGGCTTAACTGCCGCGGCAAATGACAATTCGTATGCTTACTGGGGATGTTACGGAACTATGATAGGCAGCGGAGCGCAAAATTCAGGATTCGGATTTGGCAATTCCAACACACAGGCAATAATTGCCGGATGCAACGATTGGAGTTCAGCAGCAAATTTATGTTCAATGATGTCAAACTCATACTATAACGACTGGTTTTTGCCATCAGTCGAAGAACTCAGATTAGTATTTATAAATCTGGTTGATCAAAACGTCCCTGGCTTTACGGCAAATGAGTATTGGACCTCCACGGAGTATAATTCATTAAAAGCTTATTATTTAAACAGTTCAAGCGGTCAGCTCACAGGCAATAAGGATGCATGGAAATTCTTTATAGGAATCAGGGAATTCTAGGATATAAGAGAAGCGAAGTCACCTATACCTTATGATTCATATTCTGATACCTTTTAGCGAAACGCGTATGAAAACAAAAAACCTTATACTCTTACTGGTAATTCTTCTCAGTTTCAGCAGTTGTAAATTATTGTTATTTAAAATGGTTGGCGTGCGAAACCCGAAAGTCGAAAATGAAGCCTCCATAAAAGAGTATGCATTAAAAACAGGGATTGATACCTCCGATATTGCGGGGGTTATAAATGTTGATTCGGCCATAAAGCTTAATCTAAGGCGTGGCCTGCCCGAAGGAATTGTTTTTAAAGCTTCGGGCGAATATATTGAATATAAGGAAACCGATTCTTCGTGTAATGCCGGTCTTTTTACTTTTATTAAAGCTTTGAAAAAAGAGGGTGAATATGCCCACACGGATAAACACAATCTGCAGGACGAGTTAATGATGATGACCGACTTAAAAGGGCAGCCCCTGCCGGAGTTCAACACTTCGGACTACGACTTTATAGTATTTATTTACTGGGCAAAATGGGAAGGCAAACTTAACAAGGACCATGTGCAGGAATGGCAACAACTGGCTGCTGATAATAAGAATGCCCGTATAAAAACCTTCCTGGTAAACCTCGATATGCTCGAATACTATGATAAAGAAGTGCGGGATGATTTTTTGAAATCACTGCGCAGATCAATGTATTAGTACTATTGACACTGATATGTAACTTAGCGAAGCGATTTCATGAGCGAAGCGAATAATCATTGCCGGAGATTTCACACAAATATTCATTACTTATAATCAAATTTCATTTAAAAAACTGCTGAAAGCAGTTTAAATCTGTGTAATTTGCGTAATCTGTGGCTAAAAATCCGTTTAAACAGGCTGATTGGTTACCAGAATTTTAAGGTAAACTTCGCTGGCATGCATCATTGATCCCTGCCAGCGAAGTATCGAGCTAAGAAATCCAGACAGTCACCTAATCAACCATAAATCAAGCATTCAGTTTGCAATCCAGAAAGCTGCGCTATTAATGTGCAATACAAACTTTCCGCACAATGGATTGCTTATCAATCGTCAACCGGATGAAATACACACCATTAGGAAGGCTGCTTCCATCCAGTATAAAACTACAACTGCCTTGCATTTGACGGCCTTCTGAAATATTTTTGATCCTTTGACCCATTGGGTTTAATAATTCACATTTTACATAAGCGTTTTCATAAAGCTGAAAGGAGATTACCGATGTTGAATAAACGGGATCAGGACTTATTTTAAGGTCTTTAAGTATACTTTCTTCCTGTAGTCCCTACATTGCCGACTTTGATATAATTAGTTTTCTTTTCGGTACTGGTTTCAATCCCGTTCGAAGCTGTCAGCATAACGGTATATGCGCCCTTTGAGGCATAGGTATGAGTTGGATTTTGAAGGTCGGAAGAGGATCCGTCGCCAAAATCCCACAACCAGCTGTTTGGATTGAGGGAAGTCATATCAGTGAATTGCGCTGTAAAAGGAGGATCCCCACTCGTAATGTCGGCCTGAAATTCGGCATCCAATATCTTTTTTATCTGGAAATTATGGCCGAGTTCGGAACCTGCTTCTATATCAACCAGTATTGAAGCAGTATCGTAGCTGAATTTGGTTACCGAAAGCAAGGTAATTCCGGAGGGCACGCCACTGAGATAGAAATAACCCGCAGCATCCGTAAGAGCTGTAATAGTTCCCGATGCCGAAACTATGGCTTCAGAAACCGGATCACCGGTATCAAGGTCAGTAATATAACCAAACATATTCGACGTATATGTGAAGCCCTTGATGTTAATCAGCAATTTAACGAAATCGACGGCATAACCATCTCCTCCACCGCTTGTATGATCATCGAACAAAACACTCAGCGAATCGCTCTGTAACAAATAAAGGTAATCAGGTGGTATATTTACACTAATGATTTTGCCAATGGGTCCGGTTTGTGACAATGTATTCACTAAATCAGCCATAAAAGGAGCATCCTGGCCATTAATTGAAACCGTATAATTACACTGCCACACAGGTGCCTGAAAATCATCAACAAAAACCTGGAGAGCAGCACTCGATACTTCCATTCCTTTCAGTTCAAAATTCAGGACAATCGGGCGTGGAAGATTTTCAGGTCTGGAGGTTGTACCGGTATACCCATCAGTACCATAGGGAGCATTCCCGTTATAGCTGCTTATTACCATAATGCGATCGGTACCCATGGCATTGGCAGTATCAACTGTCCAGGGGAAGGAATGCGCCGGAGTTGACATACCGGTGAATGGATCAAAGCCAGTAGGCCAGCCAAATCCCAGGTTATCAATATCCCCTGATCGTATCATAAGATCAGCCTCGGGCGTTTGTTCGAGAATTATGTGTTGCAGAGTCCAGTCGCCGTTGGCAATGTCCGACAAAGCCTGTTTTTGTGCAAGGGTAACAAAAGGAAAAACCAGGCTCAATAATAAAAGTGAAGTAATTAATCTTTTCATAATCATTTTGAATTAGAGGTTTTTTTTGATGGATTTAATATGATTTTAGTACAACAAGATGAAATGAGGTTTTAATATTCAAATATAAGACATTTATAAAAAAAACAAAAGTAAAAAGTGTTAACGAATCATTATTTTTTAGAAAAATTAATTTGTCAGATACTATTTATCAGGTCATTATGGATTCTATTTTTCATTCTTCTTTAAACTCGGCTACGATAAATGCAACTAAGCTGTGCTATAGTCTGAAATTGCCTGGCAGCGCTCGTGGTACCGGCATGTTGGGCTTTATATTCGGAAGGGGGCAATGAAATTAATTTATACGAATACGATCCGAAACCCTTCAAGCTGTTTTTGTTAAGCAAATTCCAATATTGCAACACCGAATAAATAGCCCGGTTATTAAGCATATAAACCTTTATTTACATTAACTTTGAGCTTACTAACTTCCGGTTAAGCCATACAATGAAACCTGTCACCCGCGGATACCTCTACGCTTTTATTGCAACCATTTGCGGATCGCTGGTTTACCTGTTCAGCAAAGCTGCTCTTATCGATATCAGCCTGCCGCAATTTGGCTTCTGGTGGTTTTTAATCGCTATTTTCTGGAACGGTTTGATGGCAGCTCATCCCAGGGGTGGATTCACGGTAAAGTCGTTTACCAAAAGAGATTACCGCACATTGCTCTATATCGGGTTGATTGAAATTGTAGCTACTTCCTCGCTTTACGCCGCCATTGAGGTTTCGCCCAACCCGGCCATACCTTCGTTCCTGCGCAATCTTGAGTACCTCTTTGTTTCGGTTTTAGGCATTGTATTGCTGGGTGAGCGGTTCGGAAAACTGGCACTTACAGGTGCCATCCTTACACTTTCGGGCGCTTTTATTATCAGCTTACGAACATCGGCTGCTGACAGTTTTTTTACTCTTACCTCCGGGCTCATGTTACTCTCCACCTCGTTTTATGCCGTTCGTACTATCACCGCTAAAAAACATATACGCGAAATCAGCCCGGTAGTACTTTCGATCAACAGGGCTGTTTTCCTGCTGCTGTTCGCCCTTGTCTTTATGCTTTTCGAACGGCAATCGTTTCAAATTCCGATGCATGCTTTTGTTTATATACTGGCGGGTTCATTTGTCGGACCTTTTCTTACTTCCATTTTTCAATACTCGGCACTCAGGTATATACCCGCTTCGCGCACAGCCATAGTGCAAAGCACCACCGGGCTATTTGTATTGGTGGGGGCATTCCTGATTTTTGGCAACCTTCCGGCCCCGGTTCAGGTTCTTGGTGGATTGGTAACCATGGCCGGTGTGGTGCTCATCATGCGAAAAGGATTGAAACAGGAATAAATTAAAACGAGCCTGCGCAGGCTTGTTTACGTTAAACTATCCTATGCTTTTTCGGTTACTAAAAGAGTAAGGCCTGACGAAATTGAATAAAATTGATGCTGAAATTGAAATAAATAAATGTAGTACAAACGCCCTGGATCGAATAGAGCGGAATAACATTGCAAACCCTGCTAAACAGCAATTAAAACAGCGAATTATGTGGAAGAGAACATGTATTTTTACAGCAGTTTTGATGTTAAATTTAATAAGCAGTCAACTTATGGCACAAACCGAGAAAAGAATTGCAGAGCCGGACACATTATGCATTTTATGGACAAGCGCTGATGCGGATGTAGCCTTAAAAATGGTTTTTATGTATGCGAATGCTTCCATACAGAATAAATGGTGGAACGAAGTGGAACTGATCGTATGGGGACCGTCGGCAAAACTAACCGCCGAAAACAAGGAAATACAGGAAACCCTTACAAAACTCATGAAAGCAGGAGTTAAAATGAAAGCCTGTAAAGCATGTGCCGATTCGTACGGGGTTTCCGATAAATTATCGGCACTGGGAATTGAGGTGAAATATATGGGACAACCACTGACCGGGATTTTAAAATCGGATAAAAAGCTGCTTACATTTTAGGTTATAATAAACACATGAAGACAATCGGATTAATAGGAGGCATGAGTTGGGAATCCTCCATCGTATATTATGAACTGATAAATAAAAAGGCAAAAGAATTACTTGGCGGACATCACTCCTGCCAAAGCCTTATGTACACAGTTGATTTTGACGAAATTGTAAAACTGCAGCATGCCGAAAAATGGGATGAACTGGACAGAATAATGGCCGATGCCGCAAAACGGCTCGAAAATGGCGGTGCCGACCTGGTGGTTTTATGCACCAATACCATGCATTTATGCAGCCCGGCTATCATAGCCAATATTTCGATACCCTTCCTTCATATTGCCGAGGCCGTTGGATTGGAAATTACCAAGCGCGCGCTTAAAAAAGTCGGCTTGCTGGGCACCCGTTTTACTATGGAGAAAGACTTCTATAAAAAAGTGCTTTCCGACCAAATTTGGCATTGAAGTGATTATACCCAATGCAGAGGAAATGGAGAAAGTGCACACTATTATTTATAGCGAACTGGTTCACGGTCAGATAAAAGAAGAATCACGCGAAGTTTACAAAACAATTATTGAAAATCTGCGCAAAGCCGGAGCCGAAGGTGTTATTTTAGGATGCACCGAAATACCACTGCTGATCGCTGATAAGGATGTAAGCATTCCGACTTTCGATACTACCCGGATTCATGCGGAAAAAGCGGTGGAATGGGCAATCGGGCAGCATATTGAATAACAATCTATCATTCATTTCCAGTCTATGGAATTGTTTTGCCACAAATCCAATCCCGAATGAATTAACTGCCTCATACAGGCTGATAGCTGCCATTTCGAAGCAAGGGGTAACGAATTGATACTTACAGGCAGCAAAAACAAGCAATCGTTTATAAACTATTGAAAGTTAATCTTAGTTTACTGTCTTTAGTTTCGCTAAAGCTGCTACTATTTCATCAGGTTCAGCACGATTTCGATAATCGGCATCTAAAAATGCGTATTGAATGATCCCGTTTTGGTCAATTACATAAGTTGCGGCTAAAGGCAATTCGTTACTTTCGTCACCATTATACTTGTGTAAACCAAAAGCTTTCTGATAAATATCGGCAACTTCCTGTGTAAGCTGAAACACCACGCCATATTGTTTCCCGATTTTATTTGCAACATCGCTCAACACTAAGAACTCAAGATTGTGTTTTTCGGTTGTGGATAACGATTGATCAGGCAACTCCGGGGTTAATGCCATCAACGAAGCCCCAGCCTTTCGAAAATCGGGAAGCCTTTCCTGAAGGTAATGCAGGGTAATATTACAATACGGGCACCATCCGCCTCGGTACCAGGTAAGAATTACCGGACCATTTTTTAATTCATTGTATAAAGTAACGGGTTCACCCTTTTGGTTATTTAAAATAAAGTCAGGTGCTTTGTCGCCAATATTTAAAGCTTTATCGAGAATTCCGGAGTTTTTAACTGACTCAAGGCCATCATTATACACCTGTTTCTTATCCTCTGAAGCCGTATTTGAAAACGCGACTCGTTTTTCATTCAGCAATGAATCTAATGTTCCCTTCTTATGTGTGGTTTCTTTCATATTAGTTACTTGTTCGTTTGCATTTACCGCATTCTTTTTTCCAGTTGATTTGATGTATGATTGACAACTGAAAGTTAACATCAATAACGTAACACCGATTAATAAGCTCGTTCTGTTCATTTCGTTTTTATTATTTATTTTGTAGTTAAAAGTTCCGTAAGTACTTGTTTGTAGACTGAAACAGGCTGAGCGCCCGTTAATGCGCTTGTGCCATTAAAAACCATGGTAGGCACTGATCTTACTCCCCTGTTTTGCCAAAAAGCTTCCTGGCTTTTTATTTGCTCCCGGGCATTGTCATCCTGCAATCTTTCCAAAGCTACTTTCTCATCCAAGCCTATGCTTTTCGATTCCTGAATCAGAATTTCACGATTTGAAATATCCTGCCTCTCACTAAAAAAGGCTTCCGCCAAACGTAAATTTAATTCAGTTTGCTTGCCGTTTTCTTTGGCGTAATTGAGCAAAATATGTGCATCGCGGGTGTTTACAATCCGCATGGAATCAAAGTAGTCGAACTTAAATCCCAGCTCAGCACCGAGTTTGGCCATGTGCTCCTGCGAGCTTCTGCTCGCTTCGGGAGTTGAGCCGTATTTACGAATAATGTGATCCTGCACATTTTCGCCTTCAGCAGGCATAGCGGAATTCAATTCAAAGGGCTGCCATTCAATCTCTACCCTGTCCTGAATTCCCATTTCGGCAATTGCTTTTTCCAAACGTTTGTACCCGATAATACACCAGGGACAAACTACATCCGAAACAATATCAATTTTAACTTTTTCCAGCATGTTTTGATTTACTTTTAATTCGTGCAAGATTGCGCATCTGCAGATACTATGGTTTTGGCTCTATTGCCAGTTTGTCAATTGCACTCAACACTATTTGTTGTTTGATTTTGATCAAATTAAACTAAGCAAATGATTAGTTTAAGGTGAAAAAAATATTACAGATTTTTAAATGCAGTTTCAATAAAGTCCTCTAACTGTAATTGAGTAAATACTTTAGTGGCAACAGATAACCCGGTCATAGCAACGATTAAATAATTCGCTTGTTTTTCCAGGACTTCTTCATCCTTCATTTTGTCCAGCTTTAAGTTATCCAGGAATAAGGTTTTTATTTCACCTGTAAATTTCACAATTTCATTTACCAGAAACGCATCAGAATTTTCATCCAACTCAAGGGCTGCATTGGTTATCAGGCATCCATTTTTATGGCCGCTTTCACCGGAAAATTCAATAAAATCATAGAAAAATTGTTTGATTCCTTCCACGCTATCAGGAGATGCTTTTAGTTTATCAGTAATGCTTTTAATTTTCTTTTCGTAGCATTTAATGCTTTCCAGGAAAACGCCCTGCTTACTGCCAAAACTGGAATATATCGAAAACTGATTGATGCCCATTTCTTTCTCAAGCATACGGGTAGAAGTAGTCTCATACCCGTTTCGCCAGAAAAGGTTCATTGCCTTTTCAATCACTTCTTCTTCCTTATAATTCTTGGTTCGTGACATTAATATCTTATTGCGCTGCAAAACTAAACGATTGCTTAGATATAAACAAATTTATTAACATTTATTATTATAAGATAATTGTTTAGAAGCGGGGAAACTGTGTGTGTCAACGATTTTCGGCGTGATCAGCTTTATTAAAGCCCCATCTTACCCCTATTTTACCATTTTCTCAAAACTCTTCCTGCTTAGTATCTGTTGTGTAACAAACTTTCCATTGTAAAACAGGCTGTAAATGGTAAAAGGTACAAAATGCCCCTGCGCTTCTTCCCTTGTTTCTATCTTTTTGATATGCAGAGGAATTCCTTTTTCTCTGGCAATACCCGACATTTCGGTGTTCACATAATAATCAGTAAACGGGCAGGCATCGCTGTAATATATGGCCAGGCCTTGTTTTATATCGCAGGTTCCATGCCTCGAAATGTCATTAAATTTCGGCAGGGGCGCATCAGTATGAAATCGTTTTGCCCATAATTCGAAATAAGGAGCTGCCGTATCGCATAGTTCAAAGCCTTGCTTCTCAAAAAACTTTTTCTCCGAAAGGAAAGGCATTTTTTTATTCCCTGTGATCACGGCTATCCCGTTTTTCATTGCCGAATCAGCAACACAAAGCTCATAAAGTTCTTTACCATATCCCTTTCCCTTGTATTGACCCGAAACCCAGAAACAGCCAATCATCATATAAGCAGGTGCTATAACCGGAGCCCAGGCATACTCAGCCGGACCGTATTCAATAAAAACCTTGCCCCGTACATCCAGTTTTTTAAATACATATCCCTCATCGAAACGCGTTTTAAGCCATGCTTTCTTTGCTTCATACCCGCCAAGGCATTTCTTATCGGCAATAGCACAGCAAATATGCTCCGAGGCAATGTTTTCGTTCGTTAGTTTTATAATGTCCATGAATATAAAGGTTCATTTATTACACTACTGAAACAAATGTATTAAAACACTGTTAGAATTTTAACTTTGCAGTAAATAAACATTCAAAGCATTCAAAAAAAAATGAAAAAGGCTTTTTATTTTCTAACATTACTGTTGCTGGCAGGTTGTTTCAGCGCCACAGCTGCGATAAGGCTTCCGGCCTTGATTGGTAACAATATGGTATTGCAGCAAAATGCGACGATTAAGGTATGGGGCTGGGCCGATGCCGGCGAAAATGTAAGCATACTGGCAAGCTGGCAAAACTCAGCTGTTTCTACCATCACAACTGCCGATGGGGACTGGATGACGACTCTGAAAACACCTGCGGCCGGAGGTCCCTATAAAATGACTATCAGCGGGAGGGATTATTCCATCACCATCGAAAATATTATGATTGGCGAAGTATGGATATGCTCGGGGCAGTCGAATATGGATTTCGACCTTGGCAGCCTGAGTGGCTGGGGATTTTACCCGCCCGAAGTGCGCGAGGATGTAAAAAACCATCCCGGAGTCCGCCTGTTTACCGTTCAGAAAGACACATCAGCCGTTGCGCTTAACACCTGCAAAGGAAGCTGGAACACGGCCGACACCAATACGGTGAAAAACTTCAGCGCTACTGCCTGGTTTTTCGGTTCGTACCTGAGCAAACAACTCGGAGTTCCGGTAGGACTTATTGCTACAGCCTGGGGAGGAACTCCGGCCGAAGTTTGGATACCTGTCGAAAGCATAAAAGCCGAACCCGATCTCGGATTTTACCTTAACCATTTTAATGGCAGCATCTGGTGGCCGGGGACGCCCGGAGTGCTGTATAACGCCATGATTCACCCTTTACTGAATTACACCATAAAAGGCGCAATCTGGTACCAGGGCGAATCGAACCGGATGGATGCAAAACTATATCCTGCTTTGATGAATACGCTGATAACCTCATGGCGCAAAGCCTGGGATGTGGGCGATTTCCCGTTTTATTATGCTCAGATAGCGCCTTACACTTACAACGAACCCTTTTCCGGGGCCTTGCTGCGTGAAGCCCAGCTGAAATGCCTGTCAATTCCCAATACAGGAATGGCTGTTACCATGGATATTGCCGGCGATGTTACCGATATACATCCAAAAAATAAACTCGATGTCGGCAAGCGGCTTGCCTTCTGGGCCCTTGATAAAACATATGGTAAATCGCAGGGCAGCTTTTCGGGCCCGGTTTATAAGGAGATGAAAGTTAACGGCAACAGCATCAGTCTTGAATTTACGTATGCTGACGGCGGACTTAAAATAGCAAATTCCGGCGAAAATAACGTTTCCATTGCGGGTAGCGATCGTCAATTTTATCCTGCTACTGTTAAAATAAAAGGAAATTCGCTGCTGGTTTCATCGCCGAAGGTGAAAAATCCGGAAGCGGTACGTTATGCTTTTACCAATACTTCGGTGGCCACTCTTTTTAACGGAGCAGGCCTGCCTGCCTCCTCGTTCCGTACCGATACATGGGATGTTATAACCGACTATCCTGTTCTTAAAGCTATGTACGATGAGGATGCGAAAACACTTTCGTACTTTCTTTCAACAAAAGCACGGGAAACGGATATTTATTACGATTTTAATAAAAAACCGGTGAAAAAATCGCCCATGTTTCTGCATCCTATTCCTGCCGGTAAGCCGGGAACCTTGTTTGCCACGGTATCGCGCAACGGGTATTTATCCGAAACCAGTCGTAGCTGGAAACTGATTTCCAACAAAGCCACAGGTGCCGGAATCAGTTATAATGAACCCTTTGCAAAAGAGTTTGCATCCAGTGGAAATATCGCCTTACTCGATGGAATACTGGCAACGGATAATTTTCAGGATGGAAGCTGGCAGGGATTTGCAGGCAATAACCTCGATGTTGTGATTGATATTGGCAAATCACTACAGGTAAAGAGAATCAGTTGTAATTTCCTTTCGGATAATAATTCATGGATATTTCTGCCAAAACAGGTTACAGTGCAGGTTTCGGAAGATGGCGATTCGTACCGAAAAATAGGCGAAACCACCTTCTCCGCTACCGAAGAAATTAAAGGTGCCGTTATTCAGCCTGTTTCATTTCCGGTCAAGAATAAAATCAGGTATATTAAATTCACCGCATTAATACAGGAAACCTGTCCTGCCTGGCATCCGGGAGCTGGTAAAAAGCCCTGGCTTTTTGCTGATGAAATTGTGGTGGAATGATTATAACACGGGCTTCAGGCCGGAGTTAGGTGATGACAGAAATTAAACAACAAGAGTAAACAATGATAAACCACTGGGATGAGCGGTACTCCGCTCCAGAATACATATACGGCACCGAGCCAAACAGCTTTGTGAAAGAAAAGCTGGGCTCACTGAAACCAGGCAAAATCCTATTCCCTGCCGAAGGCGAAGGGCGTAATGCCGTATTTGCAGCCTCGCTGGGATGGGAAACCCATGCTTTCGACCTGAGTACCGAGGGGCAGAAGAAAGCGCTGAAGCTTGCAGCACAAAAAGGGGTTGAAGTTAATTATTTTATACAATCACTTGCTGACTGGAATCCAGAACCGGATCAATACGACTGCATAGTGCTGGTATTTGTTCACATGCCCGATGGGCTGCGGCAAAAAGTGCATCAGTCAGTAATTAAAGCATTAAAACCTGGCGGAAAACTTATTCTACAGGCTTTTACTATCAATCAGCTTCCGCGGCCTAGTGGCGGACCAAAAACGAATGAATTATTATTCACTTACGAACAAATTGAAAAAGATTTCAAAAAGCTTGGAAGCATTGAACTAACAGAAACACAGGTAATTCTTGATGAGGGTCCGCTGCACCAGGGACTGGCTGATGTAATTCAATTGCTTGGCCGGAAATCAACAATCTGATCAATAATACTTACTTTTGTCGGGTAACCATAAATCCTTTCATGAAACCAACTTTTACCGCATCACTGTTGTTATCAGCATTTCTGATAGCGTTTAATACTCTTTCCGCTCAAAAAGCCAGTAAAATTGAAACCAAAGCTGCCCGCATTCACCAGGCTGCATTCACAGTGGATTCGCACACCGATGCACCTTTGAATTTTTCGAACAAAAAATTTGATATTGCCAAAGACAATAGTGAGACTGTTCCCAGGAGTTGTGTTGATTTTCCACGTATGCGTAAAGGCGGGCTCGATGCAGTATTTTTAGCGGTTTTTATCAGCCAGGGACCACGCACAGCCGAAGGCAATGAAAAAGCCAGGGCCCGTGCCGAAATTATTTTCGACTCTATTTATGCTGCTGTTAACCGAAACAACAATGTAAGCGGTATAGCTACCACTCCGGATGAGGCCTACAAATTAGCGGAACAGCAGAAAAGTGTTGTTTTTATCGGCATCGAAAATGGATATCCTTTGGGAAACGATATAGCGAATGTCAAACATTTTTACGAGCGGGGAGCGCGGTACATAACACTTTGTCATACCAAAAATAATGATATCTGCAGCAGTTCGAACGACACAGCCAATTCGGTTGGTTTAAGTAGTTTTGGAACACAGGTAGTGCAGGAAATGAACAATCTGGGAATGATGATTGATGTATCGCATGCATCGGATCAGTCGTTTTACGATATCATAGAACTGAGCAAAGTGCCGGTATTGGCATCGCATTCGTGCGCGAGGGCACTCTGCGATAATCCGCGCAACCTCACCGATGATATGCTTCGTGCTTTGGCTGCCAACAACGGCGTAGCACAAATGTGCATACTGAGCGATTATGTTAAAAAGCCTTTACCAAATCCTGAACGTGATTCGGCCCGGCAGGCAGTCAGGAAAAAATACAATGGTTTCCAGGACCTTACCGATGAGCAATGGGAAGCAGCCAGCATCGACTGGCATGCCATTGAAGATAAATTTCCGCAACAACTGGCTACTATCAGTGAAGTAGCCGACCATATCGACCATATGGTAAAAGTAGCGGGCATCGATCATGTAGGCATTGGTACCGACTTCGACGGAGGCGGGCGTGTTGAGGGATGCAGGGATGTCAGCCAGATGGGAAACATTACGCTCGAACTGGTAAAACGAGGATACAGCGAAAAAGACATTAAAAAAATATGGGGAGGGAATTTGATGAGGGTGATGGATGAGGTGGCTAAGGGAGCGGGGAGTTAGGAAGGGCGATGGGCGAAGGGCGATGGGCGAAGGGGCGAAGGGCGATGGGCGAAGGAACAAACAATGAGCAATAATCAAGTTTCGATTAACAATTCCTGCCAGACTGCGTCAGCAAACAGTTGAACAATTGAACACTAGAACAATAGAACATTTGAACCTTTGAACGCCGAAGGCATCAGAACGCGAAGCATCGAACGCCGAAGGCAATTGAACGCGAAGCATTGAACGCCGAAGGCAATTTGAACGCGAAGCATCGAACGCCGAAGGCAATTGAACGCGAAGCATTGAACGCCGAAGGCATCTGAACGCGAAGCATCGAACGCCGAAGGCAATTGAACGCGAAGCATTGAACGCCGAAGGCATCTGAACGCGAAGCAATTGAACAATAGAACAATTGAACCAGCTACCTTTTGAACCAGCACTTCGTTCCGATAGCTATCGGAACCGCTCAGTACTCGTGATCTGCAACACAATTATATTTCCTGTATAAATTAGAATTTTAAAATCGTATGATCAAAATTTTCATCCTTCCACTCGATGAAACCGACTATGCTCCCGAATACCTGGACATGCTGCTTCAGTACCTGCCTGAGGCCGGGAAGTTAAGGGTTAAGGACAGGCTAAACCTAACGAGCAGGCTACAGACTATAGCGGGCGAATTGCTGGCACGCTACGCCGTAGGGCAATTTACAGGCAAACAGGATCAACCCTTACGGCTTGCCTATGGGCCTAAAGGAAAACCGCATTTCGAGAACCTTCCTGAAGTTCATTTTAATATATCACATTCAGGGCATTATGTGGTGTGTGCTGCCTCCGAAACAGAAGTAGGTATTGATGTGGAAAGAGTCAGGAAAGTTAATTTGCGTGTAGCCGAACGATTTTTTTCCGAAGCCGAAATTGCGGATTTGATGGCTAGTAAAGAAGAAGACCGGGTGCAGTATTTCATTACCTTGTGGACCCTGAAAGAGAGTTACCTGAAGGCCGTTGGCAGGGGCCTCACCCAGCATCTGAATTCATTTACCGTGATTCATCACGACGATATTTACCTTTTAACCGGCAATAAAGAAGCCGAAGGCTATGGACTTGAAGCCAATCGATTGAACGACCTTTACACCCTTGCCGTTTGTGCGCCCCTTCCCTATTCGCCCAGCGAAATCAGTTACGTAAAACTAAAAGAAATTATAAAAACTCTTCCGAAATATATCTAAATTAGCTATATTTGTCAAATCCGGTTGCCGGAAACTGACTTGCATTTATTTAAATCAATTATTTTACTTTAAACATTATTCACATGTCACGTAACATAGCTTTAGTTTTGTCGAGCGGAGGCGCCAGGGGCGTAGCGCATATAGGTGTGATTGAGGAGCTTTTACAATCAGGCCATACAATAACATCGGTTTCGGGAACATCGATGGGGTCGATGGTAGGCGGAATGCTGGCCAAAGGCACGCTTCCTGAATTTACTGAATGGCTTCTGAACTTCACTAAAATGGATGTTATCAAATTTATGGATTTAACAACCGATCGTGGCGGATTGATAAAAGGTGAAAAAATACTGAAAGTATTAGGCGAATTTATCGGGGATGTCGATATTGAAGATTTATCAATCCCTTATGCCTGTGTGGCTGCCGATTTGATCGGACATCAGGAAGTTGTATTTACAAAAGGCAGGCTACTGGATGCAATACGTGCATCCTGTTCGGTACCTACTGTTTTCCTTCCGGTGGCTGTTGATAATATGCTGCTGGTTGATGGGGGTGTATTAAATCCTCTGCCACTCGACCTGGTGAGCCGTACGCCTGGCGATTTGCTTATTGCCGTGAATGTAAATTCAACTATCCCTTATATACCGGTTCAAAAAAAGCAGGATCATACGGAATTTGAAAAACACTATGGTTTAATGAGAGCTGCTATAAATAAGAAATGGTCGGGGCTTATTGATCAATATGTGGAAAAGTACAGAAACGGGAAGCAGCCTAAACCTAAACCCATAAAACTGTTTGATATAATATCCGATTCCATAAACCTGGCACAGAACAAAGTTGCCGGAATTTATATTGATAAGTATAAACCCGATCTTGTAATAAACATTCCTCACGGAATAGCTACAATATACGACTTTTATAAATCAGAGGAATTGATTGAGGCCGGCCGCCTGGCTTGCCGTAAGGCACTGGATGGGTTGGAGGTTGAGAGCCGATGATGGTTGCTGGTAGCTGGTGACTGGGTTACAGAGTTTCAGGGTTACAGGGTTACACCGTTACAGGGTTACAGAGTTTCAGGGTTTAGCTTCGCTGAGCTCCCTTCGGTCGGTTCAGAGTTTCAGGGTTTCAGCGTTAAAAAAAATTTCAGGGTTTCAGCGTTACAGGGTTACAGCTTGTTATTGTGCATACTAAATCTCCTCCTCCCTCTCTCTTATTCTCCCATTCACTCATTCTCACATTCTATCATTCACTCATTCTCATTCACTCATTCTCACATTCTCACATTCTACATTCACTCATTCTATCATTCACTCATTCACTCATTCACTCATTCACTCATTCTTCCCGCCTCCCCGTCCCCTCAATCCCCTCAATCCCAGCTCCCAACTAACTCTTACTCATAATATTAAAAAGCAACTCCCTGGCTCTGAACAACCTCACTTTCACGGTACCTTCGGGCAGTTCGAGTTTTTTTGCGATTTCCTCGCACGAAAGTTCTTTAAAATAGTGAAGCTTAATTATATCCTTGTATTTAGGATGGAGGGTGTCGACTATTTCGCGTAGTTGCAGGGTTTCCTGCTGGTTTATAAGTAATTGCTCAGGACTGGGCAGTTGATTTGCCAGTTCGTGTGCAGCAATTCCCGCCTCCGACTCGTACCTGTTGGCTTTACTTTCGTTGTCTTTTTTATTCCGCCTCAGGTGATCAATACAGTTGTTTTTAGCAATACGGTACAGCCAGGTGCTGAATGCAAATTCAGGAGTATAGGTATCGAGTTTACTGAACGCTTTATTAAAAGCCTCCATAGCCAGGTCTTCGGCATCGCCGGGCTGCCCGGTCATTTTCAACATGCGGGTGTATACTTTATCGAAGTACTCCTCCATAAGTTGCGAATACGCAGCCCTGTTACCCGACTCCAATATCTGCTTCACCAGCAGGATATCCCGCTCGGAATTGCATAAATTGTGGTGGCTGTCGGTTTTTGGCTCTGTCATGGATCAATCTGCAATGATAAATAAAAGCAGGATATATTTTAAACGTTTGAAACAGGTAGTTTGTTGGAATATAGGCCGGAAAACTACCGCCATTTAACAGGCTTGCTCATGGTGTTGGCAAAAGCGAGTACAGGGCTTATGATCATCAGGAAAAATTCCATCAGGGGTATCAGCATTAAAAAACCTTTTTCTGAAAACTTCCGCATCACTTTTGCCGTGACAAAAAGCTGGCTGAATAAACGAAGCACCACAATTCCGATAACGATATAGGGTTGATACCATAAAACTAAAAGCAATATGGCCAGACCCCAGAATAAAGCCTGCGTTAATGCGAATAATCCCAGCACAAATTTATGCGCCGGCTTGTAAAATCCGCCTGTTTGAAGGTGCCTGCGTTTCTGCCTGAGCCACAGGTTCAATGATGCCTTTGGCACACTCAGCGTATGAGCATCCTCCTGAATCTCGATACGGGTGTTTTTCGGTGTTGCCGCTTTATTGATAAACAAATCGTCGTCGCCCGACTGTATGCGGTAGTGCGAAATAAATCCGTTTTGCCTGTAGAACAACGATTTCCGATAGGCCATATTGCGGCCTACACCCATGTAAGGCATCCCTATTCGGGCAAAACCCAGGTAATTCATAGCGATGCGGGTAGTTTCGAACCGGATCAAAAGGTTGAGCAATGATTTGGCTTTACGGTAAGGGCCATAGCCAAGTACAATATCGGTGCCTTCAGTAAAATTGGCAGCCATCCTGCGTATCCATTGGTTGCTGCGTGGCACACAATCGGCATCAGTAAACAGAAGCACATCGTACTTAGCTGATTTTATTCCTATCGAAAGCGGGAATTTTTTGCCGGTAAAAAAATTAAGGTCTTGTGGCAGATTAACGATTTTAAGGTTGGGATATTCATCCGTCAAATCGCGCAGAAGGAATGCAGTATCATCCACTGAACCATGGTTTACCACAACCACCTCAAAAACAGGATAATCCTGCTGAAGAATAAGCGGAAGATTTTCTTTCAGGTTATAATATTCGTCACGGGCACATACAATAACTGATACCGGTTGATCGGAACGCACAAACTCGTTTTTCGGCTTTAAAAAGGCTATTTTACCATAAATCCCCCAATAATAAACTACCTGCACCAATGCAGCAAATATCAGTATGGCGAGCGCTATAAATAACAATGGATCCTGTTCGAAATAATCCTGGAGCATCAATTCATGAATTGGACTGACAAAAGTATTATACTGCTATGAATTATGACCTATCTTTGCGAAAAAGTTTATAACAACCATTATCCCACGTATTACACTGTATTACTGACAGATAGCTATGTTAAAAATTCTTTTGTTAATCAATACCTTGTGAATTACCACTATTTTTTAGCCACCCTTAAAGTTGAAATGGTTTTTTCACACTATTTTGTTTACTGATTTACTGATTGAATAATGCAATTCGAATTAAAGCTTACTGATGCGCACAGCGCTGCACGAAGAGGAACAATAACAACAGCGCACGGGCTGATCGAAACGCCGGCTTTTATGCCTGTGGGTACTGCCGGTGCCGTTAAGGCAGTGCATATGCGCGAAATAAAAGACGACATAAAAGCCCAGATAATCCTCGGCAATACATACCATTTATACCTTAGGCCCGGGCTCGATATACTTTCGAAAGCCGGCGGCCTGCATATGTTTAACGGCTGGCAGGGCCCCATACTTACCGATAGCGGCGGATACCAGGTTTACTCACTTACCGAAAGACGAAAGCTCACAAGCGAGGGCGTTGTTTTCCGTTCGCATATCGACGGATCGAAGCATATGTTTACACCGGAGTATGTTATGGACATACAAAGAGTGATTGGCGCCGATATTATTATGGCTTTCGACGAATGTACTCCCTGGCCCTGCGACTATGAATATGCAAGTAATTCGCTCGACATCACACATCAGTGGCTTGCTCGTTGCATGAGCCGTTTTAAAGAAACAGACCCTCATTATGGTTATGAGCAATCGCTGTTTCCTATAGTTCAGGGAAGCACTTTCCGCGACCTGCGTATAAAATCAGCCGAGGTAATTGCCGGTTATAATGCTGACGGTAATGCCATCGGAGGCCTTTCGGTTGGCGAACCTGCCGAACTGATGTACGAAATGACTGAGCTGGTTTGCGGTATTTTACCTGTCGAAAAACCACGTTACCTGATGGGTGTCGGCACACCTGTTAATATTCTGGAAAACATTGCACTTGGCATTGACATGTTCGACTGTGTGATGCCTACGCGCAACGGGCGTAACGGCCAGCTTTTTACCAGCAAAGGCATTATAAACCTGCGTAACGAAAAGTGGAAAGATGATTTCTCGCCTCTCGATACCGAAGGCACATCGTATGTTGATAGTGAATACAGCCGTGCTTATGTAAAGCATTTATTCAAAGCCGGCGAAATGCTGGGGCCAATGATAGCCAGCATTCATAACCTTGCATTTTACCAGTGGCTGGTGCGCGAAGCCCGCAAACATATTGAAGAAGGCGACTTTATGAGCTGGAAATCGGGCATGGTTAAGCAACTGGCGGTAAGGCTCTGATAAACGGGCAAATTTTAACTTCCATTTGCAAACACTAATAGTTGCAGCTATCGATCCCTTTTGTACTTTTGAAAACCCAAATCCATTAAATACAGATATACACAGGTGCTTGGTCTGAAGAAAATTGATTTATACATTATCCGCAAGTTCCTGGGGACCTATTTCTATTCCATTCTCCTGCTTACCATTATCATTATCATTTTCGATGTGTCGGAAAAAATTGACGACTTTATTGAAAAGGATGCACCGCTGAGAGCCATTATTTTCGACTATTACCTGAACTTTATTCCCTATTTCGTGAATATGTTCAGCGCTTTGTTCACTTTTATTGCGGTAGTGTATTTTACTTCCCGAATGGCTTCGAATACCGAGATTGTGGCCATTTTAAACGGTGGCGTAAGTTTCTGGCGCATGTTGGTTCCTTACCTGATATCAGGTATACTACTCACGGTTATTTCATTCTCCCTGATGAATTATGTAATACCTTTTACCAACCGGAATTTAAGGACCTTCGAAAAACAATACATCAAAAACCCTTTCCAGTCGCGTGAAATGAATATGCATATGCAGCTCGAAAAGGGGACGTATATTTATGTTGAGAACTTTAACAGCATCGGTAAAATCGGATACAGGTTCAGCCTCGAAAAATTCGACAGTACCGGACTGGTTATGAAATTAAAAGCGGATATGATTACCTGGGACAGCACCAAGAGCAGCTGGAAAATGACAAATTACCTGGTAAGGAAGATTGGGCCCAAAAAGGAAACCATTTTCCAGGGCCGCGAAACCGACACAGTAATGGCTTTTACACCGGCTGATTTTATGGTTGATATTGAGGATGCCAAAATAATGACTTACAACCAGTTAAATAAATTTATCAAACAGGAACAATCGCGCGGAAGCAATATATCAACGCAATTTAATCTCGAAAAATACAAAAGGCTTACCTTTCCGTTTGCAAACCTGGTACTTACTTTTATAGGAGTTGCACTCTCGAGCCGGAAAGTGAGAGGTGGCATTGGCATGCACCTGGGGATGGGGATTGCCATTGCGTTTACGTTTATCCTCCTGCTGCAGATCACTTCGGTGTTTGCAATATTCGGGAATGTACCCGTTGGAATAGCTCTCTGGATTCCTAATATTTTATATTCGATACTGGCAATCGTGTTGCTAAAGATGGCTCCCAAGTAAAGCCCTGAACATTTCACAGGCAGGGAATTCCAATTCACCCGGGTTTCCGGCAAACAAGCCATAAACAGCAGAACCGCTGCCACTCATAGCCGCATATACAGCGCCATGGCGGTACATCAGGTTTTTAATTTCCTGTATTTCAGGATACAAATCAAAAACACTGGTTTCGAAATCGTTGTGCAATTCATTATGCCATTTTACAATGGGAAGAGCAGTTAACTCATCAATAAAATTGTCCCGCTGCAGCGGCTTAATACCGGCAAAAGCCGCAGCCGTACTCACATGAACCAGGGGTTTGGCAATTACAATATGATAACCATCGAGATTCAATGAAAGAGGCTTCAGAAAATCGCCCCTGCCCGTTGAAAGAGCCGGAACATTTTCGATAAAAAACGGGCAATCCATACCAAGCTGAACTGCCAGCAACCGCAAGGTTTCATTATCCAGCTGCAACCCAAACATTTTATTCAGCATCAGCAAGGTAAAGGAAGCATCGGCCGAACCTCCACCCAATCCTGCCCCGGCTGGAATAACTTTATGTAGATGGATTTTTACCGCTGGTATTGAATACTTTTCGGCCATCAACCGCCAGGCCCTGTAACAAAGGTTATTTTCGACAGGGCTGTCAACCTGTATGCCGGTAACGGTTAAAGAGGTTTCGGCATCAGCCGTTACTATCTCCAGTATATCGCACCATGGAACCGGGTACATTACAGTTTGGATATTATGATAGCCATCGGGCCGACGTTGTGTTACCCATAGGCCGAGGTTGATTTTAGCGTTGGGGAATGTTATCACGATAAATGCATTTATTCACAGTAAAATCTGTTGTTTTAGGTTAATTCTGTTTCGGGTTCGGCAATATGTAGTTATTGTTTGCAAATATCACAGCTTTCTATGGTAAAGTCAAAATGCAAAATGCAATCCCGATAGCTATCGGGATCAAAAGTCAAAGTTAAGATTAAAGGGGTATCAGTAATTCTAATTTAGCACTTTGTTAAATCCCATTGCCCCTTCCACTTTGACCTTTGCCTTTTGACCTTTGACCTTTGACCTTTCTTCCCCTCAATCCCCTTCAAACTCTTCAACCGACCGAAGGGAGCTCAGCGAAGCTAAACCCTTCAAACATTTCAAACATTTCAAACTCTTCAATCCCTGCTTGCCTGCCAACTGCGTGCAGGTAAACAGCAGGCAATCCCATCAATCCTATCAATCCCATCAATCCCATCAATCCTATCAATCCTATCAATCCCTGCCTTCAGCAGGCAAGCCCTCAATCCTATCAATCCCCCAAAAATCTCCTCATATTCTCCACACTCTTCTTATGATACAATTCTTTGCCCTCCTGTGTTAACAGGAAATCAATAAGTTGTGTATAGTGTTCTGTTATTTTTCCTCGAACCATTTTCATAGTTGAGTTTATCATAAGGTTTTCCTCGGTAAAAGGAGCAGGTAAAATGCCGATAGCTGCCGGAAGCCAGCGCTGCGGGAACATATCGGAAAAATGTCCGTGCTTGCGGAACCTGTTCAGTTCGTGCCCAATGCAATGGATGGCTTCATGAACCCCTTCATCCGAAACCGGATCGAGTCCCTTGTGTTTTAAATGGCTCAGCAACTGTGTTTTATCAGGCACAATCAGGGCAATTGTGTATGGATTCTGATTATTATAAAGCATGCATTGCGAAATGTATTTGCAATGGCCGGTATAAGCTTCTTCGATGCCTTCGGGACTGTATTTTTCGCCATCGTCGGAAATCAGCAGGCTTTTAAAACGGCCGAGTACATACAGAAACCCATCGCTATCCATATAACCCATGTCGCCGGTATAAAGCCAGCCATCGCGAAGTGCCTGTGCCGTAGCTTCAGGATTGTTCCAGTAACCCTGCATTACATTTTCACCTTGTATCACAATTTCACCATGCTCACCTACCGGTAGTTCATTTCCTTTTTCGTCGCATATTTTCAACAGCATATTTTTCACCAGGTATCCCGAGGATCCTAATTTATGTTTAGCAAGCGAATTCGATGAGATGATTGGTGAAGCTTCGGTAAGCCCGTAACCCTGGAACATAGGCATTCCAATGGCGTAGAAAAAACGCTGGTATTCAATATCAAGCAATGCACCTCCGCCTACAAAAAAGTCGAGCCTTCCACCAAAGCCTTCACGGATTTTGCTGAAAAGTATCTTATCGTATAGCTTAATAAGCGGCTTATAAAGGGAAGTAAGACCAGGACCTTTGTGAAAACCATCGTTATTGTATTTGTACGAAATACTGAGGGCATTTTTGAACAGCATTTTTACAAAAAACCCCTTATCGTTGATTCCTTTTTCGATGTTCTTTTTAAAATTCGCCGCCAGGGCAGGAACACTTAACAGCAAGTTAGGTTTATTCTCCTTAATATTGACAGGAATATTTTTCAGCGTTTCCATTCCAGTTTTCCCGATCTGAATAGAAGCCAGTGAGGCGCCTTTCCCCATCATACAATAAATACCGCGGTGTGCGCAAATGCATGATCCCAGGGTAAAATCAACAAGGTGGTGTAACTTGCGGCGGAATATCCATAAGCGAATATCCCTGGTAAACATTGGCCACATAGTTATTATGCGAAAGCACAATTCCTTTCGGATCGGCTGTAGTGCCTGATGTGTAGCATATATTGGCTGGATCGTTGGGCTGAACCGATTGACGGGCTTTCAGAAAATCATCACTTTTTGTGGCAAGAAATTCTTTTCCGAGAGCAAGCACTGCATTCGTAAGTAATTTCTGATTCATCCTGAGCTTTACCATCAAGGAGTATAAGTTTTTTAAATCCTGGCAGCGAATCTTTAATTGCGCGTAATTTCAAAGCCTGTGCGCCCGAAACTATAGCCATGCTTGCACCGGCATGTGCGAGACGGAAGCGGATTTCTTCGGCTTCGGCAAGTTTTACTGAAAGCGGGATATTTATTGCGCCAATATACAAAATCCCTAATTCGCTTACCACCCAGGCATTTCGCCCTTCGGACAGCAGTGCAATGCGGTCGCCTTTGGCAACTCCCAGGCTTAGCAAGCCAGCTGCAAACTGTTCGACCAGTTGTTTAACCTGCTGGTAAGTTGTCCCCTGGTAAGCACCTGCTGTTTTCTCCCACAGGTAAATATTATCAGCGAATTTGTTTACATTTTCTTCGAAAAAATCGGGAATGGTTTGCATTGGGTGGGATTTGATGATTCAAATGTAATGCAATATTTGGGAAATATAAAAATCAACAGATTTTTAAAACCCAAAATCGGTATCAAGAGTCCCAAACTAAATACAATCCTATATAAGTTCTTCCGTTAACTTGTGTTTGCATTATGGGAATAACAAACAAATGATTTACCTCAATAATTCATCCAGCCTCTCCCTTATCTCCGCCTTACTGCTCGGTCTTGGCGCATGACTATCAACACTATTCCGGTTTTATCAACTAACACGAAATTTGGAATACCTGTAATGTCGAATTTCCTACTCAGTACTTTTCCCTGATCCTTATTTAACCAGTAATGATAACCTTCCAATTGTTTTTCTTTAATCATTTCTTCCCATAAGTTTTTCTTGCAACTAATACCAAAATACAGGAAAACTATATCTTTCCCGGCATAATCCTGTTTTAGTTTTGCTGCCGGTTCAAACTCAGCACGGCAAGGCGAACACCAGTCGGCCCAGAAATCGATATACACTACTTTGCCTTCAAATTTCTTTAAAATAGTCGTAAAAAACGTCATCTGAGTTTTTATCACATGCAATAGAGTCAATAAAATGAGTAGCAGCGGCATAGCTGCTGTATTTTTTCGTTATATTCTCTTTGACCTTATTCGCCTCAAGCAAATAATTTATCAGCACCGGGCTGGTAATTCGTCGTTTTGCCCAACTAACATAGGTTGTGTTAAGTACCCGGTGTTCCTGAATCTGCATTAGAAAATACATGCAATACATCTGTCCCGTTAAATCAGAATTGTATTGATCCAACACATTATCAAGCTCTCGTATCCAAATGCTGTCTTTAAAACTTTCACTGATTTTAGTCCAGTATTTTTGAGACATTTTATTAAACGGCATGCTATAGTTGTAAAAACTTTTTATCTGTAGTGTATCGCTTTGACGATCTTCTTTTTCATTACGGTCGGATAATTCGGGCCAGGAATAAGTCACCATATTTTTTGCTCCATGCATTAATGACTTTCAAATCAGAAGTATCGCTGACTTGCTTCGCAAAATAATTCATATAAGAGGTAATCATTGGAAGGTAAACTCCTCCGAGTACTTGTAGGATATAAAAGTTGTGCATTGACACAATGTAGGCATAGTATTCGGAACTCAGAAGGTTCAATTCTGCCGCTGAACCTGGCTCTGGAAACCTGTCGAGGTATTTTTGAGAGAACTGGGCCATAGTGCCATTCTCAAACGGATACCTGTTTAAGTCTTCCAAAAGGGATAAATCTAAGGTTATTTTCATTACCTGCCTGGCTTTCGCGCTAAAATGCAACGCATTAGTCACCGAATCCAACGCCTTAACTTCGTTTTCGTACACCTGTTTTCGCCATTTCTGATACTGCAACTGTGGCATAATGCCCATGTTTGTTCTTTTCAAAACCGGATCAACCCCGTTTTTATAAGAGTTTAACAGGATCAATTCCTCCGAAAGCAATCCAGATTTGCCCATATAATGATTAATTTGCCAATCACCCAGACCCTCCCATTTTTTAACATCAACCGAAACTTCTCTTAGCAGTTTATTAAAACATATAAATTGTGTTTTACCAGGCCTGACAAAAATGATGGTTTGCGTGATTCCTTCTATTTTTAACCATACACTTTGCGGATTAAACATCCTGAACTTAGCTATAAATCTGCCATCAGGCTGAATCACAAATTCGGTTTGAGCACCTCCCATAAAACCAGTCAATACGCTGTAATAAAATATTTTACCTGTTTGAGGAAAAACTGAAGTATCATAATCCTCAATAAACCCTAAGATAATTGCAGTATCATCAACCAGGATGGGCTCCTTGAATTCCTGTGTATCGTAATTCCTGAAATCCGGTTTACGGGCTTTCTGATTGGTGCAACGAATGGGGGTTTTACCATCAATAGCAATCAACAGGGAAGTGCTGTCGATTGCTTTAACAGTAAGGAGTTTTTTCTCTTTGCCGCTTACAAGCTGGAGATTGTATTCGTTCCCTTTCCGGGTAATGGATTTATAATCCCAGAATTTGGTATCGAACACCGCAAACTTTGGCTGAAAACTATACATCCATTCGATGGAATCGGCAGCATTAAGCCAGTTGCCTTTGATTTCGGGTGGGAGGTTTTGTTGGGAGAAAGCTCCTAAAACAAAGAGAAGCGCAGAAATTGATAGAAATATATTCTTCATGAAAACTCAAATTACATAAATTTCAAATTGAAACGTCAAACTTATTTCAACAACTCATCCAACCTTTCCCTTATCTCCACTTTACTGCTTGGTTTTGGGGCTTCACCTTCCTGTACGTTTCCTGTTTTATCAATAAGCAGAAAATGTGGTATCCCCTTAAAGTTGAATTTCTTATACATAACCTTTCCCTGGTCAGGATTTAACCAGTAGTGATAACCTTCTACCTGCTTTTCTTTAATCATATCTTCCCACAGGTTTTTCTTGCAACTAATACCAAAATACAGGAAAACTATATCTTTCGCGGCATAATCCTGTTTTAGTTTTGCCGCAGGTTCAAACTCAGCACGGCAAGGCGAACACCAATCGGCCCAGAAATCGATATATACCACTTTCCCTTTGTACTTCTTTAAAATAGTTGTAAAGAAATCATCAGAGTTTTTATCACAAGCAATAGAATCAATAAAATGAGTATCGGCGGCATAGGTGCTGTATTTCTGCTTCTGCTCTTTTTTTGCCTTTTTGGTTTCAAGCAGACAATTGATAAGTAAAGGGTGAGTGATTCTCTTTTTTGCCCATTCAACAAGGTCGGGATTGAGGTTATTTGTATTTTGAAGAAGCAGGATATGAAAAGTGCAGTAAATCTGACTTGTTAAATCAGAGTTGTACTTATTCAAAACAAAATCATACTCTTTGATCATTTGTTCATTATAATCCCTCACCGGAGCCAGATCACCATATTTAGATGCTATATACATCATTGGGTTGTAAAAATTGTTGTTCTTCTTAATTAGAAGCGAATCGTTAGCCCTATCTGTTAGTTCATTTCTATCCATAAATTCCGGCCAGGTGTACGTAGAATAAAAGTCATTCCAATCCGAAATAATTTTTAAATCAGCGGAATCAGTAACATACTTTGTATAAAAATTCATATTATCGATATACTTGTCTACATATATTCCGCCTAATACCTGCATCTTATAAAACCATCCAAGGTAGTTTACATAAAACTTATATTCGGAAGTAAGAAGATTGAGTTCGATTGTTGAATTTATTTCGGGTAACCTGTCGATATACTTCTGACTAAACTGAGCAATTTCCTGATGATGAAAAGGGTAACTTAATAAATCCCCTAAAACTGAAAATACAGAAGTTTTACTCATAACCTGCCTGGCTTTAGCACTGCAGTGCATTGCATTTGACATTGAATCCAATCCTTGAATTTCTCTTTCGTAGGCACGTTTGCGCCACTCCTGATACTTAAGCTGCGGCATAACCTCCCTATTACTTAATCTCTGCTCAATTGATATTGTGCCGAAATTGTGATAATTTTCAAGCAGAATGAGTTCCTCGGACAGCATTCCCCTTGTACCCATATAGTGATTCACCTGCCAGTCACTAATACTCTTCCACTTTCGAGCATCAACTGTAACATCCCGGAGTAATTTGTTGAAACAAATCATCTGCGTTTCTCCAGGCTTTGCAAAAACTGTAGTTCCTGTGCTACCATCAATATCCAAATATACACTTTGGGGATTAAACATCCTGAATTTAACTTGAAAACGGCCATCAGGCTGAATTATAAATTCTATTTCTGCACCTTCTCCAAATGCATGTATTATATTACTATATAAAATTTGACCTTCTTTCGAAAAAACCTCCGGATCATAATCCTCAATAAAACCAAGGATAATTGCAGTATCATCAACAAGGATGGGCTCTATAAATTCCTGCGTATCATAATTTCTGAAATCCGGTTTCTGGGCTTTCTGATTGGTGCAGCGTATAGGGGGTTTACCAACAATAGCAATCAACAGGGAAGTGCTGTCGATTGCTTTAACAGTAAGGAGTTTTTTCTCTTTGCCGCTTACAAGCTGGAGATTGTATTCGTTCCCTTTCCGGGAAATGGATTTATAATCCCAGAATTTGGTATCGAACACCGCAAACTTTGGCTGAAAACTATATAGCCATTCAATGGAATCGCTGGAATTCAGCCAATTGCCTTTGATTTCGGGAGGAAGGTTTTGTTGGGAGAAAGCATTTGAACTGAGAAATAGAACAAAGATTAAAACAAGGAAATTTTTCATAAATACCTGTGGTTATGTATGATAAAGGAAAACGAACTTCAGTTTGTAAAAATAATTTCAACAGGAAAATAATCAGCACCAGTAACTTAACGTAAGATTAAAGTCCATATTATATTCTGAAATTAAATATGTTATGAGTCTTCAATTCAACATCAATATTCCGAAATCCTCATTCCGAAATCCGAAATCCGAAATTATTTCATCCCCTGCATTTCCCCTGATTCAATAATCTTAAATCCTGTACTATCTGATTTTGCAGCTTTAATCATCGCCTTCGCAACCATATCCGCATGAATTCCTTTGTATTTCAATAATGGACCTGCAAACAGAAACCCCAAACCTCTCATTACCGCTTGTGCGATTTTTTCACCTCCTCGCTTTTCAGTACGGTTTCCCATCAAAAGTGATGGCCGGAAGACTTGCTTTTGAGGAATATTTAACTGGCTGACAGCAGTTTCCATTTCACCTTTTACCCGGTTATAAAATATTCCTGATTTTGCATTTGCACCCATCGCACTTACAATCAGGAACCTTTTTACGCCTTTACCTTCACACCATTTTCCTAGGTTTACTACATAAGTGAAATCCACTTTATAAAAAGCATCCTGCGAACCGGCGGTCTTAATGGTGGTGCCCAGGGCACAAAACACGTCATCAATTTGAAAACCGATTTCCAATGACTCTATTTTATCAAAATCAATTTGCTGCTGGACAAGTTTCGTGTGCGAAATATCCAGCGGTTTGCGGGTGATTACAATCACTTTATCATATTGATCGTCAGCCAGCAGTTGCCGTAACAAACTGCTTCCAACCAGACCGGTGGCACCGGCTATAAGGGCGTTGCGCTTTTCCATATTTATATTTTTAAAAGAATAAAGGTAATTGAAATTTAAGATAGCTATAAATTTTCCACGAATTTTCACGAATGATACACTGATTCGCACAAGTAATTCGTGTGTATTCGTAAGCAATTTGTGTCATTCGTGGAGAAATCAATTTTTAACAAAATCAATTCCCAAAACTCTTCAACACTAGGTATTATTGCTTATTTTTGGCTAACTGAAATTATTAAACCTTTAGGCTGATGACATTATTTAATTCCGTGATATCGTGGTTTATACGCAAACGCATCCACCAGATTGATTTATTTATGAAGTACCCGCACGAGGTACAGGAAGAGTGGTTTGAAGACCTGTTGCATACAGCCCGTGATACGGAATGGGGATTAAAATACAATTACCGTTCCATCAACTCGTTCGAAGAATACCGCCGCCGTGTACCTATCAGTGATTACAATGCCATGAAACCCTATATCGACAGGCTGCGAAATGGCGAGAACAATATTCTTTGGCCTACTGAGGTTAAATGGTTTGCAAAGAGTTCGGGTACTACGAGCGACAAAAGCAAGTTTATTCCAGTAACCGCCGAAGCACTTGAAGAATGCCATATGAAAGGCGGCAAGGACCTGCTTTCGATCTATTGCAACAACAATCCCGAATCCATGATTTTCAGCGGCAAAGTACTGGGAATGGGTGGCAGTTTCCGGTCGGATAACGAAATGGCCGATACCTATCACGGCGATGTTTCGGCTATTATCATGGAGAACCTGCCTTTCTGGGTTCAGCTGATACGCACTCCTGATATGAGCGTAGCCCTTATGGACGAGTGGGAGGCAAAGCTGCTTCGTATTGCCGAAATTACCAAGGACGAAGATGTAACCAATATCACCGGTGTTCCATCATGGACATTGGTGCTGCTGAATAAGGTCCTCGAAATTACCGGTGCTAAAAATATACAGGAAGTATGGCCAAACCTTGAGCTGTTTATCCACGGAGGAGTGAGCTTTACACCCTACCGCGAGCAATTTCGCAAGATTTGTCCACCCGAAATGAAATACCTCGAAACCTATAATGCCAGCGAAGGCTTTTTCGGCATCCAGGACAGACCTGATGCCGACGACATGCTGCTGATGCTTGATTACGGGATTTTTTACGAGTTTCTGCCTATGGCGGATTTTGATGAGACTAAATCCGGTAACACTGCCACTATGGCAAGTGGAAACCGACGTTAATTATGCCATGATAATAAGTACCAATGCCGGTTTGTGGCGTTACCTCATTGGTGACACTGTTATGTTTACATCCACCGATCCTTACAGGATAAAAATTACCGGGCGTACACGTAGTTTTATCAATGCCTTTGGCGAGGAACTTATTATCGATAATGCTGAAAAAGCCCTGGCTACCGCCTGCGAAAAAACCGGTGCCATTATTACCGAATATACTGCTGCTCCACGTTTTTTCAGTGATAACGAACAGGCAACACATGAATGGGTGATCGAATTTGAAACGCCACCCGAAAGTCTTGATTTTTTCGGCGACACGCTCGATAACGCTCTTAAATCGCTGAATTCGGATTACGAAGCCAAACGTTATCACAACCTTATGCTTCAACTTCCTGTTATACGTCAGGTTGAAAAAGGCACCTTTTACGACTGGTTCCGCGAACGGGGGAAACTGGGTGGACAAAATAAAGTGCCTCGACTATCGAACGAACGGAAGTATGTTGAGGAAATATTGGCGATGAATAATAAAAGTTTATAGGTGATTTTTTCATATTGGTTTTACCACGGAGGCACGGAGGGCACAGAGGAACACGGAGAATAAGTTTAACCTTTTGTACCTTTTGTGACCTTTTGTGGTTAAAAAAACCACGGAGATACGGAGAGCACAGAGGAACACGGAGAATAAGTTTAACCTTTTGTGCCTTTTGTGGTAAAAAAAAACACGGAGGCACGGAGAGCACAGAGGAACACAGAGAATAAGTTTAATCTTTTGTGCCTTTTGTGGTAAAAAAAAACACGGAGGTACGGAGAGCACAGAGGAACACGGAGAAAAAATTTAACCTTTTGTACCTTTTGTGGTTAAAAAAACCACGGAGGCACGGAGAGCACAGAGGAACACGGAGAATAATTTTAACCTTTTGTACCTTTTGTGGTTAAAAAAACCAAGGAGACACGGAGAACTAGGAGAAACACGGAGAAAAAATTTAACCTTTTGTACCTTTTGTGGTTAAAAAAACCACGGAGATACAGAGAACACAGAGGAACACAGAGAATAAGTTTAACCTTTTGTGTCTTTTGTGGTAAAATAAAACACTGAGGCACGGAGAGCACAGAGGAACACAGAGAATAAGTTTAACCTTTTGTGCCTTTTGTGGTAAAAAAAACACGGAGGCACAGAGAGCACAGAGGAACACGGAGAATAAGTTTAACCTTTTGTGCCTTTTGTGGTTAAAAAAACCACGGAGAGAACAGATGAACACTGAGAAAAAAGATATTCCTTGCACTCTTTTTTGAGCTGTGAAAATACAATAAACGTGTCGATCGCTTAACTAGTTATCAACAAAACGCAAAAGTTTTAGATCATAATCAGGATTCTTAATAATTTAGCAGACTATAAAATATTGAACACATGGGCATGCATATAGCAATAGCAGGGAATATAGGATCCGGGAAAACAACACTAACAGGGCTTCTGGCCAAGCACTTCGGCTGGCAACCGCATTACGAAGACGTGGATACCAATCCCTACCTTCCCAGTTTTTACGAAGATATGCAACGCTGGTCGTTTAACCTTCAGATTTATTTCCTGAACAGCCGTTTCCGGCAGATCGTTGATATCCGCAAAAGCGGTAAAAATGTAATTCAGGATCGCACCATTTATGAAGATGCCAATATTTTTGCGCCCAACCTGCACACCATGAACCTGATGACGACCCGCGATTATGAAAACTACCAGTCGCTGTTCGAACTGATGGCATCCTTTATTCAACCTCCCGACTTATTGGTTTACCTGCGCGCCGATGTGCCAACCCTGGTGAGGAATATTCAGAAACGAGGCCGCGATTACGAAGCTTCCATCCGCCTCGACTACCTCAAAAGCCTGAACGAACGCTACGAAAACTGGATTAATGGCTATACCTCAGGCAAACTCCTGATTTTTGATGTGGATAATATCAATTTCCAGGATAACCCTGAAGACCTTGGAAAGATTATCGAACGGGTGCAGGCAAATCTGCACGGGTTGTTTTAAAAAACAGTAAAATAATCGAATTTTTATTATTCATATGCCGATCCGGATTCCTACATCGGATCTACATCTATTACTACCCGCACGGGTTTATAGTTGGGATGGGCATTTAGTTTCAGGATAGCGTTTTTGATCTCTTCCTTAGCTTTCGGCAAGGGAATTCCTTTTTCTAATTTGATAAGAATATTCTTCAGGTATTGATTGCGGATACGCGACACCACAGGATATTCGGGCCCTAGCACTCGTTTCCCGAAAATCCCACGGAGTTTCTTTGCCAATTCGTCGGCTGCCTTGTTAATCAGGTCGGCATTCACATGCCTGAGCGAAAGCTGCACAATTCGGCAGAAAGGCGGATACAGAAACCGTTCGCGCTCTGTGAGCTGGCTTTGGTACAAGGCTTCGTAATTATGGTGCAGAACCATTTCGAGGATAGGATGCGAGGGATTGTAAGCTTGTATCAATACTTTCCCTTGCTTGTTTTTGCGGCCCGCCCGTCCTGCTACCTGCGCCATTAGCTGAAACCCACGTTCAAATGCCCTGAAATCGGGATATGACAATAAACTGTCGGCATTCAGTATTCCAACCAGGCTTACGTGATCAAAATCAAGTCCTTTGGTAACCATTTGTGTACCCACAAGTATGTCAACTTTACGTTCTTCGAAAGCGCCAATAAGTTTCTGGTGCGCAAATTTGGTACGGGTACTGTCCAGATCCATGCGCGCAATACGGGCCTGAGGTATAATCAGCGAAAGTTCCTCTTCAATTTTTTCGGTCCCGAAGCCTTTCATCAGCAAACCTGTGTGGCCGCAGTCGGGGCATTTATCAGGAATCCGCGTGGTATATCCGCAGTAATGGCAGCGAAGCTGGTTTTGCTTTTTATGATACACCAGCGAAACGTCACACTGCACACAATGCGGGATCCATCCGCAGTTGTCGCAATCGATATGCAGCGAAAAGCCACGCCTGTTCTGGAAAAGTATAACCTGTTCATTTGCAGCCAGGGCAGTTTCTATTTCGCGTATCAATACCGACGAAAAAATAGATTGCATCGTTTTCTTGCGATGTTCGTCCCTGAGGTTGGCCAGTTTCACCTCCGGAAGCATAATGCCGCCATAGCGCTCCGAAAGGCTGCTGAATCCGTATTTGCCCTTTCCGGCGTTGTAAAAGCTTTCGATGGCCGGTGTTGCCGATCCCAGCAGCACTTTGGCTCCATGCATTGATGCCAGGAAAATAGCCGTGTCGCGTGCATTGTACCTAGGCGCAGGATCGTACTGCTTGTACGATGAATCGTGCTCTTCATCGATAATTATTAACCCCAGGTTGCTGAATGGCAGAAACAAGGCGGAGCGGGCTCCAAGAAGCAAATTAAACGATTGCGAGCCGGTTCCTGAAACATGCTGCCATATTTCGACACGTTCATTTTCGTTATACTTCGAGTGATACACTCCTACGTCGTTGCCAAAATATTTTTGCAGGCGGTTAATAATTTGCGAAGTCAGCGCAATTTCGGGTAAAAGGTATAAAACCTGTTTGCCTGCTTCGAGCATTTGCCGGATAAGCTTTATATAAATCTCCGTTTTGCCACTCGAGGTCACACCATGCATCAGGGTTACATTTTTCGCCTCAAACGAATCGGTAATTTCCTTAAACGCACGTTGCTGTTCAGGTGTCAATTCAATGCTTTCGGTCGAGTGTGTGGCATTTCGGTAATTAAGCCGGCTTATTTCCTTATCATATTCCTCAAAAACTCCTTTTTTCTCAAGGGCTTTGTATTTCGCGTCAGCAAGCGGAATACGTGCAAACAACTCTTTGCGCGAAACTTCCACCGGCTTGTCCGACATGATTTTCGACAACTGTATATATTCGATCAGCAAGTCAAGCTGTTTCGGTGCTTTTCGTTCGAGCTTATCATAAAGCAGCTGAAGTTGATCCTCGCTGTTAAAAGCATCGGTTAGCTTGACAAAAGTGAGTATTTTCGGGGTAAAGCGGTCGCGGATTTCTTCTTCGGTAACGATATAGCCTTTCTCGATGAGGGTATGAATAAGCGGAATAATTTTCACCTGGTCGGCAAACCTGGAAGCATTGGTTATAGTAAGGGCTCCGTTTTCTTTCAGAGCGCGCAGCAGGTTATACTCCTTTTCCGAAAGTATTTTTTCGCTGAGTTCAATACCAGGCACTATGCGTATCTTCGATTCGCTGGCCAGTTTTAATGCTGCTGGCAATGCGGCATTCATCACCTCACCTACCGTGCAGCAATAATAAGAAGCTATCCATTCCCAAAGCCTGAACTGGAAATCATTCGCTATCGGTTGAAGGTCGAGGACACCAAGAATATATTTTGTTTCAACGACAGGCGCTTTTTCGGAAATACTGTGAATCAGTGCGGTATACACCTTCTTTTTCCCAAACTGCACCACCACCCTCTTTCCGGGCTCAACCGATTCGTTGAGATCGAAGGGAACGCGGTAGGTAAAATACCCCGGAACCGGCAAGGGAAGCAATACATTTACAAATAAGGTAGTGCGCATAAGGAGGTGATTATACCTGAGAAGCGAAGGTAGGGAATTTTACAGATTTTTTCAGGTCAGAAAGCAATCAGAAAAAGATTTTGAAATACTGTGCCTGGTAAAAAATATCAGCTATAATGTCGCCCATGCAGGGCTTACGAATAATTTTCAACATACTATCGACTATAATATCGATACAATGCAACTACTCAAGTCCACGATGGACAACATCAAGGAGAAAATAATTCAGTGTAAAATCAAAGCCCCGGCCTGGCTACAATATGGCAACTAATCCTCCAGGTCGTCGTAATTTTTTGGAGGTTTCGCAGGTGTTTTAGCCTTGGTTGCGGGTTTAACTTTCGGTTCAGCAACTGGTTTTTGTACCGGCTCCGGGCTTGTTTCCTTCGTTTCAGGATCGCTTTCGGCAGGCCTGGCTTTCCGTGGCCTTAACTCACGCTTACGGGTAATCTTATAATCCCTTTGCGCGGTAAACTTGTTACCTTTCGATGGAACACGGCCTGATGCATCCTCAGCAGGCACTTCGGGAAGGTTGACAATATTTTCGGTTTCAGTATAATCGCCGTTTGTTTCAGGATAATCGCCGTCTGATTCAGAAATTATATTCTTCCGATTCAGGTGTTCATTTCGCTCTTCGATGCGTGTTGCCGGCTTAAGTTTTGCCTTTTCAACCCTGCGTCGCTCAGGCCTGTCATCCCTGCCGGGGCGGTCGTCGCGGAATGGCTTGTTGCTTTTCCTTGACTCATAATCGCCTTCAGGCTTTTCGCGCCGGGTAAACCCTCCGTCACCACTTTCGCTGCGTGGCTTGTATTCACGGGGTTTAAATTCCCGCGATTTATATTCGCTACGCTCCGAATCAGAACCACGCCTGGGCGGCCTTTTTTCCGAATCGTCATACCCTTTATTACGGCTCGACTTATATTCTGATGGCTTAAATTCGCGGGGCGTTGAATCGCCTTCGGGAGCCTCCTTGCTACGCCAGTTTGGTTTCCCGTCGTGGTTATATGGCTCACGCGGAGTAATGTCATTGCTTTCCCCATCAGGGCTTGCACCATCCATATACCTGCCTCTTTTACTGCCTCTATACAAATCGAAATGTTCGAAGCGGCATTCGAGGGGGCCATTATAAACAGGCAACTTGGCCGACGGGCGCAGGCCTATAAAACCAAGGGCTTTCTGATCGCTGCTTATTATCCAGGCCTGGTAGCCCGAAAACTCCTGTTTTAAAACATTTCCGATGCTTTTGTATAAGCCAATAATATCATTCGGCCTGATGCGTTCGCCATAAGGCGGGTTTATCATGATAATTCCAGGCTTTCCGGCAGGTGGCTTAATTTCGGAAATAGGACTCACCATAAGCGTAACATCCTTGTGCAGGCGTGCTGATTTGAGGTTAGCCCGGGCCGACGAAAGGTTTTTAGGCGAAATATCACTGCCAATGATCTGGAAATCAAATTCAGTCTGCTTATCGAGGGCTTCGGCGGTAACTTCATTCCATAAGGCTTCGTCAAAATCGGGCCAGTGCATAAACCCGAATTCCTTGCGATACATACCTGCAGGGAAGTTATTTGCAATCATAGCCGCTTCAATAATAAAGGTGCCTGAGCCACACATGGGATCGATAAAATGGCAGTCGCGCTTCCAGCCACTCAGCATGATTAATCCTGCGGCCAGCACTTCACTCATAGGCGCTTCGGCATTCGAAACACGGTAGCCCCTTTTGTGCAGCGACGCTCCCGAGCTATCGAGGGAAACATTGCAGGTACTGCCGCTGATATGAATATTAACCCTGATATGCGGGTTTTCGGTATCAACCGATGGTCGGCGGCCATTATTCAAGGTGCGGAACCTATCGACAATAGCATCTTTGGTACGCAAGGCCACGTAATGCGAATGAGTTAATTCAGAGCCACTTACAACCGCATCAACCGACAATGTTTTCAACAGGTCGAGGTGATTCTCCCACGAATAATTATTTATATTGATGTATAAATCGTCCTCGTCGGCCATCTGAAAACTAAATATCGGCATCAGTATACGCTGAGCGGTTCGCAGGCAGTAGTTTGCCTTGTAAAGCATACGTTTATCGCCTTCGAAACTTACCGCACGCTTGAGCATCTGGATATTCTCCCCGCCAAGTTCAGTAATTTCACCGGCCAGCACTTCCTCGAGGCCCGAAATTGTTTTAACAATAAATGTCTGTGGCCCCTGGCCTGTGTTCGAAAGTTCCAAAAGTGCGTGTTTTGTAAATGATGTTATCGAATATTATTACCTCTGAGGTTATTGATAAACTCATGTTTATCAACCATATATCGGGTATGAGTGCCCTTGCCAATCAAACCGGATGCGTCGCTGGCAGCAACTTCAAAAACCAGTTTTTTCCCCTCCGATTGAATCACTTTCGTATTGCAGCGAACAGTTTCGCCCGGCAAGGTTGCCTTAATATGCTTAACCGATACTTCGGTTCCAACCGTTACGAAGCCCTCCGGAATCAAATGTGCAACACTCTCCATAGCTGTCTGCTCCATAAGTGCAATCATAGCAGGCGTAGCAAAAACATCAACAGTTCCTGATCCGTAAGCAGTAGCAGTATGCAAATCAGTTACAAGTATTTCCTTATTCCCTTCAATTCCCCGAATCGTATTAGGTTCCATGGGCTATCAGTCTGAAAAATTCAAAATAAATGTTTGTTTCAGGTCAGGGTGCAGACTCCTGCCAACAGGGCATGTATTAATGGTATGCCTGATAATTTCTTTCTGCCTGCCTGAATAGCTGACTTCGGGGAAATCCATTTCGACAATTACTTCACTTACCCGGCGGGGATCGGAAGCCATTATTTTTGTGACTTTAACTTCAGTACCATCCACATTAAACCCGTGGGTTCGTGCGGCAATGCCTACCATGGTAATGGCGCAGGCTCCCAAGGATGTTGCCAGCAGATCGGTGGGCGAAAAAGCCTCTCCTTTACCCTGGTTATCAACAGGAGCATCAGTAACAAAAGATTGCCCTGATTTTACATGTGTTGCTTCGGTTCTGAGTTCGCCTGTGTATGTAATTCTGGAAGTTTCCATGTAGTAAGATTGATGCAAAGATATGAAAGATATTGAAGGTGATTCAAACAGAAAATACCTGCTATATAACACGCTAAATAACAGCTGATTAAAAAAATATATTGCGAAAACTGCATAATCCGGCTGCTTGTTATTGTAATTTCTCAATTTCATTCTTACTTTTGACGATAAATACCACTTTAACTATCCAATTTTAAATCAAAGTTTCGCATCAGCATTACATTATACAAAGCCATACATCACTGCATTAATCTATCATAACATGCCAGACGTATTCAATTCCGAAACATTCCGATCGAACGTACAATCAGTGCTCAACGCTAAGAGCCAGCTTTCAGCAGATGAATATACCAGGCAACTCGAACAACTTTTAGGTAATATACCGCTTCAGGATACACCACCTGCCGATCCCCGGATCAATGAGCTTCTCGATCTTTTATCGAAGACCCGGTCGCGTATTAACAGTTTATTTTACAATGCACCTATAGGATACTGCGTACTGAACCCAAATGGAAAAATTGCAACTGCCAACAACGCATTTTGTAGCTTATTTGATCTCGACCAGTCAACCATTGACGGTACGGATTTAAAAGACTTTATATTACCCGAAAGTCTTGATTTATATACTTTTCAACTAAACAAAGTACTTACTTCAAAAGCTACATTATCTACAAATCTCCGTTTTTTTCAAGGTGCCAGGCAGATTTTTATCCGCTTCCAGGCTACCTATTATAGTGAGGATGGTAACGATTACCTGCAATGCATTGCAACCGATATTTCCGACACCAAAGCTATAGAAAATGAACTGGAACTGAGCGAAATGCAGTTCCGCAACCTGCTCGAAGCTTCGCCTGTAGGCATACTGGTAATACACAAAGGCAAATACATATACAGCAATAAAGCAGGTGCCGAAATATTCGGATACGATAATCCTGACGACCTGGTTGACCTGGATGTAATGAACACAGTTGCTGACGAATCGAAAGCCGTGATCAGGGAAAGAATACAGCGGCTTGAAGACAACATCCGCAATACGCCCCTCGAAGGAACAATTCTATGTAAGGACGGCACTAAAAAAATATGCGAATCCGTTTCTATTCCTGTAATATTCAATAACCGCTTATCGGGCTTAATAATGCTTAGCGATATTTCGGCACGCAAAGCCGGTGAAAAGGGGAAGAGGGAAAGTGAAAATAAATACGAGGAAATGTACCAGCTGCTCAGGGTGATGTGCGATAATGTTCCGGATATGATTTGGGCAAAGAACCTTAGTAATGAATATATTTTCGCTAACAAGGCGGTTTGTGAAATAATGCTGAATGCCATTGATACTGAGGAGCCTATCGGTAAAACGGATGCTTATTTTGCGGACAGAGAGCGCGAACAGCATGCCGGTAATCCCGACTGGTACACTTTCGGTGAGCTATGCCGCAAATCGGATGACATTGTGCTGGAATCACTACAAAACCAGAGGTTCGATGAATGTGGTAATATTAAAGGTGAATTTATATGCCTTGATGTTTTCAAGTCGCCATTTTACGATATCAGCGGCAAGCTAGCCGGCACTATAGGCTCGGGCCGAAATAATACACGCGAGCGCTGGCTGCAGGCCGAACATCAAAAAACACTGGAAGCATTAACCAATCAAACGAACAGGCTGAATGCCGTTATCAATGTAATTCCTGATTTATTGTTTATCCTGAACACAAAAGGTGAGTTTCTTGATTTTTTCGCTTCCGATCCGCAGAAGCTTGCGTTTTCGCCGGATCAGATTAAGGCTCTGACCTTAAAAAATCTTTTCCCGCCCGCTGAGGTGGAACGGCAACTCGAAATATTCAAAAAATGCATTGAAACCAATCAAATACTCACGTTCGAATACACAATTACTGTTAATGATTCGCTGCTGGATTACGAAACGCGTACAGCGCCGCTGGGAAAAGATACTGTGTTAGCAATTACACGAGATATAACAGAGAAAAAACTAACGGATACACAGTTAAAGAAATACACCGCTGAGCTTATCCTCGCCAAGGAAAATGCCGAAAAAAGCGACCAGTTAAAATCAGCATTCCTTGCTAATATGAGCCACGAAATTCGCACCCCTATGAATTCCATCATGGGCTTCGCCGATTTGCTCACCGATCCCTATCTGGAAGTAGAAAAAAGACAGGAATTCAGCAACATTATTATAAGCCGTTCCATCGATTTGCTGCAGATAATTGATGATGTCCTCGACTTTTCGCGTATCGAATCAGGCAATGCTACCCTTCATAATTCCAATTGCGACCTGAATAATTTACTCGACCAGTTATACCTTACCTATAACACGAAACTTAGGATGAGTGCTGCTTCGGAAGTAAGGTTGATTTGCGAAAAAGCAGTAAGTTCAGGTCACCTGGCTTTCGAAATTGACGAAATAAAACTGAAACAGGTTTTTGCAAACCTGCTCGATAATGCGCTTAAATTCACCGAAAAGGGTAGCATTAAGTTTGGCTTTCGTATGCCTGATAATGGAACGATAACCTGCTTTGTTTCTGACACAGGTATAGGCATCGACCCGAAATATACCGAAATTATTTTCGAGCGTTTCAGGCAGGCCGAAATACCCGACCGCAACAAATACAAGGGCACAGGCCTCGGATTAGCCATCAGCAAAGGGAATATTGAGCTAATGGGTGGCCGTATATGGGTTGAGACTGAAGCAGGTAAAGGAAGTAAGTTTATTTTCGAACTGCCGTTTGTTCAACTTCAACCTTCTGCTGATAAAACCAGTACCCACCAGGTAATTTCAGGTTTCAACTGGCAAGGTAAAACGGCCCTGCTGGTTGAAGATGACGCCCAGAATGTAACATACATCGAAACGATACTCCGGAAAACAGGTATTACTGTTAAAGTAGCTGCTGATGGAAATGCCATGCGCGAAATACTGGAAAACACGCCCGAAATCCATATCATCCTTATGGATATTCAATTACCCGGTGAGGACGGCTGGCAACTGACTCAGTATGTAAAATCAATTCGCAGCGATATTCCGGTTATAGCGCAAACAGCCTATGGCCTTGAATCGGACAGGCAGCAAAGCATGGTATCGGGATGCGATAATTACATAGTGAAGCCTATTTTGCCCGATGAATTGTTGAAAATGATGGCCCCTTACCTTGAAAAATAGCGGTATATAGCTGTAATAAGCTATTACCAATGGTTTCGGACATACTTCCCACCTTAAAATAATACTATTTAAAATTGTATTGTTAATAATATGTTAAGCCGTGCATGGCATTTCATATAACTTCCTAATTTTGAAGCGTGAAGAAACAAACATTTTTAATCATAGTTACCATTACTGGTTTAGCATTAGCCGGTGTCATTTTCATACAGTTTTACTGGATACGGAATGCCGTTTCCCTTCAGGAGGAGCAGTTCAACAGCAAGGTAATACTGGCTCTTAAAGGCACTGTAAATCAAATGTATGAGTGCAAGTCCGACACGCTTAGCGACGGTTTGTTTTGCAAAACCGAATGCTCACACAAAAAAAGCACATTGCCTAACGGCATTAATATTAAGGCCCTCGAAGAACTTATTAATACTGAATTTGCTGAAGTGGGACTGCATAAACCCTACGTTTATGGCATTTATAATCCCTCAGCCAGTCATGCAGGATATGTATCCGATCCTAAACACGAAGCTCAGCTCCTGGAATCGTCACACACCATCTCGCTATCGTGTATCAGCCGTAACAATTCTATGGTACTCGGAGCCTGGTTTCCCGACGAACGCCATCGGGCGCTTACCAGCATATTCTGGTGGCTCCTGGTGTGTTTCCTGCTCCTAACTATCCTGGTTTTCGGGTTTATATTAAGCATTTATTCGTTTCTGCGCCAGAAGAAAATCTCGGAAATGAAAAGCGACTTCGTTAACAATATTACCCATGAATTTAAAACACCTATCGCCACCATATCATTGGCAAGTGAAATGTTGTTAAAGCCCTCGGTATTAAACAATGAAAGCAAGGCACGCAAATATGCAGGTATTATTTTCGACGAAAACATACGGCTTAAAAACCAGGTGGAACATGTATTACAACTCGCTGTTCTCGATCGTGGCGCATACACTCTCAGGCAGGAATCATTCGATTTGAACGATGTAATAAATAAGGCTGCCGCTAATTTTCAGTTTATTATTAAAGAGAAAAAGGGCACTGTAAAACTGCACCTCGATGCTACCAATCACAGGGTATATGCTGATATTATGCATGTTGAAAATATAATTTCGAACCTGCTCGACAATGCCAACAAATACTCACCCGGAATACCTGAAATATCCATAAGCACTTTTAACCGAAACGACCACGTGGTAGTTGCCATCGAAGATAAGGGCATTGGGATAAGCGCTGAAAACCAGAAACATATATTTCGCAAAATGTTCAGGGTGCATACCGGTAACCTTCACGATGTGAAAGGCTTCGGTTTAGGATTATATTATGTAAAAAGCCTGGTCGAAGCCCATAACGGTGTGGTAAGTCTGCACAGCGAACCGGGCAAAGGCAGCAGGTTCGAAATTTCATTTCCGCTCGATTTTCTGAGTAATATTTCACAAATTCAACTATCTTATGAAAACGAAAATATTGTTGGTTGAGGATGATGTAAACCTTGCCGATGTTCTGCGCGACTATCTTGAACTTCAGGATTATGAAGTAACATGCGCCGCCGATGGTGTTGAAGGGCTAATATCATTTCAATCCAACACTTTCGACCTGTTAATACTCGATGTTATGTTGCCCCGTAAGGATGGGTTTACCCTAGCCAACGAAATACGTGAAACCGACAATAAGGTTCCTATTATTTTTCTGACAGCCCGCGGGCAAATGGAGGACCGTGTTACAGGCTTTAAAACCGGCTGCGACGATTACATCACAAAACCTTTCAGCAGCGAGGAACTCGAGCTCCGTATGGGTGCTATTTTAAGGCGATGCCAGCAACCACAGGCCAACAACGAAACTGATGTATTGATAACGGATGGCAACCATTCGCTGGGCAAATACACCTTCGACTCAGCAAATCACGAACTCCGCATCGGCGAAAAACGTATAGGGCTTACTACCAAAGAAGTGGAATTGCTAAGGGTTTTATACAGCCATAAAAATCAGCTTATTACCCGTGAAAAAACGCTGAAAGCCGTTTGGGGAAGCGACAATTATTTTATCGGACGTAGCATGGATGTATTTATCACCAAATTACGTAAATACCTCAAAGAAGATCCTGATATTGCAATTGTTAATGTTCATGGTACAGGTTTCAGGCTCGAGGTAAAGGAATAATTAAATTTATCAGATAGAAAGAGTTTACTCCAAAGGCAGTTTTGGAAGTCAGGTAATGTTCTGGGTTTGGTTGAGGTACGAAGGGTAGGTTGGTAATATATTTCAATTAGCAACCATTTAAACAGAAAGGCAAACAAATGAAAATTAAATTATTTTTAGCGTTACTCTTGTTGACATTATCGCAGCACGCATACAGTCAGTGTGATTCAATAACAGTTCAAAATGTAACAAATTTTACTCCAATCGTTTTTGATTCCTTAGTGGAATCAGACGGACTTAGAAATGGACCAGACTATTCTGGTGCAACATTGTTTTATCCTTTGAATGGAGATAACAGTTTAAAAAGTATAGTTATAGTTCCTGGGTTTCTAGCCACTCAAGAATCCGTAATAGGATGGGCACGTTATTTAGCTTCCCGGGGATTTATAGGTATGACAATCGGGACTAATTCGGTGTATAACTTCCCAAATATAAGAGCTAATGCACTTATCGATGGAATGGAAACTATTCGTCAGGAAAATAACAGGGCCGGCTCCCCCCTATTCCAAAGAATAGACACTTCAAATATTGCTGTAGGAGGGTGGTCGATGGGGGGCGGTGGTGCCCAACTAGCCGCAAAAATCGATCCCAGAATAAAGGCAGTAATTGCATTTGCACCCTGGCTGGATGTAAATACTCTTGTTCCTGAAGACCTTAATCATTCTTCCCCTGTTTTAATTTTAAGTGGACAAATAGACCCTGTAGCCCCACCGGCACAACATGCTGATGTTCATTATAACTATACACCAAATTCTACTTCTAAATTATTATTTGAGATTTCAGGCGGAGACCACAATACTGCTTTATACCCAAATACAGGTAATGGAGATTTAGGAAATGTGGCTTTTGCCTGGTTTAAATTACATTTAGATGATAATGATTGTTATTGCGGAATGCTAAGCGTTGATTCGTTAGACCAAAATTTAACAGCTTCAAAATATCAAACGAACTTGTATTGCTCAACGGTTTCAATCTCTGATAGATTCAAAACCACTTTAAATTTACGAGCTTTCCCAAATCCTGCCTCTAATCACATTGTAGCCGAATTTGTTGCTTTCAAAGAAACAGAATACGTTATTTATAATACTTTTGGACAGAGTGTAAAAAATGGAACTATAAATTCAGGTGATATTATAAATATCGGATCATTACCAAGTGGAATTTACATTCTGAAAATTGGAGAAGAAGTCGTGAAAATAATGAAAGAATAAAATCGTTTGCTAACGATGTATAAGGATAACAGACCAGGTTGGTAGCAATCCCGAAAGCTTTCGGGATCGCCTTTCGGGTTACCACACATGAAATTTCATTTAAAATGCTCTATTGGCTCTGTTTTAGATAATGGGATATTACTTCGATAAAGAACTTCAGTAAATACTGTTTAATTCCGGTACTGGGAACCCGGCACTGGGAACCCAGGCACACCAACTCTTAAATTGAAATTACACCCCTGTTTATATAGCAAATTTAATCTCAATAAAACCGACTAATGACAATAGAACAACTGCAGCAAACCATTGACCAATGGATCACCACAACCGGAGTAAGGTATTTTAACGAACTCACAAATACGGCTGTATTAATGGAAGAAGTTGGTGAAGTAGCACGCATTATGGCACGTCGCTACGGTGAGCAAAGCGAGAAAGAATCGGATAAAAATGCCGATCTGGCCGACGAAATGGCCGATGTATTATTTGTTCTGGTATGCCTTGCCAATCAAACCGGAATTGATCTCACAAAAGCCGTTATCAAAAACCTTGAGAAGAAAACCCTGCGCGACAAGGACAGGCACCGGTCAAATACAAAACTAAGGGAGTAATCTAGAATCTTACAGCAAGGCATGCATTTTTATAGGCAACCTTCAACTCATCGCGGAAAACACCCATCAATTTCCTGTATTTCACTTTCGTAGCGCTGTCAGGCTTTTTCATTTTCGTTATACAATCGCGAAGCACTTCAACCCTCACCAGGCAATCGTGCCAATGCCCGGCAGTGGATTCTATTTCCCTGATGGTTGAATCGGGAATACGCTCATAATTAAAACCAGGGTACACAACTTCCAATACATTATGAATATATCGCACCTGCTTCACTTTCTTCCTGATGCTGTGCAGGCTCACATTACTGATCCTGCCCTTTGATAATTTCGTGGTTTGCTGATAGATACCATCCAATACTGCCATGGCTGAATTGGTGATTGCTTGGTCGTCCATACCCGAAAGCCGGCTGCCTGTTTTTTCGTTGGCGGCAATAGCAGCAGGCTGGGCTTTCACTTTGTGAGGTGCATCACATAATTGCGAAATTCTCTTTTTCTCGCGCTTGTGCAAATAGCGCCTGAACTCGGTATATTCGTTACCGGTAAACTCCTCGTAAGTGTCGAGTAACTGGATTTGCACCTGCATATCGCGTATTTCGCCCGCCATTTTAAATAATTTCTTCACCCGGGTGGCTAAACGCTCATATTCTTCACTGTCGTCGAATCCCGATTGCCTGGCCAGTTTGTTAATTGCCCTCAGCTTTTTTATAGTGAGCCTTAGCTGGTGAACAAGTTCAGGCTCGGCATGGTCGATACACTGTTCCAGGTAGAGCTCAACTTTTCGGTGCTGGTGCACATAATACTCATAAATGGATTCGTGTTTTAGCATATCGGTTATAAGGGTGTTAGCGATTTTGGGAAACGGCATTAAGTATATCCCAAATTTAGTGTTTTTTTCTCTCATGTAAAGATCCATGCTAACATGCAGATGGTATCAATCCTTTAACTAATTTAGCACCCGATTGTTAAATTCACTTATGAAGCAATATACCAGGCTACTCAGCGTAGTATTTTTATTATTTCTGGCAGTTTTTAATGTATCCTTAGCTCAGACTTATCAGATCAAAGGGCAGGTTATCGATTTCGAAACCCGCGATGCACTGGCTTTTGTTAATATACAGGTAAACGACGGCCCCGAGGGATGTATTTCCGACATCGACGGGAAATTTGTGGCACGCTCCATCAACCCGGTTCTAAAATTAAAGCTAAGCTATATCGGTTACGAGCCCCTGGAGTTTATTCCCGAAAACAACGGCAGGGATGTATTGATCCGCTTAAAGAAAACCACCTACGAACTTTCGGAAATTGTTATTAAACCCGGCATAAACCCTGCTCACCGCATTATCAGCCAGGCCATTGCCAACCGCTATATTAACGACCACGAACACCTGCCATCCTTTGCTTATACAAGCTACGAAAAAATGATCTTCGGTCCCGAATCGGACAGCATACCTCCTATCGACAGCCTCGCTTCCGACTCATCCTATATAAAGGCTAAGGTATTTTTCGAGAAACAACATCTCTTTATGATGGAAAGTGTTGTAAAACGAAGTTTTAAGTTCCCTTCGGAGAACTATAATAAAGTAATTGCCAGCCGGATTTCAGGCATGAGCGATCCTTTGTTTGTATTTCTGATCTCACAACTACAATCCACCACCTTCTATAAAGACGTAATAAAAATAATTGACAAGGATTATATCAATCCGCTTTCAAACGGAAGTTTCAATAAATATTACTTCGAATTGCAGGATACCATTATAGAGCCCTACCCTTACGATACTACTTTTGTAATTTCGTACAGGCCCCTGATGAAAAGCCGGTTCGACGGGCTTAAAGGCTCACTCGCTATCAGCACCAACGGATTTGCCATACGCAACGTTATAGCTATACCAGCTCGTGAGGAAGGAGTTTTTTCAGTGAAAATTCAACAGTTATACGATTATATCGACAGCACGCATTGGTTCCCGTCGCAGTTGAACACCGATCTGGTAATTAAAAATGCGGCCATCACCATCGACAGTGCGCAGAAAACCAGCCTGAAAATGATGGGGCGGGGTAAAAGCTATATCTCAAATGTCGATTTAAACCCTAACCTTCGCCGCAGTCAGTTCGGAGCCATTGAAGTGGATATACTGCCCGATGCCTATTCGCAACCCGAAGCAATATGGCGCCAATACCGCGTTGATTCCCTTACTATGCGCGAGCTGATGACTTACAAAATTATCGACAGCATAGGCAAAGCGAATAACTTCGATAAATTTACCCGGCGACTCGATGCCGTAATGAACGGCAAGCTAACATTCGGATATCTCGACCTGTACCTCGACAACCTCTTTAAAGCGAATCGGCACGAAGGGGCCAGGTTCGGATTAAAACTGGGTACTTCCGATAAGGTCAGCAGTTTGTTTAAAATAAGTGGTTATACTGCATATGGATTAAAGGACGAGAAATGGAAATACGGCGCCGATGGAACACTTATGTTCGACCGTTTCAGGAATTTTAACCTGAAAGCCGGCTTTTACGATGATGTGGACGAAGCAGGTGCCGACTCAAAATTCGACAAAGCACGCAACCTGTTTAATCCTGAACAGTTTCGCGAAATTATAGTTGCAAAAATGGGCCACACCCGGAGTTACGAAGCTAAATTAAGCTCGCGCATGCTTAAATATTTGACACTCGGCGGAGGATTGTCAGTATACAAACGTACTCCTTTATACAAATATGCCTATGTTATTGCTACCAGCGATAATATAACGGTAACCTCTTCGGATTTTGCCTTTACCGAAGCATATATAACCATGCGGTATGCCTTTGGCGAAAAATTTATTAAGAATTCGCGTTCAACGGTTTCGCTGGGGACAAATTACCCGATCATCGAATTTTCGGCAATACATGGTTTCGAAAACCTGCTTGGCGGACAATACGATTACAACCGCTTCGATTTAAAAATTACCAAGTCGCTGTTTACCCGGTTTCTGGGCACCACATCTGTTACCATACAGGCCGGTTTTATCGACCGTGATGTTCCGTATGTAAACTTATACAACGCCAGGGCATCGTACAGGCCATTTACGCTTTATTCGCCGGGCAGTTTTGCAACCATGCGCATGGACGAGTTTACATCCGACAAGTATGCATCCCTTTTCTTTTCGCATAATTTTGGTAATTTACTGTTTCGCTCAAAATATTTTAAACCCGAACCCGAACTGGTTACCAACCTGGGAATAGGGTCGCTCAGTCATCCCGAAAACCATCTGTTCGGCGATATGCATAGTTTTGAAAAAGGCTATTTCGAGTCGGGCCTGGTATTGAATAAAATAATACGCCTCGGCCTGGTGGATGTAGGAGCAGCCTGGTTTTACCGCTACGGACCCTATGCACTGCCGACTGTTAAAGAAAACATGGCATGGAAAATCGGATTCCTGTTTGTGATCTGATACATGGCGATTGCAGAATATTAATGTAATTTTGCATGGTTTTCGGCATTAATCTTATTTGTAAACACTTTTCAATACATATGAATCTGAATGATTTTCGGGCAGCAATCACACAAGGTATTCCTGCCACATTACCTCAGCTTTTACCTTTCGATCCGGATGTAAATCATGCTCCGGTACGCAAGGATATTTTATCTGCATCCGACAAAAAACTGGCTATCCGCAATGCCCTCCGCTATTTCGATGCCCGGCACCATGAAGTACTGGCCGTCGAATTTGCCGAAGAGCTGAATAAATTCGGGCGCATATACATGTATCGGTTCCGTCCGCAATATGCCATGCATGCCCGCCCTATTGATCAATACCCGGCGCAGTTGCACACAGGCAGCTGCCATTATGCTGATGATTCAGAATAACCTCGATCCGGCAGTGGCACAACATCCTCACGAACTTATTACCTATGGCGGGAATGGGGCTGTTTTTCAAAACTGGGCACAATACCTGCTCACTATGAAGTACCTTTCGGAAATGACCGAGGAGCAGACATTGGTCATGTATTCCGGACATCCTATGGGATTGTATCCTTCGCATAAGGAAGCACCGAGAGTAGTTGTTACCAACGGAATGATGATTCCAAACTATTCGAAACCCGACGACTGGGAACGATTCAATGCCCTGGGCGTAACCCAATACGGGCAAATGACCGCGGGCTCGTATATGTATATTGGTCCACAGGGAATTGTGCACGGCACTACCATTACGGTGCTGAATGCCGGCCGAAAAGTGGAAAAGAAAAACGAAGGCCTTGCCGGGAAATTATTTGTTACCTCCGGGCTGGGAGGCATGTCGGGAGCACAACCCAAGGCTGCAGTTATTGCAGGCGCCATAGGTGTGGTGGCCGAAATAAACCCCAAAGCTGTGCATACCCGTTTCTCGCAGGGATGGGTAGATGAGGTATTTGATGACCTCGATAAAATAATTGAACGCATTAGTAAGGCAAAAGCCGCCAAAGAAGCAGTTTCCATGGCTTACCAGGGCAATATTGTCGATTTATGGGAAAAGCTTGCCGATGCCGGTATTGAAGTTGAAATGGGTTCGGACCAGACTTCGTTGCATAACCCATGGGCCGGTGGTTACTATCCTGCCGGATTGACACTGGATGAATCGAAACACATGATGGCCTATGAGCCTGAGAAGTTTAAACTCAGTGTTCAGGAATCATTGCGCAGGCATGTGGCTGCTATCAACCGTTTAACGGCAAAAGGAATGTATTTTTTCGATTATGGCAACGCATTCCTGCTCGAAGCATCGCGTGCCGGGGCTGATATTATGAAACCTGACGGAACTTTCCGCTATTCATCGTATGTTCAGGATATAATGGGTCCCATGTGTTTCGATTATGGTTTCGGTCCTTTCCGCTGGGTATGTACTTCGGGCGAGCCTTCCGACCTGGACCTCACTGACCGGATCGCCATGGATGTACTCGAAAAACTGGCCCTGGAATCGCCGCCCGAAATTATGCAGCAGATGCGCGATAATATACGCTGGATACGCGAAGCCAAGCAAAATAAACTGGTTGTTGGCTCACAGGCACGCATACTTTACGCCGATTGCGATGGACGCACGCTGATAGCCGAAGCTTTTAATGAAGCTATCAGGCTGGGTAAACTCAAAGGGCCTGTTGTACTGGGTCGCGATCATCACGATGTATCGGGAACGGATTCGCCCTACCGCGAAACATCAAATATTTACGACGGATCGAGTTTTACGGCTGATATGGCGGTACAGAATTTTGTAGGCGACAGTTTCCGCGGTGCAACCTGGATAAGCCTGCATAACGGAGGCGGAGTAGGCTGGGGCGAAGTAATAAACGGAGGCTTCGGCATGTTACTCGATGGCAGCTCCGAATGCGACCGCAGAATTAAAATGATGCTGCACTGGGATGTGAATAACGGCATTTCGCGTCGCAGCTGGGCACGCAACGAGGGCGCAGTATTCAGTATTAAAAGAGCCATGGAAAAAGAGCCTATGCTTAAAGTTACTCTACCTAATATGGTTGATGACAAGCTGCTCGAAAATCTATTCTGACAGTTTACCGATTGTACACGTTATAACAACAAAAAGCCCGGCACTTGACCGGGCTTTTTGTTGCTCAAATGATAGGTTGAAACTCTATTTTACTTTTTCACAGCTATTTTCTCAGTGAAAACTTTACTGCCTGCTGTAAGTTTTACCGTATAAACACCGGGATTCAGGCTGCTGCAATCTAACCCAATTTCATGCTGTCCGCTTGCATACTCTTTGGCAGGCATATTAACAACTACAGCACCCTGCATATTGTAAACCTGCACGGTAACCAATTCTTTCACAGCATTGGTGAACGAAATATTGGTACTATTCAGGGCAGGATTTGGATAAACAGCGAACGAAGCCGCATCAGGTGTTTCGCCCTGTCCGACTCCCGAAAGGGAATAAAACTGGTTGGTAACCGAACTGCCAAAGGTGTTACCTGTACTAACAGTTATACTTCCGTTGTAAACTTTAAAGAAACCAATTCCACTGGTACAGCACAATCCGTTTCCGCCGGCATCGTAAATGGTAAACTGGTAACAGGTGCCGAAACCAAGTTGTACAGTTGTGGTATAGTTATTTCGGGGCAGAGTATACGGTCCGCCGGTTGCTAAGGTGGCACCCTGAATATCCTTTATCTCCCAGGTAGTTTCTTCGGGGAAATCATCAGTTTTAACATGAACAATTACCTCGGTGCCAGGCATAGGTGCTATGGCAAAATTATAGGTAATGGTGTCATTTTTAGGATAGTTATCGGTAACACCGTTGGTACTTACACCATAAATCTGAAGCGTATTTGCGTTTTGTACTGTATACGAAATTGCTGGTAGTGCAATGGTTGTTTTTTGAAGGAATCCCAGGTTTCCGGTCCACTGATAGGAGGATTCGGGTCCGTTGTTGACTTTATACCTGATTTCGGCCGAGGTAAGCGGAAGCGATCCGTTGTTCTGCAGTTCGAAGGTTGGCTCAAGTGATGGGTCACAATAGGTTGCCATCAGATTTCCCGGATTTCCCACCGTGAGATCGTTAGCATATAAACCGGTTATAGGAGTGGCTGAAGTATTTGCAGCCTGTTGAACTGCTTTTGTTGTTACATTCTGGATGAAGCCTACAACACTTAACTCGCTGATTTGATATACATTTGCAAGTTTCCAGGCGAACTGTAAAATAAAATAATCGCCAACCTCGAATGTTGTTGGTAAGGCTGTACCTGATGCCGATGGAAGCATTTTCTTCATCACATTATAAAAATCCTTTTCACCATTGGAACCAGGAGCCGAGTTGAAATGGATATGCTTTTCGATTACAGCTACCTGTGCAATAAGTGCACCCGAAACTGCCGCCGTGGCTTTCCCGAGAACTGTAACAAAAATAGTATCATTACCGGCACTCAGCTGTTGGTTAATAGTGAGTTCGAAAGGTGATGGAACGGCATATTCAGCATCAATTTTAGCCTGGGTTGTATTGGCCGGAGCGCCGAGGTAACTACTACCTGATAGAGGAGTTCCATCCATTACCGAATAAGGCACACCCGAAACACCGTAAAAACTAACCCGCGTAGCTACATCCCCGGGATTATGAAGGTTCATAGGATCGTAGCCAGGCCAGCTGGTTTGATATTTTATGGAAGTACATTTTGTTGCATTGGCATTTAATAATGCGTTAAACGCAGGATTCTGAGTAGCACAAGGGGGGCAACTCGCCTGTGTAAATTCTTCGAACAGTACCAATCGTTGCGATTGACTGAATGCAGAAACTGATATGGCAAGAAGAAAACTGATAGACAGTAAAAAGTTTTTCATTTTTTTAAAATTTATGATTAATTCTACAAATATCCGCATTAATATAATTCAAATAACTTAATTATTGCATATTTTGAAAAACTTTGTTAAAAAAATCTTAAAGATTGGCCTGCCTAAATAAATTGAACGTATATTTGCAGTACAAATACAAATTGATTTACTAAATAAAAAAAGATGAAAAGATTTTTACTCCTTACTTTCTCAGTGTTTTTAGTATCAGTACTTTCGGCTCGCACGGTAACAATGCAAAATCATGTAACCGGCCCGCATTATATCCTTGGAACCGATACGCTCGAACTATACGACACATTGGGTAATAAAATAAATAACTCCACTATAAAAATACAAAGTTCCGATCCATCAGTTGACCTTATGGTTGGTCATATTTGGGTAAAGAACACCACTGCTACCCTCATGCCGAATGTTTATGTTAAACGTACTGTTAACCAGGAGGTAACAGGCTCAACAAATTCATTCTGCTTTGGCATCAACTGCTATCCGCCCTGGGTTAATGAATCAGCAATACCTACCGAAATAGCTGCCGGCGATACCGACAAGTCATTTTATGCCGATTACAATCCCGAAGGAAGCGGGGGTTTGACCTCAGTTACATTCGAGTTTTTCGATAATGTAACATTCGGAACCCGCGTTAGCGCTATGGCTACTATCGAATTCGCCATCAGTGCCACAGGCATAAACGACAACAAACTGGTTTTCAACGGACCATTTCCAAACCCGGCATCGCAGTATGCCAATTTCGAGTATAACCTTCCGGTAACCAGCAAAAACGCACGCCTGCTGATACGCAATATGCTTGGTGTTGAAATTGATAACGTTAAAATTGACAGTCGCAGCGGTAAAAAATCAATTGATGTAAGCAGCTACGCTCCCGGAATATATTTTTATTCATTCATTGTTGACGGCAAAGTTATCCAATCGAAGAAACTGATTGTAAAGCGATAATTTTCTGAAAATTTTTCAATAAATAAAGGCGAAGTACATTTATACTTCGCCTTTATTTTTTTGTTGAACCTTAGGGTTCAGAACCCTGGGATTGCTTCTGCAGGCAAACCCTTTAAACAAAAAAGCAGGCTCCATGAACCTGCTTTTTTTATCGATTTAACAGATGAACTACATCCCGAATTCTTTCTTTATCAGGTCAACGCTGTCAACTTTCTCCCATCCAAAAAATTCAACCTCTTTAAAATATTTATCTTTCCCATTGATTTTTTCGGTGCGGGTGCTTCCGTTTTTGTAATAAACTTCCACTTCGGCTTTGTAGTGATCACGACCAAAATGGCCGTACGATGCGGTGCGTTCAAAAATAGGATTCTTCAGTCCGAAGCGCTGTACAATGGCATAAGGGCGCAGATCAAAAATCTTCTTAACTTTTTCAGCTATCTGTCCGTCGGAGAGTTTTTTACCTTCAGCATCCTTAACCTTTGCGGTTTTGTATGTGTTAACATACACGCCAACAGGCTCGGCAATACCTATTGCATATGCCACCTGAACGAGTATTTCTTCGGCCACACCGGCTGCTACCAGGTTTTTTGCAATATGGCGGGCAGCATAAGCAGCGGAGCGATCAACTTTCGAAGAATCTTTTCCTGAAAAAGCACCTCCACCGTGAGCACCTTTTCCACCATAGGTGTCGACAATAATTTTACGTCCGGTCAACCCTGTGTCACCATGAGGACCACCTATCACAAATTTGCCGGTTGGGTTAACAAAGTATTTCACATCTTCGCCAAAGAGTTTGCGTACTCGTGCAGGCAGTACTCTTTTAACGCGAGGCAGAAGTATGTTTTTCACATCTTCAGCGATCTGATCCTGCATGGCCTTTTCGGCAGCTTTCACAGCTTTTACCGACGAATCGGCAGGCAGAATAAATTCGTCGTGCTGAGTAGATACTACAATAGTATCGATACGAACAGGCTTGTTGCGGTCGTCGTATTCAACGGTAACCTGCGATTTGCTGTCGGGGCGCAGGTATTTCATTTTTTTACCTTCGCGGCGGATGGCTGCCATTTCCTGTAAAAGGATATGCGACAGTTCGACCGGCATCGGCATAAGGTTATCCATTTCGTTGCTGGCATAGCCAAACATCATTCCCTGGTCGCCGGCACCCTGATCTTCGGGTTTAGCCTGGTCAACGCCCATATAAATATCATCCGACTGATCGTGGATGGTCGAAATTACTCCGCACGAATTATTATCGAAACGATATTCAGCTTTGGTATAGCCTATACGCTCGATGGTGGCACGGGTAATTTTTTGAATATCAACATATCCATTGGTACGAACTTCGCCGCTGCACACAGCAAGACCTGTTGTTACGAGTGTTTCACAAGCAACTTTACTTTCCGGATCGAATCGCAGAAACTCATCAAGTAATGCATCTGAAATCTGATCGGCAACTTTGTCGGGGTGTCCTTCCGACACACTTTCTGACGTGAATAAATATCCCATCTCTGTTTAGTTAAGAGGTTAAAAATTAAATAAATGGTGGGGAAATTTAATGCTGCTTGCGGAAGTATGTTTTAGCATTTTTTTCCGTGGTTGCAAGCAATCAAATTTTTCCACGCGTTAAGTCGGCAAAGGTATAAATTTTTATTATTAGTTTAAAAAACTTGTTGGTTTTCTTATTGTTTCTTATTGGCCTCACTATTACCTTTTGATATTGTCATCTAACGGCTGCCGAATCTTGATTTGATTATTTATCTTAGCAGTCGTGTTTAACACTTATTTTAATGAAAAAAGCCCATATCTCCCTGTTTTTAATTCTGGCCGCAGTAATATGTAAGGCGCAAAATCCTGCATCCTATGTAAACCCTTTTATCGGCACCAACGAAATGGGACACACTTACCCCGGAGCAACCGTTCCTTTCGGAATGGTGCAGCTGAGCCCCGAAACCGATACCATTCAGTATTCAATCGGGCAGGGTTATATTAAGGATGTTTACAGGTATTGTGCCGGATACCAGTATTCGGATAAGACCATTGTTGGTTTCAGCCATACCCATTTTTCGGGAACAGGCCACAGCGACCTGGGTGATTTCCTTGTGATGCCGACTACCGGAGCTGTTAAATTGAACCCCGGAACGGCTCAGCATCCCGAAACCGGCTATCGCAGCAGTTTTTCGCATGATACCGAAAATAGCAACAGCCGGGTATTATTCAGTTTTACTCAGCGATTACAATATTAAAGCTGAGCTGACAACTTCTGAGCGTGTTGGATTTCACCGGTACACTTTCCCCGAAAGTTCTCAGGCTAATTTTATCCTCGACATGGTTTCGGGCATTTACAATTACGATGGCAAGGTGGTGTGGAGTTCCATCCGGGTCGAAAATGATACGCTGGTTACCGGTTACAGGAAAACACAGGGCTGGGCACGCGATCGTACGATGTATTTTGCCATGGTATTTTCAAAACCTATACGTAATTACGGATGCCGCGACGATCAGCAAATTGTGTATCACGATTTTTACCGGAAATTCAATACCACAAAGGATTTTCCCGAGATGTCGGGCCGTAAATTAAAATCATACTTCAGTTTCGATACAAAAGCAGGCGAACAAATACTTGTAAAGTTTGCCCTTTCACCGGTAAGTACCGAAGGAGCACTTAAAAACCTGGAAGCTGAAATTGCGCACTGGGATTTCGAACAGGTTCGCCTTGAAGCTGAAAATGCCTGGAACAAAGAGCTGAACCGGATAAGCATAGAGGCATCAGAAGAAAAGAAGGTGATTTTTTATACAGCTCTTTACCATACTTTTCTGTCTCCTACCCTATTTATGGATGTGGATCGTAAGTACCGCGGACTCGATCACAACAATCATGTTGCTGACGGGTTTACAAATTACACCACTTTTTCGCTGTGGGATACTTACCGGGCTTTACATCCGTTATTTACGCTCATACAGCAGAAACGCACTGCCGACATGATAAACTCCATGCTGGCACATCAGCAGCAAAGTGTACACCGTATTTTGCCGGTATGGAGCCATTACGCCAACGAAAACTGGTGCATGATCGGGTACCATGCCGTTCCGGTTATTGCCGATGCCTATATGAAAGGCATTTCCGGTTTTGATGCGCAAAAAGCGCTGGATGCCTGCATTGCGAGTTCAACCTATGCGCCTTACGACGGTATTGGCGACTATATGAAATATGGCTATGTTCCCGCTGATAAATCGTCAAATGCTGCTTCGAAAACCCTCGAATATGCTTACGACGATTATACCATCAGCCGCATGGCCGCTAAAATGGGGAAAACAGAAATAGCTGCAGGCTATGCTAAAAGGGCCGAGGCTTTCAACCTGGTATTTGATGCCAGTACCGGCTTTATGCGGGCAAAACGCAGCGACGGAACATTCCAAACGCCTTTCGATCCCCTGAGTACCGAAAAACAAGGATTTATTGAGGGCAACGCCTGGAATTATTCGCTGTATGTTCCGCACGATCCCTCGAAACTGATAGCACTTCATGGTGGCAATAAGAAATTTATCCCACACCTCGATTCACTTTTTAATGTTGCTCTCGACGAAAAACACTTTGGCGAATCGGAAGATATTACGGCTGCCGGGCTTATAGGCAATTATGTTCATGGAAACGAACCCAGCCATCATGTACCATACTTTATGTATTTGCCGGTGCTCCCTGGAAAACGCAGGAACGTATAAACCAGATTGTAACTAACATGTACCGTAATACTACCGACGGGCTATGCGGCAACGACGACTGCGGGCAGATGTCGGCCTGGTATATTTTCAGTTCGCTTGGGATTCTATCCTTTTTGTCCCGGGAGTAACGAATATATAATTGGTGCACCATCAGTTGACAAAGCAGTGCTGAATCTTGAAAACGGAAAGGTATTCACTATTACAGCTCAAAATCTGAGTGAAAAAAATATTTACATTCAAAAAATGATACTCAACGGGAAGCCTTATACTGAATTTATCCTTAAGCATGATGATATTATGGCAGGCGGCACACTTGAGTTTGTAATGGGGGCGAAGGCGAGGAAGTAGGGAGAAAGGAGAAGGGAGAAGGGAGAAAAAATGCGATTCGAGAATAATATTATATGAGTATCGGTAAAGATAAATAAAGATAATTTTAAAAAAAAGTACCCTGCCTAGCCCTCCCTTGGCTTCGACTCCGCTCAGCCTGACGGGGAGGGAGTTGTTTTGTGCAAGTGTTAGGGCTTGTTGCTCTGCTAGTTAAAATCTGCCTCCCCTTTATGCTGAGCGGAGCCAAAGCATAGGGAAGGTGCCGTCCCGATAGCTATCGGGAGGAGGGGTACAAAATGTTCACAAATAATCATTTTATTAATGTTCCCCGATACTCTTTTTATTTTATTGCTGTTCTGCCGCTTCCGACTTCCGTCCCGATAGCTATCGGGATCCGACTTCCGACCTTTTAACCAGGAACTAAAAAAAACAATCCTCAGCTCACCAAGCCTTTTTCCTTAAAATTTTGTATCTTTGATAAAAAACAGAACACTATGGATTTTAATGAAGTAATACTTAAACGCGAAAGCATCCGCAACTACGATCCCGAGAAGCCGGTTGATATTAATACCTTGAAAAGAATACTCGAAGCAGGCCGGATTGCACCTTCGGCTTCGAATTATCAGCCCTGGGAATTCTGGCTTATTTCGTCGAAAGAGATGCTCGAAAAAGTAAAACCCTGTTACAGCAGGCAATGGATCAATGATGCTCCGCATATACTTGTGGTTACCGGCGATCTCGATCATGCCTGGGAACGTGCCGATGGCTACAATTCGCTACAGACCGACCTTGCCATTACACTGCACCAGATGGTGCTGGCAGCTACCAACGAAGGGGTAGGTTCGTGCTGGGTTACCAACTTCAACCCCGACATCCTACGATCAGCACTTGGGCTTAAGGACACCGTTAAAGTATTTGGAATAACACCTCTCGGCTATCCGCGCGAAACCTATAATAAACGAACCGTGATCATGCGTAAACCCTTGGAGGAATTAGCTATATATTGCTAAAAGAAACGAATACACAAAGCACCACAGGGTGACTATTAAAAAATACAAACCTGTATTAAAGTAAAAGAGCGGCCTTGCGGTCGCTCTTTTGCTTTATAAAAAAACCATTTAAACGGTCATAATATCTTTTTCTTTATGCTCAAGTATTTTGTCGACCTGCACAATAAAGCTATCGGTGATATGCTGTATTTCCCTTTCCAGCAATTTAACTTCGTCCTCCGAAACACCTTCTTTTTCAAGTTTTTTAGCGTCATCAACAGCCGAACGACGCATATTACGAATCGAAACTTTGGCATTTTCAGCTTCGGCCTTGGCTTTTTTCACCAGGTCGCGACGGCGTTCTTCGGTAAGTGGTGGCACTGCAATTCGTAACACCTCACCATTATTCTGCGGATTAAATCCCAGGTTTGCATCTAAAATTGCTTTTGCCAGCGGGTTAAGCATATTTTTTTCCCAAGGCTGAACCACAATCATGCGTGCATCGGGAGTATTGATATTAGCAACTTTATCAATGTCGGTAGGGGTTCCGTAGTAGTCGACCTTGACTCCTTCGAGCATTTGCGGCGTAGCCTTACCGGTACGGTATTTATGAAATTCCTTTTCAAGATGGATAAGTGCATGTTGCATGCTTTCCTGAATTTCCTCGATAATAAACTTAGCTTCTTCAGTCATGGTTACACGTTTTGTAATGCAAATATATAAATTGTGAGAAAATATTCAATATGGGTGTTGAAAAAGTGGGGTTAATCACCATAAAGTGTTACCGAAACCTGAATTAAAATCGGAAGCGAATTTTCCCGGATCAATCTCCTCAATCCCTGCCTGCAGCAGGCAAGCCCTCAATCCCCTCTAAACCTCAATCAAAGTCCCGCAACTTTCCCCGTTTAAAATCCGGTCGAGGTTTCCAGCCTTATGCACATCAAAAACAATAACCGGCATTTTATTTTCGCTGCAAAGAGTAAAAGCCGTCATATCCATAATATTGAGCCCTTTGCTGTAAGCCTCGTCAAAAGTGAGCTTGCTGTATCTGGTGGCCGTTGGATCTTTTTCGGGGTCGGCAGTATAAACGCCATCAACCCTGGTTCCTTTAAGTAACACATCGGCCCTTATTTCAATAGCTCGTAATGCGGCGGCCGAATCGGTTGTAAAAAATGGATTCCCGGTGCCTCCTGCAATAATTACCACTTCGCCTTTTTCGAGTTTGCTGATGGCTTTCGCGCTGCTAACCTTTTCGGCAACAGGTTCAACAGGAAGTCCTGAGAGCACTTTCGTTTTAACCCCGATATTCAGCAATGCCGATTGCAAAGCCAGGCTGTTGATTACGGTGGCCAGCATACCCATATAATCGCCCTGCACGCGGTCGGTACCGGTATTGTTGCCTTTCAGCCCGCGAAAAATATTGCCTCCTCCAAGCACCACGGCAACCTGTGTTCCATGTTCAATGGCCACTTTTATTTCGCCGGCATACAAATCCAGCATCCCGGTATCAAAACCGTGGCCTGATTTGCCGGCCAGCGATTCGCCACTGAGTTTAAGTAAGATACGTTTGTATTTCATGATATTCGAGCTTATAAACTATTTTAAAACAAGCTTAATTTGGTCGGGAGTCGGGAGTCAGAAGAACTTCGACAGAACAACTCCAATACTTAAGTGATCTTGTTTAGTGGAAATAAAATTATTTGCCAGATTAATCTCATTAACATTAAAAACCACCCATTAATAATACTGTATGCTTCTATCTAAAATCTCCATCTCTAATCACTCCGGCAACATTAAATTTAGGTTAAATGTTACTTGTATGATTTCCATCCAACAAACAATAATTTCACAGCAGATTTATACATCATCCTTACCATGGCAGGCCTTGTATTTTTTGCCGCTACCACATGGACAAGGATCATTTCGGCCTACTTTCTTCTCAACCTTAACCGGGCCGGTAACAGTCGATTCGCTGGTGCGCTGGCTCAGTATATCATTACGGTCGGTGCGCAGGCGGCTGTTGTCCGAACGCTGCTGCTGGGCTTCCTTTACCTGGTCAGCTTGCTGTACAGGCAGGTTAGCACGCGAAAGGAAACCGATAATATCCTTATTTACTTTCTGAAGCATCGTCTTGAAAAGGTTAAACGACTCCAGTTTGTAAATTAACAATGGATCTTTCTGCTCGTAGCTGGCCGACTGAACGCTCTGGCGCAGTTCGTCCATTTCACGAAGGTGGTCTTTCCAGGCGTCGTCAATTACTCCCAGCGTGATTCCTTTTTCAATGGCAAGTGATACTTCCATGCCCTTATCATCGTATGCCCGCTTGAGGTTGGCCGCAACCTGCATTGATTTTATACCATCGGTAATAGGAATGGCGATAAACTGGTAACGGGGGTTGTTTTCATAAACATCCTTAATAACCGGGTAGGCCATTTCAGCAATATGCTTTGATTTTGAACGATAACTGTTATAAATGTGCTGGAAAAGGTCCTCGGTAAGTTTGTCCTTATTACCCTGTATAAAATCTTTTTCGACGAATGGGCATTCAGCAGCAAAAGTAGTGAGCAACTCATAGGTGAACCCTTCAAAATCCTCATTGTCCTGGTAATCGGAAACATAGTTTTCGCACAGGTCGTAAATCATATTGGAGATATCCACCGCCAGTCGCTCGCCATAGAGAGCCTGCCTTCTTTTACCGTAAATTACCTCCCTCTGCGAATTCATAACATCATCGTATTCGAGCAAACGCTTACGAATACCGAAGTTGTTCTCTTCAACTTTCTTCTGAGCCCTTTCAATGCTCTTGGTAATCATGCGGTGCTGAATTACTTCTCCGTCTTTCAGACCGAGGCGGTCCATAATACCGGCAATGCTTTCGGAACCGAACATACGCATCAGGTCATCCTCGAGCGAAACAAAGAACTGCGAACTTCCCGGGTCGCCCTGTCGTCCGGCACGACCGCGCAACTGCCTGTCAACACGCCGCGATTCATGACGTTCGGTACCTATAATAGCCAGACCGCCTGCTTCGTCAACACCAGTTCCGAGCTTAATGTCGGTACCACGGCCGGCCATATTGGTAGCAATAGTAACTGTTCGCGACTTACCTGCTTCGGCCACAATCTGCGCTTCGCGCTGGTGCAACTTGGCATTAAGTACGTTATGAGCTATTCGGTCGCGGGTAAGCATTCGACTTAGCAATTCCGAAATTTCAACCGAAGTTGTACCTACCAGCACCGGGCGGCCTTTATCGATCAGTGACTTTATCTCTGTAATAACTGCATTAAACTTTTCGCGTTTGGTTTTATAAACAAGATCTTCGTGGTCGTCTCTTACGATGGCACGGTTGGTAGGTATTACCACCACGTCGAGTTTGTAAATATCCCAGAACTCACCGGCTTCGGTTTCGGCAGTACCGGTCATACCAGCCAGTTTGCGGTACATCCTGAAATAATTCTGAAGTGTTACAGTGGCATACGTTTGAGTAGCAGCCTCAATTTTAACATTTTCCTTTGCTTCGATAGCCTGGTGTAATCCATCGCTGTAGCGCCGGCCTTCGAGTATACGGCCGGTTTGCTCATCAACAATCTTCACCTTATTATCCATCACAACATATTCAACATCGATTTCGAATAAAGCATAGGCTTTAAGTAACTGGTTTACGGTATGTATACGTTCGGATTTAATAGAATAATCGCGAAGTAATTCGGCTTTCTGCTCTACTTTTTCTTTGTCGGGTATCTGCCTGCTTTCCATCTCGGCTATTTCGGCACCAACATCGGGGAGGATATAAAATTTAGGATCGTCGTACGATTTGGTAATCAGGTCGATACCTTTATCGGTTAGCTCAATGGTATTATTTTTTTCGTCGATAACAAAAAACAGCTCATCATCAATAATATGCATGTGTTTCGACTGTTCCTGCATATAGAAATTTTCCGTTTTAAGCATCACGGCTTTTATGCCCGGCTCGCTCAGGAACTTGATGATTGCCTTGTTTTTAGGCAATCCGCGGAAAGAGCGCAGCAGTGCTTCGCCTCCTTTTTTCTCGTTTTCGGGGATAATTTTTCCATCGTCGTTAGTCACCAGCAGGCTCTTGGCTTCCGAAAGAAGTTTGGTAACAAGGTTTCTCTGCTCGCTATAAAGCTTCGATATTTCAGGTTTCAGGGCTTCGAATTCCTGGTTATCGCCACGTGGTGTCGGACCCGAAATGATGAGTGGAGTACGTGCATCGTCAATTAACACGGAGTCGACCTCATCAACAATAGCATAATTATGCGGGCGCTGTACCAGCTCGTCGGGGTTACGTGTCATATTGTCGCGCAGGTAATCGAAACCGAACTCGTTGTTTGTGCCATATGTAATATCGGCCAGGTAAGCATTACGGCGCTCGGTCGAATTGGGCTCATGCCGGTCGATACAGTCAACTCTGAGTCCATGAAACTCGAAGAGCACTCCCATCCATTCCGAGTCGCGTTTGGCAAGATAATCGTTAACAGTAACGATGTGAACTCCTTTTCCGGGAAGTGCATTCAGGTATATGGGCAAGGTAGCAACAAGGGTTTTACCCTCACCGGTAGCCATCTCGGCAATTTTACCCGAATGAAGAACAATACCACCTATTAACTGTACATCGTAATGCACCATATCCCAGGTTACCATATTGCCACCAGCCATCCAACGGTTATCCCAATAGGCCTTATCTTCGACAATATTCACGCTGTCCTTACGGGCAGCCTGGTCGCGGTCGAATTGAGTTGCCGTAACTTCGAGGGTTTCGTTTTCTTTAAACCTGCGGCCTGTTTCTTTAACAACAGCAAAAGCGGCGGGCAATATTTCGAGAAGTGTTTCCTGTGTTTTCCGGTATTCTTCCTTATCCAGAAAATCAATTCTTTTATACAGTTCTTCCTTTTCCTCTATATCGATATCGAAATCAGTATCTATCCTGGCTTTTATGGTATCAATTTCGTCGCGCTCAGCCTGTACTGCATCCTTTATTTTCTTTTTGAAGTCAATAGTCATGGCTCTTAAACCATCGTTATCAACTGATTGTATTTTATCGAATTCAGCTTTGGCTTTTTCAACCAAAGGCATGATGAGTTTTATATCGCGGTCGGATTTGGTACCACCCGAAATCATTTTCAAAAATGAATTGAGCATTGTGTGTGTGATTTAAGCTGCTGATCGTTAGAACTGAATATTCATGCAAAGATAGTGCTTTCGTATAAAAGATACCCTTTGTTATACTGAATAAAAAGAATGAACCGCAACAATAGTTAGTAGCGCAGTTTTATAGCAAATTTCGTACAAATAAGTAATTGGGGTTATGAATACCGACAATATGTCAGTGATCCCATCCACAATGATTCGTGGAAATGGATGATTGCCTATTCAAGATTTGTTTTGCACAAGGATAAAATTACCTTATTCGTGCTCCGAATTAAACAGGACAATAAACCGCAAATCAAAATTTCATACCAGGTAATCAGCCAGCAATTATGACCTTTTCTTATAATCGCAGATATAAAACCAGTAATATTTATTTATTCCGACTTGACCTAAAATAAACCGGGGCATTGGTTTTGCCAGTGCCCCGATAGTTGATTGTTAATATTCATCTTCGTGAAAGAAGAAATCTTCTTTGGATGGATAATCGGGCCAGAGATCTTCGATACTTTCGTAAATCTCGCCTTCATCTTCCAGTTCCTGGAGGTTTTCAACTACTTCCATGGGAGCTCCCGAGCGAACACAGTAGTCCTGAAGCTCTTCTTTAGTAGCGGGCCAGGGAGCATCCTCGAGTTTTGAGGCTAATTCTAACGTCCAGTACATCTGTTAATAATTTGATTTTACTTTTTGCAAAAATACTCTATTCAGCATCAAAAGCAATACCCTGTGCCATTTTGTATTTAACTAACTATATAACAGGATGTTTATGGGGCATAATTACCTAACATATTGAAATAAAGCAATAAATTCGGGTGTTTTTATTATTGAGAAACGTCAGGTTTCCAAGGCAAATCCGGAATATTATTCACAAATGCCAGCTCACGGGCCAGCACAAACAGGTAATCCGAAAGCCTGTTAATATACCTGATAAGAATATCATCAACTTCCATTTCTGAAGCCAGTTTTATGATAATTCGTTCACCACGGCGGCAAACAGTCCGGCAAATATGGCAAAGCGAAACCAGTGGATGCCCTCCCGGAAGTATAAACGAACTTAATGCCGGAAGATGCAGGTTCATAGCATCAATTTCGTGCTCCAGAACCTCTACGTCCGAATCAGAAAACTGTGGCAGAGCCCTGCTGATATCCTGACCAGGATCGGTTGCCAGCAAGGATTCAGCAGTAAAAAGGTTTTCCTGTATGCGAAGCAACACTTCACGGGTATGCTCATCAGTAAGCTGATCGCGCAGGTTCCCGATAAATGAGTTGAGCTCATCCAAAGTTCCGTATGCCTCTATTCGTTCGTGATATTTAGGCACACGGGTTCCACCAATAAGCGAAGTTTCGCCCTTATCGCCTGTTTTGGTATAAATTTTCCACTCTTTTTCCATGAGCGTTTAAGTAATACTAAGGGGTAAAAATTAAATGTTTTCTTTCAAAGGGTTGCAGGAATATGATTATAAGTTCCTGGTGCCATGTGCCGGGTGCCGGGTGCCGGGTGCTCTTATCGTCAACTTTAATTGTAGGCATGTAATATAAATTACTTTCTTATTGCTCATTAGTGTTGAATCGCAGGAACGCTGAAACTTTATCAGTCAATGTAACGGATGAACGTCTTTTCAACAATCTTCTCGAACCGAATCAAATCAAAACAATATCGGCTTGAAACAAACTAAGGCCGCGAATAAATTAATTGTTCAGATTATCAAGTGCTTTTGCAGAAGAAAGTATATCCGTATTCAGATAATCGTCAGAGACTTTTCCATCCATAAGGCGTATAATGCGGTGGGCATGTTTGGCTATGTCTTCCTCGTGAGTTACCAGGATTATGGTATTGCCGGCACGGTGAATTTGCTCGAGTACACCCATAATTTCGTACGAGGTTGTCGAATCGAGGTTACCGGTAGGCTCATCGGCCAGGATAATGGAGGGTTTGTTAACCAATGCCCTTGCGATAGCAACACGCTGCCGCTGACCGCCCGAGAGTTCATTAGGCCGGTGGTGAGCCCTGTCAGTAAGTCCCACACTCGAAATTACCTCGTTGGCACGTTCGAGCCTTACTGCTTTCGAAAAACCGGCATATACCTGTGGAAGCATAACATTTTCGAGTGCAGTGCTGCGTGGCAACAGGTTAAAAGTCTGAAACACAAAACCAATTTCCTTGTTACGGATACGAGCCAGTTCATTGTCATTTAGCTTACTTACATCCTGGTTATTGAGCACATACTGCCCGCTGGTTGGTGTATCGAGGCACCCGATCAGGTTCATAAGGGTGGATTTACCTGAGCCCGAAGGACCCATCAAAGCAACAAACTCATTTTTAAATATGGATAGGGATACCGATCTTAATGCTCTTACCAATTCAGTACCAACCCTGTAGGTACGGGTGATATCGGTTAAACGAATTAATTCCTGCTGACTCATTTCGAAAAGGGATATAATGATTGATTAACAAAAGTAATGGTTTTTAGCTTGAGATTATTTGAATACCACCCTAATTATTGCCATTTTATACATTTCAATAAAACACAAACATAAAACACTCAAACGCAAGCATTCACATATAGCTGATTATCATACGCTTATCAAAATATAATTCAAAAAACATACCAGATAGAAATACGATTTTTCCGGAAATTTAACAAGATGCATATCCCTATTTAGTGAACCTATAAAAAACCAATCAAATCGAAAAAACACAAACAAGAACCACAACTATTCATTATTCGCTACTCCATTATTCATTATTCACTTTTCACTGTCATCCTGAGCGAAGCGAAAGGACATTGCTTTTCATTTACAGCCTTATCACAAACTTCTGCCTGCTTAATTCCTTTCGCAGAAACACAATTCCCATTCTGAAAATATCAATGCTGACTGTAACCTTGCTATGCTCCGTAATTTCGTTCCAGGCTTTTTCCATTTCTGCTGACCAGTGAATATCATCGAATATAAAAATGGTATCGTTGTGAGAAATCCGGAGTAAGGTTTCAAAATTTGCGATTGTTGCTTCATAGGTATGGTGACCGTCGATAAAAGCAAAATCCAGTTCTTTTATTTTATGAATTAAATCGGGTAATACAATGCTGAACTTTCCGATGTGCTGTTCGATATTATGAATCCGCAACTTCCTGAAGTTATCAGCAGCTTGTTCAGCTTTGGCGGCACAGCCTTCGACAGTATAAACCAAAGCTTCTGGTATAGGCTTGGCCAGATATAATGTACTTAATCCTATTGAGGTACCCAATTCGATAATGGTATGAGGCTTAAAATATTCAACAAGCCTGAACAGTAAACGTCCATATTTTTTAGCAACAGCACTTTTCCTGACTATGGACGCAACACTCTCGAAACGATGTTCATATTCCTTGTTTGCCGATCCATGCCCAAAATCGGTAATTTCAATAATCTGTACTTTTTTCAACAAACTTTCCAGGCGTTTCTGTATTTCTAAAAATTCAGCATTCACCGAACTGTTTTTGAAAACTTTGTCGACAAGTGTATACACAAAAGGAGAATGAACCGAATGGCGGGTTCCTGATTTGAGCAGAAACTTCAGGTACGCCAGAATTATAAAAGCTTTCGATTTCATCGTAATAAGAGAGTAGTATTTAAAAATAATTTCAGAAATGAAACTAAACGTATGTACTTTTGTTACCTGATAAAGTAAAACAGGTTTCATGAATTTTCGAAAATTCGGTGCTAAAATAGCGAATTATCTGTCGCTGGTAAAGTTTTCGCACACAATATTTGCGCTGCCATTTGCATTACTCGGCTTTTCGCTCGCCACCATTCATAGCAGCAATTCGCTTAGCTGGCAGTTGTTAGGCCTTGTTGTGCTTTGTATGCTTTTTGCCCGTAACGCAGCTATGAGTTTTAACCGCTGGGCCGACAGGCATATTGATGAGGTGAATCCCCGCACGGCACAACGCGAAATACCTGCCCGTAAAATCAGCCACAGATCGGCACTGGCATTCTGTATTGCTAATGCTTTATTTTTCGTGGTTGCAACCTGGTTTATCAACCCTCTTTGTTTTTACCTTTCACCCATTGCCTTGCTGGTGATACTTGGATACAGCTTCACAAAACGATTTACAGCCTTATCGCATTTTGTACTGGGCCTCGGGCTGGCACTTGCACCTACAGGAGCATACCTGGCCGTTACAGGCAGTTTCGACTGGATACCTGTTATCATTTCGTTTTCAGTACTTTGCTGGGTATCAGGTTTCGATATAATTTATTCGCTTCAGGATGATGAGTTTGACGAACAAAATCATCTGCGCTCGGTACCTGTATTGCTTGGGCGAAAGAGGGCGCTTGCATTGTCGCGCTCGCTGCATGTTCTTACTACATTGCTTCTCACAGCAGCCGGGTTGCAGGGTGAGTTCAAAACTATTTACTGGATCGGGTTGGGAATATTTGCGATGCTGTTGTTTTATCAGCATACGGTAGTAAAATACAACGATCTGAGGCGTGTTAACCTGGCATTTTTTACCTTAAACGGGATTGCGAGTATCGTTTTTGCGCTTTTTGCTATCACTGATCTTTTCCTTTAAAACAGGTACAATCTGTTCAGGGCTTTTGCTCAATTTCACAGCTCCAAGAACAGCTTTTTCGAATATTATTTTATCCTCGGGATAAAAATCGAAAGTTATGGGCGTATAAAATATGGGCAGATCGCCAATAATTGCTTCTGCTTCAGGATTTTGCAGGCGCTTGGCATCCTTTTCGGTTGTTACAATAATTTTTCGCCTGGTGGGCAGGTATTTAAACTTATCTTTCAGTAGCAGCAGGTCTTTTTCGCTGAAGTTGTGATGATCAGCAAACTCCATAAGTTCGAGTTCGGTGCAATGCCGACGCAGGTATTCCTCCATCGGACCGGGATTACCAATTCCGGTAATAAGGATAATGGAATATACATCTTCCGTTTTTTTGGTGTATTCGCACCTGCTTTTGTAAACCGGTTCATACCTGTGGTAATTGATATACGAAAAGCATAAAACCTGTCCGGGGTAAGGTTTAATTTCCGCTATCAGCTGCCTGCGTACTATCGGGGAGAAAATTCGTGGTGTTTTGGTAACAACAATAATATCAGCCCTTTTACGGCCCGAAATATGTTCGCGCAAGCGACCGTAAGGCAGCAGCCAATCATCGGTAAACATTTTAAAATAATCGGTAACCAGTATCGATAACGCGGGTTTTACGTACCTGTGCTGAAAAGCATCATCCAGTATTACTGCCTCGAGGCCTTCAATGTTTTTTCTAAGTTTCCTGATTCCCCTTCGCCTGCTTTCGGCCACGGCAACATTAAGTTCCGGAAATTTCTGATGGTATTGAAGCGGCTCATCACCAATAGTATCCACCGTTTCGTTTTCGCCCGCTAAACGGTAGCCCTTCGTTTTTCGCTTATACCCCCTGCTTACCGTTGCGATATTATTTCCGCTGCCATAAAGCTTTATCAGGTATTCAACCATAGGGGTTTTACCCGATCCACCGGCAATAAGGTTTCCAACGGAAATTACAGGAATCTTGAATTTTTCGGAAGGTAGCAACCGGATATCAAATAATAAATTACGAACCCTTGTAATAAGTCCGTATAGCAAAGCTAAAGGGAAAAGTAAGAATCGAAAAACTTCCACGCTTTAAAGATACAAACAAATCCATAACATAAACACAATATTTGCAAAATAATTATTATATTATCCTAACAATCGTATCAGCAAGGCCTGAAATTCTTTCTAAATAACGATAAAAATGCCTGCAGTGGCAACAAATTGGTTGAAGACACCATGCTTTTTGCTAATTTTACCTCATCTACACTAAACGTATTGGGCACATGGTAATATCCGAAATAACAAGCTTTCTGAATTCTGAAATCCCCCTGGCATTGCAGGAAAGCTATGACAATTGCGGGCTTCTGATAGGCAGTCATGCCGACGAAATTTCTGCTGCCCTTCTTTGCATTGACATTACCAACGAAGTACTCGACGAGGCTGTTGCTAAAAAATGTAAGCTGGTAATTTCGCACCATCCTTTGATTTTTTCGGGCATTAAAAGTTTGACCGGCAGCAATGATACGGAACGATTGGTGATACGTGCCATCAGGGAAAACATAGCGATAATTGCCATACATACCAACCTCGACAATCATTTTGAAGGCGTAAACCGCATGCTATGCGATAAACTCGGGGTGAAAAATGCAAAAATTCTCAGACCCTTACCCGATAAACTGCAGAAACTTGTTACCTTCTGCCCTGTTGTCACATGCCGAAAAAGTCCGTTCAGCATTATTCGCTGCCGGAGCTGGACACATAGGTGATTACGATAGCTGCAGCTATAATACAGCGGGTGAAGGAACTTTCAGGGCGCTTGAAGGTGCTAATCCCTATGTTGGTGAGCCGGGTAAAATACATACCGAACCGGAAGTAAGGATTGAGACTGTTTTCCCGGTTTATGCCGGTAAGTCAGTTGTTTCGGCACTTAAACAAGCACATCCTTACGAAGAAGTGGCATACGATATATACCCTTTAGCCAATATACATCATCAAATTGGGGCAGGCATGGTCGGCAACCTCCCTGAGGCAATCGATGCTGAAGAATTTTTACTGCAGGTAAAAAAAATTGTCGGTATAGGATGCATTAAACACACCGGAATAAAAAATAAAAAAATCAAACGGGTGGCATTATGCGGAGGATCGGGAAGCTTCCTTATAAAAGACGCAATATCCTCAGGTGCTGATATTTACCTTACCGGAGATTTAAAATATCATGACTATTTTATCCCCGAAAACAAAATGATTTTGGCAGATATCGGGCATTACGAAAGCGAACAATTTACAAAAGAACTGATATATACCTTATTAAAGAAAAAATTTACTACTTTTGCACTCCATATTTCCGGAACCAACACCAATCCGGTTAATTATTTGTAAATCAATATAAAACATCATAATCTGCTATGGCAAAAAGTGTTGCTAAACCTGCAAAAAAAAGCGCTGAAGAGATCAATAAGGCTACAGATGCAATCGAAGTGAGCGAAAATGTTGAAAATCAGCCTTCAGCTGATCAGGCTAAAGATGAAATCGAAATAACGATTGAAAAAAAACTGGTTGCCCTGTATACACTGCAACAAAATGATTCGAAAATCGACCGTATCAAAATTGTACGCGGTGAATTACCTCTCGAAGTAGAAGACCTCGAAGATGATGTTGCCGGACTGGAAACCCGTATCGACAATTACATTCAGGAAGTTGAACTGGTTGAGAAACAGGTTTCGGACAAACACCAGGCAATAAAAGAAAGCCAGGCACTCATAAAACGATACGAAGAGCAGCAGAACAATGTTCGCAACAACCGCGAGTACGATGCACTCACCAAAGAAGTTGAGTTTCAGAGCCTCGAAATCCAACTGGCCGAAAAACGCATACGCGAATTCAATGCTCAGCTTACCATGCGTAAAGAGGAGATTGAAAGTGCACAGCACGAACTGGGCGATCGTAAAAACGACCTCGAAGCCAAGCGCAGCGAACTTACCGACATTGTTGCCGAAACCGAACTCGAAGAAAAAGAATTGATAGCAAAATCGGATCAGCAGCAACGCCTTATTGAGGAAAGACTTCTGATAGCTTACAAACGCATCCGCAAAAATGCCCGTAACGGTTTGGCGGTTGTGCCTGTTGAACGCGATGCCTGCGGTGGATGTTTCAGTTACATTCCGCCTCAGCGCCAGCTCGATATTAAACTTCACAAAAAAATTATTGTTTGCGAATTCTGCGGACGTATCCTTGTTGACAAGGAACTTGCTGATTCGGTAAATCAATAAATAACTCTCTTTTTATGAAAAACCGGTTCGTAGCGACCGGTTTTTTTATTTCCGGAACATTGATTTCGTATGTTATAATTTCAGAATTTTGCATCACAATAAGTAATCTGCACCTTATTCTATGAAAATTTACATTATCCTCTTTTTCCTGGTAACTGCGTCAATACCAGTAAAAGCATCATTCATTTTTAACGAAAACTGCAAACAGGCCTATACGGATATGATGAACCTCCGTTTTGCCCAGGCAGCAATGAAAATGCAATGGGAGAAAAAGGCCAATCCCGATAACCAGGTTCCGTATGTTATTGAGAATTATATTGATTTTTTAAAGGTAGTAATAGGTGAGGAAGATAAAGATTACAGGCATTTGCTCGCCCATAAAGAATCCCGCTTACAAAAGCTTGCACGGCAAGGCAAGGATTCGCCCTGGTATCTCTACAGCCAGTCGCTGATATACCTGCAAACAGGTATTGCCCGTATAAAATTCGGCGAATACGTAAATGCAGGACTCGATATTAACAGGGCTTACCGCCTGCTTACCGAAAACCAGAAAAAACACCCTGAGTTCGTGATGAACAAAGCGGGCCTAGGCATATTGCATTCACTTATCGGCACTGTTCCGGCAAAATACCGATGGGCAACACGTTCGCTTAATTTTGATGGCACCATTCCGCAGGGTGAAGCCGAATTACAGGCAGCTTTCAGGCAGGTAATTTCCGATCATGAACTCAGCTTTTTATTACCCGAAACCGCCTTTCTGCTTGCATTTGTAACACTGAACCTTTCGGCAGATATTCCTTCAGCCCTCGAGCTGGCTAAAAAGTTTGAGCTCGCACCCTTGTCAGCTGCTCTTAAGGAAAGCCCCCTGTTAATTTATGCTTCTGCCAATATTTTTGCCAGGGCCGGCGAAAATGATAAAGTTATCAAACTTCTTTCGGACTGCCCGCGAACAAACGACAGGTTTGCTTTTTATTACCTCGATTATATGCTTGGTGTGGCAAAACTCAGCCGGCTCGATGCTGATGCCTGCTACCCTTTACTTAATTTCCTGGGAAATTTTAAAGGGAAAAATTATATACGTTCGGCGTATATGCACCTGGCATGGTATTACCATATTCAAAACGATCAGCAGCATTATGCCATGTATGTCGAACGAATCGACCTCAGGGGCAACGACCAGGTTGACAACGACCGTGAAGCAATGTCATTTGCAGCTAAAAACACGAAACCTGATCTGCCTTTGCTGAAAGCACGTTTGCTTTTCGACGGAGGATATTATGTACGTGCTTTGCAGGCACTCGAAGGCTACAAAAGCAACAACAAAGCAAATGAGCTCGAGTTGAAATACCGGCAGGGGCGTATTTACCACAACTGGGGAAAAACAGAAGAGGCTATTGGGTATTATAAGGAAACAATACAGAAAGGCGAAGATCAGCCATATTATTTTGCCGCTAATGCCGCGCTGCAACTAGGTTTGATATATGAACATAAGAACGATTACGATCAGGCACGTACCTATTATTCGAAAGTTTTAAAAATGGAATTCAGCGAATACCAGTTTAGTATCAGCAATAAAGCACAGGCTGGCTTAAACAGGATTAAGGGGAAATAAAAAAGCGGGTGATTATAATAACCGGCACCAGTAATGATCTGCAAAGGAAACATCACTTTATTCCAGCCGAAACTTTCGAAAAAACTGCACTTACTTTTTCCCCGGCTTAAACTGCGATTCCTTTAAAATTTGCTGCGAATCCATGTTTTCCATCAGTTGTTTCAGCGTTATGCCGTTCGTTTGTTTCATATAGGCTCTTACGATCTGCCATCCCATATAAGCGCCAAGCCTTCCGGGCGACTCAGGCGCGAATCCAGCGGTGTAGGGAGCATCGGTCATAAGTTTGGTAATTCCCTGTGGATCGGACGAAAATAACAACTGATGTTCAATTAAAAACGCCCATATTTCGCTTTCGTGGCTTCGGCTCCAGGCCAATTGCTGCTGCGAATACCCTATTTTAAACTCATCCTTTACATCCGGTAAAGTTACATCCAGAAAATACAGCGCCTTGCCGGCCAGCACCATTTGATCAAGCATGGTATTACGCTTTTCATCCATCCTTATTATATTATCCGAAACAGCCAGCATACATTGCGGAAGTATATGATCAGGGGTGAAACGGCTAATTTTATAATTGGGAAGCCCTGCTTTCTGATAGGCAACTACATCGCTGCCCAGGAAAACATCAAGCCCGATAGCCATGGCGGTATCAAAATAATAAACCGGGTTTTCGACATCGAGCCCCGAAACATAGGTGTAAACCTGTGGTACTTCCTTTTCGGGATATGATTTCCTGTATTTCTCAAATGCAGCTGTCAGTTCTTTTTCGAGAAAGCTAACATCCGGGTATTTTTTCAGGGTAATATCATATAATTCCCTGATATTGGGGTCATTCAAAAAATTATAGATCCTGAGTACATTCATAGTATCCTGCCACTCCTTACCCAGGAAAAATGAATATTCCGGATTCAGCGAGGCCATTCCCTGCCGCAGGTTTTTTTTGTCGAGGCTAAAAAGTGCCTTTTCGTAACGGTGAATCACAATTTTACCATCCTGAACCTTAGTTTCAGGCTGAGCCGGCAGTGCGACCTCAGGATTTTTATTTGTGCAGCTTACCGCAATTACAATCAGAATCAGGGCAATTAATACAACATACCCGGTATTCGAAAATTTACTCATACAATATTGTTTTTTTTGCCCGATATCTACAATAGTTTAACTCCCAGGCTGACATTAAAAGTGTTTTGCTTCAGTTTAAAATTACTGCTACCCTGGTACATATTATCAATACCAAACTCATAGCGTACATCGAGTGTCATAAAAAGCACATCGAAACCGGCACCCATCTGAAACGACCATATGCTGTTTTTCAGATCGTCAACGGAATGAATAGGCCAGAATTCGTTCATCTCGGCAGGGTTAAGTTCCTTATTATATAGAAAGGTATAAGCAGGACCAGCCATGATCCGCATGTTAAAACTTTCGTCCCTTACAAGTTTTATCCCAAGCAACAAAGGGACTTTAAGCGAATGTATAACCAGGTTCTGCCTCAGGATTGACGAAGATGTGGTTTTATTCAGGTTTCCTTTTACTACCTGGTAATTTGCTTCGGGCTGAAAATAAACTTTTGAGCCTATTCGCATAAAAGCACCTACCTGTAATGAATTGTTAATCCCCGAGCGTATGGAATCAAAATTATTGGTAAGTGTATTGGAATTGTAGCCCATTTTAGGACCAAGGCTGAATACCTCCTGCGCCGAAACAGCAAATCCTGAAACAAAGAACAATGCCAGCAGAATTATCTTTTTCATAATTCAGTTTGTTTTTATGGTTAAACGTTTTAAATACCCAGTTATTATTTGCTGTGATTAATTGCACGTCTTTTTGAAAATTAATGCAATTTTAATAAAATATGTCAGTAGAATACCTTTTTTGCACGATATTTGTACTTTATTAACGGCACTAATTTTTACAACTTATGAAAACAAAGATAACCATAGTACTTTTATTATCAATAATTACATTTACTGCCAACGCCCAGTATCCTGCTTACTATTTCGGCCTGAAAGCCGCCCCGCAGATTAGCTGGATGAAACCTAACGTCGATAACTTCGAAAGCAATGGAATTAAGCCCGGGTTTGGCTGGGGTTTTATTGCAGAGTTTAACTTCACCGATAACCATAGTTTTGCAACCGGCTTCAACATGCTTTTTAATGGTGGAAAACTTAAATTCCCTACAACAATTGATGGAGTTGCAGGAGTTATGAACAGGGAATACGCTTTAAAATATGTTGAACTCCCCCTCTCATTAAAAATGCGTACCAACCCTATTAAAGGCATCAGGTATTTCGGTCGCGTAGGTTTAGGAACAGCATTTAAAATCGGCGCAAAAACAACCGATGAATTCACAGCAACAGCAAATGGATCGGTAACTACTACGCCTAAAGCTACTTACGATAAAATATCATTTGCCCGCGAATCACTTATTGTTGGGCTCGGAGGCGAATACTCACTTAAAGAAGGTCCTAAGTTCGGGGTAGAGCTTACTTTTAACAACGGATTTACAAACGTATTAACCGAAAAAGATCAGAAAGCCATGCCTAATTATTTTGAACTGGCCTTCTCTGTAATCTTCTAAAAATAAAAAAAATCACTTTTTTAAGCCCGGGTATTCATCCGGGCTTTATTTTTGCAGTTCAGAAAATGGATTTTTTACGGGAAAGGTTATTCCTGAGAGTTCCCGGTTAATCTCTGAAAACTACTTAATAACAACAGTATCAACTCACCCTTTTGAGACCTCTACTATGCGGATAGCACTTGCTCAGCTTAATTATATCATCGGCGACTTCGACCTGAATACGTCAAAAATAATAGCTGCCATCGAAAAATGCAGGCAGCAGGGCGCCGATATGGTGGTGTTTGCCGAGTTATCGGTTTGCGGTTATCCGCCCCGCGATTTCCTCGAATTCGACGATTTTATCGAGAAGAGTTATGCTGCCGTTACTACCATTGCTGAGCATTGTACCGGAATTGCTGCCATAGTAGGAGCACCTTCGACCAATCCCGATATAAAAGGGAAAAACCTCTTCAACTCGGCATGGTTGCTGGCCGACGGTAAAGTGCAGGCGCTGGCACATAAGTCGCTGTTACCCACCTACGATATTTTCGACGAATACCGCTACTTTGAGCCAAACCGGAATTTTGAATGCATTGTATATAAAGGAGTAAAAATTGCCCTTACCATTTGCGAAGACATCTGGAACCTGGTTCCTGATCCGCTCTACGTTTCGAGCCCTATGGATGAACTGGCAACTCAAAATCCGGATATCATGATCAATATTGCGGCATCGCCTTTTAGTTACGGACAGCATAAAACCAGGCTCGGAATACTGCAGACAAATACAACACAGTATAAAATTCCGTTAGTATATGTAAACCAGGTTGGTGCACAAACCGAATTGTTATTCGATGGCAACTCCTGTGTACTCGACCAGGAAGGTAATACAATAGCACAATGTAAAGCTTTTACCGAGGATATAACTTTTGTTGATTTTGACCGTGGCAATAAAACCATAACCTCCGAATCAGCTGTAAATACTGAAGTTACTTCAAAAGCAGCTCTGATTCACGATGCGCTGGTAATGGGAATCAGGGACTATTTCGCTAAGATGGGTTTTTCAAAAGCCATTCTCGGCTTGTCGGGAGGAATTGATTCGGCTGTAACGCTTGCCTTAGCTTCCGAAGCATTGGGGAATAAAAATGTGTATGCAGTGTTGTTGCCTTCCGAATATTCGTCGGATCATTCCATTAACGATGCAGTGGCCCTCGCACAAAACCTGGGCTGTAAGCATGATATTATCAGCATAAAGGAAGGATACAATGCAATATACGGATCGCTGAAACCTCAGTTCAACGAGCTTCCGTTTAATGTTGCCGAAGAAAATATACAGGCACGTGTACGAGCGGTAATCCTGATGGCTCTGGCCAATAAATTCGGATATATTTTGCTGAATACTTCCAACAAAAGCGAGGCCGCTGTTGGTTATGGCACTCTATACGGCGATATGTGCGGCGGCATTTCGGTACTTGGCGATGTATATAAAACGGAAGTTTACGAGCTGGCCCATTACATAAACCGCGATCGCGAAATTATCCCGCTTAACAGCATTGTTAAGCCGCCTTCGGCCGAACTACGACCCAATCAGAAGGACAGCGACTCCTTACCCGAATACGATATACTCGACCAGGTTTTATACAATTATATTGAATTGCTCCAAAGCCCTGACGACCTTATTGAGGCCGGTTTCGACGAAACCATGGTAAAACGTGTGTTGCGCATGGTAAATATGAATGAGTGGAAACGCCACCAAACCCCGCCTATTCTCCGCGTTTCGACCAAGGCTTTCGGACAGGGACGAAGAATGCCGATTGTGGGAAGATATTTGTCGTGATAAATCATCGGCAAAAAAAATGGCGCACATCCATAAAAGATATGCGCCATTTTTAAAAAACTCAGGCTGCTGTTAACAGGCAATTAAACGTATTGAAAGAAGCTATTAAATATTAATCGCTTCTACCGATTTAATTTCCGGTATTGCTTTACGCATAGCATCTTCAACGCCATTTTTCAGCGTCATACGGCTGAAAGGGCATGAACCGCAGGCGCCGTGTAGCTCAACGTTAACAACATTTTCGTTTGTAACTTCCACGAAACTTATATCGCCTCCGTCGGCCTGAAGGTAGGGTCGGATCTGCTCGATAACGTTGCGTACTTTTGTTTCTAATTCTGACATTTGTTTTATGATTTTAATGATTGTTTTTTTTATGAATGAGGTGGGAATATTTTGCTTTTGCATCTTTAGGGTCGGGAGTCGGAAGCATTAAAAAAATCAAAACCATTTTACTCCAACCGTAACTATCAATATCTCAATAATCAAGCAAACTCTTCCCACACTACTGCTTCCGACTTCCGACTTCCGCCTTCCAGCCAATCCAGCACCTTACTTGTCTATTTCACCAAAGCCGCAATTATAAAAGCCACTTAAGTCAGGCCTGGCTTCACTACGACTTCATTTCAACTACCTGGGTAGGATCGATGCTGGCATTACGGATAGCGATTTGCTGGGCAACTGATTCGGCCAGGTGACGGAAAGCAAGTCCAACCGGTGATGAATCGTCCATTGCAACCGGGCTGCCGCTATCGCCTGACTCGCAGATACTTTGTACAAGAGGTATTTGACCGAGCAAAGGTACACCGATTTCTTCGGCAAAGCGTTTTCCACCTTCTTTTCCGAAAATAAAGTATTTATTTTCAGGGAGTTCGGCAGGTGTAAACCAGGCCATATTTTCGACCAGCCCTAATACAGGTACTTTAATGCTATCGGTGGTAAACATATTGTAAGCCTTGCGTGCATCGGCCAGCGCAACTTCCTGTGGTGTGGTAACAATGGCAGCGCCGGTCACAGGAACTGTCTGCACGAGGGTCAGGTGTATGTCGCCGGTTCCGGGTGGCATATCGATAACCAGGTAGTCGAGTTCACCCCAGTCGCTGCCGGTAAGCATCTGGGTAAGGTAATTGGAGGCCATAGGCCCACGCCATACCAGTGCTTTTTTGGGGTCGACAAAGAAACCAATCGACAATAATTTGATTCCGTATTTCTCAACAGGCTCAAGAATGGTCTTCCCGTCTTCCTCGCGGGCGTTCGGGCGGGCATCAACCAGGTCGAACATAAGCGGAACCGAAGGTCCGTAGATGTCGGCATCAAGTAAACCAACTTTTGCACCGAGTTTCGATAAAGCAATGGCAAGATTGGCCGAAACCGTCGACTTGCCGACACCGCCTTTGCCCGAAACTACGGCAATAATATTTTTAACGCCTTTTAGCATGGTATCGTCCTTACCCCGCCGCGTGGTGGTGCGCGAAGTGAGTTCAACGGTAACCTCAGCATACGGATCAACTCTTCCCTGTATAGCTTTTATACAGTCGTTTTTCATTTTATCCTTCATCGGGCATGCCGGTGTGGTAAGTACAAGTTTCAAACTAACTTTATTTCCATCCACTTCAACATCCTCAATCATGCCCAACGATACCACATCTTTATGCAAGTCCGGGTCATGAACAAACTTTAACGCATTGATTACCTGCTCTTTACTTATTGCCATTATTCAGATTCTTATTTTTATTTAGAATGCGTAAAGATAAGTTAATTAAATAATATAGAGCCTGAATAAGGAATATTTTAGCTACCTTTCATATTATTTTTAAAAAACGGGTGTTTTGCAGGATTAAAAGGATAAATGTTCCGGGTTCCGTGCCTGTTGCAGGCAAGCGGGTTCCGGTTCCTGTATCCCCTATTAAACTGCGCCCTACGATAAATCAAATTTGATGAGACGGGCACCCGGCACCCGGAACATGGCACTATTGAATAAAATATCTTATACTATTTAAACAAAAAAAGTTCAAATTAATGTGTCAACATCGCTGATCTGAAATACAAACCCCCAATCGTTATAACCACATAACAATTGGGGGAAGTACAGTTAAATTCAGAAAGTAATTTGTGGCAGACAAGCCGGGTTACCTGATAAATAAAAGCTCGCGGTATTTAGGCAGCGGCCATTTTTCGTTATCAACAATCAATTCGAGTTTATCGATATGGTAACGGATTTCATCGAGGTAAGGGAAAATTTTTGTTGCATATGCCAATGCTTTTTCGCGTGCATCCACAATCTTATTCGATTTTCGGCGTGCATCTATCATATCACTCACTTTAGTCTCGATACCATCCATATGTTCCGAGATTTCTTTTATCAGCTTCAGCCTGCGTGAGGCCAGTAAATTATATTCATCGGAAGAATACAGGTTTTTTAAACCCTGCGTACTGTCGATCAGCATAGCCTGGTATCCGATTACGGTAGGCAGAATGTGATTCATTGCCAGGTCGCTGAGCACCCGGGCTTCAATCTGAATTTTCTTTGAATATAATTCATAACGCACTTCGGTGCGGGCTTCCATTTCGATATCGGTGTACACATTCGAACGTTTGAATAAGTCACGTGTCTGAGGTGTAAGATAGGCATCATATACCAAAGGCACTATGGCTTCGAAATCGAGTCCGCGTTTCATGGCTTCTTCTTTCCATTCGTCGCTGTAGCCATTGCCATCGAAACGTATAGGTTTTGATTTTTTTATCAGCCTGCGTAATACCTGCAGAATGGCCTCATCTTTTTTTACTCCTTTTTCGATAATCTCATCCACTTCAGTCTTAAAATCCATAAGCTGAACCGCAAGGGCAGCATTAAGGGGAATCATTGCCGAAGCACAATTGGCTGATGAACCTACGGCACGAAATTCGAAACGATTACCGGTAAATGCAAAGGGCGAAGTACGGTTCCGGTCGGTATTATCGAGTAATATTTCCGGGATTTTCCCAATATCCAGTTTGATGGCAGTTTTCTCCTCGGGCGACATCTTTTCTTCGGTAACCCTGTTTTCGATTTCATCAAGCATTTTAGTTAACTGCTGCCCCAGGAAGGCTGAAATTATGGCCGGCGGCGCTTCATTTGCACCCAGGCGGTGCTGGTTGCCTGGTGATGCAATGGATGCTTTAAGTAATGCATTATGTTTATGAACCGCAACCAGTGTATTAATTAAAAAGGTAAGAAACTGAAGGTTCAGTCTGGGAGTTTTACCCGGCGAAAGCAGGTTTACACCCGTATTGGTCGAAACCGACCAGTTGTTGTGCTTGCCCGAACCATTGATGCCTGCAAATGGCTTTTCGTGCAAAATAACTTTAAAATCGTGCCTGATGGCAACCTTCCGCATAATCATCATTATCAGTAAATTATGATCATTGGCAAGATTTGTTTCTTCATAAATAGGCGCTATTTCAAACTGGTTGGGAGCCACCTCGTTGTGACGGGTTTTGATCGGTATACCAAGTTTGTAAGCTTCAAACTCCATGTCTTTCATATATGCCAGTACGCGGCTTGGGATTTGCCCGAAATACTGATCCTCCAGCTGCTGGTTTTTTGCCGAAGCATGACCCATGAGGGTGCGATCCGTCAGAACCAGGTCGGGGCGTGCATTAAAAATTGCTTCGTCGACCAGGAAATATTCCTGTTCCCATCCCAGGTTACTGTTTACCCGTGTAACATCTTTATCAAAATACTGACAAACATCAGTAGCCGCCTTATCGAGGGAATAGAGTGCTTTCAGCAGCGGTGTTTTATAATCGAGGGCTTCGCCTGTATAGGATATAAAAATGGTTGGGATAATAAGTGTATCGTCCATCACGAAAGCAGGCGACGAAGGATCCCAGGCAGTATAACCGCGGGCTTCGAAGGTATTACGTATACCTCCGCTGGGGAAACTCGAAGCATCAGGCTCCTGCTGCACCAGTAATTCGCCCGAGAAAACTTCGATTGCATTTCCCCGGCCGGTTGGCACAGTAAAAGTATCGTGCTTTTCAGCAGTATTTTCGGTAAGCGGTTGAAACCAATGCGTATAATGTGTGGCGCCCATGCTCATTGCCCATGTTCGCATCCCCATAGCAATCTGATCGGCCAGTTTCATATCAATCCGCGTACCCTGGTCAACAGCATCATTAACAGCACTGTATGCATCTTTTGGAAGGTATTTTTCCATTTTATTCCTGTCGAATACATACATTCCAAAAAAATCAGAAATTTTTTCTCCGGGAGTAGTAATCTGAACGGGTTTGCGCTTAAGCGCTTCTTCCAACGCTTTAAATCGTAATGTTGCCATAAAAAAATTAATTTTTTAATATTAAGCGGCAAATTTATACTTTATTTTCACATGACCCCCTATATTTTTTATATTATTAAAAATATTTATACCTTTTTCTCATTACACCCCCTTTTTTTTGATGTACTTCTCGAAATATATACATTTTTTTGAAATTCAAAACTCTAAATCAACTGAATAATGAAAAAGGGGCGGTGTTTTTCTCTCTGACTCTGACAGTATAGAACAAGTATGACCTGTTAAAAGATATTTTTTTTACCTTTAGTATATGTTTACCGGCCTAAAGTTTCATACAATGAATATTCGATCGGGAATCAGGCATACGTTATGGTTCATAACTGTATTGTGGCTGTTAAGTAATCTGACTTCATGTTCGTATAAGCATAACCAGCAAATACAAAGTCCGGTTGGTGGGAACTATTACCGTACCGGCTTTCCTGAGCGAAATGTTTCGGGGGATATTGAAAATATTTTTCGTTCAATAAAGAAAATCACAAACTATTCGAGTTACCGCACCTACGTTTTTGATGAAAACAGCCGGGTTACATTCGACGATCTCAGTTCGGAAGGACTGCTCGAACGCAGCAGGGCCGGAATTGTCACCAACAATGCCACTGCAGGAACGGCTCTCATTATTTATTCCGATGGCAGTCGAATAGCAATGCTCACCTGTGCACATGCTGTAAAAGCTCCTGACACCATCATTCAGTGGAACGAATTCAGCGGACTCGGTAATCAGCGCTATATCAGGAGTTTTTCGGTAAAAATTAAACAGCAATTATACGTGCGCGATATGCCAGAGCGCAGCCGGTTCAGGGTGCTTGCCAGTGATCCTGATCATGATATCGCTATTATAGGAACTGATTTTACTGAAACTGTAAACGATATACCGGCATGCACTATACCATGTGGCAACTCGGGAGCACTCAGGTGGGGCAGCTTTATTTACCTTGCAGGTTTCCCAACCGGGCAGCAAATGGTTTCGCATGGTATTGTGAGCACACTCCCCGAAAAGGCCGGCAGTTTCCTCACCGATGCAGCTTTTAACGAAGGCTTCAGTGGCGGTATCGCGCTGGCGGTAAGCGAACAGCACCAGCAACTCGAGCTTGTTGGCATGGCAAGTTCCGTTGCAGGAACGTATAGCTATGTACTCAAACCGGAAAAGGAAAACTATGAATTTATTTATAACCCGGCGATGCCCTACAGCGGCAATGTTTATGTAAGGCAGGAAAAATCAATTAATTATGGAGTAACCACGGTAATATCTATTAAGCAGGTGAAACAATTTTACAGCAACAACCGCAGTCTTTTATTGCAGGAAGGATATAACCTGGATCCGTTTTTCGGGATCAACAATGAATAATATTTTAAACAAACACTTTACTATAACGCTAACTCTGTAGTTGGATCCCAGAATATTTCCTTAAAATTAACAATCTGGTCGTTATCAACCACAATACCTTCACTTTCGAGAAGTTGCTGCATGGTATCATTCCCGCCAAAATGATGTTTCCCGGTGAGCAAACCGATACGGTTTACGACCCTGTGTGCCGGGATGTGCTGCAATTTTTGATGCGATGCATTCATGGCCCAGCCAACCATGCGCGAGGAGCCGCCAGTACCCAGGTAACGGGCAATAGCTCCATACGATGTAGCCCTGCCGGGTGGAATCAGCTCAACCACGGCATATACTTTTTCGAAGAATGAAATTTCAGCACACATGCGGGATAAGGATACTAATAATTCGGAGACAGGTTTTGAGAAAAGGTGCTTTCAAATGTTAATTAAGAGTCTGTTTAAAATCATATTTTTTTTATTCTTAATAAGTGAGGGGAGACAAGGCGAGGGGTGAAAGGCGAAAATATCTTAGGAAATTTGATTTTAAATTGATGATTCTTCCCTGCCTGCGTGATGCAGTCAGGCAGGCGTCTCCCGATAGCTATCGGGATCGGACTCCCGCCTTCTGACCTTTTCTTACTTAACTAAGGGAATTTGGTAAATTTAAACAGTGACTAAATTATTACAATTTCTGTTTCACCACAGCAATTATATCGGCTTCAGATGAAAGTGAAGTATCTGTTTTATCCCCCGAGACTGAACCTCAGGTATTTAATAGTGAAACCTTGTTCAAGCCATATCTTTTCGTAATGTGTCTGAACATCGATCACATCCTTTACCTCAGCATCACCTGGATTGGCATACAGATCGCTGTTGGCATACAATAAGGTATGGCCTTCCTCCCTGATCACTTCCAGGGTGTATTCAAAAAACATATCATTATCCGTTTTCAGATGAATGATACCTCCGGGTTTTAATATTTTACGGTATCTTTCGATAAACTGTGGCGAGGTAAAACGCTTGCTGTGCCTGGGGCTGTTGGGTTGTGGTTCAGGAAAAGTGATCCATATTTCATCTACCTCTTCAGGAGCAAAAACGCTGCAGATATTTTCGGCGCGGATACGCACAAATGCCACATTATCCCGTTGTTCTTCGTTGCTTGTTTTAGCACCTCTCCACATACGAGCACCCTTTTTATCGATGCCGATAAAATTCCGTTCCGGGTATTTTTCGGAAAGGTCAACAGTATATTCACCTTTGCCGCATCCCATTTCGATAATGATGGGATGAGTATTCCCGAAAAAATCGGATTTCCATTTTCCATGCAACGCAAAACCGGCAGAAAGATCGTCCCAGGTAGGTTGAAAGAAATGGTTAAACGTTTCATTTTCAGCAAAGCGCTGAAGTTTCCTCTTTGCCAAGGGTTAAAGTATTAGTAAAATTGTGTTTTGAATTAGCTGTGGTGAATTATTTTCAGGCACTACCCTTTGTTTTTCTTCAGGATCCATGAGGTTGAGAACCCGTTTTTCCTGATTTCGCCCAAGCGGCTTAAGGCCTCGGTATACGAATCGAAACCTATCATACTCACCACATACAGTCCATGCGAGGTAGTGTCGACAATAGCGGCAGGGTACCCCTGTTCCTGCAACATTCCCAAAAGCTTCAAAGCATTATCATGCTCGCGGAAAGCCCCACCTATGATGTGATAATTCTGAACCGATGCTTCAACTTCGACAGCAGCCACCTGGTTAGGGTCGGTGATGGTAATATTATTTTTTGCCAATTCGGAATAGGATACTACACCCGGATCGAATGAAATATTCACGGCAGTTCTCACTCCGGCAGGAGCCTGAACGGTTTCCGGATTGATAGTATTGGAAAGCGGAGGCAGTTCAGTTACCTTAACAGCTACTGTTTTACCGGGTGTCGAACGCACCCACGAGTACATTCCGGTGTAATTATGAACATAATTATCGATAACATTCCCGTTAATGGAACTCCAGAGAATAAACCCGATAAAAGGCGCAAGCACCGCAGCCCATTTAATAGTTTCGGGTATTAAGCGTCGTAATTTCCTGCTCTTTTCGCTGGCATAAACCACCTGTTTTTCAGGAATATTTACAACTTCCGGTATTTCGACTGATTTAGCGAAGAATACCGGTAAGCCGAACGAATCAACATTAAAATTATACTGCTTCGAAGGAGTAAACTCAACTCGGCCTGATGCATTCAAACAAAGGGCACCTATTCCGTCGAGCGTAACGTTTTCGCCTGCTACAAGTTTCGACTGGCATGAATCGACCCAGCATTTGATTTCGTACATTGCTTCGCGGTAGGTAGTGTTTTCGGCCGAAGCGATATGCGTTGCCATAAGCCCGTCGTTGCCCGAGAGGCCTGCATTAAATGCCACATAAGCCGAAGGAGGATTAAACTCCTGTATGGAATGTACGATGCTGGCAGGGCTGTAGTGTTTTATAAATCCACCCAAACCCGGAACGATCACACATTCATGGTGATAAAGCAATTCAGCTATATGCCTTGTTATCATTATAATTTTTTGACTTTTCAATCAGCTAAGATAATACAATAGCACCTGAAATATCAAGCATTGTTAGTAAGTTTCAGTAAATCTTCGGGCACATCAATTCCAATTGTCTCAATATCAGTAACAGCCGTATGAATGCTGTATCCATGGTATAACCAGCGAAGTTGCTCAAGCGATTCGGCCGATTCGGGAAGGGCTGCAGGCAGGTCCAAGACAGGCCGTAACACGTTGGTGCGAAAAGCATACAATCCTATGTGCCGGTAAAAAGCATGGTTGTCGAGCCATGCATCCTGCGGAACGCCGCGTAAAAAAGGGACAGGCGAACGGCTGAAATACATGGCTTTCCCCTGTTGGTCAGTAACTACTTTTACCACATTCGAATCGCTCAGATCCTCGCTGTTGGTGATTTTACGGATCAGCGTTCCTATTCTCACTTCAGGATTATCAAAAAGCGATACCACCAGGTCAATCTGCGATGGGTCGATAAAAGGCTCGTCGCCCTGTATATTAACGATTACATCATACGGGCACTTCCCCAGGAACGAAAGATTATCAACCACTTCGCCAATACGCGAGGTGCCTGAATAATGGGATTCGGAGGTCATCATCACCTCACCCCCGCAATCTTTAACATGATTAAATATGCGTTCATCGTCGGTTGACACGATGACCCGGTTTAAAACGGTGCTTTTTATCGTTTGCTCATATACCCGCATGATCATACTTTTCCCGTCGATCATTACCAGGGGCTTCCCCGGAAAGCGGCTTGATGCATAACGGGCCGGAATTACTCCTAAGGATACTATTGACATAAGAAAAAGGTATAAGCTTAGATATCAGTAAAACAGCTTGTATTCAGTATTATTAGTAAGCCCTGGCGAAAATAACCCTTTGTTTCGAGGGTTTCCCCGAACGGATGCATTTACCTTCTTCCATTTTCCCGTCGATTGGAATTAAACGGATGGTTGCCTTGGTTTCGTCCTTTATAAGCTGTTCGGTTTCGGGTGTTCCATCCCAGTGAGCTGCAATAAAACCACCTTTTCCATCGAGTTGAGCAACAAACTCATCCCACGAATCGATACGACGGGTATTTTCCTCCCTGAAATCATATGCTTTCTGGAAGAGGTTTTCCTGAATGCTTTCGAGCAAATGGCTGATTTTATGTTCAATATCCGTAATCTGGTAAACGGCTTTCTCGAGGGTATCGCGACGGGCTACTTCAACCGTGCCGTTTTCGAGGTCGCGCGGGCCAATGACTATGCGCACCGGAACACCTTTGAATTCGTATTCGTTAAATTTCCATCCGGGTTTCTGCGTATTCCGGTCGTCGTATTTAACACTGATACCTAGGGCTTTCAGTTTTTTAACAATTGGGTTAACCGTTTCCGAAATTAAGACAAGTTGCTCATCATTTTTGTAAATAGGGATAATTACCACCTGAATAGGCGCAAGTTTTGGAGGAAGCACCAAACCGTGATCATCGGAATGGGTCATGATAAGAGCACCCATCAGCCGGGTTGAAACACCCCATGAGGTAGCCCATACATAATCCAGTTTATTTTCCTTACTTAAAAACTGAACATCGAAAGCTTTGGCAAAATTCTGCCCCAGGAAATGCGAGGTTCCAGCCTGCAGTGCTTTGCCATCCTGCATAAGGCCTTCGATGCAATAGGTTTCGATGGCACCTGCAAATCGTTCGTTTGCCGATTTAACACCTTTCAGCACCGGCATTGCCATCCATTTCTCGGCAAACTCGGCATACACATTCATCATTTTTTCGGTTTCCTCAAGGGCTTCGGCTTCGGTTTCGTGCGCTGTATGCCCTTCCTGCCACAAAAACTCGGTGGTACGCAGGAACAATCGGGTACGCATTTCCCAGCGTACAACATTTGCCCACTGATTTACCAGTATCGGCAAATCGCGGTACGATTGTATCCAGGTGCGGTAGGTATCCCAGATAATGGTTTCGGAAGTAGGCCGTACAATCAGTTCTTCTTCGAGTTTTGCATCAGGATCGACCATAACGCCTTTACCATCGGGCGAATTTTTCAGACGGTAATGTGTAACAACGGCACACTCTTTGGCGAAGCCTTCGACATGCGATGCCTCCTTGCTGAAAAACGATTTAGGTATGAAAAGCGGGAAATATGCATTCTGATGACCTGTTTCCTTAAACATATCATCAAGTACACGCTGAATTTTTTCCCATATGGCATAACCATAGGGTTTAATAACCATACAACCCCGAACCGCTGAATTATCAGCAAGATCAGCTTTGATTACCAGGTCGTTATACCATTGTGAATAATTCTCTTCGCGGGTTGGGAAATCTTTTGCCATTTTTTAATTTGTGGTATGATAATTGTGCTTTTCTTAATACTAACTGGCTACAAAATTATAAAAATTATCGCTCAGTCAGCAATTAAACCAGCTTTGCAAAAAAGCCATTAACACTAAGGAGGTCGCTATGAAACACATTTTATTCCTTGCAGCAACCCTGTTGATTTTTTCAGCATGCAGCACACAGTACCAGGCTTCGAATTACGACGATGTATATTTTTCGCCTAAAAACGAACCTCCTGTAGTGAAGCATGCCATGGTAGTTAAAACTCCCGAATCGGATATAAATGCCTATACCCGCAACGAAGAGTCGCAACAGCAGGTAACGGAAAATCAATACTACGATGAGTCTGATGCTAATTACTATGATGAAAATCAGGAGTATGCAACGGATAATTATTCGGATGGCGGAAGCGGATACAACGAAGATGATTATTACGATTATGCCTACTCGGCACGCATACGCAGGTTTCACAGCCCTTATTCATACGGAAATTATTACAACGATTACTACACCAATATGTACTGGTACGACTATAATCCATGGAGCTGGGGAACAAGCATATATATGGGATACAACTTCTGGTCGCCTTACTATTCGTACAGGTATAATCCATGGTACATGAATCCTTATTATTCATGGGGTTATGGTGGATATTACGGCTACGGATATGGATATGGTCTTGGTTATTACGGCATGGGTTATGGTAGTTACTGGAACCCTTATAACGACTGGGGATGGTACGGGAATTACTACAACAGCTACGATAAAAACTCAAACTATTATGGCCACCGCGGATCAGTAGGATCGTCGGGAAGCACTGCCCGCAGTGATAACAAATCCTTCGGCGAAAGATACGAAGCCAGCAATGCAGCCCGAACCGGTTCAAACCTGAACGCAACGCGTGGCACTTCTGGTGTAAATCCCGATCGCAGGTCAACTTCAGCCGGTGATGCACGCCGCGAAACTACTGTTGACGATAACAGAAACGGCATTTCGCGCGGTACCGCTGTTACCCAGGATGCGAGAAACACCACAAGCGGAACTGCTACCACCCCTGCAGCACGCGATCAAAAGGTTGAAAATAACCGTGGCACCCAACAGGGAACCACTACCCAGCGCCCTGCCGCTACCACTCCGCAGCAGCGCCCTGCCGGAACCACCACCCAGCCACAGCGGCAGTATCAATATGTTGCGCCTAACCGCAATCAGAATACCAATACTGAAAACAAGAATAACGTAACAAACGGGCGGAATACTCAATCGTACACAGCGCCCGAGTACAATCGCCCGCGCTCGGGTCAGCAATATACTTCGCCCAAATACAGGAGCACACAGCCATCGGGCAATACGCCAAACAACAGCAGGGTAGCAACACCATCCAATACACGTCAGAGTGCACCCACCCGTACATATACACAACCAAATACAACCCGTCAAAGCCCGGCACGTTCCAATCAGAATTACCAGGCGCCTCGAAAAAGCAGTTCGCAACCTGCCCGCTCCAACACTTACTCGGCACCACAGCGTAGCAGTTCGCCTGCTCCATCGTACACTCCACCGAGGAGTTCCTCATCAGGATCAGGCAGCAGTGTTGCACCTTCGCGTAGCTCATCCTCAGGATCATCATCAGGCTCAAGCAGCGGATCATCATCGGGTTCGAGCCGTAGCTCTTCATCCGGAGGCCGTCGCTAATATACTTTAGAAAACAAGATCTTTTTACAACCTGCAAACCATACCGGTACATTTTAGTTGAACCAGGGATTGCAGGTTTTTTTTACCCACTATTAACTTCATTGCCATGAAACACATACTTGCTTTAACCCTTATGGCTATATTTTCGATAGCCACTTACGCACAAAATGAAATTGATGCGCTGCGTTATTCACTTGTTAATTATGGAGGCACGGCCCGTTTTTCAGGACTGTCAGGAGCCTATGGCGCCATAGGAGCTGATTTTTCGACTCTGAGCCAGAACCCTGCAGGCATCGCACTTTACCGAAAGTCGGAATTTTCGATTACACCCCTGCTTTCGACAGGGAACACCGAATCGAAATACCTGGGCAACACCAATTCCGACTTCCGCACTACCATGTACCTGGGAAATGTTGGCTACATTATGTCAGTTAAACTGAACGAGGACAATGGCAGCCATCTGAAACTGATTCAGTTTGGATTTGGTGTGAACAGGATGGCCATGTTCAATAACCGCAGCATTATTAACGGGTTGAACAACAACAGCTCTCTGCTGACGCAATACCTCGACGATGCCGATGCTACAGGCAGCAACGGCGACGATCTCGACAGGTTTGGCTCAGGGCTTGCCTATGATGTACACCTGTTGTTCCAGGACAGCAATAATGTATGGCAGGCCGATTTGCCCTTTGGTGGGTTAAGCCAAACCAAAACCATCGAATACCGGGGAGGGACCACTGAAACCGTGCTCAGTGCAGGAACCAACTTTGACGATAAGTTTTTCCTGGGTATGACCTTTGGATTCCCTCATATTAATTACCACGAAGAGAGTATTTATACCGAGAAGGATGATAGTGATTTAAGCCCCTACCTGAAATCATTCGAGCGCACCGAATACATCGATACCAAAGGTTCAGGATTTAATTTTAAGTTTGGTTTTATTTACAAACCTGTTGAATTTATCAGGATTGGCGGTGCTTTTCACACACCTACATCATACTACAATGTAACCGACTCTTACGGCTCGTCGATGACAGCTTATTACGATCAAGCACCACTCACCACAACCAATGCAACCCGTTTCACTCAAAGTTCGCCCGATGGAACTTACGATTATTCAATTACAACACCCCTGAAAGCCATGGGCAGTATAGCCGTTATTGTTGGTCAGTTTGGACTAATAAGTGCTGATTACGAATATGTTGACTATTCAACAGCCCGCCTTCGTGCCGACGATTATAGTTTTTTGAACGAAAACAATACCATTCGCACTGAATATACTGCAGCCAGCAATATACGGATAGGCACCGAATGGAAAGCCGGTATTTATGCCTTCCGTGGCGGGTATAGTATGTATGGCTCACCTTACAAAAACGAGAGTACCCTTGGAGCGCGCACAGGCTATTCACTTGGTTTTGGCATCCGCGAAAGAGCCTATTTTATTGATTTTGCGTTCAACCATTATTCTTCGGAGGACAACTATTATATTTATGGTTACGCCCCCGCCTCAAAAAACAAGTATAACAGCAATGCGTATAGCTTCACATTAGGCTTCAGGCTGTAATACTATGCTGGCAATAAAATTCGAAAGCTAAGGCAAATGAAATCTGAACCCTGTTAACCGCAGGGTTCTTTTTTTTTCAAAAGCTTATGATTCTAATCATTGCGGATTTTTAATTTTCCTTACTGATTTAAAAGAATTTCTGCCTAACTTTAAAGGTTGTAACGAAACCTTATTAATAGAGTATTGTTATTGGAGTACCATAAGCACTCACCTGTTATCAAGCATCTATAATGCATTTAAAAATACCTGATACACATCAAAAACGCGTCCTGATTGCAGGTGGCGGATTTGCCGGTTTAAAATTAGCCACCAGGCTTGCTGACAGCGATTTCCAGGTGGTATTGATCGACAAGAATAATTTCCACCAGTTTCAACCCTTATTTTACCAGGTAGCTACCGCCGGACTTGAGCCCAGCGCTATTTCGTTCCCGCTCAGGAAAATATTTCAACATACCCCGAATGTAATTATCAGGATAGCTGAAATTAAGGGATTGAATACCATTAAAAAAGAGGTTATAACTTCGTTGGGAGACGTTCGTTACGATATTCTTGTTCTGGCAATGGGTGTGGATACCAACTTTTTCGGCATGCCTCATATTGCCAGTAATGCTATTCCTATGAAATCGGTGTCGGAAGCACTCAGTTTGAGGAATAAACTGTTGCAGAATTTCGAAGATGCGCTTGATGAAGACGATGCTGAAAAAGAACAGGCATTACTGAATATAGTGGTTGTTGGTGGCGGGCCTACCGGTGTGGAAGTATCGGGGACCCTGGCCGAAATGAAAAAGTATATCCTTCCGAAGGATTACCCTGAACTTGATTTCAGCAAAATGAATATTTACCTGCTTGAGGCCGGAAGCAGGATTTTGGGTGGAATGTCGGTAGAATCGGCACGAAAAGCCGAGAAATACCTGACGAAACTCGGTGTTTTTGTCCAATGCAATGCACAGGTAAGCGATTACGACGGCGAAAAAGTAAGTGTGCACAATAACATTCAAATACCTGCCAAAACCCTTGTGTGGGCAGCCGGAGTAACGGGCGGGAAAACGGATGGCGTAAATCCCGGAGTATATGCACGGGGAAATCGTATAAAAGTTGATACATTTAACAGGGTTGAAGGATACGATAACATTTATGCGCTCGGCGACAACGCCTGTATGGCGACTGAAAAATACCCCGATGGTCATCCGCAGATGGCGCAGCCGGCGATTCAACAGGCCAGGCTGCTTGCAAAAAACCTGAAACGGCAACTGAAAAACCAGGCTATGAAACCCTATACCTACAGCAATAAAGGAAGCATGGCCACCGTAGGGCGAAACCTGGCAGTGGTTGAATTACCATTTATGCGGTTTTATGGATTTACGGCCTGGCTCACATGGATGTTTGTTCACCTGATGGCCATAGTTGGCGTAAAAAACCGAATGTTGATATTTATAAACTGGTTCTGGAATTATGTTACTTACGATCAGTCGCTGCGGTTGATTATTAAACCGATGGTAAAAAAAGAATAGATGTTGCTGAAAAATTTATCCAGCACAGGAAAACACTATTAATCTGCTAGCTGTCAAAGATATCAGGGAGCTGCATCCTGAGCTGAGCCATTTTAAGAATTTCGCTGCGCTGGTAATCATTATACACGCTCCAGTTGGCAATTTCATCGAGTTTACGAAAACAGCCGACACACTTGCCTTTGTGGTCGAGCGTGCAAACACCCCTGCATGGTGATTTTATTTCAGTACTATTTCCCTCGTGTGTAAATAACATGTTCAGTTCGTATTAATGTAGAACGATTTATTTTGTAAAAAGTTCACAATCAAAAAATAATTTGGGCAAAGTAATTACATTTTTTCGAAAATTATATTTCTTAGGCCATATAATTAAAATATTGCTGCCGTTTTTACTTTGCAGGGTAGTAAAGCCAGGCAACAATCCTTTATGCCAAATGTATTGTTAACACTAAAATATGATTCCAAAAATGCCTGTAGTGTTCGCAGGAATGACGAACACAATTTATAAAACCCGGTAAAATGACACACTGAACGGTGCAGGGAGATGGAAAAATGTGAGGGCAAAGGAGCTTATTATTTCCCGAAAAGCATGGGATGGGTCAAAACGTTGGCCATAATATTGGTTGATATTTCGCTACCGAATTGATTGAGTATGATGATGATTTTCGATTTTTTATCTTCTGTGTTAATATTCGTATCGCTGATTAAGGCTTGAAGTTCTTTAAGCTGTCCACCGGTTAATTCCTCCTGAATAGCCTCTATAAACAAGCTGAGACTCACCTTAACATCCTGACTTTGTGCCTGTGTAATATTGATGTTAATGTTTTGTCCGGCATTTTTCACCTGATCGGGTAACCCAAACCGGGTAATTTCTTTTATCAAACCCCGAATAAGTTCCTGTGCCTGCAGTTTACGGTTATCCACGTTGTCGGTATTAAATCCAATATGGATGGTGTAGGTCATATTTTCAACCTGTTTTACCGGCAAACAATTATTTCCATAAATCCTTATTAATAAGTTAGTGGCTTTGTTTTTCCAGTCGCCGAGTGAATATTCATCTTTGATTTTTTTAGCATCATCAAGTAATTCGTTTAATGCTTCCAGTGCCTTGTTTTCCATATTATTATTAATTTGTAACGATGCATTATCATCTTAGCCAAACAAAGATATTAAACACATCCATACAAAACAACAAGTATCTGTTCAGTAATAGATGCATACTATAATACTGACAATGTTAGCCCAAAAATATATAGCTTTTTTTTATCAATGCTCCTTTGTGTTACATGTGGCGTTATAGTTGAAGTAAACCAAAACTTATAATTCAAACCCTCAATTACCTTTTAACTGTATTTATATTCTTTTCGTCCTGACTTCTGACGCCTTCAAATTTCTCCCAAAGCCCTAAACGTAAGCCGTTGTTTTTGAGTGACATAAATTTGTGAAACCTGATCTTTACCGCACTAACAGCATTTAAAGTTAGTGTATTTTATTAGGTAAGTTAATGCAAAATCTGATTACGTTCAAAAGCAAAGTTATAACCTCAAAGTTTACTATGGAGAGTCAATATAATGTAGAATACTCTTATGATTTGATTTCTTGTCCTTTTGTCATGACACAAAAGGACCAAAAAGTCTAGGCTGAATATAAATTTCACACATATGTATGCCTCGGTAAATCTCGCAAAACAAGGCTTAAAACAGTAGTACAAAATCCTGGCAGCACGTGAAGCTGTGTTTTGCTACGCACATGCCAGCGCTGTTTACCTTCGGCTACATCTGTTGTGAAATTTCTATTAGGCCGGTCCTACACCCTGAAAATTATTGTAATGACCTGATTCCATGCATGCCTGCCTTTACACTTTAGCAAATAACAGTATAGCTTATCCCACAATGATGCTTTATGTACAAACTTGCTTAGAAAGGATCGGCCTTAGAAAAATACATTAGCGGTTCTTGGAGGAGGCATCCCGCAAGAGCGGGACAGGTAGTGCGGAAGGCATCCCGTTGAAAATCACGAGCAACGACAAATGCATGGAATTGTAGCATTTACTATGCCTTGTATTGCGCGAAAATACCTCCGACATAGAAACGCAATGTATTTTTATAAAGCCTTGTCCCGATAGCTATCGGGATTTTGTTACTTTTTGATTAAGCAAAAAGTAAAAAGAACATACGAAAAATGTACCGCACTAATTGTCAGAAGTCAGGAGTATTTATATTCTTTTCGTTAATTCCGCAAAATACCGTACTTTTAACCTGCTATAAAATTACTTCTATGCTTGTTAAAACATTTGGTTGTGCTATTCAAGGTATAAGCGCCACACCTATCACTATTGAAGTGAATGTGGATCAGGGAATTCAGTTTTCGATGGTTGGCCTGCCCGATAATGCCGTGAAGGAGAGCCATCAGCGGATTGAAGCTGCTTTGTTGAATATTGGTTATAAATTTCCCAGGAAAAAGATTATTATCAACATGGCTCCTGCCGATATCCGCAAGGAAGGATCATCGTACGACCTTCCGATTGCTCTTGGATTGCTGGCAGCATCGGAACAACTGATCACCGATGTGCTTGATAAATATATAATTATGGGCGAATTATCGCTCGATGGCAGCCTTCAACCCATAAAAGGCGCTTTGCCTATCGCTATCGAAGCCCGCGATAACGGGTATAAGGGCTTTATACTGCCCATGGTAAATGCACGCGAAGCAGCCATTGTTAACGACCTTGAGGTATATGGGGTGAACACACTAATTGATGTAATCCAATTTCTCGAAGGCAGCCTCCAGCTTGAGCCAGTAATTATAAATACCCGTGAGGAATTTTACTCGCATCTCGATAATTATGAATTCGATTTCTGCGATGTAAAAGGCCAGGAAAACATAAAACGTGCACTCGAAATTGCGGCTGCAGGTGGCCATAATGTAATTCTGATCGGTCCACCTGGTGCCGGTAAAACCATGTTAGCCAAGCGTTTGCCATCTATATTGCCTCCGCTTAACCTGCACGAGGCGCTGGAAACAACAAAAATTCATTCCGTTGCAGGTAAAATGGAGCGCGAGGCTTCGCTGATCAGCATCAGGCCTTTCCGAAGTCCGCATCATACCATTTCGGATGTGGCGCTTGTTGGCGGTGGCGGTAATCCGCAGCCGGGCGAAATTTCGCTGGCAAATAACGGGGTATTATTCCTCGATGAGTTGCCCGAGTTTAAACGCACGGTGCTCGAAGTGCTCAGGCAACCACTTGAGGACAGGGTTGTTACCATTTCGAGGGCGAAATTTTCGGTGACTTACCCGGCAAGTTTTATGCTGATAGCAGCTATGAATCCATGCCCCTGCGGGTATTACAACCATCCGGAAAAAGACTGTGTTTGCGGCCCCGGAATTGTACAAAAGTACCTGAATAAGATCTCAGGGCCCTTGCTCGACCGTATCGATATTCATGTGGAAGTGGTTCCGGTACCTTTCAGGGAACTGAGCAGTATGCGGCAATCGGAAAAAAGTGAGGAAATAAGGCAACGAGTTATTACGGCCCGAATAACACAGGAAGAAAGGTACAAGGAAAAGAAAGACATACACTGCAATGCTCAAATGAGCAGTAAAATGCTGCGGCAAATATGCCAGATAACTGACGATGGCCATAACCTGCTTAAAACAGCCATGGAAAAGCTGAGCCTGTCGGCCAGGGCTTTCGACCGCATACTAAAAGTATCGCGAACCATTGCCGACCTCGACAACAGTCCCGACATAAAAACCGAGCACCTGGCCGAAGCCATTCATTACCGCAGCCTCGACAGGGAGACATGGGGAGGTTAGCAACACACATTAATTGTTATTCATAAAGCAAAAAGACTATCACAAAACAAGAGATAGTCCGAAACCCAAATTACGCAAATAGTTCGACTTCGTGTTCCATTTAGCACATTGAGTTAAAATTATTATCTGCATCTTAAAACTGACAGATTATGGATGAAGAATATTATAAAACTAAAGAATCGGTAGAAGAATACATTGAATTAGCGAAAGATGTCAATGGTGCTGAACTGATTGAAAAACTTAAACAAGTTTTACCTTTAAATTCAACTTTGCTTGAAATTGGATCAGGCCCCGGATCAGATTGGGAAATACTAAACGAATCTTATAATGTTACCGGTTCGGACAATTCATCTGAATTTTTAAATCATTTGATTGCAAAATACCCGAATGGTGAGTTTCTGAATCTGGATGCTATAACCTTAAACACTACCAAAACTTTTGACGGCATCTACTCAAACAAAGTATTGCATCATTTAAAGGACAATGAATTAGCCGATTCCATTAAAAGGCAAAGCGAAATCCTAAATACGAATGGTATAATTTGTCATTCTTTCTGGAAAGGTGAAGATTTTGAAATTTTCAAAGGGCTATTTGTGAATTATCATAATGAAAAGAACCTTAACGACTTCTTTGAAGACTATTTTGAGATTCTTTCAATAATCAGTTATCAAGAGTTTGATGTTGGCGACTCAATCCTGTTAATAGGAAAGAAAAAATAACGTTTTCTGAATTTTGTATAAGTCAGGACAGGAAAATTTCTGAATTTAAGGTTCGACAATTAAGAAGCCTGCAATAAGCCACTTATTAAATAATTAGCGGTTTTGGAATGTTTTGAACGATTTTTGATTTAAAATTGTTTAATGTATTACATAAATCATAAACGAATACAGTTCTTTATTCACAAAAAAGCACTGTTCACCGCTAATAATTGCTTTTCCATTTCATGGATAGGTTTTACAGGGACGGGAACGCAACTAAACTTTTTTATAAATACCACTAAAACAATACTATGCAACCACAGATAATAAAATCCGGGAAGATTAATCCCAAAAAAAATAATATCTACCTGATTTCGGATGTAATCGGTTTACCAAAAGGCATTTTCGATACTTCCGAAACTGAATATATTGCTCAACGCTTTTCGGATAAAAAAACGCAAAACCTTATTCTGGATAAACTGGGCCATATCTCAGTTATCAGCAAACTGCTGCTCGACGAAAAGGAAAGCCCTGATCAGCACTTCGAAAAATGCCGTAAATCAGGCGAAAGCCTGCTGAGTGTCATCAACGAACATAAAATCAAGTCGGTTTGTATTGCAGCTGACAGTACCCTGAGTTCCGAAACCCTGGCTTTTACCGAAGGAATGGCATTGGGCAACTACCAGTTTCATAAATACCGTAAGGATCAGAAAGAGAAGGAGTCAACACTCGCGGAAATTGAAATTGTATGCCCCGGGCTGGAGAAAAAAGACCTGGAAGAGCTCTTTTTCCTGACCAAAGCAGTATATGCCTGCCGGTCGTTGATCAATGAACCACTTTCGATGCTCGATGCCGGGAAACTGGCCATGGAATTTGAATACATGTCGGCTGAAGCCGGAATAAAAATTGAAGTGCTGAACAAGCAAAAGATTGAAGCCCTGAAAATGGGTGGTCTGCTCGCCGTTAACCTTGGTAGTATTGACCCGCCTACCTTCAGCATAATGGAATACAAACCCAAGGGTGCAGTAAATAAAAAACCAATCGTATTTGTCGGGAAAGGTGTGGTTTACGATACCGGCGGCATGAGCCTGAAGCCAACCAACTCAATGGACACCATGAAGAGCGATATGTCGGGCGCAGCTGCTGTAGCCTCGGCATTGTATGCGATAGCCCTGGCTAAATTACCTGTTTATGTTGTAGCCCTTGTTCCGGCTACCGACAACCGCCCCGATGGCAATGCTTATGTGCCGGGCGATATTATTACCATGATGGATGGTACAAGTGTTGAAGTGCTCAATACCGACGCCGAAGGCAGGCTGATTTTAGCCGATGCGCTCACCTATGCTAAAAAATACGAGCCTTTACTGGTGATTGATATGGCAACGCTTACAGGATCGGCCGAAGCAACCCTCGGGCAGATTGGCATTGCAGGAATGCACAAGGATGCAGGCAATTACTTTCCGCAGTTGCTTGCATCAGGATACAGGGTAAACGAACGCATCGCCGAGTTCCCTTTCTGGGATGATTATGCCGAGATGCTGAAATCAGAAATTGCCGACCTTAAAAATATAGGTGGCCGGTTTGCAGGTGCCATAACAGCGGGTAAGTTTTTACAGCATTTTACTGATTATCCCTGGATTCACCTCGATATTGCCGGTCCTTCCTTTTTAGAAAAACGCGACAGCTACCGCACGCCCGGAGGTACCGGGGTTGGGGTGAGGCTGTTGTACGATTTTGTGAAGGGATTTGTAAAAAAATAAAAATAACTATCAGTCTGAATAATAGGAATATTAGCCACAGATTTCGCAGATTTCGCAGATTTTATATATCAATTTATGATAAGCTGTAAATATCTGTCTGTGTAATCTGTGGCATTTACCTGTATGTGAATGACTTAATTGAACTGATCAGTTACAAATAAAACATTAAGATTGATTTTTTTTATTTGTTGAATACCCCAAATTGTCAAACGAACAAAATGCTCATTTAAATCCAACAATGACATCAAAAGCTTATCTTTGCAGCAAAGCTAATATTCAGGGAAAGCATGATCCGTACATCTGAAAACGAAAACCGAATAGCTGTAGGTATTACCCATGGCGATATTAACAGCATAAGCTACGAGGTAATAATTAAAACCTGCCTCGATCAGCGCATAACCGAACTCTTTGTACCCATTGTGTATGGCACTTCGAAGGCAGCATCGTATCACCGTAAGATGCTGAATATTCCTGATTTCAGTTTTAACATTATCCGCAGCGCCGACCAGGCATCGCCCAAAAAGGCGAACCTGATAAACCTTTCGGAAAGGGAAGTTAAAATTGACATAGGCGAATCGCATGTTATAGCCGGCGAAATGGCCTTACTCTCAATAAATGCAGCCGTTGAAGACCTGAAAAAAGGCCTGATCGATGTGTTGGTTACTGCCCCGGTTAACAAGCATAATGTACAGGAAGCCGCCAAAAAACCATTCAGCGGACATACCGGTTACCTTGCCGAAAAATTCGGAACGGCCAACTACCTTATGCTGCTGGTAGGCGAAAACCTTCGCATTGGCGTTATTACTGAGCATATTCCCATCGAGCAGGTAGCCTCAACCATTACTACCACACTTATAACGGATAAAATCAACATACTTGAGGAATCGTTGCGCAAGGATTTTAATATCCGCAAACCACGCATAGCCGTGCTGGGGCTTAATCCACATGCCGGCGATGGCGGACTGTTAGGCAAACAGGAAATTGAAATAATTACACCCGCAATTGAAGCTGCCCGTCAGAAAGGGCACCTGGTATACGGTCCATACCCTGCCGATGGTTTTTTTGCCTCAGCGGCCTACAAGCAATTCGATGCTGTGCTGGCTATGTATCACGACCAGGGACTGATACCTTTTAAAACACTTAACTTCGAGAACGGCGTTAATTATACCGCCGGCCTGCCTTATGTACGAACATCGCCGGCACACGGAACTGCCTATGATATTGCAGGGAAGGATCAGGCGGCGCCCGAATCGATGCGTGCAGCCATATACCTGGCTTGCGAAATATTTTCGAACCGTGCCGAATGGGCCGAACTCAATAAAAACCCATTGGCATTCAGTAAAAAAGAAAAAGAATATTGATAAGAAGCTGATATTCCGAAAAAATCACTACTTTTCGGAGTAATTGTGATTAAAAGCATTTTTATTGTATCATCCCTCAAGGGCAAAAAACTACGAAATTAATACAGGCAGGGATTTGAATTTGCTGTCGTCACAACAAAAACAATATATTTCAACCAAGGGCATACATTTATTAAACACCATTTAATCAGTTTGACATTTTACTATAATACGAACCTTTATTCAGGACAATGAGTAAATCAGAATATACTATAAGTGCCATAAACCAGATTGTAAAAGGCGAGCTGATACAGGAAAACAACGGTCATGCATTTATCAGTGATCTGTTAACCGACAGCCGACTGCTTACCGAGCCTGCCGGGAGCCTCTTTTTCGCACTTAGCAGCAAGCGCAACGACGGGCATAAATACCTGGAAGAGCTCTACGAAAAAGGAGTAAGGAATTTCGTGCTTGAACAGCCACCTTCGAATATGTTGTTATTGTATGATGCCAACATTATACTGGTTAAAAATACCCTTCTCGCCTTACAGGCATTGGCAGCTGCACACCGTAAACTTTTCAGCATACCTGTTATAGGCATAACCGGGAGTAACGGTAAAACTATTGTTAAGGAATGGCTGTACCAGTTGCTTAACGAAAGTAAAAGTATTGTACGAAGCCCCAAAAGTTTCAATTCGCAGATTGGTGTTCCCTTATCCGTATGGCAGATGCAGGACGAGCATGAACTTGCCATTTTCGAAGCCGGTATTTCCGAACAGGACGAAATGGACCGTTTGCAGCCCATTATTAAACCTACTATCGGTATTTTCACCAATATCGGCCATGCCCACGACGAAAATTTCATTAACCGTACCCAGAAAGCCGGCGAAAAGCTCAAATTATTCACACGTGTAAAAACCCTGATCTATTGCAGCGATCAGAAAGAGTTGCAGGAAGGAATAATAAAAACCGGCCTGCTTAAGAATATTGAAACCTTTACCTGGAGCCGTAACGAGGGGGCTGACCTACATATTACCCTGGTTAACAACGAAGGGCATTACACTCAGCTTAAAGGCATTTATAAGGGTAATGAAATGGGTATAAGCATCCCTTTTGTTGACGAAGCATCTATTGAAAATGCCATTCACTGCTGGGCAACGATGCTACTGCTGGGATTCGGACCTGCACTTATCACACGCCGTATGCGCAATTTGCAGCCTCTGGCCATGCGTCTCGAGATGAAAGCGGGGAATAACAACTGTACCATAATAAACGACAGTTACAGCAACGATATCGACTCACTTTCCATTGCCCTTGATTTCCTGAACCGGCAGAAACAACATCGCAAAAAAACAGTGATACTATCGGATATATTACAAAGCGGGCGAAGCGATAGCCATCTTTACAAGGAAGTAGCCGATTTACTTCATCTTAAAAAGATTAACAGGCTGATAGGCATTGGCAAAGGCATTAACAGGCAAGCATCACTTTTCGAGATGGAAAAGGAATTTTTCAATACTACCGAAGAGTTTATGGATTCGTATTCGCTGAGTTCGTTTGCCAACGAAAGTATATTGCTGAAAGGTGCGCGTGTTTTCGGTTTCGAACGTATTTCGGAGGCATTGCAGCAAAAAACGCATGAAACAGTTCTCGAAATCGACCTCAATGCCATCGTTCATAACCTGAATTATTACCGCTCGAAAATTGATCCCGGTGTAAAAGTTATGGCCATGGTCAAAGCGTTTTCGTACGGGAGTGGAAGTTACGAAATAGCCAGTGTAATGCAGTTTCACCAGGTCGATTACCTGGCCGTAGCCTATGCCGACGAAGGTGTTGAACTGCGAAAAGCCGGTATCAAACTGCCCATTATGGTGATGAATCCTGACGAAGAGAGTTTCGACACCATGCTGAAACATGAGCTGGAACCTGAAATTTATAGTTTCAGGGTATTAAAAATGCTTGAAACAGCCTTGTTGCAGATATCTGCCAAAACACAACCCGTAGGCATACATATTAAAATTGATACCGGCATGCACCGGTTGGGATTTGACCCAATGGAAGTGGATGAGCTTATCAGCCAGCTTAAAGAAAGAGCCAATATAAAAATAAAATCAGTTTTTTCGCACCTGGCAGCATCCGACAGTGAGAGCAACGATGACTTTACCCGTCACCAGGTCAGCCTTTTCCGTATGATATCGGAGCGCATTTGTGCCGAGTTTAAATACCCGATACTTAGCCATATTGCCAACACTGCAGCCATAACCCGATACCCCGAAGCCCGCTTCGATATGGTTCGACTGGGTATTGGCTTATATGGAATTGCTCCTGTGCCTGAGGAACAGGAAAAACTCCAGAATGTAAGTACACTCCGTTCCATTATATCGCAGATCAAACACATACTTCCCGACGAAACCGTTGGCTACAACCGCCGTTTTAAAGCCAAAAACGAAACCACAATTGCGATAGTACCCATAGGCTATGCCGATGGACTCAGCAGGGCATTAAGCAGCGGAATCGGCCACCTGATGGTAAAAGGCAAATTCGCACCCATAGTCGGAAGCGTTTGCATGGATATGACCATGATTGACATTACCGGAATCAATGCCCGCGAAGGAGACGAAGTGATTATTTTCGGTAAAGAACTGCCTATCACACGTTTAGCTGACGAAATGGGAACCATTCCCTATGAAATTCTGACAGGCATTTCGCAGCGTGTTAAAAGAGTTTATTACCAGGAGTAAAAATGAATTCTAAAGGATGGTAGCCTTTTTATATTAATTTTCCTCATTACCGACCCCGGATTCTCCAGTCTTACACCTTTTCCTGCATTTTTAACAGGCCTTTTGTATGCAAAACGATTGAGAAACTCCTGTTTGCTTAAATACAATAGTAATGGTAGCTTTGCAGGCTTAAAAAAAATAATATAACGGGCTGTTATGAGTTTATACGAGTCTGCATCCTGCTTTCTTCAGCCAAATAGTTAACAAATAAAATCACTGACCTGTAATACAATAAAGAATGGAACAAGCTACTGGTGCAGCCACTCCAACACCTGGGATAAAAAAAAGCCTGAAATTATCCGTAATTATACCAGCTTATAACGAGCAGGCAACCATTTACAATATTCTCGAACGCGTGAGTGCCGTGGAACTTATTCAGGGAATTGAAAAAGAACTGGTGGTTGTAAACGATTGCTCAAAAGATGGCACCGAAGCCGAATTATTTCGCTTTCAGGAAGAAAATCCCGGTATCATTATCAATTACCAGAAACATGAAGTGAACAAGGGCAAGGGTGCTGCACTTCATACAGGTATTAAGTCGGCAACCGGTGATTTTATTATTGTGCAGGATGCCGACCTGGAGTACGATCCCCGCGAATTCAATATTTTGCTGCAACCCATACTCGATGGCTTTGCGGATGTTGTGTATGGAAGCCGTTTTGCAGGGGGGAAACCTCACAGGGTATTATTCTTTTTCCATACAATAGGCAACAAGTTTCTTACTTCTTTTTCGAACCTTCTCACCAACATCAATATTTCGGATATGGAAACCTGTTACAAACTTTTCAAATCCGACATAATAAAAAGCATTAACCTGAAAGAAAATCGCTTTGGTTTTGAGCCTGAAGTAACAGCAAAAATTAGTCGGGTTCCAAACATACGGATTTACGAAGCGGGAATCTCCTATTACGGACGAACTTACGCTGAAGGAAAAAAAATAAGCTGGAAGGACGGATTCAGAGCGCTATATTGCATTATTAAGTACAACATTTTCAGTAAATGAAAGAGTTCACGTTCAAACCCGTAGATACCGAAGGAGAAGACACTTTAAACACCATTGCTTTAGCCAGCCATTTCAACAAATGGATGTACGATACCATCAAACCATGGTGTAATGGCAAGATACTTGAAATAGGAAGTGGAGTCGGAAATATTTCAGAATTTTTTCTTGATGATAATGCAAGCATACAGCTAACTGATATTCGTGATGTGTATTGTGATTCGTTGCGTGAAAAATTCCATCACAGGAGTTCGTTGCTTGGTATAGAAAACATGAACCTGGTGGATGAAAACTTTGATGAGAAATTTAATTCGTATTTTAATAGTTTCGATACGGTATTCGCATTAAACGTAGTAGAACATATTTATGATGATCAGTTAGCTATCTCAAATTGTTATAAGTTACTTAAACCAGGCGGGAACCTGATTATCCTTGTGCCGGCATTTCAAAGCCTGTATAATAACTTTGATGTTGAACTTGAACACTACCGACGATACACCCGCAAGAAGTTGGAAAGGCTGTTTTTGGCTGACAACTTTAATGTTTTGCGAAGTTGGTATTTTAATGCAGCAGGCATTGCAGGGTGGATTATATCAGGAAAAATACAACATCATAGAATAATTCCAGCAGGACAAATCAGATTATATGACAAATTGGTCATTTTTTTTAGATTATTCGACAAAATGATATTCAATTCCATTGGACTTTCGGTGATTACAGTCGGGAAAAAATAAATTATTTTACGGAAAGTAAATGGGTTGCCAATGTTGAATGACCAGGAAATACCAATACTTTCATTATGACAGAAAATAGTTTTTCCGCTATCAGTGAATTTGTAGATTTGTAAAATATTCCGGTATTGTAAATAGATTCGTCACAAATTGATAAAAATGAAGTTTACCAATAAAACCCTGGCTCTGCTTATTTTGTTTGCTACCGCGCTGATTCTTATTGTGGTTCAATGGTTATCAACTGGCATTAATGGCGAAACAGACTCTATAACCCATTATCAGTTAGCCCGCTATGCCTTTAAATATCCTGAATTTTTCCTGAATCACTGGGGGAAACCTTTGTTTACAATATTATCATCACCTTTAGCACAATTCGGATATAATGGTGCAGTTGCTTTCAACCTTATTTGCGGGTTGCTTAGTGCATGGTTCGGCTACTTGATTTGCTTACGTTTGGGATACCGTAATGCATGGGCAGCAATACCATTTACGATATTTACTCCTGTGTATATTTTTATCATGTATACCAGTCTTACAGAGATCTTATTCAGCACCGTTCTTATAGCGGCTATATATTTATTTATAATTAGGAGGTTTAGTTGGGCAGCAGTTATTATTTCACTTATTCCATTTGCCCGTACCGAAGGTGTAATGTATATTCTTCTTTTTATACCCGCCTTACTGTGGTTAAAGCAATATAAGGCGTTACCATTATTATTAACTGGCTTTGTTTTCTTTAGTCTTTTAGGGATACCTCAGTATCATGACTTTTTTTGGTTTTTCACTAAAATGCCTTATACCACAAGCAGTTCAGCTTTGTATGGCAGCGGTTCATTTTGGGAGTATTTCGGTAAAATGAATTTTATATTAAACTATCCACTCCTTATTCTCGCAATCACTGGAATTATTTATTATATCGTAAATCTAAAAAAAGAAATAAAAAACCTCCGGGACATTAAATTTGTAACCTTATATTTCCTGATTATTCCGGCTTTTTTTGGATTTGTAATTGCCCAGAGTTTCTTATGGTGGCAAGGCCTGGGTATATTAGCCTCAAATAGGTTTATGGCTTGTGTTCTACCTTTGAGCGCAATATTTGCAGTAACCGGGTTTAATTGGGTAATGGAAAAAGCAAGAGTCTATAAAATAATATATATAGTCTTAGGAGTTTTCATACTTTCAATTGTTGTTTACAAACCATTTACGTATGGAAAGTTACCCATGAAAACCGGCATCAACTTTGCCGTAATGGAAAAACTAACTACCTGGCTTAAAGCTTCGCCATATGCTGATCGCAAGGCTTACTATACCGACTCCATGTTTCCCTTTTATATGGATATTGATCCTTTCGATCAACAGAATTGTTTTAAAATATATTCTTACGAGAACATTAATCCTGCAAACCTATTGAAACCAGGCGAATTACTGATTTGGGATGCCCAGTTTGCCGGGTACGAAGGAAAACTCCCTTTTGATTCATTAATGAAAAATAATGACCTGAGACTAATGAATGTTTTTACTCCGGTTGAAAGTTTTACTATTATAGGCGGCGAAAAATACAAACTGGCTGTTTTTATGAAAGCACCCAGGGATACCAGCCGCATCTGTGTATAATCAATTCTATTTCAACGATTTTGAGAACAGCCTTACGAGGAGCAACTCACACTATATTACTTCCGAAAGGAGCTACAGCGGCAAGCAGTCAGAGCTTTTAACAACCGATCATATTTACAGTCAGTCAGTGGAAGGAAAACTTACTAAGCCTGCCCGGGCAGAGTAATATCTCATTAAAAGCCAGTGCACGAATCTTTAATCCTTCGCCTGATGAAAAGGGGCACATTAACCTGGTTATAAGTATTGACGGACCCGACCGTAAAGTTTACAGGTACATCCTTGCCAAGGATTCGGAATCTGAATATAAACCCGGCGAATGGTTCGAAATATCCCGCTCCGATGTTATTGACCGTAATACCCCGGTTGATGGTAACTACAAGGTATATGTGTGGTACACTGGTAAAAATAAAATTTATGTCGACGATCTGAGGTTGGAATATATGCCGGTTGGGTATGAGTAGGGAGTGAAGGGTTTGAAGGGTTCATTTGTTCATTCGTTCGCTTGCTCTTTTGTTCAAATGTTCCATGCCTTCTGACCTAGTCAGGCAGGAAAGGCTAGATTGTTCTTTTGGGTACTTGTTAATTGAAAATTGATTGTTGTTCATTGTTTATTGTTCTAACCACAGGTAATACTGCAAAAAAATCTTCCGCATATCACCACTCTCCCCTTCTCCCTTTCGCCCCCTCTCCCACTCCCCTCGTCTACTCGTCTTCTCATCCCTTCGCCCCTCGCCCATCGTTCCTCGACCCTATAAAATAAAATGAAAAAACTCCCGAAATCAACACTCACCCCCTCAGCCTCAGTTAGCCTGCTGCTGATTTGCGGAATTGTGGTTTTCAGGTTTGTGTATCCTCCTGTGAATATTCTTTCGTGGGATGTATTCGGGTATTACCTTTATTTGCCGGCAGCATTTATTTACCACGACCTCAGGCTTACCGATATTTCGTGGGTGAACCAGTTGATAGAGCAATACCAAACCACTGCCACACTTTACCAGGCAACGGCATTGCCTGCAGGCGGATGGGTGATGAAATACTCCATGGGTATGGCCGTGTTAAATGCACCTGCATTTTTTATTGCTCACGCATTCAGCCTGTTAACCGATTTCAATCCGGATGGATTTTCACTTCCTTATCAATATGCCTGGGCCATCAGCGGGTTAGTTTATACTGCCATTGGAATTATTATGCTCCGCAAAATATTGCTGGAATTTTTCGATGATAAAGTCACCGCCATTATACTTGTAACTTGTTGTTTTAGCCACCAATTATTTTCAGCTTACGGCATTCGATGGTTATCTTTCGCACAACTATACATTTACACTTTACACTTTAATAGTCTGGTTTACTATACGTTGGCACAAAACACCATCCTGGAAGTATGCTTTCGGGCTAGGCCTTTCGATGGGACTGGTAGTTCTGGTAAGGCCGTCGGAACTGGTGTGTGTCCTAATCCCGCTTTTATGGGGAATAAAGGATTATAAAAGTTTTAAAGCAAAGCTGGAATTACTGAGGTCGAACTTCGGGCATATCCTGGCCCTGGTAATCTCTGCTGTTATCGCCGGTATTCCACAGCTCATCTACTGGAAATACAGCAGCGGGCATTGGATTTATTACAGCTACAATAATGCAGGCGAAGGATTTGATTTCGCTCAACCCTATATAAAAGAAGTTTTGTTCAGCTTTCGTAAAGGCTGGCTGATTTATACGCCTGTTATGGTTTTTGCCATTGCCGGTTTTGTAAGCTTATTTAAAAAAAACAAGCCTGTTTTTTATAGCATCCTCATCTATTTCGCAGTTAACCTTTATATAGTATCAAGTTGGACCTGCTGGTGGTATGCAGGCGGAAGCTACAGCCAGCGGGCCTTGCTATCATCATATGTTTTGCTGGCCATACCGATGGGATATATGATTCAACAAATACTCGTATGGAAAAAGCCTGTACGTGTTTTCATGCTTTCGGTTATTGCGCTGATGCTTGTTCTCAACCTTTTCCAGACCTGGCAATGGGCACATGGAATTATTGATGGCACACGCATGACCCGGTCCTATTATTTCGCTACGTTCGGAAAAACAAACTTTACCGAGGCTGACCGGAAACTATTATTGATAGAGCGCCCTACTGATGCAATTGAAATACTGAAAAATGAGTCGGATTATAACAGGCGGAATGTTTCCACATTTGATTTTGAGAACATAACGGAACAGGGATTGATGCTAAGCAGCGACACCGTTTTCGAAGGGGAAAATGCCCTGAGGATGGATGCCAGTCACCCATTCTCCCCCGCTTTCGAAATGTCATTCCGCGATATCACTGCCAAAGATCATGCCTGGATTCGTGCCAGCGTAATGGTTTTCCCTGTGAATGAAGTGAAAGATAATATGGCGAGCCTGGTAATAACATTTCAGCATAAAGGCGAGCCTTATCATTACAGGGCCATAAGCATATCTGATTCCTCGTTCCATATGAAGCCCGGGCAATGGAATGCCATGCGCATGGATTACCTTACACCGGAGGTGCGTTCGGTGGATGATACAGTGAAAATATATTTCTGGTTACAGGGTAACGACCCGGTGTTAATTGACAACCTGGTGATTGATGTTTTTGATTGACCCGTAGAGACGTGCGATCGCGCGTCTCATGGGGCAAGAGACGCGCGATCGCGCGTCTCTACGGTGTCATGTATCGTTTGGAGTGCAGTATCCCCAGTTTGTTCATAAAATGCGATACCGAGGTTTTCAAAACACCCAGGGCATATATGGTGCTGCGTGTAAGATTGATGGATGATGCCTCCTTAAAATATTTTGTCGGGCATGTTACCTCTCCAACCGGGAAACCCATGTAAATAATCTGCGACATCATCTGGTTATCGAATACAAAATCATCGCTGTTGGCATGATAATCAATACCCCGAAGTACTTCGCGCGAAAAAGCACGGTAACCGGTATGGTATTCCGAGAGTTTTTGGTTTATCAGTATATTTTGAATCAGCGTAAGCCCACGGTTGGAAATGTATTTTATTAATGGCATTCCGCCTTTGAGCGCACCATTGCCCAGAATCCTTGATCCTAAAACAACGGGGTACACCTCGTTGGCAATCATATAAGCCATGGATTGTATAAGCTTTGGAGTGTACTGGTAATCGGGGTGCAGCATAATAACAATATCTCCGCCAAGTTGTAATGCCGTATCGTAGCAGGTTTTCTGGTTGCCGCCGTACCCTTTGTTCTGTTCATGTTTTATAACATGTTTTATTCCAATCTGATGTGCAACATCCACGGTATTATCACGGCTCAGGTCGTCGACCAGCACCACTTCATCCACAATATCGAAAGGTATTTCGTTATAAGTACGTTCAAGCGTTTGGCCTGCATTATATGCCGGCAATACAACCACAATTTTCTTTCCGTTAATCATAATTTCTTAATTCAATTAATTTGCATCCTATGCATTTACCATTTGAAAATCAGCTCCTTTAATACCTGGCAATCTGAAAATCGTCGAACCACACCGGTTTATTACTGTGGTTCCAAAGGTAAATCTTTAATGTATTTCCTTTATATTCTTCCGGAATTTTAAAATCGAGGGTCACTTTTTCCCAGCCATTACTATCCGATTCAACAAAACCTTTACTTTGCTGGTAAAAAGGATCGGATTTGCCACCCGAAGCCACGAGGTACACATCCGAACTATTACCGTAACGCCATATGCTTATTTCGTAAGATATCGCCGGGTGTAACATCCTGAAGCTCATAATCCATCCCATACGTGTCGAGGCCGGGGAGTTTAACAGCATGCTTTCCGGAGCGTGCCCTGTCAGTTTCAATTGATGAATTCTTACAGAAAATTGCACTCTCGCTGGTAATAACCCATTGTCCATCGGGACTGAACGATTCAAAATCATTTTGCAAAACCCACACGGCGGGAGTGTTATGATTTATTTCCTGAAATATGGCAGACCTGGCTGTATCAATTTCATACACTACCTGCACCCTGCCATCAAACAGTTTTTTCAGTTTCAGCCCGGCCTCCTCAACCACTTTCAACTCGGCACCGGTACGCGGGCCACCAACCAGTAAAATCCGTTTTCCGTATTTTTTAACAAATTCCCTTGTCGAAATATTTGTTTCCCACAACTGAAAACTTTTAGTCCATGCATTATAAAATAAACCTTCGGGATAAAGTTCCATCAGTTTTTCGCTGCTGTAAAGCCTTGAGTAGGTATTTCCCCACCTGAGCGACGAATATACATTAAATGAAACCGGGTAATAATATACCTTGGTATAGTCCTTGTAATCGCGATCGAGTCGGGCAATAGTTTCGTCAGTACTTTGGTTCGAAAGCCGGTAGCCCTGGTAAGCAAGCGTAAGGTAAGGTATATTGAGCAACGAAAACCCTATAACTGCTGCCACTACAACAGGCAATGAAAACTTAAGGGCTTTGTGTTTGCCCTCGTCAAGGTACTTTTTACTCATTAAAAAGATAAATACCAGCACAAAACCGGTGAGGCTTAAAGCCGGGAAAAGGTAATGATTGCTGTGGTAATGTTTGGCAACCATCAAAATACTGCCCAATTGAGCAATAAGCACAGCCAGCAACATATAAAACTCAGGATGATCCTTCTTTGACTTAACTTTCCCTACATTAAACAGTATAAGAGCCAGGGCCGCAAAGCCTGTGAGCATTACAATCAATAAAGCTTTATTATTCTGAGCAATTGAAAGTATCGAATTAAAATACACAGCTATATCAATAATACCTTTACTCCCTTGCCCGTAGGTGCCGGTGTGTGTGCCCAGGTTCAGAAACCAGTAAGCCATATGCAGGTAGCCTTTTACGGCAGGCAGAGTAAACAAAATAAATGAAGGCGGTATCGTAATAATATACAGCCACTTATTGCGCTTCCCGGTAAGAATAATAAATGGAATGATTAATATGGGCAAAAATGTCATCTTGGTTGCAACACCAAAACCTGCAAGCAATCCAAACAAAAGCGGGTATTTTTTACTCCCCTGATTTGCAGAAGTATAAAACTTCAGCAAGAGCATAATCAGAAAAGCTACAGCTGCAAATAATACCGGCTCGGGAGCAACTTTGGTAAAAAGTTCTTCGATAAGTGTAACCGAAAGGAAGGGAGCAATCTGCAGCATTAACCCGGCCCATGAGTTTCCCAACAGTAAAAAAGTTACAATCCCAAGTACCAATAGAACAAGGGTGTTCAGCACAATAAGACCTTTTCGTAAAACTTCGATATAATATTCCGAGTTTAATAGTACATCCGTTTGTATATCGTTGCCCGAAGCCCGCAACAAATGCGTAACCCGCAGTACTACAGCGCTATACATCTGAACCGTTGTTCCCGGGTTATCAAAATGACCAACTGCTTTGCCGGTAGCTATATTCAACCCGTTCATCAGGTAAGCGCTTTCGGGATCGGTACCGTATTTGGTGCGATCGAACCGTAACCCGACCAATAAAAATACCAGGGGGACAATTACCAGAAATACAAGCTGTAGCTTTTTATTCATAGATCTGTCTTTCAGGATTTATCATTAACCTTTCACCATACATTATTTGATTTTGTGTTGGGAAACACTTGCAAAAAGTTGTCAGTCAATGATTTTTCCGGGAAATAAGGTTGCAAATTTAGTAAAAGAATACAATTCCTGAAAGGCATCATTACCAGTAATTGGAATCAGGTTTCCAGCGAAGTTAGAACAAGGAAAATAGTTTCTCCTTTTTATGCTTTTCACTATCCATTTCATAACACCATCGGGCATCATCGTATAAGGCTTGTTCTAAAGTTTTTCCTGTTTCAACTGCTTTTTTCTCAATCAATCTCAGGTATGTGGAATCTGATCCAATCTGGTTTACATAAAAATTAATCCATTCATCTTCACTATGAACTTTAACAACTGGTTTTGGATATTGCCCTTTTGCAGCCGATTTATAATCGAGCGGAACAAGCAAAGCCTTAAGCCTGATGCTGGGTTGCAGGCGTCCGAATGATTCCCAGTATGCCTCTTTTGTCATTTCCGAAAAATGAATGGCACCATTATACATCTGCCTGACCTGAAACAGGTTATGGCCAATAAAAAGCAATGCAACAAAAATTACAACACTTTTGACTATAAAATGTCTTTTTTCGAAAACATAGGCAATAATTGCAGCCAGGGGAAATGCTAAAGCTCCATAAATATCAATATAAGCTCTTAAACCATAGCCGCCTCCATACCACCAAAGCCACCATGATGAAATTACATATACACTCAGTCCGAAATAAATAAATAGCGCTAAAAAGTTTTCTTTATAATATTTGCGTAAAAACAAAAAACCCAGTATGGCAAAACTCATTACAGGTGTATAGAGCAGCCAACCTTTGCGGTAACTGAAAAAAGAGTTGAAAACCTGTGGGTTGTTGAAAAAGAATTTAACCCCATCGTCGCCGTAACCATTGTAAAAATAAGATCCCGTAATGTATTTCCAGTAAGCAATCTGAGGTATCCATATAATTAAAAAACCGAGTATAGCTATCAGGATATACTTCCAATTAGCCATCCAGAACAGCAGTCGCTCCCGGGCCTGACTCCAACCTGATATACCCCACAAGAGCGGAATAATTGCTACCAGGATATTAGTGGGACGGACCAAAACGGTCAGGCCAATGAAAAGCCCCAGAACACATGCCTGCCAAAGCCCAGGTTTATTAAAAAAAGAATTTGTAAAATATAATACCGAGGTAATCAGGAAAAAACTAAAAGCATGGCTCATCAGGGCATCGATGGTAGCATAATAAAAGAGGTTAGTTCCTAGTGCCAGGATGAGAATTGTGATTGCAATAACAGGGTCGGTAAACCTAGGCAACATCAATTTCCTGATCATTAAGAGTGCAAGCAGAGTATAAAAAATAGAGGCGAGAAGCAATGCTATTTTATAATGGTACGAAAATCCATGAGCAGGAATTCCCAGTGCAACAAGCGAATAATGGGTTGGCAGAAAAAACGGCAAATATAAATATGCCATTCCAAGCGACACTTTGCTCACGCGGTTGCCATTCGGAAGATCAATAGGCCAGTAAGCGGTACGGATAATCAAATTCATGGTTCAAAAACGAAAATCTAATATCATGTTCAGCAAAAATAGCCGGTAAAACCTGGTAGTAGCTAATAACATCTCCATAAATTAATGCATCTGCTTTATGATACATTTTAACCTGTACATCCTGAGCGGCAAAAAGCAGGGCAGAGATAATAACGGCAATTAATGATAACTTCTTCATTAGATATTCAGTGTGATTCAGAGTAGTTCAAAATGCAAATATCGAATTATTTTTCATATTTAAAAATGATTTTCGCAGATGTTTACAATTTGTCAGAGTTGGCTTTCCCCTTCGCCTCCGGCTTAAACAACAGAAATATACTCTTCGAGTCATCGGTAACCTGTTGCAGCGAAATTGGCATCAATACCCAGAAAACCAACCCGATCAGTCCGCCCCAGAGGAAAAAGGACGTAAAGTGCAGCAAGGAAAATGAAATAGCAGTTTCGCTGGCCAATCCATAATACGAAAACAAAATCACCAGTGTTGCTTCGCGTGTGCCAAAACCAGCAACCGACAAGGGTATAATGGTGCTCAGGCTCATAATGCTCATAATAAAAACCACATCGATATACGATGGATTTAAATGCAGCGCAATCATTATGAACCACGAAAATCCGAAATACATCGCATATGCAATTATAGTAATTGCCCACATTGCCAGTGAATTCTTGCTGAAAACGGCAATAAAACTTTCGTAAATAAACCTTATAACAGGCCAACGGCTGACTTTTTTGCTTTTAAGTATAATTTCAAGAAACTTAATTCCGGCACTATAACCGACGATAAAAACAACCAAAACACCGATGGTATAATATAAACCCGGGTAATCGCCAAACGTTTTGAAATAAAACAACAAACCCGCAAATCCGAACCACAGCAACATGGTGAAATCGAATATGCGATCGGAAATAATGGTTTTAAAAGCAGAATAAAAACTGATATCCGATTCCTGTCGCACGTAGTACAAGCGGGCAATTTCACCAATACGACCCGGTGTAACTATGCCGATGGCGTCGGAAGCCATAAAGGCCGCAAAAGCTTTATAAGCCGAATAACTGGCGCCTTCGTTGGCAATAAGCAGTCGCCAGCGGTAGCTTTTTATCCCCAGCACCAGTATTACTCCCAACAACGAAAGGAGCAGGTATGATATTCGTACTGAGCGCAATATTTCGCCGAAGCCCTCGGCATTAAACTCCACCTTCCAGAAAAGAAAAAGCAGGATAGCAATAGTTACAGCTATTTTGATGAGGGTGTTCAGCTTAATAAAAGGCTTCTTCATAGATGTGATAACAGAATTTTATTTCGACACAATGGCTCCCTGGCTTATAAATATTCGTTCAACAATTACAAAAATAGGATATATTATTTGATTCCCTGTAAATAATTTGCCTGCAGGCTGTCGCTTTCAATGGATTGGTCGTTGATAATTGAAAATCTTATTGTGAAATGCCAGGAAATGTAACTATTGGATATTGATGACTTTATACATAATTTGTTATTTGTAAGGATCAGCAAAAAAAAGCCCCCGGAAATTCCGGAGGCCAGTATAAAAATCGAATGGTACTATTTAATTTCCCAGGTATCGCCGCTGTTAAGCAGATCGTCGACACAAAGGATTTTGCCGGTTGATTTGGCGTGTGTTATCTGTTCCACAACCATATCGTCGTACGTAGGGTACATAGCCGAACGTATAACTCCAAGTGCAACCGGGAACTGTGGCGGGTACATTTTGGCAAGCATCAGGTGTATGCCCGGATCCTGCTGATACTGATCGTGCACAAGCAGGTCATCTTCGGTAATTCCGTTTTCGCCTATGGTAACCACTTCGAGTTGTGTACCGTTTATGCGGATTCCCTTATCGCGGTTTTTACCAAAAATTAAAGGCTCGCCATTTTTCAGGTGTATCTGGGTATCGTCGCGCACTTCTTTATTGGTAACAGCATCGTGGGTTTTATCGGCAAAAATGATGCAGTTCTGTAATATTTCAATCATCGAAGTCCCGTCGTGACGGGCTGCCTCAAACATTACCTCGGTCATCAGTTTCACATTGGTATCCACCGCGCGGGCAAAAAATGTTCCCTGGGCACCCAATACCAGTTCGCCAGGATTAAAAGGATGCTCTATGGTTCCCTGTGGCGAGGTTTTGGTAACGCTTCCCATGGGAGTGGTAGGCGAATACTGTCCTTTGGTGAGGCCGTAAATCTGGTTGTTAAACATCACAATATTCACATCAATGTTACGACGTATAATATGGATGAAATGGTTTCCGCCTATGGCCATGGAGTCGCCGTCGCCGGTAGCAATCCATACACTGAGGTTTGGATTCGCGATTTTGACACCCGAAGCAATAGCATTGGCACGTCCGTGGATTCCATGAAATCCGTAAGTATTCACATAGTAAGGAAATCGCGATGAGCAACCGATACCGGAAACCATCATAAAATTTTCCTTACGGTAACCAATTTTAGGAAACACATTGGCTATGGAAGCGAGTATAGCATGCGCTCCGCATCCGGGGCACCATTTTACCATCTGGTCGCTTACAAAATCGGATTTGTTGAGTTCAACAGCCGATCGTTCTATAGTTTTAATTGGAAATTCCGTCATAATTTTACCTCCTAAAGCATTTCGTTAAATTTAGCTCTCAACTCCGTTTCCGAAAACGGGAGTCCCATAACCTTATTATACTGGCTGTATTTAAAGTCGGGCTCCTTCATCCTCAGGTAGTTAACAAACTGTCCGCTGTTAAGTTCACAAACAATTATTTTCTTGAACCCGGCCAATACTTTATGCGTATTTTTTGGTAAAGGCATGATATAATCGAAATGAGCAAGGCTCACACTCTTACCTTCTGATTGCAGAGCCTCAACAGCTGCCTGGGTAGTACCACGGGTTCCGCCCCAGCTAACCACGAGAAGATCACCGGTTTTGTTTCCTAAAATTTCCTGTTCAGGAATAAAATCAGCCACTTTCTGAATTTTAGCTTCACGCAGATCAGTCATTATCTGGTGATTTGCCGGATCGGTGCTAACGTTTCCGGTAACATTGTCTTTCTCCAAACCACCAATACGGTGACGCAACCCGTCGGTTCCGGGTATAGCCCATTGACGTACAAATGTTTCGGGATTACGGCGGTAAGGCTTGTAGTCCTTATCATTAGCCTCAGCTATAGGAGGAGTTATGGATGGCAGATCAGCTACTTTGGGAATACGGAATAATTGCGATCCGTTACCCAGCGAACCATCAGTAAGCAGGATTACAGGCGTCATATGTTCGAGGGCAATTTTCGCTGACTCGTATGCATATTTAAAGCAATCGGCAGGTGTTGAAGCCGCAATAACAACTAGAGGAGCTTCGCCGTTGCGGCCGAATAAGGCCTGCATCAAATCGCTCTGTTCGCTCTTGGTTGGCAAGCCGGTCGAAGGGCCACCACGCTGCACATTCACAATAACCAGGGGCAGCTCAGTCATTACCGCAAGGCCGATAGCTTCGCTTTTAAGCGATAATCCCGGGCCTGAAGTAGTTGTAAGAGCCAGTGAGCCGGCAAAGCTTGCACCAATGGCTGAACATATACCTGCAATTTCGTCTTCGGCCTGAAACACTTTGGCTCCAAGTGATTTGTGCCTAACCAGTTCAATCAGAATTTCGGTAGCAGGGGTAATAGGATACGAACCTAGGAATAATGGCCTGCCCGAACGTTCGGCAGCTGCCAGTAATCCCCATGCTGTGGCTACGTTACCTGTAATATTGCGGTAACGGCCAGGAGCCATTTTGGCCTTGGTAATATGATAGGACGAACCAAGCGTTTCGACAGTATCGGCATAGCTGTACCCGGTTTCGAGCACCAGTTTGTTGGCCTCTATCATTTCGGGTTTCTTTTTGAACTTGGTTTTAAAATATTTTATGGTCGGATCGAGTTTCCAGCTGAAAATATGATAGATAATTCCAAGTGTAAACACATTGCGGGTGCGGTCAGCCGTTCGGTTGTCGATACCCAGTGGTTTCAGAACATTGCGGGTAAGCATAGTAACCGGTGCTTTCACCAGGTTATATCCTTCGAGGCTGTCGTCCTCCAGCGGGTTGGTATCGTAACCTGCTTTTTTACAGGTTGCTTCGTCGAATGTGTCGGCATCCACAATTATGGTGGCACCCGGACGTGTCCATTTCAAATTCGACCTGAGTGAGGCCGGATTCATGGCTACCAGTATATCAACAAAATCGCCGGTAGTATCGATTTTCTTCTTACCCACATGAACCTGGAATCCGGATACACCCGCTATGGTGTTTTGCGGAGCACGGATTTCGGCAGGATAATCGGGAAATGTAGCAAGGTCGAGGCCATAGAGAGCAGCAGCGTCACTAAAAAGTGTACCCGCAAGTTGCATCCCATCGCCCGAATCGCCACAAAATTTTACAACAACATCTTCTTTCTCGATGAAGTTAGTCTGGTCGCTCATGCTTTAGTTTTTTTTGAATGATTAACGCTACAAAGGTATAAGATTTTAACAGACCTGAGGGTTAAAATCTAATTTAGATATATTCTAAAAAAGAATATAGACAATTGTGCATATAACTGTATTGTAGCCTGTTATATTACATGTTTGCGACCACTTTTTTTTCAATTGTCATTCTCTTTAGCAAAAAACCCGGATGAAACACCATGAAATTTATTTTTTCGCGTCCGCTATGGATAATACTGCTTATATTTGCATCGTTAAATTTTAAACTTCTAAGAAAATGGCTTACGTAATTACTGACGATTGCACCGCTTGCGGAACTTGTATTGACGAGTGTCCGGTTGAGGCTATCACTGAAGGTGATATCTATAAAATAGATGCTGATATTTGTACCGATTGCGGTTCCTGTGCTGATGTTTGTCCGGTTGAAGCAATTCATCCTGAATAATTTACCAGTAACAAGCAGAATTAGGAAAGCCTGTTCATTTGAGCAGGCTTTTTTTATTTCCCGCAATGCATCTTTTAAGGTGTGAAAATGCTGATGGCTTTATTTTCTTAAGGCATTTAATGCGGCCTTATTTTTCTCTAATTTTATCGCATAATTCATATATAATTTTATTGATCCGGTCATGAAAATTCTGCTTCCATTATTCCTGGTACTTTACCCTTTCTTTCTAAATGCACAGTTTATGGGATGGATGCCCATCACTCCCTTATCGGATTCGTCGCATCAAAACCGTAATGCCTGTTTATTAAATCAGTTCCCCGACAGGATAGTATTTTTTGACCAGCAGGCAGATACAAATACGCGACAACTGTGTTACCGCAGAATTTCACCTGGCATGGGCGATATATCCATTGCGCTATCACAGGCAGGCGTTGAGTTTACCCATCCAAAGTCGCTTAACCGGGACTATTTTACAGACTTTGATGTTATGTTATACCAAACCAACGAGGGATCAGATATTGATTTAAAGTACTTTTCATTTTCGAATTATACTGTTTCCGACTCCAAAATACTGGCAGATCTTCCTGGTGATGATATCAACCTGGTTGTCGGCAACTGGGGTATGGTAGCATGGGAAAACAATGGCAAAATATATGTTTCGCAGTATATTTCTTCAAGCGGCAGCTTCACGCCTCCTTTTGCTGTTGATTCGGCCGGAGCCTATTCGCCGGCTTTATCCGATAAACTTAATTATCTGAAAAATAATGGCGACAGCACTTTGGTAATTTCATTGAGCATTTTATACGATCAGGGCACCTGGCAAATAAGTAATGTAAGTAACAGGACTTTCCCCGGCCACAGTTCGTCGCTGGTTTCCAGTCCCGATTTTTTCTGGGATAATTCCATGTGCATGGAAAATAAAATTGGCACAAACCCAACAGGGCTGATTCTGTTCGGCAATCAGAGTTCGCAGACACAATACATGAATTCGGGCATCTATAATTATATAGAACCGGCGATCCATGATTTTAAAATCGGAGTAAGAAACGGGTACTATTTTTTATCCTATGTATCGGATTCGCTGGGGCAAAATGAAGTTTTTACTGAAACACCCTGGGGATTTATTGGAGGACAGAATATTTCGCAATGGCCCGGTGATGATCGTAATCCGGAGTTTTTTGAAAGTTATGGTGAAACTGAAACTATACGTGTTTACCTGTTTTGGGAATCGCAACGACAAGGATTCAGCACTATCTACAGCACTTACCTTGAGTATCCTTTCGGAGGAATAGGAGACAACCCAAAAACTGAAAGCCTTTCGGTATATCCCTGCCCGTTCGGGTTGGAAACTTCCATCACATTTAAATCGACGGGTAAATGCCCGCTTAGCATTTTTGATTTTCAGGGCAGGTTAATAAGGACACTTTTATCGGATTACGGCAGCGAAGGCTGGCAAAAAGCGGTATGGGACGGGAAAAGCAATAGCGGAAGTTATGTACCGTCGGGGAGTTATTTGGTAGTGTGTCAATTACCTGCTTCACTCTTAAGCAAAGTAATTATAAAAGAATAAGCACCAATCAACTCTTTCGACATACTTTACCTATGTCCTTCTTTAAGGATATTCTTTTCACCAGGATAGCCTGTAGTTATTAATATTTTGCTAACTTTGACTGAACATATATAAGCTGTAAACGTTTCTGATAAAAAACAAATATGGATGAGTTATCCTTTCTGAGTAATGCCGATAGCGAAGCAATAGAAGAATTATACCGGCAGTACAAACAGGACCCTGAGAGTATTGAAGTTGGCTGGAGACGATTTTTCCAGGGTTTCGAATTCAGCGGCAAGCTAATGCCACAGGCTGATATGAAACCCGACGAATTTAAGGTTATCGATCTGATTAACGAATATCGCAAAAGAGGCCATTTATTTACAAAAACAAACCCGGTACGAACCCGGCGTAAATACTCACCAACCCTTGATATTAATAATTTCGGTCTTGTTGACGAAGATCGGGAAAAGGTTTTTAAAGCAGGTGGCGAGATTGGAATCGGCGATGCTACTCTCAACAGCATTATCGAACATCTCGATAAAACATATTGCCTGAGTGTTGGTGTCGAATACGCCTACATACGCCGCCCCGAAGTACATGAGTGGCTGATGGCCCGCATGGAGCATACGCAAAACACTCCCGTTTTCAGCCGTGAAAAAAAACTGCATATCCTTAAGGAATTGAGCCGGGCTGTGCTTTTCGAGAAATTTCTGCATAAGAAATATATCGGCCAGAAACGATTTTCGCTCGAAGGCTGCGAAGCGCTTATTCCTGCTCTCGATGCCATTATTAACAAAGGTGCCGAAGTAGGTATCACTGAATTTATTATCGGCATGCCACACCGCGGAAGGCTCAATGTGCTGGCGAATACTTTAGGCAAACCTTACCAGGATATCTTTAATGAATTCGAAGGCAAACTCCTCGAAGATGAATACCTGATGGGCGATGTTAAATACCACCTTGGATTTTCGTCAGAACGCACCACCGCCGATGGCAAAATTCTGCAGCTTTCGCTTGCGCCCAATCCTTCGCACCTCGAAGCCGTTGGCCCTGTGGTTCAGGGTATTACACGCTCCAAAATTGACGGAGAATACAAGGGCGAATCGCAGCATATTGTCCCCATTATTATTCATGGCGATGCATCCATAGCCGGGCAGGGTGTGGTGTACGAAACCTTGCAGATGTCGGAGTTAAAAGGCTATACAACAGGAGGAACCATTCACCTGGTGGTAAACAACCAGATAGGTTTTACCACCAATTACCTCGATGCACGCAGTTCGACCTATTGCACTGATGTTGCCAAAACAACTCAATGCCCTGTATTTCATGTAAATTCCGATGATGTTGAAGCCGTGGTTTATTGCATGGAACTTGCCATTGAATTCCAGCAGCGATTCCATAAAGATGTTTTTATCGACTTACTCAGCTACCGTAAGTACGGACACAACGAAGGCGATGAGCCTCGATTTACACAGCCAATATTATATAAGATTATTGAAAAACACGACGATCCGCGTGTGATTTACGTTAACAAACTTGTTGAACAGGGCTCCATAACAGTTGAAGAAGCTATTGCAATTGAGGATGCATTCAATGCTGAACTTGAGCAGGATTTACTCGAATCGAAAGAAGACGAAAAAGCGCGTGTTATAACTTTCCTCGAAGATGCCTGGAGTACTTTACGGCCGGCAACCGAGGAAGACTTCCTCAAACCTGTCGACACCAGTGTACAGTTCGACATGCTGCTGGAGCTAACACAAAAGATTACTGCTGTTCCAAGCGGGAAACCATTCTTCAGGAAGCTGATACGCCTGATGGACGAACGCAGGACCATGTTTACCGAAAACGGAACCGTCGATTGGGCCATGGGCGAATTACTTGCTTATGCTTCATTGCTTGAAGAAGGAATACCCGTGCGCATAAGCGGACAGGATTCGGAGCGGGGTACATTTTCGCACCGCCATGCCGTGCTTACCATGGAAGATTCCGAAGAAAAATATACTCCCCTGCAGAATATCAGCGACAAGCAGGCACGTTTTCAAATTTACAACTCTCCACTTTCCGAATATGGGGTTCTTGGCTTTGAATACGGGTATTCGCTGGCATCACCTTTTTCTCTTGGTATATGGGAGGCGCAGTTTGGCGACTTTATGAATGGCGCACAGATTATCATTGATCAGTATATTGTAAGTGCCGAAGAAAAATGGCGTGTGATGAACTCGCTCGTTATGCTGCTTCCGCATGGATACGAAGGGCAGGGGCCTGAGCACTCAAGTGGTCGCATGGAACGATTCCTGCAACAATGTGCCGACAATAATATTCAGATTGCCAATTGTACCACTCCGGCTAACTTTTTCCATCTGCTGCGCCGGCAGGTACGCCGCGATTTCCGTAAACCGCTGATAGTTTTTACACCTAAGAGCCTGCTGAGGCATCCGGAATGTATTTCGCCGGTTGCAGCCCTTTCGAAAGGCTCTTTCGAGGAAGTAATTGATGACGATACAATTAATGCAGGCGAGGTAACCCGCGTGGACTTCTGTTCAGGAAAAGTATATTACGACCTGATAGCAGAGCGCCGTAAGCGGGAACATAACGATATAGCATTTGTGCGCATCGAACAACTTTACCCCTTCCCGCTGCTGAAGGTGCATGAAATATTGAAAAGGTATCCGAATGCAACCACTTTTGCATGGGTGCAGGAAGAACCGGCGAATATGGGTGCCTGGTCGTTTATTCTGCGACATTTTAAAGGCGTAAAGCTATTGCTCGTGGCACGCCCTGAGAGCGGTAGCCCTTCAACAGGGTCTCCAAAAATGCATATTCTGCGTCAGGCTAAAATTATTGATAAAGCCTTTGGCGATTGCACCTGCGAAAACCGTAATAAAAACTGTAAGATGCTTTGCGCACCAAGGGAATGGAAGGCTTTAGAGGTAGTGAAGAGTGAAGAGTGAATAACGAAAAGTGAAGAGTGAAGAGTGAAGAGTGAAAAATAATTTGCGATTAAACAAGAAAAAATAGAATTTTAACTTTGCATCTAACCTCCACCCAATTTACCTGTAACGCTGAAACTCCATAACGCTGTAACCCTGTAACTCTAAAACCCTTCAACCCCCTTGAACCCTGAACGGCGAAGCCCCTTGAACGGCGAAGCCATTTGAACAGTAGAACAATAGAACAGTAGAACAATAGAACGGCGAAGCCATTTAAACCCTTGAACGGCGAATCCAGTTGAACATTGAACGGCGAAGCCATTTGAACCCTGAACGGCGAAGCCATTGAACCTTGAACGGCGAAGCCATTTGAACATTGAACGGCGAAGCCACTTGAACCCTTGAACGGCGAAGCCCAAAATAAAAGAAATTATATCACATTATGATAATAGAAATAAAAGCCCCTACCCCGGGCGAATCGATTACCGAAGTGCAGATAGCCAACTGGCTGGTGAAAGATGGCGATTATGTTGCCAAGGACACCGAACTGGCTGAAATTGACTCCGATAAAGCAACGCTGACCGTAAATGCTGAAGTAGCAGGATCGGTTAAAATACTTGTCGAAGCGGGTGAAACCGTAGCCATCGGCACTGTGATTGCCCAACTCGACAGCGAAGCTAAAGCGCCCGAAGGATTTTCAGCAGTTGCTGATAAACCGCAAACGGAAGCGGCAAAACCGCTTGCTCCGTCACCAAAGCTAAGCTCCGCTCCTGTTGCTGACGATGCTGATGTAAAAATCACTCCGCTTGCACGCAAAATAATGGAGGAAAAACAACTCACCGGCCGCGAAGTTCTCGAACAACTCGGGCATACACGCATTACACGTCAGGATGTGCTGGATGCCAGTTCAGGGAAATCAGCTTCTCCACAGGCATTTCAAACTGTTATTGGGGATAATTCGCGCGAAACCGAGCGCAAAAAACTCTCCACACTCAGGTTAAAACTCGCCGAACGCCTGGTGACTGTTAAAAATGAAACTGCCATGCTCACCACCTTTAACGAGGTGAATATGAGCCAGATCATGAGCCTCCGGAAACAGTATAACGATGCTTTTAAGGAAAAATATGGCTTTAAAGTAGGCTTTATGTCCTTTTTTACCAAAGCCATTACCATCGCGCTGGCAAAATTTCCCACAGGTAAACGCTATCATTGATGGCGACGAACTGGTTTACCATAAATATGCCGATATTGGAATTGCCGTGAGCGCACCCAAAGGCCTTGTTGTACCCGTGGTTAGGAATGCTGAATCACTAACCCTGGCACAGATCGAACTCCGTATCAAGGAACTTGCCGACAAAGCCCGCGAAAACCGAATCACCCTCGACGAAATGACAGGTGGTAATTTTACTATTACCAACGGTGGCGTTTTTGGCTCATTGCTGTCAACACCCATTTTGAATCCGCCTCAAAGTGCCATACTTGGCATGCATAATATTATCGACAGGCCGATTGCCGAAAACGGGCAGGTAGTAATTGCACCTATGATGTACCTTGCCCTATCCTACGACCACCGTGTAATTGATGGACGCGAATCGGTAAGTTTCCTGCTTACTGTAAAAGAACTGCTCGAAAACCCGGCTACCATGCTTTTCGAAGGGAATGATCCGGTAAAAGTATTGCTGGGAATTTAAACTTATTTTAATCCGGGTGCGGCTTAAAGTCGCACCCGGATTAAAATGGATATCTACAAATCCTGTTCTATGTCCTCATTCTCCCTTTCACGGTGCAAATTCCGGGTCAGGATCATAATAACCGAAAGCATTACCGCCATCCCGATGGAGCCAAATAACAGGGAATACAACTGCAATTGCAGCAGTGTATAAAAATATGCATAGAGCATAAACAGTATCAATCCTACGATTATTCCATATTTCCGGTTGCTGAAAATAGCACCGGCATACAGCATGACCATAAGCGTAACTACAACAGCCGAAATGGCATAGGCCAGATCGAACAGCATATATTCGGCCATCGAAAGCAAAAGCAGGTAAAACAGCATTACTGCGAAGCCAACAATAAGGTACTGAAGCGGATGCACATATTTTTTGCGCAGCAATTCGAAGAAAAAGAAGGTTACAAACGTAAGGATGACAAACAGCACTCCGTATTTTGCTGCCCGGGTGGTGCGCTGGTACTGATCGACAGGCATAATAAGGTTTACACCGAAAGCGCCCAGAGTATTTTCTGATGAAATGCGGTCGCCGGCAAAAATATCATTGGGTCTTTCCTGGTTTGTACCTATAAAATTATCAAATCCGAACTGGCCGTAATTGCGGTTAAGTTCCAGTATTTTCCACTCGGCATTGAATCCGTCTTTTGTGACTGATTTACCGGCAGGTATAAAAGCACCTTCGAAGGAGGGATTTGCCCATGGGGAGGTAAGCTTAACATTTAGTTCGGATGCAAAAGGCAGAAATGATAATAGCCTGCTCCCGTTCAGCTGCAGTTTGAAACTGAATTTGTGCTCCAGTAACGGATCAACAACAAGCGGAATACTAACTCCCCCGCTTATTATATCACGAACAGGCACACCGGGTTGCATGCGGTAAACCGAATCGTTCCATGCCAGGTCGATATTTTCTTTTATACCTTTCATATCGGAAATACCAAGAGTGATGAACGCTTTCTCCCACCTGATATCCGCAGGCTGAACATTAAGTCCTTTGGGAAGCAGGGGTTTAAAATTGCCGGTTACGTCGAGGCTGCACGAATACAGCACGGCCTCATAAATGCTGCGGTAACGGATTTCAGGAGCAATATCACCTGTGACGCTCAGGTTTTCAGGCAGAAAATGAAGATAACGCGTTGATGCTTCGACCGCACCGTTTGCCAGCACTGTTGAAGTGACTACAGGAACACTTACAACCGGGCCTGATAATACCTGCCTGTCGCCCCAGGTGCGCCATATTTCCGAAATAGCCTGGTTGCGGGTGGTTTCGCGTTCGCGGATAAGCGACTGCACCATCTCCGAAGGAATAAGAAGAATAAGGACAAAAATACCAATCACCATAAGTTTAAGACTAATGGAATTGCGCGCCCACTGATTGACTTTACCGAATGTTGAATAATTTGACATGGCGAGAAGATTAGTTTAGCAGGAAACGTTTACTATCATGCTCATAGTACTTCAATAAAAGCAAATATAGCTGATTTAACAAATCTTAACCTGACGAAAATCACTAATATGTATCATTAATTGAATAAGATACAACCGAGACTCAAGAAAAGGATGAATCAATTAACAATGCGGCATAAGAAATGGCTATTGCGAAGAATTAAACCAAATGCAAAACATAATTGTTAAATTTGTACTCTATTTAGATAAGTTATGCGTCGTCAAGTTGATTTTCTGGTTATAGGAACAGGAATTGCCGGGTTGAGTTTTGCATTAAAAGCTGCAAAGCACGGAACCGTTTGTATTGTTTCAAAAAGTTATGCGGAAGAAACAGCAACAAAGTATGCCCAGGGTGGCATTGCGGCTGTAATGTACACGCCCGATACGTATGAAAAACACATTCAGGATACGCTAATTGCCGGTGATGACCTTAACGATGAAAAAGCAGTTAGGATCACCATAACCGAAGCACCTGAGCGGATAAAGGAATTGATAGCACAGGGAGTAAGCTTCGATAAAAACGCTGCCGGAAAATACGACCTGGCTAAAGAAGGCGGTCATTCGGAGTTTCGGGTACTTCACCACAAGGATCAGACAGGCCTCGAGATTGAAGAAACACTGCTTACCCGGGCACGCGAAAATACGAACATCACCATTCTCGAAAATAATTATACGATCGAAATCATTACCCAGCACCACCTGGGGAATTACGTGAACCGGCGTACACCAAATATTACATGTTATGGCGCTTATGTGCTCGACCGCGACAATAACAGCATCGATACCATACTGGCAAAAGTGACGCTGATGGCAACCGGTGGCGCCGGAAATGTGTATGCCACCACTACCAACCCTCCAATTGCAACAGGCGATGGAGTGGCCATGGTTTATCGTGCAAAGGGTACGGTCGAAAAGATGGAATTTATACAGTTTCATCCTACTTCGCTCTACAACCTTACCGAAAAACCTTCGTTTCTTATTACTGAAGCTTTACGCGGGTTCGGTGGAATACTTAAGGATATCCATGGCAATGAGTTTATGCATAAATACGATAAACGCCTTTCGCTTGCCCCGCGCGATATTGTTGCCCGTGCCATTGACAGTGAATTAAAAATCAGCGGCGAGGATCATATGTATCTCGATTGCCTTCACCTCGACCGCAACGAACTTATCAGTCATTTCCCCGGTGTATATGCTAAATGCCTGAGCATAGGAATTGATATTACAAAGGAAATGATACCTATTGTACCGGCTGCTCATTATGTATGCGGTGGAATAAAAGTAGATGAATGGGGACGCAGCTCCATCAAAAACCTTTATGCTTCAGGCGAATGTTCCTCGACCGGGCTTCATGGAGCAAACCGCCTGGCCAGTAATTCGCTGCTCGAATCCCTGGTTTATTCGCATCGTGCCTGCGAAGATGCAGCTGCCAAACTCAAGGACATTGATCTTTGCCATCAAATTCCGGACTGGAATGCCGAAGGTACCGTATGGAACGAAGAAATGATACTCATCACCCAGACTATGAGGGAATTACAAAGCATCATGACCAATTATGTCGGCATTGTGCGATCGAACCTTCGACTGAAAAGGGCTGCCGACAGGCTGAGTATTTTAGAATCCGAAACCGAAGATCTTTACAAACGTTCAGTGCTGAACGATAAAATCTGCGAAGTCCGTAACATGATAAAAGTGGCGACCCTTATCGTGAAAATGGCACTCGAACGTAAGGAAAGCCGGGGGCTACATTTCTCCATCGATTATCCGAAAGTGAATGATGTGGAAGGAAATGCTTTCAGTCCGGAAGAGTAAAAAAGGGGGTTAGTGGACATGAGATGTACGATGTATGATGTACGATGTAGGATGTACGATGTATGATGTACGATGTACGATGTATGATTGAGAAATCAGCAAAAGTTCTGATTAAAAAATTCGATTCCTTTTTTTTGACAAATTATCAGAATCCCGCGACTGTTATTCTAAACTGCCCAATTCGTAAATCGTAAATCCTCAATCGTAAATTATTAACAATCCAAAATTCAAAAAAAATGCCTCTCATATATCCCATCAAAGGAATTTCGCCCACAATAGGTAAAAATACTTTTATTGCTGAAAATGCCACCATAGTCGGCGATGTGGTGATGGGCGATAATTGCAGTGTATGGTTCAATGCGGTGATACGCGGTGATGTTCATTCAATCAGGATCGGCAATAATGTTAACATTCAGGATGGTGCCATCATTCACTGCACATACCAAAAAGCGCCGGTGAGCATAGGCAACAATGTTTCTATCGCACATGCTGCTATTATTCATGGCTGTACCATACACGACAATGTGCTGATAGGCATGGGAGCCATCGTAATGGATGGAGTTGTGGTGGAAAGCAATTCCATTATTGCTGCAGGGGCAGTGATTTCGCAAAATACGCTTGTCGAATCGGGAAGTGTATATGCCGGAATTCCTGCAAAGAAAATCAAATCCATTGACCAGTCGCTGCTCGAGGGACAGGTGAACCGTATTTCGACCAGTTATACCATGTATGCCAGCTGGCACGATGAGAATATAGTGCCGCTTTCGGATACTGAAGAGTCAGCGCCGTAAGCAGATTAATTTTTACAGTTAAAATTCAGAACCTGAAATTTACTTTTTCAGCGCCGCCCAGGTGAAAACACACACTGGTATTTTAACATCAAATTTTATATCCGTGATTACAAAATCAGTACCCACGCCATCTTTAAGCATATCCTTGTAATTTATTTTGTGCGGATACCAGCGGTTGCCGATTTTCGACACATCGCTCAGAACAGTTTTCTTTAAAAGCTGACCTCTCCTGGCAAACATCTCTTCCTTTAGCGGAATATATCGTTCCTGGTCGATCCGGATTTTGCGTTTCTCATAGGGGCATCAGCTACTTTAGCTGTGAGTTCAAGCACCCAGGTTTTGCGGTTATAATAGTTTCTTCACCGGTATCTTTGGAATTAGCAATGGAATATAAGCAACCGGAAACATCTGCCACATTGTCGCATGCATACATTTGGCAGGGAATTTGTATTAAATTTGCGCAAATTAATAACGAAAACAATGTACATAGTAATTTTTATCGGCTTTATGCTCCTGAGTGTGATCGTAAGCCAGGTATTGAAATCGAAATTCAAAAAATACTCTGCTGTAGCCATAGGCAAAGGCTATACAGGGAAAGATATAGCTGAAAAAATGTTACGCGATAATGGCGTTTTCGACGTTCAGGTTATATCGGTGCAGGGGCAGCTTACTGACCATTACAACCCTCAGACAAAAACTGTGAACCTGAGCCAGGATGTTTACTTCAAATCGAGCATTTCGGCGGCTGCTGTTGCTGCACACGAATGCGGACACGCGGTACAACATGCCGAAGCCTATGCTTTCCTTAAACTTCGCAGCGCGCTGGTTCCCATGGTAAGTTTTGCTTCGAACTGGGTACAGTGGGTTTTGCTTGCAGGAGTGCTTTTAATAAATGCTTTCCCGCAGCTGTTGCTGGTCGGAATTGTATTGTTTGCCGCTACCACCCTGTTCAGTTTCGTAACTTTACCGGTTGAAATTGATGCCAGCCGCCGCGCTTTACTGTGGCTCAACAACAGTGGTATTACCACACAGGAAACCCATCCTAAGGCACAGGACGCTTTGAAATGGGCTGCTTATACTTATGTGGTAGCAGCATTGGCCTCGCTGGCAACCCTGCTGTATTATATTATGATATTTACCGGGCGCAGGGATTAACTCTTAGCAGGTAAAAATTTAAAGAAGCCGGAAATCTGATTGATTTCCGGCTTCTTTGCTGTTCGCTCTAATCTGAATATAAAAACCGCTTAACTGGTATCCCTGGCTATCTGATCAGGTTCATTGATATTAAGCTCCTTTTTTTCAACTCCTGGTAATACCTTTTAGGAGTACTCAGGTATGTTAGCTTTAGTGGCTCATTGTTGAGTATCAGCTGCAAGGAATAGCAGCAGGTGCCATTTCAAAATCCAACTCAGGCAATCCCGCCAATGTTACTAACGCACCTACCGGATAAAAAAAACTCCGGACCAGGCCGGAGTTTCGATAGTAGCAATAAAGCAAGAATTATTGAGTAATTCCAAGTTTCTTTTTTACCTGTACAATAACATCTTCGCCGCCTTCGGAGTAAAGAAGCAGATCTTCAACCGAATTCATGATGTAGGCAAAACCACCTTCTTTAGCAACCTCTTTTATAGCTTGCCTGGCTTTGTTTACGAAAGGTGTGATCAGCTCGTTCTGTTTATCCGAAATATCCTGCTGTGCCGATTGCTGGAAAGCTTCGATACGGCCTTGCAGATCAGTAATTTCCTTTTCTTTGGTAGCCTTAATGATGGTCGACATCGTTGTAGCATTCTTCTGATAATCGTTTACTTTCAATTCCAATTCGGATTGCATAATCTGCAATTCGCCTTGCAGCGACTGAACATATTTTTCCATAACTTTTCGTATGGTGTCCTGCCCTGGCATTTGCTCCAGCACTTTGTTAAAGTCAACATGGCCGATTTTTGTGGCTTTCTGTGCGCTGGCGCCTGATGCAACAGCAATCAATACTACAATCGCTAATACTTTTACGAGATTCTTCATCATTTTTGTATGTGTTGTTTTTATTGTTTTCGGAATTATTGAGGCGCAAAGGTAAAAAAAAGGCAATACCTGATGCACTGTTTGTTATTTTTTACCTTTTGCAGGTGCTTGTTGCTTATAGGTATAGCCTAATTTATCGAGCACCTGTTCGCTGATATCGTACTTTGGATTGCTGTAAATAAGTGTTGCACTTCCCGATTTGTCGAATACCACGGCATAATTATCGTCGTTGGCAATATCTTCGATGGCTGTGTACACCTTTTCCTGTATGGGCTTAATCAACTCCTGGCGTTTTTTAAACAAATCGCCATCCTTGCCAAAGCGTTTTTTCTGAAGATCTTTACCCTCTTTTTCCTTTTTAATGATCTCCTCCTCACGCTTCTTCTTCATATCTTCGGGCAGCAGAACAGCTTCGTTCTGATAGTTTTTATACATCTTATCGATTTCGGAAAATTTATCCTCAATCTCTTTCTGCCACTGAATGGACAGTTCATCGAGCTGAGCCTGGGCATCGGCATACTCAGGAATGTTGTCGAGTATATAATCAGTATTTACATAGGCAATCTTTTGTGCTGATGTGCTGAATGCAAAAGCGCCGATGATTGCAGCAATTAAAAGGATTTTCTTCATAATATGACCTCCGGTTTTAAATGATTTGATGGAGAATAAGTTTATTAAGCTTGTTGATTGCAAAAAACCTGCCAAAACAATTAATCGATTGATGAATTAATAGAAAAATGGAATTGACCTTTATTAGCATTGGGTGAACCCGGAATAGCATCGAACCCATAACCCCAGTCGAGACCGAGCAAACCAAACATAGGCAGGAACACGCGAACACCCACACCGGCTGACCGGCGTATATCGAATGGATTAAACTCGCTGAACTTCGACCAGTCGTTTCCGGCTTCCACAAACAGCAATCCGAAAATTGTTGAGTTAGGATTTAATGATAAAGGATACCTCAATTCGAGTGTGCTTTTGTTAAATATTGTACCTCCGGTAACGCTGCTTCCGGTTCCTGTTCCAGGGGTAAGACTTTCGTTGGTATATCCCCTGAAACCTATCAGTTGCCTGCCGTCGATAGCCGAATAACCCGACATACCATCACCACCCATAAAGTAGCGGTTGAAAGGTGTTACCTGCAGATCGTTGCTGTATTTACCCAGGAAACCGACTTTTGTGCGGGCCATAAGTACCAGGTCGCCAACTATTTGCTGATAAAAAGCGCCGCTCATTTTCCATTGGTGGAATTCGATCATGCGGTATTTATCGTCATCTGAGCGTGCTGCAAACCAATCGGTCGCTATCAATGAATAAGGAGGTGTTAATTCGAGCGATAAATTCAATTCCGAGCCGGCACGGGGATAAATAGGTGCATCCGTTGAATACCTGCCAAGTGCTATTGAATATGAGTAGCTCCTGTAAACTCCGTCCTTTGGCACGCCGAACAAAAGATAATTATCGAGTTTGTAATGCTGAAGGTTAAAGCTTTGTGAAAGGTTAAAATAGTTATCAGGCCATTTGAGGCGGCGGCTGAAAACGAAGGATACCCCGGTAATATTATAGGCGTAATAGGAAGCGCTGGTTTTGGCATACCCGTTATTAAATGCCGAAACATAGGTGGAAACACTTAACTGGTTAGGCTTTTTACCTCCAAGCCATGGTTCGGTAAAAGAGGCGCTCGCGCTCAGATAGCCTTTACCGTAAGATTGAAGGCGTAACGAAAGTTTTTGCCCGTCGCCTGAAGGTATTGGTCTCCATGAGTCTTTTTCGAATAAATTCCGGGCCGAGAAATTATTAAACGAAACCCCGAGAGTTCCGATAAGCCTGCCATATCCCCAGCCCCCCGAAAGTTCAAGCTGATCGGATGATGTTTCTTCAACCTTAAAGCCAATATCAACGGTGCCATTGGCAGGATCGATGTTGGGAGTTTGAATATCGATGGATTCCTGGTTGAAATATTTAAGCTGTGTAAGCGAGGTACGGCTACGCAATATATCGGAGCGGCTGAATAACTGACCTGGTCGTGTATAGAGTTCCCTGATTATTACGTTATCGTTGGTACGTGTATTGCCCGCTACTTTAACCCTGTTAACATTCATTTGCCTGCCTTCGCGGATACGGATCTGCAGGTCGATGGAATCGTTTTCGGCACTTATTTCAATAGGTTCGATGGTGCAGGTAAGATAACCGTCGTCGACAAACAAACTCATAAGGTCGATACCATTGGGATTAAATTGAAGTGCGGCATCGAGCTGATCCTGGTTGTACACATCGCCTTTGCGGATACCGAGTAACATTGCCAGCTCGGCAGCGTTAAACTTGGTATTTCCAACAAAAGTTATGTTTCGGTAATAATACTTGTTTCCTTCGAATACATAAAGATCGATGGTAATACCGTTGCGTTTGGTTTTATAAACTGAATCTTTCAAGAGAGTAGCATCGCGGTAACCATTCTCATAATACTTCTTTATAAGGGCTACTTTATCATCCTCGTAATCATTTTCAATAAATTTCGATGATTTGAATATCCTGAATTTCAAGTTCTTGGCGGCAACATCCTGCAGGTACGACTTGTAATTCTTCATATCTTTGTGTACCAGGTAATCGAAGAATCCGAAAAAAGACTCCTGGGCAGCATACAGCGGCTTATAGGCACCTTTTTCCTTAGTTTTTTTCAGGGCCGACTTCAGGGTGAGTTCGCCAACATCCTTATTGCCGATTATATTTACTTTTTCAATTTTAACCCGGCTTCCTTTATCAATATCAATGCTAAGTGAAACGTTATTGATAGCGGCAGTATCTTTAAGCTGCTTAATATTTACATGGGAATCGAAAAAGCCCTTACCGACATAGTGTTTATTGATGGTGTTGCGGATACGGGTGAGCATATTATCGGTAACCACATCGCCACGCGAAATTTTGATTTTATCGCGCAGGTCGTCGGCCTCGCCTTTGCGTATTCCGCTAAAGCTGAATTTCGATAAACGGGGTCTTTCTGCTAAACGGATATCCAGGAAAATCTGGTCGCCCTGCACCCCGGTAGCAACTATTTTAACATCCTCGAAGAGGCCTTGCTTCCATAGTTTGTCCATGGCTGAACGGATGCGTTCGCCGGGGATATCGACCCTGTCGCCAACCTGCAATCCGGATAACGATATAAGGACCGAACTGTTGAGGTATTGCACCCCGGTAACAGTAATACCGCCTATGGTATATTTTTTGGGTAGATTATAGTTGATATCCGGAACTTCTTCACCTGTCGAAATCTGCGCCATTGCCGGCATTGAGAGGATTGAAATCAGAATAGTTAGTAGAGTTAAGCGCCTCAGTGTCATCCTTTGCAATTTATAATTTGTTCACTTGTTTTACCAAACCGCCTCTCGCGATGCTGGAAATCAATAATAGCTTCGTATAGATCTTCTTTACGGAAATCAGGCCACAGCCTGGATGAAAAGAACAGCTCCGTATAAGCAGTTTGCCACATCAGGAAATTACTGGTGCGATATTCGCCACTGGTACGTATTAACAGTTCAGGGTCAGGCAGATCGGGAGCATTCAGGCTGTCCGATACCATTTGTTCAGAAATATCTTCAGGATTCAGATTGCCATCCTTAACCTTTTGTGCAATTTTTTTAATAGCATCCACTATCTCCCACCTGCCGCTGTAGCTCAATGCCAGGAACAGATCCATACGGTTGTTACCGGCAGTTGCGGCCATGGCTTCTTCGAGTTCTTTTTTAACGTCAGGGACCAGACTCTGAATATTACCAATAACTCTGAGCCTGATATTGTTATCGTTAAGGGTTTTAACCTCGCTGCTTATGGTAACCACCAATAATTGCATCAGCGCATCGACTTCTTCTTTAGGCCTGTTCCAGTTTTCGGTTGAGAAGGCATACAGGGTAACATATTTTACTCCCAGTTCAGCAGCAGCTTCAGCCGTATCGCGAACGGATTGCACTCCGTTATTATGACCGAAAACCCGCTCTTCACCACGCTGCCGGGCCCATCGGCCATTGCCATCCATAATTATGGCAATATGCTTAGGAAGCCTGTTTTTGTCAATGGCGCTGATCAAATTCTCGTTCTTATTCATTTCCGACAAATTTAGGCTTTTGTGGTATACTACAAGAGCCGCTTTTGTTAATTATTCTTAATGTGTGAGTTACAGGTATTTAAGCCCGTAACTTGCTAATATCCTTGACGTTGATGATCGAGGCAACGTTCCTTTTCGAGCATCCTTATTTTTATTGTTACCGAAACACCGGCAAACGAATACCAATCGGTATCGCGTGAGTTCCCTCTTTGCATTCCGGCATTATGGGTGAGCAAGGGATCGGATGCCAGTTCGGCAAGCGTTGAAGAAGATGGATCCTTACCTGCAAGGTTCATGTAGTAAGTCCTGCTTACATCGTCGAGATAATCGGTGGTGGTTTTACGCATGCCCCACTCAGCTCCAACACCTATAAGCTTGTTTACACTATACTTCACACCTAAACCGAAAGGTATACTGAAAGCATACAGGTTATAGGGCTTGCGGTCAGGGTAGAAGTCTGACCCCTGCCCCTCGGTTGCTAAAGGTTTGAGAGCAACATTAGCTCCCTGTACATTTCCGTAGGGATCAAAAAAGAATACCGATGCACCGCCAAAAAGATAAGGAGTGATCGGATGCATTTTACTGCCTATAAAGTACTCGAAAAAGTTTATTTCGAGCTGAACTCCTGCTTCGGTGATAGTGGATTCGAAATTCAGGTTGCGTTCAGTGTTTGCTTTGCTTATGGCATCGTCAGCGGCAACAGTACCGCGTATGCCATGGGCCCTTAAGGAAACACGCGAGTTAAAATTCTGCCTGTATAAAATGCCAAAAGCCGGTTTCGACATGCGAAACGGAAGGCTTGGATTCAGGTCGCCGATGTAGTAAGTTACACCGCCTACAATTCCCAGATCGCCGGATTTCTGCGCGAAACCCATAGATGCCGAAAGCACCAGAAATGTTATGAAAATACTGATTTTATACATATTTTTTGAAGGGTGCAAAGGTAGTATAATTATTGATACAGAGGGTGTAGTATTGCATTTTGATTCAGCCCCGCTCACCGGCTGTTTTAAAAAATTGGAAGCCGGCTTACAATTTGCATTATTATGTTTTGCGAGCATGGTTTTAAGCCATAATTTCAGCGGTATCATTAAAAGCTGAACGCAACCGGCAACAACCTATATTGCAGGCCACAGTTTGCTAAGGATGCCAGCCAAAAACGAGTACCCGGAATGAAAGCAATGAATAAGAAGTGGGAAAATCAAATTACTGAACTGTGCGTACCTGTGCTGATACTCAGTTGCGAATATCCGACCCCCAGTTAAGTTTTGCGCGTATGGTCGAAAAAAAGTTTTCGTTGAGTAGCTGAACAAGGTTAATTTCGAAGCCGGCTTTTCCCACAACCAATTCATCATCAGGAGTAATGATAGCCGACTGCGAATCGAGCCCGACAAGGGCCTGCTGGTCGCGGCTATCGACTTTGATACGAATAAGGCTGCTATCAGGAATAACGACCGGACGTACGGATAAATTGTGCGGAGCGATAGGGGTAATAACGAAATTCCGGGAATCGGGTGTAAGTATAGGGCCACCGCAGCTAAGCGAATATGCCGTTGAGCCTGTAGGTGTTGCAATCACCAGGCCATCGGCCCAATACGAAAGGAGTTGCTGATCGTTAACCCACACATGAATAACCACCATCGAGGCGCTTTCTTTCTTGTTGATGGCGAGTTCATTAAAGCCATAGTTAAAATCGCTGAACAGGTTAACAGGCGAATTCAGGCTGATGAGTGTGCGTTTAACTATACGGTATCGGTTTGCAAATATGTCGTCAACAGCTGTATTAATTTCGCCCCGCGGAATACTCGAAAGAAATCCCATACGCCCCAGGTTAATACCCACAATGGGAATTCCTGAGTCGCGCACCAGGCGCACCGAATGTAACATGGTTCCGTCGCCGCCAACGGAGATAAGGATATCGGCCTGTCCCTTCAACTCGTGATGCTCGCTGAATAAAACAACATCCTTTCGAAAAGTAACTTTGCCTTTTAAAAAATCAAAAAAAGGCTCCCATACAAGCAATTTGCAATCACGGCTTTCGAGAGCCTCCGCTAAAACATGGAAATACCCGAGGTGTTCTTCACTGAATTCTTTTCCGAATAATGCAATTCTCACTGTAGCAAGTTTTTAAAAGATTACCATTGTATTAAATCCTGTGGATGAAAGGCCCTTATCAGATGCCAGCAATAAAGTGAATAAAGATACCACTTTTACCTGATTTATTAACTGCATACTCGAACCTCACTACTTTATCGTAATACGTCACCAGGTCGACTCCCAGTCCTGCTCCTGCCAGAAAAGTACGGGGAAGCACATTGTTATATTGGCCAATCCATTGTGGCTGCCACACATAGCCGGCATCGGCAAAAGCCGTAAGATAGAGCGCATAATGTATCTGGCTGAACTTTGGAGTTGGAATAAAATCAAAACGGCGGGTTTGTTCGGGAACAAGGGCAAATTTAATATTAGAACGGACTACAGCCATATGTTTGCCATCAATTACATGGTATTCGTAGCCTCTGATATAATCGCGGTTATAACCCAGCCCTTCGGTAAGGAAATACGGTTGCCATGCTGCAGAGGAAACCTTGCCGGTGAACGAAACACCTGAATACCAGCGTGAGGCCAGTTGCGAATATAAACGTGTGGTGTTTTTTATCCAGGCGGTATTCACAGGTTTTTCGAAACCGAAACCTAAGCCCGATTTGCTCAACTCCACATCAAAATACCAGCCTTTGAGCGGATAGTATTTTATATCGCGGTGGTCAATTTTTAACTTGTAATAAAAAGATAAAAATTCAGGTGCCTCCAGGCCCGGATAGCTGTAGTCAGGATTAAGGGTAAGCAGTGAATCGGAGAACGATAACCTATGAAGTCCGGCAATAAGCTGGTGGGTTGTGAAAATATTATTCCTGTAGGAAGCCTTTACGGCAAAATACTTTTCGCTTGAAAGGCCTTCGGGAACAAATGCAAAAACAAGCTTATCATTCAGGGTTATATAACCGGTTTCCCGCTTGTTTCGATATCCAGCTTCAAATCCTAATCCAAATTGTTTGTTCCGGTCGATATAGGGATTGTGGTATGCGAGGCTAAGCTGCTGATTTTTCCCAAACTGAATGTTTGCATCTAATTGGTCCATCCGCCCGGTAAAATTGAACCATTTTAAATCAAAGCCATAATTGATGCGGGTAAAATCGCCTGATTGCCACCATGAATTAAAATTGCGGTCGGTTAACTGTAACACAGGCACCGGCCAAACATACCAGCGTTCGAGTAAGGTAATAGTTATGTTCATAATGCTCACCGGATCAGCGGTTAGCGACAGTATCGATTGTAACAAAATTGAAAAGTGATGTGTTTAAAAGATTCAGGCGCGACTGAAACACTCGTTCTGCAAAGTCGCCGGATGAATATATTCCGCCTTCAGCAATAAGCAATTCGCGGTAAATAATATAATCGTGGGTTTTTAAATTGCCTGATAATGTAATGTTTCCAACAGTAACTAAAGCGCTGCTGCTATCATTATTAGCAAATACCTGAGCTGAATTAATAACAGCGAGGGAAAGCACTAAAAGGGCAAGGATATCTTTAACTGCAAGCTTTAGTTTACAAATATCCATGAATCAGTATCAGATGTTTAAATAGGTCATCAACAGGTCGTATCGGTCGCGGAGGCCCTCGAAATAGTCGCTTTCGAAAAATGAAGCTTTTATAGTGTAATCATGCCTTATAAACGACTCAATAACAGGCTGAATATCAATACGGTTCAGCTTAATGGTAAGTTCCATACCTGTTGAATCGGCTGGCGAGGTTACATAGAGGCTTAATATTTTGGCATCATTTTCTTCGATGATACGCGAAATTTCGACCATTGAATAATCGTTGGCATTAAGTTCGAGCACCAAAATTCCACCGGGGTTAGTAACCGATGCTATGGTTGCCATTTTCTCCACCATACTTTCAAGGGTAATTAACCCCAGGTAAGTGCCTTTTTCGTCGACAACCGGAAGGGTTGTGAGTTTATAATCGGCAAAAAGCTTCATAGCTTCGTAAATATGCCGGGTGTGGAGTATAGATACATTCTGAAACTGAAGCTGGTAATTCCATATAGGCTCTTCGAATGATGCTGCGGTGTAAACATCATCCTCGGATATAAGCCCCAGCAACTGCGAATCACTAACCACAGGCAGGTGCGAAACCCTGAACTCGTCGAACCAGTGCATGGCAATAAGCCCGGTATCGGAAGTTTTAAGGGGAAGCACAGCATCCGAAATGAGATCTTTAGCTATCATATGATCATAGGTTCAATTATCATGACATTAAAGTGGTTAAAGTTAACGCGGTGTTTTGTATTTTTACAGCGTTAAACCTAAGCGATGACAAAGTTAAGTGTAAATATTAATAAAATTGCTACAATTCGTAATGCCCGTGGCGGAAATATGCCTGATGTGCTGAAAGCAGCCATCGATTGCGAATTGTACGGAGCCCAGGGCATTACGGTTCATCCGCGCCCCGACGAGCGTCACATCCGCTACAGCGATGTGTACGAAATTTATCCTTTGGTAAAAACCGAGTTCAATATCGAAGGCAATCCCATCCCCCGTTTTATCGACCTGGTACTGGAGGTGAAACCTGCACAGGTAACCCTTGTGCCCGATTCGCACGATGCAGTTACATCGAATGCTGGTTGGGATACAAAAAAGAATAAAGCATTTCTGAAAGAAATAGTGGCAGAATTCAAAGCGCATGGAATACGGACATCCATTTTCGTTGATCCTGATACTGAAATGGTATTTCACGCTGCCGAAACAGGCACCGACCGTATTGAGCTGTACACCGAAGCATATGCGCATCATTATCCGGGCGATCGTGCACTGGCGGTGAAGCCTTATGTTGAAGCTGCCAGGGTAGCCGCTCAAAACGGATTGGGAATAAATGCCGGGCACGACCTCGATTTAAATAATCTCTGGTACCTGGTACGCACTATTCCTGCTATCGAGGAAGTTTCGATCGGTCATGCGCTGGTAAGCGAGGCTTTATATATGGGGCTTGAAAAAACAATACAATTGTACCTGCAGCAACTGAAATAGAATGCTGTTTTTTCAGTTTCGATAAACTAACGCTAAATAAAAAATTAAACCAACAGATGCAAAAATTAAAACCGGGAAATATAGTAAAGCACATTTTTTTTCTGACCTTCGTTATATCATCTCTTACCTCCGCAGCACAAACTATGGTCGAAAGCCGGCTAACCGAGACACGAAATGGTGTTGTTTATGTTAAAGGTGAGGAATCGCCGTTTACAGGTATGGCTGTAGCATGGTATGCTCCCGGCCAAAAACAGATTGAAACGCCTTATCTGAATGGGAAGCAGAACGGTGTAGAAACATCGTGGTTTCCTGATGGTAAAAAAATGATGGAAATAAGCTTCCGCGACGGGGAGTTTAACGGATCGTACCGGTTTTATTACATCGAAGGCGGCCTTGAATACGAGAAGATTTATTCCGCCGGCCTGATGAATGGCCCTTCCACGCATTATTATCAAAACGGGGCAAAGGAATATGAAGGATCGTACTCCGATTGCCGCGAAACAGGCACCTGGACTTACTATCATCCTAACGGGCAAAAGATGAAATCAGGGAATTTTACTGAAGGATTCGAAGATGGCGAATGGCACTATTGGGATGAGTATGGCGAAATCATCAAAACAGTAACTTTCCGCTCGGGCGAAATTATTTCCGAACTATTAAACAATTAATCCGAATCCGCATGAGAGCTCTTCTGACAACTTTAGCATTCCTGGTACTCTGTTCGACGGGGTTTTCGCAACTGGCATTAACCGGGTCGTCTTTAAAAAAACAATGGGAAACCGAACCCGGCCTTAAAATTCCTGAATCCGTATTATACGATACGGTAAGCGGTATTATTTTTGTTTCAAATGTGGATGGAAGGCCCGCCGAAAAAGACACTGCCGGCTTTATTTCAACGCTTTCGGTTGATGGAACCATACTTAAAGCCGACTGGGTAACCGGCCTCGATGCGCCTAAAGGGATGGGTATACTGAACAGGCACCTTTTTGTAACCAACATCGACGAAGTGGTTGAAATTGATATCGCCACGGCTACCATCGTTAAAAGATATGCTGTCGAAGGCTCATCTTTTCTGAATGACATTGCCATAGATGCCGAAACGGGTATGATTTTTATTACCGACTCAGGCACCGGGCAGGTATATGTGCTGGTAAACGGGGGTGTAAGCCTTTGGTTGCAAGGCCCTATGTTTAAAGGAGCCAACGGTTTGTGTTTAAACAAGAATTTCCTTTATATAGGAACCGGCAACAGCATATTGCAGGCCAACATCAGCACCGGTGAGGTAATAGTGTATGTGCCGGGTACAGGGGGAGTTGACGGACTTTATGTAACCCGCGAAGGGAAAATCATATACAGCGACTGGAAAGGCTCCGTTTTTGTAAGCGGGTTAAAGCGGAAACCCGAATTGCTCCTGAATACAACACCTCAAAAAATAAATGCAGCTGATTTCGGCATCATAGCAGCTAAAAACATGATACTGATCCCGACTTTTGCGGATAACAAAGTGGTGTGTTATACTTCGGAGTTGATACAATAAAAAATACTGGTGCCGGGTGCCGGGTGCCGGGTGCCGGGTGCCATGGGGATTTCAGTAAATAAGCAGGAGAAAGAATTTAATTGAAATAAGAATTAAGTAGTGCACCTGGCGAAAGGCAAACGGCACTTTGAATAAAAAAGGGACTTCTTCAATTAGCTAAATCAGAACCTCATAAAATAACAAATGCCTGAAATTCGTTTGTACAACAGGTAACATAAACACCCCGTAAACCTGGAATCCGGGTCCTGCATGGTGCTGTATCATTGAAAACAAAAAATTATTATACACATTTACAGGTATGAAACTTTTTTTTCGTGAATTCGGTGAAGGCCCACCGGCTATCATTTTACATGGACTTTTCGGACAAAGTGATAACTGGGTAACCGTCGGCCGGCGCATTGCTGACCAGTTTCATGTTTATATTCCTGATCAGCGCAATCACGGGCAGTCGCCGCATACACCGGTGCATAGTTTCCCGGCTATGGCCGACGACCTGGCTGAATTTATCGAAGAACATCACCTGGAAAACCCGGTGTTGATTGGCCACTCCATGGGAGGTAAGGTAGCCATGACTTATGCTCTCGAAAATCCCGGGAAAGTAAGCAAACTGGTTGTGGTGGATATCAGTCCCCGGAAATACCACGAGAGGATTGCTCATACCCGTATTATCAGCCAGATGCTGAGTATCGACCTCGAAAATATTACCACACGAAACGAAGTGCAAAAAATATTAAGCGTTCAGATAGCTGAAAAGCGGGTACGGATGTTTATAATGAAAAACCTGTACTTCAAATTTCCGGGAAAGCTGGCATGGAGGCTTAACCTCGAAACCATAAACGAGAGCATGGACCAGCTTTTTGATGGAATCCGTACCGATAATCCTTATTCTGGCCCTGCGATGTTTATTCGTGGCGGCAAATCCGATTACATACAGGATGTGGATATCCCATTGATAAAAAGCATGTTCCCAGAAGCAATAGTAGAAACGATTTCCGGGGCAACGCACTGGATTCATGCTGATGCCCCGGAGGTATTATGTATGTTGCTTAGTCGCTTCCTTGAACGTGAATGCGAATTTAACCTGTAACAATTGCAGGAAAAGAAAGACTGGCATAATAGCAGGAACGTTCGCCCACCCCGCTGCACAAGCCATCCGGTTTCCTTTTAATAGCGTATTATATCCACCCTGGCTACTCCTGCCTGCAGGTCGATTTTGATTTTATTTGTACTTGCGTCGAAGTTCGGTGTCTGGTACTGTTGCTTTCCGATTTTAGTAAATCCTTTAAAATCCTTACTCGACATAAAGGTGTTAGAAATAATTTCGCAACCGGCACTTTCGGGCACTCGCACTGTAATTGATGCAGCACCGGCTTCAATTTTCACATCGGAATAAGGGAGCAACGCACCCAGTTTAAGCTCAATATCGGAAGCACCACCCTGAATTTTCAGGTTACGGGTTTTAAAACCTGAAAGGTCGAAGTCAACTTCGGCGGCACCTACATTCAATTCCATATCCCAGATAGGATTGGGATTGAGTTTCATTTTCACGTTGTTTTTTATGTTATTCCCTTTAAACTCACTTTTTTCGAGCGAAAGCTCAATTACCGAAAGACTGTCTTCGGTTTTGGCAGTCATCGAATAATTTGCGTTATCGTTGTCGTGCTTCACTTCAATAAGTTTATCGGTTGAATCTTTGATTCTGAATTCACCAACCCCGATATTCAGCTTTAGCTCAGCATATTTGGTAATTGAATCAAAATCTTCGGTAAGTACATTGTTATAACTGATGGATTTATCATCATTGTCGTAATTGCGATCCCGGTCATCGTTCCACGAAAAGTTCCATTTATGGTTGTTTTTCGGCCCATACTGCTGAACAGCAGCAAAGGTAATGAGTACGGTTAACAGCGAAAGCACCAGTTTAATCCAGTCCTTCACCGGAATGAGTGATATACCCCACAGGATCAGTATTACCGGCCAGAGGTGAAAAAAAGTACTCCAGCTGAAAAAGACGACTCCGGTATTTTTCAGGATAAAGAGGATGCCAATAATAACCAGCAGTATTCCCCAGAATATTTTACGATAGCTCATGGTATTCGGTTTTAATTTGTTTTAAATATTATTTTTTGCAATTCCTGAAATGAGGTTACTCCTTGTTGTCGGTTTTGCGTTCGGCCCAGCTGGTAGCAATAAGCACACCGCCAATAACAACAAGTATCAGAGGCCATAAATCCCTGAAATTAATGTAAGGGATAAACCGGTTGGCCAGGAATATGAGTCCCAGCGAAATCAGGATTACACCACCGATCAGGCTGTTTCGGTTTTCGGACTTAACCGGCATACCGAAAGGCTGAGTAGTATCCTGAGTATATGCGGGTGCCGGCTCTGCCTCAGGGTTGCCAGGTTCGCCCGGCACTCCGGTTCCCATATTCATATGGAACATGCTTAAGGGCTCAAGTGGCAGGGCAATCCACAAAATAAGGTAAACAATGGCTCCACCTCCACCGGCGAAAGCGATTATAACAAATAACAACCTGATAATTATAGGGTCGACATCGAAATACTCGGCTATACCACCGGCAACGCCACCAAATACTTTGCTCTTGCTTGAACGATACAAACGTTTATTCTTTTCCATGATTAAAATGCTTTAAAATTTTTTGTTCATGCTTATGACGCAAAGGTTTTGATAAGGTTACAAAGGGGAGATGGGTGAGGGCGGAAATATTTCTTGGTAAAAGGGAAGAGTACATTTATTCGGTCGGGAGACGGATCCCGAAAGCTATCGGGACGAGGAGCGATGGGGCGATGGGCGATGGGCGATGGGCGATGGGGCGATGGGACGATGGGCGATGGGGCGATAGGGAGAATGGGAGAAAGGAGAAGGATGTAGGATGTGGGAAGGATGAAGTTGTAATGGGAACAGTAATCGCAATTTATATTTTTTTACTTTGACCTTTGCTCCGTATTATCGATCTTTTGCTTTTTGACCTTTGCTCCCGATAAATATCGGGATTGACCTTAAAAACACCGAGTCTGGGGGTGCTGTGAGAGAATAAAATCAATTGCTGATTTTACTCTTCATCCTCATCATCATCTTCGAGCGAAGGATCAGGAACAGGCGAAACTCTTTTTGAAACGAGAATGCTTATTTCGAAAAGGCTGTACAAAGGAATCGTGACTATTACCTGGCTGAAAATATCGGGAGGGGTAATGATAGCCGCCAAAATTAAGAATGATTAAAAAGGCAAACTTCCGGTTTTTTTTCAGGAAATCCGGTGTAATAACACCGAGCTTCGAAAGCACAAAAACTAAAACCGGCATTTCAAATACAAGACCAACCGCCAGGATAGTAGAAGTAACGGTACTGATGTACGATGATAAGGATATTTGGTTCGCAACCATTTCGCTCACCTGGTAAGTACCCAGGAAATTGAGTGTCCAGGGCACCATAAAAAAATAGCTGAAAGATACTCCCACAAAAAACAGGAGCGACATAATAACAACAGACCATCGCGCATAGCGGCGTTCCTTCGCATATAAAGCAGGCATAACAAACTGCCATAACTGGAAAATCAGATACGGGGCGGCTAATATAAGCCCGGCGAACATGGACACTTTCATGTCGGTCATAAACTGCCCGGACAGGTTCAGGTTAATGATGGTAAGCTTCATGGGAGGCAGACAGAGCCCGTCAACATGCAGCACCTGGCCCAGGCTACAAAGCCATTTATAGGTTATAAAATCAGTATCTTTCGGTGCAAGTATTATTTTATCGAATATAAACCTGCTGTTCGAAAAAGCCAAAATTGACATTAACACCCATGCAAGCACCATTCGCATCAGTCGTTTGCGCAATTCGGTAAGATGATCCCAGAAAGTCATTTCTTTTCCTGAATCATCCTTTTTTGAAGGAAATATCTTATTTAATACGGATGCCAAGTGATTTTTATTTGCGGCAAATTTAGCGAAATTTAATTGACGGAATGATAACTGAATTCATACGGGATTAAAGTTAATGCGATTCTGTCATAATCAACTGATTGGCAATTTTGAGCCTTCGCCGTAATAATCCTGAAGTCAATAAATTTTATAGATTCAGAGTCTTTGGCCACATCATGCAATGTTTCTTTATCTTTGAACCAAATATCACTCACACAAAAACCAATTTCGATGAAACTTACTAAACTCCTGGTAACAGTATTGGCAATTATTACATTGCAGATTTCGGACCTTATAGCCTGTACCGTAATTGTAGCCGGCAAAAAAGCTACGGCCGACGGCTCGGTAATGATCTCGCATACCGATACCGGACCTGATTCGAGGATATTCAGGGTGGCGGCTCAAACCTTTAAGCCCGGCGAAAAAGCCCCTGTTTACTGGGGAATACAGGATGCTGACCGCGAACTGAACGACGACGGAAAAATATTAGGGTATATCCCACAAGTTGAAAAGACTTTTGCTTATTTCCATTCGGCCTACTCGCATATAAACGAATACCAGTTGGGTATTGCCGAAAGCACCACGGCTCAGCGCGATGAGTTGGTTGTTACCCTCGAAACCGGCAAACAGATTATGACCATTGAGCAGGCCATGATTTTTGCACTTCAGCGGTTTAAAAAAGCCAGGGAGGCTACCCTGTTTATAGGCGAATTAATGACAAAATACGGTTTTTTGCCTTCATCGGGCGATGGTTCCGAAACGCTTGTGATCGCTGATACTGAAGAAGCATGGGTTTTTGAAGTATTTCGGCGTTGGCGCTGGCTGGACACCCGAAAGCGGAAAACCAGGAGCCATTTGGGCAGCACAACGCGTTGGCGACGACCAGGCTGCCATGATACCGAACTGGAGCATCATAAAAGAAATAAATACTGCCGATAAAAAGAATTTTATGGTTTCGGCTAATTATATGCAGGCTGCCATCGACCGTGGCTGGTATAACCCGGCTTCGGGCAAACCTTTTATCTGGCAGGAGGTATATTCACCTTTGCCTGTGGAGTATGCCAGCAGCAGGTTCTGGCTGTTTTACCATACCTTTATGCCAAACCTGAAAAACTGGCCCGACCGCATGCTCGATCCCGCCAATCCGTATAAAGGCATGCAGCCTTATTTCCAGGTGGTTGAACCACTTTCGTTGTACCCGTTTTCGGCCACGCCTGAGAAAAAAATCTCCGTTCAGGACCTGGTTGCTTTTCAGCGCTCCACTTTCGAAGGAACTATTTATGATATGACATCCTATCCTGAATGGCTGGTGCCTGATGGAAAAGGAAACTACGTAAAAAGCCCATTGGCAACCCCGTTTCCGGGAAGTGATATGCGGAAACTGATCAAACAAACCTACCGGCGTCCGGTTGCTCGCCACCGCGGGCATTACGGCATGATTTGCCAGCTTCGTGGCTGGTTGCCCAACGAAATAGGTGGTGTTTACTGGGTTTATCTCGACAATCCCTACTTCAGTCCTTACGTTCCGATTTATGCGGGAAATCTTTCGGTAGCTGAAACCTACAATATTTACGATCCGAATAAATATGACGAAAAATCAGCACGCTGGGCCATTGATTTTGTAGATAACCTGGCCAACCTGAAATTCCAGGAAGTAATTAAAGACGTTCGTGCTGTGCGTGATCCTTTTGAAAATGAGATTTTTACCAAACAAGCCCAGGTTGAATCGGAAGCACAAAAGCTTTACACGAAAAGCCCAATGGAAGCACAGGAATATCTTACTTCTTATTCCAACGGCTTGATGAATAATGTGACGGAAATGTTTACAGGCTTACGGAATACGATTATTACGAAGTATACGAATAACCGGGAATAAAGCCCAAAAACAGAATTGATTTCTGATGTTTTAACAGAATGAAATCATTTCATAACTACCACTTTAACACATTCATTATAATTGCATGCAGATAGCCTGCAAAAATAGACTCCTGATGGCAACTCACTAATATTGAATTCCATACTCTCAAGATTTACATTTCCGGAAAAGGATTTAATTACTCTGCCAAATGCATCAATTATTTCGACCCGGTTAAATTCAGTCTGATGCATTAAACCTGCCACTTTGAACTTCCCATTTGTCGGGTTTGGATATATAATCAGATCAGGCACATTTATTTTTTCGGCCGAAGTTGTGATAATCATTGTTACAACCCATTCTTTTACCGTTTGTCCATTTCCGGACGTTACGGTATATGTAACCGGGCTGGAGAAATCCTGAATGGCTCCTGAGGGTGGAGAAACCGATGCATCAGGAGAAAGATAGATTTCGGGAATTATTTGAGTCAGGTTTGTACCTTCCTTAATAAAAACATGTATTGATTGATCCGTATGATTAATTTCTGTTGGCTTAACCTGCTGGTCAACCACAAAATCAAGAATATCAGCCCCGCCGGCCGGGAATCCTTCGAGAATCCCATAACGGTATAATGAGCCATTGTTCCCAATAGCCCAGGCATGATGACCGTTAACAGCAAATACATCTGAGAGCCATGCATCGGCAACATGATCCACACTGAAATGCACGGTATCAGCATTTGCATAGGTGGTCGTAAGAATATCGCCACCTGTAGTTACTGCCCATACCGAATCCATATTGAGCGTGAAAACACCTTGAATACTTTGTGCAGAATCTTCATAAAACGTACGCAAAGGCCAGTCCTTAAGTCGTTTCAGAGTTCCGCCAAAACTCATCCAAGCCGACATTGGCCCGTTGAACTGTATATCTCCGAAGCAGGGGAAATACTGTGCGCCACCGTAGAAATTCCAGATACCGTTTTCAAAGATGGATTTTCGACCGAAACAACTTGTACTCCAGCCGTAATCGTTGGATCCGAAAGAGATGGCATCCCAGTTGGTATAGGTAAAGAACTGGGATTGAAGTCCGGTTTGGGTAATTTCCGATAACCATCCGTCAGCTCCACCAACCCAGCCCATAGTGCCATCCGGTGAGAAACCGATACTCAGGATCTGGGAGGGAGCAACAGCAAAGAAGTTCCAGTTTTGTCCACCATCAGTAGTTTTGCATAACAATCCGCTTACTCCTCCGGTGTAACCTACTTCCGGGGAAAGCATGTAAATTGCATGGCATTCGGCCAAAGGGGTTTGAATCTCCCAGGTATCTCCACCATCTGTTGTATAATAGATTTCGTTGTAATTGCAGCTGTTGGTGATCCATCCCTCGTTTCCTATAAACCATAAGTCAGACAAACAGCCCCCGGCAGCGCCTCCTATCGGGAAAAGCTTTTCGCTGATATCCACCCAGCCATAGGCTCGGGTATAGCTTGCATCAAAATTGCATGTGGTAGAATTATTAGTTAAACTAACGCTACATGAAAGTGGTTCAAAACGCGCATATTTGTGGGTAGGCGCAAGGGTGTATTCGCCATTTGGCAAATGATTGAATTCGAATTCTCCGTTGAGATTAGTTCGGATGAACCCGTTAATGGGGCCACTCAATTCCACTTCGGCTCTTGGGTAAGGGTTTCCATCGAGGGTTATTGTTCCATTTATGGAGGATGTGGGAAGGGGAGAGTTATCAGTTCGTACAGGCCAAACATGCAAGTCTCTTGTTTTTTCGTAAGCCAGCCTGTTGCCTCCGCCCATCATGCCGTCAGTCAACCATACAATCCAGGCCTGATCTGTTTCGTCTGCACGGGTGGTTGAAGTCCAGTACGAGTATTCAAAATTATATCCTGTTAAATTGAAAAATGGGTTTCTTTCAGGCAGCGTGGGGTTCTTACGGCCAATATCCACCAGGCTGGTCATCTCGTTGCGGTTGGGCATGCGCCAGTCGGTATGGCCCAGGTAGTTTTCGGAATTCAGCAAGGCAATATAATCCAGTGCATGCTGCCAGTTGATGGCTCCGTCGACCCACTGGTTAGTGTCGAATTCGGGATTTCGGGTTAGCATAAGGTTGGCATCCTTTGTCCACATTAATCCTGTCAAACGGTCGGTTATGCTGCCATTATTGTTATCCACCAGTCTGGGAGTGGGCCAGGCAGCTCCTTCTTTCAGAAAACCATCGTCATCGGGATAAAAGGTGTATTGCTGGCCGGTCATAGGGTTATAGATTTGACCCGCATTTCCGCTGTTTCTTACCGGTAACAGGTAGTATTTCCAGTAATTGGCACCGGTAATATCCGGGTCCTTCACAAACTCCTCTGTTTCTCCGGCAGGATTAATGATGTTGGAATGCGCATAATGTTCCTTTAACAAAACACCAATTGCAAGGCTGCGTAAATTTTCGGAAGTTGTAGAACTCCAATATAAATCTTTCAGATTGATAAATGGATGATCGGAGGGTAGTGCAATATCGGGTAAACCGAGGTTCACCAGCGAGCGCAGTTCAACCATATTGGGCATGCGCCAGTCGTTATGACCCAGGTAGTTTTCGCTATTGAGCAACTCAATATAACTCAACGCTGTTTTCCAGTCGATATCGCCATCACCAATAGTTCTGTCCTGGTCAAAAGATGGATTACGCGTGGCAATAAGGTTGGCATCTTTCGCCCACATTAAGCCCGTAAATGCATCAGTTATGGTACCATCGCCGTTGTCGGTAAAGCGGTTGGCTGGAATTGCCATACCCATTTGCAAGTCACCATCATCGCCGGGATAGTAGCTGGTGGTTTGCCCGGTAGCCGGAAGTTGTATCAGTCCTTGCTGAGCAAAGGCAAAAGGCAAAAGGCAAAAGGTGAAGGCGAATGTGAGGATTTGTTTCATAGTATTTATTTTAGGTTTCGGGTACCGGGTGTCGGCTTATTCAAATTGTCAATTCTGTATTGTCAATTTTATTCAACACTTAACGCTTTAATCCTTCAGGTAGCGAACACTTAGACCATCACCTGACAATCGTATTTCATTGATCGAGGTTGTGTAGAAACTTTGCGTTTCCCAACTTAACATAATCAGCCTGACGTCACCGTTTGCCTCTTGTGTTGAAGTCCAGAAAAACGCATACATTTTTCTGTTATCGTAGCTTGCAGTGCCAAGCGAGAGTTCCACAGAACGTTGTCCGGCGGGCAAGGCACGAAAACCATAGTCATCAGTACCAGCCCACCAAGATACAGGCCAGCCATCTTTTGATTTTAAGTGTTTTCCAACGTCCGCCCATTGATAGTCTTCATGGATAATATCATAGCCTCCGTGCTGGTCGCTAATGTACCGGGCAAGTTGTCTCCATTCCTCGAGACTTGGAAGATGCCATCCGTCAGGTGCCCCAAGCGTGGCCGAGCTATAGTTGTATAGTTTGCCCCAGCCTGCCAGTTCAGGGAATGGGATATCCCAGCTTCCTGAACCGGTATAATATTCAAAATTTTCAGCCATCCAGCACTGGTCGCCAATTTTAACGGTTTTGTACTCTTTACCACTGTAGTTTAAGTTTGTACAGGTGTTTGGGTTTTCTGATTCTGTATCTTCATCCTTTTTACAACTTAATGCAATGAATAATACCATTAGGATGATAAGAGTTGATATTAGCTGATTTTTCATACTGATTATTTTTTAATGATTAGTTTTCCCGTTGTCGTTGTTTGTTCAATTTGCAACTGAATGAAATAAACTCCACTGCTTAAATGGCTTACATCAATTTCAATAGTTTCATTTCCTTTTGTAATCTGTTTTTCAAGCAGTTTTCTGCCATGCAAGTCAAAAATCTCAAGCATGGCGTCTTCAACTTCAAACTTTAAACTTTGTACTTTAAACTTATCCTTTGCCGGATTTGGAAAAACCGCGAAACTTAACGCATTTTGCTGCCATTCTTCCACACCTGATATTTCCATATACTTAAAAAATGCGGGTGATGAATTAAGCGCTTCATCCTGTTTGTAACCGGATACAAAACCCAGATTATCATTGAGGTAAAAAACGCTGACCAGGTCCCCGTCCCCGAATGGAATTGAGTCGAGTGTCCATATTGCCTGCCACCATCTGTTGTTAATTTATATAATCGAATAGCCACAGCCCAACCGTTCATTGCATCGTAAAATAAATGTCGATTCAATGGTAGCCTCGTTCGTCATTTTCGTTGAGTTCAATTATTCCCGTCTGCTTGTATGAATAATTATCCCCCATCCCCTGCCGCATAGCCGTGTGTTGGATTTACCATAATACATTGCATTATAGCCTTCTAAAGGATTGTTTTGATCAGCAACCCACGAACCTTTGTGTAGTGTCGAATAACGTCACCACCGCATACCCAGCCTTCATCTTTTGTCAGGGAAGCTTATTGCATATAAGTTTGCAATTACCAGTTTTTCCATATCGAAAATATGGGTGGAATCGATTTTACCAACCCAGCCGTTGTCGCCACAAATAAACCCGGTATCGGACTCTGCCGGGAAAGTTAATCCCCGAACAGTGGATGGCAGGAAGCCATTTATAAGGTTCCAGTTTTTTCCACCGTTATTGGTGTAAAAAACAGTGCCGCTTTGCCCACCGGCGTAGCCCCTGTTTTTGTCCAACATCTGTATTTGATGTGCCGGCATTTGTACCGTTTGTATTTCGAAAGTTAACCCGCCGTTGGTTGTGTGGTAAATTTCAAGTAAAGAACTTGTTGTTACCCAACCTTCGTTTTCGTCAATAAAAAAAATATCGGTGAGCAAATTGCCCCCTTGAGTTGGGATGTTATCGCTTAAATCTATCCAGCCATACTCTTGCGAGAAGGAAAAAATGGAAAGGAAAAAGGAGAAAGATAAAAGGAGAAATAACTTTTTCATGATGGTTATTTTTGGATGATGAGTTTTTGGGTTGCACTGGTATTTTTGAAAATCAATCGGCAGAAATAAACTCCGCTTTGCAAACTGCTTACATCAATTTCAATAGTTTCATTTCCTGTTTGAATGTGTTTTTCAAGCATATTTCATTGCCGGTGTTAATGTATTTCTCAAGCAGCTTTCGTCCATTCAGACCAAAAATTTCAACAAAAGCCGAACTACCTGCCGGTATGAAAGGCTGAAGATTGATAATATCAGTAGCTGGATTAGGGAATAGCAACAGGCCGGGCTCATTGACAAAGTTGTCGTATTTCGAACTGGAACCCGAAGAATAGATCAGGTTCAGTCCCCAGGAATGCAAAACACCTGTATTACCTTCAGCACCATCGTAAATGCTCAAAGTCCATACGCCTGCAGGATCGGTTTCAAGAAATACGGATAATGGACTTTCGGGTCGGTAAATACCGTAAAAAGGTGCCATTCCACTGGATATGCTTTCAACCCCACGATCGGATAGTTTGGTTCCCGAAAAATTATCCCCGTCGCCTCCGGCATGGTAAATAATGGTTGAGCTGATACCGTTATGTGTTAAGGTAAATTCCAGGTCACCGACGGATGTATGCATAACTGAGTCAATCAACACTTCAACACCGCTTAAGGTTAGTTCCTGGTTTTCTCTCGTAGCAGGCCCAACTATAAGTTCATCATGAGTTGATTGAAAGTCATCAATAGATTTATCAAGATTGCTACGATGATACTCAAATTCTTCACTATCGGTGGCCAGGTAGTAGTAATCTGTTTTGTACAAATTATACCATTTTTCACCAAATTCATCCCAGGTTTGTATCACAAAAATAATCCGGTTATTATCCTGGTTGTAAGTATAATTTTGTTGAATCTGAGGAACTGTCCATTGCGAAAGCTCCAAATCCCAGTTTGAAACTTTAATATCCATTAAATTGCCGCTGATTGTATCATACGTAAATATGCTTTTCTGGTGGTTTATCCATGCATTTTCGATTAATATTTCGCTTAACATTTTGTACAAAAACCCACTTCCATCATACTGAAAATCAAATTGTTGAGACTCCTCCCAAACATCGTCCCAATAATACATCATCTGGTAGGTTTTTTTATTGTTAGCATCATAGGAATAGGTATTTTTAATTTGATTCTCAAATTGAGTACCGTCCCATACCAGCATGGTTTTCTGAATCCTGTTATTGTTTTCATCATAATCATATAAGGTTTTAGCACTATTGACCCATTCGGAGTCACTATACACATAAACCCATTCTAAATCGAGGTTTTGATTTGCATCATACTCACAAACAGTCATTTTATATGGCCCGGAACCATCAGTCCATGATTCGAACTTTTCAACAGGATTATTGAAATTATTGTACTTATAAGTAGCATTTCGGGTGTGTTTCCAAATAGAATCACTATTATCCCACACCAGGTCGTATTGCTGTACCAGGATAAAATCATTGTTTTCAGTAATCGATAGCTTCATCGATTTTGAAACAGGGGGAATTACCTGTGCTGACAATACTGTGCACAGGGCGAATGACAATGAGAAAAGTAATTTTTTTTTCATGGCTTTATTGTTTTTGGTTTTCTAAACCTTTCAGGTCGAAAACGCAGGGTTATGCCTGGGTGCGGCCCGAATAGTCGGGTTATTGTTTATTTTTGAATAATTAGTTTTTGGGTTGCACTTTTGTTTTCGGAAATCAAACGGCAGACATAAACCCCACTTTTCAAACTGCTTACATCAATTTCAATGGCTTCACTTCCTGTCGGGATTTGTTTTTCGAGCAGTTTTCTTCCATTTAAGTCATAATATCTCAATAATTCTAACATTCACCCGATAAGGCCTGAAATCCCCGACTCTAAACTTCTCCTCCATGGATTGGGATAGATAAGCATATTGGTTGGAAAATATGGTGCTTCCACCCACCAAAATCCCCGAAGAAATCAGCTCCGGATTACCTTCGGAGTCGGCATGATTGTGCCATATCGAAATATCCCTGAAATCATCAGGGCCATCGGCACCAATGCCCATATCTTCAAATGCATCAAAACGGTAATAAGCTACCAGACCACTATCGGCCGAATGGTAATACTCAGGCGAAAGGGTGTCGGCCATGATTTGCTGCACCTGCGCCTGTTTGAGTGCCCGGTTCCAGATGCTAAGCTCATCCATTGGGCCTTCCAAAGTCTGAACCACCTGGGCCTCGCCGGGGCAATGATGAGGTCACTGACATTGCTCACATCTGGCCATTCGCCAAAATAGTAAAGCGAAACAAATTCCACGGGTTCGCCATTCACAAAAATCACCATTCCATTCTCTTCCGGGTCGGCAACAATGGCATAATGATGCCAATTGCCATCAATATACTCCCCGGAAGTATGCCCGCTGCGTTCTGAAAGTCCTGCATTTTCAATATGGTTAACCCTGATCCTTTTCCCGGCCACTGGATTGTGCGGATCGTCCATGGCAAAACCATAGGAATACTGTGTGTAAGGATCACTGGTAAGCCGCTTCATCACAAAGGGAGACACCTGGTTTTTGTCGGCGGCTTTTACCCACAAGGCCACGCTCCAGCTCCCATCGCCTGGATTGAGGCTTTCATGATGAGGCACTATGCAATAATCATCCAATCCGTCGAGGTTGATGGCACTGCCAAAATGCTGTGGCCATGCTGATACTGTTATGAACAGGCTTATCAATAAAAGAAGGGTAGATTTTTTCATGGTTTTCTTTTTTACTTATAGGAAACTGTTTCTACCACTAAGGGCACAGAGGAACACTAAGTTGTGAACTTTTCCTTCCCCATTCGGGAAGGTTTCAATTATATCATTTTCTTAGTGCATCTTAGTGATCTTAGTGCCTTAGTGGTTTAATTGCAAGATTGAATTACGTTTCAAGTCAGCCTAATTTCTCTATCTGATCACCACTTTCTTACATGCCCGCTTTTTTCCCGATTGTAACCTGACAAGATAAACTCCGGGCTCATTAACTGTGATAGTCGTTAATCCATTGTTGATGTTGCAAGAGGCAATCATCCTTCCGGAAAGGTCATAAACCATAACCTCAGCCGGACTGTTTTCCTTCAGGTCAATTATCAGCCACTTGTTGTACGACCATATCTCTGCATTACAGGTTTGATTCTGGTCAATACCGGTTGAGTTTTGCCTGACTGTAATTCCAGCCGCTGTTTTGGAGCCATTGTTACACCTGAATATTCCATACCACGTATCAGAAACCGGAACCAGCCATGTAAGCACCTGACTGGTTTCGCCGTTAAAATCAGGCGAATCGAGGGGCGCATCATTAAATAACCATTGGTAGGGACCTGGTCCTGCCATTGCCTCAAACTGCACACTACCGTTAATAAATTTATTATCAACAATATCGATATACTGGTCGCCAGCAACATATACGTATGTCAGGTAATTTATCCAGTTTCCGCCATTCAGCAAATTACCGGCAATAAACAACTGCAACAATCCGGAACCATAATTTTGAATTACTCCGTAATTGGATAGTGAGCCTTCAACATATACATCATAAAATTTCGTTCCTCCTCCATAGGTATTACATTGCAGCGTATCATTTACTTTCACGTTGCAAACCAGGTATACATTATCATCCAGACTCACAGTTCCGTTTATAACCAGGTTTCCGGAAACGGAAAGATTCTGCATATATCCCCCATGCATTATAACATCGTCAAGAAAACCGTTATAGATCCAACCTCTGAGGTTCAATACATGTCCATTCATTCGTAACTTACTGCTGTTTAAATTCATATCGCCGGAAATTGCAATATCGTTTAAGGCAATCAAATCGCCCAACCCTTTCTGACTTTCAAAATCACAAGCATAATTGGTACCGGATGCCTGATCCATTGTCTGATTTAAATCACCGGTAAAAATTGTGGCATAATTTGCCCAGACACCGTTATTGTGTATATTTCCGTTAACGTAAATCCTGAACCAGTGACCCGGATCATAGTCCTGGATAACCCCATTATTGGTGATATCGCCATCAATCACCAGATCGAAGAAGCAAGCCCCGCCTCCATAGGTATTACTTCTGAGGGTATCTTCTACCACCAGTGAGCAGTTGAATTGATTGCTATTATCGAGTGGTAACTGTTCCGTAAATGGTGATTGAACCTATTGCTGTAACAGCGTTCAGATAGCCGCCGTTTATTTTTGCGTTTTCGATGGCCCCACCCCACAACCAGGCAGTTAAATTGAGCATATGTCCCTGCATATTCCATTGAGCATTATAAAGTGCAATGTCTTTTGTAATGGTAATATCACTGTTGGCGGCAACGCTGCTCAAATGATCCAGGTCTGCAAAGTTGCTTTCAAATAGTTTCCCGGGTGCCTGCGAAATGTATTGGGTCTCTGTCCCTATAAAGTCAACAAAGTTACAGGTCCACTTTCCATTGTTGGTGATATTTCCGGTAATCAGGATGCTGAGGTCATCGTCATTCCGGCCATCTTCGCGGTCGCGCACCACACCATTATTTATAATGTTACCAATGATTTTAAGTTTCTGGATGCCATAGCCTCCGCCATAAATATTATTTTCAAGGGTGTCGGTTACTGTTATATTGCCCTTAAACACCAATGTGTCTTCCACAAATTTGTTGACACGGAAATTGCCCAGAATTTCGAAATCACCTTCAAGCGTGCCTCTGTATACCAAAGTGCCGGAGCTATTTATTGAAAAGTTACCCAGGTGAAACACAGACCCATTCAGGTTAAAATCAGCGGTATAAAAAGTGCCCTGATAAGAATAAATACAATCGAACCTCATATTGCTCAGTGCCGTGATGGAGTGCGGGGATGTGCAGGACCAGATGCCACCGAACGACTTCCCATCCGCCAAGGTTAAATTTTGATTTCCGACACCCGAAAGATCGGTTTGATAGGCCCTCCAATAATTATTGTTGGTAACATTCCCTTTAACATTAATATTCAGCAGTTCTTCATTTCTTACACCAAACGCATTGGTAAGCCGTCCGTTGTTGATAATATCGTGTTCAACATAAAGTATAAAGATGCCCAAACCACCACCATATTCAACGGGATACAACTGTCCCTGGGGCTCAACAATAACCCAACCTGCATACGTGTGATAAATTTCATACCCAATAACAGTTCCTATGCCAACCGGGCTGGTGACATAAGCTGTATCAGCGGGACCGGGAATATAGCCCTCAACCCAGGTTGATGAAGTATTCCAATGCCCACCACCGGGGACGGAGTGCATTGTGCCGGCAAAACAATGGCTGAACCCTGCCAGTATCAGCAGACAGGCACAGCTGAGGCAACGAAAATTCCTTTTCATGATTTCAAAGATTAAGATTGTTTAAATGATTATTTATGAGAGTGATAATAGTATGATTTCGACCAAGGACAATGGGCAGATATTTTAAAGGAATTCGGATTAATTTCCGGATTCCATATTTATTTGCTATATACTTCCTGGAAATTCTACAGGACAATACATTTCTTTGCCAGTATAAAATTTCCAATTTTCAGCTGGTAATAATAAACTCCTTTGCTAAGGTGCGAACCATCAAAATCAACAGAATGCTTTCCGGCCGGCATATTTTTTTTCAATAAAGTGGCTATTTCCTGTCCGTGGATATTGAATACTTTCAGCACCGTTTGGCCGCTTATTTCGCTTGACCAACCGATGGTGGTTATCCCGGTAAAAGGATTTGGAACATTTTGGTACAAACGGATTTTTTGTTGAGGATTAACTAAACCGGGTTCTTCAATTGAAAGAGTCTTTTCAAACATGGGTTTAATTCCCCAGGCATTGCAGTGTTCCGGTACTGATCGGCTACATTGTCTTTTATTGTCAATGTCCAGATTCCGTTGGGATTAAGGCCGTTGAATGCATTTAGTGGTTGTACAGACTTATAATCTCCTGAAAATGGAGCGATGCCATCTGTAATCAGCATTGTAGCCTCGTCCGTAAACCTTGTCCAAAGGAAATTTTCTCCGGGGGCTGTAACATGATCAACAAGCTTGACGGTAGCGTTGTTATGCGCTAAACTTATTTCCAGGTCGCTTGCCCGGGTATGCATGATGGTGTCGATACTTACTTCAAGTCCTGTAAGTATGTATTCATTTCGGATCATTTCGGATACATCGACTTCGATACTGCTTTTCGTCTCTTCGTTATCGATGATCGGAAGGCCTAATCCTCCGGCCCAAAAAGTACCCTGCTCGTGCGAAAAGCCACCGTTTAGGGTCTGGATAATTGTACCCCCTTCGCCTACGGCCCAACCGTTGGAACGATCAGTAAAAAAAACCGAGGAAAGAAAATTTATTGCTACCCCTGTTCTTTGCCTGAACCAGGATTTTCCGCCATTTACTGTCCGGAGTATGGTTCCCTGGTCACCCGATGCCCAGCCATTGTTACCATCAATAAAGATGACTGAATACAGAAATTCATAAAATCCGGTGTTGATTTGTTGCCAGCTTACACCTCCGTCTTCAGTAATCACTATGCAGCCCTGATGTCCGACAGCGCATCCATGCAACTCATCGGTAAAAAACACTGAAAAGAAACCGAAATTATTGGGGAGATTCAGAATACAGCGTTCCCAGTTCAGCCCACCATCCACTGTCCGGATAATGGTTGAGTCAAGACCGACTGCCCAACCTTTATTTGCATTAATAAAAAACAAGCCATGCAAAGGTTTTTCTGCCGGATTTACCTGTTGGATCCATGATGTTCCACCGTTTGAAGTATGAATAATCTGGCCCAAGTTGTCGCGGCTTACAACCCAGCCATTGTTTTCGTCAACAAAACAAACCCCGGTAAGATAGCCACCAATAGGACCTGACTGCGTTGACCAGGAATTTCCACCATTGGCAGTATGTCTTATCGTGCCATTGCGGCCAACCGCCCAGCCTTCGCTTTCGCTGATAAAATCTACCGAAGTCAACTGATTTGCCAGATTAAGCTGTACTTCCCAGTTTTCACCGCCATCATTAGTGTGCAGAATTACCCCGGTTGAATTGCCGCTCAGATCAACAGTACTGCCACCCACAGCCCAACCAGTTGAATCATTTACAAATTCAACATCATGCAAAAAATCAAGATAACCTTCAGTAACCAGATTGAAATCGGTTCCAACTCCTGAATTTTTCAGAATTGCACCATAATTGCCCGAAACCCAAACCTGATCGTGTGCCCACTGATCCTCAACATCGTATAAAGTTACAGTTGTATTTGAATTTCTAAGCTCCCATAGATCTCCATTGTTGGTTGTTTCAAATATTTTACCCTGGTCGCCCACGGCATAGGCCACATTTGCATTAATGTTAATCACATCGTTCAGATTGTAACCTGATTCTTCATGTTCCTTTTCCCAGCTAACTCCTTTATCAGCAGAATGCCATATTGTTGATTGTTGCCCAACAACCCTGATATTGTCAGTATTCCCGACATGTACTGAAAGTAAATCCCAGGTTGTGGGAACATTCCGGTAGCTCCACGATTCGCCGCCATTAGCAGTGTAAAGCACAAGCCCATCGGGTCCTGAAGCCCAGGCTTCGGCACAAGCGATATTATCAATTGAATAAAGTGTGCTGTTAAATGGAATGCTTTGGTCCTCCCAGGTATGCCAGAAATCATTGGACCGGAGTATAGTCCCTTTTTCGCCAACTGCCCAGGGACAACCCTCGGTGATATCGGATACATACGATGTGACGGAATGCAGGTCTTCGGAAGTGCTGTACGGGTAATGCGTTACTTCGAAACCATTTTCACGTTCTATTACGAGTTTAATCAAGCCATTATCACCTGCCATAAAAGCCATCAGGTCGTCGTGCATATACACCGCATTCAGGTTTTCGCTAAAACCCAGGTCAATCAGCTGCCAGGTTGCACCACCATCGGTTGTGTGTATAGCAGTACCCTGGGGCCCAACCGCCCATCCATAATCCATGAGGAAGTTAATGCTGTATAAAGGGTTTCCCTGCGGCAAAGGATTTTGCCAGCGCCAGCCCGACTGGGCAAAAGTTTGAAAACTACATACGGTGACTAGCAAAAGACTTAGAAAAGTTTTCATGGCTTAGGGGGTTTAAACACACGGAGCCAATGTTATGGTAAACTTCAGTATATTTTATTCGATTGCATCGGAGTCATCCGTGTAAGGTTATTTTAGTAAGATCAATTTCTGAGTTTGTACGAAATCGTCGGCCATTAAGGTGTAGAAATAAATACCGGCTGTTAACCCTTCTGTATTAAATTCAACTTCGTAATCGCCAGCACTTTTTTGTTCATTTACAAGTGTTGCGATATTGCTTCCGAGTGAATTATACACCCTCAGGGTAACAGATACTTTATTTTGACTTTCAGGCATTGCAGCCGAGGATATTGAGTATTTAATTTTTGTGTGGGTGGTAAATGGGTTAGGATAATTCTGATGCAATTTATGCGACAAATTATCTGGTGATATCAAATCATCACTTATTGAAGTAATTTCTCCCGGGTAATACGCAAATAAATACCCGTTTTTTGAAGCTACAAAAGCAGTTTTGCCACCCGGCCAGCTTGCCACCCTAAATCCCTGTTCAGCGGTTAAGGTAAGAGGGGCATATATGTTGTTATAGCTATCGTATAACACATGTTCGAGCCTTGTGCCTGAAGATCCGCTATGGTTCAGTACTATAAAATCGCCCCATTGCTGCCCGGCGAACCTGGCAATTTCATATTCAACAAACTCGTGCTTATTCATACTGTAACCTATATATTTACCCGCCGTGGAGTACATAAAGAAATAATTGTCACGCGCCAGCACATGCGAAGCCATTTGTGCTTCAGCAAACCAATACTCCTGGTCGGTTACGGCATCGTAAAGATTCGCCAGGTCCATTTCGGGATAATTAGCATAAAAATAATTGCCTTCCGCTCCCCGGAAATTTGACGATTCAATATCTTTTTCTGTCCAGTTGCTATGCAAAGGAGCATATAAATATGTTTTGGCAAGAGAACCCATATCCGTGGTCAGCAATCCGAAAAGGTCATATCCCCTGTACACCGAGCTTGAAACGTTACCAATAATGTCAAATGTATACAAAGCCGCATCAGGAGTGTTATAACTGATTACATGTACCGTGTCGTTGTTGATTTCACTATGGGCAAATACTGTCCAGTAGTTAGCCCAGCCATGGGCTCTTACATATGGCATAAAGCCCTGTGTCCACCTCACCGGATGAGTATAAGAAGCCTGTGTTACCACATCGTATAAAAAGAACGTTTGTTCATCGTAGCTATCGATTATCAGCCCGCCGGCTCCATACCCATTTAGGCCCCAGTAAAACAAAGGAGTATCGAAATGAACAAACGAATTTTCAGGAGCCGAATAAACAACAAACTCTATCTTGTCGCCAGCATCCTTATTATTGATAACCGTAAGTGCGGTTTGCCCGCCGCAAACACTTCCGACCGGATAATAATTACTGTTATTGTAGGTATATTCAAAAGTATATTCGGCAAAATCGCCTGTCATCGTATTGTAAACCCACATAAAATACCGGTAATTATTCCCGCTTATTTGCTGGTTGGTTATAAAAAGGTTACAAACTAAGGGTGTTACCAATTCCTCGTGAACATCAGGCCAGTTTTCGGCAATTTGTCTGCCATGTGTCTTTATGCTGAACAGCCCTGTGATGGCACTATAACCGCCGCACAAATAGGGTGGATCGGGTGTTCCCCTGTAAAAGGTAAAACCATGATCCAGATCAGTGAAATAATAGAGAGCAGGCTCAGTTAGCTCGGCAAATGTTTTGGTAAGCAGGCTATAAGCAACTATGGTATGTGGCGAATCGTTGGTAACCCATAGATCGAGGTAAATGTAGTCGGCTTTGCCTCTGACACCACCACCAGAAACAGGCGTAACCGGCGGAGTATAGTTGTACGACCGCCAGGTAGCATCCTCAGCATCAAACACATAAAACAACTGATCGGTAACAAAAAAAGCAAAATTATCGATGCAGCCATATTCGTCGCCGCTTAAGGATACCAGGCTTCCGGTATAGCTTAATGCCGAAAAAGTATTTGTTAAAGCACTATAGCCTACCACAATGGAATCGTTGTAAATCATGGCCACGTTGCCATCGGCCCGGGCAAAATTCCATTCCATCTGGGTTGGAACCAGCAGAACCTCCCATTCACCAAAATTTGAGCTGAAGGCATGCACTGCCTGGCTGGTATCGTCGGCAAATATCAGGCTTGTTTCACCAATCGCCCAGCTGTAATATAAAGGGAGAGTGCCGGGCAGTTTTGTATTTACCCAATAGGATTCCTGTGAAAATAAATTAAAGTGAAAGATAAGTGCTATGATAAAAGGAAATAATGTTTCATAGATTATGTTTTTAGAGATTAAACATAAAATGAATTCACAATTGATGGAGCAAATTTCCTGTTCCGGGATAATTCCATCTAAACCTTAACTATGGTTGCCTGGTTGAAAAGTATCAGATTCAGTAAAGCAAACAACACCCTAAAGTTACAACATTAAATAGGCATAATCAACTAGTTAGGTGTTTTTATTATCCGAATTTTCCTTAAAATAAATATGTGGAATTCTATATATTTTTTATAGATACTGGTATAAAAGCGGTAAAGACTACTTGCATGGAAACAGAATAAATCCAAATATTTAACAATGTATGTGTTCACTAGCAACAAAAGACTAAAAAAACTGTTAATGATTAATACACGATGCACCTATCGGTATCAGAAAACTAAATTCATTAATTAGTATTAAAATAAAAACGTATGAACAAATCAGATTTAATTGACAGTGTGGCTCAGGCAGCCGATTTAACAAAAGTTCAGGCTAAAGCAGCCATTGATAGCTACCATCAGACCATAGCTGATGCGCTGAAAGAAGGAAAATCAGTTGAGATAGTAGGCTTCGGCTCATTTTCAGTAACCTCAAGAGAAGCCCGTATGGGCCGCAATCCACGTACAGGCGAAGCGCTGAAGATTGCTGCAAAAAAAGTTGCTAAATTCAGACCGGGTAAGGATTTACGATCGATCTGATAACGGTAAATTTACAGGCAGTATAATTGGCCTGTTTAAAAGCGTTCGTTGCACAAGGGCTAGTCCCGGGGCAATGAACGCTTTTTTTATACTGCTATTTTCAGCTAAAAAGGAACTATCGCAATGGCATGTGACATTTAAATGTTACTCATAAAAACAAAATACCCGGCAATACAAAGCCCCTTCTCCTCAGTGGGAAAAAGGGCTTTGTATCATAGTCGCACTGAAAAATTAAATTATTTCAGAACGATCTTTTTCATCTCTGTCCATTCGGGGGTTACTACTTTGAGCATATAAATTCCTTTGGATTTCGCCGAAAGGTCGATACTCATTTTCTGGCCATCCCAGTCAAGTTGCTTTACGGGCCTGCCGGTATTGTCGAAAATAAATACGGTTGCATTCCTTAACGACGCCATCGAAATTAGCGAAACGTCAAAATTGCCTGTGGTCGGATTTGGGAAAACATTGAGTACTGACGATGTGGGCACATAATCCTTATCGCTCACGATAATTATCGGGCTATCCGAAAATGTTACCAGGTTACAGGCAACATCGAGTGCAGGGTTAAATCCATCGCTGCAGTTGGCACAGGTAACACCTGTTACACATGCGGGGTTGTTGGGATGGCAATTGTCGAGATACGATTCCTGGAAGATATAGCGTAATTCTATATCGTTACCCGGCACAAATGCATTCATATCGAAATCGAACCATTTGGCTATGGCGCCAGGGCACCATCCTGCACGGTCGTGGTACCAGGTACCGTTCTGCGGCTGACAGCCATCGGGATTAGGGTTACAGTCGGTCCAGTTGTGCTGTGTGAATGTTTTCACACCGTTAACCCACACATTATGTGTGGCATTGTAAAATTCGGCGGCATTACCGGTATTTAAAGTTCCCCAGCCATGGCCGGTCGACACAAGTTTAAGTTTCGAAGTGATTGCATTCACCGGGTAGGTATAATTAAATGTATCAACCGGTTGTAAATTAGCATAATCGCCAAACGGATAATATGCTTTCCACACTTCTTTAATTGTACTGTATTTGTGTGGTGGAATGCCTGCCTGGTAATCGAACGAAAGATCGTACAGGAATCCATTGTCGAGTGTTTCGCAGTTAACCCTGAAACTTACCTTTCCCTGGAACAGTGACATATAGTCGGTGAGATCGATGGAATGCGAACATGCAACACCGTATGGAGTAATGTATTTTATAATCTGGAACCAATTGCCTTCGTGGTCCCTGGCATCAACACTGGCAACCCTGTCCCAGGCACCGCATCCACCGGTAGGGCAATGTACTTTTAAAGTCGCTGTTACCTTGTCGAATGCCCCCAGAAACGAAGGAAGCTGTGCGTCGACTGTTACGCTGCTCGTTGAAGGGTTTAACCATATATCTTTAAATGCATCCACTGACTTGTTATTAGCAGTAGAAACAATATTTACATTTACAGTTTTTGAAGCCACGGCACCGAAATTATTAGTGGATAATATTTCGATGGCATACGACCCGTACGAAGGCGGTGTCCACCATGCTGTAAAATGGCCGTTCCAGAAATTCTGTGCAGGGATTGTCTGCCCGTTTACCTTAAACTGCACCCCTCCTACCGAGAACAGTTCGGGGTATTGAATAGTAGAAATTACAGCAAGCTGTATCTGCGAAAGCGAAGGAACGTAAACATCACCGGCCAGGGGGTTACGCGGGTCAATATCAGGCACATGCAGGCTTGGGTTTAACACCATAAAACTTTGTACAACCGGGTCGGCAGGGCCGTACTGCGAATTGCCGGGCTGTGTGGCTTCCACAACCACTAAACCCGTATCCCCGGTTAGGGTAATAGTGTTACCTGCAATAGTAGCCGGACCTGAAAGTATTTCAAACAATACAGTCAATCCGGCTGTTGATGTTGCTTCTATCTCAAATGGAGGATCAGTATTGAGTTTATTCGGTATCTGTGCGAACGAAATTGCCTGGTAGGTTGTATCGAGTGTTCCGTTAAAGTTTGATGTTTGACCAACCATAGCAAAATTCAGGATATCGGCATCACGGGCCGGGGAATATACTTTTGATGTAAGTTTGGTGATTGATGTATTGTTGCCTCCCGGCACACCCTGGTTAAATTTGTAATACATCTGCAATTCAGCCTCATTTCCGGTGAGTTCATCGGCTATCATTGCCTGTATTTCGGACTGCGATAAGGCTTTCGACCAGGCGCTCACCTCATCGATACGTCCGCCCCAATAAAAATTAAGCCCTCCTCCTGCTATGCTTCTGCCTATTGCAAACGGAATGTCCATCGCGGTAAAGCTTCCGGTAGCTGCTTTGCTGCCTTTCAGGGTACCATTAACATACAACTTAACAGCTGTTCCGTCGTAAACCCAGGTAAAATGCTGCCACACCTGGGGGATAATAGTGTTGGCAGGAGCCACATATTCAAACAGTGTTCCAGCTGAATTCTGAAACCTGCATTCAATTTTACCATCAGCCAGTTCGATCAGGTAAAATCCCTGCGTACCGCGGAATCCCATCAAGCCTTGCCCATACGATAGCTGGTCTTCATAAAACCACCCGGCAATGGTCATACCCGGTTTATTGGCCAGGTATTGCGAACCGTTTTCGAGTAATACATGATCGTCGACCATGTCGAAATGCAGGTATTGGTTGGTTTGGGCTTTTAAGCCGAATGATGCAGACAGCACCAGCAACACCATGATAACCCTGAATTTAACGTAGATGTTTCTCATAATAACTAATGTTAGGAGGTTTATAAAACATTGATTGCATTTTATTCATCAGGAATGGTACTCAGTTTTAAAAAAGCAGGCTTAACGAATCCATTCTGCAAAAAGAAAGTATTTAAAATTATCTTCCCCCCTACCAGGGAATCCACCAGATTTTCACCTGGGGTTCATCTCCTCCCTGCCTCGATTTAGCTTCTGTCCAGTTCACTGTATTGTATTGTGTTTCCGAAGGAGGGTAAGGCATCCTGAAATGGTCAATCGGCTCACCTTCTCTCGGCGTTAAGCGGGTTCGCCGGGCTTCGGCATAAGCTTCCCAGGGCTGGCGGAAAGCGTCAATCCAGCGTTGGGTATAGATAAATGCCAGCTTCTCTTCGTCGGTTGTTGCATTCCACGAGCCAAAATGATTGAGAACAGAGGCTGCATTTAAACCCTGGGGAATGGAAATTTTATCATCGAACCTGGATCCCGAAAGCGGTAATTTCAGTGAATGGGCGACAGAGAGCCACCATTCAACCGAAGCATTCAAACCGTTCATATATTCAACATCAGCAACATCCTTATCCATGGGCACTCCAATGCCTCTGAAATAGGCTTCGGCTTTAATATAATGAACCTCAGCGCCTGTCATCAGTATAATTGGCATAAAATTTTCGTCCTGAACAATAAAGAAGTTAAAAGGCGAATAATTGACATTGCTTTTTATCTCATAGTTATTATCGCGGTGGCTGCCATAGGGTATTCCCTGCGACGAAGGTGTGCCGGCCTCAGGCACCTGTGGATATGGTTTCCATTTACCTGTTTCATCGCCCTCGAAGAAAATATAGGCACGGGGATCGAAAATTCCGCTTCCTCCGGGATCATCGCTACTTGAAAGCTGATGCCAGATAGCAGAGCCCATTCGCAATCCATTATGCTCGCGGAACGACCAGCTTACGCTGTTATTTGTAAAACCATTGGCTGCTGGCCACAGGCAGGCACTCTCGAGAACAGCGCTTGTAAAATCGTATCCAAGCAGTATGGGCTGCTCATTTTCGATAATGTCCTTTATGATATTTCCAGCTATTTCGGGTTCTTTGCCCGACATGCGCATAGCGTAACGCAAACGCAGTGAGTTGGCAAATTTCCGCCATGTATTGAGGTTTCCGCTAAATAATTTGTCGAAAGATGCAAATGTGGTGAAAGGCTCTACTTTTGCCGCTGTATCCCTGATATTTTCGGATGCCCATTTCAGGTCATCGAGTAAGGATATATATATTTCACGCTGGGTATCGTATTTGGGATGCAGTAATGCGAGGTCCTGGAAACCATATCCTGCTTCGGAATAGGGAATATCGCCGAAAAGGTCGGTTAGCTTAAAAGTTTTGTATGCCTTGGTAATCATAAGCATCGCTTTCATATTGGTAACTGATGATGAAGGCGGGTAAGCCTCAAATCTTTTTTCGAGTTCCCTAATGGAGGGCAGCGCACGATAATAATTTTGCCATATATCTTCGGTGCCTATGGTATAATTCCCCCAGGCAGCCTGTGTAAGGGCAGCAAGTTGGGTTTGCTTGTACAGGATTTCGTTATTGACATAAAATTGCTCATTCCCCGAAAGTACAAGTGACTGGATAACACCATTGAAAAGTGATCCGTCGCTGGCAGTGGTAAAACCCTGCGAATTGGTATCGATCTCTGAGAAATCCTTTTTACAGGATGCCAATATCACTGTAAAAAACAAAAGAGCAGTTATGGTTGTAAGTTTCATTTCAGTTTTCATTATTAACTTCTGAATATTTTACAAAATTCCGGACAAGCTTTTCATTACTAAAAAGTAACATTCGCCCCGAAAGTAAAAGAACGTGTTCCAGGGAATGAAGCCCATTCGAACCCTTGAGCGTTGCCTGAGCCAATTACTCCTTCGGGGTTAATATTATCGGGCAGGGTGGTATAAATGTAAAAAAGGTCGCGTCCGACAACGGAAAGCGTAAGGCTTTGAAACACTTTTGCTTTGCTCAGAACATGCGCCGGGAGTCGGTAACTTAATGAGATTTCGCGCATTTTAACCCAGGTATTTTCGAGTATTCCGGGTGTGGAAACAAATTTGCCCCATCCCCCGGCATTAGGCAGGTACTTGTAGTAATAATGCACCACTTTATCGTTAGGAGTTCCGTCGGCATACACCCCATCGAGTATAATGCCGACATTACGGGTATTTCCTTCGGGGTCGGTATAGGGCAATCCTCCTCCATCGCGCTCGAGCAAAGTCTCCGGACTCTGACCAGTTTGCAAGGCTATAACATAGGACCCGCAATAAATATCACCGCCCCATTTGGTATCGACCAATGCACTCAGGCTGAAATTTTTATATATAATTTCTGAGTTTAAGCCGGCAATAAATTTAGGCGATGCATTCCCTATCGGAACACGGGTATCGGTAATCATGTATTTTGTACCCTCATCGTTCAAAATCCGGTTACCTTTATCATCGTAAAGATAATCATAACCGGTAATAGTTCCGTATTCGTCGCCTTCGTAAAGTTCCATTGCAGGGCCATTGAGCCCCCATATATCAGCCAGGTGATAACTATCGGAATACCCGCCAAGGCTCACAATATAATTTCTGTTTCGGGCAAAGTTCATGCCTGCCTTTACAATAAGGTCGGGTGTTTGCACAGGCACAGTATTTAAAATGAATTCGAATCCCTTATTCGAAAGTTCGCCTTCATTTATGGTAATGCTCGACGCTCCTGAGCTCACCGGAACCGGCAGGTTTAAAATCTGGTCGGTTGAATGTTTGTAGTAATATGTGAAATCGATATCGATCCTGTTGTCGAATAAACCCATGTTAAAACCTGCTTCGTAGCCGTTAACAAACTGAGGTTTTAATTCGAATGGCGGTATTATACCGGGTAAGGCCGATGCCTGCTGCCCGCCAAAAAGGCTGGTGTTATAATAAAAATTCTTCTGGTAAGGGGTTGCACTGTTGGCTGTTTGAGCCAAGCCTCCTCTTATTTTCAGGAAATAAATCCATGGAATTTTTTCCTGCAGCTTAAATGCCTCGGAAGCAATAAAACTCAACGAAACCGAAGGATAGAAGTATGAATTATTATTATCGGGGAGGGTCGACGACCAATCGTTACGGCCGGTAAGTTCGAGGAACAGATAATTATCGTAAGCCAGGTTCAGGAACGAAAAAACAGAATTGGTGCGTTGCCTGAGGATTGTTTCTCCGGGAATCATCGATCCGGCAGTGTTACCTGGGCTTACAACTATAGTATTTCCGTTTTCATCCGTCGAAAAAGAGTATTCGGTATAATTGAGGAAAGTGTACATATTGGGGTAATACCATGTTCCCGAATGGCCGGAGATACCATACGAATCATAATTCCAGCGGCTGCTGCCCATGGTAAAGCGCGCATTGAATTTTGAACCGAAAATTCCTTCTTTATGAGCAGCCAGCAGAAATTCCTGGTTATCGCTGGTAGTTTTAGCCAGGCTGTTACTATAGCCGCCGCCCTGTATGCCAATAAAATCGATAGGTTTGTTTTTCGACTGGAACTGTTCGACCGTGTAATCGCGCCCGGCCCTGCCGGTAGCACTCAGCCAGGGAGTAATATCATAAATCAGCGCAACAGACCCCGTATATTTATCGCGATCCTGCCATGTATTGTTATTGTAGTAATTCCACCAGAGATGTTTGTCGACATAAAAAAACGGGTATCCATCCATATTATTTTGCGACCCATCAGTCAGCTGATAGTCCGTTTTATCGATTCCCTGGTAGCTCCGTGGCCATGAGTAAAGAAATCCCTTACTGAATGAATTTCCGTCCTCACCAATCATAGGACTGTTGAGACGGTTAAATTTTACATAGGTTAAAGCTGCATCGGCTTTAAGCTTATCCGAAATCCTGATATTGGTACCAAAATTTACCGTGGTACGGTTGTAATTGCTGTTATCGATTATAGGTGTATGATCCTGCCGTGTGAACGATAAGCGGAGGGTTCCCTTATCGGTGCCACCCTGTACCGAAACATTATGGGTTTGGGTGTTGCCATCGCGGAAAGCCATTTTCAGATTATCGGGCTGAGGCGAGTAATCACGCATCTGCCCGTCCCACCATTTTATGGTTTGGCCTTTCATTTCGGGACCCCACGAAACAGCCGAACCATAATACCCGAATTCGTCGGAAGTAGATGAGAATTCACCATTCTGATTCAGTATAAGTTTGTCGGTTCCATAAATACCCGGATATAAAAGTGTTCCTTCTGTATCAACCGGGAAACCGGGTTCCGAAAATGTTATGGGGCCTCCATGTCCGTATTTATTCTGTACTTCGCGGTAACGGTAAGGATGTGCCAGCTTGTGGTTGTAGTTGTAGGTTACCCCTATACCCTTTTGTTTTTTACCGCGTTTGGTTGTAATAAGGATAACACCATTTGCACCCCGTTCGCCATACAAAGCAGAAGCAGCACCGCCTTTGAGAACGGTATAATCCTCAATATCGAACGCATTGAGGTCGGAGATTCCATTACCCCAGTCAACACCACGGCCAACATCGTTCAGTCCCGAAACATTATCCATGGGAACATTATCAACTACAATCAGCGGCTGGTTATTTTTTGCAAGGTTATTATTTCCCCTTATCACAATACGCGTTGACCCGCCTTCAACGCCATCGCCCTGCGATACCAGTACCCCGGCCGAACGGCCCGAAATAGCACCCAGCACATTTGCAGTGCCTGATCTTACAATATCATCGGTATTCATTTTTTCGGATGAATACCCTATTTCGCGTTTCTCCCTTTTCACACCGAGGGCTGTAACCACAACTTCTTCAAGTCGTTTTAACTCAGGTTTCATTACAACATCTATCGATTGTTGGTTTCCAACGGTTATTTCGAACTGCTGAAATCCTATAAACCTGAAAACAATAACTGATGTTGCCGAAACGCCCGGAAGCTTATATTTACCATCAATATCGGTAATAGTGCCCTGGGTTGTGCCTTTAATCATAATGGTTACCCCGGGTAATGTTGAGCCATCGTCCTCGGCCGTAACCACACCCGTTAGCATCCGGTTTTGTGCCAGCACTCCCGAGGCGAATACTATGAAAAAACTTATCAACGTAAATATTCGTATCATGCGCTATTGATTTTATATTCAGGAAAAGTTCAGGTGTTAAATATAACATTCTGAATTTTAAGATCAGCGAATGGCAGCTGTGTGCTCAACCAAAGCACTTAATCATAAAGTTATTAAAGTTGCTTATACAAAAATAGGAATATTATCAAGCACGACGCTTAAAAATTAAAATATTTGGGTGAAATTTCACATTGTCAAAGTGGCGACTAACGGCAGAGGCTATAAGCCGTAAAAAGAAAAAACCGGCTATCATAAACATGACGCCGGTTTTTGTAATCACAAAGAAACTGGATATTCTTAGGTGAATATGATCTGAGTCTGCTGCCCATCGCATTTTTCGTAGAACTCACCAACAGTTAGAACGGCAGAAACGCCCCCCCAAAGATCTTCCTTTTTCAGTTTGAACATATCCATTGCCAGTTTGCAGGCATACACCTCGCCACCACCGGCTGTTATCATTTCGAGGAATTCATCCACTTTAGGAATATCGAGTGCTTCCATCTGGCTTTTCATCATAGCCGAAACGCCTGTTTCAACTCCCGGCAACATGCCTAAGATGGATGGGAACGGCAGCCCGCCCGGCATACGCATAGCCGGGTTACCAACGGTGCCGGTATGGAGTTTCATCATTTGCTTTTTGGTAATGGCATCGAGGCCGAAAAAGGTAAAGAATATTTTGGTTTCTATGCCTTCCATAACAGCTCCGTTACCCATTACCAGGGTAGCATATACATCTTCAATTGTGCCCTTGGCGCAAATGATGCATACTTTTTTCAAAGGAAATTTTTCTTCGCTCATCGTATAAAAAATTTAAATGAATTAATGATTTTTTTTGCTCAGTGCATTTCCTCCATGATATTAGAAAACACGGATGATGCACTCCCAATTGTCAGATACAGCTCGAAGGCTTGGGAATACCGGCAATTTTTGTCGCTTTTTTCATGGGTGCTCCGGGGAAAAGTGCGTAGAACCCTTTAATATCGACAATTCCTGATTTGCCTACTCCACGTATTGTAAGCGCTTCGCCAGTGGCAAAACGATCGCGAAGGTACTGGAGCATAGCCATGTGCTGATCGGTTAATACTAAACCTTCCTGTTGAGCAATTTCAGCAGCTACCTCCTTTGTCCACTGTGAGGGATCGGTAAAATAGCCTTCTTCATTCAGATCGACGGTAACGCCTGCATAAGTTTTTTGTGCCATAGTTATTTCGTTTTTTAGTGGGTATATTATTTATTTACGTTTTGCTGAATTTCCTGCTGTTTAGCAAGATTTTTCAGGAAATTAATCATAAAGCCTAAGCCTTTTTTCATTTCGGGCGAGCGCATTTCGCGCAAAGCCTGCCATATACTGAACTCTTCGAACTTATCCATCTCGAGGCTGCCGTAAACCGTTATTGCATTATTTACAGCCACCAGCATATCGGGCTGGGTTACACGTTTAACCGTATCGAGAATGCCTACGATATTATCGGCCAGATCCCTGACATCGGAAGCCGAGAAATTGGCTACTATATTATCGCCTACCCTTCCGAATTCCCTGATGAATTCGAGGTATCCCTTTTGTTCGAACTCAGCCATTTTGTTGATAGCATCGAGGCCAACCTGGTGCGCGATTGGGGTTACATCCTTTATCAGGTCGTTGATACTTTCGAAGGTGTCGAGTAACTCGTTGATATTACCAAGATTGCGCACCACTTTAACAAGAGCTCCTGCCAGTGCATCGCCATCGAATTCGACCCCGGCTTTATCGAGTTGTATAACCGTGTGCCTGAAAGCGTCCTTACCGATAACCGAAAGGTCGCTAACCAGGTCCTGCATGCTTTCGCGCGATTGCCGCTGAACGGTTATTTCTTCGAGTATCAGGTCGAGTTTCTGATTCAAAACATCGATCTGTTGTTGTATAGTTTGTTCTGCCATGGTATTATTCGGTTTTTTTACCTGCCATTGTCATTTTTGCATCAATAGGCATTTCTTTACCTTTAAGAAGTATGTGCCAGTATATCCAGCGGAAAATCAGCTTGCCATAATGGTTCATCCTCGACTCTTTAAGCAGGTTGAAAGGCCCTAAGCCTGGGAAAGGGAAATGTCCCGGCAACGGTTCAGTATCGTAATTAAAATCAATAAGAGCGCCCATGCCATGTCCGGTTTCGATGTAGCAGTTCGAATGCCCGTCGAAACTTGCCGTAAACGGCCTGCCTTCGATAAAACAAAGGAGGTTTTCGTGCAGCACATCACTTTGAAAATGCACTACCGATCCGGCTTTTGAAGTCGGGAAAGCACCTGCATCGCCTATCACATAAACGTTTTCGAATTTGTTGCTTTGCAAGGTGTTTTTATCAACCGGAACGAAGTTAAGGTCGTCGCCCAACCCGCTGCGGCTGATTACCGGGTCGCCTCCGTGCAACGGAATGGTAACAAGCAGATCGAAAGGTACTTCCTTACCGTTGTAATCGCGGATCAGTTGTTTTTCGTTATCCACTTCCATGAGTGTGAAATCGGGGACAATATTTATGTTTTTATCCTGCAGCAGGTTGCCTAATACTTTCGAAGCACGGGGCTTGGTAAAGGCTCCTGAAAGAGGCGTAACATAGGTAATGTTAACTTTTTTGCGCATGCCGCGCTCGATAAAAAACGAATCGGCAAAGAAAACAAACTCCAGGGGAGCTACCGGGCATTTAATAGGCATTTCGGCTACGTTGAGCACCAGGTTACCACCTTCCCAGGTTTTAAAGAAGCGAGCCAGCGCTTTGGCGCCTTCGATGGTATAGAAATCGAAAATTTTCTTATGCCATAAATCATCTTTCATGCCGGGAGTTTCTTCGGGCAGGATTTTGGTACCTGTTGCAATAATCAGGATATCGTAGTCGAGCACTTCGCCTTCCTTAAGATACACTTTATTGGTTTCACCTTCAATTTTATCAATTTCGGCCAGCCTGAAATTTACTCCTACCGGAATGAAATTATTTTTAGGCTTAACCACATCGGCTTCGGTATAAACGCCAAATGGAATAAACAGAAACCCGGGCTGGTAGTAATGAGTCTTAAACTGATCGATGATTGTAATATCCCACTCATCGCGCGGAAGGGTTTTCCGCATTTTATTTGCCATAATGGTTCCACCTGTGCCGGCACCAAGTATCAAGAGTTTCTTCATTCGATTCAATTTTAGGTGTACTTTAATTGTGAATTGATTAACAAAGGTATACTGAATTGTTATTTTATTAACAAGGGGAAATATGATATTTATCATGTTTTCAATAATTTCCACTATTTTAGCTGTCACAATTTAACACACCAGGAAATATTATGCTGGAGACATGCAGGAGTTGCGTTTATAACTCAGCATTATTCGAAGGACTCTCGGATGAGGAGCTAAACTACCTGGCCGGCTATGCCTCTTTTGAGTCGTTTCGCAAAGGCGATACCATTGTTTCGCAGGGCGATGAAATAAATTTTATTTCATTCCTGAAGCAAGGGCTGCTGAAAGTCTTCATGAAAAATGATGATGGCAAGGAGCAGATTATCAGTATTGCAAAACCCAACGACTGTGTAGGGTTATTAACCGTATTTTCGAACAGGAAATATCAATATTCAATTGCAGCTCTCGAAGACTCCACAATTTATTATGTCGAACTCTCGAGGGTAAAATATGTGCTTCAGAACAACGGATCGTTTGGAATCCGGCTGATGGGGCGTATAAGCCTGGCTGCTGACACCATTATCAACAATGTATACAATATCAACAAAAAGAATGTACGAGGCCGTATTGCTTTTATTTTGCTCGATTTTGCTGATGATATATACAAAAACGATCAGTTCGACCTGCCTGTTTCGCGTAAGGAAATAGGAGAACTAATTGGCATGACTACCGAAAATGTGATCCGCATTTTATCGGAATTCAGGCACGATGGTATTATTGCTATCAGTGGGAAAACGATAACTATACTGAATAAAAACATGCTTCAATCTATTGAGAAATTTGGGTAAGCAACACATATCCTGCAACTTATATTCTTTTGGATTCACCTTTTTTCATCAGGCAATAATTCAGCCTATGGTTTTAAATTGTGCCCGCACGCATCAGGGAATAAGATATGCGCGAACGGGAGATTTAGAATTCTGACCATTACTTTTTGATCAATATTATCTACCTTTAACCTTTGCACTTTGCACTTTGCATTTTGACCTTTGCATTTTGAATTTTGAGTCTACAAGTGACCCCCAACCCCAAGGGGCTATCGTTGGACGAGTTTTTGATAAATTTATTGGCTGCATTCCCAGGAACACTTTACCAGGCAAAACTTTGCTTTTTAACCTGTGTTTTCTACCTTTACTAATCGCATTTTGAATTTTAACCCTCCCCAAATGCCCCAACACCGCCATTTTATCCATCATAAGCCTTTCGGTTATCTCTGCCAGTTTGTGTGTGAGCTTCCAAAGAAAAAACTTGTAGGTTCACTATATGATTTCCCCGAAGGAACAATGTCCATCGGCCGCCTCGACGAACACAGTGAAGGACTGCTGCTGCTTACCACCGACGGACAGGTTAGCGAGCAAATACGAAGCAGGAAAACCGAGAAAGAGTATTACGCCCAGGTTGACGGACTGATAACTGATGAAGCTATTGAACAGTTAAAGCAAGGCGTAGAGATAGGAATACGGGATGTAAAGTATAATACCCATCCCTGCAAAGTTAAGCGTATCGAAGTCGACCCAGGCTTTAAACCCCGTACCAAAAAAATCCGCGACGACCGGCATGGCCCTACCAGCTGGGTATCGATAACACTTACCGAAGGCAAATACAGGCAGGTACGTAAAATGACAGCGGCAGCAGGCTTTCCTACATTGAGGTTAGTAAGGGTCAGGATCGGGAATATACGGCTTGGGGATTTGCAAGCCGGAGAGGTGATGGAAGTATCAGAATTCAGTATGATTTAAGGCACCAATAGTGCAGAAACAAACAAGGCTACCAAAAAGGCAGCCTCGTTCAAATAGAATTCAGATTTCACGAATCAGCAACCGCCACCGGATGACACTTCCTGTCGAACAGGGATAACAGCCTTCCTGACGGGTTTCGCTACCGGAGCCTCGGTGATGGCAGGGACCGGCGAAGTAATCTTTTTCAACGCCAGGGTATCGATACGAGGTGTTTCGCTGAATTGCGGCATCAACCTGGTAATTGAATCAGCATTCATATCGAGCTGGGCATAACTACCGCTAAAAAGCAAAACGTTTGCAAAACCGGTTTGCCTGAGCATAAACCAGGGACCGCTGGCCTGTTGCTGAGTTTCCCCATAAAGTATCGCATTTTGCCCGGATTTACCAAGTTCGCGTAACATCGATTTACTCTTTTTGCTGTACAAATCGCGAACCGGAATATTGACAGCATTTTTCACATGACCTTTTTTAAATGCCATTGAATTGCGGACATCGATAAAAACGGTTTTGCCAGCGCTGTCGGCAAGCAGTGCGGCGGCTTTCAGGGGAGTTACAACCAAAGTTGTATCCTTAAGCAAAGCAATACTTTCGGCTGGTGACAGCATATATTTAACATCCGGCCTTTTGTATGTTATCAGGCCGATTATTATTACCAATGCAAAGGCAATTACAGCTATGGTGAGCCTGTTGGTTTTATATATTTCTTTCATAATGAATTCCTTTAAAAAATAACAACTAACAACCGCCACCTGAAGAGGGTTCCGGCGCTTTTCTGACGATGACCACTTTTTTCTTCACAGGGGCGGCCTGCGGAACAGGAGCAGAAACAGGGCTTCCAAAGAAATGCTGACAGGCAGCTACCCTGAACTGGTAGAGTTCCAATTCGTTACCCGACGCTGATTCGGAAGGTTTATCGGCCTTTACAATGCAGTTAAACCAATTATTCACGCCGCCTTTCAGCACATATATCCGTTGCATCCCCGATCGTTTGCATAACATCCACGACTGGTCGGCAGTAACATCCGAATTCGAATAAAATACTTTGTCCATCGCGTATTGATTCAGTATTTCCATTGATGGCGGCGTAAACAGCGAATCAACAGGGATATTGATGGATCCCGGTATTGAGAATGCTTTGAACTGATCAGCAGGCCTTACGTCGATCAATAAGAGTGCCGGGTCTTTTTTCACCAGCCTGTCGGTAATATCATCGGAGGATAAAAACCGTGAAGGATCATCAATAGCGACAAGAAGCAACTCAGGTTGCATTTGATTTTTATTCTCTTTTTGAGGCATAAGCAGTATGCCTATCCCCAGGGCAATGGCAATAAATGCCAATAGCAAATATCTTTTCTTCATAAAACTATCAGTTAATACTCAACTTTTTTAACTTTCTTTTCAACCCAGGCAGCTCCATAGAACATACCAACTGCAGCTACTATCAGAAGGAAAGCAAACACCGATTCGCGCATTCCGAGCATATCGTATATCATTACATCGCCCCTGTTTCCGCTATTGTAAAAGCTTTCGAATAAAGGATAGAATTCCGAAAACAGAAGTATGCCAATAAACAAGCCAGCAGTGAATACAAAGGCGTCAATTTTACCGATAGCCACGGCACAAAAACTCGTACCAGGGCAGAAACCTCCCAATGCAAAACCCAACCCCATAACTATGCCACCAACAATTGCCGACATAACGTAATAAGGGTTAATATAGAGCATGGAAGCATCCATCCAGCCCATATGATCGAAGTAAAAAATGCCAATCATAGCAGTAATAGCGGCGGTAAAAAACACGCGCAAAACAACAAAATCGTACCCAAAAAAGGTTCCCATAATTTTGCGTGATGATGAAAATCCGGAGGCTTCGAGTGCAAAGCCAAAGCCCATACCCAGCACCAATGCAAGTACATTGTTCCAGGTTTCGGGTACAACACCCATGGGTATAAGAGGTCCTACCATATATTTTTTATTTAAAATGTTTAAAAAGGATTGATGAGATTGATGGGATTGATGAGATTGATAACCAAAAAGGTTATAATTTCATTAAATCCACAATTTCTTGAAAATCCATGAGAACAGGTATGCTGAACCAAAGATAGCAAGCATGCTTATGATTCCGGAAGCTGACAACACGGCCATTCCGCTTAATGCGGCGCCACTTGTGCATCCGCGGGCAAGCTGAGAGCCGATCCCGAACAGAACTCCTCCGGCTAATGCAGCAATAAACCTTGTATTCCTTTTTATCTTTGGCGAATGTTCGGCTTTGAGTTTAAGTCGTCCGTAAAGAGCACCTGAGAAAAAGGCTCCAGCCAGTACTCCCAGTACTTCAAAAACCATCCAATTGTTCATTGGACTGTCATCGGCGCTCAGGAATTTGCTGTAGTATTTTCCATGCTCAGCATGAGTATGTGAAACAGCATCAACAACTGTTACAACCGAACTTTTTACGGCTCCGCTTGCGCCCAGTCCACGACCTGTAATATAATATGTGCCGAAAAGCACCAGCCCCAGCAATACACCTCCCAGGTAAGGATTGATGTAAAATGAGCCATCTCGTTTTAACTTTTCCATAATGAACAGAAAATTTATTGTTTATGCTTTTAATTTTTATTGATTTTTACCTTACAAAGTATTTTTTCTGTAAAAAAAGCTAATAAAGGTATCGCGTTATCTGGCCTGCTTCCACCATAATAAACCGGAATATCAGTCCTCCGAAAAGAACCAGTAAAACCGGAATTACTGTTGGAATGCGGAAACCCAGCAGCTCCATTGATTCGAGTATTGCGGGGAACACCAGTCCGAGCAGGACAACAAATACCCAGAACGAAACCGTAAACTGACCGCCTATAAGTATCGATATAGCATCAATCTGCACCTGTGAACCAGCCAGTGAACCCATAATCATATGAACTATAAAGAATAACTCAATGATGATGAACAACAAATCGAGTCGCCCGATGATACGCTTTTCCTCATGGCTTTTACTTATCCACATAATGGTAGCTGCACCGGTCGACATACCGGAAACCAAAAACAGCGGCCCCAGCAATGCAGTATTCCACAACGGTCTCGCATTAAACGCCGAAAGCAGAATGCCGGTATAAATACCCAGGATTATAGCATAGATCACCATGGGCCAGGCTATCAGTTTCCTGTTTTTTATTGCCCATTTTTCGAACTGTTTCAGCCAATCGAATTTCCAGTCCCAGTTCGGAAACACTTCCCTTATGTAGGTTGCCGACCAGAGCAAGGAAATTGGAGTGATGATCATGAGCACCCATGCTCCCCATCCCATTGGCGACTCAAGCCTGATATTAGTATAAAGCTGCCAGAAGTACAATTTATGCTTTAAATCGAGGAAAAGCATAAACAAACCTAATACCAGCGCGAATGGGACGATAAAAGGAGCCCATTTCACAGTAGCCTGCATCTGTTTTTCTTTACCCAGAATAGTAAAGACGCCTGCCAAAAACAGGATTCCGGCAGCCAGTCCTCCAAGGAAAAGGTATATGGGGATCTGCCAGTGCCAGATATTGAGGTAAGGGTCAATATTCGGGATATTGCGGCCGCTTACAAATAATTCTTCTCTCATAACTAGATGTATATTTTTTGATTTATCAGACCAGGTAAAAAATTTGAGGTTTGGTTCCTGCTTCAGGTGCCAGGGCTTTGAATTTGCGGTTTTTCAATACATTGGTGATCTCCGAGTTGGGGTCATCAATATCGCCGAAATACATACACTTTGTCGGGCAAACGCTTACACATGCCGGATCTTCGCCTTTGCTTACGCGATGAACGCAAAAAGTACATTTATCAACATACCCATCAGGATGCGAATACCGGGCATCGTACGGACAGGATTGAATACAGGCTCCGCACCCGATACATTTGTGAGGGGTTACAAGTACGATACCGCCATCAACAATGTGGCTGGCACCGGTAGGGCAGCAACGCACACAGGGTGAGTTGTCGCAGTGGTTGCAACGCTCGGTGCGAAGTTCGATAGTTACATTCGGGTATGTTCCGTCAACTGTTTCAGTAACCCAATCGCGGCAAAAGCCGATAGGCACATCATTTTCAATCTGGCAGGCGACTACACAGTCGCTGCATCCCACGCATTTGCGGGTATCAATAGCCATTGCATATCTCATGACTGTAATTCCTTTCGTGGATCTTCCTTAATAAATGTTATAAAATTACCCCGCATGCCGGTGCCACCCATAATTGGGTCCAGCATAACGTTGGTTATCAGTTCGGTATCATTCACACCACGGCCATAAGCAAACTTCAGCGGTTTATGGTGATGACCAAAACCATGGACTATATAAACCGAATCCCAGCGGATACGCTCTGTCATCCTGACTTTTACTGAAAAGTTCGAAATAGCTCCGTCCTGGTTTTTAAGCCATACATACTGGTCTTTTTTCAAACCCCATAAACTGGCAACGCGCGGGTTTACCCAAACTGAATTTTCGGGCATAAGAGCTACCAGGTTTGGATTATTGGCAGTACGGCTGAAAGTGTGCATGGGTGCCCTGCCATAAATCAGGCGGTAATAGCCTTCTTCGGGTTCGGGATGCTTGGTAAAAACAGGCATGGCATCAAATCCGGCTTGAGCCAGTTCGTGCGAGTACAGCTGAATTTTACCCGATGCCGTCCGGAACGTATGTATTGTGCCTGGTTCGATATAGGCTGTGGTTTTGCGTTTCGATTTTTTTACGCCTATACGCTGCATTTCTTCGAGCGACGAACCTACTTGTTTTAACTGCCAGTCGAGCACTTCGGTGAAGTCGTCGTAGTTAAAATAGGCACCTAAGCCAAGGCGTTCGCCAAGTTGTTTGGCTATCCACCATGCAGGCTTGGTTTGATTTTTCGGTTCAACAGCCGGCATACGGAGGCTGAGTGTAGGCTCGCGGTGCGCTGAAGCACGAATATCGTCGTAGCGCTCAAGGTACGTGCATTCGGGTAGAACCACATCGGCATACCCGGTAATTTCCATAGGCATGGTATCAACAACTACCACTAGCTCCAGCGATTGCAATGCTTTTTCAAGTTGCGCTTTCAGAGGCACTGCAGCAATCAGGTTGGTTCCTGAAACTATCCATCCTTTTATTTTTGCATCTTTACCTTCGGAAGGATACGATGCTTCAATCACCGTATTGGTAATTGCTTCGTGAGCAAACGGGTATTTACCGTTCAGCAGGTCTTTCCATGTCCAGGATGGTTTCGGGTACTCCGGACGCGGAAACTCAGGCAGTTTAATACCTTCTTTAAAGAAAAATCCACCCCTGTTCCCCCACGATCCAAGCAGAGCATTCAAAATGGCCATGGCACGGGTGCGTTGCACATCGTCGCCATACCAGGAAGCATGGCGTCCCGGATGTATTATAACGGCGGGAGCGGCGTTGGCCATTTCACGGGCCGTGCGGCGTATCTGGTCAGGTTTTAAGGTAGTAATACCATATGCCCATTCGGGAGTAAATGACCTTACATGCGCCTTGAGTTGTTCAAAACCTTCGGTATAGGTTTTAACATATTCCTTATTATATAACTCGTCGTATATGAGTACATGAATCCAGGCCAGCAGCAGAGCAATATCAGTTGAAGGCTTTATAGGCAGCCAGTATTTTGATTTGGAAGCTGCGGTCGAAAGCCTGGGGTCAACGGTTATAATAACAGCACCATTATCAATTGCTTCGCTCATTTCCTGCACCTGTCCGTTGTGCATATTCTCACCTATATGTGAGCCTATAAGCACCAGGCATTTGGTATCGCGGATATCGGTAATTTCGGGGCTGCTTACTGATTCGCCGAAAGTGGCTTCGAATCCTACATCGCGCGGACCGCGGCACTGGGCAAACGATGGTGCTGCCAGGTTAGCAGTACCGTATGCTTTTAAAAGATTTCCAAAGAAATTCCCTGATGAACCATGAAAGAACAGTGCCATGCTTTCGGGACCGTATTTGGCTTTCATATCCGTCATTTTGGAAGCGATAAACCCGAGAGCTTCGTCCCAGCTAGCTTCACGATAGGTTTGCTCGCCATCTTTAGTAACCCGCATGAGCGGTGTTTTGAGCCTGTCGGGATCAGAGAACATGCCTACTCCTCCTGTTCCACGCGGACAAAGTCTGCCGTTACATTGAGGGTCGTCGTCGTTACCGGTAATCTTTTTAATATTTCCATCTTCGGTAACATGAGCCCAACCGGCACATTTCCAGAAACAGACTTCGCAATACGTAGGAACCCTGCGAAGAGGTGATGGTTCATTTCCGGTATCGTTACCAAACAAAGATGAACCCAGCACAGCCTTGGCAGCACCTGCCGTAACAGCAGTCGCCCCGAGTCCCAGTGCCGAAATTTTAATAAAATCTCTCCTTGTCTTCATTTATTTATTCTTTTGTCAATCAACTACTTAGTAATAAAATTATAAATAATTCTATTGTTTATTGAATAACAAAAGTATATTAAAGTTGCATACATACAAAAAATGCTAAATATGTAGCTATAATCGTATAAGACTGTTATTGTGATAATTAACGATAATACAAATTCCAATGACACTTTAGGCGACTCTATATTAACCTCATTTACTGACACTTATAAGCTTCTTTAGAATCCATATAAATACAAACACTATATTATATGTCTTTGACTATCAATATTTATATATTGCCTAACTTACTCACTATTAAACCTATCACAGATCATAAAAATAATTGATATAATACTTTATACAGCACATTTTCGGATTTTTGTCTACCAGAAAACTCAATTATTTTCTCTATGAAAAGTTTGTATCTTTACCCAAACTTCGCATCTGTAAAAATCTCTATGAAAGTTTCGGCCATAATTATTCTATTTATTTTATTATTTTCAGAAGTTGGCTATGCGCAATTAAAAGTCAAAACCAAGAACGGGAAATTCCTTATAGGGTTCTCACAATGCACAGCAGCTGATGCATGGCGAAAGTCGATGGATATGGAAATGCAGAATGAGCTTTTGTATTATCCAAACCTACAACTCCTTATTAAAGATGCAGAAAACAGCAGTAAGAAACAGGTAACAGACCTCAGGGAATTAATAGCAGCTGGAATTGATCTTTTAATCATTTCGCCTAACGAATCGGAACCATTGACCGATATTGTCAGTGAAGTGTTTAAGAAAGGCATTCCCGTAATCCTTATCGATCGGAAAATAGAAACAGCTGATTACACGGCCTTTATCGGCGGGAATAATTACCAGATAGGTAAAGAAGCGGGTAAGTACGTCGTTAAGTTACTGAAAGGAGAAGGTCGTATTGTTGAGATTTGGGGTCTTCAAGGATCTTCACCAGCTAAAGAAAGGCATAAAGGCTTCTTGGAGGAAATATCAAAAGCACCGGGAATAATTATCATTAATTCGCTTTCTGGTGAATGGGAATTTAAAAGTGGTGAGCAGGAAATGTATAAATTCCTTGAATCGAAACAAACGTTTGACCTGGTTTTTGCCCACAACGACGTAATGGCTCTCGGAGCTTATAAAGCATACATCCAAAAATACAAAAGCAAAAATTGTTTTTTTATTGGTGTTGATGGCTTGCCCGGGCCATCGAGTGGCATTGAGGCCGTTATGCAGAAGAAACTGGATGCAACTTTGCTTTATCCAACCGGTGGCAGTCTGGCGATTACACTTGCCTGGAAGATTTTGAACCATAAGCCTGTAATGAAAGAAAATATACTGAACACACTTATTATCGATTCGACAAATGTTCAGGCTCTTAAATTCCAGACAGATGAAATAGCTAACCTCAATCACCGGATAGTAACTTCCCGAAAAATCCTGGACGAACAAGTTCAAAAGTTTCTGAGCCAACGATTCTGGTTAATTGTGGCATTGAGTTCCCTGCTTGTTGTTATCACACTTATTGCCTTGCTTTTCAGGGGATTCAGGAATAAGGCAAAAGCCAATCTCAAACTTGAAGCCCAGAAACAGGCTATCACACGCCAGAATGAAGAATTAAGGAGGATTTCGCTTGAACTCGAAGAAGCCACAAAAGCCAAACTGGTTTTTTTTACCAATATATCCCATGAGTTCCGCACTCCACTTACCCTGATACTAGGCCCTCTTGAAAACATCCTTGCTGACAGAAAACTTTCACCTGAACTCCGAGGTCAACTTACTATGATGCTGCGGAACGCCACAAGGATGCTCCGGTTAATCAATCAGCTTATGGATCTGCGAAAAATTGAAAACGAGAAAATGAAACTCTATACAGGCAAATATGATATCATCAGATTTATAAGGGAAATAAAAGAGACTTTCGATGAATTGGCTTCAGGTAAGAATATAAGGTTCAATTTTCGTACACCGCTTGACCAACTATCGGTATATTTCGACAGGGACAAACTGGATAAAATACTATTCAACCTGCTCACGAATGCTTTCAAATTCACTTCCGAATCAGGCACCATCGATATTCATGTAAATAAAACAGAGCATTCCTTCGGTCGTATTAAAAAGGAAGCAGTTGAAATTATTGTAAGAGATAATGGGATTGGAATTGGCGTAGATAACCTCAACAGATTTTCGACCGTTTTTATCAAGTTGAACAGAATAAAGGTAATATAGTTGTTGGGACAGGAATCGGCTTGCCATTATCGAAAGGATTTGTTGATTTGCATCATGGTGATTTAGTTGTTACAAGTAAAAAAGGTGAGGGATCATCGTTCACGGTATATTTTCAGTTGGAAAGTGAACATTTAGGGGAAGACCAAATTATAGCAGAGGATAAGGAGTACGAAAGGACTAAGAAAGATATTTCACCGGAGTTCAACCATGACGAAACTGAAGATCAGGATATGATCCAATCTAGGATTACTGAGGATTATGAAAACCGGCCGTTACTAATGATTGTAGAGGATAATGCAGATGTTAGCAGATTTATTAAATCGTGCCTGAGTGAAAACTACCGGATTATGACTGCCTCAAACGGGGTAGAGGCATTTGAGAAGATATATATTGAGGAACCCGACCTGATTATTAGTGATGTGTTGATGCCTGAGATGGATGGATTAGAGTTCACTAAAAAGCTGAAGGGTGATATCCGGACCTGCCATATCCCTTTAATTCTGCTCACTGCGCTTTCGACACATGAGCATAAAATTGAAGGCCTCGAAACCGGTGCCGATTCATACATAGCGAAACCTTTTAATAAGAAACATCTTCAGGTGCGTGTAAAACTCCTGATCGAGAGCCGACAGCAAATACGCAAACACTACCAGCAGGATGTGATCACGCAGTTTGTAAGCGAAAATAAAATTTCACAGTTGGACAGCAATTTCCTGAAAAAATGTAATGCCATTATTGAGAAGCACCTAACTGAAAGTGAGTATGGAGTTGAACAACTTGGTTTAGAAATAGGTCTTTCGAGGGTTCATGTTTACCGGAAGATCAAGCATCTGACCGGATTGACCGTGAGTGAATTCATACGTAATATCAAACTCAAAAAAGCGGCTGTCATTTTGCAGGAAAGCGGCAAAACCATAGCTGAAGTCGCTTATGAAACAGGGTTTTCGAGCCCCTCTTATTTCTCGAAATGTTTTAAAGACTTATACAATATTTCTCCAACTGAGTTTGTTCAGAATAATACTCTGGAATAGTATGGAATTTGGCAATAACTTTATAACGGATTGAAGATATCATCAGATCCTCAATTATTTTTGACTAGCCTTTACAAAGATGCGGGAGGTTGCCATTTTAGTGGTTAGGGGGGCACGGGGCAGGATTTTTTTTTCTTTTCCAGCATTCACTAATTACTTAAAGTCATCTTTAACCCGGATCACGCTTTAGCATAAACAATATACCAAATCTAACTTTTCATATCTAAGTATATGGCAAACAAAGATTTGTGCAATTGGGGTTTAACAGATACTAAAAAGCAACCTGGAACCTAAATATCCAAATGAAAGGAACATTTCGGAACCAGGTTGCAACCAAACCTAAATCAACCAACCAAGTCGATTTCTCAACCAATTACCAGAAAGAATTGTTTATCAGAAGTTTAATCTGCCAAACTTTTCTACTTAGTTTCCTTCCAGATTGAATTCAATTTGTATATTAAACCCGAATCAAGCTGTACATTTCCATTTTTATTATAAATACGAATTCCTGTAAATTCTTCGGTCGGGAAGAAAATTTCGGTCATAACAACTTTCCCCTGCATGGCAAATAGCTCGACCGAGGCTGCATCAATAATTAAGTGCATGTCAACTGAAGAACCGCTAAGTAAAAAAGGCGAAACATGGATTCCATTGAAATCTTTTGAAAAATCGCTATTACCGGCGTTTGTTCTGTTGACATAAAATTCACCTTTAGATTTATCATAGCCAATCAGCAGGTTTTCTCCTTTTGAATTAAAAAGTTCCAAACCAAAATCAGTTGAAGCATCAGTGGCCGGAAGCGAGAATTTCAGGTCCAGTTCAACCGGTAATACAGGTGCTGAAAGCTGAGCATCCAATTCTAGTTTAGATTTTATTGCTTCAGATTTTAGTTCTGTTTTGCGTTCGCGAAGTAACTGTAGTTCTTTTACAGGTTCCGAAATGAGAGTGTATTTATTGTTTTCAGAAATCAATTTGAGCTCTCGCGGTAATGTCATGGCACTTCTCCAAACTCCTGTAGGAACAACCTGAGCATACTGCCAGTTACTCATCCATCCGATTGAAATTCTTCTCCCATCTGAAGCAGGAATATCTGAAAAAGTAACAGTTGCATAATTGTCTTTCCCCTGGTCGGCCCATTGAATATCATTTGATTCGTTTGTAAATTTATGTCCATCGAATTCACCTACAAAATATTGTGCTGCTGACCCCCCGTTTGGCCCGCCAGGATTAATATTGACAATTAATACCCATTTCTTTTGATCGGTTGTGCCTGAAACTGGTAACTGGAACAAATCAGGGCATTCCCAAACGCCTCCATGAGCGCCAATTCCTTTACCAAACTCACTTTCCAGTGACCAGTCTTTAAGGTCTGGTGAGGAATAAAAGCAGATGTGGTCACCAACAGCAAGAGTCATGATCCACTTCATAGTTTCAATATTCCAGGAAACTTTTGGGTCACGGAAATCAGGTGTACCGGGACTTTTAAGCACAGGGTTTTTGTCATATTTGGTCCAGGTGCGACCTTTATCTATACTGTAAGCAATTCCCTGGCTTTCAATATCTTGTTTCCCTGCTTTCTGGCCTTTCATGTCATGCAGTGTGAAGATCGCAACCATGGCGGGTTTTCCGTCTTTCCCAAATCCAGAGGTGTTGTTTATGTCAATCACTGCACTTCCCGAAAAAATAAAGCCCAGGCTGTCAGGATATAAAGCAATCGGTAGATTTTCCCAGTGCATCAGATCCGTGCTTATGGCATGGCCCCAGTGCATAGGACCCCAAATGGTTGAATCAGGGTAGTATTGATAGAATAAATGGTATTCGCCTTCATAATAAACCATACCATTCGGATCGTTCATCCATCCTGAAGGAGGAGAGAAATGAACCTGAGGACGATAAAGCTCAGCATATTGGGATGATGTCTCATTTGTTTTCGTAGCGATATGCTTGCACGAAGTAAAAAAAAGCGATCCGGAAACAAGAATCAGAAGGAAGAGTCTAAATGTTTTCATGATTTCAGGTGTTTATAAGTATTATTTCTATTTTTCAAATTGAATTCTTCTAGGTCACAATGTTGACGATCCGATCAAAAAGGAATTTATAGTTTATCGGTCGATTATTTCCTGGAAAGTTTTATGATTTTAAAAAATTTCTCCAGATACATATCTTCATCGTCGTATAGAAGTAACTTCTTCTGAGCTGAGTACAGAAATACGGACGGGTATTTACGAGGGCCGAATTGTGTAATAAATTGATTTTTAAAATCCTGTAGAATTGTTACATTTTTTTGCCCTGACAGGTTTTTACCATATTGGTTAAAAAAGTTATTTATTGCAGTTTTGTCTTCCAGAGAAATCAGGTAGATTGATATTTTCTGACATTCGTTAATCCTTTTACTTAGCGTACTGATAGTGTGTTGGCAATGATCGCATGAAACATCAAAAAAAACGAACAGAACCTCTTTGCCAGTAGTAAGATTTTTATTTGTGAAAGCAGTTTTGTCGAGTTTGTAAAAAGTAAATTCAGGAATGGTTTGAGCAGGTGATTGTGCATTCGTGTCAAAAGCCAAAAGGGAGCAGATGAATATGATTAGTAAAGTCATTCTCATATAGCAGAGCTTTCTTTGTTTCTAGATAAGTTTTAATTTCAAAGTTAATCAAACAACCAGACCATATATAGCCGGGCTGGTTGTTTGATCATTGATATGTATTAGTACCCGGGATTCTGGTGATATAAACCTTTTGTAAAGGTAATTTCTCTTTGTGGTATCGGGTAATATTCATCCCTGCCTTTGGTAAAGTGAGCAAAAGAAAGGAAATCTCTTTTTGTTTTTTCAACAGCAAGGTAGGCATTGAGTTCTTTGTCAGCGATGCCCCACCGAACCAGGTCAAAGAAGCGATCTCCCTCCATAGCGAATTCAAGTCTCCGCTCAAACATCAGTGCTTTCCATGCATTTTCTTTTGACCAGGTAATGTTTACTCCGTCTTCGTATTCATTAACACGATAGTTCGAGGGATTAGTTCCGTCGGGCAATTTAGTCCTGCCTGTACTAGCCTGGGCCCTTGCGCGTATCTGGTTAATCAGGGGAAGAGCTTCCGATTGTCTGTTCAGCTGAATTAAAGCTTCAGCACGCATAAGCAGCACATCTCCATAACGGATAAAATCGATATTTTTGGATGTTCCCATAAAAGGACCTTTTTTGAAATAGCATGCGCAATCGGGCGACTGCTGCTCTTTCATATTGCTAAAGAAGCCATAAACTCCCGGAACCCTGGCCCAACTTACCTCATAAATCATAAGATCAGGACGATATTTGAAAGGGTGACCCGGTACTCCAACAGTGTGGTCTAATCTTGGATCGACTCCATTGGTTTGGAAATCAGATGGATCAACCATATCAGAATTGTTAAATGTGTCAAACATAGGCACGCCTTTTGCATCTGTTTTAAAAGCATTAACCATGTTCTGACTGGCCTTGTGGAAATCGCAGCACCCGTAAAGAGGAGTACCGGTTGGCGAATTCAATCCCGTAACATAACTAGCTCTGCCAGCTTCGGTACCATCATTTAATGAGAACTGAGCAGCAAAAATAGACTCAACACCGTTATCATACCCATCGAGGAAGTTTTCACCATAATCAGGTTGCAAGCTATAGTGTCCCAATACAGTTCCAGTTAAGTCAATAACTTCCTGTAAACGTGCGGGATTAACATTTGTAACAGAATGATTTTCATCCTGCTCATAAGCCTGGTATAGCCTGGTTTTTGCAAGATAAGCAGCAGCTGCATACTTGTTTGCTCTGCCAACTTGTGCCTGTGTTTCGGGTAAACTAGTCAATGCAAATTGAAAATCATCAGCAATTTTATCCCAGAGCGCATCACTCGTCAGGTCATTTGAAGTTTGTAGAATTTGCTCCTGTGTCATTGTTTCGTCAATAAAAGGAACTTTGTTAAATAATCTTTTCAGCATAAAATAACAGTGTCCTCTTAAGAAACGAAGTTCAGCCTGAGTCTGTGCTTTATTTGGAAATTCAGCCATGTCGAGGGAATTTGCAGCAGCCAAAGCCAGATTAATTCTGGAAATTGCTTTATAGAAATTTGTCCAGGTACGTGGAGCCATCCAGTCACTCCCACCCTGATCAGGAGTTGTAAGGTAGTATTGTTCGTATTTATTAACATCGCCCACATCGTCTATTCCACCACCACCTTTATATGCATCATCCGATCGAACGCTACCATAAACCCACATACTGGTCATAGGTCCGATCATTTCATCATTGGCAATTCCTGCATACGCCGCAATTACCAGTTTATCAACATTGGCAGAAGTTGATACTTCTTCCTGTGTAACAACTCCCTGTGGCTGGTAATTAAGAAAATCTTTTCCACATGAGCTAATCATTACCGCTGTTACAGTAAAGACCAGAATTTTTGAGATATATTTCATGATTCTTAGTTTTTTAGGTTAAATGCTTTATTGATTAAAAGTTGGCACTTATTCCGAATGAATACGTAGTTGGAACCGGAATGCGGTTAATATCGGTTCTTTCAGGATCTGCACCTATATATCCTTTTGGAGTTATCCAAAATAAGTTTTCGCCCTGGAAATAGACCCGTAGCTGGCTCATTCCTGCTTTTTTGATAATATCAGAAGGGATATTATATCCAATCTGCAGATTTCTCAACTTAAAATAGGAATTACTTCTCAACAAATAGTCTGACATTCTTTTTTCGTTATTATTATCCGTAATGGTTGCCGCAGGAATATCCGAACTAGGATTAGAAACAGTCCAGGCATCTAATGTTCCGGGGGCGGCATTTTCCCTACTCTCAACAAAATTGTTGTAGTAGATATAGGCATCCACACCTTTTCGTCCGGCTACCCCTGATCCAAATACTGAAAAATCAAAGTTCTTGTAACCAAGATTTACCCTCAAACCATATTCAAGTTTGGGTAAGGTTGTTCCAATCCAATCCTGGTCTAATGAATTTACAGTGCCGTCATTATTCAGGTCTACATATTTAATTCGCCCTGGTGCTGCTCCAATCTGGGTAGGCCATTCATCAACCTCTGCCTGGTTTTGGAAAATCCCGGCTGTTTTATATCCAAATACTTCGTATTGCGAATGACCTAAGATGGTATTGCCAGGGAGACCGGGATAACCTGCCTGAACTTCTTCAGGTAACTTGGTGATTTTATCCTTAAATGCACCAAAATTTGTCGAAACTGCGTAAGTAAGGCCACTTTTTGTCTCATCCTGGTATCCCAAAGAAAGTTCCCATCCATGATTATCTTTTGTAGCTCCGTTCAACCATTTTTGTTGACCTTCACCAATTGCAGATGCGATTGGGGGTTTGATCAGAATGTTATCGGTTGTACGCTTGAAATAATCAAAAGAACCGACAAGCTTGTTTCTTAAGAATCCGAAGTCGAATCCCAGGTTGATTTCTTTAGTTGATTCCCATCTTAAATTTGGATTTGCAGCCTGTATGGAAACAAAACCGGACGGGAGGGTTCCTGTATTAACACCATTTATATCGTAGGCAGTACCAACATTATAGTATTGTTCGAAAAAAGCCGGCATAATATGTATTCATAGTTGGGCCATATCGAGCTTCATACAGGCCAAACTGAGCTAAGTCTCCAATAGATTGATTTCCTACTTCCCCATAACCTGCTCTTACTTTAAGGTTTGAAATCTGCTTTACCTCTTTTAAAAATGAGAAATTATTAAGCCTTAAACCTACAGTAGCAGAAGGGAAAATACCATAACGTGTATCTGATCCGAACCTGGAAGATCCATCTCTACGTAGAGTTACTGAAGCTAAAAACAGATCTGAAAAACTGTAGCCAATTTTACCGAATTGCGATAATAGCCTGCTTCCTGTATTAATTCCGGTGTTTGTCCGCTGGCCTGAAGCAGCTCCTAAAACAAAATATGGCTCTGTTTCAACAGCAAAATCGTATGCTGTTGATCGATACATTTTCAACATCCGTCTTAACTGCCTCAGTACCTGCAAGAATATCAAAATTGTGTTCGCCCACTTTTAGAGTTATAGTTAAGTGTATTGGTGAAAGCCAGGCTTAAGTAATCAGAAGTGCTGATTGCTAAACTATTGGTGCTCCTGGTAACAAAACCATTATCTAATTTTCGATTCAATATTCTTTTGGTTAAATGCATTATAATCCATACCGATACTTGACCTGAAAACCAATTTGTCAAGGATATTCCATTCAGCAAATGCATTTCCAAAGATCATTGAGTTATGTGAATTATCCCATTGATTTTTATCCTGCATTAAAACCGGATTATTCCTGTCAGAGTAACCTCCACCAATAGGGCCACCATAGGTTCCATCCAGACCGTACAAAGGAATGGTTGGGGCTAACTGAAATAGCCAGACCCGGGGTTGGCGCACTTCCAACATCAGGAGTTGCACCGGTTTCATTTGAAGATGAAAATTGAGAATTAACTCCTAACTTTAGATTTCCCGTTAAACATTTTAAAATTGGAGTTGAGTTTTACCGTTGATCCTGTCATAATTCGTGTACACTAACATCCCTGTATTCTTCAGATACCCAAAATTAGCCATTACAAATGCATTTTCATTGCCTGCGGTTAATGTAAGATCACTATTGGTTACATAACCTTTTTGGTAGGAAGCATCCTGCCAATCGGTATTCCCGGCCGGGTAATTAGGGTCGCCACCTACGAAAGGTTGTAACGTAACACTGTTAAGTACGGGATTGTCATAATCGCCATTCCAGCTGTATTCATAAATATCACCATATGCGGCAGTAGGATCTGTATTATCGTTTACACATGCCTGCCATAAAACTTTTCCTCGGTCCAAGGAACTTAACATGGTATAGCGTTCTTTCTTCTCAGATAAAACCGAAAGATTTGTATTGAAAGTTATGTTGACTTTCCCTTTGTCCCTAGTGCTTGTTTTTGTGGTTACAATAATAACTCCGTTCGCAGCCCTTGATCCATAAATGGAAGCAGCTGAAGCATCTTTGAGCACCTGTACAGATTCAATAGAACCTGGATTTAAGGCTGCAAAAACTTCAGCTCTTGTGGTTGGCATTCCATCAATAATATACAAAGGATGAGTATCGCCTAACGTATTGACACCCCTGATCAGAATCTGGTCGCTTGCGCCGGATGGATTTCCTGACTTCGTAACATACAAGCCGGGAACATTTCCCTGTAATGCCTGCATCACGTTACCGGAACTTAAACTCTGCGACGCGATTTTTTTCATTTCGACCACAGAAATGGCACCCGTTACATCAACTTTTTTCTGTGATGAATAACCAACCACAACAAGTTGATCCAGAAGTTGAGCTACGGACGACAGACTTACATTAATCACTGTTTTGCCTTTCACAGGAATTTCCTGGCTGGTAAAACCAACAAAGCTGTAGATAAGAACAGCATTTTCATCAACATTGATAGTATAGTTACCATTAATATCAGTGGAGGTTCCGGATGTGGTTCCTTTTACCTGAACATTAACTCCAGGAATGGTACTCTGATTGCTTGCATCAGTCACAGTGCCCGGTAATTTTTACCTGGGCAAAAGTACTGGCAACCGATATCCCCAGGAAAAATACCAGGAGGAAGTACCGGATTTTTAATTGTTTTGTGTCAAAGTTTCTCATAGGTTTATTTATTTGGTTATTGTTGGTGAATGCTTGTCAGAAATTATTTTTCAAATCGTTTCAAATTATGGATTGACGAAACTTCTTCAATCTTTTATAAAGCGTTTAATTACATCCTTTGTATAACTTGGAGTTGCACCAGGTTGAGAAGCCACAAAAGCACCTATGGCAGAAGCTTCAGTAAGAGCAGTATTCAATTCTTTTCCATCAAAAAATGCTGCCATGAAACCGGCCAGGAAAGCATCTCCGGCACCTACTGAATCTTCAGTTGCAACTTTAAATCCTTTATGATGGTACAATTCATTTATATGAAGAACATATGCTCCGTTTTTCCCCATGGTAACAATCAATGTTTCCAGATTCAAGAAATTACCAAACGACTTAATTCTTTCTTCCAGGGTTCCCGACAAATTATACCATCCCGAAATTTTCAAAAGTTCCTCATCGTTTAACTTAACAATGTCTGCTTTTTCCAGGAGAGGTTTAACATTCTCTTCCGTATCGTAAGGTGGCCTGAGGTTTACATCCATAATCTTAAGAATAGAATCATTTTTCAGGAGTTCCAAGAGTGTTTTCCTTGAACCCGGGTTACGTGATGCCAACGACCCAAATACAATTACTGTAGATGATTTTGTTGCATCTAATAATTCGGGAGTTAAGGAAATTTCATCCCAGGCAACAGGTTCACAAATCTCATACGAAGCAGTGTTATGTTCATCAAGAGAAACAAGGACTTCACTTGTAGGTAATGATTTATGCACCTGTATAAGGTCGGTTCGTAATCCGGATTTTGTAAGAAAAGAGACCAGATCGGTTCCCTTTTTATCGTTTCCTACACTACTTGCCACCCGTGAATTAATGCCAAATCGGGATAAGTGAAGGGCGACATTCATGGGAGCTCCTCCCTCTACGGGCCCACTGGGTAAGTTGTCCCATAATATTTCACCGAAGCATAAAATCTGGTTCTGGTTGTTCATTGGTTTGACTTTAATATATAATTATCTGGTTTTGGCTAGAAGTTGGGAGTCCGGAGACCTGTTTTCCGCAAAAATCTTTTACAGGCTATATCCCTTTCTATTCCGTCTTCCAGCCTCCTTGTCCTACTATTTTCAATTTCCTATTAACTATTAACCATTTTTATTTAAGCATCTCAGCATGAATAACTTCGAGCGATTTGCCTTTGGTTTCAGGAATCCATATTTTTACAAAAATCCAGGATAGAATGCTAAAGAATCCGAAAATCCCGAATAAGTAAGCCAGCCCAAGCGTTCCTTGTATTACCGGGGCAAAATATACGGTAAGGAAGGTACACAACCAACTTACAGCTGTTGAAAATGACATGGCCACACCTTTGATCCGGGTGGGGTAGATTTCGGAAATAATAACCCACATAACAGGGGCAAAAGAAGCTGCGAAAAATAAAATATACACCAGCAATGCTATCAGGACTCCAGTTCCATTTTGCTGTGTTTTTGCAAATTCAACAGTCAGGTAAGCAAGCGAAGCAGCCATACCCACTGCACCCCATAGTAATAGCGTTTTGCGACCGCTTTTGTCAACAAGCCATAAAGCCAGTATGGTTGAGAGGAAGTTTACTGTACCAACAATCATTGACATCATTAAAGAATCCACTTTTGCTGAGCCTGCTGCCTGAAAGATTTCAGGGGCAAACATAATAACAGCATTGATACCGGTAATCTGCTGAAAGACTGCTATCAGGGTTCCGATCAGAACGATTTTCCCTGTTTTACCTTTAAACAATTCGCTTATTGACATTTTCTCCTTCTTATGTTCTGCAGCTAATGCACTTTGCATCTCTGGCAACTCTTCATCTACAAGTTTCTGGCCTCCCAGGCTATGTAACACTTTTTCAGCTTCTTCCTTACGACCGTGAGCTAAGAGCCATCGTGGACTTTCAGGAAAGTTTAAGAGAAGAAATATGAGGAAAAATACTCCGAAAATGGCCGGAACAGCTAGCATAAAACGCCAGCTATTCTCACCAAGACCTACCAGAAGGTAATCGAATATATAAGCTACTACAATTCCTATTGTAATAGCGAACTGATTAAAGGATACTAATCGTCCTCTCTTTTTAGCGGGTGCAATTTCGGAAATATACATAGGTGCCACAACAGAGGTAGCACCTACAGCTAAACCTGAAAGTACACGAAACCCAATCAGTATTATCGAAGATCCGGCAAAAGCACTTCCCAAGGCTGATATGATATAAATTATAGCAGTTGCTATCATAACATTTTTGCGTCCGTACTTTTCAGTGAAATTACCGGTAAATAAGGCGCCGATCAAACAACCAATCGTTAATAATGCGGCAACTGTACCCAAACCGCTGTCAGTAAGCGAAAAATCGCCTTTAATACCATCAATGGCACCCGAAATTCCGGCCATATTTAATCCAAACAGTAACCCGCCCATTACAGCTACAAAAGTCACCCAGCCTAAGTATCGTGTATTCATATTTTTATTTGTTTAAATTGTTACTGTATAGATTGATATATATTATTGTTTTGTTATGAATTATATACTCTGGTTTGTTATACAAATTTATATTCAACTTTAGGCGAAGGCATTAAAAATTAATACAATTGATATAACTGATGTTACATTTAATGGATTTCTTTAATGATTTTCAACCAGGTATCACATATGTTACACAAGTATCAAATTTTGATTCAGAATCAAAAAGTTATCCGAATGCTACCTATTAATATTTCATTAAGTATAAATGCATCCATTGTAGGAAAATCTTCATAGTTTTGATGTCTGATAAAAACAAATTGAAGGGAGATAGAATCATTAACCGAAAAACATTTTTAAGGCTTTTATCTTTGGCCTTTGCCGCTGCTTTTGTTGCACTATGGCACATAATGACGGGAAAGAACAAACAATTATCGGAAAAACCTGTCATTAACAGGATTAATGCTGCAAAACTAGGCACCGGGATTCACTTATTCGATACCTTTATCCTGGTGAAGTCGGCAGATACACTTAAGGTATTTTCAAATATCTGCACGCATGCGGGATGCCGTATAAACCGCGAAATTGACGGGCAACTGCTTTGTCCTTGTCACGGTTCAAAGTACGATGCCTCTACTGGCAAGGTTTTACAAGGTCCTGCAGGTATGGCATTACCTATGCTTCCGTATACATTAGTTAAAGAAACCGGTGAAATTGTAATTAAAACCTGAACATTTGATTATTCCTGAAAACATACGAAAGGTACTTGCCTTTGACACATACGGTTGGATAGCCACGGCTTCCCTTATCCTGTGTGCCGTTTCGGGAGCTTTGCTTGCAGTGCCATACGATGTGGCGGCTCCTTATTTATCGGTAACCACATTCGTAACGGCCAATCCAGCTGCTTCGCTTTTGCGGAATATCCATTACTGGAGTGCTCAACTATTTCTGATACTGACGCTTATACATATTTTCGACCATCTCCGGAAAGGCACCGAAAGCAATATTAAAAAGAAAAGTGTGTGGTTCAGGCTTACACTTTCCCTCATTTTTACACTTTATGTAATGCTTTCGGGGTTTATACTGAAAGCGGATGGCGATAGTATGCAGGCACACCGGATTCTATCCTCACTTGTGAGCAGTTTGCCCTGGATAGGAGATATTTTACAACAAACCTTTATTGGTTCCGAAGGCAATTTCCAGGCTATGTATATACAGCATGCTGCCACTGCAACCGTAATTATTTTCGTTGTAATAATGGAACATGCCCGCAGCCTGAAAGTAAACCTGCGCACCTTATTAATAACCACCGCTATCGTAACCCTGATCAGTTTCCTGCTCAGGGCACCCATAAGCGGCCTTGATGAATCGGTAATGAAAGGTCCGTGGTACTTTGTTGGTCTGCAGGAAACTCTGCACTGGATAGGGAATCCGCTGCTGGTAACACTTGGATTGCTCGTTCTGCTTGTACTGATCTATCTGATTCGTTGGGTTAAGCCAAAGTATGGCAGGCTGATTAAAAGATTCTTTGTTGTAATGATTATTCTTTACGCATTGCTTACAATTATTGGTTTTTTCTTCAGGGGACCCATGTGGCAATGGCAGGTGCCCTGGCAAAAAGAGTATAAGATTCAAAAATTATTTTTCTCCGAAAAAATCAGTTTTTCAATTGCCGATACAACACAACTTCCAATAATACAAGGTCGTGCCGAAGGGTGCGTATCATGCCATCATAGCATGAGTGGTTTTTCGGATGCTCACAAGCCTGAATTTATAGGGTGTTTTTCGTGCCATGGTGGCGATCCTTTAACGCTGGATAAAACCAAGGCTCACCGAACTATGTACATAGTTCCGGGAAATCTGTCGAACGCAGCCGAAGCCTGTGGTAACAATGGCTGTCACCCGGGGATTGTGAACCGTGTAAACACTTCACTTATGTCGACTTTGAGTGGCATCATAAGTGTGGATAAATGGGTTTTTGGCGAAACGAACGATTTAAACAGCATTTCACATGTAAATGAAATCGGGTATTCGGCTGCCGGAACACATCTGCGCAATTTGTGTGCAGGATGCCACCTGGGTAGCGAGAAAACGAAAACCGGCCCGGCAGCCTGGCTCGAAAGAGGAGGCGGATGCCTTGCCTGCCACCTTACATATGATGAAAAAGCTTTGGCATCTTTACAGCAATTGCAAAGCCGAAAGAAATCAGATACTGCGCTTCCTCTTTTTCATCCTGCATTGGATTTGAATATCACGAATGATAAATGCAAGAGCTGCCACAGCCGGTCGGGACGTATATCGATGAATTACGAAGGCTGGCACGAAACTGAGCTTAAGCCGGCGAATGTTAAAGGCAAGGAAAACTACCAGGTATTGCCTGATGACAGGGTTTTCATTCACGTACAGGCTGATGTACATCACCAGAAAGGAATGCTTTGTATCGATTGCCACGGATCATATGAAATAATGGGCGATGGAAAACAGTATGCACATAAGGAAGAAGCCGTGAAGGTGCAATGCAGCGATTGCCACACTTACAATATAACAAATCAGAAACTTCTGACTGAAACTGACCAGGAAACACAACTTATTTCGTGGTTGCGTAAGTTCAACACCGAAGGACTAAGAGTAGTTGTTACACAAAAAGGCATGCTCCCACTCGTTAATACCCAGGTGGATGAACAAAACAAGCGCCTGAGCATGGTTAAAAAATCCGGAGCAGGTGTTTCAATAATGAAACCTCCGGCCAAAGCATGCAGCGAAGGCAAAGTGCATTCACGGTTGAGTTGCGAAGCATGTCATACTGCTTGGGCACCGCAATGTATTGGGTGTCATAATAGCTATGAGAGCCAGGCAAAAGGATTTGATATGCTGCTGAATAAAGAACGAAAAGGCAGCTGGGTTGAATATGCAACCGAAGGGCTGGCCGAATTGCCTGTACTTGGAATCAATGCTACAGACAAATCGAGGAAAGAAGGGCTTGTCAGCACCTTCACACCCGGAATGATTATGACGATTGATAAAGGGTCCTTCAAAAAAAGTGAAAAGAATGTTTTCCACCGTCTGTATGCGCCATCGTCGGCTCATACTACACAGCGCGAGGGCCGGAGTTGCAAATCGTGTCACAACGATCCGCTGGCGATAGGTTATGGTCGGGGGAATTTAAATTATTCAGCCCGGGGCAAATGGAGTTTTGAGCCACTCTATCAAAACAATCCCAACGATGGCCTGCCCGAAGATGCATGGACAGGGTTTCTGCAGCAGCGTAAAGATCAGGCTTCAACGCGGAAGGATATGAGGCCTTTCAACCTGGAGGAACAAAAAAGAATTCTTACAGCAGGTGCATGCCTAAGTTGTCACGAAGAAACATCAACAGTGATGAAACGGAGTTTGGTTGATTTTGATAAAGTCATAAAGGAAAGAAGCAAGCGCTGTGTGATGCCGGTGTTCTAAACTCAGTATGGATTAAGGTTAGAGAAAGGTTACTGGTTGTAGGTTTTAAAGTTTTCGCACCCTAAATCCTATAGCTTTAGTGAAAATTCTAAAAGAAAAACAGCTTAATACTGGCTGCAATCAGCACCAGCGAAAGCACTCTTTTTAGATTTATTTCAGAAAAAGCGCGGCTGCCAACAGCTGATCCAACAAATCCGGCAGCCATAACACCCGAAATCCAATAAATAATATGCGGTTCGAAACTTATGTTAGTTGACATTAAACCTGCGAGCCCACTCCCTGAATTTAGAAAAATAAATAAAGCTGAGGCAGCTGAAGCTTCTTTTATACGGGCATACCTTGCAAGAATGAGAATAGGTGACAATAAAATACCCCCTCCGATACCAATTATACCCGAAACCAGCCCAAGTACCAGCCCGATTCCCAGCGCCAGAGCAAAAGGAGGATCGTGTGTTTTGTCATTCTCGGTGTTCCGTACAAACAACATGCGTGCTACAGCAATCATAAGCATTACACCCAGAATGATTTTATAAGCCACAGGGTTTATGCTGAGTTTCGCTCCAAAATACGCCGCCGGCATTGAAGTGATAAGGAAAGGCAATACCTGACGCCACTTGAAAAAGCCGGCCCTGGTGTACGAGAAAAAAGCGATGGCCGAAACTACAAGGTTCAGCACAAGTGCATAATAACGTATTGATTCGGGAGCAAAGCTAAAAAGTGCCATCAGCGCAAGGTATCCGCTGGCTCCACCGTGTCCGACCGAGGAGTAGAAAAATGCGATTAGCATTAAGCCGATCACAAAAAGTAATTCATATTGTATCATGGTTCTCCTTTCCAATTCAGTTTATATTCGGGAGGCTGCCCTGTTTCCGGGACAACCCATCGGTTAGCATTTCATAGATCGGAAAATCGGTAGAAATGATAACTCGGAGAATTATTCTGCAAAATTAAGCAAGAAAATGAAATAAGCAGAAAATTATTTTTTGTTTTGCATCAGGTTTTCGGCTGCCACCAGGTCATGTTTTGAATTGACATTAATAAAAAGGCTGTCGTTATAAAAGTCCAGATCATTATTGATATTCAGCTTGTTGATGACAATCTCCCCGAACAGATCAGGCAATTTATAATTTCCATTACTGATAAACTCAGTCATAGGTTCCAAAACCGATAAATCATAAAATGCACAAAGAGGTTCATAATGTTGGTTTCCCTGCCAGGGAACTGCAACCTGGAAGCCTGAAGCTTTTGATAAAATATATGAGAGTAACCCTGGAGAAACAAAAGGCAAATCGCATGACAGAACAAGATTGTTACTGGTTTTGCTTTGCCTTAATGCCGAATAAATTCCACCCATGGGGCCGATCCCGGGGAATTCGTCAGCCACAACCTTGTAGCCAAAAGATTGATAAGCGTCGGATGAAGAACTGATAATTACATTCTTACACAATGCGGATAATGCATGTATTGCATAAGCTATGAGCGGCTTACCGGCAAGGGCCTGCAGTCCCTTGTCAGTCCCCATACGGGAGCTTTTACCTCCTGCAAGAATAATTCCGGTTACTTCCATTTTACAAATGATGATTAAAAAATAAACAGCTGTCGCCGTAGCTCAGGAAACGGAAATTATTACCCATTGCATAGGCGTATGCATCCTTCCAGCCCGGACCGATAAAAGCTGCAACCAAAAGCAACAGAGTGCTTCGTGGCTGGTGAAAGTTGGTTATGATAGCATCAGGTATATGGTAAGTATAGCCCGGAGCTATCATCAGCGATGTACTTCCGTGAAGTTCGGTCACATGGTATCTCTCAAGGGTATCGATAACACATTGCAGCGACTTTTCAACCGTAACAGGTTCATCAGGATTAATAGTGTACGGATCCCATTGTTCGATTTGCAACACCGGCGATTCCGCAGGGGTTTGTAACCACTTAACACCTTGCCAGTAAACACTTTCGAGCGTCCGGACCGTGGTGGTACCAACCAGTGTGATATGGCTGGGCTTATGTTTAATAATTTTCCGTAGCAGTTCAACCGAAACTATCACTTGCTCGTGATGCATTGCATGATCTCCGATAGTATCGGAACTTACAGGTTTAAACGTACCAGCACCAACATGCAGGGTTACCGAGGCGGTAATAATATTACTGGCATGTAAATTCTGAAGCACCCCGGGTGTAAAATGCAAACCGGCAGTAGGAGCAGCAACGGAACCATCGTTTCGTGCGAAAACAGTCTGATATCGGGTGTTGTCATTTTCAGAAGCTTCACGCGAAATGTATGGAGGTAATGGAATTTTGCCAAAATGCTCCAGAACCTGGGCAAAATTCAGATGTGCTGGAGTCCAGTTAAAACGGATGGAAAAAGTTGTTTCGTCACGTTCAAGCATGTTTGCAGTTAAAGCAACCTTAACTCCATCCAGTTCACCTTCGAGTATCAGAGGACCTGATTTCCAACGACGGGCATTCCCGACCAGGCATTTCCAGGTGCAGCTTTGTTTTTGCTGAAATGCAAGCTGTATGTCATTTGTAGGCTCCAGAGGTTCGAGGCAGAATACCTCGATTTGCGAACCCGATGGCTTCCTGAACAACAATCGTGCATGCACTACACGGGTTTCATTGGTTATCAATAAACTATTTTCAGGAAGGTGTGAAGCAACATTTGCAAAGATATCTTCACCCAGTTCATTATTCCGATATAAGAGCAATTTGGAGCTATCGCGCACTTCGAGCGGGAACTGGGCAATTCGCTCAGCGGGTAAATTGTAATTAAAATCTTCGATACGAATATCGCGCAGGGATTCCGGCATTTTTGGGGTTGAGAATGTTAAGGGGGCAAAATTAAGATTTTTAATGCCTGCACAATAATTCTTTGAATGCTATCAAGATAATTCCGGCATTTAGCAGACAATTGACCACTTATCAGGCTATAGCACACAGCAAAAATACCGGGTATCTCCTCTCCTGCTCATCTTCATTGATTTTAATGATTTCGAAACAAGTTTGATGCTTTATTTGGTGAAAACCAACACTCTTTAGTTTATCTGACAGCAGAATTAATATCAAATCCCAAATGCCCATGAAATCCTTCACCATGAAACGAACCATCTTCGGAATATAAATCAGCAATAGCAATATATCCGCCCGGATTTAATAAAGAATGGAATTTTGCCAACATTACTTCGACATCCTGTACATGGTGCATCACCATCTGCGAATAAATGATATCAAATTTCCCGGGATAATCTTTATTTTCAAGATCGAAAAACAAGGGCTTCATATTGTGTATTCCCTGGGAGGCAATTTTTTCCTCGGTCACGGCTGTCATTTCGCGCGAATTGTCCATAAGGGTAATTTCGGCAAACTTGTCCTTTAGCGCGAAACTAAGCAATGCTGTGCCTGACCCATATTCGAGTGCTTTCATCTGTTTATGAACCGGGATCACTTGCAGCAGAGCTTTTGCAACGGCTTCGGACCTGTCGATATAACGCTGATTCTTATCCCAATCACGGGCTTTGGCATCAAATTCACTCATATTTTTTGGTTAATGGTTCATGCTCCTGTTCTGTAAACCAAACTATGGATTCAGCTTTTTGTTCATATATACTATTTAAATGCATTTTATTCAATTTTACCAACGGTAAACACATCACATCCATTCTCCTTAACCATTTGCATAGCAGGCTGATTCTGCATAATAGCCCCGCCCCAGAAGTTATGATCGTATACATGCGGCGTTTTAAACCAACTTTCGATATTCATTATAATTTCAATCTGCCGGGTTTCGTTTTCTGCTATTGTAAATGTGGAATTGGGCAGCTTTACATGGAAATAGTTCTGTACAAATGCATAAATCGAATCAATTTCAATTACATTGCTTTTGTATAACTGCCCTATTCCAAGGTGAAAAGCAAAGCTTTTGATTACATTCGAAGTATCTTTCCAGCTGCCATTAATCATCATATAATGATAACCTCCGCCTAAAATGTCAGGCCACATCATATTTACCTCCGGAGGGTTGACAAACATAAACGATTTGTTTTTCCCCTCGGTGATGCCGAAAACAAAAGAAACTGAATCGTAAGCGCCTGTTGGAATATCGTCGTATACATTCCATTTCAGGGTTTCAGTAATATCAATATCAACATAATGAATGTCAGTCCAGTCGCTGATCAGTTTTTTGGTTCCATCCGATTTATGGAGTGTAACATCCGAAATAAAATACATCACCTGGTTTATCTCGTAAGGATTTCCGGCTGCATTAAAATATTTCATATTATCTTTTTCCAGGGGCAACCCATCAACGAGATGGGTAAAAGTAAATGAAATATGCCCTGTAGCTATTACAGGCTCAGGCTTGTCACTGTTACACGATACATTTGCCAGCATCAGGGTGCCAAAGAAAAGGGCTGCAAACAGGGCATATTTCATTTGCATCAAATTGAAAGATAAAGGTTAACAAAAAATATTCTCCCTGGCTCGTAAAGCTTTTCTGTTGAGCCGACAATTTTTCGGTTCAGATGTTCGTAATACGACACATCAAAGATATTATTTACACCGGCGTTGATACTGATATTCTTACTCACATGGTAAGAAACCGAGAAATTCAAAAGAGAAAAACCTGGTGTTTCCGGCTCATAAAATGCTTCTGAAATATGGTGCTGGGCCGCAACTAATCGGTACGAAACTTTCGGAATGAGTTTCCCGTTCAAAAAACGGTAATTCAGGTTTAATGTTGTCTCGAAAGGAGGTATTTCGGGAAGTGCATCATCTGTTAATAAAGTATCGCCCGTAACCTGTCCATCGTTAATTATGTACTTTGTTACTTCCGGTATACTACCATAAGTGAGGGCTGCAACTACACTCAGTCCAAAATTATATTCCTGAGGTGATGTATAACCAAGTTCGAAACCGGTAAACCTGGCGTTATCGACATTTATAAATTGTTTTACACCCGGCGCTCCTAAGGTGCCAGGCTTGATAACTGACGAAGGGAGCAACTTCGCCGATATATAATCCGTAACGAAAGAATAAAATCCATTCACATACATGCTTCCGAGTTGCTTACCACTAAACTTAAAAGTAAGATCCACCTCGTTGTTTGTTTCGGGTTTGAGTTGGGGATTTCCAAGGTAATCGTAACTGTCGTATCCAACACTTAAAAGTTTTATATAGCGTTCAAGCATATTCGGACTGCGGGTGCCGCGGGCAGCAGCTATTGAAACCGAAAAGTTTGAAGAAATATAATAAGTTAATCCAAGGTTGGCACTTAGGTTGAAAAACTGTGAAGCTGTTTTATTAAAATATTCCTCACCATTTTTAATCAATACTAAGGTGTCTTCGGAATTGGCTTTGTTTACATCCATGCGAATGGCCGCGTCAACAGCAAATAAATCGATTACTTTACTGTAGCCGGCAAACAATCCGGCATTTTGAATGACGGCCTTTTTCCAAAGATTAAAGTTTTTAGTGGAAGTACCACCCATCATATGCATGGTCATGGTGCGAATACCATCTTTGTAAATATTTTCAAAATCGATGCCTGCCGAAAGGCTATGATCCTTGATTTTCATTCCCATTATTGCTTTACCACCTGTATTTATGGCATCAACATCGGCCACCATTTGCCTTGTATTCCAGGTTTCGCGATTGCTGTTGTCCATCAGGTGACTGACATCAGTACGATATAGTTTTACATCCAGGGTTTTAATGCTTTTTGACAGGTTTTCAGCCGAGTAATCCATAGCCATCATTCGTGTGTCATCGCTCTTTTCGTCCATGGTAAGAGCCGGAAACATTACATCCCGACCATGCGATTCGCTGTACGAAAGTAAGATGTTCTGCTTTTCCGAAATGGCGTACCCTACTTTTGCTCCATAATTATATTTCGTGAAAGATGTGCTGTAGGTAGTTGATTCCCCATCGGTTTCGCCGCTTTTATAATCTCCGTACTTACGGTATCCACCTGTAGCCCGGAAATAAATTTTACTGTTGCCGCCATAAATCGAAAAATATTCCTTCGCTCCGTCCCAGTTAGTTTCGTAGCCGAACATAGCATTGCCATGAATCTCAAATTTCGGATAGGGTTGCGGATCTTCTGTTTGTAAATTAATGACACCGCCAAGAGCAGGGCCATAATTCAGAAGATATGGTCCTTTCACTACGGTAATATTCGAAAGCTCCTCAGTTTCAACATGCGATGAAACCGGGTCCATTCGGTTCGGACAACCATTTTCTATTTTCATGCCACCATCCAGAACGACATTAAGCTGGCTGAATTTGAAGCCCCGAACAACCGGATCAATGGCTCCTCCACCTTTACGGATACCCGAAACATTAGGAATACTTCGGAGGTAATCGCCTACATCGCGGGTAGGAACAGACAAGAGCATCTCTTTCGAAACCTGTGAGGAAATAAACGGCGTTCGTTTAATCGTTGAATCCCTGATTTCTATGGTTCCTAAATTAATGGTGTCCGAAATATTCTGCGCACTTATGCTGCATGTAATTAACAACGAGCATATTATTAAGGAATAAAGTTGCTTTTTCATTTTTACTTCTTTTAGCCAAACATGAATACTTTTAAAATACTGAGTAAAACGAATCGGTTTAAAAACCTTTTCTTCTTTCAGTTATTTCAACTTAATCAGCAAAGAAAATGAATAGTTGAAGCCCTCTACCAGAGCCAGAAGTTAAGGATTAGCTGTCTGCAGGATGAAGAATATGCATGAGCAGCCCTGTATTCTATCAGGCTTAGTTCAGGAAACCTGGTTATAGCAACGGCTATTTGCATGCAAAGCAATAGCACGATGAAACCAGGCATTGGCTATTCGTTTTCTTTTAAAAAGAGGAAGAAAGTTTTGGGGGTACAAATATGGCAGAACAAGTCAATTGTTCAGCTTTTAATAAATAATATGTAACCAGCCTGATACTAATTATGGCTAAATAATGGTGGGCAGGGGTATCAATAATAAACTCATTCAGTTCCTTAAACTGAATCCTGTTATTGGTTTTTTTTGAATCATTTTCGGTGTTCGGGTTCGTTTTCTGCAACTGCTTCACCATATGGCATTTGCCTTTGCAGCAACTCTTAGGCTGATCCTTGTTTACACAAAGGTTTTTAGCAATGTAATCCTTGTTAATGAGATATTCTATCACTGGGGAGGCTGGAATTATAAGATAAGCAGCCATAACAATGAGTAAAATACCGGAAATAAATGCAGATTTCATTGCTTTATGAATCAATACAAACAGACAACTATTTTACTTTTGAAACTTAGTGAACTCTAATTTTTCGTAGTGCTCAGAAAAAGCTTGCAGCAATTTAAACACCTGAGTTTTTTTCGAATCTTTTCAGCATGAGCTTAATGGCGTAATAAGAAACTGCAATAAGTACAGGCCAGGTGCAGAGCCATAATATTTGTGTAATCATTGTTTTTGAATTAATGTTAAATACTCTTGGTTAATGGTCAGAAGACCGAAGTGGGAAGCCTGAAGTAAGGCATTTTAACTCAACTTTCTAATAAACATGGGTTTCGTTATTCAACTCTTCCATATCTATTTTCTTGTTATCGATAGCGCGCCATGCAATCCATATGTATGCAATTACAAAAGGCACAAGCAAGGAAACATAGCTCATTACCGTGAGCGTATAATGACTCGACGAGCTATTTTGAATGGTCAGCGAACTCTGCAGATCGAAGGTTGAAGGGTAATATGCGGTATTGTTAAATCCCGCAAGGAGAAACAATGACAAAACAGTAAGTATTGTGCCAACACCGGCACCCCATATTCCTTTGGTGCTGCATTTTTCGAAGCAGGTCAACGGACGGATAATTCCGATTAATACAAAAGCTACACCCACAACAAACAAGGCTGCAACCAAAGGCATTTGAATCAGGTTGTGAAGGTATTTGTAGGGCTCCATAAATACTTCTTTCGTTTCGGGATTTACAGCAAAACCGCTGGAAAGCATCGTCCAGATCACGAAAGTGAGGAAGAAAACAACAAAAGGAATGGCATTTATAAGTAGTTGTTTTTTAACCCGTTCCATCATATCGGCATGTTTAAGCCGGTTCATGAAATACAACAAGGCCAGTACGCGCGAAAGGAATAAAACGGCTAATCCCAACGTCAGATTATGTATACTCAATGCAGCTTCAAGGCCATGAGCCGGACCTGTCCACTCCGAAATTACCGGCATTTTATCACCCGTAAGTCGGGTAATATTCATAAAATTAACCGAAAACTGCGAGCCGGTAAAAAAGGTGGCAACAGCGGTACCGATCAATAAGGGAGCCAGTATTCCGTTGAGCAGCAGAAATATTTCATAGGTCCTTTTACCCATAAAATTATTGGCTTTGCTCCTGTATTCGTACGAAACAGCCTGAATAATAAAGGCGAATAAGATGATAATCCACACCCAATAGGCTCCCCCAAAACTGGTTGAGTAAAACAAAGGGAATGAAGCGAAAAACGCTCCGCCAAAAGTCACCAGGGTGGTAAAGGTAAATTCCCATTTCCGACCAAGGAGGTTAACCAGGATAGTACGCTCATCGTTGGTTTTTCCGATGGTATAAATAAGCGTTTGCCCTCCCTGTACGAACATGAGGAAAACAAGGATTGCACCTAACAGCGAGACTATAATCCACCAATAGTGTTGCAATGTGATATGTGATAATGCTTCGAACATGATTCAAATTGTTTAAGTGGTTAATTAATCGGTGCTGTTGGATTTTTTACTTTACTATGATCACCCGGGCCTTTTTTAATCTGTGTTGTCATAATCTTAATTTCAGCTATCAATAAAGCCGTGAAAATGGCAAAGAACATCCAGAACGTTATTTGAACAGATGAGGATTCGAGTTGCGAAACTGCAGCTAATGTGGGCAAAATATCCTGAATTACCCAGGGCTGTCGGCCCACTTCGGCAACAACCCAACCTAATTCGGAAGCTATATACGCTAAAGGGATTGTCCATAAAGCAGTATAAAGGATAAATCGTTTCTTATCGATTTTATCTTTCAGAGTGAGGATCAGAACCACAAGGAATAAGAGCCCAAAATGAAACCCAAGTCCAACCATTATACGGAACGAATAAAAAGTTGTAGGTACACTTGGAATCAGTTCATGTATATCGCGACCCGCATAATAGCCATATCCAAAATCTTTATAATTCGCTTCGAAGTTTGCCAGCGATGCCCCAGCCAGGCTATCGTTTCCGGCTTTTTTTGCCATTTTGTAGGAGGCAAGTGAATTGATAGCAATTTTTCCCCTTACACTCCGCTCCTCGTATGATGGAATGTTATGCTCAGGATTTCCATGTGTGAGATCAGTAATACCTGGCACATAGGCATTAGGATCGAGAAATGCCATATACGAAAGCATATTGGGGATTTCAATCATAAACCTGAAATCCTGTTTTTTGTGCGTGGAATCATTGGCATCTTCTTTCAGAATCCCTATTGCCACGAGAGGAGCATTCTGCTGGCCTATTTCCAGGTTTTCCATGGCGGCAAATTTCATGGGCTGGTATTGAGCCATGTTACGTGCTGACCCATCGCCCGACAAAACAACAAATGCAGTGGTTATCAATCCGAAAGTTGCAGCAATAATAATGCTGCGTTTGGCAAATAAATGCTCGCGGTTTTTTAATAAATACCAGGCACTCACACCTACAACAAAAACTGAAGCCAGCACATAACCCGACGAAATAGTGTGTAAAAATTTATTGATGGCCACCGGCGAAAACAATACTTCCCAGAAATTTACCATTTCGTTACGAGCCGTATCGGGATTAAATTTCATGCCTACCGGATTCTGCATCCATGCATTGGCAACCAATATCCATAATGCCGAAAGATTCGATCCAAATGCCACCAACCATGTTGAAAGCAAATGAAACCTTTTACTCACTTTATTCCAACCAAAAAACATTACAGCAATAAAAGTACTTTCGAGGAAAAAGGCCATGATACCTTCGATAGCAAGTGGTGCGCCAAAAATATCGCCCACAAACCAGGAATAATTCGACCAGTTGGTACCGAATTCAAATTCGAGAATGATTCCTGTGGCAACACCAATAGCGAAATTGATCCCGAAGAGTGTCATCCAGAATTTTGTGAGCCTTTTCCATTCAGGGTCACCTGTACGAACGTAAATCGTTTCCATAAACGCCACAATAAACGAAAGCCCGAGCGTTAAGGGCACAAACAGCCAGTGGTACATTGCAGTAAGTGCAAACTGTGCCCTCGACCAGTTAACAAGCGAAAAATCAATGTGTTCCATGCGTGGTTTTGTTATTTTGTAAGTTGTTCGATTACATGATTGCCGCGTTCTTCATCAGTATCGAAATTCGTTTTCAGAAAATTGGGGAAGAAAAACAGCTTTAAAATTAAAAACATAACAATCAGTTTAATTATGATGATCGCCCACAGTTTTTTACCCACGGTCATGCTTTTAAAACCCTGGTAATAAAACTGAAATACATTCCGAAGTATCTGCATATGAATTTTTGACAGCAAGCTGTGAAGCCGGAATTCAAAAATACTCTATTTATTATATTATACGACCAAATTATACAGATTTTTTTTAGTGACTGCATTGATGGTTTCCGCCACCGGAATGGTGTGCCTCATGCTGATGACAGCTTTCGCCGCTATCAATTACCTGCCCGGAAATAAAAAGCTTAACTACTTCGGGAGCACTTCCCGAACAGCCTCTTATAACATCAATGCCCGCATTATTAAGTACATTAATCGCTCCGCCACCAATTCCACCAGCCAGCATCATGCTTACCCCATCAGCAGCCAATACAGCTGCTATGTTTGATTTACATCCACATCCCTGTACTGAAGGAATTGTATTTATATGAGTAATTTCATTATTCTCAGATATAGTGAATACACTATAAAATTCACAATGTCCGAAATGGTCATCTACATGGTTAGTTCTTGTAACCGGTACTGCAATTTTCATTTTTCGTTCTTTTTATTAATTATTTGACCTTGATTGTATTTTTTTCGCTTTCCTCCCCCTGTTCCTCCGCCGGAATGACGGCGTTTCCCTAGCCCTATGCCTAATTCTCCGGATTGACTTACCTCTTCAGCAGTCCTTTTGCACAGCCCCAGTTTTCGCCCGGTTTTAGGACCTTCATTTTCGGGGCCGGTATAATTAATATGTGACATACAGCTATAATTTTATAAACCTGGAATCCGATTTTTTTGTTTCGAATTGGCCTATTTTACCTGTCAGCCAACCTATGCTAACATTCTGAATATCATCAATCAATGGCAGGTATGGCTTTATATCCAGCAGAGGCGTCTGATCAAGCATATCAACATTCTCAACTGCTATGATATTATCTTTTATGCCAATAAGCTTAACAACAGTCAGACCAATGGGGTTAGGGCGCACGGGAGAGCGGGTTGCAAAAATGCCACGCTCTTCAGTATCCATAAATGGAGTTACTGTTAAATTAAAATGGGTTACCTGGTTCAGATGATATAAAAGGATAAGATGAGAGAAACCTTCCAGATCTTTAAGCCCGGGAACAAATTGAGGCAAAAGTTCTATTGTTCCTTTAAATCCTTTTGCACCCATATTCTGAATCGGGACATTCTCAATACTTTTAAAAGCAGTTGAGATTGTCCCGATTGAATTAAAAAGAATTTCCGGCATTATTAATAGTCAAGTGTAATGATTCTGCCTTTTGTGAAATTAAAGAAAGCCTCTTTTTCAGCCATTTTCACTCCGGGTATCAGGTCGTCGGCAGTTTTACCGGCGGCATTCATGCATCCGGGGCAAGCATACACAGCAATGCCCTTATCGATAAGCATTTTAAGAGATTCCTGAGCTGAAGGGAAGGTTTGATACGATACATCTTTTGCATCCTTTAATACCAATTCTATGCCTTTGATATCAAGGTACACAAGAACATCCTTATCTTCAGCCATCATAGTGGCCATTTTCAATGGCATCACAGCACGGTGCGCATCATCAGAAGCATGCGTGATATGAATAAAAACGCCATCGCGTACGGAGTCCATCATGCCGGTATGATTATGGTCCATCTCAGCAGATGTATTCTCCTTGATTTCTTTATTTGTACATGAAACCAGGAAACCAGCCATTAAAAACACTAAGAAAAGTATCTTTTTCATTCTTTGTTTTTTAGAAATTAATATTCATGTGAAACATCACAAATGGACTATTTCTTAAGAATAGTGTTTTCCACATTCTCCTTACTGATCTTTTTGGTGCAGAAGAACCAATCGTAACATTTTATGTCATCTTTTCCTTCCATACGTTCTTTGGCTGTTCCGCACGATCCGGCCGGAGGAACAATTACATCATCACCCGGGCGCCAGTCGGCAGGAGTGGCTATTGAGAATGCATCAGCTGTTTGCATGGCAACCAAAGCCCTGTATAGTTCATCGAAATTACGACCCAGACTAAGCGGGTAATAAACAATAGCCCTGATAATCCCCTTAGGATCAACATAGAAAACTGCTCTTACTGCTTTTGTATTACTTTCGCCGGGTTGAATCATTCCATATTTTTTGGCTACTTCCATGGTAATGTCTTCGATCAATGGGAAATTGACTTCAACATCTTTCATCCCTTTGTATTCGATTTTTTCCTTGATGGTACGCAGCCAGGCAATATGACTATACAGTCCATCAACTGATAAACCAACCAGTTTGCAGTTAGCCTGTTCGAATTTGGCTTCCATACTGGCGAAGGTCATAAATTCAGAAGTACATACCGGTGTGAAATCAGCCGGATGGCTAAACAGTATCACCCAACTTCCTTTGTAATCACCGGGAAAATTAATGTCGCCCTGGGTTGTAACAGCTTTGAACGAAGGTGCATTATCGCCTATACGTGGCATGGGAATAATTTCTTGATTTTGAATGTTTTCCATAATTATTACAGGTTTTATGTTAATAATTTTATTGAAATTGATTTTAATATAAGTACATTTTAATTTCCCATTCCCAAAAGAGGAGCATGATTATGTTTCCTGTCTTTTACAACCAGCGTTGTAAAATCCATTTTCAGATTTCGGTTGAGTATGATATCGTGGCCCATGCAAATGCCAACAACAAGAGTCAGATCAACCTCCTCAGCATTTAGCTGTTGGGCCTGCCCGAGCGGATTACACGAAACCTTATGAATGCAACTTGCCGAATTCACTTCGCTTTGCTTAAGGCCGCCAACGCTGCACGAAATGGCAGCTACATCAAACCATTCGTCAGCCATTAATTTCTCAATTACTTTAGCCTCCTGTTCCATGCCGTAACAATAGGCAATGCCCAGTTTTTGATAATTCATAAGTTTGGCGAACTCCACTATTTCTTCAATGCGCGAAAGAGTTCCTGCCCGGCCCGAATCGACCAATTCGGCTGCGGCTTTTACTATTTCACTATTAGATGAATTCCGGTATTGCTCAATTAATTCACTTTTATTAAAACTTTCAAGGGTGCAGGAGTTTTGTTGCTTCCGGCATACTTTATCATCACAGCTTGTACAGGTCATTATTCAGAAATATCATTTATTTTTACAAGTTCTTTATTGCCAAAGGAATCGCAGCCATAACATTTAATATGGTTCTCAAGTCCATCAATTAATTTATAGCATCTGCTGCATTTATACCATTGTTTTTCGAATTCAACATTTCCCCCTTCAATTTCAATTGCCAGGCATTCAACCAACGCTTTTGAAATTTTTTTAAGCGCCCGGTTGTAAATCCGCGTAAGTGTAGGTCGTGAAATTCCCATTTTTTCGGCAGCCACTTCCTGGGCAAGATTCTGGTAACTTACCAGGTTAATGCTTTCGTATTCGTCGAAGTTTAATTTCACAGATTTCAACTCACATAATGGCATGCCAAATGGCTTAAAGCCAGCCATTTTAGGGGGATTGAGGATTTTTCGGCTTCTAACTGGTCTCGGCATTCTTTTTATTGATTAAGTATTGTTTTATATCGGGCACAAATAGCAAAAGAAATAGTACCGCTGATAAAAGTAATACCCCTTTACCGATAAAACAATAGATACCACAATAAAAATCATGGCTCGCACCAAAAATGCTTGCACTACAACCAAATATGGTCATTATCACCCAATCGGCCAGCAGTAATAACGGTAAACCAAGAAGTCCTTTGATTAGAGATGAAGTTTTCATAGCGTTAGATTTTATACAAAGGTAATGAACGCACGTTCATAATGCAAGCATTTTTGTATATTTGCAGAAAAATAATTCATGCAACTATCAGCATTTATGCAAAACGCTGAAACACATCAGTTTAGAATGGTGTTTCAGAACGCACTCAATGACAATGGTAACTTATTTGGCGGAATTGTCATGAAATGGATGGATGAAGTTGCATATATCACTGCGATTCGCTTTACCCGAATGAAAGTGGTTACCGTTTCAGTTGATAAGCTGAAATTTAAAAAAGCTGTAAAACCTGGAGAAATGGTTGAGATTATTGGTAAAGTCTCAAAAGCAGGCAGAGTTAAACTTGACATTCAGGTTGATGTATTTGTTGAAAACGCTTATTCAGACGTGAGAGAAAAAGCTATTGAAGCTTCATTCACGTTTGCAGCCATAAGTTGTCGAAATAAGCCCGTAATTATTGATTGGGAAAAAGATAGAAATTCTGGATAAAAAATCTTTGCAATTAATCAGTCAGAATGGCTGACAATCAAGAGTTAAACCGCGCAATAACTGTCTTATTGCCTTTTACTTTTTCATTTAATTTAACGCATATTTCAGTATTTAAAGGCAAAAATAAATCGACCCTTGAACCGAAACGAATAAAACCAATATCATCGCCCTGCTTAGCCTTATCTCCAACCTTTGCATAGCAGATAATCCGCCTGGCAACTGTTCCTGCAATTTGTTTTATTAGTATTGAAGCACCATCGGGTTTTTCAATACCTGTTGAATGATGCTCGTTTAATTCGGAAGATTTGGGGTGCCTGGCAACAAGATATTTGCCCGGATGGTATTGGGTATAGCTTATTTTTCCGCTAATGGGATAACGGTTCACATGAATATTATAAACTGACATAAAAACGGAAACTTTTATGCATTTGCGGTTTAAAAATTCCTTTTCGTAAATTTCCTCTATATCAACAATTTTGCCATCGGCAGGAGCAAATGCAAGGTTAGAGTCTGCATTGATTTTGCGTGGCGGGTTGCGAAAAAAGAGCATAGTGCAGCAAAACAGAACTATTTCGGTGATACCCAAAATTGTCCTGCATGAAGTATTACATGCAGTAACTTCAACTATACTGAAATACAAAACTATCAGGATAGTTATTGAAGTAAATAATACAGCACGTCCTTCTTTATGTATTAGCATTTGATTTTTTTAAATTGGGAAAGTACGAATCAGTGTCAGACACCCTGCGGGTGTGCAGACACTGATTCGCGGTGTGTAGACACTGATTCGCGGGTGTGCAGACACTGATTCGCGGGTGCAGACACTGATCAGTGATTATGACTGCTCCTTCATATTCTTCAACATTTTAATTGCAATTATTTCGGCTGCTTTAATAAGCGGATATGCTGCAGGAGAAGCGGTAAGACAAGGATGTGTGCCTATTTGCATGGTGAGAAGTGAATTTACCGACATACGGTTTTGCAGAGCCAGGCCAATCACATTGGTAAGTTCGCCTGCTTCCATTCCGCCAATAACTTCTCCGCCTATGATTACACCAGAGTTTTTAGCCGCGATAAGTTTCACCAATTGCTTGTGAGTATCGGGTAAATTACCCGGATGGCGGTTTACACCTTCGAATAACGCGGTAATTGTTGAAATTCCTTCCTGTTCAGCTCTTTGCTCGGTTACTCCGGCAGTACCAAAGCCGGTATTACCAATGGCGGTTGAATAAATAGCAATGGTTCCGCTAAAGGTTTTTACCACCTGAAGGTCGAATAGATTCATGCCGGCAATACGCGCTTCGGCACAAGCCGTGGAGGCTAACATAGTAGCTACCCTTCCACGGGTAACAAAGTCGCGTTTCTGGGCACAATCGCCTACAGCAAACACATCTTTTATATGGGTCCGCATATATTCGTCAACAGCAATAAAATTATCCTCGTCGACGTAAATACCTGATTTTTTGGCTAATACGCTATTGGGTTTATAGCCCATTGAAAGCACAACTGCATCCATCTCCATCAGTTGGCCATCTTCAAGCTCAATGGATTCAACCTTAGTTGTTCCAATTACTTTTTTTATGCCATTACCTGTAATTACATTCACTCCGCGTGCGACAATCATTTCGTGAATCCGCTCAGCAATTTCCGGATCAAAAGCCAGGTTCAGGATATGTGGCAACTTTTCAATGAGTGTAACCTTGTAGCCATGCTTTACCAGTTCATCAGAAAGCTCAACACCGATGAAACCTGCTCCGATTACTGCTATATTTTTTACAGCACCTAGTTTGAGTTTCATTTCGTCGAGGTAATTCCGATCCTTTGGTATTACAAATACATTTTCAAGTTCATCGCCATGCAGCCATCGGGGTTTTACGGGTGTAGACCCGGTGGCTAGAACCAGCTTCTGATAGCTGATTTTTTCGCCGCTTGCGAAAGTGACTACTTTTTGGGCGGTGTCAATTTCTGTTGCCTCGTCGACCAATGATTCGATTCCGTTTTTTTGAAGCATGGTATCCACGGGCATCAGGTTTTTGTCAGTGCTATCAAGCGTTCCGAAGATATACGGGATGCCGCAGGGCACCATCATATCTTTTTGTTTTTTCACCAGGATAAATTCTTTTTTTGACCAATGGGATTTTCCTGTTAATGCGGCTACCATTCCGGCAGCGCTTCCGCCAATGATCAATACATCTGTAGTTTTCATTTTTTATGTTATTAAATTGCTTTTACTGTTAAATTAAAGGGTTAATAAAAGAGGCTGGAAGTCCGAAGACGCCTGCCTGCTGTAGGCCGGGAAGTCAGGAGTCTCGATACGATAATTTAAATTTCATTGATGTTTATCATATCGAAATTTATTTGCCCTTTTCCTTCGGTCTTCCAACTTCCATCCCGATAGCTACCGGGATCTGACTCCCGACTTCCCACTCCAATCTCCCGACTTCCGACTTCCGACCTTTAGCTATTAATTCCATTCTTTTCGAGGCAGAACCATTATATTTTTGTTAGTCCTTGTCTTAAATCTTCAATGATATCTTCTACATCTTCAATTCCTACTGAAAATCGCACCAGGTCGTCAGTATATTCCTGCAGCGAGTTTGTGTTCGGCACTTACCCCTGCATGTGTCATTGATGCCGGGTGCTGGATAAGCGTTTCTACGCCTCCCAGTGAAACGGCCAATATTGCCAGATGCAAATGATCCATCAGTTTCCTGCCTGCTTCATAGCCACCTTTAAGCCCAAAGCTCATCATGGAACCAAAGCCATTCATCTGTTTTTTTGCCAGCTCATGTTGAGGGTGCGATTTCAAACCGGGATATTTTATCCAGGCAACATTGGGGTTGGACTGAAGGAATTCAGCAACTTTCATGGCACTTTCCTGGGCACGATCGATACGGATAGCGAGAGTTTTTACGCCCCTGATGACCATAAATGCCTGCGTAGGATCCATATTACAACCCATATAAACCATTGAATGCCTGATTTTTTTATATAATTCAGGGCCCTTGGTCACAATTATGCCACCTACAATATCTGCATGGCCATTGATGAATTTTGTGACAGAATGAAGTACTACGTCAGCACCCAAATCAAGTGGTTTTTGCAGGTAAGGCGAGCAAAACGTATTGTCAACTACCAGAATGAGGTTGTGCTCTTTGGCTATTTTTGCGCAGGCCACAATATCCGTTATCTCCATAGTTGGATTAGCAGGCGTTTCAATATACAACACCTTGGTATTGGGCCTTATAGCTGCAACGATATTTTCAATTTTGGAAGTATTTACAAATGTGGCTTCCACGTTGAAACGTGAGAAATCCTGTTCCAGAACTCCTCTTGCCGGGCCATACACTGCATCGGAGCTCACAATATGACTTCCTGCGCCAAGCAATGCCATATACACACTGCTGATTGCGCCCATCCCTGAACTTGTAGCAATGCCATTAAAACCATTCTCAAGCGCTGCAATATTTTGCTCTAAGGCATTGATGGTTGGATTACCGATGCGGGTATAGATATACCCGTCGCTTTTCCCTGAGAAGCAATCAGCGCCATCCTGGGCGCTCTTGAATCTGAAAGTTGAGGATTGATAAATGGGAACTGTGGCGCTTCCAAACTCGTCGTCAAATGCTCCCGCATGAATTAATTTGGTGTTAAAACCTTTGTCATTTGTGTTCATTAATTTATAGTATTTAGTTAAAATTCAATTCCCTTGCGGGCTTTAATTCCTTTATTGAAGTAATGTTTAATTTCTTTCATTTCGGTTACCAGGTTGGCGATTTCATAGAGTTCAGAAGGTGCATACCGGCCGGTGAGAATGATTTCCATCGTTTCCGGTTTCTTTCGCAGGACAGTTGTCAATTCTTCCGTTTCGAACAAATGATAATAGAAGGGCAATACAAACTTCATCCAGTATTATCATATCAAATTCATTATCCAAAATCATGGTTTTGACTTCAGCAAAGCCTTTACGGGCAGCGAGAATATCTTTTTCGGTGGGCTGGTTTTCAATAAAGCAATCCAAGCCATATTGTTTAAGCTCAATTTCAGGAAATCGTTTAATCGCATCCAGCTCAGCATAATGCATTCCCTTGACAAACTGGGCGATAAAAACGCTTTTGCCTGCTCCAACAGCCCTTAGGGCCAGCCCCAAAGCAGCAGTTGTTTTACCTTTTCCGTTACCGGTGTACAGATGGATGTAGCCTGCCATGATTTGCAATTTGTTGTGTTTTTCTGCCTTGTTCATTTAAATTCAGAAATCAATCCTTTTCAGTATCTATTGCCCTTCAGTTGATGATTTGTATTTGTCAAAGTGTATCCCCCTCTTATCCCCCTTTTGCAAAGGGAGACGATCGATTTTACATATGTATTAGTTTCCGTGTCTTATAAAGAAAACCTGAATAGAACGTCCTCCCCCTGTCTTGCTGAGCGGAGTCGAAGCATCAGGGGGAAACAAAGCGGGCACAAAAAGAATTTGACAATATTTCATATTAATTGTTTTCTACAAAGCACATAACTAATCATCACCTATTCATGATTTAACAGCCGTGAGCAAACGGACATACTTTTTAAAATAGAGTTTTTCTGATTTTGTTTCTAATCCCAGTCCATTTAAAATCTGCTTCCAGTCCTTTTTTATAAAATCGAATGCGTATGGGCATTCCACTTTTGTAAAAATAAAACGATGCAGGGCTGGCATTTTATCCATATCAAACTCGGCAAAATCGAGAATGACAAACTTCCCGCCAGGTTTAAGATGTTTTTTCGCATTTTCGATGATGGCACTCCTGATTTCATGAGGGAATCCATGAATGACAAAACTGATAAAAACAATATCAAATGCCTGGTTTAAATCGAAAGGGATGTCAATTCGCCGCTGCTGAAAAACAACCCGTTTATCGCCGGCAAAGTGTTTTTCAAATTGTTTTTGCATTTCGGACGATAAATCAACACCGGTTATATTCCCTTCACCGCCTAAGTATTTCAGCATCAGAGCCGCGTTACGGCCTGTTCCACAACCCAGGTCGAGGATAGAATCAGTTGGTTTAATATCAATATCTTTCACAGCGTTGACAATGAAGCGGTTATACATTCCGAATGAACCAATATTCATCACCTTATCGTAATGTTTAGCGATGAAAGGTGTGAGTTCAACTCCTGATTCAGGGTATAATTTGTTTTGTACCATAGTTCAGTGTTTTTTAGTGTTACTGAATTTCCGTAAAAAGTATTCCTGATTATTGTAACTGACTTTTTTGATCAATCCATCAGTAATTAATCGTTTCAAACTTTTCTCAGAAACATTTGATTTATTTAATAACTGAATAACAGCATCCTTACGCATGGGATGAACGGCTGTAATACTCAGGATATCATCAGTGAAATTCCCTGACGAGGCAAAAGCATTCCCTTCGTAACCGGTTAGCAGTTCAGCAGATAAGCACAAATAGTTGAAAATCCCGTACGCCTTTATTACCGTTGCCTCACTGGCTGGATAAATGTTTTCAAATGCAGTAGGTCGGGTAGGGATAGCGATATAGGCTACTTCGGGCCTGATGTTTTGCAGGTAGCGGGCAAGTTGAGTCAAATCCTCTTCTGTGTCGTTTATACCTTTAATAAGCATCGATTCGGTTACCTTTGTTCCTTTGTATTCTCTTGCAAATTCAGGTATGGCCTTTAAAATTGTTTCCAGGTTTAAATCCTTATGCGGTTTATTGATCTTTTTCCATGAAACGGGGTTTACAGTATCCACTTTAAATGAAATATAATCAGCTTTCATCAGTTCATCCTGAACATCACTGCGGTGTATAAGGGAGCTATTTGTAATGACCGCTACCGGAAGCCCAAAAGATTGAAGTTTCACAATAAGTTTACCTAAATGGATGTCGAGTGTTGGCTCTCCATCGGGAACGAGAGTCAGATAATCCGGGAAATCAGCAGGAGAAAGGCTTTGCAGCTTCAATTCTACTTCCCTGGCTATGACATCAGGTGAATAAAATGCCTGGCGTTCGACCTGCATTGTATCAGCTTTCCCTACCTGGCAATACGCACAGGAATAAGAACAAACCTTGTGGGGAATGTTATTTATTCCAAGACTCCTGCCCAGACGGCGGGAAGGTACGGGGCCAAATAATCTATTTTCCATAATGCTAATTATTTTATGATAAAAGCATTTTCAGGGCAAGCCTTTATACAGATTTTGCAATTCCTGCAATTATCAATTTTAACAAAGGCTTTGCCATTTTTCAGTACAATGGTATCGGTTGGACAAATGTCGATACAGGCACCACAGGCCGTGCACTTTTCAGCAATAACTCTAGGATAAAGTATCTTTCGTTCGCTCACTACAGGTTTTACCGGCTGACTGTCCATTGGCTCAGCAACAGTTTTAATGCCCGGGGTATTCGCTTCTCAACAATGATACGTTACAATCGGGGCAAATTAACGACTTGCAAGGGATTCCCGGCCGATGAGTTGACTGAATACCCACATTGCGTACATATACAATATCCTCCGCTGCCTCCGCCTTGTTGACCTTGTCCGAAACCACGGCGATTTCCCTTATCGTGAACATGACCTTTCATTTCCTTTACACTTCTTTAAGATTTCCACTCAGGTAATTATTGTAAGCTTGCTTCACGGTTAAATCGTGAGCCTCGATAAATATCCGCATGTTAATGTGTTTAAGCGCCTTAGCTGCATTTTCGCCAGGACCGTTTCCGGTAATAAGTATATCGGGTTTCAGCTCGAATATCTTTTTGGGCAGTAGCTGTTCCTGCGCCATGTGCATCATTTTTTACTGCACCATTGTCAACTGTGAAAAGCTCCTTGCTTTCCTCATCGTACAGTAAAATATTCTCTGTCCTGCCAAAACGAGGGTCAATTAAAGAGTCCCAGCTTGTTCCTACGGATGTAAATGCGATTTTCATATTTCGGGTATTTAATTTATTAGGTTGTGTTTTAGTTCTTTGTTGGAATAAGCCGTTAAAGCTGAAAGTTCCGGGTGCCGGGTGCCGGGTTCCTGTTGCTAATAACTTTAATTGTGCTTAAATTCTTTTCTGCTCATTTCATTGTTGATTGAATGCAGAAATAGGTTAAGCCTGGATGGTAGCGGCACCAGGCACCTGGCACCCGGCACCATAATCTTGCTGAGTTTACAAATAAATCCTATTTCTACATTTCTTTTATACAGAACCATTTTTTGCTAATTCCTTAATTTTCTCCCAACTTTCGGCCAGAAGATCCTTTAATTTACCACTGTCGTATTCAACTATGGTTTGTCCTTTAACCATTGCCCTGGTGAAGTTTTCATCATAAGGCAGATCGGTTATATGGATGATATCATTCTCCTTTAAAAACTGCATGATTTCGATGCATTTTTCGGGATTAACATCGGCTTTATTGATAATGCAGCCAGCTTTTATATTGAATTTCCGGACCAGTTCATAAACACGTTTTAAATCATGCAGACCCGAAACAGAAGGCTCCGTTACCAGTACCACAAAATTTGCACCCGATAGGGATGAAACCACCGGGCAACCGATGCCCGGAGATCCATCAACCAGGATAAAATCTTTCCGTTCTTCCAGGGCAATCTCCTTAGCTTCGTTTTTAACTTTTGCTACCAGTTTGCCTGAATTGTCGGCACCAATTCCCAGGCGGGCATGAACCATGATGCTCCCGGTTTTTATTTTTGAAATAAACCACTTTCCGGCCAGGCGTTCCTGGTTTACGATGGTTTTAGTCGGACAAATACGGGCGCAATACCCGCAGCCTTCGCAACTTATCGGATCAACTACATACAATTTCTTTTTTACTGATATGGCGTCGAAGCGACAAACCTGTACGCACTTGTTGCAGCTGATGCAATTGTTTTGTTCGATAAAGGCAACTTCGCCGCTGTAAAAATCTTCAGGGAAATCAAAATCCGGTTGCATAAGTAAATGCATATCGGCAGCATCCACATCGCAATCGGCAACCACCACATCAGTGCCGCCGAATATAGCAAACGAAGCCGTAATGGATGTCTTGCCTGTTCCTCCTTTACCTGATATAATTACAATCTCCTTCATGCAATTCCTCCTTTCACTGCTTTGGTGCAATAATCCAAAATACCGGATAATGATTCTTTCACTTCAGGAAAATCCTGGTACATCAGTTTCCCTGAGGAATACATTTCGGCTATTTTTCGGTTGTTGGCAATTTTAGCAAGTATGGGTATGTTTTCCTGCTGGCAATACTCAATAACTGCATTATTGCCTATTCCATAGCGGTTAACCACCACTCCCAAAGGTTTTTTAAGTGCCCGCATGGTTTCAACAGCCAGGGTTAAATCGTGCAGTCCAAAAGGAGTCGGTTCGGTAACCAATATCACAAAATCGGCATCTTTGGTTGCTTCCATCACAGGACATGATGTGCCAGGCGGTGAGTCGAAAATTGCAATGCTGACATTGCTATATTTACCTGCTACGTATTTTTTGGCTTTTGCTATTAAAGGAACCGCCTGTTCTTCGCCAATATCAAGGCGGCTTTCAACAAAATGAAGGTTGTTAATCTGAAAATCCCTGAGTACCCCGGTTTTTTTAGGAATCATCGGCAAAGCATCAACAGGGCACAATTCCGAACAGGCATAACAGCTATGGCACAATTCCGGGAAAACGAGAATAGTAGGCCCGAGTTGAATTACCGCGTGGAAATTGCAAACCTTCGGACAAATACCACATAAAGTACATTTTGATTCGTCCCATTCAGGAATCATTTTAAAAATATCTTCCTTATGGGTAAGTTCACCTTTAAAAAACAAGCCGGAGTTAGGTTCTTCCACATCCAGATCAACCAGCACAACTTCGTGCTGCTCCGCAATAAAAGCGGCAAGATTGGTCGCAAGTGTTGTTTTTCCTGTACCGCCCTTTCCACTGGCAATTGCAATTTTTAAAGGATCAGTATTAGTCATAGTTTAACCTTGTCTTCTCGTCGGTGAGGGTTTGCTGAATGGCTTCCTGCAAAGCAGGAGTGTTCCAGGTAGCCAGGTTTTGATGTGTCAGGTAATATTTTTGCGGAATCGGATGCGTTCCGAAAACGACTTTCATTCCGTATTTCTCGGGGATAAATTTTGCAAAGTGATCCATGTAAGGGCAAGGCGGATATCCGACCAAAAAGCCGGTTGCAAAGTGAATATGAGTCACGCCATTCTTCTTCATTTCTTCAGGGGCATATTCAATATTGCCGCCCGGACATCCGCCGCAGGTAGTATAAGCCGCTATTTCGGCATCCTGATCTTTGTAAACTGAAAAAGCTCCTTCACGATTTGCAAATGAACGAAAGCATTTGCCTCCGGCGCAGGTATGATACCTGTCGCAGATAATAATTCCGACTTTTATCTTTTCCATAATTAATGCTATTTTAAATATAAACTCACATAGATGATCATAATTCCCAGCGAGATAAGCAGCACCTGGCTAACAGATGCTTTAAGAGTTGTTTTGCGGTGCATTTCAGGGATCAGATCGGCAAGGGCTATATACAGGAAACTTGAAGCTGAGAAAGCCAGTGCAAAAGGTATCAGCGATCGGAGGGATTCGAGCGTGTCTCCCCACACTCCCTAAAAACAAAGCTATCAGTACATAGGTTATTCCCATTATCGTTCAGCTTGATTTAAAATTACAAGACTTCCTTTCTTAACACCGATGCGTTCGGCAATTACCTCGCATTTAGCCATAAACAGGAAAAATATACGCGTATCCTTTTCATTTATGAGTCCTTCCAGGTTTCCCTGGCCTTTTGAAATAATAAGGTCTGCCGAACGATACACGTCTAAAAAATCAGGGCTGCATTTTTTCAGCAAAGTGGATGAGGCATCGTATCCATTTGAAATAACCTCAGCTACCTCATACATTCCAACAGCTTTTGCATCCTCAACAGTTACATCGTTCAGGACGGGTGCATCTTTCACCGCAAAAATTACATTTGGATGCCGGATCGTTTCGATAAAGAGTTTATCGAAAACGATCTCACCGGCATTATCGCCCAGGTATAAAATACTTTTAGCCTCCTTAATACGCTGTTGCAGCAAGGCGGAATGATCAATTGCAAAATCTGTATGTAAGGTTTTTTCAATCGTTTTTTGAACATCAAATACCTGATTAGCTCCATAATCCATAATGTTACCGGCTATAGCTAAGCGCAAGGCCAGGTTAAAAGGATTAGCTGAAACAAGTACTTTTGGCTTCCATTCGCCATACAGCTTACATGCGATGCGGTTGCTTTGCTGCTTTTCTTCGAAATAAGGATCGGCAACTCCATTTAATGACCGCAGCTTGTGAAGTATCTCCCGCTGAATTTCGGGCGTGGCTTTACTTTCACCATTAGCAATCAAACCATTAAAAAACGCACAATACATTAGTGCTTCACATCCTGACAAAGGATTTTTTTTCAGAAGCCAGTCGTAATTATTTGAGAAACAGGTTTTGCAACGACTATCCATTCTAATATTAGTGTTTAGTTGTGATGGTGATGATGGCTGTGATCGTGTCCTTCTGTACCGTGGTCGCAATAATTGGCACTAAGCTGAAGCTTCCCGGCAACAAAGTCATTCACCAGCTTTTCAGGTGTTTCGACCGGAGCCCCGATAAACACATTGACTTTTGCTTCATTAAAGAGATTGACAGCCATAGGACCCATGCCACCGCCTATTACATCGGTTGCTCCATTTGCGGCAACCCAGCGCGGATAAGTTCCAGGTTGATGTTCAGGCGGATCTAACACTGTAATTTTGGTAATAACATCATTTTCAACATCTACAAAGGCAAAAGCCTGGCAATGTCCGAAATGAGCTGATAATACATTCCCTTCAATAGGAATAGCGATTCTTTTTTTCATCATGAATGTTTTAGATAATTTTTATTAATTAAATTGTAACTAACCAGAGTGAACAAAAGGGATATTAGCCACAGATTTCGCAGATTTCGCAGATTTCAATATATTTTATAGATTAATTTATTATAAGCTATAAATATCTGTGTGTGTAATCTGCGTAATCAGATGCCTTTACATATATATGAGTGACTTGTGTGAACTGACTAGTTGCATTGAATTTCAGTTTGAATTAACACGAGCAATCCCCAGGGAACAATATATTCCTACATTATTTTTCAATAACTTTAATCCAAGGGATTGTGTTGAAATCAGAAGCCACCCCGGTAACGGTTTTGCCGCCCCATACCACGGCCAGCGCCACCCCTGCCTCGTCCTAAGCCTAATCCTCTGCCACGTCCTAAGCCTAAACCCTGACCTGGTAAGTTATCAGTATTAACATTGCTTAAGTCTTCGTTTTCGGTGTTGATTTGATCGGCAGGGGTTTTACCTGTATTGGCACAACGCCCCATTCTGCGCCCGGTCATAGGACCTTGTCCCATCGGGCCTGTTTGATTTAATCCTGGCATAATTACCTCCTTTTTAAATTGTTAGTTTTATTTCAAACCGCTTTTTAAGCGGTTTCCTTTTCCTTTTCCACCACCGGCATTACGTTTTGCGCCCATTCCTTTGCCGAGTTTTTGTAATTTTTCTTCAGCAGTTTCTTCACTGCACTTTCCTAATTTGCGACCGGTCCCGGCACCTTTACCGGCAGGGCCCGTTCCATTAAGGTTTGGCATTTTTTTTAATTTTTAATGGTTTAACATTTCCATGATCTCCTTTATGGTTTTCTTTGATTCTTTTAATACGATCATCTGTATCTTTAAACTATCCAGCAAGGGTTTAATTTTCATCCCGAACTCACTGGCTACAATTTTATTTACTGATCTCGATTCCAAAAGCTTTACCGAAGCTGGTCCGGCACCTTCTTCCATATCTTTGTTAGGGTTTGGAATAAATTCCATTGCCTTTGTTTCGGGATCGTATACAATAAAATAGTTACAGCGTGCAAAGGTTGAGTCTAAAGAAGACTCCAACGTATTTCCTGCAGAAGCAATAGCGACTTTCATTTTTTTAGTGTTTTTAAATTTTACAACCCTGGGTTCCTTTTCGTTTCATTCGTTTGTTGCATGTAGGGCAAACCAGGTGATTGCAGGGAATACCCAGCTGATGCGCCTGTTCAAAACCACATTGAGGGCATACACAAGCATATTCCCAATGCCTGTCATTTCCTTCTTCCCCTTCATTTGGGAAATCAAAGCTTTCGATTTGTGTATTTCCACATAAAGGACAGTTTCCAATAGTTTTTTCCCGTTCCGGGTTATTGAAATTGCATCCGCAACCGGCACATTGATACCAGTCGCTGTCGAAATAAACCTTACCTCCTTCAATTGATATTTGCTTTCCCTCAACAAAAGCAAGTGCTATTTTTTGAAGAGCCGAAGCATAAATTCGTGTGAAAGTGGGCCTCGAAACGCCCATCATTACCGAAGCCTGCTTATGATTAAGAAGGTCGTAGTCGCTCAGGCGTAAAGCTTCATATTCTTCAAACAAGAGGTTTACCGGTTGATGATTCAATTTACCAGAATCCGAGCCATAGGGTTTAAATCCCTTTATTATCGGAGGGCTTAGAACTTTTCGAAGTGTTTTTAATCGTGGCATAAATTTAAATGAGCATTAGTTCACTGCAAAGATAGTGATCTATTGTTCATTTCAAACAATTTTTGAAAATAAATTTTTATCTCTATTTTGCATAGATTAATAACCAGGTAAGTGCGTGATAACCTATACCAGGCTTATAGAATTTCATAAGCCTGAAGTCTGATTGCCTTAGAATTACATAATGAAAAGACTTGAAATTACGGAAACGGGGCAGATTAATAATGAGCAACTTAATTTTTCCGAATCTCAGGTTTTGAGTAAAATCCTTTTATTAACCATAAAAAAACCGCCCTTTTGGGGGCGGTTTTTAACCTAATAACCAAACTTGCCAATTCAGCTTACGAGTTAGTTTTGCTGCAATAGTATCCGAAACTAAGCTTATTATGAACATCGGCTTACAATATATTTCGAATAAGCAGTCGAATAAAATACCTATTAGTAAAATGTTTATTTTTTTCATGGCATTGAATTAGGTTGAGTTAAATTAATTTTGGGTTGAGTTTTGATTGATATAGTGTTTGATTGACCTTAATTGATTTAAAATTATTTCATCCAGCCTGATGGCAATTTCCCGTCAACAGTTATTGGGCCGGTAGCCGTTAATTCCCAATCGAGCAGGTTCTCTTTAAAGAGGTATAAGTTTTTATTCTTCAATACTCCAGCCACATTTTTAATATGGCAATTTGCGCTGCAAGCTTCACCTGACAGTACCTGCGTGCGATCAGTCCAACGAAGTATATTATGCGGTGAGGTATAATTATAGGTTGGGAAAGCGTTAAAATTTGCGTATTGTGCAATACCATATACAGCCCAGTTGTCGGGCGCTGCCAGTGTGCGGCGCACCAGGGTAAAATCATATCCTGTTTTTATATCGGGAATAGGATTTACTGCTATTTTAAACCCTAAGTACGAAGGAACCCTGGCACCATCACCATGAATGTGACAGCTTCCACAGTTGTTATAATCCTGCGAATGGCATACCTGGCAATTAAAATCATTGTAGTGTATGGCATGATATGTGTTTTTCGACTGTATTCCTGGTATGGCAGTCGGCGCAAGAAGGTAGTTTATCGTAGGCATACCTTTGCTCTACCTTATTACCATCGCCATGCAGTTCGGCACTGTTGTGGCAACTGAGACAATTATAACTCATTTTGGTTAAATGAACATCAGGTTTGGTCCCTGAAGCCATGCCCAGATAGGCATGTCCGCCTCTGGAAACATGGCAGGCAACACATACATTAACCATGTCAGGGGTTTTATTGAAATTATGCCCGTCTGCCAGGCCACCACCGGCAATAGCCGGACGTACAATGTGACAGCTTCCGCAACTTGCGTGGCAGGTTGCACAATTTTTGTTATACCCTTCAATCTGATGTTGAGGCAATTTGTCAAAATCCTCTGGTCCGTTTAGCCCGCTGCGGATGGTGACTTTCTGCTTCTGACCGGTTCCATTATGAAGACTGCTATGCGATTTTTCGACAATTTGTGCATGGCAGGATGCGCACTTGGTGTCAGCCTCAGAAGAAGGATGCGAAATAAAATCGCCTGAATGTGCTACAAGTTTATCATCAGTATTATCAGTTCCATTATGGCAACCGATACAGCCAATGCTATAATGCGACGATTTTTTATACAATTCCAAACCATCACCTCCCATATACACCCTGTCGTATGGCTCATAATGTGGAGCTTCCCCTCCACACCCACCTACCGGGGCGGAAGTATCAGGTGAATACACTTGCTGAAGGTGCGCATAATTGGTATGACACCCTTCACATGATGCTACGCTATTGTCAGTACCTGAGGAATCTTTTGTGCAGCCTATAACTCCGAAGAGTAGTAATAGACACATTACCGAAAAGAAGGAATAATTTTTCTTGATCATTGCTTATATTATTTTATTTATGTCTTTACTTGTTGTTGTGATTGATGGAGCGGCCAGAAATAGATTCAGGTTTAAGCTCGTGATCAAATTGGTATAGTTTACAAATAGTGATTGATCTGCATTAATGAATTTCACGTTTTATTGAGTGTTTTTAACTTACAATTTCAATTACCAGGCATCCAACAATAGCTATGGCATTTTTTAAAACCTATTTAGTGGAACTGCGTAAACATAAGTCAGGAAATCTCTGTTTTTTCAGCTACCTCCTGTAAACGATTCAGGTAACTTATCTGGCAAGTATTTTCGCATATATCCTGGCGAAATTCCTCGAAATTGACTCCGCCAAATTCCCATTTACTAGGCATATTGTCAGCCATTTTTAGCGAATTAAGAATTTTACTATTTGTAATCGGCCTGCGCCTTTTTTTTACTTTTAAAAAAATGTTTTATTTCGGGAAAGATCATGTAAATAAAAAGAACCAGGGATAGCAGCAATATCACTTTCCCGAGCAAACAATACGTTCCGCAAAAAAAATCGTCTCCAAATCCAAAAAGACAGCTTGCACACCCGAGAAGAACCATTAAAATATAGTCTACAATCACAATTAATGGAAGCCCCAGAACCAATTTGATGTAAAATGAAGTTTTCATGGCGTTTAAATTTCGACAAAGATAATGAACGTGCGTTCATAATGCAAATATTTTTACATATCTGCTTAAAATAATTGTATTCTTCTGAAAATCAAGGCATAAAAAAAGCTGCCCTATGAGAGCAGCTCTTAAAAACACACTTAACCAAATTATTACTTAACTATCGGATTTTCAGCAACTGAAGCCCATTCGGCATATGCGCCTGCATAAAGTTTCACATTTTCGAAACCGGCAATTTCTTTCAGCGCGATGTATACTACAGCAGCTTTAATACCAGTTTGGCAGTAAACAACAATCTCCTTTTCGGGTGTAGCACCAAATTTAGCAGCTGTTGCAATTGTTTCTTCCTTTGTTTTAAATGCACCTGATGCAGTTAAAACTTCCTTATAATTCATGTAAACAGCTCCGGGCAGATGGCCTTTGCTTCTTTTATCCTTGTCAGCTCCGTTGTATTCGTCAATTTCGCGGTTATCCAGAATAAGGGCATTCGCGTTGCCATCCAAAGCTTTAACAGAAGCCATATCGATATTAACGCCCTCTTTTACAGCGGGAGTAAAAGTTGCAGCTTTCAATTTTGTTGGCGTCGATGTCATAGGAACACGGGCTGCTTCCATTTCGGACATATCCATATGAAGTACCGAAATATCAGTTGCACCCAGGTACGAAAGCACCCACCATACACGGCTGTTATATTTCTGCGAACCGTCGTCGTAAATTACAATTTTAGCATCGGCAGTAAGGCCACTCTTACCAAAAATGGCAGCGAGTTCTTCCACATCCTTAAACTGACCATCAATGGGGCCTGTTTTGTACAAACTTTTATGCGGGATGTTAATGGCGCCTTGTATGTGCCTTTTAGCGTACACATCGCCAGCCTGAACATCAATAACAATCATGCTTTTGTTATTCTTCAGTTCGGCAGCGAAATCTTTTACTTCAATTACCGGTGTGCCTGCCAGTGCGGAATAACCAAACACCCATAATGCACTTACCAATGAAGCTATAATAATGTTTCTTTTCATTTTTATGTATTTTAGTTTAGTTTAATCTGAATCTGAATCAAAAACATATCATTCGGAATCTCGTTGTAATTCTGGATATCAGTTGATGAGCTCGACTCAGTATTGTAAAGATAATTGAACTGAACGCGTGTCCAGTCGTTAGGGTAATAGTTTACTCCAAAAGTCAAGGTTGACTGACGGTACGAGCTATGCTCATAGTCTTCGAGATCCATATCCGGATCATACGTTTCGTATTTTACCAGTGGCATCAATTTCCATTTGGTATTGTACATTAACTGTGCAAAATAACCATTGCTTTTAAAGTCGCCACTAACAAGTTCGGGTGTTGCACCGCAACCACCACCAATAAGTTTTGATCCTTTATCCTGGCCAAAAACATATTCGGTCTGGAAAATGAAGTTATATTTTTTCAGGGTTAAATCACCACCGTAGCGCATGCGCTCGTCCATAACTTTAACAGTAGGATCGGGGTTAACCTGTTTACCGAAATGGTAACTTCCGCCTATGCTAACCCAATCGTACGGGGCAACCACCAGGCGGCCAATAAAATCTTTTGACCTGTCGATATCCCACATATTTTTGCCGGTTCCATTTGTAACTGACAATGAGTAGGAAAGAAGATTTTCTTTTTCGAGACCCAGTAATTTGAGTGCACCTGATGTACCACTCAGCATAAGGCCCATATCGCGGTCGGGCGAAGTAAGTTCGTTAACCACTTTTGAACGGTTGATGGTATAAAGGTCCTGGCAACCGGTTGAAAGTTCGAGCCCGAATGGTTTTTTAAACTGTCCCATTGAAATTTTAAACCAGGGTTTGAAGCGGTTGTATGTAACAAAAGCATCCAACATATATGGACCTCCCTGGAAAGTGCTGAATTCGGCAAGCACATAATACGAGAAATCGTAGGGTACGTTCCCGGTAAAACCTAAACGTGCTCTGCGGAAACTGAAGCTCATATCATTAGCTGAACTTCCGTCGGCGTTGTCGCCATTAAAGCCAACTTGAAATTCCGGCTGCAGATAGCCTATTATGGATGCACCACCCGAAGAGGAGGCAGGTTCCATACAGCCCTGCGCTGTTGCGCGGGCAACCACAAACAGGGTGAGTATCAAAAGGACTGAAAATACTTTATTCATGGAAATTTATTTTTGTTTTAATACTCTGCAATGCCTTTTTCTTTATTTAAAAGGAAATTATAGGCTGAGAGGCTTTTGGTTTAATTTAAAGTGTATTCTTTTCAATACGGTTTGAAAAGGAGTTTTTAATAAAGGGGAAGAATCGGTTGATTCTTCCCCTCCAATGTAATAAAGGCTTAAAATCTTCAATTATTTGGTTACAACTGCCCAGCTTTTAGCTCCTTTATAAACTGGTTTTCCAGCAGCTTTAAGCTGATCATAAACCATGCGGTTAGCACCAAAACTGATACTCTTAGTTTTGTAACCCAGTACGTTCATCCAGAAAGTTGCGATGCTCGAAGTTTGTCCTGTATAGCAATATACAAGAGTTTCTTTCGAAGGATCAAATGCCTTAACCAAATCACCGGCAAGAGCAATTACAGGTACGTCAACTGCACCTGCAAAATGTCCGAAAGTGGTATAATCAGCAGCACTCCAGTAGTTAACGATTTGGTAATTAGCAGGGTTAGCTAAAACATCAGCGCCAGAAGCTGTGCTGAAACCAGCATCGAGTACAGCCTGTACGCGTTCTTTCAGTATGGCAGCACCATCGGTAGCAGTTGAAGTCCAGATAGGTTCAGCAAAATCGCTTATAGCTGTTGTACTGGTTACCCAGTTGGCATTACCAACTCCAAGATTACCCTTAGTAGGATCTTCGTAACCTGAGTTGGAAACCCAAGGACCTTTGAAACCTGAATTCCAGCCAGCCATACCCCATTTTAAAACAACTGCATCAGGATAACCCGACAAGCGGAGAGCCATTACGGCCTGGCCAGCAGTTTGACCTGTAAAGCAAACCACACAGATAGGTTTGTCTTTATAATTAGCAGCTGTGGTAAGTACATCTTTTAATACAACATTAACAGCATTCTTAATGTGTCCTGCTGCGAAATCAGCTGCCGGACGAATATCGAATACATGGTAACCTGGCATTGTGCCGGTAATTGAATCAATTCCACCGCCCATAGCAGTTGATTTTGGATCGATTACCCAGTTTTTGGCCAGATCAGGAAGATCCATAGCATTAGTTACCATGTAACTTTTTAAAGTCAGGTAGGCGTTTTCTGCTTCCGGCTCATCCTTTTTACATGAAGTCATCATTAATACCGGAACTAATGCCAGTATTACAGCGATGTTAATTAATTTTCTCATAAAATAATTTGTTTTGAGGGTTAGTGTTATTCTTATTTATTGATTGATTGATGTTTACATTGTTATTCAGTTCACAAAACTATAGTTTTAAATATATCAGAATGCATTCATATACACTAGTTGGATTGGGTAAAAATATGCTTCTCATCAAAAAAAACATGACGTAAATCATAAATTAATGAATTTAGTTTTGTACTTTTATTGCCAAATATATCCAATGCTATGCCCAATACCGGTCCCGAAACATGTGTTTCATTTGTTTACGAAATGTATTGCTTTGATCTTCTTACAGCCGAGGAGAAGGACCTGGTGAATTCACGATCGGTTCTGGTCAATTATAAAAAAGGAGAAATGATATGCAAGCAAGGCTCATTTGCATCGCATATTATGTATCTTGAAAAAGGTTTAGTAAAAATTTACCTCGAAGGAAACCCAAAAGATCTGATATTAACCATTACTCCTCAAAAAAACCTGATGGGTCTTCAGGCTTTATACGAAGGCAATAATACTTTCCTTTACAGCATCAGCACGTATACCGAATCGGCAGTACGCTTAATTGATATACAGATTTTTAAACAATTGCTCAAACAAAACCCCTTATTTGCCTATCGTATTATTAATATCCTGAACGAAAGCACCTCACAGTCCTATGGCCGTTTTTTCAGCCTTACGCAGAAACAACTGCATGGACGCCTGGCCGATATACTGTTATGCCTGTCGCGGAAAATTTTTAAATCTGAATCATTTGATTTACCTATTTCGCGAAGCGACCTGAGCGATTTAACCAGCATGTCGACTGAGAGTGTGATCCGTATTATGAAAGATTTTAAGGATGACAAAATAATTGATATCAACAATAAATCAATAAGTATATTGGATATACCAAGGCTTGAAAGCATCAGTGCCAAAGGCTGATTTCAGAAAGAGATATAGATTTGAATACCTGTGAGTTTGCCTTGCAGCAATAAGTCATTCCCGGGGGGTTATGTAACTGCTGATATCAGAAAGGCCAATCTGGTTTCCGTATAGATCAATCACATCACTTTCGTCGAGTAATACCACCCTGTCAATTTTATTATCTACCTGACGGTACCATATTTCGACATAGAAGCCTGATAAGGTATATAAATGGATATTATAAAACATGAATATTCGGCTGAGAATATGCTGACCTTTGTCGAACAATACTTCAACCTGGCGAAAGATGGTAAGCTTACGGAAATCGTTTTTTTTCACTTTACCTGTTTTAAAAAGTGAAAACCCGGTGAACGGTCTAGCTTGTGTTATTTGCGTTCGACCTCAATTATATATTTTTGCCTTAGCGACTCTAACTTCGACAAATCGGCCTTGCGATCGTAAATACGCACAAGCTCAATTATACCTGCCTTGTTGTAAATGGCAGCCTGGGCGGCATCGTAGGTTTTGTAATCGAAGTTATTACGGATGGCGATGGTCGCAGTTTCAAATTCATCCCATGTCATAAACAAAGGTACGCGTATATAATAGGTATTAGGTTTGTCAATGTCCTTAAAAACGCCTTCGGCCATAATTTCGAGATCGAAATAACGCCTTATTTTAATCAGGCTCTGGTATGGTTTTACCAGTTTGTCCGATTGAAATGTTACGCCAACTTTACTGTAATGACTGATAAGCTCAGGCAACTGCCGGTAATCGTCCATATTTACGCGTATGGTAGTGGCCGACTTGTTGAACAGCATAATACTGCTCAGAGCAGCGTCGAATTTTATATCGTGATCGCGCTTAATGTGCATCGACATACGTATAAAATCATCCTCGTGGCAGACGTCGAAATTTTTAAGCACAATAAACACTGACTTCGGTTTGTGCTCTTTTTCGGTGGTAGGCACAAAATATTCTTCATAAAAACCCGGGTATGGGTCGAGGCTCTCGAGCAACATTTCGCTGTGTGAATGTTCCGACTCGAGCGAAGCAAGTTTTTCTTTTTTAAGCAGATATCCTAATGACTGAATATTATCTTTCATAGTTATTACAATTATTGAGTTACAATTTAGAGGACTCCCGAAAAAAGAACCTAAGGCTTATGGAATTTCAGTTTTTTCATTCCCATCAACCCACGCAGCGATGGGGTACTTCTGATTAACAAAAATATACACTTTTTCAGATATAAACAAATTCCGTTTGAAAAAGCAATTATATTGTTTGTTAGATGCCGGATTCCACAATAACAACAATTCAGACGAGTATTTTGTTAATTTTACACCTCTTTAAATGTAAAAAAAACTGAATTTGAAAAAGCATATCCCAAATTTCATTACTACGCTGAACCTGTTTAGTGGATGTGTAGGAATAATTTTAGCCCTTCAGTATAATATTGAATATGCTGCTTATTTTATTGCGCTGGCGGTATTTTTCGATTTCTTCGACGGCCTGGCGGCCCGGCTGCTGCATGTTAAAAGTGAAGTGGGGAAGGAACTTGATTCGCTTGCCGATGTTGTTTCATTCGGTGTTTTGCCAGGAATAATCATTTACCAGCTCATGGTATCGGCCACAAATACACCCCAGGCGGGGAGCTATTTAAACGTATTTCCGTTGCTTGCTATGATTATTCCCGTATTATCGGCAGTAAGGTTAGCCAAATTTAACCTCGACACACGGCAGACAACATCTTTTATTGGATTGCCGGTACCTGCCAATGCACTTTTCCTGGGATCGCTGCCACTGATAAAAGCACAATCGGGCTATAGCGATTCAATGGCATGGCTAAGTATGTTTACTGATAACTATTATGTACTAGCCATTTTGGCTATTGGCATGAGCTTACTACTGGTAGCGGAGCTCCCCTTGTTTTCGCTTAAATTCAGCAACCTTAAATTCAAGGATAATAAGCCACAGTATATTCTTGTAGCCTTTGCGGTGATAGCGTTTTCGCTTATTACTTTTTCAGCAATTCCCTTAATAATACTGGCTTATATTTTGCTTTCGCTGATATTTAAACCCGGAATATAAATTGAGTGCGTTGCTGTTTGATTTACAGTCGGCCTGAATAGTTCCTGATTTACCTCCGCAACTCGAAATTGCTTCCAAGGTAAACTTTGCGAACCTGCTCGTCGTCAGCCAGTTCGTCGGCAGAGCCCGACTTTAGTACCGAACCTTCGAACAAAAGATATGCCCTGTCGGTGATGTTTAAGGTTTCGTGCACGTTGTGGTCGGTAATAAGGATACCGATATTCTTAGCCTTGAGCTTTACAACAATACTCTGAATATCTTCGACAGCAATGGGATCGACCCCGGCAAAAGGTTCGTCGAGCAGAATAAAATTAGGATCGGTAGCAAGGGCCCTGGCAATCTCGGTACGGCGGCGCTCGCCACCCGAAAGCTGAATACCCATATTTTTACGCACATGCTGCAAACCAAACTCATCAATCAGCGATTCGAGTTTCTCGTTCTGTTCCTTTTTCTTGAGCTTTGTAAATTCAAGCACCGCCCTGATGTTATCTTCAACAGTCAGCTTACGGAAAACTGACGCCTCCTGAGCCAGGTAACCGATACCTAGTTGTGCACGCCTGTAAACAGGTTCACGTGTTATTTCACGATCATCGAGAAACACTTTGCCTTGCAAAGGCTTAATGAGACCAACTATAATATAGAAGGAGGTGGTTTTGCCGGCGCCATTCGGACCAAGCAAACCTACAATTTCACCTTGCTCAACCTGTATTGAAACATTGTTCACTACAGTTCGCTGTCGGTATTTTTTAACAATATTTTCTGTCCGTAATATCATACTGATATGTTCACGCGGTAAAGGTAGTAAAATATATGTTCGAAGGATTTGTGAGGTTCAAATGGCTTCGGTGTTCAAGGGTTTAAAAGCCTCCGGCGTTCAAAGGGTTTGAAGGGTTCATCTGCCTGCGGCGTTCAGCGTTCAAAGTGCTGCGGAGTTCAAAGGGCTTGAGGGTTACAGTGTTACAGTGTTACAGAGTTACAGAGTTTCTGAGTAGTACGAGCACCGGGCGGTTCCGATTGCTAATGGAACGAGGTGCAGAGTAATACGGGCACCAAAAATCGCAGCAGCCAGCGGTAAGGGTTATAGTGGCAGATGGATCGCTTTTAAGCTTTAGTGATTCCAGGAAATACAGACTATGCATTACGATTTGAGGTGAAAACCTAAAAGTCGAAATTCATCGAAACCATTATTCCGAAAGGATTAATATTGGGATGATCGTTATAGAACAGTCGCCAGGTGGCATCAACACGGATAAAGCGGAAAATATTTTCGAGCCCGACACCAGCTTCCATATAAGGTTTGCTGATAAAAAAGCTGCCTGAAGGCAATTCGTTAAAGAGCTTATTATTGTCGGTTGTATGCCCTACCGCACCCCGTATCTGGGCCACTTCGCGCCATTTCAGTTTGCGGATAGCCGGAATCCTGTTCAGGAAAAAACCCTGCATATGATAGGTGAGCTGGTAGGTTACAAATTCGTCGCTGATAAACTCATAATAGTTCATCAGGTTAAATGCATACTCGTCGTGGTAAAAAGTTTCGTTGCCCGGGAAAATTTTTAGCAGCGGGAAAGGCAATGTGCCCCATGTTTTACCTGCCTCGACAGTATATCTCAGCCAGCCGGCCGACATAAAACTAAACCATTGCGATGCATTGACTTTCAGGCTATGATACTCGTACTCGCTGTTAAACAAGCCCTTTATGCCATACGAATACTGTAAGTTAAAAACCGGGTATTGTGAGCTAACGGCTACCCGCTCAAATTCTCCCGACAATACTTTTTCGCGGTAACCGTAATGTATATCGAGTGTAAGTTCGGTGGTATTGATTTGATTTTTTTGAAAATAATCGAGATTTACAGGATCATACACATTAAAACCGTTATCACCGAGTGAAGAGATGCGACGGTTTACGACCGAGAAGGTATTATTGAAACCTGTAAACCATTCGTGTTTGTAGGATCCTTTGTATTGCGAAACCATGGAGAGTTTATCCTGTGGGTTACGGCGAAACAATGAATTCAGGATAAAGTCTTCCCTGAAAGCTCCCTGCCCCATACCAAGCTGTTCCATATCGTGTGTGTACGAACCGCTTAAAACCCTGTCGGGCATTTTGCCCAGCATGTACATAAAACCTGCATTGTATTTCAGGGCCTGGTCGCGTGTGCCATAGGCAACATAGCCATGTAGCATAAGCCGGGTAGAAAAGTCATTACTGGTGCGGCCACCAAACCTGAAACGGCTTCCTTCGAGGGCATTAAAACTATAGGTTGAGGCATAGGGGCCCCATTCGAAATTACCTTTTACGTAATAGCCGGTGGCTACCATTTTAATCACTTCGAGGTAAGTCCGGAAGATGGGCATTTGCTTGAGCGTATCGCTGAGCTTATAAACCGAGGCTTCGCGGCTTGTAAGCGCTTCGGGTCGCGATTTTTTCCAGAAATCGTCGGGCTTTCGGTTGGCATCATCGAGCACAATTACGTTGTTTGGCATGGAGTAAATCTTTTCGTCACGCACAGGTGCAAAATCGTATTTGGTATACAGCACAGTTCGGGTGCCGAAAAATCCCATCGTAATTTTAGCATCCTCAATAACGTTAAAGTCGGCAACCGTTTGCTCACGCGATAGCATCCATTGTCCTTCGTCAGTAAGATCAAATTCCTGGTAAATGACCATATCATTTATAAAATTGATATTGGCATCGCCGGCCATGCGCATCTCCAGTTTTTTAATAGCGTACGAAGTATCGTTCACCCAAAAGTTGCCCGTAAAGGCGAGCTCCTGTTTGCGCCGTGGCTTAAACATTACGTTGTAGCACCATTTGTTATCAATAAAAGTGGAATCGATAAGATAATACTTATAATACAGCAATCCGAATGACGAAATAGGGCTGACAAAATTTTTCTGAAAGAGGCTGATAAAATTGTCGTATACTTTTACATCCTGGGCCAGGTTGCCGACAAACTGTGTCATACTCGAATTTTCGACACCCGATATTTGTGATGCCCTTATAATTTCCTTACGAACCCTGGGCGATTTGCGGAAATACAAATCGGAAAATGTTTCGGAGATCATTACCGGAAGGTACACTTTACCGTTAACAACACTGGTGTCCATTTGATCGAACACAAACTTAAACGGTTCGAGTATGCGGCGGTTCCGGAATTTATCGCTCAGGTTATTAACATCAATCTGCATCTTGGTATATGCCTGGCACTGAAAGGTTTCCACTTTATCAGGATCATTCAATGGCTTGTAATCGATAATTTTACGTAAAAGCACTTCGGCCGGGTTTTGCCCCGGACGTATTACAACACCCTGAAGCTCATACTTATCGGGTTCGAGCAGAATCTCGATGGTTTGAAAACGGTTGCGTTGAATCGGGATATACCTTGTAACATATCCTATATAAGATGCTACGAGTGTATCGGTAGCTTTACGCGATTCGAGCGAAAACTCTCCGTCGAACCCGGTGGTGGCTCCTATTTGTGTATCCTTAAAATATATACTTACGAAAGGGAGGGTATCGTTGGTTTGAGCATCGCGAACGAAACCCATAATTTTTGTTGCTTCCTGGGCATAACAAGCATTTTGATTACCCGATAAAAAGTACATCAGGATCAAAACAGGGATCAAAAACCTATAACGTATAATTTTATTCATAGTTTTACTGGCAGGATCAAAGTATATGCCAAACAAAAATCCGGACATATGCGCCGACAGTTGTTTCAACAACCCTAACCTAATCTTTTAGTTAATTTTCAATGCTTCTCTCAGTCATGAGGATTGGTCGGACTTCAGTATATCTTTACTGTCATTCTGACGGATTTGTATGTCAGGCACTCATATCATCCCAAAACTCAACGGCCCGTCGCATATGCGGAACCACTATGGTACCACCTACAAGAGTCGCAATACCTAATACCTCGAAAAGTTCTTCTTCCGAAACATTATTTTCCCTGCATTTCAGCAGATGATATTTTACACAATCGTCGCAGCGCAATACCAGCGAGGCAACAAGTCCCATTAATTCCTTGGTTTTTACAGGCAAGGCTCCTTCGGTATATGCATTGGTATCGACATTAAAAATGCGTTTTACCACTTTATTATCGACCGAAAGAATCCGTTCATTCATCCGCTCGCGGTAGTCGTTAAACTGCTCGGTTTTTTCACCCATCCGGATTGAGTTATTATTTTTAAAGTATTGTTATAAAATAAGTGAAGGAGAGATTCGGGCAGTATACCAGTAACAATTTTATGTTTTTTACAGCAAAAACGCCTCTTACTTATTAATCAATGAAAAGAAGTTTGTTTGAGTATTCATTTCCCTGAAAACTAAAAGTAACTATTTAGTTTTCCTGAATCCTGACCCCTATGCCGATTACTATAGTGACCTGAATCCTTTCAGATAATTCCTTCCTTTAGTATATCGTGAAGGTGAATCACTCCCATGTAATTACCGTTATCAACAACCAGGAGCTGGGTAATGTTTCGTGAGCGCATTAAATCGAGTGCGTCGCTTACAAGTTCTTCGGAATTAACGGTGAGCGGATCGCGCGACAAAATATCAGCTGCTTTTAACCCGGCAACATCGGTACTTCCCTGCAGCATCCTTCGAAGATCGCCATCAGTAATAATACCGGCAAGTTTATCATTTTCGGTAACGGCTGTACATCCCAAGCGTTTCGACGATATTTCGAGGATAATTTCTCTTATTCCTGCCCCGGAATCAACTACGGGTTTTTCGTTATTAATATAAAGGTCGGCTACACGCAGGTATAATCTTTTTCCGAGGGCACCACCGGGATGATACCTTGCAAAATCGCCTGCTGTAAATCCCCTGCATTCGAGCAGGGCAACCGCAAGTGCATCGCCCATTACCAGTTGAGCCGTGGTGCTGGAGGTTGGTGCCAGGTTATTGGGGCAGGCTTCGCGCGAAACCGATGAATCAAGAATTATATCAGCTTGCTTAGCGAGGTACGAATCAATATTACCAACCAGTGCAACAAGTTTGTTACCCATTAATTTCAGCAAAGGCACCAATACTTTTACCTCGGGAGTATTGCCACTTTTCGAGAGGCAGATAATAATATCGTCGCGCCGTATCATTCCCAGGTCGCCATGCACAGCATCAGCGGCATGCATAAATACGGATTGTGTTCCGGTTGAATTAAGGGTTGAAACAATTTTAGCCGCAATATTGGCACTCTTACCTATACCGGTTACAACTACCCGTCCGTCCGACTGCAGTATAAGTTCAACACATTTAACAAAATCGGCGTTGATACCTTTTTTAAGGCCTTCGATAGCGGAGGCTTCGTCGGTAATGGTTTGCAGTGCAATCTGCCTGATTTCACCCGGAGTTTTCAATACCTGAGGATTTATTAATTGTGGCAAAGATAGAAAGAAAATAGTGGACTTGATTCAATAACCTTATTGCTGCCGGGCGAAGGCTGTTAAAATTTCAGAATATGAAGATTGCTGTGAAATGCTTTTAGCTTCAAATTTATTAAATGGCGTCAACAAATATTCTGATTTAACGGTGAAAGTTAGTCGAAAGAGATTAGGTTATGAATCCTGCAAAGACGCAAAGGCGCAAAGAGTAGAAAGCCAGTAATCAAGACCACCAGGCATTCAAATATAAGCAGAAATTGTGCAGTTAAAAATTATTTACAAAAACCTAAAAGCAGACATCCTCTAATAGCTACCCTGTGCTTCAGCTCCCGTAATCACGGCTACACTGGCTCCGCAGCCTAACCTGCTGGCACCTGCATTAATAAGCGCAATGGCCTGGTCGAAGGTTTTAATACCTCCGCTGGCTTTAACACCCATTTTGGGGCCAACGATTCGGCGCATCAGGGCTATATCAGGAACTGTTGCCCCGCCGCCCGAAAACCCGGTACTGGTTTTAACAAAATCGGCATCAGCCTTTTTTGAGATTTCGCATGCCAGTATTTTCTCGGCTTCAGTCAATAAGCCGGTTTCAATAATTACCTTTAATATAGTAGTACTACGGCAGGCTCTTTTAATGGCGCGGATATCTTCTTCAACCAGTTTCAGGTTACCCGATTTTAGAGCTCCCACGTTTATTACCATATCCAGTTCGGTGGCACCACTGGCAATGGCGCTCCTGGCTTCGAAGGCCTTACTGCGTGTATCCATTCCGCCAAGCGGAAAACCGATAACCGAGCATACAATGATGCCTGTTCCGCGCAGTTTTTTCGCTACATACGGCACCCACGACGAATTAACGCAAACTGATTTAAATTTATAGGCTACTGCCTCGTTGCATAGTTGCTCAAACTGCGATTCGATTGCATCGGGTTTCAGTAAAGTGTGATCGATATACCCGGCCAGTTCGGACTGCGACATACGGCCTGCTGACGGTATTTGTGCGGAGCTGCCCTGCCTGGCAGATTCCTGGCTTAATGATTTCTCGTTAAGCCTCTGCATAACTTCTTTTGTGATTTTCTCGATCAGTTCGTTCTTATCCATCGTATTATCTTTCCCTTTCTAATGACATCATTTTATTAATCCGTGGCCAGTGCCTTCCGCCCTCAAACCGTGTTTTAAGCCATAAGGCGGCCATAGTGCATATTTCTTCCGGTTTGTGTTGTGCAGTACCCATGGTAAGCACATTGGCATTGTTATGTTCGCGGCTGTTGGTTATAGTTTGAGGGCTCCAGCACAGCGCTGCGCGTATTCCGCGAACTTTATTGCAAACCATAGATGAGCCGATTCCGGCCGCATCGAGCATGATTCCCCTTTCGCACTCACCGCTGGCAACCTTTTTGGAAACAGCAACGGCAAAATCAGGATAATCAACCTTTTCGGTACTGTTATGGGTTCCAACATCCACTACTTTGTAACCGACAGCCTGGAGGTATGCCTTTAGCATTTCCTTCGTATCGAAGGCTCCGTGATCAGCACCAATAGCTACTTTCCTTACCTGGTCGTCAGTATTCATCAAATATTTTTTTGAATTTCTCAAACAAAACCTGTAACTCCGATTTCTCATGTGATATTCTGCGTGCAAAATTACAATGTTATCGCATCCACAATACCAGCTATAACAGCTTTTATTGTAAAAGTTTCCGGCTCGTCGAGTATCATGCGGGCTGAACCGCCTTCTTCGATCACCAGTACCGTGTCGCCAGTACCGGCTTTCACCGTATCAACAGCCAGAAATGACTGTCCTTTTGGAGCTCCCGAAGAATCAACAGGCTGCACTATAAGTATCTTCCTGTTTTCGTATCCGGGTTCACTGACCGTGGAAACTACATTTCCGATTATTTTTCCAAGAATCATTTTTTGCCCTCCACTTGCATATTATCAACAATTCCTACAATAGCGGCATCGCAGGGGTTCATAGTAGTTTCGAGCACACGGCCTGCTTCTTTGCTGGTTTCGTAATATATAAGGTCGCCAACTCCGGCCTGAATGGTATCGAAGGCCACAATCGGATCACCCACAGGTTTAAGCTTTTCATCGAGGGGCTGAACCAACATAAGTTTGATTCCTTCGAATGACTCCACTTTGTGCGAGCTTACTACTGTGCCTGTTACTTTGCCTAGTTTCATTATGGGAGTTGATTTTTGTTTACTGGTTACTGGTTGCTGGTTACTGGTTGCTGGTAAGAAGTCGGATAATTAAAAAATGTCCGATGCGGGGTTTACAGTTGCTTTATCAGATAATCCTGAAATAATCAACCAGCGTACAACGCCTTTCCCTTGTGAAGGTGCGGGCACGGGTAACGCCTTCGCCCGTAGGGCTTGCAATGGTGAAGGATGCAAAACCCGCTCCGCCATTGCCTAAGCCGGCATAACTGGGACCGTTCTTTATAAAAATGGAGCAGTTCATGGCTTTAGCCATTTTACTTAACTTGGCAATATTGAGCGAATGCATGATGGCTGTATGGCGGAAACCATGTTCGCACTCAACGGCCAGGTCGATAGCTGTATCCACATCTTTGACTCTTACCAATGGCATTACGGGCATCAATTGCTCCGTCCATATTAAAGGATGTTCCCTTCCAACTTCGCAAAGCAGCAGCCGGGTTGAAGGAGGGACAGTAAGCCCGATTTGCGCTGCGATGAAATCAGCATTTTTGCCAACATATTTTTTTTCGGCTGCTCCTTCGTTTCCGGGGCCACCGGGCTCGGCAATAACAAGTTCCGTGATTTTTTTAATCTGTTCCTCATTCAGTTCGTAGGCGCCGTTTTTCTTCATTTCTTCCTTCAAACGGTCGGCAACTGATGCCACTACGATAATTTCCTTTTCGCAGATACAAATCACGTTGTTGTCGAAACTTGCTCCGGCAACAATATCTTTCCCGGCTTTTGCAATATCAGCTGTTTCGTCGACCACACAAGGCGGGTTTCCGGGGCCGGCGGCAATAACTTTTTTACCGCTGTTCATGGCAACTTTAACAACTGCGGGTCCTCCGGTAACGACAAGGATGGCAATTTTGGGGTGTGTCATCAGGGTTTTAGCTGATTCGATGGTAGGTTCGGCGATACAGCATACCAGGTTAGCGGGTCCACCTTCCTGCATAATAGCTGCATTCAGCAAGCTGACCAGGTAAGCCGAAACTTTTTTGGCAGCCGGGTGCGGATTAAAAACAACTGAATTACCCCCGGCTATCATTCCAATTGCATTGCTGATTATTGAAACTGTGGGGTTTGTACTTGGTGTAATAGCGCCGATAACGCCGTAGGGTGCTCTTTCGACCAGCGTCATGCCAAAATCATCGGAATAGGCTTCGGGAACAATATCTTCGACACCCGGAGTTTTTAAAATTCCGAGTTCATTTTTAACAACTTTATCTTCCCAGCGGCCCATGCCTGTTTCGTCCTGTGCCAGGCGCGACATAATTTCCATATTGGCCAGGCAGGTTTTGCGAATGGCGCTGATGATTTCCTTTCGTGCTTCGAGCGTAATCTTGCCGTACTCCTTAAAAGCCAGCTCAGCAGCATCGATAGCCTGGTGAATATTGGAAAACACACCGGCATTCTTAATACTATCACTCTTCGGCAGGTTTAAATCCATGCCGCTAATAACTTCTTCAATTATCTGCCTGATGCTTTCTTCCAGTTTATCCATAACATTAATCTATTGCATGAAATAAGGTTTTGTTTCGCTATGTGGCTGCGGGATAAGTGTTGCCATACACAAGTGGTTTTTCGACCGTGCCTTTTCGGTTCCGGCGTCCATAGCAGCCTGAACGGCATCGAGGCTTCCCAGCAGTTTTACATACGATTTGCCACCAAAACCGATCGCCAGTCTTACTTCTATTATTTTAACCCCTCCTGCTTTTGCCGCCTTATCGGCAGCTTCGATAGCTGAAACAACCGTGAGGGTTTCGATGATTCCGATGGCATCCCAGCTTTCGGAGAGAACAATTTTTCCTATGGCCATCATGGCTCCGGCATGTATCATCGGGAGGAACAGGCTATCAACGATAAGGTCCTTTCCTGTTTCAAAGCCTTTGTTAAAAGAGTATTCAACCGAAGCAACATCGCCACTGAAAACGATCAGGTATTTACCCGGGCACATGGTTCGGGCTTCGATGATTTTTATGGGTGCAACTTTCACCATTTCGTCCAATGCCAGTATACCCATGGCTATGCTGCTGAACTCCAATGCCCCTAAGGCGGTAATATCCTCTCCCATGCTTATTTCCTGTAAACTGCCTTATCATATTCGTCAACCCGGTCGACAATACCAACAATTAATGCATCAACCGGTTTTCCGATTGTTAAAGGAGTTTCCCGCGAAGGACTTCCTTCGGTAACCATCACAAGTTCGTTGTAACCGGCACCTAATATATCGAGTGCAACCAGGTAGTCGCCTTTGCATGTACCGTGCTGATCAGTTTTATCAATCAGCAGGTAACGCGATCCTTCCAACCCATCGTTAATGGTGCTGCTTACAATGGTGCCTACAACTTTGCCAAGGATCATTATTGGTTATTTATTTTATTATTCTGATGTTTTGGTCCGAAGTCGGAAGTCGGATCCCGATAGCTATCCGGACGGAAGTCGGGAGTTTCGCAATAAATCTCGTTGGAAATTTCATTATTGAGTCGATCATTTATCATTATTTATGCTAACATAATTTCTGACTTCTGACTCTTCCCACTTTCTTCCCCCCAAATCTCTTTTCCTGATCAATTACTTGCTTAACTATTTTTATCGTAAGTATAGCTTCCGTCCTTTTCAATATAATCGACTATGGCGATGATGGTTGAATCGGCAGGTTTGCCTTCGGTAGTTTGCGTAAACCGGGCACTGCTTCCCGAAACATAAAACACGATTTCGCCGATACCGGCACCTACACTATCCATAGAAACCACAAAATCATTTTTGCCTTTCATGCTGACGGGATCAATTTTTTCGAGAAGTAAAAATCTGATTCCTTCAATTTTAGGCGCTTTATGACTTGAAACTACAGTTCCGACTACTCTTGCCAGTATCATACCGTTATTATTTATGGATTAAAATTACGATTCTGATAATAAGAACCGTAAAATTCGACTGTTGCAAATGAATGAGGTTTTATTTTTTAGCATTTCCCCTGCCCAGTGGCAGTGCACTGTCGACATTTGCATGAGGCCTTGGGATAATATGCGACGAAACAATTTCGCCAACCTTTTGGGCTGCCTGCACACCTGCATCAACAGCTGCTTTTACCGAGGCTACGTCGCCCCTGACAATGGCGGTAACATATCCCCCACCTATCCGTTCGAAACCTATAAGTTCGACTTTTGCTGCTTTAACCATGGCATCCGAAGCTTCAACCATTGCGGCAAAGCCTTTGGTCTCGATCATTCCCAATGCGTCTGAGGTAGTATCATTCATAATTTATGTCTTTTAGATTTGATATTATTTTGATCTGTTTTAGTTTATTTGCTGTGAGCTGGTGATGGTGATTATTGCACCTTAAGAAGTGCTATGCCTTTAAAGACGGTAACTTCCAAATTTCAAAAGGTATGTTACCCGTGTCAGATTGTGCTAAGCATTTAACCGGCCGGCGAAACATATATTTCCATCAACCAGGGTGTTTGTTTCCTAGTATTCAGCTCTTCCTGAAATTTCGGCCAGGCGTTTTTCAACCACATTTTTAGCCTCGAGCACTTCGGCTTCTTCACCTGCAATATAAACCCTACCGAATTTGCCAAAACCTATTACATCGATAATATTGATGTGAGCAGTTTTTTCGGCTTCGTTGGCTGCATAATATGCGTAACCGGCAGGTTCAACTTCCAGCACAAACAGGGTATCGCCTTTTAGAAGCATCATACCATAACGCGACCTGTTGAGAAGCTGCGCATGATGATCTTCCACGTTTTTAATCAGCTGGCTGGTGAGTATCCTGGGTTTTATCCGGTCATTTTCTGTTTTCTCAATCGTTCGCAGCACAGTTTCCCCGGCCATACGTGTATCGCCCTGGCTATCGGAGTGTACTTCGAGCATGCCGTATGCCCGTCTCAACTATCTGCATTCCCGGCTTAACATTTGTAGCTTTAAGCGCTATATCAGTTAAGGTATTGATTTCGATACCCGGTGCAATTTCGATTATACAGCATGCCTGTCCGCTAACCGGTAGGTATCCTTTCGATACCGTGGAAATGTAGGATGCCATTTGTAATTGCAGGGAATCAATAAAAATATAGGTTCTGAGGTCTATCATAGTTACTTCCCTTTCTTTATTAGTTTACCACCCAGCGGAAGTGCGCTGTCCACATTGGCGTGAGGCCTTGGAATAATATGTGTTGATATAATTTCGCCTACTTTTTGTGCAGCCTGAACCCCTGCATCAACAGCTGCTTTAACTGCAGCCACATCGCCACGCACAATAGCGGTAACATATCCGCCGCCAATTTTCTCGAACCCGATCAGTTCGACTTTAGCAGCTTTTACCATAGCATCAGAGGCCTCAACCATGGCTGCGAAACCTTTGGTTTCGATCATTCCAAGGGCGTTCATTTCTTCGTTTCCCATAATATATTCGGTTTGTTGATTTAACAATTGCTGCTGCATATCTTATGCAAACAGTGTATTCACATTTAATTGAACAATTTTCCGATGGCTACGCACATTTACCCCGGGTAAGAAACAAAGGAATGGCATCATGAAATATCGTTCCAAAAAAAATATTTTCAATGCAAATATAACTTTTTTTTGAAGTCATTCACCATTCATAATCACAGCAGGCAGTTTTGCCATTTTAGCCTCCATTATCTTAAAAGCTAGTATTATATATGAATAACTCCCTGTTAATACCTTGAAGTGGAAGACACACTTTAAATATCCTGATTTCTTTTCTCAAAGTTTTAAAAACTGCAATACAGCTGGTATGTGCCGGCGTTTTAGCAGCGCTAAGCAGGCAGCGAAGGCGGACGAAAACATAAATGCCAAATCCATTTTACAGCATATTTAAGATAATCGCCCGTCGCTCATTAAATTGAAATAAACTGCCAATTAAATCATACTTAAAGTTTAAATTTCAAATACAAATTAGCCGATTTATTATTTTGCCGGGCATATGTCGCATTTATTCATTCAATTAATTTGTCAGTAAAAAGCCTGGATTCGTCTAATTTGCTGTTTTGGTGGTTTTTAAACTTTAACAGAGCGGGTTTACCAAAGAATTTATCCTGCCTGCAATAAAATAAATTTAAACTACTGATTGTTTTGATTTTAATTATACTTTTGCACACTTTTTACAAAGAGTGTCAAAAATCGAAAACCCTTCAATTCACAGGCAGGGTTTTCATTGAAATTAAGGCGAATTACACTTCGTGGTATCGAATTGAAAATTTTCCTCAAATTTTAACCCAAAAAACGTACGACATAACAATCTGTTTTTGTGACAGTTATGATTTTTGTGTTAAAAAAAATAACAATTGTAAAAAAAATATTTCCGGATTAACGATAAAGTTGTATTAACTTTACCTTAGACAACAGCTACTATCATTAATCAAAAACGATTTTCACGAAAGGCACCATAATAGTGGGTCATACAGGTAATGGTTCCTTGTTATCAGGGATGTTTAAATGCATGGAATAAAAGCGGTTATAAACATTAAAAGCCTGTTGCTTGTTGTATAAAGAGACAAAAACTAACAATAATAATAAGCCCCTTTTGGGGTGAGAATACATGAATAATGCTCGTTTGATGAAAAAGACTGAAGATTTCAGGGATTATCCTTTGCAAACCATACTCAAGAAAATTTTTGGATTTGAGAATTTCAAAGGAAACCAGGAAGCCATAATACGGAATGTACTTAGCGGTAACGATACTTTCGTTATCATGCCGACAGGCGGGGGCAAATCGATGTGTTACCAGTTGCCGGCCATGATGTTGCCCGGCACTGCTATAATAATTTCGCCTCTTATTTCGCTGATGAAAAACCAGGTTGATGCCATGCGGCAATTTGGTGCCGACAAAGGCATTGCCCATGTGCTTAACTCATCGCTATCGAAAGCCGAAATTACCCAGGTGAAAAGTGATTTAACCGAAGGCAAAACCAAATTGCTTTATGTAGCTCCTGAATCGCTTACCAAAGATGAGAATGTTGCATTTTTCAGAGATATTCAGATTTCTTTTTATGCCATTGATGAAGCCCATTGTATATCGGAATGGGGACACGATTTCAGGCCCGAATACCGCAGATTACGTCCTATCATTGATGCGATAGGCCAGAATGTACCGGTTCTAGCCTTAACAGCCACTGCTACGCCTAAAGTGCAGCAGGATATTCTGAAGAGCCTTGGAATGCAGGAAGCTGCTCTTTACAAATCATCCTTTAACCGTGCGAACCTTTACTACGAAGTGAAGCAGAAAAACACGGATGTAAATAAGGATGTGATACGGTTCATAAAAATGCATACAGGCAAATCGGGAATTATTTATTGCCTGAGCCGCAAACAGGTTGAAGAACTTGCGGAAACCCTTGTAGTAAATGGCATAAAAGCATTACCCTATCATGCAGGCCTCGATTCAGCGGTTCGCGTATCAGAACCAGGACAAATTCCTGATGGAAGAAGTGGATGTGATAGTTGCCACTATAGCATTTGGTATGGGAATTGACAAACCCGATGTACGTTTTGTGATACATTACGATATGCCCAAGAGCCTCGAAGGGTATTACCAGGAAACCGGACGATCGGGCCGCGACGACGGGGAAGGCATTTGCCTGGCATTTTACAAGTACGATGATATTGAAAAACTTGAGAAATTCAGCAAAAACAAAGGCGTTGCCGAGCAGGAAATTGCCAACCAACTGTTAATGGAGGTAGTGTCGTTTGCTGAATCGTCGATGTGCCGGCGTAAGCAGTTACTCCATTATTTTGGAGAAGTTTACCATGAAGAGAATTGCGGAAATTGCGACAACTGCCTGCATCCTAAAACGCAAATTGACGGGCGCGAATATGTGGAACTTGCATTGGAAGCAGTGCTTGCCACCAAGCAGCTATGTAAAGCAAAGCACATTGTTAGTATACTCATTGGAAAAGTAACCTCAAATATCAAGTCGTACAAGCACAACGAACTCGAAATTTTCGGCAAAGGCATGGAGGACAGTGAGCGTTTCTGGGATGGAGTGCTTCGACAAATGCTTATTGAACGCCTTGTAGTTAAAGATATTGAAAATTACGGGATATTGAAAATAACGCCTGAGGGACAGAAGTTTCTGAAAAAATCATTTCCTGTAATGGTAGTTAAGGATTCCGATCCCGAGGAAAGCGATGATGACGAAATGATGTCGGGTGGAGGTGCACGCACCAGTACTACCGATAAAACTTTATTCTCACTTTTAAAAGATCTTCGGAAAGAGATTGCGCGCAAAGAAAGCCTGCCACCGTTTGTTATTTTCCAGGATCCTTCGCTCGAGGACATGGCGATACAGTACCCTATAAATATGGATGAGCTTCAGCGCATCACAGGTGTGGGGGCCGGCAAAGCTCAGAAGTACGGTAAGCCTTTCCTGCAGCTCATTTCGTCGTATGTCGAAGAGAACGAGATTATGCGCCCCATGGATATGGTGGTTAAATCGGTGGTGAATAAGTCGGGGCTTAAAGTGTATATCATAACCAACATCGACCGTAAGTTATCGCTCGAAGATATTGCTGTGGCTAAAAACCTGACCGCCGACGAACTGATTACCGAAATTGAAAGCATTGTAGATTCAGGCACCAAAATCGACCTTAACTACTACCTGAAAGAAACCATCGACCCCTACCACCAGGAAGAGATTATTGAATATTTTATGGAGGCTGAAACCGATTCGGTTGACAGCGCACTTAAAACTTTGGGCGAGAATGAGTTTACCGAGGAAGAAATAAGGCTTGTGCGGATAAAATACATCTCGGAAGTTGGCAACTAATAATTTGAGCATGAAGTGTTTTTATTAACTTCGCAACCTGGTTCGTGCCTTATGAACCAGGTTATTTTTTTATTCAACGCAAATTACACATAAATGACAGAAGAACTTAACAACAGCACCGACACTAACAGCACGCCCGAAAAGGTCGAAAATATTCAGGAACCCATAGTTTCGGCAGTGGAAGTGGCACCCAAAGCCGGTAACAAAATAAACCCTTTGTTACTCACCTTAAACCTGGTAATGCTGGCCGGGCTTATTATATTATATATTCTTTTCTTTACTTCGGGTGGCAAAAAAGGCTCGTCAGCATCAGGAGCTGTTGAAAAAGCTAACCGGGGCACTATTTCGGTTGCTTTTGTTAACAACGACAGCATATTGAGCAATTACGAACTGGTTAAAAAGATGCGTGCCGACCTCGAAGCAAAAGGCACCCGCCTGGAGGGAGAAGTAGCTTCCAAACAAAAAGCTTTCGAAAAGGATGCGGCCTATTTCCAGGAGCAGGTTGCCAAGAAAACGATAAGCGAGCAGAGCGCCCAGGAAATATACGGTCAACTGCAGCAGAACCAGCAGAAAATTTATGAATTACGCGACCGTTATGCTTCGGAGCTGCAGCAAAGCGAGATCGACATGAATGTTGCCCTGCTCGATTCGGTTATGAATTTCCTTCACCGGTATAACCAGGATTACAAATTCGATTATATACTGGGCTTCACCAAAGGAGGCAATATACTGTATGCAAACGATACCCTCGATGTTACTTCCTCAGTTATTAAGGAACTGAACGCCGAATACCTTAAAAAGCACAGTGGTAAAAAAAAGTAAAATAAGCTGAAACTTTACCTTTGCTCACTTTGCCAATCATTTAATTTTACCAGGAATTCATTATGAAGAAATGGGCTTCTTTTATTTGTATTGCGTTGCTCGCTGCCTCCTGCAGCAGCATGTTCAGTTCGAGGCCCACGGGTACCCTTTCCGAATCGCAAATGACCGAGCTGTTGGTCGACATACATCTTACCGAAGCCACCCTGCGAAATGCAAATGATTCACTTGCCCGGCTGCTCGATACAACTGATATGCGCAAAAGGTTCGCAGCAGTTTTCAGAAAACATGAAATAGAACCAGGTCAATTTAATAAAAGCCTCAACTATTACCTGGAACATATCGAGGAACTCGATAAAATTTATGCCGAAGTAATTGCCCAGCTTACCGAAAAGGAGACCGAACTGATACAGATTATTGCAAAAGCAAATGAAAAATCGCCAGGAATCTTGCATCAGGAGCAGGATTCAGTTCTCCTTAATAATCCCTGGTTCAGGTCGCTGAATAAATCAGAGAAGTTGTACGAATTTCAGTATTTTAAACCCGGGACATATGGCTTACCTGCAAAAATAAGTCTTAAGCCTTATAACAGATACGAATAGATACGATAAAAAAAAGCCCTGCTGATACGGGGCTTTTTTTTATTTATTTTTAGAAGAAATTAGGGCTAAAACACGATTCGGATTAAACCAATAACAATTGTTTCAGCCTTCAGTAAACCACTGCAGGAGAATGTGACCTGAGACTGCAGGCCGATTACTGGCGCGAGGCTGTAGCCGTATAATATTCCTTATCGCCCCCTGCCGTTATTGAATAAGTCCACGACATGGAAGTTTTATTCACATTGGTAATTTTGCCGCTTCCTTCTACAGTCCACCCGTTGCTCAGGTTTTGCGTTGTTACAATAATCTGGTTCGAAGTAACAATTCCGGTAACTTTTACATCCTGTGTACCAGGGTTACCGAAGTTCTGCAGCAAAACCTGGCTGCTGTTATCAGGATCTTTGCTGATGGTAACGATATAACTCTGGCCTACCGGGCTTTTGAAACTTTCGATAAATTGCCATACCCCGACATACGGATCCCGGTCATCGCTCCCGGTGGGCTCATCAACAGGTTCGCATCCGGAAATAAATAACCCGGACATTGCAACAAATAACAGGAATAAACGAAATGAGGTTTTCATATAATTACATTTGATTCAGTACACAAAATTAAATAAGTTTCGTTAAATCGGTCAAAAAAATAGAAAACTTTTCCTTTTTAAGCTTCCATCTATAACTAAAAGCAGGGAGTGTTAAATCACTACTGTATGATAAGAGGCTTACGATCAATCATAGTACCCGACTTATTACGCAGCACTAGCAGGTAGTAACCCTTACTCAGATTATTAACAGGTATGGGGGTTTCTGCGCCCGGGTTTACTGATATATTTTTCATTTCGCTGCGGCCTTCGAGTGAGATTACCTCCAAAAAACCAGGTTCATGAAGCGTGGTTTTGCAGTAAACAATTGATTTTGCTGGCACAGGGAATACCGAAAGTATTTTACCCTGATTCCCTGCAGCCTGCCCGGAGAATGAAATAGGGGTATTACAATCGGCAGGTATTCCTCCGTGAGATATAATCACACTATCAAGGTATTGGGTTTCGGGAGGCCATATATACTTTTCAGCAATGTATGCATTGGGCAGTATCAGTATTACAGTAGGATATGAGAGGATGCCATAATCGGCTACCACATGATTGCCGTTGCCTTCGGTGCCGCTTATTTCGGGGTAAAACACACCGTAGGTTTCACCAAAATCAATAACCCCGGCATTGTCGGCACCCCAGTTGATACCCAGGAAAATAACATTTGAGGAATTACAACCGAAATGGTAATAGGATTCGTTAATTAAGGGCGCATAGGTGGTGCAAGGCCCACAGGTAATGGTAAAAAAATCGATCACAACAATCTTATTCTGATCCAGGTATTCGTTTAAACGATGCGTTATTCCGTTCACATCCTTTACGGTAAAGCCAACAGCTGTATCGAGCGAAGTTTGAGCTTGTATATTTGGCGACGCAAGTACTAACAATAATATAAACAGTAAGGTTCTCACTATTCCGAATGATTGGTTATTCATTAATATGGTGAAAAAATCATCGATTTCAGCCCGCAAAATACAAATAAAATTCATTTGTTTTAAACCTTGTGTTTGATGGCTAATATTCGAATCAAGCTATATGGTCAACTTTTTGATAGAAGAAAAACTTTAATTGATTAAAATATTTTGACGCATTTTAACCGATGATATAAGACCAATACGAGTGGTAGTCAAGTTATAAAATACTGAATATCAATATACATATAATTATTGGGTGCTTAAATATTTAATAAATACAAATCGGATCCGGGTATAATTATAGACAGTAAAACCAATAATTCTCAGAATTTAAAAAACTTTTTTCAAAATTAAGTATTACAATTTGGCAGCATAGCTATTAACTAATACACTCCACTACTTGTACTACTCACTCACTACGACATGTATCTCTTTATCAACTACTTATCTACACCGCGAAAATATGAAACGGGCTTTACTCAACCTTCACAGGGTAGCTATGTCGACCCGACAATTACTTCCTGTATTCTTGTTAATACTTGTTAGCCTAAGCGTTAACGCACAATGTCCTCCAATAGTAATTGCAACACCTGCCTCAGCGTCTGTTTGTGCGGGTGATTCGGTTATTATGCAATGTACACCCTCAACGGGTACCACCTGGCAGTGGTATAGGAATGGTATTATCATACCCGGAGCAACCAACAGCTCAACCTATGTATTTGCTGATGGCAGTTATACTGTAATAACAGGGGCATGCCCGTTCCCATCGAATCCGGTTGCAGTAACTATAAAACCAGTTCCTTCAATAACATTATCAAGTTCCGCTCTTGAACTCTGTTTCGGCCAACAGGTAACCCTGTCGGTTACCACTGCACCCACAGTATCGTGGGTATGGGTGAATCCTATGACGTTATTTGGGTTAAACACAAATCCAATAACACAAACTCCAACTGTGAGCACTATATACCAGGTAGTAGGTGTCGATTTGGTTAGCAATTGTGCAAATACGACAGCCATACCTATAGTGGTAAATCCGGTACTTACACCAGGAACATTACTGTCGGATGCACAAATATGCGTGGGTGCAACACCTCCACTGATTACTTCGACCCCAGCTACAGGAGGAAATGGCACATATACCTATCAATGGCAAATAAGCACTACCAGCGCAGCAGCTGGTTTCAGTAATATAGCAGGGGCTGTGGGAACTACCTATCAGCCGGGACCTACAGCGGTAACCACATGGTACCGCCTTGTTACCTCCTCACCTCCATGTCCTGACGAACTTTCAAATGTAGTAGTGGTACAGGTAAATCAGTTTCCTGTAATTACCAGTTCAGCAACGCACTCAATCTGTTCAGGAAACAATGTAAATTATACACCTACCAGCAATGTTGCCGGAGCAACTTTTAGCTGGACAGCATCACTAACATCGGGTACAGTAGCAGGTTTTTCGCCTGTTGGTACCGGAAACATCAGCAATGTATTGACTTTGCCTGCAGGGTCAACCACACCGGGAGTAGTAACTTATGTAATAACCCCCACAGGCCCTGCACCATCATCGTGTCCGGGAACACCTTTCAGCGTTGCTGTCACCGTTAACCCTCTTCCGTTAGTTACCAATGCCATTCTTTCGCAAAGCATATGTGCCGGAACGAGCACAACACCAGTAGTCATACTGGCGAATCTTGCATCAACAACATTTACATGGACAGCAACAGCATCAGCCGGGTTAAGTGGATACACGGGATCTGGTAGCGGCAATATTCCTGCCATGTTAGTTTCGAGCACATTGCCGGTTGCAGGTACTATTAACTATACAATTACTCCAACCGGACCTGCACCCAATAATTGTACCGGGCCTTCGGTTGTATATACCATAACAGTAAACTCAGCACCAGCTGTTACCAACAGTCCTTTGCAGCAGACGGTATGCAGCGGTGTGGCTTCAGGTGCGGTTACGCTCACTTCGAATATTCCAGCCACAACTTTCACCTGGACCTCATCGGCGACTCCTGTCGGCGTTACCGGGTTCCAGGTAAGTGGTACTAATACCATTCCTGCTCAAACCATTACGAATACTGCAAATGTACAGGGAGTTGTTTCCTATGCTGTTATCCCAAATCCCAGTCTGAACGGATGTGCCGGTATACCAGCTACCTATACAATTTTTGTAAATCCGAGGCCGGTACTCACAGCTACTCCCGGTTCACAGACCATATGTTCAGGTGCAGCTACAAGTATTGCCTTAACATCGAATGTTGCTGGCACTACCTACAATTGGACATCATCAGCTCCAGGTTCAATACTGGGTCACAGTGGTGGTAGCGGGAATAATATTACCCAGGTGCTAACCAATACCAGCAATGCTCCACACGATGTTACCTATGTAATAACCCCGGTTAGCAATGGTTGTACAGGTACTCCGGTTAGCGTTATTGTAACAGTAATCCCTGCACCTGTTCTTACAGTTGTTCCGGCTGCTCCTGTAGTTTGTTCGGGTAACAATGTGATAATAAACCTTGTTGGAAATATCCCCGGCATTACTTTTACCTGGACTGCTTCGGCAGTTGGTAATGTAACCGGCTTCAGCAATGGATCGGGTGCAACTATTTCGCAAACACTGGTTAACAACGACAATGTTACACGTACCGTTGTATATGCAGTTTTTATGACCCTCAACGGATGCACCTCGGCTGCTACAAATTTTAATGTTACAGTATATCCTGTATCAACAATTACAAACTCGCCTCTTTTAGCCACCAGTTGTTCGGGTTCAGCATTCAACCTGGCCATGACATCGAATGTTGCCGGCGCAACTTACTCATGGACAGCCAACGGCACTCCCGGGATACTCGGTTTTGCTGGTGGTAACGGCGCAACCATAAATCAAATTCTGGTAAATACTACCAACTTCCCGGGAACTGTGGTTTATACCATAACACCCACAGCCAATGGTTGTGTTGGAACACCTTCGGATTATACTGTCACAATAAATCCTGTTCCAAATGCTGTTCCAAGCCTGGCAACCCAATCTATTTGCAGCGGTACTGTCACATCAGCGGTAACACTTTCGTCAGCGGTAGCCGGAACAACCTATTCGTGGACAGCAACCCCTTCGGGTGCTGGAATTACCGGATATACTGCATCGGGAACAGCTTCGATACCTGCACAAACTATCAACAATAATCTTTCAACCCAGGGTACTGTTATCTATACTATTACCCCAACATTTAACGGATGTATCGGATCCAATGCCAATCATACCGTTACAATAAACCCTAGACCCCAGGTTACAAATGCGTCAATGTCGCAGACAATATGTTCGGGTTCAAACTCGTCGAATGTCAACCTGATTTCGAATGTAGCGGGAACAAACTTTACATGGATTGCCACTCCTTCGTCAGCAGCAATAAGCGGTTTCATTCCTAGCGGCGGAAACACAATTCCTCTTCAGACCATTTTCAATAGCTCATCCACACCGGGCACAGTTACCTATCAGGTTATACCGACATCAAATTTCGGCCCTGCATGCGCAGGAACATCGGCTGATTATATTATTAACATCGACCCTTTACCTGTCATTACCAGCAGTGTTAATGAAGCCGTTTGTAGTGGACAAGCCTTTACTTACAACATAACCAGCAACCAGCCCGGGTCATCATTCACATGGTCGAGAGCAGCAGTAGCGGGCATCAGCAATGCATCCTCATCAGGAGCATCAGCTGCAATTAATGAAACTCTTATAAACACTACTTCATCCGACATTAGTGTTCAATATTTGCTCACACCTATTGGCCAGGCTCCATCGTTGTGTACCGGCAGCTCAGGCATACTTAACTTGCTGGTGAGGGCTTTACCCCAGGTTAATGCAGGTATTGATCTTACCATTCCTTATGGAACCTTTACTACTTTAAACGGATCAGCAAGTGGAGGGACAGGTGCTCTGAATTATTCATGGACTCCGGTTTCTTACATAAGTTCAGGTTCAAATACGCTTACTCCACAAACTGACAATTTAAACACCACCCGCACCTATACCTTAACAATTGATGATGCAGCCGGATGTACTTCGGCTGACCAAATGACCGTTTTCGTTGTCGGAACACCTTTGGCAGCAATGCCATCGGCTGCACCTGCCAATATTTGTGTGGGCGAAAGCACATTGCTTGCAGCAAATGCAAGTGGCGGATCAGGCACTTATACTTATACCTGGAGTTCAAATCCGGCAGGATTTTCAGCCACTAATGCCAGCATAACGGTTTCACCAGCTGTTACCACTATATATACTGTATTGGTTGACGACGGATTTAATGCAGCCACCTCTTCAGTTACTGTAACTGTTAATCCTTTACCAGCTCAATATTCGCTAACCGGAGGAGGAAGTTACTGCATAGGCGGAACAGGAGTTGTGGTTGGCCTGGCCAATTCACAATCGGGTGTTAGTTACCAATTAAATAATAACGGTACTCCGGTGGGTATCCCGGTTTTAGGTACAGGAGCAGCTTTAAGTTTTGGTAACCAGACAAGTGCCGGAACATACACTGTAACTGCAACCCGTATTTCAACCGCCTGCAACCTGGATATGGGAAGCAGCGTAATTATCGTGATTAATTCACTACCAATTGCCAATGCAGGAGTTGATCAGATAATCCCTTACGGAACCAATACCACCTTGAACGGATCAGTTTCAGGAGGATCAGGAGCTATGAATTACTCCTGGAATCCTATAGCATTTATTGCATCAGGTGGAAATACTGCATTTCCAGCTACAACAAACATATATTCAAATACAACATTCTCATTAACGGTAACCGATGCCAATGGCTGTTCGGGAAGCGACCTGGTGAATGTATCGCTCAGCGGCAGCGCAATTAATGTGATTGCATCAGCTACCCCTGGCCAAATTTGTGCTGACACCTCGCAAGCCCAGCTTAATTCGCTTGTTACAGGTGGGGCAGGCACATATACCTATATGTGGACCTGCAGCCCGGCAGGAAGCCCGGTTTGGAGCTCAACACTACCGAATCCAATGATTTCGCCCGACGAAAGCACTACCTACACTGTTGAAGTTAATGATGGATTTAATACAGCAATTGCTTCGGTAAATGTTGTGGTTAACCCATTGCCCTTACAATATAGCGTAACCGGAGGCGGAGACTATTGTTTCGCAGGTTCAGGTGTAAATATTGGCCTAAGCGGATCACAACCAAACACAAACTACCAGTTATACCGTGGTGGCGTTCCCGATGGAGCGGCCGTAACAGGAACGGGATCTCCAATAAGTTTTGGAAACCGCACAGCTGCATTCACTTATACCGTGCTTGCTACCAACAATACAACAGGTTGCACTGCCCTGATGTCAGGCAACGCGATAATTACCATACTTCCTCCTCCTGTTGCATACCAGGTTACCGGCGGAGGCCCTTATCCATTCGGTGGAGCAGGAAGTCAGATTGGACTTCTTCATGGAGATGTCGGTATCAGCTATCAACTGCATTGCAATAATGCACCTGTAGGATCAGCTATTTCAGGAACGGGATCGCAGATCAACTTCGGATACCAGACTCAGGTAGGAACATATACTGTTGTTGCCACAAATATGGTTACCGGTTGTACAGCCATTATGCTTGGAAGTGTTGATATCACCATTTTGCCACTACCGATAGTGTTTAATGTAATTGGCGGGGGAACAATTTGCGAGGGACAGCCGGGATTACCCGTAACACTTACCGGATCGGAAAGCGGAATTAACTACCAGTTACTGCGAAACGGTTTCCCGTACGGAGCCATAATTGCAGGAACAAGTTTACCTCTGACCTGGAACTCATTAAGCCTGGGTGGCATGTATGAAGTAAGGGCAATAAACCCAATAAATAGCATTACCCAAATGATGCAGGACAGCGCCGTAATAGTTATTAATCCTGCGCCCACAGTATTTACAATAAATCCGGTTGGCTCACAATGCCCCGGAACCATTATCCGCCTCAACGGTTCAGAGTTGGGTGTGGAATACTCACTGATGCTTAACGGTATCACTATCAGTATGATTCCAGGAACCGGCGTTGTTGGTTTCCTCGATTTCGGCCCTCAGTTTACGAACGGAACTTATACCATAAGAGCAGTTAACAGCACTACCGGTTGCCAGGCTATGATGACCGGCAGCACCTATATCAATGTTTTGCCACAGGTGTTCAATGTAATACCTGCCGGCATACTATGCCCCGGCCAGGTTATCAGCCTCTCAGGATCCGAAGCAGGTGTAAACTACCAGTTACGCTGGAACGGCACCTTCGACCTGGGTGCACCAGTACCCGGCACAGGAGCTGCCATCAGCCTTGGTACAGCAGGGATGCCAGGTATATACACGGTTGTAGCCATTCATGGCACCACCAATTGTGTGGTATATATGAACGGAAGCGCAACTTTATATCCTGATCCAACTGTTTTCAATATTATACCCAACGGAGCTGCCTGTGAAGGAGATGTAATTGGTTTAAACGGCTCACAGCCAGGCGTCAATTATGTTTTAATACTTGATAATGCCATACATATCGATACAATTCCCGGTACCGGTGGACCTATCAACTTCGGACCACAATTAACCGAAGGAAATTATACAATACTTGCCGTAGATCAAACATCGTACTGCCAGTTTGCAATGAGTGGTACTACTGTTATGACCGACGGCCCGATAAAATACTCGCTTCAGCCATCAGGCCTGCAATGCATCGGCACCAACGTCGGGTTATCGGGATCACAAGCCGGGGTTTCGTACCAGCTTATGTTTAACAACTTATTTACCATGGGACCTGCAGTTGCAGGAACCGGGGGACCCATATCATTCGGTCCACAGAGTCTGAGCGGCGTTTATACTGTACGGGCTGTAAACAGCCTGACAGGTTGCAATGCATGGATGACCGACAGCACCATTCTAAATCCTGTACCTGTAGTATTTAACATTGCTCCTGCAGGAAGCTATTGCGCGGGCGAATCAATCGGACTAAACGGCTCAGAGCTCAACATCAGCTACATACTTGTATTGAATGGTTCAATTAACATCGACACCATTGCAGGTACAGGCAGTGCAGTAAATTTCGGAAGCCAGGCCACAGCAGGAACTTATACCGTTGTAGCTTATAATGCAGGCACATTCTGTACAGGCAATATGAGTGGCACTACAATTATAAAACCTCTCCCACTTGTTTACGACATGAATCCGGGTGGAATTGTTTGTGCAGGAACTACACTGGGTATTACCAATTCGGAAACAGGTGTCAACTACCAGTTACGCCGCAACGGTGTATTTAATGTAGGACCTCAGGTTGCCGGAACAGGTGCACCCATTAACTTCGGCATACAAACAGTACCGGGGACATACACTGTTGAAGCAGTCGGAGCAAATGGCTGCACAGTAAATATGAATGGCACTGTTGTAATAAACTCATTACCCGTACTTTTCACTCAGCAACCGGCAGGTAATCATTGTCCTGGAACTGCCATCACGCTCAACGGATCCGAAACCGGCATGAACTATTTACTGTATCGCGATGGAGCAATACTGGTAGCAACCCTTGCCGGAACAGGTTCAACACTCAATTTCGGCGCACAAATGATTGCCGGAACATACACTATATCAGCAGTATCAGTAGCCGCATCATGCCAGGCCGCAATGAACGGGAGTACCGTAATATTAACCGGTCCCACCGCATTCAATGTAACTCCTGCAGGAATTATATGCTCAGGCAGCACTATAGGCCTCGATAATTCCGAAACAGGTGTAAACTATCAGCTTAGGCGCGATGGAATTACAAATATCGGATCGGCCGTTGCCGGAACCGGATCAGCGATCAGTTTCGGAGTGGTGAACATCCCCGGTATTTATACCATTATAGCAACAAGCACTGTAACCGGATGCGCTGCTACAATGAATGGAATGTCGCAACTTCACACACTGCCATTGGTATATACATTGGCACCTCAGGGTATGCAATGTTCAGGCACCTCCATAACCCTGAACGGGTCACAGCCGGGCACGGATTATATTCTTCTGCTTGACAATGTTTTCAGAATTGACACTATTTCCGGTACAGGCGGCGTGATTGATTTTGGTCCGCAACTGATAACAGGAATATACACTATTATAGCTGTTAACGGCACTTCAACCTGCCAGGCAGTAATGACAGGCTCGACACAGATTACGGGCAAACCGGCCAATTTCAATATTACTCCTGCCGGACTTACCTGTGCAACAGCAATAGTTGGCCTCGATGGTTCCGAAACCGGTATAAATTATACTCTCTTTAAAAATGCTGTTAACACAGGCATTACCCTTGTAGGAACAGGAAATGCAATCTTTTTCGGAATACAAAACTCAGGAACCTACACGGTGAAGGCCGTAAATCAAATCAGCGGCTGCAGTATCTTTATGACTGGCTCACTGCTTATCAGTAGTCCTCCGGTAGTAAATGCCGGCGCTGATATTACTATCTGCGCGAATCAGTCGGCTATGCTTAATGCAAGTGTAAGCCTGGGCGCAACCACACTCTGGTCAACAGAAGGCGACGGCACATTCAGCACCAACAGCAGCCTGGTTTCCATTTATACTCCCGGTGCTTCCGACATTTTAGCCGGATCAGTCAACCTCATTCTTACAGCTAACGGCGTAGGTAGTTGCTCAGCAACTCAAACCAGTGATACTTTGCTGGTAACCATCGATCAACTGGCAACAGCAAATGCAGGAGGCAATATAAATGTTTGCCTGGCAAACAATTATACTGTTTCAGGGGCAACAGCCACAAATTATACTGCCATCAGCTGGACATCCTCGGGTACAGGCACTCTTACAAATGAGAACACTTTAACACCAACCTATACACCTTCAGCAGCTGACCTTTTAGCCGGTTCAGTAACCTTAACCATGATGGTAACTGGCAACAGCCCTTGCAGCAACGTTGCAATTGATATGATCATGATGATTTTCAACCCTATGGTTTCAGTTAATGCAGGCCCCGACAACACAATTTGCGGAGGAACTGTTTTCACTATTACAGCTGCATCAGCTTCGAACTACCAGGGTGTTAGCTGGTCAACCACCGGTACAGGAACATTTTTGGGTGGCAATACAATTAATGCAACCTATCAGCCAAGCGCTGCCGACATACTGTCAGGAAGCACATCACTTATTCTTACTGCTGCTTCGATAGCCCCCTGCTCAGTAAATGTAAAGGATACCATGCTGCTTACCTATGTACCAGCACCGGTAAGTAATGCCGGCGCCGACGTATCAGTTTGCGAAAACACTTCGCTGAGTATCACTGATGCCAGTGTTGCCAATTCAACATCACTAAGCTGGAGCAGTTCAGGAACAGGCACATTTTCGAATAATGCTATTGTTAACCCTATATACATCCCTTCGGCTGCTGATATTGCCGGCGGATCGGTTACACTAGTCCTAACAGTAAACGGGAATGCATTATGCGCTCCGGCCATCGACAACAAAATAGTTACATTTATACTGAATCCACTGGTAAATGCAGGGCCCGATGCTAATATGTGCGACGGACCATTCATCCTGTCCGGAGCAACTTCAACCAATTGTGCATCCGTATTATGGACCATACAAAGCGGATCGGGTACTATTGCGAATGCTAATTCGCTAAATCCAACCTATACTCCATCAGCAATTGATTTACTTAACGGATTTGTGATTCTCCGGATAACAGGTTCGCCAATTAGCCCATGCACCGGAACTGTAACTGACGACATCATGCTTACCATTGATCAGTACCCGCTAGCCAATGCCGGAGCTGATATTGCAAGCTGTTTCAATACTGCTTTCACTGTAAACGATGCCAGTGCATCCTTATACACTAACCTTATATGGACAAGCCTGGGTACAGGAACTTTCGTAAATGAAACTACCTTAAATCCAACTTACACTCCAAGTGCCGCTGATATTACTAACGGCTCGGTAACATTAAAACTTACCGCTTCAAACTCAGGATGCGGTTTAGTATCGGACAACAAGATTATATCTTTCATCAACCTGATTAATGTAAATGCCGGTCCTGATTTAATACTGTGCGAAGGAAGCAATGTAACCATTGGCGGAGCTTCGGCAACAGCATACTCCTCAATATCGTGGACAAGTTCAGGAACAGGCACCTTTGCCAATTCCAATACACTTTCACCTACTTATACTCCGAGTGCAGCTGATATTGCCAACGGCACCGTAACATTAAGCCTTAATGCTGTTTCGCTGGCTCCTTGCAACAATATAGTAAGTGATCAAGCGATTGTTACCATTAACAAAATGCCTGTTGTATGGGCAGGAAACGATGTTCAGCTTTGCTCAACAAGTACCTACTCCAACAGCGATGCCACTATACTTAACAGCACAACGTTTGCATGGACAACTTCGGGTGACGGAATATTCAGTAATCCGAACATTTTAAATAACATTTACACTCCGGGTGCGGCTGACATAACCAACGGCAGCGTTACACTCACCCTCACTTCGGGCAACAACGCACCTTGCCCGGTTGTATCGGATCAGAAAGTAATTTCGATAGTCACCGGACCAACTGTGGATGCAGGACCCGGCGCTATAGTATGCACCTCCTGTTCATTTGTAATAACAGCAGCCACGACACAGAATTCAAATGCTGTATTATGGACAAGTGCAGGTACCGGAACGTTCAGCAACGCTTCGAATCTCAACACAACCTATTTCCCGAGTGCATACGATTATGCACAGGGCTCGGTAACATTATCACTGACAGCGTTCAGCAATCCTCCTTGTACACAGGTTTCTGATCAAATGACACTTACCTTCAGCAACAATGCAGGTATTGATTTCACCTGGGGAGCATCATGTAATGCACAGCCTGTAGATTTTTATGTCAATACAACGGTAACCAACGCAGGTGCAGTTGCAACCTGGCTATGGAATTTTGGCGATGGCGGCACTTCGAGTCTGATGAATCCAACCCATCAGTTTGCAGGCATAGGTGAATACACAGTTACACTTACTGCCATTGACACTTCAGGTATAGCACGAGTAATATCCAAAACTGTAACAGTATCGCAACTTCCGGTTTCGTTATTCAGCTACAGCACACCAAATTGCTCAAACGAAGATGTACAATTCACTGACCTAGCGCACACACTCTACGGGTACATTACTGAGTGGGTATGGAATTTCGGCGACGGAACCATTGATACCATCAGTTTCCCTGATGAGCCAAATATGGGTCATAAATATAATGCTGCCGGCACATTTAATGTATCGCTGACAGTTACCAACTCGTTTGGATGCAAACATATGGTTACAATTCCTGTGCCTGTGATATTAGCACCGGTTGCCAACTTCCAGTACACCAACAACTGCTCAGGTGTTGAAACATCATTCACTGATGCCTCTTACGCTAACGGCACTGGTAATACAGTACAATACTGGTGGAATTTCGGCGATCCGGCAACTGGAATTGACAATACTTCGACGCTTAAGGATGCAACCCATGTATTCAGTGCTCCGGGAACATACCAGGTGATGCACGTGATCCGCAATTTCAATAACTGCACCGACACAATCATAAAACCTGTTACTATACTTACACCTGTTCCTGTTGACTTCTTATATGACAATACCTGCGTGAACGGATCCACCAATTTTTACCCGAATACAGCAATAATGAATGTTGCTGATATCACCAATTGGGCATGGGATTTCGGCGACGGAATTACCAGCAATCAGCAGAACACAGTTCACAACTACGCTACTTCGGGAAGCTATAAGGTTACCCTGACTGTAACTGATTTACAAGGATGTACAGTATCAAAAACCCGTACCGTAGTTATTAACCCGCTGCCGGTTGCAATGTTCAACACTCCTGCAATCCCTTGTGTTAATGCTCCTGTTCTTTTTGATGATGTTTCGGCATCGTATACCGGCTTTATTGCACAATGGACATGGGATTTTGGCGACGGCACAACACAACAGGTTCTTCACCCTGCCAATCCTGATGTTTTGCATTTGTATGCAGCCCCGGGAACCTATTCGGTGAAACTCTCGATAGTATCAAGCGATAGCTGCAAGGCTGAAAGGACTCAAAACGTAGTTATCCTACCGGCACCTGTTGCAAACTTCGATTTCGCAAACACCTGCCAGGGATCAGCGGTACAATTTACCAACCTCACACAAACCGGTGGTACAGGTACAATGACCGGATGGGCATGGAATTTTGGTGATGCAGCTTCGGGTGTAAACAACACATCGACCCTGCAGAATCCAACACACACATATGCAGCAACCGGCACATACCAGGTTACTTTAACTGTTTCAACTGCAAACGGTTGTTCTTCAACCTTAGTTAAAACTGTTACCATAACCGCAGCGCCTTATGTTGAGTTCACTTACGATAATAGCTGTGTTAGCAGCAGCACACAGTTTACACCATCAACTTCGATAAACTTTGCCAATGTGGCAAGCTGGAACTGGTCGTTCGGCAACGGCGCAACATCATCGGTACCCAACCCGACATACACCTATACTACACCGGGAACTTACATTGTTACACTTACAATTACCAACAACGAGGGTTGCCAGAGCAGCATTTCGCACAGTATAACCATAGTACCTGCTCCTGTTGCCAATTTCAGCACCAGCACTCCTGCCTGCTCGCAGCAGCAGGTGTATTTCACCAACCAGTCATCGGCACCGCTTGGTTACATTATGCGCTGGGAATATAATTTTGGCGACGGAACAACCATGGTTGTTAATTATCCCGCTAACCCGAATGTATCGCATACCTACAGCACATACGGTACTTTTAACGTAAGCCTTACAGTTGTTACCAACGACAGCTGCTCGGCTACCAGGACACGCAGCGTGGAGATATTGCAGAGCCCGCTTGCTAATTTCTACTACACCAATACCTGTGCAGGCCAGCCGGTACAGTTTAATGATATATCGCAGGGTAACCTGATATCGTGGTCGTGGAACTTTGGTGATTCAGGATCAGGCTCATCCAACATTTCCACCTTGCAAAACCCGGTTCATACCTATCAGCAAGCTGGTAATTATGTGGTAACGCTGTTGATTCAGAATGCCAACAACTGTATTGATACTGTTATGCAGACTGTTACCATTGCGCCAAAGCCTGTTGTTAACTTCGCAGTCAACAACGGATGTGCTGCCGATACGGTTCAGTTTATCAGTTCAACTTATGTAAATGTAGCTAATACCGCATCGTGGTTCTGGCAGTTTGGTGACAACACCACCTCCACCGATGCCGACCCATATCATGTTTATGCAACACCCGGAACATACAGTGTTACATTAACTATAACCTCACAGAACGGCTGTACAAACCTTAAGACCCGACAGGTCCAGGTTACTACTCCTCCAATTGCTCTCTTTAACTCCAACTCTGCTTCATGCTCAGGTACGGCCGTTCTTTTTACTGATCTTTCATCAACTCCTAACGGAATCATAAGCACCTGGAACTGGGATTTCGGTGATGGCACCTTCATCACGGTAAATGCTCCTTCCAATCCTAATGTTTCCCATACCTATTCAACATCCGGCATTTTTGATGTAGTGCTCAGCATACAAACTACAACCGGATGCGAGGCTTACTACACCCGTTCGATTACCATAAACAATGCTCCTGTATCAGCTTTCAGCTTTGCAGGTGGCTGCAACCAGTTTCCAACCTTCTTTACCGACCTTTCGCAGGCAGCAAGCAGTAACATAATAATAAGCTGGAACTGGCAGTTTGGTGATCCGATTTCGGGAGTAAACAACACTTCGAACCTGCAAAACCCACAGCACACCTTTAGTGGCCCCGGAACTTACAATGTAAGCCTGACCACAGGAAATGCAGCAGGATGCACCAACACGGTAATGCAAACTGTTACCATCACACCTAAACCAGCAGTTGACTTCACCGTATCGGCATCGTGTGCTACAATACCTGTGTTATTCAGCGCTGATCCGGTTGTTACCAATATTACCGACGTAGCTTCATACCTGTGGGATTTTGGCGACGGATCCATTCCTTCGACGCTTTCGGAGCCTGAACATCTGTATGCTCAACCCGGGAATTACAGCGTAACTCTGACCATAACCAATAACGCAGGATGCCAGAACAGCATCACTCGTACCATAAGTATATATGCACTACCGGTAGCACAGTTCAGCAGTTCGGGCAATTGCGCAGGTAACCTTGTACAGTTCACAGATATGAGTTACAACCCTGGCGGACAGACCATTGTTGGCTGGATGTGGGATTTCGGTGTAAGCACTGCCAGTGATGATACCTCATCCTTACAAAACCCTAATTACAGCTATGCAACCGCCGGAACTTATAATGTTACCCTTACTGTTACCAATGCTGCAGGATGCACATCGGTAAAAGTGATGCCTGTGGTTGTAATACCTGCTCCAACAGCACAGTACAGCTACATCGCTGAGCCTTGCCGTAATGGGTCCGTATTATTCTTCGATGAATCGGTAAGCGCACAATCGCCTGTTACAGGCTGGTACTGGGAGTTTGCTCCGGGTAACTACACAACCTTACAAAACCCTGTGCATGTTTTCGGTGCAACCGACAGCTGTTATAATGTGAAACTAATTGTTACCACAGCCAACGGATGCAAATCTACTATCATAAAGGAAGTATGTGTTCCGTCAGGCCTGAAAGTTGATTTGAATTACACACAAACCTGTTTTGGCGAAAGCACATGGTTTACCTCAACCCTTGTGCAACCCGCAGGCGGCACAATAGCCTTCTATAACTGGAATTTTGGTGATCCTGCAACAGGCATTGACAATACCTCGAAGCTTGCCAATCCAAAACATACCTTCAGTAAACCCGGAACATTTGTAGTATCGCTGCAGGCAACGGATGTAAACAACTGCATCTCGACAACCTACATGACTATTAAGGTTGATGCTAAGCCAGTAGCAGCATTCAGCAGCAAAGGCGGCCACTGCGACGGGAATGTTTATTTCACTGACCTTACCACTGGTGCTCCTATTGCACAATGGACCTGGATTTTTGGCGATGGCACAACGAAAACCATTGATGCTCCCGGCAGCCCTGACGGCAATCATTATTATCAATACCCTGCTGTATATGAGGTTACTCTTATTACTGTAAGTGAAGCAGGATGTATCGATTCAATAACCAGGACGATACGCCGCACACCATGTATCACAGCCGAATTTGCTGTAAACGATACTATTGTATGCCAGAAACGCACGATGAAATTCAGCGAAGCCAGCACATGCCAGGCTCCTATAGCCAGCTGGCAATGGTTCTTCGGCGACGGTACTTCGGCTACTTTTACCAACGCGCAACCTTTTGTGGAACATACCTACACAGCTCCAGGAAACTACACAGTACAAATGGTTGTGGCTACCCAAATGGTTGGAGGAATGGTTACTGATACTGCGAGCAAACAGGTGAATGTAAAACCTGCTGCCACAGCTAACTTCAGATGGCAGGATGCATGTATAGGAAATACGACAGAATTTGATAACCTGACCAAGAATAACAACACAACCATATCGGGCTACAACTGGAGTTTTGGTGATGCAGCATCATCGAATGACAATTCAACCACCAAGAATCCTGAATACACCTATGGCACCTTTGGCGAATACGATGTAAAGCTTGTAGTAACCAATACACTGGGCTGTACCGACACTATTGTGAACAAGGTACATATTTTCGAAAACCCTGTTGCCGACTTTAATTGGAACAGCAGTTGCGAAGCCCGCCCGGTAAACTTTACTGATAATTCCGATTCAACATCATCGGCCATTGTTAACTGGAACTGGGTTTTCAGAAATGGTGACGAGGTATTGGGAGCATCGACAAAACGTAATACTTCGTATAGCTTTGCCCAGGCCGGAATTTATGATGCCGATCTGAAAATTACCGACCGAAACGGATGTTCAACTACTGTTAATAAACAGGTTGCCATTAATTCGAGCCCGGTAGCAGCTTTCAACATTGCTGAGAACTTTGAGAACATTCAAGGCCAGATTCAGATGAACAATGGCACCATTAACGGGACAAGCTACGAATGGGATTTCGGCAACGGGAAAACTTCGTACGCCAAGGATCCTGTAGTAACTTTCGAAAAGGAAGGACGTTATATGATTCAGTTAATAACTTCGAATGGCCAGGATTGCTCCGATACACTTGTAATGGCTTACAACCTCCTATACAAAGGCCTGTTTGTACCCAATGCATTTAACCCGGGGCATATGAATCCTGAGGTAGCAGTTTTCAGGCCGAAAGGCACCAACCTGAAAACATATTACATCGAAATCCGCGACCGCTGGGGCAACCTGTTATGGAGTTCAACCAAACTCGACAGCCAGGGATCACCTTCCGAATCGTGGGATGGGACAATACATGGTGAATTACTAAAACAAGACGTATATTTGTGGAAAATATCGGCTCAATTTAAAGACGGGGAAATTTGGGATGGAAGCAATGCCGGAAACAATGAGAATATGCCTCAATCGAAGGCAGGTACTGTAACATTAATTCGATAAAAACTTGTACAACCAAAATAATTTGTATTTTTAAGCACTTATTTGTAAAACTTACCGAACTTGGAAAACAACTTGTACCCGGTATCAAATAAAGATCAAACCAATGAAAAACAACATCTTAACAAAAGGCCGATTATTCAAAGCAATAATTATCCTGATCACTGCTGCCAGCTTTAGCCAGCTAAAAGCCCAGGATCCGATCTTTTCGCAGTTCTATAATAACCCGATTTATTATAACCCGGGCTATATCGGACTGACTCCCGGGATACGAACCCGATTTAATTACCGCGACCAGTGGACCGGATTACCCGTAGATTTCAAAACCTACAATTTTTCGATCGATATGGCCGAACGTGCTATTCCCGGTTCCGGCGGACTTGGGTTATTGGTATCGTCGGACAGGGCCGGTACCGGTATGATAAAGTCAAATAATGTAGGAATTGGAACGGCTGCCCGTATCCCCTTATATGAAAATATGGTTGCCCAGATGGGTTTCATGGTTTCGTATGCACAAAAATCGGTGAACTGGGATGAGCTTGTTTTCACGGATCAGTTGCATGCCCGTTATGGGAACATTTATCAGTCGGCTTTCGAAGCTCCTGCTGCTAACCGTGTTTCTTATCCCGATTTCTCGGTGGGTGGTGTTTACCGCTTTGCTGAAACGGGATCGAGTTATTCGAACATACAGGGAACATTAGGAGTGGCTGTGCATCACGTGTTTCAGCCAAACGAATCATTCCTCGGTCTCAACTCGGTTTTACCACGTAAACTTGTGCTTAACGGCGACCTTGTACTCGAAATTGAACAAGGACGTTCGTCGTCGTACCGCAACTACAGGAACAGTGGAAACTTTAAGTTTAACCCGGGTTTCCAGTACGAACAGCAGGCTGAGTTTTCGACCTACACTGTTGGTATGAATATTCTGAAATCATCCATTTACTTTGGTGTATGGTTCCGCAACCAGACGTTCGATCTTTTCAAAGCCAAAGATGCTATTTTCCAGGTGGGTGTTAATGCACCATGGAATAAAGATTCGCGTATGAAGATTATGTACACATACGATTATCTTATTACCGATCTGCGTACAGCAGGCCGTGCTTCACACGAAATTTCACTTGTATTCGAATTCGACGATTTCAGTCTGTTCGGAGGAAGCGGCGGCGGAGGCTTCAGCCCCGGTTACGGAAGCAGCAGGGTACGCGAAATGGAATGTTGCCCTTTCTAAACAAAATATTTTAAAGAAAAAACCTGCTTTACGAGGCAGGTTTTTTTTTGTGCGATACAACTATCACACCCATTCAATCTGCCTTAGGTACAACCGATTTAAAACTCGTAGCCAAACCTTTTCAGTTGATTGGCATCTTCGCGCCAGTCGCTGCTAACTTTTAAACTGAGCTCAAGGTACACTTTCCTTTCGATAAAGGCTTCAATATCCTTGCGGGCCAGTGTTCCCAGTTTTTTAATAGCTGCGCCTTTATGGCCGAGGATAATTGCCTTTTGAGTATCGCGTTCCACAAAAATGGTAGCACCGATCACCACCAGTTCAGGTTTTTCCTTGTAAGAATCTACTACCACTTCGGCCGAATACGGGATTTCCTGTTTGAAGAGAAGGAAGATTTTTTCGCGGATCATTTCCGAAATAAAAAACCGCAAAGGCCTGTCGCTAAGCTCATCATCTTTAGGAAAATAAGGCTCGTTTTCGGGCAATAAACGCAATACCTCCGCAGTAATTTTATCGGTATTAAAATTCAGTTTTGCCGAAACAGGGATCACCTTTGCATCTGTAAATTTTTCCTGCCAGTATTTTATTTTAGCTTCCATTTCAGCAGGAGTAATGGTATCCACTTTATTGATCAGGAACAGGAGTGGTTTCCCGGATGCCTTTATCTTGCCGATTACTTCTTCATCAAAACTGGTTTCGTTTGCCTCCGTCATATAAATAAACACATCGGCATCCTGCAAGGCAGTATGCACGAATTTCATCATCGAATCGTGCAATTTATAATGAGGTTTCACTATACCCGGAGTATCGGAATATACGATCTGGTAATCGTCGCCATTTACAATTCCGAGTATACGATGACGTGTTGTTTGTGCTTTGGGAGTAATGATGGAGAGCTTTTCGCCCATCAGCATATTCATCAACGTTGACTTTCCCACGTTGGGATGCCCGATAATATTAACAAAACCTGATTTATGAGTCATAAAAATAAAAGTACGTAAAAATTAGGATTACAAAGAAACAAAATATACTTTTGCACTCCCAATTACGACGTTCATTTCTTTTTAAAAATATATTGCGGGGTGGAGCAGAGGTAGCTCGTTGGGCTCATAACCCAAAGGTCATAGGTTCGAATCCTGTCCCCGCTACTACAAAGCCTTGATGCGCAGCATCAGGGCTTTTCTTTTTTCTGAACCACTGCAAACTTGTTTGCAAAGTGGTGAAGAGAAAAGAAAAGACCACAGCTCACGCAGTGAGCGTAGGGCTTTGAAGTTAAGCCCTCCCCTTCAGGATCATGGAATAATCCTGTCCCCGCTACTACAAAGCCTTGATGCGCAGCATCAGGGCTTTTCTTTTTTCAGGTGAGCCGCAAACCCTTTTGCGAGCGAGCATGAAAAAAGAAAAGACCACAGCTCACGCAGTGAGCGAAGGGCGTTGGAGTTAAGCCCTCCCCTTTCAGGATCATGAAATAATCCTGTCCCAGCTACTAAAATTGAAAGTCATTTTATCCTATTGGTACCTTAAAGCCCTGTATTTACTGGGCTTTTTTGTTTTTAAGATAAAATAAAGCGGAAAGTGCCTAAAATAAGAATATCTCATCCCCTACATTCATCCCCTATTTGTATTCCTTACCTTAACCATACTAAAAATTCATAGTATGGCCTCATTAATTACGATCGTTTTAAAAGAGCCAAAGAGTATACCGCGAATTTATCAAAAAGACGGTGTGAGGTTTTGAAGGGACAATTATTAGCGGTGGCAATACCGCCAGGATTCCCGGCTTAATTGGAGACGTAAAATCGGACCCAGGAAAACAAATTGCGAAAAAATTCAGTTGAGTAATTTCTGCATACTGAAATTATTATAGTTCAATTGTTTCTGTAAACAGAAATATATTTTACCTTTGGGGTTATATATAAACCCAACCCCATGGACAAAAATAAATTATTTGGCATACTTAACGACTGGAACTACTGGGATAAGCCGGTTCCGGATTTTTTTGCAAGGGACGAATACCAGGAGAAAATAAATAAGTATCTGTCAAGCAATGAGGTTATTGTGTTGAAAGGCATCCGAAGATCGGGAAAATCAACTTTGTTGATCAACCATATCCGGCACCTGAACGGAATGGGCGTGGATAAAAAAGAGGTACTTTTCGTTAATTTTGAAGACCCCCGTTTCGATGGCGAACTGAACAGCGAACTGCTGGAACAGATTTTTGAGGTTTACAAAGAATTTGTGAACAACGAAACAAAGCCACATATTTTCCTGGACGAAGTGCAGCATGTTGCTCAATGGGAAAAATGGGTGCTAACAGGATACGAACTTAAAAGGGCGCAATTTTATGTAACCGGCTCATCTTCAAAACTCCTTAGCCGTGAATTTGGTACCGCCCTGAGTGGTCGGTTTCTGGCTATCACTGTTTTTCCGCTAAGTTTCGGGGAGTACATATTGTTTAAGGCTCAGCCGGCACCCGACAAAGTTTCGCTGATCACACAAAAAATGGTTTATAAAATAGCTTTCAATGAGTACCTCAAAGGGGGTGGTTTCCCGAAAGCCTGTTCTCTTGACGAGGATTTGAGGCGGCAGGAAATTATCATGTATTACGAAACCATTATTCTGAAAGATATTGTTGCGCGTTATAACCTTAAAAACTACGACAGCGTTAAAAAAGTAGCACTCTATTTATTATCCAACATAGGCAAACCCTTTAACCTGAATAAGATAAGAGTTTCGCTCACACTTTCGTACGACCTCGCTGATAAGTATTTCGAATACCTTAAAGATACTTTCCTCTTGTTCGAAGTATTTCAATACGACCACTCTTTGAACAGACAATTTGCCAATCGTCGCAAAGTGTATTGCATTGATAATGGAATACTAACCAATACTTCTTTCAGAATTTCGGAAGATTATGGCCGTTACCTTGAGAATCTTGTTTTTATTGAATTGCTGCGAAAAGGGCATGAGGTATATTTCCACCATGGGAAAAAGGAATGTGATTTTATAACCAAAAAAGGATTAAACATCAGCCAAGCAATACAGGTATGTCGCACTTTGCAGGATGAAGAGACCCAAAAACGCGAACTGGAAGGATTAAAGGAAGCCCTTGAAACATATGGGTTAAATGAAGGGATTATACTCACCGAAGATGAAGAATATGAAATAACCTCAGAAGGTCGTCAGATCATAGTTAAACCGGTTTGGAAATGGTTACTGGAAAATGGAACAGAAATCAGATGATATGAAGGCGAAAAATCCCTTACAGTCTATGTTTGCCAATGCGCATAAGTATCTGTTACTTAATGATACAGCCAGATGTATCAACGCATATTCAATTGCTGTTGATTCAATTATAAATAATTCAGCACAAAAGGGATCTGCCGCTATTGAGAATTACTAATTTACAGGATAATACTTCTTATTCCCTTGCTCGTGCGCGCCTGCAGCGCGTGCGTTATTCAAATCTGCCAGAAACTTAACAATATTACATTTATTAATGATGGTTTATCTGCATAATTTATTGCCGAACTGAATTTATTATGCCAAGCTAAAACTTTGATTTATTCCACAATTGTGAATGTAACAAACCAGGCTTCATCGCCATGGAATATTTAGTATTTATCGGACATGATGAAGCATAAAATAAAAAACTATTATACCCGGGCACGCGTCGGGAGACGCGCGCCAGCAATTCGACGCGCGCCAGCCAGGGAGTATTACTACAGCTCAGCCAGAAACTATGCCGGGTTGGACGCGCCTCTTGAAATTATTTTCGAGAGCCGGGAATTGACCTGTTATTGAGTTGCATCGTACCCGCACGCGTCTGAAATAAAGACGCGCGCGAACGGAGGTAGCAACATACGCTTAGCAGATTAACGGCACTTCCGATAACCAGGCTAAATTCATTAACCGATAAGGATGTGCTAAACCAGTTAAAAATCATCGAAAAACTTCCGGAACACTAAAAAAACAGGGATTATAAGCGCAAAATATACCGTATATTAAATCCGATTGCCCAGAAATAAAAATATGGAAGTCTGCGGCCTTCTCTTCGAAGAGAAGGTGCCGACGGCGGATGAGGTGATCGGGCAGACCAGACTAAAATTATTGAAAAAATACAGGAACAGGATACAAGCGCGATGTATCAATTTCTGCATGTCGCTACTACCAATGGCCCACAACTCCCTTACGCCCCGGCAACCCCTACTTATTCATCCACCTCTTAAACTCCGAGGTCCGGTCGATGCTTACAATCGTATCCATTTCGTCGTCGGTTTGGGGTTTTAGCACCAGTTTTATACGGCTCCGCGACCAGGCAAACATATTGGTAATGGATTTCATGCTAACGATGTATTTGCGGTTAATGCGGAAAAACAGCTCAGGGTCGATGGTGCCTGCCAGGGTATCGAGGCTGATATCCATAGGGTACGAATGGCCGTCGAGGGTTGTTAAAAACACATTACGGTCGTATGCATAAAAATAGGCTACCTCTTCAATTTCCACTTTACGGAATTTGTCGGCAATCTGAATCAAAAAGCGGTTGCGGTACTCAGGCTTTTTACCCTGTATGGCCGATAATATGCTTTCGAAATCAAAACTGAAAGCCGACTTCAGCGATTTGAATTTTTGAAGGCTTTCGGCCAGGTCGTTTTTCCGTACCGGTTTCAGAAGGTACGAAACACTGTTGAGCTGAAATGCTTTTATAGCATACTGATCGTAAGCTGTAGTAAATATTACCGGGGTTTGCACCGAAACCTGGTCGAAAATACTGAAACTCAATCCATCCGACAACTGAATGTCGAGAAATATAAGATCAGCAGTATTCAGCATCAGCCATTTAACTGATTCCTTAACGGAACCAAGTTTAGCAAGTATGTTGCTATCAGGAGATATCTCCTTCAGGATTTTTTCGAGCCGGTCGGCGGCCAATGCTTCATCTTCAACTATCAGTACGTTCATCGTAATCGTTTTGAATTAATGGAAGTCGGACTATATAATAATTTGATTCAACCTCGAACCGGGGTTTGTCATCGCAAATCATGGCATAGCGTTTCTCCAGGTTTTTTTGCCCCAAACCGGTTGAAACATTGGATGTTATTTTAAGCTGTATGTTATTTTTAACGGTAAGCCATTCGTTATCATGCGAAATTTCGATGTGCAGAGGAAGCGATGGATTTACAATGTTATGTTTAACAGCGTTTTCCAACACCAGCTGCAGCGACAAGGGAGGCAGCAGCATGCTCAATAAATGCGAGGGTATTTTAACTGTTAAAGTTAAAGCTTCGCCATAGCGTATCTGTTGCAAAAATATATAGGAACGTACAAAATCCAATTCCTCGTTTAAGGTAACCACTGACTTTTCGATGGTTTCGAGCACGTACCTGTATATATGTGCAAATTCATCGATAAAAAGCTGGGCTTTCGCCACATCTTTGTCTATGAGTCCCGAAAGCACGTTCAGGCTGTTGAACATAAAATGGGGGTTCAACTGGCTTTTAAGCACTTCGAACCTTACCTGTGAGAGTTCCCGTTCCAAAATTTCGGACTTCAGCTTTGCCTTATCGCTTTCGATAAAAAAGTGCCAGGCTTCAAGAACCACCATCATCAGGATGTTAATTACAGAAAAAATAAGCGCGTTGGTAATCAGCACCGATTTTAGTCCTTCCGGATAGGCACTGATCCAATTCACAAACAAAGTGATAAGTGTGGAGCCTGAAACTGCTACAACCAATGTTAAACAGAGTTGAATGCCAATTCGGGTAAGCAGCCTGGTTTTCCATTGAAACATACTGTCCATATACCTGATGATAAGCAGATCGGGAATGGAAACTATGAATGCCGCTAAAAGATTTACAACTGAACCAATAAGGAGATGCGAAAGAAATGCAACGATACTATCGAGGTGACGATACCCACTCAGATGATTATAGGAGATGATTACAAACTGTATTCCGAAAGACAAAGAAAGCAATAATTTAAATAATTTCCGAAATGGGAAAAAATCATTTAGTTGGCTAAAAAAAAACTCTTTCATTACATCAAGAAAAAAAATAAACTTACAAATTTTACGGGTATAGGCTACAAATTTAGGTGAGAAAGATTCATTCTGCAACGAGAATGAATCTTTCTTTGCATGATTGCCTGAACCCGGCTAACTCTGATTTTACGGGATTAGAATGTTTTCAGTATCCCTACGCGAAGCTGGAAGTAATTCAGATCGAGCTGGGTGGTAACATCTTCGATAGTAATTTCGCGCGAAAGCGAATTAAATTTCACACCAGGGGTAAGACTCCAGTTGCGGCCCAGCGGAACATCTACTCCGCCGGCTACCTGCCAGCCAAGGCCATGACCGGTATCCAGAATGCTGTTATCAGCATGATTTTCGATTTCAATATGATTATACAGTCCACCTGCTCTCAGGTAATACGAAACCGGTGAAATTCCGATCGGATGTTTAAACTGCAATCCGAACACATAACCTGTTTCTTCAAAATCGACGTCGTTACCTGCGAATGTATTTTCGGCCGAAAAATCATTATATCCCCAACCTGCATATACACCTGCATGAGGCATAAAGCGATAATGTAACATTCCTTCGCCGCCAAAGCCGGCTTTAAGGTTTGCTCCACCCAATTCACTGGTGCCAAACGAAACACCACCATTTAATTCGAACCCAAAGCGTTTTTCTTTTTCCTGCGCAAAACTGCTTAAGGTGATCATTCCTAAAATTACTGCTGCAATTAATCCTTTTGTTTTCATTGTTTTTTGTTGTTTTAAAAGTTTCTGTTATTCTTTAATTGTTTATCAATCAGTTTGATGAAGCAAAAGTAATATGGGAATAAAAGGTGGGAAAGTAAAAGTGGGTGAAGGCGCGAAAAGCAGGGTTGAAAGTGGTTGAAAAAGTATTGAATTGTAATTCGTATTTCGCAATGCAGCTCCTTTGAATAAAAAACGGGATAATACCTATATGCTTTTCAGTTTTTTACAGGCTTATTCGTTTTACCCAGGCACAATAAAAACCAGAAAGCGCAGAAAATAAATATCTGCGCTACCTGAAAAGAATGCCTTCCAATGTGTCAGGCTCACGATGTTTTATTTTAAAAATCCTGACATAAGAATCAGAATTTCAATTCACCGTAATCAGAAGGCGGAGCATAGAAATCTTTTAATGAACTGGTATACAGGCAATAGTCAATTTTCCATGTGATTTGAAAAACTTCGGGCTTATTTTCACCTGCAGGCACTAACATCAGATTCTTTTTCCCAGCGATTTGTATTTTGTCACTATTCGTTCCTTCTCTGTTATCAAATGATATACCGAAATAGTACAGGTAAGGATATATCCAGTTAATGTAAAATCGTTTCGATGTACCTGACGAGCTTTTTATTTCAAGTTCGTCGTAATTATTGGCGATTGCCTGCTGAAATTCGACCGCATTAAGTGGAATTCCTTTTAAAAAAGGCATAGCATCCCATTGCCCGTCGGCTAAAACCCATTTCTGCAAATCGTTCAGATAAACTTCGAATAAAACATGTCCGGCTCCATACTGCCTGGTTTCCACATCTTTCGTCATTAATCCCAGTACCCGGGCCTTTAGTCCTGCAGCATTTAAGCATGCTGTTGCCACAATTCCATATTCAACACACCGGAAATTTTTCCCCTCCTTCACTTCTTCAAGTATGGAAAGTGCATCGTTGTTTGTTGGTTTGTTACTGCCGTTATGTTGCCACTGCTTATGAACCCAATGAAGTATTTTCAGTGCTTTTTCGGTGTCAGTCCGGGTATCCGACAACAGGCTGTCAATTGGATATTTTGACCGTAAAAGGTGCAGATAAGCATTGTTTTCGTTTTGTTCGTAAAAAAATTTAAGTGTGTCGTTTGCTGCATTCGTATTGAAGTTGAGAGCTGTATAGTGAGGTTTCACTGCTTTTACAATTGTTAGCGCAAAGGCAGTGTCATTAACCGCAACATAGAATTTTTGAACCTGTTCATTCGTAAGCTTGAAGCTGATGCTATCCTGATCCGTATAAAACACAAAGTCTTCGCACTGAGTGTGGCAGGGAATGATTAAACTATCAGATACGATATGTGGCGAAATGTTCCAGCTACCTTTAACCCAGTCGTTACCAACTCTGTAGTCGGCTTTTACATGGCTTGCTTTAATCACAGGAATTCCATGGTGAGTTAATTGCCCGAAAGTGAAAAGTGTGAAAAAGCAAAGCAAAAAGGTTGAGATTATTGTTTTCATGGGAGTGTTTTGGGGGTTTTAAACTGATATTTAATAAAATTTAAACTTTTGGAGATTGGGTTGAGAAGGGGATTTTTTATTTCTGATTTATACTTCGGTCGATTTGAACCGGAACAGATCCGCTGGTGATTTATGTTTGCGATGCAATAGCCAAACTACCACAAGCCCGAAAATAAAAGTCGAAGAAGCTGTTTCGATAAAATGGCTTAGTCGAATACTGGCACCGGGTATAAGTGAGTTTTCCATGATATGACCCAGGTTTTGGGGAATGCTGAAAAGAAAAGCCACAAGCAAAGCAGTCCACCATGCATTAAGCCTTGAACCGAAAATTATTGGGAGCGCACAAAGAGTCCAGATCATAGCACGTAATACCTGGAAAAGGAACAATCCCGGATCTGTTCTGAACGTATTTGCGGTATGTTCCCAAAATGGTGTAATTGTTCCGGGACTGCCATAAAAAGCACGGAATTCGGGATTTTGCCAGGCAATAAAATATCCGGCCAACCAGTATAAGGTTACGTATGCATACAGCAATTAAACTTAATTTCCATATCCATTGCCCGAATGGAATTGCGAATGTGTTAACTGAAATTGTACTGTTTTGCTTACGTCCTTTACCCAAAATCCAGACAGATAACGGCACGAATAGAAAGGCCACCGGCAATCCCATTATGAATAAATAAGGCATTAATTCTGCATTTACCGTGATGTTGGATAGAAAATACCAGGTTTCTATCTGCATAACAAAAGTTACTGCCCCGAAATAAGCCAGGGATAATAATGAGGCGAGATATAATCCGCTCCATCGTGAACTCAATACAAGGGCCATTACCAATATAGTATTAGAAATACCTACCAGCAACAAACCAATACCAACAGGCACTAATCCTGGTTCGGGTTTAATATCAGGGAGTTTTCCGTTTATAGTCTGAGCGCCGCCTATGTAACATATACAAAATAAAATGAGAAGGGCTAAAAAGCGCCATGTCCAGCCGAAGAGGGTAAATTTTTTCATCGCTTTATTTTACAGTTTGAATTTCAGTGAACTATCAAGTGGAGCAACAAAAGTATTATGGCAGTATACAGTTTGTAAAAACAAAGAAGACGAAAGCGTAAATGGAATGATTGAACGTGACAAAAACCTTGTTGGACAAATAATTAATATTACATTTTTTCGGTTAAAAATAAATCGGCTGAAGTATAATTATTATCTCCACGCGCCTGGCGTTTCAATTTCCAGAATGATATAGCTGACGCAAGAGTATGGCCGGGATTGTCTGCTATAAAATCCCGGATATACCTGTTATATTCGAACTGGGGAGCGATCTCTGATTTAATTCCCTTATTTTTTCTGCGCATATAAATCCGGTTCCATTCATCAATCGCATCAGCCAACGATTTGCCAGCGTTTGATTTGGCCCACTTCATAAATTCGGTATTGAACCGGAAATGCGGCCCAATATGCAACGTCAGAAAGGCTCTTACATTTTCAGTATTTTTATAATTGTCGGTTAGTTTTGTGTTGAGATTCAATACCGAGTTATTCCAATCGAATTTGGATGTTGGGATGGGTTTTCCGGCAGCCCCGACGATCTCTCCTGTTGCCAGAAAGTGTTCAATTCTGCCGGTAATTTCAATTTTACCGCCCGCTGCACTTATTCCATGGGTTTTGCAAAAGGAAACCAATTCAGACTTTAACCAGTAAAAGTTCTGAAAATCATTTAATGGTATTATTTTGTTAAGCTCAGGTCGCATCTTGTCCGAGTTATTGTTTTTTATTGATTTATTTTCCATTAAAAGTCTTTATTCAAATGTCGTGGATTTGTTAAATCAATTAATCCCCCATGTCCTTACAAATTCCTGCAATCCAGGCAGTAAATCAACAAAAGCATGTATTGCCATAACCAGCCATAGATTTTTAGTTTTACTCCAGATAATTGAAAGGAAGAAGCCTCCAACTGACATTACCAAAATACTGTAACCCACTGACATTAAGAGCGAAGGATGCTGACCTATATTATCTATACTACCACTGCCTCTAAGATATAAACCTGGAGCGTGCGCCAAACCAAAAAGTAATCCACTCAAAATTATTCCACTGATTTCTGATTTAGTTATAGCAGAAATTCTTGATTGAATCAATGCCCTGAAGAAAAACTCTTCAACTAACCCAACCTCAAAAATCAATAGTATGTACAAAAGCGGTAACCCAATCAATAATTGCGTTTCTGTCAGTAATCCCTCACGGATAGGTTTTGCACCATTCCCCAGAAAAAACTGTAAAAGAAATAGTATCAAAGTAAAAGTGAAAAAAATCACAAAATTCTTACGTGTAAAGAAATCCTTGCCTTTCACAACAAGGCCAAAGTCGCGTAAATTGAATCCATAGATATATTTATAGGTTAAAAATGGGATCAAAACAAAAACTAACAGTTTATAGGAAAGTGTTATTACTTCTTTAGCCTTTGGATATTCTGAAAATTGCAAAGAGAATACTGACTTAATTTGTTCCAGGCCAAAAGTAAGTGCAACTACGAAGTATACAAGTAATGAAAATAAAACAAGGCTTTCTCTTTTCTGAGCAGGCCTGTTATTGAATAATGCTACAGCTGATTTTGATGTGAAATAGGCTATCAGAGAGAAAAACACTCCAAATGTTAAAAGGATTGCAATCGGTTGGCTTACCGGGAAATGCTCAATAGTCACCATCAAAAAAAGAGTAACAATATACAGAGCCAGATAGCCAATAAAAAAATGATTTTTTATTAGTTGTTTCATATACGCGAATATTTTAATGTATAGTTACCGAAGCAAAAGTCCTTTTTATCCCTTTTGAATATTTCACTGCCGGGTGTCCAAAGACCACAAATAAGCCTTCGCGGCTTGGATATTTTATTCCGTGATCTTCCCTGAATTTCCGGGCTTTTTTGCCATTTTGGATTAAGGGATGTACGGTTCCCAGCATGCAGGTTCCCAGGCCCAGCGATTCGGCTGCGATCATAGCATAAGTAGCTGCTATTATCGGATCAGCCGGATCAGTATAAGGCGAACCATAGAAATACATGGCCAGCGGCGCATCGTAATTTACAAGGTTGATACCTTCATTCATTTTAGTTGTGTAAACATTAAATACCGGTTTTATAAATCCCCTGAACATTTCATCGTTGGCTTTCCCCCATAATGGCCGCATCAGGGCTAAAAACCAACCGGAAACAAACCACTTCATGCCATCGAGAAATTCACAGAAATCTTTTGCAAAAGCCCTGGTTTTTATTTTGCTGTCGAGCACCAGTACATTAACATCAGAAGGAGGCAATCCCATGGGAGCAGTTCGTGCGGCATCCAGAATTTTTTTAATCATATCGTTCCCGACTTCCATATCACGAAACTCGCGAATGCTCCTTCTTCTTTTCAGAAGAGCCTGGAGTTGGCTAAAATCGGCAGCGGTTTCCTTTGCAGGAAGATCGAAAAGTTGATCGGGCGAGAGGGTTCGTCCGTGAATTTCGATGGCGCCGGTCGGGCAAACTGCCATGCAATGCCCGCAACCTATGCATCCAAACAATGGATTATCGCTTATTTTAACCTTATTATTTTCCATAACCAGGCTGAAATCTTTGCAAACCGAAACACACAAACCGCAGTTGGTGCATTTTTCGTGATAAAGCCTGATTTCAGCCTTTTGATTGGTTCTTGAAGTGGGAATTGGCATGATTTATTATTTTTAGTCCTCTTTTACCAAACTGAGAGAATATTCTTTTTGCTGCTTTGTGTATCAGCGTGCCGCGTGCCATGTGCCGGTTGATAACCTCAATTCTCTATCAATTATATATTTCTCAACACTAAACAAATGATGATGAGTGTTGCGAAACCTGTCGCGATAGCTATCGGGATGGAATTATCATGTTTCAGTAACATGTTTCTTATCTATTTTACGGGTTCAGTTTTCGGAAGAAACAGGTCAGATAAACCCAATCCTCCCTTAAAGGCCATTACAACATATAATATTGTAAACAGCCCGTCGATTATCCCGGTAAACCAGAATGTTGATGGAAAATCTGTTACAAAACCCATATATGCGTAAAGTTGAATCACATAGAAGGTTCTGCCGATGACCAGGCAGCCAACATTAAAAGCATACCGCCTGATATTGAAAGCCGATAAAAACTGCAGGTAGGCAAAGCACAGAAAGAAAGAACCCAGGAAAACTGCGAAGAAAGGATCAATAGGTGGGTTATCAATAATGCGCCCGGTTCCTATTACGAAAAAATAGAGAGTGGCTGCAACGGTATCCCAGATTCCGCTTACAAAAAAGGTAATGGCCAGGGGTTTTAATGATTTGGTTTTCACTTTCATAGTATTACTTTTTATCGGCAAGACTGTTATTCGTGGTTAAAATGTCAGTCAGTATGATTTTTTTTATCCTATCAGGTTCTTCAAATATCGGGCTGTGTGCCGATTTTTCAAAAGTGTAAAAACCTTTTACGGGAGCCTTTATCTTTTCATAATAATCTTTTGCCAAATTGTACGAAACGGTGTAATCATGTTTACCATGAAAAAAATAGACCGGAATTTTAAGTTCAGGAACTTGCTTGGACAAATCAGTGGCTAAAATCGTATCCCAGAGCGGGTGAACACCGGACCGGGCTTTACCGCGCCACAGGTTAACCTTCTCCGAAATAGTGTAAACTCTGCATGTAAGCGATGGTAAAAAAACACCGCTTATTATCGAAGTCATGTTACGAGTTGTGCCAACACCAAGGGTATGCATGGCTTCATCACGCAGTTTGAGGTAGCCGTAAGGAATTACGTCTGATACCGGCGAGGCTTCAAGTTTTCGTACCATTTTCCGATTTCCCGCATCCCTGTATTCTTTCAGCATATATTCATATGCCATTTTTTCTGATTTTAAGTGGTCCGACATCTGGGCAACCCCAATGTAAGCATGGTATAATTCAGGTGCCTGTGCAGCCACATGCGCGCCAATAAAGGTTCCGCCCGACCGTCCCATAAGGTAAATCTTGTCCTGCCCGAAGCGATTACGCAGGTAATTAGTCACTTCCCTTGTATCCGATATCATTTGTTCCAGTGTCATCGACTCCTCAGGTATATTGGTGTTGAATGAAAGGCCAGCACCGCGTTGGTCCCACCAAACCACAGTGAAGTAGTCTTCAATACCTGTCGGGTATACTTTTGAGAGGAAAAAATCCGGTAGCCCGCCATGCAGGTAGAGCAATACCGGGTTATGGATGTTTTTGCTTTGGATTATCATTCCTTGCCTGATACCGCCAATTGTTACATAGGTTTTTTCGGAAATGCTTCCGGCAATCGGTTTGCCGTTGTTATCAAGGAATGGTTCAGGTTTTCCGGGGCTGTATATCCGCAATACGATAAGCAGGATCAGGATTACAGTTGTGAGAACTGAAATTGAAATCAGAAGCATACGTGAAATTGTTTTTACAAAATGACTCATATAAAGATTGTATTTATTAATCTGGTCAACAAAACGTTGATTTTATTGCTTATGGGCACGATAACCTAATTAACCGCACTTACATGCACTCACCAGGAAGCCCACATAGAAGGAAAAACCACCCAGGTTACTGTCGGATATATATGGAAGGTTTGTTCCCCAAACGTACCTGTAACTTGCGCCCATTTCGACCCTGAATAATTTACTTAATGGTACCTGGCAATAAATGGAAGGTTCCAAAACCGGGAACATCCTGAAACCATTGCCTTTTGATTCAGGAACTGTTTCTTTGAAAACTGCTCCTCCGGCAATCATAAGTTTGGTACCAAGGATAAACTTATCACCATTTAAAACAAGATACCCGAAATCGATACCGCCATATCCCATTTTTACGAAATTGTATGTTCCTTCTATATTGCTTTCCACTTCAACTCCTTTTATCATACCCCAGCCACCACCTCCAATGGTGTAGCGGTTATTAAAAGTAGCTGAACCCCTTCCACCCGTCATAACAGAAAGCTGGTTGTTGATTTTTGTAATGTTTATTCCGTTTCCACCAAATGTCAGGGTAGTCATTATGAAGGTTTTCTTTTTTAACGAATCCCCCTGATTCATATCCTGTGCTTTTGTTAAACTTATACCCAATACAAGGAAAAATAATGTCAGGATTAAACCAAAGCAGTTTTTAAACTTAAAACAGAAAGTATTGTATTTTTTCATTTTCGGGTTTTGTTACGTTTTACCGCTTTGCGAAGGCTGGGTTTCTCATTACTAAACTTCATTCGATACACAATCCCGATATCGGTATGGATTTAGCACTTCACTGTCATAGAAGCACGAACCCACCGCTTTTGCAAAACGGCTGTCAGGCTAAGTATTTTCTTATGTTTTTCGTCCTATATAAAAAACATAACCATAATGCTCTTTATACTTTAAGTAAAGTTTTGCTTCTTTTCTTTGATTTGCAATTAATCCTTCAACAGTATTATTTCCCACATACTTTTGTAAAAATGTTTCCTGAGCAGCAACTTGTGGAACATAAAAATTGTCTGTCCAACAATTTTCCGGAAGAATAAATGTCGCTACCGGAATGTATCCTGCTTCCTGAAGCTGTCTCACTTTATTAGGGATTGTATCAATTTCAGGATAAGCATCTATCCAAAATTCTTCAATTTCCCGGGGTCGGTCGGCCGTAAACCACGAAACTTCAGTAACAGCAATATAACCACCCTTTTTTAAGAATTTATGCCATTCTTTTAGCCCTCTTTTAAAACCAATGTTATAAATTGCACCTTCTGACCAAATAAGGTCTAACTCTTCATTATTGAATAAAAGCTTATCCATTGACCCGACAATCCCTTTTACTCTGTTTTGTAATTTGTGTTTTAAAGCATTTTCATTCAACTTTTGGATAAAGTCCGGGAATAAATCAATGCCCACAATATTACCTTTGGAGTTATGAGCAAGAGTTATTGTTTGACCTCCTGTTCCACATCCAATATCCGCTATTTGTGAGTCCTCATTAAGATTGTCAATAAAACTTAATGCTTTGACTGTTACCTCCTTACTACCAGGTCCTTGTCTTTCTATTTCAAGG
>CAVQQF010000002.1:0-167748 GCA_963714825.1 uncultured Bacteroidales bacterium | reverse complement strand
ACGCACACGATGTGGTAACAGTTAAAGACGGCTATGCCCGCAACTTCCTTATCCCACAGGGTCATGCTATCATGGCAACCGAACCTAACAAGAAGATTAATGCCGAGAACCTCCGTCAGAAATCATTCAAAGAGCAGAAATCGCGTAAGGAAGCTGACGTGGTTGCTAAGTCGCTCGAAAACATTACGGTGAAAATCGGTGCAAAAGCTGCTGAAACAGGAAAAATTTATGGTTCAGTAAATGCAATTCAGATTGCTGACGCAATTGCCGATCAATACAAAATTGAGATTGACCGTAAGAAAATTCATGTTGATGGCGATTCAATCAAAGAAGTTGGTAATTATACTGCCAGCATCCGCCTTCACAAGGAACTTTCGGTAACTATCAATTTCGAAGTTATTGCCGAGTAATCCGCACCGTTACAAATTTTTTGTAAATTTAATCCCGGTTAATGCCGGGATTTTTTTTTACATCGAACTCATTCCTTATGCTTTCACTCAACCAGGTAAAATTTATTAACTCGCTGAAGATCAAGAAATATCGTCAGCAGCATAAGGCATTCATAGTCGAGGGCGAAAAAGGTGTTGACGAATTGCTTAACAGTAAACTTCATACCCTTAAAGTATATGCTTTACACGAATGGCTTGATAAGAATATTGTCCAACTCAGGAAAAAAAATATTGAGCATGCTGAAATCACCGCTGAAGAATTAAAAAAAGTGAGCGACCTGGTTACGCCTAACCGGGTACTGGCCGTTGCCTCCATACCTGCCTTTGATTTGCCCGCTCCTGATAGCATTAACAGCATGATGCTTGCCCTCGACAGCATCCGCGATCCGGGCAATATGGGAACCATTTTACGCACTGCCGACTGGTTTGGCATACGTACTATACTGTGCTCGTCCGACTCAGTTGACCTATACAACCCAAAGGTTATACAGGCTACCATGGGATCGTTCAGCAGGGTGCAGGTTTATTATATCGAACTGCTTGATTTCTTTAAAGTTCTGCCAGCCGGAACACCGGTTTTCGGGGCATTGCTCGAAGGGCCTGATATTACAAACAAAACATTTTCGCGCCCCGGAATTATACTTATTGGCAGCGAGTCGCATGGGATAAAAAATGAGCTTATACCCTTTGTTAATGAGCCTTTGCATATACCTCATTTTTCGGTTCCAGAAGTTGGAAATAATGCCGAATCGTTAAACGCATCCATAGCCAACGGCATTATTTGTTATGAAATATGCAAGCAGCTTTCTAAATAAAATTTTGATTTTTTATTTATTCTATGTAAAATTCAATAAATTTTTGCTTAAATTTGTAGATCAATGTATTATCAATTAAAAACAAAATCCCGTGGCCCCTTTATCAAAACTTATCAATTATCATATAGAGGAACTGAAAAGGATGGAAAACCTTTCGGAGCGAACCAAAAATGTATGTATTGAAGGATCGCTGGATACTTTATTTAAAATCCTCTATTATTTCCTTGAGCGGAATACCTTCCGCGACATCAGGAATTGCGGTTTGAAGACCGATATGGAGCTCATCAACCTTTCGAAAAAGTACCTTAGTCTCTCAGGCCTTACCCTTGAGGATTTAAGAATGAATGAACCATTGCTTGGATTCGAAGATTTCAAGTTGTTCTGTTATGTGAACTTTAAAGTACCTTCGAAAGTTACCGAAACGTATAAAGATGATTTTATTTCGAAGAACTTTCCCCTATTCAGTTATGTACAAACGATGATCAAATACATTTTGAACGATCGTGAACAGTACATTTTCAACAACAATTATGGTTTTTTAGAAAATTCTCAAAAAAGAACCCTGCAGGCTATCGGCGATCATTACAATATTACCCGCGAAAGGGTAAGGCAGATCTCTCAGAAAGTTCCTGACAAGGTTTTTGCCGCTATCAGTAAAATATCGCAGCGCTTTGTAAATATCGACAAGCATTTCGATTACGGCCTCGACCTGAAAAAAGAGATCATTGTTATAAACCAGGAACTGGTTGATATGATCAATGCTAAAGAAGGCCTTACGTATACTGGAAAACTGTATTCACTTGTTTTTGCCGGCATTTTTCAGCGGTATTTCATTTCGACTCAGAGTATTGATAATACGTACGACCATTATTACCTGGTTAGCCGTAAATACAAAGAGGTTTTCAATTTCAAGAAATTTATCAATAACATTGAGGAGCGCAACTCGGTGCGACTGACCAACGACCTGCAGATTGATATACTGAAGTACCTGCATAAATTTGTATATCCCGGTCAGATTGTTAACGACCGTTTGAAACAGATATGCAAACGCATGGCTACCGAGGAATTCGGATTAGGATATGATAAAACCAATCTTATTTTTAAGCGCAACTCACTTGTAAAGCTTTCGGAACATATCATCAGCATTTTAGCTGAATATGGCCGCCCGATGAAACTCACCGAAATATGCAAGGAACTTAAAACCCGTTCGAAACGTATACCACCGAATATTGAGTCGCTTCGTTCGTCGATTTTAAGCATTGATGAGGTGGCAGCCATAGGTAAAACAAGCACCTATGCTCTCAAGGAGTGGGATATGGTTAAAACCGGCACTATTAAGGAGTTGGTAAAAGAATTCCTTGAATCGTCAACTGAGCCTAAACATATTTCGGACATTGCTGTTTATGTTAATAAATTCAGGAAAACAACGGATAAAAATATTCTTTCGAACCTGAAACTCGATAAAACCAATACTTATGTTTTCTTTAAACTTGGTTATATTGGCCTGAAATACAAGCAGTATAAAAATATCCAGATTCAGAGTGATAAGAAAACAAGAGGCCGGAAACCTAAAATTACCGGCGACGATGGCCAATTGAGTTTACTCTGAAAAAAAAGGAAGTAACTTTGCAAACTTATTTCAAAAGATAGCTTCCATACTTAAAACAAATTGATAAATTACACATGTTAAAACTGATTCTTGTTGCCATAGTGCTGGTTAGCATTGCCTTTGCAGGCATTGCAGTAAAAATGTTTTTCATTAAGGATTCGCAGTTCCGTAAATCGTGCAGCAGTGTCGATCCGCTTACCGGTGAGCAAATGAGTTGCGGATGCGAAGGCAACGAGGAGGTTTCGTGCGAAAATAGTTAATACCTGACAAATTTTACAAAAAGCTGCCTGATCAGGGCAGCTTTTTGCATTTACACCCATTCAAAATGGATGGAAAACATTAGGCAATTTAAAAATCAATTGTTTTGAATTTACTGCATCCTGCAGTTCTAAGTTGTCCGGTAATGTCAGCAAAATTCCCTGTCAAAATATTGCCTTTCGTATTCCGGCAAAAAGGACAGTCGTAAATATCGCCTTGCGAATCCACATACAAATGCCTGTTTGCTGAGCTGAAACAACCAATACGACGCTGGTAGTAACCGTGATATAAAACTATGGGATAGTCGAGGTAGGCTTTAAGGTTATTCATTTTGAAGAAAAATTGTTCAAGTATTTCCTGCTGTTCCCTGGTAAGTTCAACATCTTTATCCTGGTAATGTCCTACGGCTTTAGGTTCAAAAATCTGGATATAAGAAACTCCAAGGTTTTTTGCCATTCCGGCATAAGCAAACAGGTTTTTATCGTTAACAAATGAACGTGTTACGCATATTGAAATTGCAGTTACAAGCTTAACTTCAATTGCATTCTTAACTGCCTGCTGAGCCCAGGTAAAGGATTTTGGTGAACCCCTGAATTGATTGTGAACTTCGGGATCGAAATGATCGATGCTTACAACCACACCTGTTAAACCGGCTGATTTAAGTCTTCTGGCATTTTCCAGCGTAAGGTTATTCCCCGAAGTAAGCACCCAGGTTTCAGTCCGTTCGTCAAGCGTTTGCAATACCTCCAGCAAATCGTCGATCCGTTGCAAGGGTTCGCCTCCCGAAAAATGAATCTGTGCCACACCCACCTCCCTGAATTTAGCCACAATAGCCTTCAGGTCGCCTGCAGAGAGTTTTTCATCCATGTTAAGAGTTTGCCATTCCGAACAATGTTCGCAGCGCAGGGCACATTTGCGGGTTATTGCAAACAGTACATTGGTAAAACGGTTGGTTGGTTTTAAAAGCGGAACAAAGCGGTTAACTTCGGCCAGGATAAAATCCTTAAAAGCTGCAGTTTTAAACCCGGGTACATACAATCCCATATAATATTTGCCATCGACATGGGCATATTTCATTACCCTGCTCTCCCCTAGTGCACTTTTCCTGAATTTATCAAGTTTCCATAGTAAGCGGAAAGCTTTCAGTATATTGCGGTACTCGCGGAAAATGATTAAAACTATGGTCGCACGTATACGGATGCGGACCAATATTCTGCTTTTACCACTGATTATTTTCTGTGGGGCATTCTGTTTTAAGGTGTCCGGGCTTTGAATACCGGAATTACCAGGGGCAACAACTTTAAGCGCCGGAGGGGCAATTACGGTTTGATGAACAGCGTTATTTCCCATTTTCGTTTCCCAAAGCGTTGGCAATTAATTTTTTATCCGAAACAAGCCTCATATAGTGTTCCTTCGAGAACCTTGTAAAAGTACCTTCCTGCCTGAATGATTTAAGGTAAGCGACATCGGGTTTATTTTTATAATCCCTGATGTATTCGTAATACCCGCGGCTGTGCAGAAATGCGGTCTGCTGCTGACCTTTTTCGATGGTTTGAGCCGGATATTTTATCACCACTTCATTGCCCACTTCGGGCTGTGCCAGGTATTTTTTATCCGAAGCTTTCAGAAGGGAGGCCACATCTTTCCCTTTTTCATCTATTGCCGAGGTTGGGGAAAGCCTTTTCACTTGTGTAGCCACATTTGTGCTGAAATCCAAAGCTGCATAATCCACTTCCCAGAACATAAAACCACTCAACAGCCGGATGTTTACCTTATCGTCTTTGGCTTTTGAAATATCAATAACCATAACCATATTGCGCGATGCCAGCGGTCCGACAGAATTAAAATAATCGACAAACTCCCATCCCTTATCTGTTTCGAGGTAAACTGACAGCGGAATGCCCTGGCTGAGTTGCCAGTTTATCATTTTTTCGGAAGGAGCATTCTTTTGTTTTTCGGAAAATTTATTGAAGGAAGTACCAAACAATTCATTGAACTTTCCATACATATAGTCGAGCCAGAGGGAATTTTTTGCGTTGATCACCAGTTTGGCTGATTTCGCATTTTGCGGTTTATTAAAAGTGAGGTTAACAGCGCTGAGTGCATCTTCACTTAGCCCTTGCTCATTGAAAAGGAAGGAAGAACTATCAATAAATGACAAGGCTTGTTTATAATCAGCTGAATTATCTGCAATAGCCTTTGTGGGTGCAACCGGTGAAGTTAATGTCTGGATTTCCCCGTTTTTATCGATAATAACCTGCGAATGAAGCGGATGCTGAACTACCATCAGTTCGGCCAGGTCAGTGTACTGCCTTTCGAGCAGTTCGTTCGAAATTTTAAGCTGATACTGGTCATTCACCGGCATAAATCCGGGCAAAGGCATATAGTCGTCGCGCTCGAGTGCCTGGTATATGGCACCGCCATACATTTCGCCGGTAAAATGGTATGCAGTTCCATCGCTGGTATAAACAAACGGGCAGGAGCTTTTAGTTAAAAGTATAATCACATTCAATAAAACAAAAGCTCCGAATGCAATTGCGATACCGGTAGATACGTATGAAGCAACGGTTGCACCAACTGCCTGGTCGTAAATGTCAATCTTTTGAATGGCCGAAACCGGAATCATAATATGTGAATCATCCAGTTCGGCATACTCCGAAATATAAATATGCACCTCGTAAGTAGGGTTTCCTTGTTTTGACTTGTACCGGTTGGCGCCGGGAGTTTTTGCTGTCAAATAATAATTATGACCCGGCAATAGAGGTGAAGTGTTGCAGGTAATTTCCTGTCTTTCATCATTCACCTTTATATTATTCATCATCCACACATTTTTACCCTGGTGAAGAATAAAATATTTTGGTTGTGACAAGACTCCTTTAATAGCAGCGTTGTCGCCTGCTGCAGGCTGCATGGTGCGTACCTGGTAATAATTGCACGCGGTGACGAGGTTCATGAAAGCGATAAGGACTATCAATGAAATTTCGGGAATTATCTTTTTCATAATCAAAGGATTAAAACTTATACCCAATGTTAAATCCGCACCTGGCAATCGGGTTGGTATACCAGCCATTTATATAATGACTGTATGCCAGGCCAAGTCCGAGGCTCATTCCCAGGTTCATACGAGGTGATAGTTCGAGCAGCAAACCTCCATGAAAGGAAATTCCAAATTGTATGCCGTTCTCTTCCAACATTGAAGAAGAGGCATTAGGATCACGATAATAAGGCCAATAAGAACTCATTGTTAATTCGGCTAAAACTCCAGAATAAGGAGCTACTTTCTGGTTCGGCCCGGGATAATAATTAATTCCAATACCAGTCCCAAAAATTTTGTTCCTGCTGTGGAATCTGCTTAAAACGGAAGAAGGATCTTTACCTTTGAGTGCATTATTTCCCATCGACAGTGGAACTCTTAAACTAAAATCGCCTGATCTGAGTTTGTATTCGTAATTTAAAGTAATTATCCCTGAAAGTATATCAAAGAGATTCAACGAAAGAAACCTTCCATTGATATCCGTATGGTAAATATCCATAAGCATTCTCTTTCTCAGAGTGTCCGCACTATCAACCTTGTAGGCAATTGTCTCTCCATTCGGGTAAACAATTTTAGCAATATAGTCTTTTGAAATAACGAAGCGGAGGCCATTGGTATCGGAAACAGAAGTGTATTTTACCAGTGTGGGAGTAACTTCCAGAATTTTAACTGCCACAATTGTGCCATCAGTTTTATAAATTATTTCCTGGCCATTCACTTGCGCCATACTAACTAACAGAATAATTATCAAACTATAGTATCGCATAAAATAAAATTTAAATAAATCGCTTACACAAAGTTATGATGTAATTCGTTTGAAATAACAGCCTTTGTCAAATTATTTTATCATTATTCGTTAAAACGCTGAAAAAGACATCACAACAGCTTTTTGACTACCTTCGCAGCAATCACAAAAAACTGCACATTGATCAAACAAATTCTCAGCTCACTTAACATAGAAGCGCTTAACAGCATGCAGATTGCATCAGTTGAAGCTATAAGCAAACACAACGATACCATACTGCTTTCGCCGACCGGTTCGGGGAAAACGCTGGCATTTCTGATACCCGTATTAAAAAGCTTTGATAAAAAAAGCAAAAATGTACAGGCACTTGTTTTAACTCCATCGCGCGAATTAGCCATACAGATTGAACAGGTTTTTAAAGCCATGAATACCGGCTTTAAGGTAAGCTGTTGCTATGGCGGGCATAAAATGAGTGTTGAGAAGAATAATTTAATCGAACCACCGGCCATTCTTATAGGAACTCCGGGCAGGGTGCTGGATCATATTACCCGTGGAAATTTTGCAACCGATTCCATTCACACGCTTGTGCTCGATGAGTTTGATAAATCGCTCGAACTTGGCTTTCACCAGGAAATGTCGGCAATAACGGCCACGCTGAATGCTGTGCAAAAACGAATTCTCACTTCAGCAACCAAATCGGTAGAAATACCTGATTTTACAGGTATTCGTGAACCTTTTGTGCTGGATTATCTGGATGAAAAACAAACCATTGCCGGGCTGAGAGGAAATTTGGTGAAGTCGGATAAAAAGGATAAACTTTCGACACTTTTCCAGCTATTATGCCATTTGGGCGGGGAACCAACTTTGGTTTTCCTTAACCACAGGGATGCTGCCAAAAGGGTGAGTGATTCGCTCACTGACAGCGCGGTTGTGAATGAGTATTTTCATGGCGGGCTTGAACAACATGTAAGGGAAAGAGTTCTGGCAAAATTCAGGAACGGAAGCTGCAATATACTGGTTAGCACCGACCTGGCTTCACGCGGCCTCGATATTCCAGATATAAAACATGTGATCCATTATCACCTGCCAACAAATGAAGAAGCCTACATCCATCGCAACGGACGCACTGCCCGTATGAATGCTGAAGGCGATTCGTACCTGGTTTTAAGCGAAGAGGAATCCATTCCTGCTTATATTAAAGAAGAACTTACCAATATTGTTTTACCCGATACCCGGATTTTACCTCCAAAGCCTTTATGGGCAACGGTTTACATAGGCAAAGGCAAAAAAGATAAATTAAACAAGGTAGATATTGTCGGCTTCCTTATGCAGAAAGGAATGCTGAAAAAGGAAGAAATCGGGCTTATTGAAGTGAAGGATTTCTTTTCGTATGTGGCAGTAAAAAGGACAAAAATAAGCCAGTTGCTTTACAGCATCCGTGATGAGAAAATCAAAAATAAAAAAACGGTGATTGAGGAATGTGATTAGCTGCTCCTGTTCATATAAAAGGGATAAAATCGTTAGCAGCCTAACAATTCATTTGACATTTCTGCATTAGACAATCGGGAAATCTTGTTTTAGCTCAATTTAAATTATTTCGAAGGCTTTCATATACATATAGCCCTATATATCAATAAAATAAATTGCATTTCCTCCATCGGAGCTAAAACTGAATGCTATGATTTTTGTACCTGAGTTGTTAATACACATACGCATAAATGCTGAGGAATTCGGGACAGGTATTCTTTTTGTTTCCAGGAATGTAACAGCATCCATAACATAGATTTGATTATATTTATTAACATATCCATTACTTGTTGCATATAATTTACTTCCATCTGCGCTGAAAATTGAATATGCAGGAGAAGATGGAATAGTAAATCCACCAATTTTATCATTAATATTTAAAGTCGAATAACATACTAATTCAGTAACATTATCATTATTTGCATGAGGCACTACCAGGTAACCCTTTTGCATGTTAACAGCTATCTTTCCCGGATGGTAATCGATGTTATAAAATGATTGCGAATAGATTGCCTGGTCGCCGGCAACGTCATACCTGGTCAGGGGCTGATTCCACTCCCCCTCCCTGACTGTAAACAAATACCTGTTCCAGGTATCTAAAGCTATTGTGGTTCCATTAATTATGGAATTATTAAGCAGAACTGCGCCTGAATCCATGTCTATAATAAAGAGGCCTGAATCGGTAAGCACATAGATCCGTCGGTTCACTTCATCCAGTTTAATCTCTCTTCCATCAGCTATTGAGGAATATTCAATGATTGAAAAAGATTGTGATGTCTTATCCCAAACACTTAAGATTCCCGAATATTTATATAAAATATAGAGTTTTTGGTCGGTTTTAGAATATTCAATATCAAATGCCTGTGAGTATGGGATATCAAGATTTGTACTAGTTCGGTTCTCGGCATCAATTAATTGTATTTTATTGATATACGTATTTAACCCGAAAACAAGGTGATCATCTTCGCTGGCAACCAATTTCGTAATAACCCCTAATATTTTACTTCCAACAGCTACAGTAATATTCAATGGATCAGCATAAGCAAAGGCATTTGAATTATCGTAAGCCTTTGCCGTAAGAGTATAATTACCGCCAGGTGGATTGATCCAGGTATATGAAAGGGTGCCAACCAAGGTAGCAATGAGAGAATCGTTAGCAAAAAGTTCTATTTTTTGTACAACCCCATCGGGATCGGAGGCTTCAAAAAGGAAGTTTATATTCTGTCCGGGTGCCCAGGCTTGCGTTGTTGAAGAAGGAAAATAAAATCTGATTGTCGGTATTTTATTAGGCACTACACTAACCAACTGAACGGATGATCGTCCAACGTGACCTTTACTATCAATGGCTTGAGCATAATAAGTATAATTCCCAATCTGAACTGAATCCCAAACAAAATAGTATGGACTGACGGTATCAATAGCGTACAGTTTATCTTCAACGTAAAGTTCAACAGATTTAACAACTCCGCTCGGCGGCTTAGTATCGACAGTTAACAGAATAGGCGAATTTTCAGGTACATTATAACGAGGATAAGTAATGAATTCAATATAGTAGTTTTCAACAACAGTGATTGAAGTACTTTGGGAAGCTATAGCACCTTTATCATCATAAGCACTAACCACAAAACTACGTTTGCCCGACTTGTTACAAAAGTAATTGTATTCAAATGGCTCAGTATCGTCAGTATAAACAAGTTTTTCCTCATCAAAAAATTCCATTTTCACGATTTTTCCATCCTCATCATTTACATAAAAATAGAATTTCACGGAATCGCCCAAATAATAAATATTCCCGTTTGCGGGTGCAAATACATCCAGGAGAGGTAATTTATTAACAGAGCCAGGAGGATCAATATCTTTTTTACATGAGTTTGCAGCAAAAACTATCACTACCGAAAATAAAAAACAGAAATTTCTCATCTTAATTTGTGTTACGAATTATACAGAATAGTTTTTCGATAGAATAATCTGAAGCTAAAATAGATAATTAAATAACATACTCCTGAATTTTAGATATCTAAGTATACTTTTTTTTAGTTAAGTCGGAACATACTACTCAACAACACATATATCAAACAGATAGCGTTGATATAAAATAGAATGACTGAAAATAAAAATGAAGCAGAGTAGAATCAGGCTACTTTCGCTAAATATATTCACGCAGATCCGACATCAATATCCTGTCCAATTCAGCTAAATTTGAGTCCCTGGTTTCGCAGAATAAAAATCCGAAAAGCGGGAATTTATGAAAATCGGTTTTGCGAAGTTCCAATGGATTTTCGAAAGCGGAAAGTAGTTTTTCGTAATCAAAGGATTTGATGTGTTTACCTTCGATGCCGGTGCTGTTATTCAGGACGATATTGCTGTATGTCAAGCCAGCTTTATCTTTTAATAGTGTATTCCAATCGGGTTCATGTTGCCTGAATAAATACTCATACAGGTTAAAACCGAAAGCATGCCATGCCAGGTCAGGAGTGGAACACCAGCCGCCGAAACGAAGCGGGTTTACTTCGATAGGGGCTATTTTATCACTTTCGTTGATGCGGACTTCCACATGCGCCGGAAAGTTGCGTAAACCGGCTCGTTTCCCTATTTCGGAGAGGAATGAAGTGATAGCTTCATAATAGGTTTCGATAATTTCTTTCGAAGTAATATACACCCTGTCGTTCACATCCTTACCCGACGAAAAAATATGTTTCATCATATTCAGAACCACAGGCTTACCTTCGCTGTTAAAGTAGCAATCGATGGCAAATTCGTCGCCTTCGATACATTCCTCTATTATAAATTCGCCGGTATGCAGTACTTCGGGGGGGTAAAGGTCACTGATAAGTTCAATCTCTTTTTTGATAGTGGTATGTGTATGCTCCCACTCCTGCGGCGTATCCACTTTATAAACTCCAAGGCTGAAAAATCCTACAGCAGGTTTAATGATAAATGGAAAAGGAAATCTGCTGACATCCAGACTTTCCAAAGCTACAAGTGAAACACTTTTATAGAAATAACCTGGGTATAGGTCGCGGAGCAGATCGCGGAACAGCACTTTGTTTTTAAAGAGTTTTAACTTTTCAGGTAAACTGGTATGCTGAAGGTTTTTCTCAATCCAGCTGATCGAATTTTCGGAATTGGTATAAAGCAAGGGATAATCGCCGCCATTGAACTGCTTAATGGTATCAGCTTCCGAAAGTAAAACGAGCTTCGTATCAGCACCATATTCAAGGGCAACATCGTTATTAACAACAGGTATTCCGGTTTTTTCGAGTGTGCTGAGCAGAAAGTCGGAAATATACGGTTTGTTTAATATTATCATTTTCAGGCTATTGTGATTATCAATGTACAAACGGGAGATTGGCAAATCTAATACAAAACAGGCTAATCCCACACATACTTTTCGTCGTACTCCACTTTGTATTTTTTAAGATAGGATCGGAACTCATGCTTAAAATCTTTCTTGCTATGATGCGTATGCTGATTCCCGATATAGGCTATTACCCTGTCAACCTGTGCCGGGTTAACAGAAAATGCTCCATAGCCGTCCTGCCAGTAAAAATTACTGAGCGAAAAATCTTTAGTCTTCATCCATTTTGATGAATGGGATTTTACTTCTTCCAACAGCTTCATTAAAGCTATTTTTTTTGACAACATACAGAGGATATGCACATGATCGGTATAACCGCCTATTTTTATAGGAGTGCATTCAAGTTCGTTACATATTCCGCCCATATAAGCATGAAGTTCAAGCTCATACGGCGGATGGATGATCGGAGCCCGGTACTTGGTGCTGAATACGATGTGCAGGTAATTTTTTACGAGTGACTGTCCCATGGTTTTTCTTTGTTTTTGGTTATAACGATGGACTGCGGCCAACGTTGGGGTATTACGCCCTTACAGGGCTTGTATTGATTTGCTAGTAAAAGTTTGGGCTGTGCCCAACTTTTATAAATTACGCCCTTTCAGGGCTTATCCGTTAAAGCCCTGAAGGGGCGCGATATCATAACGAAAAGTTGAGCCCTTCGTTTATGTGGATAATCAGCCATACAAGCCCTGAAAGGGCGTAATATAACACTACCGCCCTGCCCTTCTCTCCAGTTCCTCTCTCTTCAAGGTTATCAAGGTGGCCGATAGGTTTATTATCCCGATATGCAATTACTCTTAAAGTGATGGGTCCTTCAGGAAGCTGCACGGGTTGAGTGTACTTGTTGGTAAAATTATCGGGCATGGCATCATCGATGGTATAAAAAACCTCAAGACCGGGAGCTTCCGTTTCGATAGTTAACTCGAGTTTGCCTTCCGATTGCCGGGTTCGGATAATGGGATCGTAGATGGCTTTCGAATAATTTACTTCAGCCAAATCCGATCGGTTAAATTGTTTTTCAACCCGACCTATAAAGCCATCCCAGTTCTTACTTTCTTTTGCTGACCAATACACTTCGGCCAAAGCCCAGGCACGCGGGTATGTCATATACTGAGCGTGTCGCAGCGTGGGTACCTGCTCGGTCCACAGGTTGCCCTGCCCGCCAAGAATATATTCAGCATCAACACCTTCTGGTACAGGTTCAAAACTATAGCATTTCTGTAAGCGGAGGCTTGAATAAATGGGAGGATCAACCGTGCGTTCGCCCTGGTTATAATCGAGGTAAGCATAAGTGGTAGGCGACATAACCACATTGTGGCCCAAATGAGCTGCTTCGATGCCGCCTTTAGTTCCCCGCCAGCTCATAACAGTAGCCTCGGGCGAAATGCCCCCTTCCAGTATTTCGTCCCAGCCAAGCAGTTTTTTCCCCTTAGCTTTTAAAATCACTTCCAGCCTGTTCATGAAATATCCCTGCAGGTCTTCCACATGACGGATTCCCAGTTCCTTCATCAGCTGTTGGCAGCCTTCATCGCTGGCCCAGTAGCCTTTATAACATTCGTCGCCACCCACATGAATATACTGCCCGGGGAAGAGCGCGGCCACTTCGGTAAAAACCTTTTCGAGGAACACATATACATTTTCGTCCGAAGGGTTCAAGGCATTTTCGATATGCATCTTAAATGTGCCGTTGCCATACCAGTCCGAGAACTTACTGCCGGGGTTTACCTGTGTGCTGGAATCCTTCAGGCAGCTTAACTCAGGATATGCAGCAATAGCAGCCATGCTATGGCCCGGGACATCAATCTCGGGTACTATGGTTATATTCCGTTCAGCAGCAAATTTAATAACCTCCCTGATATCGTCCTGTGTGTAAAACCCACCATCAGAGGCAGTTTCACCGGGTTTGGGAGCAATTCTTTCGCCGAAACGACCGGCCCGCGGAACACGCCAGGCACCAATTTCGGTTAATTTGGGTAAGGATTTTATCTCAATCCTCCAGCCATTATCATCGGTAAGATGCCAATGGAAAGTATTGAATTTGAAACGCGCCATTTCATCGATATACTGCATCACTTCCTGCTTTGTAAAAAAATGACGGCTAACATCCAGCATAAGCCCCCGCCATGCAAAACGGGGGTAATCTGTAATTTTAACCGCAGGAATTTTCCATTGCATGGCGACTACTTCCTTGCTTTCAATTTCTGCGGGTAAAAGTTGTAAAAGCGTTTGTACTCCATAAAACAGACCAGCTGTTTCGTTGGCGCTTATTATTATACCTTTTGATGACGATTGCAGAATATATCCCTCGGCACCTAATAGCGTATCAGGTGATACATTCAGGTGAAGCTGAATACTGCCTTTAACGCCCTGCATTGCTTTAAGTCCAAATCCGGTTGGACGTATTCAGTTTTTGCACCAGCATTTGGGCAATAACACTGATCCCCGGCTTGTTATACCTGACGCTCGATGATTTAGATAAATTAAAAAAGCCACTATTCTGAATTATTTCAACTGGTTGTGGAATTATATTTATTACATTATTCTGCGCATTGGCTGATACAAATGCAACGGCAATCAGAAAAGAAAGAAAATATTTCATGATTTAAGGTTTTATTTCAATTCAGGATGATAAAAGTACTGGCAATCAGAATCGCGGTTAGTTTTCGTTGCGAAGAAGTTTTTCAAACCCTTTGGTATAATACGTTTGCATGCTTCCGTCGGCAGCAGTATAAATAAAATAGGCATCAATACCGGGGTGTTTTTCGATGTAAACTTTGCCTTTGTCAACGCCCATAACCATAAAAGCTGTGGCATACGCATCAGAAGTCATGCAATCGGCAGCCAGAACCGAAACACTCAGAAGGGTGTGTTTTACGGGGTAACCGGTGGCAGGGTCGATGGTATGTGAATAGCGCACACCATTTTCCTCGTAATATTTCCGGTAGTTGCCGGAGGTTGAAATTGCCATATTTCCAAGCGAAACCACTGCCTGTATGGTACGTTGCTCATCGGCATCTTTTGCAGGCATTTCGATGGCTACATTCCATTTTTCGCCACCGGGTTTAGTACCACGTACCAGCACTTCGCCGCCAATATCTATAAGGTATGATTCCAGGCCTTTCGAATCGAAAAAAGCAGCAAGCACATCCACTGCATAGCCCTGTGCAAGCGCGTTGTAATCAATACGGATCCGGGGATCTGATTTTAGAAGTTTGTTATTTTCGAGTTTAACTTTTTTATACCCGACCAAGGGCAGCAGGCTGTCGACCATATGCTGATCCATTTTCAAACGGTTCGATAATCCGAAACCCCATCCATACACGAGAGGACCTACGGTAATATCAAAAGCGCCATCGGTTTTTTCGGATATTTCCATGGCTTTCCTGAAAATGGTTACGAACATTTCGTCGGCCCGAGCGGCAGTATCGTTGTTATTGAAACGCGAAATGATGGAATTCGGCTTGTAGGTAGAGGCAGTGGAATCGAACCTGCGTAATAATGAATCGATTGCCGGCTGCAGGTTAACGGTGTCGTGGGTGTAGTAGGTAACAGCATAGTACGTTCCCTGGGTTTCGCCGGTAAATTTTACCAGTGTCAGTTCTTTTTCCCTCGAGCATGAGGCGAAAATTAGCAGAGACAGGATGCCGTAAAAAAAGAAATTCCGGAATAATGAATTCATGGTATTAGTTTTAAAAAAGTACAGGATTTCTGGATACCGATAGGCGAAATTAATAAAAAACCCGGCTGTAAGGGCCGGGTAGTAGTTATTTAAGTAGATGTTAGTACACTGTCAATATTCATTATTTTTAAAAATTAGGGCAAAATGCAAAGGGCAAAGAGCAAAGGTCTAAAGTTATTAGAATCCAAAATGTTACCATTTAGGACACTCTGAAATAAACCTCGGGTTCAATATCAATGCAGACGTCATTGTAAAGTAAGATGTCTTAAATCTTAACTTTGAATTTTGCATTTTGAATTTTGAACTCTTATTTACCCTCCGAAATCGTCGAGCGCAATATTTTCGGGCGGTACACCGAGGTTATCGAGCATATTAAGTACGGCGGAGTTCATCATTGGCGGACCACAGAGGTAGTATTCGATATCTTCGGGTTCAGGATGCTTGCTTAAGTATTGATCGAGGGCCACCTGGTGAATAAATCCGGTATAGCCCGACCAGTTATCTTCTTTCATCGGCTCGCTGAGAGCAAGATGGAATTTGAAGTTGGGATTATTTTTTTCAATGTCCTTCAATTCGTCGTCGTAAAACACTTCACGCAGCGAACGGGCGCCATACCAATAGCTTGCCTTACGATCGGTATGTTTGGTCAGAAACTGATCGAAAATCATCGAGCGCAAAGGTGCCATACCGGCGCCTCCGCCTATAAACATCATTTCGCGTTTGGTATTCTGAATATGGAATTCGCCGTAAGGACCACTTACCATAACTTTATCGCCCGGTTTGCGTGAGAAAATATAAGAAGAACATATACCGGGATTGACATTCATAAACTGGTTCCTGGCACGGTCCCATGGTGGTGTTGCGATACGGATATTCAATTTTACGATATTTCCTTCGGCTGGGTGGTTGGCCATGGAATAAGCGCGGTAGATAGGCTCAGGATTCTTCATTTTAAGATCCCACATTTTGAGTTTATCCCAATCTTCGCGGTATTCTGATTCTACTTCCATGGTGCGGAAATCGACATTTAACTTGGGTACGTCAATCTGAATATATCCTCCACTCTGAAAATCAAGCACTTCGCCTTCGGGCAAACGAACGACAAATTCCTTGATAAAGGTTGCAACATTATGATTTGAAACCACTTCACATTCCCATTTCTTGATGCCGAATACCTCTTTAGGTATCTCGATCTTCATACTCTCACGAACCTTCACCTGGCATCCGAGGCGCCAGTTATCGAGAACCTGCTTACGGGTAAAGAAACCCACTTCGGTAGGAAGTATGGAGCCTCCGCCTTCGTGAACCTGGCATTTGCACATACCGCAGGTTCCTCCGCCTCCACATGCCGAAGGAAGGAAAAGTTTGGCATCCGAGAGTGTTGAAAGCAGGTTGGAACCACCCGAAGCATTCAATTCCTTTTCGTTGTTAATACTTATGGTAACAGGTCCCGAGGGAGCCAGTTTGGCCTTTGCTGCCAGTAACATCATAACAAGTGAAATGATTACCAGCAGAAATACTAATGTGCCGGCGAGCAGCGGGCCTGTAATAGTGCCTAGAAATAATAAGGTGGATGTTATCATAACAATTTACAATTCTTTAGATTTCGATTCCCATAAAGCTCATAAACGCAATTGCCATAAGCCCGGTAATAATAAATGTGATACCTAATCCCTTCAGAGGTTTTGGAATTTGGGAATAAGCAATTTTTTCGCGTATCGCAGCCAGGGTAACAATGGCCAGGAACCAGCCGATACCTGAACCTACAGCATATACCGACACTTCGGCTATGGTATTGTATTCGCGCTCCTGCACAAACAAAGCCACACCAAGTATAGCGCAGTTAACAGCAATAAGCGGAAGGAAAATCCCTAGTGCATTATATAATGACGGTGAAAATTTCTCGATAATCATTTCGACCAGTTGAACAATAGCCGCAATAACAGCGATGAAAAGGATAAAACTGAGGTAACTGAGGTCGAGATCGGCGAGCTCGGGGCTGAGCCAGGCCAAAGCACCGGGTTTAAGCAGGTAATAATCGACCAACCAGTTAACGGGTGCCGTAACCAATAATACAAATATGACTGCAAGACCGAGTCCTACCGAAGTTTTAACGGTTTTGGAAACTGCAAGGTACGAACACATCCCAAGGAAATAGGCAAATACCATATTGTCGATGAAGATGCTGCGTACAAACAGGTTAAATAAATGTTCCATATAAAGTTTTTTTCCTGTGTTTTAAATTGGTAATTGGAATAAAATATGATGTTATAAAACATCCGAGTTATTCCTGTAATTCTTTTGTGCGGCTACGTTGTACCCAAATAATGACACCAATGGTTATCAAAGCCATCGGTGGCAGAATCATAAGTCCGTTATCGACATAGCCCCACTCGTAGAATGCTTTTGGTATCACCGAAAAACCATAAAATTTGCCGGAGCCTAAAAATTCGCGGAAGAATGCAACGATAACAAGTATTAACCCATAACCTATGCCATTGCCAAAGCCATCAACAAACGAAGGCCAGGGTTTATTACCCATTGAGTACGCTTCGAGGCGGCCCATAATAAGGCAGTTGGTAATGATCAAGCCAACGAAAACTGATAGTTTTTTGCTCACATCATATAAATATGCCTTCAGCACCTGGTCAACAATAATTACCAGTGCAGCAACCACTGCCAACTGCACAATGATGCGGATACGCGAAGGAATGGTATTTCGCAGCAACGAAATAATAAGGCTGGCGAAAGCTGTTACAATGGTAACCGACAATGCCATAACAACCGCTGGCTTCAACTGCACTGTTACTGCCAGTGCCGAACATATTCCCAATACCTGTACAGTTACAGGATTCTCGAGATTTAACGGATTCTTCAGAAGCTTTAGAATCTTAGCTGTAAACAAAGGTTCCTTTTCTATTGCTATTTTCTGTTCGCTCATTTTTTCATTTTTTTATTAAAGTACGCTTCATAATTGATAAGGTTGTTAAGAAGCATTTTCTGAACACCTTTGCAGGTAATAGTACTGCCCGAAATGGCATCAACTGCATGAATATCGCCTGGTTTAGCACCTCCTTTTTCGACGGCAATAGAAACGAACTTACCCTCGCTGTCGAAAATCTGTTTCCCGATAAAAGGCTTCATAAACCAATCCTGGTTAATTTCGGCTCCTAATCCCGGTGTTTCGCCTTTATGATCGAAAGTGGTGCCATATACGGTGTTCATATCGGTTTTAAAAGCGATATAACCCCAGATAGGGCCCCAGAGACCTTTCCCACGCAAGGGAACTGAATAGGCAGAGTCGCCGTTATCGAGCACCGCAATAAACACGGGAAGAATCTGTTTTTCGACAGGTTTCTTCAGCTCGTTGCTCATTTCGATGGCAAATGTTTTGGCCGCATCCTGCTCCACAATCTCCCCTTTATTATTAACTCCGTATGCAGTTTTAATGTATTTATTATATACACTTCCTATGTCTTTTTTAGGAACATCTGCAATTGGTACATTCACGGACGAAAGAATATTCTGCATTTTTTCGACGCGGATATTCTCTTCCTGTGCAGGTTTAAGCATCACAGCCACGAGAGTAAGCGCAACTGCTATCACCACCACTAAAATGATGGAATAGATAAAAATATATTTGTTACTATGTTGCATATCGTAGGTCAGAGTTAGGATTTAACAATGTTTACAGCTCTTTTCAGCCTTTTTTTAACATTGGCTTCGATCACATAATAATCGATAAGCGGGGCAAATGAATTCATAAGCAGTATTGCCAGCATGGTTCCTTCGGGGTAAGCGGGGTTGAACACCCGCACCATAATAGCCAGGAATCCTGCAAAGAAACCATAAATCCATTTTCCACGGTTTGTTTGTGCTGCCGTTACCGGATCGGTGGCCATAAAAACTATACCGAAAAGGAAACTTCCCATCATAATTTGTGTGGCAGGGCTCAGGGTCATATACGCATTTGCACCGAATGCGTTAAAAATGAGGGTCATTGTAACACCTCCAAGTATGCCCGAGAGCATGATACGCCAGCTTCCGATTCCGCTCGCGATAAGAATAACGGCACCGATAAGAATTGCGAGTTTCGAAGTTTCGCCTATTGAACCGGGTATTAAGCCAAAGAAAAGATCGTATAACGAAGGAATCTGGTCAATTGCGCCTGAAGCAGCCTGCGAAAGCGGTGTAGCTCCCGAAAAGCCATCAATAACACCCTCGCCTTTGGTTAGGCCACCGGTCCAGATAGTATCACCAGTAATTTTAGCAGGATAGGCAAAAAACACGAATGCTCTTGCCAGCAGTGCCGGGTTAAAAATATTCATCCCTGTGCCACCGAAAGCTTCCTTACCGAGGATAACGGCAAAAATGGTTGCCACGGCTACCATCCATAAAGGAATATCGACCGGCATAACGAGCGGAATAAGCATTCCTGATACCAGGAACCCTTCGTTTACTTCGTGTCCGCGGTATTGGGCGAAGATAAATTCAACTCCCAGACCTACTATATAGGAAACAGCAACAATAGGAATGACTTTTATCATACCATATCCTATAATCTGTCCGAAACCGGCCTCCTGCCCCAACGACAGAAAATGCTGGTAACCTGTATTCCATATACCGAAAAGCAAGGCCGGAACCATTGCGATAACCACCAGGAACATGGTGCGTTTCAAATCGATGGCATCGCGGATGTGACTTCCTTTAAAGGTAGTTTTATCGGGCACAAAAAGAAAGGTCTCGAATGCTTCGAAAGTCGAATGTAATTTCTCCAACTTCCCGCCTTTCTCGAATTGTGGCTTTACCTTGTCAAGATAATTGCGTAGTGATTTCATTTAATATTGTTGAAGTTTCTATTTAGTGCATTGTGATGGTGCTCAGTGCTCAGTGCTTTGTGCTTAGTGCTGTGTGCTTAGTGCTTAGTGTTTGGTGTTTAGTGCTATGTGTGAAATCAGGTAAACATATATAACTTCCGGTCATCTCCCTAGCCCCAAAACCCTAAAACCTAAAACCTTTCAAAACATTTAGCTCATTTCTTTCCTCATCAGGTCGAGGCCTTTGCGTATGATTTGCTGAATCTCCGATTTGGAAGTATCGATAAACTCAACGAGGGCAAAATCCTCTTCATCAACTTCGTAAATACCCAGGTTTTCCATATGGTCGATATTTTCGGCAAGGCAGGCTTTGATCAGCTGCATGGGATAAATATCCATGGGAAATACTTTCTCATATTGCCCTGTTATAACGAAAGCGCGCTCACCACCATGCAGGTTGGTATCGGCACGGTATTTTTTATTTGGCGTAAGCCAGGAGAAGAAGGTTTTGGAAAAGCTGAATTTATCGAGCCCGGGCATAATCCAGCCTATAAATTCGGAATAATTACCTTCGGGTATAACAGTAAACTGGGTATGATAAAATCCAAGGTAGCCATCGGCCTTTATTTTGGTGCCGGTAAGTACATTTCCACTGATGAAACGAACATCGCCAGCCTTGACGTTATTTTTAACCAACGCCCTGATGGAAGCGCCTTTAAAAGTTTTAAAATACTTAGCGTCCTTTACTTCGGAACCACAAAGAGGGATGATAACAGAGGTATCATACACTCCTTTGGAAAAAAGCCGGCCAATAATAATGACATCCTGAGGGTTAACAACCCAAACTATTTCACCCTTATTTATAGGACTTGTATGGTGAATCTGAATCCCTACATTACCGGCCGGGTGAGGACCTTCGAAATAAGTAATATCGGTATTGCTTACTTTAGGGAAATCCGTTTTACCAGCTGGCAGGCCAAGTTTTACAGGTGCGCCGCCCAGTTTTGCCAGTATATCAATACCCGTTTGAAAATCGGCAGCCGATTCTTTAACGATCATTGAAAAGTCGGGCGAAAGAGGTGCTGTATCAAACCCGGATACATAAATTGCTTTAGGTGTATCTGCCGGATTAGCAATGGTAGTGTAAGGACGCTGCCTGATCATTGGCCATGCGCCGCTCTGAAGCATTTTCTCAATGATTGCTTCCCGGTTGATTTTTGAAGGATCAGCTTTCCCGAAATCGACATATTCGGGTTTATCGCTTGCCTTAATCCGGATTTCTTCGAGTACGCGTTTATCGCCACGGCTAATTTCTTCGATCACACCACTTACCGGGGAGGTAAATATAATATTTTCGCGGTATTTGTCAATAAAAAGAGGTGTTCCTGCTTTCACAATGTCACCTTCTTTCACCTGCAAACGAGGGAAAACTCCCAGGAAATCAGTAGGCTTTACAGCGTAATAACCGGCTTCGATTCCGGAAATTTCTTTTTTCGGCTCTCCTAATAAATTGATATTGAGGCCCTTTTTAATTCTTATGGTGTTGGCCATAATGTGCTTGTTATACTTTATTAAGTTTCTGTAACAAAACGGCAAATATAGATAATTTTAGATGTATTTCAGGCGAATATATCTTTTTTTTCAAATAATTATTCACAATCGTTTCGCTGAGCAAAATATCAGGCTGAAACAACTCTTTTCGTTGGGCTTTTCTTGTAACAACCAATTATAACAATAAGGTAATGTCCTAATTTTTATGGTTTGGCAGTAGTTAAAATGAATCATTTTGATTAAACCTAACCTATTAATAAAAGGTGAATTATGTATGGCTGTATGTATGGTCATTCACCAATTATTATTAATTGATAGGCGAAGAATGGTCCGAAATAATAATTGTGCAGTGAGAATTCACAAATATTGGTCACTAATTGATCAGTCCAAATAATATTCTGGCATCATTCGTGTTTAGTAAGAATGTGTCGCTCATTAAAATTATATTTGCAGAATGAAACATTCTTTTTGTCGAAAAAACATGAAAATCAGTTGTATTGCAACAGCGTTGATTATAGGTTTTGTTATGACGATTCCAGGGTATTTATCCGCATCGCCATGGAATACGGTTGAAGATACAGCCGATTATTTTAAACCCGATTACCTGCGATACGATAATCATATTTATCAGAAATACATCCAGGCAGTAGAGATTTCAAGGGTTGGCTTTGAGCTTTCGGATCCTGTTATCGCCCTTAACAGCAGCGAACTGTTCCAGGTTGGATTCGACGATCTTGAGGGTAGTGTTAAGCAGTATTACTACCAGGTTGTGCATTGCAATTCCAATTGGGAGAAATCAGATATCTGGACCAACGAATACATCGACGGACCTGATGAAGGACAGGTTGAAGAGTATGAATCGTCGTTTAACACCCGTACTTTTTATACACATTATAATTTCCAGTTTCCGAACGAACGCTTTATGCTTAAAAAATCGGGGAATTACATTCTGCGTGTTTACTGGCGCGATAACTACGGGAATGAAATCAACGCCTTTACACGCCGTTTCCTGGTGGTTGAAACAAAAGTTTCGATAAGCGCAAGCATTAGCAGGGCCCGGACTTCGGATGACTTTGAAACAAAGCAGGAAATTGATTTTACCATTAATACCGGTGGCTACCGCATTGATGCTCCTTACCAGGATATTAAGGTAGTAATTCTGCAGAACTGGCGCTGGGACAATGCCCTAACCACCCTCAAACCCTATATGGTTCGTAACGATGTACTCGATTACTCTTTCGACAACGGTACCAACCTTATGGACGGGCTGAACGAGTTCAGGCGATTTGATATCAAGAGCATGAAATTTCTTTCGGAACGTATACGTGCTATTACTTACGACGACACCATGTTTTATGCCAGGCTATGGGACGATACAAAACGCACCTATAAACAATATGTAGCCGACGATGATATAAACGGGAAATTTCTGCTCAAAACCGATGATGATGTTTCGGTTACAAACTCGGGCGAATATGCAAGAGTTAAATTCTTTCTACCTTTTGATGCTCCTATTGTTGAAGGTAACTTATACGTAGCCGGCGGTTTCAATTGCTGGCAATATACGCCCGAAAACAAAATGCAGTATAATTACCCCCGCAAAGGATACGAAGCTAATGTACTTTTCAAGCAGGGATATTACAATTATTTGTACGTGATGCTTCCCAACCATTCGAAAACCGGTGATGCAACCTGGGTTGAAGGAAATCATTCGGATACGCGCAACAGCTATACAATATTAGTGTATCACCGGCAGAGAGGTGAAATGTATGACGAGTTGATAGCAACAGGAAGTTTTGAGAGTGGGAAATAAATTTGTCAGGCTTATTTGGTGGGATTGAATAGTGAATAACGAAAAGTGAATAACTTCCTTTCGCACTCTCAGACTGGACAGGACCGGCTACAAAGGATGACAGCGAATACCTGACAGCAAGATGACTGTCTTTTATCTTTTTATCTTTTTATCTTTTTATCTTATTCGATAAGAACAATACTTCGGTACTAATTTTTAATTGTTTGATTCTCAGTTTGTTGGAATAATTTTTCAATTAACGTTAAATCGCACAAAATCAGCACTTTGCGTCTTAGCGGCTTTGCGAGAATCAAAATATTAACGGACTATTGTAAGAAAGAAGAGAGAAAATATTACCAGTGCTTATAACCTTGAAACTGGAGTTTTTCGCATATTATTTAATAGTGCGCTACCGGCTGAATCGCAGAAATGTTCCCAGTGGAAGATTTTTGCCAAAGCTATCAGCAAGATACAGTTCACCGAATTCATTGTTATTATCGCTACCGAAATAGCTGTTTACCAGGTTATTGCCAACCAGGGCCGAAAAACCTATTGAATACATGTTCAGGATCAGGAAGCTGTTTTCGGGTCTCAGCAGTTTGCTGCAAAGCATAATCATTTCATTCAGGTTGTTGTCGAGAATCCACTTTTCGCCATCGGCACCACGGCCGTATGCAGGCGGATCAAGAATAATTCCTGAATAGGTGTTTCCGCGCCGCACTTCGCGTTGTACGAATTTGAGTGCATCTTCCACCACCCAGCGGATATCGGTCAAGTGGCTGTTTTCCATATTTTCGCGGGCCCAGGTAATAACAGGCTTTACGGAATCGACATGCACAACTTCGGCCCCTGCCGCCCTGGCAGCCAGCGAAGCTGCACCGGTATAAGCGAACAGGTTGAGCACTTTCGGATTTTTTTCAGTGCATGAAGTTACATTGTCGTAAATAAAATCCCAGTTTGGCGCCTGCTCAGGGAACACACCAATATGCCGGAACGAAGTAAGACCAAGGCGCATGCTGAATTTCATCTCTTTGTATGAATAATTTATGCGCCACTGCTCCGGCATATCTTTCTTTAAAAGCCAGCGACCTTTTTCGGTGTCGTTTTTCTCCATTTTAAAGGCTGCCATCGACATTTTCTCCCATTCCTTTTCACTCAGCGAAGGGTTCCAGATAGCCTGCGGCTCAGGGCGGATAAGTACATAGTTACCGAAACGCTCCAGTTTTTCAAAACCTCCTGAGTCGATAAGTTCGTAATCGGGAAAATGTGATGGCGTTAAGAGTTTCATAATAGGAACTGTTCTGTAATGAATAGAAACTGCTTTGATATTTAGGTGCCTGATACCGGGAGCGCCTTACCTATATTTTGCAGTCAATTATTTGCGGTTTTGTGGACTGAGATTAAATTTCTCAGGGTATTTAGGAGTGATTTCAGAATAAAATTCTTCTATCTCTTTCAGATCTTTATCGAAATCGCCCGAAGGCACAACAATTTTGCCTATCCCCCCTATTTTCTTTTTGTAATCGAGAAATCCCAAAGCAATCGGAACATTGGCATGCTCAGCAATATAATAAAAGCCGCGTTTCCAGTTTGGCCGCAGGCTACGGGAACCTTCGGGAGTGATGGTAATATACAGGCTATCGGTTTTTTTAAACATATCGCCAACCTGTATCACTATGTTGGTGCTCGATTGACGGTCGACCGGGATACCACCCATCATTTTGATGAATTTGCCTACCGGGAAAAAGAAAGCTTCTTTTTTGATCAGGTATTTCGAACTGATCTTTAAGGTCCCGAAACCCAGCCAGCCAACGAAAAAATCCCAGTTGCTTGTATGTGGAGCCATCATTACGACACATTTTTTCATTTCGGGAGGTAAATTGCTGACTACCCGCCATCCAAAAAGCTTCAGAATAAAACTTGTTATTATTTTTTTCATGGAATCGAATTTAAACCATACGATTTAATATTCTGCAAAGTAACGTCAAATAAATTTCTTCCAGAAATCAGGTTCAAAATTGCCTTTGATATAATTTTCCTCCGACAGGCAAGAATCATTTGCAAAAGCAAGCCCATGCGCTATCATGCGGTCCATATCAGCCATTGAAATTCCATTACCCTGTACCACCGGAATTCCCGAAGTTGCAAGCCCGTAAATAAATCCTGCATTAAAATTATCCCCTGCCCCGATAGTAGAAACCGGCTGTATGGCTGGTACACTGTAGATTTTTTATACCCTGGAGTGAAAACCTGTAATGGCCTGGATCCATTGGTAATAATAAGAATATTGCAGTATCGGCTAACTTTCCGGTAAATTTCAGAAGGATCAGAAAGCCCGAAAAGATTATAAAAATCTTCATCCGAACCTTTAACAACCGAGGCTACCGAAATATTATTCAGGTACGAGGGCATCAATTCAGTAATATCATCAGCATGGGCTTTCCTGATATTGAGGTCGTAATATATAATGGATTTTGCTGCAACAGCATTTTTCAGAATCCTGAGTAAATGTGCTCTTCGCGAAGGTTTTACTGCATAATACGAACCGAAGAGCAGGATGTCATCTTTATGAATTTCAGGAATATGTTCTGCCTGGTATAATTCGGGAATATCGTGATAAAAAGTGTAAGAGGCATTTTTGGCTTTATCAAGAAAAGCAAGTGCCAGCGAGGTTTTATGATGCGCATGCCTGGCACAAAAAGCTGTTTTCACAGCATTACTTTCAAGGAAATTTTCAATGAAATCACCTGCTTTATCAGCACCATACTCAGTGATAAGGTTAATATCGACTCCCATCCTGCCCAGCGAAACAGCGGCATTCAGCACCGAGCCGCCCGGTATGGCTCTGAAGGTATTATCTCCACCCGAAACCATGTCGAGGACTGTTTCGCCTAAAGCATAAACTTTTCGATTATCTGTATGGTTATCCGTCACTTGAAAAATCAAAGGTGTAAATGGTAATTGCAAATCCAAGCCTGCCTGCCCACTTTACGCATTTAAACACCAGGCAAGTTGGTTCCAGATCCTGGTTCAGAATAAATCTGTTTTCTGACAAATTCAAAAACAAACTTCAGGGCCGAAAAGTATTTTACAGGTCTAACTCCAGGTTTAACTGATCCTTTAGTTTGTTAACATTCGGATTCTGGGTTGCCATGGCCTCCAGCTTTTCGCGGTCGTTTAAATACTTCTTGTTTTCGGTAGCTTCCTCGGTAACCGTAACTTTAAGTGTAATAAAGTCATTCTTCATTTCGTTGCGCAGTGCCGCGAGCAGGGTATTCCTCCGGTTCAGGAGTTCTTTTTCGTGAATGGAATTTCCCACAGTCATGTGCAGCACATTCTCGTCTTCCAGAACTGGATCAAACGATGTGAGCGACGCATAATACAAAGTTGAATCCTCCCTTATTGATTCAGCATAACGAAGTAATGATTCTTTTAAGTGTTCGAAAGTAAAGCTTTCGGTGCGGTCCTCAACAGGCTCTGATTTAACTGAATTTGCCAGCTGATCGGCTTTTGTTACCGATTTAATCGAGATGCTCGAAGTATGATGCGATTGAACAGGCACAAGCTGTTCAGTATCAACGGCAGGTTTAGTGTCGGTTTCACCATCAGCCTCAGGCGCTGGTTCGGCAACGTTCGAAGGTGGCGATTTCGCTTCGTCAGCAGAAGCCGTAGTGTCAGGCTTTTCAGGAGTAACATCAGGAGCAGGTTTTTCAGGCTCTGCTACCGGCTGAGGCTGAGTTTCAGCTAGGGGTTGCTCAGGTGCCTGCGCAGCGGCAACAGCTGGCTGAGCTACCTCAGGTGCTGGTGTGGCAGGTGCAGGAGGCGGCGATTCAACTTTAACTGCTGCCGGAGGTGGCGTGGTAACGGCAGGCTCAACATGCTTAACAGCCGGTGTTGGTGCTGTGGTTGCCTGTGCCGTCGCGGCCGGGACAACCTCAGGTACTGCCATCTGCCCGCTTAAGCGGCAAATCTGTATGAGGGGAATTTCGAGCGAAAGCCTTTTATTATTTGACGTGCGGTAAGTTACATCGCATTTGTTGATAATATCGAGAGCGTCAATTAACAGCTGAAGGGATACTGACTTCGACTGGCTGGCATATTTGGCCCTGACTGAGTCGCTGGTTTCTATCAGTTTCACAGTGCCTTCATCCACACTCATAAGCAGGTTACGGATGTGCTCACCCATACCAGTAATAAAGTGCTGTCCGTCGTAACCTTTCTCTATCACTTCGTTAACAACCAGCAGGGTGTCCTTGTAATTGCCACTGTTCATATACTCCATAATACGAAAATAGTATTCGTAATCGAGCACATTTAGATTTTCGAGCACCAGCTCGCGGCTGATATTCCTATCGCCAAGGTTCACCATCTGATCGAAAACTGACAGTGCATCGCGTAAACCGCCATCAGCCTTGTGCGCAATTATGTGGAGTGCTTCCGGATCGAAAGTAACCCCTTCGCTCTCAGCAACAAACGCCAGGTGACTCGCAATATCATCAACCGTAATACGTTTGAAATCAAATATCTGGCAACGCGAAAGAATGGTTGGTATAATTTTGTGTTTTTCGGTTGTAGCCAGAATAAATTTTGCGTATGATGGAGGCTCTTCGAGTGTTTTCAGAAAAGCGTTGAAAGCCTGGGTCGAAAGCATATGAACCTCATCGATTATATACACTTTATATTTACCCATCTGTGGCGGAATCCTCACCTGGTCGACCAGGTTGCGGATGTCGTCGACACTGTTATTTGAAGCTGCATCAAGCTCATGTATATTAAATGAAGCGGAATCGTTAAAAGCTGTACACGAAGTACATACGTTACAAGGCTCTGTCTCGGAAGTGGGGTTCAGGCAGTTGATTGTTTTGGCCAGGATGCGTGCACAGGTAGTTTTACCAACTCCACGGGGGCCACAGAATAGAAATGCCTGTGCCAGCTGGTTATTTCGAATCGCGTTCTTAAGAGTTCCGGTAATGGATATCTGACCAACAACCGTATTGAAGGTTACAGGACGATATTTTCGTGCCGACACTATAAAATTATCCATATTTCGCAGGAAATTAGTTCATTATCATTGCTCAGGAAGCTTACAACCCGGAGCCCGGACCTTTTTTTTATCCAGTATCAAAGGTAAAACAATTCATGTAAAGAGCAGTTTGTTGTTAATAAAAAGGGATTGAAATGAGGTAGAAGCTGAAATTCAATAGTTTAACCCTCTTTACTGTTTGGTAGTGATAAAATCAATAATTTATAAAAAGAACTTGCAGGGCGGCCTTGCAATAAAAAACGTATTTTTGCTCAATATCCCCCTGACAATGGTATTGATCCTCGTTCCAAAAATAACAAACCGCCTGCGTTATACCATGGAACTCATGCTTAAGCGACTGCTTGGCCTGGAGTTCAGGTTAACAAACGATGCGGTGGATTTCGGGGATTACAATGGGGCCGAAATTTTCGTACGGTGTAGTCGTGGATGAAGAAAGCCTGTTTTTTGCTTCAAACGGTTTACTTTTCGAGAGTAAGATCGAAGCCCGCGAGATGCGGCATTTCTCGTATGAAGGAGCCTTGGTTTTTTTCCCGGTTTACATACAAAATACAGCACTTCCTTTTGATGTATTCGCAGCAGCATTTTTCCTGGTAAGCCGTTTCGAAGAATACCTGCCACATATCCGCGATAACCATAACCGCTTTCTTGCCTCAGGCAGCGACGCATTTCAGAATGGATACCTGCATAAGCCAATGGTAAATACCTGGTCGATAAAAATCAGGGATATTTTACATAGCCGGTTTCAGGATCTTTCGTTTAAAATGCCAAAATTCAGCTTTCAGCCTACTATTGATGTGGATGCCGCATATGCATATAAAAACAAAGGCTTCACCCGTGCCGTTGGCGGTATTTATAAAGCATTTGTTAAAAAAGATTACGCCGAAATTCGTGAACGAATCCATGTGATGCTCGGACATAAGCATGACCCGTTTAACACATTTGAGTTGCAACTACAGCTGCAAAAGAAATATAATTACAGGGCCATCTATTTCATTCTGCTGGCCGATTATGGTCCTAACGACAAAAACATTCCAGTAAATAACAGGTATTTTCAAAATCTGATCAGGTACCTCGCCGATTATGCCGATGTGGGTATTCATCCCTCCTATGCATCGTCAAACCATCCTCCGCTACTGGTAATGGAAACGGAACGCCTCGCAAAAATTCTGAAACAGGAGGTGGAACGAAGCCGGCAACATTTTCTGAAATTAGAAATACCGCAAACATACCGTAACCTTATCAACAACGACATAAACCACGATTATACCATGGGGTATGCCGAACGTTCCGGGTTCAGGGCTTCGATTTGTACGCCTTTTCCTTTTTTCGACCTCGACCAGGATATGCCTACCAACCTGCTTATTCATCCTTTTGCCGTTATGGACGGAACACTCAAGGACTACCTGAAAGTATCGCCCGACAAAGCAAGTAACATAATAAGTGAACTTATCGCTGAAGTAAAAAAAGTAGGCGGCACGTTCATTCCACTATGGCACAACCAGACTTTCGCCGATCATGGCGAATGGGAAGGTTGGCTCGATGTATACATTAAGATGGTGGAAGAAGCGAATGTGAATGGGTAAGGTTGTTTGGAATTGTTCAGGAAATATGGGATGCGGGGAGTCGGAAGATTTCTGTCGAGAGAAGGGAGTGGGGAGAAGGGAGAAGGGAGAAGGGAGAAGGGAGAAGGGAGTGGGGTGTCGGATGTTGGGAGTCGGGAGTCAGAAGTCGGAAGTCAGAAGTCGGAAGTCGGAAGATGCCAGAAGGGAGAAGGGAGTCGGGAGAGAAGTCGGAAGTCGGAAGTCGGAAGTCAGAAGTCGGAAGTCGGAAGATGCCAGAAGGGAGAAGGGAGAAGGGAGAAGGGAGTCGGGAGTCGGAAGTCGGAAGTCAGAAGTGGAGAAGGGAGAAGGGAGTCGGGAGAAGGGAGAAGGGAGTCGGGAGAAGGGAGAAGGGAGAAGGGAGAAGGGAGAAGTCGGGAGTCAGAAGTCGGAAGTCGGAAGTCGGAAGTCGGAAGATGCCAGAAGGGAGAAGGGAGAAGGGAGTCGGGTGTAGGGAGTCGGAAGCAGGAATTATTAACTCGCAATAAAAACAAACATTGAACAATCAACAAGTTACTGAAATATAGCTTACACAGTTGTACATTGTACATTGATTGTTTGAGATTGAGCATTTTTTGTTTGGGGTGAGAAAAGGAACAGAGTAATAAGAAGTTTTTCAAAAGATAATATTAAAGGGTAAAAGGTAACTCATGATCCGATTTCTGCAACACGAATCAATCGACAAAGCGCAATGGGATATATGCATAGGGCAGGCTGCGAACGGCAAGCTGTATGCATGGTCGTGGTATCTCGATATTGTTTGCCCCGGTTGGTGTGCGCTGATTGAGGATGATTACGAAAAAGTATTTCCACTGCCTGTTTTTTCAAAAGCCGGCATCAAATATATCATGCAGCCTTATTTCACGCAGCAGCTTGGGCTTTTTTACCGTTCGCTGTCATCGGACGAAAAACTGAAGGAATTTATAAATTCAATTCCTCCTGATTATAAGTACATTGACATTAACCTTAATACATCGAACAGCCTTGCGGCAGTGGGGACTTATCGGGCAATGACAAACCTCGAGCTGGACCTGGGCAATGATTACCAAATACTAGCTTCCGGATACCAGTCGAACCTGCAACGAAACCTGAAAAAAGCATCTCAAAACAAACTCACTTTCACGAAACACGTCAGGCCCGAAGAAATTATTGCTCTTTTCAGGGAAGGCAAAGGACAGGAGCTGAAACATTTGAGTGATAAGCAATACAGGCTGATTGAACGAATTGCTTACGAGAGCATGCAGAAAGGTATGGGCGAAATATGGGGCGTGTACGACCAGTACAACCAATTGGCGGCAAGCATATTATGGGTTTTCAGTCATCAGAAAGCTGTTTTTCTTTTTTCGGCTGTATCCGAAAATGGTAAAATGCTTCATGCCATGCCCTGGCTTATCGACACATTTATACGGCAAAATGCCGGCAAGCCTCTTACACTCGACTTCGAAGGATCAAACCAGCCCGGGCTGGCCCGATTTTACAGCAGTTTTGGTTCACGTGAGATTACGTACCCAAACTATGTAAGAATTACATTACCTGCACTTTTAAGCATGGGACTGAAAATATGGCGAATCGTACGATTGAAGTTAAAATAATACTAACATTCCCTTAATTATCAGAACAATATACGTATATTTGCCCTTGAAAAGCTTAGAGAAATCACTCTAAGGGATTATTAAAACGAGGAACATGGTTGTAAATATCGGCAGTAAGAATTCACTGGTAAATCAGTTTTTACGTGAAATGCGCGATGCATCTCTACAGAAAGACAGCATGCGTTTCAGGCGTAATATGGAACGCATAGGTGAGATTTTCGCTTACGAAATCAGTAAAACAATGGAATATGAGCCCCGTGAAGTAATAACTACCTTGGGCACTGCCGAAATACCTTTAATGAAGAACAATCCTGTACTGGCCACCATCCTGAGGGCTGGCTTACCGTTGCAACAGGGTTTGCTGAATTTCCTTGATCATGCCGACAATGCTTTTGTTTCCGCTTACCGCGAGCATCGCAAAGATGATGAGTTTGCTATTAAAATTGAATATGTTTCATGCCCCGATCTCGAAAACCGGGTCCTGATAGTTTCGGACCCCATGCTGGCCACGGGCCAATCGATGATTGAGTCGTATAATGCTTTACTCAGCCATGGCACACCTCAGCATACGCATTTTGTGTCGGTGGTTGCCAGCGTTCAGGGTGTTGAATACCTGAAACGTATGCTCCCTAAAAAAGGTATTACAATCTGGGTGGCTGCCATAGACGACGAGCTAACAGCACAGGGATATATTGTACCAGGCTTAGGCGATGCGGGCGATCTTGCCTTCGGACAAAAATCCTGATTACATCTTTTTTTTCTGCCATCTAATTACAGTTCCCGACAACATTTTGAATATTGAAGCGTTATAGTAACAAGCAATAAATACCTTGTCCGGATTTCTAAAAATATTAATTGTTTTTTCAGTTAGCAGCATCAAATTCCTGATAGCTCCTGCTTTGTCGTTTGGTATGGGTCTGAACTTCCTTCAAACCTGGCTTTCGACCAGCGCAGGTGGTATAGTAGGAGTCGTATTTTTCTTTTTCCTTAGCCGATGGATTTTGCAACTCTATTCCAGGTATTTTTTTTATTACTTTCACCTCATAAGGCAGAAAATTTATGGCTTCCTCAATATCACTATGCCTAAATACATACCTGCCCGTAAGTTTACCCGTCGCAACAGGTTTATTATCAAAATAATACGAAAATACGGGATGGCAGGCATCGTAATTGTTACGCCTGTACTACTTTCTATTCCCTTAGGTACTTTTATAGCTACCCGGTATTTTTCGGGAAACCGTTATCTACTTTATTATCTGAGCGGATCCGTGCTTTTCTGGTCACTTTTTATGTCATCGGCCATCACATTGTTCTAAACGGCAGAATCACCTCCTTATTTTTACTGCTTGTGTAAATTAAATCATTAATTTTACAAGTGAATTGTGTATCAGTGTCACAAAAACCGGTAAATCAAACAATTCGTTTTAACTGAAGTTCTACCTATAACAGCATATCAATGAAATTTTTGTCAGGCAGCCTGGTACTTGAAAATCTGCGTATTTCGATGCAATCGGTTCGCAGTCATATGATGCGTACTACATTAACCGTTCTGATCATTGCTTTTGGCATCATGGCATTAGTAGGTATTTTAACCTCCATTGACGCTATAAAGTATTATTTGAACGATAATTTCCAGATGATGGGAGCCAACACATTCACCATCCGAAACCGAACAATGCAGGTGCATATAGGCAACAAGCGAAGCAAGGCAAACAACTACCGTGAAATTACATTCGAACAGGCACTGCGCTTTAAGGAATCGTATAAATTCCCGGCAACCGCATCGGTATATATATTTGCTACCAACCTTGCTACCGTAAAATATTCCAGCGAAAAAACCAATCCTAATGTTCCGGTGATCGGTTGCGACGAAAATTATATTATCACATCAGGTAACGAGATTATTCAGGGGCGAAACATCTCGCCAACCGAAGTATTCTATGGAGCATCTGTGGTAATAATTGGCAGTGATATTGCAAAAAAAGTTTTTAAAAACAAGGAGGATCCTGTAGGTAAATTTGTTGCCATAGGACCCGGCCGGTACCTGGTTGTAGGTGTGTTAAAGGAAAAAGGATCAAGCCTGGGATTCAACCCCGATAACATTTGCCTTATTCCGATAAATAATGCACGACAGCGGTTTTCGAGGCCTAATGCATCCTACAGCATCAATGTTCATGTTAGTGACGGGGAGAAACTGGAGGCAGCAATCGATGAAGCTACAGGAATTTTCAGGATTATCAGGCAGGTTAATGTAGGTGATGAATCCAGTTTCGATATCTCCAAAAGCGACAACCTTGCCAATATGCTGTTCGATAGCCTGAGTTATCTGCGCCTGGCTGCCATTGTTATTGGAATGATTACCTTACTTGGCGCTGCTATCGGGCTGATGAATATAATGCTGGTTTCGGTTACTGAGCGTACACGCGAAATTGGGGTCCGAAAAGCTATCGGAGCTACAAAACGAACCATCCGAAACCAGTTCCTTGCCGAGGCTGTGGTAATTGCACAACTCGGTGGTATTCTGGGCATTATACTTGGTATAGCTATTGGTAATGCGCTGGCACTCTCGATAGGCACAAGTTTTATTATTCCCTGGAACTGGATTTTTTGGGGCGTTGGCTTATGTGTGGTTGTTGCCCTGGCCTCGGGTATTATCCCGGCTGTAAAGGCCGCCAACCTCGATCCTATCGATGCGCTAAGGTATGAGTAGAGAAGTATATAGGAGTTAGGAATTGCTTTCGGGATAGGATTTAGGATTCAGGGAGTTATTATTTTAGGTTTTGAGAAGATTTTTTTATTCTTCTTATATGAGCAAGATTGGCACATGATGCTGATAACGTGAATATTACATTTTGTTTGTACACTATTTTCAAGGATTGTTAATAAAATTAACGACAAATGTCGCCATATTAGCGCCATTTTACGTACCTTTGTGGGAACAACATAAATAATGGAAACGATGGAAATATTTGATCCCCAGGTAGCGTATGGTTCAATTGACGATGCAAATGCTTTGTCGTTGGTAGCTATGGTGCGGCATGGTGTTAAATTTGCCACTTTCGATACCTTCGCCAATAAAATCCCATTCAGTTCAACGGATTGGTCTGCTATACTGCATCTTTCGGAACGTACCATGCAAAGGTACCGTAGCGAAAAACGCACTTTCGATCCTTTACAGTCGGAAAAAATAATTGAAATTGCACTTTTGTATAATAAAGGTGTTGAAGTATTTGGCGAAACCGAAAAATTCAACCTTTGGCTCGATACCGAAAACCTGGCTCTTGGTCGCATAAAACCTAAGATGCTCCTTGACAATTCGTTTGGCATCAACCTCCTGAAAGATGAACTTACCCGCATCGAATACGGAGTACTGGCATGATCGTATATCGTTTAAGCAAGGCGAAATTCGCCGGCGATCTTTCGGGAAAAGGTGCCGAAAAGAGTGGCGGCCGATGGAACAGCAAAGGGGTTGCCATGGTTTATACCAGCGAATCGCGCTCGCTGTGTACAGTAGAAATTGCCGTACATACTCCCCTGGGCAATATCCCGAACGATTACGAACTTATCACTATCGAAATTCCTGATGATATTAAAATCGGGGAAATTGCCCTATCGGACTTGCCTGTCGACTGGAAATCAATTCCTCATTCACATTCTACCCAGGAAATCGGCGACAAGTTTATTTCGAAAGGCCGGAACCTTGTATTAAAAGTGCCGTCGGCAGTAGTGCAGGGTGAATTCAACTACCTTATTAACCCTCATCATCCTGAACATACAAACGTTAAGATTAAATCGAAAGACCCTTTTTCTTTTGATGAGCGACTTTTCGTAAAATAATGGTTATCATTTAATTATATTTATAAACAAAGTCGAATTGCCCTAAAATTTAACTTTCTTCAGCCGTTCTACTATTTCGAATACTGCCGGACACGTTGCCGTATTTTTCAATGTAATATCCAGTATCTGTTGCATCCGTCGCCTGTCGGTATGCGGGTAATCGCGGCAGGCCCGGGGGCGGTTCTCATAAATTTTGCAATAATTATCTGCATCCAGAAACGGACAGGGCATGGTTTTGAACACATAATCATTGTCTTCGTCCAAATGCAGGTACTTATCTGTGAATTCCGCTGATTTTACTTTAAGTGCGGAAGAAATCCGGCGGATATCAGCATCCGTTATCCGGGGACCTAACGACTTACAACAGTTACCGCACTCCAGGCAATTAACTTCGTCGAAAACCTCGTCGTGAAGTTGATGAAAGGCATTGTCAACTTTAGCGGGATCCTTACCGGCAAGCTGTTTCATAAACGAAGCATTTTCTTTCTGCTTCTTGTTAGCTTGTAATTTCAGTTCAGAAATTATAAGCGGGGTAATTTTCATAGGGTATTTCAAAATTTCGATGGTTTCAGTTTGCTGGTATATGCTTAAACTGAAAATCGGTTAACACAAAATGTAAAACAGAATTACTTTTTCAATTCCACTCTCAGTTTATGGTATTATTAATTTTTGCTGCCGGCAAAGGTATAAATTCAGTTTAGTATTTTTCACTGTTACTTTTTCATCCTCATAAACCATACTTTCAATCCGCCTTAGCGGTAATTTAAGAATTGTAGTATCTTGCACCCACTATTTATCATCACTCATTCGCATGGAAGTGTTCGTTTATGTTTTTATTACAGCTTTCGTAATTTTCAGAATTTACAGTACACTGAAATCGTATAATTTCGATATTAAACCCCTGGAAAACTGCGCGCAACTATTCGACATTCCTGGTAAGATGGAATTCAGGAAGTTGCTTGAAGAAAATTTTATAGTTTACAGAATGCTTGGCGAGAAGGGGCGTAAAATTTTCGAAAAACGCGTTTGCCGGTTTATCAGGATGAAAAAATTCAGGGCGGGCAGCAGTATTGAACTGATTACCGACGAAATGCGGGTTATGGTTGCCGGGGCCGCTATACAAATCACTTTTGGCTACCCAAATGTATATTTCAGGCATTTCGAAACCATAATATTATTTGCTGACGAATATTATTCAACCATTTCGGGCCGGTATCATAAAGGCGAGGTAAATGCAGGTGGTGCTATTGTGCTTTCGTGGAGAAGTTTCCTTTCGGGATTCAGCAACCCGTCCGATGGCCATAACCTTGCCCTGCACGAAATGGCTCATGCATTAAGACTCAGCAATATTGTTGAAGATGATGAATATGATTTTCTCGACCGTAAAACGATGAAGGAATTTGAATCTATTGCCCTGGCTGAGATGCAAAAGATCGAGCGTGGAGAAAATATCTTTTTCAGATCCTATGGAGCTGCCAACCTGCAGGAGTTTTTTTCGGTAGCGGTAGAGTGTTTTTTTGAACAATCAAATGAATTTCACACTTATAATCCGGACTTGTATATACTATTAAGCAGAATACTTAAGATTGATTTATTGAATTTTGATTGGGATTGATGAGTTTCAACAGTTTCAGTGTTTCAGTGTTTCAGTGTTTCAGCGTAACACGTGCACCGAGCACTGCCTATAGCTATAGGAACGAGGAATGGAATATTGGCCCTCAACCGTATAAAGTCCCATAATATAAATCCCCATCATTCTCACATTCTCACATTCCCCCATTCTCACATTCACTCATTCTCACATTCTCACATTCTCACATTCACTCATTCACTCATTCACTCATTCTCTCAATCTCTCAATCTCTCATCCCTAAACAAAGAACAACCCCACATCACCCAATCCCTCTCTCCTTCTTAATCTGCTCATACGCAGCACTTAACTCCTGAAATTTAGCGTTTGAGGCTTTTTGCACATCATCGCCCAGGTGGGCAAGCCGGTCGGGATGGTATTTAAGCGCCATACGGCGGTAAGCTTTTTTCAATTCTTCGTCGCTGGCATCGGGAGTAATTTCGAGAATACGGTATGCGCTGGTCGAGTCTTTGACAAACATAGCTTTGATACTTTCGAAATCACTGTTACTTATACCCAGCATATTGGCAACGCGTGTTATCAGATTTATTTCGGAAGCATGTACATGCGAGTCAGATGCCGCCAATCCTAAGAGAAAATGCATCAGTTGCAGCCTCGACTGGTATTCCATATAGCGTTTTATCTGTAATCCTACCTGTTCCAGGTCGTAATCTTTTTTCAGTAGTTCGCGAAGAATAAGTAATTGCCTCTCTGCTTCCTGTTCACCAAATTGCTGCACCAGGAAACGTTTAACGTAGTCAAGTTCCGATCGCAACACTTTGGAGTCTGATTTCATTACGGCTGCTGAAAGCACCAATAAGCTGATAATAAAATCGTTGGGAGTAGTTTGAGGTTTTGTAAATGTAGGCTGCTTATGAGCTTCGTAAGCATAAACACCGCTCTGCATCCCTTCAATCATGCTCCCCAGGGCGAAACCGAGTATTGCGCCAATAGGACCACCTGCCGCCCATCCGATACCTCCGCCAAGCCATTTTAAAAATTTTGCCATTGTAAAAATAATTTGAGCCGCAAAAGTAATGAAACTATGATACTACGCAGAGGAAAGTCATCTTAAGCTTTGTTAAAATGGCTTAACTACTATCTTGAAAGAAACCTTTGCAACTGTAACCTATTATGACACAAAAAAGGCCACCCCGGGGCAGCCTTTTCGTAATTATATAAAATCAGTTTAGCTGATTCTTTCGCTCAACGGCAGGCCATACTCTTCGACCATGCGGATATTGAGTTTTTCGAGTGCATCGAGGATAGGATTATAAATTCCAGGAATCGTTGGACGGAAAACACCTTTTTCGGTGATCTCGCCGGCAAGTATCATTTCAACGCCTATAGCTGCCGGAAGAGCAACGGTACGTGCAATGGATGTGTCAGTTGCCGGTGTTCCGAAATCGAGCATACGCGAACGGATCACTTCTTTCGTACCATCAGGATAGGTAGCCAGGAATGTATGCTGCATTGCCACCATATCGCGTTCGTTACGTCCGAGTTCCATTTTAGCAATCATCAGGTCGCTGGTAACTTCAAAAGGTGAATCTTCGGTGCGGTTAATCGCTTCGTTGCTGAACAATCCAAGCCATTCCATAGCATCGAGTGCATGAGCATCGGCAGCGATACCAACATGTGCAGCTACTTTTGCACGAATATTGCTGCTTTCGGAAGCACCGATCTGCATTGCAATAAAATCGGCATAAGTTTTACCTTCGAGGTTCACCTTATCGTACGAAATAAGGTTGAGTTGTTTCATAACGGTGATGGTTTCGCACCAGCCTTTGAAGCGGAAAGTACCGCGCTGAATGGTCTTCACTTCAGGAATTCCATAAATATCGATGTACGAAATGGAATCACGGTTTGGATATACTTCGAGTTTGCCAACATCGGTAAAATCGACTTGCAGCGGATTTTTAAAAAGATCCTGGGTTGGAACATACACTTCAACACCATCCTTCAGGTATTTTCCATCGTTATTACCAGCCATTACAACACCCTTCGGGCTCCACGAGAATTTATATTTAAACGGGTTGGTAGCAGCTTCGGGAGCTGGCAACGCGCCACAAATGGAATAAAACTCTTCGATTTTTCCACCTTTATCGTGCACATGATCGATAATACGCATGGCCGACATATGGTCGATACCCGGATCGAGGCCAAGCTCGTTGAGTATGATGATACCTGCTTCTTTGGCCTGTGCATCCAACGCCTGCATCTCAGGTTTTACATACGATGTGGTAACCATGTTCTTTTTGTGAAGGAGGCAATATTTTGCAACCAGCAGGTGGTAAAGATAGGGCAGCAGGCTCACCGAAACATCATGTTCGGCAACCATACGGCTTAAGGTTTCTTCGTCTTCTACTGTCCAGGCGACAGCGATGCCATTCGGATGGCCGGCGATCATTTCTTCGGCTTTACTTTTTGTGCGGGTGGCAACAGTTACCTGGAATCCTTTGTCGAGCAGATGTTTTACGATAGGACGGACAACGAGGCCGGCGCCCAAAATCAGAACTTTTTTCATTGTTAAGTAAATTGAATTTTTATTGGGTTATCAATCAAACTAAGCTTTTAAATGACTTTCGATGTATTTATAATGAGGAGTTAATTCACCACGATGAAGTATCAGTGCACTTTTAATGGCTCGCGGCAGATCGAGTGTTTCGAAATCCTCGCTAAAATCGCAATCGGCAATGGCTTTTACGTAATTTACCAGCACATCGGCAAATCCTGCTGATGCATCGCGCGGAAGCTCGCTGGGCAGAATATCAACCGACATAATGAGCACGCCATCACCTTCGTGTCCCATTTTGTATGTGCGGGTGGCCGGATGATACACAAAAATCGGGTCTTCAATTTCGGTAGCTAACTCGGTGCATTCAACCGAGCCGTGTACGTCGCACGAAATATCACCTATAACCTTAAGTTTAGGCGTTCCGTCAGCAAAAAGCTGTTGCAGGTAATCCTTGGTGACCAGTCTTGGATATTTAGCATCCCAGTACACGCAATTGATAAGCATATCGATGTGCGGGATGTATTTTTCGAAGGCACTTTTGTATTTTTCGGGCGTGGTATAATATTCATGAAGATCGAATTCAGCGCCTGTTACAACAGGTTCAACAAGGTGTTCTTCCTTAAAAACAATTTTATAAACCAGGTTAGAAGGAAGTTTTTTGCGATCTTTAAGTGTAAGCAGTTTTTCGGGCGAAATTTCTTTAACAGGAAGCAAACTGATAATTTCCTGAGCACCCTGCGAAACATTGCCATACCCTGTAAATGCTACTGTAAATGGGCATAGGGCTTCAGGAAGTCCTTTTTCGGCTATTTCCTGCCCTACTTCCGAAATCACATCACGAACCTCGGCCAGCGAATGGTAAAGATGCGACTGTTTAATCTTCGAAAAAGGGGTTTCGAAACCGGCTTCTTTCAGCCTGAGACCAAGTGACCACAACGAATTAATCATTCCGGCCAGGCCGGCATAGCGGCCAAAAAATATCAGACGCTTTCCCTGCTCGTCAACAACACGCTCGTAATCAATCAGGTTGCATTTCATCTCCATCATTTTGCGGAGCATAGGCATATTGTAAGGCTGCCCTTTGATAACATGCGAAAAGAAAATATAGGTTTTTTCTTCTTCGAAGAAGGTGACAGGCATTTCTTTTACGCCAAAAATTACGTTGCATTTTTTAAGGTCTGCAGCAATTTCAGCCCCGGCTTTTACATATTCCTCGTCGGGAAAAACTCTTTTTTCAGAGGTCTGAACAACAAAGTCAAGTTTTTTGTTTTTTATAAGCCGTTCCACATGTTTTGGGGTAAGTGGTGCCCGGCGTTCCATCGCGTATTTATCTTCGTGTCGAATTCCAATATTGTTGCTCATGCGCTAAAATTACATTTAAATTACATCTATATTAATGCTTACATACAGTGTATCAATCATATACATTTTGCAAACGATCGCATGTAAGGCTCGGCAAACATATCAAAAAATTAATACATTTGCACCACAGCAACTAAATTGTTTTTCAAATAACAATGAAAATGGGCCTCGCTGGCAAACGCACACGTACACAAACAGTTAAAAAACACGTCTTCAGGATTATCCGCTTTTGCCTGGTATTCTTTTTCGCGTCGAGCATACTCTATACCCTCTTTTACCGCTTTGTTAATGTTCCAGCAACTCCGCTTATGCTGATCCGTGTTGTGGAAAATCTTGCAGATAAAAAAAGCCCGTCCATTACAAAGGACTGGGTTTCGCTTTCGGATATTTCGCCTAACCTGGTGCTGGCAGTTATAGCTTCGGAGGATAATAATTTTGAAAGCCATTATGGTGTTGATTTCGAAGCTATTGAAAAAGCACAGAAACTGAATAAAAAAGGAAAGAAGATACGTGGTGCCAGCACTATTACCCAACAAACTGCCAAAAACGTTTTCCTGTGGCCCGCACGCACATACATTCGAAAAGGACTTGAACTCTACTTTACCGGCCTTATCGAATTGTTCTGGGGCAAACAGCGTATCATGGAGGTTTACCTGAATGTGATTGAGATGGGCGATGGCATTTATGGTGCCGAAGCTGCAGCTCAGAAATATTTTAAAAAACCGGCCAAAAACCTCTCACGATCCGAAGCAGCTGCCATTGCTGCAGTGTTGCCAAATCCAAGGAGATGGCGACCTGATAAGCCAACTGCTTATATTGCGAAGAAAAAAGAAAGGATACTCTGGAATATGAATAATGTGGAGAGACCGGAGTGGTAGTGAAGAGTGAATAACGAAAAGTGAATAACGAATAGGATTTTCTATTAACCAATTGTCATAATAAGGGTGGTAGTGATCGTAATTGGGGTTGTAAAAAGTGAAAGGTAATCAATAACTTTGGCCCGGAATTTGACTAAGATTTCAATAAGCCCCTGCTGCGGCATATACAGAATAAAGACTTTATATCAACCTTAATAATTAAAGCCATGAAACACTTACTCCTTTTTGCTCTTGCTCTCCTTGCTTCTACTGCGGTTGAAGCTCAAACATCGAACCTTGTGTTTTTTACCGAAAATGGTGAACGTTTCTCGGTGGTTATGAACGGTATGCTGCAAAACAGTCAACCGGAAACCAATATTAAGGTTACTGAACTAGCTGCTCCCAGCTATAAAGTGAAAATCATTTTCGAGGATACACGCCTGAGGGAATTCAGCAAAACTGTTTACATGAATCCGGGCAGTGAAACCACTTATGCCATTAAATACCTGAAGAAAAAAGGTTATACATTGCGAATGATGAACACCTATGCATTAATATCAGCCCCCGAAATGGTTCCCGGCCAGATGATAGTTGGTTTTCAGCCACAGGGTGTTTCGGCCAATGCAGGAAGTGCCACAACCATTGTAAATAATACTACCATCACCAATAATGTAAATGTATCGGCAAGCGGGGTTGGCAACAATGTAAATGTTGTTAACAGCAACGATGGCGCCGGATCGCAGCAGGCCGGGAGCCTTACCGGTATTAATACCAACCAGGGAACAGCTCCCGAACAATATGTTCTGCCGGGTTACAGCGGTTTATACGGCTGTCCGCGGCCTATGTCGCAATCTGATTTTTACCAGGCAAAAACCAGCATCAGCTCCAAAAGTTTTGAGGACAGCAAACTCACTATCGCAAAACAAATCATTCAGAGTAACTGCCTGCTAAGTTCACAGGTTAAAGAAATTATGTTGATTTTCACTTTCGAAGACACCCGGCTCGAATTCGCCAAATTCGCATACACCTACACTCTCGACCTTGGTAATTATTACAAGGTAAACGATGCTTTTACTTTCGAATCGAGTATCGACGAGTTGAATAATTATATTCAGGGCTACAGACGATAGCTAAAATCTGTTTACCTAACAGCCTGGCAAACACACACACTAAACGGCAGAAATAGATTTTATCCCTGGTATTTTTTAAATGCCGTTGTTACTGCATGACCGCCAAATCCGAAGGTATTATTGAGTACTGCAAGCACTTCACGCTTTCGGGCTACGTGAGGAGTAAAATCGAAAAGCGGGTTTAATTCCGGGTCAATTTCGTTGAGATTAATGCTGGGATGTACCATTCCCGTTTCGATGGATTTAATGGCCGCAATGGCTTCGGCAGCACCCGCTGCTCCAAGCATATGGCCGGTTTGCGATTTGGTGGCGCTGATGCTGATCTTACTTATTCCTTCGCCGAAAACTTTTTCAATTGCCTTACATTCGCTAATATCCCCGATAGGAGTTGATGTTGCATGCGCGTTGATATAACTGATATCATTTTTCGATATTCCGGCATCAGCCATTGCGCCTTCCATAGCCAGCACAGCGCCCAGTCCTTCGGGATGAGTAGCTACCAGGTTGTACGCATCGGATGCGGAGCCGTAACCAGCTAATTCGCAGTATATTTTTGCTCCGCGATTGAGGGCATGTTCTAGTTCTTCGACCATAAGTATGCCCGAACCTTCGCCGATTACAAAACCATCGCGGGTTTTGTCGAAGGGGCGCGAAGCCGTTTCGGGTGTATCGTTTAATGTGGATAAGGCCTTTATTGAATTGAAACCACCGACTGATGATTCTGCAATTGGCGATTCGGATCCTCCGCAAATAATCACATCGGATCTTCCCATTCGTATCTGATCCAATGCATTGGCAATGGCATTGTTGGACGAAGCACAAGCTGAAGCAATTGAATAACTTGGCCCGTGCAGTCCATAGCGAATAGATATGTGCCCCGACGAAATATTCGGGATCATTTTAGTGACAAAAAACGGGCTGAAACGCGGAATCCGGCCATTTGCGCCAAAAGCAAGCACTTCGTCTTCGAGTGTGTGCATCCCTCCTATTCCGGTTGAAATTATTACACCTATGCGGTGGCGGTTGCATAGATCGAAGTTGATCCCCGAATCTTTAATGCACTCATCGCTTGCCGCCAGGGCGAACTGTGTGTACATATCCATTTTGCGCACTTCCTGCTTTTCAATGTATTGAAGCGGGTCAAAACCCTTAACCTCACATGCAAACCTGGTTTTATGAAGTGTGGCATCGAAACGTGTGATGAATGCGGCACCACTTGTACCCTTGATTAATGCTTTCCAGTAATCTGCCACATTGTTACCAATAGGTGTTACTGCTCCAATTCCGGTTATAACCGCTCTTTTCATTTTTGTACAATTTATGTGTTGGTAAGCTGCTATCAGGTATATTAAGGTCTCCCTGATTGTTAATAATGATTTTATTTACCCTGATTTCGTATACAAAATTCAGGTGTGGGTGGCATTAACAAGCATCAACTTTATTTTAACGCTGCTTTCTATTGGTTTCATAACGATTTAAATTTTCCTCAACCCTGAACTTTACTATCCGCTCAATCAAGTCGTAAGGTATGGGGTCGCACATTGGAAACTGCACCGAACCTTTCCCTTGTTTATATTTTGACAGATCAGCAGCAAATGCTGAATGACCTGTTGGAGTAGCATAAAATCCTATGTGATTTTTAAATCCGGCAAAATAAACCAGTGGCTTACCAAAGGTTTTGTATGCCGGCATGCCATAAGCCATGCTTTCGGCTGCTGCGGGTGCAGCACGTTGTATCAATTCCCTGATTTGAATCATAATCGCCTGAACATCAGTCGGGAAACCGGAAATATATTTATCTACTTCATTCACTGTTACTCTATTTAATGTATTTGCCTGCAACAAAGTTTTCAGGGCTTCAGATCCTCCATTATGGCATTGCAGAAGCTTTTATATTCGATAATATCAATCAATCGGGCTAACTGAAGGCTTGCCACAAGGCTCGACATGATTAATAAAGCTTTTATGTGCGGTTCTTCCTTAAACGAAAAAACACCCTTTTCTCTTCCGCTCGCCAGTGTACCTGTAAACCATTTGAAAATAATGTCCGTCATACGCTTGAGTTCGGCTATCGTATTATCGCTCAAAGAGTTAATGTCAGGGCCTAACGACCCGACGATACAACGTTTTTGCTCTCGGTGGCTTTTGGTATAAATTTTTATGAAAGTTTCAACCTGGTGCCATTCGTCGAAACCACGGCTGTACATATTATCCGTCATCTCCTCGAACCGCTGAATATTGGATTTCACAATACTTGTTCCAAGGTTCTCCTTCGATGGAAAATAATAATGTATGGCTGCGTTTTTTATTCCCAGTTCTGACGAAATATCCTGGTAGCTAAAGGCGTTATAGCCCCGGGTACGGATCAGGCTTTCGCCTAACTCAATAATCTTTTCGCGGGTAATCGACATCATTTAATTTTTAATCGGCTGCAAATATACTTACTAATAAGTAAGTATGCAATAAAAGTGAACAATTATTGTGATATCATGGCTTTTCACCTTAATGTAAATCAGGAAACAAAATCAACTTAGCATGTCCCCCTTTTTGGTTTCGGCTGGCTTCGGCTTCAGCTCAGCCGCCTCCGCTCAACCGATTAGGGGGTGGCCGAAAGCCGGGGGATTTAATTTGCCCTTGACGGTTTATTATTAAAGTAATAGGGCTTGTATTCAAGTTTCTCCAAATGATAGCCCAATTTTACCGTATTTTGCACCAATGAACAAAACCATCGAACTACTCGCTCCCGGCGGCGATATAGCCTCCATTAAAGCTGCTATTGCTGCAGGAGCCAATGCTGTGTACTGTGGACTGGATAAATTCAATGCCCGCAACCGGGCAACCAATATAAGCTTCGACGATTTAAACGGAATACTGCGGCTTGCGCATAAAAATAACTGCCAGGTTTTTCTTACCCTCAATACCCTGGTTGTCGACAGCGAAATTCCGGCCATCATAACTTTACTCAACAAACTGGTTAACACCAGTATCGATGGTATTATAGTTCAGGATTTGGGGCTATTTTACATTCTTTCAAATTATTATAAAGGATTAAAAATACATGCATCAACCCAGCTTACAACGCATAACGAGGGACAAATACACTTTTTAAGCAAACTCAACGCGACACGAGTTAACCTGTCGAGGGAGTTAAATATACAGGAGATCAAGGACTTAACTGAAGTTGCACATTCAACGGGTTTGTTAACAGAAGTATTTGTGCATGGTTCGTATTGCATTTCATTTTCGGGCCTTTGTTATATGAGTTCGGTGCAAAGCGGTAACTCCGGAAACCGTGGCCGCTGCAGCCAACCCTGCCGCGACCAGTATGTAACTACGCCCGCCGGTAAGGATTTCCCGCTGAACGTGAAAGATAATTCAGCGTTCGCAGACTTAAGGGAACTGTCCGATGCCGGTGTGGATTCCTTAAAAATTGAAGGCCGCATAAAAAAGTTCCATTACGTTTACACGGTGGTGGATGCCTGGCGGAAACAACTTGACAGTTTTTATGAAAAGGATGAAGTCAGCACCGACAAAAGTGAGCTGTATAAAGTATTTAACCGTGATTTTTCGAATGCTTTCCTGAAAGGGAAAATAAGTAAACATATGTTTATTGATAATCCCCGCGATCATTCGGCTATTCACCTGTCAGGTATCAATGGTGTTACAACTGCCGAAAAGCTGGAAAAAGCAAAAGGCGATATTTTCGACGAACGCACCGGAATTATTGAAACTGTTGAACAGAAAATCAACTATTTAAGTATTGAAAAAGCACCGCTCAAAATAAGAATCTCGGGCGAAAGCGGTATGCCTTTGAAAATATCGGCAACTACTCCCGATGCTACATTTGATGTGTTTTCGGAAAGCAAACTGGCAAATACCGGCACACAAGCCCTAAATTACGAAATGCTGTTCAGCCGGCTGAAAGCCATAAACGATACCGAATACTTTATTGAACAACTGCAGCTGGAAAATCTTGCGGCTGATGTTTACCTGCCGTATAAGGAGCTTACTGCCATTAAAAAAAGATTGTTATTTACACTTAACAATTCGCGCGAATTTGTTGATCCCATTGCCGTTCCGCAGGTAACTAAACACAGAAATCCTGGAGTAAAACCTACTCTTTCGGTATTGCTCTCCTCAGCGGATGATTTGCACCTTTGTGATAAGACTTCGGCAACCATTTATTTTCAACTTCCCAACTCCTTTAAAAATAAAATTCCGGAGTATCTTGATCTGTTTACAAAAAACAAACAACTAATTCCCTTTTTCCCTGCGGTACTGATTGGTGACGACTATGCTGCTGCAGTGCAATTTCTGCAACAACTTCAACCGGCTCGTATTGTTACCGATAATACCGGCCTAGCATACGAAGCTTTTATAAGAGGAATTGCCTGGATAGCCGGACCCTCCCTGAATATTGTTAATTCCTTTAGTTTGCTTTGTTTGAAGGAGAATTTCAATTGCGCCGGCGCATTTATTTCGAATGAAATTAACAAAATCCAGCTGAAAGGAATTAAACCACCTCCTGGTTTCGAGCTTTTCTACAGCATTTATCATCCTATTGTGCTGATGACAAGCCGGCAATGCCTGTTTCACCAGGTTACAGGTTGCGAAAAACACACCCTAGCCGGCAGCTGCATTGCGAACTGCGAAAAATCGGCCAGCATCACCAATCTGAAAAAGGAAACTTTTACAATCGAAAAATCAAAAGGCAACTTACACCGTATCTATAACGAAACCAATTATTTAAATACAGATATTATTACCGATATGCCTGAACTATTCGCCGGGTTTATGATTGATTTACGGGATATTAAAACCGGAACCATGCTAAAAACCGATAAACCAGACGTTATTAATCTTTTCGGAAAGCTGCTAAAAGGCGATATTGGCTCAAAAGAAGTGTTGAACCGGGTTATAAAGCCGACATCAATGGAGCAATACAGGAAAGGGATTTGAACCAATTGTTTTTTTATTGACATCAATAAATAGGAAAAATTTATATAAAATACCAAATGGCCAGGTGCTGCATCTAAAAAGTTGAATATACAGGCACAAGCCTGAAATATGAATAAGTTTAGTGAACCCCGAAGGTCTCGACGAAGTCAATCTTTAGCCTTTGATCCTTCTTTGTTAAAAATCAAATCACTGATATGTGCTACGTTAAAATTGCCGAAATGTCGCTTTAACACAACTTTTCAATAAGTTGCTATTATATTGGTGCTACTTAAGAATGATTCAGACCCGGATACATTTTTACATAAAACATCAAAACCCTGAATTTGCCTTAGCGAATCAATTGGCGCCATTATACGTATATTTGATGTTTCTTTACCTACACTATCATAGGTGCTGATTGATAAAGATCGGATTCCAAAAGCAATAAATACCTACAATCATGAAAAAAATCACTTTAATACTCAGTATGTTCCTCTTGTCACTTCACTATGATGGGACAAGGAACCGTTATCACGAAATATTTCAACAAGTATGCTGATAACGAAGAATTTACAAAAGTTTCGGTGAGCCAGAAAATGTTCTCATATGTTTACTGATCTGGAAGCTGGCAGCGCTGCCGAAAAGGAATTTCTGCAAGCGGTAAGTAAACTGAAAGGCCTGAAAGTTATTATGGCCGACAGTATTCCAAATTCTGCAGCTCTTTATAAGCAGGCAGTTGCCGATGTAAACAATGCCGGTTACGAAGAGTTGGTATCAGTGAAAGATGCCCGGGGAAACATGCTGTTTTCGACCAAAGAAAGCAAAGGCATAATTTCGGAATTGATAATGGTAGCTGGCGGAAAGAAACAATTTATTATGGTAAGTTTGTACGGTGAGATCGACCTGAAAAATATTTCGAAAATAGCACAGCAAATGCATGTAAAAGGGCTCGACGCAGTTGAAACACATCGACGATAGCAAACATAAGGATGACAAACATAAATAAGCTAATTATTGTTTTCTGCCTGTCAGCAGGAATGTTCCCATCGCTGCATGCGCAGGATACGCCTTTTAAAGCATACGCAGATGCGCACAAAGACAGGAAATACTGTTTTTATCCCAGCACCCTGCGTATGATTAATATTGGCCAGAATCCTGACTTACAACGAACTGGTGAATGGCATTAAAAAGATGCTGGTTTACACCCTCGATTCGGCAGCAAAAGCTGACCAATCCTACAAAGGCATGATTGCTTCATACAAGAAAATCCGGATTTGAAGAGTACATGAGCATGTGGGGTGGAACAACAAATTTCATTTTGTATGGAAAAGAAAACAAAGATGAAAACCAATTTGTAGGCGTAATGAAAAGTGAGGATGCGATGTATGCTTTTTATTTGCATGGCCGTATCGGATGGCAGAAAATCCCGGCTTTGATGCAGAGTTTTCAATCGGATGATGTACTCAATATTTTTGACCTCAACAAACCCAGAAAGTGGAAAACATCCTCGAAATAAATAACCTTTCAAAACGCTTTGGCAGGATTCAGGCAGTTGATAAACTGGACCTGACGGTTACCCAGGGCCAGGTTTTTGGCATTCTCGGTCCGAATGGAAGCGGCAAAACCACCACGCTCGGGATGATACTCGAAGTGGTTGCTCCAAACGGGGGTTCTTTCAATGGTTTAACGATGTGAAAGCGGTTGAAGCCCGGAAAAATATCGGTTCAATACTCGAAACGCCCAGTTTTTATCCTTACCTCACGGCGGTTCAAAACCTGCGCGTCGCAGCCCACATCAAGCAATGCGGAACGGACAGAATTGAACCGGTGCTGGAGCAGGTTGGCCTGCTCGACAGGAAAGATGATAAATTTAAAACCTACAGCCTGGGGATGAAACAACGCCTGTCCATAGCCTCAGCCCTGCTCTCCGACCCCCCGGTTTTGATATTAGACGAACCCACCAACGGCCTCGACCCGCAGGGAATAGCCGAAGTACGCGACCTCATTAAAGTAATAGCCGCACAGGGGAAAACCATCATTATGGCGAGTCACCTGCTGGACGAAGTTCAGAAAGTGTGCACCCATTTTTGTGTTTTGAGGAAAGGAGTTAAGATTCATGAGGGCAGTGTTGAAGATACCTTGGGCGAAATAAACCGCGTGGAAGTTGCCAGCCAGGACCTGGAAAAGCTTGAAGAATGCCTGGGAAGTTTCCCCGGGCTTGAGTCCGTTCAAAAAACAGCTAACAGCTTATTTGTTGTACTGAAGCCGGATTTTACCTCGGCTGAAATAAATGATTTTTGTTTTAAACAAGGAATCGTTTTAAAGAAATTGGTTACCCAAACCAATTCCCTGGAAAAAGAATTCCTCAAAATACTGAAAGAACATGATTAGGGCGCTGAAACTGGAATGGCTGAAGATCAGGAACTACCCCCTTTTCTGGATATTAATCGGTATGTACCTTTTGGCTTTGGTGGTGATTGCTTCAGGCGGCTGGCTGTTTTTGGCATGGCTCAAACGAGAGGGTATGGATTTCAACGGAATTGACCCCACTATTCTGCCGATTTACGATTTCCCCGATATATGGCAAAACATTGCGTATCTCGGTTCATTTAATAAAATTCTGCTGGCGTTTATCGTGATTATTTCCGTGAACAACGATGTGATTTACAATACCATGCGGCAGAATGTGATCGACGGCATCAGCAAAACCGAATTCCTGCTGAGCAAAATGTCGTTTATAGTAGCTATGGCTGTAATCAGCACCTTATTTCTTTTTGTTGCCGGGCTTGTAAACGGCTCGATTTATTCACATGTATGGGGCGCTGAATTTATTTTCGACAAAATGGAATTCCTGGCAGCCTATTTTTATGATATCGTAGTCTACTGCACGCTGGCTTTCCTGTTGTCGCTTATCGTTAAAAAAGCTGGTTTCATTATTATCGCGCTGTTTCTGTACACCATTATGTTTGAGCCTATTGCTACTGCCATTTTCCAGAATGCGCCCTATTTCCGCGACGGCATTATGCCGGAAATTGTCCAGTTTCTGCCAATCAAATCATTGAATAGTCTTATTCCTGTTCCTTTCGGCCGGTATATTTTTATGGAAATTGATGATTTTGTTCCTCTTAAAGCAATAATCAGCAGCACAGCCTGGTTCGCCATTTACCTTTTTTCAATAGTTTTTATTTTGAATAAAAGGGACTTGAAATAAAATAGGATATCAGAGTAAGGGACAGAGTCAAAAGTTAGGGAGTAATTAAGTATATTGGAGATTCCTAAAGGTTTATTATATTGATTTTAGTGTTGCAATATTTGCTTTCAATATATCCGTAACGTAAATCACCCTCTTCCCTTTTCAACACATACGGCAATTTACCTGCTCAAAGTCTTGATACTAGCGGCTCCGGTAACATCTATTCTATTTAGCATACATCTTAGATTCAGTTTTTATATGCGATTTTTTTTCGAAACATAGGGGAAGTATATATCCTGAATAGGAAAAGGGAACAGGACTGCATCCGCAAAGGTTATCTTTAAAATCAAACCATGTTTTGAAACGGCTACGGTATTAAATGAAACAATATTGGCAAATCGACTGTTTAAAAGGCTGTTAATATTTTTTCAGCCACTGGAAAGTTAAATTTCCAGGTTTCAGAATTGCAGATTCACTAATAAACTCGCCAAAAACTAAGTTGGAAGTAACCTAAAGCAACATCGTAAAAATTTAATTGATCCCTAGAAAGAGCATGAAAATAGAGCTAAGGAAAGAAACTGTGAAAATTGATATTCGTAACGGAAGTTGGGTGCTTAATGAAGAAAACTCAGATGGTTTTCGCTTGACGCTTACCTATAACAGGCGAAAATTGCAGCTATTTATTTACCTGACAAACACCCTCACCCTAATTGATTTTAAATCAAATTCAGCTGCACCCGCTATCGCAAAAGGCCGAAGTAACCAGTTAAAACCAACAGGAATAATGAGCAACGTTGGAAGGATACCGGATGTATACTGGCAGGAGTTGAGTAAATACGAGCATCCGTTCAGCGTAGAAGGTAATTATATCAGGTATTATGCAGGATTTGCGGACAACCCCTTTAAAAAGCCCAACCTGTATTTATACGCCAGCCTTGAGTACGACCAACAACTTGAAGGAAATGAGCATAAATACCTGGATGACTTTTTTACCATACTGAGGGATATTACCTTTGAAGCACCTTCCCGACCTTCTGTGGCTGCTTCAACAGCATCTAATTCCTATCAATCACCTGATTCCAGGGAAATCAAGCTATCCGGTCATCGGCTGGAAAGAATCGATTCTTATAATTCAGGTAGCTATTCAGGTGGAGGTGGTTATAGTATTCAGGAGACTATTGATCTCTTTGCGGATCATTCATGCAAGTATCATTATACCAGTATAATATCAGGAAGCAGCTATGGCGGTATTTCTTTAGGAGGCGGATTTAAGGAAGAGAAAACTACAGGAATCTGGAAGATTGCCGGAGATTCACTTATACTCGAATTGCTTAATGGAAACCGTAAAGAGTGGGACCTCGGTATAAATGCAGGCTATGCCTGGCTTGGCAATCAGAAATATCATATTATCAGGATGTGACATGCCCGGAACTATCCTTTTTCGCGGATTTGTAAGTTTGCGGACATAACGTGGCGATCTCATTGCTTGTCACGCATTTTATGGGAAGCGTAACTAATAACAACGCTTTCTCATCCTGCTTTCGGGATAATCCGTTCCATAATATTTACCATGACTTGCGCCTATTTCCCGACGTTTGTTGTAAACAAAAAAAATGTAATTTGCGGCACAATATTAAGCACTCAATATAGCAATACTTTTAAACATAATTTTGAAACCCTTATTGATATTTCGTTTCAAAATACTAGGAGATATCCCTTATCGGATATGAAAAGGAACTGGAAAAAGATATCCAGGATTTAATCAAACACTATCCGAAAGTAAAACCTGCCAGGTTTATGGGTGTTGGTGTTTATTTTATTCTCTTTGATGCAATTGATTTTTAGTCTGTTGGGATGTTTCCAAAACAAAGGATTTGCAATTTGGCTAATGACTTCTAACCCGGTTTCATGATAACATAGCGAAGCGATCTCATATTGCTTGCGTGATACTCTGTGCCGGTTGAAAACAGATTTTAATTAGTAACCACATGCTAAAAACTCATGTGTAGAATATTGATATTAGTGTTCTTTAATCCATTACCTATATCATACCTTCGCTTGGAGGAAGGACTGGAATCAGCTCAAACCCCTTATTTATATCGGCTTCGATAAAATCAATATAGTCTGACGCTTATCGGTCCATGGTTAATATACAATTGCCAGGAATTGAGTTTAAATCCTGATGCCGTCCCGATTCTATTTCTCAGCCAATATTTAATTGAAGTTGATATACAGAAACGACAGTATTCACCAATATATTCACCTGCTTACCACTCACCCATATTCAATTTTAGTAAATTTACACGGAATTACTTATCCGAAACCTGATAATTTATCAATGAAAAACCATTCCATAAGCTCCGGTATCTTTTTAATAGTTGTCCTGCTTCTGTTAAAGACTTTTCTCCCGCTCCATGCTCAAACCGTAAAATTAAAACTGGTCGAAACCAGCGATGTACATGGTTCACTTTTCCCCTGGGATTTTATTAACGATAAGCCCGCAAATACTTCTCTGGCACAGGTTTATACTTATGTTGAACAGCTGAGAGCTGATACGAGCCAGTCGGTTATTCTATTGGATAATGGTGATATTCTGCAGGGGCAGCCGCTTGTTTACTACTATAATTTTGAGGATACCAAGGCTGAGCATATTTGTGCAAGCGTAATGAATTATATGAAATATGATGCTGCTACAGTCGGGAATCATGATATTGAGCCGGGGCATGCTGTTTATGATAAAATTGAGAAAGAATTCAAATTCCCCTGGATGGCTGCCAATGCTTTGGATACTAAAACTAATCAGCCCTATTTCAAGCCCTATACTATTCTGAATCGTAATGGAGTAAAAATTGTCATTCTTGGACTTATAACACCAGGAATTCCAATGTGGTTGCCCGAAAAAATCTGGAGCGGCATTGATTTTCAGGATATGGTTGTTTCGGCTAAAAAATGGGTTGATATCATTCAGGAAAAAGAGCATCCCGATGTGCTGATAGGTCTTTTCCATGCAGGAGTGGAAGCTAACTACGAAGGGCAAACCGCTGAAATGCCACGGAATGAGAATGCAGCTCAGCTGGTTGCTGAAAAGGTTCCCGGTTTTGATGTTGTGTTTGTTGGGCACGATCACCATGGCTGGAACTATACAGTTAAAGATCCTGCAGGAAACAACGTATTGATTCTCGGCACATTAAATGCCGCACGCACTGCCACCGAAGCGACCATTGTGTTAAGTAAAAACGCCGAAACAGGTAAATGGGAAAAAGTAACCAGCGGGGCGATTATTAATATTGGAAACTATAAACCAGATGAAGCTTTTATGGCTGAATTTGAACCAGTTATCAACAACATTAAAGCCTATGTGGCAAAGCCGATCGGTGATTTTACCGAAACCATCTCCACCCGCGAATCCCTGTTTGGCGATTCCCCTTTTGTTGATCTTATTCAACGCATTCAACTGGAAATTACCCACGCCGATGTATCGTTTGCAGCCCCGCTTTCGTTTAACGCCGAAATTAAAAAAGGCGAAATTTATGTACGAGATATGTTCAAGCTGTATAAGTTTGAAAACCTACTGTATACCATGAAAATGAGCGGTCAGGAAATTAAAGATTATCTCGAATTTTCGTACGGTCAATGGTTTAACCAGGTGAAAAACGCGGATGATAATCTTCTAAAATTTAATCGAGATGATAAAGGAGAATATATTTTATCACATGGAACACCTCAGTTAACTGCAGCTTATTATAATTATTCGTCGGCTGCCGGAATAAATTATACAGTTGATGTTAGCAAGCCAGCCGGTGAAAGGATATCCATCACTTCCATGGGCGATGGCAAACCCTTCGATTTGAAAAAGGATTATACGGTTGCGCTCAATTCGTACCGTGGTAACGGCGGTGGCGGGCATTTAACGCAAGGTGCAAAAATCCCAAAGGATGAAATTGCCGGGAGAATCATCAGTTCAACCACTAAAGATCTTCGTTACTACCTGATGAAATGGATTGAGAAGGAGAAGACAGTAAATCCGAAGGCGCTGAACAACTGGAGCGTAATACCACAGGAATGGTGGCAAAAAGGGAAAGAAAAAGATGAAAAACTATTATTTTAAGAGAAGCCTATTGAATAATTCAAAAAAGACAGAGAACATTTTGCATATAATACGGGTTTATATAAAATAGTCCGTTATCCGGGATTTTCAGGGATGAAAATCTCCTTGATAAATCTACCATTGATAAACTGACACCTTGGTTCTGGTAAAAAAAGGATAGTTCCGGGTGCCAGGTTCCGGGTTCCTCTCTGCTAAGACTCAATTAAACAATTACGAAATATTTGGTTGGAATTGGAATTGAGGTTCGAACAAACACAAGGCTTCTGGCACATATAACTACAAAAATGGGATTTCAATATTTTATAAAACTGAACCAAAAAAATTAAATGCACTAAACTGCAACAAATTATATACAAATCAATATAATACATTACAAAAATGGGGAATAAAAAGGAGTTGACACCCGCCCAACAAGAAGAATTAATCAGTGTATTAAAAGTTCGTTTTGAAAAAAACATGAACCGCCACAAGGGAATTGAATGGGCTAAGGTTCTGGCTAAACTGGAAGCTTCTGCGGAAGCACTCTGGTCGCTCAACCAAATGGAAAATACCGGCGGCGAACCGGATGTTGTGGGCTTTGAAAAAAATACGGGCGAATATATTTTTTACGATTGCTCAACCGAAAGCCCCAAAGGCCGCCGAAGCCTGTGTTACGACCGTGAAGCCCTGGAATCGAGGAAAGAATATAAACCGACAAACAGCGCACTTGATATGGCTGCTGACATGGGCATCGAACTTTTAACCGAAGAACAATACCGCGGGTTGCAGGAACTCGGTACTTTCGATACCAAAACATCGAGCTGGGTGAAGACGCCATCCGATATCAGGAAACTGGGCGGTGCCATCTTCTGCGATCGCCGATACGACACCGTATTTATGTATCACAACGGGGCCGAATCATACTATGCTGCCAGGGGTTTCCGCGGATGGCGGAGGGTTTAATCCGTATGCCGGAATTGCTCCGAAGGCATCTTTGCCGATCCTTTGAAATGAATTTGCCGGAAGAATTGAAATCAAACCTTGCTATTTATTTCAAAAAGCGAACATTATTAAAACAAATTTACCTTTTCCGGATTCAAAAACTGGATAGGCGGTGCCATACACCTGCTTAAAGATTTTAAACACATTCCAATTTTACACATCAAACATTTAATATATGTTGATTGTTAAATACACACATTCGAAAACTGAGTACGCATAAATCCAATTACCCACAATTGATTGCATAGCATCAATAACATACTATTATTCAACATGTTGAATCTTGCATTCAATTACAGCTTCATAAAAATGACACAACCCCTTTTTCAGATAATACTAAATTGGAGACCAGGAACCAAGATAAAAACGGGGCGGAACTGAAAAGCCATATGAGTAAGGCCAAATTAAAACCAAAATAAAATGAAAAGCTTCTTTATTCTAACGTTTACAGCAGCATGCTTTGGTATTTATTTCATGTCATGCTCGAATAAAAATCAGAATTCCAGTAATGACAATACGAAAGTTGGCACAACAACGGAAGATATTGTTAAACACGGCGAATATCTTGTAACGACAATGGGTTGTAACGACTGTCACTCGCCCAAAAAAATGGGAAAATTCGGCCCTGAAATCATACCAGAGTTAATGCTATCTGGGTATCCGGCTGAAAGACCCATTGTTAAATTCGACAGCAAACTGATTAAAGAAGGCTTTGCCATGTTTTATCCTGATTTAACCGCTACGGCCGGCCCATGGGGTGTTTCGTTTGCAGGCAATTTAACACCCGATGCAACAGGCATAGGCACCTGGACAGAGGAACAATTTAAAAAAGCACTGACCCAGGGAAAGTATAAGGGATTAGATAATAGCCGTCCGCTTTTGCCTCCAATGCCCTGGACTAATTTCACTAATATGAAAGACGAAGATATTCATGCAGTATTTATGTACCTGAAAAGCATAAAACCTGTCAGAAATGCAGTGCCTGGGCATATTACACCCGATAAAATGTAAATTAAATACAATAAATCTTCTTAACAGATTCCGGTCCGCTAAGGTCGATTTTGTTACTGCTGAAAATATTAAATGTAAAATGGATGGAGGTTAGAGCTTCACATTCAGGCTTACGAAAACTACATCATCCGCTCTCTTTTCAACAGATAAGGCAAAAGCACCTGCTCTAACCCCTTGTTGATATCGGCTTCGATAAAATCAATCTTATACTGGGCGCATTTAAGTTTGAGCTCAGAGTGGAAGTTGCCAATGGCTTCGGCATAGGTTTTACGCACTTCGGCAGGTTGGAGCTTAATTTCAGTTACCTGTTTCCATATCCACAAAGCGGTACGGGCGGTTTTCGTAATCGAAATCCAGCTCCTTGGCCTTATCCACAACATGGAAAAGTATCACCTCATGCTTATTGTAACGCAGGTGCTGCAGGGCATCGAACAGAGCGGCATTGTCGGCCCCTGCATCGAACATATCGCTGAAAAGCACTACCAGGGAGCGCCGGTGAATATTGTCGGCAATAAAATGCAGCGAATCGGTTACCTGCGAATTTCGCCGGTTGTCAGCTTCGATGGGTGTAAGCAGTTCCTCCAGCTTGCCTAGCAGGAATTTATGATGTACCGAATTTGATTTTGCCTGGGTATGCAGGCTTACTTTTTCGCTGAACAGGCTGAGACCAAGAGCATCGCGCTGACGGCGCAGCATTTGCATAATGCAGGCAGCCGCATATACTGAGAAAGTAATTTTATTCGGATGGTCTATGTCCGGTTTCTCGCGAACCGGGAAATACATGGATGATGAATTATCGATCACCACCTGGCAGCGGAGATTGGTTTCTTCCTCGTAGCGCTTCACATACATGCGATCGGTGCGGCCGTATAGTTTCCAGTCGATATGGCGGGTTGCCTCGCCAGGGTTATACAGGCGGTGCTCCGAAAACTCAACCGAAAAGCCATGAAAAGGGCTTTTATGCAATCCCACAATAAACCCTTCGACCACGGTACGAGCCAGAAACTCGAGGTTGGTGTAGTTGGGGATACGGGATTGGTCGAGGGCAATGGGCATGAGGGAAAGGGGTTGGGGGTTAGAGTTTAGAGGTTAGGGGATTGAAATGCAAAAGGTAAAGGGCAAAGAGAAAAGAGGAAAGAAGAAAGAGAAAATTGAGCAGAAAATAACCTCTGTGGTTCTCTGTGTTCTCCGTGCCTACGTGGTAAAAGAAATTCGAAGGGGAAAGGGCAAAGGGCAAAGAGTTGAAAATAGTATTTCCTAAGACATCTCTGCGCTTACCTTTACGTCTCCGCGGTAAAAAAAATCATATAGCAACGGCCTAAATCATCTTATTTTCAGACAAATAGACTCATTCATCGACCCTAAAACCCATCCCGATAGCTATCGGGACCTAAAACCCAAAATCTAAACTTTACTATCCGAGAAGTTTTTCCAATTTTCCAACCAATACACTTTTAGGTACAGCGCCTACTTGTTTGTCAACAACTTCGCCGTTTTTCAAAAAGAGAATAGTAGGGATATTACGGATTCCGAACTTGCCGGTAGTAAGTGGGTTGCTATCCACATCCAGTTTGCCGATCACAGCTTTTCCTTCGTATTCTTTTGCCATTTCCTCAACAATAGGTCCAACCATACGGCAGGGGCCACACCATTCAGCCCAAAGGTCAACGATTACGGGTTTATCTGATTTTTCAGCCAGTTCTTCAAAATTTGCATCCGTGAAATTAAGTGCCATAGTATTATATTTTTTTATGTGTTTATTGTTTTAAAATTTATTTGTGCCAGTGAGAATGTAAAACCATTTTCAACTGTATTAGTTCAAAAAAACTGGTTTTCAGACTGTAAAATTAGGTAAATTAGAGCTGAAACCCCCAACAAAGAAGTGATTTTTTTTATGCTTTCACCTTAATATTAATCCCTTTGATTGGTATGAGTGAGTTTACGGCCTTACTGCACAACACCCTGTGCTTGGCCGAAACCAGGTCGACACGGTAATTATTAACAAAGTCAAGCATCTCGACTCTCACTTTGCAGTTCCCTTTACTATCCTTAAGTGCTTCAACCACCTGTCGCACAGTATTTTCACTAAGGTTTTCCACTGGTATTTGCAGGGTAAGAGCTTTTGCCTGTTCGTCCATAACATCACTCAACAGCGACATACGCTGAATACGTGGTTCGTATTGATCCTCGGTTTTGTACCGCAGCGCCGTGCGCAGTTTCACAAAAACAATGGTATCCTCAACCAGTAAATGTTTGAATTTCAGGTAATCTTCCTTAAACAGTGATATTTCCATTGATTCGTCGAAGTCCTCCAGAACAAATCGTCCGTAAGGATTGCCATTTTTTGCAATTTCGTGCCGTACTTTCGAAATAATTCCGGCAATATATATGTCGTGCGAAGCCGCTGCAGCCATATTCGGTTTCAGCTTTTTGATGGTTGTATTGCAGAAAGTATCAATATCAAACCGGTATTCGTCGAGCGGATGACCTGATATAAAGAAACTGGCAATGGCTTTTTCGCGCTTCAGTTTTTCGAGATTCGACCAGGGCTTGCACTCAGGAAGTTTAAGATCAGGCACATCAACCGGGCCAAGGTCACCGAACAGCGATTGCTGCGACGACTGCTGCATACTTTGGTAACTGTTTCCGAAACGGACAAGTTTCTCGAGGAAGGTGGCATCGTCGTTGGTTTCCTTTGCAAAAAACTGTGCACGGTGCATCCCTTCGAAACTATCGAAGGCACCGCCTTGCGCCAGTGCTTCCATCGAACTTTTATTTACTGTTCGCAGGTTTACCCGCTTTACAAAATCGAAAATACTTGTATATGGCCCGTTTTCCTTCAGCTCGGCCAGCAGCGAATCGGCAGCTGCATCGCCCATACCTTTGAGTGCTTTAAGACCGAAGCGGATTTCCTTATTCGGGTTCACCGCGAAATTAAGCCCCGACTCATTTACATCAGGCCCCAGCACACGCAAGCCCATGCGGCGGCATTCGTCGAGGTACATGGTGAGGTTATCAACCGTCCCCAGGTTGGCAGTAAGCAAAGCTGCCATATATTCGGCCGGGTAATGAACTTTGAGGTAGGCTGTCTGGTAAGCAAGAAAAGCGTAACAGGTACTGTGCGATTTATTGAAAGCATAGGATGCAAAATCTTCCCAGTCGAGCCATATTTTGTTAAGCTTATCTTCCGGATGACCATTGGCAACACCACCTGAAATAAACTCGGGTTTAAGCTTATCGAGTTTTTCACGAATCTTTTTACCCATAGCTTTCCGCAACTCGTCGGCTCTTCCTTTACTGAAATCGGCAAGTTTCTGCGAAAGCAGCATCACCTGCTCCTGGTACACGGTAATACCATATGTTTCGCGAAGTATTTCTTCCATGATCGGAAGATCGTAACTCACTGCTTCGCGCCCATGTTTACGGGCAATGTAATTTGGAATGTATTTGATAGGTCCCGGCCTGAATAATGCATTCATGGCAATAAGATCCTCAAATTTATCGGGTTTCAGATTGCGCAGATGCTGTTTCATACCAATACTTTCGAACTGGAATGTGCCGTCGGTATCGCCACGCTGGTATAGCCCGAAGGTTTCGGCATCATCGAGCGGAATAGTATCAATGTCGATACTAATGCCATGATTCTCCTTAATCATTACGAGTGCGTCCTTCAGAATAGTGAGATTTTTCAATCCCAGGAAGTCCATCTTGATAACTCCTGCCGATTCGATAACATTTCCGTCGAATTGGGTAACCCATAATTCGGAATCCTTGGCAACGCATACTGGTATCAAGTCAGTGAGGTCGGTAGGTGCAATAATAATACCTGCTGCATGTATACCTGTGCCTCGTACTGAGCCTTCGAGTTTTTCAGCTTCCTGCAACACCTTTTTCTGCAGCAGCATGGATTCATCACTGCCTTCGAAATTATATATAGCCCTGATTTTACGCACATTATCCAAATCCTCCGAACGTAGCTCGTCTTTTTCCTCGAGCGACTTGGGGCCTTCCTTTGCAGTGATAGGAGCGGTTAATACCCTTTTCAGTTTGATGCCCGCTTTATCGGGAACCAGTTTGGTAAGGTAATTACTGATGCTCAAGTCGAGGTCCATTACCCTGGCAACATCTTTAATACTGCTTTTGGCAGCCATGGTGCCGTAGGTAATAATTTGAGCCACCTGGTTCTGACCGTACTTCTTTACAACATAATCAATCACCTTCTGCCGGCCCTGGTCATCGAAATCCGTATCGATATCAGGCATACTGATACGCTCAGGATTGAGGAAGCGCTCAAACAGCAGATCGTACTTCATAGGATCGATATTGGTAATAGCAATACAATAGGCTACCACACTTCCGGCTGCAGAGCCACGACCCGCACCTATGAAAACATCCATATCGCGGCCGGCCTGTATAAAATCGCTTACAATAAGAAAATAGCCTGCAAAACCCATATCGTGAATGGTTTGCAGTTCAAAATCGATCCTTTCGCGAAGCTCTGGCGTAATATCGCCATACCTTACTTTAGCGCCAACGTAGGTAAGATGTTTCAGAAACTCCCACTGGTTGCGCACATCGGCGGTTATTTCTTTCTGCCCGTTGGTATCCTTCCTTTCGACAAAAAGAGATTTTTGATGGATGATAAATTCGGGCGGAACGGGGAAATTAGGTAACAGTATATCGCGCTGAAGCTTGATAATTTCGACCTTATCAACAATTTCGTTTGTATTATCAATGGCTTCGGGCAAGTCGGCGAAAAGGGTACTCATTTCAACCGTATTCTTAAAGAAGAACTGATCGTTGTAAAAAGAAAAACGGGTACCTTTAACCATGGCATCATCGTCGCCATACTCGCGGAAGGTTGGGGTACTTTGTTTCTCGCCGGTATTTACACACAACAGAATATCGTGAGCATTAAAATCGGATTGCTCAACGTAATGCGAATCGTTGCTGGCGATCATCTTCACCTTGAATTTAGCAGCCAGGCGCTGCAGCACAAGGTTTACTTCATTCTGCTCGGGGATATCGTGGCGTTGCAGTTCCACGTAATAATCCTCGCCAAAAATATCGAGCCACCATTTAAAAACTTTTTCAGCTTCAGCTTCCCCTTTGCGGGAAATGGCACGGGGAACTTCTGCGGCTAGGCAACAGGTAGTTGCAATTAAACCTTCGTGGTATTGAAGCAGCAGTTCCTTATCAATACGCGGGTATTTTCCGTACATGCCCTGTATGTAGCCAAGCGAAGCAAGTTTCACAAGGTTTTTATAGCCGGTGGCATTTTTAGCAAGCAGTAGCTGATGGTAACGGATATCTTTTTCGCCTCCACCGAATTTTTTACGGTGGCGGTCGTCGACCAGGTAAAATTCGCAACCCAGAATAGGTTTTACGATCGGAGTAGCACTTTTTCCGTTAATTTTTTCGGCTTCGGCTATAAATTGATAGGCCCCAAACATGTTGCCATGATCGGTTAGTGCAATGCCGGGCATTCCGTCGGCCTGGGCCTTGCGGAACATTGCCGGTATTTCGGCTGCACCATCGAGTAATGAATATTGTGAATGTACGTGAAGATGACTAAATTTGGGCATGCAATACTTGATTATCAGATTTTTACCATATCCTTATGGATTTGGCTAAGATACCGGTTTTAAGCCATACGGGCGAGCAGTGTTGATAAAAAGTAGTAAATCGCACGCCCGAAACCGAAACGATGTATAAACAGTGGATTACATTTTTCAATTTGACTTTTTGCTGATTAAAAAAAAATCTTGCTAAAAAAAAACAGAGTGATTAAAAATTTAAAGAAAATGCATAGCTTTGTAATATTAAATATAAACATACAAAACTCAATATACTTTTTTACAATACACCTATTGTAACAGTACATAAAAATGAAATTTTACAGGTCCAAACCCAGGGTTTCGATAATCTATACGCTTAATCTGTCTTCGTTAGAGTGACTTCACGAAAAAGATATTATTCACCACATATAGACTATTTTTAGCTCAGACCATTTTTCGCAAAAAGGTAAATGGCTGGACATGGAGAAAATAATTAAATATAAAAGAAGGACAACGCAAATAAATTTATGGCTATGAAGAACAAACCCGTTGAATTATATATTTTAATCATATTAGTATCATTCGAAGCAGTAGCTGCATTATTCGGAGGAATAAGTTTAATAATAGACCCCTCGGGCGAAGTTTTACTTTTGCCTGTTACTTTGCTGGAAGGCAGTTTGTTCGGCAGCTACCTGATACCTGGTCTAATTCTGTTCCTGGTATTGGGCCTGTTTCCTTTATTCCTCATTTTTCCTTTAATTTTTAAACCTAACTGGAAGATATTCAACAAATTCAATGTTTACAAGAGTTCGTACTGGGCCTGGACTTATACACTTTACACATCCATTACCCTTATTATCTGGATAAACGTTCAGGTTTTATTACTCGAGACCTCTTCAGCCATTCAGGGGGCATTCGGCTTACTCGGAACCATTATGCTGGTATTAACATTATTGCCTCGTGTGAAGCGATATTACAGGATGAAACATTATAACGGAAGCAGCCATCAGGCTTCAAAAAAATGAGGTTTTAAATTATTTTATTATTCTGAACTGCAATGCTTTGAAATTCGGAAATAACAACATATCTTTGCACCCTTAAAATAAAAGCCTGCGGATAAATACAACTATTTATATTTCAAGGCTTTACAACTAACAATAAACAAACACATTTTTAAATGGCAACAAAGATGAGATTACAGCGATTTGGTAAAAAAGGCCAGGCCTTCTACCATATCGTGATTGCTGATGGTCGTGCACCACGTGACGGACGTTTTATTGAGAAACTTGGTACTTATAACCCACTTACCAGGCCGGCTGATATCCAACTGGATTTTGACCGCGCACTTTATTGGGTAAAATCAGGAGCTCAACCTACTGAAACAGTAGAGGCTATCCTGAAATATACCGGCGTAGCTTATATGCACCACCTGTCGAAAGGCGTTACAAAAGGAGCTATGACCGAGGAGCAGGCACAGGCAAAATTCGAAGAATGGAAGACTGTGAAAACCACCAAAATTGAAAGCGCTAAAAACAACATTACGCTTAAAGCAAAAACAGAAGACAAAAAACGACTGGAAGCTGAAGTAAAAGTTAACGAGGCTAAAGCCGAAGCGCTGGCTAAGAAATTAGCTGCTGAAGCCAGAAAAGCCGCAGGCATCGCCGAAGAAGCTGTAGAAGAAGTTGCTGAAGAAGTTGCAGAAACTGTAGCTGAAGTTGCCGCTGAGCCTGTAGCTGAAGTTGCTGCTGAGCCTGTTGCCGAAGTTGCTGCTGAGCCTGTTGCAGAAGTTGCTGCTGAGCCTGTTGCAGAAGTTGCTGCCGAGCCTGTTGCAGAAGTTGCCGCTGAGCCTGTTGCAGAAGTTGCTGCCGATGCAGTTGCCGAAGCTAAGGAAGAAGCTGCTCCCGAAGCTACCGAAACCGAAGAAAAAGCATAACAGCCTATGAAACCAGATGAACTTTTCCTGCTGGGAAAGATCGTCAGGTCTTTTGGCCCTAAAGGCGAACTTGTATGCCAGCTTGATGCTGAAATACTTTCGAAATTAAAGAAACTGGAATCAGTGTACCTCAAAATAAACGAGGACCTGGTTCCTTTTTTTATTGAATACCTTCAACCCCGGCCAAAAAATCAGGCGATTGTAAAATTCCTTGATATTGACACGCCCGAGGAAGCCGAAACCCTTGGCAGCTGTAGTGTATATATCCCTAACACTTTGCTTCCTAAAAGAAAAGGAGTTTCCCTTCAATCGAACGAAATTGAAGGATATACTGTAATCGACGCAATAAAAGGCGAAATCGGTTTTGTAAGCAACCTGCTTGAGTTACCGCAACAGATTCTTCTTGAAATTAATTTTGATGGCAAAGAAATCCTTGTTCCGGTTGTGGATGAAATCGTAAAATCAATCGACAGTAAAAATAAGGTAATTCATATTGAGGCACCGGAGGGGTTGATTGATCTGTATCTGTAAAGTTACAGGGTTACAGGGTTGCAGGGTGCACAGAGTTACAGAGTTACAGAGTCGTAGGGCCAGGTGAGTAAGTGATGAAACTGAAGTAAGCCTGATCAGGGTTCATGTTTAAGTATCTAATGAAATTTATTTTCACTTAAAAATAAGCACACTCCCCCACTTTGTTCCATTTCAAAAAATTCAGTATCGACGACAGTAAAGCTGCCATGAAAATCGGCACCGATGCTGTATTGCTGGGTTCGTGGGTCAATTGCAGGCACGAGTCCCGCATACTCGATATCGGAACAGGATCAGGAATACTGGCACTCATGATGGCACAAAGGAATCCGGGCACAGCCATTGATGCCATTGAACTCGACAGCAATGCCGCAACTCTGGCACAACAGAATTTCCGAATGAGTCCATGGGAAGGGCAAATCACGTGTTTGAACAAGTCTTTTCAGCAGTATGCTGCTGAAACTGATAAAAAATACAGCCTGTTAATCTGCAATCCACCGTTTTTTACCGCTTCGCTTAAAACACCCGAAAAAGCCCGTAACCTTGCACGGCATAACGATTCGCTGCCGGTAAACGAACTGCTTCAACTTACCTCGCATTTACTGGATAAGCAGGGTAAGGCTGCCTTTGTTTTTCCGGCCGATGCATTTAACGATTGGATACTGGAAGCCGAAAAGCACAGCCTGTACCCTCAACATATAACCCGGGTGAAGAGCACTTCATCGCACAAACCACATCGTGTATTGTTGCTGCTATCTAAAATTCCCTTTCAGAAACCGATGGAAGATGAAATCAGCATATATCTCCCCGACAGGTCATATACCAAAGAATACCAGCAACTTACCAGTTGCTTCTATCTCAATTTTTAATATTCTTTTATCGGAATACTCGTAAATCAGGATATTTTAATAAAATAAAATTATCTTTATATCAAATTTCCAGACTATGATCAAACCACTATTCTGGGGTGTTCTGATTGCTTTATGCATAGGTTCAGTTCCCCTGAATGCCCAGAAAGTATTTAGCTGTAACAATCGCTACGATGCTGATATTAAAGTATTTGTTGTCGAAAACCGTTACGATGCCGATTTACTGGTTTATAAAGTGAGTAATTCGTACGATGCCGATGGCAACAAAGGCCTGTGGTATTTTTGCAAGAATAAATACGATGCCAAAAAATCAATATGGTTTGCCGAAAACAAATACGATGCCGACCTGCTTATTTGCTTTGTTGAGAACAAGTATGATGCGGGATGGAGGGAAAAGGAAAAGATTCATTTGTTGTATTAGAAATCATAAATTTGTGAATGGTAAGTTTTTCCCTTCTGGTTCAAAAGTTCAATTGTTCGAATGTTCTATTGTTCGAATGTTCTAATACTCAATTGTTCAAATGCTTCGCGTTCCCTGCCTGCGGCGTTCAAGGTTCAAGGTTAAAGGGGGAGTTGGTTCATTTATTCGAATGCTCAATTGTTCGAATGTTCCCTGCCTGCTGAAGCAGTCAGGCAGGAAATGTTCTAATGCTCAATTGTTCTATTGTTTGAATGTTCAATAAGCGCTGTTCAAGTTTTCGCATCTAATAAACCGAAGCTAAATAACTATAAAACAAGGATCTAAAACAAATAGCTATGACTTCAGCCTTATCAAGAAATATTTTTATCGTACTATTGTTCGCTTCTTTTGCCTTAATGCAGGCTTGCAAAACTCAACCTATAATTAAACCCATGCGTATAGCTTTATCATCGGGCAGCCCGAATTATGTAAACTGGGTTCACAGAGGCGATTCGACTGCCGTGATTATTGATATGAAAGGAATGGAGGCAGATTCGGCCCTGAAACTGCTTGCGGGTTGCGATGCCATAATATTTACCGGTGGAGAGGATGTTGAACCTGTATATTATGGCAAAACAAACGACTCCTCGCGCTGCGAAACTAACCCGGCTCGCGACTCACTTGAATTTGCCTTAATTAAAGAAGCCATGCGCCTGAATATGCCGGTGTTAGGCATTTGCCGCGGACAGCAAATACTCAATGTTGCGCTCGGAGGCACTCTTATTGTCGATATCCCCACCGATTATACGGGAAATGTGATACATCGTTGCGACGACTATTTAACATGCTTCCACCCGGTAAATGTTGTAAAAGGAAGCCTTCTCTATAATATAACCAATGCTGAAACGGGCGATGTAAATACCAATCATCACCAGGCTATCGAAAAACTGGCAGCAGGTTTAAAAATTGTTGCACGAAGCGCCGACAGCATTCCCGAAGCTGTTGAATGGATCGAACCTGCAGGAAAACCATTTTTTATAGCAGTACAATGGCATCCCGAACGGATGGACACTGAGAGTCCGTTCAGCATGCCATTGATAAAAGCATTCCTGGAAGCAGCAAACGATTTTCGAAAAATCAGATAATTTGCTATTTTCAGAGCGACAAATCAGCTATGCCTCTCATCCTGTCCTGCGAAACCTGTAGTTCAAAAGTCTGGGTATCGTAAATAAGCCTGCAGGTATGATTTTTATGGTTCAGCCTCACGAGGTAGCTTTTGTTGATCAGGAATGAACGACTGATGCGGATAAAGCCATGTTCGGCAAGCATTTCCTCCAGGTTGCCGATACCTATAGTTACAAGTTCACGCCTGTTTTTCAGCACCAGTTCGCTGTAATTGCCATCAGCTTCCACAAAAATAATTTCGTCGGGCAGGTAATAATTATACCCGTTGCGGTCAGGAATTTTAATCCTGTGTTTCTTCACCATTTGTATAAGATGATCGAAGCCGGCTAAAGGCGAATTTGCAGCAACTTTGCGCTCGAGCCTTACCAGCGAATGCTCGAGGTCGGTGCGCCCAACAGGTTTCATAAGGTAATCGAAAGCCGAAGCCCTGATGGCATCAACCGCGTACTCGTCGTAGGCAGTGATAAATATTACATGGAAATCGAGACCGTAATCGCGGGCTTCGGCTATTACATCGAATCCGCTCTTATTGGGCATCTGAATGTCCATCAGCACCAGGTCGAAATGGTTTTCGCGCATGAATACAAGTGCCTTGTCGGGATCATCAAATGTGCGGAGCAGGTTAACCTGCGGAAGGTCATTCATCATTTTTTCGAGGAGTCGCAATGCCTGCGGCTCATCGTCGATCAAAATTGTTTTAAACGCTCTCATGGGGTAGTGTTTTAGTTGAACTATAAGTAAAATCGATTGGCAGTTTAACAATTACATTTGTTCCGGCAACTTGTCCCGAATCACCTGTTATTTCAAGTATCTCGAATTCAATTTTCTTTTCGTTGAAACGGTTGAACAAATCAATAAACTCCTTAATAATCTCCATCCCCTTGCCGGTAGATCCGGAATTGTATTTCTGTGATTCAACCATACCAATGCCATTATCGTTGATTTCAATTTTCAGAAAGTGCAATTCCGGACTCAAATTTATGGTCAGGTGACCTTTCCCTTTTTTCTGCACCAGGCCATGTTTAACAGCATTTTCGGCAAAAGTTTGTATTATCATTTTCGGAACGGCAATACCGGGGTCAATACCATCCTGCAGCGTGACCTGGTAATCAAATTTGTTTTCGAACCTGAACTGCTCCAGATCGAGGTAATTGCGAACGAACTCAAGCTCCTCACCCAACGTACGGTACGATTTATCGGCATGAATAAGCGTTGAGCGGATGAGGCTGGCAAAGCGTTGTAAAAAATCGTAGGATTTCTCCTTTTCATTCTGATAAATGGACGATCCTATCGCGTTAAGTGCATTAAAAATAAAGTGAGGAGCTAATTGGTTTCGCAGGGTTTTAAACTGCAGTTCGGCAAACCGGCGTTCCGCTTCGAGATGTTCGCGAATTTTACGGGTACGCCTGGCCATATACTGAGAAACACCTAACACGATTAAAGCGGCAACAAGTATGCCCAGGAACAGGTAAAAATACCATCGCTGCCAAAAAGGGGCCACAACTCTTATTTTAAATTCCGATGTATTGACTGAACCTACTCCCGAATCACTTATCGCCTTAACTTTGAAAACATACCTGCCATGCGCGAGGTTGGTATAAGTAACATTTCGTTCGGGTGAAGGTTCCGACCAGTTTTTGTCAAAGCCCTCGAGTATATAGCTGAATTTAAGATTAGCGGGGGAGGAGAACAAAATACCCGTAAATTCGAACCTTATGTTATCGGGTTTATGGGTTAATTCAATTTCGCCTTTCCCAAAGTCCTGATCAGGTATCAGGCTCCAATCCTGTATGTCTTTATTGGAAAACACTTTGGTAATGTATGCCCGGGGTACTTGATTATGGCCATTACCGGAAGTTGCATCGAACCTTACAATTCCATTCGAACCACCTATCCATAAATACCCATCGGCATCGCGGGTAACACAATTCTGCTGGCATTCGCCTCCTATAAACCCATTATTTTTATCGTAATAAGTGATGCTGACTTTCCCGCCTGAATAAAACTGTTTCAAATCGAGAATCCCTATACCCCGCTGCCCACCGATAAAAAGCCTGTTTCTATCGATCATATATAAGCTAAGTACCAGGCCGTTGAAAAAGTCGTTTTTTATTTTATAGAACTGCTTGTTATTATACAAGTAGATTCCACTGCCGTTTCCTATCCATATATTTCCCGAATTATCTTTTACCATTGTGTTGGCACCCGGAATATCAGGGTGTTGGGAATTGGGCAATTTTTCGAAAGAGGTTCCATTATATATAATGAGTGCCCTGAATCCACCCAGCAGAAGATCACCATTATCGGATTTTACGATCGATACTATCTTACTCGCAGATGTATTTCCCGGAAAAACAGGATGAACTTTAAAATTTTCTTCTCCGTACTTGTGTTCTATCAATCCCACATCGGTTCCATAAAAAATCGTACGGTTTGCGGTGTCGTCGAGCACACAATACGATGAGCCAGGAGGATAATTAAAATTAATAGCCGCATTACCATCCTCCATAGTCATGATAGGGAATGGATTCATGCAGAAATGCAACCTGCCCCAATGATCCTTACCTCCACCGGGGTAAAAATGCAAATAGGAAGAACCTGCTTTAATGTGGTCCAGGTTCTTGGGGTAAAGCTTTCCATGATAGTAGTATTGAAGACCATGATCATAACTTCCGATCCATACTTTTCCCTCGTTATCAGCAACAAGTGACTGTGTATTCGGATATAATCCTTCTTCTTTCGAAAAATTTATAAAATTATCGGGAAATACATGCAGCAGACCGTTGGCCGTACCCATCCAGAGTGTGTTTTCATCATCAAAAAACATAGCATCAAGCCCGTCGTATTGAAGCCTGACTTTATATTTCCGGTTTCCATCGTAAAAATGGAGTTCCTTCTTCTCAGGATATGCCAGAATAATTTTACCTGTTTTCGAAACGGTGTAAAGCGACAAACAGCCCGGCTGATCAGCCTTGAATTCGACGACTTTCTCACTCTTCGGGCCTGACAGTCGGAAAATTCCATAGGTAAGCCCGAAACAGGGAAACAAATGACTTGTTACTACATTTTTGGCACCACGTATCGCCTGCTGATAATCCAGGGGAGCAATTTTATAAATATTTCCGTCTTTCCCTTTTTGCAGATCCATGCTCGAAGGGATTTCAAGTTTACTAAGCAGCCCGGCTGAAAAACAAAATGTTGAATAAACAGAATCAAGCAGATAGTAGCAATCGTATTTTTTATCAAAAATGAAACTTCGAATATTTTTAGTTTCCAATACTTTAATAAGTGGAGCGAACGACTGATTAACCTCAACAGGTCCTCCGGGGCTTGTTTCAAGGATAATAACCTTATTCTTGCGTTTAAAAGAAATATAGGCTTTGCTATTATCGACCCAGAAGCTTAAAATGGCATCAAAATCATAAAACGGGTATTTGAATGCATGCATTTTGCCTTTGGGTTCGAAAATAACATAACCTCCCGAGGTAAATGCAATAACTGAGCTGTTTTCTATTTCTTCAATATGCCTTATGCTGCTTTTGAGTATTCCCAGGCTATCGAAACGTGTAACGAATTTGTGCCCATCGAACTGCGAAACTCCGAATTTGGTACCAGCCCATAAAAAACCACGTGAATCCTGAAACAGGGATACCACCTCGGTCTGCGACAGGCCATCGTCGACAGTAAACTGTTTAAAACCAAGGTGCTGGGCCGAACTAAAGCTTACTGAAGCCACGCACACCACTAAAAAAAGCAGGAATTTCTTTACCGAAAGCTTTAAGTCGTTTGAGGGCAACATCAGTATACAAAGTGTATTAAGCAGGCACAAGTGTGCGATTAACCTATGTAAAAATACGAATCATATCTTTAAGTCAAACATTGGTTCGTACGAATACCCCGGTTTTTTGGATGAATACCCCGTTTTATTGGATGAACCAAGTATCTCATTGTTTTAACGGAACTAAATAAACCGATAAAATCCGTAACAGAAAGCAGAAATTAAAGAGTTAAGTGCCAGGTTCCATGTTCCGGGTGCCGGGAGACGGGTTAAAATGGGCTTATTAGCAATCGGTAATTAAAGGATATAAAAATATAATGATTGTAGGAGATTTGATGAGGCAACAGGCACCCGGAACCCTAAACTTAAACCCGGAAAGTGGAACGTGGAACATGGAACGTGGAACCCGGAACCCTGCACTGAAACCCGGCACCTGGACCCGGCACCTGGAACCCGGCACCCGGAACCCGGCACCACACTTTTTAAAAATCAGTAATCTTTCTCTTTTCTAAAATCTTCCCGAACAGCACCCACAAAATCAACTATTCGTTTATCGGTGCTTTCTTCCTGCCAATGACATCAGGCCTTTTTTCGTTGATCATATATATGAGACGGAACGACCACAGGTTATTATAAAAATCGCGTTCGTTGGGCTTACCTGTCTGCGAGTCGGTTACGGTACGTGTAGCAATACCTTTTAATGAATAGGAATAACGTGCATTAAGGAACAGGTTTTTATACACGCGTACCCTTACGTCGCCAAAAGCCAACCAATCGTCGCGGTCGAACACTCCGCTGAGGAGGCTTACCGTGTCGACATTATATCCATTTCGCGACTCCTCAACATACACCAGCCGGTTCCACGAAACACCTAAACCTGCCGACACTATATCCCTGTCAGTATATTGAATCATAAAAGGGACTTCGGCATAATTCAGCTTTAGATTATATGAACCATCGAGGGAATCGTTAAACTTTGGCTTGAGTTTACTTCCTTTTTGCGAATAAAGTGTTTCGAGGGAGAGCGACCAGTTCTTAATGATAGGAGCAACAACACCAACACCTCCTACAAGGCCATATTTCTTAAATCCAAAAGCCTCATCTCCATCGACCTGGCTTTTATTAAATCCACCAATAATTTCGCCCTTAAAGATTTGGGAATAAACATTACCGGAACAAAAGATCAGGAATAAGAACAAGAGAACAGGTAAACAGATTTTTTTCATTTGAGCAGAGGGCTGGCTTTTAAGAGTAACGTTAAATGTTGGTTCAGATTATCGGATGCACTAAATATTTCTATTGTACATTTTTCATCGTTAGCTGAATCCGCTTACGCTCCTTATCAACCTCCAGCACTTTTACCTTAACTTTTTGATTCAGTTTCACAACTGTGTTCGGATCTTTAATATACCTGTCGGCCATTTGACTCACATGTATGAGCCCATCCTGGTGAACACCTATATCAACAAAAGCTCCGAAATTAGTGATATTGGTAACCAAACCATCGAGTATCATCCCGGGTCTGAGGTCGTCCATGGAGTTCACATTTTTATCGAACTCAAAAAACTCGAATTTTTCGCGGGGATCGCGGCCGGGTTTCGAGAGTTCTGCAACAATATCGGTGAGCGTAGGTATTCCGACTTTATCGGTGATAAATTCTTCGAGTTTAATTTTCTTGCGCAGCTCTTCGTCCTTCATCAGATCGGCTACGGTGCATCCCACTTTTTTAGCCATACGGTTTACAATCGGGTAACTTTCGGGATGTACGGCACTCGAATCTAATGGATTTTCGGATTCGCGTATACGCAGAAATCCGGCAGCCTGCTCAAAAACCTTTTCACCCAGGCGGGGAACACTCTTCAGTTGATCGCGCGAGTTGAACATACCATTCTGATCGCGGTATTCAACAATACGTGCTGCCAATGTCGGGCCGACACCCGAAACATAGGTAAGCAACTGTTTGCTGGCAGTATTCAGCTCCACTCCTACCCGGTTCACACAACTTTCGACCACCGACTCAAGACTTTTTTGCAGCATGGGTTGATTAACATCATGCTGGTATTGCCCTACGCCAATAGATTTAGGATCAATTTTCACCAGTTCCGAAAGCGGATCCATCAGGCGGCGACCGATAGAAACGGCACCACGAACTGTAACATCGTATTCGGGGAATTCCTCGCGTGCGACAGCCGAAGCCGAATATACCGAAGCGCCACTTTCGTTTACCATCAGTGCAATCAGTTCAGCATCAAAAGGAATGCGGCGAACGAGGTTTTCCGTTTCCCTGCCTGCAGTGCCGTTACCGATGGCAATGGCTTCAACTTTATAAGCTTTAACCAGGTTATGTAATTTGGCAACCGACTGTTTTACTTCACTTTGAGGTGGATGCGGATAAATGGTTTCGTTATGTAAAAGCCTGCCCTGCCGGTCGAGGATAACAATTTTGCACCCACTGCGGAACCCGGGATCAATTGCCAGTACGGTTTTATGTCCCAGTGGAGGAAGCATAAGTAACTGACGCAAATTTTCGGCAAAAACCCTGATAGCTTCCTTATCAGCTTTTTCCTTCATCATCTGCCGGTATTCGGTTTCTATTGAAGGCTGCAGCAGGCGTTTATAGGCATCTTTCACTGCTTCTTCAACCTGTAGCGAGGATTCATTCGACGACTTTACAAAAATGCGGTTCAGCGATTCTCTGGCCTGTTCAGCATCCGGTTCCATGCTGATTTTTAAAAACCCTTCGTTTTCTCCCCGAAACATGGCCAGTAAACGGTGCGATGGCGCTTTCATCAACGATTCGGCCCAGTCGTAATAAGCTTCGTACTTAATCCCTTCGAGTTCCTTGCCGCGCACAGGCCGCGAAAATATTTCGCCCGAACGCTCAAAATGATGCCTGATGCGCTGCCTTCCCTGCTGGTTTTCGTTTACCCACTCGGCAATAATATCGCGTGCCCCGGCCATGGCTTCGTCCTCATTATTTACATCCTTTTCGGCATTTACAAATTCTTTAGCCTTGCGGAAAGGATCGGTTTCGTGTTGAGCCATTAATATTTTCGCCAGGGGTTCCAGTCCTTTTTCACGGGCAATAGAAGCACGGGTGCGGCGTTTTGGCCTGTAAGGAAGGTATAAATCTTCGAGTTCGCTCATAGTCGATGCTTCCATCAACAACTTTTCAAGTTCAGGGGTAAGCTTCTCCTGTTCCTTTACTGAAGCTATAATTACTTCACGGCGTTTTTCGAGCTCATTAATTTTTTCGTAGCGCTCGCGGATGGCGGCAATCTGCACTTCATCGAGGCTGCCGGTCATTTCCTTACGGTAACGGGCAATAAATGGCACCGTTGCCCCTTCCTTCAGAAGATTAATTGTATTGAGTACCTGGAAATCACGGACATTGAGTTCGTTGGCAATCTGCAGGACATATTTCTTTTCCATAATGCTGATCGTAAGTTATCGAAAGCAGGACTGAACAGGCAGCCTTCTACCTGCAAAAATAAGAAAAGCCGGGCTATTGTCCGGCTTGTTCTTCATAATTGTGATTTCTGTTTATCGTATAAGGGTAATGGTACCATAAACAGGATCCGACAAACCTTTACGTTCGCCCACATCCTGGTTGTCCCACACAGATCCGTCGCGGAAAATAGCCATGATTTTCCACACATACACATCCTGCTGGCAGGGTTTTTCGTTAAATGTTCCGTCCCAGCTTTCCTTGGGAGCACCCTTTTCGTCGAGTAACCGGCTGCTCCATATCAACTGTCCAAGGCTGTTGTAAATCTCGGCCCTGTATGAGGCCAGGTTCATTCCCACCGGCTTCCAGTACCGGGTTGCCTGTATGGTACCGCCGGGCGCTATCGCGTTGGGGACATATAAACCTTTAAACAACATATCATAAGCCATCGTTGTGGTATCCTGGCAGCCATTGCTGCTGATGGTGATAAGAGAAACAGTGTATATCCCATCGTAAGCATAAGTGATAATGGGTGACTCGGCCATGGAAGTTTCACCGTTGCCGAAATCCCAGAAATACTCTTTTGCGCCCACCGATCCATTGGTAAACTGTATCTGCCCCTGTGTATTCTCAAAATTTTCAATATAGCTGAAGGCACTTACAGGAGCTGCATTTACCTCAACATATTGCTCTATAGTATCCGAACAACCATTAATATCGGCTACAGTTAATCTCACAGGATATGTTCCAGCCGAGGCGAATACAAATGAAGGCATATTGCCCTGCATGGCACCGGCAAATCCAAGGCTATCGTTTACTCTCCATCCCCAGGAGTTCAAATTTGCCAGGTAAGCTTCTGATGCATCGAAGAAATAAGTCTTTTGCCCTGAGCATGACAAACTGTTAGCGAAACCAGCATCGGGTAACCCATTTACGGTTACTGCTGCGCTGGCGGTATCCGAGCATCCATTCTGGCTTTTAACAAACTGTTGGGCAATATAGGAACCGGGAAGGGTGTATATGTATTTTGGATTACTCAACACAGAAGTATCAGCTGTTCCGGCATCACCAAACTCCCAGAGGTACGAAAGTGAGGTAGATCCGTTAGCCTGCGAGGTGTCAGCGAATTCGGTTTTTGCGCCAAGGCATACCGGGTTTACAACAAATCCGGCTGATGGAGAGGACAATACCGCTATGTCAAGCTTAGTGCTGTCGCTTACAGTTGAGCTACCCACCAGCGTACTTACTTTAAGACTGATGGTATAATTACCGGGATCAGAATACAAATGTGTTACCACAGGTTTAAATGTACCGTAAGCCAGCGCCGGCGAACCGTCGCCAAAGTTCCACTGCCATTGCGTTATGGTACCGTTGCTGGTACTCTTATCAGCAAAAGCCAGTTCCTTGTTTTGACAAAACAGGTCGTTTGTAGTAAGGTATGCCGCTACCAGGCAGGCCGAGCGTGTTACCTTACCGGTAAAACTGGCAGAGCAACCATTGGCATTAGTAACCGTAAGGCTTGCATTATACTCACCGGGTAAACCATATTTATGAGTGCTTACAAAAGTATTTAGCGTGTCAGAAGTACCATCACCGTATTGCCATATATAGCTGGTAATGTGGGATGTAGTGTCACTACTTGTGCTTGTAAAAACAAGTGTGCTGTCGCAGTCACCGGCAGTATAACTAAAGTTTGCCACTGGCAGGGCTTTTACCTGCAAGGTTTTATACATAGTAGCCGTACAACCGAATTTATCTGTTGAAGTGAAATTCACAGTATAATACCCGGTTTTGCTGAAGATGTGATCAGGTTTCTTTTTGGTTGAAATATTATTGGCACCGGTAGCCGGATCGCCAAAGTTCCAGTTGAAGGAAATCAGTGAATCGGCTGCTGATGTAGGAGTCAGCATCAGCGGTGTAAAGGATACAGCTGTGCCGAAACAGCTTTGGTTAATATTAAAATCGATTGTTAACGGAGGCGGAACACAAACCTGTTGCAGGGTGGTATCTACGCAACCTCTCAGATCCTTGATTACAAGCTTAACCGTGTAACAACTATCAACAGCATAATATTGGTACTTAGGGTTTGTTCCGGTACCATACTGAAAAGGCTCAAACTCCCATTGCCAGCTGTTTACCGTCCCCTGGTAGCTCCACGACGAATCCTGGAACTGCACCAAACCATTGGCACAAGGGCTTGCCGTGTAATTAAAGGTTGCAGTTGGAGCATTCCAGACCTGTATTGGCATTGACCTGGAATTTGAACATCCGTTTCCGGTGGTGGTAATCAGGCTTACAGTATAAGTCCCGGGCTGGGTATAGGTGAATACGGGATTTTTTAAAGTTGAAGTATCCGTTGTGGAACTGCTGATACCAAAATCCCATTTCCAGCTGACAATAACATCACCGGCAGGTGCAGTACTCAAATCAGTGAATTGTGTGCCTGCATTCTGGCAAACTCCTGACCAGGTAAAGGCTGTAACAGGTGATTGATGAATAGTAAGCGGCCGGCTTTTAATGTTCTGGCAACCGGAAGTATCCTGAACCGTTAGAGTAACAGTATAGGTATCAGCCACAGCATAGGTATGCGAAACATTTGGAGTAAAAGCATGCGGACTGCCATCGCCAAAGTCCCAGTTGTAACTGAGTATAGCACCAGTATTAGTAACGATGGTATCAGTAAACAACGAAATGGTGCTGCCCAGGCATACCAGGCTGTCGTTATAAAAATCGACGTCAGGCTTAGGTGTTATAGATACATTTTGAAACACCGTATCCACACATCCGCCTGAATTCAACGTAATAAGGCTGACAGAATACTGACCGGGTTGTGAATAATTATGAACAGGGTTAGTTGAAGAAGAAGTATTCAGTATTCCGGAAGCAGGATCACCGAAATTCCATAAACGCTGGGTAAGAATACTGCCTCCGTTCAGGCTGGTCATATCCGTAAATTGTGTGCTTTGCCCCTGGCAGGTGTTTGTATATCCGAAGGCAGCAATGGGCGAAGGCGAAGTGGTAATAGTTTGTTGCGTGGCACTCTCACATCCCTGTGCCGTAAGCACATGCAGGGTAACAATAAAAGTGCCGGCCTGTGAGTAAGTATGAGTGAAATTAGGTACAGCGGCATTAAAGGTAGTATCGGTTCCATCGCCGAAAGTCCAGTTCCAGGTAGTAATGCTTCCACCACTGGCATTACTCATATTAGTAAAAGTAATGGGCATTCCTGTACATGAAGGTGTGCCGGCACTGAACATCGCCAGCGGACCAGCGATAACCGTTACAGGTTTAACTTTTGTGTTTGAGCAACCTGCAGTATCAGTGATGGTTAGCGAAACCGAATAGGTTCCTGCCGTAGGGTAAATATGAACCGGGTCGGCAACAAACGATGTGGTTCCATCGCCAAACTGCCAGTACCAGCCTTGTGTGTGGCATCATATTTACCAATGTACTGGAAGTGAATAGAGTTGTATCGCCATTGCATCCTGCCACAGGGGTAAAATCAACAATTGGTTTGGCTCCCACAACAAGCTGTTTGATAGTGGTATCGCTGCATCCACCGGGAATGGAAGCAATCAGCCGTATCGTATAAGTTCCGGCAGTATTGTAAATATGGTTTGGATTCTGAAGAGTAGAGGTATTGGCTGAACCTGATGTAGGATCGCCGAAATTCCAGGACCAGTTGTTTATGCTTCCGGTAGTATTGCTGAGGCTTAAATCGCTGAATGTTACGGCACCACCCTGGCATGCAGGGCCATGAGTAAAATTGGCAGTGGGTTTGGGCAGTATAGTCACCACCCGGGTAAGCTGGTTGGTGCAACTGTCGTTGGTTTTTACAGTAAGCGTAACATTAAAAGTTCCTGAATTAACATATTGGTGGCTTACATCGGGGCTGGCCGGAAAACTGATTACCTGGGTGTTGCCATCCCCGAAATTCCAGGTCCAGCGTGCTACATATCCCAAAGCAGTTGTGCTCATATCCGAGAAGTTTACCGCATCGCCGCTGCAGGTAGGGGTGGAATAACCAAAGTTGGCCAAAGGTAATGGTGTGATAACAAGAGGCTTCGTTTTTGTATTGCTGCAACCCGAGGTATCAGTCACCGTAAGGCTTACAGTATAGGTGCCCGGAGAAGTATAAATATGCGAGGGTGCCTGTACATTCGACGTACCGCCGTCGCCAAAAGCCCACGACCAGGCTGAAATAGTATTTGCATTCATTCCCGAAGGAATAAAAGCAGCCGGGTTATTGGCGCAGGCGCTCTGTGTAATGAAATCAACAACTGGCTTTGCTATTATAGTAACAATTTTAGTAAGCGTATCCGAACAGTTGTTTCCGGTAAAAGTGATAAGTTTTACCTGGTAGTTTCCGGCATTTGCAAAAGTATGATTCGGGTTTTGCTGAATACTGGTATTGTTAACACCTGATGTTGGGTCGCCAAAATTCCATTTCCAGCTGCTTATAGTTTGTAATCCGCTCACAGTGGATAAATCACTGAAAGTTACTGGCGTCCCAAGGCATTGCCCGGAAGATGCAAAATCGGAAACAGGTGCAGGGAGTATATTTATAAGTTTTGTGCTGGTATGGCTGCATCCCTGGTTATTGATGACTGTAAGTAAAACACTGTATGTGCCAGGTACAGAATAAGAATGGCTGATATTGGGTGATGCCGGGAAAGTGATGGTCTGGGTATTGCCATCGCCAAAATTCCAGTATCCATTGATTTACATAACCTGTAACTGTAGTGCTCTGGTTTAAAAAAGCTACCGACTGGCTCAGGCAGTTATCCGTAGTGGCTGAGAACTGTGCTGTTGGTGGCGGATTTACTGTTAAAGGATGTGATATACTCCCCACACAACCGGCAGTATCAGTTATGGTTAAAGTTACTGTATAAGTGCCGGGTGCAATATAGGTATGTGAAGTATTGCGGTTGGCCGAAGTGGCTCCGTCGCCAAAATTCCAAAGGTAGGATGAAGTTGCAGCTATATTGATAACTGTACTGTCGGCCAGGAATTGTGTCGGGCTGTTCATACATCCGGCGCTGCTGAAAAACTCGGCATCGGGCCTGGTTTTTACATTTACTGATTTTTGAAGTGTATCCTTACAGCCATTTTGGTTTGTAACAATTAGCCTGACGTTGTATAGCCCGGAACTTGCGTAGTTATGCACCGGATTTTTCAAAGTGGAGATATTGTTTATACCGGATGCCGCATCCCCGAAATTCCACGACCAGGCCGTAATCTGCCCACCCCCGTTCGGATTGCTGAAATCCGAAAACTGTGTCGTTTCTTCCTGGCATCCCGTAGTGAAATCGAATATTGCTACAGGACGTTTTGTTACTGTTATAGAAGTGGAATAGGTGTCACCGCAGCCTTTCGAATTCATCACCGTAAGGGTTATCACGTAAGTTCCTTCATTCGGATAATTATGTATCACATTTGGACTGTTCGGAAAATCGATGGTAACCAAAGGTGAACCATCACCAAAATTCCAGACCCACTGAGTAAGATAGCCCTGGTTACCTGTATTTGAACTTAAATCAGTTAAAGCCACCGGGGTAGCAATACAGTTGGGCGTATTATAACTGAAAAAAGCCACCGGATGCGCCCGAACAACCACCGGATGCGTTACGGAATACTGGCAACTGTTGGTATCGCCAACACTCAATGATACATTATAGGTTCCGGGCGCTGCATAATAGTGTTTAGGGTTAAAAGGAGCATTGTAAGTTGCAAAATTCCCGTCACCAAAATTCCAGTTCCAGTAAGATGTTGAATTAATATACGCTCCTGAAACATTAAATGTGGTAGTATCACCAAAACATGGAATGCTTGATGTAAAATCAGTTACCGGTATAGGGTTCATGATCACCGTTAAGGTATCATTCATCATCATTTCACAATTCCCGGCAGGGTTAATACCACGGATCGAATATTGACCTGGTACATTTACAATTCCAAAATTCAAGGGGCTTCCTGTGCCCGGGCGAATTGTGCCCGTGAGTAAGCCGTTCAGCCTGAGCTCATAATTCATTCCGAGCTGTGAACCATTGAGTCCGATAGTTACACCGGGTGTTCCCTGGCAAAATACGCCATTGTTGGTAACCGTAGCTGTATATTTAAAAGGAAGTGGGAAAACAGTTACAGAAGCCAGTCCGCTTAGTGAAGCTGCCGGAGCCGGACAATAGCTATCGCTGGCAGCAGTTACCCACCAGTTGGTCGAAACCATCGGGCTCACATTAAAAGTATAGGGCGACGACATTATATTATTGACAGTCACAGGTGTAATTCCATTGGTGTAGGTAACGCTCCAGGGCGGACTGCCTGTTAATGCAATGCTTACGGGTGTTGAAGTTCCTTCGCATATACCAGTGGTTCCGCTGATAACAGCTCCCGGATCAGGATGGACCGTCAGCCATAAAAAATCGTTTCCGGTGGTAGTTTTACAACCTGCAAGGCCAAGTGTAAGCACTACTATATTGCCGACATCCGTTGGGCCGGGAGTATATTTTGGATTCAGTATATTGGGATTTGTGAAAGTTCCGTCACCCGATGTTGTCCAGGTAATGATCGACTGAAACTGAGCAGAAGCCGAAAGCTGAAAGGGGTTTCGTCCGCATATTTCGCCATCAGGACCTGCATTGCTCACAGGTGTAGGATCGATTTTAAGAACAACCTGGTCGAGTACAAATATTCCGCTGCAATTACCGGTTCCCTGTAAGGTAAGGGTAAAGGTAATATTCCTGTTAAAGGTATTCAGGTCGTTGGGCCCGGCAAAATAAATCGGGTTTATGATATTCGGATTACTCAGAAAGCCATCGCCACCGCTGAATGTCCATTGGATATTGGTGGTATTGTAATAGTTCCCGATTCCGACAAGCTGGTACTGGGTTACATTGCTGCATATATAATCGTCGGGTCCCGCATTTACCACCGGGTAACCCGAAACGCTCAGCACCCTGGTATCCGTTACATTTTTCGAAGCGCATGCCAGCCTGCCGGTAGCTTTTAAGGTAAGAGTTACCGTACCATTGTTGAGATCAATATTTCCCGGCATATAGGTTGGCGAAAGAATGGTGGTGGTGTTATAATTTCCATCGCCTGATGTTATCCATTGTAAACTCGTATAATTGGAAGCAGTAGTTCCGGTTAATGCAATAGGCGACTGAACACAGAAAGCTCCGTCAGGCCCTGCATTAACTGCAGGCATGGGATTAATGGTAAGCAGAAGCTGATCAACGGCATTAACTGATGTGCACGACCCGCTGCCTGTACCCGTAAGCGTAAGCAAAACGGAACCGGCTGCAATATCATTCGCTCCCGGTGTATAAACAGCTGTTAATGATCCCGGTACCGAAAAAGTACCATCGCCGGCTGTGGTCCATTGAAGCGCTGAAGTATATTGCTGAATCCCGCTCAGGGTATAGGTATTGGCTGCACAAATGGTAGCATCAGGCCCTGCATCTACTGTAGGTAATGGATTTATGGTTAGTGTTCGTGTTCCGCTTACAACAACGGTGGAACATGTATTACTGCCCTGGGCTGTAAGGGTAAGCAATAGAGTTCCCGTTTCGCCCGGAACAGGCACATAAGTAGGTGTAAGTGTATTTGGATTTACCAATGATCCCGGCCCGTTTTCGGTCCAGGTAAGGCTGCTTGTAAAGTTTGAGGTTGCTCCGGCAACATTAAAATTATTTCCCTGGCAGATGGAGTTTACCGGACCTCCTGCATTTACTGTAGGCAAAGGATGAACCGTAAGCAGCATATCATCAATAACCGGGCTGCAAGGGCTATTGCCATTTGCGGTTAAAGTGAGTGTAACCGGACCGGTTTCTCCGACTCCCGGCTGATAGGTCGGGCTGATGGTAGTTTCGTCAATCAGAGTTCCGGTTCCAGTACTTGTCCATAATAACGAACTGAATTGAGATGCTGAAGCAGTGATAATTTTATAACCGCTGTTCTGGCATACAGCATTATCGGGCCCCGCAGTAGCTGTAACTTTCGGGATAATATGTATGATAACCTGGCTGGAAACCGCGCTGCAGGTCGAAAGTCCGCTTGCTGTCAACGACAGAACCACATCGCCGGTTTCAGCAGCAGTGGGAGTGTAAGTGGGTGTTAGAGTTCCCCCGCCGGTTAGTGTTCCCAATCCGGTAACAACCGCCCACGAATAAGAAGCCTCGTTTGCTACCGATGCATCTGCAATAGAAGCTGGCTGTCCCTGGCAGATTGTTGGCTCGGTGCCGGCATTTGCGACAGGCGTTGGAACCACGGTAACATTATAAACAGTAGGTGTAACAGGTGCACAATTGGTTGGTGCTGCGTCCAGGTACGATACCGTGATAGTTTCCGCTCCGACGGTTGTCCAGTTTACTGTTATCGAATTGGTGGTTGCACCCGCGGTAATAGTGCCACCTGCCGAAACGGTCCAGGTATAATTCTGTTTGCCGGCTTCGGTGGTATAGGTAACCCCGTTGCTGCCGACACAAATACTATTCGGACCCGAAATTGTGGGCACCGGCAATGGGTTAAGAGTTACAGTAGCACCTCCCGAAGTGGTACCCGGACAGGCAAAATTCGAAACCGAAACCAGGCTGTAAGCACCCGGAGTGCTGGTTGTGATAACGTATGGCAATGGACCATTATAACCTGCAACCGGGGTTTGCGGAATGCCGTTACGTGCCCAGGTAAAATCAAACGGACCTACCCCGGTTATATTGATATTGACATTTGCAGTTGATGTTCCGTTATCACAAATAGCGCCACCACCACTTATTGTTGCTATAGGGCAAATTTCTGTTGCAGCATTATAGGTAGTTGTGAGTGCACAGGCATCATTGGCCGAAAAAACTGCCTTTATTGAATGTAACGTGCCATCGCATGTTATCCCGGCTAAAGTATACGGCTGGGGGCTGTTAAAAGGTGCCGAGAAAGTTTGGGTTACATTTGGAAAAGCAGTTAAATCAGTAACCGTAAGCGTACCTGTTGCCGGAGGATTGGTAAATTCGATATTGCCAGAAACCGAATATGTATTAGTAGCAGCATTACAGCTTGTTGAAGTAGCAGTGATGGCAAGCAGCGAGCAGTTGATAACAATATCGCAATTGGTAGTAGCTGAGCCAGGGGCACCATAATTGGTTTGCGAAAAGGTGATTTCGGTTGGATCATTCGAAAAATTCGTAATCATTAATAGGTAAAACTGCCCAACAACCGCACCAGGTATATCACATATTTCTGTTGATGCACCCGAGTAACTGCAGTCGACAATTGTGCTGGCTGTTAAACCTGACTCACATGCACCTGTTGGCGAAGTAAACGGCCCCCAGCAAATAAAATCTATATCCTCTGCCGGACTTGTACTGATAGTAATGGTAACATTACCTCCGGGAGGGCCTATTTGCAAAAAGAACCAGGCCGGGTTAGGCTGAGAAGATAAGCAACCATAAGCAGGGCCTGACTGGGCACTGCCAGTATTGGTACCGGCATTATAGCCGTAAACACCAGAGCCACAAAATACATCGGCATCGGAACAGGTTGCATTGGCAAGGGGTGCATCCCCGATATCACCGGGTAAACCTGTACCACTTAGCTGGTTAAAGGATGATTTTTGCAGGTAAAGCATCTGTGCTGTTTCGTCATATTCGAGCGATGCTTCAATTGTTTGTTTTAACAAATCGTCAAATACCAGAATTGCTTTATTTTCAGAACTTCTGTTAACAATAAAAACAGCAGAATCAGAAAAGGTCTGGCTTTTATCCTGGATAAAAATACCATTTTCGGAAGCCTTGTTGTAAAAATACATCCGTGTAAATGGCGAATTCAGTCTCGATAACTGCAGCATATAATCGTCGCCGTTTATTGAGGCTTGAATAAACCTGGCAAAGGGCTGGGTTTGAACTGAATTTTCCTGGCTAAAAGTGCTGACTGATAAAAGGCTGAAAAGAAACCAAAAGTAAATTTTTAATCGCATTTTAAATTCTTTGTGTCGGGGAAACTATTACGATGTTAAGTTCGTAAAATTAATAATAAAGCTTATACCAGAAAGAAAATTAAGTATTTTATTTGTTAAAAAAGCAGTGTTTAGCTATTTGAATATCTGATGTTTAAATATTTTATACAAGGCAGCTGCAGTCGAAGGTAAGTATCAGTGTTTTGTGATTTTGTACTGAGCAATAAAAACGAGGGGCATATATTTGATAATGACATATTTGCTGTTGGAATAATTAACGAAATTGGTCAGATAATGTATGACAAACTTATAAGTTAGTATAGCATTGTTCTGCTTTGGTCATAAATATGAAAGTTTGCAACAAGTTCATTTAAGGCATTCACAGACAGCTATATGCCACAGATTACACACTTGCCTGATGCAAGCAGGGATCTCACCGAAGGCAATCTGTGGCTAATAACCTTTTCATTCAGTCTGAATAGTTCCGAAAGTATTTATTATTGTGTATCACATCTGGCTACTATTCCTTTATTTTTGCTTGAAATCCTCCAAGGATAGCCAACAGTAGCAGAGCCAAATTTTGTGCATACAGAATTCATTTTAAAAACAGATTTATTACTTAAATACGTTTTTAGATTCTCATTTGCGACTGAAAGAAGCCAAATGTATATCGCTGATTATATGCGCATTACGAAATAGATTTAAAAAATATCATAAAGTATACCTTATAACCCGCACAAATCAATAATTTTATGATTTAAATACCGAAGCATGAACCATATCCGAAAAGAACCACTTAACTCGCTGGGACAGAATTTTATACCGGCTGAATATATCCCACAGGGCAAGGACGAATATTACCTAAGGCACATTCAAAATCCGGATAGCAGCCGTTACCGTCAGCTGAATGCCCACGAAATTGAAGTCCTGGTCAGGAACCGGAATACCTGCGATAACTGGAATACCCTGCTTGTTTCGGAAGCGTTTAATCCTGACCTGGTGAAGAGCTGCAAATTTTTTGGCCTTGTAAGGATCGGGAAACTGGAGTCCCTCTATCTGGAGTTTAACGACCTGCGCATGCCGGTTGGTTTATACAACAGCATCATTATAAATTGCGATTTTGGCGATAATGTGGTAATCGACAATGTGAATTACATGTCGTATTATATTGTTGGCAACGAGGTTATTATCACTAATGTGAACGAAATGTCGACCACCAGCCATGCCAAATTCGGAAATGGAATTCTTACCGAAGGCGAATCGGAATCGGTGCGGATATGGTTGGAGATATGCAACGAAAACGCCGGCCGAGCTGTAATTCCTTTCGACGGAATGCTGAGTGGTGATGCATGGCTTTGGAGCCGCGACCGGCATAACGACGATCTGCAACGTCGCTACCGCGAAATGACGGAGAAGAAATTCGACAACCAGCGCGGTTATTACGGAACTATAGGCGATCGCACCGTGATCAAGAATTGCAAAATTTTTAAAGATGTAAAAGTAGGATCGGATGCGTACATAAAAGGCGCCAATAAAATTAAAAATATTACCATTAACTCATCACCCGAAGCCATGACCCAGATTGGCGAAGGCTGCGAACTGGTGAATGGAATCATTGGACAGGGTTGCCGTATTTTTTATGGTGTTATGGCTGTTCGTTTTGTGCTGGGTTCCAATTCGCAACTCAAATACGGAGCCAGGCTTATTAATTCATTTTTGGGAGCCAATTCCACCATTTCGTGTTGCGAAGTATTGAATTCACTGATATTCCCGGCGCACGAGCAGCATCATAATAATTCCTTCCTTGTGGCTGCCACCATCGAAGGCCAAAGTAATATTGCAGCCGGGGTTACCATAGGCTCGAACCATAACAGCCGTGCTGCTGATGGCGAGATTATCGCGGGCCGGGGATTCTGGCCGGGTTTATGTACAAGCCTGAAACACAATTCTCGCTTTGCTCCTTATACTATTTTAGCAAAAGCCGATTATCCTTCGGAGTTGAATATCCCTTTCCCTTTTGCACTCGTGAGTAACGATGTGGCCAATGACGAACTACTAATTATGCCTGCCTACTGGCTGATGTACAACCAGTATGCCCTCGAACGCAATACCTGGAAATATGAATCGCGCGACAAGCGGGCCGAAAAAACCCAATACCTGGAATTGCAGTACCTGGCACCTGATACGGTAAATGCTATGCTCGATGCCTGCCGCTTGCTCGAACTGCTGGCGGGAATAGATTTCTGTACTAAAGAGCAGCCCGGTAAAACTTTCACCGACGATGAATACAGGAGTTTTGGAGTTAAATACCTGTCACATCCAACTGACAAGCCTGCTTCTATCACCTTGAAAAACCATTCGTTCGAAAACAGCAAGCGGGATGTTAAACTTTTAAAACCGGCTCATGCTTACCAGGCGTACCGCGATTATATCACTTACTATGCTTTGGATATATTGATCGGTTATTCCCGTAAAAATCCTTCAGTTAAAAAGGATGAACTTTTAAAACTATTGAACACCACTGACCCACGCCAGGAATTTGAGAATGCTGGTGGTCAGCTGATACCAAAATCTGAACTCGATCAGTTAAAGAATAAAATTGTAGGTTATGAAGTAATAAGCTGGCTGCAGGTGCACGAGTTTTTTGGAGCCCAGGGAAAAGCCTATGCCGGTCAAAAACTCACACATGCCTTGGCATCACTCAGCGAACTGACTAACAAGCAGGTTCATGATGAACAGTCGGTGAAAGAAATGCTCGAATGGTACCTGGGCTTCCGCAAAACACTGCAGTCCGAAATCCGCAATTCGCGGAAAAAGGATTATGAAAACCCATTCAGGCAAATGGTATATACTGATACCAAAGAGATGGATGCCGTGATCGGGAAGCTGGATAAAAATCCATTTATCATCGAACAGCAGGAGAAGCTGAAAAAAGATACACTTTTTGTTAAGGATCTGATAAGTAAGATGGGGGATTGATCCCTGATTTCACTTTAAGTGGTATGATTCGAACAAAAGATAAAAGACAGGATAATGCAATCTGTTTTGTAAGGATGATTTTATAAATTGCTTTTCAATACCAAACGGCAAGACAAGTTAATATATTGAATTCCAGGAATTACTTTGCGCTGCTCCCTTGAAATTCATTTGTCTTCGTCAAATTCTCCTTTCATGGAAAAGGAAAAAGGACTCTCTGTTTTAGGAGAATAGCTGCACAGTCATCAAATTATTCTTTCCAGTTCAATCCCGATTTTTTAATTTTACACGATCGAAATTTACAGTTTGCTAAACTTTTGCGGATACTGCCTTCCTTCGGAAAAAATTATCAATATATACATTCCCTTTGGCAATTGCTGCACATTTACCTGCATCGCGGTATTTGTATTCTTCAGGACTTTTTTTCCGGAAAGGTCGGTTATGCATATTTTCTCAATAGCTTGGTGACCCATGTTAAGGATATAAAGCAAGTCTTGCGCCGGGTTTGGACTCACCGAAAACGGACTGATTATCTCAGTAATATCCTGAATGCCTGTACTTCCCTGGCAGCCTACCGATACCGGAATGTTTTTGTTCGTATTTGTGCCGTCGCCGAGTTCGCCACTAATATTGTCGCCCCAGGCCCATAGCGATCCATCTGTTTTTTTAGCCATTGTAAAGTCATTTCCTCCATACAGTAACTGCCAGTTTGTAGCCATGTCAATTTGTGTCGGGGAATATTTATTGATATTTGTTCCGTCACCAAGCTGGCCAGCCAGGTTTTTGCCCCATGACCATAAAGTTCCATCTGATCTAATGGACATACTATGGTAATATCCGGCAGCAATCTGATTCCAGTTGGTAGCAGTTCCTGATTGTGTTGGAGTACTTTTATCCGAATTTGTTCCATCGCCTAATTGCCCGTAGAGATTAAAACCCCAGGCCCAAATAGTTCCATCCGTTTTTAAAGCAACGGAATGATATCCACCTGCAGCTACTGAACTCCAATCAGAACCTGATCCAATTTGTTTCGGAAGGTTTACATCAGTGTAAGCGCCGTCGCCTAATTGCCCATTGCCGTTGTAACCCCATGCCCATAAGCTGCCATCGGTTTTAACAGCCAGATTGTGCAGGTCGCCTACCGATAGTTCTTTCCAATCGGATGAAGTACTTATTTGCTCAGGTGTGTTTTTGTCGTTAAAAGTGCCATCGCCTAATTGTCCAAAAAAGTTATCGCCCCAGGCCCATAATGTACCGTCGGCAGTTAACGCAAGCGAATGCCTGGTGCTGGCGGACACAGATTTCCAGTTAGAAGTAGTACCTATTTGAGTGGGGGTATTTCGGTCGATATTGGATCCGTCGCCTAATTGTTCAAAGAAATTATCACCCCAGGCCCACAAGGTTCCATCTGTTTTTGTAGCAAGTGAATGAAGTGCTCCGGCTGATACCGATTGCCAATTTTGATCAACACCTATTTGTATTGGCGTATATTTAGTTATAGTAGTTCCGTCACCTAACTGGCCATCGCCGTTCAATCCCCAGGCCCAGAGTGTACCATCCGTTTTTATTGCGATTGTATGAACTCCTCCGGTAGAAATTACTGACCAGCATTGTGCTTTGCTATAGGATTGTAACAATAAAACAAAAATAAGAGTTGCAAGTGTTTTCATTACATGGAGATTTATAATGTTAATACCAGGTTTACTCCTGATCTAATTGCCTTAATAATATAGATATTAAAGTCCACCTTGATGGCTTGCTGAAAATGATTGTTTTCTCTCAGCCGGTTTCAAAGTTTCAATCAGAATTTTGTATAAACACCAATTGAGGTTTATTGTTTTTACCTGTTAACTGCTTCTTTATAAACAGATATAACATCACCTGATTGTTTCAGGATTTTAGCCTTACAACAATGATTATAAATCAAATAAACAAGAAATTATAGCCTGTTCAAACACAAATAAATATAACTTTTCTTCCGCAACAAGTCTGCTTTCGACCCCTGTCCCAATAGCTATCGGGATCTGACTCCCGTCCCTCGTCCCAATATTATAGTACCTATCCTCCTCAATCTCCTCAATCCCATCAATCATATCAATCCTATCCGTCCCCCGTCCCAATCCTCCACAATCCCCTCAATCCTATCAATCCCCTCAATCCCATCAATCCTATCAATCCCATCAATCCCACATCCCACATCCGACATCCGACATCCGACATCCCACATCCCACCCCCTAATTAATAAACCTCCTGTTATTCTGTATCGCTCCCCTGTATAGCCATTTTTAAGGATTCCGAACATCGCACCACCATTTCAACATCGGAAGGGAATGCAATAGGGATACTTTTTGTACGTGCAAGTTGCTGAGGATTTAGCGCTTCAATATCACCCAGGGCGCGTGAGGAAACATGTTCGAAATTCGACTCGGCACCAATAGGGTCTTTTTTCAGAAGTTTGTCGAGGCTTACCTGTATCACTTCCACATCTCCATCAATGCGGCATGCTTTTAGCTGAATCGTTTCGACCAACGCGCACTGAAGGGTTTTATACTTTTTCGTTTTAAGATCGTTACCCAGGGTGTCTTTCATAACATTGCCTTTATTATCAAGCACATACGTAAATCCATCATCAACTATCTTTTTAACAATCGAATCATTTTGCAGGGTCTTATCCGGGCTCACGGCAACGTTTTTAATTTTCACATCCACAAAATAATCAAACTCCATATTGGAGTTCAGGTTCACGGTATGGTATTCGACCCATTCCGAATTCAGTGCCGGCAGGTTAAGTGCCAGCAGGTCCTGCTCAAACTCAGGAGGAAATTTTACCATGGAATTATTTTGAATCGAAACAAACACCCTGCTCATTCCCAGTTGTTTAGCCTCCTGTATTTTGTTATCTATTTGTTCGTAATTCCCCACATATTCCTTTGCTCTTAAAAATTCGGCATAAGCCTGCCGGTACGAGTCTTTTAATCCACTCTTCATCAACTCAATACCATGAGCATAATAAAAATCAGCAGCTTTGCGCTTGGCATTAACCATTTCGGGCATATAATCAATGTAGGGAAAATCAACAGTTCTTCCTTCGGCTTTAAGCGGTGTTACCGTTTTTACCAGCGACTGCCTTTCGCTCATGGTCTTGTTAATAAGGTATATTTCGTCCCAGCTATCGGGTTTGCCTTCCATTTTCAGGAAACGAATACGTTCATTGGCCTGTGCATTAACCACTGTATATGCCTTTTCGAGGATGTTAACTTCCTTTACCTTGGCCGGATGCTTACGCAATACTTTAACTGATTTTGCAATAGCAGCATCGTAGTTTCCCTTCTGGAGTTGCCTTTTGGACGAAACACATCCCGACAGTAAGATGGCTAAAATGAAAATAATGGGTACAATTCGTTTCATACTTTCTGAATATTTATTTGTATTGGTAAAGATAACAAGAAAAACGAAATTACAATTTCAAAATAATGAGGATTAATAATTTTCTGATTTCAAAATCGTCACGCTATGGTTTAGGAAAACTTTAATTTTTCCTCTTTTGAAAATGATTATTTTGCTCCAAACAAAATCCAGACATATTTCTACCAGCGATTTAAAATTACATACCTTTATCATATATTTTCGAAAGTCGCATCCGATGAAAATAATTATAACAAACCACCCGAAAATGAATACAGTGAAAACATTATTGATCAGCAGTTTAATTGTACTTGGAGCTATGGCAGGCTTTGCCCAGTCGAAAATAAATCCAAACGACATTAAAGATAAAATGCAATGGTTTGCCGATGCCAAACTGGGAATTTTTATTCATGCCGGAATTTATTCCGTCGACGGGGTTGATGAATCCTGGAGTTTTCACAATAAAAAAATAAGCCACGCTGACTATATGAAGCAGCTTAAAGGTTTTACACTTAAAAAGTATGATCCTGCCGCATGGGCCGACCTTATACTCGAAAGCGGTGCGCGCTATGCCGTTATCACTACCAAACATCACGACGGAGTAGCCATGTACGACACCAAAATGAATAACCTGAGCAGTGTTAAAGCAACCCCGGCAAAAAAGGATATGATAAAACCTTTCTTCGATGAACTTCGTAAACGCAACCTAAAATGCGGAGCCTATTACTCGCTAATCGACTGGTCGCATGCCGATTACCCTGGTTTCGTGAAGGACAGCTCACGCTATAAAGTGGAAAATGATTACGAACGTTGGAACCGTTTCAGGCAGTTTTTCCAGGGGCAGATCAGGGAAATAAGCACACAGTTTAATCCCGACCTCTGGTGGTTCGATGGCGACTGGGAGCACAGCGCCGAACAATGGGAATCGGAAAAAGTGCGAAACATCATCTTATCGAACAACCCAAAAGCAATTATAAACAGCCGTCTGCAAGGCTATGGCGATTACGAAACGCCGGAACAAAATTTCCCGGTAACACGTCCCAAATTCAACTGGTGGGAGCTTTGTATGACAACCAACGATAACTGGGGCTTTCATAACGACAACAACTGGAAAACTCCCTATGAAGTGATTTCGATATTTGTGGATGCAGTATCGAACGGTGGCAACCTGCTGCTCGATATGGGTCCGATGGAGGATGGAACTATCCCCGAAGGTCAGATTCATGTGCTCAAAGAACTGGGAGCCTGGAATGTTAAAAACGGGGAAGCCATATTTAATACCATTGGCGGAATTCCGCAGGGGCATTTCTACGGTCCTACTACCCTTTCGAAAGATTCGACCGTGCTTTACCTCTTCCTGCATGGTAAAACCAGCGGGCCTATCATGCTCAAAGGCCTTGATAATAAAATTGAAGAAATATCGGTTGTAGGCAACGGAACACAACTCGCACATAAAATTGTGGGCAAAATATCGTGGAGCCATGTGCCCGGCCTGGTTTATATTGATGTACCCGAAAATGTGCTGGACAAATATATTACCGTTATAAAACTTAAGCTCGACAAAGCTGTAAAACTATACCGCGGACAGGGCGGATTTAATTAAATTTAGCAAACAAAATCAGCTAAATGATTGTATGATTTCAGGTGTCTGATTCCTGGTTTGAATAAATTGGCATCAGTTAAATATTTTCAGTTTTCCGGCAAACTGCAGGCATCAAATTGCGCTTCCTGCGCTTGCAATTACCGAAATGAATCATGAATAAATTTGTTCAGACTGTTATTATTTAATGGCTTTTTGAACAGATTATAAAAATATTTTAAACCAGCTCAGTGAATCCATTGATGCTATCTGCCTGTTTAACTGATATATACGAATTTTAAAGCTATTTCAAATTATTTTGTTGAAAAAATTATTAATATTTTAAGTATTTAATTACCTGATTACTGTTTTTTCTGTATATATTTGCTGTATAAAATATTTTTAAGCACAAAAATACTTACCAATAACTTCAATTTAACAAAAAAAAATCCATGAAAAATTTACACATCTTTCTTCGCAGCATTGCTTTATCGGGAATCATGCTGATGATGCATGCATGCGGTTCGAACACCACAACCACAACACCTGACGAAAGTACTTCTACCGAAAATGTTGTTATTGATACTAAGGTACACAGCAACAGTAAAGGAGTTGGCAGGTTTACCGATGTTAAACTCGAGGCTATCGACCCCGCTAAAGTCGAAATCGGCAAAGCAATTTTCGAGGCTAAGTGCACAACCTGCCATAAAATGACTGCCGATAAATTTGTTGGTCCCGGCATGCAAGGAATTACTGAGCGTCGCACTCCTGAATGGATCTTAAATATGATCACCAATCCTGACGAAATGGTTAAAAAGGACCCTGTGGCTAAAAAGCTGCTCGAAGAAATTCTATCGCCCATGGCTTTTCAGGATGTAACCGATGATGACGCACGCAACATTCTGGAATACTTACGCCAGAACGATAAGAAATAACCATTGCAAATTCCGATAACCACCAAACCAATAAACCATTATCTATGAAAAAAGTGAGAATAGTATTTGCCGGCACTATAATTTTAACCCTAATTGCCGGGGCCTTCCTATCGTGCAAACCTAAAAAAGTAGGCGGACTGGTAGCAGGCGATGCAGCTCAAAAAGTATATGTAGCCCCCGGGAAGTACGATGATTTTTACTTTTTCACTTCGGGCGGCTTCAGTGGACAAATGGGTGTTTATGGGCTTCCTTCGGGGCGTCTGTTACGTAACATCCCGGTATTTTCACAGGATCCTATGTCGGGCTGGGGATATTCGGAGGAAACAAAGCCTATGCTTAACACTTCGCATGGTTTTATTCCCTGGGACGACAGTCACCATCCTGAACTCAGTAAAACAAATGGAGAAGACGACGGTCGCTGGATTTTTATCAACGGAAACAATACGCCCCGCATAGCACGGATCGACCTCACCACTTTCCGCACAGTCGAAATTATCGAAATACCTAATGCCGGAGGCAATCACGCTTCACCGTTTTGTACCGAAAATACGGAGTATGTGGTTGGCAACTCACGTTTTTCAATCCCATTCGATGGAAAAGGCGATGTTCCCATTAATACCTATAAGGAAAATTTTAAAGGGGCTGCCACCTTTGTTAAAGTTGATCCTGTAAGCGGCAGAATGAATATTGCTTTTCAGATTGTAGTTCCGGGTTTCAATTACGACCTCGCGCATGCAGGCAAAGGCGTATCGGGCGACTGGATGTTTTTTACAACTTACAACTCGGAGCAGGCGCATAACCTCCTGGAAGTAAAGGCCAGTCAAAACGATAAAGATTTCATCATGGCTGTAAACTGGAAAAAAGCTGAAGAATTAATTGCCCAGGGCAAAGGCAAAAAAATACCAGCACGCTATACCCATAATGTATATGACGAAAACAGTCATTCGGCAACTTCCACCGAAATGAATGAGGTTACCACTATAATGGCTGAGGAGATGCCGGGACTGATTTACTATATACCCTGCCCTAAATCGCCGCATGGTTGCGATATAAGCCCCGACGGTAAATATATTGTTGCCAGTGGCAAACTAGCAGCAACCATCCCTGTTTTTTCGTTCGATAAAATGATAAAGGCTATCGAGAGCAAGGCTTACGAAGGTGAAGTATCAAGTATTCCTGTTTTAAAATACGACCAGGTTCTTGCCAGTGAAGTGCAGCAAACCGGCCTCGGACCATTGCATACCGAATTCGACGACAAGGGGTTCGCTTATACATCATTCTTTGTTTCATCCGAAATAGTGAAATGGGACGTTGAGAAACAAGTTGTTGTCGATCGCATCCCTACTTATTATTCCATCGGGCATTTATGCATACCAGGAGGAGATTCGCGAAAACCAAGTGGCAAATACGTGATCGCACTCAACAAAATAACCAAGGACCGCTACCTGCCGACAGGCCCTGAATTAACTCACTCGGCCCAGCTTTTCGACATCTCAGGCGAAAAAATGACTTTACTCCTCGATTTCCCCACAATAGGCGAACCGCATTATGCACAGGCTATTCCTGCTGATAGAATTGTGAAAAATTCGAAGAAATTCTACAAACTAAGTGAAAACACTCACCCTTTTGCAGCTAAAACCGAAGCCGAAGCTAAAGTAGTTCGAAAAGGCAACAGGGTTGATATTTTTATGACCGAAATACGGTCGCACATAAACCCTGATAATATCGAAGGCATTAGAGTTGGCGACGAAGTGTACTTCCATGTTACAAACCTGGAGCAGGATTGGGATGTACCACATGGTTTTGCAATAAAAGGAGCAGGAAATGCAGAGTTGCTTGTAATGCCCGGCGAAACCCAGACTTTAAAATGGATTCCCGATCGCACCGGCATGTTCCCTTTTTACTGTACCGATTTCTGCTCGGCACTTCACCAGGAAATGCAAGGCTATGTTCGTGTTTCGCCGGCAGGCTCAAATGTGCCCTTAAGTTTTTCGGGTGGAGCTACTGCACCCGACTAAAATGCAGTTAAAACAAGCCTCGGCCGGCATTATGCAGAGGAGAATGATGAAAGATTGATTTTTTTAAAGCATCATTCTTCTCTGCTTAATCAACAGGAACAATTATAAAAGGCAAACAGCGGAAGATAAAAGGCATAAATCTGACTAAGAGCAACATAAGGAGCAAAAGCACCTGAGCCTCTTAAAATTTTATGGTTCTTTTTAATGAGAATGATGAGGAGGGAAAAAATGTTAACTCTGAAAAAAGGTGGTTGCATCCCGATCTATCGCTACAGGGTTAAGCAACACTTAACAGTCCTTGTTCAACTTCTAGAAACATGTAATTGTTAGAGAATTGAGGTTTACCACCGGCACATGGCACATGGAACATGGCACATGGCACATGGAACAAGGCACATGGAACATGGCACATGGACTCAGGTACACAAAGCAGCAAAATGGTATCCTTACTCATTGTTAATATGCAACCAAATTCATAAACGATTGGCTACATCCTGAAATTCATCTTCTTACTTCTGCCATTTATTGCCTGATGAATAGCATTGCTTAAGTAAAGTCTCAACATCAGTAAAATTATTGATCATGAAAACTTCATCGCGAAACATTATCCTTATTTGTTTATTCCTGATGATAGGAGCTTTTTTTCAGCCTTTCTGGAAAATAATTCTTGAAGCGCCTCAGTATCCCGAAGGAATGGTGATGAAAATATGGCTGAATAAAATTACCGGTGATGTTGACAAAATCAACGGTATTAATCATTACATAGGCATGAAAGTGATTAAAGAAGATGAGTTTAAGGAGTTTAAAATTATGCCCTGGGCTTTAGGCGCCCTTATAGCTTTTGGATTTACTGTTGCACTGGTACGCAAACGATGGTTATTATGGACCTGGATAGCCACACTCCTGCTTGCAGGGGGTATTGCATTTTATGATTTCTACCAATGGTTATACGACTACGGGCATAACCTCGACCCTCATGCAGCCATAAAGATTCCGGGTATGAGCTATCAGCCGCCCATGTTTGGCTACAAGCAATTGCTCAACTTCCTTGCGGGTTCGTTTCCTGATATAGGTGGATACCTGGTAATTATTGCAGCAACAACTATTATTGGAGTGGCTGTTTATGAGCAGTTTTACAATAAAACGAACCGTAAGGTTCCGAAAAAAGCTTAAAACGACAAGCAAAAGTTTAATTCAGAGTTTTTCTATTCATTTCCGAAATAACGTAAACCATATACTTCGATGAAAAAAATAATCACATTTGCCATTGCCCTCCTATTTATTTCGGCAGCATGCACTTCCGAAATGCGCCCTATCGATTATGGAAAAGATAATTGTGAACAATGCCGCATGACGGTTATGAATCCCCAGTATGGAGCCGGAATGCTTACTGCCAAAGGGAAAGTGCTGGCCTTTGATGCCGGCGAATGCCTGGTACGCTATGTTAAAACAAAAGGAAAAAATGATAAAGAACAGTACTTTGTAAGCGACTATCATAAGCCAGGTACTCTGATTGATGCCGGCAAGGCAGTTTTTGTACATGGCGAAAATATTCAAAGTCCTATGGGCGGGAACCTGGCAGCATGCAGCAACCTGGCAGCAGCCGAAGCCCTGCAGCAGGAACTGGGTGGCGAGTTATTAACATGGGAGCAACTCATTGGTAAATGATAAAATCGTCGCGACTTAATTATCATTTTATACCGTCAAGCGTATATGTTAACAACAATATTAACGGTGGTATTATCAATGCACTTCCGGTCAAGGTGGCCATATTCCTGTTCCTTTTAATAAGTACAGTACATGTATCCGCAAAGGAAATAATAGTGGAACCCGGTACACGTTATAATACTTTGCCTAAAGCACTGGCAGTTGCACAAAACGGGGATGTAATTAAAGTTAAGGCTTCGACCTATTTCGTCGAAGACCTGCTGATCGAAAAATCCGTAACTATCATAGGTATTGGAAACCCTGTTCTGGATGGGCTTAAAAAGAGCAGCCTGATAATTATAAGGGCTCCAAAAGTTACTGTCAGTGGTTTTGTGATTCGCAACAGCGGATTTTCGAACATCAGCGATAAAGCAGGAATACGTGTCGAAAAAGGTGACAGTGTTCAAATTTTAAACAACCGTATCGAAAACACATGTTTTGGCATATACCTGGCCAAAGTATCGGGCGGAACCATCAAAGGCAATACTATTACCGGTTACAATTCGGTAATCGAGTCCGGAAACGGGATACACCTTTGGTACTCAAATCATGTTAACATCGAAAACAACACTGTCAGAGGGCAACGCGACGGAATCTATTTTGAATTCGCCACTTTTTGTGAAATAAATAAAAATATTTGCGAGAACAACTACAGGTACGGCCTGCATTTTATGTTTTCGAACAACGATAATTATTCCTATAATGTATTTCGGAACAATGGTAGCGGGGTGGCTGTTATGTACACCAAATACATTACCATGAAACACAATACTTTTGAACAAAACTGGGGTGGCTCCTCGTATGGTTTGCTGCTGAAGGATATCAGTAAGAGCACAATTTCGGACAATACATTTGCAAAAAACACTTCGGGTATATACATGGAAGGCTCCAGTGAGTTAATGATTGTTAGGAATAATTTCAGAAATAACGGGCTTGCTGTAAGAGTGCTCGCCAATTGCGAACGAGATACTTTTCTGCTCAATAATTTCCTGGGCAATACCTTCGATTTTACTACCAACGGCTCCGAAAACCTGAATTTCCTGCGGGGAAATTACTGGGACAAGTATTCGGGTTACGACCTTAACCATGATCAGAAAGGCGATATACCATACCGACCTGTAAGTTTGTATTCGCAAATCATCGAGAAACTTCCTTCGGCGGTATTTTTATTACGGAGCTTTATAGCCGATCTGCTTGATAAAGCTGAAAGAGCAATACCTTCGTTAACCTATGTTAACCTTTACGACAACGAACCTTCAATGCAAATAATCCGTCGATGATACAAATTACAGGACTCGAAAAGCGGTATGGAAAAATTTATGCTCTCAAAGGCATCGATCTGAGTTTTGGCAGCAATCAGGTAGTGGCGTTGGTAGGGCCCAATGCTTCGGGTAAAACAACCCTTATAAAATGCATCCTCAACATGGTGATACCGGATAAAGGAACCATTTTATTCGATACTAAAAATATAGCCGGCGATGTTGAATACAAGAGCCGCATAGGATATATGCCTCAAATAGGGCGGTATCCCGACAATATGCTGATGGGTTATTTATTTGGCATGATGAAGGATTTAGGCAAAAATCGCGTGCAGGATGTATTTGATGAAGAACTTATTGCAGCATTTAAACTCAACGAAATGTTTGGCAAACCCATGCGTGCACTATCGGGAGGCACACGTCAGAAAGTGAGTGCAGCACTGGCTTTTATGTTTAATCCCGATGTAATAATTCTCGACGAACCTACTGCCGGCCTCGACCCCCTGGCATCCGAACTACTAAAACAAAAAATAAAGAAAGAAAAGGAAGCCGGAAAACTTATACTGGTAACATCACATATAATGAGTGAAGTTGAAGAAATAGCCGATACCATTGCCTATATAGTGGAAGGTGAAGCCCTGTTCTACAAAAAAATCAGCGATATAAAATCGGAAACCGGCGAGGAACGATTAGGCAAAGCTCTGTTTCAATTATTACACTAAAATATATGAGCAAGATTATTAAATATGTATTACACGACATTTTCAGGAACCGCATACTGCTGGCCTATCTTGTTCTGTTATCGCTCAGTTCGTTCGGATTGTTTATGATGAATGACGACACCGCCAAAGGGCTTTCGGGTTTATTAAGCATTCTGCTTATTGTTGTGCCACTGGTAAGTATATTGTTTACAACCATTTACTTTTTTAATTCGTACGAGTTTATTGAACTGCTGGTAGCACAGCCACTGAAACGAAGTGTTATTTTGATGGGTGTATATAGTGGAGTAGGCATATCGTTGGTATTGGTTTTTCTGTTAGGGATAGGATTGCCTGTCGTAATTTTCGATGGCAGTATTACCGGTTGGTATTTTATTCTCTCGGGCAGCCTGCTTACCATGATATTCGTATCACTGGCCTTTCTGTCGTCAGTACTCACACGCGACAAAACCCGTGGCATAGGTATTGCCATGATGCTGTGGTTTTATTTTACCCTTATTTTCGACGGATTACTGCTGATGCTGATGTTTGCATTTTCGGATTACCCGCTCGAGAAAATAACCATACTGCTGAGCTGCCTGAACCCTGTCGACCTGGCACGTATAATGGTATTGCTGCAAATGGATATTTCAGCTTTAATGGGTTATACAGGTGCAGTGTTCGACCAGTTTTTCGGATCAGCTTTTGGAATTACACTGGCACTCACAGTTATGATCCTTTGGATTTCGCTGCCTATAGCACTGGCATTACGTATTTTCAAAAAGAAAAATCTATAAAAATCCCGGATTGATTTTTATTTCAACCCGGGATATTTTTAATTACCAGCAAGTCCGCAGCTTATTTCTTAGCCGGCGGAAGTAAAACTTCATCAATTACATGAATGATACCATTGGTGCACTGAATAGTAGCAAGGATATTTGCTGAGTTAACCGTAACTTTTCCATCCTTAACTCCCATGGTGACCTTCTGACTGTTAACCTGGTCGAGCAATTGTCCGTCCTTAAAAAACGGCAGATCCAGCTTACCGACATACACGTGGTATTCGAGTATATTACGCAGATCAGCTTTTTTATCCTCTTTTAGCAAACCTTCGACTGTGCCTTTGGGCAATTTGTCGAAAGCCGCATTGGTAGGTGCAAAAACAGTGAAAGGGCCGGCATTCGAAAGCACATCGACATAGGCTGCAGCTTTGAGCGCTGCAACTAATGTTGTGTGATCGGCTGAACCAACAGCAACCTTCACAATGTCTTTTTCCGAAGCATCATCCTCAACAGCTGATTGACCGGCTCCGATGGTATTTTCAGTCGCCTCTCCGGTAGTAGTGCCGGTATCAGCCCCTGAATTACACGAAGTGGTGACAAAGAAAAGAGTTAGTAAGCAACCCAAAGAAAGTGTAAGAGTTTTTTTCATAAGGCCTGATTTAAGTGAGAAAATAAATTAATTAAGAATTTAAGTACAAATATACTTATTTATATAGTTACATCAAAGCATGTTTTTATGGTTCAGGGAAATATTTTTGAACAATGGAGGCTTTATCGAATATACTTGAATCTGCAAGGACCTGATGCAGAAAATAAAATGCTCATATTCTGACACACACTATCTGATTTCCTGCAACTAACCTTAACAATAGAATACGAGATTATGAAAAGAATTGAATTAATCCGGCCATACACTAAGCAAATTTTCCCACCAACGTGATGAAAAATAAATAATGTGTGGCTAATCAGTTTGAGTATAAGGTGATATTTGCCACACTTGCCTGGTGCTTACCTGCCTGAAGCAGGCAGGCAAGCAGAGATTACGCAGATTTATAATGCATATAGCAGTTTTTTAAATGAAATTTGGGATTAGATAATGAATATTTGTGAGTGAAATATGCGGCATATATTTGTTTGTCAAGGCTTTAAATGAACAGAGTGGGTATAATATTAAAAAATAAAAACAGTTTTATGTTAAACAGCTACATCTCTGTTATAAAATATAGATCCTCGGCCTACTAATGGAGTAAACAATAGAAATTTGAAGCAAAATGTAAAATTGTTAAACAAAACCCAAAATCAATTGTTTCTATATTTGTAATCAAGTCAGAAATAAATGATTCAGTATTCAATAAAAGATCTTGAAAAAATCACAGGGATAAAAGCTCACACCATCCGAATATGGGAAAAAAGGTATGGCATAGTTGAGCCTATGCGTACAAAAACCAATATCCGGTTTTATTCCGACAAAGATTTAAGGCATTTAATGAATGTGGCCATTCTTAATAAATTTGGTTATAAAATTTCGCATATAAAAACCATGTCGGTCGACGAAATTACCAAAAGCGTGATTGAATTGTCGGACCAGGATATTGACAACGACCACCAGGTTGATAACCTGGTGATGGCTATGATTGAATTGGACGAGCAAAGGTTCAACAAAATTGTTTCATCCTCTATTATAAAACTAGGATTTGACTTTACTTTCGAAAATCTGCTTGAAAAATTTATGGATAAAATCGGCCTATTGTGGCAGATTGGAACTGTGATTCCCGCGCAGGAGCATTTTATTTCGCAACTTATCAAGCAAAAATTAATTCTGGCAATCGACGGGCAACACGAATTAAGTAGTAACCCCAAACATTTCCTGCTTTTTCTTCCCGAAAACGAGCATCATGAAATTGCCTTACTATATATAAATTACTTAATACGAAAAAAAGGACACCAGGTGATATACCTCGGACAAAATGTGCCAATAGTAGATTTAAAAAATGTATTTGAAATTCATACCATCGATTATTTGCTCACCTCCTTTACGGCGAACATGCCCGGCGAAAATATCGAATCACTTTTGAAGGAATGTGCTGAACTTTACCCTGATAAAAAACTACTGTTAGGAGGAAATTGTTTTGAGGGAAACCAAATTGAAATACCCGGCAATTTCACTCTTTTTAAACATATTGATGATTTTCACGGATTTCTGGATTCAATTTAATTGCCGTTTTGGACAGCAGCAAGCAAAATAGCCTGCATTTAACTGATATACTGTTTATTAACCTGCACCAGGCAAAAAGATAACAAATTTTTAACAAAGTTTAACCTGCTTTGTTCATGATATAATCGTATATTGGTATACAGTTTCAAACAACTCTAAATAGCTGAAAAGCAGACAGAAAAAAAGTCGGGTTGATTATTTTTTGAAATTTTAACAAATAATTAACTTTATTTAGACTAAATATAAATAAAAGTTGTTTAACTTTGCTTTATAATATTTAAACACACAGAGCCATGAGTCAAGGAGAATTCGATCATAAGTTAATAAGTCTTTACCAGAATCTTGAATATTATGCATATATGCTTACTTCGAACCGCGAAGAAGCAAAGGATCTTATCCAGGATACTTATCTGAAAGCATTGGCGAACCGCGATAAATTTGCTGCCGATACTAATCTGAAAGCATGGACTTATACCATAATGAAAAACACATTTATTAATAATTACCGCCGAAATCAAAAGGCTAATACCATAATCGACAGCACTGAGGATATGTATTACCTGAATATTCCGCGCAAATCGGATTTCCCGGCGCCGGATTCACGTTTTTCGGAAAAGGAAATAAAGAAAAGCATAGCTAAGCTGGATGTTGATCAGCGTATGCCTTTCGAAATGCATAACCAGGGCTACAAATACAAAGAAATTGCCGATCAGCTTAATATTTCGATTGGCACGGTGAAAAGCAGGATTTTCTTCACACGTCGAAAATTAATGGATTCACTGAAAGATTTTGCAGTATAGATTTAGTTTTTTTGGGTGAATGCCACAATTTCGCAAGGAATTGTGGCTTTTTTTTTGAACAAAATATCGCACTTATAAAAACTACAGAGCAAATGGAATCAACTCTGGCTTTAAGCAGATGAACATTGAAAACTGGAAATCGGTATTGCGTGTTTGCCTGACTAGCGCGATTAAAATATCTATGCAATAAAGACAAGTTTCAAACACAATAGTCCGTTAATATTTTGATTCTCGCAAAGCCGCTAAGACGCAAAGTGCTGATTTTATGCGATTTAACGTTAATTGAAAATTTATTCCAACAAACTGAGAATCAAACAATTAAAAATTAGTACCGAAGTATTGAAACAATAATGCTTTTATTAAGCAGTCAGCTCATTTAAGTCATTCACATACAAATAAATGCCACACTTGCCTGATTGCCTGCGATAAGCAGGCATGCGCGAAGCAGGCAGGCAAGCAGGGATTACACAGAAAGATATTTACAGCTTATGATAAACTATTCGATAAAATCTATTGAAGCCTGTTTAAAAAAGTGAAATCTAGAAAATCTGTGGCTAATATCCCTTATATTCAAACTGATAGTTACTAATATTCAATTATCAATAGCCAAATATGCACGAACGGCTAAACGGCACTAATTACTTCTCACTATACCAGCATATCAACAGCCTTCTCCCCTATTCTTTCTGCAGGCTGAGTTTGAGAATTGCAAAAATAAGGATAGCGGCACTTATCCACTGCACAGGTGTAAGTACTTTGCCATTGATAAGGTAATCGAACAATATTGCCGAAACAGGGAAACACAACTCGCAAATGGTTGCAAGCATAGCGCGGATACGGGTAAGCCCGAAGTAATACAGAAAGATTGCTCCTGAACCGGTTGTTATGCCTATCAGCACAAATATTGACCATTGAAAACCTGTAATTTCGGGAATATGTTTCAGGGTTCCCGTAGAGATTACAAACAAAAGCATGATAATACTGGTAAATGCATACCGGTAAAAAGTAGCCGTGAAAAAGCTGTATTTACGAAGGACTTTTTTACTTATCACCGTTGAACTTCCAAATGCAAATGCAGCCAGTAACGAAAAAGCGGCAGCCAGGGCGGTATTGCCTCCGGTATCCATATCGGGCAGCCTGAATCCAAACGTAAGGAAGTAGCCAGCGGTTATTGCCAGCGAAGCCCATAAAAGGAAATTACGTTTCAGTTTCTCGCCCAAAATAAGCGCAGCGAGTGTAATGGCAAACACAGGTTGAAGCTTTTGCAACAATACAATTACCGTTAATGCTTTAAAATTAACAAGGAATAAAGCCTTAACAATTGCAAGTGTGCCTATTGCGCCACCTAAAAGTGACAATAAAAAGAACAACAATACATCAGTTGCGGTGAAATTCCGGATATGCTTATATTGCCTGTACAGGAAAATATTCATTAAAAGGAAAGGAAGCGCATGAAATAAAAATACAACCAAGCCTATGTCGAGACTGTGTAAGCGGGGTGTAAGCACAACACCATCAAGTCCCCACAAGGTAGCAGCCACACATATAGCCATGGCTCCGGTAAATACTGTTTTATTAAATTTCATGTGTTACACGCTCTATTAATTTCCCTTCCCGGGGTGCAAAAGTAAGATATTTCGTTATAGAATTGGGTTAACCGGCATTTGATTTCGGAATTATCTGACTGGTGGCTGGTTGCTGGTTGCTGGTTGAATTATTGTTTTGACATAAAATTAGATTTTTGTCCACCTGTGCCATAACGGAAACGGAAACCAGGGGTAAATAATAGCTGTTATATTTTATGCCGGGGAGGAAGAAAATTTAATTGTTTACGGATAGAGCGTATGAATAGAATACTAACCAACTGCATATCTGTCACTTAAAAATTCACTCCGACAAAATACAAACATTATCGTTAATTAATTAACAATCGCTTAAGATTTTCGCCCTATCAAATTAAGATTATTATCTTTGCCACAGTAAAAAATAAAGTTTAAAAACATATAACTATATGATTACCAATAATTTTATTAACCGTCACAACGGTCCACGAAAGAGTGAAACCGAACTCATGTTAAAAGCTGTTGGAGTGGAAACCCTTGATCAGTTGATTGAAGAGACAGTACCTGCATCCATAAGGCTTGCCAAACCATTGAATCTCCCGGCCGGTCTCAACGAATATGAGTATCTGAATCACATCAAAACAATAGCTTCGAAAAACAAAGTATTTAAATCATTTATTGGTTTAGGGTATTACAATACCATTACTCCGGGTGTTATTTTACGGAATATTTTCGAAAACCCGGGCTGGTACACTTCATACACTCCTTACCAGGCTGAGATTTCGCAAGGCCGGCTCGAAGCCCTGCTCACTTATCAGAGCATGGTTGCCGATCTTACAGGCATGCCCCTGGCTAATGCATCGCTTCTCGATGAGGCCACTTCGGCTGCCGAGGCTATGATTATGCTTTTTAATGCCCGTTCGCGCGAGGCTGTTAAAGCCGGTGCCAATGCTTTTATTGTTGCTGAGAATACATTTCCGCAAACCATAGAAGTGATTCAATCGCGGGCTATGCACCTGGGCATCGAAATCAGGCTGCAATCCTGTGATGACTTTGAGCCTTCAGCCGAAATTTTTGGTGTTTTACTGCAGTACCCTAACAAACTTGGTGAAATTCACGAATACCGTAAACTGGTTAACCTTGCCCACGAAAACAATATAGCAGTAGCCGTTGCCGCCGATCTGCTGAGTTTAGCCTTGCTCACACCTCCGGGCGAATGGGGTGCTGATGTGGTAGTTGGTTCAACACAGCGCTTTGGCATCCCTATGGGATATGGAGGCCCTCACGCCGGATATTTTGCCACACGCGAAGATTACAAACGTTTTATCCCCGGCAGGATCATAGGCGTATCCATTGATGCACAGGGCAACCGGGCGCTGCGTATGGCTTTGCAAACCCGCGAGCAGCATATAAAACGCGAGCGTGCCACTTCCAATATTTGTACGGCGCAGGCATTGCTGGCTATTATGGCCGGAATGTATGCTGTATATCATGGACCTAAGGGCATACGGAATATTGCCCGCCATATCAATATACTCACAGGTGTTTTGTCGTCGGAAGTTCAGAAATACGGCTATAAACAGCTGAATGCTAATTTTTTCGATACGTTGCTTATCAATATTCCTGAAGGGGTTAAAATAGATAAGATACGCAAACTATCAACCGAAAGCCATGTCAACTTAAATTATATTGATAACGACAAAATCGGAATAAGCCTCGACGAAACCACCTCCCTTGATGATGTGAACCTGCTGTTGCATATTTTTGCGTCGGCTGCCGACAAACAATTTATTGAATTTGTCTGCGAGCCAGATGAGTGTTCGCTTATCCGCACTTTTGCCCCGGCCATGGACAGGCAGACGGAATACCTTAAAGCACCTGTTTTCAACAGCTTTCATTCGGAGACAGAGATGATGCGTTTCCTGAAGAAGCTCGAAAACCGCGACCTGGCATTGAACCGCAGCATGATACCACTGGGTTCGTGCACCATGAAACTGAATGCTGTTGCTGAACTTATCCCCTTAAGCTGGCCCGAATTTGGCGCGATACATCCTTTTGCACCGGTAAACCAGGCCGAAGGGTATGCATTGCTTATCAATGAACTCGAAAAGGCTTTATGCGAGATTACCGGGTTCAGAGGCATTTCGTTCCAACCCAACTCAGGAGCCTCGGGCGAATACACGGGCTTACTGGTAATAAAAGCCTACCACGAGAGCCGCGGCGAAGGTAAACGCAAGATATGCCTGATACCGGCATCGGCTCACGGCACCAACCCGGCAAGTGCGGTAATGGCTGGCCTCGAAGTGGTGGTAGTTAAAACGGATCCCAACGGTAATATCGATATCAACGATCTCCGCGAAAAAGCGACCAAACACAGGGATAACCTTTCGGCAACCATGATCACCTATCCTTCTACTCATGGAGTGTTTGAAGAAGGCATACTGGAAGTAATTGCCGTGGTTCACGAAAATGGCGGCCAGGTTTATATGGATGGCGCCAATATGAATGCACAGGTAGGCCTGACCAACCCCGGCTTTATTGGAGCTGATGTTTGTCATTTAAATTTGCATAAGACTTTTGCTATTCCTCATGGCGGAGGCGGACCGGGTGTTGGCCCTATTGGTGTTGCAGAGCACCTTGTTCCTTTCCTGCCGGGCCATCCGGTCATAAAAACAGGTGGCGAAAAAGCTATTCATGCTGTTTCAGCGGCACCTTATGGCAGCGCACTGGTATTGCCGATTTCGTACGCATATATTAAACTGCTTGGCGGCAACGGGCTTACCGAAGCTACCAGGTATGCCATTTTATCAGCCAATTACATTAAATCACGCCTCGAAGGCCATTATAAAATACTTTATTCGGGTAGCAAAAAACGGGTTGGGCACGAGCTGATACTCGACTGCAACCAATTCCTGAAAACAGCCGATGTTACAGTATCAAATATCGCTAAACGATTGATGGATTATGGTTTTCATGCACCCACGGTTGCCTTCCCGGTAATCGGAACCCTTATGGTTGAGCCTACCGAAAGCGAACCGCTGAGCGAACTCGACAGGTTTATTGATGCCATGATCTCTATACGAAAGGAAATTACAGCTATCGAAGATGGTTCCGCCGATAAGGTTAACAATGTGCTGAAACGTGCACCGCATACCCTGGCAATGCTAACCACCGACGAATGGACTATGCCTTACAGCAGGGAGAAAGCAGCCTTCCCACTGCCTTGTGCCAGGGAGGACAAATACTGGCCGGCAGTAACGCGAATTGATGATGCTTACGGCGACCGCCACCTTAATTGTAACTGCGACCCGATTGAAAGCTATATCAAGGAATAAAAATTTTCCTGCTAAAGTAATTAAGGCTGCCCTCAAAAGGCAGCCTTAATTTTATAAGGAGTGAGTGAAATTTATCCAGGGGGATTGTAATCAAAACTGAATATCAACCTAAGGGTTGAGGTTGGTCATAGTCACTGTTTAAATTTACTAAATTCCCTTAGTTAAGTATGAAAAGGTCAGAAGATGGGAGTCGGGAGAATCATCAATTTAAAATCAAATTTCCTAAGATATTTTCGCCTTTCACCCCTCGCTATGTCTCCCCTCACTCATGAAGAATTTAAAAATTATAATTTTAAGCAGACTCTTAATCCATTGGGAGATTATAAACGCCACTAACCAATACTTTGGTGAGTTGTTCGCTTTGTTTAAGTTCGGTGAAGCCAGCCGAAATCATGCCCGTTTCGACTTTAACTTTTCGCAGGTAGTATGCGGTTGCATCCGATCGTTCAACAACAAAAACAAAATGATCGTCTCCCGATTTTACTATTGCCTCATCCGGAAGGGCATTCGCATCGTACTGCTCTACAATAATATTTGCTTCGACAAACGAACCGCTAATCAGGTTCATACCGCTTTCACTTTTAATGTTTGCCAGGCATTCAATGGTTTTCGATTCGTGATCGATAGATTTACCGATGGAAGTAAGTACAGCCGAATAGGGAAGAGTCGATCCGCCAGAGGATTGAAAACGTACGTTTTGTCCGGGTTTAAGCTTGCTTATATCCGTCTCGAAAACCGATAACTGAAGCTGAAGACGGCTGACATCAACAATTTCGATGATTGTTTGCATTGATTCGATATACTGTCCGATAACCAGGTTCATGTCGGTTACAAAACCGTTTATGGGAGCAAGCAGCTGGAAAGCGGGAACAATATCTCCGTTTCCGATACTTACCGTGTTAAGACCCAGTTGCTGTAGCCGCATTTTTACTGAATTATATTTTGCATTCAGGATGGTATAATCACTCTCGGCAGCTATGAAATCTTTTTCGGCCCCTATTTTTTCATCATAAAGTGCTTTTATGCGATCGTAATCCGCTTTTGCCCGCTTAAGTTTGGCTGCCGACTCGATAAAATCCTGCTGAAGGGTAATAAATTCATTGCCCGAAAGCCTGCAAAGAACCTGGCCTTTTTTAACATAGTTACCAAGTGAGCAATTTACCGACTCCACAATTCCCGGCACCGGAGTGCTAACCCTGGCCATGGCACCGGCAGGGGAAGTGATATAAGCATTGCATTTTACCAGCGACTCAAAATGCTGATTACTAACCTCACCAAGTTTCATTTTCTCAGTTTCAAACTGCTGAATGGTAAGCTTCAATAACTTTTCAGGTTCAGCAGCATTTTCGGCGCCAGGATTTGTTGAAGATCCGCAACCTGAAAATGACAGGATAGCAGCCAGCAATATTCCATATATATAATTGAAGATTTTCATAACGAAGGTACATTTACTTGGTTAAATAATTAATTTCGAGTGCAATGTGATTATATTCCGATACGGTATCGAGGTAAGCGATTGTAATATCGAGGGCACTTTCGACACTTATCGCAAACCTGAAGAAGTCGATTTCGCCGGCAGTAAAGCTTTTGTTCGAAGCACGAATGATTTCTTCGCTGAGTATTTTTGCGGTAGTATTGTAATAATCAATAGATTCGAGGTATTTTGCCAGTTCGTGCATCAGCGATGAATGTTTTTGCTGTAGGACGATCTTGTCGTTAGCAAGCTGATTTTCGTTTATACTTGCAGCTATGCGACCGGCTTTTATGCGGGCTTGCTGACTGCCGAAAAACAAAGGCACTGCCAGCCCTAACTGGAAACCATGGTAATTGTCGGCAGCAGCATAAGAGTTGGTTCCGTTAAAATAACCCAGTGAAATATCGGGGAACATTCGGTAGTTTTCAACTTTTATCAATGCCTTTTGTAAATCGACCTGTTTCTCCTGAATCCTTATTTCGTTAAGTATCTGCGTATTGACATCCTTTACAGGAATAAGATCAAAAACTTGTTCGGGTACGGTATAGGAGCTGTCCGATTGCAGCAAGGCCGACAATTGGCTGTTCGAAATTTGCAGGTTGTACTTTATATCTTTGAGTAAGGTTTTGATTTGCTGCAGCTTAGCCCTGGCATTGAGAATGTCGAGGTAACTTATCCCGCCATTGCTGTAACTTATTTCGGCACCACGTGCAACCGATTGGTAAAGGCTGTCGATTCCGAGGTATATCCTCTGCTTATTAAGCAAATAGACAATTTCGAGGTAGGCCAGCGAAACCTTTTTCGAAAGAATCTGTTCCTGCAGCAGAAGCTGCGATTCGGCTATTGAGGTATTCAAAGTATTGGCCTTTTTCTGTGCGCTATATACAGCAGGAAAATCAAAATTCTGCTCCACCCCTATTATGTTAAGCGGATACCCGTTTTCGGCTATGTTATTCTGGTCGGAGCCATAATAAACAAGGGTTTTAGGAATTGAAAAGGCAGTCGGACTGAGGGCTTTACTTTCGTTTACCCTGAGGGCAAAAGCGCTGAGCTCCCTGTTGTTGACCCTTGCAATTTGCAGTGCTTCGTCGAGGCTTATATCCCTTGATTGAGAAAACGCAGCGGAAGCAGGCAACAACAGCAGTAGAGCTATAGTTATTGTTTTCGACCTGATAACCCTGAACGGCCAGAGTTTAAAACCGGTAACGCTGTAGAATATTTCGAATAACAGTGGCAATGCAATCATGGTTAACATAGTTGATGTTACCAGTCCGCCAATAACCACGGTAGCCAGTGGACGCTGTACTTCGGCTCCTGAGCCTGTTGATATCGCCATCGGCAGAAAACCCATGGCAGCAGCAGCAGCTGTCAGAATTACAGGTCGAAGACGCTCGCGGGTTCCTTTCATAATCAGCTCACGCATATCTTTCATACCGCCATGTTTAAGCTCTTTTAAATGTTCGATCAATACAATTCCGTTGAGAACGGCTATGCCGAAAAGGGCGATAAATCCAATACCGGCTGATACGCTGAAAGGCATTCCCCTCATCCAGAGCAATAACACCCCACCAACAGTAGCCAGTGGAACTGCTGAAAAAATCATAATTGCATCTTTAAAGGATTTAAAAGCAAAATGCAGAAAAATAAAAATCAGCAGCAAGGCAACCGGTACAGCCAGCTGTAAGCGCCTGGTTGCATTTTGCAGATTTTCGAACTGCCCGCCATAGGTAATATAATTGCCCGGTTTCATTGTAATATTCTTATCAATTTTTTCCTGAATATCGTTAACAACCGATTGCAGGTCGCGGTTTCGAACATTTACACTCACTACAACCCTACGATGGGTATTGTCGCGCGAGATTTTAGCCGGCCCTTCGGTAAAAGCAATTTCAGCTACTTCGTTGAGCGGAATCTGTCCGCCTGTGGGCAACGGGACCTGCAGCTGCTGAATGTTTTCAATATCTTCTCTATCTTCTTTTTGAAACCTCACTACCATATCAAAGCGTTTTTCGCCTTCGAACACGGTTCCTGCAATATCGCCTCCGAAAGCTGTCGCGAGGTACTGATTTAAGGTACTGATATCCAATCCATAATAAGCAATTTTAGCACGCTTGTACTTTACGCTCATTTGTGGCAGACCGGCTGTTTTCTCCATGATGATGTCAGCAGCACCGGGCACATCTTCAATCAGGTTTTTTATTTCGATAGCTTTGGTATTCAGATAATCGAGATCCTCGCCAAAAATTTTAACGGCGATATCGGCCCTTACCCCGGTAATCAATTCATTGAATCTCATCTCGATAGGCTGGGTAAATTCATATTCAATGCCGGGTATCACTTAAAGTGCCGTTTTAAATCTTTCGGCCAGTTCTTCCTTACTTTTGGCCGAAACCCATTCGTTGCGGGGCTTCATTTTGATAATCATATCAATTTCTTCCATCGACATGGGATCGGTTGGGACTTCGGCAGCACCTATACGGCACACGATCTGATCGACTTCAGGAAACTGTTTGATAAGTATATTCTCCATAAGGGTAGTCATTTCGACCGTTTTTGAGAGGGAAGTCCCCGTTTTAAGAACCGGCTGTATAACAAAATCGCCTTCATCGAGTGTTGGAACAAATTCGCCACCCATTCTATTGAAAAGTATAGCTGTAAAAATCAGTGATAGCAGAGCGGCACCCAGTACCATTTTTTTATGCCCGCAGGCCCAATTTATTGCAGGTGTGTACGACCGGTATGCAAGGTTCATAATCCAGGTTGATGGATTAAAACGGTGTTTTTTCTCAGGTCTTAAAAAGAGCGAAGCCGCAACTGGAAGCCAGGTGAGACCCAGTATCATGGCACCTACAATTGCGAAGCTGAACGATAAAGCCATGGGGCGGAACATCTTACCTTCGACACCACTGAGTGATAAAATGGGTATAAAAACGATAAGGATGATTACCTGCCCGAAAATAGCCGAATTCATCATGCGCGACGCACCTTTGAAGGTGATCTTATCAATCAACGCCTGTCGTTCGGCACTGTCGGCGCGGTTATAAGCAACTTTGCCGGAAGTAATCCGGATGGCTATAAATTCAACAATAATCACGGCACCATCAATAATAATCCCGAAGTCGAGGGCGCCCAGGCTCATCAGGTTGGCATCGATACCAAAAATATACATTAAGGATATGGTAAACAGCAAGGCAAGCGGAATCATGGATGCGATAACCAGTGCCGACCGTATATTGCCCAGCAGCAGAATTACGATAAGTATAACGATAAGGCAGCCTAAAACCAGGTTTTCGACAACGGTGAATGATGTTTTCGAAATAAGTTCGCTTCGTTCAAGAATAGGGTTAATAAATACACCTTCGGGCAGGTTTTTCTGTATCAGGGCAACCCGTTCTTTTACCTCGTTAATAACTATTTTGGAGTTTGCGTTTTTGAGCATCATTACCTGTCCGAGGACTTTTTCGCCCTGGCCGTTGGCTGTTATAGCTCCAAAACGGTTTGCATAGCCAAAATGAACGGTAGCCAAATCTTTAACAAGTATGGGTATCCCTCCTTTGTTTTTTACAACTATATTCTCAATGTCGTTCAACGATTTCACCTGTCCGTCGCCGCGGATAAAATAGCTCTGGTTCGTTTTTTCGATATAGGCGCCTCCCGAAATGCTGTTGTTGCTTTCGAGTGCATCGAACACCTCCATGAGAGTGATGTTCATACTACGCATGCGTGCCGGGTCGACTGCCACTTCGTATTGCTTTAAAAAACCGCCCCAGCTGTTTACCTCCACAACACCATTTATCCCTGACAACTGTCGTTTAACAATCCAGTCCTGAATGGTACGAAGCTCCATGGCTGAATACCTGTTTTCGAACCCGGGCTTTACATCGAGTATATACTGGTATATTTCGCCAAGGCCGGTGGTAATAGGGCCCATTTCGGGGGTTCCGAAGCCTTCGGGGATATTGGCGGATGCTGCTTTAATTTTTTCGGCGATCAGCTGCCGTGGAAGGTAGGTGCCAAGCTGATCCTTAAAAACAATGGTTACTACCGATAATCCGAATTTAGAAATAGACCGTATTTCGACCACCCCCGGCAGGTTGGCCATTTCGAGCTCAACCGGCGCGGTAATAAACTGTTCAATTTCCTGTGTCGACAGGTTAACCGATGTGGTTATTACCTGCACCTGGTTATTGGTAATATCGGGAACTGCTCCTACCGGTATCTGCAGTATGGCAAAAATGCCAAAAGCGGCCATCGACAATGTAAAAAGAATGATTATCAACTTATTACGGATACTGAAATCAATTATTTTTTCCAACATAAGACCGTTTAATAAAAGAGTGTAAATTATTTCATTAAAATAAGTGCGATAGTGCGAAAAGTGCTCTTACATATTCACAAAGTTAAAATAATTGAACAATTAGTCAAGCGGCCATCCATCAAAAATAACCAGATAACCATAAAATAAAAATACTGTCAGCTTCGGAATGGGATTATGGTACACTTAACACAACCATTGTGCTGAATTCTGGCCTTAAAATCTTTCTTTTATCAATTTCAACACACCTGAACAGGTTGAAAAGGGGAAATTTATATAATTTCAAATCTGTGACAATTATAACAGGTAAAACAACAAAAAGGGTTTATATTTGTAATAATAATGCAGGGATATTATGCAGTTGTAATGAACCGACATAATTGGCATGAGATTACACACACGAAAGCAAGGGTAATTCTTTTATAATGAATACACCACGATTTTTTTTCTTATTGCAACCACACTTAAACTTCTCCTCCTCATCAGTTGCGAGCACGAGGAGGAGATTTTGCCCGGCACCCGGAGGTTTTCACTTACAAATTACAGTACATTTAAAGCAGCTGATGATGCTGTACGCTTTGTTGGCGCAATTGATCAACTCCACGGCAATAAAGTCATGCCCCCGTATTGAAAACTACCCGATTGCAACATCATACAATTAAAAAAATGGATTAATTACGGAATGATAAACAACTGATAACACAATGAACAATCGCCTGAAACTATCACTTATATCTATGTTAGTAATCGTCGCTAGCCTTAGTGGCTGTTATTACGACAACGAAGAAGACCTTTACCCGGGCAGCCAGGCTTGCGACCTGACTAACGTAACCTATACAGCCTCAATTGCTCCGATATTTGCTGCCAGTTGTAATTCGTGCCATAGTGCAGGCTCACCATCGGGTAACATAACTACCGACAGCTATGCGGCAGTGAAAACAAATATTTCGCGGATAAAAGGAGCTGTTAACCACCAGTCGGGGTTTTCACCCATGCCACAGAACGGAAACAAGCTTTCGAACTGCGACCTGTCAAAAATTGACGACTGGATCAACCAGGGTATGCCAAACAATTAATGTATAAACCACTAAACCAAAAACCATGAAGAATTTACTGAAAATAGGTGCTATACTTGCCGTTATCGGAATAATAGCCGCAGCTCTTGTGTGGAAGTTTTATATTAACAAACCCCATGCTGATATCGAAAATGCCTCGCCTGATTATTCCATCACCACCGTTGAATTATGGAATCAATACAATGCTGACCTTAAAACCGCCGATTCGCTTTATACCGGAAAAATTATTGAGCTCAGCGGCAAACTCGATCGCACCGACAAATCCGACTCATTGGTATATGCTGTTTTTATCATGGAAATCGATTCGATGTTCGGCGATAAATCGGTACGATGCGAAATGTTGACAAAATATAATGATGAAGCATCAGCAATAGCAGCCGGAACCGAGGTGAAAATCAAAGGTTTCTGTACCGGGTTTGATCAAACGGATGTTAAGTTCAATAAGTGCTCGGTTGTGAGGTAGGGATGGTTGGGATTGAAGGGATTGAAGGGATTGAAGGGATTGAGGGATTGAGGAGATTGAGGAGATTGATGGGATTGCCTGTTGCAGGAAGGGATTGAGGGGATTGGGGCTGGGGAAATATGTGGGATGTGGGATGTGGGATGTGGGATGTGGGATGTGGGATGTGGAGATGTGGGGAGATGGGAGATGGGAGATGGGAGATGGGAGAAAGGAGATGTGAGAAAGGAGATGGAAGATGGAAGGCTTTTCTTAACTGAAGATTTATCGGGCTGAAGAGTGTTTTGAACTTCATTTAAATCTAATATTTAAAATTAAAATCACGTTCTGACAAAATTGCCTTTTAGCTCCGGGCTGAGAACCATCGGGATTAGATACCCTAAAAGCGTTTTTAAGAAAATAATATTTACAGAACTAAAATCCCCGCCACATATATGATACGAAAAACAACATTTACATTTCTATTCCTACTATCCGTATTTAGCGGGCAACTGATAGCCCAGGATATGCTGGATATGTTTGCCGACGAAGCGCCGAAGACAAACTACACCTATGCTACCTTTAAAACAACGCGTATAGTTTTGGGGCAGTCGATTGAGAGCCCGGCTGAAGGCACGCTGCAGTTCCTGGTGGAACATAACTTCGGCCGGCTTAACCAGGGGGCCTACAATATGTGGGGACTTGATGTCAGCACGGTTCGCCTGGCTTTTGAATATGGCATTAACGACTGGCTGAGCGTGGGTGTTGCCCGCAGCTCTTTCGAGAAAACATTCGATGGTTCAGTGAAAGCTAAAATTTTAAGACAGAGTACAGGAGCTCGCAATATGCCCTTATCCCTTTCAATTTATGGGGGCGCCATGCTTAATTCGCTTAAATGGGCCGATACTTCGCGGCCGAATTATTTCTCGTCGCGTATGTCGTATGTTACGCAATTGTTGATTGCACGAAAGTTTTCAAATTCCTTTTCGCTGCAGCTAACCCCTACCTATATTCATAAAAACCTGGTTCAGCTGCGAAGCGATCAGAATGATATTTTCGCAATGGGCATTGGCGGAAGGCTGAAAGTGACACAACGTACCACGGTAAATGCCGAATATTTCATGCTGATGCCCGGCACCGCTGCCGATAAATACGAAAACTGCCTGTCGGCAGGAGTTGATATAGACACAGGAGGGCACGTATTCCAGTTCAGGCTAACCAATGCACAACCTATGTTCGAAAGGGCTTTTATTACTGAAACTACAGGCAAATGGCTCGACGGGGATATATACCTGGGATTTACTATTAACAGGGTTTTTACGGTTAGGTGAGGAAGGGATTGAGGGGTTTGAAAGGTTTGAGAGGGTTTGAAGAGTTCAAATGGCTGCGCCGTTCAAGGGTTTAAATGGCTGCGCCGTTCAAATGCCTTCGGTGTTCAATTGCTTCACGTTCAATGCCTTTGGCGTTCAAGGGCTACACGTTCCCTGCCTGCAGACGCAGTCAGGCCGGAAATGCCTGTGGCTTCCAATAAATCGCTTTCTTTAGCCTGACGTTTTCAGGGACAAACAATTTCAACAAAACTTTACCAAAAATCAGGAGGCAGGTACAGACCCTGCTATTCTTACAACAAAATTCCATCACCTCCTTTCGTCTTCAAAAAAAGCACTACTTTAGTAAGGTAATATTTTACGTATGGACCAGGAGGAAAAACGGCGGTTTTTTGGCAGTATGGTATTTCCAGGAGGACTGCTACTGCTGCTATGGGTGATTAAAATACTTGAAGTCAGTTTCGACACCTCGTTTGCTGAATACGGACTGCTGCCACAATCGGCACAAGGTTTGCGGGGGATTCTTTTTTCGCCTTTGCTGCATGGCGACTGGGCCCATTTGTCGGCAAACTCGGTGCCTTTGTTTTTCCTTTCTTCTGGTTTGTTTTACTATTATGGCAAAAAGGCATGGACCATTTTTATCCTCACCTGGTTGGTTACAGGTTTATGGGTTTGGATTTTCGCGAAAGATACAGGCATACATATTGGTGCCTCGGGGGTGGTTTATGCACTGGCAACATTTCATTTTACCAGCGGTATTTTACGCCGGGAGCCACGAATGATGGCTTTTTCGATGCTTGTCGTATTTTTATATGGCAGCCTGGTATGGGGTGTAATTCCTGATTTTTTCCCTGAGAAAAATATCTCATGGCAGTCGCACCTGCTGGGTGGTGTCGCAGGCATTCTTCTGGCTTTTGCTTACCGTATGGATGGCCCTCAAAGGCAAGAGCATCAATGGGACGAGGAGGAGGAGGACGATGAAATGGAATATTTTGAGGAAGATCCTGCCGATTTGATCGATACTCCCGAAGTTAAAAATCCTGTGCCCGAAAAACCGGATAAAACGGATAATTCGGTTAATGCTGTTAAGGTAAACTATATATACAGGGATAAAAAGGAAGACGCCGTTTAAGAGGGTGGTAAGATTTTAATTTGCTTAGAAGGGTTAAGGTTTCGGGTGCCGGGTGCCGGGTGCCGGGTTCCGGGCTTCCGTATATATTTAGATTGTACTTCTTTCGAAAACCTGATACCCAGTTCGCCATCTTTGTTCAATAACGAAAACATATAGCCATTGGCCGAAGTATAGGGCATGGTTTTTCCTTTTCTGTCGAATCGCGGACAGAGGTCAACGAGATTATCGTAAATAGCGAGTCTCTCCTTGTACATCATTTTTAAAGCAAATATAACAACACTTTCTACAATGATCCATTTTCAGTGGAATGATTTATCGTCAAGAAAAGATGAAAAGTAAAAGTATAGGTATAAAAATATGCTGATATTCCTGCTTATCACTATTCATTATTGATCAATCAAAAAATCGAATCCTCCTTTTCGTAAATTTATGCCATATTCAAGGTAAGCTTTCAGGCATGCCAGGAAGTTAGCCCAGCCCGCGGTATTGTTTTTGAGCCATTTTATACCCTCTTCGTTATTCGGCATGCCCGACTCCGAAACCGTTACCAGGGTGCAATCATTTTTCAATGATTTTAATTCAACTTCAACCAGGAGTTCGTGGCCGTCCGCCCCTTCCCAATAAAACGAAATGAATGCATCCTCTTTTACTTTATGCACCTTAACCGGGAAAGTTGTTTCAAATTCAGGAAATTTCCAGGTCAGGGTTTTTCCTTCTTCCATCCGCCCGCTGCTTTCCGAAATAAAATAGTTTGACATTTTAATTGGGTCGGCAATGGCTTCAAAAACCTGGTGTGCCGGTTTGCTGATCTGGATGGATGTACTAATTTGCAGTAGTTCGGAATTCATACTTATCAGATTATTTGTAAACTTATTAAACAGTATTTTGAAGAAATAAAAAAGATCGCAAAACAAATCAAGGCCTTAATCCACAATAGTTCGCTCACACAATCAAACCTTTATTGGTATTCCGAATTCTTTTAAATAAGCAAAGTATAAAATTAAGATTTGAAGGATATTTCTGCACAAGCGGAACTCGGAACCCTGCACCCGGCACCTTAATAAGCAGATACCTAAACTCAGTATCTTTTCAAAAGTCTTCCGTATCAGACCCTTTTTAACATCAGCCTGAATCCAAAAACAGGAAGTTCGCCCTGCATAAAATCCAGGTCCTCCGACCTTTTGAAGCCTATATCCTCGTACATTTTCCAGGCTGTCATCATGGCTTTGGTGGTATGAATAATAACCTGGTTCAGTTTTTTATCCTTCGCTCTGCTTATGCATTCCATTGTCAGCAGCCGGCCAATACCTCTTCCACGTGCCTGGTGGCTCACTGCCAGCAACCTGAACCCGCCTGCATTTAACTCACTGGTAGCTGATCCGCCGGAGCCATAGTATTTCATATCACTAAAGCAAACCACAGCTCCTGCAATTTTAGTATCGGATGAAACAGCAATTATTAATTCGGTGCCAGGATTTTTGGTGAGCTCACCTACATTTTGAAGCATTTTATAGTACTCGGGTTGTTCTGTAACTTTAGGAAAGCCTTCGAGGCGGGAGTAAACTTCAACCATCAGCTCTCCGGTTTCTTTATATTCAGAAGTTTTAGCATTCCTTACAATTATGCCTGCAGTTTCACTCATAACAAGGGCTGTAAAATAAAGGGGATAATAATGTTTGATGGTTCTGTTTTAACAAATTGAGGAGATACCATTTTGCAGGTTTAGGTGCCGGGTGCCATGTGCCGGTGGTTTACGCCAATTCATATTCATTTAAATTCTCCATAAACAGAACCTTTTTTAAAACCCGGAAACTTTTGTGCATTATACTGATTCCAAAACGCATTGTACTTATTTCTTCCTGTCGGGTTTATCATAACTAATCATCCACTGAACCCCGAATTTGTCGGTAAACATGCCAAAATAGGAGTCCCAGAATGTATCACTCATAGGCATCATAACAGTTCCGTCCTTCGAAAGGCCATTGAACAGCCTGTCAGCTTCCGAACGGGAATCCGCATTCAGCGAAACCGAAAAATTATTCCCCTGTACGAAACTGCCTGCCCAGGCGCCACCGGTATCGCTTCCCAAAATAACCGTGGTTTCATTAACCGGAAGATGAACATGCATAACTTTTTCTTTTTCTTCTGCCGTTAGCGGATGGGCCGGATCATCGGGCATATCCTTAAACTTTTTTATATCGGCTTTTCCTCCCAGAACAGATTCATAAAAGAGAAATGCTTCCTCGCAATTGCCATTAAAAGTGAGGTAAATATTGATTGTGGTCATGGTTGTATCAATTAAAAGGTTGAAATAAAAGTATTTATGAGTCAGATTAGGTGTTCAATATAAGCTGATGTTGCATATTTCAGCGTATTCAGCTCATAATACCTTTGCTAAGCTACATAAAAAAGTTGATAAAAATTAATTCCCATAAGCCTGCATTAAGGTTACATGAATTCCTGATCAGTTTATCTGATATCGGCAGATATTTATGAAGGTATCAGGAATGTGTTCCGATTATCAGGTAAAAGCAAAATGCATAAAGCAGGCCAACACTAATGCTGACCTGCCTTTTTGCAATCGAGAATTTAGTTTTGCACTCCAAATATTATCGTTGCAACACAAGTTTTTTTGTTTGGATAAACTTCCCTGACTGCAAGGTGTAAAAGTACACACCGGGTTTTGCATTATTCAGGTTGAATTTTACCTCATGGGTTCCTGCATATTTCAATTCACTCACCAGGGTTGCTACCTCAGTGCCAAGCAAATCGTAAACCTTGAGGGTGGTAAATGCAGCAGCAGGGATAACATACTCAATGCTGGCCGAATTTATTATAGGGTTCGGGTAATTCTGGCCAAGTTTATACCCTTTCAGTAATTCGTTATTATCATTTATACCTGCGGTACCCTGAGGCACAATCTCTTCGACAAAACCAACGGCATAGGAAATTGAATCAATGCCTCCAACAACATACAATCCGCCCAGGTATTCGGCAGTAGCCATCCAATGCCTTTTCGCACTAAGTTCGAGGTTATCAGTTTTCCACGAATTATCAGAGATATTATATACAATTACGCTTTTATAACTTGCACCTGTTGCTCCTCCGGTGTTACCTCCGATGCAATAAATCTGATCGTTGATAATACCGAAAGCACAGGCTCCAACCGGGTATGGCGAATCAGCCAGTTTTGTCCATTGATCCGATGCGGGTGAAAATTTATAAAAATCATTTTCGGCCCAACCGATAATATAAATCTCCCCCTGAAACTGAATGGAACTCATATCCCACGACCCACTGGCAGTATTTGGAGTTTTTGTCGTCCACGAATCGGATGCGATATGGTAAGCATAAACATCGCCATAGGAATTAAAAAGGTAAATAGTTCCATTCACTTCTTCGGCAGTCACGCCCCAGGATTGTGACAAATTGGGGCTGGGCGTTAAATAAACCCACTGACCTGTAGTCAGGTTATACCTGCGGTTCATTGAGGAGCCATTGGGCCATCCACCCAGGAGGTAAACATAATCGCCCACACGGGTGGTTTCAACATCCCATAAATTATTATCGGGTATGCTGTCGTGGTATGCCCAGGCAGATCCGTCAAATTTATAAATGCGGGGATACACAATGGATCCTGACCAACTATTAGAACCGCCAAAATAGAAGATTGACCCATTCCATACTTCAGCATTTCCTGATCCTAATGGGATTGGCAGGTTTGGCAACTGCTGGGCAAATGAAAATGAAAAAAATCCCAGTACACTAATTAAGGTAAAAAATTGTTTCATAATACGTTGTTTTAATTAGTAAAAATTTAAAGGTACTTGCCATCACTCATGTCCATAAAGTGCTTATATTAAGCATCCTGGACAATAATCAGAGATAACAAAGCAGCAATAAATAAGTTTTTGATATAAACAATTATTTTATCGCAAAATGCTGGCAATTGTTTGAATTATGGAGATAGGTAAAAAAAAGAAGTCATTATTAACATACTGGCAATAGAAAAATGAAAAATAAGCTCAGATTTTCGACTTTCATCAGCCTAATATTTGGAATTTTAACTCCTGTTTTCGTGTAACATAACTCCAAAAAAGCAAAAAAAAAGCGAAAAAATCCCCTGATAAAAATTAAAGCAGAAGCAGTTTGGCTATTTCCGACATAATACAACTTCTATATAAGTGAGCATTAACAGGCATTGCGTCATTTTTCACAAGCCTTGTTTGGAATGAAAAAAAATTTGCATAAAAACTTCCGTGTTTTACTTAAAAAATTACTTTTGTCCTGTTATTCTGTTAACAGATAGTTACACCTATAACATATATTATTTAACCTAAATTCCTTTGTAATGGAAGTTGAAAAAATCATGACTGACCTGGAGAAAAAACATCCGGGTGAAGTTGAGTACTTACAAGCCGTTCGTGAAGTGTTGGAATCGATCGAACAGGTTTACAATGAAAATCCTCAGTTTGAGGCAGCAGGCATTATCAGCCGTATAGTTGAGCCTGACCGAATTCTTACCATTAAAGTTCCCTGGGTCGACGATCACGGGAAAGTACATGTGAACCTTGCTTACAGGGTTCAGTTCAACAATGCTATCGGGCCCTATAAAGGCGGACTTCGTTTCCACCCTTCGGTTAACCTGAGCATTCTGAAATTTTTAGGCTTCGAGCAGATTTTCAAAAACAGTCTTACTTCACTTCCGATGGGTGGTGGAAAAGGCGGATCCGATTTCGATCCTAAAGGAAAATCAAATACTGAAGTAATGCGTTTCTGCCAGTCGTTAATGCTCGAACTATGGAAAATCATTGGTCCTGAGACTGATGTTCCTGCAGGCGACATTGGTGTTGGTGGCCGCGAAATAGGTTTCCTCTATGGTATGTACAAGAAACTGGCCGGCGAGCACTCAGGTGTTCTTACAGGCAAAGGCCTCAACTGGGGTGGAAGTCTTGTACGTCCCGAAGCTACCGGTTTTGGTAACGTATATTTTGCCCAGGAAATGCTGAAAACCAAAGGTACCGATTTCAAAGGTAAAATTGTAAGTATTTCCGGCTTCGGCAACGTAGCATGGGGTGCAGCAATCAAAGTAACCGAACTCGGCGGGAAAGTTGTAACCATATCAGGACCTGATGGTTATGTATACGATCCAGATGGCATCAGTGGCGAAAAAATCAACTACCTGCTCGAACTTCGCGCATCGAACCAGGATATCGTAAAACCATATACTTACGAATTCCCTACAGCTCAGTTTATCCAGGGAAAACGTCCATGGGAAGTTAAGTGCGATATCGCTCTTCCTTGTGCAACCCAAAACGAACTGGGTAAAGAAGATGCAATGAACCTCGTGAAAAACGGATGTATCTGCGTTTCGGAAGGTGCCAATATGCCTTCAACACCCGAAGCAATTGAGATTTTCCAGGAGAACAAGGTGATGTTTGCTCCCGGTAAGGCTGCCAACGCCGGTGGTGTTGCAACTTCGGGCCTCGAAATGAGCCAGAATTCAATGAAACTAAACTGGACAGCCGAAGAGGTTGACCAGAAACTCCACCAGATCATGATCAATATTCATACTGCATGTGTGAAACATGGTAAAGAGCCTGATGGATATGTAAACTATGTAAAAGGCGCTAACATAGCCGGCTTCCTGAAAGTTGCAAACGCTATGCTCGACCAGGGAGTTCTGTAACAGAGTTTTTTTGGAGTTTAATTTTTATAGTTCGGAAAACCACCTGTAAAAGGGTGGTTTTTTTTATGTCACCAATTACAATACGGCAACCTAAAATAAACTTAACTGAATAGTTCCGGGTACAATATTAATATCGTTCTGGTGCCGCGATCCTGAACCAGGCCTGCTTATCCTGTAAACTGCCGACTCCTGGTAGCGCGATGCAACAGCAATATGGGTAAAGCCGGCATCGGTATTAAAAAGATCCTCAACAAGTTTGGGATCATTATTATGCTGCGACAGGTGTGAAAGCAACAAATGACTCAGAAATTCAGATCTGTATTTTGTGAATAAACCGAGCGACTGCAGGTTCGATAAATGGCCTTCGTTACTGCGGATGCGTCGTTTCAGGTAAAAAGGATAATTACCTTTTTCGAGCATCTCTTCATCATAATTAGCCTCAAGAAAAGCAGCATTGCACAAACTGAAATTATGTATAAGGTTCTCGCAAACCGAGCCCATATCGGTAAAAACACCAACAGTGACTCCATTATTGCTAACTGTAAAACTATACGGATCGGAAGCATCATGATTTTTAGCAAATGCATTAATGGAAAGTCCTCCAACCATTACGGGGGTATCTGCATCAAAATGCCTGACCAAATCCTTCCCTATGCTTAGCCTGCTGTTGCCAAGGGTTGTTTGCGAAATAAAAACCGGAATTTTGTATTTGCGCGAAAGCACCTCCACGCCTCGTGTGTGATCCGTATGTTCGTGCGTAACAAAAATTGCTTTTACTTTATTGATTGACAACCCGGCCCTGTCCATGCGAAACTCGGTTTCGCGGCACGAAATACCGGCATCAACCAACACAGCTTCGTGCTGATTACCAATATAATAGCAATTTCCGTTACTTCCCGAATTGAGTGATGATATGTAAAGTGACATATTGTATGCAAAGAAAAAGAAATAAACCGAGCTAATAACTGAAGTTGAAAAGAAATAAGCCCGTTTTTCAAACACACAAAATCATGATGCTGAAAAAATAATTTTCCGCATCAGGAAATTCGAAAAAAAAAATTCAAGCTTTAATTTCCGGTGATGGTACTGGCACCATCGCAAATGGGGGGACAAGGACCTGAGCCTGCAGCGGCTGCCCTGTAAATTGTTCCGGTTGCATCTTTGCCGGCACCGGTAACTCCTACCATAATACCAACACTACCGCTGCTGTTATCGTGGCCCATATAAATACGAAAACCTGCAAGATCCTGATTTTCGTTTGCCAGCATATTTAAAGCCGTTAGCTGATCCCTGTTTATTTCGAAACCTTTAAATACGGCATCCGAAGGCGAAGCATTATTGTAATAATTCCTGAATAAGAAATTGGCATCCTGCGCACTTATTTTGGTAATCATAGGCATTGCAGGCTCTGCAGGGTTGGTAAACGAAAACAGCCCCATAGCTGACAGACCTATTACTAATCCTGATATAAATGTAACTGCAATAAGGGTGAACGGATTCTTCTTCATGACGATTTTAGATTTTAGTTGAACATAAATTGGTTGTTTTCAGTTTATTATGCAGGTAGTACTTATGCATATTAACTCACTTTAACAAACCGACCATGAAGAGTGTTCAGTTTATATTCCATTACATTGTAAATAAACCATTTATAAAAGCTGTTATTTTTCTTTTAATACCCTTATTTTCAATAGGATCCAACGGGCTATCAACATCAGAGTCATATATTACCACACTTTCGGCTGAAATTACACATGCTAAAAATGACAGTATTAAGATTGAGAATCTGTATAAACTGGCATTTTACTATTTTGATGTGCAAAGTGATCATCGGAAAGCTGACAGTATCAGCAGGCAGGCTATCAGCATAGCCGAGGCCAGTTACAGGCCGGGACTCCTTTTGCTGGGCTACATCAGGCATATCGAAAGTTGCGACCCGGCAGCAAATTTTACGAACTCGCTTCGCTATGCCACGGAGGCAGTGCGGCTCAGCAAACTGGTAAATTCGCGTGAACTCGAGTGGCGGTCGTACGGTAACCTGGTTAAGGTTTACCTCTCAAGGTACATGCACGATAATGCTCTCGGGGGCAGTTTCCAGGCTTTGGCACTTGCTGATGCTATGGGCAACGATGCCCTGAAAGCCGAAAGCTACCTGCTGATTGGGCAGAGCCTCGAAGGAAACAATCAAAAGATAGAGGCATTCCGCAACTATCTGAATGCTAATACGCTGGCCGAAAAAATCAAGAATACACGCTTATTGAAAAAATGTTATTCGCTGCTTTCGGGATTTTATAACAACAGCAATATTTACGATAAGGCCATACTCTATAAATTGCGGCAGCAGGATTTGGTTTTGAATGAATCGCCGGTTGATTCGGTGCAACTGGTATGGATAATTTATGATCTGCAGGTTATCAACCTCAATTCGGATCGTGAGCGTATGAATTCGAAGAGCATGCAGCAGGTATTTGATTTTGCTCAGCGACATGATCATATCCGGCTCCGGAATTTCGAGATAGCACTCTACCGTACTCACCTGATTGAAAACGAAAATATTGACCTGCTTTACAAGCTGTATACTCAACAATTTCCTGAAGAGTTTGAACGCCTGGCAATTGAAAACCCTGTTTTATATTTCCGCCTGAGTGCTTTTTTCAAGGAAGAAGAAAAAAAAACTGATTCGGCCTATTATTTTATGGTTCAGGCAGAAAAGAATATCCAACTGGATCCGAACAAGATTTTTCAATCGAACTTTTACCAGCGTTTCGGACAGTTCCTGGTAAGGCAGGGGGAGAATAAACAAGCAATCGAAAAATTTAAAAAGGCATTCGACCTGGCTGGTGAAGCATCGTATTTCCAATACATGCTCAGCGCTTCTAAGGATCTGGAATTACTGTATTCCGAAATGGGCGATTATAAAAACGCATACACCTATTCCACGCTTAATCGTGCACTGAATGACAGCATCAATACGCTCACAAAAAACGACCAGCTGCTGACAATGGAAATTGATCACGAAACAAGGCAGCGCGAAACTGCAGCCGCACACGAACTGGAAGAAACGCATCGCAGGCACAATATTCAATATTCAGCTATCACCATTATTACCATAGCTATGTTTATTATATTGCTGATGCTGGGAAGCCTGAAAGTGCCTGCCTGGACAATTAAAATGCTGGGGTTTTTCTCTTTTATACTGTTTTTTGAATTTTTAATCATGATAGCTGATCATAAAATTTATGAAATCACTCATAACGAACCCTGGAAAATTCTGCTTATCAAGATCGGGCTTATTGCATTTCTGCTTCCTTTCCACCATTGGATCGAAAAAAAAGTTATTCATTTCCTTATTAGTCAGAAACTGATAACCTTACCCAAATTTTCAATACGTAAATTATTCCAATCGAAATTGACGAAAAGCCAGGAAAATCAGGCATAAGCACATAGCACGAAAAGGCAGAGTGTTGTGATATGACAACAGGTAAATAACTCATGGTTCCTGAACGAATAAAAATCAAAACTCAGCACCAAAGCATAGAATCAAAAAAACTTATTTAAATTTGCAGCTAATTTCAAATAGATTATTAATTTATTTTGGAAGTTACCTTAAATCGAACAAAATCAAAATTCAGCAAAGATTATTATGAAGCAGCAATCATCAACAAAACAAGGTTTCAGGAATTTATGGATAGGAATATTTTTAGTTTTTCTTTCCTGCACAGGCATAGCAACTGCATCGAATGTAATGGTGACGTTTCGTGTAAATATGTCGGAGGCGTATCCCACGAATGGTGTATATATAGGCTCTGATTGGGCCGGCTGGAGTCTTGACAAATTTCAACCATTAACCGACTCGAATAACGACAGCATCTTCGAAATAACGATATACCTGCCGGCAGGCGAATCGTATAATTACAGGTACACCATCGGAAATACCAACTGGAACAATTTTGAGACTTTAGCAGGAACCGTATGTGGCTCCGGACCTTCAGCAGCTGACAGGAATATAGTTATTCCGCAGGTTAACACCGTATTGGGAGTGGTATGTTTTAACTCCTGCCAGGATTGCGGATCGAATGAAAGAATAGACCTTAAGCTAAGTGTGGATATGACCGGCCTCAGTGTTTCGCCTAACGGAGTGCATGTTGCAGGCACTTTCAATAACTGGATTGCTGACTCGCTGGAACTCAAGGACGATAACAATGATGGTACGTATGATATTACTATACCTGTTATTCCTAACCTGGATTATGAATATAAATTTTTAAATGGCAATACGCTTAATGATGCAGAGGTAGTTTTTGGCACATGCGAATTTCGTTCGAGGAGGCGTGTAACCGTAAATAATGAGCAGTTAGAAATGCCTGTCGTAAAATTTGAAAGTTGCAATGCAGATGGCAGTCCTATTTCAGATATTAAAATTGCCTGTATCGGAAACAGTATTACTGAGGGTGGTGCCGGAAATTACTTTAACAGCTGGCCCATACAGTTGCGAATGATGCTGGATACCGGGTATTATACCGAAAACCTTGGAGTGTCGGGCACTACTATGAGCAAAACCGGAGATTCGCCCTGGTGGAATCAACCGCAATATGATTACACTTTTAGTCTTAACCCTGATGTTATCCTTATAAAACTTGGAACGAATGATTCGAAAGGTGCCAATTGGAAACCGGTAAATTTCAAGGCCGATTACATCGACATGATTGATAAATTCCGCGCCATGCCTTCACAACCCACTATTTATATGGTTACACCGGCAAAGGCTTATTCGTCAGCATATAGCATAAACGATAATACTATTGTCATGAAAATTATTCCGATTCTACACCAGATAGCCTTCGAAAAAGGAGTGCATTTAATTGACATGTACAATGCTACTTCGTATATGTCGGCAAATTTCCCTGACGGTATTCATCCCAATTCAGCAGGAGCAAAAGTTATAGCCCAAAAATCGAAAGAGAATATAGTAAAACAAAAACCGTTTATTACGCAAATAGAAGCAACAACCGATTCGACTGTAAATACGCTGTATCAATGGTTTTACAACGATTCGCCTATAATCGGTTCGAATTTTCGTACAATTAGTGTTTCCAGCGAAGGAATGTACAAGGTCGCAGTAAAAATGTCGAACGCATCGAATGACATTTATATTTCCGAACCATTCAATGTTGTACTACCCCAGGGCACCACAACTGTTGGATTAACAACAAATTATGAAGTTGTATACAAGGTAAACAATACACTGGATTCGCAAAATATTCATATCTATCCAAATCCGGCATCAGGTATAATACGTATTGAAAACGCTTCAGATTCAGATATTACGATTTATAATAATTCGGGTAAAATTGTCAAAGTTCTTTCCAAAATTAACAATAACCAGGTGATAAATATTCCGGAGCTTACCAACGGAATTTATATCATCAGAATTTCCAAAGATAATTCTTCCATAAGCCGTCAAATGGTGGTAATTAAATAATGGGTTATTACTTTTTTCGAATAATCACTTTTAGTAACTGGCCTTCTATTCATTTTTGTTAGGTCAGGGTAATTAATGCCTTTCAGCCTGATCATGCTGTTGATATCATAAAAAAACTGCCTGACCGATAACCTTAAAATTAGTACAAACGAAAAGCGAGCAATCGACTTAAAACTGTATTCGGTACTCTAACACATTAGGTATCAATTTTATATTCACGGCTTCGTTGCTTATGTACAGCTTTTTTTGTAAATCTTCATACCTTTGTACTTGCATAAGCAGGCATTTAACATGAAATAATATAATTATGGAAACGAACTGGAATCTTATCGTCATCGTAATTATTGCGGCCATTTTGTTAGTTATCTTTTTAATATGGCGAAATCAGAAAGACAAAAAAGACCTGGTGAAAAAGATAATTGAAGAGGAAAAAGCATCGATTCCTAAGGAACACGAAGATGTGTTTGATGATACAAACTCATAAGGGCCGCTATGTTTTTTAACTGCATATAGTGCTTCCGCCGCCATTTTCGGACAAACCTGAGCTCATAAGTGTTGGATAATCGTAGACTTGTAATTGATGAACCAATGAAGCAGGTACTTCCCGGGCTACCTTTCTTTCCAGTTTTTTCAATTCCTGACTTAAGGCCCGGATTATGGATTCAGTGCTTACATAGTACAAGAAAAACCTGATATATTTCAATCATTTATTATCCATACCGGCTTAACAATTAATTAATAGTGCCATAATCATATGGTTATTTGATTATAATTTCTTTGCCAAATAAATTTAACGGAACAACCTTATGAAGCGACTTATCCTCACAATCGCAATTTTCGCATCGGTTTCGAGCTTTCAAATCCGAATGGCGAATGCACAACAATCCACAACTGACAGCCTGGTTGAAAGAATTACGCTACTGGAAGCCGATCACGACAACACCAAAACTGATATCGAACTGATACAGCGCCTGAAAATTTCGGGATACGTACAGGCACAATGGCAGCTTGCTGATACGGCAGGTATCAAATCATTTTCAGGAGGCAATTTCCCAACAACTTCCGACAACCGTTTTAATGTGCGTCGCGGTCGAATCAAATTTACATACAACAATGAAAATTCACTGTATGTGCTGCAACTCGATGCTACCGAAAAAGGAATGGGAATTAAAGATGCCTATGTAGCCATTAAGGAACCATGGGCTGAATTCGCAACCTTGACTGCCGGAGTTTTCGACCGCCCTTTCGGTTACGAAATCGGGTATTCATCAGGATCGCGCGAAACACCGGAGCGCGCCAGGGCATTCCAGTCACTTTTTCCAGGCGAGCGCGACCTCGGAGCAAAAATTACGCTACAACCACGAAAGGGAACTACCTACGATTTTATAAAATTAGATGCAGGACTCTTTGCAGGTAACGGTATCAACTCAGAGTTCGACAGTCGAAAAGATTTTATTGGCCATTTGTCAATCGCAAAAACCAATATCGCGCAAACATTTAAATACGGACTTGGAATTTCCTATTATAACGGAGGCGTTTTCCAGGGCACTAAAGCCGCCTACAGTATGAATGAACTCTCGGATGGAATAACAATGGGATTTATTGCAGATTCAGCAGCCGGCAATAAAAATGCATTTGCAAAACGCGAGTACATGGGCGCCGATGCACAGGCCAGCATTCAATCAGCAATTGGTATTACAACCCTGAGAGCTGAATACCTGTGGGGAAAACAGCCCGGGTCGAATTCATCAAATGTTAGTATAAGTTCAGCTACGGCTCCAACCTACGATACCTATAACCGGAATTTCGCTGCAGGTTATATTTACTTTATTCAAAACATCGGCGACACAAAAAACCAGTTCGTACTAAAATACGATTGGTATGATCCAAACACTGAGGTTAGCGGAAATGAGATTAAAACCAAGGTCAGCATAGCCGATAATGTGGTTAAAACAAATCTTTCGGCTGGCGACATCATGTTTTCGACCCTTGGGCTGGGATGGACATACAAATTCAACTCACAGGTTAAATTTGTTGCCTATTACGAAATAGTTAAAAACGAAAGCACGGGGATTACAGGCTCCAATTCAACCAATGATTACACAAAGGATCTGAATGACAATGTATTTACATTAAGGGTTCAATATAAATTCTAAAGAAACTTTTAAAAAAATAAAAAACACAAAAAAAAATACTGATAATGAAAAAGATAATCCTCATTTTGATGGTAATGCTTGCCGTGAGCCAGGTGAATGCACAGAAACTGAAGATCAAAGGCAGCGATACAGTGCTTCCGCTTACGCAAAAGGAAGCAGAAGAGTATATGAAGAAAAACAAAGACGCTTCTATCATGGTTACAGGCGGTGGATCGGGCGTTGGTATTGCCGCATTACTTAACGGTACTACTGACATAGCCCAGGCTTCGAGAAAGCTGAAACTTGATGAAAAGCTTAAATTACAGGATGCAGGCAAAGCCTTCAGGGAAACTATAATTGCTTACGATGCACTTGCAGTTATAATAAATCCTGAAAATAAAGTAAACCAGCTTACACGCGAGCAACTCGAAGGCATTTTTACCGGTAAAATCACTAATTGGAAAGAGGTAGGAGGCGATAACTTGAAAATTGTGGCATACTCCCGCGAAACGAGTTCGGGAACGTATGAGTTTTTCAAAGAACATGTTCTGAAAAATAAAAACTATGCTGCTTCGGCTTTGCTGATGCCGGCTACCGGCGCTATCGTACAGAGTGTGAGCCAGACAAAAGGTGCCATTGGTTATATCGGGCTCGCTTACCTCGATAGAAATGTAAAAGCAGTGAAAGTTTCGTTCGATAAAGGCAAATCGTACATCGCTCCTTCAGTAGCAACTGCAAAAAATAAAATCTACCCTATTACACGACCCCTATATTATTATTACCTGGTTTCGCTGGAAAACAGGGTCAGCCCTTATATCAGTTATGTGCTTTCAGCAACGGGTCAGCAAATTGTTTTAAACACCGGTTATATTCCTGTTAAATAGGCAAAATAAAAAGCTTGACATTCCTTTTTATAAACCACCATTGACAAAAGCTGTTATATGGTGGTTTTTCTTTTAGAATCCATGAAAACTGTATACTGCGCAGCGGCTGTTAAAGCACTCGTCTTTTTCGAACATTTCACAGGTAAGCCTGCCTCACATTTTGGAAATATAACCAATACGAGTTACTATGTATTTGTTCTTGCTTGAATAGAAACCATTATTATAGCTCTGATTTTCAATAGTTAACATGGAACAATGCACAATCGCTTAACAATTATTTAATATTGCTGTAATCAGCACTTAACATAGGCATCGTTCCTTTACACAAAATTAATAATTACAAAAAAGAGAAGAAATCATGAAGAAAATACTTTTTATATTTTTAGCCCTGCTGGCTGCAAATCAAATGTTTGCACAAAAACTCAAAATTAAAGGCAGCGATACCGTTCTTCCGCTTACTCAAACGGAAGCAGAACAATACATGAAAACCAACAAAAATGCTTCTATCATGGTAACAGGTGGCGGTTCAGGAGTTGGAATTGCTGCACTTCTGAATGGAACAACCGATATTGCACAAGCTTCGCGCAGCATGAAACTTGATGAAAAACTTAAACTCAAAAGCGGCAACCGGCCGTATAAGGAAGTTATAATTGCTTACGATGCACTTGCCGTTATTATAAATCCATCCAATAAAGTTACGCAACTAACCCGTGAGCAACTCGAAGCTATTTACACCGGTAAAATCACCAACTGGAAGCAGGTTGGAGGTGCCGATCTTAAAATTGTTGCTTATTCGCGCGAAACAAGTTCAGGAACTTATGAGTTTTTTAAAGAGCATGTTTTGTCAAATAAAAACTATGCACCATCAGCATTACTTATGCCAGCAACGGGCGCCATTGTTCAGAGCGTAAGCCAGACAGCAGGTGCCATTGGCTATGTTGGCCTGGCGTATCTCGACCGGAGTACCAAATCAATAAAAGTTTCGTACGACCAGGGAAAAACCTATGTAGCACCTTCGATAGCTGCAGCGAAAAATAAAACCTATCCTATCAGCCGTCCGCTTTACTATTATTACCTTACTTCGGTCGAAAAAACAGTAAAACCTTTTATTGATTATGTTCTTTCATCAGCCGGCCAGCAATTGGTTGTAAAAACAGGTTATGTTCCGATTAAATAATGAACAGGTTTCCATCCCGCCGATAAACGGATAAATAATAAACGGATTTCGCACCCTTTCGCCTGCTATAAATAAATAATGACCAAAACCAGAAGATTTTACGAAAAAGTTATAACCGGCATACTGTTCTCGAGCAGTACCATTACCAGTTTAACGGTTATACTGATCATTATTTTCCTGTTTAAAGCAGGCATAGGCTTATTCAGCCATACACCTACCGGAAAAAACTATGTTATTGCCGTCAGCAAACTGAATACTGTCGAAGCACTCACTTCAAACCAGCTGGCTGACATCTTCAACCAGGATATTACCAACTGGGAACAACTTGGTGGTCGTAACGACAGCATTGTACGTTTACGAATCAACGATCTGGCAAGTATTTTTACGGAAGAAGAATTGGGTCCTGAATTGGAGTTTCTTCCCGAAAAAGTGAACGAATTCGTAAAAGCAACACCCGGAGTAATACTTTATTTGTCAAAAGACCAGCTTTCACCTCATTTCGAAGGCCGCATAATCCCGGTAAAGAAGATCAGCATCAGCGATTTTATTTTCGGAAAGCATTGGTACCCAACTTCTGAGCCTATTCCGCAGTTTGGCATATGGCCTATGATTGTTGGCACTTTGATGGTTACACTGGGTGCAATTTTGTTTGCACTGCCCTTTGGTATGGCAACAGCAATATTTATGTCGGAAGTAGCAAGCATGCGGTTAAGGAATATATTAAAACCTGTTGTCGAACTTCTGGCAGGAATACCTTCCGTTGTTTACGGATTTTTCGGTTTGGTGGTGCTGGTGCCTCTTATACAGCAGTTGTTTAAGCTGGATGTTGGCGAAACCGTACTTGCCGGTAGTGTGGTATTGGGAATTATGGCCTTGCCAACCATAGTTACTGTTGCCGAGGATTCGTTGCGTAGCACCCCCAGGGCACTGAAAGAAGCCAGCCTGGCATTAGGCGCATCGCAATGGCAAACCCTGGTACGGGTAGTTATTCCGTATGCCAAATCGGGTATTTCGACAGCCATAATATTAGGAATTGGCCGCGCCATCGGCGAAACCATGGCAGTACTGATGGTAACCGGAAATTCATCCAATATCCCGACTTCATTTCTTCAACCCGCCCGGACCATCCCTGCAACCATTGCGGCCGAACTGGGCGAAACTTCCTATGGCGGACTTCATTTCAGTGCCCTGTTTGCATTGGCAATTGTACTCTTTCTTTTTACAATCGTTATTAATCTTACCGTAGAAATAATTAAAAATAAAAACAGAAGAGCTTAAGTGATTTACGATTGGTGAATGACGATTTAAAAGTAATGACACATTAAACTCCGGAACAAGCACTAAGCAATAATAACTAATAAGCAGCATACAAAACCCAGGCAAGTGAACACGAAACAACTCAAACAAAATATAGCTTTCTCCATCTTCGGAACCATGAGTTTCGTTGTTGTTGCCATCCTGGTAATTATCCTGGGATTTATAGTAATACGCGGAATGAGCGCCATTAGCTGGGAATTTCTTACTGCCATGCCCAAGGATGGGATGACGAAAGGAGGAATTTTCCCTGCCATTGTGGGTACAGCCTGCCTGGTGCTGGGAAGTATGATTTTTGCTTTCCCGGTGGGAGTACTTTCAGGAATATATATAAATGAATACCTTCACGAAAACTGGCTCAAAAGAGTCATCCGCATGATGACCAATAACCTGGCAGGGGTTCCTTCGATTGTATTTGGATTATTTGGCATGGCGCTTTTTGTCAATTACCTCGATTTTGGTGATTCCATTTTAGCAGGTTCTTTAACACTGGGATTGCTGGCCTTGCCTGTTGTTATCCGGCTTACCGAAGAAGCACTTAAAACCGTTGACGACAGCCTCCGGCTGGGAAGTTATGCCCTTGGTGCCACCAAATTACAAACCATTCAAAAAGTTGTGCTTCCAGTTGCTTTCCCCAATATACTTACCGGTTTAATTCTTTCTATCGGAAGGGTATCGGGCGAAACGGCACCCATACTTTTCACTGTTGCAGCCTATTTTCTTCCACGCTTGCCGCAAAGCCTCAGCGACCAGGTTATGGCTCTTCCATATCATTTGTATGTATTAGCTACAAGTGGTACAAATATCGAAGAAGCACGACCCATGGCTTATGGAACGGCTTTGGTACTAGTTTCTATAGTACTTATAATAAATGTTACTGCAAGTTTATTACGACGCAGAATGCAGAAAAAAGTAAAAATGAACTAGTCAGAAGGTGAAAATGAGAAGATCAAAATTTATCGCAAATAGCCCCCTAAAATTCACATTAACCGTCTTTTAACTACATAATGACCACCGAATGACTACTCACCCATCTAAAAACAACTACAACACCCGTCACCCACAACCCAATGACCACGAGTGACCACGAGTGACAACTCCCCTAACCCGTAAAACCAAAACACCCCGTCACCCACAACCGAATGACCACGAGTGACAACGAGTGACAACTCACCAAACCCACAAACTAAAACACCCCGTCTCCCACAACCGAATGACCACGAGTGACAACTCACCAAACCCAAAAACCAAAACACCCCGTCTCCCACAACCGAATGACCACGAGTGACCACCACTCTAACTCACCAAACCCATCACAACCAAAACACCCCGTCCCCCACAACCGAATGACCACGAGTGACCACGAGTGACAACTCACCAAACCCACAAACTAAAACACCCCGTCAACAACAACCGAATGACCACAACACCCACACTATCCCCTAACCCCAAAGCCTAAATCCTTCAACTACAAAATGATACAAGCAGAAGCAAAAAATGTAAACGTATGGTATAACGATTTTCAGGCGATAAAAGATATCAGCATGACTTTCGAACCGAATACTGTTACGGCGCTTATTGGCCCATCGGGGTGCGGAAAGTCGACTTTTTTACGTCTCTTCAACAGGATGAACGACCTTATTCCATCCTTCAGGATCGGAGGCATGGTGACTGTAAACGGTAAAAATATTTATTCGAAAGAAGTACGGCTCGACGAAATGCGAAAGAGTGTCGGCATGGTTTTCCAGAAACCGAATCCGTTCCCAAAATCAGTTTACGAAAATGTTGCCTACGGAATGCGCGTTAACGGCAACAACAATAAAAAATCACTGGATGAAATAGTAGAACGGTCGCTGAAACAAGCTGCTTTATGGGACGAAGTAAAAGATTCGCTCAAAAAATCGGCTATGGAACTTTCGGGTGGGCAACAACAGCGATTGTGCATTGCACGCGCACTGGCAGTGGAGCCTAAGCTTATTCTTATGGACGAACCTGCTTCGGCACTCGACCCGATTTCAACCGCACATATCGAGGAACTGATCCTTGAGCTGAAAAAGGATTATACTATCATAATTGTGACACATAACCTTCAGCAAGCCGGCCGTATCAGCGATTCAACAGCTTTTTTCTATCTTGGCGAACTGATAGAGTACAACCTCACCAAGAAAATTTTCCTTAACCCTGACAATGAACGAACACAAAACTATATAACTGGCAGATTTGGATGAGAAAAAAATGTGGAATGTGGAATTTAAGCCCTCCCTATTCACCTTATCTCCCCTTCTCCCAATCGCCCCTTTGCCCATTCTCACATTCACTCATTCTATCATTCACTCATTCACTCATTCACTCATTCGCCCCTTCTCCCATTCTCCCATTCGCCCATTCTCACATTCACTCATTCTATCATTCACTCATTCACTCATTCACTCATTCACTCGCATCTCACTCGTCCACCAACTCTTCCGTCCCCAAACCCTAAACCCCACAAAAAAATGACCCTAATAGACAACAACATCCAACAGATTAAAACCGACCTGCTACTTATGTGGACACTGGTAATCAACCAGATGGAAAAAGCCAGGCTCGCCTTGGTAAATGGTGATAAAAATCTTGCACGCGAAGTTCGGGTAAACGAAAAGCGGGTTGATGCTTTTGAGCTTAAACTCGATATGGACAGCGAGAATGTTTTGATGCTGAAAAACCCGGTTGCAGTGGATCTGCGTTTTGTACTTTCGGTGTTAAAAATAAACTATAACCTCGAACGTATAGGCGATTATGCCAATGCCATAGCAAAAATTGCCGAACACTCCAGCGGCCCTGTTCCGGAGTATATTCTGCAAAAAACGCATATTCCGGACATGTTTTTCACCGCACAATCGATGTTACGCGAATCGCTGGTGGCATTCGAAAAATCGGACCGCAACCATGTGAACATCCTCTTCGATATGGACGAAAAACTCGACAAACCTAACAACAATGCCAACCAGGTTATAAGTCAACTGATAGGCGAAAACCCCGGCGATACGCTGATTCTTTTAGATGCACTTAATATTATGCGCAAACTCGAACGTACCGGCGATCATATCCTCAATGTAGCCGAAGAACTTATTTTTTATTTTGATGCCGATGTGGTAAAGCACAGCAAATTGCAGAAAAATGACTAATATGTTTTTTTCAGTCCTTCAATAGTTATGAATAGCTGTACATTTGCAATTGAGCAGGTAGTATATTGAACTTCTCTGAAATACAGCTCTTTGATCCTGAAAAACAAAGCATTCAAATACCCGAAAATGCAACATGGATAAATCAACTTTCACCATATTACTGGTCGACGATGAGGAAGATATTCTGGATTTCGTAGGTTACAACCTGCGCAAGGACGGTTTCAAAGTTATAACCTCAACCAATGGACGTGAAGCCATTAAACTGGCTTTAGCAGAAACCCCTCATCTGATCCTGCTCGACCTTATGATGCCCGAAATGGACGGCATCGAAACCTGCCAGGAACTAAAAAGGCATTCTGAACTGAAAGATACCATTATTGTATTCTTCACAGCCCGCAACGAAGATTTCACCCAGATACTTGGATTGGATGCAGGTGCCGACGATTATATTACCAAACCTATCAAGCCCTCGTTATTACTCAGTAAGGTTAATTCGCTGTTACGCCGTGTACCGGTATTTACCGATGAATCCAGGGTTTTCCAGGCCGGCAACATTACCATCGACAAGGATAAATACCATGTTAGAATTGGTGATAAAGAAATTCATCTCGCGCGCAAGGAATTTGAGCTGCTCAGTATGCTTGCAGGCAAACCCGGTAAAGTATTCACACGCGACGACATTTTCAGGCGTGTGTGGGACGATGATGTAATTGTCGGTGAACGAACCATCGATGTTCATATCCGCAAAATACGCGAAAAAACAGGTACCGACCATATTAAAACCATAAAAGGTGTGGGGTATAAGTTTGATGAGAGGTAGCTTAATAGGGGATTAGGTCCCGATAGCTATCGGAATAGGGTTTAGGGGTTAGGGTTTAGGGATTTTAAAGGGGAATTAATAACATACGATTTTGAACTAACAACTAACAATGACCAATTCCTGCCTGACTGCCTGCCTGCTTTGCGCAGGTAAACTGCAGGCAGGGAACCTTGAACGCCGAAGGAATATGAACCTATTGAAAGCCGCACCTCGTTCCGATAGCTATCGGAACCGCTCGGTGCTCGTGCAACCTTTTGAACTTTAATCAACATTAAACAACAGGAATCTATCTTCCAATGACCGAAATCACTCCTAAACGTCTTGCATTAATCCTTGCTATCCTGCTATCGGTTATGGCAGCTATTATGTTTTTTGTATTTGAGGATTTCGGCTCAAAACAGTATTACTGGATATTGATACCTCTTACTTTCCTGGCTTTGATCTTTATTCAATACCAGGTTCTTCGTTATGCTCTCGAAAAATTTATTTACGATCGCATAAAGCTTGTTTACAAAACCATACATAAACAAAAACTTACCAGGGACAACAAACGTGAATATATTGAGAGCATTCACGGCGACATAATAGGCAAGGTAAATGCAGAGGTCGAAAATTGGGCTCATGACCGCAAACTTGAAATTGATGAACTAAAAAAAGTGGAAGCGTTTCGCCGTGAATTCCTGGGAAATGTATCGCATGAACTTAAAACGCCTCTTTTCAATATGCAGGGATTTATTCTCACGCTGTTGGAAGGCGGAATTGACGATCCCGAAGTAAATATGGGATATCTCCAGAAAGCGCAAAAGAACATTGAGCGTATGATTAGCATCGTGGAAGAACTTGAAGTTATATCGCGGCTCGAAACGGGCGAAGCCACTCCCATTGTCACCTCCTTTTCCATACCTGCCCTGGCTCGCGAAGTCATTGACTTTATGGAACCTAAAGCGGCTGAACGACAGATAAAACTCATGTTTGCAGCTGATTATAACGACACTATGCTCGTGAATGCCGATAAGGAGAAAATCAGAACAGTGCTGACAAATCTGATTGACAATTCGATTAAATACGGTGTTCCGGGCGGACGCACCAAAATCAGCTTTTACGATATGGATGAGAATTACCTTATAGAGATATCGGATAACGGAGTAGGAATCGACGATATACATATTTCAAGGCTTTTCGAGCGGTTTTACAGGATCGACAAACACCGTTCAAGAGCACAGGGCGGTTCAGGCTTAGGCCTTGCCATTGTAAAACATATAATCGAAGCTCATAATCAAACCATAAATGTTCGCAGTTCGCCAAATGTAGGCTCCACTTTTTCGTTCACACTTCAAAAAGTATAAAGCTCTACCTGATAATGTTTTTATGCATTAAACCTCTGAAGCACTGCGAGTAGAAAATTTAACAATTTTTATCATATTTCTGCAATCTTTTTACGATTAATAACGTTACTATTGAACATTATTTAATAATTACTCCTCCTTAATTTAATTTGTTGATAATATGAAAATTAAACAGATATTCATTTGGATTGTGTTGGTACTATCAGTCAACTTTTCACAGGCACAGGCACCTTCGCGCACTACTATAAAAGGGATTCTGCAGGATACACTCGTTGAAGCTGTTCCATTTGCAACCGTTATGTTATTAAGTCCGGCTGATTCGGCATTGGTTAATTTCACTACAAGCAACGATAAAGGAGAGTTTACTTTTAACAATGTAAAAAATTCGAGGTATCTGCTCAAAGCTTCTCATGTAAGTTTTTTGCCTTTGCAGCAAATGATTGAACCCTCGTTAACCGATATCAATAACCTGAAGGTTGTTGAAATGAAACCACTTATCAACCTTATTACTTGAAGTGGTGATACGTGCTGCCAAAGCACCCTTATACATTCGGGGCGATACCGTTGAATACGATGCGACTACTTTTAAAGTTCCGCCCGGATCAACCGTCGAAGACCTGCTACGCCGCTTACCCGGCATCGAAGTGGATGCCGACGGCAACATAAGTACCCAGGGTAAGGATGTTAAGCGCTTGTACGTGGATGGAAAAACTTTTTTTGGCGACGATCCTAAAAGTGTGACCAAAAACCTGGGAGCCGAAGCTATTTCGAAAGTGCAGGTATATAACGAGAAATCGGAGCAGTCGAAACTGACAGGCATCGACGATGGCTCAAAAGAAAAAGCCATGAACCTTCAGCTCAAGGAAGAATTTAAAAAAGGATCATTCGGCAAGGTAACTGCTGCAGCCGGTAACGAAGAGCGCTGGGCGGCACGCGGAAATTACAACCGTTTTAATGATAAAACCCAGTTCTCGGTTATAGGGTATGGCAACAATATCAACCAAACCGGCGTAAACTGGGAAGATTATGGCGAATTTAAAGGCAATAATTCTTTTAATGATTACGACAATGGCGATTTTGGCTTTAACCGTTATGGCCGTGGAATGTATTTTTTCAGCGGCGACGATTCTCCATTAAATAATTACGATGGGCGTGGGCTGACGAAGAATTATGGAGCCGGAACAAATTTTAATTTTGATAACAAAAAGACTAAATTCAATTCAAGCTATTTTTATAACCAGACACAACTCGATTTTTTACAGACAAGTTTAAGGCAAACATTCCTCGACGAGAATACAACTTTTACAAAAAACGATACCCTCAACAATTCCGATTTCCGGTCGAGTCACAGCATAGGCACCCGTTACGAACAGGAATTCGACTCAAGTAATAAACTGATTGTAAAAGCGAATTTCAGGTTTTCGTCGAACAACAACGATAAAATAAATAGTCAGCAATTCTCTGATTATTCTCTTTTGCCCTACAATTCGCTTAACCTGGCTAATGGAACCGATCTGGCTTCCTACAAAATAACTTCGGCAGCCATTTACAGGCATCTTTTCAAAAAGAAAGGCCGCTCCTTTGCCATCAGCGGAGGATATAACGCCAACCTGAGCGATGGAACCGACAATTACAATTCGATTAACAAATTTTTCGAAGCCACAACTCCTACCGAGCAGATAAGGCAATTAATCAATAACGATAAAAATGTAAGCGAAATAAAATCAAGTGCCCTCTTTACCGAGGCGCTTTCGAAAAAATGGTATATCGAAGTATTCTATAATTTCAGCCAGCTCAGCAATAACAGTAACAGGCAGGCGTATCCGTATACCAGCGAAATACATATCGACAGCCTCAGCAATTACTATGAACAAACAACAATATACAATCGTTTAGGAACTGTGGTACGATACTCGTTCAGCGGCATCAATGCATCAGCAGGCATTGCAGCACAACAATTGAAACTCGACGGACAATATTCGCCTGATAAAGGCATGCCCTGGGATTCCATTGGCGTGTACTAAATCGTACATCGATATTACCCCGAATATAAACCTGAATTATGAATTCAAAAATAATCTGAGGTTAGAAGTTGGATATACCAATAATATTTCGGCACCTGAGTTCAGCGACCTGCAGCCCATAAAAAACACCAGTAACCCGGCCTACCTTGTTGTTGGAAATCCTGACCTTATACCTGAGAAATCACACGAAATCAGCACCGGTTTGTATTACTGGAATCCCTCTTCGTTTGCCAACATAGGTTTCCGCCTGAGTGGAGGCATTACCAACAACCCGATAGTGTACACTCAGGTAAGCGTATTCGAAGCCGGTACTGGTATTGTCACTATTTCGTCACCTGAAAATATGGAACAACGAAAAAACATAAATTCCTGGTTGTGGTCAAACATTCCGATTATTAAAACCAAGCTCACCATCGATCTAAACGGAGGAATTAATTACACCGATTCGCCGACACGTATCAACACTGTACCCGACCATTCAAAATCAAGGAGTATAAATGCCGGTGGAAATATAAACCTTACACCCGGTTCAAAGCTTGTTCTTTCGGCAGGAATATGGAGCGGACTCAGTAATGTTAATTATACAATTAATGAAGAACACGACCAGAAATTTTACAATTATACCATACGCTCATCGGTAAAATGGCAATTTGCCACCCGCATGTTTTTCGAAGGAAATTTCAACTACTCTGTTTACAAAAACAAATCATACGGGTTTGACCAGTCCATTCCATTGCTGAATAGCTCGGTTCGCCGTATACTCGGCAAGAAAAACAAATTCGAGATGCGCCTGGCTGCTTTCGATCTTTTTAATAAAAATATTAATATCAGCCAGTTTGCCAACAATAATTATATACAAACAAGCAGTACAAATACCCTGGCCCGTTATTTTATGCTGAGTTTAACCTATAATATGAAAGGTTTCGAAAGCAAACTTCAAAAGAACCGGTTTTGGTAAAATTTCCTGCCAGTTAAATATGATTCAAAGAAATTTTATCAAAAAGCATTTAAAATGAAAAAAAATATTCAGATATACACCCTTGTTGCCATTTGTTTCCTGGTTTTTCAGCCGGTAATATTGAAAGCTCAACCCGTGGAAGGAACCATCAGGTACCTGCGCACCGGTAACTGGACAAAGATGTATGCTTCGGTCGATTATATAAGCAAACAACAGCGCGAGCGCCTTTCGTATGTGTGGGGAAACCGCTCCGAATGGAAAACCTATACTTTGCTGCATTTTAATATGGATGAGTCGAAGTATGAAGATTCGGAAGAAGAAGCCGAAGCAGGCAACGAAGGCTGGAGCAACCGCAAAGATGTTTTCTTTATGAAACGTAATTTTAAAGAGAATACACTCTACGATGGAATTACGATGCTGGGGAAAACATACCTTGTACACGACAGTATTGTACCTCCCGCCTGGAAAATACTGAACGATATGAAAGAAGTGGCAGGGCATATCTGCATGAATGCTTCTTTAACCGACACCATTCGCAATCAGCGTACCATTGCCTGGTTTGCACTCGATATGCCGGTGAGCGCAGGACCTGAGCGGTTTTTCGGTTTACCCGGAATTATCCTGGAAGTTAATATTAACGAAGGAGCCTTGCTTATGACAGCCGATAAAATTACTATGCAAGCACTCACTACCGAACTTGAAGTTCCGGCTAAAATAAAAGGCAAAAAAATTGATTCCCCCGGACTCAACAAATTGATAGAAAAGCAGATAAAAGAGCGCAAAGCAGCTGAAGAACCCTGGTTCTGGGGTATCAGGTACTAGCAATTTCACTAAAATTCATGGGAATCTGATTCCTAAAAGTTAAACTGGTGATGTAATGGATCGGATTTTACCACAATCGTTCAATTCGAACAAAAATTAAGGCAACAACAATCGCTGTCGGATCCCTGCAATCGGGCCTTATATACCTGGCAATGAACGTGCTTAATAAATTTATCAACAAATAATGGTTGATAAAATACAATAAATTTGCAAAAACTGTGTTATACTTATGCTAAATGTAAATACATTTGCGCATCTAACTGATTATTAAATTGTAATCACTATCATAATCATATGAAGAAAATAGCAGCCTTGCTTGCAACAATCGTACTTCTCTCCATACTGCTAACCTCCTGCGGATCAACTCAAAATTGTGCTGCCTACGGGGAATACAAACAGTACCGTGTAGAAAGCAGGTAATTATTTCGGTTTCCTGTTATTATAAATCATACGATTTAAAGCAACTAAACCGTAGCCTGCTTGTTTATTAATTAAAGACACAGATTATGCGGTTATTCCCGGTAATTATATTTCTGGCAATTATCACTACGTTCCCGCTGGCATTGCAGGCCCAGGATGAGAGCACTGCTGATACCGTGGATATGGGCATATTGCTGCGCCGCGAGAAATCAGGGAATGTAATGCTTCATACGCTCGGTTATGGCCTGGGATACCGCGTCGGCATTAATAAAACATATTATAAAAATCGGATGTTCGAATTCGATTTACTCGAAATGAAATCGCCAACCCAGGCGAAGCGTTACAACGAGAATTTTGCCAACCCGCGTAGTTATATTTACGGAAAACTCAATAACCTGTATATACTCCGTGCAGGTATCGGACGACAACACCTTATTAACCGCAAACCTTACTGGGGCGGTGTCGAAGTAAGAGCCTTTTATTATGGGGGACTGGATGTTGGGATTGCCAAACCCATTTTCTTAAACATTGCTTATTACACGGTTGTCGACAACCAGATTTTCCTGGATTACACCTCACTCGAACGCTATAATCCTGAAGCGCACTTTCCATACATTGGAGTAAATTCAGACTGTTTGTGCGAGATTTTCGGCCGTGGCCCGATATTGAGTGGATTTGATAAAATAAAAATTTACCCGGGCTTATATGCCAAAGGTGGATTTAATTTCGAATTCAGTGCGCAGAATGATCGTATAAAATCGCTTGAAGCAGGAGTTGCCGTTGATTTCTTCCCACAAAAGGTACCCATTATGGCTTTTAAGGATCCGAACTTATTTTTTATAACCGGCTACCTCAGTTTTCATTTCGGAAAACGATTTAACTAATTCAGATTTTCTTTTTGAATGGAACAGAAGGGGCAATTGGATGCCTGGTTCTTGTTGTGCCGGGTGGCGGGTGCCGGGTGGTAGGTGCCGGGTACCAAGTGCCGGGTGCCGGGTGCCTGAGTCCTTTTAGCGTAATCGGCCCAATCTCCTCAACCTATCAATCTCCTCAACCGGGGTTCGTTACTATAGCTATCGGAACCGCTCACCCCTCGTGCTACCCTGAAACTCTTCAACCCATCAATCTCCTCAACTATCAATCCCTCACCCCTCAATCCCTAAAACCCGGGGTTCGTTACTATAGCTATCGGAACCGCTCACCCCTCGTGCTACCCTAAAACCCATCAATCCATCAATCTCCTCAATCTCATCAATCCCGCTCACCCATCGATGCCATCAATCCCTAAAACCCGGGGTTCGTTACTATAGCTATCGGAACCGCTCACCCCTCGAGCAACCCTAAAACCCATCAAACCTTCAACCCATCAATCTCCTCAATCTCCTCAATCTCCTCAATCATCATCAATCCCATCAATCTCCTCAATCCCTGCCTGCAGCAGGCAAGCCCTCAATCCCTCACCTACCAACTCGGTAAAAACGAATAATCTTTAGCATACCAAAGCATTTGCCCGGCATAATCGGAAGGGTACTCAACTTTTACATCCGTAATTTTACCTTTTGTTTCAACAAGAGTGAAAACAGGGTTTAAAAATCCGCCGTAAGGCGCAACATTGAGTTTTTTGAACCTTGCCAGGACTTCTTCGTGCAGGGTCTTATCAACTTTTACAGCATAGTTTTCGACCAGGGCTTTGCCGGCAGCAAAATCGCCTTCGGATTTAATACGCTGAATTTCAGCCAGGAGTTTTCCGAAAAGATCGCGGAGCTTCTGGTAATCGTTAATCTGCACATAAGTTTTATCCTCGTGTTTCACAAACTCAATTACATTACTTTCCAGGCCTTTTTCGTAGCACCATTTAGCAATAAGCTGGCGGTTACGCATATGCGACTGTTCAATGTTTTTACCCGGAGCAATGCGGGTAAGCTGAGTCAGCAATCCATTGCGGATGTAGGCATTGTATTCAGCTATTGCAGCATCAGCCGATGGGAGAACATTTAATTCAAGCAGTTTCGGATCCATAATATAATAGAGAGCAAATAGATCGGCACGCGATTCTTCGAGGGTACTCTGGTAATTGCGTAAGGCTTCGCTGCTGGTACCAGGTAACAGTTGACCCGAGCCGTGGCCAAGGCATTCGTGCAAATCGGTATGCACATTGCTTGCCAGCGATCCGTATTTTTTCGAGAGCTTACGATCGGCTTCGGAGAGCACAAACTCTTCGAGCATTCCATTTCCGAGTGCAGCCTGATCGTAGGCATAGGTAATGTTTTCGATGGTAACCGATTTTGATCCATAATCTTTCCGGATCCAGTCGGCATTTGGCAGGTTTATACCTATTGGCGTTGAGGGGTAACAATCGCCGGCAAGCTGCGCAGCCGTGATAACCTTAGCTGTTACGCCCTTCACCTGGGCCTTTTTAAATCGGGTATCAACAGGCGAATTATCTTCGAACCACTGAGCGTTGTTACTGATAATTTCGGCACGTTTTGTGGCTTCCTTATCTTTAAAATTAACAACCGATTCCCAGGTAGCTTTACGGCCTAATGGGATCTTCGTAGGTTTCGATAAACCCGTTAACCACGTCAATATCACTTTTTAAATCTTCGACCCAAAGTACATTGTACTCATCCCATGTTTTCAGATCGCCGGTTTTGTAGTATTCAACAAGTTTAATAAGTGCGGCTTTCTGCTCAGGTGTTTCGGATACTGTAATGGCTTTTTCGAGCCAGAAAACGATTTTTTCAATTGCTTCGGTATATCCGCCACCTATTTTCCATGTTTTTTCCAGCACTTTTCCATTTTCCTTAACCAGCTTCGAATTGAGCCCGAATGATAGCGGATGATCGGCATCGGGTTGTTTCATTCCTTTATAAAATGCTTCCACTTCTTTTTCAGTAACTCCTTCGTAAAAATTAACAGCCGATGTAACTACAAGGTCCTCACCTTCGGCCAGGTTTACTTTTTTCGGCATTACCTTAGGGTCAAATATAACTGGCATCAACTCATCTATCAGTTGCTCAAGTGTTTGTCCTTCCCTGGCAGGAAATTTCGACTGATCGGAATTTTTCACCAGTTCCTTAAAGTATTCCTGGCTGATTTCGGGTAAAAACTTCTCGGAAGCATAGTGATGATATATTCCGTTCGAAAACCAGACTCTTTTCAGATATATTTCAAATGCCTGCCAATCAGCTCCTTCCTTTTTCCCATCGTATGTCAGGTAAATATTTTCGAGTGTACGGCGGACAGCAAGATTGTATTTACCATTCTGATCGAAAATAATATCACGACCACAAAGGGCTGCCTGGCTCAGGTAATAAACAAGTTCTTTTTGCTGTAGCGAAAGATCCTCAAAACCAGGAACCTGGTAACGCATAATTTTGAGGTCGGCAAACTGCTCAACAAGGTATTTAAAGTCTTCGGTATCAGCCGTTACAGGCTTTTCATTCTTTGGGGTACACGAAAAAAGTGCTATGCTCATGGTAAGGACAGTAATTAGGAAAATTCGTTTCATGTGGATAGGTTAAAATGGGTTAAGTTAATTATGGTGATGGTTGACGAGGTTGTGACGGAATTAATAAGTGAACGATTCTTTAAATTCCCCTTTATTCCGGAATATACGGGCCGGAAGATAAATCCCTGAATCCTGCACCATCCCAAACGGGTATTGCTTTCGATGTGTCGCGCCGGAAACAGAAATCGAGGTCATCGTGAAGGCCTAACTTAAACAGACGTTGGTAATGGTTTGCTTGCTTTACTTCTTCGAGCAGGTTATTTTTTGCCGCAACCCACAGCGTAAGTGCTGCATGAGAAGCATCGCATATACCTGTAAACTTAGCGGAAGATTGCAGTGTTTCAACCAAAGCACCCGCACACAATGTATCCTCGAGACTGAATGAATTTTTCCAGCCGGAGCATAGTATAAGGATGTTCTGATTCTTTTTTAGCAGCCATGCGGCAAGTGCCGACAGGTTCGAGAACGAAAGTATAGCCATTTGCCCCGAACCTTTAGCCTTTTCAATAGCCTGTGTGCCATTGGTGGTTGAATAGGCAAGTTGAGAGTTTGCCAGCGACTGTTTCCGAAAAACGCTTGGCGAATTGCCATAATCAGCAAAATCAACTTTCGCGCCTTCACGTTCGGCGGCCGTAAGGAATCCTTTGCTTTTGTATTCCCGCAATTCATCAAGGCCTGAAACTGGAATTATAATTTCTATCCCACTATCGAAAGCGGCACAGAATGAAGTAGTTGCCCGCAATACATCAACAATAACAACGATATAATTATCCGTTATTGTTCTCGATTCATACAACAGTGGCGAAAGACAAACTTCGATCTTGTTCATACTGTGTAAAAATTATCAGCTAAATCCTTTTCAGCAAGACTGAAATTTATTTATTTCACTAAAAATCCACCAAAGAGTATTCAGTATTTAAGCCTTATAAAAAGGCATTTTCACTACCTGTGCTCTTATTGCCTTATCGCGTATGCTGATAAATATTTCGCTTCCGGCTTTCATATAAGCTACCGGAACATAAGCCATGCCAATACCTTTTTTAACTGATGGGCCCATGGTACCGCTGGTAACTATGCCTATTTTGTTTCCCGCAGCATCAACAACATCATATCCGTGACGCGGAACACCTTTGTCAATCAGTTCGAAACCAACCAGTCGGCGCGAAGTGCCCTCCGTTTTATGTTTCAGGAATATATCTTTATTGATAAAGTTTTTTGTATCGGTAAACTTGGTAATCCAACCCAGGCCTGCTTCAATGGGCGAAGTGGTATCGTCGATATCGTTGCCATACAGGCAGAATCCCATTTCGAGACGAAGGGTATCGCGGGCAGCGAGGCCAATGGGTTTTATTCCAAATTCAGCACCCGCTTCCATTACCGCATTGTATATTTTTACGGCATCGGCATTATCCATATAAATTTCGCATCCGCCGGAGCCTGTATAGCCTGTGGTGGCAAAAATCACATCTTTTACACCAGCAAAATCGAGTTTCTTAAATGTATAATACTCCATATCGGTAACAGGTGTAGAGGTAAGTTTTTGCATGGCTTTTAATGCAAGTGGTCCCTGAACTGCCAGTTGTGCTATTTCGTCGGAAGCATTGTACAGATGAGCCCCTATAGTATTCTGACTTTGCAGCCAGGCCCAGTCCTTATCAATATTTGATGCATTAACAACCAGCAGGTAGGTTTCAGCATCAACACGGTACACGAGCAAATCGTCAACAATTCCGCCTTTGCCGTTAGGGAAACACGAATACTGAACCTTACCATCAAAAAGAACAGAAGCGTCGTTGGTAGTAACAAACTGTATAAATTCCAATGCTTTCGGGCCTTTCACCCATATTTCGCCCATATGCGAAACATCAAAAATACCAAGTTTGGTACGAACTGTTTCGTGTTCATCATTTATTCCCGAAAATTGTATGGGCATATTATACCCGGCGAATTCAGCCATTTTGGCGCCTGAGGCTTCATGAAATTGTGTAAAAGCTGTGTTTTTCATTTGCTTGATCTTACTATGTTATGTGTAAATTATTCGAAACAATACCGTATTAACAGGCTTTGTGTAAGCAATATTATAAATGCGGCCATACTTCCTGCTATGAGTGGCAAAAGTAAGTAATTGAGTGTTGGCAAGGTAATTTTCGGCCAATAAGTTTTTGTAAATTTTCCCTTTTTCTTTATTTTGACATCACTTCAAAAATTATCTTTAAAAAAACGTTATTTATTCAGCAGGCGGTACAACCATTTTCAACTTACATAACCCTTTAACATATCTTATAGAAACTGTTTAAAAGTTATCGTGATTCCGGATGGCTTTTTTCTACTTTTGCACAAAAATTGATAAATGCTTAAAATTGGAGTTATAGGTGCCGGTCATCTCGGCAAGATACACATAAAATGCATCAACGAAATCCCGGAGTTTACGCTAATGGGTTTTTTTGATAGCGATCAGGAAATTTCAAGGAGCGTTGCCAACGAATTCGGTATCAGGAGCTTTAACTCCTTCGACGAGCTCATGAAGGAAGTGGATGTAATTGATATTGTAACGCCTACCATCACCCATTTTGAGCATGCTGCGCGCTCGTTGCAGAATTTCAGGCATGTATTTATCGAAAAACCCATCGTTACAACACCAGAAGAAGCACTGCAGCTGATTGAAATTGCACGCGATGCCAATGTAAAAGTTCAGGTTGGCCATGTTGAACGTTTCAACCCGGCAATGGTGGCAGTTCTTCCGTTTATTGATAATCCCATGTTTATCGAAGTGCATCGCCTGGCTTCCTTCAATCCCCGGGGTACCGATGTGCCGGTGGTTCTCGACCTTATGATTCACGACATCGATATTGTACTGCACCTGGTTAAAAGCAAGTTACATAAAATTCAGGCCAGTGGTGTTTCAATTGTTACCAACACTCCCGACCTGGTGAATGCCCGGCTCGAGTTCGAAAACGGATGCGTGGCAAACCTCACAGCCAGCCGTATTTCGCTGAGTCCCATGCGGAAAGCCCGCTTTTTTCAGCATAATGCCTTTATATCAGTTGATTACCTCAATAAAAAAGCCGAGGTATTCCGCATGAAAACAGCAGGATCAGATGATCTTAATCAAGGTTTTCCTGTCCTCAAACCGGGAAACGGAATGGCTCCAAAACAGATTTATTTCGAAAAACCGCTTATTCTTCCATCCAATGCCATACAAACGGAATTAAGAAGTTTCGCACGATCCATAATTGAGGATACTACTCCTACCGTTACCATTGATGATGGTTACCGTGCACTTAAAGTTGCTCACCAGATACTCGAAAAAGTTGAAAGCGCCAATATACTGAAGGAATTACGATAGCACTATCCACTCCTTAACAAGAAACAATTACACACCATTACCCTGAAATACCGAATGAAATACTTTTTTAAATATACTTCCTTACTTATGCCTGTTGTTGTTGCATTAACAAGCGCATGCACCAAAACTTCCATCGACGATATACCTTCATACATTAAAGTTGATTCAATCAGCATTAATGTAACGGCAATACAGGGAACGGCTTCGCATAAAATCTCCGACACATGGGTGTATGCTGACAATGAACTGATAGGAGCATTCGAGATGCCGGCAAAATTTCCGATACTCAAGAGTGGCACTTCTGAACTATACATTTTTGCCGGTATAAAACTCAATGGTATTAACGAAACACGTGTCCCCTACCCTTTTTACGACAGAATCAGCAGAACCGTTACCCTCGAGCGCGAAAAAATTACCGATCTGGGTCATATGAAATTTGCCTATGCTGCAGCCACCAAATTTGCATGGCAGGAAGCATTTGAATATACTAACCTTTCTCTTGATTCGACAGCCCGCAGCGAGGTAAACTTTAAGCGCACCTTGCTTACCGACGAACTCAAAGCTGCATTCCCATACGAATCAAACAAATATGCAGCCAAGGTGGTTATTCCGGCCGATACCCTGGTGTTTGAATGCAGCAGCCACGACTCGTTCAAGTTACCTACCGACGGCACTTCGGTATTCCTCGAATTAAACTACAAATCGAATAACCCTTTTACTGTCGGTTTATTTGTAAACGGTTCGGTAACAAGTCAGCGGCCGGTACTGGTTGTTAATCCAAGCAGCAGCTGGAATAAAATCTATATAAACTTCACTCCGACTTTATCGGTGAACCAGGATGCAACAAGTTTCAAGGTATACTTTAATGCAACGAAAAGTACAGATGAAGCGAATGCTGAAATAATTTTCGATAACATCAAATTATTACATTTCTGATACTTAGCAAATAATAATGAATAGAAAACTACAAACCGCAAAATTCGTTATCGCCGATCTTCTATCGGCTGCATTGGCATGGAGCATATTTTTCTTCCTTCGCAAATCGGCCGAAACACAGGAAATGAACGATACTTTGCAGATTGTATTGAACGACAATAAGTTCTATATCGGAATAGTTGCCATTTCCTTTTTCTGGCTTTTCCTTTATACCATTTCGGGCTCGTACCACAATATTTACCGCAAGGCGCGTATGAGTGAACTGGGGCAGACGCTTTTAATCAGCATCATAGGGGTAATCATTATTTTCTTTGCCCTCATTCTCGACGATGTTATACAAACCTATAAGAATTATTATAAACTCTTCACCAACCTGTTTCTGTTGCATTTCCTGATTACGGTAACATTCAGGCTGATACTCACTTCGCGCAATCTTTATAAACTCAAGCACCGTGTTATTGGGTTTAACTCCATTATTGTAGGAAGCAACGGCAATGCCATATCTATTTATAACGAAATCGAAAGCCAGCCGAAGTCAGCGTTTAACAGGTTTGTAGGCTTTGTGCATGCAGTGGAGTATCCAAGCTACCAGCTCGAAAAATTTATCCCCAACCTCGGCCACTTCTCGAACCTCCGCCATTTGATAGCCGACATGAATATTGAAGAAGTTATCATAGCTACCGAACGCTCCGAACACAATACTATTGAACAAATAATCTCAGAAATAGAAGATACTGATGTACTCATTAAAGTTATTCCGGATATGCAAGACTTTCTGCTGGGAACTGTAAAAACCACTTCCATTTATCAAACTCCACTTATTCAGGTGTCATTCGATTTCATGCCGGTGTGGCAGGCGAATTTAAAGCGCTTCCTTGATGTGGTATTATCCGCTCTTGCCATGGTAATACTGGCTCCTGTTTACCTCTTCTGCATTATTGGTGTAAAATTATCGTCGAAAGGGCCTGTTTTCTATACACAGGAACGTATCGGAATAAGCGGTAAAACGTTTATGATCCCTAAATTCCGTTCGATGTTTACAAATGCCGAAAATGGTATTCCCATGCTCTCGTCGAAAAACGATGCACGCGTTACCCCTTTCGGGAAAATGATGCGCAAGACCCGCCTCGACGAAATACCCCAGTTCTTTTCAGTACTTATTGGTGATATGTCGCTGGTAGGCCCAAGACCCGAAAGGCAGTATTTCATCGACCAGATAACTAAACGGGCACCCCATTACCGTCTTCTGCTCAAGGTTAAACCCGGCATTACTTCGTGGGGTCAGGTTAAATACGGCTATGCCGAAAATGTTGATCAAATGGTTGAACGCCTGAAATATGATATTCTGTACCTCGAGAATATGTCGCTTGCCATGGATATTAAAATTATGGCCTATACGCTGCTAACGGTGATGAAAGGGAGCGGGCAGTAGGGATTGAGGGCTTGCCTGCTGCAAGCAGGGATTGAAGGGGGATTGAAGGGAGATTGATGGGATTGATGGGATTGATGGGATTGAAGTGAGATTGATGGGATTGAGAGTTTGCCTGCTGCAGGCAGGGATTGAAGGGGGATTGAAGGGAGATTGATGGGATTGCCTGCTGCTTGCAGGGATTGAAGGAGATTGATGGCTTGCCTGCTGCAAGCAGGGATTGAGAGTTTGCCTAGGCAGGGATTGATAGGATTGATAGGATTGATAGAAGAATGGGACTGGGACGGTAGGAACAAGAATACAGCAACAAGCATCCAGCCACCAGCATCCAGCCACAAGCATCCACTTAACTTCTGCTAAAAAAGATTCAGGTATCCTCAGATACTTCCATTCTCGATCATCAGCACAATACGTTCGATATCGGCATCAGCACCCAGCGGATCGTATTTTACTTTGAGGTTATAACCGAAAAGGCGGGCAAAGGACTGGTAAAAAAAAGCCCTGAAACGTCCCCTGAAATCGACAACAATATCGTACGAACAATTACTCGTTTGCCTGTCGATCAATTTCAACAGTATTTTGCCCTGGGTGATGGTAAGATCCTTTAATTCATTCCCAAACTGCGCATCGAGTTCGTCTTCAGCCTGTTTCATCATCGACTTCCGGACTTTATCGTTGCTTACATTTGCCATTTTCTGGCTGTATTCGTTAAACTTAATACCAGCCAGCCTGGCATAAGGATATGCTTTTTTCACATTCCTCACAAGGCGTTCCCACTGCCGCGATTCGGACGTATTCCGGAATGACTTATTACCCCAGATGTAAACCTCATCGTAATAAATAACAGGGATAGTATCACCATCAACTACAATAGCCGAGCAGTGGTACCCTTCGGCACTATGCGGATTAAGAATGCCCTGGGCCGACATTACGAAAGGCACCAAAGCCAGTAAACCAACCAAAATTAACCTCATTGTACAGGTTTTATTTTGACATTAAGTCAATAATTGTGCCATAGTAATAACAAAGATACCGGCATTTTTATTGGATGGTACCGAAAATTTATCTGGAAGGGAATTTCAGCTGGTTCCTCAGGCAACTTTTAGCCTTGCCATATTGGTTTTACTCAACTTCTCGGCTGCATATTCGCGATCGATAACAAGCTCAGAATGTTTGCTTTGCGATGGAATTTCGAACATAGCATCGGTAAGTATGGCTTCGAGTATCGATCGCAGTCCACGGGCACCGGTACGGAATTCAATTGCTTTATCCACAATGTATTCATATACATCGGCTTCGAAAGTCAGCTTCACTTTATCCATCTCAAAAAGACGGGTAAACTGCTTGATAAGTGCATTCTGAGGTTCGGTAAGAATACGGATTAGCACTTCGCGGTTCAGCGGATTGAGGTAAGTAACTACCGGGAAACGACCTACCAGCTCGGGTATCAGGCCAAAACTTTTAAGATCCTGTGGTGCAACATATTGCAGCAGGTTCTGCCGGTCGATCACATCTTTGTCGCGGTCGTTCGAATAGCCGATTGTATTGGTTTGCATACGGGCCGCTATTTTTTTATCGATACCATCGAAAGCGCCTCCAGAAACAAACAAGATATTTCGGGTATTTACGAGTATCATTTTCTGTTCGGGATGCTTGCGTCCACCTTGCGGCGGAACATTCACATCAGCTCCCTCGAGCAGTTTGAGCAGGGCTTGCTGAACTCCTTCGCCCGACACATCGCGGGTTATGGAAGGATTATCGCTTTTGCGTGATATTTTATCAATTTCATCGATAAAAACTATGCCTCGTTCGGCATTGGCAACATTATAATCAGCGGCCTGCAAGAGGCGGCTCAGGATGCTCTCAACGTCTTCGCCAACATACCCAGCCTCGGTAAGAACAGTGGCATCGGCAATACAAAACGGAACCTGCAGCATACGTGCAATGGTGCGGGCCAACAAGGTTTTGCCTGTTCCGGTTTCGCCAACCAGGATAATGTTCGATTTTTCAATCTCCACATCATCTTTCATTTTGGATGGAGGCTGATTTATGCGCTTATAATGATTGTACACAGCAACTGCCAGTATACGCTTCGAATCGTCCTGCCCAATCACGTATTTATCGAGATAGGCCTTAATTTCCTGTGGTTTAGGTGTTTCTACAGGCTTGTTGTCGACCTGCTTCACATGCTTTATTTCTTCGCGCATGATATCCCTGGCCTGGTCGATACAATAATCGCAGATATGAGCCTCGAGGCCGGCAATCAGTATATTGGTTTCGCGTTTGGGGCGTCCGCAGAAGGAACAACGATCTTCTTTTTTCGTCATAATCATTGAATTTGTAATGACCTGACTCATGCACTACATGCAAAAACCAGGAGCAATTAAAAGGCTGCTGTTACTTTTAATAGCCTTTGTATTGTAAAGTTATAAAAAAAACCGGTAAAAGTTATAAAAATTCCAACTCTTACCGGAAATTTAATGGTGTTTAAATGCTATTTAGGCTCCCTGAAAAGGAGTTCATCGATCATACCATAAGCTTTTGCTTCTTCGGCTGTCATCCAGTAATCGCGGTCCGAATCTTTCTCGATTTTCTTATAAGCCTGTCCGCTATGGTTGGCAATAATCTCGTACAATTCCTTTTTCAGCTTCAGAATTTCGCGGGTTGTAATTTCGATATCCGAGGCCTGTCCCTGGGCACCGCCCATAGGCTGATGGATAAGAATACGCGAGTGCTTTAATGCGGTACGCTTGCCTTTCTCGCCTGCGCAAAGTAATACGGCACCCATGGATGCTGCCATACCTGTACAGATAGTAGCCACATCGGGAGCAATATACTGCATGGTATCATAAATGCCGAGACCGGCATATACTGAACCACCGGGAGTATTCAGGTAAATCTGAATATCGCGTTTCGAATCGACCGACTCGAGGAAAAGTAACTGGGCCTGGATAATATTGGCAACATAATCGTCGATAGGCACACCCAGGAAAATAATGCGATCCATCATCAAACGCGAAAACACATCCATGGTAGCGATGTTCAGCTGCCGTTCCTCAATAATAGTTGGTGAAATGTAGTTTTGCGATATGGAAGTGTACCTGTGAAGGCTGGTGCTGCTGATACCGCGGTGCTGAACGGCATATTTGTGAAATTCGTTTTGCATGTTCATAGTTTAGTGTTTTTCGGCATCTAATTTAATAAATTCGTCGTAACTGATTTCTTTTTCTACCAGTTTAACTTTCGATTTAATATAGGCAGTAACACGCTGTCCGTAAAGCGAATCTACAATCTGGCGCACTTCCCTTGGTTTATCCTTGATAAAAGAATCGGCAATGGTTTCGAGCCTCGAGAGCAGATCGTCGGTAAGCTGCATGGTACGCCAGCCTTGTAAATAGTAATCCTTGATGTAATCTTTAATTTCCTGGTCGGCCACTTCGATACCCGATTCTTTAATGATCCTGTTTTCGATCAGCTGCCATTTCATGCCTTCGGCATATTTGCTGTAATCGCGTTCGATATCCTCGGCAGTAAGTTTGCCTTCGTTGCTTTCGGCAAGCCAGCGTTTCATAAACTCGTCGGGAAGGTTTATTTTAGTGATTTCAACCAGTTTTTCCTGCGAATGATGAGCAAATAAATGATCGCTGTCGGCTACAAAAGCCTGCTCCGATTCGTCCCTTACTTTATTTCTGAAAGCTTCTTCGGTGGTAACGCCGGCTTCAGGAAAAACATTTTCAAAAAACTCCTCGTTCATTTCGGCAGGAGTCATGGTACTTATCTCACTAATGATATAACGGAAATCGGACTCCATACTTTCGGCCTCTTCCTTGGTTATGCCGAGCATGGCGCTTGCTTCAACGGCATTACCGGTAGCTTTCATCGGGTTAAAAACGATCGCATCGCCAACCTTGGCTCCAAGCATTTTCTTATTCACTTTCTTATCCGAAATCAGGTCAATGGCAACTTTTGCTGAATGCATAATGCCGTCTTCGCGAACATTGCCTTCGGCATCGAGCTGAACAAAATCGCCCTGGAGAACGGAATTTTCGGAGGCAAGCTCAGGATTGGTCATTGTTCCGAAACGCTCGCGCATATTATCCACGTATTTATTCACCATGGCATCGTCAACCTTAATAACATGGTAATCGATAGCGGTATTTTCGTCGAGTACCACCTCGAAAGCAGGGGCAAATCCCAGGTCGAAGTAAAATTCGAGATCCTGGTCTTCTTTCCAGTCGTATTCAGGAGTTAAGGTTGTATTTGGTAATGGCTGCCCGAGAATATCGAGTTTCTCGTCATCAATATACTTATGAATTTTGTCGGATATCAGTTTATTCACCTCATCGGCAAATACTGCGCTTCCGTATTGTTTTTTGATCAGGCCGAAAGGAACATGACCCGGACGAAAACCCGGAATATTCGCTTTACGCTGATAATCCTTTAGAATTTTATTCACACTTTCCTTGTGGTCAGCGGGGCTGATCACCATTTTAACAGTTGCGGTTAATTCGCCTGTATTTTCCCTGGTAATTTCCATTGTATTAAAAAAAATGAATTTAGATATTCCGTATTTATTTGATTATATGATACTTATTGCCATAAAGTATGCATGACAAATAAGTTTGCAAAGGTATCATTTTTAATGATTTAAACTACGAAAAGGGAGAAATAATATTGGGAACAAGTAGAAATAACAAGGTCACTCAACTTAATTCCTACTGAGTTTAAAATCGACCTATTACTCTTTGTTAAAATCTCCTCAGCCTCCCTTCATCTCAAGGGTTGGAAAAGAGATGTTTAGGCTCATAGGCATCAGTAATACAAGTGATGTTAATGTGATCCATGAATCAATGATGTGTCATGGGTTCAGGCTTATGCAAATGTCAGGAGTCTGTAATTAAGGTCAGATATTAGTTGCGAAATGATACTAGAATTTTGCCTCATTTGATTTTACATGCAAATCCATTTGCGGGAAAGGAATGGTGATATTGTTTTCGTGAAATTTGCGGTTAATGATACGCCGTATTTCGCCTTTCACTTTTTCGATCCTGAATATGTTATCGCTGAAGAATAAAATCTGAAAATCGAGTGAAGAGTTACCGAAATCGACCAAACGTGCTTCAAGGAGTTTTTTGTCTGCAATATCAGGGTGCTCCAGTGCGCTCTCAAGCAGAATTTTTGAAACGAGTTCCACGTTACTTCCGTATGCAACGCCCACATTAATCTTAAAACGCGTTTTCATCGATTGGTGGCTCCAGTTAATAACTTTGCTGGTGGTAATCAATGAATTGGGAATAATAATCGAAATTTCATCCCTGTTCAGGCCTTTGGAAGTACGCAGCCCTATATCCTGTATTTTAACAATATCACCATCGATTTCGAGGATGTCGCCAATACGGATCGATCGCTCCGAAAGCAGTATAATGCCCGAAATAATATCGTTGAATGTTTGTTGCAACCCCAAACCAACACCAACCAGCAAGGCCGCTGAACCTGCCAGCAAAACGGTTAATTTAACCCCAATGGCATCCAGTACTAATGCGATTGCAATGATCCAGATAAAATACCGGATAATCTGGTACAAAGCATATACATTGCCAATTTCGGGGCTGTTGGGTTTATGCCTGCGGAATAACACACGCTTGATCAGCCATATTATGAGCCTGGCAAATACAAGAATCAGCAATACGGCTATAATGGTGTCTACCCGTATATTGTATTTCCCATAGCTTAAAAGCTCAAAGTTTAAAAATTCATTTAATGTATACATAAACTATCTATTATACAACAAGTTGCAGTGAATTATTCCGAAATGACCTGATTCTGTTAAGTTAAACTGGATGTTGCACAAAGTTAAGTTAAAAACTCAGGAAATCAATACGAAAATTAATGCTGGGTAGCCGCCTGCAATCAGAGGAAATATAGAGTTAGGGAAATTGGGGAAATGAAGGGGTTGGGAGGCGGGAGTTGGGAGGCGGGAGGAGGATCCTGATAGCTATTGGGACGGAGAGTCGGGAGTAGTCGGGAGTCGGATCCCGATAGCTATCGGGACGGAAGTCGGGAGTCGGGAGCTACAAGTCAGGAGTCGGGATCCGACATATTCAACATACCCGCTAAATTAAAAGTAGAACCATAATAATAGTAGCAATATGCTACGCAGAAAACCCCACAAAGCAGAAACTTCCCTTCAGATCAGATATTCATTTATTCAGGGGAAATAATAAGTGTCCATGTTATGGAACCTGTTGCTACCGTTATACCTGAAACTGATCCGCTGGTTTCAGCTTCGGCAAAATCGAAATCCACCACGGAATAAGGTGCTTCGTTAAAAGTAACTTCGTTCACAAGCAACCAATTCCCATCATTGTCCTTTGCATAAATGCGTTGAACATCATTTACAACATTAACCTGGGCATCAACTTTAATGTATTTATGGCTGGCATCTTCCATGAGTGTGCCTATCGGATACATCTGCCACTGCCCGGTTCTTTCGAGGCGCGAACTTTCCTGGATAATGGTATCCCCTGAGTATGATAATGTACCGGGATCAATGGTTATTGTGCCTAACTCCTTTTCAATATAAACGTCCATTGTTGTGGATACTGACCATGGAGGCAGCGTGTTGGTTGAACTGACTTTAAGTGTTCCCCGATAATCATTTTTCAATACAGGATCAGGGACCATATTCGGGTCCTCTTTCTTATTACAGTTTATACCGATTACTGATATTACAAAAAGTAAAGCAAGAAATCGTATTGTTGTAGTAATGTGGTTTGTTTTCATAGCTTAATGTTTAGGTTATTTTCAAAACTGCATGCTTCGGGGATGAGTATTTTCACATGACCTGCTTACCTGACTTTAATTAACTTCCTGGTTACTGTTTCATTCCCAATGTGTATCCGGCAGAAATACATACCGGGGGGGATTCCATGCAAATCCAGCTGATATTGCTTTTGTCCTGCTTGTGTATTATTGAAATGCCAGCTTTTAAGGCATATGCCTAAGGTGTTGAAAATGCAGACATTAACCGGGCAAGAGTAAGTGTTATCAAAACTCAGCACAGTATGGTCAGTAAGCGGGTTTGGGGCGAAAGTAAATTCCTCAGCAGAAATTACACTTCCGACAGATAAGGCATCGCATTTATCTTCCACCTCCTGCCTGCTGTTACAGCCGACACCATTATTTGATATAGAAATATCACCATTGGGACTGGCCAGGTAATCGCAAACACTTTTAACTTCGCAGGTAGCCAATAAAGGGTTATGCTCAATATAAATATCTGAAATTGAAGCGGGTGCAATGTTATCGAGGCCTGATAGACTGCTTAACACATCATTAAAATAAATCTCAAGATATCCCCCGATGGAAGTCAGACCGGCAAGACCTGACAAGTTATTAAGCTTGGTATTATAATTTATCTTGATGACGCCTCCCACCGTTTGCAGATTGCTGAGACCGGTTAAACTGGTCAGATTGTCATCATAAATTTCTATGTTAGCGCCTACAGAGGTCAGATTTCCAAGACCGGTTAAATCAGTCAGGGAAGCGTTTTCGCCAATCCAGATTTCCCCTCCAATGGAAGTCACATTGTCGAGGCCGGACAAATTGGTCAGGGCTTCATTTCCTGCAATCTGAAGGAATCCGCCAATAGTGGATACATTTTCAAGTCCGGTTAAGCTTGAAAGAACATCGGTATTTGTGATATTAAGCCCGCCACCAATTGTAGTCAGATTGTTTAACCCAGTTAAGTTCGTAAGGACTGATGTGCCTGATGGCCACATATAAACTTCCAGATCACCGCCGATATAAGTAAGATTTTCGAGGCCGGATAAAAAGGTGAGAACTGAGCAGGAGTAGATCCGGAGCCTGCCTGCAACAGATGTTAAAACACTTAATCCGTTAAGGTTCGTAATCTTATCCGACCCGCTGATTGTTACAAATCCTTCAATTTCAGTACAATCGGGATAGTTGGTTTGGAAATTATTAATTTCTTCCTGGGTGTCAAATGTGATGCCATCCGGCAGGCAACCCTGCGAAAAGGCAACACTAAAGCTGAAAGCTACTGCTGCGAGAATCAGTATAAGTTTTTTCATACTAAATTGTTTTATGCCAAAGGCCCGGAATAAGAGCAAAGAGCATATTCCCTTTGCTCTATATTCCATTCCTTTAGCTATTGAACTTTTATGATTTTCCTGGTGATCGTTTCATTGCCATACTTTAAGAAGGAGAAAATAAACCCCTGCTGAAAGTTCTAGAAGTATCAAGGATCTTTTGGTGCTTCCCCGGGCTGAGTTTTTCCTGCGCTACTATTTCAATAAGCTGCCCGTATTGATTCCAGACTGAAAGTTCAGTAAAACCTGCTTTTAAAAGCTCGAAATGAATGGTTGCGGTTTGCAATACCGGATTGGGGAAAACGGTGAGTTTTGCATTTCTATATTCAAGTTCTTCTGAAATATTTGTAATTGTTAATGCAAAATCAAACAGATATTCCACTATGGGATCTAAATATTGTTCGGAATTAGTAGTGATTACTACGCCTGTATTATCATCCTGACAAAAATAGAATTGAGCGGCATAGCCTCCAATGCTACCTCCATTATGCCCCCACACAAGTCTGTCGCCAAAATCATCTCTTTGAAATAATGCCAAACCAGTCGTACCATAAGAAAAACCCCAGGAAGGATTTTGAATTGTCGTCATAGAATCTATAGCTGCATTAGACAATATGCTTTGACCATGGAACTCGCCGTGGTTTAAAAGCATTGAAGTAAAATTTGCCAATTCAAGGGCTGTGGTGCGCAAAAAAAATCCAGGATAGGCCGGATGTCCTCTGTGGGGTCTGGGAACAAAAATTCCACCCTGGTATTTATATCCAACCGCCAGGTTATCAATATTTAATTCGCCAAGAAACCATTCTGAATCATACATTTGAAGTGGTATCAATAAGTTTTGTTTTGCGTACACATGAAAGTCTATTCCTGAGAGCACTTCCACTACATAACCATTCAATGCTGGTCCGTGAGTACAGTAGTTAAAACCTGCCCCGGGTTGTTGGTTATAAAAATTTCCATTATAATAATAAGCACCGACCGGATTGAGAAAATTTTCCATGTAGTACTCAAGTGTTGTTGTTGGATCACCAGGCAATATTAAATCTTCAATATTATTATCAGTAATACTTGCAGAGTGTGTCATTAGCATCCGTACCGATATGCTATCGTTGGCTATGTATGGATTGTCTATTTGAAAAGGCACAATATCATTGATATTTTGATCCAATCCCAGCAAACCATCATCCCAAATCTGCATGGCACATGCTGCAGTAACCGATTTCCCGATCGAAAAGACATTAAAAAGTGTAGAATCATGAACAGGGATACTGTCTTCCAGGTTCATAAATCCATAATTATTATGCCATGCTACCGAATCTCCAACGACAATACATGCTGATAATCCGGGCACATGAAAGATTCCCATTTGTTCAAGAATAAATTCATCGATCTCTGAAAGAACCTTTTTTTGAGATGAAATTGACTGACCTGTTACTGAAAGTGTCAGGCCAAATACGAATAAAAATGAAATTAAGTTTAGTTTTTTCATGATAACTAAATTTGGTTAATAACTCAGTTACTGCCAGCCCGGGACCCGTTTACCGACATGAAAAAATCATAATGCCGCAGAGAATCCTGGCTGAATATGATGGATGAGAATCATCCTGTTTTTAAGAAGACCCTTAATATACAAAATAAAGCTATATGTTTGCAAGTTTTAAGCGATTTTATTTCGTATAAACAATTGAATTGCAAGGGGTTTACAAGACGAAAACAAAGAATAACAGGCGAAACAAGGGTCTTAACTATTTTAGTAAATATTATTTTCAGCTATTGATTTTTTACCTTGAGTAAAAAAAAACATCCAGGTAAAAAGTATTAAACCGGCACCCTTTTCAGAATGCCGGTTAATACAATAATTGAAAATTTATTGGTTTCGGATTAATTTAGCCGTGTGATGAGTTGAACCGGTATTCATAACTACAAGATAGATTCCTGAGGATAAATCAGCAGTTGGTAGCTGAAACTGATACTCGCCTGCTGTTACGAATTCACTGATAAAGGTTTTAATCAGTTTACCCGATGCGTCGAAAAGTTGTATTGAAACAAATTCGTTGGCCGGTAGAACGTAGGATATTTTGGTATTTTCCGATACAGGATTTGGATAGATTCTTAATTCACTTCTCACTTCCGGATTATCGCCGATAGTGCTTTTAAATATCGATGGGCGATTTAATATGGACACAATCGCCTGAGGATCTGAAATATGTGTATCGTGACAGGTATTTTCGCCCAATACAACAAAGAAGTTTTTAGTATGCTTGTCACCCGTGAGGTATTTGTAAAGCACCTCTTCTTCAGCAGGAAACATCATTTTATCAAATTCATCCGCCACTATGGTGAGTTGAACTCCGTGTTTTGGTTTGAAAATATTCGGGTCAGCCTCAACCCTTCGGTTTATAGGGATAAGGCATGCCGGGAGGTATGGGCATTCCCGCAATTTGCAGGCAAAGCGGACCCGGTTCCATAGCATTGTAGCCTTTTGCGATTACTTCAGGCGGTGAGGGTGCTCCCGGAACCATGTTAGGTGCAAAGTAGCAACAGGTATTGGTAAAGAAGATATAGGGCCAAGCATAACAATTCGGAGGACTGACCAAATCGAGCATTGTACCCCGACCGGGAATATAAGCGACATATGCAAGCAATGCAGAGCCACCGGTTCCTGAAACAAATGCCCAGTCCAATGGAGCCGGTACTGCCGGAGCCAGCAGAACAGCATTTTTAAAGCCAAACGCTTTGCGCAGGTTGGTTCCTTCATTGAGCAGCTTATTCTGTAACATGATCACTTCCAGTCCACCCAGGCTATGGCCCATAATGGTTGTTGGGTGCACATTCAATTCATTGTTCAGGTAGCTCACAACACCTTCAATTACTGCCAGGTAATCTTCGATATACATTTGATCGAGCAGGAAAGTGTTACCCAATGAGTTCAGGCCCTGGGGCAGACCGCTTCCTCCCCTTCCGGGCATGTCGATAGCATAAAATTCATTTATTTCCAGTTGCGGGTCGGTCCTCAGGAATAGTTCCTCGGCAAACGGTTTCCAGCAGTTTGCGGTATGGGCCATCCCTTCTACAGCTAAAATTTTTCCATGATTGGCCCAGTTGTGTGCATTTTCATTTACATACACATTTACATTTATATCAATAGTGACACCGGGTTGAAACTCAATATCACTAACCATAATGGAATAGTCCATTGATGGTTGAGCACTCACCATAAAGGTAGTTAATAAAACGCAACATAAAATTGCGAACAGGTGTTTTACTGTTTTCATACTTCCTCCGATTTTGGTTAAAAGATTGATTGATAATAATTCTGAAACAAAATTACTACAACCCAAAGGCAGGTATGAAACACTTATCTGAACGCCGGGAAATTCTATCTGAACGCAGGGGTTTTATGTGTGAACGTTAAAATAATTTGAAACGAAAAAGGTTTTTGGATGTGGAATGTGGGAGTTGGGATGTCGGATGTCGGATGGCGGATGTAGGATGGCGGATGTGGGATGGCGGATGTGGGATGGCGGATGTGGGATGTCGGATGTGGGATTTTTCACTTTGACTTTTGAATTTTGCATTTTGCATTTTGCCCTTTCTCTTTCCCTTTCCCTTTTCCCCTTCCGAATGCGGAGCAGCCTGCCCCGCCCATTTTGGCGGGAGAGCCGAAGCATGCCCTTTGATCCCGAGCTATCGGGATTGCCTTTTGATTTTTTTTACCACGGAGGCACGGAGAACACAGAGAACCACAGAGGTTGTTTTCTGCTCAATTTTCTCTTTTCTCTTTTTACTTTTCACTTTTACCTTTTGACTTTTGCTGAAAGGCCGTTTATAGGTTTTTGTTTAGCTAATTTAATTCAATTGGATAAATAGTACTAATTAGAATTTGGATTTCTGATTTGTACAATATGTCAACATCAAACAGGAAAATTAAATTTATGCCTCAGTCAGGAAATCAATGATGTTTTTTCTTACAATGCCCTGCTTCGTTTTATTCCAATATTCATCCATCGACAAAACCATCTTTGGGAAATTATCATTCACACGCATTAAGTTTCCAAACTCTCTTTCAATTGTTTTTTCGCTATTCAACAGGTAGGTAACCTGTATATATTTTTTCTCTTCCTGCTTTTCAGCAATAAAATCAATTTCAAGTTGACCAATCTGCCCTACATAAACAGTGTACCCGCGATTAAGTAACTCAATGAAAACAATATTTTCAAGTACTCCTGAAATATCATCGTCAGTATATCCAACAATACCGAATCTCAAGCCTGACAAGGCAAGAGTTTTTTTTAAACATGTTCAGTTATATTTGAATAATATAGCAGAAATCGTAATATCTTTCGATATAACCAAACATATTTTATAAACCGTTACAATGTATGGGTATGGTTAAACTTATTGTACTCTTCCAAATCCCACTGCAAATCCATTTCTTCGAACATCACTTTTGCTTTTTCGAGGTAATCTTTTGCTGAAAGGCCGTTGAGTTGTTTTTGCCTGGTTTTGGGGTCGGAAAGGAATTTGCCGGTTTCGAAATAGGCACGGGAGAGGTCAGGCCTGGCATTGTATTTTTCACCTGTGATGATGGCAAGTGATAAGAATTTGTAAGCTTTGCTATTTTTACCGAAGTAGTATTCTATTTTTGCTTTCATTATATGAGCCCCTGTGAGTGTAGCTAAATTCTTTCCCGATTTCGCAATTAACCGTTTTGAATTCCTTTTTATTTCTTTTAAAATTGAGCTGTAATCTTTATTCTCTTTACCTAATTCTGTGAGTCGTTGCAGTTGATATTCCATTTTGGAAATAAGATATTGGGCATAAAAAATGGGGATACGCTTGTGTTTCTCAATAACTTTTTCTACTTCAAATAAGGTAATTTCAGCCTCAGCAGTTTTCCCGAGATACACGTATGCCTGAACCTTTATGCATTTTACCATAAACAGATTTGCCTCATCCCCAGTAGTTTCGATGTATCTAATTCTTTCATCAATTGTCTCTCTAATTTTATCCAGTTTTCCGAATTTCAGGTAACCCATTGCCGACAAACGGTATTTTAATATCCTTGCATAGCTAATACCCAGTGATTCAGCTAGTTCTCCCAAAATATTTATTCTTTCGTTTAATTCGGCCGAATTACCGGAAGCTATTGTACGCATTCCGGAATAATAGACATAAGTTATAGTTGTCATGTATTTTCCCATTTTCACACCACTTTTATAAGCCGTATGAAAATCTTTTTCCGGCAACCAATTCCCTGTATAATATTTCTGCATACCTTGAACCATTCTGAAATTAATAAATGATTGCTGATCTTTTTCTATTCCTGCCTTTTCTGCAAAATCAATCATCTTTTGAGCAGTTTTAAGCGAAATCCCTGTAAAATTAAAAAGTGTAGAAGTGTCAGCAAAAAAAGCCAGGGCAGGCAAGGAATAACGGATATTATAATAACTTGTATATTGTATCGCTTTTAATCCTTTCAGTGCGAACTCCTTTGGATTTAAATGAATGTATGCATAACCCCAGTCATTAATTAATTTCATTAATACCTCAAATTCAGAGTTTATTTTTTTTCTAAAGAACAGGAACTGGTAATTGATCATAAACATAAATACCAGCATCGAAAAAATCCCCCTGATAAGCATTCCCCGATCACTTTCCGTAAAATAAAAATTAAAGTACTTTAGCATTACTAGCTCGTACTCTTTTACAGCTACTTCATTTCTTCCCAAAGTATGGTAAGCCAGGGCAATTTTTATCCGCAAATCCCTAACCTCTTTGTCTTCTTTGTTAAGCTTTCGATTATCGGGCAATAAATCCAAAGCTTTCATGTAAAATTGCAATGCTTCTGAGGATGCGCCTGATTTTGTTGATTCGTCACCAGCTTTGATAAGATAATCTTCAGTCTTTATAGTATCACCGGCCTTTTCAAAGTGATAGGCCAGCGTTCCATAAAACTCATTCAGATTTTTGGAAAAAATTTTTTCGATAGACCGGGCAATTTTTAAATGAAGTTCTTTTTTACTGTCAGATAAAATTGACTCGTAAGTAGCTTGCTGCGCCAGGG
>CAVQQF010000001.1:0-231202 GCA_963714825.1 uncultured Bacteroidales bacterium | reverse complement strand
TCTGTATCTTTTCCTACAATAAAAAAAGTTATTTTTAGCTCCAGTTCATCCAACACATCAAGCACATGAGGAACAAAAATATCAAAATAGGATGGATATTGATCCCATCCATCATCTCCATGAATTTTCATATACGACCATTGGTTATCAAGATCCAGTGAAATACTGGCCAACGGCTTATTTTGTTTGTTGGATACCATCAAGTATAATTTTTAGTTTTGATTCAGCAACCTGTATGGTTTCATTCACATTTAGTGTACCATTGATGATTTGCGCCGAGTTTACGATATAAAAGTTTTCTATTGAAGTTTCTATCCCTGGCAGGTTCACTGAATAATTTATTGTAGGAAGTGCAAAAACAACTCTGGCTTTTGAAACCCCAAAGTACAATACATCCGTTTCCGAAATTTCAGGATACATTTTCAACAACGCGCCCAGAAATATCTTCCGGATTTCATTATCATCCGCACTAAACAACAGATCGTCAGAATCAACATATTTGGGCAGGTATACAAGATTTTTCCCTTTTAATTCTTCTTTTTTATCAATAAGGGCACTCATCTCAATTATACCAGTAAAAGGCGTACCAGTATCAGTGATATTGGTTACATAATAAGGTGATATAGGCTTGCTGAGCAATACTGAAGGGCAAATTACCCCGAGGTATTTTACATTCCGGTGTTTTGCTTTCTCCTCTGCTAGTTAAACTGTCAGCTATATTTACAGATTGCAAAGATGACAAAGTCGAAATTACATGATCAAATTCAAACTTATCCTTACTTCCAGCAGTTAGGCCTATCATGCCATTTTCCATCGCTTGCACCTGGCTTACAACTGTATCCAGTTTAAATTCAACACCCAAATCCAGGAGATGCTGAGCAAATCTTTTATTTATTACATCATATCCTCCACTCACATAACCAAACATTTCCTTTTTCAAACCGCTCTTTCGGGCAGCATACATCCGTTGAATAGTGGACCAGATAAACGCGGCTGAAGTATTCCGATAATTCTCGCCCAACTTAGCCTTTAAAAGTGGAAGCCAGATTTTCTCAAATACGTTTTTCCCAGACCATTTTGTGAGCCAATCGGCAACATATATCTTCTCAAGTTTCTTCCAGTCTTTAATCCGTGAAGCGGCAAAAATAGTGAGCCCAAGCCTGAATTTATCTATAAGATTGATAGGCGGAAATTTGAAAAACTCTATCATGTTCGACATCGAATAGAGTTTTCCTCCTGAATAAAAACCGGTTTTAGTCTCTACCCATTTGAATTTATTTGCCAGACCAAGCTCATCGATTATCCGGCGAGTATTCAGGTCCGACATGAGAATAACATGGTAAAAACGATCCCAGGTTACTCCATCCAATTGCCATGACTGAGTTAATCCTCCCGGTTTATCTCCCGATTCAAAAATTGTCACTTTATATCCTTGTTTCGCAAGCCGCAAGGCCAGAGTCATTCCAAGAATTCCACCTCCTATAATTCCCCAGGATTTTTTATCCGGCATAAGTCATAAATTAAAATGAATGTATTTAGTTTCTAACTATATTATCAAATTCTACTGGCAGATTCAACAAGTTTAGATGTAAAACCATTGTAGGATGGGACTTTAGTTACAATCACAGGATCAGCTATTTCACATCCGGTTGAACAAGTTTTGGCAAGTTTCTGTACTTCAGTAAACTTAACTTTATTATAATCATCGAATGCATAATTTGAATTATAGAATTCAATTAACTTTGATAACTCAATAGCCAGGCCATGTTCCATCGCCTGGAAACTTTCGAGGACAAAAGTTATGAATTCTTCAGATGGTTCATTTTCCCCACGACCAATGCCCGTATATTTAATGCCAGGAGAAGCAAAATAATCAGCTTGATAAATATTACACGCATCAACAACTCCCTTCAAAGACTTGCTTGTAGAAGTAATTTTGTCAATGTTATCCATATACTCTTTATGCGAATTACACATAAAGATATAATCTGCATCAATAAGTGCCTCATCCAGATCCTGCGTAAAATAACTTTCCTGTTTATATTTCAGCAAGTTTTGATCATCATTTTTCACATATGGATCATGCATAATGTAAGTTACACCCTTATCCCTGAGGTAATTTGCCAGAGTGAGGGTTGGAGAGTTTCGGGTATCCTCAGAATTAAACCGATATGCTACACCAAGTAATGCTATTTTTTTATCACTCAAATTTCCAAAGGCTCTCTCTGCTTGTTTAAAAGTGAATGATGGAGATTCATCATTTATTAATCTCGAATTTAAGATTAAACTATTGGATGTATCTGTGCCGGTTTCAATATTTCGCCACCATAACAAAATTCCATCTTTGGGCAGGCAATGGCCGCCTACACCCAGCATCGGAATCAGGATACCGCCACTTGGAACAACATTGGGATTGGAAGTAGCATTATCAGTCTGCGAAAGAAGCGTATTAACTTTATCTCTGACTTTATAAAAGTCTATATTATTTTCATCACAATACCGGACAATTTCTGAAGAAAATGCAATTCGCACATCACGATAGGCATTTTCCAATGTTTTAACAATCTCAGCTGTTAGACTGTTTGTCTGAAAAACCTCACCATTTGTAACAATGTGATTATAGAGTTTCGCAATAAGTTTTGGTGTTTCCGGATGCAATCCCCCGGCCAGTTTATCAGATTCCCTGATTCTTTCAACCAGGCGACCTGGCATTACCCTGTTTGGGCTATTACCTAGCAAGAATATCTTTACCTTCCTCTAATCCATATTTTTTGAAATACTCCCTGAAAAGAGTATCCATTGTTGTAGGAGCAAGAGTTGATTCAAAAATAATCAAAGGAATTTTGGTAGCAGGTTTATTTTGTAATGCTTCAGCAAGTTTTTCGAGTGCGCCGAACATCGGGCTATAATCGGGGGCAAAACCTTTTTTATCTGTTTGCACTGAAACAAGTATAACATCAGCATCCGAAAGAACTGAAAAATCAGAACTTGCAGAAAGCAGACCCGCTTTTACCGCATCTCTTGTAATATCGTCCAGTTCTGGTTCAATACCACCGATTACAGATTTCCCATTATTGATAGAATCAACTTTCCATCCGGAGTTTTTTGAGTCGCGTTGTATAACCACTACTTTCGCCGGCTTATCAGTTCCAATCCTGATTCTTGCATGAGCCAACATTGCTGCCATAGGCATTCCGACAATTCCCGGGCCAATGACTCCTATTTTTTCAATTTTCCAGTTTTCTGCGCTGATTGGAGATACTAGGTTTTTCATAAATTAATTATCTATAAATTGATTGTACCATAATTCTAGTGATAAAAGACCCCATAATCCACGGCTGAATGGCTGTTCAGAATTAATAAGCTTCTCTACGTATTTTGTATTAATGATATTTCGTTCTTTGGCATTTTTGGATAATAATGTATCCATAATAAATCCTTTGGCTTTATTTTTCGACCAGATATGTAAAGGAACAGGAAATCCCATTTTATCCTTTCGGTTCAGGATTTTCTCAGGCATGATATCTTTTATAGTCTTTTTAAGCAAATACTTCATCTCGCCTCCTTTAAACTTCATACCTGCCGGCATACGGGAAATAAGATCAACTATACGCCTGTCTAACAGTGGAACTCTCGATTCAATGGACACGGCCATACTGACACGATCTTCCACTTGCAGTAATCCGGGAAGACTTCCGTGCATATCGAAATGTGTCATTTTATTGAAATAACTCTTTGTATCGGAATTGTTGAAATTAGCTGAGAACTTATTAAAAATGGCTTCGTCGTTCCGTTCATTCATGAATTCCGGATGCAGGAAACTGCTTGTTGTTCCCATTCTGTTAATGAGGTTGTAGTACCGACGATCCATAGGTTCAAAAGCACCATCATTCCAGAAACTTTTCATCATAGGAATGTACTGCCTCAACGACGGCAAGATTTGGCAGAATTGAACTCAGGGAAACAATATGCTCTCCTTCTTCGTTTGATTCGAAAATTGCACCTTTAATGGCCTGTTCAAGATATGCTACCATATACCTTGCATAACCTCCGAATATCTCATCACCTCCCTGGCCTCCAAGGATAACTTTAACATGTTGTGACGCAAGTTTTGAAACAATGTATTGCGGAAAAAGACCTGGTCCTGCAACCGGTTCATCAAGATGGTATATTAGTTTTGGCATCAGGTCGATAAACTCCTGTTCGGTAGGAAATATCTCAAAAAGTTCAGCATTAGCGGCCTTTGCTGCTATGCGTGCATATTCAAGTTCATTAAATTCAGGACCTTCATTAAAAGCCCCGCTAAAAGATTTAACAGGTTTATCCAGGAATTTTGAAGCCATTATAGTGACAAGAGACGAATCGAGCCCGCCACTTAAATAGGTACCAACAGGAACATCACTTCGCAACTGCTGTGAGATGGTTTCATCAAGAATTTTCTGAAGTTCTGCAATAAAGTATTCCTCTGTGTGGAACTGATCCAGCTTGAAGTTTGGTTCCCAATATTTTACAGTATTTATATCCCATGAATTTAAATCTACTGTCATATAATGCCCAGGCTTTACTTTGAAAATATTCCTGAACATAGTTTCCTCCCCCATTACAAACTGGAAAGTGAGGTATTCGTATAAATTAGCGGTATCAGATTCTGCTTTAATTTCAGGATGTGCCAACAATGCCTTGATTTCGCTTCCGAATACAATTTTCTGATTATCCTGATACCAATACAAGGGCTTGATTCCAAAATGATCCCTGGCGATTAGTAATCTTTGTTCACTCCTGTCAAAAATGATAAATGCAAACATCCCGTTTAAAAGATTCAGAAATTCCGTTCCATACTCTTTATACAAGTGCAGGATTACCTCGGTGTCGGATGTAGTTTGAAATTGATGCCCTTTCCTGATCAAATCATTTCGTAACTCAATATAATTGTACACTTCTCCATTATATACAATTGTACAATTATCAAAAGACATGGGTTGACTCCCAGTCTTCAGATCAATGATAGAAAGACGCTTGTGGAAAAAGCCTACAGGACCTTCAAGAAAAACACCATCCTCATCGGGGCCACGATGATGGATGGTGGAAGCCATTTTGCGTAGAATAGGACTATCTACAGGAAGTTCATTTTTATTAATAATACCAATAAATCCACACATTTAATAAAATAAATGAGACATCTTTTTCAAAATATTAAAAAGCAATCTATCAATTGAAGATAAGTTTGTTCAACTTCTTATTGGAAAGTATAAAATATTTTATAATTGATGCTAAGTAACGTAAGAATCTTTGAGGAGAATGTCTCAAAATATAAACCAAAAATTTCTCATAAGCCATAAATTAAACTTTAAAATAACTTTGGATTGTGTCGAACTGGGATTTTTGCTTATTGTTTGTATAATACCTGTATCAGTAGTATAATATCTTCTTAATGCAATATTGAAACAGATTACATTATACTTTTTTACTCAGGTCATATAAAAGGTAATCCTGGGGGAAATAGGAGCCTTTAAGTATAGGGAAAGGTCTGGATTTTAAAAGATCTACTCTAATACAGCCCCATCTCTCACTTTTATTCTTATATTTATAATCTTAATTCTAAGCAACTTGTTATCAACGCGTTTTTAGGAAATAATGCTCCCACAAGATTGCCTGTGTTATTATCTAAACATAGAACATTGATGCCACTTAGTATTTTTTGTTCTTCTGTTGTCAATGCTTTCCACGAATTAAAAAAGAATGATAACGCATTTGGCTCAAAACTGTCATCAGCATCGGCTGGTACAAAAAGATACCCATTTGCTATTTCTATAGCTCTATTCCATGCGATATGCTTTCCGGAATTTTTCTGTTCAAGATAAATTATATTAATTTCTGGATGATCTTGAATAAATGTCTTGATAAGAGCTGAAGTATTATCTGTTGAGCCATCATTAACTATTATCCATTCAAAATCTTCAAAAGTTTGATTAATAATACTTTCAAAAACTCTATGTATATGTTTTTCTCCATTAAAAACAGGAGTGAAAACAGTGAAAAATGGATTTTTCATTTAATTATGTTATTTGTTTAAAATTAATTTCTTCATTAATAACTACCATGACGCTATTGAAACTAGCGTAATGGATTTCACTCTAAAATTTTGATTAATACTGAATTGTTTTACAAAACTATTTTCACTTTCCAAGAACATTCAAAATTTTTTCTTTAGAACTAATAAAATAAATTTTATATTCCCCAAAAGATATCGGCGCCAAAGCCGAAAAGGTTCTTGCGCAAAACGGTAAAACCATTCTAATCCAAGCTTAACAAAACTATCGGGTGCGCGCATTATACGCATTGAATAGAAATCAAAAACAGCTCCTATACAACAAATATGTCCTGCATCCAATTTGTCAAAATTTTGGTATGCCCATTTTTCCTGCTTTGGAGCTGTCATACCCTATGAATAATACTTCTGGGCTACAACTATTAACCGATGCTATCATTTTTTCATTATCTTCGATAGTAAATTCCGTTTTGTTAGGTCGTGAATATGTGAATACTTTTAAATTAGGGTACTCTTTCATGGCACGCTCGCTTATGAGTTTTAATGTTGAGTTCATTGCTACCTAAAAACATACAACTTTTACCATTTGTGTTCAATCGATCCATTTCAAAATAAAACAGATCAGCGCCAGCTATTTTTATCAACTTGTTCACCTTTTAAAAAAAGAGACTGCAAATACAATACTGATTCCGTCTGGTAAAAGCACATCAGATTTACGGAGAGCATTTGCAAAAGTTTTATCCTGTTGTGCTAAATTAAAGGAATGTGCATTGATAGTATTTATCAATAATTTAGAATTTGGTAGCGTCCATAATGGACTATTGAATAATTTAAGACTTGAAAGTGGGAAATTCATGCTATCCAATATTTTTTTTAACTGATTTTTCTTCTATGTTAACCCCATCAAATCCTAAAATTGGGAATTATAAAAGTGCTATTAATAAATTCCTACTTTCGTTATATAAATCGAACCGTATAAAAAAAACTTCTTTCGAATAAAATATTTAAAAAAGCATACGAGTTTTCATATAAAATCAAAACAAGGTTAACGTTCAATTTTACATTTCTCACCAATAAAACTAAAATAATATTCGATCATAGAGTCTTCGCATTTAATATTGAGTTAAATGTTTTAAGCATATTCTTTTCAAAAATATCAATGGTGAAATTATTTATAAACCTTTCATAAGCATTTCGTCCCATTTCAATCCTCAGATTACTATTATTTAATAAGATAGATATTTTCTCTGCCAGCATCTCCGGGTTTTGAGATTTTACTAAAAAACCTGTTTTTCCATCAACAACAATGTCTGGAATACCACCTTCAAAAGTTGAAATTACTGGAAGGCTAAACTGTGAAGCTTCCAGAAGAACTAATGGAAATGCTTCATTAAAAGTCGGAAAAACGAAAATATCAGCTTTCTGTAATTCTGATATTTTTTTTTCTCTACAAGGGTCCAATTACTTCAACTATTTCTGATATTTTATATTTCAATGCAAGGCTTTGCAAAAAATCTATAGAAACGTCATATGGCGCTCCAACAAACCTGGCATAAAATCCATATCCCTGCTTATGTAAAATGTTTAATGCTTCCATGAAAACCAATACACCTTTTGTATGCATATAGTTAGACAGAAAAAGTAGTTGTATAACAGATTCAGGATTTCTGTTATTCTGTTTTAAACCGTTCTGTTGAATCTGGATTCCATTAGGAACAATATATGGGTTTGAATTTAAAATACCAGCAAAGTCCTCAATCAGACTTTCAGATAAACAAATGACATTTGTATTTTTAAAAACATATTTATAAATTCCCTTTAGTAACTTGCTCTTTTCCGTATTCTCCCTTATGCCTTTCATATGAATATGAAATACAATTTTCATACTCATTGCTTTCATAATTAATACATAAAATGAATCCCTGTAAAAAGCGTACCCCTTAGGTGAGATTGTAAAATAGACGAGGTCTGGCTTAAATCGTTTTAGTGTCTTAAGTATATCTATTCCAACAGCAACTGATTTAAAAACTTTAGTGGCAGAAAATTTGGCAATATTTGCTACCGAATTGGCAAATTGAAGATTGAGCACTTCAACTCTAAAATTTCTTTTTATTAGATCGCTATTTACAACCATACTATTCATAATACTAGCTCCATGGATAGGCGGCGGCAATTGTACGATAAAAAGTATTTTCTTCTTGGTATATTCACTCATCCAATACAATTATTACATAAATAATAAATTTAACCTATCTTAAAACATCATTTATTTGTAAAGCAACCATTTCAGCAGAAAATTTGAAGTTTGCAGGAAACAATCTTTTTTCAGTACTAATTGATAATATTAATTTGACGAATTCGTTTGGATCTCTGTTGTCAATTACCATACAATTTATTCCATCAGCAACTAAATCTTTTATTCCCCCAACATTGGTTGAAATAACTGGAGTTTCACAGGCAAGACTTTCAAGAATCGCCATTGGAATGCCTTCGAAAAAAGATGAAATAATCACAACAGAAGCTTGATTGTATATTTTTCTTAGTTCATTCTGATCAAAAACTGCACCTGCAAAAAAGAATAGATTTTCTTCTGACTTTAGTCGAATGTATTTATGAATATTGCTTTCATAGCTACCACTTCCTACAAATACGCCTTTCCATTTCCTGTTTTGTTGCCTATTTAGTTCAGACACGATTTCAACAAATAACTCTAAACCTTTAACTTCTTCAATTCTACCAACAAAAAGCAAAATATTTTCCTGAATATGACTCAATAATTCACTCTTTTCATCAGTTTTAAAAAAAACTTTATTATTCACAAAATTAGGAATCATTAAAGCATTTTCCTGTTTATCCTGTTTTTCAATCAATTGGTAGCAAAGTTTATCAATAGCAATGATCTTTGTAGATTTTTGTATGTTTTTAATCCTTATTCTTTCCCATAACATTTGAAAAATTTTGTTTCTAAAAATTTTTATTTTGGCTTTAGAAAGAGCATTTGCAGAACCATGCATGTGATACAAAATTACAGGACCAGGTTTTACCCAGTAGGACATTTCTTCAGCATGAGTATAAATAGAATCTATCCTGTACTTTTGGAGTATAGAATTTATTTTTCTGCTGTACCAAAATGTCAAGAAGCGTACAGGTATTCCAGTATTATTAGGAATATATGCTATTGGAACAATACTAATATTTATTTCTATCGCAACCTCCATATTTAGTTTTGACTTATCCGATGTAATACCTAACAAATAAATTTTATCTGCAACTAAGTATGGCAAAATACTTTTTATAACTCCTGTTGAACCACCAAGACTCAATGAATTCTGATTATTCCAATTCTCAAAGTCAATAAGACCCAATATGGCAATGTTATTCATTTTAATATATTTTTAGAGTTTGTTTGAAAATCATTGGTTTGCATCATTTTATAGCTTTATCAGTGGATGTGAATAAAATCAAAACATGTAATAATTCACTAAAAAAAAGTTAGATATTTAATTCGCATAGAATTGACACTATGTATCCAAATTCAATCTATTTCTTTGAAGTTTTATTCTTAAACCAAGAAACAAATTCATTTATCCCCAAATTTATGTCGTACTGTGGATTGTATCCAATTTCTGACCTTGCTTTTGATATATTAGAAAAAGTAATATTTACATCACCCGGTTGAAATGGTGCATATACGAGTATAGCTTTTTTTCCTAAAGATTTTTCAATTGTATGCACCAAACTAATCAGGCTTATAATTTTCGATTCACCAAGGTTAAAAACCTTATAGCCATTTAAATGATCAATGGCACAATTTACACCATCAACAATATCAAGTATATATGTATAATCTCTTGATGTTGAGCCATCTCCAAAAATAGGAACCGGCTCTCCTGAGTTAATAAGTTTTGTGAATTTATGAATTGCAAGGTCAGGACGCTGCCTAGGTCCAAATACAGTAAAAAATCTCAAGCAAGTGATTTCAAAACCATATAGATGACAATATACATGGCATAAAAGTTCTCCACTCTTTTTAGACGCGGCATAAGGAGAAATAGGATTATCAACTTGATCAGATTCCGAAAATGGCACTTTTTTATTATTGCCATAAACAGATGATGATGATGCAAATATCATTTTTTTGACATTAAAATTTCTCATCGTTTCAAGCAAAGAAATTGTACCATTAATATTTACATCATAATATTCTTCGATTGAATCCATTGAAGGTCTAACCCCTGCTTTTGCTGCTAGGTGTATAACTATATCAATTTTATTTTCAGAAAACACCTTTTCTAAAGAACTTTTATTTCGAATATCGACCTCATAAAAAATAAAATTCGACGTACTAATCTCATCAATATTTTCTTCTTTGATTTCTCTCGAATAAAAATTATCAAAATTATCAATTCCAATAACTGTATTACCTCGATTCAAGTAGTATTCACATATATGAGAACCAATAAAACCTGCTGCTCCAGTCACTAATACATTCATATCATTTATTTTTTGTCAATTAGTATGTTTTCATATAGTGCAATGTAATTCTTTGTCATGATTCGAATATCAAAAAGTTCGACTATCATTTTTCGTCCAATATTCCCCATGCTTTGTCTCAGGTCACTATTCTGTATCAGAATATCAATCTTATTCAATAAGACATTTACATTTCCTGGATCAACAAGAAAACCATTCTGACCATCCCTAACTATTTCATCAGTACCTCCTCCTCGCGTGGCAATTACAGGTTTGCCAAGCGCCATGTATTCTATAAGTGAATTGGATATTCCTTCGCCATGTACTTTTGAATTTGTTAACAAAATACCTATATCAAATACATTAACAATTGATTCAATACCAGATATTTTTCCTAGAAATATTATTCTATCTGAAATGTCGTGAGGAACCAGGGATTTCATCTCATCTAATGTATCTCCTCCTCCAACTAGTATAAATGAAACTTTTTTATTGGTTGATATAATCTTAATTGCTGCCTGAATCAAAGTATAATAATCTTTGTGATTACTAAAAGAAGCAACCATCCCAATTATAATCCTTGGCTTATTTAAAAACAATCTTTCTTTAACCAATTCTGCATCTTCGACTCCTTCAAATCTTTTTAAATCCATTCCGTTGTATATACAGAATGATTTATTGTGAGGAGAATTATAGGCTTTTAACCCAGCTTTTGAATTTCCTACTATTGCATCAGAAAAAGGGAATGCTATTCTAGCTCTAAAAATATATTTATTTAAAATACTTCGTCTTACGGGTGTATCAACTACCATCCCATTAACTAGCTTTATTCCAAGTATTTTGCATGTGGGAATACTATATATCGCGGTCATGCCATCCCAGCAATGTACCAAATCTGGTTTAAATTCTTTACATATTTGGTAAATCGTACTAAAAACTGATAAATCCTTTTTTGTTTTTCTAATAACATAATGTATCTTGATTTTTAAATCAAATAATTCTTTATAATGAATATCATTACTCATTACAATCAACTCAAATTCAAAATCTTTCATTGTTGCGAGCATTTTTAAAAGCTCAGTCAATCTTCTTTCTTTTCCTCCTGCTCCAAGAGTATCTGTAAAAAAAATAATTTTCATACCTATTGCTCCTCCTTGTCAAGTTCAAAATCTTCATTAAAATTATTTTTACTAATGTTTAGGATTAATGTCAATAAAACCATAATATTTATTGAGTATATCCAAGAGAGTTGCAAAAACGAAATAAAGATTATACTAAAGATGTTGATTAATAAGGGTTTGTAATCACTCATATTTGCAATTAGCTTTTTAATACTAAAAAATACCCATAAAATTATTGTTAATGAACCCAGTATCCCTAACTCAAATTGAGATTTTATAAAAACATTATGAGCATTAAAATTATCTTCTGCCAAATTTGCAAATGAATTCATTCCATATCCACCTATCCATTTTTTCGGTATCATTTCGAAAGCTCGAGCCCATATTACTTCTCTACCAGACATCTCACCGGCCTCTAAATCACTGCCAGTGTTTAGTATACGCAGTAAATTATCCGATGGAATAAACATAGGCAATACATAAAACAACCCCAAAAAAGAAAAAATAATTAGTAATGCAGAAAAGTTAAATTTAAAAAGTTTCAATATAAACAGATATATCAATGTGGAAATAATGATTGCAATAAATCCAGTTCGGGAAGCTGTATAGAAAATGGCTATGACAATAGAAGCACTTGCAAATAGATATAAATATTTTTATATTTAAAAAAATAATATAATGCTAAACTATAACCTATAGAAAGCAATATTGCAGATTCATTACTATCAATCCCTGTAATATATGACCTTTTAATATCCCAAAAAAACTCAGCTACAAAATAATAATTGTATACTACCTGCAAACTACCAAGAAAAGAACCAATAAGGTAAATTTTTAATATTAATTGTAATTGTTTTTGATTAAAGTTCATTAACATAATTGGCGTAATCACTAGAATTATTTTTATAATTAGATTTAATTGAATCATGGGGTCTTCAGCCTGATTCCAGAAATATGAAAAAGTTGATAAAACCATATATATTAATAATAATAAAAAAGATTTATTCTTAATAAGTGAAGAGAAATAATTATATGTGGTAAGAAGATAAAAAAGTTGCAATGCAGAAATAAAAATAAAGAAATATACCATTATATCATAAAGATTCACATTGTCGTGTTCTAATACATTATATTGTGGAATAATGAATATATAAATGCACAATATGTAGAAATATAATTTTGACATAAATTAAACTGATTTGAGTATTTCTATTTATATGAAGTCAGGGTTGCAATTATAGAAATCTCTTTTCTAATCAGAATATTTTTGACTGAAATAAAATACTTTAATTCGACAAACGTAAAACTAAAATCTTTTTCGTAGATAATTAATAAGCTTAAGAAGTTTTATTTTCATTTTCATTGAAAGAGAAAATAAATAATCTTCAAATTTAATTTTATTAAACTCTAAGGTAAGCGGATCAACAATATGATGACTATTATCTTTGATGAACGTTTCAAGTTCTAATAGGTCTGATTTTTTTAGAGTTTCAGGATGGTAGCAAATTGTCCATACTCCTTTTGCCTTACGTTCTGGTTTCCAAAGTTGCTGAGGAATCCAATTGAGGCCGTATTTTAGAATTGGGTTTTGATAAAAACCATCACTTATACATTTTATACTTGTACCTTTCTTTAAAGCTAATAAAGTATTTTTATCAAATGAATGGGCTGGTGCAACAAAAATCTTTACATTAATACTCTCCTCTTCAAACTTTTTATATGCTTTAGCAAGCATGGATTGTTGTATTTCTATTGGGATTCCTGCAAATTCCGAGTATTTATTCAACCCAATAATTCCACTTTTAGCATTTGAATATACATGTTCAAATCCATGTAAAGCAATCCGATATCCCTTCTGTTGCCATACCCGAACTTTATCCCAAAACTTGCCATCAGGATTTTCAATTACCATTTTAATATCTTTATTGAATGGAATTACAGCTATAATTGGTTTGATATTATACCTATCAAATAAGTCAAAATATGGGTTCCATTTATTATAGTCCATGTGTTCTGAAGCATCATCAAGGCGAATAATATATTTAGCGGCCATAAAAAGGTCTGGTAAAAGTTGTTCCTAAAATTATATTAATATGATCCTAATACTAAGATTTTCTTCTCAGATTATTTATTAAATTAATATTCCATTCAAATTATGCAGATTCTTTTAAATTTTCAGATCTGTTTACTTTTCATCGACACAGACTAGTATTTCTCTTTTTAACAAATAATATTTGCACTTTGATACCTGATGGTCTGTTTCTTACAAATTTATCTATAGTCGAATAATTCAGAAAATCTGTACAGATCTCCAGAATATTTATTTTTCCATATAAATTCACTTTTTTGTAAAATTGGTTAATAATTTAAAAAGATAAATCAAATAGGACACATAATTTGATTCCTCAACCATCAGACCCCCAAAGCTATCCTTGAAGCTGTTTATCCCTATTAATGACTTATTATTGGTATTATATGCATAACCGCCAAAATCGTAAGTTAGACAACCCTGTTCTTTGAAATATAGCATATCATTGTAATGTAATAATTTATTAGCTCTGCCTATTAGAGCTTTATCCTCTGGCATTTTTGTTATATCAAAATTATTGGATACTGAATGAAGCAATCTAACTCTCTTAATATTAGAATCATATATGTATGAATGAAAAACTAACGTTTCATTTGCATTTATGTAAGCTTTCCTTATTATGAAGGCATCTCCATATATTGACAACTCCTTTTCTGATATTTTAGCTCCAGAAATTTTTCTAATTGACAGAAAACTATTATAAATAGCTATAAAAGAATCTTTATCATTTGATGTTTCACAAATAATATTTTCTAACTTGGCTTTCCTGATATCATATTGAGTGCTTCTGCTAAAAGAATCTATAAAGATATCACTAGAAATATCTATGAGCTTGGTATATTTAGGAGTTCTTTTAAATCCAATTTTGGTATTTTTATAAAATGATTGTAAGTAAACATCAAATAAACCAAACTTCAAGGAAGGTTTTTCTGAAAACAATATTAATTTTCTATTAATTGGGATTTTGTGTGTAGTAAAAGAAATCATTACATTTTTTTGTTTAATTTGATAATTCCAAGAATTATTTATCGCTCAATATTGTTATATACTCTGATCTTAAAAATAGTTTTCTTTAATACAATCAAGCGGTCTAAAATTCTTTTCTTATTGAGATAAAAGTAAAACTTTACGAATAGTTTTGGGGAGTATCATAATAATCCTTAATTTGTGTAAACTAATTTCTTGAATCAACATCCCTTCACTAAAAAGAATAAGTCTATAATTAACTAATGATATTATATTTCATGCAAATATAATATCAATATACTCCTCTAAAATATCTTGATATTTGAAATTTTCCCAGATAATAATTATTGGCATTAGTCCTAATATAATCTTGTTTTTCAGAATTGCATAGAAGACTTTGAATTGCAGAAGCTATTTCTATATAATCATTTATTTGGAATAAGATGGCAGTTTCATTATGCTTAAGTATACTATTAATTCCAGGTGCATCAGACGCCAAAATTGGCATACTATTATACATAAGCTTCAAGTAGTGAAATTGGGGTTCCCTCATAACTTGAACTAATTATATATAGGTCACTAAATAAATAAGTTTCATGAATATCTTTATTTGGCAAATTCCCTAATAACAAAACGTATTGATTTAAATTGTTTTCTCTTATATATTTTATTATATCTTCTTTTAGTATTCCATCGCCAGCATAAACTATAAATAAATTATTTTTAATCAAAAATTCATCTCCGAGAATCTTCAATGCTTTTAGAACATCTGATCAGGGTTTTTAAGTTGTTTCAGTGAGCCCACATATAAAATTACTTTTTTATCTAATGGTATATTATACTTTGACCTTAAATAATCCTTTGACTGTATGGTTGATAAAAAAGGAATTAATGGTGGTAAATATTTAATTTGCATCCCAGTCCTAATATAATATTCTTTACAAATCACGTTCTGAAACACCTGTTATTTTGTTTGCATTTTTAAAAAATAACAAATAAGGTAATTTAAACCTCCATTTGCGTAATTCACCACTATGAATGGTAAACGAATAAGGTATCCTTAGCAATAAAGAGAATAATGTGATTGATATATAAACCAGCCAGGATGCTGTCAGATATGAAGTATAAATAGCTTCACTTTTCCGACTACTTTTACATAAAATATAGAGCAATTGAAACGGATAAAATAATCTGACTGGTTTAATAGGGGAAAGCCGGAAAAACTGAATACCATCAATTTTAGGATCATTTGATCCAACAAGAATAATATCATGTTTCCTAGCTAATTCTATTATTAAATTATAAATAAAGATTTCACCACCACCTGTGACTTTTGGTGGTAATTCACCAACAACAATAGTTATCTTTCTTTTTTATTTTTTTGATGAATATTCATAATTTAGTTCAGTATATCCAATAAAATAATTATCTGATCAATAGGTGTTTTTTATGACAAAACATTATGCGATAGATTAAACTATTCGCAATTGTCTAAATTGTATTTACTACTTTCTACAAATTGATCATTTAAAATCTTATCATATTTATTGAAAAAATAATTTCGCACGAAATAAGGGTCTAAAAGTTGCAATATTTTATTTATATAGTTGCGTTTCCCTAATTTTGCCATAAGATATGAATTTAAATAATTAACATTAACTGAAATATGTAAAAACGGATTTAATATTGTATACCTGTTAATTCTATATTTTTTATAGATTGCATGTATTGTTCTTAAGTAATTAAAAGATAAAATTTGGGAATTCGATGAAGACATATCATGTAATCTGTATAAAACGGTATCTGAGTCAATAAAAAATAATTTAAAATTATTTTTTGTTGCTTTTTAGCCAAAGTGGGTAATCTTCAATCATAGGGATACTCTCATCAAAACCTTCAATTGATAATAATGCATCCCTATTAACAAACATTGTAGCTGCAGGGGGATAATTCTTTATTAAGAGTTTAATGTATTGTCGGTAAGCATCCAGTTTAAAAAATATCTTATTCAAATTTGTCCAATAATCATTTATATCCGAATCGTTTTCATTGGTCATTTTTTTATTATTGGAAATTGTATTAAATAGGATAAGTCTTGTAAAAAGAAACTTTGGTTCTTGAGGAGACGTCAATACAAACTCCATATTTGTTTGTATACAAGTTTTCAACAAGATATCATCTCCAGCTATAAATTTTATCCAATCTCCTGTCGCTGCCTTAACCCACGGTTACAATTTGGAGCTACACCTGTGTTCTGCGTTGTGGTGATTAGTTTTGTTCTAAAAAAAAAAAAATCATTTTCATGCAACCATCTATCGCAGATACTAACCGTATTATCAGTAGAACAATCATCACTTACAATTAACTCAATATTTTGATATGTTTGAGCTTTAGCACTTTCTAGTGTTTCTAATATATATTTCGATGAATTGTATGTGACTACAATAATTGAAACAAGAAGTTGTTCTGTATTTTTTGTGCTGATTGTCATTTCTGCAAGTATTTAGTCTTTAAATTATTTAGTATAACTTTTACACCTAAACGTTTATCCAACTCATTATAAGAGTACAATCCTGATAAAGCTATTAAGGTTATACCTGCCAGATAGGGATAAGGATTGGGAAGTAACTTCACTGAAATAAAACAACTTATTGCAAGCAAAAACTGTATTAAGAAGATACGGATAAAAGCAATGTCAAATGAAAATTCAAATTTCTTTCTGCTCAAGAAGAAAACCTGTATTAAATAAAGAAAGTAAGTAACCAGAAACGATATGCCCAGCCCAGCTAACCCCATGTAATGATAGCCCAATAAGTTTAGTCCTAATAAATAAATATTCGAGATGAATTCGTTCCAAAAAAAAAGTTTACTCGTTCCTTTTGCAAGGAAAATAAATGCAACAGACCAACTTGCAGTTTAAAGAACATACCTAAAGCAGCCCAGTGTATCATATCATTTGCGTTAATGAATTTAGTTGAGTATAATAATATAATTACCCAGTTAATAAACACCAAGAAAACAATGATTATTGGAGCTAAAATTAACAAAGCAATTTCTGCTTGTTGATTGATAGTTTGCCTGCATAATTTATTATTATGAGCTACTGCAGAGAGGCGAGGATAATAATCTGTTGCCATTGCTGTGAAAATCAAACCCACATATGTATTTATAATAGCAAAACCTGCATTATAAAGACCTACCTGCTCTATTCCACCATTATTGCTAATATATATTCTAATAATGTCTGTTCTCCGGATGCAAAAATTATCCACTCAGGCTAATCATAAAACCCATTTTAAGCATTGACCTACCTTCTATAATGCTATTTGCAAGTGATACTTTGTTACGTTGAATTTTTACTTTACTAGAATAAAACCATGAAAGTGCTAACGATATGACTGAGGTTACAATAATTCCAGGTACAATCCCCTCAATCCCTAAAAAAAAATATAGAGGGACCGTAACGATTAAACCTAAAGCACTACCCGTAAGATTGGCTTTCGCCAAATATTGCAATTTGCGCATTCCCTGAAGCAACGCCATCTGCCCACTAGTTAGTTGAGTAAACAATAGTGTTATTGAAATCAAAATAAAGGCAAGTGTAAAATCGTGATTCCCAAAAACCAGCTGACTCAACCATCTTGAAAGTATCAGAGTTACTACACTGCCCAAAGTGCCTGTTATCCATACCAAGCGTCTGAAAACAGTCACTACAGAGACAATTCTATTTTGGTCACCTGTTTCATTAGCTGCAGCGATATCTTTAACAGCACTTATACCGAGACCAAATTCAGTAAGACTACCGATCAAACCTAAGGTAGAAGAAAGAAGTCCAGCTATTCCCATACCAGTTGGTCCAATTAAAACAGCAACAAACTTTGAACGGATTACTTGTATAATAATCTGAAAAACCTGTACCCCACCAAAAAGTGAAGTGGCTTTCATAATCTCTCGATAAGATGATTGTGGTTTCTCTTGTTTATTAAACATTAATCTTTCTTAAATCGTTATATGTAAATTCAAGGTTATTAGGATAATATAAAATCCTAATTTTTAATACCCATTCAAAATTTCTATCACCTTATTTACCTCTGTATTTGTAATCACAGGGCTGATGGGCAAACTCAATACTTCATTATGAATTTGTTCTGTTATCGGATATTCATGCTCATTCAAGTTCCTATAAGCTAATTGTTTATGCGGTGGTATTGGATAATGAATTAATGTCTGAATATTATTTTTTATCAAGTACTTCTAAAGTTGACTCACAATGACCTGTTCTTACAACAAATAAATGCCATACATGAGAATTTATAATATGACTTGAATGATCATATATTGGCAAAATAATTTTTTTATTCTTAATGTTTTCAATATACAAATGAGCTATATGCTGACGGTACTTGTTATAAACATCAAGGCGTTGAAGTTTCAATCTTAAAATGGCAGCATGAATTTCATCAAGCGAGAATTTAAACCCTGGTAAAGGTTTACATATTTCTTTTGAACCATAATTAGCAATAGTACGAATAATTTCTGCAAACTGATCATCATTCGTTGTTACTGCACCAGCATCACCAAGAGCACCTAAATTTTTACCCGGATAAAAGCTATGACCTGCAGCGTCACCAATTGAGCCTAGTTCTTTTAGCCCCAAAATAACATCCCTGCGCCTGCGCATTGTCTTCAATTAATTTTAAGTCGTATTTCGTGACTAACTGCTGAATCTCAGGATGCATAGCATTCTGCCCATAAAGATGAACGATCATAATAGCTTTCGTTCGAGATGTTATTTTTGTCTCAATTTTGAAAGGATCGAATGTTGTAGTTTCTATATCCGGTTCAATCAGAATAGGAGTAAGCCTGTTATCAGTAATCGCTAAAAGAGATGCAATATAAGTATTTGCAGGTACAATTATTTCATCACCCTCCTTCATCACACCCATTTCGATATATGATTTAAAAATCAAGCGCAATGCATCTAATCCATTGGCTACCCCAATACAATGTTTTGTACCGATAAACGAGGTGTATTCCTGCTCAAAAGCTTTAACTTCGTTGCCTAACAAATACCAACCTGAATCGAGTACTCTCCTGATAGATTCTAATAATTCAGGTTCAAAACTTTCGTTTATTTTTTTTAAGTCGAGAAAATTAATCAATTTGATGTAGAAATTTTAAATTATTTTCGATTTGTGGAATTCCGTATTCTTTTAGAAAAGCATGACTTCTCTGTCCTCTGTTTAATGCAATAAATCTGATTTTTGAATTGACTGATGCCTCGTAATCTGATTCAGTATCTCCAATAAACATTATGGGATTATATTTTTTTAAAAACAGTGCTTTTTCTGCAATTGCGTTTACTGGGTTTACAACTACCAAATCATCTATGAAGTTACTAAATCCAAACCTTTGAATGGCTTGAGATGGTTGTAACTTCGATTTTCTTGCTGTTATTAGAATTATTCTGAAACTATCATTCTTCTTCAGAAATTCTAATGTCGACAACGAATCATCGAAAGGTTTATCTAAAGAACACCAGGTCATATCTTCAATAATCTTAATCCATTCCTGTGTGATAATTCGAGCAGATGATATACCAATTTCAAATAATGCTTTTTCCGTATTATAACCATTCCTTTTAAGCTTCCACCAATCACTTAAGAAATCTGCGTTTTTGTATCTGAAGCTTTTCAATATTGACAACAGGACATTTTTTTGTTTGTTTTCGCATGTAATCAAAGTCCCATCCAGATCAAATACAATAGCCTTTTCCATCTACAGATTCATGACAAACTCACAGTATTGCCGGGTAACAAACGTTTCTTTTAGTAAAGGCTTAAAATATTTTGAAGGGTCTTCACCCCAAAGAATTGCAAACATCCCACTAAAGAAATCCAAGCCCGGCTGCAACGCTTATTGCTGTTCCTGCTCCCAGGCGAGCATTGATATCAGTAACTGCCCATTCTCCTTTCAACTTCATAAGTTGAAAACAAAACGAACTAAGTTCTAATTTTTGCGCAATAAGTAAGGCAATACTTTCAATTTCAGTATCATAAAATAATCTCGCTTTAGTGGAAACCCCACTCTTAGTTTCAACCCGCTCACGACAGATATAACTAAAAAAGTTATGGCTCTTGTCATAACATACATCGACGGTTATCTCGGGACGCTCACACTCATGTTGAATTATATAAGTATCTGGATTAAACTCCGTGATGTTTTTTCTTTTTTCTGATAATTTACAAATTTTACTTCCAAATCCTCTTCTTGGTTTAAGTATTAAATTTTCATTGCTATTTATTTGTTCATTAAGAAGATAAGTTTTAGGGGTATAGAATATTATTTTCCTTCAGAAATTGATATGTCATATATTTATCATCGCATGTTTCAGCTATAACTGAATTTTTCACCTGAAGTTTTAGCTGATTATTCTCACTTTGTTCATATATGGATGCTGACAACGCAAATTTCATGATCAATAAACGGAATATAGGTGTCAACATTTTCATCTGTCAATATTGCTTGAAGTTTATTTTTAAATTCTGGATCCGAATTCAATGGAACCTGAATGAATTTGTCAGCAAGCAGTGAACTTGTTACAAGATGTTTAGGATTGCTATCGATGGCTATGATTTTAACTGAATCACCCCAGTTTTTTCGCAGCGCAAGCATGGAAGCGTAAGCCGTTCCTGTTCCTGCTGAACCTAACAGAACAGTTCTTTCCTTGATATCAGAGTTAAGCTTTTTTACACATCGGGCCGGAGAGCCAACCCATAATTCATTATCAGGAACATTTTTTGTTACAATACTTCCGGCCCCAATCATTGAGTTCTTACCAATTGTTATCCCACCCAGAATAATACAACCAGCACCTATAGATGAACCATCTTCTAAATGAGTCTCAAGAAACTTCATCGGATAATTCTTGGAACGCGGATAATTATCGTTAATAAAAGTTGCATTGGGCCCGATAAAAACATTATCGCCCATCCTCATGCCATCCCAAATTTGAACACCGGACTTAATAGTAACATTATCGCCCATAATAACATCATTTTCTATAAATACATTAAAATTAATATTACAATTTTTGCCAATAATAGCATCCTTCAATATTACACAATATTGCCAAATTGAAGTACCTTCTCCAATTTGGTTTGTTTGAACCTCAGCAGTTGGGTGAATGCTATATTCCATTTTTAAAACTTATGTATTCAGAATAATCTCTTATATAGTCGTCAGAATCATACAGATGTGATGTCAGAACCAAGCAAATTGCTCCTGAAGAAAATCCTTTTTCAGCTGCCCATATACCCGGAGGTATATGAAGGCCAAAATAAGGACGGTTTAGCATCACAGTTCGTTTAACATTGCCGTCGTTCAATTCAATTTCAAAACTACCACTGGCCGCAACCAGAAATTGATGACATTCTTTATGAGCATGAGCTCCACGATCTTCACCGCCAGGTATGTCGTAAATGTAGAAAATACTTTTTATCTCAAAAGGAATCTTCTTGCTGCTTACTAACAAGGGTTATATTACCAGCCCTGTTTTGTAATTTAGGTAGCGTCAATTATTGAACAGTCATAAACAGAAACTCTTTCATCATCTTTTAAGGGTTAAAAATCATGATATTCACGAATATAATCATTCTCATCGAAAAGTGTTGAAGATAAAACCAATGCCAATGAATTTGTTGAAAAATTCTTCATTTCACGCCAATATCCGGCAGGAAGAAAAGCCCGTAATAAGAACGATTAAGAGAATAAATATTCTTTTTTATTCCATCATCTACAAGTATATCAAAACTACCTGAAAGGGCAACTATAAGTTCTTGTTGAAGTTTAAATGCATGACCACCTCTTGTCTCTCCTCCTGGGACGTCATATATCCAGTAGGTTCGTTGTATTTTAAACGGGACATGTTTTTCGCCTTCTATAAATGATAGGTTACCGCGCTGATCAAGTATTTTCGGCAATCGATCAACTAATTCATTGTTTTACTTGCATTAATTAATTGTTAAGAACAAACTATGTTTTTAAGTTGATAACAACTTATTTCAGTGGCAACAAATTATACAACTAAAGTAATTTAAAAAAAACAAGGTCTAGAATTGGACAATTATCATTTCATAATAACTATTTACTTTTCTTATTATAGCCATAACCATAGCCATATTGATCACTTTTAATCCGGTTATCATTAAGAACAATAAAGACATTTTCTATTTTTTTATGTAGTAAATCTTTTAGCACCATTGACAAGACTTTCTTTTTAGAAAAATTATACCTGACAATAATTACTTTAAGATCAGCACTCTCCATAAGTAGAAATCCATCGGTCACTTGGGCGAGAGGGGGAGTATCCAGAATGATATAATCATATTGTTCTTTTAACTCTTTGATCATTTCCCTGGTTTGTTCCAAGAGCAAGCAATTCAGCAGGATTTGGAGGTATTGGACCAGAATTAATGTAATCAAGTTTATCATCCGGTGATTTATGAATAATATCTTTTAAGCTTGCTTTATTAATCAAAAACGAACTCAAACCTAGCTTATTTTCTTCATTATTGCTAAAATATGAAGTTGGTTTTCGTAGATCAAAATCCAACAAAATAGTATTCCTCCCTAATTGAGCATAGCTCATTGCAATGTTTAAAGCATTAAACGATTTACCCTCTCCTGTAATACTTGAGGTAATCATAATAATTTTATGATTATCTCCTTTCATTGAAAAATCGAGATTGGTTCTTAGAACCCTGTACGACTCGGCTATAGGAGATTTTGGGAATTCGAAAACCACATTGTCAGTCTTCTTATGGTTATGCATAATTTTACCCAAAACTGGAATATTTGTAAGTCGTTCAACACTATCCTGAGTTTCAATCTTATTATTGAGAGCTTTTTGTATCATTAAAAAAGCTAAAAGGAAATGCAATCCCTAAAACAAACGCAATTAAATAATTCTTAGTCGGATTCGGAGATATAGGTCCATTCCCAACTTGATTTGCGGACTCAACAATAATATCATCAGGAAGTTTGATGCCTGAGTTATTTTAGCTTCGGCACGTTTTTCGAGCAGATAATTGTAAATAGCATCATTTAATTTGTATTTACGTTCAAAACCACCTAAGCTGCTGTTCGGTTTTTGGAATATTACTGATCTTTGCTTCAATCTTTGATAAACCCGTTTATTTAATTCATCAATCGAAATATCTGTTGTCTGTCTGATAGCTGTAATATTATCAGATATCGTTTTCTTTAAATTTTCAATCCTAATAGTCAACTTATTTACTAGTGGATTTTTTTCCTGCCTATTATCAATAAGATTTGAACGTTGAGATTGTGATGCAATAAGTTCTGTCATCAAATTAGTCAATATTTGGTCAGGAATGCCCATTGAAGAAGGTACAATTATATTAGAAAAATCATCGTTTGTTGAAAGGTAATCTACAACATAATCATAATATCTTTTCCTTGTTACCAAGTTCGGCTCTTTGATTTTGCAAATCAACATACTGAGCTGAAATTCCTAGTTGATTGCTGTGCAACATCTAAGAATTGATTGGCAGAACGAAACTGCTGTAAGTTGCTTTCGGTCCTTTTTAATGAATCAGATATCTGCGCCCAATTGTTCTTCTATATAATCAATAGTAATACTTGCAATATGATTTTTTCGATCCAGATTTTGCTTGGAATAAACTTGCATCAATCCATTAATAAGATCAATTCCTTTTCTGACAGATTCCGAATTCATGACTTATTTCAACGACAGTTGCTTTTTTGTCAACTACATTAAAAGAAAAGCTCTCTTTGTAGTATTTTGCCAGGGCATTCTAATCAACGAACTCAAAACTATAAGATGCGGCATCCAACTCATTAATAAACCCATAAAATCAAGCTTCACAATAAATGCAAATTCCTTTGTTTCAATCAAGAGCCTAACCGCCCTATCTTATCAACAGACTCCAATCGACTTTTGATATTCATATGTTTCATCCTTATAATTATAAAAAGCAACTTGCTCTCCTCGGCTTTAACATTAAAAGTGCCTCCCTTATTAAAAGTGATATAAAATCTGACTACTAAAGGTTGAACATGAGATGGTGAAAATAAGAATACGGAATGGGTGATTATTATATAAATCAATTGTTTTATAATCCTTCTCCTGATAATAACTGACAGTTAGGTTGATATTTTTAACTGTAGTTTTAAAAACAGGTAATGATTGGAGAACCCATAATTCATTTTGAAAATTTTCATTTTTACCAAACAAATTGCTGTTTAAATAATCGTTTATACCACTACTGGCTGATTTACCATTATCTTCCTTAATTAATAAGGAAGCAGATACTTTATATACAGGAGTTGTAATGTAGTTTTTCAGAACAGCTATTCCAAATGCTAAAATTAAGCTAAAGATGAAAAGTTTGTAATTTTTCAGTACAAGCTCAATGACTTTCTTTAGGTCATTATCTTCCTCAACATTTAAATTATGAATCTGCGACATTTTTCAAATTTTTATTCAATAACAATTATTTAGCACTGTATATATAAGCAATGCAGTTGTAATTGTACTCAAAAGGAAATTCGTCATCCCCAGATTCTCTTTTTAAGTGGTCTGACCCAAAGCAAATGGGAACTGGCTCATACCCCAAACTCGTTTTCTCATGGGTTTTACATATACCATATCGTTCGGCCTGAGATTATAATAATTTGATTCAAGTATTTCAGGTTTGGTCAAGTCTAATTCTATTAAAGTATTTTTTCCATTCTCATTCCTAGATAAGATAACCTGTTTTCTATTACTATAAATCGTCATATCACCAGCTAAACCAAGTGCATCAAATATATTAAGCTTCTCTTGAGAATAAGAAAAATGTCCAGGATTCCTAACCTCTCCTAAAACGGAAATATAACGGTTTACTAATTTTACTGTCACATTAGGTTGACTCAATATGTTCATAAGTGAATCTTTCAACATCTCACTCACCTGTTTTAGTGTTTTATCTTTGACTAAAAGACTGCCAATTAAAGGTAAAATTAAATATCCATCCTTATTTATTGCATATGAAGTCAATGAGGCACCATATGGTTGCAATCCAATAAAATTTTGTGCCCCACCAGAATTTGAAAACACATTAGAAACTGCTTCATCCAGACTTGTTATCTGAATATACAATTCATCATTAGGTTTTAGTTTATAGTCCTCGATTTCTGCTTCCGTAAATGTAATGGTTTTGTTATCCTTTAGCTTTAAATATTCAATATCACTTTGTGTAACACAACCACTTAGGGATATTAACATCACTCCTACTATAACAATTATGAATATTTTTCCTGCATTAAACATAATTCAGTTTATTAGATTAGGTTTTCTGAAAAGTAAAACAAATATAATGTGATTTTTGACACAAATTGTTAACTATTAATCCGAAAAAATTGAAGACATACTATAGCTTCGCCCCTTCAATCACATTCTTGAAGATCAATCCTGAACAGAATAATTTCGAAGTGAAAAGTTTAAAAATCATTCAACTTTAAAAATCTCACCTGGCTTACCTGGTATTTGAGAAGCTTTCAATTACTCCTATTTCTTTGTATTTTGAAATTAATTCCGGTACATGAGTTGCAATAAACATACCATAAACCCTAATAGCATGTATCACAGCTCCATGGCAAATCAATACTGATGCATATTTTTTCATTTTAGTACAACTGTCCTGAAAAGGAAATATTCGCTAAATATTCCCAAAATAATCATATAACGGGACACCTCGCCAATTAATCAATAAATATACATTTATATTGTGTAATACGTACTAAAAAATGGTTACACCAATGCAGATTTATGTATTTCAACAAATTATTCTATTCTCCAGGGTAACATTCAAATTTTATTTCGCATTAAGGACTCTTATTTTTTTATTTAAGCTGAATCCTATGGCATTTACTTTCAGTTCAGAAGTTAACCAAAATTACAATACATTTCCTCAGGATAGCAATATCTAAACCTGAATTAATAACGAATGTTCATGATAAGCGACTGATTGCACAATTAAATTATCCAAAACGGACAAAGTTCATTTTTTTTTCAACATTCTTTGCTTTATGATTGTCAATATCAGGCTATGATGGGATACCTGTATAATTCTACTAAACAATTATTAATTAGCTTTTTAGCAAATCAATCTTATAATATTCTTCTGATATTTCCCTAATCAAAAAACGATCGGATAAATGTTGATAACAAATAAAAAAAGTACTGGTAATAAACCACGACAATTAACTAATTTTGCTGCTGAAAACGAATAATACTTAATCCGTTTACACTTTTCTGCCTGAAAATGCATTTAAAAAGGTATTAACTTTATTAATCCGGACTTACTTTGAGTGCAACAGATTATTTATTACACCCGATCATTCCTATCCTATCCTAAAAAACAACGTCCCGTAAAATGAAAATCGACAAAATTTTTGGTTTCCTGGTTCCCAAGGACCGTAAGTTCTTCCCACTTTTTAATGAAGCGGCTGATAACCTTGTTCTCGCTTCCGAACTGTTGATTAAACTGATCAGGGAATCGGATCTGGAAAAAAGACAGGATTATATGAAAGCCATAAAAGATGCTGAACATGTGGGTGATGATATTACCCGTAAACTGATGACTGAACTTAACGGCACTTTTATAACTCCATTCGACCGGGAAGACATTCATGAGCTGGTAAGCAAGATGGATGGCATTGTCGATTATATTAACTCAACTTCGAAAAGGATCGATTTTTATAAACTTTCGACCTTCCCTGAAGAATTTGTTATGATTGCCGATTTAATTCACACGGCCAATAAGGAAATTCAGATTGTACTCAGAAGCGTGAAAAATGTGAATGATTTTCAGTTACATAGTGATTCATGTGAAAAAATCAACCGTATTGAAAGCCAGGTCGATGATATTTACCAAAGCTACCTGGCCAACTTATTCGAGCACGAAATCAATGCCATTGACCTTATAAAGAAACGTGACATTCTGACTTCACTCGAAAAAGCAATCGATAAATGTGAGGATGTAGCCAACGTATTTTCAACACTGGCCGTCAAAATGGGTTAACTCAGGAATTTGTATCCTACTTCAAACCGATTTAAAACCTGAAAATCACAAACTTATAACCTGCTTCTGATGAACTTTACATTACTTGTTGTTATTATCACACTAGCATTTCTGTTTGATTTTATCAATGGTTTTCACGATGCTGCAAATTCTATTGCAACCATTGTTTCAACCAAAGTGCTGACTCCCCTTCAGGCTGTATTATGGGCTGCTTTCTTTAATTTCCTGGCATACCTGGTATTCGAACTGAAAATTGCCGATACAATTGCAAAAGTTGTTGATACAAGCGTCATAACATTATATGTAATACTAGCAGGTATAATTGCAGCAATTATATGGAATCTTCTTACATGGTATCTTGGTATTCCGTCGAGTTCCTCGCATACACTTGTTGGAGGTTTTGCCGGGGCGGCTATTGCTCATGCAGGATGGGGTGTGGTACATTCGGGTTTGATCATTAAAATTGCATCCTTTATCTTTCTGGCTCCCATCCTGGGAATGATCATTTCCTACTTTTTATCAGTCCTGTTACTAAATCTTTTGAAAAAAGGGAATCCTCAGATCCTCGAAAAATACTTTAAACAATTACAGCTGCTATCCTCGGCACTTTTCAGTTTAGGGCACGGTGGTAATGATGCCCAAAAAGTAATGGGCATTATTGCAGCAACGTTTATGGTGTATTTTCATGGTGTTAATCCTGCCGAAATACCTCATTGGGCTCACATTACACTGGTTGACGGAAAAATTCATTCCATTCCGCATTGGGTTGTTTTCGGTTGCTATGCAGCAATTGGTGCCGGAACCTTATCCGGCGGATGGAGAATTGTTAAAACCATGGGCACCAAAATCACTAAACTTACTCCATTCGAAGGTGTTACCGCTGAATCCGCAGGTGCCCTGCTCCTGTTCGGTACCGATGCATTTGGGATACCTGTCAGCACAACCCATACCATCACAGGTGCAATTATGGGAACCGGGCTTACAAAGCGCGTAACGGCTGTACGATGGGGTGTAACAATAAATCTTTTGTACGCATGGATATTAACTATCCCTGTCTCGATGGGAATTGCGGCTGTGGTTTACTACATATTCAGGTTGCTGGGCTGGAGCTGATACATTAACAATAACGCTTATCTACCTCCAAAAATTCCTGATCCTATCCTTATTATTGTGCTTCCTTCATCAATAGCAATTTGATAATCATCAGTCATGCCCATAGATATTTCACAAAAACCGGGCTGGTTTAAAAAAAACTCATTCTTTAGCGTTTCATAATACTTATACAAGGTTTTAAACTCATTCCTTATCAATTCCCTGTCACTTGTGTAAGTTGCCATCCCCATCACGCCTTTGAGTGTAATATTCGAAAATTCGTGAAAGGAAGTTTCATTAAGCATTTTTTCTACTTCCTCAATTGAAAATCCGTATTTCGACTCCTCGCTGGCAATGTGAAACTGCAGCAGACAGGGAATTATCCGCTTATTACGGGCTCCTTCCTTGTTTATTTCACGAAGGAGTTTAAAGCTGTCCACACTCTGTATAAGGCTAATATATGGAGCAATAAACTTTATTTTATTGGTTTGCAAATGACCAATAAAATGCCATTCAATATCACCGGGTAAGATCTTCTGTTTCTCAATAATTTCCTGTGCTCTGTTTTCGCCATACAACCGATGCCCGGTAGCCGAATAAAGGTCCTGAATCATCGAAGCCGGCTTGGTTTTCGAAACGGCTACAATTTTCACATGTGGTGCCACCGAGGTTTTTAGCGCATTAAATCGTTCTAAAACATTCATATCAATTTTATTAATAGTTTTGCAAACGTACTGGATAAAAGTTAAGTTTCAAAACCTGGAATTAATTCAGTGAACCTATCTGTTGAAATATTATTAACACAAGGATGCCAATAATTGATAAAAAGGAAATATAATTTTAGCATCCCTGCCAAAAGGGTAAATTTTAACTGTTTTTTTTAGTTTTTGGTTGGCCGAATTAAAAAAAAGTTAATTTTCTTTGCAAAATCGTATTACCTATTTCCATTTTTTGGATTAATATGTGAGTAATTGTCTGAATTTAATAATTTCACTTCAAATTGTAGCGAAATCATGAACACAGGTAACAATTTTGCCGGTAAAAGGATTTAAAAACTGCAAATTGTATTATAAATCATCAACTTTGGGGAGTTTTTACAGTTTAATCGAAATCAAATAAATGAATATTTTTCGAAAAGGCAGGGAGATTGACGGTAGTAGCCGGAAGAAACTGAGTCTGATAAGGGTATTATACCTTTATCCCATATTTTTCTTTCTTATCGGGCTAAGTACAATTATTGCCTATTACACGTGGCTTCAGATATATGAATATAACTGGAAGGTCGAAAAGCTGAAAGCTGATTTTCCTGAAACCCAGCGTGCTGAGCTAAAATCTAAAATCCTGCTGCTTAAGGACTATATTTCATGGGTAAAATCACACCCTGAAGAGTATACCAATCACCTATTGAACGAACGAATAGAGGCTACCGAGAATCTACTGCTTTCATCTTCGGGCGATAAAAATCTATTAAATGAAGCCTTACCGGCTAACATCATGGATTCTATCGATGAAATGAACAAACGCTCGGTTTTGAAAATTGTGATTCTGAATAATAATCAGGAAGTGCTGTATCCCGAATTCCCGTTTGTTCATGACAAAGAAAATAAATCATTAAAAATTCTGAATGGCTTATATAAAGTGTTTGATTACAGTGCATCGGATTCAATTGTGAAATCAGCCTATAAGAGTTACAACAGGTCAGAGCCATCGCTTTTTCTGAAAAGCAGTAAAATTTCGGGTATAAAAATAGGATGTACATTTCAGGCCGACGATAAAGTAAATATTTTACAGGAAATTGTGCTTGATAGCCTTGGTAAAATCAAATACAGCAACAATGAGTATGTGATAATCAATACGTTTGATGGCTTTGCTTTGCTATCGAAAGGGAAACGGCAAGTTCCGCCTATTGATATTTTTAAGAGCAGCGAATCGAACTGGAAGGAAATTTTTACGAAAGAGCTTGAATATGCCCGCATGCTCGAAGGCGGATATTACACATACTTCTGGAGAAACTCGCCTGAAGTTGAACGAAGTGAGAAGACCTCTTTCTTTTCGGGAATAAATGATTGGGAGTGGGTAATAGGAACAGGATTTTTTACCAATGATGTGTACCCGATTATCACTACGCTGAAATCCGAATTATGGAATGACATTTTAAATAACCTTTTCCGCTTTTTTATATTCCTTATTATATTAAGTGTATTAGCTTATTTAATCATGAGGTATATTGCTGTCAGAGCCAAGTCAAATATTTCGCTTTTTCAGCATTTCTTCAAACGGGCTTCGCAGGGAGTCCAGATTATTGATACAAGCAAACTGGGTTTTTCTGAGTTCGAAGCCCTGGCCCATGCTGCAAATCAAATGATTCACGAACGTGAAAGAATAAAATCAGTACTCTCGGCTGAAAAATCGAGGCTCAGGTACATGATTGATGCCATTCCCGATCTGATTTTCTTTAAAGATACCGAAAGCAGGTTTCTGGGTTGTAATACGGCTTTCGAAAATTATATAAACCGGAAATCGGAAGATATTGTAGGATTAACAGAGTATGATTTGTTTGGTAAACAGGAAGCTGCCGGTTTTATCAAATCCGATAAAATAATATCACAAACGCATGAACCTGAGCGCATTAACAGCTGGGTTGAATACCCTAACGGTCAGCGCTGTTTATTATTTACACTTAAAACTCCTTATTTCGATTCAGACCATAATCTCCTGGGAATCATTGGCATAAGCCGCGACATTACCGAAATGGAAGAAACGCGTCAACGCCTGATTATGGCTAAAGAAAAGGCAGAAGAATCGGATAAACTGAAAACAGCATTTTTAGCTAACATGAGCCACGAAATCCGAACACCTATGAATGCCATCATTGGTTTTTCCGATTTACTGGCTGAAGATGATATTACCAAGGACGATAAACTCGATTTCATTTCGAAAATTAAAAGTTCGGGGCGCTCATTAATGGCTTTGATTAATGATATTATCGACATAGCAAAAATTGAAGCAGGTCAGCTTAAAGTTACTGAATCAACCTGCGACATCAATCATATTTTGAACGAATTACACGGAACATTCGAAGAATTAAAAAACGTTTCAGGGAAAAAAGGCATTAACCTGGTATTAAAAGTCCCTGATCCTAAAAGTAAATTGCTGGTAATAACCGATCCTATGAGATTGCAACAAATTTTCACTAATCTGTTAAGCAATGCTTTGAAATTCACTGAATTCGGCAGTATCGAATTCGGATATACGATCGAAAACAAGACACTTGCCTTTTACGTGAAAGATACCGGGATAGGGATTTTGCGCAGTAAACAAAAATTCTTATTCCAACGTTTCAGCCAGATTGACCCAAGCACTACCCGCAAATATGGTGGTACCGGCTTAGGCCTTGCTATTTCGAAAAACCTGGTCGATTTGCTTGGCGGAATAATAGGAATGGAATCAAATCCTGGCAAAGGATCAATATTTTATTTTACCATTCCGTATAAGCCTACTGAGATTAAAACAGCTAAAAGTAAAACTACACGGGACCATGATATCAACTGGAAGGACAAAACCATACTTATAGCTGAAGACATTCTGCAGAACTTCCTGCTCATGGAAGCCCTTTTAAAACGCACCGAAGTAAAGCTGCTGCATGCTGCAAACGGTCAGGTGGCAATAGATTTAGCAAAATCACATCCCGAAATTGATCTTATACTGATGGATATTCAGCTACCGGTTAAAACAGGGTACGAAGCGCTGAAGGAAATACTCGAATTCAGGCCCGAAGTTCCTGTAATGAGCTATACTGCTTTTGCCTTACCTCACGAACGCGAAAAAAGCATTGCAGCAGGATTTGCTGATTTTATTCCGAAACCTATAAAGGTGGATGCCCTGATTCCTTTATTGGCCAGGTACCTGGGATCAAAAGTTCAGTAGGACATCCGGCAGTTTCTCTACCTGAGCAAATGCACAACCAAACCACTGCGTAGCTTGGGTTCGAACCAGGTTGTTTTGGGAGGCATAATATTACCTGTATCGGCAATGTCGATGAGTTGTTTCATCGAAACAGGATAGAGCCCAAATGCTGCCTGCATTTCGCCACTGTCAACACGTTTTTTTAGTTCTCCCAGGCCACGAATGCCTCCAACAAAATCAACACGGGTTGAAGTGCGCAAATCTTTAATATCAAGAATGTTATCAAGGATCAGTTTCGAAAGTATAGTAACATCGAGTACGCCTATCGGATCGTTGTCGTTGTAAGTACCTTCCCTGGCTGTTAACGAATACCAGTTGTTGTTAATATACATTGCGAAGTTGTGCAGGCCCGCCGGCTTATAAATATCACTGCCTTTATTTTCAACGATAAAAACATCGTTTAGCTTTGCCATAAATTCGTCGTGGCTCAGTGAGTTCAAATCCTTAACCACACGGTTATAATCGATAATGGTAAGTTGATTATCAGGGAAAATAACCGACATAAAATAGTTGTATTCCTCGGTACCGTTATGCTCAGGATTATTTTTTCGTTTTTCGAGTCCTACCCGCGCTGCTGCAGCTGTACGGTGATGGCCATCAGCAATATACAAAGCAGGTATTTCCTTTGCAAATATTTCGATAATGCGGTCAATAGTAGCTCTGTCGTCGATGGTCCAGAAGTGATGGCCAAAACCCTCATCAGCCACGAAATCGTAAACAGGTTTGTTTTGCGAAATAATGGTTGATACAATTTCGTCGATACTTTTATTAGCCGGATACGAAAAAAATACTGGCTCCACATTGGCGTTGGTAATCCGCACATGTATCATCCGGTCCTCTTCTTTATCAGGCCGTGTTAATTCGTGCTTTTTGATCCGGTTTTCAAAATAATCTTCAATACTGGTGCAGCCAACAATACCATACTGTGTGCGGCCATTCATGGTTTGCCCATAAATGTAAAGTTTTTCGTCGGCATCCTGCACCAGGTAACCTTTTTTAATGAAGGAATCGAAATTTTCGACTACCTTATCGTAAACTTCCTGGCTATGTACGTCAATACCTTCGGGCAATTCTATTTCGGACTTGGTAACCCGAAGCAGGGAATAAGGGTTATTTTTAGCTTCGATGCGGGCTTCATCTGAATTAAGTACATCGTAAGGACGAGATGCTAATTGCTGAACGATTTCAGCCGGAGGACGCAATCCTTTAAACGCTTTTAGTATTGCCATTTTACTGTAATTATTAGGGTGTGATTATGTATTATTAAACGTTATGCAAAATAATAGAATTGCATTGAAAGTTCCAACTATAAAAAGCAAAAAAACCGATGAATAGCCCATTCACCGGGTTTTGCAGTAAAATCAGGAAAGATTCTCGATACTAATCATCGTCGGAATCTGCAATTCCGGCTGATCGTTGTAATGATCCAATTAAGGCACCTAACATTTTAGTCATCTCCATCAATTGACTACGCGATTCATCCAGTTCTTCATTGCTGAAATAGTTTTGCCTCGATGCCATAGCACTGTGGACAACACATTCGCGCACCGAACTTTTAGCCATTTTAAGGTAATGAATAAATTGCGCTTTGTTACGTGCTGACCCTTCGGCTATGTGCAATGATATTGCTTGTGCCGAATTGTAAAAATGCGAAGCTAAGGAGATTGATCCTGTAACGGGGAATTTATTTACCTTATTATACACCCAATCAATATAATCAAGAGCTTTCAGGTATATACGCAAATCCTCGAAACGAAAGAATGTAGCAGTTTTGTCGAGTTCAGTTTCCATTAATTGTGGTTTTTGGTTATCTATATAATATGATGATTAAATAGCTTAACAATTTCAAAATTTTCAGCTAATATACAAAGTTAAGAACAAATCAACAAGAAAGTTGTTTTGGCAACACATTCTTTTTCAAAATAAAATAAAAATCAATTCTGATTTTTTTTGCTTTCCTGAACTAAAAATGCAGTCCTGACAACCTTCCTGTTATCTCAAACCTATTTTATATCTTTCTGAATGTCTATTTATTCACCTGGAAAGTTTTATCGTTTTGTTTAAAAAAGTTGACTATTTGGTTGGCGGCGGCAATGCCTGCATTATTATTTGCTTCGGATGTTTGAGCGCCCAATTTTTTAGGAGTAAAGTAGAAATTGCCTGAATATTTTTCGGCAATCATAGCTTTACAATCGGGTTCTACATCCGAAACATATTTAAAGTCAGCCCTTTCGGCAAACATTTTCAACAGTCCATCTTCGTCAACAACTTCTTTGCGTGCCGTATTAATTAAAGTGGCTCCTTTAGGCATCAGCGACAGCAAATCGAAATTAATCGATTTCTTGGTTTGCGCTGTGGCCGGCATATGCAGCGATATATACTGGCAGGTTTTATACAGCTCATTTACATTATCAACATACCCGATTCCTTCGGCTTCAATAAGCGTACGGTCAACAAACGGATCGTAAGCAAATACCTCCATTCCAAAACCTTTGGCAATGGTAGCCACTGCTTTACCCACATAACCGAACGCATGCAATCCAAGCTTTTTACCTTTTAGCTCAGTTCCTGACGACCCGTTAAAATTATTCCTTGCGGCGTAAACCATCATCCCTATGGCTAGTTCGGCAACTGCATTCGAATTCTGACCGGGAGTATTCATAGCCACAACACCTTTTTCGGTGGCAGCTGCCAGGTCGATATTATCGTATCCGGCGCCGGCCCTGACAACAATTTTAAGGTTTTTTGCAGCGTCCATAACAGTTCTGTCGATAATATCGCTTCTGATTATGATTGCATCAGCATCAGCAACTGCTTTTAAAAGTTCATCCTTCTGCGTATATTTTTCAAGCAAGGCTGTATGAAATCCGGCAGCCTCAATTATGTTTGTAATGCCTTCCACAGCAGCTTTTGCAAATGGCTTTTCGGTGGCAATTAATATTTTTTTCATTTAGTACGAATTAATTATATGAATTGAACATTCCTTTTCAGGCATTATCTTTTTCAAAATCCTGCATACAATCAACAAGTGCCTGAACACTTTCGATTGGCAATGCATTGTAAGTTGAAGCCCTGAAACCGCCAACCGAGCGATGCCCTTTTATACCAACCATACCACGTGTTTTGGCTAATTCCATAAAAGCATCTTCCTTATCTTTGTATTGTTCTTTCATTACAAAGCAAATATTCATAATCGAACGGGCACTCTTTACAGCTGTACCTTCAAACATTTTACTGTTATCGATTGCCTTGTAAAGGAGGTCGGCTTTTGCAAGGTTAATTTCTTCCATTTTTTTAACTCCTCCCATTTGCTTCACCCATTTCAAGGTTTCGTTAAGGGCAAATATGCTTACACAGGGAGGTGTATTGAACATGGAGCCTTCCTTAATGTGAATGCGGTAATCGAGCATCGAAGGAATAGGGCGCTCTACTTTTCCTAGAATATCTTCGCGAACGATTACGAAAGTAACACCGGCAGTTCCGGCGTTTTTCTGGGCACCACCGTAAATCATGGCGTATTTCGAAACATCCACCGGCCGGCTGAGTATGTCGCTCGACATATCAGCAATTAAAGGAATATTGCTATCAAAATCCTCCCTTATTTCGGTACCATAAATGGTATTGTTGGTAGTAATGTGAAAATAATCAGCATCGGCAGGAATTTGCCAACCTTCGGGGATGTAATTGAAATTTTTATCGGCTGACGAACCGATGACAGCAACCTCACCGAACAGTTTGGCCTCTTTGATTGCTTTTTTAGCCCAGACACCTGTTTCGAGGTAAGCAGCTTTTTTGTTCATCAGGTTGAAGGGAATCATGCAGAACTGCATGCTTGCACCACCGCCAAGGAACAAAACCTGGTATCCTTCAGGGATGTTAAGAACTTCTTTAAATAATGACACAGCTTCGTCGATTATTGCCTGGAAATCCTTGCTGCGATGCGATATTTCGAGGAGCGACATGCCAATGCCATTTAATTCGAGAATTGCTTTGGCAGTGTTTTCGATGGCAACCCGGGGCAAAATTGATGGCCCGGCATTAAAATTATGTTTTTTCATATCGATAAATTATTTTGTTAATATGTTGATTTAGTTACAGTTTGAAATTATTATGTAGTTTGATGAAAAACCAAATGCATTGTTATTAATTTCACACAAAGCTATAAAATGTTTTTTGACGGAAGTGCATAGAAACACAATAATTTTTCACGCGTTTTATACACCAAAATTAACCAAATAAATGGGCTGTTTATTCTTTCTGTAAAGATAAATTTCAAATTTACTTTTTTTCAATACTTTTATTTGCCACTTCTAAATCTTCGACAAACGACCAGTATCCATCCCTGAAAACATATCCGTCATAGGTATCTCCCGACGGAACATAAAACTTAGGCATTCCCTTTAATGAAGGATCCATAGGAACCAGCCGGTCCATTACAATCATCCATTCATACATTTTTTTTATACGTTTCCTTTTCTGCACATTAATAGCCTGGTAATCGTACCGGAGCAGCACATTGGCTTTGTCGGCATATTCAATACAAATACGTGATTTGGTGCCCTGGGGTGTCTTAAATACCGGTTTCCCGAATGTTATTATGCCTTGCTTATCAATCGACATGATATCAATTATTTTTCGGGTAGCTGCGGAGTTGTAACCATCCCATCCGAGCAATGTATATATTTTTTCACCTGAACTTTCGCGCTCAATCAGTTTATAATATATTGCTCCATACCATGTTAAGGTTGTGAAAACCTCGTCAGTGAAATCACCCTCTACAATTTTATACGCTTTTAACGGATATACGCTTATGCTGTCCGTTATCATTTGAATGAAACCGTAATACTTATTAGTTCCGTCCGAAAGTGGTACATTCCAGGTGAATACCCGCATTTTATTGTCGCTGCTCGCAACCCGGGTAATGCCTGAAATAGAATCGAGCGGCAGTTTTACTGTGTAATCTTGTGTAAGAATTGCATGAAACTGATCAAAAAAGACTTCGCTTGCAGCCAACCGACTGCTATCCGTTTTTTGTTTCCATATCCTGCTGCTATATTTTCCAAGCGAATCCTGAATAGCCGAATTGGTAATCACCGTTTGAGCTGTGGAATGATTTAACAAAAAAAACAAGGCTACTGCGACGGACAAAATGGTATATTTCATTTCGGAATTCTTCAAAAACTTTAAGTGATTATGGCAAAAGTATGATTTTTACCGGTAATTTTGCGTTTGAACAAATTATTCATAAAGGTTGAATTAAAATAAAGTATGGATCTATCTCTTTCACACGATTCCGATGTTAATGCATTTATTGAACTTGGTAAAGTATTAGGCCGGGCAGCTGAGAGTATTAAATCTCCTGAATCTGGCTTCAAAGAAGAGTTTCCTGCATTTTACGATTCGTTACAGGTAGCCGGACACTATAATGCATGGTTTACAGCAGGGAATATATCTTTTGCCTTAAATGAATGGAAAGATGCCTTAACAGCTGAATCACTTTCGGCATGGCTCAATGTTTATCAAGCAGAAATGCATTTAAATAATCCGAAACGGGTTGCTGTAATTATGGCAGGAAATATTCCCCTCGTCGGATTTCACGATTTCATTTGTACTCTATTGAGTGGACATACATTTATCGGTAAACTTTCGTCGGACGATAAAATACTGCTTCCTGCCATTGCTGAATTACTTTGCAGCATCGAACCCGGTTTTTCCGACAGAATAGAATTTACTGAAGGCACCATCAGTGATTTTGATGCTGTTATTGCCACAGGAAGCAATAATACATCCAGGTACTTTGAATATTATTTTGCAAAATATCCGCATATTATCCGCAAAAACCGGAACGGTGTGGCCGTTTTGTCGGGAAACGAGTCGGATGACGAACTGCTGAAACTTGGCAGCGACATTTGCACATATTTCGGGTTGGGTTGCCGCAATGTTTCAAAAGTATTTATACCTGCGGGGTATGATCCCATAAAACTTTTTACTGCTGTTGCACCTTATCATGATGTATTTTCGGCTCACAACAAATACATGAACAATTACAGTTATCATCGGGCGGTTTACCTGCTTAACAACATACCACATCTCGATAATAATGCAATTATTTTAAACGAATCGGAATTATACTCCTCTCCTATCCCGGTAATTTATTACCAGTATTATTACAATATCGAAGTACTGAAAGAAAAGCTGGATAAAGATGACGAACTGATACAATGTATTGTTACTGATGCGTTTACAAATGACAAAACTGTCGCGCCAGGGCATACCCAGCGACCGGGATTGCATGATTATGCTGACGGAATTGATACCATGAAGTTTTTATTAAACCTGTAATCAAAGCTGTTTAAATAGATGTTAACAAAATATTGTTGAATAAAAAGTAAGGAATATTTGTTTGTACGGAAAAAATGTATAATTTTGCAGCCCTGAAATTTAAGCTGAAAGCATCATGAGAAAAGACATTCACCCAAAGGAATATCGCCTTGTAGTTTTTAAAGATATATCGAACGATTTTTCGTTTATGACCCGTTCGACTGTAAATACAAAAGAAACCACTACATGGGAAGATGGTAAGGAATATCCGCTTGTTAAATTGGAAATCTCCAATACATCGCATCCTTATTATACCGGAAAAATCAAACTTGTCGACACTACAGGTCGCGTTGATAAATTCCGTCAGAAAATGGAAAAAAGCGCTCAAATGAAAAGCAAGTCGTAACACTTCTTTTTACAGCCATAAAATCAGCTATCCCTTCCGGATAGCTTTTTTTTTGCCTTACGTACCCCTATTTCTAAAAGTTGAAGCAATTCTTTTGTGAAATAAACATAAGCACGTATCTTTAATGACTCTTTACGAAAAATACGAATTATGAGCAATTTTATACTTTTCGACGATCGCAGCCGTATTAATTTAAGGCCACTCACCTTTTTCAGGCCGGTAAGCGCCATCCGTATCGGTATTTTAACCATTAGCGAGAAATGGGAAAAGCACCTTCAACAGCCGGTTTCGTACCTTACCGATATTTATTTGCAGGAAAAATTTAAACTTACCGTTGGAACCGATAATTATCTTATTAACGGCTCCATATTGCCAAACAAGGAACTAATTACTGAAATAATGTCACTTAAGGATGACACGTCCTTAATGATGGGCGAAACAGTTGTTGCCATTCATCTCACATCCGAAAACCTGAAACAATTCAGAGAAGGAATTGCTCCCGACCTGAAAAGCAAAGAGATTAAAACATCTTTCGTTAAAATTAATTACACCTGGGATATTTTCGGAAACAATAAAAAAGCTATATGCGATGATTTCGAACTGATTACCTTAAACAGGACATCAGCTGCCATATCAAAGACCAACCAGGTTTTAGGCTCTGATTTATTTGTTGAAGAAGGCGTATCAATAGAGTGTTCGACCATTAATACCTTAAAAGGACCTGTTTACATCGGTAAAAATGCCGAAATCATGCAGGGATGCCACATCGAAGGGCCGGTTGCCCTCTGCGAAAATTCAGTTCTGAAAATGGGTGCTCTCATTTATAAAGGCACCACAATCGGCCCATGGTGCAAAGCCGGGGGCGAAATTAACAACAGTATTATGCTTGGCTACTCAAGCAAGGCTCACGATGGGTTTCTTGGCGATTCAGTAATTTCGGAATGGTGTAACCTGGGAGCAGGAACTACCACCAGCAACCTTAAAAATAATTATGATTATGTAAAACAATGGAGCTATGGTGATAACAAATTTGTTTCAACCAATCTGCAGTTTTGCGGCCTGGTACTGGGCGATCATACCAAAACAGGGATCAGCACCATGTTTAACTCGGGAACCACCGCGGGTGTATGTTCAAATATCTTTGGCGTAAGCTACCAGCGAAACTTCACCCCTTCGTTTGTGTGGGGCGGTAATACTGGTTTCCGAAAGCATAAATATGAAGAAGTTATTGAAACAGCCAAAGCCGTATATGCCAGGCGGGGGTTAAAATTTGACAGTATCGAAGAGGATATCTTCAAAGCTGTATTCGAATTAACTTCCGACGACCGCTTAATGTAGCTAAGTTTATGAGACTTATTTGCTTAGCATTATATTAAACAAATAGCATTTTAGAGTCTGTTTAAAATTATATTTTATAAAATTCTTAATGAGTAAGGGGAGACAAGGCGAGGGGTGAAAGGCGAAAATATCTTAGGGAATCTGATTTTAAATCATTGGTGTCCGGGTAAAATCCTATATCGTCCCTATGGGACTTTTAACGCATCTGTAATTTGCTTTCTACCAATATCTTGTCCCTACGGGACAGTCCGCCTGAGGCGGACGTAATATTGGTAGAATAAAAAGTAACCCCCTCAGCATTAAAGTCCGCCCGAGGCGGACGAGATATCACAAGCTTTACAGCGTTTTTAATCAAATTTAACCGGACAACAATGATTTTAAATTGATGATTCTTCCGTCTTCTGACCTTTTCTTACTTAACTAAGGTGATTTAGTAAATTTAAACAGTGACTTAATCTATCAACATTTATTAATTTTCGAACATCAGATTAAGAGGTGTGTTTAACTAGTGGCATGGTTATTGACTTTCTATTGGCGAATAAAAAAAAGGCAGCTAACATGCCAAACTGTCACTTTTACACATTATGGACAATCAAATTAATATAACTGACCTGCATCTTTCGAACATTATGGAAGATGAAACTGAATTTATTCCACTTCTTTCGGCTGAGGATGAAGAACTTATCAACGCCGAAGATGTGCCACCTGTACTTCCGATTTTACCACTCCGCAATACGGTATTATTTCCCGGCGTTGTAATTCCAATAACCGTGGGACGCGACAAATCCATACGCCTGATAAAAGAGTTTTATAAAGGCGAACGCATTATCGGTGTAGTTTCGCAGATTGACGGTGATATTGAAGATCCGGCTTATGAAGATCTGAATAAAATTGGTACCGTAGCCTACATTATAAAAATACTGCAATTGCCTGATGGTAATACTACCGCTATAATTCAGGGTAAAAAACGTTTCGAGCTGGGTAAACTGCTTCAATCGGAACCCTATTTTAAAGCCGAAGTGCTAAGTATTGAGCAACAGGTATTTGTTGCAAAAAAGGACAAGAATTTTGAAGCCTTAATAGCATCAATCAAGGATCTTTCGATACAAATAATCAACCAATCGCCAAGCTTGCCAAGCGAGGCAGCTTTTGCCATAAAAAATATCGAAAGCCCGGTATTCCTTGTCAATTTTGTGGCTTCAAACCTGAATGTTGAGATTGGGGAGAAGCAAAACCTGCTCGGAATTCTCGACCTTGAAGAACGCGCTAACAAAGTACTGTCGCTCCTTACAAAGGATTTGCAGATGCTGGATCTGAAAAACCAGATTCAGAATAAAGTAAAGGTTGATATGGACAAACAGCAGCGCGACTATTTGTTAAACCAACAACTGAAACACATACAGGACGAACTTGGAAACAATCCCAACGAACAGCAGGTTAATGAAATAAAAGCAAAAGCGTATTCAAGAAAATGGCCCAAAACTGCCTTCCAGGTCTTTGAAAAGGAAATAGCCAAGCTGCAGCGCATGAATCCGATGGCTATGGAATATTCGATGCAGTTAAACTATCTGGAGGTAATGGTCGACTTACCTTGGGAGACCTTTACAGACGATAATTTCGACCTTCACCATGCACAAAAAATCCTTGATAAGGATCATTATGGCATGGAAAAAGTGAAAGAACGGATCATTGAATACCTGGCAGTTCTGAAACTTAAAAACAATATGAAATCGCCTATTCTTTGCCTTGTTGGCCCTCCGGGTGTAGGAAAAACGTCGCTGGGGAAATCGATTTCCAAAGCAATAGGCCGGAATTACATTCGCATGTCGCTTGGCGGTTTGCACGATGAGGCCGAAATAAGGGGGCATCGCAGAACTTATATCGGAGCAATGCCCGGACGTATTGTACAGAGTATCCGCAAAGCTAAATCGTCGAACCCAGTGTTTGTACTCGATGAAATTGATAAGGTTTCGGGTATGACCATTAACGGTGACCCTTCGGCTGCACTGCTCGAGGTGCTTGATCCGGAACAAAACAGCGCATTCTACGATAACTTCCTTGAAGTGGAGTACGACTTATCGAAGGTAATGTTTATAGCTACTGCCAATTCGCTTACTAATGTACATCCTGCTTTACGCGACAGGATGGAAATCATTGATTTAAGTGGCTATTTAATTGAGGAAAAGATTGAAATTGCACGCAGGCACCTGGTTCCCAGGCAAATGACTGAACATGGAATAAATAAAAAGAAAATCGTTTTCAACAAATCGGTTCTTCAATCAATTATCGAAAATTACACCCGCGAATCGGGAGTACGATTGCTGGAAAAAACAATAGCAAAAGTTATACGGAACCGTGCTCGTTTTATTGCGATGGACGAAGAAATCCCTACAAATTTATCCATTCCTGATGTCGAAAAAATATTAGGCCCTGCACCTTTCAATTTTGAAAAAAGTTATGCCGGCAGCACTCCCGGAGTAGCAACCGGGCTCGCCTGGACCGCTGTGGGAGGTGAAATACTTTTTGTGGAAGTAAGTTTAAGCCCCGGAAAAGGGAACTTAACCTTAACAGGAAATCTGGGCGATGTAATGAAAGAGTCGGCCGCCATTGCCTTCGAGTATCTAAAATCGCATGCCAGCAACCTGAATCTCGAAAACGATATTTTTGAGAAGTGGAATGTACATATTCATGTTCCCGAGGGAGCCACTCCTAAAGACGGACCTTCGGCCGGAATTACCATGTTTACAGCATTGGCATCGGCTTTCACCAAACAACCCGTGAATGAAAAACTAGCGATGTCGGGCGAAATAACTCTCAGAGGACGTATTCTGCCGGTTGGCGGAGTTAAAGAAAAGATACTGGCAGCTAAAAGAGCCCGGATCACCGACATTATTCTTTCAGAAGAAAACAAGCGCGATATAGTTGAAATTAAGCCCGAGTATATCAAAGGTTTAAACTTCCATTATCACACTAATATGTTCGATGTTCTTAAACTGGCACTTCTCAGGAAAAAGTAGTGCAAAGCAGCAGGAATAAAAAAAACCGGAAATTCTCCGGTTTTTTTTGTTTACAATGTTTTTATCAGCTTAAGAGTCTGCATTTTTTTGCCAGTCCGCATAATCAAATAATAAGTTCCTGACTTTAAATCATCACCTTCAATTATTAAAGTGTGGTCGCCGGCCGGCAGGTATTTCTCCGTCACGGTTTGAATAAGTGTGCCGGTGCCTGAATATAACTGGGCTGTAACGTATGAAGGAAAATCGAGATGGTAGCTTATACGGCTCTGGCCGCTAAATGGATTTGGCGTTGATTTCAACATGAAATCCTGGTTGCTTAGCGGCAATTCATCAGTGCCCACAGTTGTAGTTGTTCCCACTTTCAGCAAAATCTCATTATTGGGGTCGAAGGTAACCAGTACAGGCTTTTTGTCGAAATCGAACGAAAACTCCTGGTTGTTAAAACTGTTGAAAACCTTTACAAGGGTATCGGTACCATCCGAAAACTTTATTTTCAATTCAACAGGCATCTGAAAGTAAGGAATAAAAGACTGTTCTTCCTGTTTCACAGTAAAAGCAACCGACCACAAGGCAGTTGTTCCAGGGCCGATCTCATAATAATTCCGGTAAACAGGATGATCGGGTTTATAAATCCACTGATCGAAAAACCAGTCAAGTTCCTGTCCGCTTTCGCTTTCCATTTTATTTTTAAAATCCTCGATGGTTGCAGATTGATATTTAAAATCGATGGTATCGGTTGCGTAAGCTTTTATGGCAGGGAAGAAAACAGTGTCGCCCAAGGTATAGCGAAGCATATGTAATACGCAACTCGCTTTCATATAGGTAATTGCATAATTAAAAAGGATTCCAACCGGGGGAGTAGTAATTGCCCATGAAGGCGACGAAATAGCCCAGTGTGGATTCTGGCTGATGTAATAATCAGCATTGTTTTTTAACTCATTTTTATATGCAGCATACCCGTTCTGGTTTCCGTTCCAAAATGCCGAACCCCATGTAGCAAAACCCTCGTTCAGAAAAATATCAGCCCAGGTAGCACAGGTAATCATATCGCCGAACCACTGGTGAGCATACTCATGGGCTACGAGCGATTCGCTCCAGCAACCCGGACAAAGACTGGTGAGTGACTGGTTTTCCATTCCGCCCCAGGCAAATTCGTTATTCAGCGTGGCAAAACCATTCTTCTCAAACGGATGATCTCCGAATTGTTCAGAGAAAAAGGTGGTCATATTGCCGATTATGCTTTTAATGTACGAGGGATCTTCGCCCTGATTGTAGTAGAAACGGATCGGAACAACTTCGGCTGTATTGGGATTGGTCCAGTTTACAATATCAAGGTTATAATCAACACTTCCGGTTAGCACAACCAGGTAAGTTGCTACAGGATCGCGGCTAACCCAACGGTATTTTATGGTATTACCTTCGATTATTGAATCCTGTAAACGCCCGTTTGAGCCCAGTTTTGCCGTTAAAGGCACCTTAGCGGTAATATCGGTTGTAGCTTTATCACTTGGCCTGTCGTAGCAGGGAAACCATTTACGGGCACCTTCGGGCTCGCAATCGGTAAAAACAAATCCATTCGACGCATAAAAAGCACCGTCCGAAACATTTGCATGCTTATAATAAATGTGAACTTCAGCCTCCTCACCGGGGTTGTAGGTCCTGTCGAGTTGCACAGTAAGTTTATTCGATACATGAGTATATGAAATACCGGCCAACTTTACCGAATCAATGGTTAATGAATTATTCCTTGCGTTTAACACAATTTCGCTCAGGGTGCTGTCGATACGGAAATGTATTTTTACGTCGGCAATAAAACTTTTAGGATAGGGGCTGAGAAAGCAATTTACAAGATCGATATTTATGGTGTAGTTCAGTACATCGAATGAATGCAGAGGTGAACCGGCCGATTTGAACGATTGATCGACCAGGTGAGTGTTATGCATTTTACGGTGTGAGCACATTTCGGCGCCATTGCCTGGCAAAAGTTGCTGGGCTTTTAATAAGGGCAATACTAGGAGTAATAAAACAGATGTAGTAAGTATGTTTTTCATAAACGGTTAGTTGGTATATGAAGCAAAAGTAGCTTTTTTATCTTATATATTTCGGCCGTAACAGGTGTTGTATCGGGCAAACATGTAATTTTGACAAACCATACCAGGAATTTACAGATGAAATCTTCGCTTTCTCTTTCCATGCTTTTCGCACTGCTGCTTTTTATAACAGCATGTAAATCGGGACGTTACGAAAAGGATGGAAGAACAGTTTTCCGTTATAACGAATCGGCAGGAATCACATCCCTCGATCCGGCTTTTGCCAGAGACCAGGCAAACTTATGGGCGGCGAACCATCTTTACAACGGGCTGGTCCAGTTTGATGATAAGTTGAAAGTAATACCTTGTATAGCAAAAAGTTGGGATATTTCATCCGACGGTTTACAGTATACTTTCCATCTTCGTAATGATGTATATTTTCATTCCAATCCGGTTTTCACTGATGGCAAAGGCAGGAAGGTGGTAGCCTCAGATTTTATTTTCAGCTTTAACAGGATACTCGACGATAAATTAGCGTCACCCGGTGCCTGGGTGTTGGCACAGGTAAAGAAACATGATACCGGCTATGCCTTTGCAGCTCCCAACGACAGCACATTTATTATCAGCCTCAGCTCAGCTTTCCCTCCTTTCCTGGGATTACTCAGCATGCAGTATTGCTCGGTGGTACCTGAGGAGGCAATTAAAAAATATGGTGCCGATTTCAGGCAACACCCGGTTGGTACCGGACCCTTCCGCTTCGCTATGTGGAAAGAAGGAGTGAAATTGGTATTATTAAGGAATGACAATTATTTTGAGAATGAAGGCGGCGCCCCCCTGCCCTATCTCGATGCTGTGGCTGTAACATTTATTGTCGACAAACAGGCCGCTTTTCTCGAATTTATTAAGGGTAATCTCGATTTCGTATCGGGTATTGACGCCAGTTACAAGGATGAAATTTTGACAAAAAGCGGGGAGCTCCGACCAAAGTATGCATCAGTTATAAACTTAACAAAACAACCATATCTTAATACCGAATACCTTGGAATACTGATAGATACTAGCTTTACAGCCGCATCCGGCAGTCCTTTAAAAAATAAACTGATAAGGAAGGCTGTTAATTATGGGTTCGACAGGAAGAAAATGATCCGTTACCTGCGAAACAATATAGGAACACCCGGAACTTCAGGATTTGTGCCCGCAGGCATGCCATGGTACGACCACAAGCAGGTTGAAGGTTACACCTACCATCCGGCAAAAGCCAGGCAACTCCTTTCGCAGGCTGGATATCCGGGCGGAAAGGGACTGCCGCCCATCACCCTTACCACCAATGCATCGTACCTCGATTTGTGTAAATATATTCAAAGCCAGCTGAGCGAAATCGGGATACAGATAAAAATTGACGTAACACCACCCGCCACCTTACGTGAAATGATTGCCCAATCGAAAGTAAATTTTTTCAGGGGTTCGTGGATTGCTGATTATCCTGATGCCGAAAACTACCTTTCACTGTTTTATACACCTAATTTTTGCCCGGCCGGACCCAATTATACCCACTTTTCGCTGAATGCCTTCGATAAACTGTATCGTGCATGCCTGCTCGAAAGCAACGATTCGCTCAGAGGTGTAAAATATATGCAGATGGACCGCTTGTTGATTGATGAAGCACCGGTAGTGGTGCTGTACTATGATGAAGTGCTTCGGTTCAGTCGTAAAAACATCAGCGGCCTTGGGTCAAATCCCCTGAATATGTTAAATTTGAAAAATGTAAAGAAAAGCCTATGAAATTCAACGACTTTCAAAAAATTGAACCTTCAGCGATACATCAAAACACCTTCGAACTTATTGGCGATGACTGGTTCCTGCTTTCGGCAGGTAACATTCATGCATTTAATACTATGACCGCCAGTTGGGGAGGAATGGGAATATTATGGAACAAACCTGTTGTTTTCTGTTTTGTACGACCGCAGCGGTACACATATAAATTCATGGAGAGCAACGATTTATTCACCATGAGCTTTTTCGACGAAAAATACCGTGATGCTTTAAGTTATTGCGGAAAGGTTTCGGGCCGGCAGGCTGACAAGATGAAAGCGACAGGGTTAAAACCTTTGGAATCGCCTGCAGGATCAATATTTTATGAACAGTCGAAGCTAATGCTCGAATGCCGCAAACTGTACTTTTCGGATATAGCCCCCGGAAACTTTGTGGTTGAAGGAATTAACGCCAATTACCCGAAGAAAGACTACCACCGGATGTATATCGGCGAAATTGTTTCATGTTACAAAAGCCCTTGATACTGCCCGGCAAGCGACTAAAAAGTGTATCAGAAAGATCAGATCAATAATTACAAATTACGATTTTCAAGGATGAAAGTCACGATTAATCAAATGCCCCTTAAAATCTGATCCATATTCAGATACACTTTATATTACTCTGCTTTTGCAATTATCAGGAGCACCGAATGAAAAATTAAGTAATTTAGCAGGTTGCTAGTGGGTTGTTGAAAAACCAACGCCCCCGATGTGAAGTAAACAACCAGGTATCATTGAAAATAATCCGGAAATTACGCGAAAGATTTGCTAAGTCGTTTCTGCTTAAGCAAATAAATGAAAATATCAGAACACAGAAACAGGTTAATATCGACAGTGCACGTACGTTAGCACTGCTTTATTATCTGCCCGACGAGGCTACCTATAAAAAAGTGGAATCGATTGTAAGCAGGCTTAGTGTTTTTAACCTAAAGATCAGGGTTGTCTGTTATACCGATTTAAAGATGGCACCTCATTATTTTATCCCGAAAATAACCCAGGATATTATAACGGCTAAAGATGTTAACTGGAGATTTGTTCCAACGAAAGCTTTTTTCAGTGAATTCGTTAACACGGAATATGACATAATGATTGACCTGAGCCTTAAGAGTTACCTGCCGCTTCAGTTTTGTGCGGCCCTATCGAATTCAGGTTTAAAAGTTGGCCGCTTCCAGGAAAATCAGCATAAGCTGTATGATTTGATGATACATGCAGGGCCGGAAGAGACTATTGATTCATTTACCGAACAGGTGATACATTATTTACGACGTATAAATAACTAACCTTATGAACACAAAATTCAAAGGCACCGGAGTTGCGATGATTACTCCGTTTCACAAACAAGGCACCATTGATTTTACAGCAATGGAGCGGTTGATCGAACATCTTATTTCGGGAGGTGTTAATTACCTGGTGGTGCAGGGCACAACCGCCGAAACGGCAACTCTAACACGGGAGGAAAAACGCGCATTAGCCGATTTCGTTGTTGAGATTGTAAATAAAAGAGTACCCCTGGTTATTGGCATAGGTGGCAATAATACACAGGATGTTATAAACACCATCAGGCATAACACACTCGACGGATACGATGCCTTACTCACAGTGACTCCATATTATAACAAACCACAGCAGAGAGGCTTATATCTTCACTACAAAAGCATTGCAACCGTTAGTCCTTTACCCATAATAATGTATAATGTGCCTGGTCGTACTTCGGTAAATATGAAACCGGAAATCACCCTGCAGCTTGCATCCGAATTCGACAACATCATTGGTGTGAAAGAAGCATCGGGCAACATGGAGCAGATTATGGATATTATCCGTAACAAGCCTAAGGACTTCCTTGTAATCTCGGGCGACGACCTGCTTACATTACCTTTGCTTGGCATGGGTGGTGATGGCGTAATTTCGGTGGTTGCCAATGCTTATCCTAAGCAGTTTTCGGAAATGGTTTCGCTTGGATTAAAGGGCGAAATGCGCAAAGCACGCGAAATTCACTACAAACTTACCGAATTCACAAAATCAATTTTCGCTGATGGTAACCCTTCCGGGATAAAGGCAGCGCTCGAGATTAAAGAAATAATATCGAACAATATCCGTTTACCTCTTGTAAAAATCGAGAAATCACATTACAATGCCCTTAACGCTCTAATGGCTGAAATTGAACCGGTTACAGCAGTTATTAAATAATACTTTTCCAAAAAAAAAAAAAATCCTTCATGAAAAAACTCTTTTTGCTTATTTGCCTGTTTTCACTACTTATTAATGGCACTTCGGCACAATCTACTATTTCACAAACTGATCGCGCCTGGCAGGAGCTGAATCGTCGTGGCGAGGTATTTTTCCGCTTTCAACTGGATGATCTCACCCAATTATCATCACTCACACAAAAAATTTCAATTGACAACTTCAAGGATAACAGCGTGTATGCATACGCAAACAAAAAGGAATTTGCTGAATTTGCGCAACTTGGTTTTAATTTCGAAGTTCTTACAGCACCCTCCGAACTTTTTGTTGCCGAAATGACTGACGATCCGAAACAAGTACTTACCTGGAATTATTACCCAACCTATAGTGCCTATGAAACGATCATGCAGCAATTTGCAACCGACCATCCTGATATCTGCAAGCTTATAACTATAACCACACTTGCCAGCGGTCGGAAAATACTGGCCTTACGCATTTCGGATAACGTTAATATTCAGGAAAATGAACCTGAATTTCTATACTCCTCGAGCATACACGGCGACGAAACAACCGGTTATGTGCTGATGTTACACCTGGCTGATTACCTTCTGAGTGGCTATGGCACTGATGCCCGCATCACCAACATGGTTAACAGCACTGAAATAGTAATTTGCCCGCTTGCCAATCCTGACGGAACATATAAAGGTGGTAACAATTCGGTTAATGGTGCTACCCGTGCTAATGCTAATAACATTGACCTAAACCGCAATTATCCCGATCCAAAAGCAGGTCAGCATCCTGACGGAAATGCCTGGCAGCCAGAAACCATCGCCTTTATGAATTTCGCCGGCTTTAATACCTTTACCATGGGCGCTAATTTTCATGGTGGCACCGAAGTGTTGAACTATCCCTGGGATACCTGGTCGAAACTTACCGCGGACGATGCCTGGTGGATTTATACCAGCCGCGAATATGCAGATACAGTTCATGTAAACGCACCCTCAAATTATATGAATCAATATAACAACGGGATAACCAACGGCAATGCATGGTACGAAATCACCGGCGGAAGGCAGGATTACATGAACTATTTCAGGTATTGCCGGGAAATGACGATGGAAATTTCCGACACGAAGTTGTTACCTGCTAGTCAATTGATTTCTCATTGGGATTATAACTATCGTTCGCTGCTGAATTATATCGAGCAGGCAAACTACGGATTACATGGTTTGGTTACCGACTCAATGACAGGAGCACCGCTACATGCTAAAATTTTTATCCCAACTTTTGATAAGGATAGTTCTCATATCTATACCGATCCGCAGGTTGGCGATTACCACCGTTTGCTTAAAGGTGGTATTTATAATGTAACTTACTCGGCAAATGGCTACAACCCCAAAACCATTCTTTCGCAAGTAGCGGACAAGCAGAAGACCATTCAAAATGTGCAATTATATGATGGCAGGCTTTTCACTAACTTTACTGCCGACACTAATATGAGAGCCGTCAGCCAGTCGGTTCAGTTTACCGATCAATCGGCAGGTAACCCGCAAACCTGGCAGTGGACTTTCGAAGGGGGAACCCCTTCCTCTTCAACAGAACCTAATCCTTTGGTAACCTACATGCAACCAGGATCTTATTCAGTTAAACTGGTGGTTACCCGCCCAGGATCAAGTGACTCGCTGCTGAGGCAGCAATATATTGAAGTAAAACCATGGTACTTTATGGATAACCAGGTATATACCGTTTGCGATGCCCACTTTTTCGATGCCGGTGGGCCGTTAGCTCCCTATACTGAAAACGAAAACAGTGTAATCACTTTTTATCCTTCGCTGCCTACCGAAAAACTTACAGCCGTTTTCAACATTCTCGATATTGAAGAAGGAGGAACCGATTGCACGAATGACAAACTCTTGTTGTACGACGGAATTTCAGTGACTGATAACCTTCTGGCAACTTTATGCGGAACAACAATCCCTGAAAGGATTACCGCTTCGAATGCAGCCGGAGCGTTAACATTCCATTTTGTATCCAACGAGAGTATCTCGAAATCAGGTTGGGATATTACACTTTCATGCGATTCGAATGTTGGCGTTTTCGAGCAGCACAAGGTAGCAGTAGCTATTTATCCAAATCCCGTAATCACTGGAAATACTACGATCCTAACGGACACTCCTGTTCAGAACCTGATAATCCGCGATATTACCGGTCGCATTCTGAATTCATCAGCACCCATGAGCCAAAAAGTGAATGTTAATTGCAACTGGCCTACAGGCATTTACTTGTTCCAGATGAAAATTGACGGACATTGGATCAGTAAAAAAATTCAGGTTATCAAAAACTAAGATTACTGAAAACAAAAAAACCCGGAGTTGATACTTCGGGTTTTTTTGTTGCTGGTTTTTCAGGCAGCTATTGGATTTTTATCGGATAGAATACTGTTTATTTTATGATCATTGCTTGAACGATACAAAAGTTAATGTATGTTCGTAATCAGTAACTTTATTATTTTACAATCAGTTTACGGTTATAAACTTCTTTTTCGGCAACGCACTGAATAAAATAGATACCCGGTTCAATTGCTTTACTCCTGATATCGATTGAAATCAGGTTGTTACCAGGATCGATACCGGTTTCCTGGGTATATACCTGTTTGCCGATATTATTAAAAATTGAAATTACGGCTACGCTCTTTCTGGTACTTTTAAATGAAATTTTAAGTACTTCAAAAACAGGGTTAGGATAAACCGCGATATTTTCAATCAATCCTTCCTGCGAATAAATGGAAGATGTTCTGTATTGCTGGCTGTCGTACCCTGTTTTTGACGACTGGGCAGAAACCATACTTACAGAAAGAGCTATAATGAAGAGTAAAAAAGTTTTTTTCATAGCGCTTGTTTTAATTAAACATATTCAAAAATTGGGCCAAACCTAAATGCAATGCCCAACTATTAGTTAATGTTAACAAATGGGAAAAGTAATATGTTTAATTGCACTTTTTTTTAATTAATTACGTTTTTATCAATTCCATTCACCTCATATTCCTATCTGAAACGCAAATAATCAGTTATTAACAACAATTCAGCGGGATCAACCGAATTACGGAGCATATGAATGCGATCGAATTCAAGGGTTTCGGCAAACTGTTTTAAACTCAGTGTTCCCATCGAAATGGCGCCTAAATAGTACTCCATTGCTTTAGGTTTATTTCCTGTACACAGTTCTATGTGGCCCATATTAACCAGGTCATTTGCTGTAGGTTGGTCCGAATGTATGAGCTGCAGATAATTGCGGGCAATATCAAGCTTACCCAACACAAAGCAGCACCAGGCAATAGGCCTGAGTACTTTTTTGTTTTCGGGAGCAAGAAATTCGGCCCTGAAATAATGATCAAGAGCAACATTGTACTCCTGCTGATCGAGGTAACAGTTGCCCAGCATTGTTTGTATATAAGCATCATCAGGAGCTAGTGCTGCAGCTTCGAGGCTCCATTTCAATGCCGATTCATTATCATTCAGTTTCCGGTAACAGAAAATGATTTTTTTCAGGCTCCAGATTCTGTTGGTATCAAATAATTCGGCACGTTTGTAAAATTCGAGCGCTGACTTATAATTGCCGACCATCTGGTAACAATATGCCAGTTTTTCGTACACAGCCTGCTCGTGTTCCGGCTTTTCGGCCAGAACACTGAAAAGCCCCGATGCATCATGGTAATGTCCTTTGCCAAATAAAAATTCGGCAGCATTGCGTAAAATCATCGTATTATCGTGCAGGTTCTGTATTAACCAGCTCGACGAAATGTCCCAATGCAAGGTAAACACATCCCTGAAATCAGCGCGAAACGGATGGAGTTTAAAAAACCTGTACAGGTCCTGTATGTATTGGGTAAAAATAAAGGTATCCTTTCCGGGCTTGTTAAGGATCCCATCTTCTTTTGATAATTCGCGCATGCTTTCAGCTTCCATATTGAATAGGCTTATCACGTTGCGGCTTTGTTCGGCAGGTAAATGTCGGATATTAAAGCAAAACGAGTATTTGTCAGAATTACACATATAAAACGACTCTTCGAGCCCGGCCAGGAAATCCAATTTCCCTTGTATATCCTCTCCGATGGAATTATGAACAACTTCATTTTTCTTATAAAAAGGCCTGAACCAGTTGGATATTTCCCTGAAAAAATCAAAGTTTTTGAGCATGGCAAATGTCCCCATAAACAAATCGAGGCCCTCCATCTGCATTTCCGACATTTTCTCAATTTTATTCAGTAAATCAGGACTGTCTTCAAAAATCTGCTCCCAATCCGGATTTTTATCTTCAATCATTTCGTTATTAATGATATTATCAATATCCAGTTTTTCGCGCAGTTTCGACTCAAACCTCTGAACATCAGGCAATATCTCTTCCCGGAATTTACGCGTCAGAGCTTCGGTTTCGAGAGCCTTCAGTACCTGTATCAGCAATTTATTCAGATCCGCTGAAAACCCTTCGTCGCCTGCAAGCTGAAGCAGTTGCGACCGAACATCGTCGTAGAGTTCAAGCCTTTTATTGTAAATAAATACAGCAATTATAAGCCCTGTAAATGCCCGCTGCCATACCTGTGGCTCGCGGTCCTTATAAAAATCGCAAAGAACATTGATTTTTTCTTTGTCGAAACAATTGATCAGGCTCAGGGTTATTGCGCTCACGGCTATACTTTTCTCGTACCATGGCAGGCTGCCTGATTCCCTTATTGACTTTATCAGCAAAAGATCTGTTTCCGTGTATTTATCGGTTAGCCACATTAAACGGAACAACTTGGGCGAAATTGCCGGAAGCGAATCCTGGTCCGCATCGTCCGAAGAAAGCTCGGTTTCGTTAAGCAATTTAGTAAATTCCAGCTCGAACGAATACTTATCAATCCTTCGGGTGGCCTCTTCCTTGTCTATTTCTTTTTCCTTTTCAATCTCCGATTTTAGCTGGTAAATGTGCATACCGCTTTGTGCAAGAGCATGTTGCCTGACCTTATCAGCTAATTCGAGTAGATTTACTTTGAGTTTGCCAAAAATTGTATCGCGTTGAGGATCAGGAACACCACGGAAATTGTATTCCAACAGCATGCGGTATGTCTGATCGATATCTTCATATTGAAGTGTGAAATCGGCGACATGTATTCCTTCCATCAGAATTTTCAGCTGGTTTAGACCTTCTTTAAGCCTGTCAGCATAAACCAGTTCGCATAAAGTGTTGAAAGTGTTATCTATATCTTTAACAGGAATTGTCATAATGTTGCTGTTGGAAACTATAAAACAAGAGTAAGCAGGTATTTTTGAGAGGAATATTTGTTCCTTATCCGAAACCGCTACGTATGTGATCAGCTACAAAAAGCAATCCAAGATTTGATCTTATTTCAACATTTCGAGAAATTCAGCCTCAGTAATAACGGGTATACCCAGATTTAATGCTTTTTGACGTTTTTCGGGGCCCATTTTCTCACCGGCAACAACAAAGTCAGTTTTGGAAGTCACTCCGCCTGACAATTTGGCACCGTGCGAGTTTACCAAACCCTCGAGTTCCTTCCTTCGGTCGGACGAACCAAATGAACCTGTTACAACAATGTTCTTTCCGGTTATGCTCGAATGTATAAGGTCGGGTTGTTTTTCAGCTACCATGTTAAGGCCGGCATCCCTTAGTTTATCTATCAATTCAAGGTTTTCGGGTTTTCTGAAAAATGCATAGATGCTTGCAGCTACTTTTTCGCCAATATTTTCGGCCTGCTGCAAATCTTCTAATCCAGCCACCTTAATAGCATCAATATTTTTAAAATGCAGGGCAAGTTTACGGGCAACTGTTTCGCCTACATACCTGATGCCAATAGCAAACAATACACGCTCGAAAGGCGCTGATTTTGAGGCTTGTATCCCACTTATAATATTTTCAGCAGTTTTTTCCTTGAAGCTTAATTTCTTGTCCTTAGCGCCATCGGTTCCTTTAATTACTTTCGTCAGATTCAAAATTGACTCATACGTTAAAGTATACAAATCGGATACATTGTTAACCAATTTATGGTCATACAGCATTTCTATTTTTCCTTCGCCCAGGCTGTCGATGTTCATGGCTTTGCGGTGGATAAAATGCTCGAGCTTACCTTTTATCTGTGGAGGGCAATGATCTTCGTTAGGGCATATATTTGCTGCTTCGCCTTCCTGTCTTTCGAGCGGAGTCTGGCACTCGGGGCATTTTTCGATAAAAGAAAAGGGTTCGGCAAATAAATCGCGTTTGCTAAAATCAACACCAATAATTTTAGGGATGATTTCGCCGCCTTTTTCAACAAATACCTGGTCGCCAATGCGCACATCGAGTTTGGCAATAACATCGGCATTGTGAAGACTCGCTCTTTTCACAACGGTTCCGGCTAGTTTCACCGGTTTTAAATTGGCAACAGGAGTAACCACCCCGGTTCGTCCTACCTGAAAATCAATCGAAAGAAGTTGTGTTGAAACCTGTTCAGCCTTGTATTTATACGAAATGGCCCAGCGGGGAGATTTTGCCGTAAAACCAAGAGCCTGCTGCTGTTCGAGCGAATTTACTTTGATAACAATACCATCGATATCGAAGGTTAGTTTATCGCGCTCCTTTTCTATTTTATTTATAAAAGCGAGCACCTCGTCAATTGAATTACAAAGAGCGGTTTTATCGGAAATTTTAAATCCCCAGGCCGACAATGCCTGCAAGCTCTGTTTATGGTTATCAAAACCGAGAGACTCTCCAAGCGCATAATACATATACCCATCGAGCGGGCGACGCGCCACTTCGGCCGAATCCTGCAACTTTAAACTGCCGGCAGCAGCATTGCGCGGATTAGCAAAAGGTGATTCTCCGATTTCAATGCGTTCGAGATTCATTTTTTCGAAACCCGGTCGCGGAAGAATAATTTCTCCCCTTACTTCGAATATCGAAGGATACGATGTACCGCTCAAACGGAGCGGAATCGTGCGTATAGTCCGTACATTTGCCGTAACATCATCGCCCCTTTCGCCATCGCCACGGGTTAATGCTTTTGTAAGGAGTCCGTTTTCATAGGTAAGGCTAATGGAGAGTCCATCGAACTTTAATTCGCAGATGTATTCCAGGGGGCCATCGATAATCTTCCTGACACGTTCGTCGAAATCGCGTAGTTCGGAATCGGAATATGTATTTGAGAGAGAAAGCATGGGATAGGTATGCCGGGCCGAGCTAAACTCAGAAGTAACCGTTCCGCCGACCCGTTGTGTTGGCGAATCAGCCTGCATAAACTCAGGATACTGTTTTTCGAGTGCCGACAGCTTTTCGAGCAACATATCGAATTCATAATCCGAAATTACCGGCGAGGCCTGCATATAATACCTGAAATTGTGATCGTTAATTTCGGTTACAAGTTTGCTGATCTGCTAGCCTGGCTTCCTCTTTTGTCATATTCATCAGTTAATCATTTACATGGTTTATGCCGAGGGTAAAATTAAGCAAAAGGGATGTTGCTTATCTATAAATTTCATCAAATTATATCTCGTTCGGTTGTGCGCTCCGGAGATTTGAACACGACATAAAAAAATCCCGAATAATAATTTGAATTGTCAGGAAGCACTCCAATTGAACTTTCTTTGGTACTTTAGCTGCAAATTAACAATTCAAAAACCAATTTGATGAAGAATCTCTTTCTTACATTTATAATGCTAACAATAGCAAGCTCTTATGTTTTTTCGCAACAGAGCATGACACCCGACCGCTATACCCCTGAGTTATTATGGAAACTGGGGCGGGTAAGCGATGTTCAGGTTTCACCTGATAATAAAACACTATTGTATGGTGTATCGTGGTATAACCTGGATGCGAACAAGGGAAACCGCGATCTGTATTCAATACCAGCAGGAGGCGGAAACCCGCAAAAGATTACCACTTTTAAAGGTAGCGAAGTTAACGGAATATTCAGGCCTGATGGTAAAAAGATAGCATTTTTATCAGCCGAATCCGGATCAATGCAGATATGGGAAGCTAATACCGACGGCTCGTCGCCTGCCCGTATAAGCGATATGGATGGAGGTATAAGTGGATTTAGCTATTCGCCTGATATGAAATATGTGTTGTATACCCGGCGGGTTAAACTCGATAAAACGGCAAACGACATGTACCCCGATCTGCCCATAGCAAACGCACGCATTGAGGATGACCTGATGTACAGGCACTGGGACAGCTGGTCCGATTTCAGTTACAGTCATATTTTCGTCAGCGCATATTTTGATGGCAAAATTACCGAAGGGAAAGACCTGATGGAAAATCAGCGTTTTGAATCACCCATGGCTCCCTGGGGCGGAATGGAACAGATTGCCTGGAGTCCGCAAAGCGATAAGATAGCATACACCTGCAAAAAGCTTACAGGGATTGCCTATTCGTTGAGTACAAATTCTGAAATTTACGTTTACGACTTAAAAAGCGGCATCGAAACAAATATTTCGAAAGGGATTGCCGGTTACGACCAGGATCCTGTTTTTTCGCCCGACGGCACTAAGATTGTATGGCGTAGTATGGCCCGCGATGGATTTGAAGCCGATAAGGAACGGATTATGATTTATGATTTTTCGACTCAGAAGTATACTGATTTTTCCACCGAATTTGACCAGAATGCTCATGATTTTGTGTGGTCAGCCGACGGGAAAATGCTCTATTTTCTGAGCCCGGTTAAGGGTACTGTGCAGATTTATTCGCTGAACACCGGCAACAAAGAGATAAAACAGGTAAGCAGTGGTACCTGGGATTATTTATCGGTTAAAATTGCCGGCCGAAATATTATTACTGCCAGGCAATCGATGTTAACGCCGGCCGAAATATTTTCACTCGACCCCTCGCAAAAAGAAACGCAGCTGACGTTTACCAACAAGGAAATCCTTAAAGATATTCGTTCAGCCAAGGTTGAAGAACGCTGGATGACCACAACTGACAATAAAAAGATGCTGGTATGGGTTATATATCCTCCCGACTTTGATCCGGCTAAAAAATACCCTACCCTGCTTTTCTGTGGTGGCGGACCTCAAAGCATGATCAGCCAGTTTTTTTCGTACAGGTGGAATTTTCAGATAATGGCTGCCAACGATTATATTGTTATTGCGCCTAACCGCAGGGGTTTGCCGGGCTTTGGCCAGGAATGGAATGATCAGATCAGTGGCGACTACGGCGGACAGAATATGAAAGATTACCTTACTGCTGTTGATGAAATGTCGAAGGAACCTTTTGTTGATAAAACCAAACTGGGTGCTGTTGGAGCAAGCTATGGCGGGTTCTCGGTTATGTGGCTCGCCGGACATCACGAAAAGAGGTTCAGCGCTTTTATTTCGCATTGCGGAATGTTTAACCTCGAGGATCAATACCTTGCTACAGAAGAAATGTGGTTTGTAAACTGGGATCTTGGCGGACCATACTGGGAAAAAGGAAACCCACAGGTTGACCATTCGTATGCCAATTCGCCTCATAAATTTGTTGACAAATGGGATACACCCATAATGATAATTGAAGGCGAGAATGATTTCCGTATCCCCTTTACACAGGGAATGGCAGCTTACAATGCAGCAAAACTGCGTGGCCTGCCTGCCCGATACCTGCATTTCCCCGAAGAGAACCATTGGGTGTTGCGTCCGCAAAACAGTGTGTTATGGCAGAGGGAATTTTTCCGCTGGCTTGATGCTTACCTGAAATAATAAGTAACTCCGGATTCGGGTCCTGACTTAAAATAGCCGGCTATTTACAATTCATTGTTAAATAGCTGGCTATTTCATTTAGCTGTTGTGGTTCGAACCAGGTATATTCGTTGGTGCGGTTAAACCAGGTTAGCTGCCTTTTGGCATAGCGCCGGGTGTTGGTTTTTATATTTTCAACAGCCTGCTCCAGGCTTATTTTCGAATCGAGGTATTCAATAATCTCCTTATAACCAACAGTATTCAAAGCGTTCAGATGCCTGCAGGGAAGTAGCTGGGTGACCTCATCCAGCAGTCCTTTTTCGATCATTTGATCCACCCTTGTTTCGATGCGATTGAACAGTTCGGCACGGGGAAGATTTAAAGCAATCCTGAGAATGCTGAAATTGCGTAATTTGGCGCTATTCGAGCGTTGTTCCGAAAATTTCTTCCCGGTGGTATAACATACTTCGAGTGCACGAAGCAACCTGTTCGGATTGTTGATATCAACTACTGCATAATATTCAGGGTCAATACGTAATAATAATTGCTGCAGCCCCTCAATACCCTCATCTTTTAATATTCCCTTCAGCTGAATCCGCAGTGCAGGATCAGGATCAGGAAAATCATCAATCCCACGACAAACAGCGTCGATATACAGTCCTGAGCCGCCTGCCATAAAAACCACATCATGTTTGGCGAAGAGTCTTTCGAGGCTTGTAAGCACCTCGCTTTCGAACTTCGAAACATTGTAATAATCATGAATGGATAGTTGACCAATAAAATGATGTTTCACCTCGCTAAGCTGCTGAAAATCAGGCTTGGCAGTACCAATTGACATTTCGTGGTAAAATTGCCGCGAATCGGCAGATATGATTTCAGTATTCCAGGCTTTTGCAAGCTTAATAGCAACATCGGTCTTGCCCACAGCAGTAGGGCCGGCAATTACAACAAGATATTTTCCGGATTTTACCAACGATATAACAAACAGGGGTTTACACTATTGGACCTAAGCAAAACATTCGATTTCCCTACAATTACCATTCAGGCTCTGTAGTATAATTCTCATCTATTTCTTCCTCCAGGTCACCGCTTTTAATCATTTTATCCAATTCTCCCATCATGGCATCTTCGTCGGGATCGTCTAAATAGGCAAGAAAATCAGGAGGAGAAGTAGGTGCCAGGGTACCTTCTTTTTTAACGCATACCGGATATTTCTTTTTTGAGTCACCATCCAAAATGCGGGTAAGTTCAATGTAAAAAGTCCTGGGCTCCAGGAAATTATATTCAAATAATATACGCTGATGCGGATCCTCGATCACCTCCCGTATTTTAACATCTTCCATAACCATGACCGGGATTGGTACTTTAACAGGTTTCCTGTCATCATCGTCATCAACATCAGTTTCAGGGGTTTTGATACCCATGTCGATAAGGGTTATTTCCGTTTGCTTATTCCAGCGGGGGTCACAAATAAAAAATGAAGCCAGTTCGTTTCCTTCAATGCCAACTGATTCAAGGATGCTATCATGAAATTCCTTAAAAGTCTGCCCCGGCTTGATTTCAATATCCCGCAAAAACTCATCCTGTTCTTCATACAAAAGCCTGAAACGGTATACTTGCATATCTCTCTAATTATTGTTTTGTTAGTGTAAAGGTATAATTTTTTTTGCTATTTTGTTTCCTCCTGGTCAAGATTTTCAACGGGGTGAGTATGCTGCTGTTTCACAACTGTTAATCCTAACTTTGCGCCTTCAGTCAGCATAAGTGTGTAAGCATCATCGTACCTGTTTTGAATATCGCCTTCGAGAATGGCTTCCCTGATGGCTGTTTTAATAACTCCGACCTGTTTGCAGGGCTCGAGGCCGAATACCTCCATAATGATTTCGCCTGATATGGGTGGCTGCCAGTTTCGGAGGTTGTCTTTCTCTTCTATTTCCTTCAGTTTTACTCTTACTGCTTCAAAATTAGACAGGTACCGCTGAACTTTGGCCTGGTTTTTTGAGGTAATATCAGCTTCGCAGAGTATCATCAGATCATCAATATCGTCGCCTGCTTCGAACAGCAAACGCCGGACAGCTGAATCGGTAATAGTTTCTTCCGAAAGCACTATCGGCCGCAGATGCAACAAAACCAGTTTCTGAACGTACTTCATTTTTTCATTCAACGGCAATCGCAGGTGGGCAAAAACAGAAGGGATCATTTTCATGCCCTTAAACTCATGTCCGTGAAATGTCCATCCTAACTGAGGATCAAAGCGACGTGTTACCGGTTTGGCTATATCATGCAGCAGCGCCGCCCAGCGTAGCCAGAGATTATCAGTATTTGGCGCTATGCGGTCGAGTACTTCGAGGGTATGTTTAAAATTATCCTTATGCCCTTTGCCTTCAACAAAATCGGCACCTTTGAGAGCAGTAAAAACAGGGAAAATAAGTTCCAGTAAGCCTGTATTATCAAGCAGGTAAAATCCAGCTGAGGGTTTTTCGGCCATGATAATTTTATTCAGTTCCTCACTGATCCGTTCCATGGAGATAATGCTTATACGGGAAGCATTCCTGGCAATGGCATCGAGAGTTTCGGGTAAAATACTGAAATTAAGCTGTGTGGCAAAACGGATGGCACGCATCATACGAAGCGGATCATCAGCAAAAGTTATATCCGGATCAAGAGGAGTCCGGATAATTTGATTTTCGAGGTCTTTTACTCCATCGAAAGGATCAATGAACTCACCATAATCAGCTGCCTGTAAACTGATAGCCATGGCATTGATGGTAAAATCGCGGCGGTTCTGATCATCGGCAATGCTGCCGGGCGACACCTGCGGGTTACGCGAATCATTTGTATACGACTCCTTGCGTGCACCAACAAATTCGACCTGCATGTCCTTATACATAAACATGGCAGTTCCAAAGGTTTTGAATACACTCACTTTTTTAACGTTCAGCAATTCAGCAGCTTTGTTAGCCAGTTCTATTCCGTCGCCCGAAGTAACTATATCCACATCCTTACATTCGCGGTGCAATAACTGATCGCGAACAAATCCTCCAATTACAAATGCATCGGTATTGATAAGTGCTGCAGCTTCTGCTATTGTTTTAAAAACAGGGCTGCTTATACTTTTATCCAAGGCGGCAATCTTCATAATCGGGGTTGATGTTACTCTAAAAAGTATTGACTCGGGAAAATATCACAGAAATTTTCTGCTTTATATGACTTTTTCACTTTGCTATGTGCCGAAAACGTATACCGACCTGATCATTCAGAAAAACATGCAGGTAGCTTAGCGCCAGCAATTAGCAACTGCTTTAACTTTATAAAAACGTTGCATGTGATTAGCAATATTTTTATAAAACTGCAGAAAAGGAAATTCCTTAGCCGCTGCAAAAGTAATCAAAGCAATGCGAAAACGAAATAGTTGGGAACAACCCTGCCCAACATCTTAACTTTGGGTCAGGCTCAACGAATTAATCCGGAGTACCGGATGAATGTAACATGATCAATAATCAAATAAGGATATTAAAAGAAGTTGGGTGAAGGAATATCCCGGAAATCAATCTTTTAAATAGCCTCCGGTTTATTCACGTTTTTTTCGGAAGCTGATGTTTTGATTGGTGAGAAATAAAAAATGATTCCGGGTATGATAAAAGGCAGCCCATAAATAAAAGCCATTTTTATTTCAGAGGTTCCACCCATCGCCAACAGGTATACAGCCATTAACAAACCTCCCAGTATCATGATAATACCGCCGGGCTTGGAGCGTAAAATGGCCCAGATATACCCTCCTACCGTAACAATCATCATAAGCAGGATAGGAATAACGCTCCATTTTCCATCGATAAGTTCGGATCCGCCTTTCGAGATAAGAAAAAATACAAAAAAGGCCGATGCCTGGAATCCAAGAATCAACGCAATAAAGTGTAGTATTTTAGGGACGTTCATATGTTGGTTTATTTGTACTAATTACTTTGAGCCAAAATCAGTTTTCACATTTAAATAACCCGGGTATGTAATCGGAAAGCCGCTTACAGTGATAGTAGGTTTCATTTGCAAGGTAAATCGAGTAGGTTTATTACCGGCTCCGGCAAGGTTGAGTCCGAAATTCATAACAGCATCCGCACTTTTACCCGACAAAGCCTGTTTCAGATCAATATGCATCTGCATAGGAATTATAGCTGTTCCATTGTTTGCCGGAATGCTTACCTGCCTGTCGAGCACGCCGGTAGTCATTTGTACATCATCAATCAACAAAACCCATTCAATCCGCGTCATTCCTGCAGTTTGTGTATTTGGATTCTTTGCTTCGAGATTCAGCGTAAAGTCAAGAGGGAATTGCTGTGCCGAAAAGGCAGCTGCAAGTTTAGCGCCATCCATCAGGCCCAGGTCCGAAAGCTTGTTAATATTTTGAACATTGATCCCTGCCAGGTTCAATTGCTGAACCGATTCGAGCCTGAATTCACACTTCGTGAGGTTACTCATTTGCGATACCTGGTTTACAACATCGCAGGAAGAAAAGAACATTAAAAAAACAAAAGAAGCAAGAAGGTATTTCCGTGTAGCAGGCATAAAATATATTTAATTAATAGAAACGTGCAATAATAGCAAAATAACAAAAACCGTTCCATATATTATTTAGAATGGCTCAAAATTACCCGAAACAGGTAGCTGTATGCAAATAATTCCGACATTTGAGCAATTAAATACTTATATAGCATAATGGCGAAAATTGTTTCTTATTCCGAGGCCGCATCCATTGGCATGCATGGTATGGTGTTGGTTGCCCGTTCCGGTGAAATTATAAATGTTCAGAAAATAGCTGAAGCAACAGGCTCGTCGCGGCATCATGTAGCGAAAGTTATGCAAAGGCTTGTAAAAGAAGGTTTTTTAATCTCCAATCGTGGACCTTCCGGTGGCTTTAAAATGGGTATAGATCCTCGTGATATTACCCTGCTTCAAATTTACGAAGCTATCGAAGGTCAGGTAAAAGTTATAAGTTGCCCGCACGAAAAGCAGGTTTGTCCTTTCGAAAAGTGCATAATGGGTACAGTTGTTACCAAAATGACACAAACTTTTCGCGATCACCTCTCATCACAAACCATTTTCGACCTGATGGAATAAGCTGGTTTTCAGAAACCTTTAGATTATTAAATATTTTGTAGCTAATCAGTTTTATCTTAAGGTATTTTAGCCACAGATTACACAGATTTATACTTCTTAAAGCAGTTTTTTAAATTAAATTTGGGAATAAATAATTAATATTTGTCTGTTAAATTTGCGATATCTGTGGCATATATTAGTTTATCAATGATTTAAGTGAACTTATTGGTTACAAAAATTTCTTTTTAAGCAATTAATACCAAATTGGGAAATAATTCCTAAATTTGCGCATTCAAATACTTAAATTCTTATTTAACGTGAGCAGACTGGTACATATTTCGGAAGCAGCCTCCCTGGCTATTCACAGTCTGGCGCTTATTGCTTCCTCAAAACTCAAACTTAATGTTGGTAAAATAGCTGAAATACTTCATGTTTCGCAAAACCACCTGGCTAAAATCCTTCAGGTACTTGCTAAAAACGAATACCTCGATTCGAGTCGCGGACCCGGCGGCGGATTTAGCATGAAAAGAAACGCTGAAGAAGTAACAATGCTCGAAATTTATCAACTGATAGAAGGAAATGTAGATTGTGAGTTTTGCAATACTGACAAAAATCAGTGTCCGTTTATCACTTGCATATTTGGTGGCAAACCTGATAAACTCACTAACGAATTCGTCGAATACTTGAGCAACACAAAAATATCGGACCTAAAAACAAAAGAAATAGATTATGCTTAGAAAAATCATCCAGATTGATGAAGACAAATGCAATGGTTGCGGCTTATGCATTCCGAACTGCCACGAAGGAGCGTTGCAGATAATTGATAATAAAGCCCGCTTAATAAGCGATTTATTCTGCGATGGCCTGGGTGCCTGCCTTGGACATTGTCCTGAAGGTGCTATCGAAATAATTGAACGTGAGGCACAAGCCTACAACGAAACCTTAGTGATGGAAACCATTGCTAAACAAGGCCGAAACACAATACTGGCGCATCTCGAACACCTTCGCGATCATAACGAACAGGCTTTCCTTAACGAGGCAATAGCATACATTAAAAAGAATAATATCGACATGAGTCCGGATGCTGAATCCAAAACCGCACCCAATTCTCCTGTAGTATTTCCAACCTTAAAAGATGCAATGATGCACGAAAAACCAGAAAGCGCCTGTGGATGTGGAAGCGCCAAAACCATCGATTTCCGCATTGACATGGACAAAGTAAATTCAGCTGCTGCCACTGTTGCGGTTTCAGCAGGTACTGACACTAAAACCCCGGCTCCGTCCGAATTACGCCAATGGCCGGTACAACTCCACCTGGTTAACCCCATGGCTTCGTATTTTCAGGGTGCCGATGTAGTATTAGCTGCTGATTGCGTGGCATTTGCCATGGGCGACTTTCACAGCACACTGCTTAAAAACAAATCACTGGCTATAGCCTGCCCGAAGCTCGACAGCAATAAGGATGTTTATATCGATAAACTTTCGACCATGATTTCGGATGCTAAAATCAACACCCTTACCGTACCAATTATGGAAGTTCCCTGCTGCAGCGGTTTGATACAGATGGCTAAAACAGCTGTTCAACAATCGGGACGTAACATTCCGGTTAAAAAAATAGTGATTGGTATAAAAGGTGATGTACTGAATGAGGAATGGGTATAGGTTATAAAACTCATATGTAACAAAGGTTTGATTGAATTTAAAAATTAACAATCTTACTTTAATACACGATTCTGAATTTAGTACAGTAACTCAATCATAAAGATGTTTAAATTTAAAATTATTCTAATTAACTTCTAAAAAACATAGCTATGGAAAACGAAAAAATTCAACACGGACAGGCATTCACTTTTGCTGATTCGGTAAGTTACCAGGCCGACGGTATAGTCAGCAAGCGTATCATACAGAAAGAAAAAGGCAATATTACACTTTTTGCTTTTGATGCAGGTCAGAAACTCAGCGAGCATACTGCTCCCTTCGATGCATTGGTGCAGGTAATGGAAGGAAGTGCCGAAATTGTAGTCGGAGGCCAGCCAAACCAGCTGACTGCCGGGCAAAGCATTATTATGCCTGCCAACATACCGCATGCAGTTAATGCAAAACAGAAGTTCATCATGCTTTTAACGATGATAAGGGAATAAAATTGGCCTTATGATCTTTTTCGGGAGCAGGCGCAAAAGAGAATCAATTATTGTGCAATCCATGATCAGGATGTATTGCCATGATGTTCATTTTACCAGACAATCGCTATGTACGGACTGCGCTGAATTGTCAGCCTATGCCGAAAAACGATTATTGTCGTGCATGTACGGCGAAATAAAACCTGTTTGTAAAAATTGTCCTGTGCATTGTTACTCGCCCAAAATGCGGGAACATATGCGGCTGGTTATGCAATGGTCGGGGCCACGCATGATTTACAAAAAACCATTGTTTGCTGTTTTACATGCTATTGATAACCTGACTGCCCGAAAAACAGTGAAAAAATAAAAGTATGATGAAAAAAGTGACCTTAGCAACAGCTAAAAAAGCACCTTTCGACCTGGAAGCATTTATTATGCATACTTCCCCAACGCTCGAGGTAATACATATTCATCTTAAACCCGGGCAAATGATTCCACAGCATTCAAATCCTTTCGATGTGGTTGCCTGCCTGCTTGAAGGAACAGTATTGTTGCATACAGGAGAAAATGAGCAGAAAATTGAATTATACGATACTGTAGAAATAGAAAAAGACCTGGACAGAGGTTTTGCGAATAAGGGCACAACGGATGCCCGCTTATTGATATTGAAGAAGTTACAATAAGCTTACCGGAAACTGAAATAAAAGAAAAGTGCTTTACGGCACTTTTTTTTATTCAGCTAAATCCTTTCGCGAAGCAGCAAATTTATACCTTTGATCCCTTATTAAAGACTCTCAAGATATACAGCATGACAAATTCGCCCAATACTGACCCGGTAACTTCGGCCAACGTACTCGATATGTACACGGTTGCTAATGAGTTCTGCATCTTTACTGAAAAAGCGGAGCAATATCCACTCGAAGAAGTACTTCAGTATTACGCTAAAATCTGTCCTTTACTGTACCTTAAAGGAGCTATATTACCCATAGTTGAAGCCGACGAGGAATATATAGGCGAAAGGTTTGTAAACGAAGATCAGTGGGAAAACATTTACAACTCACTGTTGGCTCATTTCGGGCACAAGGATGAGTTTTATACCCTTTCGTACGAAAATGCGGACAACATCCCGTTGAAAGCAAGTATTTCGGAACACCTGGCCGATATTTACCAGGACCTGAAAGATTTCGTGTTGTTATACCAGAAAAACCACCTGTATGCCAAACAAAATGCAGTGTATGAGTGCCGGATTTTATTTATTTCGCATTGGGGATCGCGGACAGCTGCCCTGCTTCCGGCATTGCATGCCATAGCCTTTACAAACGACAACGCCGACGAACTGGTTTATTAACACATATACTACAGTTATTCAGATGTTTAGGCTCTCAGGCTATTAAGCATCATTTTTTGAAAGTAGGTGTAATCGTTTAGATTAAAGAGTGTATCTTTGCATCAATATTTATTTGATCTTAATAACAATTACCTGTGAATCTCAGTGAACTCGAACCCGGAAACAAAGCCACAATTATAAGGGTAAAAGGGCGTGGTGCATTCCGGAAAAGAATCACTGAGATGGGATTTGTTGTTGGGAAAATGGTTACGGTAATCAAGAAAGCTCCACTTCAGGATCCTGTTGAATACAGCATACTTGGATACAATGTAACTTTGAGGCTGAGTGAAGCACAGTTAATTGAAATCGACCCATTACACCGACCCGATCAGGCGATACATTATTCGGGTACAATTACTGAAGATTCAGAAAATGCCCCTATTACCGGAAAAGGTAAGACTTTACATATAGCATTTGTTGGAAATCCGAATTCAGGTAAAACAACTCTTTTCAATTACGCTTCCAATTCGCATGAGCGTGTCGGGAACTACAGTGGTGTTACGGTCGATGCCAAAGAGGCACGCTTTTCGCACAAAGGTTATAATTTTATTATTACCGACCTTCCGGGGACCTATTCGGTTACAGCTTACTCACCCGAAGAGCTTTATGTCCGCGATTTCATAAACGAAAGCATGCCCGATGTGGTAATAAATGTGGTCGATGCCTCGAACCTTGAGCGCAACCTGTACCTTACCACACAGCTTATCGATATGGATATCAGGGTAATAGTTGCCCTGAATATGTTCGACGAGTTGAGGCGTAAAGGCGATGCACTTGATTATACATATTTAGGCCAGATGCTCGGAGTTCCCTTTGTTCCAACTGTGGCATCGCGCGGAAAGGGTGTAAACGATTTATTTTCGAAAATCATCGAAGTTTGCGAAGGTAGCGACCAGGTTTCGAGGCATATACATATAAATTATGGTATCTCACTCGAAGAGGGTATAAATGCTGTTCAGAAGAAAATCAGGATTCCTGAAAATCACGATTTTCTCAACAAAATCTCTTCCCGCTTCCTGGCGATTAAACTTCTCGAAAATGATCCTGATGCCATGGCGAAGGCGGAAAAGCTGAAAAACGCATCCGAAATTACTGATACCGTTGAGCAGCAAAGGCAACGCATTGAAAATGAGCAGCGTGAAGATACTGAAACCCTTATTACCGATGCAAAATACGGTTTTATTGCAGGTGCATTGGCCGAAACACTCAAAGTAAACCCCCAGACCCGTCGTAAAAACAGTGAAATAATTGACACTTTCATCACGCATAAAATATGGGGGATTCCGATTTTTGTAGCCCTGATGTGGGCAACATTTTACGGTACTTTTAAACTGGGCGATTACCCCATGCAATGGATTGAATGGATGGTACAGGAGGTATCAATGGTTATACAGGTAAGTATGGCCGATGGAATGTTTAAGGACCTTTTGATCCAGGGGATTGTAGGGGGTGTAGGCGGAGTCATAATTTTTCTGCCAAACATTCTTTTGTTGTATCTTTTTATTTCGTTGATGGAAGATACGGGCTATATGGCCAGGGCGGTTTTTATCATGGATAAACTCATGCACAGGATCGGATTACATGGTAAATCATTTATCCCTTTATTAATGGGCTTTGGGTGTAATGTACCTGCCATTTTATCGACACGCATCATCGAAAGCCGCCGCGACCGGCTTATCACCATGCTGATTAACCCTTTTATGTCGTGCAGTGCCCGCCTGCCGGTTTACATCCTGTTCATCACTGCATTTTTCCAATCGTACCAGGGTACAATATTATTCGGCATTTATTTTACAGGCGTGCTACTGGCAATAGGATCGGCATTGATTTTCCGTAAAACTTTATTCCGCAAAAAAGATGTTCCTTTTGTAATGGAACTCCCCCCCTACCGGGTACCTACCGCCCGAAGCATTTTCAGGCATATGTGGAGCCGTACGGGACAATATTTACAGAAAATCGGAGGTATCATCCTGGTATCTTCAATTATAATCTGGGCTCTTGGATATTTCCCTGTCGATTTTGACGAAAAGCAACAATTTGAAAAACAAATATCGGAACTTACAATCGCAAAACCGGTAATTGCAAATTCAGTAACACTCACCGAATCGGCTAAGGACTCCTTACTTGCTGCAAACGAATCCATGATAAATGAACTTAATTATGCTTTAAATGATGCACAGCAGCAAAACTCGTACATAGGCCGGCTTGGTCAGTTTATTGTTCCGGTAATGCGTCCTTTAGGATTCGACTGGAAAATGAGTGTAGCGTTATTAACAGGTGTTTCAGCAAAAGAAGTGGTGGTGGGCACTTTAGGTGTTTTGTACCATGCCGATAACACCGACGAAGGGTCGCAGCTTTTAGTGCAGAAGCTGCAGGTTCAGAAATACAAAACAGGTGCTGATGCAGGGAAACCTGTTTTCACTCCTCTGGTGGCATTGAGTTTTATGCTTTTCATCCTTATTTACTTTCCCTGCATTGGAGTTGTTTCGGCTATAAGTCGCGAATCGGGGCATTGGAAATGGGCTATGTTTGTTGTTGTGTACACCACGGTGCTTGCCTATCTTGGTTCACTGGCATTATTTCAGATTGGTTCAATCTTTTTTTAACGTATATATCATGGACTGGATAGGTTCGCATCCTCAACTTCTTTTCTACATACTGCTTTTAACAGCCGTATTACTGACCCGCATTCCCATATTGGGAAAGTACTTCCGTAGTGTAAATACATTGGTTCACGAAGCCGGGCATGTATTCATGACACTCATTGTGAGTGGCGAAGTGATTGCTGTTAACCTTTTTGCTGATACATCGGGTACAACTGTTACCAAAGCAAAAGGAAAAATTGCCCAGTCGCTCATAGCACTTGCAGGGTATCCTGTTTCAGCATTAACCGGATTGCTGTGTTTATTCATGCTGAATAATGGATCATACCTGTATATTCTTTTTATGTTAACGAGTATAGCGCTGATAATCATGATACTATCCCTAAGAAACATGTATGGATTGTTTTGGGCCGGAACATTTATCATACTCAATTTGTTATTACTATACTTCAACAATAATACGATGGTGTATGGCTTTGCCGCATTTTACTCGGTCATTATTTTCAGCGATGCCATCATTTCATCGGTTGTATTGTTTGTATTGGCAATAAAACAGCCTAAAAAAGCCGGTGATGCCACTAACCTTCATAAACTCACAAAAATACCGGTTGTAGTTTGGGCTATTATGCTCTTAGGTTTTACACTCTTTATCTCCTGGTTATCGGTGATAAATTACTTCCCATCAATCAAGTCAATCATATAGAAAAATGGAAATCCAGGAAATACTCACATATATAATTATAGCAGTTGCAAGTGGAATTGTCATTTACAGCCTTTATACCACTTTATTCCCCGGGCCAAAAACAAACCAGCATGGTTGCTCCTCAGGATGCAATTGCGATTCAGTTAAAATACGCAAAGAACTGCTGAGCAAAAAGGCTTAGGTCATATCGGGAACCGGGGAAACAGGAATAGTGCTGCATGAATACAGCATTGGGAACACACCCAGGAAATTCAGGAAGTATTTTTCTTTTTTTCAACAGCTAATAAACCAGAAAGCCCGAACGTTTTCGCACAGAAAATTTCATTAAAACTTGTTTCAATGCTTAATTGGCAGGCAGGGGCTGCATTATTTAATTTTATCGAGCCTGTTCATCCCTTCAACGGCAATCGGGTAGTTGACTTCAATTTTTAACGCCTGCTGATAATCTTTACGCGCATTTTCCTTATCCTTCATCAATTCGTAACAATAGCCACGGTTGTAATAAGCATCGGTATATCGTGGATCGAGTTCTATAGCCTTTGTGAAAAAATCCACACCTTTTTCGTATTTATTTAAATAAACCAGGTAAACATAAGCGGTATTATAGAAGGCAAGTTTGTTGTTGGGGTCGAGTCGGTTTATATTTTCATAGGATTGTATGGCTTTCTCGGGTTCATTGTTCTCCTGGTACAGCAAGCCCAGGTTATACAATGCCTCGGTGCTCAATGGGTTTGCTTTAACGGCACTTTTAAAATACTCGACCGACATTTTCTGATCTTTTTGTTCCCAGATATAACCAAGTTGCATTAAGGCATCGTAATGAGCCTGGTTTATTGATACTGCACGCTGAAAGCTTTCGGTAGCACGATCCATATGGTCGTTTTCCATCAATGCCATGCCTTTCAGGTAATAGGCATCTGCAAGGTTGGGGTCAATTTCGATGGCTTTTTCGACGGAGATGGCGCAGTTTTCGTAATCTTTCATTACCAGGTATAACTTGGCTTTTTTGAGATGGATATCAGGGTTCGCGGCATCAAATTTCAATACGTTATTCAGTGCATCGAGCGACTCCTGGGGTTTGCCCATAAGCAGGTAAATTCCCGAAAGGCCTGTATAGGCTTTAACATTTTTCGGATCCAGTTCAATGGCTTTATTTATGTCGGCAAGGGCGTTGTTAAACAATTCGCGCCTGACATAATAATCAGAACGCTGTACCAACAAATCTGCATTTTTAGGATCTTTACCAATTGCTTCATTCAATGTTGCAAGTTCCTGGGGTATAGAATCGTTGGATCCGTTTTTGGAAGAACCTGATTGATTGCATGCAGTAAATGCAGGCATCAGAATTACCGCCACGAAAAAAGCAAAAATCAGAGTACGCATAAGGTTATTTTTTTTGCAAAAATAAAAACTCCGGTCGATAAATGCCCCGGAGTTTTAAAATTATATCATTCGATTGATTACCAAAATAAAATGAATAGTTGAATTCACTCTTATTTGGCTATGCTTTAAGAGCCTGTATTAACTGTGTTTCAATTTCTTCACAAAGTTCAGGGTTATCGGCCAGTAGTTTTTTTAATGCATCTCTACCCTGCCCTAGTTTGGTTTCGCCGTAGCTGAACCACGAACCACTTTTCTTGATAATATTCTTATCAACACCCAGGTCGATAATTTCGCCATACCTCGAAATGCCTTCACCATAAATGATATCAAATTCAGCCTGGCGGAATGGCGGTGCCACTTTGTTTTTCACTACTTTAACTTTTACCCTGTTACCAATCGAAACATCACCGTCCTTGATTTGAGCCTGGCGGCGGATATCAATCCTTACCGATGAATAAAACTTAAGAGCGTTACCACCGGTGGTTGTTTCGGGATTACCAAACATAACGCCAATTTTTTCGCGCAACTGATTGATAAAGATGCAGCAACATCCGGTTTTACTGATTGTTGAAGTGAGTTTACGCAATGCCTGCGACATTAAACGTGCCTGAAGACCCATTTTTGAGTCACCCATTTCACCTTCAATTTCGCTGCGCGGAGTAAGAGCTGCCACCGAGTCGATAACAATAATATCGATTGCTCCTGAGCGGATCAGGTTTTCGGTGATTTCAAGCGCCTGCTCACCATTATCAGGTTGCGAAATAAGGAGGTTTTCGATGTCCACACCCAGTTTCTGAGCATAGTAGCGATCGAAAGCATGTTCAGCATCGATAAAAGCTGCAATGCCGCCTTTTTTCTGCGACTCAGCAATTGCATGCAATGCGAGTGTGGTTTTACCCGAGGATTCGGGCCCGTATATTTCAATAACACGGCCTTTGGGGAATCCACCCACTCCCAAGGCTATATCAAGTCCCAGCGAACCTGTTGAAATTGAAGGTGTTTCTTCAAAAGCCTGGTCACCAAGCTTCATTATAGTGCCTTTGCCGTATGTTTTATCGAGCTTATCCATTGTAAGCTTCAATACGTTAAGTTTTTCCTGATTGCTATCTTCCTTTGCCATGTAATTTTGATTTTTCGTTAAAAAGCAAATTTACTGAGTTTCGGTTTGAAACAAAAATATAGTTGACGATTGCCAGGGATTTTTATTAACAAAATGCAGTGCGGTGATATCCCGAATGAGTACCACCGCGCTGCCAAAAATAAAAAATTCTGTACTGATCTAATAATCAGGACTCCAGGATTTGTTCTGTATGATTTTTAGTATCCACCTTGGTGAATATTTTTTCGATAAATCCGTTTTCGTCAATTACAAAAGTACTCCTCAAAACCCCTTCGTAACTTTTGCCCATAAACTTTTTAGGTCCCCAGGCACCATAGGCCATAATTATACTTTTTTCGGTATCAGGTATCAGGGGAAAAGGCAATTCGTACTTTTCGGTAAATTTTACATGCGATTTTAAAGGATCGGGACTCACGCCAATTACGACATATCCTTTTTTAAGAAGTGCATCGTAATTATCGCGTAAATTGCAGGCTTCGGCAGTACAGCCGGGCGTATCGTCCTTTGGATAAAAATAAAGAACTACTTTTCGACCCTTAAATGATTGAAGTGAAATTTCTTTACCATGTTGGTCAGTTGCAGTAAATTCAGGAGCTGCATCACCCACTACTAATTTAATCATATCAAATTATTATCAGAATTGTTTAACATCATGATTTAATAATTGAACAGAACAGGATTAAAATAGTTCACTGAAATTAACAAAATAACGACTACTTTCCAGCTTTGGCAGATAGTTTACGATAATAACGGCAAAACTCCTTTATTCCGCATTCGCTGCATTTCGGTTTACGTGCAATACACACATACCTGCCATGCAAAATAAGCCAGTGGTGTGCGATTGAAATTTTCTCGCGGGGTATATATTTCACCAGCTCTTTTTCCGTTGCAAGCGGCGTTCGCGAATTAGTGGTAAGTCCTATCCGGTTCGAAACACGGAAAACATGCGTATCAACAGCCATTGCCGGAAGATTATAAACCACCGACGCTATAACATTAGCAGTTTTACGTCCCACGCCAGGCAATTTCTGCATTTCTTCAATATCCGATGGCACTATGCCACCGAATTCATGTATCAGGGTGCGGGCCATTCCCAGCAGGTTTTTAGCTTTGTTATTCGGATATGAACATGATTTTATTAATTCAAATACCTGTTCCTGAGTGGCTTTAGCAAGCGATTCGGCATCAGGAAAAACGTCAAAAAAAGGTGGCGTAATCATATTCACACGTTTGTCGGTACACTGGGCCGATAAAATTACTGCAACCAACAATTGATAAGGCGTTCCGAAGTCAAGCTCTGTTTCGGCAACAGGCATAGCCTTTTCGAAATAACTAACAACGGCTTTATAGCGCTCCTTTTTACTTAGTGTTACCGGCCTTTGAGGTAGCATATTCATGAGTTTAACATATAATCATAAGGGAGTATGGTCCAAAGTTACGAAACCCCGGGTAAAGCAAAAAAAAATCCCGCCATCGACGGGATAATCTTGTTAAACTTTAAGTTATTGCTGATTTAATTCAGCACTATATAGCAGGTTTTAAAATCGTTACAATGAATAACCTGCAGAGCGCGTGAGTAACTGATCAGCATCTTCACTGCACGGGGGCCGGGTGTTATTTCACCAATGTGTTTCGAATCGGCTTTGAGTGAAGAATCATTTAGTAGTGTAGAGATTTTTATCATCTATTGAGGTTTTGTGAAACTTTATACCTCAAAAACGACAAAAGTGGCTCTATATTGTATGCTGATAAAAATATTTTGAGTTAAACGCTCAGTATGATTTCCTTACTGTCGATAAGCTTACGCAGATTAATAAGCGCATACCTCATGCGGCCCAAAGCAGTATTGATGCTTACCTCTGTTTGCTCGGCGATATCCTTAAAACTCATATCGCTGTAATGACGCAGTAAAAGCACTTCGCGCTGTTCGTCGGGAAGGTAATCGATAAGCTTTCGCACGTCTTCATAAATCTGGTCAACAATCATCCTGTCTTCGATGGAATCGTCGGCTATACGAAGGTTATCGAAAATGTCACCATCCGTTGAATTATTATCGGCAACAGGTAAACGCTTTGCTTTGCGGTAATGATCGATAATAAGGTTATGCGAAATCCGCATCACCCATTGAATAAACTTACCTTCTTCCTTATAAATACCTGAACGTAAGGTATTTATAACCTTGATAAAGGCGTCCTGAAATATATCATCAGCCAGGTGTCGATCTCTGACAACGAGCAGAATATAAGAGTAAACTTTTTGCTTATGCCTGTTAATAAGGACTTCCAGACTATATTCATTACCGGCGAGATAGTTGCTTATAAGCTCCTGATCGCTAACAATGGGGGTTGACATAATACCTCCGTATTGGTTAGTAATTATTTGAGTTTAATAGCGTATAGATCTCTCGATAAGGAATGTTTTAGTTAAAGATTAATGTACCAGGCTTCGAAAAGTAATATGTTTTTTTTATTTGCATACCACTTTATGAAGGCAAATATACAACATTCATATATCAGGTCGCTAATTTTTTAAAAGAAATTTAGCATTTTATTATAGTAATTCAAGCCCATTTTCTTCTAACATACTGATATGATGATAAATAAATGTGTTTGTCAAATTATTATACTTTTAAAACTCAGTTCCAAAATGTTAGGAATTAAGTCAGCAAACATGTAAATTGATCTGTTTTGTGAGTAGCTTTGCAAACTTTTAGATACCAATATGTACGAATCAGGCTTAAAATGTAGCCTGAAATTGAGAATACACACCATGATTGCAACCGACATTGACCAATTAGATCCCAAAAAATACATCCTCGTAAAAGGCGCCAGGGTAAATAACCTCAAAAATATTTCTGTTGTCATTTCACGAAATAAACTTGTTGTTATTACAGGCTTATCAGGTTCAGGTAAATCATCGCTTGCATTCGACACTTTATATGCTGACGGTCAGCGTCGCTATGTCGAGAGTTTAAGTTCGTATGCAAGGCAATTCCTGGGGCGTATGAGCAAACCCGAAGTGGATTACATTAAGGGAATTTCGCCTGCCATAGCCATTGAGCAAAAAGTAAACACACGCAATCCGCGTTCAACAGTAGGCACTTCGACCGAAATTTATGAGTATATAAAATTACTATTTGCACGAATAGGTAAAACCTACTCCCCGGTATCGGGCGAACAGGTAAGCAGGCATACGGTTACCGATGTGGTGAATGCCATAATGGAGCAGCCTGCCGACACACGGATAATGCTTTACAGCCCCCTGAATCAGAAGAAAGACCGGACTATGAAGGATGATCTTACGGTAGTGCTTCAACAGGGTTTCAGCAGGGTATTGTATAAAAATGAAATACTTAAAATAGAAGACATCCTTAAGCAGGCTTCGAAATATAAGTATAAAGATATGTTTGTATTGGTCGATCGCTTTACTATCGATCCGGACGATGAGGATCTGCCTGCAAGGGCTGCTGACTCGGCACAAACTGCTTTTTTTGAGGGTAATGGCACATGTTTGGTAAATATATCCAACAATACTACCGACAGGCAGCTTGAATTTTCGAATCGCTTTGAGCTCGACGGTATCACTTTCGAAGAGCCATCGGTACATCTTTTCAGTTTTAACAATCCATTCGGGGCCTGCAAAAAATGCGAGGGATTCGGCAGTGTGATAGGTATTGATGAAGATCTTGTTATTCCGGATAAAAGCCTGAGCATTTATAACGATGCTGTTGCCTGCTGGAAAGGTGAAAAGATGAGCGAATACAAGCATAAGCTTATTAAGAGCTCACATAAATTTGATTTCCCGGTTCATACCCCCTATTTTGAATTAAGCCCTGAACAGAAAAAACTTCTATGGGATGGCAATCAATATTTCGAAGGCATACACGATTTCTTTCAAATGGTCGAAAGCCAAACGTATAAAATCCAATACAGGGTTATGCTTTCGCGTTACCGCGGAAAAACTGTTTGTCCCGATTGCCTGGGGACCCGTTTGCGCAGCGATGCTAATTACGTTAAAGTTGGGGGTAAATCAGTTACGGAACTGGTGCTCATGCCTGTTGAAAATTCATTCGACTTTTTCAGCACTATACAACTCAGCGATTACGAACGAAAAGTTGCCGACCGCTTGCTTATTGAGATAAAGAACCGCCTCGAATTTCTGTGCGATGTCGGATTATCCTATCTCACCCTCAACAGGTTATCGAATTCACTTTCGGGAGGCGAATCGCAGCGAATCAACCTGGCAACCTCGCTGGGCAGCAGCCTGGTAGGATCACTATATATACTCGACGAACCCAGTATCGGCCTGCATCCGCGCGACACTCACCTTTTGATTAAAGTATTAAAAGGCCTGAGGGATAATGGGAATACAGTGATAGTGGTTGAGCACGAGGAAGAGATTATTAAAGCCGCCGACCAGGTAATTGATATAGGGCCCCTGGCAGGAAGTCATGGAGGGGAATTGGTTTTCCAAGGCACTTTTGAGGAGATACTCAAGGATAAAATAAGCCTTACCGGTCAATACCTTTCGGGCAGTAAAAAAATACAGCTGCCGGTTTCGCGCAGGCCATGGAATGATTACATCGAACTGAAAGGTGCCCGCGAAAACAACCTGAAAAATATTAATGTACGATTTCCGCTTAAAGTAATGACAGCTATTACGGGTGTGAGTGGCTCCGGAAAAACAACTTTAGTAAAAAGAATACTGTATCCGGCCCTGAAAAAGATATTTGGCGGATATGGCGAACGCACGGGCAAATTCGATCGCCTCGAGGGTGATTATAACCGCATAAGCGCCATTGAACTTATCGACCAGAATCCCATTGGTCGTTCATCGCGGTCGAACCCTGCTACCTACGTAAAAGCTTTTGACGATATACGCAGTTTATTTGCCGATCAGCAACTGTCGAAATTACGCAACTACAAACCCGGGTTTTTCTCGTTTAACGTTGAGGGTGGCAGGTGCGACGAATGCGAAGGCGAAGGAATTGTAACTGTTGAGATGCAGTTTATGGCTGACCTTCATTTAACCTGCGATTTTTGTAAAGGAAAGCGTTATAAGGAAGAAGTACTCGATGTAAAATACCAGGATAAAACGATCTCTGATATATTGGATCTCACCATAAACCAGGCCATTGAATTGTTCACACTTTCAAGCGAAAAAAACACCCACGCCAACCGAATTGCTGCCAAATTAAAACCTCTGGCCGACGTAGGATTAGGATACCTGAAACTCGGGCAATCGTCGGACACTTTTTCGGGCGGAGAAGCCCAAAGGATTAAGCTTGCATCATTTTTAACAAAAGGCACAAACGACTCTCCTACCCTTTTTATTTTTGATGAGCCTACTACCGGTTTGCATATGCACGATATCAGCAGGCTGCTGTCAGCTTTCAATGCTTTGCTCGACAAAGGACATACCGTTCTTGTAATTGAACATAACCTTGATGTTATTAAAACTGCCGATTGGGTAATTGATCTGGGGCCGGAAGGAGGCGAGAAAGGCGGCTTTGTATTGTTTGAGGGAACACCCGATAAGCTGTTAAATGTTCCATCGTCGCACACAGCAAATTATCTTAAGAATAAAATGTAACTTTTAATTATTTTTAAACAAGTTCCCTTTGTAATTGATTTTTTTTAGTAGGTTTGTATCTTAAACCCCAAAAACAATTATGAAAAAACTTTACACTTTAACATTAGTTTTATTATTCAGCATATCATTAGGATATGCTCAGACAACTTTGTTCTCAGATACGTTTGAGACTTATACAGCAGGATCAAAACTTGTGCAGCAGGCACCAGGCACCGACTGGACTACCTGGAGCAATGCACCGGGCGGATCCGAAGACCCTGTAGTATCCACAACCCAGGCAAATGGAGGGACAAAATCGGTAAAAATTGCCCAGAACAACGACCTTGTTCTTAAGCTGAACGATAAAGTTACCGGCAGGTACCAGGTAAAAATGTTCGCCTATGTTCCTGCAGCTAAAATCGGATATTTCAATTTACTGCAGGATTTTGCTGCAAGTACCAGTATATGGGGTATGGAAGTATATTTTAACGCGGATGGCACCGGCGACGTAAATGCCGGAGGCGAAGGAGCAGCTTCATTTCACATACACCCAGGGAACCTGGATACCTATTAGTATTATTGTTGATATTGACGATGATTTTGCAACTCTTTATATTAACAACAGCGAAGTGGTAAGCTGGACATGGAGCAAAGGCTCACAGGGAACCAATGCACTTGCAAAACTCGACGCAGTAAACTTTTACGGACCCGATGCTACTGCTGAATGCTATTTTGATGACATTGAATTTATTGAACAACTTCCGCTGGTAGCACCCACTAACCTGCTGGCAACAGTAAATGGTGCTGATATAGCTTTAACCTGGGATGCTCCTGCATCGGGTGCACCTGATAATTACGTGATTGTGCGCAACGGAGTAGTTATAAATTCAACCACCACCGGAACAACCTACAATGACACCTATCTTTACCCAAACACTTATGTATATGCTGTAAAAGCTCATAATGCAGGCCTTGGATATTCGCCATCGTCGAATACAGCCGAAGGCACTATTGCAGGAGGAGTTGAGCGTACCAAAGTTTTGTACGAAATTGCAACCGGAACCTGGTGTGTATACTGCCCCGGAGCTGCCAAAGGTGCTGACGATATGGTAAATAACGGGCATGATGTTACTATAATTGAATATCACAACGGCGACATTTATGTAAATGATGCTGCTACAGCAAGAATTGATTATTACAATGTGAGCGGATTTCCTACAACTGAAGTGGATGGAGTACTCGAAATGGTTGGCGGTAATGCTACTACGTCACTTTACCCTTCATTCCTGAATATGTATAATCAACGCAAACCGGTTCCTTCGGTTCAGATTATGGAACGAACAATTGAACATGTTTCGGGAGATATGTACAAGGCTACTATAACTGTGGAGCAGGCCAATAATTATTTTGCATCCGACCTGCTTTTGCATACAGCACTTACCGAATCACATATTCCTGATACCTGGCTCGGCGGTTTGACTGAGGTAAATTTTGTTCTGCGCGACATGTATCCAAGTGCACAAGGCACCCCAATTGATTTTTCGACTTCCACTACCCAGACTTACACTTTCGATTTTTCTGTAGCAGGATACGTTTTCGAAAACCTCGAATTTGTGGCTTTCGTTCAGCATAATCCTACTAAAGAGGTGGTTCAGGCTGTATCGCACAAAATGCTTTTTACCGGTCTGAAGGACAATCAAAAACTGGCCATGACAGTTTATCCTAACCCAACTGCTGATTATATTAATCTTCAGTCGAACAGTTCACAGCCTATTTCCTACATGATTACTGATATTATGGGCCGGACAATTGTTCCAATGACAGCTGTTGAAGCTGAAGTAACACGTATAAATGTTTCCGGCTGGAATGCAGGAGTTTACATTGTTAAAACAAATGATGGTTTTTCAAGAAAAATTACGGTAGCAAATCGCTAAGATTTGTCGAAATAATTGAAAAAAGCCTGGATTCGTCCGGGCTTTTTTTTTAGATTTTTATGTAATTCTTATATCCCAGTTCAATTCCCGTATACTTGCTGAGCAATAATTTGAACCGATCTTTCAAACTCAGGTTGCTGAAAGCGATATCATAATCGAATTTCCAGTTCTTCTTCTCAATGCGATCCTTCATTACTTCAGGATGAGTTTCATTGAACAGCGCCAGCGCATCAATACCTGAGTAATCGAATTCAGTAGCTTTCGCCACATTTTTTTCAATCCAGTTGTCGGGGTGCCAGAGTTTATGAAAATTCTCCTGCTTGCGCTGCATAGCCAAAGGGTCTTTTACCCAACCGTAATGGTACATACATGCATTTGCAGGCTTAACATTAAGCTTTTGATTTTCACCTTTCCGGAAGCCTTGTGCATCGCGGTACGAATAAATACTTTTATTTTTACGCACGACCCGAATTTCATGCGGGTACCATTTGGATGACGATCCTACATAATCATAGGAACCATAAAAATGCAGGTAATCGAAAAGCAGTCCATCCACTTCAGGATGATCTTTCCATTTGAGCATGGCATTTTTAACCGGTTCGAGGTACTTTTCGTGCATAACCTCATCGCCCTGAATGTAAAAGGCCCAGTCGGTATCATCCGAAATTGCGTTATAGGCTTTGTCGGTTTCAAGTGCCAAAACTCGGCCGCCTTCACGAAGAGAATCGTCCCATATGGTTTCAATAATACGGATCTTTCCAGGAGCAATCCCGGCAATAAGTTCGAGCGTTGCATCATCCGAATTTCCGACAGCAACCACAAAATCATCACAAATCGGTAATATGGAGCGGATAGCTTCAACTACAGGGTAATCGTAAGTAAGTGCATTGCGGATAAAGGTGAAGCCGGTAACTTTCATTCTTTTGGATTAAGGTGGCAAAGTTAACAATTTCAATGTATGGGTTGGTTTTACTAATTTGAGAATCCCTGGAAGGTATCACGAGGATGAATTATGATTAAACTGACTTCACTGTGAAAAATCCTGCAACAAATCAGTTCATTCAAAGTATTCACTAACAGTTAAATGCCACAGATTACGCACTTGCCTGATGCAAACAGGGATTACGCAGACAGATATTTACGGCTTATTTTATTTATCTAAACAATCAATTGAAATCTGTTTAAATCTGTGAAATCAGCGTAATCTGTGGCTTAAACCTTTTATTCAGTCTGATTTGTTACAAAACCCTTAATTTTGCTATTATCCAATTACACCAACCATGCATATCCATTACTTTCAGCACGACCATTTCGAAGATTTAGGTTTTATAGGCGATTGGGCAGCAAGCCGGGGTTTTACAACCTCCGTTACACGCTTCGACCTGAAACCGGAATTTCCATTGCATGAAGATTTCGATTGGCTGGTGGTGATGGGAGGCAAAATGAGTGTGAATGATACCGATGAATTTCCCTGGCTGAGTGAAGAAATCAACTTTATTGAAAAAGCAATTCAGGCTGGTAAAATTGTTATAGGGATTTGTTTGGGTTCACAACTTGTGGCTAAAGCATGCGGTGCTAATGTTGTTAGAAATGAAGTGCCCGAAATGGGTTTCTGGCCGGTGAAATTTTTACCGAAAGCTTCCGGAGGATGCTGTTTTCAGGCATTTCCCAAAGGAACTTACTGTTTTACATGTTCATTTCGATACATTTTCACTTCCTGCCGGAGCTGTGAATATGGCTAAGAGCGATGCCACAAATTGCCAGGCTTTCAGGCTGGGAAAAAATGTTTTTGCATTTCAGTTCCATTTTGAAGTTACACCTGCTAATGTGGCTGGCTTTATCCGTGAAGTTGAGCCTGAACTCGTGGAAGGGAAATACACACAAACCTGCTATCAAATGCTTGGCTTAACAGCTTGCTGTGCTGCTAATAATCTCATTTTCAGCAAAGTGCTTGACGAAATACTTGCTTCTTAAAAAGGTATCTTAAAAGAGTTATTATCCTGGCTTTACCATTTAATGTAAATCCCGAGATCCCATTCATATCTGAAATAGAAATGACCGGGCCGCTTTACCATTTCGGATGAATAATCCTGATCGGTCCAGTTGTAAGTTGTTTTTGCATAATTAACGGCTCGGTTCCAAATAAGTGAATTAGCCTGCAGTTCGATGCCGTAATTGATCCTGCCATTTTTAAAAAAAATATAACTCACCTGCATTTCCGGAAAAATGAAGCCATACCATGTTTCGAAGGTTTTATATTCAATTTTTCGTTTTAAGTTACTATCCTTCTTCTTCAACAACAAACTAATACTAAAAGGAGTAAAACTGCCCGCACCTCCATTAAATTTTCCTTCTATTTGAAACTTGTTTATTGTTTTCCTCACTATCAATCCAGAATAAATAGCCCTGTCAAAAACTCTCAGTTTGGTTCGCCTGTCAGCAAAATCGACGAATGAACCGTCATTCTCAATAAACGGGAAATCGTAAAAACCAGTAAATATTTGCTCGTAACGTAAAATGCCAACGTTATAACCCAGGTTTTCCTTTGGGAAATAGGATAGAGCAAAATTCACATTTTTCAGATTTACATTGTATAGCATGAGTGCCTGAAAATTTACCTCCATCCGGTTTCTGAACCATAGGTGCGTAGATAAAGCTGTATAGGAATCTTCGAGCAGTAATGGAAAGCGGTAGACATAATTCATAAAATCGAGATTTTCATCATGAGTATGCTTTGGAACTATTGATTCCTCGAATCCCTTATGGATGGCGACTTTATATTGGCTGATAAAAGATTCCTGGGCGGTGAGCCGGTTAATACAAAAGAAGCAACAGGTGATAAAACTAAGAATAAGGGTAGTTCGCATAACTATTTCGTATAAATAACAGGAATGGAATCAGTTAGCATTTTTCGATCAGCAAGAGTATAATTTAAGATCAACTTAAGTAAGGGAATTTATTAACCCCATTAAAAATGTTTGATCCATTCACTACCATCTCATATAAATCCCCATATCCATATCAAATTTCCGGTAACTATGTGTTGGCGAATCTACTTTTTCAGTAAGTGGATTTTCAAGGGTCCACATATAAGTTGTTTGTTCATAGTTAATTGCCTTTTGCGAATAAAACAAGCTTGCCTGGAACTGAACTCCAATTTTGTAATTATTAATATTCAGGCAATCAATATCAAATCGCAATTCGGGGAAGATAAACGGGTTCCAGGTGTTTTTGGTTTCATAATCGATCCGGCTAAGGAAGTTTCCATTAATTTCTTTCTGTAATACCGTTTCCGCGAAGGGTTTAAAACTGCTGATACCACCGTTAATTTTCAGGCTTGGATGAAAAGCGCCAAAATCCCTGGCAAATAGAACGCCAACCTGCATTCCCCTGTCGAACAGCTTGCGTTGTCGAAAGTTAGTTTCTAGGTCACCATACAATCCTGTGCCAGTGGTTCTATGAAACATGGTAAAATCATTCATTAGCTGGCTATGAGTGTACAGCCCTAAACTGATTCCTATACTGCGGACAGGAAAATACTGAACTGAAATGTCCAGGTTATCGGGTGCAAAATCGTCGTACATAGCCACTTTAATATCTGCCGCCCATTTGGATTTTATCCGGAACTGTCCTTCAAAACCGATATATCCGTAATCGAAACTGTTCAGGGAACCATATATATAGTTCATAAAATCAACGTTCTGCGCATTCGGGAAGCTATCAATTTTAGTATCGCGGACACCACCCAGTATGGCTAATTTATGGACAGCAATAAATTTATCCTGGGCCACAACACCCTGGCTTAAAAGAATAGCCATGAGTAAAACGATTAGTTCTTTCAATTTCATAGCCATTAACGGATGTAGATTAAACTGGAAGTATCTGATAAAACTGAATTATCGGCTAATTTTATATTTATTACGAAGCGTGCGCTATCATTTTCAACATCTTTGGTTAAAAATAGCTGAAACCGGGTATATTGATAATCATTGTATACATGGTTAATTTTATTATATAACTGGCTTAATGGCACATACAAATCAGTTCCATACCGGGTTTGATCCGTAGCCAGAAACAATTCCGAAATATCGGTATTCGCGGGTATGCTCTCATTTATTTTAAGAAGACTTATGACAGATATATTCTTAATATCAGAATTAGCTTTGTATAACATAGGGCAGTTTTCTTTGCTAAAGGCATTTGCTTCTGAAAAGCCGAAACCCTGCTTATGATTCTTCGCTTGTACCATGAAGGGGAAATCTCCTGAAACATTTATTTCAAAAGCTACAGCGGCCTTTTCCATAGTATCAGAAAGTAAATTGGTGGGATACATTCCCGAATTATCGAGATTTGTGATTTTAACTTTCGAAAAATCGAAATAGTTAATATCATCCGGGCAAACCGGGTTGTAACATCCGGAAAGTGTTCGCATTACAAACACCAGGGTAATAATGAATAGTGATCGGGTTAATAGCTTCATTTGGGGTTGGTTAAAAACGTCAACAAGTTAAATAGATAGCTTTATTATATTTAAATTATAAGCTCCTGAATTCACTGCTAATGTATCAAATTATGGAATCGAAAAAGCAAATTCAAAAATCATATTTTCCGGAATAATTAACCTGAAAAATATTTTCATTTTAACCAACAAGTTGACTGAAACCTATTTTTTTGTACTTTTGCACCCGCAAACGAATGCCTGATTTACAAGAACATTATTTATAATAAAATCCTAATAACTAATACTATTATGGCTAAATCAAAAGTAAAAAGCGTTTATACATTCGGCGATAAAAAAGCTGAAGGCAATGCTTCGATGAAAAACCTGCTCGGTGGCAAGGGTGCCAACCTGTGCGAAATGAACCTGATTGGTGTACCGGTACCTCCGGGATTTACCATTACCACCGAAATGTGCACAGTGTACGTTAACGAAGGCCGCGAAAAGGTTTTGGAAATGATAAAAAGCGAAGTGGAAGATGGCATCGCTTATGTTGAAAAAATAATGGGTTCGAAATTCACGGATAGCAGTAACCCCTGTCTAATGTCGGTACGTTCAGGCTCACGCGCTTCTATGCCCGGTATGATGGATACTATTCTGAACCTTGGTTTGAACGACGAAGCTGTTAAAGGCCTTGTTAAACTTACCGGCAACGAGCGTTTTGTATGGGATTCGTACCGTCGTTTTGTACAAATGTACGGCGATGTTGTTCTGGGAATGAAACCAGCATCGAAAGAAGATCACGATCCGTTTGAAGAAATTATCGATCAGCTGAAAGAGGAAAAAGGTGTTAAACTCGACAACGAATTTACTCCTGCCGATCTGAAAGAAATGGTTGCCCGTTTCAAAAAAGCAGTAAAAAAAGTTACTGGTCACGATTTCCCAAGCGATCCATGGGAGCAATTGTGGGGAGCTATCACTTCAGTTTTTGATAGCTGGATGAACGAAAGAGCTGTTTACTACCGCGAACTTAACAATATTCCTGCCGAATGGGGTACAGCTGTTAACATTCAGGCTATGGTATTCGGTAATATGGGTACCAATTCAGCTACCGGTGTTGCTTTTACACGCGATGCAAGTACAGGCGAGGACCTTTTCAACGGCGAATACCTTATTAATGCGCAAGGCGAAGATGTGGTTGCAGGTATTCGCACACCACAGCAAATTACGCTCGAAGGCTCAAAACGCTGGGCAAAATTAGCCGGTGTTAGCGAAAAAGACCGCAAGAACAACTTCCCTTCGCTGGAAGAAACCATGCCGAAACTTTTCGCAGAATTGATGGAAATCGAGACTAAACTCGAAAAACATTACAAAGATATGCAGGACATTGAGTTTACCATTCAGGATGGCAAACTCTGGATGCTGCAAACCCGTAGCGGAAAACGTACCGGTGCTGCCATGGTAAAAATGGCTGTTGATATGTTCGAAGAGAAACTTCTCGACGAAAAAACAGCTATCCTACGCGTTGAGCCAGGTAAACTGGATGAATTGCTTCACCCTGTTTTCGATACAGCCGCAATGAAAAAAGCCAAAGTGCTTGCACAAGGCTTACCTGCTTCACCAGGCGCAGCAACCGGACAAATTGTATTTTTTGCTGACGACGCCGAAGCATGGGCAAGCAAAGGAAACAAGATTGTTTTGGTTCGCGTTGAAACTTCACCCGAAGACCTTAAAGGAATGGTTGTTGCCGAAGGTATTCTAACCGCTCGCGGCGGAATGACCTCACACGCTGCTGTTGTTGCCCGCGGAATGGGTAAATGCTGTGTATCGGGTGCCGGTAGTCTGAAAATAGATTACAAAACCCGTACCATGGAAGTTGCCGGTGTTAAATTTAAAGAAGGTGACTGGCTTTCGCTTAACGGTTCGACCGGCGAAGTATATGAAGGAAAGATTGCTACCATGGAAGCAGCTCTCAGCGGCGACTTTGGTAAACTGATGGAAATGGCCGACAAACATTCGCGTATGCTGGTCCGTACCAATGCCGATACTCCGCACGATGCACAGGTTGCGCGCAACTTTGGCGCCAAAGGTATTGGACTTTGCCGCACCGAGCATATGTTTTTCGAAGGAGTGAAAATTAAAGCCATGCGCGAAATGATCCTTGCCGATGATGAGGCTGGTCGTCGTGCTGCTCTTGCAAAATTATTGCCAATGCAGCGCGAAGATTTCGAAGGTATTTTCGAAGCAATGGAAGGACTTCCGGTAACTGTTCGTTTGCTCGATCCTCCTTTGCACGAATTTGTTCCTCACGAAGAAGAAAACCAGAAAGAAATGGCTAAAGAAATGGGCATTTCAGTTAAAGAAGTAAAGGAAAAAGTTGAGTCGTTACACGAATTCAATCCTATGCTTGGTCACCGTGGTTGCCGCTTAGGCAATACTTACCCTGAAATTTCGGAAATGCAGGCCCGTGCTATCATCGAAGCTGCCATGAACCTGAAAAAGAAAGGTATCAAAACCTATCCTGAGATCATGATCCCGCTAACCGGTACCCTTACCGAAATGCAGATGCAGGAAAAAATCGTCCGCGATACTGTTGAGAAAGTTTTTGCCGAACGTAAAGACCGCATGGACTACCTTGTTGGTACTATGATTGAAGTTCCACGTGCCGCTTTGGTAGCCGATAAAATTGCCGAATCAGCTGAGTTCTTCTCGTTTGGTACCAATGACCTAACGCAGATGACATTTGGTTATTCACGCGACGATGCAGGCAAGTTCCTCCCGGTTTACCTGAAAAAAGGAATTCTGAAAAACGATCCGTTCCAGGTTCTCGATCAGGAAGGTGTTGGACAACTTGTTAAAATGGCTACCGAAAGAGGCCGTTCAACCCGTCCGAACCTGAAAGTTGGTATTTGCGGCGAACATGGTGGCGAACCTTCGTCAGTTGAATTCTGTCATTCGGTTGGGATGAACTACGTAAGTTGCTCACCATTCCGCGTTCCCATAGCACGATTGGCTGCTGCACAAGCTGTAATAAAAGAAAATGCAGCCATGGCAAAAGAAAAGAAAGCGGATAAAGCTGATAAAACTGATAAAAAAGCTGATAAAAAAAAGCTGAGTAAGAAAGCAGCTAAAAAAGCTGAAAAGAAAGCTGAAAAGAAAAAACTTAGCAAGAAAGCTGACAAAAAGAAAGATGGCAAAAAAGCCGGAAAGAAGAAAAAATAGTATTTCTTTTCATTGTTGTCCGGTTAAATTTGATTAAAAACGCTGTAAAGCTTGTGATATCTCGTCCGCCTCGGGCGGACTTTAATGCTGAGGGGGTTACTTTTTATTCTACCAATATTACGTCCGCCTCAGGCGGACTGTCCCGTAGGGACAAGATATTGGTAGAAAGCAAATTACAGATGCGTTAAAAGTCCCGTAGGGACGATATAGGATTTTACCCGGACAACAATGATTTCTTTTATTAATAGTTGTGAGAGAGGCTGCCGTTTGGCAGCCTCTTTTACGTTTAAGGAATTTCTGAAGAATCATTTCCGGTTTCCAAATATTGTGAATTTATTGTTTATGATTCCATCTATTCAATAACCATTTTAGTAACTGAAATTACACCGGTTTCATTTACCAGCTGACAAATGTAAATACCAGCTGTTAAAAATCCCCGGTGGATGGTAAAGGAATCTGAATTGCGGGTTACTTTCGGATAAACCTGTTGTCCTATTATATCAGTAACTTTAACATGAGTTTGATTAAAAACCATGTTCGAAAGATTAGTAATCAATAGTTCAGCAATATCATTTACCGGATTCGGAGATAATCTGATTTCAACGCCTGATTTGTATTTATCGTTTACACCTAAATAGTTGTTTTGTCGAACCCATAACTGATGATATGTCGAAGGGGTGTTTGAACACGGATAATCATCAACTTCCCACCGCGGTGTGCAATTCGCATCCGGACCGGCCAGATACCAATGATATGCAGCACCTGTCCATAAAGGATAATCAGTCATGGCCAGATCGCCCCTATTGTACACGCTCATATCGATAGATGCAGGTAAAAATGAAGTATGTAAAGCCAAAGGAGTATAATCAGTTTTAATACCCTCGGTTGAGCCTGATCCTGATTTAAAATAAGAAATTGTTCCCGAATGTGAAGTTTTAAAATCGATTACCCGGTTATGGCCTGATGTGATACCATAAAACCTTACTTCATCGAATGGGATTGAAGATAAAAGTGATGTGCCGGCATGCCCCCAATAAACCGTATTACTCTCATCAAAGCCTAAAGTAGTTTGACCTATGAGTGGCAGACTGTTGGTAAGAATTGTGAGTGCCGGCCCAGTGCTTTCCAGATGATTGTAATTGAGCACCAGGGTCCATCCACCCCCGTCGGTGGTCATATCGCACTGGCAATTCATTGCGGGTAAAGGGCCATCCCCGTCAGGATCGATTAAGTATACCCCATCGGGAGCTGCAGGGTTTGCGTAATGTATCTCGCTGCAATTAGGGTAGGATTGAGCCTTCAGTCTGCAAATGCCAGTTAACAAAAGAAAATACCCTGTTAATAGTAAGATTGTAAAATTGTGAAGTGATGAATTTTTACAGTTTCTCATAATACAGAATGTTACTAAATTATAAATTTATAGCTAAGTTACAAAAATCTGAACTCCTGAAAGTATTTTAATCGAGTGCAAATAAGTAAAATAAAAATGCTTCAATAAATTTTATCTGTGTAAAAACGATTTATACATATGTTCATCTCAACTTTTCGGCAATTCAGGACTTTTCATTATTACAGCAGGAGCTGAGCAGTTTTGATAGTGTCTCAATCGGGAAATGCCAAATAGCTGAATGAAATTCAATGATAAAGATACTCTTCCTGAAATATCCGTAATTCACATTAAACAAATGAACTTTATTTTTTCAAATCAATTTGGATTTAGCATGAAAAATCAATACATTTGAACATAAATAATACAAATGGGTTAAAATAATCATTAAACGATTGTTTCTTAACTACTTGTTTACATTAAAAAATCAGGAAAAAAAATAATGAAATTATCTTTTTTCAACTATCACGTTTTCATCCCTATGATTTCATTTAAAAAATCATGGAAAGCCTTTGCCGTATTGTTGGGCGGCCTGCTATTTACATTAATGGCGGCCTTGTATACCGAAGTAAATATCAAAGAGGCTGCTTACCAGGATTTTGAATTCGATTGCAGTGATCTGAAAATGAAATTAGACACAAGGCTTAATTCACATGCCCAGGTATTGAGAAGCGGAGCTGCCTTTTTCGCCGCTTCGGATAGCGTAACAAGGCACGAATGGCACGATTTTATACAAAGTTTAAAAATCGACAAAATTTTACCAGGCATACAAGGTGTCGGGTATTCGAAACTTATCCCAAAACACCAGTTAAAACAACATATTCAGCATATCCGCAATTCAGGATTTCCTGAATATAAAGTGATCCCTGAAGGCGAACGCGATATTTACACATCTATAATATATCTTGAACCATTTACAGGCAGGAATCTCAGGGCCTTTGGTTACGACATGTTTTCGGAACCTACCCGAAGAGTTGCCATGGAAGTTGCACGCGATTCCAATATGGCTATCCTATCGGGCAAAGTAACCCTGGTACAGGAAACAAACGTTGAAATTCAGGCAGGCGCATTAATGTATGTGCCAGTTTACATTAACGGGATGCCAACATTTACAATCGACGAACGAAGAGCTGCCATAAAAGGTTGGGTTTATAGTCCTTACAGGATGAATGACCTGGCAAACGGCATCCTTGAAAACTGGGATTTGCCCACTAAAAACAGTATACATCTGAAAATATTTGATCATGATGATATTTCGGATAAAACTCTTTTATATGACAGCCATAAAGATAATCAAACCGAAAGAGCCAATTACACCAACCTGGCCCTTGAACTTCCGATTGAATTTAATGGTAAATCATGGATCCTGCAATTTTCGGGTTACAACCCTAATCTATCTTACTTTCATGGTGAGCTATTTTTTGTAATAATCAGTGGAATTGTATTTAGTTTATTGCTGTTTGCTTTATCCTTGGCATTAATTTATTCGAAAATACGTGCAAAGCGAATACAGGAACTCAACCAACAACTGGAGAAACTTGTTGCCGATAAAGATCGTTTTATCTCCATACTTGCTCACGATTTAAAAAACCCCTTTAACGGCTTGCTTGGATTTGCCGAATTGCTGGCAAACAATGTGAGAACTTACGATGCGGAAGAAATCGAAAGCCAATCGAAAATCATTTATCAGTCGGCCGAACGAATTTATTCATTACTCGAAGATCTGTTAAGCTGGACCCGCACTCAATCAGGAAAACTGCCTTACAGTCCGGTGAAAGTTAATTTCATGGCGCTTTGCAACGAAGTTATTGATCGCCTGAAAATAAATGCAGTAAAGAAAAAGATTACGATTAATCACTTATATCCTGAAGATTTGTATTTATATGCTGATAAGAACATGATCGGTACTATTTTACGCAACTTAATATCAAATGCGATCAAATTTACTGAAGTGGGTGGAATTATTGCCGTTCATGCTGAGATATCGGACTCAAAAGTTCTGATCACTATTTCGGATAATGGAATAGGAATGGAACCTGAAAAACTACATCAGTTGTTTGATATTAAGTATTTTCAGACTACCGAAGGTACTGCCGGCGAAATAGGAACCGGTTTAGGATTACTGCTATGCAAGGAATTTGTTATAAAGCATGGGGAAAACATATGGGTTGAAAGTAAAATAGGCCAGGGCAGTGACTTTAAATTTACCATGAAACCGTATTTTGAAGAACCGGGTGAAAAAAAAAGCTAAGCCTGATTGAAAAGCTTTAAGCAATAACTTATATTCAACGTGTTACAAATCCACCTGTAATAGGCACTAAACCAGGCTGTCATCACTTTAATCTGATTATTCAATTAATACACCAAGTCAATACTTAATTTTAAACCAAAACTAACAATAAGCAATATGAAAGAATATTTTGAACAGTGGACACAAATTTTACTTCCCTGGTTTATGTCACATGGAATAAAAATCCTGTTGATTATTGCAGGGGCTATACTTCTGAATAAAGTCATTCACAAATTTATTGAAAAAGCAGTGCGGATAGCAGTTATTCCTGATGGCATTTCATCGAAAGAAGCGGAGATAAAACGGGAAGACACCCTTATCCATATTTTTTCGACCACCACTAAAATTGCCATTTTTACCGTTACGGTGCTGATGGTTTTACAGGAGTTTGGTCTGATGATTGGTCCAATACTGGCAGCCGCCGGAATAGTGGGCCTGGCATTCGGATTTGGAGGGCAGTACCTTATTCGCGATATCATCTCAGGACTTTTCATTATTCTCGAAAACCAATACCGCATTGGCGATGTAGTTAGTTTCGAAAATGTAAGGGGATTGGTCGAAGAAATAAGCCTGCGAAAAACTATGCTGCGCGATATGGACGGAACTGTACACCACATTCCTCACGGCGAAATAAAGCAAGTATCAAACTTTTCTAAAGATTTTGCCCGCATTAACATTGATTTAGGCGTTGCTTATAACACAAAATTAGAGCATGTTATTAGAGTGATAAATGAAACCGGGATAGAACTTTCCGAAGACCCGCAATGGGCTGGATCAATTATTAAACCGCCTCAGTTTCTGCGCCTCAATGATTTTGCCGATTCAGCAATCATGCTGAAAGTGCTGGGCGAAACTCAGCCTCTCAAACAATGGGAAGTCACCGGGGAATTTCGTAAGCGTATTAAAATAGCCTTCGACCGCGAAGGAATTGAAATACCATTTCCTCAACGTGTCGTTCACCAGGCCTAACTTTTCGTAAAAGCACACCCGTTGGACAGTGTAAGCTTCCTGCAATTGTTTCGCATGAAGCATTGCACCTGCTGTCGGCTTTCGGAACCGGAATTCCAGGTTTATACTATGCACTCTAGGTTTAGCATTCAATCAAACCGCGCAAAATCCTGATTTATAAACTAAACATTCTCTCTATTAGGATGTTATTGATCTCAGTTTCAAGAAAGTCCAGTTTACTCGGATCAGGAGAAGGAATAACTGATAATTTCAAAAAATGATGTTCAATTGCAACGAAAAATAAATAATTTCTACTTAACTCTAATTCAATGAGTACAGAAGGGAAAACGAAAATTTCAGTCGGAACAATAATAAATGTTCCATTGCCACTTGTATGGCATTATTGGACTATGCCCGAACATATAATCAAATGGAATCATGCTTCCGACGACTGGCAAACCTCCAGGGCTCAGAACGATTTGCAGGTCGGGGGTAAATTTTCATCCCGTATGGAAGCAAAAGACGGAAGTGTGGGATTTGATTTCGAAGGCATGTATGATATTGTCATCCTTCATCAAATTATCGAATATACACTTACGGATGGCCGTAAAGTAAAGATTGTGTTTGACGAAAGGGATGATAAAACAAGCCTGGTCGAAACTTTTGATGCCGAAAATCAGAACCCAATTGAGTTACAACGATTTGGCTGGCAATCAATTATTGACAATTTTAAAAAGTATGCTGAATCAATTTCGGGATAGAAAATTCAATTTTTAATCTGCTATACTTTTTTACCGTTCGTTCCATATTTATATCTATTGTACCTGAAGCAGAAGAAATATTAATTTTGTGAATTTAGTTCCAGGGATAGTTATTCCTGATTTTTCTTCTCAATCAAACCAATACAATAATTTTTTAATTATTGCATTTACGCAGCTATCACATTGATATTCAATAATCTGCACCCAATAACTTCATTGTATATTTTGCATGTATTAAAAAATAATTTGCATTAATGCTTGTATATCGAAAAATATGTATACTTTTGCAAGTGATTACTCACTTTAATATTATGACAGAAAAACAGGAAAAAATTCTACAGGCAGCATTGGAACTATTTGCAAAGGATGGGTTTCAATCGACTTCTACCAGTAAAGTGGCAAATCATGCCGGAGTATCCGAAGGCCTGATTTTTCGTCATTTCAAGAACAAAGAAGGATTGCTCGATGCTATTTTAAAAGTTGGTGAGGAAAAAGCGAAACTCCTGTTTGCGGATATTGTTTTTGAAACCGATCCAAAACAAGTTATTCACAAAACACTTACTATGTTACTGAATATCAGTTCAAGCAAGGACGATCTCGAATTCTGGAAACTGCAATATAAAATTAAGTGGGAAACCGAGCGCTACGGCGAACACAAGCTGGATGCATTACAGTTTGCCTTAACCAACGCATTTACCCAACTGGGCTATGAATCGCCGGAACATGAAGCAACCCTAATGCTTGTTACTATTGACGGTCTGGCTACCCGGGTTTGCCTTCAGCAAGGATTCGATAAGGAAGCTATCATTGCATTCTTAATGAAAAAATACAATCTCTAAAATTTTTTACATAAATCAGCAAGTAAGTACTTACATAAATTAATAACTAAATGAAATCAGGAAACACAATATTAATCACCGGTGCATCATCCGGAATAGGAAAAGAAACAGCGCGACTGTTATTACAAAAAGGATACACTGTGTATGGTTCGGCCCGCAGAGTTAATAAAATGAAAGATATCGAACAATTGGGCGTTAAATTACTCGAAATGGATGTAACCGACGAAGCATCGATGACCGCCGGAATCAACAAAATTATTGAACAGGAAGGTCGCATCGACGTTTTGGTTAATAATGCCGGATATGGGTCGTATGGATCGCTGGAGGATGTCCCGATGACAGAAGCTAAATACCAGTTCGAAGTTAATGTATTCGGGTTGGCACGTCTCACCCAGCTGGTTTTACCCTATATGCGGAAACAAAAGTCGGGCAGAATTATTAATATATCTTCCATAGGCGGCAAGATTGGCGAACCTCACGGCTCGTGGTACCACGCCACAAAATTTGCAGTCGAAGGACTTAGTGATTCCCTTCGTATGGAGTTAAAACAATTTGGAATTGAGGTAGTGGTCATACAACCCGGGGCAATAAAAACCGATTGGAATGCCATTGCACGCGAAAACCTGATTAGTGTTTCAGGGAATACTGATTACAGTGAACTGGCAACCAAACATGCCGGATTCTTAAAAATGGGCGACACAAAGTTTGGCTCCGAGCCTTTGGTAATAGCCGAGGCTATTTTAAAAGCAGTGGAAGCTAAAAGGCCCAAAACCCGCTATGCTGTGGGCGGAGGCGCAAAACCCATTCTTTTTATGCGCAGTATATTATCGGACCGCATGTTCGACACCCTTATGCTTAAGCAGATTAATGCACTGAAACCAGCTAGCCGGGCATAATGAAAATCCTTAAAAAAGCAGGTGTCACTCTTGGAGTTTCATTGATTATATTAATACTTGTTGGCCTTATGTTTATGAATTTTAGTGAAGAGTTTGGAGGTTCGGCTACCGATGATCAAAAAGCGGAGTATTTAAAATCCGTGAACTATGCCGACGGGAAATTCATCAATAAAGGTGATGTGAAACTGACCATGAGTTTTAGCGATATGCGTAAAAGTTTTGTTGGTTTCTTAAAAACTCAGCCCCACACTAAACCTGGCAAGGATATTCCGGTCGAAAAAATTGAGTTACAGAATTTAGCAGCTCATAAGGCAGGAACCCGCATGTTTTGGTTTGGCCATTCCACTTTCCTGATACAGGTAAGCGAAAAAACTATTTTAATAGATCCCATGTTTGGGAATGTCCCTGCACCACATCCCATGCTGGGAAGTAACCGCTTCAGCAAGGAACTTCCGATTGAAATAGAGCAACTTCCAAAAATAGATGCAGTGCTTATTTCGCATGATCATTACGACCACCTCGATTACGGCTCCATCAAAAAGCTTAAAGATAAGGTTACGATGTTTTACACTCCACTGGGAGTGGGAGTTCACCTGCAGAAATGGGGAATTGAAAAAGAACGGATTGTGGAAATGGATTGGTGGCAGGAAACGACTTTTGAAAATCTGATTTTCAAATGCACCCCGGCGCAACATTTTTCGGGAAGGGGATTAACTGACAGGGCAAGCACTTTATGGTGCTCGTGGATTATCGAATCGGAAACTGAAAATATTTTCTTCAGCGGCGACAGCGGCTATGGTCCTCATTTTAAAGAAATCGGCGAAACCTACGGACCCTTTGATTTTGCCATGCTCGAATGTGGGCAATACAATGAGATGTGGCCCGAAATTCATATGTTTCCTGAGCAAACAGTGCAGGCAGGTATCGACATTAAAGCTAAGGTATTTATGCCCATACACTGGGGCGCATTCAAACTGGGTATGCATCCCTGGATTGAACCGGTTGAAAGGGTAACAAAAAAAGCAGAAGACTCGGAAATTAACGTTATTGTACCAAAAATAGGAGAACCCATTATTGTAAATGACTCAATGGTTTACCTGCAGGACAGGTGGTGGAGAAATTATTAGCCACATCTGAAAAATGAATAATGTTTATCAACAATTCAAATTTACAACTAAAAACTGATCCAACTAAAAACCTGAATAATGACATTTTACGATTTAGAAATAGCCAAACCCAATGGCGAACTTATTAAAATGAGTGATTTTAAAGGCAAAACAGTACTTGCCGTTAATACTGCAACCAAATGTGGCCTGGCACCACAGTTCGAGGAATTGGAAGAACTTCACCAAAAATATAAAGACAAAGGATTGGTAATTTTGGGATTCCCATCGAATCAGTTTTTAAACCAGGAACCCGAGAGTAATGAAACCGTTGAGCAAGCCTGCCTGATAAACCATGGCGTTACTTTTCAGTTGACCGAAAAAATTGATGTAAACGGTGAGGCAACACACCCGGTATTTAAATTTCTGAAAAAGAAATCCGGCGGTTTTTTCGGAACCCGGATAAAATGGAATTTCACTAAGTTCCTTATCACTCCCGAAGGAAAACCCTACAAGAGGTATTCGCCAACTACAAAGCCTGCCACTATCGAAAAAGACATTCTTAAGCTGATAAAAAGTCAAATATAATCTGTCTCCTTTTCATATAAGGGTTTACAGCATAGCAGCTATGTCCGTGGAAAGCAGTATCTTTGAGCACTTTATCAATATGATTCACTGAATTTCAGCTTCTCTACCTGCAAAGTATTGGTAACCACCGGCTGTAACAGCCAGAAATTCACCATGAACATTGAAATCAAAATCAAGGGTCGGGTAGCTGCAAATACCAGTCCCCTAAAATAAAATTGAATACCTCTTATGAATTCCTTCGAAAATTTCAACCTGTCGAAACAACTTTTTGCCGCTATTGCGGAATTAGGATTCGATAAACCCACACCTATACAATCAGAAGCCTATTCGGTGATACTCTCGGGCAGGGATGTGGTAGGAATAGCCCAGACAGGAACCGGGAAAACCCTGGCATATATGCTTCCGATACTGCAGGAATTAAAATTCTCGAAACAGCTTAATCCAAGGGTTCTGATTTTGGTTCCCACCCGCGAATTGGTAATACAGGTGGTTGAAATGGCTGAAAGCTTTTCAACGTATATCAATGTCAGGGTGTTAGGGGTTTACGGGGGTGTAAATATCAATACACAGAAACAACGTGTTGCCCAGGGTTGCGATATTCTGGTAGCCACACCCGGACGCTTATACGACCTTGTTCTGAGCGGTGTTCTGCAATTAAAAGGTGTTAATAAGCTGGTGATCGATGAAGTGGATATAATGCTTGACCTAGGTTTTCGCTTTCAGCTGACAAATATTTTTGAGCTTATGTCGGCACGCAGGCAAAACCTGATGTTTTCGGCAACCATGACCGACGAAGTTGCCGAAATGATTGAAGACTATTTTATTTCGCCGGCGAAAATCTCAATTGCATTAAGTGGGACACCGCTCGACAATATAGCCCAGCAATGTTACAAGGTAAAGAACTTCTACACGAAAGTGAATTTACTAAAGTATTTACTGGCTGATAAAGAAGTATTTAACAAGGTTCTGGTTTTTGTTTCGCATAAAAAAAATGCCGACAGGTTATTTGCCGCCCTCGAAGAAACTCATGGTTCCGAAACAGCACTTATACATTCCAATAAAACACAGAATTACAGGTTCAGGTCAATAGAGCAATTCGACAAGGGGAAAAACAGGATATTGGTAGCTACTGATATTATGGCCAGGGGACTTGATTTAGAAAAAATTTCGCATGTTATCAATTTCGATACGCCTAGTTTCCCCGAAAATTACATGCATCGCATCGGGCGAACCGGCAGAGCCGAAAAAATGGGTAATTCGATACTGTTCTATACCAAAAAGGAAGAAGCAGCCAAGGAGGCCATCGAAGGGCTTATGGCGTACAAGATTCCTTTTAATGAATTTCCTGACGAAGTTGCTGTTTCGAAAGAACTGATCCCCGAGGAACAACCTGTAATTGCTGACAACAAAAATCCCCACCGGAATACCACCATTGTAATCCATGGACCGGCTTTTCACGAGAAAAAAGCCAAGAACCTGAAAATCAACCAGGGTGGGTCGTACAAAAGGGAACTGGCTTTGAAATATAAGAAACCAAAATCCAAAGGTGATAAAACTTTTATGGGGAAGAATAAGAAGAAGTAGGAGATAAACCTGCACAATGGCAGGAATGCAGTCAGCATGTTTTAACGGAAGAATTCAGCAGCTTATTTTTACTTTAAAGCAAAAAAGTATCAGCCCTTAAAAAATACATTTCAGGGTAATTATGAAAAATCACTGCGAATATCAGCAGTTCATCCATACCCGATCAAAATTTCAACCCAGGTAATCACATAAAATCATGTCTTTTTCTTCTTTTGGTTTAGCGCCCTCAATATTAAAAGCAATTGCTGAACAGGAATATGCTCAGCCCTACCCTATTCAGAAGGAAGTTATTCCGGCCATATTACGGAATAAGGATGTACTGGGAATAGCCCCAACAGGTTCAGGTAAAACAGCCGGATATGTTTTACCCGTATTAATGAACCAACAGGGTAAAATCACTACCCGCAACAGGCAGGTTAATGTGCTGGTACTTGTGCCTACCCGTGAACTTGCTGAGCAGGTAAAGGAAGTATTCCACCTGTTCAGCCCTGGCCTGCCCACCGCGGTAAAAACCATGGCAGTGTATGGAGGCGTTTCAATCAATCCGCAGATGAAAGCCCTTATAGGCACAAATATCCTGATAGCAACCCCCGGGCGTTTGCTCGAACTGCTTGAGTCGAATGCAGTACAGCTATCCAAAATCAGCACCCTGGTGTTGGACGAAGCCGATAAGATGCTCAACCTTGGTTTTAAGGATGAGATGAACCGCATATTTGAGTTGCTTCCTGCAAAGAGACAAAACCTGTTGTTTTCGGCTACACTGAACAACGAAGTGCTGGCCGTAAACCAACTTTTATTGCATGAGCCGGTCACCTTTCGGATTGAGCCCGAAGTTGAAACGATTGATCTGATAAACCAGCTTGCCTATTTTGTTCCTGACGAAAAGAAAGGGCCCCTGCTGCGCTACCTGATTAAAAAAAACGATTTAAAACAGGTTTTGGTTTTCACATCATCGGTTTACTCGGCCGACAATGTTGCTGACAAGCTCCGTAAAAACGGCATTGACGCAGCCTCCATCCATAGTAAATTGCGGCAAGGTACCCGTACCGAATTATTATACGCGTTTAAAACCGGCAAACTTCGGGTGCTGGTTGCCACCGATCTTCTGTCGCGCGGTATTGATATAAAGTTCCTGCCTCATGTTATCAATTACGAATTGCCACGTTCGCCTAAAGACTATCTTCACCGTATAGGCCGCACCGGCCGGGCCGAGTCGCCGGGTGAAGCCATTTCCTTTATTTCGCCCGCCGATCAGCATCATTTTAAAGTAATTCAGAAAAAAATGGGCAAATGGGTAACCATGATCGATAGTGTAAACATTGATCTGCATGGGTTTTGACAGCAGTTAATGCCTTAGTTATCAACCAGATGAACACTCTGTATTTTAAAGCTGTTTGCTGATTTGTGAAACTTGATTTCTCAGCTACAGAAAAATCTTAATTATAGTATTTCAAATATTTAGCTTTTTGTATGGACACTTGCTTTTTTTATATATTTGCCCCAACCAAACGTATGGAGATATATTTCTAATTGAATACTAAATTTATTTCCATTTGCACCAATATTACAACCAATCAATCTAAACAAACCTATATCATGGCAATTGCATTAAACAGACCCGGGACCAGTATTGATCTTGAGCAATACGGTATCAAAGGTGTTGACCAGGTGTATTATAACCTGGCGTATGACGAACTTTATAAACACGAAACGGACCCTGCACTCGAGGGGTTTGAACGTGGTAAATTATCGGACCTTGGAGCCGTAAATGTAGATACAGGCATCTTTACCGGCCGCTCACCAAAAGACAAATACATTGTTCACGATTCAGTGTCGGAGAATACAGTATGGTGGTCGACTATTGGCAAGAACGATAACAAACCGGTTTCAACAAAAGTATGGGATCACTTACAGGTGGTCGCCCAAAATCAACTTTCGGGCAAGAAACTTTATGTTATGGATGCATATTGTGGTGCCAATCCTGAAACCCGCCTTAACGTAAGGTTTATTGTTGAAGTTGCCTGGCAGGCGCATTTTGTAAAGAATATGTTTATTCGCCCTTCGGATAAAGAACTTTTGGACTTTAAACCTGATTTTGTTGTATTAAATGCATCAAAAACAATAAATCCTGCCTGGAAGGAGCAAGGATTAAATTCCGAGAACTTTGTTGTTTTCAATCTCTCCAAACGTATGTCGCTGATTGGCGGGTCATGGTATGGTGGCGAAATGAAGAAAGGTATTTTCTCGATGATGAATTATTACCTGCCTTTAAAAGGAATTGCATCCATGCATTGCTCAGCCAATATGGGTAAGGATGGAGATGTTGCCATTTTCTTCGGTCTTTCGGGAACAGGTAAAACCACGCTTTCGGCTGACCCGAAACGTGCACTTATAGGTGATGATGAACATGGCTGGGATGATGCTGGAGTTTTCAATTTCGAAGGTGGTTGCTATGCAAAATGTATTAACCTGAGTAAGGAAAATGAGCCGGATATATACAATGCTATACGCCGCGATGCTTTACTCGAGAATGTTACTATAAATGATGATGGTTCAATCAATTTCGATGATAATTCGAAAACCGAAAACACACGTGTCTCCTACCCTATTTACCATATCGAAAATATTGTAAAACCGGTCTCAAAAGGTGGGCATGCCAAGAAAGTAATTTTCCTGACTGCCGATGCTTTCGGGGTGTTGCCTCCGGTTTCGAGACTCGATGACAAGCAGACCAAATACCATTTCCTGTCAGGCTTTACAGCCAAACTGGCTGGAACCGAATTAGGTGTAACAGCGCCACAACCAACCTTTTCGGCATGTTTTGGTAACGCATTCCTTACGCTGCATCCAACCAAATATGCTGTTGAACTGGTAAAACGCATGGAAAAATCAGGCGCCAAAGCTTACCTGGTAAATACAGGATGGAATGGTACCGGCAAACGTATTTCCATTAAAGATACGCGGGCTATTATTGATGCTATCCTGGATGGTTCCATCGATCATGCTCCAACCAAGGTGATCCCTTATTTTAACCTTGAAGTGCCTACCGATCTGCGCGGTGTAAATCCAGCTATTCTCGACCCCCGCGATACTTACAAAGAGAAGTCGGATTGGGATACAAAAGCACAGGATCTGGCAAAGCGTTTCATTGATAATTTCGTTAAATATACTGATACTGATGAAGGTAAGAATTTAGTTGCAGCAGGACCTCAGTTATAATTAAGCAGTTTTTAAACAGGAGTAAGTTTCCCGGGATTTGATCCTTCAGATACTTGCTCCTGTTTTTTTTTGTACCTTGGGTCGGAAAAGTAATACCGATAGTTATAGGGAGTTAATAACGAATAGTGAAGAACGAATAGTGAAGAACGAATAGTGAAGACTGAAAAGTGAAGAGTGAATAGTGAAGACTGAAAAGTGAAGAGTGATTCCGATAGAAATCAGAAGTGAATAATTCATCAGGCAGAGCTCAAACTATTGGAATTCATTACTTTTCAATGAATAATTCCTGCCTGACTGCCTGCCTGCTTTTCGCAGGTAAACTGCAGGCAGGGAACAAGCGAACAAAAGAACAAGAGAACAAGAGAACATTGGAACAAGAGAACAATAGAACAATGGAACAAGAGAACAAGAGAACAAGAGAACAAGAGAACATCTGAATTTTTCGCACCTGCAACCCGTTCCGATAGTTATCGGAACCGCTCGGTGCTCATACAATTCTGTAACCCTTTAAACCTAACAAGCCCCAACTCCTAACCCCAACCCCTAAATGAAATGTCGCCCACAGTGCGGTGCATGCTGCATTTATCCATCCATTAGTTCCGTTATACCCGGCATGCCACAGGGTAAACCGGCCGGAGTGCGGTGCGCGCAATTGACTGATGATTTAAAATGCGCCATCTTCAATGAGGATTCACGACCCCAGGTTTGCAACAACTTTAAACCTGAGCAAATGTTCTGTGGCAATTCAGCAGAAGAGGCTAAAGAAGTGTTTGAATGGATGATGGAAAAGTGAGGGTAATATGGCAAAAATAAGGTGATTTTTCTCGATTTTTCAACCAGCTGTAGATCAACACCTTACAATATATATATAATAATTATTCTCAACTGCCTGAATATCATTATTTTAAAAAAAAGTGGTTAAAATGTAACAATTTATACAATAATATTCTATCTTTGCTACAACTATTAATTAAATAATTACTAATACCCATTACAATGTCTACTGGTAAAGTAAAATTTTTCAATCAGCAAAAAGGTTTCGGCTTTATTCTTGATGATGAAACTGAAAAAGAAGTTTTTGTACACGTTACCGGCCTGATCGACAAAATTAAGGATGACGATTTAGTTACCTTTGAAGTTGTTGAAGATCGCCGCGGTCCTAAAGCAATTGATGTTAAAATGCAATAGATTAGCATTGAACAACACAACTAAAGCTTCCGCAAGGAAGCTTTTTTTTTGCACTCCATTTACATTGCTTGAGCTACCTTAACAAATTCCGGAACAAAAGCAGAAAATATATTCCTTTAAACTTGCTACTTTTGCAGGCACATACCAAACTAATAGTACATATCATTGAACTACCTTCAGGTTGATAATTTATCGAAAGCATACGGCGAAAAAGTCCTTTTCAGCAACATCAGTTTTAGCATCGACAAGGGGCAGAAAGTCGCATTAATTGCTCGTAACGGAACCGGGAAAAGCTCGTTAATGCATATCCTGGCCGGGATTGAAGCAGCCGATTCAGGAAATATTACAAGCCGGCGCGACCTGAAGATTGATTACCTTCAGCAGAACCCTCAACTCGACGAATCAAAATCCATACTTGATATCCTGTTTTCGAAAGGCACGGGATTGATAAAAGTAATTCACGATTACGAGTTTGCGCTGGAACAGGTAAAGCAAAACCCTGGCTCCGACAGTAACAAGTTACTGAATATCAGCATGGCCGAAATGGATGCTTCACAGGCCTGGGATTACGAAACCAGGGCAAGGGAAATATTGGGCCAATTCGCAATAAACGACCTCTCGCAAAAAGTTGGCACACTTTCGGGCGGACAACGAAAAAAAATAGCCCTGGCCCGGGCATTGTTAGGAAACCCTGATCTTCTGCTTCTTGATGAGCCTACCAACCACCTTGATTTCGAGATGATTGAATGGCTCGAGGATTATCTGTCGCGCGAATCGCTGAGTTTGTTGCTGGTTACACACGACAGGTATTTTTTAGATAATGTTTGCGATACCATTATGGAAATGGACCGCGATTCGATATTTACCTTCAAAGGAAACTATACTTATTATCTCGAGAAAAAAGCGGAACGTCAGCTTGTTGAAGACCAATCGACCGAAAAAGCCAAAAACCTTTACCGTACCGAACTCGAATGGATACGACGCATGCCCAAAGCACGTGGAACCAAGTCGAAAGCCAGGGTAAATGCTTTCGATGATCTACAGGATAGAGCAAAATTTAAACGCGACGATAAGAGTATTCAGTTTAGTGTTAATACGAATCGGTTGGGTGGTAAAATTGTAGAAATCAACAACCTGAGCAAGAATTTTGGCGATTTTAAAGCGGTTGACGACTTTACCTATGTTTTTAAAAGGGGCGAAAAAATCGGGATTGTAGGTCTCAATGGTACAGGGAAAAGCACGCTGCTGAATCTTATTTCGGGCAGGCTAACACCCGATAAAGGAAGGATTTCGATAGGGCAAACGGTTGTAATGAGCTATTACACGCAGAATGGCTTACAACTGGATGAGGACAAACGTGTGATCGACATTGTTAAAAGTGTTGCCGAAGAAATAAAACTCGAAAAAGGAAGCATGTCGGCATCGCAGTTCCTGAATCATTTCGATTTTTCGTACCCGGTTCAACAGGCTTATTTCAGTGCACTCAGCGGTGGCGAACGAAGGCGTCTGTATTTGTTGCTTCAGCTTATAAAAAATCCTAATTTCCTTATACTCGATGAACCTACCAACGATCTCGACATCTATACTTTACAGGTACTCGAAGAGTTTTTAAGCGATTTTGCAGGCTGTGTGCTTATAGTTTCGCACGACAGGTTTTTGCTCGATAAGCTATGCGATCATGTTTTTGTTTTCGAAGGTGAAGGAAAGATTAAAGACTTCTTTGGTAACTACACTGATTACTACCAGTGGCGCATGAAGGAACAAAAGAATATCCAGCGCTCCTCAAAGCCCATAAAAGAGGCAGTTCAGGACAATGCCATAAAAAAAACCTCCTTAAAACCCAGCTATAAACAACTGAAGGAGTTCGAAAGCCTCGAGAAAACCATACAGAAACTGGAAGATGAAAAGGACCAGGTGATTGAACGAATGAATTCAGGACAGGAAACACCCGATAGTTTAACCGGCCTTTCGATTAAATATAACGAGCTTCTTCAGCTAATTGACGAAAAAACCCTGCTTTGGATGGAACTGGGCGAAATAATTGAAAATTACAATAAAACCATTTGATATCAGCCTGTTACAGTAAATCACGAACCCTGATATTGTATTTCAGAGCACAATCAAGGCATAATTATACCGGCAAATGACTAAACCAAAACCAGGAAAAGGCATACAGGCAAAGCCCTATATTTTCGCTTTTGGTTTTTTAGTGATTGCTCTTTCGGTATACCTTACTTTCGGGCTTAGCACTTCGCATGACCGCTTAATCCCTTTCAGTATTCTCACCCTGATTGCAGGCCTGGTATACGAATTTAAAAGAAAATCAGTGAAATGGTCAACGGTATTTTACACGGTACTGATTTCATTTATCCTTAGCTTGCTGGTACTGGTACCCGAACATAACGAAGAGGTATATAATCTTGCAAATCATATTGTTCCCTGGCCTTATGCCTTTATCTTCTTTTTTATGATAATTGCCCTGGTATTTCATGGCGACAAATTCGATACTAAACTTACCGAAGGCATCACACTGATACAATCAGCTGCCATTATTTACTGGGTAATTGATTACGGTTTACTCTCCGATCCTTCCCTTTTCATGCTCATTTTCATGATTGCAGGATTAATATTATCGCTTTTCACCTTGCTGCATGCATTCAGCTACCTTGAGTTATCGAATAACAGTCGTTTTATTTTAAGCTTATGGAGTTCAATTATCATGATACTGTTTGCTGTTGATATTACCATAAATGTTTACAATAACGCGGATATTGAGAATGCAGTGAGTATAGCACAAGGGCTGTTTACAGGCCTTCAATTCTTCCTTTTGGGCATTTCGGGTATGTATACGGTTAGGAATTTAGTATTACTGGCCGGCTTTATTCCCACGAGGGGGAGGTTTTTTAATGACCGTTATTTTCAACAGCTTAAAAAACTGAGGGACTATCATATTAAACGATTTTCGAACCAACAGGTAAGCATAACTGATTCAATATTTTGCCTGGTATTTTCATCAGCGCTATTTGCTTTGAATTCATTATTTAACGTGATGCCGCGTCAACAAGCCATATGGTTACTCTTTGTGATGTTCCCTTTCGTATTGTACCTGTTCAACAATTTCAGAAACCGGTCTTCACATGGCTCCGCTGCAGGCGAGACAAAGTGAATTTAATCAGGTTGAAGATAAACCGATAATGCCTGCATCTCAAAAAATATAAGCGAAAAATCCAACAAAAAAACCCGGAATTTCTGCCGGGCTTTTCATAACAAACAACTATTAATCAGTATTTTAACCTTGTCCTAACATGACAGGCATTACGAGCATTAAAATTTCTTCTTCTTCATTATCGTCGTTAGCCGGAACAATAATACCTGCACGTGTCGGGCCCGAAAGCTGGAACAGGATTTCGGTCGATTCGAGGTTGCTAACCATTTCGAGAAGGAAACGTGAGTTAAATCCAATTTCCATATCATCACCGGCATAAGTACAAGCCAGCCGTTCAACACCTTCGTTGGAGTAATCAATATCTTCGGCATTCATCAGCAGTTCCTGTCCGCTAATACGCAGCCTAACCTGGTGTGTCGACTGGTTTGCAAAGGGCGAAAGACGTTTCACCGAACTGATAAACAGGTTGCGGTCAACTGTTAAGCGATTGGGATTATCCTTTGGAATAACGGCATCGTAAGCAGGGTAACGGCCTTCGATAAGGCGGCTATACAATTTCACACCATTGTAAGCAAATGCAGCATTGGTAACATTGTATTCAACCTGTACATCAACATCCTCGGCTAACAGTAAGCTTTTCAGTACGTTCAGAGGTTTACGGGGGATTATGAATGAAGCCGAAATGCCTGATTTGGCATCGTTGCGGCGGTAGCGTACAAGCTTATGAGCATCGGTTGCAACAAAGGTGATATAGTCGGGCATTATATCAAAATAAACGCCTCCCATTGCCGGCCTCAGTTCATCGTTTCCGGTGGCAAAAACCGTTTTGTTAATACCCGATGCGAGTATAGCCGACGAGAGCTCGAAATTAGTAGTTTCCTCAAGTAACGGCAGTTCAGGATAATCATCGGCATTATGGCCGGTTAGTTTATACTTTCCTTCGCTCGAGAGTATTTCAATTGCCAGGGTATTGGTATCAATGTTAAATGTGATAGGTGCATCAGGCAGGTATTTTAAAAAATCGAGCAGCAACTTGGCCGGTATAGTTACTTTACCCGACTCATCGGCCATGGATGGCTCAAGAGTCATTATTAAAGTAGTTTCCAGGTCAGTAGCAGTAATATTTAAGGTTGTACCTTCAAGATCAAAAAGAAAATCATCGAGGATTGGGAGCGTATTATTTGAATTAATAACTCCGTTCAGGAATTGAAGTTTCTTTAAAAGAGCCTGGCTATTGATGATAAATTTCATATGTTTTTGTATTTCAGTTATTTACAGATGATAGATTTGAAGATGTAAAATTAAGAATCTTATTCAGATTTTTACAATTCGATGGTACTAAGATATTAACATTAAATGAACTATTGTTATAATTTTTGTTTTTTTCTGAAAGTGAGCTTATTCTCTTCACCTTTAAGCAGGCGTTTTATGTTTTTATGATGCGTAAGCGGTACGAAAATAGCTATTAAAGCTGCCAGGATAACCAGGTAAGTATTGGGCTCGTGAAACACGAAAATTGCAAGTATTGCAAATAAAACCGAGCCTGTGATGGAGGCCAGCGAAACATATTTTGTCAGAACGAAAACCAGCAGAAACCATCCTAACACAATCAGGAAAATGTAAGGCGAATATAAAGCCAGGATAACTCCTACCAACGAAGCCACGCCTTTTCCACCCTTAAATCCGGTAAAAACCGGGAACACATGGCCCAGCACGGCAAAAGCGCCCAGTACTATCTGGTAGTCAGTCAGCTGCATGGCATCGAGCTTGTCGCCGGCAAACACAAAAGCCAGCGAAACGGCGCCCCATGCTTTTAGTATATCGAGTACCATCACAATAATTCCGGCCTTTGTACCCAGAACCCTGATGGTATTGGTAGCTCCTGCGTTCCCGCTTCCCTGGGTACGCACATCCGTTTTATAAAACCATTTCCCTATCCATACTGCCGAGGAAAATGAGCCCATCAAATAAGCCACTATTCCACCAACAACCAATAATAAATACCCGCTCATAAATATTGTACCATTTGTTACTAAATTACCGATTAAAAACCGTAAAATTTCTTTGTTTGATTGCCCATCCACGGCAGGAAAAATTGCTTGTTTCCCGGATACTATTCTCCGAAAACACTGCCTCTTATCCGCCTTCTTCAGCAAGTTTCATTTTCCTCAGGAAGGCAGCTTTCTTTTCGGGTGGGCCTATAATGAACTGGTAACTTTGTATACCCCGGCTTCCTTTTATCACACGATCTTTTTCCTTCAAACCTACAAGTTTATCGTTAAAAGCCCTATTCGACGAAATTACCTGCATGGTACCGTTGGAGTATGTAAAATAATACCATTGGTTTTCTTCCGGCTCAAGGTAAATGTTTATTAAATCGCCCGAACGCCGTTTTCCGATTTCGACATACCCCTTAACCTGACGGTTTACCGGATATTTACCGAAGTTACTTATTCCGATGGGCCCGGTACTGATAAATGAGCGGGAGCCCTGGTTCCAGCTCAGTTTTAAGCCTGTAAGTACCATGGTGTGATCAAGAACATCAGGGAATTTCCGGTATTGCCCATAAAGGCTTAATTCGCCAAGTATCCTGTTTGCTTCGTCCTGCCCGGCAAATTCGCGCAGCGATCGGGTGAAACTTAAGCCGGTAACATCCATTCCTTTGGCTGAGGAAGCGTTAACAGCTTCGGCAATAATCTTCAAAGCATCGTCAACAAAAAAGAAATCCAATGCACTCAGCACATCAACCGCCGTTGAATCAATGATGGAATAATAGTTAATTTCACCAGCTGACTTCATAGTCAATTGCCCGAGATTTGCAGCAATTTCCATTTGACCTTCACCGGTAAGCACACATCTTAACGTGTTTAATTTAAGCATATTACCTGTGGTAAGCGGATTCCTGAGTTTAGCGGTATCAGCCACCCTGTATTCGCCCTCGGCAGGAAAATAAGAAGTGTACCCGGTGGCTTTAAACATATCAGCATCCGTAACATTCTCGGGTTTTACAAAAAATCCGGGTCGTACATTGTTTTCGGTAGTTGAATAATAAACCGAAACGCGCAATTTTCCGTTCCCGGTATTTTCGGGATCATTGGTAACAGGTATTCGTATATTTTTCGGGTCAAGCTGGGCCCTGAGTTTTATAGTTTCTTTTTGAAGGGCATAACAATTATGAATGAAACCATATCCACCTTCGAAATAGATCAGTTTCGACGATGCATTAATCTCCATCTTGCCGCTAAAATTAAAATAGCGGTTCAGCATAAAATTCAGCGAATCGCTGATAGAGGTTGCAGCAACCGTTTCGCCTTTGCTGTTCACCTGGATATTTTTCATTTCCAGGGTTGTAACGGCCCCGTCGGATGGAGTATAATCGTACAATCCTTTGGCAACGTATATTTTACGCGAACCAATGGTAACATTCGAATTGTAAAATTTATGCAGCAAACTGCTTCGGTTGGCAAGTATTTCGGCCTGCTTCAACTCATTGATAAGCCCATCCTTGTTAATGGAAATTCTGGCATTGTATGGAAATATGGCTGCATCAGCCACTTTAACGATGCGGGCATCCTCAACTTCCAGCAGATTGGTTTTTAAATCGTAAAGTGCATTTAAGGCAAAGAAACTGAGCGAATCCTGTTTAGGATCGGTAGATGTATAAACTGATAAACCGGGATTAAAAGCAATAAGCTCTTCGGGACTCATCCGGTAATACTGTTCGCGCGAGAAATTGGCAAGGTTTATCAACTTCAGCTGCTTATTATCCATAAGCCAATCAAATTCATTTACAACACATTTGTATTTAATTACCGGAAACTCCATTAAAGCCCCTTCACCGGTAGCTATAAAATGCCCTTTTCGTGTAGCAAAATCAATACTGGTCTTATAAACATGCACCCGCAACGATTCACTTTTACGATCGTCAGTCAATAGTTTAAAATCGGAAGTATCGGAGGTAAAGGAATTTGCCTTGAAATTATAGGCTTTGGAATTAACTTCAGCATTTTCGAAGGCTAACTGCCCGCTTCCTTTTAACCCTGTGGGTGTAACGGAGAGCTTTCCATTCATTTTAACCTTGTTGGCAAACATACTGATTGAATCTTTTTTCGAGTTCTGAACAGTCATAATATCGTTTGCCGGCGTCCATTTTATGGTTGCATCTTTAACCTGCACATCGGGGAATTCGTATTTACCAATCACACTGGCAAGATTATAGTTCCTGACACGTGCTGAAGTTGAGTCGGGGGTAAACAGGAAATTGTCCGATTCGGTAACCGAACTCAGGTATGCAAGCCGGCCCGACCCACGCAAACCCGAGTTATTAAGCCTTATGGTGTCGGTAAAAGTTCCTCTTCCTCCATACGTAGGAATTCCGGGCTTGGGAACTATACGTGAAAAACCAAGCGAATAGTCGCGCTGAACCCTGATGGTTTCGTGTAACACAGGGAAAATACCTGCTGAAACCAGGCTGCCGTCAAACCTTAAATCGCCCGGAGGCAGCGAGTTTATGCTATCCATCGAAAATGGGTTTACCTGGAAATAGAAGTCTTTTCGTTTATAAACTCCTCCGGCTATATCTTTTCGTTCGAAATAAATGTAACTGGTGTCCTTGCTGATAAGCAAGGGATAGTGGTGCAACATTTTACGGCCCGATTTACTGTCGGGCGAATCGATAAAGAGCTCAGCATTCAGGTTTGCCAGCACATTTGTAACCCTTACAAACGGCCTGAAACCATTGGATTTGGGGCTCCAGGCTGCAACAACCATCATTGCCGAATCAACCTGGGGCATACTCAACGAAAACTTATCGTAGTTAAATGTACATTCATTGGCAAGAAAATCGAATAAACCGGCATGCACGCGCCCGGTAAAAGTAAAATCCCGGTTTTTGGTTACAACCACTTTACCGTCGCGGGGAGCAACATACACATATTGCGAATCGCTGAGCATAACCTGCTTAACTCCATCAATAGAAAGCCTGAGGTTAGTAATATCGAGTATGGCATTTGAACCTCTTTCGACATACGACTGAAACTCAATAATATCACTGTCCTTAACACCCGAGCGTGCTGCAAGGTATTCGTTAAGGCGGGGTTGAACAACTGCTAATCCATGATCAAAATCATAGAAAAGGAATCCTGCGTTAGAGAGTTTAATCAGCTGAACTTTAATCTGTTCGACAGGTTTTTTAGCCCATGCAGCAAAATCCTCAACATAAAACCTGTCGGTATTGGTGCGTCGGATATAACCCGAAACCAGCATGGCGGGATTAATATCATCGATTCCCTGCATTTTATCGAAACGATAGGCTGAGAAATAGTCGGATGACTCGAACAGTGCTTCACTCTTGGTCCGGTTACCTTTAATATCTTCGAAACTCATGAAATTCTCATCCAGTTTCCAGTAGATGGCACCGCAGTACATATCGAGCCGGTGGTATGTATTGAAGAAAGGGCCCTGGCTCAGCCCTTCGTCGCCCCGGCTCATAACCAGTTCGTTATTTTGCAGATTGTAACGCACCTGCACCCCGGTATGGTATATGGAGTCGTTTTCGAGATAAATAACGGCCGAAGCCCGTGCCGATACAAAGCGGTCGGGCCTGATTACAAATTCCGTTGATCTGAAATTTATAAAAGGTTTGTTTTTATGTTTAATCTCAATCCTCGAAAAACCATCGTCGGCAGGAGTACCTAATACGCGTGCTCCCTGCAGGTTAAAGCCACCAAAAAACTCAACGTCCTTAAACAGATTTATATATATCTGTGTGCCTTTGAACATCGAGAACCTGGGGAAGGTAGCTCTGTCGGCAGTTATATCAACCATAGCCTTATCTTCGAGTTTCCCGGAAAGGAATTTCTTAAAGTAACCTCCATGAAACAGCCTGACGGAGTCGGCAGTATAGGCTATGGATCGGGTATCGATTGTGTAGCCCGAAAGTTCAGCAAAAACAACATTTCGCTCAAGCCCGGCCCGGTCCCAATAAACTTTACCTCCGAAACCCAGCCATGTTTGATCAAGCGGGAAATACCGACCTTTGGTTTCGTAAATACAGGCACTGTCGTTGCGAACCACGCATGCAAGCGAAGCCTGCGAAAACACAAAACTGGGAACTGTATCGAACGCAAACTTATAGCTTCCGTTTCGCACATACCAGGCTTCGGTATTCGATTGCATAAAGGCATTATTCCTGATAAGCAACTCGGTTTGAGTAAGATACTTCAACACGGTGCGTGACGAAATTTTTGCTGCAAGGCAATAATTTATACTCTTATGAAGCAAATTGAATGTCTCACTTTCAGCACTCTGCTTAACCAGGGACGTTAAAATTTTCAGATACAAAACATAATAAGGTGCAACCTGGAGTTTCTGCTCGTTTAAAGCAATACAAACCGATTGAGCCTGCTTCTTCTGAGCATTATCCATCAGGTTCGATGTCCATTGGTATGTAAATGCAGAAAGGACAAGTTTAGCTTCGGCATCATCGTATTCGCCGACATTGCGGAATTGCAAAGTCAGCTCTTCGATAAACTTAGCCGTGTCAGCCGAAAATGCAGCCGCCTGCCCCTTAACTTTCAACGATGGGAGCGAAAGCAACGAACAGAAAAAAACAATAAATACTATCCTTTTAAAAAGCATTTCGAAAATCAATTCATACTTTAAAAAACATCTCAATACCACAAGCTTGCTTTCGGGAAAACAGGTATACCTTAAAATGGTACCAGGAATTACCAGGCACTCCTGTTTCCATTATCAGCCATTTGTTTACAACGAAAAACAGGCTGCTGTCCAGTTATTTTCGATGCGGTGCGACAGCATCCCAAGCCCTGTTTCATTAGCCTTTGCTTCAATAAGTGGCAGATCCTCGCTGTAAAAGCCACTCACAAAAAGTTTTCCTCCTGGGTTCAGGCATTCGCGGTAAGCGGGTATATCATTCAGCAGAATATTCCTGTTGATATTAGCCAATACTATGTCGAATTTCCGACCCGTCAATACCGAACTGTCACCCAGTAAAACTTCAATGTTACCGAAATTATTGCTATGAACATTCTCGAGGGCATTATTATAGGCCCATTCGTCGTTATCAACAGCCATAACCGGATCAGCGCCTTTCATGCATGCAAGTATCGCCAGCACGGCAGTACCCGAACCCATGTCGAGCAATGATTTTCCGGCAACCTGGGTATCAAGCAGATATTGAAGCATCAGTTTGGTGGTTTCGTGGTGAGCGGTACCAAACGACATTTTAGGCATAATTACAATATCGTACTCGATGCCTGAAGGCTTCTCATGAAAAGGAGCTCGTACCATGCATCGCTTATCGATTAGTACAGGCTCGTACTGACTTTCCCATATAGCATTCCAGTTTTGGTCGGCAATTTTTACGATGCGGAATGAAGCCAGGAAATCGGAAAATTCTTCCGTTTCGAGCCTGCATTCTAAGTCATCGTTAAACATGGTAGCCTGAATAAATGCTGACAAAGTATTGTCAGCATTTTCATGAAAGCTTTCGAACCCGGCATCGGCAAGCAAAGCTATCAGCAATTCAGAAGAATGCGCACCCTCGGCTGGTTGACATATTAGTTCAACATATTCCATTTCAGCTAAAAGAGTTTATAATGGCAACAAAATCAGCTGCTTTTAAAGAAGCACCTCCGATAAGTCCACCATCCACATCGTTATTTGCAAATAATTCAGCAGCATTTTGCGCGTTGCAGCTTCCGCCATAAAGTATCGGAATCTCCTGGCTTATTTCAGCACCATATTTTTCGGTAAGCAGGCTGCGGATAAAAGCATGCATTTCCTGAGCCTGTGCCGACGAGGCAGTAACTCCCGTTCCGATAGCCCAAACCGGTTCGTACGCTATAACCACCTGGCTTATGGCCTCTTTTCCGAGGTGAAATAATGCAGTACTGATCTGGGTTCTGACCACATCAAAGTGTTTTTCGGCCTGGCGTTCAGCAAGCACTTCACCACAACAGTAAACAGGAACGATGCCGTATTTCAAAGCAAGGTCAACTTTATCGGCGATAATTTTATCAGTTTCACCAAAATAGGTTCTACGCTCTGAATGGCCTAGTATGGAATGCGATATACCCATTGAATGGATCATAGCAGCCGAAATTTCGCCTGTATATGCGCCTGATTCCCATTGGCATATATTTTGCGCTCCTATTAAAAAGCCATTTTCGGCGGCAATATCGGAACTCATTTCGAGGTAAACCGAAGGAGGGCAGATAATTACTTCGGTATCGCCCGAGCCTTTTTCGGTGAGTTCATCCACTATTTCGAACAACAGGTCTTCAGCTTCCTGAAAATTCCTGTTCATTTTCCAGTTTCCTGCAACAATTTTCTTTCTCATCGTCTATATTTTTTTATTAAAATTTATTTTTAGTTTCACGAATATCGGATTCGCGGATCGAGTATCCCGTAAATCAGATCTGCAAAAATATTAATAATAATGAGTAGAACGGATATAAACAATACCGCACCCATTAAAACAGGGAAATCGTATTTCTCCAGCGCGTCGACAATTACCACTCCAACGCCCTTCCAGTCGAATACATACTCAACGAATACTGCCCCGGCCATTAGCGAAGCGAACCAACCCGAAACAGCTGTAACAACAGGGTTGAGCGCATTTTTTAAGGCGTGCCCGGTAATAACCCTGTATAAACTCAGACCCTTAGCCCTCGCTGTACGGATATAATCCTGCGACATAACATCCAGCATGGCACTCCGTGTGAGTTCGGTTATTATTGCCAGGGGCCTTATTGCCAGAGTTACAGCCGGAAGTACCAGGTTTTTCAGGTTGATGTACTCTCCACGTCCGAAATCATCGACTGTATAAAGGCTGCCAAACATACTCAGGCCGGTAAAATCGGCCAGCACAAATGCAAAAAGCCATGCAATAAGTATGGCTGCAAAAAACGAAGGCAGCGACATACCTAGTATACTAACTATGAGTGCAATACGGTCGAACCATCCGTCCTTGTTAAGTGCACTGAAAATACCTAGAATAAGCCCTATGATAGTTGCCGCAAGCATTGCAACCGTGGCAAGAACCATTGTGGGAACAAAGGCTTCGGATAATATTTCGGAGACAGGGCGTTTGCTCTGGTACGATCGTCGCAGGTAAGGTTTTTTTATAACCAGTGTTGATGCACCAACACTCAGCAACCGAAAGGAAGAAGGGTATTTTTCGGCACTGTAATAGTATGCGCTGTTCTGATTTTGCGAATTATGAAATGAAAGCGGAGATACGTCATTCAGAAAACCAAGGTATTGCACTGCAAGAGGCCGGTCGCGGCCCAGGTCGCGGTTAATAGCCTCAACTGAGGCCATATCGGCCCGCTGACCCAGCATCATACGTGCCGGATCGCCTGGCAATACATTAAACAGGAAAAAAATGAGGGTAATCACTCCGAAAAGCACCAGTATTCCATAAAGCAATCGTACAAGAGTATAACGGAGCATGTATGAAAATTTCGGCCGATACTAATCGGGAGCGGTTTAATAAGTGGTACTGTAACTAATATGTTGCAGAAATTATTTTTTTTCGATGGAGTTGACAATTTGCTTAAAATGTTCATAATCAGGGAAATCATTATGATGCCATTTTTTAAGTATCACTCCGTCTTTCATAAGCAGCAGTCCCGGATTTGACCTTACAATGGTTTTAAGCACAATATCATCGGCAAGGTAAAAGTCGAGCTGAAGATTGTTGGCACTAACAAATTCGGCAACTTCCCTGGGCTCAGCAGTTACCAGTACCGCGGTGGGTATGTCATCGGCATAAGCCTTTGCACAGAATTCATTGAGATGAGCAAATGCCTGCTTATCGGTTGTTGACAAGCTGTATGCATTTACAATCAGCTGGAAGCCAGGGTTACGGATTATGCTTTCAGTGAGATTATTTCCGGCAGTATCACTAATAATCAACGATTTACCATAATAATTATTGGGGTCTTCCACGCGCTGTGATACAAATTCCCATTGAGCCATCCATAAGCTATCGCTATAAGGATAATTGGGCGACAGGTATTCCTGCTGCTCTCCTGTAGCTTTATTTTTATAGGTAAGGAAATACTTAACCGGTTGAGGATTATCGGGATATAGTTTATGACCTGTTTTCCATTCGGTAAAATCAATAACTGGTAAATGGCTGTAACACCAATACGAAAAGCCGAAAAACAAGCCTGAAAACAAGGCAGCAAATATCCATTGTTTTCGGGCAGAGGTAAAGGGTTTAAACCTATTGCGATAAGCGAAAATAACTACAGCCAACGGCAGTAAAACAAGGTTTTTATAAAATGTTTGCCAATTGGTGAGTTTGATGGCATCGCCAAAACAACCACAATCGGGAACCGGGCTGTAAAGTGCATCGTTAAATGTAAGCAGGGTGAAAAACGCCATCATTAACAATACCAGCCAGGCCGCAAACTTAATCCTGAGGTTAAACAGCAGCATTACACCTGCCGAAAACTCAATGGTACACAGCAGTATAGATAAAAATAATGCAGCGGGAATAAAAGCAGGAAAATTAAAAGCAATAAAATAATCCTCAAGTTTATAAGCGAAACCTAAAGGATCAACGCCTTTAACAAATCCTGAAAACATAAAGACCAGGCCGGTAAATACCCTGCTGAAATTAGCAATCCATTTCATTTATTGATCAGATTTTTCGTTTAACATAATCAGCGCAAACGCTGAATAATTGATAATATCAAGGTAATTGGCATCAAGGCCTTCCGAAATAAGGGTAAGGCCGTTGTTATCTTCAATTTGTTTGATTCGAAGTAATTTCATTAAAATAATGTCGGTAAGCGAACTGATTCGCATTTGCCGCCATGCTTCGCTGTAATCATGATTTTTATCACTCATCAGCGACCTGGCCATCTCAACATAGGCATCGTATTTAACTCCTACTGTTTCGGGGTTCATGCGAGGCGCTTCGGCAGCACCCATCTCCATCTGTATCAGCGCCATAACCGAGTAATTGATCATGCCGATAAATTCAGGTTTTACACCCTCGTTCACTTTACTGCTGCCTTTTTCCTCGATGCTACGTATACGGCTGGCTTTGATGTATATCTGATCGGTGATGGACGAAGTGCGCAGAATTCGCCATGCGGTTCCGTAATCGTGCATTTTAGTCATAAATACCTCGCGGCATTCAAATATTGCTGTATCGTATTGTTCGAAGGTTTTTAAAGGCATATATTCAATAACTTTGTAGCTGATTTCAAAAAAAAGAAACCATGAATTTTTGGAGTGATAAAATTACACCTTTTTCCGGAAATAGATCGCTACAATGCGGTAATAATGTGCTATACACTGATAAACCTCTGGTAATGGGCATATTAAATCTTACTCCGGATTCTTTCTACGATGGTGGCAGGTATTCGCATGCTGATGCATGGCTGGCTCATACCGAAAAAATGATTTCGGAAGGGGCTTCAATCATTGATCTGGGTGCAGTTTCAACGCGGCCGGGAGCCGGACAGGTTACCGAAGACGAGGAACTTTCGCGCCTGATGCCGGCATTAGAGACACTTACGAAAAAGTATCCCGAAATGGTTTTCTCGGTCGATACATTCAGAGCAAAGGTTGTGAAGTTATCAGCCGAAGCCGGAGCCGGTATAGTAAATGATATTTCGGGAGGAAATTTGGATGCAGGGCTGATAAAAAGTGTTGCCGATTCAGGTTTACCGTATATTTTAATGCATATGCAGGGCACACCTTCGGATATGCAGAACAGCCCTGCATATGGAAATGTTACTGAAGAAGTTATCCGTTTTTTTGAAGAACGGCTCAGGGTGTTGCACGATGCAGGGATCAATCAGGTGATAGTCGATCCTGGTTTTGGGTTCGGAAAAACGATAGAGCATAACTACAGCCTTTTAAAATCACTGGGTGAAATTAAAAAACCAGGTTTCCCGTTGCTTGTTGGTTTATCGCGCAAATCGATGATCAGCCGTTTGCTTGGCATCACCCCCGATGAAACTTTGGCAGCAACCACAGCTTTGCATTTTACAGCCTTGCTGAATGGTGCTGATATACTGAGAGTTCACGATGTAAAAGAGGCCATGCAGGCAATAAAATTACACGAAGCATACTCAAAGGCCGGGGAATAAGTATATTTGCATTTTTCACAATCCGAAGCTTATGACATCCGTAATCATACCACTTTTCCTGAATGTAAGAATACTCGATGTACTCGATGTATTATTAGTGGCTCTTTTGTTATTCTCGCTGTATCAATTACTTAAAGGAACTGCAGCAGTAAATATCCTGCTGGGCATCCTGGCAATTTTTGTTTTGTGGCGCCTGGTGAAATCGCTACAGATGGACTTGCTGAGCGATTTGCTTGGGGCATTCACTTCGGTAGGTTTTATAGCTTTTATAATCGTTTTCCAGCCTGAAATACGCAAATTTCTGCTAGCCATTGGCTCGCCCGGATTCATTGCACAGAAACGATTCCGTTCCCTGTTTTCGAAACTTCATTTCGAAAGCAATAAACTGGTCGATATTGATCCGGTTGTGGAAGCTTGCCATCGGATGTCGCATGCTTTTACAGGAGCATTAATAGTGATTGCTCGCAAAAACGACCTTGATGAATTTAAGGAAACCGGCTTAGAAGTTGATGCTATTATTTCGGATCAGCTGATTGAAAGTATATTTTTTAAAAACAACCCCATGCACGATGGTGCACTGATAATCAGCGATAACAAGATCAACGCTGTGCGATGCATACTCCCTGTCACTGAAAAAACTGATCTGCCTAATGGATTAGGTTTACGGCACCGGGCCGCCATAGGTGTTACCGAAAAAAACGATTCAATCGCAATAATAGTTTCGGAACAAACAGGCAGAATTTCCTATTGCCGTGGAGGCGAGTTAACAATTGATATAAAAGCCTCGGGATTAAAAGCTATGCTTAAAGAGGATTTCCAGTCTGCTGAATAAATCGTCAGCACGAAAACCTATCACACCATTCTTTTCGTAAACCTTATTATTACCCGGCTTACTGTGCAGCTGTGTTCAGTGAATCAGCATTCATACGTTCGAATTCACGAACCATTTCTTCGGGCGATTTCCCCAGGAACTTCAAAGCAGCTGCGGCATCATCGGCCAGCTCGTGTTCAGGGAATTTAGCTATAAAGGTATTATAGTATTCGCTGGCTTTCCCGAAATTATTGATCACATTTTCGTAAGCAAATGCTTCCATAAAATAGCATTCCGGTATTTTGCGGTAAGCAGGATAGGTTTGAATGATAGATTCGAAAATTTCGACAGCCTGTACACCACGTTTAAAGCCAATAGCAAGTCCGCCTGCTTTGAATAAATATTCAGGAGCCATGCTATCGGAAGGGAACCTGCTTGCAAAATTCTGATAGGCACCCAGCAGCTCGTTTACAGCATTCGAATCAACGACAGGAGCATTTTTGAGTTCTAACTCCATTTTGGTAATTTTCTCCGACATTTTGTCACGCGATGGTGAACACGAAAATAAAAACAGGGAGACAACAATAGCGAAAAATGAAATTCCTTTTTTCATTGAGGGGAAAGATTTTATATTTTAGTTTTGGCTGATTAACGTTTTTTAGGAGGGAAAATCATTTTGTACTTTGCTTCGGTAATACCTTTGGTGATATCCTGTAGCTTCCGCTTCACCATTATTTTTCGCAGCGGATGAATTTTGTCGACGAACAGTATTCCTTCGAGGTGATCGTATTCATGCTGAATGATTCGGGCCAACACCCCTGTGAACCACTCGTCGTGGAAAGTAAACTCCTCATCGTAATAAGTAAGCCTTACATCCGACGGGCGCATTACATCTTCGTGAATATCGGGAATACTGAGGCAGCCTTCGCTGAAAGCCCACTCCTCTCCTTTTTCCTCTACAATTTTAGGATTTATAAAAACTTTCTTGAAATCTTTGGTCTCAGGTTTCTCTTTTTCGTAGGCTGATGCATCAATAACAAAAAGACGGATCTGTTTATTGATTTGAGGCGCTGCAAGTCCGACTCCGACTGAAAAATACATGGTTTCCCACATATCGGTAATAAGGGTCTGCAGTCCGGGATACTCGGGAGTTATGTCAACTGAAATTTTGCGTAAGTTAGGATGACCAAAGGCCACTACTGGGAGAATCATATGTGTGGGTAATCGTTAATTATTAGTTGTTAATAGTTTGGTTAAAGGGTTCTGGGGTTGGGATTTAGGGTTTGAAGAGTTCAGATGTTCGCTTGTTCCCTAAGAATTATTGAATGCTGATAGTTTCCACTCTACTCAATGAATTATTCATTATTCGGTATTCATTATTCGGTATTCATTATTCGGTATTCATTATTTTCAATTCCACCAATCCATCCTTGCCTTTATAAAAACACAAATCCTGCGCAATGGTTCACCGGCGAAATTCAATCATTTCGAGATACGACTGCAGAATAATGACCGCACTCACTTTATCGACCAGCGATTTGTCCTGCCTGGTTTTCTTTTTTGCGCCAGATTCAAGAATAGCAGCTGTTGCCATTTTTGAAGTAAAACGCTCGTCCATCCTTTCAACGGGAATATGCGGAAAGGTTCGCTGTAAATGTTTCACAAAGGGCTCAATAAACCGGGCCGAATCCGAGAGTTGATTTTGCATATTCAGCGGATAACCGACTACAAAACAATCAACTTTTTCGGCCGACACATAGTCTTTCAGAAAAGTGATTACATCTTGCGAATGAACTGTTGCCAATGCTCCGGCAATAATTCTCAACTCATCGGTTACGGCAAGTCCAACACGCTTCTGGCCATAATCAATGGCTAAAATTCTTCCCAATTCATGTTTATTTGATGCCGCAAAATTACAAAGAATAAATTTCGAAACCGGCTCTTACTCATACTTTTCTGTATTCTACTTTATAAAAGCCATCTTTGTCGCCTTATGTTAGCTATAAAATCACTAATTTTGTTACTGAAAAACAAGATGCATGGAGCCATTAAAAAGTATCATTGAGAAAGCCTGGGACGATCGATCCTTACTAAATACTTCCGAAGTAAGAGATTCGGTATTCCAGATTGTTGATCTCCTTGATAAAGGATTGCTAAGGGTGGCCGAACCCTTTGAAAACGAATGGAAGGTGAACGAATGGATTAAAAAGGCCGTGATTATGTATTTCCCGCTCAGGCAAATGGAAGTGATTGAAGCCGGCCCGCTTGAGTTTCATGATAAAATCCCGCTCAAACATAATTACAAAGAACTCGGTGTAAGGGTTGTACCTCATGCGGTGGCACGCTACGGTGCCTTTTTATCGCCGGGTGTCATCCTGATGCCCTCTTACGTAAACATTGGAGCCTGGATTGGTGCCGGAACCATGGTTGATACCTGGGCAACTGTAGGCAGTTGTGCGCAGATAGGTGCTAACGTACACCTGAGCGGTGGCGTGGGCATTGGCGGCGTACTTGAACCTGTACAGGCAGCACCGGTTATTATCGAAGATAACTGCTTCATCGGATCGAGGTGTATTGTGGTCGAAGGTGCCCGTATCGGCACTGAAGCAGTCCTGGGAGCCAATGTTGTTATTACAAACAGCACCCGTATTATCGATGTAACCGGAACGGAACCCATTGAATATAAAGGGTATGTGCCTCCACGGTCGGTAGTAATACCCGGCTCGTATACCCGACAATATCCTGCCGGCGAGTACCAGGTAAGCTGTGCTTTGATCATCGGTCAGCGTAAGGCTTCAACCGACCTTAAAACATCGTTGAATGATGCGTTGCGCGAATATGACGTTTCTTTTTAAAAATTGGGAAGTCGGTTCCCGCTATCGGGATGGAAGTCGGAAGAAGGGAAGTGTTTTGAACTGTGAATGTTCATAAAATCAAAAGGGATATAACCACCAGTTATCTATCATAAAAGGTATCGCTTTGATTTCTTACGACTTCTGTCCACTTAAACAGCAATAATAAAAACTATTTAACCAAACTCTAAGCCCCTGCCAAATTGCGACCATGAATATAGGATTCGATGCGAAACGTGCACTTTTTAACCGCAGCGGCCTCGGCAACTACAGCCGAAGCACCATGCGGCTGCTTGCGCATTTTTATCCTGAGTCTACCTATTATTTGTATTCCGGCAAACAGGGCATAGATTTATTTCAAGCTGCAGCTAACCAGCATATTATTACTCCCGATTCCGCTTTCTCACGCACCTTCCCTTCCCTTTGGCGATCGTGGGGAATACAAAAGCAGCTCAGGCAGCAGAAACTTGATATCTTTCATGGCTTAAGCAACGAACTTCCGCTGGGTATAAAAAAAACAGGTGTTAAAACTGTTGTTACCATTCACGACCTTATATTCCTGCGCTTTCCAGGCTATTACCCGGTAATTGACCGGCAAATCTATCTGCAGAAATTCAGGCACGCATGCCAGGTTGCTGACAGGATAATTGCCATCAGCGAAGCTACCAAACTGGATATCATTTCGTTTTTAGGGATTGATCCGCATAAAATTGATGTGGTATACCAAACCTGTGATCCGATATTCCGCCTTCCTGTTACTGAAGCGGAAAAGGAGAGCATCAGGAATAAATACGAGCTTCCGCAACGATATATTTTGTACCTTGGTACAATCGAAAAGCGGAAAAATGCACTTTCCCTAATAAAAGCCTACCAGGAGGCAGAACCCGATATTCCGCTTCTGATTGCCGGCAGGCCTACCGGGTATATGAACGAGATCAATGCACATTTGAACAAATCACCTGGTAAGGAACGGATTATTTTCCGACATACCATCGAAACGCCCGATTTGCCGGCATTGTACCAATCGGCAGAGGTATTTGTATACCCTTCGGTTTTCGAAGGGTTTGGTATTCCCATCCTCGAAGCACTCTATTCGAAAGTCCCGGTAATTACAAGCACAGGCAGTTGTTTTTCCGAAACCGGTGGCGATGCAGCCCTTTATTGCGACCCTTACGATACAGAGCAAATGGTAAACTGCCTCAAACAGGTACTGGACAATACCATAATAAAGGAATCGATGATTGCAAAAGGAATTGAATATGCACGCCGGTTTGATGAAGCTAATGTTGCTGCAAACCTGATGAAAGTATATACCGGTTTAAAATAAATCCCGGTCGAATGATACAAAACCACGGTTAATTTGTTTATTAAGTATGGATTACAAGGATGACATTGAAAAATCATTGGAAGTATTAAAAGCAGGTGGAAGCATCCTCTACCCTACCGACACCATTTGGGGAATCGGGTGCGATGCTACCAACACCCTTGCTGTAACAAACGTTTACCGCATAAAAAAACGGAACGAAGCTAAAAGCCTCATCGTGCTTATCGACCATTTTGATAAACTATCAGAATACATCGAAAAAGTGCCCGACATAACAGCTGATTTACTGGCCAGCATCACCAACCCGGTTACCATAATATATTCAAATGCCCGAAGGTTGTCGCCCAGCGTAATTGCAGCTGATGGTACTATAGCCATACGTGTTGTTAAAGATGCATTTTGCAGCGAACTGATACAAAAATTCGGCAAACCCATTGTTTCAACCTCGGCTAACATTTCAGGCTTTGCTCCTCCTGCCGTTTACAGCATGATACCCGACGAAATCAAAAATGCCGTTGATTATACTGTTTCCTACAAACAGGATTATTTCACACGCAGGAAACCATCAACCATTATCAGGTTGCGCGATGATGGAATGTACACAATCATCAGGGGATGATAAATTCCGGTATTTTTCCGATTATCACACACTAATATCGGAATGCGCGAACAAAATCGATTTTAAGTCGTTATTTTAATTGAACTATTGAAAAAAGACCAAGCAAAAAGAATGGAAAAACGAATTGAATACAAACTTGACACTGTCGGTAAAGAAACACTGCAAAAATGGTATCACCTCCTAACGCTCGGGCGTAAGCTTGATGAAAGGGCTCCAAATTACCTGAAACAAGCTCTCGGATGGTCGTACCATGCCCCATATGCCGGGCACGACGGAATACAACTTGCCATAGGTCTGACATTTAACCGCGAAACCGATCATCTGTTCCCCTATTACCGCGATATGCTTACAGCTCTTTCGGCCGGCTTAACAGCTGAAGAAATTATTCTTAACGGAATATCCAAAGCTACCGATGTTGCAAGTGGAGGAAGGCATATGTCGAATCACTTCGCGAAACCTGAGTGGAATATTCATAATGTTTCATCCTGTACCGGTAACCATACCTTGCATGCTGCCGGCGTGGCACGTGGTATAAAAAAATACGGTGGAAAAGGTGTTGCCATCAGTTCGCAAGGCGAATCGTCAACATCCGAAGGTTATGTTTATGAAGCCATTAACGGCGCCAGCAACGAAAAACTGCCGGTAATTTTTGTTTTCCAGGATAACCGTTACGGTATTTCTGTTCCGCAACGCGATCAAACAGCCAATGCTTTTGCAGCCGATAACTTTAAAGGATTTAAAAACCTGCGCATTATACATTGTGACGGAAAGAGCATATTTTCATCGATGAATGCCATGGAGATGGCCAAACGTCATGCTATTGAAAAGCAGGAACCGGTTATTGTGCATGCAAGCTGTGTGCGGATACATTCGCATTCGAACTCTGATAAACACGAATTATACCGCGACGAAAATGAACGTCATTGTGCCAAAGCAAGTGATCCTCTCGACAGGTTCCGGATCATTCTGCTGCATTCAAAAATATTTACCGAAGCTGAATTAAATGAAATTGACGAACAGGCACAAAAAGAAATGATGGCTGCTCACCGTAAGGCATTAGTAGCACCGGATCCGGACCCTGCCACAATTTTCAATTTTGTTTCGCCCGAAGCCTACCAGCCGGTAAAATTCACTGATGGTATTCACAGCCAAACCGAAGGCACAAAGATAAAACTGATACAGGCGCTCAACGAAACCCTTAAAGAAGAATTCCGGAAAAATCCTGATACCTTTATATGGGGACAGGATGTTGCAAACAAGGAAAAAGGCGGCATTTTTAATGTTACCAAAGGAATGCAACAGGAATTCGGAATCGAACGTGTTTTTAATGGTCCCATTGCCGAGGATTATATTCTGGGTACTGCCAACGGCCTCAGCCGCTACGACGAAAAAATCCGTGTGGTTGTCGAAGGTGCTGAGTTTGCCGACTATTTCTGGCCTGCCATGGAACAATATATCGAAATGTCGCACGAATACTGGCGTACAAACGGAGCCTTTGCACCCAATGTAACCATAAGGCTGGCATCAGGAGGTTATATCGGAGGCGGATTGTACCACTCACAAAATATTGAAGGATCGCTGGCTGCTATTCCAGGCGTTCGCATTGTTTATCCTTCGTTTGCTGATGATGCTGCCGGATTGCTGCGAACTTCCATGCGATCGAAAGGCCCTACCCTTTTCCTTGAGCCTAAAGCATTGTATAACGATCCTGTAGCCGAAACCATTGTCCCTGACGAATTTGAAGTCCCGTTTGGCAAAGCCCGGACCAGGCGCGAAGGAACTGATATGAGCATTATTACCTATGGCAACACAACCCATATGTGCATTGCTGTAGCAAACAGGATTGCCGAAGAATCAGGAAAAAGCATTGAAGTAATTGATATACGTTCGCTGATTCCGCTCGATAAGGAAGCTATCCTCGATAGTGTTAAGAAAACCGGTCGTGCACTGGTTGTACACGAAGATAAGGTGTTTGGTGGTTTCGGTGGCGAAATTGCTGCCATGATTTCAAACGATGGATTTCAACACCTCGATGCACCGGTTCGCAGGGTGGGCTCAACTTTTACACCGGTAGGTTTTAACCGTATCCTCGAGAAAGCTATTTTGCCGGATCAGGAGCGTATTTACGGGGCTGCAAAAGAACTGCTCGGATTTTAATATACACCTACATTAAAAAAATCATGTCACTCCTTACAGGATGGCATGATTTTTCGTTTTATGTTTCCATTCATAAGTTTATTATATTTGTACTTACTCATTAACATACACCCTATACCCTATGATTACAAAAGAAGGTAAAATGCTTATTGCCAAATCAGGGCTCGAAATATTTCTGAATCCCAAAATGGCAAACCGCCATGGTTTAATTACCGGTGCCACCGGTACCGGAAAAACTGTAACCCTCCAGGTTATGGCCGAAGCTTTCAGTTCTATGGGAGTTCCTGTATTTGTTTCCGACATAAAAGGCGACCTCTCAGGTGTCAGCAAATCAGGCGAAGGCAACCAGCGTGTTACCGACCGCGCTGTAAAAATGCAACTCGAAGGATTTATAAATGCGTCATTCCCGGTAACTTTCTGGGATGTTTTCGGGGAACTGGGGCATCCCTTGTCGACCACCATCACCGAAATGGGTCCGCTGCTTCTCAGTCGTTTGCTTAACCTGAACGATATACAAACCAGTGTGCTTACCCTGGTATTCAGGATTGCCGACGACAACCAGCTGTTATTGCTCGATTTGAAGGATTTACAGAAAATGTGCGAATATGTTGGCAACAACCGCGATGAATTTACCACCTCGTACGGAAATATTTCAGCTGCCAGCATTGGAGCTATACAACGTGAGCTTATAGCACTCGAAGACCAGGGCGGAGCTAAATTTTTCCGTGAGCCGGCTATTGATATATACGATTTCATGCAAACCGATACCAATGGTTACGGAATGATAAATATACTGGCTGCTGATAAACTGATGATGGCACCACGCACCTACTCCACTTTATTGCTTTACCTGATGTCGGAACTTTTCGAACGATTGCCCGAAGTAGGCGATGTTGAAAAACCCAAACTGGTATTCTTTTTCGACGAGGCACACCTTTTATTTAATGACGCGCCCAAAGTACTGATTGAAAAAATTGAGCAGGTTGTACGGCTTATCCGCTCCAAAGGGGTAGGTATCTATTTTTGTACACAAAACCCCATTGATGTTCCTGATACTATCTTAGGGCAGCTTGGTAACAAAGTGCAACACGCACTAAGAGCTTTCACTCCGCGCGATCAGAAGGCTGTTAAAACCGCTGCAGATACTTTCAGACCAAACCCTAAACTGGATGTTCAGACAGTCATCACACAGCTCGGTGTGGGTGAAGCCCTGGTATCGTTTCTCGATGAGAAAGGCATACCAGCCATGGTCGAACAGGCTAAAATTCTCCCGCCTCAGGCTCAGATCGGACCCATAACTCCCCAGGAACGAACCGCAATAATACGCCGTTCCCTGGTCGCAGGCATTTATGAAAAGGAAATGGACCGCGAATCGGCTTTCGAAATTTTACAGGAGCGTATAAGCAAACAAATGGAAGTTGAGCAGGAAGAAATTGATCGCGAGGCCCGCGAAAAAGAAGAAGCCCAACAGGCCAAAGAACTTGCCAGGGAAGAAAAAGCTAAGGCTAAAAAATCGGACACAGGCATTTTAGGAAATCTCACCAAAGTTGTAGGACGAACAGTAACTTCGCAGATAGGCAGCCAGATCGGACGAGCACTTGTGCGTGGCTTGCTCGGAGGATTACTCGGTGGTAAAAGCAAAAAGCTTTTCTAGGAGAATTTACTAATTGCCTGGTTCCAGAATATTATTTTTGAGCTGGAACGGCTTAAACCAAAAAAGCGCCATCAGGGCGCTTTTTTGGTTTAATATAAACTGGTTTAAATTTCTATTTCAACAATGTGGCTGTACCGGTTTTAAATTTCGGCAGGTTATCGTTGTTGCCAATATTCTCAGCCTCCCATATGGTGCCGTCCTTAAATACACCCGATGCTTTCCATACATACACACCCTCTTGTGAAGGCATACCGTTGTATTTTCCATCCCAGCCTTCGGTAGGTCTGCCCTGGGTATCAAGTTCATCAGTCCACCAGAGCAAATTGCCCCACCTGTCGTAAACCTCGAAGCGGAAGACTTTCAGGTTTATCCCCACGGGTTTTAGTAATTGTATTTCCTTTTTGGGATTATCCGGCGAGAACGCATTCGGAATATATAAGCCCTTAACCATGAATTTATACTGCAGATTCAAGGTATCGGAGCAATCCTTGTCGTTCCAGGTTACCAGGGTAATATCGTAGGTTCCGTCATTCTGATAAAAAGCGACCGGGTTTTCGGCATATGAATCGTCACCGTTACCAAACGTCCAGTAGTATTTTATAGCATCCATCGATATATTGGTAAACTGAAGTTGTCCCTGTACATCGTTAAAGTTATCAGCAAAAGTAAATATGGTTGTAGGTATGCTCCATGTAATCACATTCTGATTAATGGTGTCGTAGCAACCATTTGTATCCGTTACCATAAGGTTCACCAGGTAAGTACCAGGAGTATTAAAAATAAAGTCTGGATTTGCAATTGCCTTGCGCCCGAGTATGCCTGAGTTGTCACTGAACGTCCAGTCCCACTTAACTACGGGTGCAACCGCTTCGATCGACAGATCGGTAAAGGCGGTTTTATCGCCTGCACACGAGAGGTTGTATTCGTAATTTGCATCGGGTAAACCATAAACAATCAACGATTTCTGGATGGAATCCCTGCAACCTATAGTGTTCTTAGCAACCAGTTTAACTTCGTAAGTTCCGGGTGCATTATACAGGTGATTCGGGTTCTTCAGTGTTGAGGTATCATTAGGATTAGAAGTCGGTTCGCCAAAGTTCCAGGTGTAGTTGCTTATTTTTGTTCCGTTACCGGAGGTCATATTGGTAAATACCGCCGCTTGCTCGTGACAAACCAGGTCAAAATTAAAGTCAGGCAATGGTGTTGGATTAACAATTACAATACGTTGGGTCGAGTCACTCACCTGCTGACCTGCAACATCAGTGAAAATGCGCATTTTAACCGTAAATGTGCCTGGTGTCTTGAATATATGGTTTACAGGATTGGTGTAAACATAATAAGTTGTATCCGTTCCATCACCAAAATCCCAATACCATTCGTTGGTTGCAATGCCACTGTAACTACTGTCAGCAAACGACAACATGTTATTTTGACAAATCAGGGTATCAATTATACGTAAACTCAGCATCAATACATGGTTTAACAAGCACATTGCTGTCGACAACAGTATTTTCGCAACCGTTTAAATTAACTACCGTAAGGCCAACATCGTATAAACCTGCATTGGCATATAAGTGCGAAAGGTCGGGTTGCCCCCCTGCGAAAACTGTATCAACTACACCATCGCCAAAATTCCAAATCCAGTAATTGATAGCAGAGCCATTACCTGAGGATGATTCGTTAAAGTAAAGAGTACTGTCGCATGCACCGGCGGTATATGTGAAAGCCGGAACAGGCAGCGGAAGTACAGTAAGTGTTTTATAAACTGTTTTCACACAATTATTAATGTCAGTTGCCTGCAAACTCACAGTATAAACACCCGGGTTAGCATAATAATGTGAAGGGAATTTTTTGGTTGAGGTATTGTATATTCCTGAAGTAGGGTCACCAAAGTTCCAGTTAAAAAATACCAGCGAATCGGTTACAGGAGAAATAAGCTGAGGTGTGAAATTTGTAGTGTCGCGCAAACAGGTAACATTGGAATTAAAGGTGAAGTTAAATTCATCGGGGACACATACTGATTTATAAGTAGTATCCACACAGCCTCTCACATTGGTGGCAATTAACCGAACGTTGTAACATGAATCAAGACCATAGAAAACATAAACCGGGTTCTGAAGCGTTGAGAAATGATTAGGTTCGAACTCCCAGTTCCATCCCACTATGGTTGACTGAGCACTGTATGATGAATCCTGGAAATATACAGCTCCGTTATTACACGGTGAAGCAGTATAAGTAAAGTTTGCAGTCGGATTGTTAAACACTTGTAAAGTAACCGTTGCTGTATCCTGGCAACCGCTTTGCGAAGTTACAATCAGTGAAACATTGTAAACGCCCAGGGTAGTGTATACCCATGAAGGATTTTGCAAATTTGAAGTGTCGTTGCTGGCAGCGGCATCGCCAAAATCCCAATGCCATGCAACCACAGGTTCACCGCTCGAAGTGAACGATTGATCAGTAAAATATGTGCGCGCCCCAAGGCAACCGCTTGTCATACTGAAAAGTGCACTTGGCTGAGGCGTGATACTGATAATGTGAGATATAGAATTTTCACAGCCTGCAGTATCAACAATGGTAAGTACAACGGTATAATTCCCGGTTTGCGTATAATTATGTACAGTATTCTGCTGGTTGGTATGGGGTGTTCCATCTCCAAAATCCCAATCGTAGGATGTTACTGCGGCAATATTGGTAACAGTTGTATTGGTTGTAAATTCAGTGGTTGTGCCCATACAGGTACTTGTCCATGCAAATTCGACAGCTGGCTTGGGTTGTACTACAACTGTTTTCATTACTGTGTCCTGGCAACCGGTGGCATTTACAACCAATAAATTAACAATATACGTTCCGTCAGTATTGTAAATGTGTAGTGGGTTTTGTAGTGTTGAGGTGTTATTGGTACCAGAAATAGGATCTCCGAAATTCCATAACCAGTTAACAATTGCTGTACCTGTATTTACCTGCGAAAGATCCGTAAAATTAACTGCCGAACCGGCACAGGTGTTATCAAAATTAAAGAGAGCCAGCGGGCTCGCTGAAATAGTGATCGGGCGGGTTGAAAATGCTTCGCACCCCAGTGAGGTATTGATGGTTAATTTAACAGTATAGTTTCCGGCAATGGTATAGATATGCGAAATGTTTCCTGTAGCTGGTGCATTGATGGTGGTATCGGACCCATCGCCGAATTCCCAGAAAAATGAGGTGATTGAGCCACCTGCAGTTGAGGAAAGGTTGGTAAAGAATACCGGCATATTCGAACAGGTTTGTGTTGATACCTGGAAAAACGAAACCGGAGGCGGTACAATGGCAACGGTGCGGGTTCTGGTATTTACACATCCGGCAGTATCGGTGACTGTTAAAGTAACGATAAAAGTACCTGATGTTGCATAGGTATGATAGGGATCAATATCGGGCGAAGTAAAACCATCGCCGAAATTCCAGAGACGCGAAACCGTTGCCGGTCCGTTAACAAAAGTAGAGCTTACGAAATGAGTTGAGTCATTAACACATCCCGGAGATATTGAGAAATCGACAACCGGTAAAGCATGAACCAGTACAGGTTTAATAATGGTATCCTTACAACCTCCTGTATTGCTTACAATAAGTGCTACCTGGAATGTACCGGCAGTATTAAAAGTATGCGTAGGGTTTTGAAGAGTTGAAACATTGTTGGTTCCCGAAGGAGGATCACCGAAGTTCCAGCTCCAGTCGGCTAAACCACCAGCACCGGCTTGCGAAAGATCATTAAACACTACAGGCGAGTTCATACAACTGGTAAGGAACGAAAAATTAGCAAGTGGGCTGGGAAGTATATCAACCGTTAAAATTTTTGTACGGGTACAGCTGTCGTTGGTTGTTATTTTGAGCGAAACAGTGAATGAACCATAATTGGTGTAGGTATGAAATACCGGAGCAAGAACTGCAGCAGGTGCAGCTATTGTCAGAGTGCCGCCATCACCAAAATTCCATTCGCATTTTACGATATATCCTGTAGGTGCTGAGGACAGGTTGTTAAACTGAATGTCTGCCCCTTTACACGCTGGCTGTGAAAATGAAAAATTTGAGGTCGGCTGGGGAACTATAGTTATAGGTTTAATTATAGTATTGGTACAACCCGCTGTATCGGTTACCAGAAGTGTAACACTGTAAGTGCCGGCATTTACGTATGTATGAGTGGGATTAGAAAGTACCGAAGTCCCTCCATCGCCAAATTGCCAGAACCACGATTGTATGGTTGCCAGGTTCATTACTACAGCATCGGGAGTGAATACTACCGCGTTGTTCTGGCAGTTGTTAGTAGTTGTAAAATTAACAGGTGGCTGAGGTTTAACCACAACCTGTCGTGTAACCGTATCGCTGCATCCGTTGCCGGTTGACACTATCAGTTGCACTGCGAATGTTCCCGCAGCAGTAAAAAGGTGGTTAGGGTTAGCAATACTCGAAACATTATTAACGCCCGAACCCGGATCGCCAAAATTCCACTGCCATTGTACTATTGAACCAGCACCATTAAGCTGCGAAATATCAGTAAAACTTACGGCTGTACCGTAACAAACCGGAGACAAGTAGTCGAAATTGGCTACAGGTTTCGGGTTAATAGTAATAAGCTGGGTTTCGGTATGGGTACAACTATCAGAAGATGTGACCGTAAGGCTAACGCTATAAGTGCCTGCCAGTGCATAAACATGATTTACACTCGGGTTATTCGGGAAATTTACGGTTGCAAAAGTGCCATCGTCAAAGTCCCAATCCCAACGAACAATAAAAGAAGGGCTCGAAGATTGGTCCTGGAACAGTACCGTTGCTCCGGCACAATTCGAAACGCCAGCACTGAAATGGGCGACAGGCAGCTGATTTACAACAATCAGACGTTGTTTCACATTCATACAGCCCATGGTATCGGTAACCGTTAAGGTTACAGTATAGGTACCAGCTGCAACATAAGCATGTGAAGTAGGCGCTCCGGTTGCTGTTTGGCCATCACCAAAATTCCATTGCCAGGTAGCAATAGCAGGGATATTTGTAATCAGTGGATCAGGGCTAAAAGTCACCAGTTCGTTCAAACAGGCAGGTGTAAAAGTAAAATCAACCGGTGGATGCGGGTTTACCACCACCAGTTTCGAAATGGTATCAGTACAATTATTGAAATTGGTAACTCTTAATAAAACCCGGTAAGTGCCCGGGTTTGCAAAAACATGTATGGGATTTTGACTTACAGAAGTATTGTCGATACCACTCGATGGATCACCGAAATTCCAATTCCAGGCTACAATGTTCCCTGCGCCGTTAGCGAATGAAGCATCGGTAAAGGAAACTACCTGGTCCTCACATTTGCCTGTAAAATAGAAATTGGCAATCGGACTGGGAATTACTGTTACAGGTAATGAAGTCTGGTTTTTACACGAATCGGAATTCATCACCGATAAGGTAACCATAAAGGTACCGAAAGTAGGAAAAAGGTGTTTTTTATTCGGCGAATTCGGGAAATATACAGTATCGTTAGGAGTTCCATCGCCGTAATTCCATACCCATCGCCTGATAAAGCCCAGTTCAGTACTCGAAAGATCGGTAAACTGAACCGAATCCTTACTGCAATTTGGGGTGTTATAGGCAAAGTTGGCAACTGGCAGTTTTTGAATCTGAACAATTTTGGTCACAAAACCGGAGGCGCCATTAGTATCGGTTATAGTAAGTGTAACGGTATAATTACCAAATGTGGGGAAGGTATGGGTTGGGTTTTGTACCGTGGAGAAAAAACCATCGCCGAAATCCCAGCTCCATGTTGCAACAGCGTTTACATTCGTAATAATGGTATTAACTGTAAAAATGGTTGGACTACTTACACAAACTCCTGTATATGAGTAGTCTACATTTGGTTGCGCATAAGCATGGTTGAATTTTCCCTGTGCCCCGATTATCAGAAGGACAAGGAAAATACTCAGTTGTAATTTGTTTCTCATGAGGAACAAAGCATTAAGTTCAGTTACTGGAAGCTGGTATAATCATACCGGGGTAAATTTACTAATAATTATTCAAAAGTAATTAAGTTTTACTATCCGGCAATAACATACGTACTTATTTATTGCCTTAACGCTGAATTGTAATACTAAATTGTCACTGAATTACTTTTTAATAGGAAAAGTTGTGATTTCCTGTTTTCGGACAAAAAGATGGTAACATGCCTAAACACTGATAATTCGCAGTATTCACTAAAAATTTATGCTCCCGTGTTTTTTCTGACTTTTTATCTTTTTAAGCAGCGGAAATACCAGCATCAGTATTCCGAAAAGCAACATAAACAGACCCGTCCACAGGTTTACGTTCCTGCCAAGTGAGCGGATGTATAATTCGGTATCATTCAGTGTATAAATTCCGAAAATTGCAAGAATAACCCCTAAAACAACGAACAGCAGCCCGATCGGAATCCTTATATCCATATCCATAATTGATCCTCCTACCAGAAAATAATTGTGAGTACTATACTTATTACACCTATTATACTTGCCATTACAACAGGTTTTTCATACCATGCTATTCCGGGCTCGTCGTAGGTTTTAGGAGTAAGCGAATAAACCAATCCCTTAAGATCTTCATCTGATTTCAGTTGCCTTGTAAGAAAAGTAAGAACTACAGTTACTACGAAACAAACCGTCCATGCATATATGGCAGTCCAGAACCCCTGGGCCATGCCGCTGGGATATTCAAGCAGCTGAGCGATCCATCCACCTTTGCCCTCGGCAACGGTAAGACTGTAATGCACTGCTGCTGCCAGGGTTCCCGAAAGTAACCCGACAAAAGCGGCATTTCCGGTGGTACGTTTCCAGAACATACCCAGCATAAATGTAGCAAACAGTGGTGCATTTACAAATGCAAATACCAGCTGCAGGAAATCCATGATGTTATTGAAATTAGCTGCAATATAGGCCGCACCTATACTAACAGCTACACCAAAAATAGTGGCAAACTGCCCGATTTTCAGGTAATGCTTGTCCGACTTGCCAGGATTGAGATACGACTGGTAAATATCGTAGGTAAAAACAGTATTAAAAGCGGTAACATTTCCGGCCATACCGCTCATAAACGAAGCCATCAGGGCGGTAATACCAAGTCCTAACAGGCCTGTAGGATAATAGTGCACGAGCATGGTCGGGATAATCATATTATAATCCGTTTGCCCGTTGTCGCCAATCAGCAGCAATCCTTTTTCGGGCGAGGCCATGAGTGCCATAGCAATCATACCAGGAACAATAACAAGAATGGGGAGAAACATTTTAGGTAATGCACCAATCAGGGGTGTTCGCCTGGCTCCCGACATTGAATTTGCAGCCATAGCCCGTTGCACCACCAGGAAATTTGTACACCAGTATCCGAAAGCAAGCACAAACCCGAGCCCTGTTAACATGGCTATCCAGTCAACTCCCATTGGATTGTCGGCAGCTGAGCCCATGTGCCGCCAGGTACTCGTCCAGGTGCCTGCCTCATAGCCTTGCTGAACAGCTACTTCATTCAGTTTCAGCGTAAGTCCGTCCCAACCGCCAACATCCTGCAAACCTATTATCACCAGAGGGAGAAAGCCGATAACTATAAGGAAAAACTGCAAAACTTCGTTGTAAATGGCTGATTTCAATCCGCCCAGGTAGGTGTATACCAAAACAATGAGGGCCGAAGCCAGAATACTGTAGTGGAAATTCCAGTGCAGCATAACTTCCATCAGCCGGGCAAGTGCAAACATAGAGATGCCGGAAGCAAAAATGGTCATTATTGCGAACGAAAAGGCGTTGAAACCACGTGTTTTTTCATCGAACCGAAGTTTCAGGTATTCGGGAACCGACCGCGCCTTCGATCCGTAATAAAAAGGCATCATGAACAAAGCCAGGAATATCATGGCAGGAATTGCTCCTACGAGGTAAAAATGTGCTGTCATCAAGCCATATTTAGCTCCCGAAGCTCCCATTCCGAAAACCTCCAGGGCTCCCAGGTTTGCCGAAATAAAAGCCAGCCCCGTAATCCACGAAGGAATATTCCTGCCACCTTCGAGAAACTGGCTGCTCGACTTCATGTATTTTTTTAATGCCCAGCCAATACCCAGCACAAATACAAAGTAGATAGCCATGATGGCATAATCAATAAAACCCAGTGAAAAGTTTTCGACCATACTCTTATTCCGATGGATTTTGCATTGGATTCAGCCTTATTAAATGATGGTAACTTGCCAGCTAAAATGCTATGATTTGAATAACCAGCATACTATTGAAATCACCCCGGGTGCTGAACGCAAAGATATTCGTTTTTATAAAATGATAAAAAAAAAGCAGCACTTTGATAAAAAAGTATCAAAGTGCTGCTTACATGCGATTAAAAACTTACTTACCCGTTTTCTCTATCTCTTTCCAAACCAAAGCGCTGGCTCCAACAATACCTGCTGAGCCCAGTTTGAGACTGGAAGGCAGAATTTTTACCTTGTTACGGAAAATGGGTAGCAAATGACGCTCCATACTATCCTTGGTAGGAATAAATATATAGTCGCCGGCTGCAACCGGTCCGCCAAAGAGGAAAATAGCTTCAGGGCTGAGGTGGTGAACGGTATCGGCAAGGGCTTCGCCTAATAATTCGCCGGTAACATCAAAAACTTCCTTAGCTAATTTGTCACCTTTTTCGGCAGCTTCGAATACTACTTTTGAATTCATTTCACTGAAAGGAACCTTCGCAAGCTTACTATCGAAACTGTTGTATTTCGAAAGAAGTTCGTAAACTGTTCTCTTCATGCCGGTTGCTGAGCAATAGGCTTCGAGGTGTCCTTTGCCACCACATCCGCACTCGCGTGTGCCTCGGCCAATTGTGGTATGCCCAATTTCGCCGGCAAAGCCATCGGCACCATATACCAGGTCGCCATTTACAATAATTCCGCTTCCGAGTCCTGTACCCAGGGTGATCATGACAAAATTCTTCATATTTCGGCCTCCACCGAAAATCAACTCTCCCAAAGCAGCTGCATTGGCATCGTTGGTAATTTTGATGTGTTTGAGATCAGGAAATTTTGCCTGTATCATCTTAACGAAAGGCACAACGCCTTTAAACGGAAGATTTGGAGCATGCTCAATAGTGCCGGTATAGTAATTTGCATTTGGCGCGCCTATTCCAATTCCCATCACTTCGATTGCCGGGTTAATTTTCGATACTACCTCAATAGCAGCTTTTATTTCGCCGGCCAGCGAGAAAATAAAATCATTCAATAGTTTTTCGGAAACGCTGTCGCTGCCTTTCGGATTTTCTTCCTTGAGGGGTGTAGGCAACTGGGGCTGTTTCTCGTAAAGGATGTTACCTTCACGGTCAACCACTCCTATTGCTGTATTTGTGCCTCCTATATCAATTCCTATTGCTACTTGTTTCATGTGTGCGTAATGTTTTAATTAAATGAATGTGAATGATTCAGCGGATCGCTAAAAGCAAAATCCTGGCTAAATACAATGTTTTATGTTCGCTATGCTGTACGAAGTTTACTTCCCTTCACTGCATAAAAGAAGATATACAGGTAACAGATAGCCGGAACAATAAATGCCCACGAATAACCTGAAACGTCGGCTATTTTACCCATTATTAAAGGGATGATAGCTCCACCGAAAATGAGCGTATTGATTATTCCCGAAGCTGTGCTTAGTTCGCCCGGATCGAGGTCCTTAACAGCCAGTGTAAATATATTCGGGAACATAATGGAGTTAAACATACCAATGGAGATAACGGTCCAGAGGGCAATACTGCCGTCGGAAAAAGCAGTAACGATGGCCAGCGTGGCAGCCAGCAGGGCAAATACTGCAAGCGAACGGCCTGCACTCCCTTTTCCAAGTTGCATAAAAATAAAATTAGCAACAGCCACCAGCATAAAAATGAGCCCGATATTCCAGCTCCAGTCGGTAACAAATGAGCCCGAAACCAATGCAAGCAGCAGTACTAAAGCAACATATGTATATTTCTTAGTCTTATCGGTAATATTGGAGAGCATAATTGAACCGAAAAAACGGCCAACCATAGCGCCGCCCCAATAAATGGCGACATATTTACCCGCTTCTTCAGATGTTAGTGCAAGCGAGGATGTTTTTAAATAATTCAGAATCAGTCCACCGGTTCCTACTTCGGCACCTACATAAAAGAAAATACCGAGTGCACCGAGTAATACGTGTGGATATTTCCATACGCTTTTTCGCGCTGTAACAGTACCTTCGCCTACTTTAGGAAGTTTTGTGAGGAAAATAGCTACGGCGACCAGCACTACGATAATACCCATAATAAGGAAAGGCATTTGAACTGTCTGGGCCTTTTCGACATCCGACAACATGGTTCCGGCTTCCCTGAAAATGAGTACGGCAATGATCCAGGGTGCAACCATGGTTGCAATGGAGTTGAGGGCCTGAACAAGATTCAGACGGCCACCGGCCGACTCTTCCGAACCCAATGCGGTAACATACGGATTGGCTGCAGTTTGCAGAAAAACCACTCCCGAAGCAAGTACGAATGTTGCCGTAAGGAACAATGGAAATGAAGGAACACTGGCAGCCGGGTAGAAAAGAAAACTTCCCGCGGCCATCAGAAGCAAACCAGCTATCAGGGCGCTTTTGTAACCAATCTTTTTAATATACAATCCTATCGGAATGGAAATAAAAAAGTAGGTAATGAAGAATGAAAAACTCAGCAGTTGGGCCTCAAACTCCGATAGTGTGAAAATATCTTTTACTTTTCCACTAAGGGTAATAATAAAAGTGGTAGCGAATCCAAAAATGAAGAAAATTGATCCGATAACTGACATTCCCAGACCATAGTTTGCGTGTTTTTGTTCCATATTTAAGTTATTAAAGGGGTGAATTAATACAGGTTTTTATTCGTCATTACTTCAAAAAATAAGAAGATGTATTCGGGCACAATATTCATAAGTATCACGGAATAAAGCAGTTTAAGAGAAGAATGATATACAGGGAATTACTTTAAAATAATTCGACCCTCGTAACTTCCGGAAACGTAAAAATAATCAACTTAGTGTTAAGTTGACACAAAGAGTAAACTTTTTTTACGAAAATTTTCAGAATAATTTGCAAACACTTGATTTGCAACGACTTACACAACCTGCTTGAGTTATAAAATTCTCCCGGCACCTTTGCCGACCTCGGCTATATAAAAATCGGCAACCAAACCGGTTTTTTGTGTGTAATTAGTTCCTACCCTCTTAATGAAATCGTCGATGCAATCGCTCATAACAATATTCACGCTGCAACCACCAAAACCGGCACCGGTCATTCGGGCTCCGAGCACACAATCCATTTCCCAGGCTTCGAAAACAATGGTATCGAGTTCGAAACCAGTTACATCATAATCCACTTTTAAGGATGCGTGCGATTGGTTCATCAACTGCCCGAAGGTTTCCAGGTCGTCACTCACTAAAGCTTCGACAGCGGCAATAACACGGAAATTTTCAGTAATCACATGCCGGGCACGACGCCTGATAGTTTCATCACCAATAAAATGTGAATATTGGTCAAACTCTTCAAGATTCATTGCGCTCAGATCGACCAGTGGCTTCACCCTCCTCAGGCTTTCGAGGGCTGAGGCACATTCGCGGACCCTTTCATTATACTTGGAATCAGCCAGTTCGCGTCGTTTATTGGTATTAGCGATCACAATAGAATAATCGCCCAGTTCCAAAGGTATATGCTGATATTCGAGGCTTCGGCAGTTAAGTACAATTGCCGAATCTTCTTTACCCATGCCAATTGCAAACTGATCCATTATGCCACAGTTCATGCCTACGAATTCATTTTCGGCGGCACGGCCTATTTTTACCAGTTCAACCTTTGGCAGACGGGTTTCGAGTAAATAATCAAGAGCAATAGCTGTAACAATTTCGATGGAAGCTGATGATGATAACCCGGCTCCGTTAGGTATATCACCTGAAAACAGAAAATCAAAGCCCTGCATTGCAATGCCTCGTTTTACGAACTGATCAATAACTCCCAGGGGGTAATTCACCCATTCGCGCCCGTGTTTTGCAGCAAGTTTATCAAGCGCAATTTCGGCTTTGTAGCTGAAATTGGTAGTATTTAACCTGATCAGCGATTCGTCGTTTTTCCTGATAACAAGGTATGTACCGAAGCTGAGTGTACAGGGGAAAACATATCCGCCGTTATAATCGGTATGCTCACCAATTAAATTTACACGACCGGGGGCAAAGAAAACAAACGATTCGCCATTTTTAATACCGTAAATTGATAAAAACTGATCTCTTAAATTATCTATATTCATATCCGAAAAATATCAGAGTAAAATTAGTAATAATATTATTGAAAATTAAGAAAAAAAAGCAGGGTAATAATAAATATATCCATAGTGTTGTCAACATCCCGGTTTAATCATCCGGAATGTGCATCGATCAGGTTTTTTGCTTTTTCTTTTTTGCTGCCGGAAACAATACGTTATTCAATATGAGCCGGTATCCGGGTGAGTTGGGAAACAGGTTCAGATCGGTAGGAGGATCCCCTACCCTATGCTCATAGTCTTCAGGATCGTGGCCACCGTAAAATGTCCAGGTTCCTTTCCCAAATTCACCATGAATATAACGGGCTTCATCGAGCGCCTTATTTTCGCCCATAATAATGACTTCCGGTTTCACGCATTTTTTCTCGAAGGCAGTGGTTTGCCCGCGAAACCCATGAATTACCTGCATATGATTCTGACACAGCATGGTTGGAACCGGGTCCCATTTAGCTGAAAAATCGAAAAGTGTAAAAAAATCGTTGTTAGGACTTACTTTTCGCTGTGTATTGACATCAATGGATGAAATTTCATACTCATAAGGATTGGTAACAATGTTAAAATCCTTGAACGCGAAGCAGTTATCATAATTAAGTTTTGAATTTGCCTTAGCATCCATCCCATCGCCATCGAACATCACATCGCAAATATCAACGCCTTCGGAAGCAAGTGAAACATCGTAACTGTCGGGTGCTGAGCACATGGCAAACAAGTAGCCCCCGCCAGCAACAAATTCCCTGATTTTGAGAGCTACGGCTTTTTTCATATCCGAAACCTTAGCAAAACCAAGTTTGGCAGCCATGGCCTCGTTGGTACGTACGTCTTCCTTATACCAGGAAGCATTTCGGTAAGCAGCCCAGAATTTTCCATACTGACCTGTAAAATCTTCGTGATGCAGATGCAGCCAGTCGTACATGGGAAGTATTCCTGAAATCAATTCTTCATCATAAACAACATCGTAAGGTATCTCGGCATAGGTGAGTGCCAGGGTTACGGCATCATCCCAGGGTAGCTTGCTTTTGGGTGTATAGACGGCAATTTTAGGCGCTTTATTCAACTTCACTTCATCCATATTCACTTCGGGATCAGCAATTTCGCGCAAAATTGCACTCGACTGAGCATCGGCAATTACTTCGCTGCTAACACCTCTTATAAAGCACTCATTTTCAATGGCTTTAATATATTTAAACATAAATGAACCACCCCGGTAATTGAGCAGCCAGCTTACCTCAACGTCCTGTTGCAGAATCCAATAGGCTATACCATATGCTTTCAGGTGATTCTTCTGATTCTGATCCATCGGTATAAGAATATATGCTGCATGTGACCTAATAATCAGTCCCAAAAACAGTATAAGCAGAAGGCTACGTTTCATTATGGTTTATTTTATATATATCAACAATAACTAAGCTTTTTTAGTATTCCGAAAGTTAAATTTTACAAAATGTTAACAATATCAGGGAAGAAAAGTTTTTATTTTACGATTAAATTAAGACTATCAAATTGATTAACATATGATTACTGTTTGGCATTAAACAGTCAGGTACATCGCTCCATTCAAAAAAACCAACCACCTGGCTGCAGCTGGTTTTCCTATACACTATCAGAAACTGGTGGGACCCAAATCTGTTTCGTCGGTCATATTATTAAGTCGCGACTGCATAATAACGGTATTTCCCGGCTGGTCGAATTGGGCATTGGGCGATAACGAAAGCCCGGAGCCATCGATGCTTAAACCTGCCAGATCCTGGAAACGGGCAAAGCGGCTGATGAACTGAAGCCAAATTTCGTCGGTGGCACCATTACGGTGCTTCGCGATAATGATCTGGGCTTTACTCTCGGTCGAATTGCCTTCTTCGTCTTCCATAATCTTATAATACTCGGGCCGGTATATAAACAGTACGAGGTCGGCATCCTGTTCAATAGCTCCCGATTCGCGAAGGTCGGAAAGCTGAGGTTTTTTACTCCCCTGGGCTGTGCTTCGTGTTTCAACCGATCGGTTAAGCTGCGATAAGGCGATGACCGGTATATTTAACTCTTTGGCAAGGCTTTTAAGTGACCTCGAGATGGCAGAAATTTCCTGCTCTCGGTTACCGGAGCCCTTACGGTCGCCACCGGCAGTCATAAGCTGAATATAGTCGATAACTACCATATCAATATCATACTGTGCCTTTAACCTGCGGCATTTTGCCCGTAACTCGAAAAGCGACAAGGCAGGAGTATCGTCAATATATATAGGAGCGGTGATAAGTTTCGAAATACGCGAGTTAAGCTGTTCCCATTCAAAATTCTGCAGCTGACCGCGCCTGAGGTTGCTGGCCGAAAGCTCGGCTTCAGAGGCTACCAATCGGGCAACCAACTGGTCGGCAGTCATTTCGAGTGAGAAGAAAGCAACCGGTTTTTTATATTCAACAGCCATATTTCGTGCCATCGAAAGCACAAATGCCGTTTTACCCATACCAGGGCGGGCAGCTATAATAATAAGGTCGCTACGCTGCCATCCGCCGGTTAGTTTGTCGAGATCGAGAAATCCGGATTGAACGCCCGAGAAAGAGCCATCATTTTTACGTGCATTATCAATCTGGTTCAGCACTTTATGCACCAACTCAGGCATAAGCTGTGCTTTTTTTCGCAGGTTATTTTCGCTGATGGCAAAAAGGTTTCCTTCGGTTTCGTCGAGCAGATCAAAAACATCGGTTGAATCTTCGAAGGATTTGCGGATGGTATCAGTAGATATTTTTATAAGTTCGCGCTGCAGGAATTTTTGCTTCAGAATACCCACATGAAATTCAATATTTGCCGAAGATGCAATGCGCGAAGTAAGCTGAGTAATGTAAAAAGGGCCGCCCACAATTTCGAGTTTCCCCATTTTCCTGAGTGAATTGGTAACGGTAAGTATATCGACAGGTTCGTTATTGCGAAACAGCATATCGATTGCTTCAAATATAGTCTGATGAGCTTCCTTATAGAATACTTCGGGATTGAGCATATCAATTACGGCTGCAACGGCATCTTTTTCAAGCATAAGTGCGCCTAAAACAGCTTCTTCCAGGTCAGTAGCCTGTGGCGGTAATTTCCCATGTTCCTGAAACGCATCCCGGCCTGGCATAGGCCTTTTAATTGCTTTTCGCGATGCTAATGCATCCTTCCTTTCGCTCTCTTCCATAAGTGCCAAAAATAGCTAATATTCGGCATGTATTTCCGATTGACACGACATAAATTTATTAACAATTTGCTGGTGGGTTTGGGGGATGGGGTTTGAAGGGTTTGAAGGGTTCCCTGCCTGCTGACTCAGTCATGCAGGAATTGCCTTCGGCGTTCGAGGGTTTCACGAGCACCGAGCAGCCTGTCCCGCTCATTTTGGCGGGAGAGCCGAGGTGCAGGGTTACAGATTAATTAGTTCCACGAGCCAAGTTCGAGCGGAGGTGCATGCTGCGCAAAAAAAAAGACCACCAATGGCAGTCTTTCCTGATGAAATAATTTATAGATGTTATTTGGCAACAGGAGCGGCTCCTGCATTAACATTATTCTGGGGCATTTGTGCACCGGTTGAAGCCTCGACAACATTACCTATAATATGCAGCTGAATAGATACAACCTTGGCATTCGACATCACGGTAACGGTTTTATTAATAGGGCCTAAACGGTTGGTATCATATTTTACCTTTATTGAAGCTGATTTACCACGGAGTATGGGTTCACGCGGCCACTCAGGCACTGTACATCCGCACGAAGAAGATACATTTGATAAAATCAGAGGCTCAATGCCGTTATTTTTGAATTTAAATTCGCAGGTGCCATCACCACCTTTGGTAACTGTTCCGTAATCGTGAGTAGTTTTTTCGAAAGTAATTACAGGAGCATTAGGATTTTCGGCATTTTGAGCAACCGTTTGCGATACTAAAGCAAAAGTCATCATGAGTGAAAGACCTAAAGTAACAAGTACTCTTTTCATAATTTGAAGTTTAATTGTTGGTAATAATATGAATCATTTCCGGTTAATACTATCCGGCTGAATTTACGTAAGCACGAAGTACAATTTTCGTGCCATCGGGTTTTGCGATCACAAAAATATCAATTATTCAGAAGTCACAACGACTTTATACTTATAATTATTATATTTTTGTCGGAAATTAACATTCTGTTATGAAAAAAGCAATTCAACTATTAACTCTACTTCTGTCCGGCATCCTGCTCTCATACTGCTGTTCGCCACGGAAGGCAACTAATAATACGGTCAATACAGCAGTTTCTATCCCTGGTCCCAAAGTCATAATTTATAAAACAACCAATGATTACTCAAAATTGGTTCCTGTGATACTGAGTGATGACAAAAAGACACTTGTGTCGTATCCTGATATCAGAGATGTTTATTTTAACGGCAACCTTGCCTACCCTACCCGACTTCACGACGGGTATTGGCTCGATAACCGGGGAATTGATAAAAACGTCGCTTTTATAAATATGACCTACGAGGAGTATTCGAAACTTAAGGCCACACCTTCACCCGCGGAGCTGATGGCAATGATCATTGACCCTCAGCCTCTGAGTATTATGTACAATTGTGGCAGCCGGGCCTTGTATAATAATATTGAACAGGAAATAAACATTAAAATCGATAAGGGCGATTTCAGCTCTTTCGTAAGACTAAAATAACAGAAGGATATTCGACTGAATATGTGCCACTTAAAAAATATGACCACCATCCAGGTTCATTCGGATTGTTGCATATTTTAACAAAAAATATGAATAAGGCACATATAATAGTTTCGACATATTTAAAAAATCACTAACTTTGTCTGGAAGAAATCCGGAAATTCATTAAACCTGATCCGGTAAAAACTATTAATAAACATACCCTCCTTGCAAAAATCTATCCCGCTTGTTACATCGCTCGACGGCAGAAGTTTCTACTATGCTTTCCTGGCAGGAGCCCAGCGCATATTCGAAAACCAAGGGCTCTTAAACAAAATGAACGTTTTCCCGGTTGCTGATGCCGATACCGGCACTAACCTGGCAAGCACCATGAGGTCGATCGTTGATTGTCCCATACCTACCAACAATGTAAAAATGGCAGCAGCCGCGCTCGCCGATGCCGCACTGGTAGGTGCCCGTGGCAATTCAGGGATTATCTTCGCCCAGTTTCTGTACGGTTTCAGTAACGAAATTGAAAATGAGGACAACCTGACGGTTGAAAATTTTTCGCATTCCATCACCAAAGCAGTTACCTACGCTTACGAGGCTATTGCCAACCCGGTGGAAGGCACCATGATTTCGGTAATCCGCGAATGGGCCGAGTTTATCAACACCATGAAAGAGTTGATCGACGATTTTGTTGAATTACTGATCAGGGCTTTCCAGGTTGCAAAGGATTCACTGGCTGATACAACGCGACAACTGGAAGTTTTGGCCAAAGCAAATGTGGTAGATGCCGGGGCCAAAGGTTTCGTTTTGTTTCTTGAAGGAATGATCGATTTTTTCAAGAACAGGCAAACGATTCGCAGGCTTTCCATCCCGATGAATGACATGACCATGGATGAAGTTCAGACTGATTCGCATGAGGAAATAACGCATCGCTACTGCTGCGAAGCTTTGCTGGCTCTCGACAGGCATCCGGGCCAGTCGAAAGAATTATTGCGGGAAGCAATTTCAGGTTTTGGCGACTCACTGGTAGTTGCCGGTTCAGAAAAACGGCTTCGTATTCATATCCATTCCGACGAGCCTATAAAGCTGTTTGAAGCTATAAGTAATCACGCCTCCATTACCTATCAGAAAGTTGATGATATGATTATGCAACAGGAAATGTCGCATAACCCTAAATGGCCAATAGCGTTGGTTACCGACTCAACCTGCGACATTCCGCAGGAAACACTCGAAAAATACCAGATCAGCATGGTGCCACTTACCTTACAGGTGGGGACATCCATGTACCTCGACCGCACTACCATTGCCAACGAACAGTTTTACAAACTTCTGGAAACATCGCCCGAATATCCTTCGACCTCACAACCTGCTTACAAAGATTTTATCAACAAATACTCGTACCTGAGTTCACATTATGCCTCTACTATTGGTATACACCTCAGCAAACAAATGAGTGGTACATACTCAAACAGTCTGCGTGCTGCAAAAGCTGTAAGTGAGCAAAGCGGGAAAAACATAAGTGTTTTAAATTCGAACCGGGTCTCCGGTTCATTAGGACTTACAGTGCTAAGGGCTGCTGAGTCCATTGAAAAAGGAAAAACACACGACGAAATTGTTGCAGCAGTCGAAAGCTGGAACGACAAAAACCATATACTCGTAAGTGCCAAAACGGTTAAATACCTTGTAAAAAGCGGCAGGTTAAGCCATTCGAAAGGTGTGCTGGGCAAATTACTGGGCGTTAAACCTATTATTTCCATCGATAACGAAGGAAAGGGAATAACTTTCGGCAAAGCCTATTCGGAAAGCGGCAGTATGAAAAAGGTGATGAAAGAGGCTTCGTCCATCCTGGCAAAAGGCAGCATATGGGGATACTCCATTTCACACATTCAGAATCCTGAGACTGCTGACTGGTATTCGGTTCAGATGGAAAAACTCACTGGTAAAAAACCTATTTTTGTCAATGATTGCAGCCCTGTACTAGGCCTGCATGGCGGACCAGGAACAGTGATTCTTTCGATAATGGAAGAATAATCATTCAATTTTAAACCTTTTTCTGATGATCTCAGATAGTATTCAGGTTGCCATTGTAATATGTATTGCCATGCATATCATGTTTGTACTGGCATTGGTGTTAAAGGACAACAGTATTATTGATATTTTCTGGGGGCTGGGTTTTGTGACAGTAGCCCTGTTTTTACTCTATCCGTTTGATTCACTGAATTTTACTAAAACTTTATTCAGTCTTCTTTTATTTGCCTGGGCGCTCAGGCTGGCCATTCATATTGGGGTGCGAAACCTTGGTAAAGGCGAAGATTTCAGGTATGCCAACTGGCGAAAAACCTGGAAGAATTTTATTTTAAGAAGTTATTTCCAGGTTTTCATGCTGCAGGGATCTATGATGCTCATTATCTCTTTGCCGTTAATTGCTGTGCTGGGTTCTGATTTTTCGGGGAATATTACCTTTACACTTATAGGTACACTCGTATTTGCAACAGGCTTTATAACCGAAACAGTATCCGACTATCAACTTCAGCAATTCAGGAAAAACACTTCGAACAAAGGGCATTTGATTAAAACCGGGTTGTGGAAATATTCGCGGCATCCCAATTATTTTGGCGAAGCACTCTTATGGTGGGGATTCTGGATCATTTCCATTCCGGATTCCTATTGGTTTATCACCATTTTAAGTCCCGTTACTATTACTATATTATTAAGGTATGTGTCGGGCGTTCCTATGATGGAAGAAAAATACCGGGATCACCCTGAATGGGAAGAATATAAAACGAAAACTCCTGTTTTCGTACCCTGGTTCAGCTAATACTATTCGAAATCATTTTTTCCTTTACTCTGCTTTTCGTACTTTCGCCACTTACCTGGAAGCCTCAGCTGCTTTCAGAGTATTAAATGATTAATTACTGAAAATCAACTATTTATATGATAACCCCTCAACTTATAAATCCTGCAAGCATAGTAATTGTAGGAGGATCGAACGATATTACCAAACCAGGCGGAAAAGTATTGAAAAACCTGATCGACAATCATTTCGGCGGCAGTCTTTATGTAGTAAATCCTAAAGAAAATGAAATTCAGGGACTTAAATGCTACAAAAGTGTTGATGAGTTACCTCAATGCGATTTAGCCATTCTTGCCATTGCAGCAAAATATTGTCCCGATACAGTCGAAACACTTGCCCGCGATAAGCAAACCCGTGCATTTATAATACTTTCGGCAGGATTTCATGAGGAGAGTGAAGCAGGAGCTCTACTCGAAGAAAAAATAGTTGCCACTGTAAATCAATACAATGCCTGCCTTATCGGCCCGAATTGCATAGGCATGATGAATCCTCATCATACCTCGGTTTTCACCACTCCCATTCCAAAACTCGATCCCAAAGGGGTTGATTTTATTTCCGGCTCCGGTGCTACCGCGGTATTTATCATGGAAGCTTCCATTCCGAAAGGGCTGACTTTTGCGAGTGTGTATTCGGTAGGAAACAGCGCCCAGTTAGGTGTTGAAGATGTATTAAAATACCTGGATGAAAACTACGATCCCGAAACCAGCTCAGCGGTAAAACTGCTTTATATTGAAAGCGTTAACAAGCCCGATATGCTTCTGAAACACGCTTCATCGCTTATCCGCAAAGGTTGCCGCATTGCAGCCATTAAATCGGGTAGCTCTGACGCCGGAAGCCGTGCAGCATCGTCGCATACCGGCGCTCTTGCCAGTCCGGATGTTGCGGTTGAGTCGCTGTTTCGTAAAGCCGGAATTGTACGCTGCCATAGCCGCGAGGAACTGGCTTCGGTTGCCAGTATCTTTATGCATAAACCATTGAAGGGGAAAAATATAGCCATAATCACCCATGCAGGTGGTCCTGCCGTAATGCTTACCGATGCCTTATCCGAGGGCGGACTTGAAATTCCGCATCTTGAGCATCCTGAACTTCTTACAAAGCTTTTCCCCGGCTCTTCTGTAGCCAATCCCATCGATTTCCTGGCAACAGGCACAGCTGAACAACTCGGGCTGATTATCGATGCCTGCGAAAACGATTTCCCGGATATTGACGGAATGGCAGTGATTTTCGGCAGCCCGGGTCTTTTCGAAGTATACGATGTGTACAAACTGCTCGACGAAAAAATGCGGACCTGCAGCAAGCCCATTTACCCGGTGTTACCTTCAATAATTAATGTAAAAAAAGAGATCGAATACTTTATTGGCCTTGGGGCGCATCAACTTCCCTGATGAAGTAATTTTCGGCAATGCTCTTTGTAAAGTTTACAATACTCCGAAACCTGCACCCGAAATAATTCAACAACCTAAGGTTGATAATGCTGCTATCCGGGCAATTATTGAACAGGCTGATGACGGATACCTGCATCCTGAAAAAGTACAGGCATTGTTTGATGCCGCGGGCATTCCGCGAGCCGGCGAAGCCGTAGTTTCGGATAAGGAAGTCGGCTATAAGGGCAGCATCGGATTTAGGCTTACCTGTTGTAATGAAAGTGGTAGGTCCGGTGCATAAATCGGATGTCGGAGGCGTGGTGCTTGATGTGAAGAATTTTGACCAGGTTGCCCTGGAATTTGACCGTATGATTCAGATTAAGGATACAACAGCCATTCTTATTCAACCCATGCTGAGTGGTCATTCGGTATATATTGGAGCCAAACAGGAACCCAAATTCGGGCATATGGTGCTGTGCGGACTTGGCGGCATTTATATTGAAGTATTAAAAGATATTCAATCGTCGCTGGCACCGGTTTCGCAGCAGGAAGCCGCAACTATGATCACCCGCCTGAAAAGCTATAAAATTATCCAGGGTGTGCGCGGGCAGGAAGGCTTGAATGAACAACTGTTTGCCGAAGTAATAAGCAGGGTTTCGGCCCTTTGTATTGCCGCTCCCGAGATTGCCGAAATGGATATCAATCCGTTGATGGGAAATATGAAGACGCTGAAAGCGGTGGATGCGAGGATCAGGATTGAAAAATAAGGTTCTGGATCAGGAAATTTTGGAGGGGAAGCTTAGATAGTGCCGGGTGCTCAATGCAAAGTGCCGGGTGCCGGAAACGGGTGCCGGGTTCCAGGTACAAAGTGCCAGGTGCCAGGTGCCGGGTGCCGGGTGCAACCTAAATTCTACTTTCATCATGCTATTGCTAAACCGTGTAATAGCAGATAAGCCCTTCGGAACCCGCTTACCTGCTGCAGGCAGGGAACCCGGAACATGGAACACTGAACACGGAACAGGAAACAGGAACCCGGAACCATCGCTACAAAGGCCTATTCTTACAATGTTCCACAACACTACCTATAGAGACTACTTTCCAGTTGATTTTTCCTTATTATAAGTACTCACAATTTCCACCATATCGTCCCAGTGCAGGGAATGCGGCCTGTTAACTAATGCCACAATAATTGCGGCCGGAAAACCAGCCAGGAAAATCCAGGATGCTCCACCAGCGCCCTGTGTCAAGGCAAGACCCAGAATACCGACAGTCATAAGCCCCACAACTGCAAATTTGTTAGCTTTATTCAGGTTCCTTTTTGTGAATTTTAATGCCATGGCTTTTGCCTCCGGTGTATCTTGCAGGTATTTATCGATGAAAGGTTGCATTTTCGAAGTGGAAACAGGCCTTAATGTATCGTCGCCGATGGAAATAAAATACCCGAAATAATCCTGTAAGCCTCGGGTTTCGGGCGTTTCAACAATCATATTATTCCGGTAAGCGCCAGGAGTATCTCCGTTTCCAACAAACTCAACCCAGCCATTCAACTGGGGTATTTTGCGATAAAGGTACAGGTCCATTTCCCCTTCAACCATCTGTTCGGCAAACACATAATTCTGCGGCGAAGCATAAACCGCCCGGTAATGCTTGCCATCCATATCCATACCATAAATCCTGCTGGCGGGATACAAGCCGGTTTGGATGGTTCCACACCGAAATCATCTGATCGGTAAAATTCTTGCGTATATAGGCATAGTCGCTGACTGAATCGGTTGGCGTATTCCAGATTATGGCTGGTTTATAGTCAATAAACGGAATATCGTTCCTATCCTTATCAGGCCCTTTAGCATTTATTGAATTAACCGAATTGCTGTCCTGAACCGTGCCAGATGAATCAGTAGTATCAATACCAACAAAGATTTGTGGTGTTGCAATCAACGGAAGTTGAATTAATAGTAATAAAACAAAGAATAATCGGGTCATATAAAAGAAATTACAGTTGAGGATATTACAAGTGCGGGATTAAATTGTTGCCATGTTTTCTACAACACAAATGTATATAAAGATTTCAAATGTTTCAACGATCACAGCCTGTCCCGATGAAATCGGGAAAAACCCGCATTTGTTAAAGCATTAGATAGCAACTATTAGTTTATCTTGTCTGGTAATCATCTCATACGTTGAGACATCTGGCATAATCAGGGCAAAGAACGAAATAATAGACTACCTCACCAACGTCACCATCCCCCTAAGCACCCTTTCCTTTTTATTCAAAGAAGCTGATTTACTTCCATATTTCACCACATACGTATAAGTACCAGCCGGACAAGGGGCGCCGCTGCAGTGCCCGTCCCAGCCTTCGGAAGGATTATGCGATTCGAAAATAAGCCCGCCCCAGCGATTGTAAATATACATGCTGTAGGCTGTAAGTTGATCAGGATTGGTTAGGGGACGGAAGCTGTCGTTCAGCCCATCGGCATTAGGTGTAAAAGCGTTGGGAAGATACAACGGAGCGTATGGAGCAGTAATATATACTGAATCAGTTGCAGTGCATTTCCCGTTTTTCAGCGTAACAGCATACCAGCCTTCCTCAGCGGTTCTGATACGTTGTGTGCTGTCGCCTGTATTCCAGGTATAGGCATCAAAACCTCCGCCTGCATCGAGGGTGCTTCCGGGATCGAGGTACAAGGTATCATGCCCGGAAAATGATGCTTTGGGAGTTGGAATAATGATTGCTTCGGCACTTATTGTACTGGTGCAGTTGTTGGTATCGCTCAGCGTAAGCGTGTAAGTTCCCGACTGATCTGCTGTGGTTACTGGAAAATAAATCAACTGTTTGTCACTTGTAAATCCTTCCGGGCCTGTCCAGATCCAGGTGATGGTTCCATTGCCTGTGCCGGGCTGATAGGTGGGCATGATCAGCAGATCACCACCTTCGCAAACGGGTTTCGGGTCGCTCAGGTCTGCCTTCGGAATGCTGTACACTTTCACCTGACCTGGTAGCAAGGCTGATGGTATGCTGCTTCCCAGGCTATCGATAAACAGGCATATTCCGGGGGCTGGTTCCCAACTCACATTGCTCTGGCCTGTTAGCACGGAAGCAAAACTCAGTTCGGTTAAAACAGAGCCGTTGGTTAATGAAACAGGCTTGCTTCCGCTCCATGAAATATTCACCTGGCCCAGGGCGGGGATAAGATCCACTTTAAGCGAATCGAACAATAAAGGATCGGTATTCAATTTATTCTGGCAGGTAACAATGGCCGGATCGTAATAAAGCGTGGCAGTGAACGACTGCACCCCGTCGAAATTATTGGCCAGCAAAGGAACCACGGCCACATTGCCAAGGCACGTGCTGCCGTCGCCGGCAATGGCTTCGAGGTGTATCAGTGGCAGGTTGGTAAGAGTTACTGTAAAAGTGGTATCGCAGCCATAAGCATCAGCTACTGTGAGTGAATAACTTCCTGCTGACAGGTCGCTGAACAATCCGTCGATTCGGTTGTGGAATACCGCCGTTGATGGAATACCAGATGGTGTCGCCTGCAGATGTGGCAGTTATACTGATGCTTCCGTTGCTTTGCCCGCCGGTTTCGGGTAAAACTGTGGGTGGTTGCACCACAGGACCGGGAATATTGGAAATCACAACTGGATTTCCATCATACACTTTCTTGCATCCCAGCGAATCTTTTACCCACACCTGGTAGCTGCCGGGAGCCACCTGGCTGAACAAGCCGCCATTTGAAAACCAGTCGGTACCGTTGAGCGAATACTGCAACATATCCGTAAGCCCCGAAGTGGCGTTTATTTTTATGATTCCATTTAGTAAGCAATGTGCAGCGGAATTATCAACCGAAAGGATCAGCGTATCGCCCACATTATGAATGGTATAGGTTTTAACCGGTGTATTACAGCCTGCCGAATCGCTTACCCACAAAGTATAATTATCCACAGGCAGGTGGTACAGGTCGGGTGTTGTTCCCAGAATGGCACCGCTACCGTTTTTCCAGGTAAGGGTGTAGGGTTGCAAGGCGTTTACCTGTATGCCGGTAATGGCGCCGGTAGAGGCGTTGCAGGTGGTGGGTGAAACGGTAAGGTTGGTTTCGTCAAGCGTAGGTTGTGCGAACCACTGCAATTGAAGCGTATCGCGGTTTATGCAGCCGGTATCGTTTACCACTTCAACCCAATACTGGCCGGTATCGGCAACAGTAATAGTTTGCCCCAAAGTGCCATTATTCCATGTATAAGAAGCAAAACTGCCGGGATTCAGCGTTACGCTTGTGCCTTTGCAAACGGTACTATCCGGGCCCAGGTTTGGAGTTGGTAAACCAGATACAGTTACAACGCGCGAAGTTTGCTCGGTGCGCCCATCCGGGTATCGGACAAACACGGTTACTGTATAGCTGCCTCCCTGAGCGAATACATGCACCGGGCTTAGCTGTGTGGTAGTATCGTTTATACCACTTCCCGGATCACCAAAGTTCCAGTGGATGCTATCGGGAATGGGATTAAAGTTAGGGGTAAAAGCAAAAGGTAAGCCGGCGCAGGTGCCGGTATAATCGAAACGGAGGAAGTAGGACTGGATGAACTGGGGAAGGCCAAACATTACCTCTCCGGAAACTGTCTGAATTGCATTCTTCTGATAGTTACAAGACAGGCCAGCTGAATCAGGACTATTAATAACACTCAGAAAACTGGTACCAACCTGGCAGCCATAAATTTTTCCATCAGGAGCAATTTGGAGGGCACCAGAAGTGCCGTCACCAATTTCAACAACAGATTCCTGGAAGGATGTTTTATCCATTTTACTCAAATCAAATTGTCTTAATTTCTGGCTTGACACGTCCGGAGAAATATATAGATACGTTCCATCTGAAGACATCTCAGCCCCAACAGGTCTGCCTCCGTTTTCAAATTCGAAAAGGAACTCAATTGTACCAGTTGATGAGTTGAATAAACACCTTTCGTTTTTATTTACATCATCATTGATGCATATTAGATGCCGACTATCGCCGGAAATTTTAATATAACCTTCAAAAATGTTTGATATTGGAATATACCTTCCGGTAGGACTTAAAACCGGGTTTGGGTTAATTCCACTCTCAGTAACCTGGTAAGATATATACCTGTCATCATTATATAATCGGGTAATAACCCAAATATCTTTGTTATTAGCATGTCTTACAGCAGTTAGTCGTCCAAAAGCTTTATCTCCATATGGTACAGGTTGGTTCTTAAGTGTAACATCTCCAAGAGAACCATCTAAATTCATATTTACCAATGAATACCTTAACCCATAATAAGGCGAAGGCAAAGGCTGTCTCCCATCTACTGTAAACAAATAGAACATATAGCTACTCCCTGGGAAGGGAACTATGAGTGCTGATTGCGAACAATTTTGATTTTGAGCTCCATATAATCCTGTCCCATTTGGCATTTTTTGATTGTTACGGTTCCAAACATCAATCCCGTTTGAATAAAATAACAGGTTTCCCATCGAATCACTGATGGAAGCACAGCCTGAAACCGCGACCATTTGACTTCCTGTATGTGTAACAGGCGATCCGGAATGAAATTTCATGGCAACCTGGTTACCAAAATACCAATTATAGCTCTCCTTTTGGCCAAAACCATCCTTCCCCGCCATACTAAGGATTAGCATGAGAAGAAAATACATGAACCGGTTTTTATTGATAGGTAACATGGCTTTAAAAAATGATATGTAAAGGTAGGAAGAAATGTGGGAAGTTGGATGTTGGAATTGTGGATTGTGGAATTCGGATTGCGGATTCCGGATTCCGGAGTCGGAGATTATTGAAAATTGTTTTAAGCAAATTAACTTTAGGAAGTCAGTAACATTACCTATTCATAAAAAGGGTTTCGAGTTTTAAACATGGTTATATAAACTTTTAGATGTCGGTTGTGCTAAAGTAAAGAGCTTCAATTGAGCAGATGTGGTTAGCTTCAGATTGAATTGTCATTCGTTTGGAATTTATCAGTGAATATTTCCTAAAAAAAGCTCTGCTTTGATTGGTTAAACTGCCTGGTATTAATATGTCCTGGCCTCTGACAAAACTTCTTTACTCTGGTTTTAAGCGAAATGTTTTTTTAGATTCGCTGTCAGTTTCGCATTAGCCAACTTTCATTTTTGTCGCAAAATCCAAATCAATTCAATCAGCCAAAATCTCTCAAACCTTACTCATCTTGCTTTTTGCCAACTAGTTGCTAACTCACAATCATAAACAACTTTCCCAATAACACAATTCTTCTACCTTTGCGCAAAATTTTAATACTGATGAAGAAAAGTGACCTGGTATTTTTGGCTGGTATCCTGGCTTTTATTGCTGTATTTGTATTTGTTACCCCGGTAACTGAGTGGTACCTCCAATTTAATAAGGAGCATGGTATGATAATGAGTTTCTTCAAATTTGCCTTGCTGGCAACGCTGGGCGAAATTATTGCGCTGAGGCTCCGCACCGGTAAATACAATGAACCGGGTTTTGGCATTGTGCCCCGCATGATCGTATGGGGTTTCCTGGGACTAACTATAAACCTGGCTTTCAATATTTTTGCCACCGGGGCGCCGGCATTCCTTGCATATATGGGTTTAAAAGAGGCGCCTCAGGCAATGAAAGGAAGTTTTTCGAGCCTTCAGTTGCTTGATGCTTTTACCATTTCAGCCACCATGAACCTGATTTTCGCACCTGTAATGATGACTTTTCATAAAATTACCGACATACATATTATAACTAACCACGGCACAATCCGGGGACTTTTTAAGCCCATTCCCTTTGCTCATATTTTAAAAACCATGAACTGGGATATAATGTGGAATTTTATTTTCAAGAAGACGATTCCTTTTTTCTGGATTCCGGCACATACCATTACATTTCTGCTTCCGGCCGAATTCAGGGTGTTGTTTGCAGCTATACTTGGGATTGCACTTGGACTTATTCTGGCAATAGGGAGTTTGAAGAGCCGGGAATAAAAAAGATTAAGATCCAGCGAGTAAATAAAACAGCTGTAAATCTGGTAATAATTTCTATCAGTTTTCAGATTATAATACTTTCGGGTGTCCCATATCTTCGTAAAATCATTCTAAATAGTCGAAAAAGTAAAAATAATTCCGATTTCATTTTAATATCACGATCCTATTTCCAATCTTTGTGAATTGTTTAACAGGATAACCATTTTTGTATAAGTAATTCAAATAAAGATGAAAGCAGCCAATAAAGACACTCCCATTGATTTCGAAATCGTAACCGAAAAGATTGCTGAAATGAATATTCCTGTTATCGGCAAAGCCACGATCAGGGAAATAAAACGCTTGGTTGACAATATTGAAGCAGCATCGGGCAAAAAATTCATCCGTATGGAAATGGGCATCCCGGGCTTACCCCCAGCCCAAATAGGAACCGATGCCGAAATTGAAGCATTAAAGAGAGGTGTTGCGGCTATTTATCCTGATATCGACGGAATAGCTCCATTAAAAAAAGAAGTTTCGCTGTTTGTAAAGAATTTTCTCGATATAGATGTAAATCCTGCCGGTTGTATACCAACGGTTGGCTCCATGCAGGGAAGTTTTGCCGCATTTATGACTCTTTCGCGCATGTACAAAGAGCGTGATACCACTTTGTTTATTGATCCGGGATTCCCGGTTCATAAACAGCAGCACAGGGTAATGGGTTATAAGTTCGATAGTTTTGATGTGTATAATTACCGCGGCGATAAACTGCGCGAAAAGCTGGAATCATACTTTAAAAAAGGAAATATTCATTCCGTATTATATTCAAATCCGAATAATCCTTCCTGGATTTGCTTTACCGACCAGGAACTGCGTACCATTGGCGATCTGGCCAACAAGTATAATGTTGTAATTTTGGAGGATCTTGCTTATTTCGGAATGGATTTCCGTAAGGATTACAGCAAACCCGGTGTTCCGCCTTACCAGCCTACCGTAGCCAAATATACTGAAAACTACCTGCTTATGATCAGCAGCTCGAAAGCATTCAGCTATGCCGGTCAGCGTATCGGTATGATGGTGATCAGCAATAAGCTTTTCCAAACCCGGGCCGAAGATCTTTTACGTTATTATTCGAGCGATCAGTTTGGAAGGGCTATGATTTTCGGCTCCATTTATTCACTGAGTTCAGGTACTGCGCATTCGGCTCAATACGCACTTCATGCAATACTAAAAGCTGCCAACGAAGGCAAATTCAATTTTGTTGAGGTTGTTAAGGAGTATGGCGAGAAGGCCAAGATCATGAAGAAACTGTTTACCGATAATGGCTTTACCATTGTTTACGACAAAGATGTTGACCAGCCCATTGCTGATGGTTTTTACTTCACCATTGCATACCCCGGATTCGATGGGCCCGAACTGATCGAGAAACTGATTTATTACGGAATCAGTGCCATTTCGCTGTCGATTACCGGCAGCGAGCACAGCGAGGGTCTCAGAGCCTGCGTTTCGCTGGTGATGCGTACCCAGTTCCCTGATCTTGAATTCAGGTTAAAAAAATTCCACGAACATCATCCGCTTGTAAAAGAATAATTTACAGGATACAAGGCATTTCAAAGTTATTTATCTGAATGTTTTGCCTGATAAAACCTTTCCAATTTGAGAAATTCGTCCTCTAAAATCCAAAGCAATTTAAACTCATTTTAAATTAACACTAATAATTGCGATTCGCATATAAAAAAAGCATCTGAATTGCAATAAATATCTAACTTCGCCCCCTCAATTCAGTGAAACTCTTAAATATTATGGCAAAAAATAAAGGAGAAATCGTAGTTGATATCGAAAGGTGCAAAGGATGTGAAGTATGCGTCCCGGCCTGCCCCGAAGATGTTATTGCTATGAACAAACAAGTAAACAGAAAAGGTTATCATTACGCTATGGCCACCAACGATATGTGCACCGGTTGTACCAATTGTGCCGTTGTTTGCCCCGACGGAGCAATTACTGTTTACCGCAAGAAATTTAACGATTAAGAATAAAAACTAACCTAAGGATGAAAGAATTACGGTTAATGAAAGGTAATGAGGCTTTTGCCGAAGCTGCAATCCGTGCTGGTGCAGATGGATATTTTGGATATCCGATCACCCCTCAGTCGGAAGTTATGGAATACCTTATGGCTGAGAAAACTGATGAGCGCACAGGTATGGTAACGTTGCAGGCCGAAAGCGAAGTAGCTGCAATAAATATGGTATATGGAGGTGCAGGATGCGGTAAACGCGTGCTGACATCCTCGTCGAGCCCTGGGATAAGTCTGAAACAGGAAGGTATCTCGTATATAGCGGGTGCCGAACTACCCTGCCTGATACTGAATGTGGTTCGTGGCGGTCCCGGATTAGGCACCATTCAACCCTCACAGTCCGATTATTTCCAGAGCACCAAAGGTGGCGGACATGGCGATTATAAACTTATAGTACTTGCACCCTCTTCGGTACAGGAAATGGCTGATTTTGCCGGGCTGGGTTTTGAACTGGCATTTAAATACCGTAATCCTGTTCTTGTATTATCCGATGGAGCTATCGGACAGATGATGGAAAAAGTACTTCTTGATGTTCAGAAGCCACGTTTTACGGATGAAGAACTTAAGCAAAATACACCCTGGGCTACCATAGGCCGCACTCTTGACAGAGAGCGTAATATTATTACCTCGCTCAACCTCGAGTCGCTGAAAATGGAACAGCACAACCATAAACTTCAGGCTAAATACCGCACCATCGAAGAAAACGAAGTGCGTTACGAAAAAATAAACTGCGAAGATGCCGAATATGCTTTCGTTGCCTATGGCACCAGTGCACGTATTTGCCAGAAAGCTATTGAACTTGCACGTGCCGAAGGAATTAAAGTCGGACTCATGCGACCTATCACCCTGTTCCCTTTCCCTAAAAAAGTTATCAGGGAAATGACCTCAAAAGTAAAAGGCATTTTATGTGTCGAAATGAGCTCCGGGCAAATGATAGAAGATGTTCAGCTGGCAGTTGAAGGACGCGTAAAAGTAGAGCATTTCGGAAGGTATGGTGGTATTGTACATTCGCCTTCGGAAATAGTAAATGCATTGAAGAAACAAATTATCGGAGGATAGCACTATGGCAGAATTTAAAACAAACCCCGAAATATTACAACCTGAGAACCTGGTGTATAAACGCACGGATCTCCTGACAGACAAAGATCTCAGCTATTGTCCCGGTTGCGGACATGGTACTGCTCACCGCATTATCATGGAAGTAATCGAAGAAATGGGTATCGTTGCCGAAACCATTGGTGTGGCACCGGTTGGATGCTCGGTACTAGCGTATGAGTTTATGAATATAGATATGCAACAGGCCGCCCACGGACGTGCTCCTGCTGTAGCTACTGCTATAAAACGCTTGTTCCCCGATAAATTTATATTCACCTACCAGGGCGATGGCGATCTGGCTGCTATCGGTACTGCCGAAACCATTCATGCCTGCAACCGCGGCGAAAATATGACCATTATTTTTGTCAACAACGGTATTTATGGTATGACCGGCGGACAAATGGCCCCTACCACCCTACCCGGTATGAAATCGAGCACCTCGCCTTATGGCCGCGATGTGGCTACCATGGGTAATCCGCTAAAAATCACGGAACTGGTAGCGCAACTTCCTGGTACACTATACGTAACCCGACAGGCTGTGCATACCCCTTCGGCTGTTCGTAAAGCCAAGAGAGCCGTGCGCAAAGCTTTCGAAAACCAGAAACTGAACAAAGGACTTTCTTTTGTCGAGATAGTTTCGAACTGTAACTCAGGATGGAAAATGACTCCCCTGCAATCGAACGAATGGATGGTTGACAATATGTTCCCATACTACCCGATTGGCGATATTAAAGTAAATGATGATAAATAATGACCTGGTCAGACTTGATAGTCTAAAAAGGCCCTAATTTATTTAATTCATTAGTTAAAAGCACTTTCGAAAAGTTTAAAATTTAATAAAATGACTGAAGAAATAATCATAGCCGGTTTTGGTGGACAGGGTGTACTCTCGATGGGAAAAATCCTTGCTTACTCCGGAGTAATGCAGGATAAAGAAGTTAGCTGGATGCCGTCCTACGGTCCCGAAATGCGTGGTGGAACAGCCAATGTAACGGTAATTATCAGCGACGAACGCATCAGTTCTCCTATTCTTAACGCTTACGATACTGCTATTGTTCTGAATCAGCAGTCGATGGATAAATTTGAAAATTCGGTTAAACCCGGCGGACTGCTGATTTACGATCCGAATGGCATCACCCGTTTTCCCGTAAGGAAAGATATTAATATCTATTCGATAGAAGCCGCTGAAACAGCCGGCAAACTGGGACTTTCAAAAGTTTTTAACATGATAGTTCTCGGCGGGTTCCTGAAACTGAAACCTATAGTTGATATGGATTATATCCATAAAGGACTCGAAAAATCACTGCCTGCCCGTCACCACGTGCTGATTCCTGAAAACGAAAAAGCCATTGAAACCGGCAAAGGACTTATTGAGCCTGTACTGGTTCTGAATTAGAAAAATAACTTTGTTTGTTTGTGAAAAGACTGCTCCGAAAAGGGTGGTCTTTTTTTTAGGGGCTAGCTATTAGGGGTTGGGGGTTAGGGTAAGTTCAGAAATGGTGTTTGAATTAGAATCGTTTTTCCATAAACCTTTTTCCATTGAACTAAATAATACCTTTGCCTCATGAATCCATACGATCAGCAGCTATACGAATTCCTTGAAGAAAAAGCAGCCTTTTATAACAATCCAGATTTCATTGCCACGGACCCAATCAGCATTCCACATCTTTTTAAAAGGAAAGAGGATATTGAAATTGCGGGATTTCTTACAGCAACCCTGGCATGGGGACAAAGAGTCACCATTATCAATAAAAGCCGCGAGCTGATGACCCGCATGGACAATGCGCCTTTCGAGTTTGTGATGAATGCTTCGGATGAGGAACGTGACACATTTTCATCATTTGTACACCGCACTTTCCAGGGTAAGCGATTGCATTTACTTTATTCATGCGCTGCGAAAAATTTACCTCTTGCACCGAGGACTTGAAACTGTTTTCACAGAAGCATACATACCCAAAAGCAGTATTAAGGAAGCTATCAGCGGGTTCAGGAAACTCTTTTTCAGTTTCGAACCTATGCCCCGAACCCGGAAACATGTACCTGACCCAATGAGCGGTTCAGCAGCCAAAAGGCTGAATATGTTTCTGCGTTGGATGGTGCGCAAGGATGATAAAGGTGTGGATTTCGGGATTTGGAAAGGCATAGCAATGACTGACCTGATGTGCCCTTTGGATCTGCACTCAGGAAAAATTGCCCGCCGTTTGGGATTGCTAAATCGAAAACACGACGACTGGCTTTCGGTAGAAGAGCTTACCTCCAGATTACGTACTTTTGACCCCTCCGATCCGGTGAAATACGATTTCGCGCTTTTCGGTACTGGAGTGAATGAGAAATCTTTTTAAAACAATCTATTCCCTTATGGAAATTAATGATATTCAAGACTTTATTACTGAAAATCCTGCTGTGCTGCTCTATTTTTACAACGACAATTGCGCACCCTGCAAAGTACTAAGGCCCAAAGTTCAGGAAATGCAGCAGGATAATTTCCCGAAAATTGAATTCCGTCTTATCAATTCGGAACAATTCATCGCCACTTCAGCGCATTATGGTGTATATGCATCACCAACTCTGCTGGTATTTTTCGAAGGCAAGGAATATATTAGAGAAAGCAAAAATATATCTATCAGCGAGTTACACGATAAAATCGACCGGATATACAAGATGGTATTTTAAAATAGTTTTAATATGCCTGGTTTTGCATTCAGTTACTATTTAATATTTTGTTTGTAGAAATTTCGAACACTAAGCAAATGAACATTCGGCTGCAGATGCTGTTTTATGTTTAATAATTCGTTGAAACAATTAAACATAACCTCAAATTTTATAGAATGAAATTCATAACACTTACTATGAGCCTTGTACTTGCAGGCACGCTGAGTTTTGCCCAGCAATCAAATTTTCACAGTTTTAAAACGAAAACTATTGATGGTAAAACCTTCGATATGGCCAGCCTCAAAGGCAAAAAGGTGCTGGTAGTAAATACGGCATCAAAATGCGGACTTACACCACAATACGAGGATTTACAGGCACTTAACGAAAAATATGGAGGCGACAAATTTGTAATCATAGGCTTTCCTGCCAATAATTTTCTGAAGCAGGAACCCGGAACCAATGCCGAGATCAGGCAATTTTGCACCGAGAATTTCCAGGTTACTTTCCCTATGATGCAAAAAATATCAGTAAAAGGTGATGATATTGACCCCATTTACAAATGGCTGACAACCAAAGCCCTGAATGGGAAAATGGATGCCGATGTAAGCTGGAATTTTCAGAAATTTATGATCGACGAAAAAGGCAACCTGGTTGATATGGCTTCGCCACGCACCAAACCCATGGACGATCAGATTGTGAAATGGATTACAGGTAAATAGATCAATATCTGGTGCATCAACCATTACAACTTACAAACCGGAACAGTTATGCTGATTCCGGTTTTTCGCTTTATTGAAATTCGTACTGAGAAAATAGGCTGTATTTGAACAAAACTCATCAGTTGTAATGATAATATTGTATATTTTTATCGTGCAGAAATAAATATGTTCATTATGAATGAATTTAATACCACACGCACGGCTAATAATCTGATGCAGGCTTTCGCCATCGAAACCCAGGCCATTCAAAAATACCAATGGTTTGCTAAAATAGCGACCAAAGAAGGGTATCAGCAAATAGCTGCCATTTTTACCGAAACTGCCGAGCAAAAAAAATCACATACCAAGACCCTTTTCCGCTTTCTCGAAGGCTGCGAATTACAAATTACATCAACGTTTAGAGCCGAATCCCTGGGAACTACACTCGAAAACCTGAAAGCAGCAATTGAAGCTGAAACCATTCAGCACAGCACCTTATTTGCTGATTTCGAACAGATTGCCTGGGACGAAGGATTTAAACAAATAGCTACCAAACTGAAACTTTTCAGGCAGATAAAATCGTTTTATGCTCAACGCTTCGAAAAATTAGCTTCGAACATCGAAAACGGTACTGTTTTCAAAAAAGAAAAAAAGGTAAAGTGGATCTGTCGTAAGTGCGGACTTATCTATGAAAGTGATCGGGCACTCAAAAACTGCCCTGGCTGTGAGCATCCGCAGGCTTATTTCGAAATACTTTCAGAAAATTATTAATGTACTGCAACATTTTAGCCCGTTATTTTGTTACATTAAATACACAAATATTCTAATTCCAACTAAAGCATGTCCGTCAAATCTGTTAAGAAACAAGCCACAACGAATAAAAAGGCATTCGATAAAGATCAAGTATTAAATGATTATCGCATTGCAAATGAAAGCAGGCAGGCTAGCTTAATGGGTCGGCGCGAAGTGCTTACCGGTAAAGGTAAGTTTGGAATTTTTGGCGATGGCAAGGAAGTGGCTCAACTGGCTATGGCCAGGGTTTTTCGCGATGGCGACTGGCGATCGGGCTATTACCGCGACCAGACTTTTATGCTGGCAACCGGCATGATGAAAATAGAGGAAATTTTCGCACAGATTTATGGCGATACCGATGCCGATTTCAATCCCATGAATGGCGGTCGCCTGATGAACAACCATTTTGCCACCCGCAGCCTCGACGAAAAAGGACACTGGAAAAACCTTACCGAACAAAAGAACTCATCAGCCGATATTTCTCCCACTGCAGGCCAAATGCCTCGTTTATTAGGACTTGCGCTCACTTCAAAATTATTCAGAGCCAATAAAAAGCTTGCACATCTCACCGAGATTTCCAAAAATGGCGACGAAGTTGCATTTGGAACCATTGGTGATGCCAGTACCAGTGAAGGACATTTCTGGGAAACCATAAATGCTGCCGGTGTTTTACAGGTGCCAATGGCAATGTCGGTGTGGGACGACGGCTATGGCATTTCGGTACCTAACAAACTACAGACCACCAAATCGAGTATTTCGGAAGTATTGAGAGGTTTCGAAAAAACAGCTGACAAAGACGGATTTATGATTTATACTGCACAGGGCTGGGATTACCCGGGATTGTGTAAAATGTATGAGGAAGGTATAGATTATTGCCGTAAAAATCATGTTCCTGTATTGTTCCATGTTACTGATGTAACTCAACCCCAGGGGCATAGCACTTCAGGCTCGCACGAACGATATAAATCAGCCGAGAGGCTACAGTGGGAAAAAGAATACGACTGCATACAGCAGATGCGTAAATGGATAGTTTCGGAAAACATAGCCAGCGGCGAAGAACTCGATAGCAATAGAAAATGAATCGGTTGCTAAAGTCAAAACTGCCCGCAAAGCAGCCTGGAACAATTACCAGAAACCATTAACACATCTACGTGATGAATTTCTACAGCTGGCTGATGTAACTACCTGTAATTGTGCTAAAACAGCAAAAATAAATTCCATTAAGGACGATCTGCGCAAGGTAGCCGAACCTATCCGGAAGGATATTATGTCGTCAGCTAAAAAAATACTACGCCTGATTTGCGATTCGTGCAGCAATCCTTCCAACTCCTTAAAAATCAATGTAACCAACTGGCTCGAAAAAGAGCTGAAGGTAAGTCATGATAAGTTTAATTCACTGCTTTACAGCAAATCGGATGAATCAGCACTGAAAGTTACCCCCGTGACTCCTGTTTATGCTGACGATGCATTGATGATCCCCGGCCGGGAAATCCTGCGCGACAACTGGGATTACCTTTTTGCCTCAAATGAAAAACTGGTGATGTTTGGCGAAGATGTCGGGTTTATAGGTGGAGTAAATCAAACCTACGAAGGCTTGCAGGCAAAATATGGTGATTCCCGGATTTTCGATACGGGTATCCGCGAAGCAACCATTATTGGTCAAGGTATTGGCATGGCTATGAGAGGTTTACGCCCTGTTGCCGAAATTCAGTACTTCGATTACCTGCTTTACGGATTGCAGCTGATGAGCGACGACCTGGCAACTTTACAATACCGTACCCGTGGCGGACAAAAAGCGCCTATGATCATTATTACCCGCGGTCACCGCCTCGAAGGAATCTGGCATTCAGGCTCACCCCTCAGCATGGTAATTAACAGCATACGTGGTGTTTATGTTCTGGTTCCCCGCGATATGACACGTGCCGCCGGTTTCTATAATACCATGCTTCAATCCGACGAACCGGCACTTATCATTGAACCACTAAATGCCTACCGCTTACGCGAAAAGAAACCTTCCAATATCGGTGAATTCCGCATTCCTATTGGCATTCCCGAAATTATTGAGCAAGGAACCGATGTTACCCTGGTAACCTATGGTTCGTGTGTTCGAATTGCACAGGATGCGGTTGCTCAATTACGCGATTTTCATATCTCAGTCGAACTTATTGATGTTCAAAGTCTTGAGCCATTCGATATTCATGGTATGATTGCCGAATCGCTCAAAAAAACCAACAAAATTGTTTTCTTCGACGAAGATGTGCCGGGTGGAGCAACTGCCTATATGCTGCAAAAAGTGATGGAAGAGCAAAAAGGCTTCCATTACCTCGATGCTGTTCCGCTTACTGTAACTGCCCAGGCTCACAGGGCTGCATACGGAACCGATGGCGATTATTTCTCGAATCCCAATGCCGAAGATGTATTCGACTGCATCTATAATATGATGCACGATTATAATCCCGCGAAATATCCGAAAATATTTTAACCTGCTGTTTAAACCAAACTTGCGAAGTAGTGCAACAAAATGCCTGGGTGTATTTCGTCAGGTACTTTCTATTGTAACCCAATACATGTATTCTCAATAATGAATTCAAAATATTATGAAATTCTGACAGGGTACAATCGCTGAAATATACTGATAAAGAAATCTGAAGATCAAAAAATCAGCTTACCTTTGCCGTAAATTACTGAGTTGCCCTTATTGACAACGGTTTTGTTTTGAGAATGGCCTGATCATGATTAAATTCCTTTCTAACACTTTCACACCCAAGTTTTTCCGCATTTTTCATACGTATACTGCTGCCCAGGTAAAAAAGGACATTGTCGCTGGTATTATAGTCGGTATTATTGCACTTCCACTGGCTATTGCATTTGCCATTGCGTCGGGTGTAACTCCCGAAAAGGGACTTATTACAGCGGTTGTTGCAGGTTTCCTGATTTCGTTCCTGGGAGGTAGCCGTGTACAAATAGGTGGCCCTACCGGGGCTTTCATAGTTATTGTTTATGGAATTGTCCAGCTACATGGCGTTGATGCACTGATAGTTGCAACATTTATGGCCGGTGTAATGCTGCTGCTGATGGGATTCGCCAGGCTGGGCAGCATTATTAAATTTATACCTTACCCGCTGGTTGTGGGTTTTACTTCAGGCATTGCACTTATTATTTTCTCATCGCAGATAAAGGACTTTTTCGGACTTACCATGGGAAACGTTCCTGCCGATTTTACCGGGAAATGGTCTGAATATATACAAAACTACGAGTCGGTAAATATTTATGCACTTGCTATCGGAGCCGGAACCATTTTCCTGAGCATCATCTGGCCTCGCATAACACGTAAAGTTCCCGGGTCGTTGATCGCGATTCTGCTGACAACTCTTGTTGTTTATTTCTTTCATCTGCCGGTCGAAACTATCGGCTCAAAGTTCGGAAATATTTCGGCCAGCATTCCATTGCCAATAATACCCCAGATCGACTGGGCAACCTTTAAACAACTGATAAGCCCTGCCTTTGCCATTGCCTTGCTAGGCGGAATTGAGTCCTTACTCAGTGCCGTGGTGTCGGATGGAATGATTGGTAAAAGTCATAACTCGAATATGGAACTGGTGGCCCAGGGTGGAGCCAATATGGCCTCAGCCTTGTTCGGTGGAATTCCTGCAACCGGCGCTATTGCCCGCACAGCCGCTAATGTAAAAAACGGGGGACGAACGCCCATAGCCGGAATGGTGCATGCCATTGTACTGCTGATTATCATGCTGTTTTTCGGTAAATGGGCCAGCTATATCCCAATGGCGACGCTTGCCGGCATACTGGTAGTGATAGCCTACAACATGAGCGAATGGAAAAACTTTGTTTCCGTTACACGCGGCCCCAAAAGTGATATGATAGTATTGCTTATCACATTCCTGCTTACCGTTTTCATCGATTTAACCGTGGCAATAGAAATTGGAATGATACTGGCCGCTTTCCTGTTCATGCGCGATATGACAAAGCAAACATTTGTTCAAAACGTTAACCTGGCCGATGACGATAAAGAAGATGATGACCCTTTGTCAATTAACCGCTTCAGGATACCAAATGATGTTGAGGTTTACGAAATAAATGGGCCCTTGTTCTTCGGCGCCGCCTATAAGTTCCGCGATGCAATTAACCAGATTGAGAAGAAACCTAAAGTTTTTATACTCCGTATCCGCAACATAAGCTTAATTGATGCAACGGGTTTACGAACCTTGAAGGAAGTATTAAAGGAAATGCAACATAAAGGAACTAAAGTTGTACTTTCGGGAGTGGCAAGTGTGCAGGTACTTGAAGAACTGCAAAAATCACGTATCCTTTTTATGGTTGGCAAAGCAAATGTAAAACCTGCCTTCCCCGAAGCACTGGAAAGAGCAATTGAAATACTTGAAAAAAAATAATTTACAGCGGATGAATTGCAAAGTATCTATTGTTCCATTTGAGTTTCGATAAAAAAGAATAACCACAAAAGAACACAAAAGGAGAATTCAGTGTGAGCCAGCTTTTGTGCCTTTTGTGTTTCAATAATAAAAGAGAAACCACAAAAGAACACAAAAGGAGAATTCAGTGTGAGCCAGCTTTTGTGCCTTTTGTGTTTCAATAAAAAAGAATAACCACAAAAGAACACAAAAGGAGAATTCAGTGTGAGCCAGCTTTTGTGCCTTTTGTGTTTCAATAAAAAAAGAATAACCACAAAAGAACACAAAAGGAGAATTCAGTGTGAGCCAGCTTTTGTACCTTTTGTGTTTCAATAAAAAAGAGATAACCACAAAAGAACACAAAAGGAGAATTCAGTGCGAGCCAGCTTTTGTACCTTTTGTGTTTCAATAAAAAAGGGATAACCACAAAAGAACACAAAAGGAGAATTCAGTGCAAACCAGCTTTTGTGCCTTTTGTGTTTCAATAAAAAAGGAATAACCACAAAAGAACACAAAAGGAGAATTCAGTGCGAGCCAGCTTTTGTGCCTTTTGTGTTTCAATAAAAAAAGAATAACCACAAAAGAACACAAAAGGAGAATTCAGTGGAACCAAGCTTTTGTGCCTTTTGTGTTTCAATAAAAAAGGGAAACCACAAAAGAACACAAAAGGAGAATTCAGTGTGAACCAAGCTTTTGTGCCTTTTGTGTTTCAATAAAAAAGAGAAACCACAAAAGAACACAAAAGGAGAATTCAGTGACCAGCTTTTGTACCTTTTGTGTTTCAATAAAAAGGAACCACAAAAGAACACAAAAGGAGGAATTCAGTACCAGCTTTTGTGCCTTTTGTGTTTCAATAAAAAAAGAATAACCACAAAAGAACACAAAAGGAGAAATCAGTGCAAACCAACTTTTGTACCTTTTGTGTTTCAATAAAAAAAGAATAACCACAAAAGAACACAAAAGGAGAATTCAGTGTGAGCCAGCTTTTGTACCTTTTGTGTTTCAATAAAAAATAAAAAAAAGCCAAACAAGCATTCCGCCATAAGTTATGAAGCGACTTCTCTATTATTTATTACCCGTACAACTCAGGTATCTTTTTCGGAGAATCTGGTATTTGCCAATCGACATTTTCGATAAAATTACCGGCAAACGACCTGATGGAGTTCCCCCAAAAGGGAAAATTTTTATAGGCCCCGGCGATTATGTAAAACTGGGTGAAAAGTATCTCGGATATTTCAGGGAACTGGGAGGATTACAAGCGGAACATTGTGTTCTGGATGTGGGATGCGGTATTGGACGTATGGCTTTACCTCTTACCCGGTTTCTGAACGAAAAAGGCTCGTACCATGGATTCGATATTGTAAAATCAGGAATAGACTGGTGCAATAAAAACATTGCCCCAAAACATCCGAATTTCCATTTCAGGCATACAGCCCTTTTCAACGATCTTTACAATACAAGCGTTAAAACCGATGCCGGAAAATTTGTATTTCCGTATGAGGATCAGATGTTTGATTTCGCATTTTACACATCGGTATTTACACATATGATGCCTGCCGAGGTCGAAAATTATATGAATGAAACCGCAAGGGTTCTTAAAACGGGTGGCAAATGCCTGATGTCGTTTTTTATCGTAAACTGCGAATCGGAAGACCTGATGCTTAAAAAGCCAACACATATGAATTTCCCCGTAAATAAAGGATTTTACAGGCTACATTCATCAAAAGTGGAAACAGCCAATGTAGCATACGACGAAGAATGGCTGCTCGAAAAAGTTGAACAGGCAGGATTAAAAATGGAAAGCATAAAGTACGGACAATGGTGTGGCCGTGAGCATTATTTCGATTACCAGGACCTTGTAATTTGCAGCAAGTTGTGAGTATTACAACCAAAGCATAGTAACTTTGGATAAAGTTTAAGATATTTGCTATTCAAATACCTCATTTGCATTTGAAACTTTCGATTGTCATAGTCAGCTACAATGTTAAGCACTTCCTCGAGCAGTGCCTGCACTCGGTGCGTGCAGCCTGTGCGGGTATTGAAGCCGAGACTTTTGTTGTCGACAATGCATCGGTTGATGGTTCGGTTAACATGGTGCGTGAAAAATTTCCGGAAGTAAAATGCATTGCAAACCCTGATAACCCCGGATTTGCCAAGGCTAACAACCAGGCTGTCAGGCTGTCGGAGGGAGAGTATGTTTTGCTTTTGAATCCGGATACCATAGTTGAGACCGATACGTTTTCGAAAATCATCGCCTTTATGGACAGCCATGCTGATGCCGGCGGACTTGGCGTTAAAATGGTGGACGGAAGCGGGCGTTTCCTGCCTGAATCGAAGCGTGGACTTCCCACTCCGGGGGTAGCTTTTTGTAAGATATTTGGTTTATCGCGACTATTCCCGAAATCAAAAACCTTCAATAAATACCACCTGGGATACCTCGATAATGATAAGACACACCAGGTCGAAATACTGGCCGGCGCATTTATGCTGATGCGCAAATCGGTACTCGACGAGGTTGGTCTGCTCGACGAAGCCTTCTTTATGTATGGTGAGGACATTGACCTCTCCTACCGTATCATAAAAGCCGGGTATAAGAATTATTATTACCCTGATGCCAGGATCATCCATTACAAAGGCGAAAGCACAAAGAAAGGCAGCCTGAACTACGTTTTTGTATTTTACAATGCCATGATCATTTTTGCCCGAAAACACTATTCTGCAAAAAATGCACAGATGTTTTCGTTACTGATCAATATGGCTATTTACTTCAGGGCTTCGCTATCGATAGTGAGCAGGGTTTTAAGAAATACTCTTCTGCCTCTTGCCGATGCTGCATTTTTATATGCCGGTCTTGCCCTTCTGGCCCGTATCTGGGAAAAACAGGTTATTTACCCCTGGGGAGGCCATTACCCGGTTGAGCTTTATGTTTTTGTAATCCCGGCATTTATTGCAACCTGGATGATAAGCATATATTATTCAGGCGGTTACGACAAACCCTTGAGTTTATGGCGTGCCTACCGAGGTTTACTGGCAGGTACAGTTATCATACTTGTGATTTATGCGCTCCTGCCCGAGCATTTCAGGTTTTCACGTTCGCTTATCCTTACCGGAACAGCATGGGGCGTTGTTGCCCTTTCGGTTGCGCGCTTACTGCTGCATTCGTTGCGGATAGGAGGTTACAGAATAAACGCAAGTAAAACCAAAAGAATAGCGGTGGTTGGAGCTGAGCCCGAGGTACAACGCGTAGCCGATCTTCTGCAGAAAGGAATTTATAATCCGGGGTTTATAGGTTTAATAAACAGCGGCAAAAAACAGAGTGAAAAGAACGAATTCCTGGGACATATTTCGCAGATTAAGGATATTATCAACATTTATAAAATTGACGAATTGATTTTCTGTGCCAAGGATATGCCGGCCGAAAATATTATAGATCATATGTCGGCACTACAGCATGCCCGGATTGATTATAAAATTGCGCCACCCGAAAGCATGTCGATTATTGGAAGCAATTCAATTGATACAGCCGGCGATTTGTATGTTATCGATATTAATTCGGTTGGCAAGTTTCAAAACAGGCGGAGCAAACGTGTTTTTGATGTGGTAATAAGCTTGTCATTATTAGCATCGTACCCATTATCGGTATTTATCACCGGGCATCCGATCAATTACCTCCGGAATATTTTCAATGTATTGTTTGGCTTAAAATCAATAACCGGATACCACCCCATCGATCAGCACGAACATAAAATGCCCGGGATCCGTAAAGGCATCATTTACCCTACCGACGCTCTGAATCAGCAAAACCCTGATCTTCAAACCATAGGCAGGCTCAATATGCTGTATGCCCGCGATTACAAAATTGGTAACGAGTTCAGGCTGCTTTATAAGGGATTCAAGCACCTCGGGCGAAAATAACAAACACATTGAACCAAACACCCTATTGAATTGTTTTGGTAAAGTGATTAAAAATTGAACAAAACTAACTTATCACAAATCATAATGCCCGACTGAAGGAAAGCAAGCATATTATCTATTGGCTTCACTTTAAACAGGCTCAGGTACTGAAATGAAAAGGATACCTGTAACAAAATATGAATCAGAGTATTAATTAATAAAAAGCATACACCCTACCATGGCAAATTTTGAACTGGTAATGCCAAAACTTGGCGAAAGTATTATTGAGGCAACCATTGTGCGCTGGCACAAAAAAGAAGGCGAGCAGGTGGTTGAAGATGAGTCGATTGCCGATCTGGCAACCGATAAAGTGGATTCCGAAATCCCTTCGCCCGTCGAAGGAATTGTTACCAAATTATTTTATAAGGAAGGCGACATTGTCCCCGTCGGGAAAGTGATAGCTATTATTAACATGGGAGGTGCCGATGAGGCCGCTCCTGCCGAAACCAAAGCTGAACCTGAAACCACTCCGGCTAAAACTGATACAGTATCTCAGCCAGTTGCAGCAGCACAGGCAGAAACTGTTGTGGAGAGTGACCGTTTCTACTCACCCCTGGTGCGGAATATTGCAAAGCAGGAAAACATTCCATTGAGTGAACTTGAATCCGTTCCCGGAACAGGCAAAGATAACCGCTTAACCAAGCAGGATATACTCTCGTATATCGAAACCCGTGGATCAAAACCTGCCGCATCGCAGCAAGTTGCCACCGAAAGACCTAAAGTTCAGGCTCCTGCAGTTACTACCTCAACCGGTGATGTTGTAATTGAAATGGATCGTATGCGCAGGCTTATTGCCGACCATATGGTAATGTCGAAACAGGTCTCGCCGCACGTAACTTCATTTATCGAAGTGGATGTTACAAACATTGTGCGCTGGCGCGAAAAAATCAAGGATAGCTTTGCAAAACGCGAAGGTCAGAAAATTACTTACACTCCTTTATTTGTCGAAGCTGCGGCAAAGGCCCTGCGCGAATTTCCGAATGTGAATGCATCCATCGACGGATACAAGATCATTCAACGCAAAGCAATAAATATAGGAATGGCCGCAGCCCTGCCCGATGGCAACCTGATTGTGCCGGTTATAAAAAATGCAGATCAGAAAAATCTCCTTGGCATCGTTAAAGATGTTAACGACCTGGCTGATCGTTCACGAAAAAACAAACTGAACCCTGACGATATTTCAGGAGGTACTTTTACCATCACCAATTTCGGTTCGTTCGACAGCCTTACAGGAGTGCCTGTGATCAATCAGCCGCAGGTTGCCATACTTGGTATTGGAACCATTAAAAAACGCCCTTGGGTGCTCGAAACCGCCGATGGCGATGTGATTGCCATACGGCATATCTGTATGCTTTCGCTTTCGTACGATCACAGGCTTGTTGACGGAGCACTGGCAGGAATGTACATTAAACGTGTGCAGCAGCTGCTTGAGGGGTTTGATGTAAATATGGTAATTTAAATAGTGCCCTTCGGCTTTGCTTCGTTTTACTCGCAATGACAGCTCAGGGTGAAAATAGAGAATAATAAACTTAGCATAGCCTTGTCTGCTGTTTACCTGCGCGACGCAGGCAGGCAAGCGGGGATTTCACTCCCGAAGGGAGTAATAGTGCCCATGCGCTGCGTACAGGGTGAAAATTAAAGTAATTATTAATTTATGTCTTTAATTACCACGCATTTTCAATTCATAGTGCCGGATTTTTTCCTGAGATGAATTATTAATCAGAAAGCAGGTGCATAATATATTACTTCTTAATGAAGACTATATTCGCACTTGCTTTTTTTGATTTTATGTAATACCTTTGTAATTACATCCAGAAAATATACTATGGAAATATCAGTCATTCAAATCGGTAATTCAAAAGGATTCAGACTCAGCAAGACTTTGATTGAAAAATACAATATCAAGGACAAGGTTGAGCTTATTCTTGAAACAGGTCAGATTGTTATAAAACCAATTTCAACGCCCCGAAAAGGGTGGGAATCAGCATTCAAAGAAATGAACGAGAATGGTGATGACCAATTATTATTCAACGATATTTTTGATAACGAAAATCTGGAAGAATGGAGCTGAATCAATATCAGATTGTGCTGGTGAACCTCGACCCGACAATAGGAAGCGAAATACAGAAAACCAGGCCTTGCGTTATTATTTCGCCAAATGAAATGAATAAATACCTCAATACCATCATTGTTGCTCCAATGACAACAACTTCGAGGAAATATCCAACCAGAATAGAAGTAAAACACGACCGGAAAATCGGATGGATAGTGATCGACCAGATCAGGACAATCGACAAACAAAGAATTGTGAGCATATTAGGAAGACTATCAAAACCAGAAGTGAAAGAAGTGAAATCGATTATGAAAGAGACTTTCGTTGACTGATTGAAATACAAGTTCGAAAGCAGTGAAAACCGGCATAAATAATCTGCTGGTTTTTTTTACACATGAAAAATCAATAATTTAGCCATTCAGCAGTAATTTTATCTTCAAATTTATAGCATGCAACTTAATCTTACCAAACCACTTATTATATTCGACCTCGAGGCAACCGGCGTAAACGTTGGCAGCGACAGGATAGTAGAAATAGCCATGATAAAGGTATTTCCTGACGGGCACGAGGAAGTCCGCCGCCACCTGATCAACCCAACTGTCCCTATTCCACAGGTAGTGGTTGATATTCATGGCATTACTGATGAAATGGTAAAAAACGAACCTACTTTTAAAGATATGGCCGGTAACCTCAATGCTTTTATCGGCAACAGCGATTTGTCGGGATATAATTCGATAAAGTATGATATCCCTTTGCTGGTCGAAGAGTTTTTGCGTGCTGGCATCGAATTTGATTTAAAGAATCGGAGGGTAGTCGATGTGCAGAATATTTTCCATAAAATGGAGCCACGCACACTTAAAGCTGCCTACAAATTCTACTGCCAGAGCGAATTAATAAACGCCCATTCTGCCGAAGCCGATACACGGGCTACCTACGAAGTGCTTAAAGCCCAACTGCAGCGTTACGAGGGAGTTGAATATACTGATAAGGACGGAAACACTTCATTCCCGGTGGTTAATGATATGAACGAACTGGATAAATTCTCATATTACAACCGCAATGCCGACCTGGTTGGCCATATTATTTTCAATGCCAAGGGACAGGAAGTGATTAATTTCGGAAAACACAAAGGCAAAGTAGTGGAAGAAGTTTTTGCAAAAGAACCCTCCTACTACGACTGGATGATGAAAGGAGATTTCCCCTTATCGACTAAAAAAACGATCACAGCAATTAAGTTGAGAAATTTTAATCAAGGGTAGATTATTGTGGAATGTGGGATGTCGCCTGCCTGCTGCAGCAGGGATGTGGGATGTGATATCCAGAAGAAGTAACCAGCCACCAGCAACAAGCAACCAGTAACCAGTAACCAGCAATTAGAAGCCAACAACAAACAAAACTCACAATGAAAATCATCTGCATCGGCCGCAACTACGCCGAACATGCCAAAGAGCTGAACAATGCCGTTCCAACTGAGCCGGTTTATTTCATGAAACCTGATTCGGCATTACTTATTCGCAACCGTCCGTTCTTTTACCCTGATTTTACAAAGGACCTGCATTACGAATGCGAAATAGTGCTAAGAATATGCAAGGTAGGCAAATGCATTAACGAGAAATTCGCTTTGAGTTATATTGATGCGATTGGCTTGGGTATTGATTTTACGGCCCGCGACCTGCAGCAGAAAGCTAAGGAGAAAGGATTACCCTGGGAAAAAGCCAAGGCTTTCGACTTCTCTGCTCCTATCAGCAGTTTTATTCCCGCAGCTGAATTCGAAGATATGCAGCAGATAGCTTTCAGCCTGAAAAAGAACGGCGAAACCGTTCAGCAGGGAAACACAAAGGATATGATATTCTCGTACTCAGCTATTATTGCTTATGTATCGCAGTTTATGACACTTAAAACCGGTGATTATATCTTTACAGGAACTCCTGCAGGCGTTGGTCCAGTTGCAATCGGCGACAAACTGGAGGCTTTTATTGAAGATAAAAAAATGCTGACGGTGAATATTAAATAATTTCCATATCATTACAAATATTTGATCACGAATAAGCACAATATATACTGTGAAACAGTCAGGGTGTTTTACTTATAAAGCCTAACCCCTTAATCGCTAACCGCTTTATATAAACTTTATATCATCGATAGCCTCTATCCCGGCTGCTTTATTCAGTTTTTTAACCAGTTTGCTGCGCTGAAACGATAATTCCTCGCGCAGTGCAGCCGAATCGACTTTTACAAATAGAATACGGTCTTTCACATACATCTGGTTAGTGTGGCGTGCAATCAGCTTTCCGGCAACTTCCTCCCAGGCTCCGATCAATCGTGTTTCGTTGAGTTTGGTGTCCAGTTTATTATCTTTCAGGAAAGCTTCAATGGCATCCTTTAGAAGTATTTCGTTTGATTTTCTCATAGTCTATTTAAATTTTGACAAATATCTCATCATGCGTGTTTTGCCACAGATTACGCAGATTACACAGAATTATTTATCCGGATAAAATTACCCTGTTGAAAGTAAATGAATCCGAGCCGAAGCTTAAATACAGAACCAAAGTTAAATTTAATACCGCAAGGTAAGAAATTGTTTGTTTGGAAATTTAAGTCGATAATTGAAATTTGTGATTTTACATCCGAAACACAAAATATTCCTTTTAAAAGAAAATCTGCGGGAATCCCTGCTTGCATCAGGCAAGCGTGTAATCTGTGGCAAAATATTTAAGATTTTAATCGTATTATCTCTCCTTGTTAGTGTTTTGCCACAGATTACGCAGATTACACAGAATTAATTATCCGGATAAAATTACCCTGTTGAATGCGAATGAATCTTGTCCGAAGTTTAAGAAGAGTACCAAAGTTAAATTTAATAACGCAAGGTAATTAATTGCTTGCTTGTAATTTAAGTCAATAGATTGAAATATGTGATTTTACATCCGAAACACAAAATATTCCTTTTAAAAGAAAATCTGCGGGAATCCCTGCTTGCATCAGGCAAGCGTGTAATCTGTGGTAAAATATTTAAGATTTCAATAGTACTAGCACATCATGCGTGTTTTGCCAAAGATTACGCAGATTACCCAGAACTATTTATCCGGTTAAAATTACCCTATTAAAAGTTAATGAATCCTCGCCGAAGTTTAAGATCAATCCCAAAGTTAGATTTGATGCTGCTAGGTAATTAATTGTTTGTTTGTAATTTGTATTTATAATTGCATTTTGCGATTTTACTTCAACAATTATTTTATCATATACCACAAAGTCCGCATTATAAAATCGTTTAAGAACGATTCCCTTATAATCAATTTTAAATGATTTTTCTCTTGAATATGAAATATTTGCCCATTGAAATTCCAATTCTAGAGCATCTTTATATACAATCTCTAAAAAACCTTTGCCTAAGGTTTTATGCACTTCCATTGCTAATCCGATGATTTTATATGATTCAGCCTTAAATGGGAAATTCTCTTTCCTGGCATAAAACATTTCAGGGTCTTCAACTACAAACATAATCTGATTTTTTAAATTAGAAAATCTGCGAAAATCCCTGCTTGCGTTAACACAGGCAAGCGTGTAATCTGTGGCGAAACAAATCGAATTGTAATCGTATTATCTCATCTTATAAGAGCTTTGCCACAGATTTCACAAATCACACAGATTTATTTATCCGGTAAAATTTCCCTGTTGAATGCTAATGAATCTATTCCTAAGTTTAAGATCAGTCCCAAAGCTAAATTTAATACTGCAAGGTAATAAATTGTTTGTTTGGAATTTAAGCCGATAATTGAAATTTGTGATTTTACATCCTAAACAAGAAAATCTGCGAAAATCTGCGTAATCTGTGGCAAATATTTAAAATTTCAATCAGTCTGTTACATCCTAAATAAATTCCATAAATTTCAATATTTAAAATCCACCAATCCTCCTTTAATTTCGAATACACGGTGCCTGATGTCCACTTTTTCAAAAGTCAGTTTTATGCGCTCAGGTTCAGTATCCGTTATAAAAACCTGGCCAAAACTATCGCTATCAACCAGTTGAATAATTTGTTGTACCCGACCTGGATCGAGCTTGTCGAAAATATCGTCGAACAGCAGTATAGGCTTAAATCCTATCAGGTCGCGGGTAAAATCGAACTGGGCAAGTTTCAGCGCTACAGCAAAGGATTTTTGTTGTCCCTGCGAACCGAATCGCTTTACAGGATACCCGCCCAGGTTAAAGATAAAATCATCCTTATGCACTCCTGCGGTGGAATACTTCACCGACTGATCCTTTGCAAACGCTTCATTTACAGCATCCAGGTACATGGCATCAGTAAGCTGCGATTCATATACAATGCTAACATCTTCGGGTTTACCACTGATGAACTCAAAATAATGGCGGAAAATAGGTGCAAAGCCTTCGAGAAAAGCCTTTCGCTTGTCACTGATATTGGTAGCCGGGCCCAGCATCTGCTCATCAATCAGTAACAAAAGTCCACGGTCAACTTTTCGCCTTTCGGCAAATTGTTTCAGCAGCCCGTTACGCTGTTCGAGCAGGCGGTTATAGCGGATCAGGCTGTCGAGGTACGGTTTATCAAATTGAGAAATTACTGCGTCGATAAATTTCCTCCGTATATCACTGCCTTCATTAATAAGGTCGCGGTCGTAAGGCGACACCATCACACAGGGATACTGGCCTATATGATCCGAAATGCGATCGTAATCTTTCTGGTTGATGCGGAATTGCTTTTTAACGCCTGCCTTCTGAATACAGCTAACCTGGTCGGGCAACCCGCCATTGCGGTGAAACGTGCCATGAATAGCGAAAAAAGGTTCTTCATGTCGAATATTCTGCTGGTCAACTGAGTTAAAATAACTTTTAGTAAACGAGAGGTAGTAAATAGCATCGAGCAGATTGGTTTTACCGGCGCCGTTGTTGCCCACAAAACAGTTTATCCTGTCCGAGAAAGCCATTTCCTGCTCTTCGTAGTTCTTGAAATTAATGATTTTCAGCGATTTAAGATGCACTTATTGTTTCGTCTTCAGATGAATATTGCGAATTAGTTACTTCACAAATTTAGTGTTTTAAATTGTGTAATGGATGAAAAGTCGAATATTATACATTGAGAGCAATATCATTGGAACTATAAAACAAGCAAGGTACTAAGCGCCCTAAGAACCGATAAGAATTTGATTTATACTGCTTTGACATACTCCGCCACCTGCTCAATTAACCAGGCCGGGGTTGAGGTTGCGCCGCTTACGCCAACGGAATCAGAATCAGCAAACCAGGCGGAATCAATATCATGGATATTGCTGATATAATAACTCTTTTCGTTTGAGGATTTGCAAACATCGAAAAGATAAGCTCCGTTGGCACTGTTGCTGCCGCCAACAAATATAATCACATCATGTTGCAAGGCGAATTCACGTAAATCGGGTGCCCGACCGGAAACCTGTTTACAAACACTTTTTTGAACAACCATATCTGTATTGCCTGCATCCTGCATTCGTTTCTGAAGCGCTGTTGCAATCGCATGGTAAGCTTCGGCATCCATGGTTGTTTGCGAAAAAAGACGAACTGGTTTTGTTATATCAATTTTATAAAAATCATTTTCAGTGTTCACAATGATAGCTGCATTGCCGGCATTTCCACTCAATCCGGCAATTTCAGCATGGCCAGTTTTCCCGAATATAACAATCTGTATATCTTTTGATTCGTCATTAACAAAACTGTTATTGATGCGCTGCTGCAATTTTGTAACGATCGGGCATGTGGCATCAATAATCGTAATTCCCAGTTCCTCAGCCATCCTGAATGTTTCAGGAGGCTCTCCGTGCGCCCTGACCATGATTTTTTGTCCCTTCAGCGCAGGCAAATCAGCATGCGTGATAACTCTGAGCCCTTTGGCTTTCAGCTGATCCATCTGAACCTGGTTATGTACCATTTCGCCCAGGGAATAAACGGTTTCACCAGCAACCAGTTCAGCTTCAGCTGCCTGTATAGCACGGTTTACACCGAAACAAAAACCTGAACCCGGATCAATGGTAACCTTCATCGGAATTGATTTGATTGGCTGCGAAATTACATAAAAAGCAGGCAAAACCTTAAGAATTGCTGTGTTTATATACCCGTAAAAGAAAATGGAAGATTATTTCCTGCTCCAGTCGCCGAGGTTAGTGCTGATAGAAATAAAATTAGGCGATCCTACCAAATGATAGGCAGCACGTGAATAACTGAAATTAAATTTCGACACCTGCAGGCCAATACCCCATGAAAAACCTACGGTTCCGGGGCGCGATGATACTGTCATCTCCTTGCGGCGCAGGTAATTATACCCAAGTCTGACACTCAGGAACTTTGCAGGGATAAATTCGCCACCAATGATAATATGTTTCAATGCATTTTCGGCAAAAGCATCGGCACCCGACGATTTTACAGCTTCCCCGGTAAAAGGATCAACCGGTGCATTCGGATCGGTGTAACCTAAATCCCATTTCTCGAGATGCTGTAATAAAATGGAATAACGGAAAGGCATATGTGCCAGGCGTTTTGAAATACCGGCCTGGATTTCGAATGGAAGCGGCTCAACACCATCAGCAGTATAGGCTGTGATTTGCCTGCCGATATTTCGGAAAATCAAGGAAGCACAAAAAGTTTCGTTTGGTACATAGCTTCCGGCCACATCCACGGCCACGCCAAATGAATTATAGGTTTCGAGTCCTGAGTATATCAGCTTAAGATTTGCTCCTATTGAGAAAACCGAGTCGAGCATCCGTCCCCAACCCAGGTTAAAAGCATAGTCGCCGGCGCTGAACTGCCCAATGGTTTCGCCATATTCAGTGGTGTTATCGGACTCACCGTAACTGTAATATTGCATGCTACCCGCAAAGCTCCCGAATTTTTGTGAATTAAAGCCATAACTGGCAAAACCGTAATTTATTCCTGCAAAATAATCGACAAAATTAAGCGCGAGCGTATTACTCATCTTAGGAGTGATTAAGGAAGGATTTGCCAGCGCCAGGCTCAGATCGTCATCGTGAATGGCCAGGAAGTTGCCTCCCAGCGCAGCAACACGGGCCGAATTGGTAAGGTTCAGGAATTTGTAAGTAGTAGTGCCTCCTGTTTGTGCAAATGATTGTATACTGAAAATCAAACCAATAGCAACGATACAAGCAGTTTCGAATAGCGATTTTTTCACAAACAATGATATTAGGGTGTATATTATAACCAGGACGCTGCTAAAGTAACGAATGCGGAGGGATTTTATTTTTGATTGCTAAAATAATTTCCCGATTCTGATTATCAATTGCTGGTTGTGATATGAGTAAATGTTTCGATTCCGCTCAATCTGACAAAAAGTAATACTTCATTTGTCATTTTGAACGGGATCAACAGAAATAAATTTTCATAAATTTAATAATAACTCCCCAGGAACTTCAGTCGGGATTTATGTTATTTCATCTTCTCCAATGACCCTGAGCCTTTTATATCGGAAGAAATATCGGGTGCGCCGCTGTAATAAACATTTCCGCTACCCCTGATTTTAATTGACAAAGCAGTTGTAGCCATAACCTTGCAATCGCCTGAGCCATTAACTGTAATTCGTACTTCACCTGTCGGGAAATTTTCAGCATTCACATCGCCCGAACCGTTGACATCAATTTTATGTTGCTGTGCAGCACCTTTCAGAATAATATTGCCTGAGCCATTAATTTTACTGTACACATTGGCGGCATCAACATCCAGAATTATATCACCGGAGCCGTTAATACCGAGTTCAAGCTCAGGGGAGGATAATTTGTTAGTTGCTTTAATACTCCCCGATCCATTTATCTGCAGCTCGGTAACAGTTTTCATAGGGATGCTGATTTTTATCGGCTTGTTGGCCGAAATACATGGCTCCGATGTAATCCGCAAACTCTTACCATTCTGCTCAAGTATAATGGCTTCTATTATATTACCTTCTCCTTCGATGACAATGGTACCGGTTGAATCGTCGACTAAGGTAACGTCAGCACTCAGCGAAAGGCTTACCGAAGTTATTTCATTAAATGTAGCGGTACGGGTTGCCATTTTGCCATTCCCCTCCATACAATCCATGCAGGATGATAGAACCATCGTTAACACAATTGTTGTAATTCCTGCTGAAAAAATAAATCTCTTTGACATATCCTTTGGTTTAGTAATCGTTTTTATTGTATTCTAATCACAAAGTTAGACTAAAAACATATTAAAAATCCTGCTATTCAATTATTTTCTCCCTTGTATAAAAGTTTCAGACTTTTAACATCGTACAAAAGGGATCGATCTCAGAAGTTACAGAACTATGTTAAAAAACTTTGATTCCAACGGCCCTATACTTTGAATCCCATTGCTGACAGCTTTTCCGGTAACATCTACTTCGCTGACAGGTAAGGGCAGGCCATTAATTCCATGGGTAAGATTTAGTTTTGCCGGCTTTCCTTCCATTTCGCGAAGATGAATTTTTAAAGAATTACCGTCGGCCGATGGTTCGGAACTGATCAGTATCACATTTTCGGGCCAGCCGCTGATAAATGACCCTTCCCAGTTAGTATCGCCTGAACCGTTTCCCGGAATTACGCGGGTTAGATAAGGAACCCTGCATCCCCATCCAAAGCGGGTAGCAAATCCATTGGTAGCATCGGGCGAGGAAGTGATGTAATACGTCCATGCATGGCCTCCACGCTGCTCGGCGTTGAAATTGGTAGTCCAGTAATTGTTCATAGGCCACGAAAAGAGGTTGGTGCTCTGCGGTATGGCTCCCGCCTCGAATCGCCCGGTATTTATTGCACCAAACTGCATCAAAGGCATTTCGGCACTTCCAATCACCACCTGCGAAGCATCATTGCGCACGGCTGTGAAATTCTGAACCGTGTACCAATCGCTTGAAGAGCCTTTAATCTGATGTTTCCCGGTTTCAATAACCCCGCCCTGCACTTCGGTAAAATGCTTTCCATTATCCAGTTTAAACGGAAAGGCAATGTAAAAACTTTCAGGCTCGATTATGCTTTTTTTAATGATAGAACATGCCAGGTCAACCCGTTTATCAGTGTTGAAAAGCCTGATTTCGAAGGTATAACCTTTAGGGTTTTCGGTTGTGGATGATTCGCCATAGAATTTAAGGCTGGTAAACACATCGCCCTTGAGCATCGAATCGAACCATATTTTATCGAGAGGCATACGTTTGAAATCATCAAGTCGCTTGCTCTCTAGCTGCTCCCGGTTGCCCAGTTTCTCATGAATAAATTCACCGATCGTATATGCGGCTTTGGGATCAACCAGTTCAACTCCAAGCTCTTTGTCGTACCAGGAGGTGATACCGCCTTTAACCGGATCGGCGACTATCCTGTACCATTTATTATCAAGAACCGGCTCAGCTTTTGAATCCGGAAATGAGCCTGCTTCATCCATTGGCCTGATACTAAATTTTTTATACCCAAAAGCGGGAATGTCACTGGCCCATATTGCCCAGTATGTTCCATCCGACCGCGACGACACCACTTGAGTGGGCATACGATTGCCGTTTTTATCAAAAACACCGGCCGTTTTGCCTCGTGGCACAACCTGGTGATCGATATACACAGTAGTTATTCCCGAGCGTGACCAGTTTAACGAATTGAACACCAGCAACGAAGGTTCGCTTTCACGTTTAAACAAACTTTGCAAAAGCCCCATAGCTCCTTCACCTATTGAGGCTGTGCGGCGGGTTGCTTCCCAGGCATATGAATCTTTTATAGCACGCTGCTCCATGGTCGGTTGGCTGTAAGGTTCGCGTACACTTTCGGAATAACCGGTGGTATGCTCGGTATAAAATAGCAGGGCATTTTCGGCCTGTTCAATTTGATCGTTGATCTGCAATGGAAGTTTTGCACCGGCTACGGCAGCCATTGAAAGTCCTGCCATATTAGCTGACAAACCGGAGGAAGCCAGTCGGGTTGCAGCCGTTTCGCGGGCCGAAGCACCTAAGCCATCAGCCCACCAATCGGGCCATGCACCCCTGATAACCGGGAACTCATCGCTGTGCTTCTTCTCCATATTGGTAAAAAAAGTTTCAGCAATTGCCGTTGTGAGTACCGGCCATTCAAAAGTCTCGTTCCATTGCCTGATAAGCTCACTTGCATTGGTTGAAGGCGGCGCGTTATCAGTTAAATATCCCGAGTGCTGAATTGCGATTTCGTCAAAAGGATATTTTCGGGCAGCCAGATCGAGCAGGTAATTGAAAAGGTTATTCTTAAACTTATCAAAATCGCCCGATTGCATTTCGAGCACCGTATTCCCCGTCATATAATGCTCAGCCCTGAAGGATAGCATGCGATTACCCGATGGCGATTCCCACCAGAACAGGGTAGGCACATCGAAGCATATTAAAGCTCTGTGGCCATGGGTTCCCATATTAAGGTATCTGACGCCCAGTTGTTTAAAATAATCGTTCATGCACCAGCCTATACCATTCACATCGTTCTGCATGGCAAGGGTTACAGGGATTCCTGCTTCTTTTATCCTTCCGAGAGCCTGTAGCGATGCCGCAAGTATTTGTTCATCAGGAAGTTCATCAAAATTGTAATACATTGCGGTTACCTCTATCCTACCCTCTTCAATCCGCTTCCTTAATCTTTCAATCTGGCTCTGTGGCCGGCATTTCAGATATTCGTCTACTGCCCAGGAGGCTTCGCAGGTCCAGCGGAACTTAGCATTATCAGGATAGGAATCGGTGGCATCGCAATAATCGAGGGCATAATCAATATAGCGAAGGTGCTCAGCCAATATTTCGGTCTGCGAACGGGTATAACCAATATCGGTATGAGAATGCTGAACAAGGTCAATCTTCCATTTCCGCATAGGGTTTAACATAACCGAATTATGAATGGTAAGATCGCCGGCAACCACTTTCATCTCTACCTTGGTGGGTTTTTCGACAGGCTTTAAACCCAGGTTAACCGTATTATACCCGAATTTAAGTTCAGTTGTTTCAAGAAGTTTTCCGTTGGCAAAGATTTTGGCTTCGACCTTGTCGCCAAAATAAAAAATGGCGGCTTCGACATACTGCAATCGCTCTTTTCCTTTTTTCAGAATGGCAGGAAAGGCATGGAGTGCAACACCTGTTTTTACCGGTTTCTTAAAAGTCATATACCACGAACTAAGATTGGCATTGCTTCCTGTAACCTTTAATATCAATGGTTTCCCGGCAACAACTTTATCGGCTGGTATCCGTAAAATCATATAACCATGATGATCGCCATGCTGATCGATCATAATGGAATGAAATTGCAGTGAAGACCCATTATTATTGACAACCTCCCAATCAGGACGGGCATCCGTGTAAAACGAAAATTGCTGATTTCCGTTAACTGCCAAATCCATACGGGCACGGCCCGGACCCGATCCGAGTGCTGCAATCCAAACAATTGTTGCATATTTCTGCTTTATACCTGCAGGCATAACCTCCGTTTCCCATTCCATAAAATCCTTGCCGCTGGTAGCGCGAATGAGCATGCTTTCGCGCTGGCCGGGAATGCAGGAAGTATATTCAAAATCGAGTCCCGACACTTTTTTTCATACCCATTTACCAGGTGATCATCGGGCGTTAAAAAAGATTGCGCAAACAAAGTATTTGCAGCAAAAGAAAAAAATGCACCCAGGAGAAAGAGGTATCGTTTCATATCGATTGGAGGATTCCTTTAATAGTGATTTCAGCCCTGCTTTTGTTCAGGTTGCCGGATTACATTTTTGGCAGAAGTGCTTCCACTTTTGCAAAGAAATTGGGATCAATCAGACGCGCACTGCCTATAATAGCTGCATTTTCTTTAAGTACCGAAAGCGAAACTTTTGCATGAACCTGGTGATTGGCAAGCGATTTCAACAAATGACTTCCGAATTTATCGTAAGCCCCGGTAATATTACCACCAATAACAATAAGCCCGGCATCGAATTTTTTAATCCAGGGTGCCAGGAAATCGCCCATATTCCTTCCGTAGTCGGTTAGGAGCTGCCTGGCAACATCTTCCTGATCAAACAGTGCGGATATTTCTTTTACGCCGTCAACCGTTTTGCCGGTGAGTTTCAGGTAGGATTTCTCGAACCAGCGGGTCGAAAAAGAATCATCGGCTATGCCATCTTCGAATGGCAGATGCCATACACAGCCCATATCGGGAACAGTTTCACCTTCGAGTACAGGAATGCCATCTGCAATAAATGCAGATCCAAAACCGGTTCCTAAGGTCAGTGCAATAACCCGGGGATAGTCTTTCCCTACTCCTATCCATGCTTCGGCAATAGCAAAAGCAGTAGCATCATTAATGAAACGAACAGGCATATCGGAGGGCAGTTCAAGACGGGTGCGGATTTCATTATCCACATGAACACCGTATAGATTAAGGTATTTTTCAACCCTTTCGAAAAGAGCAATTCCTTTGGCATAATCGAAGGGCCCGGGCATTGCAAAACCAATTCCTGCTATTTCGGCTTTGCCTGTAACGGCGATTGTTTTTTGTATTGCGCCAACCCATGAATTAAAAATATCATCAGCTGAGGCTTTATTATCAACCTTGGCTTCAAAACAAGTTCCGGGTATTAACTGGTTGATATTCAAATCAACTGCCCCACAACTGATATGTGAGCCTCCGATATCGATTCCTATGGCAATATGCGTATTGTTCATTTACTTTGTTTTTAGGTATTGAAATATAAGTATGGGTGCATGCCCCAATGATCAACAAAGATATAATTTTTGCAAAAGAATAAGGGTTACGTGATTTTTTATAATTATTTAGCAGCGACTTTCATGGCAGGACATATAGTAGTTTAGTATTTAAAAGGGTCGGAAGACGGAAGTCGGAAGATAAATGTCGGATGTATGATGTGGGATGTCGGATGTATAATGTGGGATGTGGGATCTGGCTTTTTTCACTTTCTTGCCTGCTGCGCAGCAAGCAGGGACCTTTGACCTTTCACTTTTGGCTTTTGCATTTTAACATATTACATTGTTGAAAAAATAGATAAGAAAACACCTAATCGCAATTCCTCTTTTATCGTATATTTGCTTATGCAGTAACTCTGTATTTCCCCGCAAACAACCGTATTATTCAACTAATCCAAACGCCGATGCCCCATTTTATCGATATCCCAACTGAACAAACCACGGCAGCAACCGATGTGGTAATGGCAATACTGGCCTTTATTGTTACGTTAAAAGTGTATCAATCAGGTAAGCATAAAGATATTAAGAAGACACGGATCTGGGTGTGGGCTTTTGGTTTGCTTACGTTTGCTTCGGCCACAGGAGCCGTCGCTCATGGGTTTCAGATGAGTGAACTCACAAATTTCATACTGTGGCAACCGCTTAACCTGGCACTAGGTGTTGCCATTGGTCTTTTTGCTGCAGGTGTGGTGTATGATTACAGGCACTTTTCGCTTCCCAAAACACTGATCCCGATTCTGCTGGTTTTTGCCATTATTTTCTATACCATCACCGTTCTGATCCCCAACGCATTTATAGTTTTTATTGTTTATGAGGCCATAGCGATGATATTCGCATTCGTAGTTTATACCCTGCTAGCTTCCCGAAAACAATTAGCGGGTGCATGGTTTATGGCTGGGGGAATACTGGTAACCATTATTGCAGCTGCTATTCAGGCAATAGAAAGCATTAAGGTAACTTTTATTTGGGAGTTCGATCATAACGGCATATTTCATATTGTACAGATGATCGGGCTCATTCTATTACTCAAAGGGCTTCAGACTGAATTCCGGAGCAGGGTGAAGAACGGCAAAATATAAAAGCCACCTCCCCTTCCGGGAAAAGTGGCTCTTAAAATATTCATCTGAAACTTACAGACTCATCCGAAGCAGGTTCAATGCTCCACCGGCTTTAAACCATTCAATCTGCATATCGTTGTAGGTATGATTCACAGCGAATTCATGTTTTGTTCCGTCGGCATGGTTAAGCACAATGCTTAGTGTTTTACCAGCCGCGAACGAGGTAAGCCCCTTAATATCAATACGGTCGTCTTCACGAATTAAATCATAATCGGACTTATTAACGAAGGTAAGCGCCAGCATTCCTTGCTTTTTGAGGTTGGTTTCGTGTATGCGGGCAAACGATTTTACAAGTATAGCCCTTACGCCCAGGTGCCGTGGCTCCATGGCTGCATGTTCGCGCGAAGAACCTTCGCCGTAGTTTTCGTCGCCTACTACAACTGAACCCATGCCCGCAGCTTTATATGCCCTTGCTGTGGCAGGAACAGCATCGTATTTACCGCTTAGCTGGCTCTTGATGGAATTCGTTTCTTCATTAAAGAAATTTACTGCGCCAATCAGCATATTATTCGAAATATTATCGAGATGTCCGCGGAAGCGTAACCATGGACCAGCCATCGAAATATGATCGGTAGTGCATTTGCCTTTGGCTTTTATGAGTAATGGCAGCCCCAGCAGATCAGTGCCTTTCCATGCTTCGAATGGCTCAAGCAACTGTAAACGCTCCGAATCGGGTTTCACAACAATATTTATGGCCGAACCATCAGCAGGAGGCGCCAGGAACCCGGGATCTTTCACATCGAAACCTGCTAACGGCAGTTCTATGCCTTTTGGCTCGTCGAGTTTAACTTTTTCGCCGGCTTCGTTAACAAGGTAATCGGTTAAGGGATTAAAGCATAAATCGCCTGAAATGGCAAAAGCGGTTACAATTTCGGGTGATGCCACAAAACTGTGCGTATTCGGATTTCCATCGTTTCGTTTGGCGAAATTCCGGTTAAAAGAAGTAATAATTGAATTACGCCTTTCGGGATCGTCGGTATGCCGCTTCCATTGACCTATACAAGGACCACAGGCATTTGCCATTACTACGCCGCCTATTTTTTCGAATTCGCCAAGCAAGCCGTCACGTTCGGTAGTATAACGGATAAGCTCCGATCCGGGAGTGATGACAAATTCGGCCTGTACTTTCAGTTTTTTCGAAATAGCCTGCTTCGCGATGGAGGCTGCCCGTGTAAGATCTTCGTAGGACGAATTGGTACAGGAACCTATCAGGCCTACCTCGAGTTTCTGAGGATATCCTTTTTCTTTTACGATTTTAACAAATTCCGAAACAGGGTATGCTGCATCGGGTGTAAAAGGACCGTTAACATAAGGCTCCAGTGTATTCAAATCAATTTCGATCACCTGGTCGAAATATTTTGCGGGCGAATGATATACATCTTCATCGGCCCGGAGATCGCTGATTATTCCATCAGCAAGCGTAGCAATCTGCTCGCGGCCGGTGGCTTTCAGGTAATCGCTCATCTTGGCATCGTAGCCAAAAACCGAAGTTGTTGCCCCGATTTCGGCACCCATATTACAGATTGTGCCTTTTCCGGTGGCAGAGATGGAATCGGCACCTTCGCCGAAATATTCTACGATACAGCCTGTTCCGCCTTTAACAGTAAGTATTCCGGCAACTTTAAGAATCACGTCTTTTGCTGAGGTCCAGCCGTTCAGCCTTCCGGTAAGCTTTACACCTATGAGTTTTGGCATTTTGAGCTCCCAGGGCATACCGGCCATTACGTCCATAGCATCGGCACCGCCAACGCCAATGGCAATCATTCCCAATCCGCCGGCATTAACCGTATGCGAATCGGTACCAATCATCATTCCGCCGGGAAAAGCATAATTTTCGAGGATCACCTGGTGTATAATACCTGCGCCTGGTTTCCAGAAACCAATTCCGTATTTAGCCGAAACCGACTCCAGGAAATCGTAAACTTCCTTATTCTGCGATAATGCCAATCCTAAATCAGCCCTGGCGCCAACCGAAGCCTGTATAAGATGATCGCAATGCACGGTGCTGGGCACGGCGGTTCTGCTTCGGCCTGCCGTCATAAACTGCAGCAGGGCCATTTGCGCGGTAGCATCCTGCATAGCCACACGGTCGGGGCCGAAGTTAACATAATCGACTCCCCGGCCAAATGGCTCAGCAGGTAACTCATCCCACAGATGGCTGTAAAGGATTTTTTCACTCAGTGTCAGCGGCCTGTTAAGCAGTTGGCGCGCCTTTTCAATTCTGGAAGGTAATATCGAATATACCTTCTTTACCAAATCAATGTCAAACAACATATTGAACTTATTTAAATAATTTAATGTAATGCAAGCACGAAGTTACAATGAACTTTCTATTTAAACAAAATCAATTGCAATACGTTCAATTAAATCTTACTACTTTTGCACCTATGCGAAATATTGCAGTGAAAATATCGGCACTACTGTTGTGTGGATTATTCTTTTATAATTCACTGGGATATTTCCTTGTATTATCAGCTATGCGCGTGGCTGTCAGGCATCAGAAGTGGGCACAGCTTTCGGCCATTCCGGAAAGCCAGCTTACCAAATTTGTGTTCAACAGCTCCGCAAATAATCCCCGGCTGAAAATTTTAAATGACCATGAAATTATTGTGGATGGCAAATTGTATGATATTGCCCGGATGACAATAGATGGTTCGACAACAACTTACTATGGTGTACGCGACTACAAAGAAGAAACGCTGATCGCGAAAACAAGGCAATTCCATTCAAGTAACCAGGATATGCCCTTCCAGGATACACCCAGGCTGATTGTTGAAAAGATTATCAAGACAGCTGTTGTTGAAAATAAATCAGCAGCCTGCCCCGAAAACTATATAGCAATATTATCAGGTTTTACCGAAGCCCCTTACTCCGGGCCTTACCTGCAAATTACGGTTCCCCCTCCACAGTCGTGATGATGATTTTCGTAATTCATATTTTCCGGTATCTCATTTTCGATGAATACTACCGGGAATGTTACAATTGTTGGCTGCGCGCAAAAATAATGCGTGCAGTTATTTGTGATCATTTTCAATAAACATGTAATCATCATGCAAAAACTAATTACCCTCTTATTCCTGTTTGCTACAGGAGTATCCTACTCGCAACAGGTTCGGGTTATCAGCAAATCGGACCTTCAGCCTATCAGCAACTGCCTGATTTACAATACTGATAAAACTATTTCGATAACTACCGATAATATTGGAGTAGCTGACCTCAAGGCTTTTAAAGCCACTGACAAGCTTACTTTTTCACATCTTGCCTTTCTGCCTGTCGAGCTCGAAAAATCCTCATTTACGGAAAAAATCACCGAGATAGAGCTTACCATGGCATTTATCAACCTCAAGGAAGTAGTGTTATCGGCAAATAAAGTTGAAGAAAATTACCGCGACCTGCCAGTACGTATTGACATTATTCCCATTAAAGCAATACAATTCAGTAATCCTCAGACTTCGGCCGACCTTTTACAGCAAAACGGGACGGTATTTGTGCAACAAAGCCAGTTAGGCGGTGGCAGCCCTGTAATACGCGGAATGGAAACCAACCGTGTTCTTATGGTTGTGGATGGCATACGGATGAATAACGCCATATACCGCGCAGGCCACCTGCAGAATGTTATCACGATCGATCCCAACATTCTGAGCCGTGTGGAGATTGTTCACGGACCAGGTTCAGTTATTTATGGCAGCGATGCCATGGGTGGCGTTATGCACTTCTACACGCGTAACCCTGTTCTTTCGACTAATGAAAAGATATTTACTTCAGGAAATGCGATGATGAGATATTCGTCGGCAGCAGGCGAATATTCCCAAAGCTTGAATGTGAATGTAGGAGGCAAGAAAATTGCTGCCTTTTTCGGCGGGAGCTCAAAGTCCATAGGCGATCTGCGCCAAGGCAGCAAACGCGACAGCAAATACGGCGACTGGGGAAAAAGCCTGTATTATGCTGAACGTATTGACGGGGTAGATGTTATGACCGATAACCCCGATCCCCTGGTTCAGAAAAACTCAGGCTACTCGCAGCACGACCTGTTTGGTAAAATTTTATTTAAAGCTGGCGAATACTATTCAATGACTTTGAATATGCAGTATTCGAATTCGAGCAATATACCCAGGTACGACCGCCTCACCGAAATGGCGGGCGACAAACTGAAATATGCCGAATGGTATTATGGTCCGCAAACGCGCGGTTTCGTATCCCTTAAAAACGAATGGACCAAAGCATCTAAAATATACGACAGGGCTGATTTAACCTTTGCCTACCAGAATATAAGCGAGGACAGGATAAGCCGTGGATTTGGCAAGTCGAAGCAAAGGCACCAGGAAGAAACCGTTGGTATTTATTCGTTGAATATCGATTTTATGAAAAAGATCGCCGGCCATCACGAATTACGCTATGGCATGGAGGGGATTCATAACCAGGTGGATTCGAAAGCCTATAACCTGAATATTGTAAGCGGGGCTATTACCCAGGATGCTGCTACACGCTATCCCGATGGCGGAAATAATATGAAAAATTTTGCGGCCTATGCCTCCAATAACTGGGAAATAAGCAGGCATTTTATTTTTTCGCAGGGAGTAAGGTTAAACTACATTTCACTTGAGGCTAACTATACCCAGGCGATGATGGATCTGATAAAATTCCCTTTCGATGCAACAATGAAACAGGATAATACAGCAGTGAATGGCAGCCTGGGGCTGGTGTATATGCCGGCAAACGGATGGCGGATTGCATCCAACCTTTCGTCAGGGTTCAGGGCACCTAATATTGATGACCTTTCGAAACTGAATGATTCGAACAGTACCGATAATCTTATTATTGTTCCGAATCCTGAACTGCAACCCGAAAATGCTTACAGCGCTGAACTCACACTTGGTAAAACTTTCAGCGATAAATTCCAGGTTGAAGTTACCGGTTTTTACACACTCCTGAAAAACGCTTTTGTGGTTAAACCCTTTAGCTATAACGGCCAGGACTCGATAGTATTTGATGGAAAGCTTGCAGCCGTTCAGGCCATGCAAAATACAAGCCAGGCATTTATTTATGGTTTCGAAAGTAATTTACTGGCACAACTCACCAAATCGCTTGCGTTGCGTAGCAACCTGACTTATACCTACGGGCATGTAAAAACTGAAGATGTCGCTCTCGACCATATCCCTCCCGTTTTTGGACTGACTTCCCTGAAACTCGATCTCAGCAGGTTTACCGGTGAAGTATATGCCCGCTATAATGCATGGAAACGCATCGAAGATTACAGCCCCAGCGGAGAGGACAACGAAACCTACGCCACTATAGACGGGATGCCTGCATGGTACACTTTAAACCTGAGGGCAGGCTACCAGTTTAACAAATATGTAAGCCTTCAGGCCGGCATCGAAAATATTATGGATGTGCATTACCGCAATTTTGCCAGCGGAATCAGTGCGCCGGGGCGTAATTTTATTGTAACTCTAAGAGGCACATTGTAACAGAAACAGGTATCACATTATTTAAGAGGCAGTCGGCAAATCATAATACTCCGACTGCTTCTTCTGTTTATCCACCTTAAAGTACTCAAAGTTTTTCAACTACTTATGGCGTATTATTTTACATTTAACTTTCTTTACAGTATTCCTGCATTTAGTGCAATAGCCAAAATTTACGTACTTATTTTGCCGACAATACTAATGTTTATACCCTTATTTTACCTGTATCTACTTTCCATTACCGAGCCCGGTTTTAAATTTAAAAAAAACCATAGTATACATTTTTCGCCAGCTATAGTATTTGCGTTGTTAAATATACCCTACCTGTTTGCTTACGATTCTGATAAAATATATTTCATTTCGCATGGATACAATATGATGAAACATGATAGCTTTTTCAGTTACCTGATGATTATTTTCATGACAGGCATCTATGCAGTATTTTCACTACAGTTTATTTTTTATACTATTCTGGCTATCAAATTATATAGGAATCACAAAAAATATATCGAGGACAGTTATTCATATACCGAAAACATTAATATCGATTGGGTGCCGGTATTGATAATTTGTTTTATGGTTTTTTTCGTGTTTAACGACATCCTGTATCTTGTCGGATTAAAAGAGTCCGTGTTTATGCAGGTTCTGTATAATGTTGCAATGCTGGTTATTACCTTGTTTATAGGTTACAAAGGCATGTTACAGGCTGATTTGGTAATAAATGACACTCACTTCCATACCAGTGCGCTTAATCCGGAAGCAAATAAAACGCTGGCTTCGGCGGCGGACAGACAGTTTACACCCGAGTTAGTTCAGGACAGAATAATTGAAAATCAGCCTGATAACGAATTAATTCAGGCAAAAGATGTAAAAAAATACTCAGGTTCAGCATTGGGTGATGATCAGAAAATTGTACTGATTTCGAAACTGCAACAACTGATGCTATCCGAAAAATTATATATCAATGCTAAACTATCAATCGAAGATGTTGCAACAAACCTGGGAACCAATTCAAAATATATCTCGCAGATTGTTAACGAGACTTTTAATAAAAACTTTTACAATTTCATTAACTCTTACAGAATTGAAGAGGCCAAGCGATTATTGGTTTCGGAAGAAAGCGAGAAATATTCCATCCTGGGAATAGCACAATCGGTAGGCTTTGTCTCAAAATCAGCATTTAATGTTGCCTTTAAACGCTTAACGGGTGCAACACCTACCGAGTTTAAGAATAAAAGCCTCGGCATTATCCAAAATCCAGAAGCCTGATTTTATTTCTTTGCTTATGTTAATGGCACACAGATAATACTAACATGTGTGCTAATCCTTTCCACCTCTTTCGCCGGTAAACTGATCGTCCTTATTCTTAAACAGCACATTGAAAGTGGTAAGACTACCGTAAATCCTGGTGATATATTGCTCCAGGTCAACCTTTTCCTCATCGGTAAGATTGCTCGAATTAATACGCTGTTCCATTACCCTTACCCTGTCGCGCACCATCACAATTTTATGGAAAAATGTCTCGATAGGAACTTCCTTTTCTTTAAGCGATTTATCGCCGGGATACAGAACCATGCGGCCTCCGGTCCATTTCTGCCCCAGCGGAACGGTTTCCTGTATATCGCTGAAACGACGGAGTACCCTTACCAGGCTTTTCTCTATTTTTTCGTAGGTTGCCAGGTCCGAAGGCGTTTCGATGGCTTCAATTATTTCGAGCCCCTCGTAATCGCGCATAATCTGCCTGACGCCGTTTTCGATAAAACCAATTTCATATGCATCGGAACGTATCTGAACCACAACGCCTTTGCCAAACTGGGGGTGCTTCACCCGGGAACCGACTCCTAATATTATTTCGGACATAACTCAAAATTTTAATTAGTACTTGTGCAAATGTATGATTTCTGACTAAATATTTTGATTAGACTGAATAAATATAGTAATTGTTATTTTAAAATCAGAACCCCTTTAATAACACCAAAAGAGTAAAGTCTATAATGCTCGATATCATTATATCTGTAACTGATATCTTCAAACATTTTAGTTATGAGTATATCTTTTGTTTCGAATCAAATAATTAATGAATTAATATAATTAGAGAACTTAATGAGCAAACTTTTACTTATCAGGGATGTTAATTATTTTAAAAGGAAATAATAATGAAAAAAATAGCAATTTTAGGCACAGGAATGGTCGGGGATGCCCTGGGCACAAAACTTGCCTCTCTCGGGCACAGTGTAAAAATGGGTTCGCGATCGGCTGATAACGTAAAAGCTGTGGCCTGGGCGGCTAAAAACGGGGAAACAGCTTCGAACGGAACATTTGCTGAAGCAGCAGCTTACGGCGAAATTATTATTAATTGCACTGCTGGAAAGGTGACGCTTGAAGCACTACAGTTAGCGGGGCGCGAAAATCTGCAGGGGAAAATATTGGTTGATGTAGCCAATCCACTCGATTTCAGTAAAGGTATGCCTCCAACGCTGGGAGTATGCAATACCGACTCCTTAGGCGAGCTTATTCAAAGGCAATTTGCTGATGTTAAAGTAGTGAAAGCACTCAACACGTTGAATTGCGATTTGATGGTGAATCCAGGCTTATTGAAGGATGCAGGCAATATTTTTATTTGCGGAAACGATAGTGCTGCCAAAGCTGAGGTTGAAAAATTATTGCGCACATTCGGATGGGAAAACATCATCGACCTGGGTGATATATCGGCTGCCCGCGGAACCGAGCAAATGTTACCCGTATGGATAAGGCTGATGAGCACACTGGGCACACCTATGTTTAATTTCAGTATCGTAAAATAACAGCGAGCGATTCAGCTAGCGGAAATAAGTTTGTGAACCGACAGAACCTGTGGAATAATCATAGCGTTTTCGTCGTTAACAATTATATGATCGGCCATAGCCTCTTTCTTTTCCTGCGGCCACTGGTGAAGGCGGCGCTGAGCAACCATTTCAGCGGTAACACCATCGCGGGCCATAACCCTGGCAGTGCAAAGTTCGATAGGTGCTGTTACAAGGATATTTGCATCAAACAATCGGTCGAAACCGCTTTCGAACAGGATAGCAGCTTCGTGTAAAACGTAGGCCTGATCGCGGAAGTTTTCACACCAATTCATAAAATCGGCCTCAACCAGGGGATGAATGATATTGTTCAGTGATGCAAGCTTGGCATCATCATTAAAAACTATGGATGCTAATGCTTTACGGTCAATACTTCCCTCGGTACTAATTAGGTGATTACCAAAAATAGATGCAATCTGTTTTTTAACTTCATCCGAGTTTAAAAATGTACGAGCTTGTATATCAGCATGATAAACCGGAATTTTAAGTATTTCGAAAACGCGGGCAACTGTCGATTTCCCCGTTCCTATGTTACCTGTAAGTCCTATGCGTTTCATTTCGAAATAATTATATATTCAACTTCCTCGGGTATAACTTTCAATATCTTAACTTTCGGAGGTGTTTGAAGCAGGGTCACCTTTAATTTATTCTCGGATTTCATGGAGGGATGATATTCGACCTGTGCCATAAAATCTGATTTTTTAATGCTGGCAAATTCCGATAAAGGCACACTGCAGATAATTTCAACTTTATCGGGGAAAATCTTAACATTTTCACCGTTTCCCGAAATGGAAACAGGAACTATAAAACTAGCCTCGGTAACCTTGGCAATTTTTAGATTTACAGTTACCGAATCGCTTGAGTACCTTATTAAACGCGCCTGATCGCCTTTTGATAAAGCTACCCTTATGCTGATGCTGCTATCGAGTTGGTTCAGTGAAAGTCGTTCTGTTTTTACAAATGAAAGGGTGTCGATTATGTTCTTAATACTCGATACCGTTACAAAGCGCGGTTTAAAGGTGATGGTATCGATAAGGTCGTATTGTTTGTTCAGTGAGTAATCGATATCGGGTATAACAGGCACCTGTTTTTGATGAATCTCCGAAAACCTGAAGAACAGTGTATCGGGTTTGATATACCTTAATTCTTTATCAAAACGTATTTGTGAGCCTAATTGATCGATCACCCTGGCTGAAGGCAGGAACGCAACATATCCGTTTCCGGAGGGCCTTATTTTTAAACGCGACAAATTTATGTTCACCGTCCTGCGGCTATTGGCATACTTGGCAGCCAGCAATTCGAAACCCTGGGCATTCATCCCAACCGTTATGGTGCTATCTTCGCCATTGGTAAGTATCAGATTTTTAGGTACTTCGGTAAAGGTAACGGTATAGGTAATTTCGTCGTTATAGGTTTTCATCAGCTCAACATAGAGCCACATCAGAACACTGATAATGAAACAGACCAGAAAGACAAACAATCTCGGATGAGATCGGTGTTCTTTCCGGTCCTTTTTAACAGGTTTCGTTTGGGGTTCAGTTTGGCTATCCATCGCTCTTATGCCTAAAAATCCGGGAAATTGTTTCACTAACCTGCTTCCAGGTTTTCGTTCAAATACCCCAGGTTGCAGTTCCGTTTCTTTTTTAGCCAGTTTGGTTTAAGAAAATAATCACAAATTATTTGCCTGTTTCGCTGGTTAACTGATCCTGGGCATCAGTAGCAACCGCCGATTTCTCGATGCGAAGCTTAACACCACCTTCAACTTCGATGGTAACCGTGGTTTCCTGCATTTCAACAATACGGCCATGTATACCACCGATGGTAATAATTTTCTGCCCTTTGTTAAGGCTTTCCCTGTATTTCTTCTGGTCTTTCTGCTTTTTTACCTGTGGACGGATAAAAAAGAAGTAAAAAACAACAAAGATAAGTACCAGGAAAATAAGTGAACTGGTCATTCCGCCGCCGCCCGCGCCTTCTCCTGCAGGTGGTGCCATTAATAGGATGTGAAGTAAATTCATTTGATTTTTGTTTTTGTTATGGTTTTAAAATTATTCTGTTAGTAATTCTGTTGTTAAATATCGTCAGGCTCAACCACTACCGATTGAATACGCAGTGTAGTATTAGGAGGTTGAGTGTTGGTAAACACACTTACCGTTTTGCTTTGCATTCCGTGCCTTCCGCTGCTGTCGAAACTCACATCAATGGTAGCGCTTTCGCCTGGTTTCAGTGGTTTCCTGGGAAAGGTTGAAACTGTGCAGCCGCAGGATGTGCTCACATTGGAAATTATTAGCAGGGCTTTCCCTGTATTTTTGAATTTAAACGAATACATAACCTGCTCACCCGAAATAAGCTTACCGAAATCATGAAAATCCTTTTCAAATGAAATAATTGGCAAGGCATTTTCATCGTAAGTACCATCGGCTGAATTGGGATTGGTAACAATACCGGCAGGCAAATCGGAACTTTCACTTTTCGTTTTACAACCAGCCAGTATCACCATTAAAAACAAAGTGAGTATGGCTGTAAATTTTATTCTTTTCATTAACTTACTGATTAATTGAAGGTGCAAAAGTAACAAATAGCAGGTTTGTGAGCACTATATTGCCGAAATATCGCGTATTATGTATACAAGGTAGTCGCCAAGGTATTTAAACCCGGCTTTTTTATACAATCCGAGCGCTTTTATATTATCCTTATGAACTTCGAGCTTTATTTGCATTCCGTACGATACTGCCAGCTTTAGCGAAGCATCAAGCAGTTGGTTGGCCAGTTTATGCCCCTGGTAATCAGCACGTATGCCAAAATGATGGAGGTAAGTCCGTCGGCCATCAACCGTTAACCACGAAGTACCTATTATGTTGCCGGAAACAGATTCGATCATTACCAGCAATTGTCCGCCCATAGTAATGGTACGCCGGATAATATGCTCATTGTCGCCCCTCTGTGCTCCACCCAACCCAAGGGTTTCCCACAGGCTGATAACTTCAGCAAAGTCAGTGTCAGCATAATCGCGGATAAGGATTTTGGGAGGCATAAGGGATGTGGAGGAGATGTGGGATGTGGGATGTGGGATGTGGGATGTGGGATGTGGGATGTGGGATTGGAATGGGGATGTCGGGATGTGGGATGTGGGATGTCGGGATGTCGGATGTGGGATGTGGGATGTAGGAAGTGGGATCAGTTAATAGCACTTAAGATTTACATTTTAAATGCGTATTTACTGCCTAGATTTGAATGCCTGTTTATTCCATAAGTCCCCTACCCGATTTAACGATAATACCTTGATCCTTATATTCGGCAATCAGTTTATCGAGCACTACCGTTAATAAATATTTTGCTTTTGGGCGAACTGTATTCTTTCGAGAGTTCAATATATTCGTTAAGAGTAACTTTTACAGGTATGGAAGGGAATTCAATCAGCTCGGTGATAGCCATTTTTATCAGTATGGTATCCATCACGGCTATTCGCTCCAGTTCCCAGTTAGCAGCACGATCGCGGATCACATCATTTAAGCCCTCGCTGTTGATTAATGTTTTGCGGTATAATTTCTTAACAAAATCCATGTCTTCGCTGCCTTCACTGTTATTTTCGTCTTTCAGCAAAGTGGGCAGGCTGGTGTAAGGGTCGTAATTTTCCTTAAAACCTTTTATGGTTTTATCAACCATCATAACGGCAGTATCAAAATCCTCGGTCCAATAAATGTTCCGCTCGTCGAAGTAACTCCTCAGGTGATCCGATTCCGAGAACAAACGCAGTACAACCTGGTTAACCACCTGTTTATCATCAGCATAGGCCACCTCAGGTTTATTCATATATTCGATATAGCGTTCATCGTCGCGCATCAAATTGTAAAACTTGCGAATCATGTCCTCTTCATCCGCCCAATTGATTTTATAGGTGTTATGACGCCTTATATAATCGCGGTTGTTGGCAAGCTGACTAACGAATGAGTTTTGTATGAAACGGAGATTGGGATTCAGATCATCGGGAGTGGGAAGTTGTTTGAGGCGGTTTTCCTCTATCCGCCTGCGTGCGAAATCCGATAACTCAATGATGAGTGAAAGCTGATAAATAAAAAGTTCGTAAAGTTTATCGAGACTTGTGATAAGTTGTTTTTCGCCTGCACTGATACTTTCAGGACCTTCCTGTTGAAAAGCGTAAATCGCCTGCAATACTTTTATCCGGAGAAACCTTCTGCTTAACATAAAATGTAAATGAACCGTTAATTATTAAGGGTGCAAAGGTATGAATTTTAAAGAAACCCGGAGCAGGAATTTTAAAATCTGCATTGCAGCATGCATAATCCTTAATCAGGTAAAACGACCAGGCATCTTGTTATGCAACGCGATCGTATAACATATTCTGAAAAATGAAGCGATTAGCACAATACTGTAAAACCGGCATATAGAATATCAGTAAATTAAGCGCCAAGCATGCCGGTATGCGTTGAGGGTTATTAAAAATTGATTTTAAATAATTTTATGAATTTCAGCATTTGAGGCATTTCGTCAAATGAAATATTATTTCTACATTTGCCTTGAAGAAGGCGAGTTTATTTAACCAGTAATGTACCTATACAATGGAAGATTTTGAATATAAGGATACGAGAGAGGATGTATTTTCGAGAGCGGTAAAAGCAGGGAAACGCACCTATTTTTTTGATGTAAAAAGTACACGCGACAAGGAGTTGTACATTACCATTACCGAAAGCAAAAAGCGGTTCGACAATGCCCTGGGCAAGTTTGTGTACGATAAACATAAAATTTTTCTGTACCAGGAGGACTTCGAAAAATTCATGCACGGACTGCAGGATGCCTATTCATTTATCGAAACCGGTAAGGAACCACCCGAACGTTTCTATAAGGACGTAAAGAGGCTCAGCGATATTGAAACTGATGATTCCGATAAGGATTAATGTATTCATTATCCCTGTTACATTGAGTTGCCAATAATTCAACTCACTTTCACGGATTTATTTTCGGGTTTCAACCCAGAAACTTATTAACATGGGTACCAGCGAGCATTTGCTTTTTAGTACCTTTGCAGGCTATTATCATCCGGGAGTATTCACAGGCAAATCGATACTTTTTTGTTACAAATCACCGGAAACAAACACATTAACTTATACTAACACCTTCACTAATGGGAAAAATTATTTCCATCGCAAACCAAAAAGGCGGAGTTGGCAAAACCACTACGGCAATTAATCTTGGGGCTGCACTGGCTGTACTTGAGTTCAAAACCTTACTAATTGATGCTGATCCCCAGGCTAATGCAACTTCGGGCGTTGGATATGATCCTAAAAATATTAAAAAAAGCATTTACGAGTGTATCATTGAAGAAGTTCAGGCAAAGGACATAATTTTAACCACCGACACTCCTAACCTTTACCTCTTACCCGCTCATATCGACCTGGTTGGCGCTGAAATTGAAATGATTAACCTTGCCGATCGCGAGGTAATGATGCGCCGCGTGGTGGAACAGCTTCGCGATGATTACGACTTCATACTTATCGACTGTTCGCCATCGCTGGGACTTGTTACTATCAACTCGCTGGTTGCTTCCGATTCGGTGATCATTCCGGTACAATGCGAATATTTTGCTCTCGAAGGCTTAGGGAAATTACTCAATACCATAAAAATAGTACAATCGAGGTTAAACCAGAAACTCGATTTCGAAGGTATATTGCTTACCATGTACGACGGACGCCTGCGCCTCTCGAACCAGGTGGTTGAAGAAGTAAAGACACATTTCCAGGATATGGTTTTCAATACCATTATTGCCCGTAACACACGCCTGGCCGAAGCTCCAAGTTTTGGCCAAACAGTATTGATGCACGATGCAGGCAGCACCGGGGCTATGAACTACTTAAACCTTGCCCGCGAAGTGTTGCAAAAAAATAACATGACCGCCCTCTCACAAGATCAAAAAGAAATAAAGGTACAGGAATAATGACAATTCAGAAGAAGACCGGATTAGGACGGGGATTGAGTGCTATACTCGAAAGCCCCGAAACTGATATTACCTCCAAGGATATATCGGGTAACTATGTGGCCGGTGCCATTGCAAACCTGCCTGTCGGGAAAATTGAAACCAATCCTTTTCAACCCAGGGAAGATTTTGATGAAGCGGCTCTTACCGAACTATCACAATCAATTCTGCAGCAGGGAATTATACAACCGCTCACCGTTCGCAAACTGGGATACGACAAGTACCAGCTTATTTCGGGCGAGCGCAGGTTCCGTGCAGCCAAAATTGCAGGCGTCGAATCGGTACCTTGTTATATACGTGTTGCCAACGACGAGCAAATGCTCGAATGGGCATTGATCGAAAATATTCAGCGCGAAAACCTGAATGCGATCGAAATTGCAATCAGTTACAACCGCCTTATTGAGGAATGCAGCCTCACCCAGGACGAATTAAGCAAAAAAGTAGGCAAAAACAGGTCAACTGTCACCAATTTTCTGCGTTTGCTTAAACTGCCAGCCGAAGTTCAGGCAGCCTTGCGCGATGGCTCAATCAGCATGGGGCATGCCCGCACGCTCATAAATATCGGCGACGAAGCCAAGCAACTGGTTATCACCCGCAAAATAATTTCGGATGGACTTTCGGTACGTGATGTTGAAAAACTGGTCAGGCAACTCGATAAAATTGTTGCACCTGTGATCCGTTCCGGAAAAGTCGCGCTTCCGCTCAAATATGAAGCAATGAAAGATTCGATGCAACAGCACCTCGAACGTAAAATTGAATTAAAACGCACGCCCAAAGGCAAAGGCAGCATCATTATACCCTTTACATCCGATACTGATTTACAGGCTCTTATAGCAAAGTTAGGAATTGAATAATACCAGTGATAAGCAATACTGAAGACATCGTACAACAGGAGCAATGCTATCTGCCTGTGTCCTTATCACGTAAGGGCCGCAGACTTTACAGCAAAATAATTGCTTTTGCTCTTGCAGTCTTTTTTTCGGCTCATAACTGTATGGCCCAGGATACTACACAGCCAGTTGCAGAAACAGTTCCTTCAACTCCGAAAGCACTTCATTCGCCACATAAAGCTACCATATATGCCCTTGTTCTGCCGGGGCTCGGACAGGCATATAACCAGAAATACTGGAAAATTCCGATTGTTTATGCCGGGTTTGGGGTGTTTGGTTACTTTATTCATACCAATACCAAAAGTTACAGGGAACTTAAAGATGCCTATACCTGGGCTTCGGTTACCCAAAAAATAATACAGCCTCCGACACCCGGTTTTATTTTCGATTCGTTGCCAGGCCCGCCCAACGACTGGGCAATAAATTATACAGAAGCCCAATTAAAGGAAGGACGCGATTTTTACCTGCGCAACCTCGAAGTATCGTATATTCTTACGGGTGTATGGTATTTGTTTACCGTGGTGGATGCAGTAGTGGATGCTCATTTTTTCGATTACGATATCAACGATGACCTTACACTGAATGTACAACCCTGGATGCCGGCAATGGGTAACCCCAGAACCAACGGAATTGCCGGAGGCTTGAACCTTACACTCAGGTTCTGAGGTTGATACCCTATGAAAAGTAATAATCACCCTGGTTTTCGGATTCATGTGGCTGGCACAAAAAACATTTCTTTTTAACCATTAATTAAAACCCGATTATGAAAATAGCACTTCTTGGTTATGGGAAAATGGGCCACGAAATTGAAAAAGCCGCCCTGCAGCAAGGTCATTCCATTGAACTTATTATTGATAATGCTGCCGACTGGGCCGAAAAAGGTAAGCTGCTCACGGAATGTGATGTTGCCATTGATTTTTCGGTGCCGAAAATCACGATCGAAAACATGTACCGTTGTTTCGAAGCAAATGTGCCTGTTGTGGTAGGAACAACAGGATGGTACGCTGAGTTTGAGCAGATCCGGGCCAAATGCCAAAGCTTAAACGGAACCTTATTCTACGCAACTAATTTCAGTATAGGTGTGAATATTTTTCGCGATATCAACCGCAGGCTGGCATCCCTGCTTAAGGATCATCCAGTCTACTCACCTTCCCTTACCGAAATTCATCATGCTCAGAAACTTGATGCACCCAGTGGAACTGCCATTACACTTGCGAACGATATTATTTCCGAAAACTCTCACTACCATGCCTTTACCTTGCAGCATGCCGGCGAGGGTGAAATACCTGTTACTTCGGTTCGCGAAGGAAATGTAACCGGTACCCACATCATAAGCTGGAATTCGGATATCGACCAGATAAGCATAACCCACAAAGCTATGAACCGACAGGGGTTTGCATTAGGTGCAATTACAGCTGCCGAATGGGTATATCAACAAAAAGGTATTTTTACCATGAGCGATATGCTGAACCTCTGAGTATCTTTGCCAGGGTAAATCATTCAATCAGTTGTTTTAACAGATTTTAACGAAGCATTTACAAATTCCATGTAACTTTTAACTGATATTTGCGCCAAAGTAAAGAATTGCTTGCCACCACACTGGTTTACAAGCCTGATTTCGGAGAAAAACATTTAAATTTACAAGTACCGTAACGAACAAACATACTATATAAAGCACCCTTCTATGGATCTAATGACTTTTTTATTGCTGCTTATCATCCTTTTCCCGATGCTGAATTACTGGACTTTCGAAGATGCCGGTATTAGCGGGTATAAAGCACTGATACCTTTTTATAACTACTATGTATGGCTGCAGCTTATCGGTAAACCATGGTGGTGGCTTATTCTTATGCTGATTCCTTTTATCAACCTCTTCATGATCATGCTCATGCTGGTGCAAACTGCCGTGAGTTACGCCAAGCATAACCTTAGGCGAACAGGCTTTGGCTGTGCTTGTGCCTTTTGTATACATCCCCTACCTTGGCATTTCGGAAAAGGAGCATTACGTGAAACCTGCCGACAGGGTAAGAGTTAAAAAATCGCAGGTACGCGAATGGACCGATGCCATCATATTTGCAGTGGTTGCCGCATCCATCATACGTATTTTTATGATCGAGGCATATACTATCCCAACTTCATCGATGGAAAAGTCGTTGCTTGTAGGCGACTTTCTGTTTGTAAGCAAACTGAGCTACGGGCCGAAGCTTCCAAACACACCACTGGCTTTTCCTTTCGTACATCATACCATGCCATTCACAAAATACACCAAATCGTATGTTGAGTGGATCAAATGGCCGTTTTACAGGTTTCCGGGTTTAACAAGTATCAAACATAACGATGTGGTTGTATTTAACTACCCCGATGGTGATACCGTTTCGCTGAAACAGCAGAACCAGAGCTATTACGGGCTGGTGCGCCAGCTTGGACGCGAAAGGGTGTGGAACGATAAATTCAATTTCGGCGATATTGTAGCCCGACCGGTGGATAAACGCGAAAACTATATCAAACGCTGTATAGGCTTGCCAGGAGATACACTCAAAATAGTGGATGAAATGGTTTATATCAACAGCAAACCCATCGGATATCCAGACCTGGCGCAATTTATGTACAATATAAAAACGGATGGTTACCCTATAAACAGGCGTGTATTAAAGCAGCTCGATATTACCGAGGAAGTTCATATGTCAGAATCCGGCGACCAGATTATTACCCTAACGAAAGAATCGGCAGCCAAATTAAAACAACTTCCTAACGTGGTATCAGTTGAGAATATAATACAGCCTAAAGGATTGTGGCAACCCTATATTTTCCCTTTCGATTCGGCATACCCTTGGAATGTCGATAATTTCGGACCGTTATACATACCTAAAGCCGGTGCTACGGTGCAACTTACACTCGCTAACCTGCCGCTATACGAACGTATAATTGTAGCTTACGAACTGAATAAACTTGATGTAAAGGACGGTAAAATTTATATCAACGATAAGGAAGCTACCTCGTACACCTTTAAACTCGATTATTACTGGCTGATGGGCGACAACCGTCATAATTCAGCCGATAGCCGTTTCTGGGGTTTTGTTCCTCACGATCATATTGTCGGGAAAGCAGTTTTTGTGTGGCTTTCGCTTGATAACAACAGGAGTCTTTTCGATGGGAAAATTCGCTGGAAAAAATTATTACGTACCGTTCGCTAAAGTTTAATTTTCAGGATTAACTTTTTGGTACAATTAATGCTGTAAACATTCGTTCATTCAATAAATGCAATTTATAAAACCTGATACCTACATATGAAACGTAACATCTTCATTGCCTTATTTCTTTTAATTCTGCCTGCTGCTATATTGACTGCCCAGGAGAAAGTTAAATCCTTCACCGGTACTATAACTTACCGTATCACCTATCCCGAATCGGCATCAAATCCGATAGTTGCTGCGCTGCCTACCACCCTCGAAATGAAAATTGCAGGGAATAAAGCCATGACTGAATTAATGCTTCCGTTTGGCAACAACACATTTATTATGAACGGCGATAATTTAACGGTTACACGCCTGGTTCAGCTTACTGAAGGCAAATTTTTTGTCACCAAATCGCAGGACGACTTTAAGATGGATTCCGCTCCACTGATCATGCCATTGAACGAAACCAAAAAAATTGCAGAATACAACTGCAAGACTTCGGAAATAAATATAATGAGCGGCAGCAACACAACCAAAAGCAAGGTATATTATACTGAAGAACTGGGATTCAACAACATTTACTTCAATACCATTGTACGTTCGATACAAGGCATTATGCTCGAATTCGAATACAACATCATGGGTATACCCGTTCAGCTAAGTGCTGTATCTGTGAAACCTGGCCGTATTTCGAACAAAACATTTGAAATTCCATCGGGTTATACCGAAACCACCGAAGCTAAATTGCGCGAGATGAAGGGCCCTATGAATAAGTAATTCGCCGGTGATCAAACAAATCACAGATCTTTTTCCTTGTTTTGAAAGAGATCTGTTTTTTTTTGAGATAAAATGATCGTCAACACATTAGCAAATATTTCATATTTTTGCAAGTTGTGCCAAGTATATGCGTAAAAATATCGAGGAAGCACAAAACCATTTACCGAATATCTGATATAAAATAATGCCCAAATACACTTCAAATTCACTTCCCAAAAATACGCTTCAGGATGAGCCGGTTAAATCGCCGGCTGCACCTAAGGCACCAAAGAAAAATAAACAGGGGAAAGCCACCAAGGAAGAAAATCTGAATCCGCACACCACGCGTCTCGAAAAACTTTCGCAGGTGGTTGGTGTTTTCTCCCTGCTAACAGCCTTCTTTTTGTTTATTGCCATTATTTCATTCCTTATCAACTGGTTTTCGGGCGAAGCCGATGATATATTTACAGGAGTTGGATTTTCGCGCATCATATCCGACAAAACACTGTATGCCAACAACCTGGGCGGGCGGTTAGGCGCTGCAGCCTCCGTATTGTTTGTAAAACAGGGCTTTGGAATCGCTTCCTTATTCATTCCTTTATGGTTGTTTGTGCTGGGTGTAAGGCTTTCGCTCAAGCATAAAATTATTTCGCTTGGCGCCAGCCTGGCATTTATATTACTGGCCATGGCCTGGCTATCGGTTACCCTGGGGTTTTTGTTCCGTAACTCGGCTCTTTCTATACTGGGAGGTATTTCGGGATACGAATCATCACTTTTTCTCGAAGGGCTTATGGGGAAAATGGGGCTGATATTCCTGCTGGTGTTTGCATTTGTAGCTTTCCTGGTGGTAGTTTATAATTTCTCACTTCGCAACGTTAAACCCTGGCTCGATAAACGAAGGAATGCTTCAGCAGCAACACAAAACGATATTCTAAACGGGGAAACCGAGTATAGTGGCGCCACCCGAAACTCTTCACAGGATGAACTGGTCGATAAATACAATACAGTTGAATATGCCGTAAACGAACACGAAAATCAAACAGCACCTTCGGTCGGTAACGGCACCGCGCCTGCGTCGGATGGCAACGAAATAGCCTCCAATACACAGTTCGAACAGGTTGTTGTTCCAAAAGTAAAGCCAACAGTCAAAACCCAGGTTGAGTTCACCGTCGAAACCAACGAACCCATTGCTCCCTTTATCCCTCCTGTTGTGGAACCAAAAACAGAAGCCATAGAGCCTGGAACAAAAGAAGCGGATGTTGAGCATTATACCATGGATACGGCCTACGATCCGAAACTGGACCTGGCAACCTTTAAACTACCGGGCATTGACCTGCTCGACGAATATGGCGTAGGCACGGTAAGTGTTACCAAAGATGAGCTCGAAGCAAATAAAAACCGTATTGTTTCCACTTTAGGCAACTACGGTATTCAGATTGACAAAATAAAGGCCACTATAGGCCCTACAGTAACGCTATACGAAATTATACCTGCTCCGGGAGTGCGGATTTCGAAAATTAAAAACCTGGAAGATGATATTGCGCTCAGCCTTTCGGCATTGGGCATACGTATTATCGCACCTATTCCCGGAAAAGGGACTATAGGTATTGAAGTTCCAAATCAAAATCCTGCTATAGTCGGGATGAAAACACTGATTGCTTCCGAAAAATTTAAAGGCAATCATTACGATCTTCCGTTTGCCATTGGAAAAACCATTTCGAACGAAGAGTTTATAGCCGATCTCACCAAAATGCCTCATATTCTGATGGCAGGAGCAACAGGCCAGGGAAAATCAGTTGGATTAAATGCCATTATCACTTCCTTATTGTACAAAAAACATCCGTCGGAACTTAAATTCGTGATGGTTGATCCTAAAAAGGTGGAACTGACACTGTTTTCGAAAATCGAAAGGCATTACCTTGCCAAGTTGCCCGATTCGGAAGAAGCAATCATTACGGATACCCGCAAGGTAGTACGCACCCTTAATTCGCTTAATATTGAGATGGATAACCGCTACGACCTGCTTAAAGAAGCCCAGGTGCGTAATATTAAGGAATACAATACCAAGTTTATTGCCCGCAAACTGAATCCGCAAAACGGGCACAGGTTTATGCCTTATATTGTTGTAGTGATTGACGAATTTGCCGACCTTATTCTTACCGCCGGAAAGGAAGTGGAACACCCCATTACCCGCCTGGCCCAGCTTGCACGCGCCATAGGCATTCACCTGGTAATTGCTACCCAACGCCCCAGCGTGAACATTATTACCGGAACCATAAAAGCAAACTTCCCGGCTCGTATAGCTTTCCGTGTTATTTCGAAAATCGATTCACGGACCATTCTCGATACCGGTGGCGCCGACCAGTTGATAGGCCGTGGCGACCTGCTGATGTCGCAGGGCGGTGATATGGTGCGATTGCAGTGTGCATTTATCGATTTGCATGAGGTTGAGCGCGTTACCGATTTTATCGGTTCGCAGCGCGGATACCCTTCGGCCTATGCCCTGCCTGAATTCAGCGAAGATGAGTCAGAAGTACAACAGGAAATAGATACAGGCGAACGCGACGAACTTTTCGAAGATGCCGCATACCTGATTGTTGCAACGCAGCAAGGATCGACCTCTTTATTACAACGAAAATTAAAACTGGGTTACAACCGCGCCGGTCGAATTATCGATCAGCTCGAAGCTGCCGGAATAGTTGGAGCCTTCGAAGGAAGCAAAGCCCGCGAAGTAAAAATTGCGACAGAGTTCGCTTTGGAACAGTTTTTGAAAGATATTAACAGTAACAGAAACTCAGATGAATATCAAAATGAATAAAATGAAGAAAATTCTTATTATTACCCTCTTAACAGTGTTTGTTTTACCCGTATTTTCACAGACCGATAAAAAAGCCACTGCAATACTTAACGATGTTTCGGCGAAAACAAAATCGTATAAAACGATTAAAATTGAGTTCACCTATGCAATGGATAATGCCAAAGAAAATATCCACGATAAGTTTAAAGGAACGCTTTTATCAAAAGGCGATAAATACAAACTTACTGCCGCCGGACAGGATGTTATCAGCGACGGAAAAACCGTTTGGACTTACCTTAGGGATGCCAACGAAGTGCAGGTAAACGATATCAGCGAAGACGACGGATCATTTACCCCTACCAAATTACTGAGTGGATATAACGACGACTACCGGGCAAAATTTATGGAAGAAAAAGGCAATGCTCAGATCATTGAGTTGTATCCGCTTAAAAAAGGCAAATCCTTTACCAAAGTAAGGTTAACGCTTGATAAGGCAAAGAAACAAATTACCCGTTTTGTGATTTACGACCGCAACGGAAGCACGTTTTCGTATATAGTTGATAAGTTTATAACCGACCAGGCCATTGCCGATGCCGTGTTCACTTTTAACAAAGCTGATCACCCGGGTGTTGAGGTTATTGATATGAGGTAGATGGAAAGAAGGGTTTGGGGGTTAGGTTTTGGGGGATAGGGACTGATTAAAGACAAATATGCTATCGATTGCTATTCATCCTTTATACGTAAGCCTTAAACCTCTTGCTATTTTCGGCCGGCTTTTATTTGCATAATATCCTTATCAATCTGCTGCAACATCTTGCTTCCTATGCTGCGAAAGCCGGGGGTGCCATCGGCCATTTGAAATTCGATGGTATCGAATAGTTCCTGGAGGATATCGGGTTCGTTGGCCGAAAGCCTGTACAATATCTGAATACAGTACATTTTTACGGCCACGCTTTCGGTTGGAGTTAATAACCAATCGAAGGTTATATTCATTAGTTCGCCCTCGGTTCCTGGCGGGAAAGGCATACGGGCGATCATACGCAAAGCATGACGCTTCAGGCCGTCGTGGTTAAATGCCGGAAGTTTCTTTATCAGCTCAGGCAGGAACGGTTCAACCCACTGAGGTTTGTCTTCGGAAGCAGTATCAATAATCCATGCCGCCCTGCGCGAAACAGGCTCCTCTACCGACAGGTAAATCTCCCAGAGTTCACTGACAAGTTCAGGGCGTTTGTTAACAATATCAGCCACAAAATCAGTGTACGATCGTGAATTCCCTTTCAGGAGTAACTCGCGGAAATTATGCTTTTGCAGTACCATCTTGTACTTAAATCATTTTATTTTAAACAACGTCATTTAACAGCCATTTCCATACCGGCGCAATCTGAATATCTTCAGTAATATCTAACGGCAAATCATCTTCATACACAAGCAACAGTAAATCAGATATATTATATTTATCTCTAACCTCAAGCAATCCCTTAATTTCTCTTTCAATATTCTCCTGAGTAATCAGGTATGCAACCTGTATAGCTTGTTTGAGCTGAGTTCCCTGCATAATGATAAAATCACATTCATTCTTACCCGAGTAATAGAAAAATTCACACTTTCGACGTTTAAGTTCGATAAATACAATATTTTCGAGTATTCTGCCTTTATTTTCCGAAAAGTTGAATCCAATTCTGTTGATTAATCCCGGATCAATTGAAAATGCTTTCCTGGAATTCATCATCTGCTTTTTAACAGAAAAGTCGAACTTATGTAGATAAAAAAACAAATAGAATTGATTGTAAAAACCAAGATAATCCTTAACCGTACTCAGGCTCTTGATTCCTGTTATATTTTGCAGCGTAGAATAAGAGAAAAGCTTAGCCGTATTGGCAAAAAAGTAAATTGCCATTTGCCGGAGTTCGTCAACCTGGCTCAAACGATAGCGGGCAATAATATCGCGGTATAAAATATCCTGAAAATACTGGTTTAGCAGTTCAAGATTATTTTCTTTTACCACCAACGGAAAGCCACCTTGTTTCATGTATTGATCAAAAGCGCCAACAATCTGCGATTTTAGTGCGGACGAAAGCTTGTTTAAATTATAATCAATCTCTTTAAAAAGCAGTATTTCTTTAAATGAAAATGGCATTAATTCAATGTTCAGGTTTCGACCGGTAAGAGATGTAGCAATTTCGGAACTTAACAGATTGGCATTTGAGCCTGTAATAAAAACCTTGATCTCCTGCTCATACACACGATTTACAAACTTTTCCCAGTTTGTTACATTCTGGATTTCATCAAAAAACAGAACAGGATTTTTACCGTATAGCTCACGATGAATACTTAGTAATTTATCCAATATATCAGTTTCGGCCACAACACGTTCATCATCAAAATTAAAATAGCAATAATCGCTTTCAGCTAATTCCATTTTCTGTTTAATTAAAAACAGCAGGGATGATTTGCCACAGCGTCGTACACCGGTAATTACAATAACCTGCCTTGAAGCGATGTAATTATCAAGTTTTATATCTCTTAAAATCAGATTTTTTTTATTCTCAAAAACTTCCTTTTGATCAAATAAAATTTCCTTAATCCGGTCTTTATTCATAACAAAATTTATTTTTGTTCTTTATCAACGAACAAATATACAACATTTTGTTTGTTTATGACGAACAATATGATAATATTCGGCCAAATCAACTTTAATGAATCAAATTTGGCCAAATATACTTTGCGAAGGGAAAAATTGCATCTTTTGCTTCAAATTCGGGTCAAAGTTTCGGGCATTGCTTTACAAACAAGAATTATTTCAATCGTCCTGTTTAAAATACGATGCAGTCTGGCAGGCTCTTCGGCAGGCGCAGTATGGTAATTACCGCAAAGTTCTGTGCATGCTTCTCGATTCGCCTCGGTTCGCGAGGGTAAAAAAAAACCGATTCAGGTAAAAAACATTATTAACTGGTTAAACTAAATATTTTTTTGCCACGCACTCAGCCCGGTTCCCATAATGTCGCCCCGACGGGGCTTATTAGTGGTTTCTTGTTGGGACGTTATCAAAATAAAATAATTTTATCGGGCAATAAATGATATAAAAAATTCAATTCGACGATTGTTACAGGAATTTTCTTCAATTTTGCAGGCTACTCTTACTTACCTTCATGAAGAAACGATTTTCTGTTTTTATTCTTTACCTTTTTTCGTGGTATTTCCTTTTTCTGCTGGCGAGGGTGGTTTTCCTGGCTGTATATTTTGAAAAATCGTCGCAATTATCAGTATCCGAAATAGTTAATACTTTTTTTTATGGCTTTAAGCTTGATATGGGGATAGCGGCATACTTTGCTGTATTACCATCGCTGTTCCTCACTTTCACTTCTTTTTTTAAGGGAAAATTTATTAAAACGATTTTATCATATATATACGGCATTGGCCTTATTTATATGTATCACGATAATATCGGGCGATATGTTCATGTATAAGCACTGGGGGTTCAGGATGGACGCTACTCCCCTGTTCTACATGACGAATGTTAAAGCAATGACGGCAAGTGTAAGTGTATTAACTCTTGTTGGTGGAATACTGGCAATACTGTTGCTATGCATGCTGTTTTATTTCCTCTACCTGAAGCTGTTTTCGAAGCGCCTGGATGAACTTAAAAAAGATAAAAAAGCAGTGTTCGTGCTGCTGCCTGCAACACTTGCCCTGTTTATTTTAATGCGTGGCGGCATTGGCATTTCGAGCCTGAATACAAGTTCAGCCTATTTCTCGAAAAATCAATTTGCCAATCATGCTGCCATTAACCCGGTATGGAATGTAGGATTTTCGATCACCGAATCAACCGATCTGCAACGTAAATATGTATATTACAGCGATGCTGAAATGAATGAATTGCTTTCGCCGCTTCAAACCGAAGATACCGCATCGGTTAACCTGCTGAAAACTAACCGCCCGGATATAATACTTATTATTACCGAAAGCCTTACCGCAAAAGCTGTTGAAGCTACCGGTGGCAAAGCGGGCATAATGCCGCAATTAAATTCACTGATAAAAGAAGGCATTTTATTCGACCAGGTTTATGCTGCTTCCGACCGCACTGACAAGGGAATAGCAGCCGTTCTGGCAGGTTATCCTTCTCTGCCGGGCAGCAGTCCGTTGAAATACCAGAAACTCACAGAGAAACTGGCATTTTTACCTGCAAAACTCAATGAAGCCGGATATAAGAGCGAGTTTTATTATGGTGGCACACTCGATTTTGCCAATTACCGTTCATTCCTGGTTCAGGCGGGATACGATAAAATGGTTTCGGACAAAGACCTGCCTTCAGCAGATTTAAAATCGAAATGGGGAGCTTTCGACCATGTGGTTTTTAACCGATGCCTGGCCGATTCGCCCGACAGCGACAGTAAATTCTTCAAGACTATTCTCACCCTTACCAGCCACGAGCCTTTCGAAACGCCCGTTGCAACAGTTTTTGCAGGAAATGACGATGAAACCAAGTATCTCAACTCTTTGCATTACACCGACTCAGCCATAGGAAATTTTATAAAAGAGGCTAAAACGCGCAAATGGTGGGATAATACTCTTGTAATTATTATTTCTGACCACGGAAACCGTTTGCCCGGTGCTTCCGAAACCTGGGAAAAATCAAAATATCATATCCCAATGATATGGCTTGGTGGTGCACTGAATGTGCGTGATACCATCATCAGTAAGATGGCCTCACAGACTGACCTTGCAGCTACCCTGCTTTCGCAGATGCAGATAAGCACTGCCGATTTTAAATTCAGCAGAAATATCCTGTCAAACTCCTACTTACCTTACTCCTTTTTTACGTTTGCCGATGGATTCGGTTTTCAGAAAACTGATGAACTGCTGATATTTAATACCATCACCAATACCTATTCCGACAAGAGTTCCAAAGTTGAAAGTTTAAGCGAAAAACAAGGTAAAGCCTATCTGCAATCGCTCTACCTCGATTCATCCGACAAGAATAAATAATCGAATTGTATTTTAGAGAATCCGTTCCGGAAGAAATCGTAAAATTTATTTTATAACTATCCAGTACATTTAAGGCATTCATAAACAGATAAATGCCACAGATTACGCAGATTTCACAGAAAGATTTTTTAACCTTATGAAAAATTAATCTATAAACTATTTGAAGAGTTTTAAATCCCTGCCTGCCTAGTACGCGCAGGTAAACAGCAGGTAAACATCAATCAAGCGTGTGATCTGTGAAGTACCTGCTTGCATCAGGCAAGTGCGAAATCTGTGGCTAAAAGCCTTTTTATTCAGTCTGATTGTTTACTTTATTTTAAATAATAGGTTTTGCGACATAGTCACTATTCCGTATTAATAATTCTTTCTTTTGATTTTTTCACCGAGAGCCCGATTTTTTCGTAATCGATTTTAACAATAGTTGCTGGTTCGTCGCCATCGGCACCAACCTGCGAAACCTTGGTAAACAGCTGCGGGTATTTTTCCTGAATAAAGGCCTGGTAGCGCTCAACGGTATTAATGATCAGACCATCTTTCTGGTAAATATTACGCCTGAGGTTGGCCGTCATAATATGGGTTACACCTGCATCCTGCAACTTGTAAAGCAGCGAATCGGGGTAATATAATTTCATAACCCTGTTTTCGCCTGTGATAGCTTTAAAGCCATTTACGGAGGAAATAAAATTTATGCCGGCATTGGCGAGTTCGTTGGCAAAAAGACTCTGAACACTATCAGCAACTTTATCAACAAAGTACACGGTATCGCCCACAAAAATCATAGCATCCATATTTGACTTGACAAGCCGGTACAATTCGGGAGATAGTTGTTTCCCGGTAAAATCGGCGTAGTTAAACAGCATATAGCCTTTTTCGTTGCTTTCCCAGTTTTTAAAGAAAACATCGGTACTGTAGGTAGGCAAACTCATAATTCCATAAAAGCTGCGGCCTTTTCCGTAAACAAAGGAGATGGAAGGTTTGCGACAGGCAATAACAGCATCTTCCGGTAAATTTTCGGCAGCCCACTCGCTGGCAGCCAGGTAATTCTTCCAGTCGGGTGTTAAGCCGCCGTATTTCCCACTGTTTTCGCTATTGGTCTTAATGGTTCCTGCCGTAACGATCAGCCCCTGGAAAACAATAATAACAGCCAACACTGGTATGGCCACCTGCAGCATTTTATACTTTTTATATTGCGAAATATAATAGACAAATGCCAGAAGTATGAGCAGGAACATGGGTACTCCCGGGATAATAAGCCGGCTTTGATCCCATTTGGCCTGAAGCACCAGGAAGGTAATCAGGAAAAAAGCGCCCGTCAGCAATCCTGTGAAAAACAGGTATTTATTCTTCGAATAAGTTATTACCAGCGAACCTAAGGCCAGAAGATAAACAAAAATAGTGACCAGGCCATTCACGGCCATTGCCGGATCAAGCTTACGAAGACCGATTATGGTTACAAAATGCTTTGAGAAATATAACTGGGAGTTATCGATCAGCCTTCCGTAAAAACCGGCAAGGTCTTCCTTGCCAAGTTGTGGATTGTAATAATCCTTATTCATCAGGTTGGAGCCCTGGGTCGAGAATTGTAATCCCTGGTCGCTCCAAAGCATATATTTTATTCCCTGGAAAGCCAGAAGAACCATTGCGAATGTTGCAAGCGAATACAAAAGATTCTTCCACTGCCCGCGTAAAAGAAAATACCCGCCAACAGCTAAAACAGCTGAATAACCGGCGTTTTTAGTCAGAGCCAGAGCCAGTAAACTTAATGCGAGTACAAGGTGACGTTTCATTTCTGGTTTAAATGCAAGCGGCTCTTCATTATCAATAAAACTCCGGAAGAAAACATAAATAACAAGCATCTGAACGAAGATATAAAAAGCCTCGTTGTAGGTTTGGCTGGCATAATAAAGAATAAAGGAGTTAACACTTACTGCCAAAAGGGTAATCACCAAAAGAGTGGAAGGAATCCGCGAACGGAATCCGACAAAAAACAGGTATATAAAACCCATGATCGAAATGAGCGATAATACTTTGAGTGGCACCAGGTTAATACCAAAAATCGCCACAAAAATGGAGAGAACCATTGGATACAAAGGCCCCTGGAATGCAGGGTATACAAAAGAATGAATAAAATCGGAAGCGCGTATGATATAAAATGAATCGTCGCCCGATAAGCTGACTTTGGTATCGAACAGCAGTAAACCAAAAAGGAAAGTGATACCCATAATCACCCATATCAGCCAGTTCAGCCGCTTATCAAAAAAACCATCCAGGATTCCCAGCAAGTCTTTTACCTCTGTAGTAGTTCCGGCTTTTTTATCAGGTATTGACGGGCTGCTGTTATCCTTAGCTCGCGTATTCTTTTTTGCCATAATGTATTTTGATTATGTATTTTTCGAAATGCTTACAAATATCTGTATTTTTCCTGAAACTTAAGGCAGCAAACATAAATCAATAGTTCTACCCTGCCAGGGAGCAGAATAAAACCGGGAAGCATTCCTATTTTTAAAGATAATAACAGTTTAATGGCTTTATTTGCCCGTTACCCTGATTCCGCATGTTTTCGAAACCCCTAAAATAGCCACCGAAAATGCAAATAGATTTTTGTAATTTTGTTCGTTCAATGCAATCGTTTGGATTTTATGAAGAAAGCAGATATTAAGAGCTTCTATATGAAAAATGCTGCTTCGCGCGGCAAGTGGAAAAGGATGAATCGTTTTTATCATAAATCCATCGAAAAGTACATTTCTTCCATCATACCCGAAGGCAAAAGAGTACTCGAAATTGGCTGTGGCAATGGCGATTTGCTTCAAACAACACGTCCGGCTTATGGCCTAGGTATTGATTTTATTGCTGAATCCATTGAAACTGCAAGTAAACTGCACCCTGATCTACATTTTAAAGTTGACGATGTTGAAGAATTGCAGCTCGACGAAATTTTTGATTACATCATACTTTCGGACCTCACCAACTGCCTTTGGGACGTTCAGACGGCCTTTCACAATATAAAAAGCTTATGTCATTCGCAAACCCGCATTGTTATTTCGCAGTATAATTTTTTATGGGAGCCCATTTTGCGGGCTGGTGAGTTTATGAACCTGAAGCTGAAACAACCTGCACAAAACTGGTTTACCAACAGCGACACCTGTAACCTGCTCGAACTCGAAGGATACCAGATTATACGTATTGAACGCAAGCTGATGTTCCCGAAATATATACCGCTTGTCAACCTCATATTTAATAAGTTTTTAGCCAACCTGCCCGTTTTCAACCGCCTCGACCTGGTCAACCTGATCATAGCCCGCCCGCTGCTGACTGACGACCAGCAATACAGCGTGTCGATAGTTGTACCTGCACGCAACGAAAAAGGAAATATCGAAAATGCCGTTTTGCGTACACCCGCCTTCGGAACTCAGCAGGAATTTATATTTATCGAAGGCCATTCGGCAGATAATACTTACGAAGAAATGCTGAGGGTACAGTCAGCTCATCCCGATAAGGACATAAAAGTACTGAGGCAAAGCGGGAAAGGCAAAGGAAATGCCGTTCGCGAAGCTTTCGAAGCTGCTAAGGGCGAAATACTTATGATACTGGATGCCGACCTCACCATGCCACCCGAGGAGCTACCAAAATTTTACGATGCTTTACGCTACAACAAAGGTGAATTTATTAACGGGAGCCGATTGGTTTACCCTATGGATAAAAACGCCATGCGTTTCCTGAACCTGCTGGGAAATAAATTCTTTGGAATGTTTTTCACATACCTGCTCGGGCAAAGGCTTAAAGATACACTTTGTGGCACCAAGGTGCTTTACAGGAAAGATTACCAGGAGATTACACGCAACCGGCATTATTTTGGCGACTTTGACCCGTTTGGTGATTTTGATCTTATATTTGGCGCTGCCAAGCTAAACCTTAAGATTACTGAAATTATTATCCGCTACCGCGACCGTGAGTATGGGAGCACACAAATCAATCGCTTTTCGCATGGCTGGTTGCTGATAAAGATGAGTATTTTCGCAGCGAAGAAAATTAAATTCAAATAACTATTAGGCATCGAAGGCCTGTTATAGGAATGAAATAGCTGCAAGGTTTGAATTTACCATTTTCATAAACATTTTACTCTTTAAAGGAATTGCCCTTCCATTCAGATTGTTGCGCACCTGATTTAAAGAAAAAAAAGGAAGGATGCTACAACATTTCACCATGAATCAATGTTATTAAAATAAAGTTTCCGATCATGAGAAAACATATTTTTCCGGGTTTTGCATCTTTGATCTTTATTTCAATTATGCTTATTGCATTTTCGTGTAAACACGAGCCGATTGACACTGGCTTAATCAAGCCTATTGATACAAGCGGCACTAACGGTATACCCTGTAGTTCGGACACGGTGTATTTTGAGCAACAGATTTTACCCCTCTTACAATCGAGTTGTGCATTGAGTGGCTGCCATGATGCTGCCACACATAAAGATGATGTTATCCTCGATAGTTATAGTAATATCATTGCTACCGGAGGAATAAAAGTGAAGGATCCGACCGATAGCAAAATATATGAAAAAATGGTAGAGACAGGCGAGGACCGTATGCCTCCCCTTCCGGCTGCTGCTATGACTACCGAGCAATTAGCGCTTATCGCAAAATGGATCGGGCAGGGTGCGAAAAACAACAGTTGCCCCGACATTGGTTGCGATACAACTAATGTTAAATACTCAACTCATATTAAACCTTTGATCCAGAATACCTGCCAGGGCTGCCATAGCGGAGCTGCACCGGCCGGCGGAATTGACCTTAGCACTTATGCAGGTATTAAGGCAATAGCCGATAACGGGAAATTTTTCGGAACCATCAGCCACCTGACCGGATACAAACCCATGCCACAAAACGGGAATAAACTATCCGATTGCCGCATCAATATGGTGAAAATATGGATTAACGGCGGAGCATTGGAGAATTGAGATTGCCTGATCGTAAATGCTTATTATTTCCGTGGGATTAAGTTACTTGAAGTTTTAGATATAAAAGTGTGAGTTTTTCCTAACCCTGTAACAGATATACTTTATATCCAGCGTAAAGATATATCAATCAGCAATGTACAGATCATTAATATTACCGGCCAGGTACTTTTCCGGAAGACACAACTGTATACAAACCATCTCGAGGTGAATTTCAGAGAATTCCCGAAAGGTATTTACCTTGTCATAATAAATGACATTCTCATACGGAAAATTATAAGGAATTAGTCCTTAGCTCTTAAAACATGTAAAAATCTAAACAACCATGAGTGACCTGCCTCTCATGGTTGTTTGATTACTAGTCGTTATTAAATTCCAGGATATTGCCATTTTTACTAATGACAATTTTCTTTTCTTTCCTGATTTCGTTTGCAAGTATCATTTTCGAAAGTTTGTTCAGGATTTCACGCTGCAATACCCTTTTGAGCGGACGGGCGCCGTATTGAGGATCGTAGCCTTCGGCAGCCAGCAACCTGATTGCATCGTCAGTTACCTCGAGGCGGATATTATTTTCAAACAACATTTCCTCAATCTTCGTCAGCTGCAGGCGCACAATTTCTTCTATTTCCTTTTCGGTTAATGGAGTGAACATAATCACTTCATCAATACGGTTCAGGAATTCGGGTCGTATGGATTTTTTCAGCAGATCGAAAACTTCCTCCCGGGTTTTATCCAGTATCTTTTCACGGTTTGAACCATTGATAACTTTCAGGTTTTCCTGTATCAGCATGGAACCTATATTGGATGTCATGATGATGATAGTATTGCGGAAATCAGCAGTACGTCCTTTATTATCCGTCAAACGGCCATCGTCGAGTACCTGAAGGAGAATATTGAACACATCGGGATGCGCTTTTTCCATTTCATCGAAAAGAACAACGGAATAGGGTTTACGCCGGACCTTTTCGGTAAGCTGCCCGCCTTCGTCGTAACCCACATAGCCCGGAGGCGCTCCTACGAGCCGCGAAACCGAATGACGCTCCTGGTATTCGCTCATATCGATACGCACCATGGCATTTTCATCGTTAAACATGTATTCGGCAAGCGCTTTGGCAAGTTCAGTTTTACCGACACCTGTAGTGCCAAGGAATATAAACGAACCCATGGGTCGTTTGGCATCCTGTAACCCTGCCCTGCTGCGTCGTATGGCATCCGAAATTGCCTGAATGGCTTCTTCCTGTCCTACGACGCGCTTATGAAGTTCATCCTCGAGGTGCAACAACTTCTCGCGCTCACTCTGCAGCATACGTGAAACAGGAATACCGGTCCAGCGGGCAACCACTTCGGCAATTTCCTCGGAGCCAATTTCCTCTTTTACAAGTATTGAATTTACCTGGAGTTTATTTAGTTCATGCTTAAAGTGCTCAAGTTTTTCGTTGGCTTCCTGTGTTTTACCGTAACGCAGTTCAGCTACCAATCCATAATTGCCTTCACGTTCGGCCTGTTCAGCCTGAAATTTATAATCCTCGATATTTTTCTTTTGCTGCTGGATTTCGTTCACAAGGTTACGTTCGGCTTCCCATTTGGCTTTAAGCGACTTACGCACTTCATCGAGATTGGCTATTTCCTGGTTGAGTTGTTTGAGTTTTACTTCATCTTTTTCGCGTTTAATGGCTTCGCGTTCAATTTCAAGTTGTCGGATACGGCGTTCCTTTTCATCCAGTTCTTCGGGTACCGAATTAATTTCGAGCCTGAGTTTGGCAGCTGCTTCGTCAATAAGGTCAATGGCTTTGTCGGGCAAAAACCTGTCGGTTATATACCTTTGCGAAAGCTCTACCGCCGCAATAATAGCCTCATCTTTGATCCGCACCTGGTGGTGGGTTTCATAACGTTCCTTAAGTCCCCGCAGGATAGATACTGCATCAAGTGTATCAGGTTCGTTTACCATCACCACCTGGAACCGGCGCTCCAGGGCTTTATCTTTTTCGAAGTATTTCTGGTATTCATTCAACGTGGTTGCACCAATGGCACGTAATTCGCCCCGGCTTAATGCAGGCTTAAGAATATTGGCAGCATCCATAGCGCCTTCCGAAGCTCCTGCACCAACGAGGGTGTGGATTTCGTCGATAAAAAGCACAATGTCACCATCCGAACCCATCACTTCCTTAACAACACTTTTCAGCCTTTCTTCGAATTCGCCCTTGTATTTGGCGCCGGCAATAAGCGAGCCCATATCGAGTGAGAAAATAAGCTTGTTCTTCAGGTTCTCAGGTACATCGCCGCTGATAATACGATGCGCAATACCTTCGGCAATCGCTGTTTTACCTACTCCGGGTTCTCCGATAAGGATAGGATTATTTTTGGTTCGCCGGGTTAATATCGTTAATACACGCCTTATCTCTTCGTCACGACCGATCACTGGATCAAGTTTGCCTTTGCGGGCCAGATCGTTCAGGTTGCGGGCATATTTAGTTAAAGCATTATAAGTGTCTTCGGCTGTTGCACTCTTAGCGGATGAACCTTTGCGTAATTCGGCAATAGCTGATTTCATATCTTTTTCGTTCGCACCCAGCTGTTTCAAAAGTCTGGACACGCTGTCGTTCGACAAAAGGATCCCCAAAATAATCAGTTCGATGGTGATAAATTCATCGCCAAAGTCATTTAACAAGGATTCAGCTTTTTGCAGGGCTTTTGAAGCATCGCCCGACAGGTATGGCTCGCCACCCTGTACTTTTGGGTATGTGGACAGAATGGAATCAATTCCTTTTTCAATGGCAGCTAAGTCAATCCCGAGTTTGTTGGCTATAAAGCCGGGTATATCATTATCAACGGCAAGAATACCTTTGAGAATATGTGCGTTTTCGATAGCCTGCTGCTGATTTCCGGCAGCAATTTGCTGCGCCTGCTGCACGGCTTCCTGTGCTTTTATGGTGTATTTATTAAAGTTCATTGTATTGCAGGTATTAAGGTTGATTTTGTTGCAACAAGAAAGAAGCCAAATTGCTAATAAGTCAATATTATGCCATTTTGTCAATATAATTTCGCACTTATATGCCATAATGACGCATTAAATAGACAGAATAATGGACATACCAAAAAAGAAATAAGTTGCAGCTTTATAGCTGCGAAAACAGCATAAGCATGCCAGGCATATAAAAAAGGCTGCCCGACATGAGCAGCCTTTAGAACAAACACTAACCTATGCTTATTACAAAGCCCCTTCGTCGTAGGCCCTTTCTCCGTGAAGAGCAGTATCAAGGCCAATCATTTCATCTTCTTCGGTTACCCGTACTTTTGTGATGTAATTAATAAGAATGAGCATGATATACGTGAATATAAATGCATAAACTGAAGCGGCAATAACGGTGATAAGTTGTTTCATAAAAAAAGACACATCGCCATAAATGAGTCCGGCGTAAGCTTGCCCCGTAACGGCATTGGTTCCGGAAAAAGCAAAAACACCAAGCAGAATAGTACCAACAAAACCTCCCACACCGTGAACACCCCAAACATCGAGTGCATCGTCCCAATTCATTTTATTTTTAAGCTGAACGGCCAGGTAGCATGATACGCCAGCTGCGGTACCGATAATAGGCGACGCCCATAACGGCACAAAACCAGCACAGGGAGTAATACAAGCCAGGCCGGCAATCGAACCGGTTAGCAGCCCGACGAATTTCGGTTTCCCTTCGCGGTACCATTCTATTACAACCCAGGCCATTGTGGCAAAGGAGGCTGCAATGTCAGTATTAAGGAATGCCAGTGAAGTAACACCATCCACCTGCAGTTCACTTCCGGCATTAAAACCATACCAGCCAAACCATAACAATCCACTGCCAATAGCTACCAATGGAATGCTGTTTGGAGTTGAATTTTTATTCACACGCTTACCCACATAAAATACGGAAGCCAGGGCTGCGAAACCAGCAGTTGCGTGCACTACAATGCCACCGGCAAAGTCGAGCACACCCCATTCGGCAAGTAAACCTCCACCCCACACCATGTGAACGAATGGATAATAAACCAGTATTTGCCATACTGTAAGAAAAATCATGTATGCTTTAAATGATACACGGTTTACAAAAGCACCTGTAATAAGTGCCGGGGTGATAATAGCGAACATCATTTGGTAAGCTATAAAAACGATTTCAGGTATTTTTTCGTTGCCCGAAAACATGGAGTCCATCCCAACTCCTGCCAGGAAAGCCTTGGAGAAATCACCCAGCAATCCACCTTCGCCCCCGCTGAAACAAAGTGAATAACCGAAGGTTACCCAGAGTACAGTTGTCCAGCCTAGTGAAACAAAACTCTGAATCATAATTCCCAGAATGTTCCGCTTTGAAGCAAGACCACCATAAAAGAATGCCAATGCGGGTGTCATAAGCATAACCAGACTTGTTGCAAGCAACATAAACCCTGTTGAACCAGTATCAATCATATGTTATTGATTTAGATGAGTTTGAAATTTTATTTTGATGCGTTTTTATTGCTTTAATGAACTAAAATGAGATTCCAACAACAAGAAAAGCTTTATCATGCTGAGGATTGAAAATGAGAGAAGTGCTTAAAGTGGTTTCGTAATTCTCAGCTATTTTTATCGTTTTCGAACCTTTTAGCCCCATATTTACTACTCCAAAGCCAGTAACACTTCCATAACCATCACCATACAAACCATCAGCAGGAGTCATTCCCAGGAAGGCATCAAAATTGGTTTCCTTAAACTTAAAGTTGTATCCCAATTCGATGTAGGTCGAATAGTTGTTTTTTATTTCCGAATCTTCTTCTGTTTCACTGATCTTTTTATCGGCACCATACAACATGCTTGCAACCGAAATGCTGAGCGGAATTTTTTCAAATTCATAGGACAGTGCACCTTCAATTACATGGCTGGTTGTTTCGTTTTTGTACGAAAAATAAGGTTTCGAGAGCCAGTCGAGATCCCAATAGTAATCGGTAACGGTGGCCGTAAATCCTTTTATGGAGTAAGAGGCGTATAAATCCATTTCCTTATAACTTCCGGTAAAATCAGACGAACCCCAGGCTCCGATTTCGAGGCCTCCCATGGCAAATGCTAAGGCCGGCTGCAGATTAGGCGCCAATACCGCCTGTGAATTATTTATTGAATAACAAGGGACACCGCGCCATACATAATTACTTACCAGGTCAGCCGAAGCTTTAACCTCGAAAGTACATTTTTCCTGTGCCATTGAAGAAACGGCTACCATGACTAGTGTTGTAGCTACCAGAAGTGTTTGAATCAGATTTTTCATTCGCTGCTTTGTTAAATTAATAATGCAGCAAAAATATTGTATCGGATATCAACCGGCAATGGGATAATATACCGAAAATTCATGCGAAATACCCTATGCAGAAATACGCAGGATAACTAAGTGATACACGGAGTATAGTGAATAACGAATAACTTTACCTGACAACAAAGGAGGCAGGGTATAACGAATAATGATCCCTATAGCATCGGAAGTGAATGGTGAATAATAATCTACAAAAGATGTTCTGATCAAACAATGACCGACTTTCCTCCGGCCGCTGAGTTTTAAGTTTACCCAATCCCAATATTAATCTATGCCCAAGGAGCATATAGTAGACGATACTTCAAGTACTTTAACCTTTAACCTTTATCCTATAACCTTTAACTCCCCAAAACCCAATCACTCAATCATTTTAAATAAATGCCTGGAACAATTTTCTCACAAGCTTAAATATCAATCAGGTTATGTCGTATGGCATATTTAACCAGTTCAACCTGGGTTTTAAGGTTAAGCTTTTGCATGATATGATTTTTGTGCGATTCCACGGTGCGAATACTGATAAAAAGCTTGTCGGCAATTTCTTTGTTAATAAAACCTTCGGCAAACATGACTAATATTTCAATTTCGCGTTTCGACAGGATTTCGTGTGGATTGCTAACATCCTCGCCATTCGATTTAGCTTTATCAATATAGCTCTTGAGAATAATTTTCGAGATATTATCGCTGTAGAAATCATTGCCTGAATACACGGTGTCAATAGCAATCAGCATTTCTTCGCGGGTGGTATTTTTATGAAGGTAACCTTTTGCGCCTGCCTTGATAGCCTGGTTAATAAAGCTTTCGTCGGCAAACATAGATAGAATCAACACTTTTACTTCGGGATATTGCACAGAAAGCTTTCGTGTAAGCTCAATTCCCGAAGTTACGGGCAGTGAAATATCCATAAGTATAATGTCGGTTTCATGAGTATTGAGTAATTTCCACAACTCTTCACCTGAGGATGCTTCGCCCACAATTTCAATATTTTCGGAGGCAATAAGCGCTTTTATGCCTTCACGCAATAATTGATGATCTTCGGTAAGTATAATTCTGATTTTTGCCATCCGGTTTAAATGAGTTTAATTAGCATCCGCATTGAACATGTTGTTTTTATATCAGTTTGAGCTTAGGCTTGCCTGTAAGAACATGCAGAGCTGAGACTATGTTAAGGGTATTTTAACCGAAACAATAGTACCATTCTCCTCCCCTTTCGAAATATCAATCAAACCATTCAACAGTTTAACCCTTTCGCACATACTGTTTAAGCCCCGGCCATTCTGATCGCATGGAGTTTCGAGGCTGATACCGACACCATTGTCCTGCACCATCAGGCTAATCATTTTTTCATTTCCAATCAATGTCATTATAATTTCCGATGCACCCGAATGCTTAACAGCGTTATTAAGTGCTTCCTGGGCAATTCGAAAAATATAGGTAGCAATTCTTTTATCGAGTTGCTGCCTGGCGATTTGCGAATCAAAAATAACATTAATCCGGCTCAGGGCCGAAATTTCGCGGCATATCTGGCTCAGGGCCATTTCGAGTCCGAATTCCTGCAAGGCAGCGGGCATCAGGTTATTCGAAATACCACGCACTTCTTCAACCAGGCTTTCGAACATAGTGCGCAGGCGGCTCATATTTTCGGTATTAATTCCATTGCCGGTATTCATAATGCTTTCCATCTTCAATTTGGTAGCAACGATCATTTGCCCGAGTCCATCGTGAAGCTCACGCGACAAACGCTGACGCTCATCTTCCTGCCCGTCGATAAAGGATGAGAACATACGGTTTTCTCTTTCTTTCAGTTCCTCCTGCTGGGCCTTAAGCTGACTGGTCATGAGGTTAAAATTTTCAGTAAGCTCCCCCAGTTCATCGTTCGATTTTATATGCAGCAAAGGGTCGAGTTCCCCATGTCTCACCCTGATGGTAGCATCCTTGAGCTCGATAATGGGTCCGGCAATGGAACGCGAGATAACATATGCGGCGATAAAGAGTATCATAGTGATGAAAATACTCAGGAACACGATTTCGTTTGCCAGTTTATACACCGGGCGCATGGCTTCTTTTCTGTCAATTTCAGCAATAACAATCCAGTTTAAACCCGGAATATTAAGCCGGCTGTAGCTCGACAAGGTCATCACATTACGATAATCAATATTGAGGCGGGTTCCTTCGGAAAGTTTAAATGCATTTCGCACCGACTCAGTTAATACCGCTTGCCGCAGAATGGAATTCTGATAAAACCGCGATTCGCTGCGCATCAGCGAATCGGGTCCCACCAGGTATACTTCCCCGCTTTTACCAAGGCCATCAGTAAGCTCTTTGTTTTTCATAATATTACTGATAGCTGATGCCCTTATTTCGAAAATAGCTATTGCAGGATCAGTAACCGATGAAGTGCTGAGCGGTGACACAATAAACATATGGGTACTGCTGTCGCTTACGTTCATACTAAAATCATGAATCTTTGCAACTTTACTTTGTTTTACATCCTCAAATAGAGGCCTGATCATATGAAGTTCATTTTTAATGATTTCCCTACGACTGACTGAACTGGAATCAAAAAAAATGCATTCAACTTCAGCGTTCTTCAACAGGTAAATTTTACTGTAATAATTTCCTGATTTAAAAAACTCCTCAAAATTTGAATCCAAACCTATGTTAGGCCTATTGAATGTAATCAGTCCTGACATTTTTCCTGTTCTCACGCTGATAGATCTGTTAACATCGAGATGCGAAAACAGCTCGACTTCTTTCACACGATCTTTAAAAAACTGTTCTACCTGTTCTTTTTTTGCAACCCGGAGCGAGGTTAGCTGATCGAAAGTACGATCCATAATTGCATTGCGCGATGTAATAAATGAATAGAGGCTAACGGCAACAATCACGAATATTCCAAGAAAAAAGATATAAAGTATCAGCTTGTGATAAATGGATGTGCGCGGATGCATAGAGATCTGGAAAATTGAATCACAAAAATAACTTAATTATGTTATCAAGTATCCCTAAACTGAATTTTGATCAGGAAGAGCCAAAATCGGAATGAAAAACTAAACCCGGTAACCTGTCGCCTTACTTATTTTTTTTCGGATTAACCTGAAGAAAATAAGACCCATAGCGGTAAAAATACGATGCTCTGGTTAAAAAAACGAAGATATTCTACCACACAGCTGTTTCTGAAGCAAATGATCTTCCTCATAGAGATTTTATCAAATTTTAAAATAGATAGAGCAACTTATAAGGCGTTCCATTAAGCAGATCTAAACATCCTTCACTCCTGACAATCGCCAGAGCCAGAAACTCAATAAAACAGTAACTATACCCCCGAAGGCATTCACCCATACAGGCAAAAGCCATCCGGAAATAAGAACCGGAACCCCTGTAAGCACTCTGAGAAAGTGCAATGCCGACACTAATACGAATACCAGAGCGGCGAAGCGCATTAGCAGTTTTTTCGATACCATAGGCTGTGTTTTAATAAATTGTGGGGTAGTTTTGAGATGCTTTGTGAGTTAGGTGTGATGTGATGGGTGTTGGGTGCTCGGGTGCCGGGTGCCGGGTGCCGGGTGCCGGTAAAAGGGTGAATCTCAATTTTCAAATCAATATTTCGCGACACTGATCGAGTGGTGTTAAGTAGTTCGTAACCCAGCTAATGATAGCAATCGGGATGGTCCAATCATTAATGGAGCTTAAATTATTCTTATCCTTAATTCTTTAACAGAACCCATATTATTAAGCCATTCAAATGTAGATAATATTTAAACATAATCCGACCCGGATAATTATTGATCACCATTTGACCTACAGCACTTAGGTTTAAATATTTACACTTATCACTTATAATTTGTTGCGCACCCTGACTATTGAAATACAAAAGCCGCCAGAACCTGTATGAGGCTGGCAGCTGAAATTTTTTCCGAAACTTTAGGTTACCGGACTAACTTAACGTTAACAGCATTCTGACCTTTAGGTCCGTTAGCTATTTCGAAAGTTACTTTATTATTTTCCTTGATAGGTTCTTCGAGTTCGTTGATATGCACAAAAACGCTTTTTCCTGACATTACATCATTGATAAAACCATAGCCTTTGCTGTCGTTAAAAAAAGCCACAATGCCTGTGCGTAACAGTTCGCCTTCGCCGGGTTCAACATATTTGGGTACACCAATCTGAATATCTTCGGCCTTAATCGCTACTCTTTTGGTTAAATCGGGTGGTGTTGATGATATTCTTCCAAATTCATCAACATAGGCAATCATTTCATCCAGGTTATTACCGTCGCGGCCATCCCCTTTTTCGAGTCTCTTTGCTTCTTTTTCTTTTCTCTTTTTCTCTTGCTTGTTCCTGTTTTCTCTTTTACCAAAAGTTTCACGTGCTCTTCCCATATTCTAGTTTTTCGTTATTAATAAAATTCCAACCTAAACGCATAAATTCAACCCAACAGATACAATTATTTCGCCCGGACAGATGATCGGCTGCAAAAGTACGAAAAATCGGGCGAAGTTGGGCTATAAAACGGGGATTCATTTGGCAAAAACTTGATTTTAATTAAAAAAACCAGCGTTTTAACCAAAATACTCAAACCAATAAATAACACATTATTCAATGATCGCAGGTAATTCACAAAAAAATTCCGAACAAACCCGCCTCGAAAAGTTGGGCATTAGCACATGTGCATAAACATCCGCTTCCTCAGAAGGAATAGCATTTTGCAGGAAAGCCAATTGTATGTGAATCTTTTTGAGCTACCGCCTTTTCTCGATTCCCTCCTGCAATTCAGGGTTAATTTTGGCACGCCTCTGCATATAGGTGCTTCGTTCGTCGAGAATAGTATTCAAGGGTACCGGCCGCTCAACCCTTATTTCCTGCAGTACCTGGTTGGTAGCTTCCGCAACCGGCTGCGAAGGTGCCGAATTGTTTTGCCCAATCAGTTCGACAAGCGATGACACTTTAGCCGAAAGATCGTTGTACTGTGCAGTCAATTTCATGTATTCCTCGGCTACTTTATCCGTTTCATTCATCGATGTCTCAGCTTTCTGATCGGCCTTAACTACTTTATCGCGGTTAAAATAGGCATTTAATCCACCCGAAACCGTTGTAATACCAGCAATAATAATACAGGCATTAATAAAGCGCTTCATTATCTGCGGTTTCCAGCTGGGCGAATCATTTGGCAGTTTTATTATGGCACTGCCGATAAAAAATATGGCCAGTACACAAACACCTGCTGTTCCAAAACTAGCCAGTTTAACTAAAAATTCAAATGTGCCTGATGCTTCCATGATATCTTTTTTTTGTTTTGATTAAAAAAGAATTCGAACCAGATGATGTAAACAAATTGGCAATAGCCAAATATATGAAAACTTTAACAATCCTGCTCATTATAAGTTTGATATAATCATTATTATAAGGTTATAAGGTTATCAGATTTAGAGTCTGTTTAAAATTATATTTTAAAATTCTTAATGAGCGAGGGGCGACAAGGCGAGGGGTGAAAGGCGAAAATATCTTAGGAAATTTGATTTTAAATCATTGTTGTCCGGGTAAAATCCTATATCGTCCCTACGGGACTTTTAACGCATCTGTAATTTGCTTTCTACCAATATCTTGTCC